>NZ_VUKD01000010.1 GCF_009193155.1 Georgenia subflava
CCACCGGCGCCTGCACGGCGAGCTCGGCCACGTCCCGCCGGCCGAGTACGAGACGGAGTTCTGGGCCACCAGACCCGACCAGCACTACCCTGACAACCGCGTCCTCATCGAGGCCGGAACCAACTAACCGAGCCTCCACCAAACCCGGGGCGATTCAAGGAGTATTCCCTGGCCAAGACCCGTGGGGGTCTGCGCGCGCTGCTCTCCCTCGTCCCGGAGCGGGCGACCGTGCGCCGCGACGGCCTCGAGGTCGGCGTCGCCCCGGACGACCTGCTCGTCGGCGACGTCATGCTCGTCAAGCCAGGTGAGCGCCTGGCTACGGACGGGACCGTTCTCGCCGGGCACACCGCACTGGACGTCTCGGCCATCACCGGGGAGTCCGTGCCTGTCGAGGCAGGCCCGGGTGCCGAGGTCTACGCCGGCTCGATCAACGGCACCGGCGCCCTCGAGGTCGAGGTCACCACGACCGCGGAGAACAACTCCCTGGCGCGGATCGTCCACATCGTCGAGGCCGAGCAGTCCCGGAAGGGTGCGACCCAGCGCATGGCCGACAAGGTCGCCAAGCCGCTGGTACCCGGCATCATGATCCTCGCAGCCCTGATAGCCGTCATCGGCTCCCTCGCGGGCGACCCCGGGCTGTGGATCGAGCGGGCGCTGGTCGTCCTGGTTGCCGCGTCCCCGTGCGCCCTGGCGATCTCCGTCCCGGTCTCGGTGGTCTCCGCGGTCGGCGCCGGCAGCCGGTTCGGCGTGCTGATCAAGGGCGGGGCCGCGCTGGAGACCCTCGGGCGGATCCGCACGATCGCCCTGGACAAGACCGGGACTCTGACCGTGAACCGGCCGGCCGTCGTGGCGGTCGCCACGGCCGCGGGAGCCTCGCGCGAGGAGGTGCTCTCACTGGCCGCCGGCCTCGAGGCCCGCAGCGAGCACCCCCTTGCCCGCGCCGTCCTCGCCGCGGCGGAGAGCGTGCCGACGGCGGCCGACGTCGAGGCCGTCACCGGCGCCGGGCTGGCCGGCACCGTCGGCGCCCGTCGTGTGCGGCTGGGACGTCCAGGGTGGATCGACCCGGGCGGGCTCGGCGCCGAGGTCACCGGCATGCAGCAGGCCGGCGCCACCGCGGTGGTCCTCGAGGTCGACGGCCGGGTGCTCGGAGCCATCGCCGTGCGCGACGAGCTCCGGCCCGAGGCCCCCGAGGTCGTCGCGCGACTGGGCCGCGAGGGGTACACCGTGACGATGCTGACCGGCGACAACGCGGCTACCGCCCAGGCGCTGGCCGCCGAGGCCGGCATCACCACCGTGCACGCCGAGCTGCGCCCGGAGGACAAGTCCCGCCTCGTCGGGACGCTGCGCGCCCGGGGCGCCACGGCGATGGTCGGGGACGGCGTCAACGACGCCCCCGCGCTGGCCACCGCCGATCTCGGGGTGGCGATGGGTGCCATGGGCAGCGACGTGGCGATCGAGACCGCCGACGTGGCCCTGATGGGCGACGATCTGCGACTGCTGCCCCAGGCCCTCGCGCACGCGCGCCGTTCGCGGCGGATCATGCTCCAGAACGTCGGCCTGTCCCTGGCCCTGATCGGCGTCCTCATCCCGCTGGCGTTCGCCGGCGTCCTCGGGCTGGCCGCGGTGGTCCTGGTCCACGAGCTCGCCGAGGTCGTCGTCATCGCCAACGGCGTGCGCGCCGGCCGCTCGAAGGACCTGCGCACCATCACCGCGCCAGCGGGGGCGTCCACCGCGACGCCTGTCACCGCTGGCAGCTGACGGCACGGTCCGGCGGGCACCGCCTGTTGGCCCGTGCCGCTCCGGTTCGGGCGTGGCCGCACGCCCACGACCCGCTCTCTGTTGCCCGTTCCTCGCACCCCTCTCCCGGCACCAGCGCGGGCGCTTCCACCCGAAAGGCAGTCATGGAGCTACTGACCCCGGTCCTGCAGGCGATCGGCCTGTTCATGGCCACCAACGTCGACGACATCATCGTGCTGTCGTTGTTCTTCGCCCGCGGTGCCGGCATGCGCGGCACCACGGCGAAGATCATCGCCGGTCAGTATCTCGGCTTCGGCGCCATCCTCGTCGCGTCGGTGCTAGTCTCCCTGGGCGCGGCCACCTTCCTGCCGGAGGATGCGATCGCCTACTTCGGTCTCATCCCGCTCGCCCTGGGGCTCTACGCGGCCTGGAAGGCCTGGCGCGGGGACGATGACGACGACGAGAAGGTCGACGGCAAGGCGATCAGCGTGTGGACCGTCGCCGGTGTCACCTTCGCCAACGGCGGGGACAACATCGGCGTCTACGTCCCGGTCTTCGTCACCGTGGGCACCGGCGCGATCATCGCCTACTCGATCGTCTTCCTGGCCCTGGTCGCCGTGCTCGTCATGCTGGCGAAGTTCGTCGCCACCCGCAGGCCCATCGCGGAGGTCCTCGAGCGCTGGGAGCACGTCCTCTTCCCGCTCGTCCTTATCGGACTCGGCGTGGTCATCCTCGTCGAGGGCGGCGCCTTCGGCCTGTAAGGCCACCGACGACCTCGGCAAGCCCTCGAAGGAGCAGACGTGAGCCACTCTCACACCCACCTCACCCACCGCGGGCTGTCGGCAGTCGCGTCCAGGACCAACGCCACCGTCCGGCTCGTCGACATCGTCGGCGACGCCAAGGTCCTCCGGCCGGCCGCCCAGGCGGGCGAGGTCGACGCAACCAAGACAGCCGGAGAGTCCTCATGACAACGCGCGAGCCCACGAAGACGCTCCGGGTGACCCGGGCGCGGGCGTTCCTGGCCGTCACCATCACGCTGCTTTCCGCGCTCGACCTCGGGTTGAAGGCCTGGGCAGGCAGGGCACTGGCCGATGGTCAAGCCGTGGAGCTGGGGCCCGTCCAGCTGCGCCTGGGCTTCAACTCCGGGGTGGCGTTCAGCCTCGGCGCTAACCTGCCCGCCGGTGTCGTGCTCGGCGTGACCGGGCTGATCATCGTCGCGATGGCGATCTTCGCCTGGCGGGCTACCCGCACCGCGACGCTGCCCGCGCGGCTGGCGCTGGCCGCGATCCTGGCCGGCGCGGTGGCCAACCTGCTCGACCGGGCCGCCGACGGGGTGGTGACCGACTACCTGCACACCGGCTGGTTCCCCACCTTCAACCTGGCCGACGTATTCATCATTGCAGGTGCCGTGGCGCTGGTCCTGGTCAGCCTCACCGGCAGCGACAGGGCCGCGGACTCGGTATGACCAGCCACGGTGAACGCACGGCGTCTCACAAGTCCTGACAAAGGCACAACAGGTGAGGCGCAACGGCAAACGGCCCCGCGACCGGCATCTGGTCGGTGGGGCATCGCGCGTGTGCCGCGCGCTGCGCTCCGCCGGTCCTCGCCTTGATCGGGATCGCCGGCGGCGGCCTCGTGGCCCCCGCTGCGACTCTGGCTTTCGCGGTGTTCAGCTTCGCGCTCGTCGTCGCCGCAGCAACGCTGATCAGCCTCGTGCTGCGCCAGCGAGCGGGTGCGCATCCGCAGTCGTCGTGCGCCGACGGTGTCGCGTCGCACGTGGCCGGGCAGTCGGTCGGTGACGCGGCTGTACGCAAGGGCGCTCAGGAAATGGTGTGCTGTGTGCGGGGCTGTGGTACCAGTGCCGGGACGGCGCGCACGTAGATGACCATGCCGATCAGCTCGACAAGGGTTTGCGTCACGACGACGACGGGCACCAGCGACAACGAGCTCGGCAGAGCCAGCGCCAGGGGCAGCACCACCAGCGAGTTGCGGGTGGCACCGCTGAACATCAGTGCCCGCTGCGAGGCGACGTCGAGGCCGAACAGTTTGCCGGCTCCCACCCCGAGTAAGGCCATGGCGAGGAGGAATCCGGCGTAGATCGGCACCAGGACCAGCAGGTGCGGACCCTGGGCCACGACGACGCCGGCCTGCGAGGCGACCACGACGAACAGGGTCGCCATCATCAGCGGCACCATCAGTGCGAGCATGGACGACTGCACCCCGCGGCCTACCCGGTGCCGCTTGGCCAGGGCCTGCGTCACTGCAGCGGCGCTCAGCGGCAGCACGATCAGCAGCACGAACGCCTCCGCGAACGGACCAACCTCTACGGCCGCGACACCGTCGGGTCCGATGAACACCAGCAGGTAGACCGGCAGCAGAAGGATCTGGGCAAGCATCAGCAGCGGTGCTGCAGCCAACAGCCGCTCTGACGCGCCGCCGGCCAGACCGCTGAAGACGATGACGTAGTCGATACACGGAGTCAGCAGCACCAGCAGGACCCCGAACAGCAGCGCCGGCTGGTCGGCGACGAAGCGGGACAGCGCGTAGGCGACGGCGGGAACCGCGACGAAGTTGAGCACGAGCACTGCGGTGAGGAAGCGCCCATCGCGCAACACTCTGCCGATCGACGCAAAGGGAACCCCGAGGAACGTCGCGTACAGCAGCACTCCCAGGACGGGGGTGATGGCCCCCTCGAGGTGATGAGTGGGCGGCGCGAGCAGTCCCACGACCGCGCCGGCCGCGATAGCGGCGAGGTAGAGGGCGATCTGGCGGTGTTCCAGCCAGGCGACCAACGAGGTCATGCACACCAGTCCCAGAGCGTCGGACGAGACGTCGACAGAGGCACGGCTTCGACGCTAGACCGTCGAGCGGCTCGAAGGTCAAACCGCCCGGGCAGCTACCCCCTCAAGCGGGTGAAGGGTCGCCAGGTTCATCACCGTAGGTGCCGCGGCGCTGGTCCTGGTAACCACGAGCGCCGGGGTCGTGCCACGGACTCGGGATGATGTGTGAGAGTGAACCCACGGAGCCGGCGGGCTGCTCTGGCGAGGGGAACCACCGGTACCTTGCAGCACGTCGGGTGACCCATGCCGTGCGACCGAGATCCAAACAATGGCTGGAGACGTGGCCCGTACGTAGCCTGCGCTCGGCGGTCTTGGTCTATGCCGACCCCGGCTCTCGATCAGCTCTTCAAGGCGAGGAATCGCATGACCTGGCCCGCCCATCCGGTCCGCAAGGAGACATCGAGACCCATGTCTCGGACGGTGGTGGTGAGCTCCGCAGGCTGCAGGAGTTGGTGACGCGATCCGTCAACGAGATGGATCAGCTTGGCTGGCGGTGAGGCGGTCAGGTCGTAACCGATCAGCATGCCGCCCGGCTTGAGGACGCGAGACGCCTCTGCGAGGGCGGATTGCCAGTTCACGACGTGGTGCAGCATCAGGAAGCTGAGTACGAAGTCGAATGACGCGTCGTGGAAGTGCAGCGCCCTGGCGTCTGCCGGCTCCACGCTCACGCTGGTTCGTCGGAGGCGATCACGAGCTGCAGCGACCATGCGCTCGTCGATGTCGGTCAGCGTCACACGAACGCCGGGAGACCGGCGTAGCAGTGCCGCAGTCATTTCTCCGTTCCCCGCCCCGACTTCGAGCACGTCGCCGTTGACGTCTTGCCCTTGAAGAGCCCAGGGCAGGACGACGTCGCGGGCAAAACGGCCCCAGAGAGCACTACGGCAAAGTGCTGTCTCGATTCCGGACATCTTGGGCATTGGGAATCTCCGATCCAGAAACCGTCCATGCGCAGTGTCGCTTGCCAGCGCGACGGGAAATGACGACCAACGGCAAGGGCGAGGCTCCGGGCCCCTGGGAACACCTGCTCGGCGACAAGGACCAAGGTCCCGGTGTCAGTAAACTTGAATAAGTACGGTCATATCGTGAGTAAACCACCGTGGACAGATTTCGGAAGCCCAGGTGGCCCAGCGCCTCGCGTTCTTGCTCGGCGTCACCAGCTCAAGCCGGTCGGCACCGGCGACCACACCGCCTCCGTCCCGGCGGAACTTCCCGCACGGACCGCTTGCGGCCGCAGACCCACCCCCAGACATGAGGCGTCGTCATGACGATCCCGGTCGGCCCCCCGCCGGACGGCACCGCCCGCCCCGACGGCCTCGCACCTCGCGACGGCGCCGACGGCGTAACCCGTCCCGGCACCGGCGCACGCCCGGACCGGCCGGGCCTGAGCCGGCGCACCTGGCACGTACGGGCCCACGCGGTCGTCGTCGCGTGGCTGCTGGCCGCCGCCGTCGCGGCCGTCCTGCACCGGTGGCTGCCGGCGTCCACGTGGCTGATGACCCACCTCATGCTGCTCGGCGCCATCACCTCGGCGATCCTCATCTGGTCCAGCCACTTCGCCGACACCCTGCTCGGCCGCCCCGCACCGGGCGGGCAGCCGTTCATGGCGGCCCGCCTCGCGGCGCACACCCTCGGCGCGCTCGCCGTCATCGCCGGCATGATCACCGGCAACGATGCCATCCTCACGGCCGGTGCGGCGCTGGTGGCCCTGGTCGCCCTCGTGCACGGCGGGGTGATCCTGCGCCAGCGGCGCGGGGCGATCATGGCCCGCTTCGGCAAGCTCTCCCTGTTCTACGTCCTGGCCGTGACCTTCCTCGCCGTCGGGGCCGGCCTGGGCGTCCTGCTCGCCCGCGCCACCACCGACGCCGCCGTCCAGGCCCAGCTCTACCTCGCGCACGTGGCGACGATGCTGCTCGGGTTCGTCGGCCTGACGGTGCTCGGCACGCTGGTGGTGCTCTGGCCGACCATGCTGCGCACCAAGATGGTCCCCGGGGCTCCGTTCGCCGCGGGCCACGCGCTGTGGGTGCTCGTGGCCGGCGTGCTCCTGGTCGACGCCGCGGCCCTGGCGGGCCTGCGCCCGCTCGCCGCCGCCGGCGCCCTGGTGTACCTGGCCGGCATCGCGCTGCTGGCCCGCCCCATGGTCACCATCGCCCGCACCAAGGCGCCCACGTCCTTCGCGACCCTCTCGGCGGCCGCCGCCGTGGCGTGGTTCGCGTTCTGCGTGGCCGCGCTCGGCGTGGTCGTGGCCACCGCGCCCACGTGGCCCGTCGCCGTCGACGACCTCGGTGTCCTCCTGGCTCCCTTCGCGGCCGGCTTCGCCGGGCAGGTGCTGCTCGGCGCCCTGAGCTACCTGGCGCCCGTCATGCTCGGCGGCGGGCCGTCGGTGGTCCGCGCCGTCAACGAGGAGATGGACCGTGCCGCCGGCGCCCGGGTGGTCACGCTCAACCTGTGCCTGGTCCTGTTCGTCCTGCCGCTGCCCTCCCTGGTGCAGGTCACCACATCCATGCTCGGCCTGGCGGTCATGGTGACCTTCCTGGTGCTGCTGGCTCGCGCCGGCCTCGCCCGGCGGCGCGCCCTGCGCCGCGACGACGACCTCGTCACCGGCGGGCTGCGCGTCGGGCCGCCGCCGGTGCGCCGCCGCCTCGGCGGAGCCTGGGGCGTCGGCGCCGTGGCGCTCGCGGTAGTCCTCGGTGTGGCCGGCGACCCGGCCGCCGCCGGGCTGGGGGCGTCCTCGGCGTCCGCCGACGCCGCCGCCACCGGGGAGACGACCACGCTCCAGGTGCAGATCGAGGGCATGCGGTTCACGCCGTCGGTGATCGAGGTGCCGGCCGGCAACCAGCTGGTGATCGAGCTGACCAACACCGGGGAGGACGTGCACGACCTCGTCCTCGAGACCGGCGCCACCACCGATCGGCTCGGCGTAGGGGACACCGCCACGGTAGAAGTAGGCGTGGTCGGCCGTGACCTCGCGGGCTGGTGCTCGGTGGCCGGGCACCGGCAGATGGGCATGACACTGGACATCGTCGCCGTCGGCGCCGCGCCCGTGGCGTCCGGGGACGCCGGTGAGGCGCCTGCCTCCGCCGCCGGTGACGCCATGGCGGACATGGACCACGGCTCCTCGACCGGGACCGGGACCTCGGCGGCCGAACTGCTGGACCTGCAGGCCGCTCCGGGGGCGGGTTTCGAGGCCCGCGACGCCACGCTGCGGCCCGCGCCGGAGACGAACGTGCACGAGGTGACCCTCACGGTGGGCGAGCTGGAGGCCGAGGTGGCGCCCGGGGTGACGCAGGAGCGGTGGACCTTCGGCGGATCGGCGCCAGGCCCGATCTTGCGGGGCAAGGTCGGCGACCGCTTCGAGATCACCCTGGTCAACGACGGCACGATCGGGCACTCCATCGACTTCCACGCCGGGGCGCTCGCGCCGGACGGGCCCATGCGGACGATTCCAGCAGGCGAGTCGCTGACTTTCGGCTTCACCGCCACCCGTAGCGGCATCTGGATGTACCACTGCTCGACCACGCCGCTGTCCATGCACATCGCCAACGGCATGTTCGGCGCGGTCATCATCGACCCGCCCAACCTTTCCGAGGTGGACCGGGAGTACGTGCTCGTCCAGTCCGAGGTGTACCTCGGCGAGGTGGGCGGCCCTGCCGACGCTGCGAAGATCGCCGCCGAGGATCCCGACCTGGTGGTCTTCAACGGCTACGCCAATCAGTACGACCACGACCGCCTGCCCGCGCGGGTGGGGGAGACGGTACGGGTGTGGCTGCTCGACGCAGGCCCCTCCCGCGACGGCGCCTTCCATGTGATCGGCGGCCAGTTCGATACCGTCTACACCGAGGGGGCTTACGTCCTCGGCGGGCCGGACGACGCCGGCGGCGACCCGACCGGTGGCGCCCAGGTACTGCCCCTGGTTGCCGGGCAGGGCGGGTTCGTCGAGCTGTCCTTCCCGGAGGCCGGCAACTACCCCTTCGTCAACCACGCCATGGTCGACGCCGAGCGCGGCGCCCACGGCTTCTTCACGGTGACCGAGTAGCGGGACGGGCGGGGTTGCGAGAACAGGGCGGTTGCCTCGAACCATAGGTTGCCGGGGTGGCGAGCGTGGCGGCACGGGCCACTCGGAGTGACCACCGGCGGCGGCGACTGCCGGTTCCGCCCGGGGGTGCGAGAGGAGTCGGCACCAACCGTTTCATGCAGACGAAAGGAATGGGAGATGAGCGGTGAATTGCGCATCGATGCCGCGGCAGGTGAGGTGATCGCCCCGTCCAGATGGAGGGCCATGAGAACTTTCGTGCTCGTCGGGTCGATGGCCGTCATCGCCGGCGGGCTTGTCGCTGCGGTCACCGGCCCCGCAAGCCTCGCCGATGGTTCGTGGGCCGCAGCTTATCTGGTCCTGGTCGCTGGTGTGGGCCAGGTCGCACTGGGCGTTGGACAAGCTGTGCTCGCCGCCGTTGTCCCATCCGGCAGGCGTCGCGGGTGGGAGCTCCTCCTGTACAACGTCGCCAACACCGCGGTGCTCCTCGGCACCGTGATCGATACGGTCCCGCTCGTCATGGCGGGCGGGGTGATTCTCCTCGTGGCGCTCCTGCTGTTTCTCTCGGGTGTCCGCCGCACGCATGCGCATCGTTGGCAGCTCGTCGGGTACAGAATGCTCCTTTCCCTGCTGGCGGCGAGCATCCCGGTCGGGTTGGTACTGGCGGTCCTGCGCCACGGCTGAGGGACGCACCGGCACTCCGTGACCGAACCGATGGCTACCGTTGTGAGGCGCAGCGGGGCCGCTGCCGCCTCCACATCGGCGGCCGACGAGTTCTCGTCGGGCCCCTGCCGGTGAGGCCGCCCCGTCGCTCTGCCGCTGGCCCATCGGCTCCTTCCGCGGGCAGGCGGTACAGGGCCGGCACGCCCCCGGCCGGGATCGAACCGGGAGGCGTGGCCGCCAGCCTGGACGACGCCGACGGCGTCGCGCAGGTCCACGACTTGCACCTGGGGACCCTCACCTCCGGGATGAGCCTCGCCACCGCTCACCTTGTCGCCACGGCCGGTGCCGATCACCAACGGTACTCGACGGTGCACGGAACGCGCTGCGGGAACCTTGACGGCATCGTGCGCACCACACCCTAGGTCGGCCAGGCGAGCACCGTGGCTGCCAGGACGTGACCTGGTGACAACTGACGTGTGGTGGACCAGCAACACCACGCGGTGGTGGTGCAACGATGAAGGCGACCGCGCGGATCGGAGAACATCAGATGCCGGAGAAGAAGAGCAAGCGCCCTCGCTCGAGCCTTGGTTTTCGGCTGTCGTTGCTTGGGATGGGCGTCGTCGTCGCCGGCTACCTCGTCATGATCGCCCTCATGCTGCTGCGGTGACACGCTCTCATGCGCCCTCCGGCCACAGGTGCCCAGAAGCGGGGCGGGCGTGACGAGCGCGCCGCGTCAGTATCGACGCATCGGCTCGACACGGGCCTCGCGATCGCACACCACAGCGATCGATTGATGTATCGGCCCGGCGGCGGCTGTGATCGGGTGCCTGCAGAGGTAGCGATCAGCGCGTCAGAAGCCAGCAGCCGTCAGCGCGCTGGTCAACCATGGCGTGACCACCGTGATCGTCGGTGTGGCGAGGATCGCGACTGACGCGCCGTAGGTGAGAACGCTCAAGAGACGAGCAGAGATCCGTTCTGTTTCTGTGTCTGAGGGATCGTCCAGTCGTCGGCGGCGCGCCGTCACTTCCGCAGGGTTCGCGGTGTACGAGAGCTTGTCGAGCGCCTGGTGCAGCCGCGCCGCGCCAACTCGTCGAGCGGCGTCGTCATCCGCGAGCATCTCCAACAGCTGGTTGACGGCGTCGAGGGCGGCCCTGCTTCGGACAAACCTGGGGAAGGCCACGTGCAAGGCGGTGAATGCCTCGAGCACGAGGTCGTGCCGGGCCCGCAGGTGCGCGCGCTCGTGGGCGACCACGGCAGCGGTCTGGTCCGGCGAGAGCAGCTTCAGGGTGCCGGCGCTGAGCACAACCCGCGGCGTCCGGCCGGGCACGCAGTAGGCCAGCGGCACGTCTCCGGAGAGTACGTGGAGTTGCAGATCAGCCGGGCTGGCCGTCTCGAGCAGGTCGAGCATGTCACGCTGGCGCTGGCGCCTGCTCCGAGTGTTCAGGCCGAGTCTGATGACGACTATGCCCAACCTCACGACGATGGTGGCAGCCAGCAAGAAAGCGATGGCGGCCGCGACCATGACCTCGGCCCGCCATGCGATCTCGGCGTGGCCAGTGAGGTGGCGCAGCACTTCCTCGGGTGTGGCGAGCACGCTGCCGATCGCTGCGAGGACGGCGGCCAGGGCGACCGCTTGCCATAGCACCAGTGCGGCCCGTGGAACGCGATGTGGCCACCTGCTGCGGGACAGTGCGATTGGTACCGGTCCCGACAGGACGATAGCCAGTAGGGCGAGCAGCAACCCGGCCACGGCCGTACCGGTCAGGTGGCCGGGTCGGTGGGCGTGCGGGAGAGCGCGGCGCGGATGGCCGCAGCCTCTCGAGGGCTCACCTGCCCGACGAAGTGCTGCAGCGCGGCCTCGCGGTTCCCCAGGTCGCTGCCCGTCCGCAGGGCGTCCAGCATGAGTTCAGCGGTCATCTCTTCGCGGTTACGCACCGGTGAGTACCGGTAGGCGCGCCCGTGCCGTTCCTGGTGCACCACGCCCTTCTTGGCCAGGCGCCCGAGGACCGTCATCACGGTCGTGTACGCCAATGATCTTTCCGGACCCAGGCTGGTGTGCACTTCCCGCACTGTCCGCGGCGTGTCAGCGCCCCACAGTGCGGCCATCACGGCCTTCTCCAACTCGCCCATCGCCATGTGAGCAGAGTAACGCAGCTCTACGACAACCTCAGTACTACGACGTGTAGTGTCTACTACGCCATGTAGGACATTGGTCCCTCGTACAGGAGGCGCGTCGTGGATATCGGCACGGTGGACATCTCACGGCTGCAGTTCGCGGTGGTGACCGTCTACCACTACTTCTTCGTCCCGCTCTCTATCGCCCTGGCGGCCGCCACGGCAGGTTTACAGACCGCCTGGTTGCTTACCGGCAAGCAGGCCTACCGCGATCTGACGATGCTGGTCGGCAAGCTGCTGATGGTCACCTTCGCCGTCGGCGTGGTGACCGGACTGGTCCAGGAGTTCCAGTTCGGCTTGTCCTGGAGCGCGTTTGCGCGGTTCTACGGCGATGTGTTCGGACCGACGCTGGCCATCGAGGGAATGCTTGCCTTCTTCCTGGAGGCGACCTTCCTCGGGCTGTGGTTCTTCGGCTGGGATCGCCTGCCCCAGAAGGTGCACCTGGCCACCATCTGGATCGTGGCGGTGGGCACCACCATCTCCGCGTTCGTCATCCTGGCGGCCAACTCGTTCATGCAGAACCCGGTGGCCTACACAGTCGACCCCGAGACCGGGCGTGCCGAGTTGAGCAGCTTCCGTGACCTGCTGCTCAATGAGGTGAATCTCGCGGCCTTCCCCCACACGATGGCCGGCGCGGCGATGGTCGGAGGGGCGTTGCTGCTGGCCATCGGGGCCTGGCGGGCCTGGGGCCACAGCGCTACGCCGGCACATCGCGATCGCGACGCGTGGCGGCTGCTGGCACGGCTGGGGGCGTGGATCACCCTGATCGGCGGCGCTGCGGTGGCGGTGACCGGAGATGTGCTGGGGAAGGTCATCACCAGCGTGCAGCCGATGAAGATGGCTGCCGCCGAGGCGCTGTACACCACCCAGACCGGCGCACCGTTCTCGATATTCGCCCTCGGCTCCCCAGGCTCGCCTGAACCGTTCTTCTCCATCGACATCCCCTACCTGCTGTCCGTCCTCGCGGTCGGCGACCCCAACGCACCGGTACAGGGCCTTGCCGAGCTGCAAAGTCAGTACGCCGAGCTGTACGGCCCCGGCGACTACATACCGTGGATCCCCGTCGCCTACTGGACCTTCCGCCTGATGATCGGGTTCGGGATGCTGGCCACGGCGATCGCCCTGGTCGTCCTGCTCAAGACCCGGCGCCAACGCGAACTCGACTCCTCCTCATCCCTGGGGCGCTGGACCCTGCGCTTGCTGCCACTGGTTCCAGTGATGCCGATGGCCGCGAACACGTTGGGCTGGATCTTCACCGAGACCGCCCGTCAGCCCTGGTTGGTCTTTGGTCTGTTCCGCACCGAGGACGGCGTCTCCCCAGGCCTGACGTCCACCGAGGCACTCCTGTCCTTGACCGGGTTCACCGCGGTGTACGCAGTGCTCGCAGTGGTCTGGGTGCGCCTGGTGGGCCACCTGGCTCGCCTGGACCTGTCCGCACCACATGACCAATCTGACGACGGTGCCGCACAGCCGGGACCAGCGGAGGTACACGACGCGCGCATACCGCGGCCTGACCGCACCGCGCCGCCGGCGCCCAGCTACTGATTGCCCGGAGAGGAAGACGATGGATCTGCCCACGCTGTGGTTCGCGCTGATCGTGCTGTGTTGGGTGCTGTTCTTCGTGCTGGAGGGCTTCGACTTCGGTGTCGGGATACTCGCCCCAGCCCTGGGCCGGGACACCCACCAGCGCGGCGCCGCCCTGGCCACCATCGGCCCGGTCTGGGACGGCAACGAGGTCTGGCTGGTCGCGGCCATCGGGGCGACCTTTGCCGCCTTCCCCAACTGGTATGCGGCGTTGCTGTCGGGCTTGTACTTGCCGATGGTCATCATCCTGCTGGCCCTGGCCGGCCGCGGGGTCGCCCTGGAGTTCCGGGGCAAGAAGGACGACGCCGCATGGCGCCGCCGGTGCGACCAGGCCCTGGCCACCTGCTCGCTGCTGTCCGCGGCCGCCTTCGGGGCCGTGCTCGGCGTACTGCCCGGCGGACTGGCGATCGGGCCGGATGGTGAAGTGGTCGCCGACGCTGCCGGTGCCCTGGCCCGCACCTTGGGGGTACTGGCCCAGCCCGGGGCACTGCTGGGAGCTGGTGCCGGGGTGGTGGTTGCCTGCCTGCTGGGTGGGGCCTACTTGGCGCTGCGCACCACTGGACCGGTCCGTGAGCGAGCCCGGGCGCTCGTGCCCCCGCTGGCAGCAGTGCTGGCCGCGCTGGTGGTGCTCGGAGGACTGACCGGTACGGTCGGCTGGTTGCCGGCCGCCGCGGCGGTCGCGCTGCTTGTCCTGGTCACACTTGCCGCCCGGTACCGCCGTGAGGGCTGGGCCTTTGGTATCTGTAGCGTGCTGGTCGCGACCGTGGTGGTGGTCGCCTTCGCTGCTTCCGTGCCGGTGCTCCTGCCCAGCACGTTGGACCCCGCATGGTCACTGACCCTGCAGGGAGCCGCGGCCAGCGACACGGCGCTGAGCACCATCACGGTCGCGGGTGTGGTCATCCTGCCCGGAGTGCTCGCCTATCAAGCCTTCGCCTACTGGGTCTTCCGGCGACGTGTGACCAGCGAGCGGGCGGCGACTTGAGCCGCGGCCCGGTCGATGCGAGGTTGCTTCGGCTCTCGCGCCCCGCCGCCGGCCCGATCAGTGTCCTGACGGTACTTTCCTTACTGTCCGCTGCGGTCCCTGTCGCCACGGCACTGGCTGCTGCCCACCTCGTGATACAGGTACTGACCGCAGGGGCCGAGGCGATGGTGCCCGCGCTCGCGCCACTGGGGGCCTGCTTGGCCGTGCGGGCACTGATCGACTGGCTGCAACCACTCGTGGCACACGTCGCGTCCTCCCGGGTCATCAGCGCGGTGCGCACCCGCGGCCTGGACCGGATCGAACAGCACGGCCCAGCCTGGCTGGCCAGCGCTGGCGCAGGGCCCCACCCCCTCGATATCGGCACCGTACTGTCCACCGGCCTGGATCCGTTGCGGTCCTGGTTCTCCGGGTACCTGCCCTCGGTGGTGGTGGCCGCCGTACTGCCTGCCGGCGTACTAGCCGCAATGACCCTCATCGATGTGCCCTCGGCGCTCGTCGTCCTGCTCACCCTGCCACTCGTGCCGACCTTCGCCGCACTCCTCGGGTGGGCCACCCAGCAGCAGGCTCAGCGACAGTACGAGGCGGGCGGGCGGTTGGCCGGGTACTTCTTGGACGTCGTTCGAGGCCTCCCCACCCTGAAACTGGTCAACCGAGCCGAGCGGCAGGTCGGCGCCGTGCAGGAGGTCACCGAGCAACACCGGGGCGCCACCATGAAAGTCCTCGCAGTCGCCTTCTTGTCCTCCACCGCACTGGACCTGATCGCCACCATCTCCGTGGGTCTGGTCGCAGTAGAGGCCGGTGTACGTCTGGCCCAGGGCGAGATGGGCCTATGGCCGGCCCTGGCCGTCATCCTGCTCACCCCCGAGGCCTACCGGCCACTGCGCGAGGCAGGAGCCCAGTTCCACGACAGCGCCCAAGCCAGCGCGGTGGCTGACCAGCTCGAGCAGCTCTTCGGCAAGGACTTACCGGGCGCTCCATACCCCCGATCAATGGCCGGTCACCGCGCTGAGCCTCCCCTGAGTCCGGATCAGCATGGCCAGCCGGCCGGGCACCCGGCCCCGGTCCTGCTGAGCGCCAGGGGCCTGGCGGTCCACTACCCCGGCCGCCGGGCAAGGGCCCTGGAGCTGCCTGAGCTGGACCTGCGCCGCGGTGAGCTGCTCGCGGTGACCGGGCCCTCCGGCGGGGGCAAGTCCACCTTGTTGCGGGTCCTGGCCGGAGCCCAGGACAGCCAGAGCGGGCAGGTCCGCGTGGTGACCGGCATGGGTGGTGAGCCGGCCGTGGAGTACCTCCCGCAACGGCCCACCTTGCCCCAGGCGCGCACCGTGGCCGAGGCATTGCGGCGAGAGCCGGGCGAGGTGGTCCCCGACCATGACCTCATCGAGGCATTGGGAGTTGTTGGGCTCCGGGCTGAGGACCTGTCCCAGGGGTTGAGCACACCGTTGGGAGACGATGGTCAGGGGCTGTCGGCCGGTCAGCATCAGCGCATCGCTCTGGCGCGGGCGCTGCGGGTGGGCAAGGAGCACCTGGCCCACCAGCGCGACGTCATCCTTCTGCTGGATGAGCCGACCGCGCACCTGGACCCGGTGGCCGAGCGCATCGTCGTCCACGAACTCGGTCAGCTGGCCCAGCGCGGTGGCACGATCCTGGCTGCGGCGCACCGAGCGGCGCTGGTCCACGCAGCGTCGCGGGTCATCGACCTGCAGCGCCCCGCACCCGCCGTTGAGAACTCAGCCGCTCATCACGGCGAGATGGTCGGTGCGCCCGTCGAGCCCCAGGTCGGCGGCCTGTCGCCGCTGACCCAAAGCATCCGGGGCTGGTGGTCTCGCCGCTCAGCCCAGGTCCGGTACATCATCTCAGTAGCCCTGGGCGCCGGTTCGCTGCTGGCCGGGGTGGCCCTGACCGCGGCTGCCAGCTGGATGATCATCCGGGCGGCCGACCAACCGCCGATCCTGACGCTGTCGTTGGCCGCGGTAGCGGTACGAGCTTGCGCGATCGCCCGGCCACTGCTGCGCTACCTGGAACGGCTCACCGCGCACGACACCGGTCTGAGCCAACTGGCCCAGTGGCGCTCGGGGGTCGTGGCAGATCTGATTCCCCGCGTGCCCGGCACCCTGACGCCACGGCGAGGGTCACTGCTGAGCCGGGTGGTCGATGACGTCGACCTGCGGCTATCGGGGCTGATCCGCGGTCGTCTACCGCTGGCCGCGGCAGGCACGGCCCTCCTCGTCATCGTCCTGGCGACGTACTGGCTGCTGCCGCAGGCGGTTCTGCCTCTGGCCGGTGGCCTGCTGGTCAGTGCCGTGCTGGCGCCACTGGTCGAGGCCCGGACGGCCCACCGCAGGGAGAGCCGGCGCGTCCAGGCCCGCTCGGACCTCCTGGAGACCGTGGTCCAAGTACTCGAAGGCGCTGAGGAGCTCAACGGGCAGCGCGGATCCCACCTCCGTGCGGCTGTGAGCATCCGCGCCGCACAGTTGGACGCGGCCGAACAGCGCGTGGCACGCGCCCAGGGCCTATCCGCGGCCCTCGCCCAAGTCGGGCTCGGGGCCACCATCCTCGCCATGGCCGGGGTGGCCGCCGCGGCCTGGCGAGACGGGCAGATCAGCACCGAGGTCGTCGGCGTGCTCATCCTGGGAACTCTCGCCCTGGGCGAGGCGGCGTTGGCCGTCCTGCCCGCCGTCCGGGCGATCGTCCTGGGCCGGTGGGCCCAGGACCGGCTGACCGCCCTACGCTCGATTCCGCCAGCTGCCACGGACCCCGACAACGCCTACACGTGGACCCTCGCAGGGCCTTTAGAAGTCGAGCTGCGGGCGGTGCGCGCCGGCTGGGACCCGGCAAAGCCCGCATTACGCAACTTGGACCTGCACCTCGAACCGGGCAAGGCAGTACTCATCCACGGCAAGTCAGGCGCAGGCAAGTCGACCCTGGCGGCCCTCCTGCTCCGGGTGCTGGACCCGGTCGCGGGCACGATCACGCTCAGCGGCCTGCACACCACACAGCTCGCTGGCCAGGTGGTGCGTGACCGGGTGGCACTGGCCGGGCAGTACGGCCACATCTTTGCCACCACCCTTCGGGAGAACCTTCGCCTGGCACAGCCACGCGCCACCGACAACGCGCTGCTGGCCGTGCTCGACCAGGCACAGCTACGGGACTGGTTCACCACCCTGGGACACGGCTTGGACACCTGGCTGGACTCCGGTGGACGAGTGATGTCCGGCGGCGAACGAAAGCGCCTCACCATCGCCCGGGCGCTGCTGCGCGACCCCGATGTTCTTGTGCTGGACGAACCCACCGAAGGCTTGGACAAGGACACTGCGGAGACACTGATGCGCACACTACTTACCGACACCGCGGGCAGGCGACGAAACGTCATCGTCCTCACGCACCTGGATCACGGAATGGAGATGATCGACGACCGCCGGCAACTATCTGACGGCCAGCTCAGCTCGTCGAACAACCACCAGCCGCCAGTGGAGCTCGCACCGCTCATCCACTCCTAGCTCCGTCCCGCACCCGAGCGAGATCGACACCGAGCACCATCCTTGGAGCAGATCGCGGGCCCGGTGGTCTTCGTCTTCCAACATGCCCGTTCGCTCTCAGAAAAGTCGTTAGAGAGCCCAAAGCCGGGAGCCGAACCGCCACCGCTACGGCCGCTACCTTGTCGACCTGTTCGCTGAGCGTGCGGCGTACCAGTGAGGCTTCGCCTCTGACCGCCGAGCGGTGGGGCTGGCCTGGCGGGGACGGTGCGCTCAGGCTTGTTGTCATGGGCTTCTTTCGTGACGGTCAACGATCTGCTCGATGGTCACGTCGCGCTGGAGGTGGTGTGCCTGCACCGGGTCCATCTCAACAGGAACCACATCGCCAATTACGCCGACCACCCCGCCTGCCAACCGCGGCATAAAAAGTCAAGACTGCCGTCAGAGTTCTACCGGCCAAGGGTCGCTACCGACCAAGGGGTCGCTAGGAGTGTGAGCCGTGGTGCGGTATCCGACCTTCCGACGGCGAGATTCGGGCGAGTTCTCACGGTGGACGAGTTCGTGCCACCGTTGTGCCACGGAATGGTTCTCGTGCCACGGTTATGCCACGGTTCCAATGGGCTCTAATGGTCACGTTGCGTCGCCTTCGACAGCTCTGGGAGACTTGGGCCGGAGGGGTGGAAACCGCGAGATTCCGTAGTTTCCGGCCCTTCGTACATTAGACTCCAAGCCGCCTCGGCTGGGCGGAGCAGCGGCTGGACTGCCGCGAGAAGGTCGGGGGTTCGAATCCCCCTAGCTCCACCCGGTGAAGGCCGCTGAACCGCACGAAAGTGCAGGTCAGCGGCTTTCTACATTCCAGCCAGGACGCCGACATGAAGGACGGTGACCTGCGAATGCCACGCTTTGTGCCACGGAATGATCCGCAACCAGGGCGTGCGGTTGGGCATGTTCGGCCGGTGTGCCACGCACACCTAACGGGCATGACCGAGCACATCGAGACCCCAGAGCCGCTCGCCCGGACACCCTTGTGGACGCTCGACGAGCTGTGCGCCAAGCTTGCACACCTCCACACGCACCGTCCACGCCTGGCGACGAGCCGGCACGGCGCCGAGGGCGTACAAGATCGGCAAGCACTTGATGTTCGAGGAAGCCGACATCCGTGCCTGGCTCGAGGCCAGGCAGACGGCAAGCACGACCGCCGACCTCGCCGCCAGCGAGGCAAGAGACAGTTGAGTCCTGCAGAGTGGTGTACCGGTAGCTCGGTGAGCGTGTCGTCGTAGACGAGGGCGGTCACCGCGTGATCCTTCGAGTGAACCTTCCAAAGCACTCTCGAAAAGGACCAACCGCGATGACCGCTCCTTCAAGTATCGACCCTGCCCAGTTCCTGCACGAACACCTGACGCAGGCGTCGCCGGATCTGCTGCGGCAGATGCTGACCACGTTCATCAATACCCTGCTCTCCGCCGACGCCGATGCCGTGTGCGGCGCGGGTTGGGGCGAGGTCTCCGACGAGCGGGTCAACCGGCGCAACGGCTACCGCCACCGCGACTTCGACACCCGTGCGGGCACCATCGACGTCGCGATCCCGAAGCTGCGTTCGGGCACGTACTTCCCCGAGTGGCTCCTGCAGCGGCGCCGCCGCGCCGAGGCGGCCCTGACCTCGGTGATCGCGACCTGCTACCTCCTGGGCGTGAGCACGCGGCGGATGGACAAGCTCGTCCAGACGCTGGGGATCACGGGCCTGTCGAGGTCTCAGGTCTCGGTGATGGCCAAGGACCTCGACGCCCAGGTCGAGGACTTCCGCACCCGGCCGCTGGATGCCGGCCCCTACACCTTCGTCGCCGCGGACGCCCTGACGATGCGGGTGCGTGAAGGGGGCCGGGTGGTCAAGGTCGCGGTCATGGTCGCCACCGGCGTCAACGCCGACGGCCACCGCGAGGTCCTCGGGGTCCAGGTCGCCACCGCCGAGTCCGGCGCGGGCTGGCTGGGGTTCTTCCGCGATCTCGTCGCCCGTGGCCTGAGCGGGGTCAGGCTCGTGACCTCAGACGCCCACCAGGGCCTGGTCGAGGCCATCGGGGCGTGCCTGCCCGGGGCGTCGTGGCAGCGGTGCCGCACTCACTACTCGGCGAACCTGATGGCCAAGTGCCCCAAGGCGTCCTGGCCGGCCGTGAAGGCCATGCTGCACTCGGTCTACGACCAGCCCGCCGCGAAGGACGTCCACGCCCAGTTCGACAAGCTCCTCGATGCCGTGGCGACCCAGCTGCCCGACGTCCACGCCCACCTCGACGAGGCCCGCGGAGACATCCTGGCCTTTACCGGCTTCCCGAAGGATGAATCGCCCCGGGTTTGGTGGAGGCTCGGTTAGTTGGTTCCGGCCTCGATGAGGACGCGGTTGTCAGGGTAGTGCTGGTCGGGTCTGGTGGCCC
>NZ_VUKD01000011.1 GCF_009193155.1 Georgenia subflava
ATCGTGGTGCTGGCGGCGTTGATCAACGCGTTGAAGGTGGTGGGCAAGGAGCTCGCGGACGTGCGGATCGTCGTCTCCGGCGTCGGCGCCGCCGGCACCGCGATCATCAAGCTCCTGATGGCGCAGGGCGCCCGGAACATCGTCGGTTTCGACCGGTACGGCGCCCTCCACGCCGGCACGCGGAACGGGGACGAGCACCGCAGCTGGATCATCGACCACACCAACCCCGAGGGCTTCGAGGGGTCCTTGAAGGAAGGTCTCGCCCGCGCCGACGTGTTCATCGGGGTCTCGGCCGGTGACATCCTCACGGGTGCGGACGTGGCGCGGATGAACGAGGGGGCGATCGTGTTCGCGCTGGCGAACCCGACGCCGGAGGTCGACCCGATCGAGGCGGGGCAGAGCGCGGCGGTGGTGGCGACCGGGCGCAGCGACTACCCGAACCAGATCAACAACGTCCTGGCGTTCCCGGGGCTGTTCCGCGGACTGCTCGACGCCGGTGCCTCGCACATCTCCGACGAGATGCTGCGGGTGGCGGCGGTGGCGATCGCCGAGGTCGTCGGCGACGACGAGCTCAACCCCGCCTTCGTCATCCCCGGCGTCTTCGACACCCGCGTCGCCGAGGCCGTCGCCGAGGCCGTCCGCGCCGAGGCGCTGAAGGAGGCCGAGGCGCGCCAGCACCACCCGGACGAGCCGGCCGGCGTCGGGGCGCCGCGATGAGGACGTCCCTGGACGACGCCGTCCTGCGCGCGGTCGACGAGAGCCTCGCCCCCGTCGACGAGCACCTGGCGCGGGCCTACCCCGGCGACGACGGCACGCGTCAGCCCGTGCACACCGTTTACGTTCCCGCCGACCGCTACCACGCGGGCCTGTCCCGGGAGTGGGGCGAGCAGGCGCTCGACGCCCTCGAGCAGGCCGGCGGGACCGCCGCGCTCCTCGACGCCGCGGCGGTGCCCGAGGCGCTTCGGGCCGAGGTCGCGACGCAGGTCGAGGACAAGCTCCGCCGCGAACCTGTCGAGGACCTGCGCATCGACCTCGAGGACGGCTACGGCGACCACGGCGACGACGAGGACGCCGTCGTCTTCGCCGCTGCCCAAGCCCTGCGCCGCGAGCTCGACGACGGCACGGCGACCCCGTTCGTGGGCATCAGGTTCAAGTGCCTCGAACGGCCGACCCGCGTCCGTGGGCTGCGCAGCCTCGACCTCTTCGTCACCGCGCTGTCCGAGAGCGGCGATCTCCCGGACGGGCTCGTCCTGACGTTGCCGAAGGTGACGGCGGTCGAGCAGGTCGAGGCGATGGTCGGGGTCTGCGCCGAGCTCGAACGGGTGCGCGGCCTGCGCCCCGGCCGGCTCCGCTTCGAGGTCCAGGTCGAGACCCCGCAGGCGATCCTCGCGGCCGACGGTACGGCCGGCGTCGCCCGCATGGTCCACGCCGGGGCCGGCCGGGTCTCCGGTTTCCACTACGGCACCTACGACTACTCGGCGTCGCTCGGGATCGCCGCTGCCTACCAGAGCATGGAGCATCCCGCGGCCGACCACGCGAAGGCGGTCATGCAGCTGGCCGTCGCCGGGACCGCCGTGCGGCTCTCGGACGGCTCGACCAACGTCCTGCCGGTCGGGGCGGCCGACCAGGTCCGCGCGGCCTGGGCGCTGCACGCCCGGCTCGTGCGCCGCTCGCTCGAGCGTGGCTTCTACCAGGGCTGGGACCTGCACCCCGCCCAGCTGCCCAGCCGCTTCGCCGCGACGTACGCCTTCTACCGGGAGGGGCTGCCGGCGGCGGCCCGGCGGCTGCGGGACTACGTCGCCCGCACCGAGGGAGCGGTGCTGGACGAGCCGGCCACCGCGCGGGCGCTGGCATGGTTCCTGCGTCGCGGCCTCGATTGCGGCGCGATCGGCGCCGGCGAGCTCCAGGACAGCGCCGGACTCACCCTCGACGACCTCGACGGGCTCCTCGGGCGGCGGTGACCGCCCGAGGTGCACGGCGGGGTGGTTGACCGCAGACGGGGCTTTGTCTACGCTTCCATCACGAGGAAGTCAGATTCCGGATTGTGAAAACGAGGCTGAGAATGGTCCAGGTCCTCCCGTACACGGTGAACTGCTCGATCCTCCTGACCGACCTGCCCCTGCTCGAGCGCCCGGCCGCGGCGAGGGCCGCCGGCTTCGAGGGCGTGGAGTTCTGGTGGCCGTTCCCGGTGGCGGTGCCCGACGCCGACGACGTCGACGCCTTCGTCGGCGCGATCCGTGACGCCGGCGTGCAGCTGACGGGACTGAACCTCCACGCCGGCGACATGCCGGGCGGGGACCGCGGGCTGATCTCCCTGCCGGAGCGATCCGCAGAGCTGCGCGCGAACCTCGACGTCGTCACCGACATCGCCGGGCGCACCGGCTGCCAGGGTTTCAACGCCCTCTACGGCAACCGGGTCGAGGGGGCCGACGCGGCGGCGCAGGACGCGCTCGGCGCCGAGAACCTGGCGCTGGCCGCCAGGGCGGTCGCACGCGTCGGCGGAACGATCCTCCTCGAGCCGCTCTCCGGCGCCGCTGCCTACCCGCTGAAGACCTCGGCCGACGCGGTCGCCGTCCTCGACCGGGTCGTCGAGGAGCACGGGGACACCAACCTCGGGCTGCTCCTCGACGTCTACCACCTCGCCGCCAACGGCGCCGACGTCCCGACGGAGATCGCTACCTACCGCGACCGGGTCGCGCACGTGCAGGTGGCCGACGCCCCCGGGCGGGGTGTGCCCGGGAGCGGTGCGCAGCCGATCACGGACTGGATCGAGGACCTGCGTGCCGGCGGCTACACCGGGCCGGTCGGCCTGGAGTACCAGAGCGCGGACCCCGACCCGTTCGGCTGGCTGCCCCGCGAGCAGCGCGCCTGAGCGAGCCACCCGACCCCGCACCACCGGAAGGATCCCTGAGATGAGCACGATCGCCTTCATCGGACTCGGCATCATGGGCAGCCCCATGGCGGTCCACCTGCAGCAGGCCGGGCACGCCGTCGTCGGCTTCAACCGCACCCCGGAGAAGACCGGACCGCTGGTCGAGGCCGGCGGCACCGCGGCGAGCTCGATCGCCGAGGCGGTCGCCGACGCGGACGTCGTGGCCGTGATGGTGCCCGACTCACCTGACGTCGTCGACGTCCTGACCGGTGCGGACGGGGTGTTCGCCGGCGCCGGACCAGGCACGCTGATCATCGACTTCTCCACCATCCGGCCCGACGTCACCGCAGAGCTGGCCGAGCAGGCCCGGGAGAAGGGCCTGCGGCTGCTGGACGCGCCGGTCTCCGGCGGCGAGGCAGGGGCAAAGAACGCCGCCCTGTCGATCATGGTCGGCGGCTCCGCCGAGGACTTCGCCGCGGCCCGCCCGGTGCTCGACGTCGTCGGCAGGACGGTCGTCCACGTCGGGCCCTCCGGCTCCGGCCAGACCGTCAAGGCGGCCAACCAGCTCATGGTCGCCGGCAACATCGCGCTGCTCGCAGAGGCGATCGTCTTCCTCGAGGCCTACGGCGTCGACACCTCCGCCGCGGTCGAGGTGCTCGGCGGCGGCCTCGCGGGGTCCGCCGTGCTGAACCAGAAGGCCCAGAAGATGCTGGACCGCTCCTTCGAGCCCGGCTTCCGGATCGAGCTCCACCACAAGGACCTCGGCATCCTCACCTCCGCGGCCCGCGAGGCCGGCGTCGTCGCCCCCGTGGGCGCCCTCGTCGCCCAGCTCATGGCCTCCGCCAAGGCCTCCGGAGACGCCGGGCTGGACCACTCGGGCCTCTTCAGCACCATCGAGCGGCTATCCGGCCGCACCTCCTGACCCCACCGACCGGAACCGGAGAAGACCCATGCCTCGGATGAGAGCAGCAGACGCCGCGGTCGCCATCCTGGAGAAGGAGGGCGCGACACAGGCCTTCGGGCTGCCCGGTGCCGCGATCAACCCGTTCTACGACGCCATGCGCCGGCACGGCGGCATCGACCACGTCCTCGCCCGGCACGTCGAGGGCGCGTCGCACATGGCCGACGGGTACACCCGCGCGGCGCCCGGGAACATCGGGATCTGCATCGGGACCTCCGGCCCGGCGGGCACCGACATGATCACCGGGCTGTACGCCGCCTGGGCGGACTCCGTGCCGATCCTGTGCATCACCGGCCAGGCCCCTGTCGCCAAGCTCGACAAGGAGGACTTCCAGGCCGTCGACATCGCGTCCATCGCGGCCCCGGTGACCAAGATGGCGACGACCGTGCTCGAGGCGGCGCAGGTGCCGGGCGTCTTCGCCAAGGCGTTCCAGCTCATGCGCTCCGGGCGGCCCGGCCCCGTCCTCGTCGACCTCCCGATCGACGTCCAGATGACCGAGATCGACTTCGACCCGGACACGTACGAGCCGCTGCCCGTGACGAGGCCCGCAGCCACCCGCGCGCAGGTCACCAGGGCGCTGGACATGCTGCAGGCGGCCGAACGTCCGCTGATCGTGGCCGGCGGCGGCATCGTCGGTGCCGGTGCCGAGGCGATGCTCGTCGAGCTCGCCGAGACCCTCGACGTGCCGGTCGTGCCCACCCTCATGGGCTGGGGCGCGATCCCCGACGACCACCCCCTCGCCGCCGGGATGGTCGGGATCCAGACCTCCCAGCGGTACGGCAACGCGACCTTCCTGGAGTCCGACTTCGTCCTCGGCGTCGGCAACCGGTGGGCCAACCGCCACACCGGCGGGCTGGACACCTACCGCCGCGGCCGCACCTTCGTCCACGTCGACATCGAGCCCACCCAGATCGGCCGGGTCTTCGCGCCCGACTACGGCATCGTCTCCGACGCCGGAGCCTTCCTCGCCCTCGCCGTCGAGGTCGCCCGGGAACGCCGAGACCTCGGACAGCTCCCGGACCGCTCCACCTGGGTCGCCGAGACCGCCGGGCGCAAGCGCAGCCTGCACCGCAAGACGCACTTCACCGAGGTGCCGATCAAGCCGCAGCGGGTCTACGAGGAGATGAACCGGGCCTTCGACCGGGACACCGTCTACGTCACGACCATCGGCCTCTCCCAGATCGCCGGCGCCCAGCTACTGCACACCTACGCACCCCGACACTGGATCAACGCCGGGCAGGCGGGCCCGCTGGGCTGGACCGGACCCGCTGCCCTGGGTGTCGCCCGGGCGCTGCCCGGGACGTCGGTGGTCGCGCTCTCCGGCGACTACGACTTCCAGTTCATGCTCGAGGAGCTCGCCGTCGGGGCGCAGC
This sequence comes from Georgenia subflava, assembly GCF_009193155.1. GTDB lineage: Bacteria > Actinomycetota > Actinomycetes > Actinomycetales > Actinomycetaceae > Georgenia > Georgenia subflava. The sequence goes on from NZ_VUKD01000011.1 coordinate 5,207, forward strand.
ACCACCTGCCCTACGTGCACGTCGTCGTCAACAACGCCTACCTGGGGCTGATCCGTCAGTCCCAGCGGGCCTTCGAGATGGACTTCCACGTCTCGCTCGCCTTCGACAACATCAACTCGGAGAACGGCGGCTACGGCGTCGACCACGTCAAGGTGGCCGAGGCGCTGGGCTGCCGGGCGCTGCGCGTCACCGACCCGGAGGACCTGGCCGACGCCTTCACCAAGGCGCAGGGCATGGCAGCCGAGCTCCGCGTCCCTGTGGTCGTCGAGGTCATCGTCGAGCGCGTCACGAACATCGCCATGGGCGTCGAGCTCGACGGCGTCAACGAGTTCGAGGATCTCGCCCTCAGCGCGGAGGATTCCCCGACGGCCCTCGTTCTGCTGGACTGAGCGCCATGACCACTCACGTGCTCCTCGCCCCCGACAAGTTCAAGGGTTCGCTCACCGCATCGGCCGTCGCCGCGCACCTCGCCGCCGGCCTGCGCCGTGCCCTGCCGGACGTGGAGGTCGACGAGCTGCCGGTCGCCGACGGCGGAGAGGGGACCGTGGAGGCCGCCCTGGCGGCCGGCTTCACCGCCGTCGAGCTCAGCGCCACCGGCCCGCTGGGCGAGCCGGTGCGCACCCGATACGCCGTCGACGGCACGACGGCGGTCATCGAGATGGCTGCGGTCACCGGGCTGGAGATGGTGCGACCCGACGACGCCACGGCCCGCCGTGCCACCTCCCGCGGGCTCGGCGAGCTCGTCCACCACGCGCTGATGCGCGGCGCGCGCACCGTGGTGATCGGGGTCGGCGGCTCCGCCAGCACCGACGGCGGGTCCGGCATGCTCGCGGCGCTCGGCGCCCGGCTGACCGGGCCCGACGGTGAGCTTCCCGACGGCGGCGGTGCGCTCGTCGACCTCGCCGACGTGGACCTGTCCGGCCTCCACCCGAAGCTGGCGAGCACGACGATCATCCTGGCGAGCGACGTGGACAACCCCCTCTTGGGCGAGCACGGCGCCGCGGCCGTCTACGGTCCCCAGAAGGGGGCCGACGCCGCGGCCGTCACCGACCTCGAGCACGGCCTGACCCGTTGGGTCGACGCGCTCGCCCGCGCCGGTGCGACGGGCGCTCGCGAGCACGCCGCCGCCACCGGCGCCGGCGCAGCCGGGGGAGTGGGCTACGCCTGCCTGCTGATCGGCGCCGAGCGTCGTGCCGGGGTGGAGGTGGTCCTCGACCTCACCGGGTTCGACCGACGCCTGGACGGGGTCGACCTGGTCATCACCGGCGAGGGCAGTCTCGACCGGCAGTCGCTGCACGGCAAGACGCCTGTCGGGGTCGCCGAGGCCGCGGCGACCCACGCGGTCCCGACCGTGGCGGTCTGTGGACGCACCACCCTCGACGCCGACGAACTCACCGGCGCGGGCATCGAGGCCGTCTACGCGCTGACCGACGTCGAGCCCGACGTCGCCCGCTGCATCGCCGAGGCAGGCCCGCTCCTCGAGCGGCTCGCCGAGCGCATCGTCGCCGACCGGTTCAGCGCCCGCACCGCGGTGCGGCACGCCGAAGGAGCGCAATGAGCACTGCCGACCTCTCGACCGGCCGACGGGCGGCCCCGCCCGGCGCCCGGCTCGACCTGGTGATCCGCGGCCGGCGCGTCATCACGCCCGAGGGGGAACGTGGGGTCGAGGTGGGCGTCCGGGACGGCGTCATCGTCGCCGTCGAGCCGCTCGGCGCCGGCCTGGCGGCGGAGGAGGTCACCGACCTCGCCGCCGACGAGGTCCTGCTGCCCGGCCTGGTGGACTCCCACGTGCACGTCAACGAGCCGGGCCGCACCGAGTGGGAGGGGTTCGCCTCCGCCACCCGGGCCGCTGCGGCCGGTGGCGTCACCACCATCGTCGACATGCCCCTGAACTCGGTGCCGCCCACGACCTCCGTCGAGGCGCTGGAGACCAAGCGCGCCGCGGCCCGCCCGTCCGCCTTCGTCGACGTGGGTTTCTGGGGCGGGGCGGTGCCGGGCAACACCGACGACCTGCTGCCCCTGCACGAGGCCGGCGTCTTCGGCTTCAAGTGCTTCCTCATCGACTCGGGCGTGCCCGAGTTCGGCCACCTCGACCCGGCCGAGCTCGAGACGGACCTGACGGAGCTCGCGACGGCCGACGCCCTGATGATCGTCCACGCCGAGGACGGTGCGGTCATCGGCTCCGCACCCGCGCCCCACGGCCCGCACTACGCAGACTTCCTCGCCTCCCGCCCCCCGCAGGCGGAGTCGGTCGCCATCGGTCAGGTCATCGAGGTCGCCCGTCGCACGGGCGGGCGCGCCCATATCCTGCACCTGTCGAACGCCGACGCCCTGCCGATGATCGCCGCCGCACGCGCGGAGGGTGTGCGGCTGAGCGTGGAGACCTGCCCCCACTACCTCTCGCTCGAGGCCGAGCACGTGCCTGACGGCGCCACCGCCTACAAGTGCTGCCCGCCGATCCGGGATGCCGGCAACCAGGACCGGCTGTGGCAGGGGCTGCGCGACGGCCTGATCGACATCGTCGTGACCGACCACTCGCCCTCCACCCCGGACCTCAAGGCGCTGGACACCGGTGACTTCGGCGACGCCTGGGGCGGCGTCGCGTCGCTCCAGCTCGGCCTGGCCGTCGTCTGGACCGAGGCCCGCGCCCGCGACCTGCAGCTCACCGACGTCGTGCGCTGGATGTCCGCCGGTCCCGCGGCGCTGGTCGGCCTGCCGACCAAGGGCGGTATCGCCGTCGGCAAGGACGCTGATCTCGCCGTCTTCGCCCCCGACGAGGCGTTCGACGTCGAGCCCGCCCACCTGCACCACAAGAATCCCATCACCCCGTACGCCGGCCGTCGGCTCAGCGGGCGCGTGCGACGCACCCTGCTGCGCGGCCGCACGATCACCGACGTCCCCACCGGGACGTTGCTTCGAAGAGGAGAGGTATGACCACCAAGGTAGACCCCGGCGCCCCGGCGTTCACGAAGCTCACCGACCTCGCGTCCCGCGCGCTCGGCGCGGGCGTCGTGGCGGCCAACGACGAGCTCTTCGCGCAGCGCGAGAACCTCATCAACGCCTGGGAGCCCGCCTTCGACCCCGGCGAGTTCGGCCACAAGGGCAAGGTCTACGACGGCTGGGAGACCCGCCGGCGCCGCGAGCCCGGCAACGACTGGGCCATCGTCTGCCTCGGCTCGCACGGCATCGTGCGCGGCGTCGTCGTCGACACGGCCTGGTTCCGCGGCAACTACCCGCCGTACATCTCCATCGAGGCCGTGCACATCGAGGGGTACCCCTCCACCGCCGAGCTCGTCGCCGCAGAGTGGACCACCCTGGTGGCGAAGGCGCCGTGCGAGGGCGACAGCAAGAACTACTATGAGGTCGACGACGAGCGCTGCTGGACCCACGTGCGCCTGTCCATCTACCCCGACGGCGGCGTCGCGCGGCTCCGGGTGCACGGCGAGGTCGTGGCGAACCCGAGCTTCCTCGCCGGCACCATCGATCTCGTCGCCGCGGAGAACGGCGGCCGCCTGGTGCGCACGTCGGACGACTTCTACTCCTCGCCGGCGCAGATCATCCTGCCCGGGCGCGCCCGCCACATGGGCGAGGGCTGGGAGAACGCCCGCCGCCGCGGTGAGGGCAACGACTTCGCGGTGTTTGCCCTCGGCCAGCGGGGCACCGTCCGCCACGTCGAGGTGGACACCGGCTACTACGTCGGCAACGCCCCTGGCTGGGTGCGCCTGTCGGCCGCCGATGCCCGGACGGCAGACATCGACGACGACGACGCCTGGACCGACATCGTCGCCAGGCGGCGCGTCGTTGCCGACACGCGGCACCGGTTCCTCGTCGAGGAGGCGCTCGAGGCCACCCACGTCCGTCTCGACGTCTACCCCGACGGCGGCCTCAGCCGGCTCCGCGTCTTCGGCGAGCTGAGCGAGACCGCCCTGGCCGAGGCCCGCGAGCGATGGGGCTCCACCCGACCCTGACCCGCCGACCCGCGCCGCCGGCGCCCGTCACCGAGGAGAGCACACGATGGCACGACTGCAGGAGTCCGACACCGCGCCCGACTTCACCCTGCCGACCGGCGACGGCGGCACGGTCTCCCTCGCCGACCTCCGGGCCGGCAGCGACAAGGGGGTGATCGTGTACTTCTACCCCAAGGCCGCCTCGCCCGGCTGCACCACCGAGGCGTGCGACTTCCGGGACAACCTCGCCTCCCTCGCCGCGGCTGGCTACACGGTGGTGGGTGTCTCCGCCGACCCGGTGGAGGACCTGCGGGCCTTCGCGGACGACCAGCGACTCACCTTTCCGCTGGCCTCGGACCGCGACCACTCCGTGGCCGAGGCGTACGGCGTCTGGGGACCGCGGACGCTGGGCGACAGGACTTTCGACGGCGTCCACCGGTCGACCTTCGTCATCGCTCCCGACGGCACGGTGCAGGTCGCACGCTACGACGTCGACGCGCAGGGGCACGTCGCGGAGCTGCGCGCCGAGCTCGCCGGCGAGGCGCGCAACCGTTGACCCAGAGGTGTGACCTCACCTACCCTTCCGCTAGGAAGACTTTGGATTCCGCATCACGAAATTGGAGACGTCGATGGAGACTCCGGACGGCCTGACCATCACCGGCGAGCTGAGCGAGCGCTACGACGAGGTGCTCACGCCCACGGCGCTCGAGCTGATCGCCGACCTGCACCGTCGGCTCAACGCTCGCCGGCTGGAGCTGCTGGACGCCCGCGCGGAGCGGGTGGCAGCGCTGGCCGACGGAGGGACCCTGGACTTCCTGGCCGAGACCGCCCACATCCGTGAGGACGACTCGTGGCAGGTCGCCCCGGCGGCGCCGGGGCTGGTCGATCGGCGGGTGGAGATCACCGGGCCGACCGACCGGAAGATGACGATCAACGCCCTGAACTCCGGCGCGAAGGCGTGGCTGGCGGACCAGGAGGACGCCAACACCCCGCAGTGGTCCTCGGTGGTCGGCGGCCAGCTCAACCTGCTCGACGCGATCAACCGCACCATCGACTTCACGGCGGAGAACGGCAAGTCCTACGCCCTCAAGCCCGACGACGAGCTGGCCACGATCATCGTGCGGCCGCGCGGCTGGCACCTGCCCGAGAAGCACATCCTCGTCGACGGCGAGCAGACCTCCGGCTCGCTCGTCGACTTCGCCCTCTACCTGGCGACCGCCGGCCGGCGCCAGATCGAGAAGGGGCTCGGGCCCTACTACTACCTGCCCAAGATGGAGTCCCACCTCGAGGCACGGCTGTGGAACGAGGCGTTCAACATCGCCCAGGACGCCCTGGGGATCCCGCGCGGGACAATCCGGGCGACGGTGCTCATCGAGACCTATCCCGCCGCGTTCGAGATGGAGGAGATCCTCTACGAGCTCCGGGAGCACTCCGCAGGCCTCAACGCCGGGCGGTGGGACTTCATGTTCTCCGTGATCAAGTCCTTCCGCACCCGCGGGAAGGACTTCCTGCTCCCGGACCGCAACGCGGTGACGATGACCGTGCCGTTCATGCGTGCGTACACCGAGCTGCTGGTGCGCACGTGCCACAAGCGCGGGGCACACGCGATCGGTGGCATGGCCGCGTTCATCCCGAGCAAGGACGAGGCCGTGAACGAGGCCGCGTTCGCCAAGGTGCGCGACGACAAGACACGGGAGGCCAACGACGGCTTCGACGGTTCCTGGGTGGCTCACCCCGGCATGGTGGAGGTCTGCCGGGAGGTCTTCACGTCGGTGCTCGGCGACAAGCCCCACCAGATCGACAACAAGCGCGAGGACGTCTCCGTGACCGCGTCGCAGCTGCTCGACGTGGCGAGCACGCCCGGCGACGTGACCGAGGCAGGTCTTCGGAGCAACGTCTCGGTCGGCATCCAGTACCTGAAGGCATGGCTCGGCGGCCTCGGCGCCGTCGGGATCTTCAACCTGATGGAGGACGCCGCGACCGCGGAGATCTCCCGGTCGCAGGTCTGGCAGTGGCTGCACAACGACATCGTCCTTGCCGACACCGGCCACCAGGTGACCCGCGAGCTGATCCACACGATCGTGGACGAGGAGATCGCCAAGCTGCCCGGCGACCCGGCTGACTACGAGCAGGCGAAGCAGACGTTCCTGGAGGTGGCGGTGGCCGACGACTACGCCGACTTCCTGACGCTGCCGGCCTACGAGCGCATGGCCTGACGCAGCGCGCCGCCGTGCCTCCGGGTCCACCGGTCGACCCGCAGGCCCGAGCTCCGCCATGCGCGGGCCCGCACGCCCGGCGGCTCTTGGTCGAACCTCGACCGTGGCGTGAGGCGGGCACCGCACGCGCGTGGGCGTGGGGACTCGGCAGCCACATCCGCGGGCCCTCGTCGGCCGGCGCAGCACGTGCGTGAGCGTGTGACGCAGGCCATGGCTCGGCGGTTTGACCACCGTCGCGCGCTCTGCCTAATATCTACGAGTCCCGCCAGGGAGGCACGGACACCGAGACGGTGGCCGGTCCCGCGGGAAATCTCCGGAACAAGAAGCGCAGGATACAACTGTGCGAAGTTCTGGAAGAGCCTGGCCGGCGTGATCGAGCCAACACGAGCGGGGAAACCAGCCGAGTTGACGAGGTAGGTCGAACAGGTTAAGTTTGAGAGGTTGCCCCGGTCCGGGTTCGGGAGTGGTTTTCCTGGGTTTTCGGCGGTGTGTGTCTGTTTCTTGAGAACTCAACAGTGTGCCAAGTTTTTGATGCCATATGATTCTGGGTGTCGTCTGGTTCCTTGCCGTTGTGGTGGGGTTTTGGGTGGTGCCTGGGGTCTGTTTGTTTTGTTTTGGTATACATGCTGGCTGGTCTGCTCCGTCGGGCTGGTTGGTGTGATGCCTGGATTGGCTTCCCGGTCTGTTTGGTCGGGGGGTTTTCTCCGTATTGTTTGTTGGCTGCCTGCTTTGGTGGGTGGTTGGCGTTCTTTTTTTAACGGAGAGTTTGATCCTGGCTCAGGACGAACGCTGGCGGCGTGCTTAACACATGCAAGTCGAACGATGATGCCCAGCTTGCTGGGTTG
>NZ_VUKD01000001.1 GCF_009193155.1 Georgenia subflava
ATCCTTCCTCGCGTCCATCGCCATCCGCGTCGCCCGCTCCTGCAGCTCGACGCTGTACTTCCTCGGTGCTGCCATGACTCTCATCCTTCCGTGGAATGAGAGCCTCCATCAGACCCGGGGCGATTCACCTCCAGGCCCTCGCTGATGGAGTACAGGAACGCCAGCATCGCGGCCTCCTGCACCTCACCGAGCAGCACCGCGCCGACCGCCGCGATGGTCATCAGGGTGCCCACCCCGATCCGGCCCTTGACCAAGGCGCGGAGCGTCCCGGGGACGAAAGTGGCCCCACCCGCCAGCAGGGCGGCGATGCTCAGTCCGTGCGACCAGCCCTCCTGCCCGGCCCAGGAGAAGAGGAAGCCGGCGACCAGCAGCACCCCGGACAGCGCGGCCCCACGGATCTCGTCGACGTCCCACAGCCGCTCGACGGACTCGCCGTGCTCGGCGTCGTGGACGTCGGTGTGCTCGTCCTCGGGATGGGCGCAGCAGGCGTCGCTCACTGGGCGGTCTCCAGGTCTACGTGCGGCTTCAGGTACTCGGCGTCCGGAGTGGTGGTGCCAATGCCGTAGTTTGGGCACAGCTCGACGGCGTATCCCGTCGATGCCAGGAGCTGCTCGGCAGTGGCGAGGACCGCGAGCAGCTCGGGGGCCGTGGTCAGCGAGAACATCGACGCCCGTCCCTCCGGACGGGAGTTCACCAGACCGCAGTCGCGCAGGCACGCCAGATGGGCGCTCACCGTCGACTGGGCCAGCCCGAGGTGCTCGGTCAGGTCCCGCACCCGGTGCTCCCCCACGCTCAGATGCTGCAAGATCGCCAGGCGGGCCGGGTCCGACAGTCCGTGGAACAGCGCGGCGGCGGGCGCCAGGGCGGCTGGGTCGACAGCACCCGGCTCGTCGCTTATACCTGCATTAGGTGTTGGCATCGTCATAGGGCGATATTATGCGGGTGGGCGGTTCGGGATCAAGCCCGTCCGCCGATGTGCGCCGGGACTGGCCGGCGATGTCACGGAGGGGTGACGAGGGATGATGTCGACCGGTGTGGCCGCAGGGCTGGCCCTGGGTTTGTATGGTGCGGGTCTGATCGTGACGTTCGGGGTTCGCTCGTGGGCGCATCGCCGCCGGACCGGTTCGAGCGGCTTCCGCGGGCTCTCCGGCGCGTTCGGGTCGGTCGAGTGGTGGGGCGGTGCGCTCTTCGCCGCGGCGCTGGTGCTCAGCGCGCTGGGCCCTGCGCTGGCCCTGGCGGGTCTGGTCGAGGCGTTCGCGTCGCCGGAGTGGGTGCGGTGGGTGGGTCTGCTCACGGTGGTCGCCGCCCTGGTGGGTGTGCTGGTCGCTCAGGCGGGGATGGGCGCCTCCTGGCGCGTCGGCGTCGACGCGGAGGAGCGCACCGGCCTGGTGACCACCGGGCCCTTCGCCAAGGTTCGCAATCCCGTGTTCACCGCGATGATCGCGGCGCTGCTGGGGTTGACGCTGATGGTTCCTGGTCTTGCGACCCTGGCCGGCCTTCTCGCTCTGGTGGTAGCGGTCGAGCTTCAGGTCCGCTTCGTCGAGGAGCCGTACCTGGTGCGGGTGCACGGACCGGCCTACCTCTCCTACGCCCGGACCGCGGGCCGGTTCGTACCTGGCCTCGGACGGCTGCTCAGCGTCGCGCCGGACCGCCGCTGAGAGGTCATCCCGGGCTTTGTCACCGCTCAATCGTGACGCCCTCGGACAGTGGTCGGCTACAGCAGGGTCTGCCAGTACGTCCAGAACTGGATGAGGATGAGTGTCGCCACGGTGAGGTACCAGCCGGTGAGGACGACTCCGTGGTACCCGGCGACGCCTCGCACGGTACGGCGCGCCGACCTGGGGAGAGGGACGTGGCCGGCGTCGACGTTGTGCAGGGTGGTGTACCAGAACACCGCGATGGTCACCACCCACACCACCATGCAGTACGGGCACAGCGCCTCGATGCGGTACAGGCTCTGGAAGATCAACCAGTGCACGAAGACGACACCGAAGGTGACGCCGGCCTGCAGGCCGAGGTAGAACCAGCGCCGGTAACGGGCGCCGGCGAAGAGCCCTACACCGACCGTGGTGACGACCGCGAAGCCGGCGACGCCGATGAGCGGGTTCGGCACGCCGAAGGCCTCGGCCTGCGGGGTGGTCATGACCGATCCGCAGCTGAGCACCGGGTTGATGCTGCAGCTCGGCACATAGCTCGGGTCGGCGATCAGCGCGATCTTCTCGATCAGCAACACCACGGCCGCAATCAGACCCGCCAACCCGCCCAGTGCCAGCAGCACCGCCAGATGCCGAGGCGGGGCACCGTCGATGCCGGCGGCGACGTCGTCGTTGCTGGCGCGCGTCGCTGGCGGGGCCGCCGGTTCAGCCCTCAAGAGCGGCGTCGATCAGCGCGCGGAACTCGTCGGGGGATGCCGGTGCGATCATCTCGCCGTCGAGGAAGAACGTGGGGGTCGCCTGCACCCCCAGGGCCAGGCCGTCGGAGACGTCCTGCTGGACGCGTTCGAGCGTCGCCGGGTCCGCCACCGCCTTGTCGTAGGCCGCCATGTCGAGCCCGAGGTCCTCGGCGAAGGTACGGAACAGATCGGCCTCGGAGGTCTGCTGCTCCCCCCACTCGGCCTGGGTCTCAAACATCCGCTGGTACATCGCCTCGAACTGGCCCTGCTGGGCAGCTGCCTCGACGGCCAGCGCGGCGTTCTCGGCGTTGGCGTGGCCCGGGAGCGGGAAGTAGCGGGCGACGAAGGTCACCTGGTCGGCATAGTCGTCGCGGAGCTGCTCGACGAAGGGGTAGGCCGCCCCGCACGCCTCGCACTCGAAGTCGAGGAACTCCACCAGCGTGACCCGACCGTCAGAAGCGGTGGAGAGGCGGTGACTGTTCTCGCGCACCACCGGAGCCGCGGCGAGTTCGTCGCTCTCGGCCACTGCCGTGGGATCGCTGCCCGCGCGGCCGACCAGCACCACCGCGAGGGCGACTACGGCGACGAAGACCGCGACCAGCGCGGCCGAGAACTTCACATTCTTGCTCACTTCGAACCAGGCTCCTGCCCCCGCGGCACTCCGCCGTCCGGACGTCACGAACAGTGCGGACAATCCGCACCGACTGTTAGGAAAACACACAACCGCCCAGTCGGGGACACACCGACGGTCGACAGGTGGTGTGCGGCCGGGGCGACGAGCGGTCGGGTCGAGGTCAGCTCGTTGCTTACCTGGCCGCGGTGCCGCGGCCTCGACGCGTCGCGACTCTCTGCCGTCGATCCCCGCCCGGGCGACACGAGAGCTCCAGATGCTCCGTGGCGGATGTGGAAGAGGTCACGGAATCGGCGAGGTGGTTTTCTAGGTGCTGCCTGACCGTTACCCTTTCGTGACGCTTGAGTTGCCCTGCGCCGACGCCAGGGCGTGTCTGTCTGTTTCGTGGAGGCTTTGATCGATGTCGGATGCTGCTGTGCCCGAAGAGGTGCGGGTACCGCTGACCCGACGGCAGATTCGTGAACGAGAGCGGACTCGGGAGGCCCAGGCCGAGGGCGAAGCGGCACGCCAGGCCGACGTTGCTGATCGCGAAGATTCGCCTCGGTCACTGAGCGTGACCGTGCCGACGAGAACTAGCCACGGTCAACGGTGCGCCGGCCAGGGTTCGGACTCCCCGACCGAGGAGCTCGCGGAAGTACCGGGGATCACTCGCCGCCAGTTGCGACCTCAGCCAGGATCATCCGCTCGACGTCCGCGGCATGTTCTGCCGCGCGCGGCGGTGCTGACCGTGTTGGGGCTGACGACGATCGCCGCTCCGGTCGTGGGCCTGGACGGCGCCGACCACTCGGCCCACGCGCACGAGGCGGCAGCTGCACCCGCCGTGCAGATCCAGGCCAGCGTGCTGGAGGTCCTCGATTCCCGGGTGGGCGCCGCTCAGGTGACGGGTTCTAAACCCGAGAGCCTGCTTGCCAACCCCGCGGCACAGGCCCGGGCCGAGTCGATGTACGCGTCGCGGGCGGCGGCGCGCGGGGCCCTCGACGGTGCGAACGTCGAGGGTGCGCACGGGACGATAGCCGCGGCGGTGCCCGAGAAGAAGATCGTCATGCCGCTCGCGCAGGGAAGCTTCCGGAAAACCTCTTCCTACGGCGGGCGTGCGGACCCGTTCACCGGTGGGTCGTCCTCGCACACCGGCGTCGATCTCGCGGCGCCGCTGGACACACCCATCCATGCTGTGGCCGACGGCATCGTCGACTACGTCGGACCGGGTAAGGCCGGCCGGTCGAGCATGATCATCGTGGTCAAGCACGAGATCGACGGCGAGGTGTTCTACAGCTGGTACAACCACATGTACGCCAGCGGCCTCTACGTCGAGGTGGGCCAGCAGGTCCAGGTCGGGGACGTCATCGCCGGCGTGGGAAACAACGGCCGATCCACCGGGCCGCACCTGCACTTCGAGATCCACACCGACGACGACCTGACCACGACCGACCCGCTGGCCTGGCTCCAGACGCAGGGCGCGGTCGACGTCGGCGAACTTCCCTAGCAGAGACCAGGAAGCACCCGGCCCCACTCCACGGGCTGCGACTGGGACCTTGATCACTTGCGTTCACGGAGTTGTCATCGCCTGGCAAGACTTGCCTATGGTGGCTCGTATGTCCGCCACTGCCTTCCCGAGGCTGGTCGCAGCCCGGACGCGGCCTGCCGCGGCCCGCGCCGCCCGGCTGCCACTGTCGACGATGCTCGGTCTGTTGATGCTGCTCGGTGTCGCGGCCTTGGTGACCGCGCCGAGCGCCAGAGCGCACGACACGCTCATCGAGGCCAGCCCTGCGCAGGACGCCGTCGTCGAGGCAGCACCGACCGCGGTCGCCCTGACCTTCAGCGCCGAGATCCTCGACCTGCCCACCACCATCATCGTGACCGCCGCCGACGGTGCCGTCGTGGCCGAGGGCACGCCCCAGCTCGACGGCCAGGCGGTCCGGCTCGCCCTGCCACCGGACCTGCCGAACAGCGACTACGACGTGACGTGGTCGGTGGTCTCCTCCGACGGTCACCGCACCGAGGACAGCTACACTTTCACGCTCGCAGGGGCCGACGATGCAGCACCGTCGCAGTCCGCCACCCCGAGCACGCCCACCGCCGCCCCGCAACCGTCCCAAGCACCCGAGGCCGGCCCGGCACCGGACGCGGACGCCGGCACCACCGCGCAGGAGGACGGACCCGCCTGGATGCCTTCGTGGACCACCATCCTCCTTGTGCAGGCCGGCATCATCGTTCTCGCCGTCGCGGCAGCCCTGGCCTACAAGCGCCGGCGCACCGGCCGCTGACCCTGCCAAGGGTCCGACCCAGCCATCACGTCCGGCTGAGCTACCACTCCCCTCGGACATGGAACGCTCCGACCGGCTCCCGGACCGTATGCCTGGCGAGGACAGTCCGGACCGCCGTTACTGCGGTCGACGGGAATGTTGTAACGTCTGCAGAGATGCTCAGATGTGGAGGTTTCCGGGATGGGTGACGTCACACCGCTCGATGCTTGCGAGATCGTCACGGTCCACCCCGACAAGGTGGCCCTGACCCGGGAGAACATCCCCGACCTGACCGAGACGGCGCGACTGGCCACCCTGTTCAAGCTCCTCGGGGATCCGCGCCGCGCACGGATCCTGTACGCCCTGCTCGAGGCCGGGGAGTTGTGCGTGTGCGACCTGGCCGCCTCGATCGACGTGCCCGAAACCGCTGTCTCCCAGTCGCTGCGCCTGCTGCGCACCGCGGGAGTGGTCGGCAACCGCCGCGCCGGCCGGATGGTGTACTACCGGCTGGCCGACGCACACGTGCGGATGCTGCTCGACCTCTCCCGTGAGCACACCCTTCATGAGGAGCGGCCCTGATGGGCACCGGTCACAGCCACGGGCCGCCGCCCGTGGCCGGGCACGCCGGCGGGCGCTACCGCAACCGCCTGGCCGGTGCGTTCGCCCTGACGGCGACCTTCTTCCTCGTCGAACTCCTCGCCGGCATCGTGTCCGGGTCGCTGGCCTTGATCTCCGACGCCGGCCACATGGCCGCCGACGTCGTCGCCCTGGGTGCCGCCCTGGTGGCCACCCGCATCGCCACCCGCCCCGACACGACCGGGCGGCGGACCTACGGGTCCTACCGTGCGGAGGTCTTCGCCTCGGGACTGACGGTGCTGATCATGCTGGGGGTGGGCGCCTACGTCCTGCTCGAGGCGGTCAGCCGCCTGGGCGAGTCGCCGGAGGTGACGTCGGGGACGATGCTCGTCGTCGGCCTGATCGGGCTGGTCATCAACATCATCTCGATGCTGCTGCTGCGCGGGGGATCCACGGAGAGCCTGAATGTCAAGGGCGCGTACTTCGAGGTCGTGGCCGACGCCGCCGGGTCGGTGGGCGTCATGATCGCCGGCGTGCTGATCTTGACCACCGGGCAACCGGTATGGGACGTCGTTGTTGCGGCGCTGATCGCGATCTTCGTCATCGTCCGGGCCCTCTCGCTGGGGCGGCAGGTCCTGGGCGTGCTTGGTCAGCACGCCCCCGCCGATATGGACCCCGAGGCGGTGTCCAGCATCCTCGGTGACGTGCCCGGGGTCGCCGAGGTCCACGACCTGCACCTGTGGACGCTGACGTCCGGGATGAACGTCGCCACCGCCCATCTGGTCGCGGCCCCGGGGGCGGACCAGCACACCGTGCTCGACGCCGCACGAGACGTCCTGCGCGACAGGTACGGGATCGAGCACGCCACCTTGCAGGTCGAGCCTGCCGACCACGGAGGCTGCAGCGACCTAACCTGGTGAACCCAGGGATCCACGGTCTGGTCTGTGTCTGTTGACAGCGCTCGCCCGTGAACGCACAAGAGAACGTTCGTCGGAAGGAAGTACGGCTGTGGCAGGCACCCTAGAGACCAGCACGGAGGTCGTCCCCGGCCTGCGGCCCGAGCGGCAGAACCTCGGGCGAACCGTCGTCAGCTGGATGACGTCAACCGATCACAAGACGATCGGCTACATGTACGTCATCGCGTCGTTCCTCTTCTTCATGTTCGGCGGCGTGCTCGCCCTGGTCGTCCGTGCCGAGCTGTTCGAGCCGGGGATGCTGCTGCAGTCCAAGGAGCAGTACAACCAGCTGTTCACCATGCACGGCACGATCATGATGTTCCTCTTCGCCACGCCGCTGTTCACGGCCCTGGGCAACATCATGGTCCCCATCCAGATCGGCGCCCCGGACGTGGCGTTCCCCCGGTTGAACATGTTCTCGTTCTGGCTGTTCAGCCTCGGCGGCCTCCTGGTGATCGCCGGCTTCCTGACCCCGAAGGGCGCGGCGAGCTTCGGCTGGACGGCCTACACACCGTTGTCGAATGCGACGTTCTCCCCGGGCCTGGGCGGCGACCTCTGGGTCATCGGCCTGGCAATGACCGGATTCGGCACGATCTTCGGGTCGGTGAACTTCATCGCCACGATCATCACGATGCGCGCACCCGGCATGACGATGTTCCGGATGCCGATCTTCACCTGGAACATCCTCATCACCTCGATCCTGGCGCTGATGGCGTTCCCGATCCTGGCCGCGGCCCTGTTCGGTCTCTTGATCGACCGGGCCCTCGGCGGGCAGATCTTCAACCCCGAGGCCGGCGGCGCGCTGCTGTGGCAGCACCTGTTCTGGTTCTTCGGCCACCCCGAGGTCTACATCATCGCCCTGCCGTTCTTCGGCGTGGTCTCCGAGATCATCCCGGTCTTCTCCCGCAAGCCGATCTTCGGCTACAAGGGCCTGGTCTTCGCCACCATCGCCATCGCGGCCCTGTCGGTGACCGTCTGGGCGCACCACATGTTCACCACCGGCGGGGTGATGCTGGAGTTCTTCTCGCTGATGACGATGCTCATCGCGGTCCCCACCGGGGTGAAGTTCTTCAACTGGATCGGCACGATGTGGCGCGGGAAGGTCACGTTCGAGACCCCGATGCTGTACTCGGTCGGGTTCATGGTCACGTTCCTCTTCGGCGGCCTGACCGGGGTGATCCTGTCCAGCCCGGCGATGGACTTCCAGGTGCACGACACCTACTTCGTCGTGGCCCACTTCCACTACGTCGTCTTCGGCACCGTGGTCTTCGCCATGTACGCCGGGTTCTTCTTCTGGTGGCCGAAGTGGACCGGGCGAATGCTGGACGAGCGGCTCGGCAAGATCCAGTTCTGGATCCTGTTCATCGGGTTCCACACCACGTTCCTGGTCCAGCACTGGCTCGGTGTGCAGGGCATGCCGCGCCGCTACGCCGACTACATGCCGGAGGACGGCTTCACCCTGTACAACCAGATCTCCACAGTCGGTTCGGTGCTCATCGCGATCTCCACGCTGCCGTTCCTGTGGAACGTCTGGGTCACCATGCGCGGCCCGCGCACCGTGTTCGTGGACGACCCGTGGGGCTTCGGCAACTCCCTGGAGTGGGCCACCGCGTCGCCGTTCCCGCGGCACAACTTCACCTCCCTGCCCCGGATCCGTTCCGAGCGCCCGGCGTTCGACTTGCACCACCCCGAGGTCGCGTCGATGGACTCCACCGCGCCGAACCGTGACGTGCTCGACTCCATCTACGCCAGCCCGGAGACCCAGGGCAGGAGTCGGGTCGTCGACCAGCGCACGGAAGAGGACCGACATGATCGATGACCGCTCACCGCGGTGGCGCGCTGCGCCGGCCGCGACCAGTTCGGGCCGTCGCGCGGCTCGACAGTCATCGGAGGCTGCGCGCCAGCCGTTCCAGGCAACTCCTTTTGGTCGTGCTCAGATGGCACGGCCGCCGGGCTAGCGGTCGCGGCTGACCACGACAGACTACTTCCGACACCTGTGTGAGTGATCCTATGAAGACGACCGCGTCCGCTGGTCGCGGTGACGGCGCAGACAGTGCCCGCGGCACCCCGGAGCGGGCACAGGCACGTCCCGGTGCGCAGCCCGAGGCTGATCGCCGACCAGTGCAGACCAGGGTGTGGTGGTTCCCCCTGGGTGCCCTGCCCCTGGTGCTTGTCGCCATGGTGGCCGGGTTGGCCCTGACCGGTGCCGCGGGCCCTCCCGAGCTGTTCGATCCCGGCCCGATCGTGCGCTGGGGTCTGCCCGTCGTCACCGCCCTCACCTGGGCCAGCGCGACCGTGACCATCGGTGCGTTCGCGCTGTGCGCCCTGGTGCTGCCTCGCCCCGCAGCGGGCCGGGGTGACTCACGCGACAGCGGCGACGCGTGGCACCTCCTCGCACCGGTGGGCGCGATGGCCGCTGTGGTGTGGGCGCTCGCCCAGCTGGCGCACCTCCTGCTCACCCACGCCGCGGTCCTCGGGACGCCGATCGGCGGAGACGGCTACGACGTCCAGCTCATCCACTTCGTCACCGAGATCGAGATGGGCCGCTACCTGGCTCTGGCCACGCTGCTGGTCGCGGTGATCCCGCTGCTGGCCGTAGCCACCACGAGCTACGCCTCGGTCGCTGGTGCGGGCGTACTGGCCCTGCTCTCGCTGTACCCGGTCGCGCAGACCGGGCACGCGGCGGGGGCTGCGAACCATGACCTGGCGGTGTCCTCGTGGTGGCTGCACCTGGGAGGCGTGACCGTGTGGGTCGGTGGCCTCGTCGCGCTGTGTCTCGTCGCCTCCAGGCTCGGCCGCGATCTTCCACGGGTGGTCGAGCGGTACTCCCGCGTCGCGCTGTGGGCCTTCGTGATCACCACGGTGGCCGGTGCCGCGAACGCCTGGATCCGGCTCACCACGCCGCTGGACCTGCTCACCCACCCTTACGGTCAGCTGCTGCTGCTCAAGGTGGTGCTCACCCTGGTGCTGGGAATGGCTGGCTGGGTGCACCGCACCTGGACCATGCCGACAATCCGCGCCCACACCGGTACGGGCGGCGCCACGGCGGGCTGGGCTTTCTGGCGTTTGGCCGGGGTCGAGGTCCTGGTCATGGGTGCCGTCGTCGGCATCGGGGTGGCGCTCGGCTCGTCGCCGACACCCCAACCACTGGAACCGGTCAGCAACGCCGGTGCGCTCTTCGTCCTGACCGGATACCCGGAGCCACCGGCGCCGACCGTGCTGACCTATCTCACGCAGTGGCGACCCGAACCCATGACCGCCTTCGCGGCCCTGGCCGGGGTGGTCGTCTACGTGCGCTGGGCGCGGCGGCTGCGGCTCCGGGGCGACGCCTGGTCCACCACCCGCACCCTCAGCTGGGTGGTGGGCCTCGCGCTGTTCTTCTGGGTCACCAACGGCGGACCCGCGGCCTACGGGAGCGTGCTGTTCAGCGGCCACATGATCCAGCACATGCTGCTGGCGATGGTCGTGCCCATCTTTCTCGTGCTCGCCGCCCCGGTCACCCTGGCCCTGCGGGCCCTCCCGGCCCGCAGGGACGGCTCCCGCGGGCCCCGGGAGTGGCTCCTGGCGTTCGTCCACTCCAGCCTGGCCAGGTTCTTCTCCCACCCGGTGGTCGCCGGGGTGAACTTTGCCGGGTCGCTGATCGTCTTCTACTACTCCCCCCTCTTCGAGTACGCCCTGACCAGCCATATCGGGCACCTGCTGATGGTCGTGCACTTCACGGCCGCCGGGTACCTCTTCGCCAACGCCCTCATCGGTGTCGACCCAGGCCCCGCGCGGCCGTCCTACCCGCTACGCCTGCTGCTGCTGTTCGCGACGATGGCGTTCCATGCCTTCTTCGGCATCTCACTGATCTCCCAGACCACGGTCCTGGCGGCCGACTTCTTCAGCCAGCTCAACGTCAGCTGGGGCGGCGATCTCCTCGCCGACCAGGAGGTCGGCGGAGCGATCACCTGGGGCATCGGCGAGATTCCCACCCTCGCCCTGGCGGTCGCCGTGGCGCTGGCGTGGGCGAAGGAGGACGACCGGACTGCGAGACGCTCCGACCGCAAGGCGGAGCGCGACGACGACGCCGAGCTGCGCGCCTACAACGACATGCTCGCCGACCTCTCGGGACATCCCGCCGGCGAGACCGAGCACGAGAAGCCGCCCGAACGCCGCGAGCCGCGAACATGACGGCTCAACACTCTCGACGCCGACGGCACCGAGCCCAACATGTCTGGCGGGCCATTGGCCAAGGCGATGACCCGCCCCCGTCCGACGGATTCGTCCCGCAGCCGTTCCCTGGCGAGACACCACCGTCCCACCCACACCGAGAGCGAGATATGACACCCCCACCGGCCCCGGCCAGCCGAACGACCGCCACGCGCGGCGCGGACGACGAGACGACCTCGAGCGCCGCTGCCTTGCCTCGGCGATCCCTCAGCCGACGTGCCGTGATCAGCGGCGGGTTAGGTGCCGCCACCGCGTTCGTGCTCGCCGCCTGCGCCCCGGGCCGCACCCCACAGTCCCCGGCGGCTGCGGCCGCAGGGTCGGACGCCGGCTACGTGGCCGGCGACGGGACGTTTGCCACCTGGGCACCGGACGAGCGCGCCGCACCCATCTCCCTGGTGGGGACCACGTACTCCGGCGAGGAGCTTGACCTCGCGGACTGGCGCGGTGACGTGGTGGTCGTGAACTTCTGGTACGCGGCCTGCCCGCCCTGCCGCGCCGAGGCGTCCGACCTGAGGGACATCCACACCGACTACACCCCGCAGGGGGTGAAGATGGTCGGGATCAACCCCCGCGACGGCGTCGGCACGGCGCAGGCGTTCGAGCGCACCTTCGAGGTGCCCTACCCGTCCCTGCACGACCAGGACGCCGGCGGCGTCGCTGCCTTTGAGGGACTGGTGCCGCTGCAGGCCATGCCTTCCACCGTGGTGCTGGACCGGCAGGGACGGGTCGCCGCCCGCATCCTCGGCCAGATCGACCCGACCACCCTGCGCGGGCTCATCGATGACACCCTCGCCGAGGAGGACCGGCCGTGAGCTGGGGACAGGTCGGTGGCACGTTCGCGGAGCTGGTGCTCACCGGGCCGATGCTCGCGGCGCTGCCGGTCGCGGCCATCGCCGGGTTCGTCTCCTTCGCCTCGCCGTGCGTGCTGCCGCTGCTGCCCGGGTACGTGGGCTACCTGGGTGGGATGGCGGGCGCGACAACGGGCGGCGGCACGCCGCCGCGTTCCGGCACCGTCAAGGAGGGCCAACCAGCACGTCCGGGGCGCACCGGCACGGGCCAGCTGCTGGCCGGGGTTCTGCTCTTCGTGGCCGGCTTCACCGCCGTGTTCGTGCTGCTCGGCGTGGTCTTCTCCTGGGCGGGGATCCTCCTCGCGCCGTGGCTCGATGTCGCCACAAGGGTCCTGGGTGTCTTCGTGATCGTGATGGGCCTGGCGTTCCTGGGCCGCCTGCCGGTGCTGCAGCGCGAGGCCCGTATCCGCGCCCTGCCCCGCCAGGGCGTGTGGGGTGCCCCGCTGCTCGGGGTCGTGTTCGGGCTGGGGTGGGCACCGTGCATGGGCCCCACCCTCGCGGCGGTGCTGACTCTGTCCTTCGGGGAGGCCGACCCGGCCCGCGGCGCGATCCTGGTGCTGGCCTACAGCCTCGGGCTGGGTGTGCCTTTCGTGGTGCTGGCGATGGTGTTCTCGCGCTCGACCCGGGTACTGGGATTCCTGCGGCGGCACCGCCTGAGCATCCAACGTCTCGGGGGCGGCTTGCTCGTCGTGCTCGGCCTGGCCATGGTCACCGGCCTGTGGGCCCTGCTGTCGGGATACCTCCAGGGCCTGGTCGCCACCTACCAGACGCTGGTGTGAGAACCATGAACACCACCACTGAGGTCGACGCGACGAATCTGAGCTCCAAGGCCGGGCAAGGACAGCGCGGCGCCGCGGAACCACCGCGGGGAACCAGGCTAGGCCTGGTCGGCTGGCTGCGCTGGATGTGGCGTCAGCTGACCAGCATGCGGGTCGCGATCATGCTGCTGCTGCTCCTGGCCGTCACCGCGCTGCCCGGTTCGCTCTTCCCCCAGCAGCCGCAGGATCCCGCCCGGGTGGACGAGTACTTCACCACCTATCCGCGCCTGGCTCCGTGGCTGGAGCGGCTCGGCTTCTTCGACGTGTATAACTCGCCCTGGTTCGCGGCGGTGTACCTGCTGCTCTTCACCTCGCTGATCGGGTGCATCGTGCCGCGCGTCCGGGTGCACTGGCGGGCCCTGCGCGCCCAGCCGCCGCGGGTGCCCCGCAGCTTCCAGCGGTTCCCGGTCCGTCAGGAGCGCACGGTCACCGAATCCCGCCCGAGGGTGCAGGCGAGCATCATGTCCGCCCTGAAGGGTCGCTACCGCGCTGCGGTCACCACCGACGGCATCACCGCCGAACGCGGGTACCTGCGTGAGACCGGCAACCTCGTCTTCCATCTGTCCTTGATCGGAGTCCTGCTCTCGCTGGCGGCCGGGCAGTTCTACAGCCACCGCGGGCAGTTCATCGTCGTCGAGGGCGAGTCGTTCGCCAACTCCATCCTCGACTACGACACCTTCGACCCCGGCACGTTCTTCGACCCCGGCACCCTCGAGCCCTTCACCTTCACCCTCGAAGAGTTCGACTCGGAGTTCACCATCGACGCCATGGCCCGCGACTTCGCCGCGACCGTCACCGTGCGCGAGCCGGGCGGCACGACCCGGCAGGAGGTCATCAAGGTCAACGACCCCATGAGCGCCGGCGGTGCGAACGTGTACCTGATGGGCAACGGCTTCGCCCCCCGGATCACCGTTCGCGACGGCGCCGGCGAGGTGGCCTTCTCCGAGCCGGTCCCGTTCCTGCCGGAGGACTCGGTCTATACCTCCAAAGGTGTCATCAAGGTCCCTGACGTCAGCGTCGGTGAGCAGCTCGGCCTCACCGGGGCCTTCCTGCCCACCGCCGTGGTCGCCCCGGACGGATCGGGAGCGTACTCCGTCCACCCTCAGCCCAACGCACCACTGATGGTGCTTACCCTCTGGGCCGGTGACCTCGGCCTCGACGGCGGCGTGCCCCAGAACATCTACGTCCTCGACACCGACGACATGCGCCAGGTCTACGAAGAGGCCGAGGACGGTTCCCCCGGCTCCGTCGACGGCGGGCAGCAGCCGGTGACCCTCTTCCTCGCCCCTGGCGAAACCATCGAGCTGCCCGAAGAGCTCGGCACAGTGACGTTCGAGTCACTCCCGCGCTTCGTCGGCCTGGACCTGCGTTACGACCCCTCCCTGCCCTACCTGCTGGGCTCCTCCATCGCCGCCATGCTCGGCCTGTTCGCCTCCCTGTTCGTCCCCCGCCGGCGCCTGTGGGTCAAGCTCGCCGACACCCCCGACGGCGGCACCGTCATTACCGGGGCGGCACTTGCCAGAGGGGACGACCCCGGCCTGGCCCGCGACCTCGCCCGGGTGCTGCGCGACGCCGGCACCCTGACCAGCCCAGCGCCGGAACTGCAGGACAGTGCCGGAACCGCAATCGAACCGACTGCCCCAACCCCCGCCGGTGACAACCCGGCCCGGAAGGACACTGATGCCTGAAGCCACCCTGGGCCAGCTCAGCCTCATGCTGATCTACGGAGCGATGGCCGCCTATCTCGTCAGCTTCATCGCTTTCGCCATCGATCTGTCCGGCCTGCGTGATCGTGGCCTCGGCGACCGCCGCCGCCGCGCCGCCGGCATCGCCATGACCACCACGTGGCTCGGGTTCGCCCTCCATTTGGTCGGGGTCATCACCCGTGCCATCGCCGCCGCCCGCGTGCCCTGGGCGAACATGTACGAGTTCTCCATCCTCTTCACCCTCGTTGCGATGGTGATCTTCCTGGCGCTGCAACGTGGCCGGGACATGCGCTTCCTTGGGACCTTCGTCCTCGGCCCGGTGCTCCTCATGCTGGGCATCGCCGTCGCCGTCCTCTACGTGCGTGCGGACGGCGTCCAGCCGGCCCTGCAGACCTACTGGCTCGTCATCCACGTCTCCATCGCCACGCTGGCCGTCGGTGTCTTCTCCATCGCCGCGACCTTGTCGGTCCTCCAGCTCGTCCAGGAACGCGCCGAGCTGCGCAGGACTCACACCGCCGCGCCAGACTCCGCGCCGCCCACGACAACGCCGGCCGCCGGCGCGACGGTCATGCTGGAGGAGGAAGAGCGGAACAAGACCCACGGTCTGTGGGGACGGCTGCTCGACGTCGTGCCCTCCTCCCCCGAGCTCGAACGCATCGCCTTCCGCCTCAACGCCGTCGGCTTCATGATGTGGACCTTCACCCTCATCGCCGGAGCCATCTGGGCCGAGCACGCCTGGGGCCGGCCCTGGGGCTGGGACGCCAAGGAGACGTGGACCTTCGTCATCTGGGTGATCTACGCCGCCTACCTCCACGCCCGCGCTACCCGTGGATGGGAAGGGCGCCGGGCCGCGTACCTATCCATCGCCGGGTTCGTCACCATCCTCGGCAACTACTTCCTCGTCAACCTCGTCTTCAACAGCCTGCACTCCTACAGCGGCATCGGGTAGCCAGACGTGCGCGGACGTACCGGCGCGATGTCCTTGGGCAGAGCCAGGTGTTGCAGGATTCTGCCCATCAACCGCGTTCCACCGAGGGCAGCAGGGGCAGCCGGGGTGAGCCGCCCGGCCGGCCGAATTCCCCCGCCTCGCCTGGTGGGGATCGACGTCGCCCGCGGTCTGGCGGTCCTGGGCATGTTCGTCGCCCACCTGGGTGAGGACGGGCCCGGCGGCCGGCATGACCCCGAGTGGTTCGTCATCGCCGACGGGCGCTCCTCGGCCCTGTTCGCGTTGCTTGCAGGTCTCTCACTCGCACTGACCAGCGGGCGACAGGTCCTCCCCTCGGGGGCGACGCTGATCCGGGCGCGGATCGCAGCGTTTGTCCGTGCCGGACTCCTTCTCCTCATCGGCAGCTTCCTCGTCGCCCTCGGCACACCGGTGCTCGTCATCCTGCCGGCGTATGCCGTGCTGTTCGCTCTAGCCGTCCCCTTCTTGGCCCTGCGTCGCAGGTGGCTGGTGCTGGGCGGCGTCGCCGCCGCGGTGATCTCCCCGACGGTAATCTTCGCGCTCACCACCCCCACCGCCGATGGCCGGCCCAGCGTGCTCGCAGACCTTACCGGCATGTCTGACCCGGTCCGGCTGCCGATGGACGAATTCGTGACCGGCCCCTACCCGGCACTCGTCTTCCTGGCCTACGTCCTGCTCGGGATGGCCGTAGGCCGAAGCGACCTGTCCCGGGTCCGGACCCACGCCGTGCTGGTGGGCGCCGGCACCGCCCTCGCATTCATCGGTTGGGGGACCTCGTACCTCGCGCAGGACTCCCTCGGACCCGATGCCACGCCTCTGGCGTCGCGCCTGGTCAGTGCCGCGGCGCACGACAACTCCTCCCTCGAGGTGCTCGGGAACAGCGGCACCTCCCTCGTCGTCATCGGCCTGTGCCTCCTGCTGACCCGTCCGACGACAAGGCGTGGTCGCACCTTCGCCAACGGTCTCGCCCCGATAGCAGCGACCGGCGCCATGCCGCTTACCGTGTACTCCCTGCAGATCGTCGCGATCTTTCTGCTCGGCAACGACGTGGTCTGGAACCCGCGGTCGAACGCGGTCCTGATCTGGTTCATCGCGACCGTCCTCATCGGGTCTTGGTCGTGGCGACTCCTCCTCGGCCGCGGGCCGCTCGAGCGCCTCCTCAAAGCGGCCGTCGACACTACGCTGGCGAGCCTGGCCCCACAGTCGCGCCGCCGCGGCCCACATCCGGGCGACTGACGATGATCGCGTCCCTCCTTTAGCCGGTTCTGTCGGCGTGACTGACTCAGGCGCCGGTGATGGTCAAGGCGATCAGGGTGAGGTTGAGCGTCGTGATCAGGAGCACGACGACGCCCATCGCCCATCCGGTGAGGCGCCGGTTGACCGCGGTGCCCATCAGTTCTCGGTCGCCGGTCAGGCGCAGCAGCGGGGCCAGTGCGAACGGGATGCCGAAGCTGAGGATCACCTGGCTGATCACCAGCGCCCATGTCGGGTCTGCGCCCAGAGAGAGCAGCGCCAGGGCGGGGATCATCGTGATCGCACGGCGCAGGAGCAGCGGGATCTGCCGGTGGATCAAGCCCTGCATGATTGCCGCTCCGGCATAGCACCCCACCGATGTGGAGGCCAGTCCCGAGGCCAGCAGGCCGACGGCGAAGACGAGCCCGATCGTGGGTCCGAGGTTGGACACCACTGCGGCGTGCGCCCCCTCGATCGTGTCCGTCCCCGGGACGCCTCGCAGGCTGGTCGCCGCAAGGAGCAGCATCGCGATGTTGACCGCACCGGCGACCCCCAGGGCTCCCAACACATCCCAGCGTGTCGCGCGTACCAGATGCACGTGGCCGTCGCGCAAGGCGGCGGCTCCGTGCCGGTCCCGCGCGAGCGCGGAGTGGACGTAGATCGCATGCGGCATCACCGTCGCACCCAGCATGCTCGTAGCCAGCAAGAGACTCTCGGTGCCGGCGAAACGTGGTACCAGACCAGCGACCACGTCACCCGCGGCCGGTGGGTTCACCACCAAGCCCGCGACGAATCCGATCGTTATGACGCCGAGCAGGGCTATGACGACCGACTCGAACTGCCGCTGCCCAAAACGGTTCTGGACCGCCAGGAGCACCATCGAGACACAGCCCACGATCACTCCCCCGACCAGCAGCGGTGTGCCGAACAGCAGGCGCAAGGCGATCGCGCCGCCTATGACCTCGGCGAGGTCGGTGGCCGCCGCAACGACCTCAGCCTGCGCCCAGAACGCCAGCCGTGCCGGCCTGCGAAGCCGGTGCCCGATCAGCTCCGGCAACGTACGCCCGGTGACCAGGCCGAGCTTGGCCGACTGGTACTGCACCAGCACCGCCATCGCGTTGGCTGTGACGAGCACCCACACCAGCAAGAATCCGTACCGGGCGCCGGCGGTGAGGTTGGCCGCGACATTGCCCGGGTCGACGTAGGCGATCGCCGCGACAAAGGCAGGCCCGAGCAGCGGCACGACTCTTCGTCGACGCCCCAGCGTGCCCAGTGCCTCAGCGGCCACAGCCACCTCCCGGCGAAAGTTCGGTATGCCGAACTTTAGAGTGACCAGTACAGCACAGACCCCCGGCGCATTTCAGCCTGCCTGCCGTAACTCGCTCTTGGTCATGAGACGCGCCAGGTGGTGAGACAGACACGCAACCCTCGCGACCGCTCAGCAACGATTACAGAGTTGGCACGTGGCAGCCGGTCTATTTCTGCGCCCGGCGAGGCGGGACAGAACTCACTCGTCGTCGCGAAGGCGGAGCGCGACCCAGATCCCGCAGCGGCGGCAGATGTAGGCGGGCTCGCCGCCGAGGGCGTGAAGGGACTTGCGCGGCCGCACCCGGCCACAGCAGGAGCACCGCAGTTTCGTGTCATCGGCCATGTGGGATTCGGTTTCTGTCGGGTGGTGACAACGCGGGCCGGTGGATCAGAGGTAGTGGCAGACGTCCTCGGGTGGACAGGTGGTCGGATCGGCTCCTGCGGCGTGGTCGCGTAGCTCAGCGATCGCGGTCCGCAGCTGCTGGAGCTCGGCGATCTGGCGGTCGATGGTTTCGATCCGGGCTTTGAGCAGGTCGGTGACGTGCCGGCACGGTGCCTCGCCGCCGTCGCGGATCTGGAGCACCTGACCGATCTGGGCCAGGGTCAGGCCGGCGGCCTGGCCGCGGTGGATGAAGCCCAACCGGCCCAGCACTTCGGCGTCGTAGTCGCGGTACCCGGACCGTGTTCGCTCCGCCGGCGGTAGCAGCCCGACGTCCTCGTAGAACCTCAGGGTCTTCGTGCTGGTGCCGGCTGCCTGCGCCACTTCACCGATTCTCATTCGCCTCATCCTCCCTCTTGACCTTCCAGCGTACTGGAAGGTTCATGCTGTTCTCATCGAGACGGGAGAAGATTCATGGCGCGTACATACGACCTGGCAGTGATCGGGTCCGGCGGCGCGGCGTTCGCTGCGGCGATCCGGGCCACCACCTTGGGCAGGACGGTAGTCATGGTCGAGCGCGGCACGATCGGTGGCACCTGCGTGAACACCGGGTGTGTGCCGTCCAAGGCGCTGCTCGCGGCCGCCGAGGCCCGGCACGTCAGCCTCGATGCCAGCCGATTCCCAGGCCTCGCCGCGACGGCGGGCCCGATCGACATGCCCGTGCTGATCGCCGGCAAGGATGAGCTGGTGGGCTCGCTACGGGCCCACAAGTACGTCGATCTTGCCGCCGACTACGGGTGGGACCTGCGCCAGGGTGACGCCACCTTCACGGGCACGGCCGGGAACCCCGTCCTGCAAGTCGTCTCTCCCGACGGCTCGGTGGAGGCTGTCCACGCCGAGCACTATCTCCTCGCCACCGGCTCGGCCCCCTGGGCGCCGCCAGTCGCCGGGCTCGAAGAGACCGGCTACCTGACCTCCACCACGGCGATGGAGCTCGACCACGTCCCCGACTCCCTCCTGGTCCTCGGCGGCGGCTACGTCGCCCTCGAGCAGGCCCAGCTCTTCGCCCGCCTTGGCTCCCGCGTGACCATGCTGGTCCGCTCCCGGCTGGCCTCGCACGAGGAGCCCGAGGCCTCCACTGCTCTCCTGTCAGCCTTCACCGACGAGGGCATCGACGTCATCCGCCGCGCCGTGCCAACGGAGGTGCGCCGCGATGAGGCCACAGGCGAGGTCGTCGTCAGCGCCACAGTCGCCGGCACGACCCAGGAGTTCCGCGCCGCCGACCTGCTCGTCGCAACCGGCCGGCGAGCCGTCACCACGGGTCCCGGCCTAACCGCCGTGGGCGTGGAGACCGGTGAGCTCGACGAGGTCGTCGTCGACACACGGCTACGGACCACCAACCCGCGGATCTGGGCCGCCGGCGATGTCACCGGTCAGCGCGACTTCGTCTACGTCGCCGCTGCCCACGGCACCCTCGCCGTCGACAACGCCCTCACCGGAGCCCGCCGAGAGGTTGACTACCGGCACCTGCCCCGGGTCATCTTCACCAGCCCCACCCTCGCCGCCGTCGGGATGACTGACCGGCAAGCCCGCGCGGCCGGGATCCGGTGCGAGTGCCGCGTCCTGCCGCTCGAACACGTGCCGCGCGCCATCGTCAACCGGGACACCCGGGGACTCATCAAGATGGTCGCCGACGCAGACACCGGCCGCATCGTCGGCATCACAGCCCTCGCCAAGGACGCCGGCGAGCTCGCCGCCACCGGTGTGTACATCCTCGAGGCCGGCATGACGGTCGATCAGGTCGCCCGACTGTGGAGCCCATACCTGACCATGTCCGAAGGTCTCAAGCTCACCGCACAAGCCTTCACCACCGACATCACCAAGCTCTCCTGCTGCGCGGCCTGAGCAGAACTTCCTGGGCGGCTGGGGCTCGCAGGCACCGCAGGCTGCGCGACTTTGCACCACGCCCACGTCATCATCACCGAGGGCGCCTCGCTACGGCTCAAGCGAGGCCATAGCCGGACGCAGGGTGGTCCCCTTGAACTAACCCTCAGGGAGATCAGCTGACCGCGGACAGGGAGACGAACTGTCCACCCCAGGGGCATCATCTGTCCACGAGGACATCTCGCTGTCTTGACAGGAGCGTCGGCGACGGTGCCATCGGCCAGCATGTGCACCGTGATGACCCGGGAGCGCCACGTCAGCCGCACCTACCCGGCGGTGTTCATCATGACCCGAGCCGCGATTGCGGCCTCACGGATCTGGACTCCTTCACGGGCCGTCTCGCGGTGCAGGCAGCTCACCGAGGTCCTTGTTCCCCGGCGGACGGTGGCCTCGGGTGGCGGTCTGCGTGGTGTGCTGGGGTACCGGCATGCCGGCGGACTCGGCAGACCCGGCCCATCCGCCTCACCGACGCCGACAGCATCCAGGCGGTGGCAGGGCGAGTACCCCTTCGTGTGACCTCGGGTCAGCGGACCGCTCAAGAGAGGTACATCTCCCAACGATGAGCCTGTACCCGGTGCAGCTTCAGGGTCCGACGATCGGCTCCCATGTCCGGCCGCCATCGTTGGTGCGGACCACGTGGGTGCCGAACGCGGCCAGGTAGGTGTCCTCGTCCACCGCGGTGAACGCACTCGGCTCACCGTTCTCCGGTCCGGCAGAGGCCCACGCCTCCTTGAAATGCCACAGCACTCCGGCGGCGTCCAGGCCGACTAGGGCGGTTGCCTCTTCGCCGCCAGGGGGGAGGTGGTCGACGACGACAAGTGGGCGGGGCGGCTGCTTCTCAGCCGGGCTGAACGTGAGTGCGCCGTCCGTGCTGACGAGCAGGCCTTCAGCGGTCGTGGCCACGATCCGGTCCGGGTCGGCCGGATCAACATCGAGGTCCCGGGCCGGCAGGCTCGCCGCCTGCTGCCACGTGCCGCCGGCGTCGTCGCTGCGCATCACCGCACCGGTGGCCGAGTCCAGGCCGTAGACCCGGTCATCGACAGCGGTCAGGCCGTGGAAGTCACTCTGCCCGCCCAGGGACACCTCCTCCCAGGTCTGGCCGCCGTCGGCGGTGAGGATCAGGCCCAGGTTGCTCGGCCCAGGATCGTCTGGCGCTGGATGGCCGCTGGCCAGGAACGTGTCGTCGTCGACGACCGTGAAGCCCCCATCAGATCGGTCCGGGAAGTGCCGACCAGGCGCGCTCCGGCTTCGTCGTCGGCGGTGTACAGACCCTGGTGGGTGGCGACGTACACAGCGCCGTCGGACGGGTTCATGCCCAGGCCGTGGACGTGACCGAAGGAGGTGGCCGGGTCGGTCGTGACCGGCGCTGGTGGGTTCTCTTCGGTCGCGGGCTGGGAGCAGTCGGTCAGCACTAAGGCCACAGCCACGCCCAGGCTCATCCGGGCAGCGCATGACACGGACACAGAACTCTCTTTCGGCTGGTGGACCAGGTGACCGGCGACCTGCCGCCTTGGGGATTGGGGCAGACCACCGTCAGTAGGGCTAGGTTCACCGGTCCTGCAGCATCTGCTCCATCTGGGCGATCTCTGCCTGCTGGTCGTCGATGATCGTCTGCGCGAGCTCGAGCGCCTGGGGGTTCTCCCCGTCCGCGAGCTCCTCCTCGGCCATGGTGACCGCTCCCTGGTGGTGGGCGGTCATCAATTCCAGGAAGCGGCGGTCGAAGTCGGTGCCGGACAGACCCTCGAGCTCGGCCATCGCCTCCCCCTGGCTCATCCCGTCCATCTCCATGCCGCCGTGGCCTTCCATGCCACCCATGGGCTCGATGTCCTCGCCCCAGGCCTGCAGCCAGGAGGTCATCTGCTCGATCTCCGGCCCCTGTGCGGCGGAGATGTCTTCTGCGAGCGACCGCACGTCCTCGTTCTCCGCCTTCTCCACCGCCAGGTCTGCCATCTCGATTGCCCCCTGGTGGTGGACGATCATCATCTGCGCGAACATCGTGTCGGCGTCGTTGTGGGCCTGGGCGACCGCTCCGTCCCCGGTCGAGCCGGTGGGTTCCGCAGGCGTCGGTTCCTGGGTGGCGGCGCTCGTTGCGGTTGTGGTCTCGGCGGGCTCCTGCGAGCCGCCGCACGCGGCCAGGGTCAGGGCGAGGACGAGCGCGCCGGTGCCGGCGGCCAGGCGGGAGGTGGTCTTCACGGGGTGGCTCCAACGGTCGAGGCGATAAGTCTTCCGCTAGTGAACGCGAGCGGGGGGCACCGACGCCAGCCAGGGTCGTGGTCTTCATCGAGTCTTCATCGAACCCGGCCGAGATCTTCGTCGCACGTGCACCGTCTGCCCGCACGAGCTGCGGGAGAGTGTCAGCCGTTCCCCGTGATCGGGTGGAGGAGGCGACGTGTCGGTGCAGCTATGGGCCACCGTCGTGGCCGTGTGCGTCGGTTGCGTCGGCCTGGCGGTGTGGGTGGTGTCGGCGATCTTTCCTGCCCGGCGGTCGTGGCAGTGGCGAGACGCCCTGCTCAGGCGGGGTCAGCGGCGGGGAGCTCGACGGTAAACGTCGCACCTTGCCCCTTGCCGGGACTGGCGGCGGTGACCTCTCCGCCGTGGGCGCGCACGATCGACCGGGTCACCGCCAGACCAATCCCGGAACCGCCATGGGCGCGGTCTCGGGCGGTGTCGGCCCGGTAGAACCGTTCGAAGACGTGCGCCAGGTGCTCGGCCTCGATGCCGTCCCCGTCGTCGGCGACCTCGATGCGGACAGCTGCCTCGTCCCGGGTGGCGCTGACGACCACGTGCCCGCCAGGGGCGGTGTACCGCAGGGCGTTGTCCAGCAGGTTGGTCAGCACCTGGCCCAGCCGGTCCAGGTCTGCGTAGACCGCCGTGGTTCGTACCCGCTCCGGGACAGCGGCCCGGAGGTTGATCCGGCGGGCGGCGTACCGGGCGGCGGCCTGGGCCACCGCGGCGTCGATGAGCGCGCCGACCTGTACCGGTTGCCGGTGCATCGTCAAGCGTCCCTCCTCTGCGGTGGTGACCAGGGAGATGTCTTGGGCCAGACGCGACAGGCGGGCTACCTGGTCGCGCAGCATGGCGAGGACCTCCTCGTCCACGGGCACGACGCCGTCCTGAATGCCCTCGAGGTAGCCGTCCAGAGCTGCCACCGGGGTGCGCATCTCATGGGCGAGGTCGCCGAGCATCCGGGTGCGGGTCTGCTCGATGTGGCCCAGGTCGGCGGCCATGGTGTTGAACGACCGGGCCAGGTCGTCGAACTCTGCCCCCATGCCGACGGTGGGCACGCGGGCGGTGTAGTCACCGCCCGCGACCTGCGCGGCGGCCTCCCGCACCGTGGTCAGGGAGTGGCCGATGCGTCGCGTGACGAACACACTGACCAGGACCGACGTCGCCAGGGCCGCCGCCAGGGCCAGACCCAGTGAGTAGGCCGAAGCCGTGGCGAACGCCTCCTCTGTGTGGCGCACTACCCCCGGGTCGGAGGTTCCGGAACGCTCGATGTGGAGGTGGAAGACTGCGGGTCCGATGGCGGTTGCCACCGCCCACGCGGTCACCGCTCCCGCCAGGACGACGACGACGATCGCGGCCAGCAGCCGTGGCGCCAGGCCCCACCGGGCAACCCTCAACGGCCCGGGCCCATGCGGTAGCCGATCCCGCGGACGGTACGGATAAACGCCGGATCCGCCGGGTCGTCACCGAGTTTGCGGCGCACGTGCCCGATGTGGACGTCGACCAGGTGCTCGTCCCCGACCCAACCCGGGCCCCACACCGCCTCGATGAGCTGCTCCCGGGAGAAGACCATCCGCGGGCGGACTGCCAGAGCGGCGAGCACGTCGAACTGGGTCCGGGTCAGCTCCACCGGCACGCCAGCCAGGTGAACCTCCCTGCCAGCGATGTCGATCTCGAGCTCGCCGAACGTCAGCGGCCCGTCCACCTCGTCGGCTGTGCCGGTGCGGCGAGGCCGGCGCAGCACCACCCGCACTCGCGCCACCAGCTCCCGTGGGCTGAACGGCTTCGTCAGGTAGTCGTCCGCACCCACCGACAGGCCGACCAGCTTGTCGACCTCCTCGGCGCGGGCCGTGAGCATGATGATGTAGCAGTCCGAGAACGTGCGCACCTGCCGGCACACCTCCACCCCGTCCATGCCAGGGAGGCCCAGGTCCAGCACGACCACGTCCGGGTTCCACCGTCGGGCCAACCCCACCGCCTCGGCGCCGTCGCCGAGGGCCTCCACCTCGAACCGGTCCCGCCGCAGATAACTGACGACAAGCTTGGCAAGGGGCTCCTCGTCCTCCACGACAAGCACCCGGGCACCCCGATCCGTCACGCTCATGGCGTCCATCCTGCCCGCGAACGCGCCCCGGCAAGCTCACCGGGACCGGGACGGACATGCTGGCTGAGGGATCTTCATCGAATCTTCACAGTCGAACAGCACTCCCCCGAGTGCGCGGCGCACTGCACCGACCTAGCGTCGAGACGACCCGGGGCGGCGCCGACCGAAGGCCCGCCCATCCCGAGCGGAAGGACGGACCAATGCGAACCGCCGAGATGATGCAGACCTATCCTGCCGAGATCAACCTCGACCGAGACCTCCTCGCCAAGACCGTGGAGACCCTTGTCGCCTGCTCCCAGGCGTGCACCGCCTGCGCGGACGCCTGTCTGAGCGAAGACATGGTCACCGAACTACGCAAGTGCATCCGGGCCAACCTGGACTGCGCCGACATCTGCGACACCACCGCCCGGGTGCTTTCCCGCCACACCGGCTACGACGCCAACATCACCCGGACCGTGCTCCAGGCCTGCGCACAGGCCTGCAAGTCCTGCGGGGACCAGTGCGAGGCCCACGCGGGTCACCACGAGCACTGCCGCGTCTGCGCCGAAGCCTGCCGCGCCTGCGAGCAGGCCTGCAACGACCTGCTCGCCGCCATCGCCTGAGCATAACCACCAAAGCGGCGCTCGACCGCCCGTCAGGCGAACTGCAGCGGCGCCCCGTCTCCCCCGGGCCACACGAAAAAGGAAGCTGAACCTGTGCCGACCAACGAGGAGAACAACGCCGAGACGCACGGCCCCGGCGAGAGCGGGCCGCACCACCGGGGGCCGACGCACGCCTCAGGGACGTCGCACGAGCCGAAGAAGATGTACCTGCGGTTCGCGGCGATGCTCCTGACGGCCATGGTCGTCATGTACTGGGTCATGTTCCTCGGCTCCTGGGAGTGGAGCCACGTCCGCTTCAGCCAGAGCCGGGTCTTCATGGCCATCACCATGGGCGGCGCCATGGGACTGGTCATGCTCGCGTGGATGCTGAACATGTACAAGAACACCAGGGCGAATGTCGCCGTGGTCGTGATCAGCCTGCTGCTCCTGGCCGGCGGGACGTTCCTGGACCGCAGCCAGGCAACCGTCGACGACACCGCCTACATGAGAGCGATGATCCCCCACCACTCCCTCGCCATCACCCGGTCCGAACGTGCCGGGATCGAGGACGTCCGAGTGTGCGAGCTCGCCGTCGAGATCAGCGAGGCTCAGCGGCGCGAGATCTTCGAGATGGACTGGCTCATCAAAGACATCGAGCGCAACGGCATCGCGTCGTCGCCGCAGGAGGCCGACGCCCGGTCCGTCCCCGCCTACGAGGAACCAGCCGAGCGCCAGTGCCCGACCGGGTGAAGCGCCCGGTTACCGCCCCTTGGCGCGGCGGGGACGGTGCAACGCGAGCAGCTGCGATGGGCGCGACGTACGCGCCGGACTCCGTCGTGCCGGGCGGGCCGCACGCCTCACATCAGGGCGTGGACATCTCTTCCAGCCAGGCGAGTGGCTCCGTGGTGGTGAGCTCGTCGTCGACATGGACCTCGAAATGCAGATGCGGGCCGGTGGAGTTGCCGTTGTTGCCCACCCCCGCGATGACGTCACCAACGCTGACCTGCTGCCCGACACTGACATATAGGTCCGAGGCGTACATGTGGTTGTACCAGGTGTAATACGTCCGGTCATCGATCTCGTGCTCGACAATGACGAGCATGCTCGACCGGCCATCCTTGCCGGCACCGACATAGGTCACGACCCCGTCGGCAACCACGTGGATCGGTGTGCCTAGCGGCGCAGCGAGGTCGACGCCGGTGTGGAACTGGCTGCCGCCGCCGAGCGGGCCGACCCGGTACCCGTAGTGGGAGGTGATGCGGTAGCGCCCCGCATCGAGCGGCATACCGACCTGCTGGCGTTCTGGTGCCACCGCGGCCCGCAGCCCGCTCGCCCCACCGTCGTCCTCTGCCAGCTCGTCCCGCTCCTCGGCCCGCGAGGCGTGGACCACGGTCGCCCTGGCCGGAGCGGCCGCCACTCTCGCGAGCACCGTTGCACCGGAGGACTCCAGCGCCGCTCTCGCCGCCGAAGCCTCCAACGTCTCGAGCGCACTGACCGCTACAGGGACCACGACCGCACGACCGGATGGGGCGGCCTTGTCGACAGAGCTGCCCGCCCAGGAAGTCGACCCGACCAAGGACGCTGCCACCAGAACCGCGGCGGCCGGCGTCACGCGGGAGAACCGGGACCGACGGGCCTGGTCCTTGCGGAGATCTCGCCGACGCGAGGCCGACGTCCGGGACGCATGCTTCGAGCTCCGTACCTCCACGCGACCGACGGTCCTTGGGAGACCCGTGGGGGTGTGTCGATCTCGCCCGGCATGCGTCACCGAGGCTTGCCGTTCCGCTTCCCTGATCTGACAGTGATGATGTGTGTGGTGGTTCCTCGGGTGGTCTGACTCACGATCTGACCGACGCCTCGGCTGTCTTGTTTGCGATATGTCGGCTCGCTCGAGGGACCATCACGCACGCGACCGGACGGGCGCTGTGACCTCATAGGAGCTTGGTTCAGAAGCCCCGCCACTGTCTTGTCCGCCCGCCCGGCCGGCGCGTGCTGCCCACCGGATCAGCGAGAGGACAGCAGTGACCAGCATGACGGATCAGCACCTGGAAGTCATCGCCGGGGTGGACACCCACGGCCAGACGCATCACGCCGCGGTGGTCGACCGGCTCGGCCGGCACCTGGCCGACAAGGAGTTCGCGGCGACGGGCGCGGGGTACCGGCAGCTGATGACCTGGCTCGGCTCCCACGGCACCGTGGCCGCGGTCGGGGTCGAAGGCACCGGCGCCTACGGTGCCGAGCTCGCCCGGGTCCTGACCCGGTCCGGGCTGAGCGTGGTCGAGGTCGACCGCCCCGACCGCAAGATGCGACGGCTGCGGGGCAAGTCCGACCCGATCGACGCCTATGCCGCCGCGACCGCGGTGGCCTCGGGCCGCGCCACCGGGACCCCGAAGACCCGCGACGGGATCGTCGAGGCCATCCGCGCCCTGCGGGTCCCGCGACGCTCCGCGATCAAGGCCCGCACCCAGGCCATCAACCAGGCCCGTCAGCTCCTGGTCACCGCCCCCGAGGCACTGCGCGCGCAGCTGCGCGGCCTCTCCGCCACCGAGCTGGCCCGAACCTGCGCCCGGCTACGCCCCGACGACCTGGCAGGCCCGACCGGGGCAACCAAGGCCGCGTTGCGCCGCCTGGGCCGGCGGATCCTGGCCCTGGCCGAGGAGATCGCCGAGCTCGACGCCGAGCTGAAGACCCTGACCACCCAGGCCGCCCCTGCACTGCTCGTCCGCACCGGGGTCGGCCCGGACGTCGCCGGCCAGCTGCTGGCCACCGCCGGGGACAATCCCGACCGGCTACACTCCGAGGCCGCGTTCGCCCACCTGTGCGGCGTCGCCCCGATCCCCGCCTCCTCCGGGCGTCGGGACCGCCACCGCCTCAACCGCGGCGGGGACCGGGCCGCGAACCACGCCCTGCACACCATCGCCCTATCCCGCATGCGATGGGACCCGCGCACCAAGGCCTACGTCCAGCGCCGCACAAAGGAAGGACTCTCGAAGAAGGACATCATGCGTTGCCTCAAGCGCCACATTGCCCGCGACATCTACCGAGCCCTGATCCACGATCTCCAGGCCCGATACGCGCACCCCTCACCCCCCGCCGCCGACCTCCCACAGGCCGCTTGACATCCATAGGAGCATCGACGCGTCAACGGCGGCGTTGCCTCTGGGCGGGTGGGCGGCATGCATGGACCTCCTGCAGACGCACGAGGCGGCCGCAGAGGCCAGTGCAGTCTTGTGGACGACGGGGAGCTGTCACAAGACGATAACGACGTGACCCACGCGCGGGTAAGGGCCCAATTCGGCTCTTCATCAAACCTTCATCGCTCCAGCAAAGCGCCACCCTCGGCAACTATGAGCCGCGACAGCATTGCTGTTGACCAACAAGGCGACGGGCTCGGTACCCGGCTTGCACTGGCCCCTGGCCGCCATCAGACCGGGCCGCCGCCCGGCCTCTCGGCACCATGGACTCCGCTCGCTCTGCAGCACCAGCGGCTTCATCGAACCTTCATAACGCCAGGTCACCGAGCCGGGACCACAGCATCCCCCCGTGCCCGTGGGACCAACTACCCAATCGGGACGGAGCCGTGTACTTACGATGAACCGGTTGCCCCACGAGCGTCCCTGGCGGGCGCCGAGCCGCATGACATTGCCACCAGCCGGGACGGGCCGCCGAACAAGGAGATGTAACGTGAAGAAACTCGTGATGACAGCTGCAGCGCTGGTGCTGGTGCTCGCCGGCTGCTCATCTGCGGACTCGGCGCCGGAGCCCTCCGCCGGGGGCGCCGAGGCTGAGTTCCTCGACGCGTATGACCTGGCCGGGATGGATGCCGCAAAGATCATCGACCACCTGGACAGACTGGGGGGCGGCGAACGCCCCACAGACTTCATGGCCTCCGTACGGCCCGACGAGCTGGTGCTCTCCGACGGGCAGCGAGACCTGGCCCTGGACATGCCCGCGGACCGCTACTACCTGTCCGTCGCTCCCTACGTGAACCAGACCCACGAGTGCTTCTACCACAGCCTCACCACCTGCCAGGGCGAGCTCACCGGCGAGGACGTCGAAGTACGGATCCTCGATGAAGCGACCGGCGAGGTCCTGATCGAGGGGGAGACGACGACATTCGACAACGGCTTCGCAGGCTTCTGGCTGCCACGCGACGTCGAGGGAACGATCGAGGTCAGCTACGACGGGCTCACCGGCACGGCGGACTTCTCCACCACGGGCGACGGCGCAACCTGCGTCACCACTCTTCAACTGGCCTAGGCAACGCCTGTACCAGCAGGGCAGGCGTACGCCGCAGGCTTGTGTAAGCAACGGAGAGACACCCTTCGCCCCCGAAGCCGCCCCGCGAGGCGGCGGCTCGTGCGGAGCAGATAGGTAACGCGCCGTGCGTTCGCGTAGCGGAACACACATGACACCGAACCCCGCCGTCTACTCCGCTTGGCTCGGTGCCCCTAGCTAGGACCGGACGAGTCGGGCGATGGCGTCGGAGGCTTCCTTGATCTTGGCGTCTGCGGTGTCGCCGCCGGCCTTGGCGGCGTCGACGACGCAGTGCTTGAGGTGGTCGTCGAGCAGCCCGAGGGCGACGCCCTGCAGGGCGCTGGTGAGGGCGCTGATCTGGGTGAGGATGTCGATGCAATACTGCTCCTCGTCGACCATGCGGTGGATGCCGCGGGCCTGGCCCTCGATGCGCTTGAGCCGGGTGAGGTAGCGGTCCTTGTCGGAGATGTAGCCGTGCGTGGCGTGGTGGTCAGCTCCCGGGGCCTCGTCGGCGCCCGATTTGAGCGTGCCGGTCATGATGTGCTCCCTGTCGTGCGGTGCGGATGGCTCGGGCGGATGGGGCGGAGTGGGCTACGGCGCCGCGACGTCAGTGCGACGGCCACCGTGTGGCCGTCCTCAGCATCGCACCCGCCGGAGTGGCTAGTCAGCGACCGGCGTAGGGGCCGGAACCGGTGTTGCCACGCACGTTCGCGTGGCACACCGGTTCCGGCCACACACCTTCAGGTTGTGACGGCGTACTTGGCGGGGTCGGCGTCGAAGCGTGGGCCACAGCCGGCGCAGCAGAACCAGTACCGCCGACCCTCGTGGTCGCGGAACAGCCCGGCGGCCTCGGCGTCCGCCTTGACCACCGAGCTGCCGGGCATCACGGGGCACTCGGCGACGTCCGCACTGGTGGGAGCGGCAGCACTGGTCGTGGTGGTCAGGAGGTCCGTGCGGCCTGCGGGCGCGGAGGTGTGGCAGCAGCTGGAGGTGGCGCGGTCGTGAGCCATGGGCGGTTCCGTTCCTTGTCGACGTGCGAGTGGGTCAGACGCCGGCCGGCTGCGGTGCGGGGATTCGCGACGCGGCGCGGGTCGGTGTGGAGTTCAGTGCCCGGCTCTTGAAGGAGCGCAGGCGCAGGCTGTTGCCGACGACGAAGACGCTGGAGAACGCCATCGCCGCACCGGCGAGCATCGGGTTGAGCAGGCCCAGGGCGGCCAGCGGGATCGCCGCCGTATTGTAGGCGAACGCCCAGAACAGGTTGGTCTTGATGGTGCCGAGGGTCCGGCGCGACAGGCGGATCGCGTCGGCCGCGCTGCGCAGGTCACCACGCACGAGAGTGAGGTCCGCGGCCTCGATCGCGACGTCGGTGCCGGTGCCCATCGCCAGGCCGAGGTCGGCCTGCGCCAGGGCCGCGGCGTCGTTCACGCCGTCACCGACCATCGCCACGACCTTGCCCTCACCCTGCAGGCGCGTGATGACGTCAACCTTGTCCTTGGGCATGACCTCGGCGATGACCTGGTCGATGCCGACCTCTGCCGCGATCTGCTCGGCCACGGCGCGGTTGTCGCCGGTGAGCAGGACCGGAGTCAGCCCGAGCGCCTTGAGCTGGCGGACCGCCTCGGCGCTGGTGGGTTTGACGGCGTCGGCGACGACGAGCACGCCGCGGGCCTGGCCGTCCCAGCCGACCGCGACGGCGGTCTTGCCCTCAGCCTCCGCGTCGGCCTTGGCCTGGGCCAGGTCTTCGGTGAGGTGCTGGGTCCAGTCGGCGAGCAGGGACTCGCGGCCGACGAGCACAGCGTGGCCGGCCACGATGCCCTGGACGCCCTTGCCCTCGACGTTGGCGAAGTCAGCCGGGTCCGGCAGCGCGCCGACCTCGTCGGCCGCGCCCTTGGCGATGGCCTGGGCGATGGGGTGCTCGGAGGCGTTCTCGAGCGCGCCGGCCAGGCGCAGCAGGTCGGCACGGTCGACGCCGGTACCGGTGATGACGTCGGTCAGCGTCATCTTCCCGGTGGTCACGGTGCCGGTCTTGTCCAGGACCACGGTGTCGACCTTGCGGGTGGACTCCAGGACCTCGGGGCCCTTGATGAGGATGCCCATCTGGGCGCCGCGGCCCGTGCCGACGAGCAGTGCGGTGGGGGTGGCCAGGCCGAGCGCGCACGGGCAGGCGATGATCAGCACCGCCACGGCGGCGGTGAAGGCCGCGCTCAGCGGGAAGCCGGCACCGATCCAGGCCCCCAGGGCGGCGACGGCGATCGCGATCGCCACGGGCACGAAGATGCCGGAGACCTCGTCGGCCAGGCGCTGGACCTCGGCCTTGCCCGACTGGGCGTTCTCGACCAGCTTGGCCATCTGCGCCAGCTGGGTGTCCGCGCCGACCTTGGTGGCCCGCACCACGAGGCGGCCACCGGCGTTGACGGTGGCGCCCGTGACGGCGTCGCCCACGGAGACCTCGACCGGCACCGATTCCCCGGTGAGCATCGAGGCGTCCACGGCGGAGGCGCCGGAGGCGATGACCCCGTCGGTGGCGATCTTCTCGCCCGGCCGCACGACGAACTCGTCGCCCACGGCCAGCTCCGAGATCGGGATGCGCGTCTCGGCACCGCCGCGCAGCACGGCGACGTCCTTCACGCCCAGCTCGAGCAGGGCGCGCAGCGCCGCCCCGGCCTGCCGCTTGGACCGCTTCTCGAAGTAGCGTCCCGCGAGGATGAACATCGTCACCCCGGCCGCGACCTCGAGGTAGATGTTCGCGGCGCCGTCGGACGGTGCCACCGTCAGCTCGAACGGATGGGTCATCCCCGGGACCCCGGCGGTGCCGAAGAACAGCGCGTACAGCGACCACAGGAACGCCGCAGACGTACCGACCGAGATGAGGGTGTCCATCGTCGCGGCGCCGTGGCGCAGGTTCGTCCACGCCGCCTTGTGGAACGGCCAGGCCGCCCACACGATCACCGGCGCAGCCAGGGCCAGTGAGGCCCACTGCCAGTAGGTGAACTGCAGCGCCGGGATCATCGCCATCGCGATGACCGGGACGGAGAGCACCACGGAACCGATCAGCCGGTGGCGCAGTGCGGTCAGCTCAGAGTCTTCCTTCTCGCCCTCGTCGGACTCCCCGGCGCCCGAGCTCTCCACCTTCGGCAGGACTGCGGTGTAGCCGGTCTTCTCGACCTCGGCGATCAGCGCGGCCGCGTCGATCCCGTCCGGGACGCTGACCCTGGCCTTCTCGGTGGCGTAGTTCACGGTCGCCGTGACGCCGTCGAGCTTGTTCAGCTTCTTCTCGACCCGCATCGCGCACGAGGCGCAGGTCATCCCGCCGATCTCGAGCTCGATGGACGCACCCAGCGCCTGCGGCTGGGCCGGGGATGCAGGCATCTTCGAAGCTTCTTTCTCGCGGTTCACACGTATGGGGGTGATCGGGACGCGGCCGGATCAGCGGCCGGAGTCGTCGGCCTCGTCGACCGAGTCGTCGCCGGAGTCGACCGAGTCGTCGCCGTAGTCGACCGAGTGGTCGCCGGAGTCGAGCGAATCATCGCCGCCGTCGTCGATCGAGTTGCCGTCGGCGGGGTCCTCGACGGTCCGGGTCCAGGCCTCCACCGTCTCCTCGGGGACGACGGCGTCGGCCACCACGGCCGACCCGGCGAAGATCACGACCAGGCCGGCGGCATACAGGCCGAGCCGGGCGGGGGCGTTCATCAGACCCGCACCGCCTGGTAGCCCGCCTCCCCCACCGCAGCGAGCACGGCGGCGTCGTCGAGGGGCTGACTCGCGCTCAGGACGAGCTTGCCGGTCTGTGCGCTGACGTCGATCTTCTCGACGCCCGCGACCTGCTCGACCTCCTCGCGCACCGACATCTCGCAGTGCCCACAGGTCATGCCCGTCACCTGGTACTCACGCTGGTCCATCAGTCCTCCTCGTATCGAATGCATACCGGTTGGGGGTATCTTCGTTCGAAAGGTATACCTAGGTAGGGTATGCGTGTCAACTGGAACCACACGGCCCGGTGCACCGCACCCACGGAGGCACACGCGCGCAGTGGCGCGTGCGGGTAGAGCATCGGCTGCGTCCTCTCCGCGACGGGGAACAACATCAGCACGCGTATCGTTGTCATGACGGCAATACCCCCTCGGGGTATCTGTCAGTGATTGGAAGGAGAGATTGCTAGTGAGCACTCCAGAGCAGGAGCACACCCACCACGGCAACCGGAACGGCGATCCGGACCCCGGACACTCCGAGCCGACTGACCACCACCACGGTGGTGAGGTCCCCGAACGTAGCGGGCGCGACACGAGCGAGCGTCACGTCGTCCAGAACACCCACACCGACCACACCGGCCACGCCGGCCACGACATGGCGGACATGGACCACGCACACGACCGTCACGGTGGGCACGACGCCGAGCAGATGGCCGACGCCGGTCACGAGGCACATGCCGGACACGGCGATCACGCCAGCCAGGGCGGCCACGCAGGGCACGGCGGCCATGGCGACCACGTCGGGATGTTCCGCCGCCTGTTCTGGATCAACCTCATCCTCGCGGTACCCACTGTGCTGCTCAGCGGCATGTTCGCGGACCTGCTCGGCTACTCACTCCCACAGATCCCGGGCCTCGCCTACGTCGCCCCTGTCCTGGGCACGATCATCT
Source organism: Georgenia subflava (assembly GCF_009193155.1). Taxonomy (GTDB): domain Bacteria; phylum Actinomycetota; class Actinomycetes; order Actinomycetales; family Actinomycetaceae; genus Georgenia; species Georgenia subflava. The sequence goes on from NZ_VUKD01000001.1 coordinate 34,018, forward strand.
ACCTCTGGGGCGGCCGCCCGTTCCTTACCGGCGCCGTCTCCGAGATCCGCGCCCGCAAGCCCGGGATGATGCTCCTGATCGGCATGGCGATCACGGTCGCCTTCGTTGCCTCGTGGGGCGCCACGCTCGGCGTGCTCTCCCACGAGCTGGACTTCTGGTGGGAGCTCGCTCTCCTGGTCGTCATCATGCTGCTCGGGCACTGGCTCGAGATGCGCTCGCTCGCCCAGACCTCCTCCGCGCTGGACTCCCTCGCCGCGCTCCTGCCAGACGAGGCCGAGAAGGTCCAGGGAGATCAGGTCGTCACAGTCGCCCCGGCCGACCTCCGGCTCGGCGACGTCGTCATCGTCCGCCCCGGCGGCCGCATCCCCGCCGACGGCGAGGTGGTCGACGGCGCCGCCGACGTCGACGAGTCGATGATCACCGGCGAGTCCCGCCCCGTACGTCGCGAGGTCGGCGCCCACGTCGTGGCCGGCACCGTGGCCACCGACAACGCCCTGCGGGTGAAGATCGACGCCGTCGGCGACGACACCGCCCTGGCCGGTATCCAGCGCCTCGTCGCCCAGGCCCAGTCCTCCACCACCCGCGCCCAGCTCCTCGCCGACAAGGCCGCCGGGTGGTTGTTCTGGTTCGCCCTGGCCGCCGCGGTGATCACCATCGCCGTCTGGTCGGTCGTCGGCACCCCTGACTTCGCGATCGTCCGGGCGATCACCGTCCTGGTCATCGCCTGCCCCCACGCCCTCGGCCTCGCCATCCCGCTCGTCGTGTCGATCTCGACCGAGCGCGCCGCCCGTGCGGGCGTCCTCGTCAAGGACCGAGGAGCACTGGAACGTATGCGCACGGTCGACGCCGTGCTCTTCGACAAGACCGGCACTCTGACGAAGGGCGAGCCCGCGCTGCACGACATCGAGACCACGGGTCTGGGCCAGGACGAGCTCCTCACCCTTGCCGCCGCCGCCGAGGCTGACAGCGAGCACCCGCTCGCCCGGGCCATCACCGCCGCAGCCAAGGAACGACAGCTGGACGTGCCCCGCGCGAGCGACTTCTCCGCCTCGACCGCCGTCGGGGTCACCGCGACCGTGGACGGGCACAAGGTCGCAGTCGGCGGCCCGAACCTGCTGGCCGAGCACCGCCTTGACCCACTGCCCCAGACGTCCGCGTGGGGCGACCGGGGCGCGATCGTGCTGCACGTCCTCGTCGACGGCCAGGTGGGCGGAGCCCTCGGCCTGGAGGACGAGGTGCGCCAGGAATCACGCGAAGCCGTCGACGCCCTCCACGCCCTCGGTGTCCACGTCGTCATGATCACCGGCGACGCCGAACCGGTCGCCCGGTCCGTCGCCGCCGAGCTCGGCATCGACCAAGTCTTCGCCGGCGTCCGTCCGGAGAACAAGAGCGAGAAGGTCCTCGAGCTCCAGCACCAGGGACGCACCGTGGCCATGGTCGGCGACGGCGTCAACGACGCACCCGCCCTCGCCCAGGCCGACGTCGGCATCGCCATCGGTGCCGGCACGGACGTGGCCATCGCCTCCGCCGGCGTCATCCTCGCCTCCGACGACCCCCGCTCGGTGCTCTCCGTCATCCAACTCTCCCGCGCCGGATACCGGAAGATGAAGCAAAACCTGTGGTGGGCCGCCGGGTACAACATCGCCGCCGTGCCCCTCGCCGCCGGCGTACTGGCCCCGATCGGATTCGTCCTACCCATGGAGATCGGAGCCATACTGATGTCCCTGTCGACCATCGTCGTCGCCGCCAACGCCCAACTACTGCGCCGGCTCGACCTCAGTTCTGCGGCCTCGACCGCCGCCGCGCACGGTGCACAGCCGGTGCCCAGCCACACCCACCGGGACCGCGAGCCCGCATTCAACGACGCAACATGATCCCACCTGGCTAGCGGCGCTCTCCGAGCGCCGCTAGCCGGCTGGGTGTTCCGACCGTCTCGAGCGCGTTCCGCGAGTCCAGGACTTGACGTCGGCCTCCTTGAACATCAAGTGCCGGCCGACACGGTATGCCCTCGCGGGCGGTCCCCGCGCTTGCGCCACCAACGGACGGTCGGCCGAGAGTTCCGGACCCCTTTGGCCACGCGCCGTCGTCCACGGTGAGGTACGGACATCGGGTCTCACCGCCCTTCGGTCGGTGCTCATTCGGCATGCGAAAGGCCGCTGGCCAGCGGCTTGGAGTCAACCGTACAAGAGGCCAAGAACCGCGAATCTCAAAGTTTCCGGCCTCTCTGGCGCAAGTCGCCGGGCGGGCAGAGCTCTTGGCGGTCGTTCTCGCACGCGCCGGGGAACGGCCGGAGGTCGTCCACGAAATTCCTCCCGTGGGGAGTCAGCCCTGAAGGAGGGTGGCGAGGACCCTGGCCTCGCCCCCGGGTCGTTGCTGATCCGAACTGCTTCCAACGCCTCGCCCGCGCCGTCCATCCGCACGATCACCCCGGCGGCGACGGCCCGGGCGCACCGGGAGCCGGCAAGTCGACCTCTTGCGGTGCAGGTCGATACCCACGAACTGCGGGCCTGCGTACGCTTGCATCAGGGGCCTCCTTCGTCGTTGAGGTGAGCACCTCCAGGATCCCCCCGGAGGGTCACGGGGAGCGGAGGCCCCGCTCCTTCATGGCATCAGAAGAACGGGACTCGCCGCTCACCGGTGCGCAGGTCGTCCAGCGCGAGCAGGGTGCCGGCGGCGCCGTCGCTCAGTTCCATGGGTACCGGTGCCGGGTTGTGTCCGGCGGGGATCGCGCGCAGCACGAGCGGGTCGAGATGGGGACGGACCAGGGCCAGGCGCTCCGCGGTCGTGTCCGATGCTCTGGAGTACAACCTCTGCAGGGCAACCAGCGCGCCCGCGCGTCCCTGGGACAGGCCCGGGTGGTCGATCAGGTGGTGCTCGCTCGCGCTGATGAGGACATCGCGCGCTGGCCCTAGCCAGCCGATGTCCAGGTGCTGCATCGCCTCGTGCACCACCAGGGCCATCTCGCCGGCCGCCGCGGTGTCCGCGCCCAGCCGGCGCACCGCATGGGCATGGTCGGGCTGTGCGAGGCTGTCCCAGCCCATCAGGTGCAGGTCGTGGGCCAGCAACGCCTCGACCGGCGCCAGCAACGCCGGATCTTCGATCAGCTCGTAGGCGTGCAGCAAGAACAGCGCGGCTCCGGTCCCGCCGTGCCACAACCCCGGGCGAACGGTTGCCTGGCACGCTCGTCCGAGCCGTCCAACGAGCTCAGTCGCGACGGCCTCGACCTTGCTCAGCAGGGCCGCACCATCGGTGATCGGGGCCCGTTCGAGCAGCGCCAGCCCCACCCCGGGCAGACCCCCGGCGAGGGTGGTCCCTAGATCCTCCAGTGCCGCGTTCTCCACCGCCCACCACAACCGGTCGGCATCATCGTGGCGGCCCAGGCGATCCAGGGCCAGCGCGATCCCGCTCAACCCGCCGCCCAGCCCCGGTCCGGGACAGCAGAGGCGATCGACCGCGGCCACGAGCCAGTCGACCAGCTCCTCCGGGATCCGCGCCCCGACCTGCGCTAGCGCCCACAGCACCCCGGCCGCCCCCTGCGCGAACGTGATGGCATCGGTAGGTGTCGGCGTCGAATCCCCACCACTGGGGAAGAGATAATCACCGCGCTCAGGCGTCGCGGTCGCCAAAATCCCAGCGACCATCCGGTCCCGCAGCCACGAGTGGTCATCCGCTGTGGTGAAGTCGGCGAAGCTCCAACTGTCGTACCTGGCATCGCCCGGCCCGTAGGCAAGCGGGAGCAGATCAGCCCCGCCCAGCCCTTCGCTCCCCCGGACATGGACCGCATAGGGGACCGTCCCTCCACGCACATGCGGACCACACGTGATCGGTGCATTCCAGGGAGCAGCGGCATTCGGGTGTGTATGACGCCGCACCACCACCGACGACCGCGACATTCTCCACCTCACTCCTGAACTGTTCCACCAACAGCACCCGGCCGGAATGTTCGTCTCTCCTATGGCGAGAGCGGGGCTGATCTGCGGGCGGATTCGGACATGGTTACAGTGTTACAAATGTAACCGAGCCGGTCGGATACTAAACGGACCATCATTGGCAGTTACTTGCCATGGCCTAAACTTGCCAAGACGTCGTCAGCTTCACTCCGGTGACAACACAATCGAGGCGACTCCCGGTGCGCTGCCATGGCCGCCGTGGAGCCGGTGCTGCTGCCCGGGGGCTATGCCGTTCTTGGAGCCTCACGACGAGATGGCAGCCGGGCTGCCCACGCTTTGCCGCCGAGGGCATGGCCATGCTCCTCCTCGTAGGCCAGCTGGCTCTGGTGGTGCACCAGGAAGCCACCCCGGGAACAACTGATTTCATCAACTTGACGCGGCAGCACCCGCACCGTGAGTTCTTCACCGATGGCGACCTGGTCACTGACGTTGGCGGCGCCGACATGAACCGAGCATCTCCTGTTGACTCTGCCCTTCTCCTCACGGCTGCCAAATGGCTTCCTCGCGGGCTTTGAACGCTGAGCGATTCCCAGCTGACGTTTCGATTCCCGGAGCCGTTCACCTGGGATCCAGCTAACCGTCCGACACTGGAGGCATGACGACGAATGCCGATCTGCAGCGAGCAGCCGCCCGCTAGGGCGGCGGCCGCAGGCCGGGGTCGACCGCGCGGGGAGTACCTCGACAACACCGACCTGGCCAACCTCCTGGAGGACCTGTGGGCTGGCGGCCGCGGCGCCAACGCCTACAACGGCCGCGCCCACCAGATCCGTTGACCCGGAAGACCCCACCCGCGCTCACCGCGACCCCCGGTGCCCACTCCGTTATCCCGACGGGTAGGCACCGCCGCACTGTCCCCACCCTTGATCTCCATCTAGCCGCCAGCGGTCCTCTGGGACCGCGAGGGCGTCGGGCAGGAACATCATGTCGAAGCAGCCGCGTTCGAGGGTGCGGGCCAGGTCGGTGTAGAAGCGTGCGTCAAGTCAGTCGGTGCGCGCCAGCGGGTGGCGCCAGTTCTCGGCGTACTGGCTGGTGGGTGGGTGCACCATCGCGACCAGGTGCATTGTCTCAGCTGGTGAGCGCACCGGGTCCCTCCAGGGTTCCCAGGGCGGCGCTGATCGTCAGCACGACCGCCACCACGGTGACCACGCCCGCGGCGAAGGCCCAGTCCGTCCGGGTGATCCGGACCGGGTGCCAGGTGGTGCGGGGGGCCAGTCCGAGTCCGCGGGACTCCAGGGCTTGGGCCATGCGTTCGCCCTTGCGTACCGAGACCACCAGGAGGGTGAACACCACCCCGGCAAGGTGGCGTGGCCCGCGTGGTGGTCGTCCGTCGTGGCGTAGGTCGGCCCGCACGGTGTGGGCGTGGCGGATGGTGGTCCACTCGCGTGGCATCTCCTGCAGCATCCGGTATCCGGCCAGGATCGCGTACGTGAGCCGGGCGTCGAGGCGGGCGTTGTGGTGCAGGCTCGTCATCAGGGCGACGCCGTCGGTGGAGAGCAGGAACCCGATCGCCAGCACCCCGATGAGCAGCGTGCGCACCGCTAGCGCGGTCCCGACGCTGAGTCCTTCCTGGGTTACCCGCAGCGCCCCGGCCTGCCACATGATGGTGCCCGGGCGGGCCAGGGCGTTGACCACGAGTACCCCGAACGCGAAGGCCACGAAGGGCACGTGCGCGAGCAGCAGTGTGCGCGCGGGCACCCGCACCGAGACCGCGACTGCGACGAGGGCGAGGAGGTACAGCACGCTCGGGGTCAGCGGGTCGAGGACGAAGACGACCACGAGGGAGACCAGGGTCACCAGCGCGAGCTTGATGGTCGGGTTGCGCCGGGCCAGCGGTGAGTCCGCGATCGGCGCCGCGGTCAGTGCGCTCACCGGGCCACCCCCACAGGTCGGGACGCGGGGACGGCGTCGTCGAGCTGGCGCAGCACGTGGGCCACGGCACGGGCCGGCAGGTTGTTCAGCAGCCAGGCCACCAGCGGCGGCAGCACCAGCCCGGCCCGGGCCAGCACGTCAGCGTCGCTCAGCACCTGCGTGGTCGGCCCATCGGCGAGCACGCCGCCGTCACCGAGGACGATGACCCGGTCGGCGAGCGTGGTCACTGTGCGCAGATCATGGCTGGCCAGGACCACCGCTCCCCCACCAGTAGAAAAGTCTTGCAGGGTGTGCGTGGTGGCGATGGTGTCGCGCCGGTCCAGGCCGAGGGTGGGTTCGTCGGCCAGGAGCACGGGCCGGGAGTGGGCGAGCATCGCGGCCAGGCTGAGGCGGCGCTTCTCCCCGCCGGAGAGACGGAACGGGCTCTGCCCGGCCAGGTGCGTCAGGCGGTGGCGGCGCAGCTGCCGGGCCACCACCTCCTCAGCAACCTCAGGGGCGAGCCCGTGAGCGATCTCCTCGGCCACGGTGTGGGCGAGGAACTGGTGCTCGGCGTTCTGGAACACCAGCCCGGGCCGCGCGCCCGCCACTGTCCCGGTGAGCGGTGCGAGCAGGCCCGCGAGGGTGAGCAGCAGGGTGGATTTTCCGACGCCGTTCGCCCCCAGCAGCGCGACCACCTCACCGGGCCGCACGGACAGGTCAATCCCGGACAGCAGCGCCGGCACGGCCGCAGCACCGGGTTCTGCCGGGTTCTTCCGCCGGCGGCGCCGCGAACGTCGGGCCATCGGCTTCGCCCGGCCCACGGACAGGTCGCGGGCGGTAAGAACCGGGGCAGCGCGGTCGTCGATCACCGCCATGTTGGGTGCGTCGGCGGCGAGGGCATGGAGCAGCTCGACGTTCGTCCTCGCCGTCAGGGCGCCCTCGGTGCCGGTCAGGGCGTAGAGCTCAGCGTCCAGCGGCAGCCAGCACCCGGCGGCGTGGAGCTGATGGGCGTGCTCGCGCAGCACGACGGCGGTCGGGCCATCGGCGATGACCTCCCCGCTCTCCCCCAGGGCCAGCGCCCGGGCCGGCAGCCCGGTCACGCCGTGGGTTCCGGCCCATTCGTCGAGCCGGTGCTCGACCAGCACCACCGCCGGACCGTACTTCTCGACCGCGCCGGTGAGGGCGGCACGGACGCTCCCGATGCCCGCCGGGTCGAGCATCGACGTCGGCTCGTCCAGGAGCAGCACCTGCGGTTCGGTGACCATGGCCGCGGCCAGGGCGACCCGTTGGGACTCCCCTCCGGAGAGGGTGGCGGTGGCCCGCTCCCGCAGGGCGGCGGCCCCGACCGCGTCCAGTGCTGCGCTGATGCGCGGGCCGATGGTCGCTGGGTCGGTGGCCTGGTTCTCCAGCGGCAGGGCGAGCTCCTGCTCCACCCCGGGCAGGCACACCGCCGCCGTCGGGTCCTGCGCGAGCACCCCCAGGTGCCGAGACCGGTCAATCACCGAGGTGGTCTGCGTCGCGGCGGCGATGGTGACCTCCCCGGTCATGGTGGCGCTGATGGTGTGCGGCACCACCCCCGTGATGACGTGCAGCACCGTGGACTTACCCGAGCCAGAGGCCCCGAGAACGATCACCTGCTCACCGGGTCCAAGGTGCAAGGAGACCTCGCGGAGCACGGGTTCGGTCCGGCGGGGAAAGGTCACCGAGACCTCGCGCAGCACCACGACCGCGCTCCTGCCGTCACCCGCCGGACGCGCCACCGGCTGGGCCTGGCTCACCCCCGGCCCAGGGCACGGCCGATGGCGAAGTTGTCCACGACCCCGGTGCGGGCCAGGGCCTCGACGATCACCTTGGCGGCCAGCCCGCCTAGAAGAACGCCGGAGAGGCACTGCAGGACCAGGCGCAGGACGAAGATGTCCTGGCCATACCAACCGGCGCGGAACGCGGAGTAGAAGAACACCATCCCCGCGCCCAGCAGACCCGAGGCGGCGAAGACACCCCAGCCGTACTTCTTGTAGCGGGTCAGCGCGAAAGGCAGCTCGCTACCACCGCCCTGGATGGCCGCGGCGATCAGCAGCAGCGGCCCGACCGGCGAGCCGAGGAAGACGACCTCCACCACCGAGGCGATCACCTCGGCGATCACCCCGGCGAACGGGCGGCGGATGATGGCCACGGCGACCGGGGCCACCAACAGCCACCCGCCCAGCAGGAGATGCTGGGACAGGTCACCGGCGGGACCCATCAAGATGGCGAGGCCGTTCCAGGCCTGCACCAGGGCCCAATAGGCAAAGCCGAAGACGACACCGAGCACGACCATCAGGACCAGGTCCCGCATCGCCCACCCGGGCCGGATGCGCGCGACGGCCGGAGTCTTCTCAGGGTTCATGGCCTGCCCCCCATCAGGCGTCGGCGGGGCTCGGCGAGCCCACCGAGACGCTCAGATGGGTGACCACGTGCGCCACACCGGTGCCCACCTGCACCCAGGCATCGACAGCTGTGGCCAGGACGTCGGCGAGGTCGCCGGTGAGCTTGGTGGCGTAGTGCGCCGGGGAAGCCGCAGTACCGCGCTGCGTGGCCGCGGCGATCGCCGCCTCGATGTGGCCCATGTGGTCCCCGGCGTCGGACCCGCCGTCCAGCAGCGGGTACAGCGACCACTGAGCCGCGGCCCGGATACCCACGGGATCGAGTTCCACCGGCTCCGGGGTCGGCAGACCGGTCACGGCCAAGTCGCAGGACACCTCCCCCGGGCAGCCGCGGGAGAACAGCACATGGGTGACGATGTGTGCGCCACGCGAACGGCGTGAGGCCGCCACGATCACCGCACACAGGTACGCGGTCAGGTGCTGCTCGGCCGGCGCGGTACGCGCACCGACATACGTGCTCACCTCATCGGTCTCGATCACGAGCCCCTCGGTGAGGCCGGCGGTCTCGACATCGGCCAGGGCGCCGAGGATGACCTCGACGAAGTCGTTCGTGTGGGGATGGATGCTGAACCGCATCCCGATACCAAACTGCTCCGGCGTAGCGCCGATGCTGGTGTTCTCGTCTGTCTTGGTGCTCATCACGGTCCCTTCTCGGGCCCGCGGGTACCACGAGACTCACCGAAGCATCGGTGAGTGCCCTTGCTCCCTACGCCGGTACGAACCGGATCAGGTAAACGGGTCTGCGGACTCTCCGCACTCTCAGCGCACTGCAGCGCTCCCCGGGGGTACGACCGAACATAGCCACCACGGCCCCGTCACGTCCAGTGTGTCGGCACCCTGACTACTTCAGTTCTGGGCTGGAAGCGCCCGAACCAGCGGCGCCGACAAGCGAGGCGCCCTTCGCCCTTGTCGCCCAGCGGGCTCTGGAGCTGGCCTCTAAGCCCTCCGCGACGTCATGGATGGCCGAGCGGTGCTGAATCGACCCGTACACCCGCCGACGAGCTGGCCTTGACGACCTTTGCCGGCCCCAGCCCTCGCAAAGGACTGTCCGGGCGCCGGCAGCCGGACACCAAGCCGCCACAGTACTGTCGTCATCGTCCTGTGCTCGGCAGGCCGACTCAGTCGCCGAGCGTCACGCCCACCACGGCGTGAAAGCGCACCACCGCGATAGCCACGACCAGGGCGCCGACCACTACCGCGGCTTTGCCGTAGTCCCACTCCAGACTTTGAAGCGGCACTCGTTGCAGAACATCGTGGCCATCGGGGCGAAGACGAGCGCCGTCGCCGGCCCGCGACCGTCCAGACCCAGCACGTCGGCGCCGACCACCGCGATGAGGGCCACACCCACGTAGACGACGAGGAGTAGGCCAGTCGCCACCAGCCAGGTCCACACGGACGCGGCCCGGAACGGTCCCGGCTCGGAGAAGGTGCGGGCGATCTCGCCGGCGAGCAGGTTGGCGTTGGCGAACATCCCTGCCAGGCCGACGACGAAGGCGAGGATCCAGCCCTTGGACGAAGGCGAGGATCCAGCCCTAGATCGGCACGCCACAGACCTCAAGGCGACCGCCGTGTCACCCACCGGAGCGATCAGCGTGATCATCAGGTTGCCGAAGGCGCCCTGTAGACCGCTCAACCCGAACCAGGTGAAAACGCCAAGGGATAACCGGCGCGGGCGCGCCGCGACGCGAGATAGGCCCCCGCACCCACCACCAGCGAGAAGACCGGCTCGGCGATGGCGATCAGTGCCAAGTTAGCGTCCGTGGTCGACGGGTGACCGGCCATCGCGCCGTAGACGGTGACCTCGCGATGGGCAGCCAGGCCGCCACCGCGTGCGCATACTCGTGGAGCTGGATCTGCAGGATCACGGCGGTCACCGCGACTGCGGCGGTGGTGAGGATGATCGTGCGCCCGGACGGTGCGGCAAGGTCTCTGGACGGTGTCGTGGTGGGCGCCGTTGCTGAGTGGCTTGTCATCGCGGAGCTCCTGCTCCGCGACAGGAGATACCATTGCCGCGCAGGGAGGGTTCCCGCTCCTGTGGATCTGGAGAAGTGGGTTATCCATTTCAGTGCCACCGACCCCTTCAGTTGTGGCCATCGCCACGTCGCGGCACAAGCGATAGTGGTGTGAAGAGGTCGCGGGCGTCGATGTGGCAGTCAGATGGATAACCCACCTGGAGAATTTGCCCCAGTCCGCGAATATCGTGCGTCCCAAAGACGGCTTGCGGTTCGCATGCAGACGGCTCCGGGACCCGGTGGTAGGAGCGCGTGAGCCTGCGCCTGCAGGTGGAGAGCGCCGTTTCTCCACCAGGTAGCCAGCAGTCCCGCCTCGGTGCGTGGACCCGGTGGATTATAGTTTGGTCGCGTCGCATACCTTCTCTGGGGGCGGGGCCAGCAGCGTGGCTAGGCGCGTATACCTGTGTAAGTCGTTGGCGCATCTCGGCGCTGCCGTCGCTGAGCCGGGCACCGGGTTGACGACGCCCGGTGGGACGTCGACCTCCTCGTCCCCGCCTGTCCAGACCCACAGGCCCCACCTGATGTGCAGGTCCTGCAGTCCGGCGGTGCCGTCCTGGACGAGCGCGGTGGTGGGTACACCGCCGGCCCGGTCGCCGGTGGTCCCTGGCACTCACCGTCAGCGCGGCGGCGGGCCCATCCGTGCCGACGTCCTGACGGTCTTCCCCATCACCGGCGGCCCGTACCGGGCAGAGCGGCGCAATGACGCCGCGCAGGGTGTGCTCGCGCTGGTCACCACTCATGACGGGCACCATGTCGCCGCGGAGGCGGGTGGACGTGGCGGGGTGTGCGAAGACGCCATGGACACTGTCGCGTGGCTTCAGGTCATGCTGGAAGGACCGTTGTCTGGCGTGACCGGCGTGGCTGAAACCTGGATTAGCTCGTCTGACCCGGTCCGACTCTGTCGCCGGATCGTTCTCGTCCAACCCCACCTGGAGATGACGTCAGTGGACCCCATGGACCGCGTGGTCCCAGCCGACGGCGCCCCGCTGGCGCCGCGCCTGGAGCAGATGTGCTCCGGCTGTGACGGGACCGGGACAATGGCCAGCGAGGCGTGGAGCACCTGGGAGGTGGAGCGGGACCGGCTCGCCGCTCTGGCCGCCGGGGCGCGGCAGGAGCCAGTCCTGCGAGCCTTGATCACCAACCTAGTAGACGAGCACGCCCACGCCCGCCCGGCAGGACCGCGGGAGCAGCCCTGCGAGGACTGCAACGGCACCGGCACAGCCACCACCGCCGAAGGGCTCGAGCTGCTCGCGTTCCTGCGACGACACCTGAGATAGACCGGCCTCCACGGGGCGACCCTGACCGGTGAACGGCCGACACCCCCGCCGGGTCTTGTAGCCTCCGGCGGTTCAAATGCCCTCACCCTCGCAGGAGGCCCGACGAAGCAGCCACTACCCCCGAGGAGCACGTCGATCAGCCTCGACCTGATTCCCACACTGTTTCAGACGCCTGATCCGAGCCAACCGGCCGCGGCCGTGGCGTCCACGAAAAGAAACTTCGACCTTCCTGCAGCCCTTGGCGCGCACGCCGGAGCAGGGCACCGTTCGCGGCGCTGAGGCTGACGAGCATGACATCCAAGCGCCCGCAGCTGGTCGATCGCGTCCTGCGCGTCGGCGACGATCCCGCTGACTTCACGGTCGATGTTATCGGTGCCGCCCTTGATGGCACGACGCGCCGCACTCGCCTGAACCCCGACCATCGCCACGTGATCATCCAGGCGCGAGTACAGCTTGGCCAGGTCACTTAGACGGCGATCCACGCTTGCACCATCTGGAAACTGCACGCTGTAACCACTCACCGGCCCTCCCGATCAACTTCAAGTTGCTCGAGCGTATGAACGTACGTGGTCGTACGTCTTTCCCCCTGTAGGGGGAGAAGCAGGCCTCCGCCCGCAGACGGAAGACGCCGAGCTCACGGCCGTCGCGAGACCACGTCCTTCATTCTCGCCTCCTCGCGCAGAGTAGGGCGCGACCAAGGCCCGCAACCGCGGCAGCGAGCCCGCTCGCTGGTGTCATTGCCCCGGTCGTGCGGTGACCTGCGGGATGCCGTGCCCAGCGTCGAGCTCCGCGCGGGTGGGCGGGTTCCCGCGGGGGCGGGAGGCGGTGATCGCGGCGGCCGTGGTGGCGTGGTCGATCAGTGCCTGCAGGCTGCCCTGGCGCAGGGTGTGCAGGTCCTCGCGGGCGGCCACGCCGAGCAGGCCACCGTTCCACAGCGCGTCGATGAGCGCCGCCATGAACGCATCGCCTGCCCCGGCGGTGTCGGCGACACCGAACCCGTGCCCGGAGGCGGTGGCTACCTCGCCGACAGAGTTGACCGCCCAGGCACCTTCTGCACCCATGTCGATGACGACGATCCCGGGCCCGGACGTCAGCCAGCGGCGGGCGACCGCCTTGTGGTCCTCACCGGGGTAGAGCCAGGAAAGGTCACGGGTGCAGACCTTGACGAGATCGGCCCGGGCGAGCAGTCCCTCGACCAGGCTGCGGGCATCCTCTGGTGAGTCGATGATCTCGGGGTGCAGTGCGGGGTCGTAGGTGATCGTCGCTCCCGGCCGGTAGGCAGCGATGATCCCGGCGACCGTGCGCGAGCCTGGCTCGAGGACCGCGCCGAGCGACCCCACGTGCACGACGAGCGGGTATCTCGTCAGCCGGGCGTTGGGTGGTTCCCACACCAGGTCGGCCGGCGACGCTCCGGTGTCCTGACCGGGCTGGACCTGGACGGTGGACGTGCGCGATGCGCGGTCGCTGCCCGGCGCCACCTGGACGTTCTCGCGCTCAAGGAGCGCGCGCGCGGTTACCCCGTGCGAGTCGGCACCGAAGGACGTGACGAGCTCGACCGGCCGCCCCAGCCGCGCCAGCCCGATGGCCACGTTCGCGCCAGCACCGCTGAGGTGCTCGCTCCGGCCGTCCTCGTGTTCGTGGGTGTCGATCAGTACCTCGCCGACGACGAGGCCCGGGGCGTCCAAGGAGCTGCGGTCGGTGAGCGTCGGGGTTGGTGCCCACGCCGGTGTCGTCGGCGCTTGGAGGCCCTGGCCAAGGGTGGGGTCGGTGCTGGGCCGGCGGAATGGGTCGTGGACGGCTGGGGCCTTCACCGAGCGGGTCGTCGTCTCCCTGGCCGTGCCGCCTGGTGCGTTGCCTGAACGCGCCGGCGGGCGGGCCACTGCTGCGGGCGCAGCGTGTCGCGGGTCGGTGCCGGTCATCTCAGCATCACTCCCTCGTTCTCCTTCGCGCCGGCCGCTGGCCAGGGGCGATCCCGCCGGCCGGGACCGGCGCGGACACACAAGCCGCTGGGGCGTCGCTGGGCGGGGGTCTTCACAGGTAGCTGAAGTGGGCGTCGTAGTCGGTGGCCATCTGCACGATCATGCCCTCGAGGAGGGCGGTGACGTCCACGCCGGCCTCGGTGAGGGTGCGCAGTACGACGGTGTCTTCTTTCTCGATCCGCAGGGCGAAGAGCACAACCAGGGCGCGGGCGGACAGGGCAGCCTCCATGGCGGTGTCAGCCTTCTCGACCTGCTCGACAAGGTCCAGCAGGAAACGGTGATCGGCCTCGAGCGTGGCGACCAGAGTGTGCGCACCGACCTCGCGAACGGCCTCGTACAGCACTCGCTCCTCGGTCTTCAGGTGGGCAAGGACGTCACCGTGGACGAAGTCGATGAGCGCCCGCCGAGCATGGAGGTCTTCGCCTTGACCGGTACCAACGGTTGCCGTTAGGGCGTCGGCGCGTTGAACCAGCGCGGACCACAAGCCCGAATGGTGATCGTGAGAATCTCGGGGCGTCGGACCGGCGGAGTCGTTGGCATCGGTGGGATCGTTCATGCCTGTTTGGCTCATACAGTTATTTACAGGCACCCTTGTGATAAACGCAAGGGGTCGGCGGGTTCACTTCTCGCCGGGCGCGGCCCGCCGACGCTCCAGGCGGGCGAGCTGGGTGGCCGGTTCCTTCGACTGGGCGCACCGGGCGCGGGGCCATGAGCAGAGTCGAAGGTGTGGGCGAGGTCAACAGGGTGCACATCGGCGAGGCGGCGCACTCTGCCTACCAGGCGGTGGTGGACCTGGACACGCAGGTGCGCGCTCACGCGGCTCAGGCGGGCCTGGAGCCGCTGCTCATCGAGCTGGTCAAGATCAGGACATCGCAGATCAACGGGTGCGCCTTCTGCTGGACATGCACACCGCCGACGCGCTTGAACAGGGTGAGACGATCGAACGACTGGCGGTGCTGCCGGCCTGGCGAGAGACAACGTTCTTCACCGGCCGTGAACGGGGCGCCTTGATGCTGGCCGAGGCGGTAGCGCTCATCGCCGACGGGCAGGTACCCGAGGACGTCTATGTCTCGGCCACGGCCCTGCTCTCGGACGGCGAGGTTGCGGCTGTGACGTGGGTGGCGATCGTCATCAACACCTGGAACCGCATCGCGACCGCGAGCCGGTACCCGGTCGGGCCCAAGCAATAGGTCACGTTCACGTCTAGCGGTTCGTCCCGAGGCTCGGCGATCAGCTGTTCGGTGTGCCGGAGCCGCCGCCAGAAGATGGCCCGTCGGGACTTGAGCAACCCACCGAGCACATACATCAGTGTGCCCAGCGTCAGCCCGAGGCCAACCCGTATTACCCTTTAGCCACCGCTGTCCCAGGGACCGTCCGATGAGGCCGACGGCGAGCGTCGCGGGACCCACACCAGCCGAGGAATCCGAAGATCGAAAGGCCAAAGCCGACCGGTATCGCCAGGGTGGTCACCACCGCTGTACTGGTGGATCGGTCCCGATCCTCGGCGGGTACTCGCTCGTCATCTGGTGCTTCCACCGCACTCGCCCCAACCGGTAAGGCCAGAATCTACTGACCGGACGAGCGCTCTACCACTCCCGACGGTGGGGTGTCAGGGCGTCGCGTAGGTCGGCGTTGAGCTGGGAGATGGTGTCGAGCGGGACCCCGGCCGGGCACACGGCGGCGCACTCACCAATGTTGGTGCAGCCGCCGAAGCCCTCTGCGTCGTGCTGGTCGAGCATGTTGACCACACGGACCCCGCGTTCGGGTTGACCCTGCGGCAGCTCGCCCAGGTGGGTGACCTTCGCGGCAGTGAACAACATGGCTGAGGCGTTGGGGCAGGCGGCCACGCAGGCGCCGCAGCCGATGCACGCGGCGGCCTGGAAGGCTCGGTCGGCGTGGCTCTTGACCACCGGAGTGGCGTGGGCGTCGGGTGCGGCGCCGGTGTTGACGGAGATGTAGCCGCCGGCGTCGATGATGCGGTCGAAGGCGGACCGGTCGACGACAAGGTCCTTGATCACCGGGAAGGGATCGGCGCGCCAGGGTTCGACGGTGATCGTGTCTCCGTCGCAGAACTGACGCATGTGCACCTGGCAGGTGGTGATGCGCTGTGGGCCGTGGGCGACGCCGTCGATCATCACCCCGCACGAGCCGCAGATACCCTCGCGGCAGTCGTGATCGAAGGCGATGGGGTCCTCCCCGTTGGCGGTGAGTTCTTCGTTGAGGACGTCGAGCATCTCCAAGAACGACATCTCCTCGGTGACCTCCTCGACCTCGTAGCGGGCCATCCGACCGCTGGAGCGGGCGTCGTGCTGTCGCCACACGTTCAGGGTGATCTTCATCCGTTACTCCTTCGTGGCTCGTGGCTCGTGGCTCGTGGGTCGTGGGCCGTGGGGGTCATGAGCGGTGGAAGCCGTCGTTCCCACGGTGACTGGCGAACCTCCAGATGGTCATGAAGCCGGCGGGTGATCGCCAGGCGGGGGTTAGCTGAGCAGGCCGAGGAGGATCGCCACCGGTGGGGCCAGGAAGCCGGCCACGGTGGCCACGGCGATGACCAGTGCGGTGGCCTTGATGGCTGGCTCGCGCCGGCGGGTGGACCAGCCCAGGGTCTGCACCGCGGACCAGATGCCGTGCCTCAGGTGCATGCCCAGAGCCGCCATCGCCGCGGCGTAGAGCGCCGTGATGTACCAGGTCTCGAACGCGGCCACGACACGGTCGTAGGGACTTTCGAAGCTGCCGCCGACCTCAATAGTTAGCGTGGTGAACTGCAGCAGGTGGAAGACCACGAAGAGCAGCACGGCGAGACCGCCCCAGCGCATCGTGCGCGAGGACCAGGTCGCCTGCACGGGTTTGAACACCGTGTACCGGGTGGTCCGGGCCCGGTGGGCCTGGCGCCACAGGACCATCGCGGACCACACGTGCACGAGAAGGGAGACGAGCAGGACGATGCGCATGATCCACAGGAACCCGGAGTAGGGCACGTAGGGCTCACCCAGGATGCGCAGGTGGTGGGCGTAGTCGTCGAACGCTTCCTGCCCGGCGAAGACCTTGAGGTTCCCGTACATGTGCGCGAGCACGAAGCCCAGGAAAATGACCCCGGTGGCCGCCATGGCGATCTTCATCCCCACGCTGGTCCGGCTGGCCCTGCGCGTTCGCACTGTGCGGGTGATCACATGACCTCCCTGAGTTAGCGCCGCCGGGGCGGACTGTGGAAGCGGCACCGCCCCGCACATGTCGGGTCTATTTCGTCAGCATCTGGCGAAGGACATAGGGCAGGATGCCGCCGTGGCGGTAGTAGGCCGCCTCGGCCGGGGTGTCGATCCGCACCCGCGCCGTCAGCTCGCGGACCTGGTCGCCAGCCGCCACCCGGACGCTGACCTGTTCGGGCAGCTCCTCCGCATCGTCCAGGCCGGTGATGGAGTAGGTCTCCTCTCCGGTCAGGCCCAGCCCCTCGGCAGAGTCACCGCCAGTGAACTGCAGCGGCAGGACCCCCATGCCGATGAGGTTGGAACGGTGGATCCGCTCGAAGGAGGTCGCCAGCACCGCCCTGACGCCCAGGAGCATGGTGCCCTTGGCGGCCCAGTCCCGCGACGACCCGGAGCCGTAGTCGGCGCCGGCGAGCACGATCAGCGGGATGTCGTCACCGGCGTAGGCCTGGGCGGCGTCGAAGATGCTCTCGGGCTCCCCGCCCGGCAGGTGGCGGGTGTACCCGCCCTCGATGCCGGGGACGAGCTTGTTGCGCAGCCGGACGTTGGCGAAGGTCCCGCGGATCATCACGTCGTGGTTGCCGCGGCGTGAGCCGTAGGAGTTGAAGTCCTTCGCCGCCACCCCGTGCTCGAGGAGGTACTGGCCGGCCGGGGAGTCGGGCCTGATCGCCCCGGCCGGGGAGATGTGGTCGGTGGTCACCGAGTCGCCCAGGTAGGCCAGCACCCGGGCGCCGGTGATGTCCCGCACTGGCCTTGCCTTGGTCGGCATCGCCTCGAAGTAGGGTGGCCGGCGCACATAGGTCGAGCCCTCGTCCCAGTCGAAGGTCTTCGAGTCCGTCAGGGCCATGCCCTGCCAGTTCTCGTCCCCGGTCAGGACGTCGGCGTACCCGTCGGTAAACATGCGGGCCTCGACGCTGGCGTCGACAGCGGCCTTGATCTCGGCGCTGGTGGGCCAGATGTCGCGCAGGTAGACGTCCTCGCCGTGCTCGTCCTGGCCCAGCGGTTCGCGCAGCAGGTCGGTATGCATGGTCCCGGCCAGGGCGTAGGCGATGACCAGCGGCGGTGAGGTCAGGAAGTTCATCTTCGTCTCGGCGTGGATACGGCCCTCGAAGTTCCGGTTCCCGGACAGCACCGAGGCGACGGTCAGGTCATGGCCGGTCACCGCCTGGCTGACTGCGGGGATCAGCGGTCCGGAGTTACCGATGCAGGTGGTGCACCCGTACCCGACGAGATGGAAACCGAGCTGCTCCAGATACGGGGTCAGCCCGGCGCGCTCGTAGTAGTCCGTCACCACCCGGGAGCCAGGGGCCAGGGTCGTCTTGACCCACGGCTTGGACTGAAGTCCGCGCTCGACGGCCTTCTTGGCCAGCAGTCCGGCACCGAGCATGACCGACGGGTTGGAGGTGTTGGTGCATGAGGTGATGGCCGCGATGACCACGTCCCCGTGGTCGATCTGCCCCTCGGTTCCGTCGAGCAGGATCTGCGTCGGGTCCGACGGCCACGTCACCGGCCGGTCGGTCATAGTTGTCCGGGGTGGCTCGTCCCGGGCGATCCGGGAACTGACCGCGATGGGGTCGCTCGCCGGGAAGGAGTCCGCCGAAGCCTCGTCCAGGCCACCCTGGACCGCCTCGGCGTGGGTCTGCCCGGCCAGCAGTCCCCGGACGGTGCGCTGGGCGACCTTGAGGGGGATGCGGTCCTGGGGACGCGTGGGGCCGGCCAGGGAGGGTTCGACGGTAGACAGATCCAGCTCGACGACCTGGGAGTAGTCCGGGACGTGGCCGGGATCGTGCCACAGGCCCTGCTCCTTGGCGTAGGCCTCCACCAGCTCGATCTGGTGGGCCGAGCGGCCGGTCAGGCGCAGGTAGTTAAGCGTCTCGGCGTCGACGGGGAAGATGGTGACAGTCGAGCCGTACTCCGGGCTCATGTTGCCCAAGGTGGCACGCGTGGCCAGGGGCACGTTGGCCACCCCGGGGCCGAAGAAGTCCACGAACTTGCCCACCACGCCGGTCCGGCGCAGCAGCTCGGCCACGGTCAGGACCAGGTCGGTGGCGGTGGTGCCCTCGGTCTGCTCACCGGTCAACTTCAGACCGACGACCTGCGGGATGAGCATGCTCATCGGCTGGCCCAGCATCGCGGCCTCGGCCTCGATGCCTCCGACGCCCCAGCCGAGCACACCGAGCCCGTTGATCATCGGGGTGTGCGAGTCCGTGCCCACCAGGGTGTCGGGGTAGGCCACGGGGCGTTGGGCGCCGTCCTTGGTGAAGACCACCCGCGCCAGGTACTCCAGGTTGACCTGATGACAGATCCCGGTGTCGGGCGGGACGACCTGGAAGTCGTTGAAGGCCTGCTGGCCCCAGCGCAGCAGCTCGTAGCGTTCGTGGTTGCGCTCGAACTCCAGGTCGGCGTTGATCCGGAAGGCGTCAGAGCGGCCGAAGACATCGGCGATCACCGAGTGGTCGATGACCAGGTCCGTGGGGATCAGCGGGTTGATCTTCGCCGGGTCCCCGCCGGCGGCGGTCATGGCGTCCCGCATCGCGACCAGGTCCACCACGCACGGCACCCCGGTGAAGTCCTGCATCAGCACCCGTGCCGGCGTGAACTGGATCTCCGAGCTCGTCTCGGCCGTGGCGGCGGGGTCCCAGGCCGCAAGGGCACGGACCTGCTCGGCGGTGACCAGGCGTCCGTCCTCGTTGCGCAGCAGGTTCTCCAGGAGCACCTTCAGGCTGTACGGCAGTCGGGCTGAGCCGTCGATGCGGTCCAGCCGGAAGATGTCGTAGGTGATGTCACCGACGCCGAGCTGGTCGAGGGCGCCGAAGCTGTCGGCGCTCATAGCCGCGCCTCGGCGGCGGCATGGGCCTCATGGTGATCAGCGTTGTCGTCCCCGCCATGAGAGTGTCCGCCGATCGCGTTCAAGGCGATCGTGGCGTGGGCGTAGGCGCCTCCGGCCCGCATCTCCGCAGCCACCCAGATCGCCTCCATGATCTCCTCCTCACTCGCGCCCTTGCGCTTGGCGAGCTTGGAGTGGCCGGTGATGCAGTACGGGCACTGGGTCACGTGCGCGACCGCGACCGCGATCAGCTGCTTCGTCTTCTCCTCCAGTGCACCGGCAGCGAAGACGGCCCGGCTGAACTCGTCCCATGCCTGATGGATCTGCGGGGCGAGCTCGGCGCGGTGGGCCGCGGTCTGCGGCGTGCTCGGGGGATACAAAGACTCGGCCACAGCATGCTCCTTCGGACGTGCTTCGCGTGCCGCCCAGACCGTCGACGCAAACTTCGCTCGCCCCACGTGATCTGCGACACACCTTGTCCCCGGCACGCTACAACGGTTTTTCCCAGACGGCATTGGATAATCGTGGACAGGGCCTTGGTCCCTTGTTAGCGTCACTGATCATGGCCACCGGTGAGGTTCCCCACAGCAAGGCCGATCCAGACCTGCCGACACCGGCGCCCTCGAGCATCAATCCCGGCGCGCTGAAGGACTTCCGGGCCCAGCTGACCAAGGGTGAGGACGTGGTCGACCCGGCCACCTGGGCAGGTTCGGTGCCCGCCCAGTCCGGGATCGCCCCGCGGGTGCGGGTGGGCAGGTCGAAGTGGTTCAACTTGCTGTGGCTGCTGCCGATCGGGTTCGTCGTGCTCATCGCCGGTGTCGGTTTCGCCAAGGAACTACGTGAAGTTCCGGCGGTCGCCGACTTCATCGCCGACTATCCCGGGACCGTGCCGCCAGCCAACGGTCAGGAGGGCATCCCGGCCTGGGTCGGGTGGCAGCACTTCTTCAACCTGTTCCTGATGACCTTCATCATCCGCTCCGGCATCCAGATCATGACCGACCACCCCCGCCTGTACTGGACCCGGCACTCCACCCCGGGCAAGGAGTGGTTCCGGTTCCAGAAGGAGGTCCCCGACGACCCGCTGTGGACGGCCAAGCAGGACTCGGTCTCCCTGCCCGGGCAGGTCGGGCTGCCCGGGATCCGCCACTCCATCGGGTTGGCCCGCTGGTGGCACCTGGGCATCGATGTCCTCTTCGTGGTCAACGGGCTCATCTTCTACATCCTGATCTTCACCACCGGACACTGGCAGCGGCTGGTCCCCACCAGCTGGGACTTCATCCCCCACGCCGGCTCCGTGGCCCTGCAGTACCTGTCCTTGGACTGGCCGGTCGACAACGGCTGGGTGGCCTACAACGCGTTGCAGGTCCTGGCCTACTTCATCACCGTCTTCATCGCCGGCCCCGCCGCGATCCTGACCGGGCTGGGCATGTCCCCGGTGCTGTCGACAAAGTTCCGGCGGATCAGCTCGCTGCTGTCCATCCAGGCCGCCAGGTCCCTGCACTTCCTCGTCATGGTCTGGTTCCTGCTCTTCATCCTCATGCACGTCACCCTGGTGTTCACCACCGGCATGCGCGAGAACCTGAACTTCATGTACGGCTCGCGCGACAACGGCTCCTGGGTGGGCTTTTGGATCTTCGCCGCCTCGATGGTCATCGTCATCATCGGCTGGGTCAGCGCCACCCCCTTCACCCTGCGTCACCCGCGCAAGGTTCAGCGCATCGGCTATGCGCTGATCGGACCGTTGCAGCGCCTGTTCGAGCACGTCGACGCCAAACCCGGGCAGTACACCGACAAAGACATCTCCCCGTACATGTGGCACAACGGGAAGTACCCCGAGACCGATGAGTACCGGGCGCTGTATGAGAACAACTTCACCCACTACCGCCTCCACGTCGGCGGGCTGGTCGAGAACCCCGTCGAGCTGGACCTGACCCAGCTACGCGCACTGGCCTACCACGAGCAGATCACCCAGCACTTCTGCATCCAGGGCTGGTCCGGCATCGCCAAGTGGGGCGGGGTGTCCATGCAGACCATCGTCGACCTCGTCCGACCCAGACCGGCGGCCAAGTGGGTCGTCTTCTACTCCCTCGGTGACGGCCCCGACGGCGGGATCTACTACGACGCCCACCCGATCGAGCAGATGAGCTACCAGTTGAGCATGCTCGCCTACGACATGAACGACGCGCCCCTGGACTACGGCCACGGCGCCCCGCTGCGCCTGCGTAACGAGGCTCAGCTCGGTTTCAAGCAGGTCAAGTGGATCAAGGGCGTGGAGTTCGTCGAAGACTTCACCGAGGTCGGCGGCGGCTACGGCGGCTACAACCAGGACCACGAGTTCTTCGGCTACCGCCAAACCATCTAAGCGCCACCACCGGACACAAGCGTTCTGGTACCCGAGTGGGTGCTTGTTCCACCACGACGGAAGGGTTCACATGAGCGGCCCGCGATCGCTGCCCGTACCCGGGTCCACCGGCGCTGGCGGTGCGGTGAGCGACACGCTGGGCCGGCCGTTGCGGGACCTGCGCATCTCGGTCACCGACCGGTGCAACTTCCGCTGCGTGTACTGCATGCCCAAAGAGGTCTTCGGCCGCGACTACCCCTTCCTGCCCAAGGCCGCGCTGCTCACCTTCGAAGAGATCACCCGCCTGGCCCGCATCGCCGTCAGTCTCGGGGTGGAGAAGATCCGCCTAACCGGCGGCGAGCCCCTCCTGCGCAAGAACCTCCACGAGCTCATCGCGGCCCTGACCGAGCTGCACACACCACAAGGACGCGCAGTAGAGATCGCGCTGACCACCAACGGCTCCGCCCTGGCCCACCACGCCCAGTCGCTCAAGGACGCCGGCCTGACCCGGGTCAGTGTCTCGCTGGACTCCCTGGACGAGGCCCGGTTCCAGGCCATGAACGACACCGGCTTCCCGGTGGCGAAGGTCTTGGGCGGCATCGACGCGGCGCGCCAGGTCGGCCTGGACCCCGTCAAGGTCAACATGGTCGTCAAACGTGGCCACAACGACGCCGACATCATCGCGATGGCCCGCCACTTCCACGGCACCGGCATCGTGCTGCGCTTCATCGAGTACATGGACGTCGGCGCCACCAACGGGTGGCAGATGGACCAGGTCGTCCCCTCCGCCGAGATCATCGAGCGCATCAACGCCCAGATGCCGCTCGACCCCGTCACCCCCGCCTACCCGGGCGAGACAGCGACCCGGTGGGCCTACCGCGACGGCGGCGGGGAGATCGGCGTCATCTCCTCCGTCACCGGCGCCTTCTGCCGCTCCTGCACCAGGGCCCGCATCTCCACCGACGGCAAGCTCTTCACCTGCCTGTTCGCCACCACCGGGCACGACCTACGCGCCCTGATGCGCGCCGGGGGCACAGATGACGAGCTCGCCGACGCACTGGCCGGCCTGTGGCGCACCCGTGAGGACCGCTACTCCGAGCTGCGCAGCACCAACACCCGTCGGCGACCACCAGCGGGACAGCGGATCGAGATGTCCTACATCGGCGGCTAAGAGCTGTACCGCAAGGACTCGCTCCGGCTCGCGCAGCACCCCTGCGGCGCTGGGCGGCGACCTCGGCACCAAGGCACGACATCACCGAGAAGGGGACCAGGACTGATGGCAACCACCGCCGAGATCCACCACGAGGTCGTTCCCGGGCTGCGCCCCCAGCGCCAGAGCCTGGGCCGGATCATCGTGTCGTGGATCACCTCCACCGATCACAAGACGATCGGGTACCTGTACCTGGTCACCGCCTTCGCCTTCTTCATGATCGGTGGCGTGCTGGCCCTGCTGGTGCGCGCCGAGCTCTTCGCACCAGGTATCCAGCTCGTGCAGTCCAACGAGCAGTACAACCAGCTGTTCACCATGCACGGCACGATCATGATGCTGCTCTTCGCGACGCCGCTGTTCGTCGGCTTCGGCAACATCATGATCCCGCTGCAGATCGGCGCCCCGGACGTGGCCTTCCCACGGCTGAACATGTTCTCCTACTGGCTCTTCCTTTTCGGTGGCCTGGTCGCGGTGGGCGGGTTCCTCACCCCCAAGGGGGCCGCGAGCTTCGGCTGGACCGCCTACACACCGCTGTCGAACGCCACCTTCTCCCCCGGCCTGGGCGGAGACCTGTGGGTCCTCGGTCTGGCGATGACCGGTTTCGGCACGATCTTCGGCTCGGTGAACTTCATCGCCACGATCATCACCATGCGCGCGCCAGGCATGACGATGTTCCGGATGCCGATCTTCACCTGGAACATCCTGCTGACCTCGCTCCTGGCCCTGATGGCCTTCCCGGTCCTGGCCGCAGCCCTGTTCGGCCTCGCCGTAGACCGGGTCCTTGGCGGGCAGGTCTACAACCCCGAGGCCGGTGGCGCGCTGCTGTGGCAGCACCTGTTCTGGTTCTTCGGCCACCCCGAGGTCTACGTCGTCGCACTGCCGTTCTTCGGGATCGTCTCCGAGGTCATCCCCGTCTTCTCCCGCAAACCGCTCTTCGGCTACAAGGGCCTGATCTTCGCCACCATCGCCATCACGGCCCTGTCGGTCACGGTGTGGGCGCACCACATGTTCACCACCGGCGGGATCATGCTGGCCTTCTTCTCCCTGATGAGCATGCTGATCGCGATCCCCACCGGGATCAAGTTCTTCAACTGGGTCGGCACCATGTGGCAGGGCAAACTCACCTTCGAGACTCCCATGCTGTTCTCCCTCGGGTTCCTGGTCACGTTCCTTTTCGGGGGCCTGACCGGAGTGATCCTGGCCAGCCCGGCGATGAACTTCCAGGTCCACGACACCTACTTCGTCGTCGCCCACTTCCACTACGTCGTCTTCGGCACCGTGGTGTTCGCGATGTACTCCGGCTTCTACTTCTGGTGGCCGAAGTGGACCGGGCGGATGCTGGACGAGCGCCTCGGCAAGATCAACTTCTGGCTGCTGTTCATCGGCTTCCACACCACCTTCCTGGTCCAGCACTGGCTCGGTGTGCAGGGCATGCCACGCCGCTACCCGGACTACATGCCCGAGGACGGCTTCACCCTGTACAACCAGATCTCCACCGTCGGGTCGGTGCTCATCGCAGTCTCGACCTTGCCGTTCCTGTGGAACGTCTACATCACCCAGCGCGGCCCGCGGACGGTGTTCGTGGACGACCCGTGGGGCTTCGGCAACTCCCTGGAGTGGGCCACCGCCTCCCCGGTCCCGCGGCACAACTTCACCTCCCTGCCCCGCATCCGCTCCGAGCGCCCGGCCTTCGACCTGCACCACCCCGAGGTCGCAGCCATGGACCAGGCCGAGCCCAACCGTGACGTCCTGGACTCGCTGTACGCCGGCCCCGAGACGGGCGGACGTGAGCGGACCGAGGAAGAGCGCGCCACACACCAACGGCCCGCCGGTGAGGACGGGCCCTGACGTTGACGTTCGGAGCGGGTCCAAGACGTGATCCACCCCTATGCTTTTGTCACAGGAGATGTTGTAATAACTAGTCCCACCCATCGCCAGCCAGCGGAGGTCACGATGATGACACCCGGCGCCACGGGCCCGGTGCAGGCCGCGGTCGAAGCACATCACGGCACCCTTCAGAGCGAGTTGATCCGGCGCACCGACGCCCTCCTGGCCGCTGTCGCCGCCCAGGAGGCGCACGAGCCGGCCAGGGACGACCTCGTCGACTTCCTCCATGGCGAGGTGCTGCCGCACACCACGGCCGAGGGGGTGATCTTCTGCGACTCGGCACCGGACATGCAGACGACGCTGCTGGCCCAGGCCATGGCCGCCCAGCAACGCCAGCTCGTCGCCTTCGCCGGCGAGGTCGCGCGCGCCCGCACCGGGATGGACGCCGCCATGGCGGCCAGCGCCCTGGTCGCACTGTTCATGATGCGGGCCGAGGAGGAGGACACGGTGCTCCTGCCGGCTCTGGCCGCCGCCGGTATCGACCTGGCCGATCTGCTGGCTCATCAACCACAGATCCTGGGCCGGCCCGGCGCCGACGCGCCGGTGACCATGCCCGGGCCTGGCGACACCCTGGACCTGTGCGCGCTGGACTACGACCAGTGCCGCCGACGGCTGCGCACCGCCCTGCAAAGGCTCGAGCCCGGGAAGACACTGAGGCTGACCCATGGCCACGAGCTGCAGTCGTTGCGCTACGAGATCGAGGCGACCGCCCTGAAGGCATACCGCTGGTCCCTTCCCACCGGCGAACCCCCGAAGACGACCACCCTGGTAGAACGCCTGTAGGGCACTTGACCGGGACAGGTCCGACTGACGTCAGCGGGTCCTCGTGCCCTGACCTGGCGCTCCCGCTACTCGGCACCCGAGGGTTCCCCGCCGGCACGTAGCGCCGCGGCACCGGTCTCGGGTGGTCGGCCGAGGCCGGGGAAGCGGCCGCCTCGCTGCCGGCGGAGCCGGCAGCTCGCGCCGTCGGCATGGTTCCTGGAAGAGTGATGGGCATGCAGAAGATCTCGATCGAGGCCCTGGCCCGTCAACAGCTCAAGGCCGCGGCAGGAGCCGCCGCCAGCGCACGGGCAGGAGACACGGTCTTCGGTGGCCATGACAAGGTGCTGCGCCAGACCGTGGTCGGTCTGCTCCACGGCGCTCAGATCGCCGAGCGAGAAAATCATGACGAGGCCACGATCTATGTCCTCCAAGGGCGCGTACGGCTCCGGGCCGGCGAGGTGTCCTGGGAAGCACGCGCCGGTGACCTGCTCATCGTGCCGGATGCCCGCCACAGCCTCGAAGCGGTCGAGGACTCCGCCGTGCTGATCACCATCGCCAAGCTCTCCTGAGCCACTGGCCACATTCCAGCATCGCCTCGCCCCGGCCGACGATCAGGGTTTCCGTTTAGCCGTGACGGAGAACTGACAGGACTACGCCCGCCGGGACACTGACCCCGAGGATCACGAGGAGTATCCGGTAGAGCGTCAGATACCACGAATGAGTGTGCGGGGGTTGGGTGCGTGGGCGGCGGACCGCTGCCAGGAAGAGGGCGAGCGCCACGAGCAACAGCGCACCACCGGCGACCACCACGGCCACCGACCCGCTCAGAGTGCCGAAAAGAACAGCGACGTTGGCGACGTTGTAGAGCACGAGCTGCCAGCCACGGCGCCTCTTGGAGGGTGGGACGGCGGCGAGCAGTGCCTGCCCCATCCCGAGGCACAGCTGGGCTACCCCGGCAACCAGCACCAGGTAGGCCGCCACCCAGGAACCCTCGGTGAAACCGGTCGGGCCGGTAACCGCGGCGACGAACCCGCCCGCGATGATGGCGACCAGGCCAAGGAGCGCGAAGCCGCCCATGGCCTGCCATCGCGCGGCAGTGATCCTTTCTGGTGTTGCTGCACCGCCGACCGGCGGGCTGCTCATGCTGGATCCCCTTCGTCGGTCCTTGCTCCGCCGGCTGTGCGCCACGTGCGCTCGTGCTGGGACTGGACTATCCCGTGGTGACCATCACGGCGAGGACGACGCTGGCCAAGGTCAGCACCGTCAGCACGGCGCGAAGAATGATGGCCCTGCGCGCAACGGTGGCGACCCGGTCCGCGAGCTGCGGGTCGTCGGGAGAACCGGTGGCACGGCGACGTAACCGCGTCATCGCCCGCGCCTGGACGATGCCAGCAACGGTGGAGAGCGCCAGGGCGGCGATGCTGAGGACCAACGCCGCCATTGCGGCGTCCCACGGGTTCGCGCGCAGCACCCACCCGCCCGTAGCGACTGCGAGAACGAAGGACGTGCCCAGGACGGTGAGGTATCTGCGGCCCAGGGCCCGGAAGAACCGCACCCGCTGCGGTGGGGCCAGACTCACGTGCGCCGAGCGCACCACGATGATGACCGCGACAAGGCCACCGACCCAGGTGGCCGCCGCCAGGAAGAAGATGACCGCCACCGCTTGATCGAGGGCACCCATCCACTAGGTCTCAGTCCACATCAATTTCACCGAGCATCTCCGGGCGCCCGGCGATCAGGGTCGAGACGTCCACCCCGGCCTCGGCCAGTGCGGGGATCAGAACCGTCTCTTCCTTCTCCATCCGCAGGACGAACAGCATCACCAGGGCACGGGCGGACAAGGCGGCATCTAGGCCCGTAGCGGCCTGATCGATGTGCTCGACCAGGCTCAGCAGGGATTTGTGGTCCAGCTCCAACGCGGCCACCAGGGCGTGCGCGCCAACGCCGCGTGCGGCGTTGTACAGCACCATCTCCTCGGTCTGCAGGTGCGCAAAGACATCCCCGCGGAGGAACTCCACCAGTGCTCGGCGCTGCTCCTCGTGGTCGTGCCCGGCCGCGACCGCGTTGACCAGGGCGGCCTCGCGTGCGGCGAGCTGCGACCACAGCTCTGCGTGGTGGTGATGGGCCGCCGAAGAGACTGAACTGTCATCGCGGCTATTGCTGGTGTCGGGCTCTGTGTGACTCATAACATTATTTACTGGTATCGCTGTGAAGAATGCAAGGGGCAGCGTGTCGCGCCGACCGGGCTCGCGCCTGCCTTCACCCATCCGTGGGCCGTTCAGGCGACCGGGCGGGTGCGCGCGCGGCGGCGCCGTAGGGTGCGCCGCTCACGCTCGGAGCGTCCACCCCACACGCCGGTGTCCTGGCCCGTCTCCAGGGCCCAGGCCAGGCAGGTGCCGATGACGGGGCACCGCTGGCACACCGCCTTGGCCTCCTTGACCTGAGCCTGGGCGGTCCGGGCGTCACCGGCGGGGTAGAACAGCTCAGGGTCCTCATGCAGGCACGCCGCCTGGTGGCGCCAGTCCATGACTACTCCTCTCAGCCATCGCATACGTCTTGGTCGCGCGGGAGGCCGGTACGCGGGCACTCCGGTGGGTTCACCGAGTCCTGTTCCACCCCGCGCGCGGACCCCGTTTCTCCAAGCCATACTAGTATCTACTCGAGGAGGAACGGAAACAGAAAACTTCTCGCATCCCGCCACCTCGCGCTCCTGGCCCACTGGCACGGTGGACGCAGGATGGCCCGGTGAACGCCAGGGAGCGAGCAGAGAAGACCGACCGAAGGAGGATCCCATGACGTACGTGATCGCCGCTCCGTGCATCGATGTGCTGGACCGGGCCTGCGTGGAGGAGTGCCCGGTGGACTGCATCTACGAAGGCGAACGTTCCTTGTACATCCAGCCCGATGAGTGCGTGGACTGCGGTGCCTGTGAGCCGGTCTGCCCGGTCGAGGCGATCTTCTACGAGGACGACCTGCCCGGGGAGTTCGCGCCGTTCCTGGCCGACAACGCCCGCTTCTTCGACCAGGCGCTACCCGGGCACAGTGCGCCCCTTGGCTCTCCGGGCGGAGCCGCGAAGCTCGGCGTGATCGGCGCGGACACCGAGCTGGTCGCCGCCCATCCGCCTCAGGCCGTGCCTGCCCCGTGACCACGTCGCCTCCGGGCGGTGCTCACCGGTCCCGGTTCACCGGCCCGTGGGCGTTGGACCACCGGCGCTGAGATGGGCCTCGCAGCCCGCGGGGCTGGCGAAAGGGACCAGACGTTCCGCGCTGAGCGGGGCGTTGAGGTTCTCCAGGACCCCGCGCATCAGACCCAGGTGCACCGAGCAGACCACGTCCTGGTGGGCCTGGGCGACCTCCAGGAACGGGCAGTGCCGCTGCAAGATGACGGGGTGCCCGTCGCCGTCGTCGGCGCAGACCTCGGGGGCGAACCCGACCTCGACCAGGGTGGCGGTCAGCTCGGCGATCGCATCGGCGGTGTCCGTCGCCTCTTCTGATACCTCGCTGCGTGACAGGCCCCAGGACCGGCCCGCCTCGACTGCCGCGGCCGCCGGGTCCTGACTCGTGCGGGTGACGAGCTGGGCCAGCACCTCAGCGAGCTGGCCGAAGTCACGGCGCCCGTGCTCGGCATCGGGGACCGGGTTGGCGGTGTACGCCAACGGTGGGCGCCCGGGTTCACCGCTGCGCCGCACGTGGCGGGAGACCAACCCGTCGCTCTCGAGACGTTCGAGGTGGAACCGCACCGTGTTGGGATGCAAGCCGGTGCGCTCGGCTGCCTGCTGAACATGACACCCCTCTGGGGAGTCCCGCAGCACCGCGAGAACCCGCAGGCGCGAAGCGGTGCGCGCACGCTCCGCGTTCAGGCTGTCCGGATTGTGACTCACCCCCACATGGTCTCATCACCGGCCGTGCCCCGATCCTCAATGACGCTTGGCGGCGAGCTCCTCAACAACCAGGCCGAGCCCGCTGCCGAGCATGAAGACGTCTCGGGCGATCCCCATGCCGGCCGGCGCCGGACGAATCCCGTCGTCGCGGGTCATGCCCGGTGTCTTGAGATAGACCCGCATCAACGCTGCCGAGAACCCGCTCAGGACCGCCGCAGCTGCCCAGGTCGGTACCACCGGGGCCAGCAGCGCCGCCCCCAGGGCGATCTCGAAGGCAGACAGCGCCTTTCCGAAGCGCACCGGGTCCACCTTCTTCAGGAACGGGAAGGCGTTGGCGGCCTGATCCCGCAGCCCCGTGGCCCCCTCGACGTCCAACGAACGCTTGGTCACCCCGGTGTTCAAGATGAAGGCCCCGCAGGCCAGGCGCGGCGGGACATGATGAAGCTTGACTGCCATAACGATCCTCTCCGGTTCCGGAAGATTCCCCAGTCGCCAGCATGTGCTTCTCCCCGCCAGCGGGCAAGGGATCCTCCTGTGCGAAATTACACGACTCATACTCGGATAAATCCGTTACGGTGACAAGGGCGCCAGCAAGGTGCCGGCGCAAAGTCTCACGCGCCCCTGTAGATCGTCCGAGGAGGAACCATGCCCACACCCATCGTCAACCAGGCCAGCGCCGTGTGGAACGGAGACCTGTTCACCGGGTCCGGGACCACCAGCCTGGACACCTCAAAGCTGGGGACCTTCGACGTGAACTGGAAGGCACGGGCGGAGGAGTCCGGCGCCAGCACCACGCCGGAGGAGCTCATCGCCTCCGCTCACGCCACCTGCTACGCGATGCAGCTGTCCAACGAGCTCGCCCAGAACCAGACCCCGGCCACCGAGCTGAGCACCAACGCCAAGGTCACCTTCGTCGCCGGCACCGGCATCACCGGTATCGAGCTGAGCGTCCGCGGCGACGTTCCGGGCATCGACGCCGAGGACTTCGCGCGTATCGCCGACTCCGCCAAGGCCAACTGCCCGGTTTCGAAGGCGCTGGCGGCCACCGACATCACCCTGAGCGCCTCACTCGCCTAACCGGCACCCGACCGGCCCGGACGCGGACCGCCCCTTGTGGTCTTCGTCCGGGCGGGGCTGTTCGGTCCGGGAATGTCTGTGCGCCGCTGACGTTCTCGATGGTAGGCGTCCGTACCGTTTCGTGAAACCGTCTAGGAGGACAGTCGTGAGCAGCGCACCACACCCCACGCGGGCCCAGCACGCGGCTGCCCCGGTCAACCCAGCGGCCAGCCCGCCACCGGGCCGGCGCCACGTCCCGCTGCGGTCCACCTGCGCCCAACCCCATGCCTGCCCCGCACCGGTGCGCATGCGCGTGCTGTCCCAGGTCCCGCTCTTCGCCGGCCTGTCCCCCGACGAGCTCGTCAGCATCGACAAGCGCATGGTGTCCCTGTCCTGGGGCGAGGACGATCCGCTCTACAATTCCGGGGAACCGGCCGAGCACCTCTACGTCCTAGCCGCTGGACGGGCCAAGGCCCTCCGGACGGCACCGACCGGTCAGGACGTCGTCGTCGACCTCCTCGCCCCCGGCGATCTCTTCGGCGCCCTGCACACCATGGGCCAGCCGACCCATACCGAGACCGTGCGGGCCATGAGCACCACCTGCGCGCTGCGCATCGACACCGCTGCCTTCCGCGACATCCTGACCGAGCACCCCCAGGTCGCATGGCGCGCCCTGGACGACACCGCCGCCCTGCTGGCCCAGGCCCGCTCCGACGTCACCCAGCAGTCCACCACCACCGTCGCCCAACGCGTGGCCACCACCCTGCTGCGCCTGGCCGAGAAGTTCGGCCAGGACCGCACCGGTGGCGCCACCCTCATCCAGCTCCCGCTCTCACGCACCGACCTGGCCGGGATGACCGGTTCGACACCGGAGTCCGTCTCCCGCGTGATGAGCCAGCTACGCAAGGACGGCATCATCGACTCCGGGCGACGCTGGACCGCCATCGTCGACGCCGACCGCCTCGCCGCCACCACCTGACCTGACAGAGCCCGGGCGCCCCTGCCTCCACCCGATACACAAGATGTGCCCGAACCCAGCAACTCAGGGGACAACGTCCGGTGGTCGCGGAAGGCCCCCGACGCGGCCTGACTGCACCGTGTCCCGGGACTATTCGGTGACGGAGCGGCCTGCTCTTGCCACACGCGTGATCATGCCTGGGTGCCGTTAACTGATGTGCGTCATGGTCGCCCCGAGGCGAGGGTGCCTACCGTCGGAGATCAGCCCCGCTGAACACAGCCAGGGGTGACCGGAGGAAGGACACGGACCGATGAGCACCACCACCCCACCGCGCAGCGCCCAGGTCAGACTGCAGATCACCGAACCGTACTGCCCGTCCTGCCTGCCCGGTATCGAAGCGAGCCTGCGCCGGCTCAACGGCGTCAGGGCTACGACCGTGCACACGACCACCGGGGGTATCGAGGTCACCTACGACCCGTGCAGCGTCGACCTTGAAGACCTCCTCGTCACCGTCGGCGGAGCCGGCTACCTTACCGTCCCCGCACCAGATGACCCCCTCCCGGGGGACGAACGACCATGACTACCGCGACCTGCCCGCCCCGACCCGTCCACCGACGCGCACCGACCTCACCTACGCCGGAGACAGGTACGTCCCGACGCACCGAACGCACCGGCCCCGCGGAGGTGAGGAGCTCCCAGGCCGAGACAACCTCCCAACCAACCGATGGTGCCTTGCTGCCGGCCGCGGCTGGACCTGGCCACCGCGTCCCGCCGGCGGACTGGCCCTGGCACAGCGGGCCGGTGCGCGCCGGCTGAGAGCCCTTCTTTCAGCCGGAGGACCACCGACGCGCTCGCTCTCACAGGGTGAATCTTACGTGCCTGCACCGATTGAGAGGTTCCGCGCCGGCGTGGCCGGCCGCATGCATCCTGGCTTCGGCGAGCACAACACCACGACCATTCGCACCGCAGAGCTGCCGGAGGAACCCATGGCAACCGATTACGACGCACCACGCAAGGACGAGGCGGACGCCGCCGCCGACCCGCTCGGGGAGATCATCACCCAGGGCACGGCAAGACGTGGCCCTGACACTGAGGTGGAGGAGTCCGACACGGTCGACGGGGTTGACCTGCCTGGTGCGGTGATCGATGACGAGCTCAGTGTGCGCGTCATCCCGCAGCAGGGCGATGAGTTCACCTGTTCCAGGTGCTTCCTGGTCCACCACCGCAGCCAGCTCGCCAGCGACACTGCCGGCGAGCTCATCTGCTCCGAGTGCGCCGCCTGATACTTCCCGCACCGGGTCGAGGTCGCCGTTGCTGTTGCTGTTGCTGTTGCTGTTGCTGTTGCTGTTGCTGTTGCTGTCGCTGTCGCTGTCGCTGTTGCTGTTGCTGTTGCTGTTGCTGTTGCTGTTGCTGTTAATTGACGCACATCATGGTCCGATTCGCGGCTCGTTCGTAGCGTTGTAGTCAGCACCCCCGGGACCGAGGGGGGTCAAAGACATCAGAGAAGGAAGGTTGACGATGAGCACCACCGCTCCCACCACCACCCGCACGATCCTGCGCGCCGAGGGCTTCTCCTGCCCCTCCTGCGTCGCCAAGATCGAGAAGCAGGTCGCACGCCTCAAGGGCGTCTCGGCCGTGAAGGTCCACTTCGCCTCCGCGCGTATCGAGGTCGACCACGACCCCCAGGTCAGCGCGGATGACCTGGTTGCCGCCGTCGCCAAGGCCGGGTACGTCGCCAGGCCCGCGGCCTTCTGACGCGCAGATTCACCCTCAGCGCCATCGCCGAGATCTTCTCGGCGGTGGCGCTTCGTCGTACTCGACCCGGTGAACCCCTTGGCAGCCCCGGCACCGGGTACGGGGCATGGGACTGCGGTTCATTGACGCCCGTCATGGTCCGGTTCGCGCCACGTCCGTAGCGTCGTTGTCAGCACCCCGGCACGGGGTTGAACAGGCTCGAGAAAGGTCAACAGCAATGAACAAGCTGCAGCAGTGGTGGTACGGCAGGTGGGCGACCCCGGTCCTCTCCGGGACGTTGATCCTCATCTCCTTCCTCATCGCCCGCGCGCTCGGCTCCGACGCCGTCAGCAACACCTTCATGATCGCCGCCGCAGTGGTGGCCGGCACCCCCATCGTGACCAAGGCAGCCCGGGCACTGATGGCCAGGGTCGTCGGCATCGACCTGCTGGTCTCAGTCGCCGCGATCGGCGCCGTCATCATCGGGGAGTACTGGGAGGCCGCCGCGGTGACCTTCCTCTTCGCCATCGGGCACGCCCTGGAGTCAGCCACGCTGAACAAGACCCGCTCGGCGCTGGCCGAGCTGGTCGCCGTCGCCCCCGACGTCGCCGTCGTCATGCGCGACGGTGAGCAGGTCGAGGTCCCCGCCGCCTCGGTGGCCATGGGCGAGATCGTCCTGGTCAAGAACGGCGCCAAGGTCCCCGTCGACGGCGAGGTCGTCGCCGGCACCGGAGCCCTGGACGAGGCCTCCATCACCGGGGAGTCCATCCCGGTGGAGAAGTCCAAGGGCGACCACGTCTTCGCCGGCACCGTCGCCAAGGGCGGGTTCCTCCAGGTCCTCGCCACCGGCATCGGGGCAGACACCACCCTGGCCCGCATCATCCACCGCGTCGAGGACGCCCAGGACGCCAAGGCCAAGACCGCCCAGTTCATGGACCGGTTCTCCGCCTGGTACACCCCGGCCATCATGGTCCTGGCCCTGGTGGTCGGCCTCATCACCGGTGACGTCGTGCTCGGCCTGACCCTGCTGGTCATCGGCTGCCCCGGGGCACTGGTCATCTCCATCCCCGTCTCCATCGTCGCCGGCATCGGCCGGGCCGCCAAGGACGGCATCCTCATCAAGGGCGGGGAGTACCTGGAGACCGCCGGCAAGATCACCGCCGTCGCGGTCGACAAGACCGGCACCCTGACCAAGGGCCGCCCCCACCTGACCGACGTCATCGCCCTGGACCCGCCCATGGACCGCAACCAGGTCCTGACCTGGGCCGCCCGAGCCGAGGCCGGATCCGAGCACCCGCTCGCCCGACCCATCCTGGACGCCGCAGCAGCTGAAGGCCTGGCCACCCCCGGCCTGCCCGAAGCCACCGAACCCGTGCCCGGCAAGGGCATCACCGCCACCACCGGCGGGCGCCGGGTCCTCATCGGCAACCTGGCCCTGCTCACCCAGTACGGCATCGCTGACACCGTCGGCGCCGCCGAGACCACTGAGGAGCTCGCCGCCGCTGGGCGCACCGCGATGATCGTGGCCGTGGACGAGACCGTTGCCGGGGTGGTCGCCGTGGCCGACGAGGTCCGACCCGACGCCGCCGAAATGGTCGCCCGCCTGCACGACGCGGGCGTGAGATCAGTCGTCATGCTCACCGGCGACGCCCCGCTGGTCGCCAACGCCGTCGGTCAGGCCACCGGCGTCGACGAAATCCGCGCCGGCCTGCTACCCGAGGACAAGCTCGAGGCGGTCGCGGACCTGCAACGTCAGGGCCACGTCGTGGCCATGGTCGGTGACGGCGTCAACGACGCCCCCGCCCTGGCCACCGCGAACATCGGCGTCGCGATGGGCGCGGCCGGCTCGGCCGTAGCCGTGGAGACCGCCGACATCGCCCTCATGGGCGACAACCTCCTCAAGCTCCCCGAGGCCATCAGCCTGGCCCGACGCACCGTGAACAACATGCGCCAGAACATCACCATCGCCCTGGTCACCGTGGCCGTGCTCCTGGCTGGAGTCTTGTTCGGCGGAGTCACCATGGCCATCGGCATGCTCGTCCACGAAGCCTCGGTCCTGGTAGTCATCGTCAACGCCATGCGCCTGCTGCGCCGCCGCCAAGACACCACCAGCACCAGGGCGACACCTTCCGCACCAGCCGTCGCCGCACCTAGCCCAGCCACAGCCAGGTCCTGACCACTGAGCTAGACCCGCGCCTCATCGCACACCCCGACCACACAGAGCGGGGGGCTGCACCACTGCCGGCCAAGTCCGGCACAACCACAACAGGAGGAATCATGAGTAACGCAGACCACTTCACCATCGAAGGCAACGTCGAGCACTTCACCATCGGGCAGATCGCCCAGGACAACCCCGACTTCCGCCGGGTGCTGTGGACCGGACAGCACGCCCAGATCGTCATCATGACGATCCCCGCCGGTGGAGAGATCGGTGAGGAGGTCCACGAGCACACCGACCAGATCCTGACCTTCGTCAGTGGAACCGGTCAGGCCGACCTCAACGGCCATACCCACCCGATCGAGGCCGGTGACCAGTGCGCCGTCCCCGCCGGCGCCCGGCACAACTTCCGCAACACCGGGCAGGAACCACTCGTGCTCTACACCATCTACGCCCCACCCGAGCACGCCACCGACGGCGCCTACACCACCAAGGAAGAAGCCGACGCCGCCGAGGCCGCCGGGCAGGACCAGCCACCCGCCGCCTGACCGGGCACCACCCGCGAGGCGAACCAGCAGCTGTTGGTGAGCCGCACCGGCACCGGTTTCGAACGCACAGAGAGAAGGAAGAGGAACCCCCATGTCCAAGGTGTACGTGTTCAACGACTTCGGCAGCCCCGAGAACCAGGAACTCATCGACCGGCCCGCACCACAGCCCGGCCCCGGTGAGCTCGCCGTGCGGGTCCGCGCCGCCGCTGTCAACCCCGTCGACTACAAGATCCGCACCGGCCGCTACGGCCGGGACCAGTCCCTGCCAGCCCCCATGGGTCAGGAAATCTCCGGCGTCGTCACCGCCGTCGGTGACGGCGTCGACGGATTCGCCATCGGCGATGAGGTCCTCGGCCCCGTGGTGCCGGGCTACGGCGCCTTCGCCGAGGACACCCTCGTGCGCGCTACCGATGCCGTGGCCAAGCCCGCGGAGATCGCCTTCGCCGACGCGGCCACCATCCCCGTCGCCGGGGCCACCGCCTACGACGGCACCCACCAGATCGAGCTCGAGCCCGGCCAGAAACTCCTCATCCTCGGGGCCGGCGGCGGTGTCGGGCTCATGGCAGCCCAGATCGGCAAGGTTCACCAGTTCACCGTCATCGGCATCGCGTCGCAGGCCAAGCGCGAGATCGTGGAGTCCACCGGAGCAATGTTCGTGCTCTCCGGGGAGAATGTCGCTGACCGGGTGCGTCAGGTCGCCCCCGAGGGGGTGGACCTGATCCTGGACCTCGTCGGTGGCGATGCCCTGCGTCAGGTCGCCGGACTCGTCACCGACCCGGCCAGGATCATCTCCGCCGCCGACCCCGACACCGCCGGCAAACTCGGCGGCAGCGCCCTGCAGCGCACCCGCGAGGCGATGGAGAAGATCACCGGCGTCATCGAGTACAACCTCGTCGACCCGCACGTCTCGGCGCTCTACCCCCTCGACCGCGCCGGCGACGCCATCGCCGCAGTCGAGACCGGCCACGCCACCGGCAAGACCGTCATCGAGATGAACTGACGCCCGCCGTTCCTGGCCCCGCGACGTGAGCGACATCGCGTCAAGTCGCGGGGCACTTGCGACCCTTCCGCGCTGAGATCAAGTGACTTGGCCCGAAGATGAGCGTCGCAGAACCGCTTCGTAGTAACAGTCAGGTCCGGGGGGTCGTAGTCATTGGAGGCTTTGTCTTTCGTCCCGATCCTTGGTCAGTCACCAGCGTTCCAGAGTTCGGTGCCATGTCGGGACACCGCATCGATCTTCGTGACCGTCGTAGGTGGTACCCGCCCGGTGGCGTCCGCGACGTTCGATGAGCTCACCTCGTATCGGCTGCGGGCCTGGTCCCGCTGAAGCCTCGCCCGTCGGGCATGGCTACGGGAGCTGGCCGACGAATGGTCGAGTGTGCCAGAACCGGTCCCGATCCAGGATGGTTCAAACAAGCTCAGATGCCCTGCCATGTTGGCTTGTTGGCGTAGACCTCTCGGTAGTAGGTAACCAGTTGCAGGCGGGATGCGGCGCCCTCGTCAATGAGTACAGTGGCGTGCGGGTGGTGCTGTATGACGGTCGCTGGCCACATGGTGCTCACCGGACCTTCGGCGAGTTTGTGGACTGCCTCAGCCTTGGCACGCCCGGCGGCGATGAGGACCAGGCGCCGCGCGGACATGATTGTGGCCAGGCCCTGTGTGAGGCAGTGATGCGGGACCAACTCGATGTTGTCGTCGAAGAACCTTGCGTTGTCGGCGCGGGTCTGGGTGGTGAGGGTCTTGAGGCGGGTTCGTGAGCCGAGGGAGGAACCGGGCTCATTGAATGCGATGTGCCCGTCGGTGCCGATGCCGAGGATCTGCAGGTCGATGCCACCGGCCGCAGCGATAGCGGCCTCGTAGGCGGCGCAGGCACCCGGGAGGTCCGCGGCGTGGCCGTCTGGCCCCTGCACCGCGCCGGGTGCGAAGTCGACACGCAAAACGAAGTCTCGCTGGATGACATTGCAGTAGCGCTCTGGGTGGTTAGCCGTCGGGTACGACTACGACGCGGGTGCGAGGCCGGTCTCCTGGATCACACGCAGCGAGTCCAAGTTGCTTGGCGAACCTAGCATAAAACAACGTGGGCGCTCAGCTTGTTTCCTGGCGCCGGGTGCGGACGTCCGCAGCTGTGTTGGAGTGCACGGCGCCAATGCCAGTCATCGCTTAGGCGTCCCAGCATCCCCAGCTTTTGGGCCTCAGCCGCAGCGGTGAGCTGTGCAAGATGTGGAGCCAACGGATCCACGTCCAGAGTGGCGGCTGGACACGCCGGCCAGTCTTCGGTCTCCGCGGGAGTGGGACGTAGGCTGGCACAGTGACAAGCAGGTCGACGCTCGTGCGGACCGAACCCAGCCGAAGCGCCCGATCATTTGAAACGGCCGCGTGAGGGACATATTCGTAGGAGGTGCGGTGAGGTCGATCCGTGTAGGGTCACGCACTCTCGTGGCGAGTGAGGTGCTGGGGAGCTACTGGTTCGTCGCGTCTGAGCGTCAGCGGATGTATCACGGGCGCCTACATGGCGACCCCGGACCGTGGTCATCCGACCCAATCCTGTCCGCGCACCGCTTCACGAATGCGTATCGTGCAGCGGATCGGGTGTCGCAAGATCTCATCCGCGCGCAGTATGAGGGACCACAAGATGCAACGAACCTATTGCTGAGAACGTTGGTGTTCCGGTTCTTCAACAAGCCGGAGACGTGGCGTCTGATTGAGGACTCGGTCGGCGTCGTTTCGACACGGACGTTCGACGTGCCCGTCATCAATCTCGCGTTGGAGGCGGCGATGACGCGTGGCGAACGTGTGTACTCTCCCGCCTATATCATCCCGCCTCCCCCGTTCGGTGCGCGTCGGAAGCATCTGAACCATCTGCGCCTCATCGAGCATATCTTGGCTTCTGGGGCGGCTGATGCGATCGGCGAGGCTCGCAGTTTGCAGCAGGTTTACGAGATCCTGTCCTCGTACCCTTCGCTGGGCCCGTTCCTCGCTTTCCAGCTCACCATCGACTTGAACTACACGACGCTCATCCACTTCGACGAGAACGAGTTCGTTGTGGCGGGCCCGGGTGCAAGGAGCGGCCTTGCGAAGTGCTTTGTCGACACGGACGGCTTGAGCCCCGCGGACGTGATTCGTTGGGCTGTCGAACACCAGGGGGAGGAGTTCGCGCGCTACGAACTCGACTTTCACGACCTTTTCGGACGCCCCCTCGCGCTTATTGATTGCCAGAATCTGTTCTGCGAGACCGATAAGTACGCGCGAGTTGCACATCCTGATACGGCAGGCATCGGTGCCCGAACTCGGATCAAGCAGCGGTACGTGCCCGGCCGCGCAGTCAGTGTCCCCTTCTTCCCTCCAAAGTGGGGCATCAACCAGACGGTGAACGCCCAGTTGGGTTTGCGAGTGCGGCCAGAGAAGTCAGGGCATCCTGCACACTCATCCAGGAGACTCCAGCAGTTAGTGGTCTCTAGCCCGCGGCCGGCTGACGAACTCCCTCGCCGCGAAGGTGAGGTCGCTGTCTCCCAGGGAAGCTAGGCGCGGTTCAAGCTCCTCGAGCGTGGCGCCACGTTTGAATGCCCAAAAGATGTCGATCGCCCGGATGTAAGCCACAAGCATGGGGTCACGGAATGGAAGGGTGAGATTGTCTAGGTCCGCGCCCGCACGCAGACGGTGCTCGAGGTCCATCCATTGCTCATGAGCGGTGACCGCGTCCTCCCAATCAGTGTCGTACTCGAACGTGCTTTTGCCGATGTACTCCGACGTGTCGCTTGCACGGCTGAGCAGTTCTCTGGCGCGGTCTTCGTGCTGGGCGTAGAGGTGGAGCGACGAGGTGAAGAACGTAAGCGTTCCTACCTCCAGCTGTAGCCAGCGAGCCATCATCTCCAGCAGCACGCTCCACTCGAATGCGTTGATTGCTGAGAATCCGAACCAGATGTCGGTGCTACGCGCGACCACGTTTAGGTCGAGATGACCGTTGCGGACGAGGAAGTGCAGCCAGTTGTTGCAGGGGACGTCCGCGCTGTTCTGGAAATCGCGCTCGGGATCGAACAGGCTCATCACTGCGCGTCGGGAGTTTGGTGAGGCGTGGAGAAGTGAGCGTGCTTGGGCGATCTGGTCCACGCCGTTCCAGTTGCGCAGTCTCGGCCCGTATCCGGCTCGCCACGTGGTCCCGCCGTCATCCGAGTAGTCCGGAGCGCGCTTGAGGTAAGGGGTGAGGTAGGCGAGGTCGTTGTGTCCGGCGAGGACCCACATGGTCTCTGCGATAGCCGCGAAGGGGTTGTTGTTGCGGCCGGGTGTATGCAAGAACCGCTCGGTGGGTCGTTCGATGGTGAGGGTCTGCGCTGCCAGTTCGGTCGTTGCCCCATTGCGGCTGTTAACGGTTTCCCCATCGGCAAACAGGCGAGCGAGCATGCCGAGGAAGGCAGCGTCAATCGTGCGGAAGCGGGGCATGAGGTGGTCCCGGGATCTAGTGCTTGAGGAGGTCGAGGTCGCGCAGCACGGCGATAATCGATTCCGTGACGTCGGTGGGCTCGCCCTGCGGCACGTGCACGGTGATGTCCTGGTGCGTCTTCGCGAGCTCGTGGTAACCGTTGAGAATGGGGTCGGAGTTGTTGGCGTCGTCTTCGTAGGGCCTGTCAAAGAGGAAGACGACGGATGCGGTGAGCGGAGACCAGATGCTGTCGATGAGGTTTCGGAACGTGGTCTCCGTGACGCCAGCGGCCGGTAAGACGCCGCTGTACCAGCCATAGGCGAGGGTGGACCACCACCAGCGGTCCAGTACGACGGCCTGAGACGCGAGCAGCTCGCGGATGATTGGGATGCTCTCGGCGTGGCATGCGAGGTGAGCGAGTTGCTTTGCCACGCCGGATGCAGGAGAGCGGAGGCTCGACTCGAGCATCGAGTAGGTCTCATCGGTAAAGACGCTCAAACCGCTGGGCATGTGCACGTGACTGGCCGACGTCGGGTCGAGAACCCGGCGGAGTGCGTCCGACTGAGTGCTCTTTCCTGTCTTGTCGAGGCCTTCGAGCACGATGAGGGTGCCCGCCTTGAGTGCGTAGTTCGTCATCTCAGCTCTCTTTGATTACGTCGTCGATTGTTGCCGCCTGCACGGCGAAGCCGATCAGGTACTCCATAGGAAGCCAGCAGTAGCCGCCGAGGCCCCAAACGGTTCCCCAGCTGTTCTTGATCAGGAGGAGACGTCCCTGGACGGGGTGACTCGCGGCGCCGACGCACGTGACGGCGTGGTAGCCGCCGGCAGTGGCGCGCACGTCGGGGATAGCGACGATGCCGTCGTCGCCGGGCACGTGGAACTCGTCGGTGACTTCCACGATGAGGACGACCGGGCGAGATCGGGCCAGCTCGTCTTCGAGCAGGTTCTCGATGCCGTCATGGTGCAGGGGCACATTCTTCAGGCGGGCTCTTCGCCAGGGCGGCTCGTCGAGTCCTGCCGGTGGGCCTTCTGTTCCGGCACCTAGGCTCAGGTTGTACGGCCAAGAGATCAAGTCGGGTTGCCCGTGACCGCTGAGAGCAGACCCAATGTTATTCAGGATCATGCCCTTGTTGGAGGTGTTGCCAGCAGCAGTGGCCTGCCACCAGAGCGCCTCGGGCGCGAGGTGCTGAGTCGGATTGCTTTGCCCGTCCTGTAGTGCCTCGTGGGCGGCAGAGGTTGCGAAGGCTACGCAGGTAGGTCGGGATCCCTGATCGAGGACGTCGTGGCCGACGAGTCGGCGGAGGTCAACATCCTTCCGCATCAGTAGTCCCAATCGTCCGCGTCCGCCTCGTCGCGGACGAACGCGGCGAGCAGTCGCCGACGGAACTCGACTTCAGGTATGCCGCGGACGAGTGTTGTCAGTTCAAGGCGGGAGACTGGTGCG
This sequence comes from Georgenia subflava, assembly GCF_009193155.1. Taxonomy (GTDB): domain Bacteria; phylum Actinomycetota; class Actinomycetes; order Actinomycetales; family Actinomycetaceae; genus Georgenia; species Georgenia subflava. The sequence continues at coordinate 75,933 of NZ_VUKD01000001.1, forward strand.
TCGGGGCGAACAGGCCGGACCTGGCTCAGATGGATCGACTCTTCGCCGGGGGCGTCTGCGGTGTACGCGACGAGTCGGGTTACGGCCCCGCCGACCGACGTATGTCCTGCCTGGTATGTATCTTGCACTACCTCGTCGCGGAGCAGTGTGACGACATCAGAGGACACGCTTGTGGCGGGGAAGGGGATGATCTCGCTCCGGTGAGCGGGCGCATCGTCAGCGAACGCTTTACCTCCATCGAACGGCTGCGGCGCTGGACGGAAAGGGTGGATCGTTGCGTCTGCTAGCGCTTCCTCGGCGCACCATCGATAGCCCGTTGCCGGGTGCTCGGTCAATCGCAGCAGGATCGCATCGCCAACGAAGGCTTCGATTTCAGCTCGGTCGTGGGGGTGCTCGACAATCCACACATCGCCCCGCGCATTCGGCAATCGCATCCCGTCCGTCAGATGTCGTTTGATCGTTGCCGGAGGAGTCTTGAGTAGTTGCGCAGCGTTGGCGGTGGTGATGAACCTCGTGTTAGTGAGCTGGCGCACGGCCGCCTCATAGCTGACGTGCATGTCGCGTGCCGCCTGATAGACCTGCTCGGCGTCTGCCGGTGTGCCACGTTTGATTCCGTATCGGCGGGCGGTCGAATGCAGCAGCTCGAGCGGCATCAGGAAATGTGCGGCAAAAACCTGCGCGTCGAACTCTCTCGTCTCGTGGTGATGATGCCCGAGCACGGCTGCATCGGTGTCCAGGCTGAGCACATCTTGATCCATGTACCAATGCCCGAGCTCGTGGGCTGCCGTGTAACGTTGCAGCGATGCTGGGCGGTCGCTGTTGATAAGCACCCCGCTGGGCTGTCCCGGGAGAATCGCTCCGAGCAGATCCTTCAACGGCTGGAACCTCAACACCAGGCCCGCCTCTTCGATCGCCTCGAACGGGTCGATCGGCTCGGACTGGTCCAGCCTGAGCTCATTGAGTGCGTTACTGGCTGCCTGAACTGCGGCGAGGCGCGTCACGCGCGGTCACCTCGGTGGGTTGGCCGCGGGCCGCGTGGCACAGCGCCCGCGGCGAGAAACTCCGCGAAGCGCAGTACCTGGTCCTTGTCCTCGATGGATAGGTCGCGTGTTGCGCGGTACAGGGCCCCGTCTGCCGCCGCGACGGGTGCCTCGTCTTCTCCCAGCAGCCACTCCACGCGGCGCTGGTACAGCCTGGCGAGGCGGCGCAGTTCCAACGCGGAGACACCTCTCTTGCCTGTTTCCATGGCGTGCACGCTCGTTCGGGGAATCCCGAGCGCGCCGCTGACCTCCTCCTGGGTGAGTCCGAGCGACTCTCGCGCTTCCCGGATACGGGAAGCAACCACTTCCAGCTCGTTCTCAGACACCAAGTCCTCCTTTCATCATGATCACGAACGCCACCGCAAAACCACCTTCGTGGCTGAGTGCGACGCTCCAATCGGTGATTCCCAACTCGTGAGCCCGGGCCTTTGCCGAACCCGACAGCTCCAACGTCGGCGCTCCGTTCTCGCTTCTGCGTATTTCGATGTCCAGTGGGGCGATGGCGCCGATCCCCTGACCAAGCGCCTTCATCGCTGCTTCCTTGCCCGCCCATCGCGCCCCGAGGCGGGCCGGGTCCGCTTTGGAGTCCTCTTGCTCGGCGGCAGTAAACGCAAGATCCATGAACGTTGTGTCTTCTTTGAGCATCCGGGCGATACGCGCGCAGTCGACAAGATCGACACCAGTTGTCACAACTGAGCTCATCATGCTGACGCCGCCGTCTCGCGGCCGTGGAGTGAGGCCGCCGCATCGGTGAGAATTTTGGCCACCCCTGACTTCCCTGAGTAGTCGCTGCGCTCCGCGTTTGCGTGTCCGGCGACGACTGCAAGCTCTCCCGGCGCGAATCCGGTCTGCTGGCACAGGAACGCTTGCAGCCTGGCCAGGCCGATCAGGTTGCCGTAGCCGCGGGTGATGAGGTGCCAGTGCCGGTAGACGCCGAGGATGGCGAGCGCCCCTTCGCGCACGCTGATATCGATGTGGACCAGGCACGGGAACCCTCGCGTGCGATTATCGGAGACCGCGTACTCCTCTAGCCCTCCCCCGGCACCATCTACCTCCCCCGCCAGCGCGATATCGCTGAAGTTGGAAGTCTTGCGGCGCTGACGCCGCTCGCCGCGAAGCGCCTCGATGCGCGTGGCCAGCTGATTGGTCCCCGTTGCGGTCTTTCCGGGCCACGAAATCATCCGGGCAAAGTAAGTGCCCGACTGGTTCGCGTAGACCCGTTGCAGTGTCGGCAGCGAATCTAAATAGGCCACATACAGCTCACGGGCCGCCGTATCAAGAAGTGCGGCTTCCTCATCAGACAGTTCGGCAGACCAGTCGAACCCCGGATCGTTGTATAGAGCCGAGGGAAAGATGGTGTTCGCGACGGTGATGACGCCATGCTTGTCTTCGTCGCGCAGAACGCTGTCAACCACATGCGACACGCCCATGTGGGCACCCTCTTGCGGTGCGCTGATCGACACCAGGGCATGAGTTGCCGTGCCACGCGGTTCGGCGTTCACCGCGGCGAGCACCTGAACCCATGCATCGGAGAGGAGTTGCGCTGAAATGTGCAGGCTCACGTCAGTCCTCCCGTCGTCACGTGGAGCACGTCTGCGACGCCCTCCAAGCTCGACCAGCGGTCCCGATCGATCTTGCTCAGATTCGGCTGCTTGCGATCCAGCTCCTTGTGGAAGCGACCGACCAGGAACACGACCTCGATCGAGTCAATCGCGGCAGTCGTGTCAATGGATGCCACCGACTCGTGATGAAGCTTCGCCAGCGCCCTACCCAGGGCCGCCTCGATGGCGTTCTTCGTCATGGCCTTCGCTGCCGCAAGCGACATCGGCATTCCTAGGGTGTCGTATACCACACCACCCGGCGCCCCATTGGGCACGGCGACTGCGGACTGCTGGCCGTGGCCACCCCCGGCAGAGGCGTGCAATGTGTTACTCATCATGCATCCAGTGTCAGATATTCCGACATGCCTGTCAAGCATCTCGACAGAAGCGACGCTACCGAGTCGCACGTGAACCATTGCCCCGGTGCGGTGAACGCCGGCGACCAGTTCCAATGCTCATGCGTGCCACTGGAGCCCCGCCTCGGCTACGAGGCCGTTTCTCCATGGCCTATCCCCACGAGAGCCTTGCCGATCGGCGAGCCGGCGCGGCCGCCACGTCCATGCGAACCTCGGTGGACTCCGGTGTGCAGCCGCTGGCCGTTGGCCAGCAACCAGCCCGATCGTCGTCGGAGCACTCCTCGCACCTACTGGTTGAGAGCGGTAGCCAATCGGGTTCCGCGCACGGCAGGAGCATCCAATGTCTGAGGGCATCCCTACTCAGGTGGCCCTACGGTTCGTCGCCCCGGAATCGAAGCTCGGCATCACGAGGGTCGGCGACACCCGCCTGCACGCCACCGGCTCGGCGTCGAGCATTGGCGTAATGAGCTCGACGGCACCTTCATCGAGCGGTGCACAGGGCGCCCAAGCTCGGACACGCGTCCACAGCGAGCCGTCCCCCGCCGGCACGGACGGGGAAGGGTGACCGGCATGAACGCGGTTGGGACGAGAGACCCGAGCGAGCACATGGCCACCGCACGCCGGCTGCTCAAACGACGCGCCGCCCACGGAGGCGAACTTGACCTGTCGTCGGGCCTCTCAGCAGGGATGGCGTTCTGGACCCTGGAAGGACTGCGCCCGCCGTTGCCGCCGATCGGGAACGTCGACGACCTCCCGCTGCCAGGTGTGGCCGAGATTCTGCACGCTTTGAACGCCGCAGCCGACCACGGCACCTCCGTGGAGGAAGCCACGACGATCGCGCGCGCCTGCGTCGAGCTTCAGAAGGATGCTCCATGACGTACCGCGAGCACAGCGCCCGGCTCGCGCAGCACCTGGCCAGGTTGTCTAGCACGAGAGGATCACGAATTCTCGAGCCCGCCGGGCTCGAGGTGGCGCTCTTGGGCCGGCACGAGACCATCCGCCTCCTGCAGGAAGCGATGGCGGTGGCGACCGGCCGGGACACCGCCAAGAAGGCTGACACCATCGCCTTCACCGCCCGGACCACACTGGGACAGGCCATGAACGACCCGGTGATGGTGCTGCACCAGGCGATCGACAACTACCCGAACCCGCACGCGGGATCCGCACTCATGACCGTCCGGTCAGCGGACCTGGGGTCCGTCACCGCCGGCCTGTGGCACCAGGTGGCACGCTCCGCCGTCCTCGCCCGACACGACCTCGACACCGACAAACACGCCTACACCGGCCAGTACCGGTGGAGCATCGTCGCCGATGTCGGCGCGATCGCCCCGGTCGTGCAATACCTTGACCACCAACTGCTGGCCGCCGCGCGGCGTATCAACGGCGCCGGGCATCCGGTCGTCGACGCGCTGGCACATGCGACGCGGCACAGCCCCGTGACCCTCCTGGCCGCTGAGGTCGACAGCGTGGCCCGCGGTGGACGGCTGCCCGACCTCACGGCGCTACAACTTCCGCCGGTCTGCCCCCGACCAATCCGGGTTACCAGCATGGGAACGCTTCTGGAGGCACAGCGCAGGCTGCCGGTCCAGATTGCCCAGATCGAGGAAGTCGGCCCCGACATCCTGGCCCGGACAGCACTGGGCCAGGCCCGCATCCTGGTCCGGGCGGGCGACCTGCTCGAGGTGCACAACCAATGGCGGGGCAGCACCTTGGCTAGAGACCTCGCGAGGCAGCTCGGCCAAATTCAACCCGAACCCAGCGATGTCACCTCACTCATGCCCGGCGACAGCACCCCGCTGGCCCAGACCACCGCCATGTGGCAGTACCTGCGCGAGCAAGATGCACAGGGCAGCCAGCTGCGCCGGCAGGATCTGATTGCACTGCGAGGCCTCGTTCACCACAGCCCTGTCGTCATCGAGCAACTTTCCCGCACCGCCGATGCCCAGCTCACCTCCGGGCGCTGGCTGATCTCCTACGCCGAGGGCAGCGCCTACCGATGGGACCGCTACCGGTTCTACGACGACGACCCCCGCCTTGTCGCCACCCTGGCCAGGGTGCGGAAAAACTTCCCCGCGGGCGATCTGACCGTGACGCCAAGTGCCGTCATCGAGTCGGCCCGCACTACGCTCGCCCGGAGCCCGCGAACCAAGGTCGCGCGAGCGGCCCGCCCGGACACTCCAGACAAGGCGGTCATCCCGCCCCCGGCCAGGCAGGCGCGGGCACGCACAATCGGCCTCTAAGCGGTAGTCGACGCGCGCCACACTGGTTGCCGCAGTCGATCCAACCACTGGCATCAATAGAGTTGCGGAGCATCCCGAATGATGGGTTGCTCCTTGCTGGCACGCGCGAGCACGTGGCGAACAGTGCGATAGACCCACACGAACGGCGTGCGGATGCCGACGCTGATGAACTTCAGGCAGTTGATGACCGCCCACGCGAGGGCGAGCCACCACCAGTTAGAGCCGCCGCCCTCGACCTGCCCCTGGAACATGTTGCCGAGCCGGTAGTGGGTCGGCACGAGCACGACGGCGATCGGCACGCCCCACTTGAGCCCCCGATCGGTGTAGATCCAACGAACGAGATGGTTGGTCGGCATCCACGCCTGAGCGAAACCGAGCGCGCCACCAACGAGACCGAAGCTGAGCCGGAAGATCATCGCGATCACCTCAACGGTGTTGCCGCCAGACCCCGGACGGAGCAGGCTGTGGGCCTCAGAGTGCACTGTTCGTGCCACGCCTCGGGCGAGGCGCGGTTGATCTGTGGACAACCCGGCCGGTGCCGGCGCAGTGTTGATCGTCCATGCACAGCAGAGAGCCGGGACCTAGTTGTCCACAGCTCCGCGGCCCCATCGGGTCTATCGCGCCGTGTAGTTGCGACCGTGATTGCCATGGCTTCCGACCGGACTGCTGGGGCGTCAGCGCGCGAGGCTCGCGGCGAACGCGCTTGGGACATTGGGCATGGGTGCGTTCGAGAGCGCTCGGGCTCGCCGCAGTGCGGCGATCGCATGGACAGCGTCGTGCCGCTGATCCTGATCGTCGAGCGTGGTTCCGAGCGGGTCCCGGCTGGTGATGTCGTAGCGCTCACGGTGGGCGGCGACGATGGCGAGCTGGCGTTTCCACCGGGCACGGTCGCTGGCCCCGAGCGGGGGGTCGCCGATTCGCTGCACCCAGGGAGCTCGGACGCGGACCGCGGTCTCGGCCAGCTCCGCGGCCCGGGCTTCGATAAGGTCACGTCGCGCATCAAGCGCCGCCCGCACGTCAGGTGGCACGGGGCCAAGTACTTCGGGCACGAGACCCGCGATCAGGTCTCCCTCGCCACTGCCGACCGGCCGGGGGGCGGCCTGGGCGACGCGGTAGGAGAGCACCGCGGTGGTGTCGTCGGCGTCGAGCAGCGTGCGTTCGGCGATGACCCGCGACAGCAGCGCTGCGACGTCATATCGGTTCGCCTCAGCGCGGCGCAGCTCGGCGGCGAGTGCTCCGAAGGCGTCGGAGGCGATGGCGGCCTCAACGTCGCTCTCGGTCATTCGGCCGGCTCCGGTGAGCGCGTCTTGTACGAGTGCTTGCCAGCGTTCGCGCTGGGCGGTGGTGGCGATGTGGTCGTACTCGGCGGCGACCTGGGCGATCCCTGTCCACTTGTTCTGCTCATCCGTGATGGTCTGGTGGGCGGAGAGCTCGAGCCCGGTGTGGTGGAGCACGCCGAACAGGACGGTGCGGGCGCTGATCTCGCCACGCTCGGGCGGGACGTGGGCGTCGTCGGGCCGATCGAGGGGGACGTAGGCGATGTTCGTCTCGCGCCCGCGGGTCATGGCGACGTAGAGGTTCTCCCGGGTGGTCGAGCCGGAGACGACGACGTGCGAGGTGTCGACGGTCATGCCCTGGGCGCGGTGTGCAGTGACGGCGTAGCCGAGGTCGACGTTCTCGGCCACGTAGTCCGCAGGCAGTATCACCGTCGCGCCGAGTTGGCGCGCTGCTCGGCGGACTTCGATCGATCCGTCACCGCGGACTCCAGTGACCTGCCAGCGGTCGCCGTTTCGGACCCAGCCGGTGCGGCTGGTGCGCAGCCTGCGGTTGTTGCGTCGGGTGATGACGATGTCGCCGACGGAGCAGCGGGCTTCATTGGCGAGCATCGCTTCGCGGCCGGTGGAGGTCTGGCCGTCGTGGACGCGTTCGGCGCGGGCGCGTTCGTTGAGCTGTCGGACGGACTCGGCCGAGTCAGTGACAAGTATGCTCGAGCGGCCTGCGGCGAGGTCGTCGCGCCAGGACCCGTAGGCGACGTCGATCATCTCCGTGGTGCTTCCTTCGCGCAGGCGGTCGTGCCCGGCGTAGGTATCGATGACGTCGACCTCGCCGCGGCGCAGTTCGAGGGAGGCGTGCTGTTCCCATTCGTGGGTGAAGCGGTGCACCTCGGTCAGCTCGGGGATGTCTTGGCCACGTGCGTTGACAAGCATGGCGAACGCGCCGCCGGCGTCGACGGACTGCAGCTGCGCCCAGTCTCCGACCAGGAGCACCTTCGCCCCCGCCTGCTCTGCCAGTCCCGTGAGCCGGTCGAGCGTCCGGGTGCTGGCGAGGGTGGCCTCGTCGACGATGACGAGCTGCCCTCGACGGAAGTTCGCTCTGCCGTGGTCGTGTTCGTAGAGCCACTTGGCGGTGTTCTCTGTAGTGATGCCGAGGTCTTCGGCGAGCACCTGGGCCGCGGCGGCCGAGGGTGCGAGCCCGACGACGGAGCCCCCTCCGTGCTGGGCGGTCCAGGCTGCGCGGAGTGCCCGCATTGCGGTGGTCTTGCCGGCGCCGGCGGGGCCGACGAGCACGTCGACCTGCCGGCTCGACGTCGCGACGGCCTCGAGAGCGCTGGCCTGCTGGGGCGTAAGCGTGACGCCATCATGCGGTACTGTGACGGCCTGCCTGAGCAGGGCGGCCGGCAGCGCGGGTGCGGTGGTCTCCTCGGCTCGGTGCAGGAGCCGGTCCTCCATCGCCAGGATCTGTTGCGAGGACATGAATGCTTCGTGCCGGTGGCAAAAGGCAGACTCGCCGTCGGCACGCAGCGCGCACTCCGGCGTCGGAGTCAGTTCGGGCGGGGTGAGCATGACCGACCGGTCGGCGGCAGCCTCGGTGACGGCGGCGACGATGGCCTCGCGGTCCTCGACGGTGGCGAAGCGCCAGCCCATCGTCTGCCGGGAGGCTTCGGCCCACAGGTTCCAGTGCCGCCAGGTCGAGCGCTTCTCGGCGACCGCTGCGACGACGCGGGTACCGGCCACCCCAATAACATCGTCGGGCACGTTGTCGGCCCGGAACACCGGAGACGTCGACGTAAGGGTGAGGCGTCGCCCCCAGCCCGTCGGGTCCTCGCCCAGGAGCGGCTCGGCCCGCTCACGCCAGTGGCCGGTCAGGTCGGCGAGAGAGTAGACGGACTTCTCGGGACGGGTCTCGAGCGTGGCCCGGGCACGCATCCGGATCGCCAGCGCATCGGGAGGTCGACGCCCGTGGTGCGCGCTCATGTACTCCTGCGCCAACTCCTCTGTCGCGATGTCGATGGCACGCGAGCGGCTGGAGAACTCAGCGATCAGCTCATCAGAGACGCCCACGATCTCCCACGTGGGGTTGCGGGCCTCACCCCGGGCTCCGCGCTGGTCCCAGGAGAGACCAAACGTTCCAGTTAGTCGGTCGGCAAGCACGGCGTTGTAGTACTCCGACAGCGCGACGACTGCGTGATGCAGGGCGCGGCTGTCCAGGGTGCGCCACTTGCCGTCGACGGCGGTACGGACCTTGTTCGAGACGACCACGTGCGTGTGCAGCTGTGGGTCGTTGGCTCGCGAGTCGTAGTGGTCGAACGCCGTCGCCGCCACGCCAAGCACCTCGACCTGGGCGATCCCATTCGTCCCGACACGGGTAGCGGCAACCTCGCGCTCAAGGAAATCGATCACCTGCGCGACCGCGGCATGATGGGCCTCGACGATCTGCTCCTGCGTTCCGGCATCCGCCACCGCCCAAAGCACCGAGACGGACTTGGGCACGGAGAACGTCAGGTCGAACCCGGCCACCGCAGCCATCGGCCCTCGCTTGATCTCCTCGGCGGTGATGCGGGCGGCAACGGCGTCGAACTCCTCGCTGGGCACGCCACGGTCAAGTTTCGCGACGCGGCGGGTAGTGCGCTCCTCGACACTCGCGGGACGGCGGTAGGGGCGGCCGAGTTGATCGCCGGTCAGGGGATCGGCGCCCTTGCCCATGAGCGTCTGCAGCTGCTCTGGCGTGACCGTCATCCCGGGCAGCAGCTCGCCAGCGCCGAACTGACTGACACCCGAGCCCATCCAGATGCCCGGCGGAGTGCCTTCCTCGGTGTAATACCGGGTCATCGCGGTCAGCCGAGTCGTGTTGCCGTCGCCGGTTACCACGGTGCGCAGCAAATACGCGTAGCCGTCGCCGGCAGACATCACCCGCATCGAGACCGTCACCATCGCACCTCCAGACAGCAGGTGCGCACTGACCACCGAGACCGCCCCACAGGCTGGTCCGGTGTCACTTCTGCGCTACGCGTCCGGCTGAAGCGGCCTCAATGCCAGATGTGTGACCACCTTCCACGCTCGACCGCGCGCAGGTTCTCTTCGGCCGCCCGCTTCCCGCCGCGCTCGACGCCGGCATTACCCCGTCCGGGGCGACGGACATGCTCACTCTCGATCACCGCAGCCGACGACGCCCCGTCTCGCGCGAAGTGCGAGATGACCGTGAGTGGAACCGCCCCGATGAACCTGAAAGTTCCCGGGGGAGGCGTTCGCACCTATCTCTCGCAAGCGCACGAAGCGGACTCGGTAGACACCGAAATTCACAGGACTGTTGCCAGGAGGGCCAGAGGGTGGGAAAACTAGAGACTAACGACCTCTTGTCGCATCCCCGGCTCGAGGTCGCTCGAGCACCACGGGAGTTTGACCGGTTCCCAACGGAGGGCCATACCGGCATGCGGCTTGGGCGACGAGTAGCAGCAGCGGCCGCGACGGCCATCATGTTGGCCGTCTTGTCCGCATGCACTGGATCTTCGAACACCGCGCCCACGGCGCCGCCGTCCAGCTCGCAGCCGGTGACCCAGTCCCCGACTCCATCACCGTCTCCGATGTCGGAGTCCGAGGCAGCCGCAGAGAACGCTGAAGCCGTTGTCCGGAAGTACTACCGAGTGATCGACGAACTTCGTTCAAATCCAGACGCGGATCCCGCCATGCTCGAAGACATCACCGTCAGCGTCGCCCTGGTATCGCGTCAGCGGCAGGTCGAGCGCGAGCGTGGAGATGGCTGGGTCCAGACCGGCGAGACGAAGATCGTGGAACTCGATCTCCAGGGCGTGAACCTGACCAACGCAGATGGCAGCGGCAAGACAGTCCCCGTGGTCGAATTCGATGTCTGCATCGATGTCGCCGACATGGACATTGTCGATGCGAACGGCAACTCCGTCGGTGCTGAGGGACGGCCCACCCGTGGATGGGAACGGCACACCCTCGTCAATCACGACTGGGAGAACGACCCGGCCAATGGGTGGCGAGTTTCCACGAGCGAGACCCTCGAGAAGCAGCCATGCGAAGCCAGCGACTGACCCGCGGTGTCCTCACAGTCCTCGCGTTAATAGGCATCATCGCGCTCCCTGCAGTAGCCGGGGCGACTGTTCCAAGGTGTCTCCAGCTCGACATGTTCTCGGGCGTTTGCCTCATCTCGGTCGATGTTCCCGCTGAACCAGCTTCCACCGATCCTGCTCAACCAGTGATCACCGATCTCGCAGAACCAGCATCCACTGAAGAGACGGCCGGCGACGGATCGAGCGAAGCTGGCTCGAGCTTGCCGTGCTGGCGTGACTTGGCTTCGTTCGCAAGGCTGGATCCGCAACCTCCGGCGGGCGATCCGGTCTGGCAGGGTCGGGATCCGGCGGACGGCGGTGCAATCTATTACTGCAGGGTGCCGACGTTGCCTGGTGAGTTCTATGAAGTGTTCATCTGGCTGGAGGGCCCGCCTGATCAGGCCGCGACCTCTGGGCCCTCTCCGGAGGTGGTCGCCCAGATGGCGGTGGACTCGATGGACCTGGCCGCGATCGATATAGGCATCGTGCCGGAACCTCGCCCCGGCTACGTCGGCATCATCGGGATGCCGGTGTGGATGTGGGCGTCGAACCCCAGACCGAACACGGTCGGGCCGAGCACTGCGTCGGCCTCGGCCGGAGGGATCACCGTGACCGCGATGGCCCGTCTTCACGAGGTCACGTGGTCCATGGGCGACGGCAGCACGGTGGTGTGCCAAGGCGCCGGCACCGCGTACGCCGCGAGCTACGGGGCTGCGCCATCGCCGGACTGCGGCCACGTCTACACCAGGACGAGCGCGGGCGAGCCCGGCGGCGAGTTCACGGTCACGGCAACGTCGGACTGGATCGTCACCTGGGAGGGAGGGGGACAGACAGGGACCATCCGCATGGACGACCTGCAGCGTTCGGTGCAGATCGCCATCGGGGAAGCGCAGGTGCTGGTGACCAGGTAGGCCATTAGCACTGCCATGTAGTGAGGGCGGAAATCGCATGACCACCACAACCGCACGCCGTCGGGCGCCGGCCAAGCCCACGTCCCCCCCGACGGCGGAGGGGCCACCGCCGAGGTCCAGGCGGCGCCCGTGGCATCTGGCCACGGCGGTCGCCCTCGGGGCGCTCGGCGTGACGATCGGCGCGGTCACCTGGTCGACGACGTCCGCGATGACATCGGTGCTCGTCGCCAACGACTCTCTGCACCGCGGCGACGTCATCACCACGGCTGCGTTCACCACCGCCCGCATCTACGACGACTCGGCGCTGGACCCTGTCACCCCGGCAGAGCTGGACGACCTGCTCGGGCAGCGGCTCTCCCTGGACATCGCAGCCGGGAGCATCGTCACCCACGACGCCGTCACCGCTTACGAACCGACGAAGGCTGGTACCTACCTTGTCGGTGTCAGCCTTGCCAGCGCCCGGGCTCCGGGTAGCGAGATCCTCGTCGGCGACCGCGTGCTCGTCGTCGTGACCCCGACGGCTGGCAGCGCCGTCGACACCGCAGACGTCACCGGTGTCCCGACGTCGACGAGCGCGGAGGTCGCTGCGGTCAACATCGATGCGGAGACGGGCGAGACGATCCTTGATCTGCTCGTCCCTCAGGCAGACGGCCCAACTTTGGCGGCTCATGCCGCCACCGGCAACGTGGCCGTGCTCCTCGAACCGCGGGGCGGTGAGTAGTCGTGGCGGTCATCACCTTATGCTCGGCCGCCGGTGCCCCCGGCGTGACGACGTCGACGGTCGGGTTGGCGATGTGCTGGCCCCGCCCAGTGCTCATCCTCGAAGCCGACCCGCGCGGCAGCTCGGGACTGCTCGCCGGGTTCCTCGGTGGGATGCGCGAGTACGAGACAGGGCTGGTCGAGCTAGCGCTATCACCGCTAGACACGTCCGACGCGTTGCGCGACGCCGTGCGCCCCCTCACCGGCGACGTGTCGTTCGTGGCCGGAACCCGCTCACACACTCAAGCCACCGGACTCAACGACCTGTGGGGGCCCTTGGCCGAGGCGCTGGCCGACCTGGAGAAGACCGGCACCGATGTCCTTATCGATGCTGGTCCGCTCGGCTTCCCCGGCTCCCCCGAACCTCTCCTGACGCTGGTCGACCTCACGCTGATAGTGACCAGGACCCATCTACCAGCCGTCGTCGCTGCTCGGTCCTGGACCGAGGCTATGCGTATGTCATCGCCGACCTGGCAGCAGCCCGGTCTGCTCCTGGTCGGCGAGGGCCAGCCGTACACAGCCAAGGAGGTCACAAAGGTTCTCGACTTGCCTGTCGTGGCCTCGATCACCGACGATCCCGACTCGGCAGCGGTGTACCACCGGGCGGAAACCCCACCCCGCAAGTTCACCACGAGCCCGTTCATCCGATCCCTGCACGCTGGCGCCGATGCGATCGGCCACATGGTGACCAAGCGCCGCGAGGACCTGCTCCGGGAGGTGGCTCCGTGACTGACCTGCGATCCCCCTCCTCCCTGGGTGCCCCACCGCCCCGCGACGCGCCCGCGCTTTCGGCTTCGCGCGTGGAGCCTGCGGCGCTGCCGTTCCTCGCCCAGCCGCACGTGGCCGCACACCCGCCGGACGCGGCACGTACTCAGGCTGCGGGGGCCGCGACAGTGCCGGCGAACGACGACATCGACTGGGCGGTGGTAGCGGCGCTGCGCGCGCAGGCGTCCGAGTTGCTGAGCCAGCGCATGACCGCACAGACGCTGGACAGGACGGGACAGCAGGAGCTCGGCCGCTCGATTGTGCTCGACCTGATTGAGTCGACCATGGCCGAGGACGCCGACGTTGGGCGCCCGACCTGGACCTTGGCTGGCCAACGGGCGATGGCGACTGCTGTGTATGACTCACTGTTTCGGCTCGGTCGGCTGCAACCGCTCATCGACGATGACCGGGCGGAGAACATCGTGATCACCGGGTTCGACCGCGTGATGCTCGAGCACACCGACGGCACCAAGCACGCCGGCCCGCCGGTGGCCGACTCGGACGAGGAACTGATCGACTTCCTGTCGTTCCTCGCCTCGCGCAGCGAGGTCACCGCGCGCGGGTTCTCCGAAGCCCAGCCGGCCCTGCACCTGCGCCTTGACGGCGGGGCACGCCTGGCAGCGCTGGCATGGGTGACCCCGCGGCCATCGGTGGTGATCCGCCGCCACCGGCTCAAGGAGGAGACCCTTCCGGGCCTGGTCGCCAAAGGGCTGCTCTCCCCGGTCGCTGCCTCGTTCCTGGGCGCGGCGGTCAAGGCACGCAAGTCCATCGTGGTCTCGGGCGCCCAGGGCGCGGGCAAGACGACCCTGATGCGGGCGCTGTGTGCGGAGATCGACCCCGACGAACCGATCGTGACGATCGAGACCGAGTACGAGCTCCACCTGGACCAGCTGCCCGACCAGCACTACTACGTGCACCCGATCGAGGCCCGGCCGGGTTCTGGTGAGCGCGGTGCCGATGGGCGACAGATCGGTGAGTACACGTTGCACGACGCGCTGTACGACTCCTTCCGGCTGAATGTATCTCGGCAGATCATCGGTGAGGTTCGCGGCAAGGAGATCTGGCCGATGATCAAGGCGATGGAGTCGGGCACGGGCTCGTTGTGCACGACCCATGCCACCAGTGCCGTGGCCACCATCGACAAGCTGATCACCTGCGCGATGGAAGAGGGCAAGGACGTCGACGCTCAGGTCGCGGCCCGCAAGCTCGCCTCCACCATCGATCTGATCGTGCACATCGATCTGCGTGACCTGACCGGCCCGGACGGCACCCCCACCCGCCAGCGGCGCGTGGTCGAGATCATCGCCGTCTCCCGCGGCGAGATGGACCCCGGATACGCCGTCACGTACGTGTTCCGGGCCGCCAAGCGGGGCGGCATCGCCATCCCGGGCACCCTGCCTGACGAGTACCGCGAGCTCGAAGACTTCGGGTTCGATCTCACCGGCTACCTGCACGGGAGGTCGGCATGAGGGCGCTCGGATTCATCGTCGCCGGCGGCCTGATCGGCCTGTCAAGCGCCTGGTTCATCTTCGCCCTGCGCACCCACCACACCACGGCGCGCGCTGGTCCCACGGACAGGTTCTCGAACGTTTCGCGCCGTACATGGCTCCTGCTCGGCGGCGGCGTGCTGACCGGCATCGTGACCTGGCTGCTGACCGGGTGGGTCCTCGCCGTTGCGGCCGTGCCCCTGGCCTTGGTTGGTCTGCCCGTCTTGTTGTCGACGGGCTCGGCCAAGACCCAGATCGCCCGGCTGGAAGCGATGGAGGAATGGACACGGTCGCTGGCCGGGGTCCTCACCGTCGGCGTCGGGCTCGAGCAGGCCCTGATAGCCACACTGCGTTCCGCGCCCGCCCCGATCGCGCCGGAGGTCCACCGGCTCGTGGCGCGGCTGCGCTCGCGGTGGAACACCGAGCAAGCGTTGCGGGCGTTCGCCGACGAACTCAATGACGCCACCGCCGACCTCATCGCCGCGAACCTGATTCTCGGTGTGCGCAGACGCGGCGCGGGCCTGGCGTCGGTGCTCCAGGCGCTGGCCGAGTCCGTCGCCGCGGACGTGCGCGCCCGCCGCCAGGTTGAGGCCGACCGAGCCAAACCTCGCGCCACCGCCCGGTGGGTCACGATCATCTCCGTCGCCGTCCTGACCATGCTCACGTTCTCTGGCCGGTACGTCGAGCCCTACGCGACACCGATCGGGCAGGTGACGCTCCTGGTGCTGGTAGCCGCCTATATCGCCCTGCTCCTGTGGCTCAAGCGCATGGCGACGGGCAAGCCGATGCCCCGGTTCATGACGTCTCTAGCCGATGAACCGGCGGCCATCCCATGAGCACTGGGCTGCTGCTGTTCATGCTCGCCGGCGGGCTGGTCGGCCTGGCCGTGTTCGCCCTGGTCTACGCGTTCACGCCCGCCCAACCAGACCTGTCCGACGCCGTTGCCAGGATCGAACGCAAGCGCACCACACCGCCTGGTGCTGGCGCCACAACGTCACAGGAGTCGGCCTCGCGGACCGTGCGGGTTGGGAACTGGGCGGGCAAGACCCTGCCACCCAACCTGTGGGTGCGCACACCCGAACGCGAGCTGGCCCTGCTCCGGATCTCCCACGACCGGTTCTACGGCGAGAAGCTCGTCTTCGCATCACTGGGCCTGGCCATCCCGCCGGTCCTGACGATGCTGTTCAGTCTCCTCGGCCTTCGGCTGCCGTTCACCATCCCCGTGATCGCATCCCTCGCCCTGGCCGCCGTGCTGTTCTTCATCCCGAACTACAACACGATCGACGACGCGAGACGGGCCCGAACCGAGTTCCGCCACGCCCTCGTCGCCTACATCGACCTCGTCGCCCTCGAGCGCGCCGCCGGGGCGGGACCGCGCCAGGCGATGGAAGCCGCCGCCGAGGTCGGCAACTCCTGGGTCTTCAAGCGCCTGGCCGAAGACCTCGCCCGCTCCCGCTGGTCCGGCGTCCCACCCTGGGACTCCCTCCGCGCCCTCGCGGACGAGCTCGGCCTGGCCGAGCTCAACGACTTCGCCGACATCATGCGCCTGTCCGGCGAGCAGTCCACAAGCGTCTACGCGAACCTGCGCGCCCGCGCCGACGCCATGCGCTCAGCCATCCTCGGCGAACAGCTCGCCGAAGCGAACGCCACCGGCGAACGCATGACCATCCCCGGCTCCTTGCTCGGCGTGGTCTTCATGGGTCTGCTCGTCGCACCCGCCGTCCTGCAGATGCTTACCCGCACCTGACACACCCCACGGGCCCGGAGAACCCGACGTACGTGCCAGAACAAAGAAGCGCAAGGAGAACGAAGATGTCGCACTTCATCACCACCTGGGTCCTCCTGCTGGCCCGGCTGACCAAGCTCGACCACACCGACTCCGAGCGTGGCTCGGTGACCATCGAGCACGTCCTGTGGGCGGTGGCCGTCATAGCCATCGTTGCAATCGTCGTGGCCGCGGTGATGGCATATGTCACGGGCCAGGCCGGCAACATCGCGTAGGCGCCGCCGCGTCCGGCGCGGCGCGCACCCGCGTCCCCGATGGGGCCGCGGGCAGGGCGAGCGCGGCTCAGCCTCGATTGAGCTGGTCATCTTGCTGCCCATCCTGTTCGCCCTGATGTTCCTCGGCATGCAAGGCGCCCTGATCTACCACGCCCGTTCGGTCGCCCTCGCGGCCGCCAGCGAGGGCGCCCAGACCGCCGCCGTCGAGCACGGACAGGCATCCGACGGGATCGCCGCGGCATCCGCGTTCCTCGCCGACGCGGGCGGGGACCGGGTACTCGACGACGCGTCGGTCACCGGCGCGCTCAGCGCGACCCAGGCCACCATCACCGTCACTGGGGCATCGCTGAGCGTCGTGCCCGGCTGGACCCCGCAGGTGGAGCAATCCGCCTCGGTCACCCGCGAACTCCTCTCGGAGGAGCCATGAGACGTCTCCGTGGGTGGCGCGCGCGTGCCCGTGATGACCGTGGTTCGGCAGCGATCGAGACGGTCATCGGTATCCCTGCCTTCATGCTCTTCGTCGGCCTGATCATCTTCGCCGGCCGCACCGCCGTCGCCCACCAGGCCGTCGAGCAGGCCGCGTACGACGCCGCCCGGGCAGCGTCCATCACCCGCACCACCGCGACCGCGGACGACGCCGCCCGCCAGGCCGCGTCCGACACGCTCGCCAACCAGGGCCTGCACTGCGCGACGACCAACATCACGGTCGACACCAACGCCCTCGCCGTCGAGGTGGGGTCCTTCGGCACGGTCACCGTGGAGGTGGCGTGCCTGGTTGACCTCTCCGATCTCGCCGTCCCTGGCGTCCCCGGCACCCACCTGGTCAGCGCTGAGGTGGCCTCACCAGTCGATGCGCACCGGGAGCGCGGATGAGACGGCCACTTCGCCTACTTGCACACCACAACGTCGAGTCGGAGCGCGGGTCGGTCAGCATCTGGCTGGCCCTGTCCACGTTCGTGATGATCGTGCTGGTCGGCCTGGTCGCCGACCTCGGTGGCCAGCTCCACGTCCAGCAGCGTGCTCGCGACATCGCCACCCAGGCCGCCCGCGCCGGCGGTGACCGGATCAGCGGGTCCGACGCTGTCCAGGGCCGCAGGGTCACCGTCGACGTCGCCCACGCCAGGTCCGCCGCGCGCGACTATCTCGCCGCCGCGGGCGTTGACGGGACCGTCACTATCGAGAACGGCACCACGGTCAGCGTCGCGGTGCACGACACCTACGACACTGCGTTCTTGTCCGTCATCGGCATCGACGGCCTCGACGTCACCGGTACTGCCAGCGCGCGGGTCGTCCGCACCCTCGGAGGTATTGAGCGATGACCATGACTCGACGCCGCCTCGCGGGCCTGCTTGCCACCATCGCGATTGCCGCGTTCGTCGTCGGTGTGCCGTTGGTGCTGTGGTGGGTCCAACCGTATGCATGGACGACGTCCTTCGCAGAGCTGCGCACCAGGGCGTTGATGCCCGATGACGGGACTCTTATCGTCATCGTCGCCCAGCTCGCCGCGTGGCTCGCGTGGGGCTACCTGACCTGGGGTCTGCTCATCGAAGCGTTCTACCGGGTGCGCCACCTCGAGCCGCCACGCCTGCGTGGCTTGACCCTGTCCCAGGCCACTGCCCGCCGGGTGGTCGACGTCGCCGCGCTTCTGTTCGTCACCGGAACCACGATCGCCCCGCTCGGCGCAACACCGGCCTACGCCGCGACCACGGTGGCTACTCAGCAGAGCGACCACGTCACAGCAAACCTCGCCCCGGCAGACGGCGCCACGACAACCATGACCGCTCCGACCGAAGGTCCGCCGCCGGCCGCTCCAGCGCCGAGGGAGCCGGTCGAGACGGTTGCGTTCGAGTACACCGTCAAGCGGGGCGACTCGCTGTGGAAGATCGCCGAGAAGTACCTCGGTGACGGACGCCGCTACACCGAGCTTGCGACCCTCAACGCGCGGCTGCTCGGCAACAGCCCTGGCTTTCTCGAGCCCGGTTGGATTCTGCGCATACCCGACGAGGCGAAGGCCGCGACAGCGGTCCAGAGCGACGACACGGACACGTACATCGTCGAGCCCGGCGACACCCTCTCCGAGATCGCCGCCGACGAGCTCGGCGATGCCTCCCGCTACCCGGAGATCTTCGACGCCTCCACCGGCACCATCCAGCCCGACGGCGATCGGCTCACCGACCCCGACCTCATCCGCCCCGGATGGGAGCTCACCACACCCGGTTCAGCGATCGCCGAACCACCAGCCCCTGCCAGTCCCACCGTCGAGGGCACCGTCGACGAAGAGTCCACGATTGAGGACGGGGCGGATGAGCCGCCTCCCGAGGACGCGGACCCGCGCGAACCAGTACCCACGGAGACCGAGGCCCCGTCCACACCTAAGCCGGCGGTCACTGCATCGCCCGATGCGAGTGGTGCCCCAGAACCCGAGACGGCCGGTGAGTTCGCGGGCGGATCCGCTGCGGCGGACAACGACGAGGAAGCCGCGCCGAGCTGGCTCGTACCTGGCCTGACCGGCGCCGGGTCGTTCCTGGCCGGCGCACTGCTGCTGACGATCCGCGCCCGCCGTCGCACCGCCGCCCGATTCCGTGAGACGAGCAAGATGCTCCCGCCGCTGCCACCGGAGCTGCAGCCCGTCGCAGCAACCGCCCGCGTGGCCGGCGAAGCCACCGCCGAGACGATCCACGCCGTCGACACGATGCTCGTCACCCTTGCAGGAACATGCGCCGACCCCGCGCTCCACCCGAAGATCGTCACCGCCGACCTCTCGAGCGACGACGTCGTGCTGCACCTCGCCGAACCCGCCACCCTCCCCCCGCCATGGACCGGCGGCGACACGACGTGGTCCACACCGATCGACCCCGCACCCGAACAGGTCGACGAGGCCCCGTACCCGCTGCTCATCCCCGTCGGCCGCAGTCCCGACGGCCGGATGCATCTGGTCAACCTCGAGCACCTCGGCGCCCTCGCCGTCCACGGCGACACCGAACCCGCCGAAGCCTTTGGCCGGTACATCGCGTGTGAGGTCGCGCTCAACCCGTGGTCCGCCCGTGCACGCGTCTACGCTGTCGGCACCGGCGAAGAACTAACTGACCTGGACCCGCTCCGGCTCCGCTACTTCCCGACCGCAGACACCGGAATCCAGCAGATCGTCCGCACTGTCAGCGTCGACGGCGTCCTGGACTACGCCCCCGACCAGTACTTCCTGCTCCTGGCCAAGACCACCGATGAGCCGGTCCGTGAACTCTGTGCCGCGGTCGCTGCCCATCCCACACGAGCCGGAGTGGCCGTCGTCACTCTCGACGGCTGCACCACAGGCATGGTGCGGGCAGAGCTGACCGGCAACGGCCGGCTTCTCATCGCCGCGTTCAATATCGACGTCGAAGCGCCCGGGTTGACGAGCGAAGAAGCCCTCGCCTGCGCACAGATCGCCGCAACGACCGAGCAGATCGCCAGCGTGCCCATCCCTTTCGACGACGAAGCAACCGAAGGATGGCGGGCACGCTCGAACCTCGCCGGTGCACTGCGCCCCGAGCTCGTCGGTGATCGCCCCGCCGATGTCACCGAGCCAGCCGGTGACCGCTCACTGCTTCCGGCCGCAGCAGCGGAGTATGCGGCCGTCGCACCCGTCACGCTCGACGACGTCACCGTGCTTGCACCCGTCGTCCGAGAAGAGGTTGCAACACAAATCGAAGACGGTCAGGTGCACCTCGACCAGGATCTCGCCGACTTCGCCGACGACAAGTCCCCGCGCCCAAAGCTCTGGGTCCTCGGACCGATCACCGCAAAGACGAGCGGCGACCGCAAAGCCGTCATGTACCGCGACCGAAAGCTCCTCGAAGCGTTCGCATACCTATCGCTGCACCCGAACGGCTTCACCAAAGAGCAAGGTATCGACGCCGGGCTCGCCAAGGAGAGCAGGTTCCACACTGCAATGACCGAGCTGCGCACCTGGCTGGGCGAGAACCCCCGCACCGGGGAGCCCTACCTTCCAGATGCTCGCCAGTCCCGAGCAGCGCGATCCGCCGGCGGTCCTCGGTACCAGGTCGACGACGCCCTGTGCGATCTCGACCTGTTCTGCCAGCTCCGCAACCGTGCCGCAGCCCGAGGCGGCGAGGACGGCATCACTGACCTCGTCACCGCGCTCGGCCTGGTCACCGGCGTACCGTTCACACGCGACTGGCCTGACGGGTTCACCTGGTTGGAAGAGGGCGAACGCACCGACCACATCATGACCATCGCCGTCCTCGAGGTCGCCTCCACCGTCATCGCCCACGCGCTGCGAAACGCAGACCTGCCGCTCGCCCGCGCCGCCGCCGAGGTCGCACACAAGGCCGCACCAGACGACGAACAAGCCCGCCTGGACCTCATCGCCGTCGCCGCCGCCGAAGGGCACGGCGACCTCGCCGCAGCACAGCTCCGCGACGATGTCATGGACCGCACCGACGACTACCGCAGCCCCGTCGAGCCCCCCGAACGCACCAAGCAAATACTCTCCACCAATCGCGAAATGCGCTCTGCCCGAAGCAAGTCTTGATGACCCCTCCGGGGATGACTCCCTCGTGGTTCGTGGAAGTCGCCTGCCAGGTTGCGGTGAATACTGCAAGCAGCTCACCGACAGCGTGCAGGCCGCTTCGCTCATAACGGGCTCGCTCGCACCTTTCCTCAGGGCGTAGGAGCTCAGTCGCAATTGTGATCGTCGTCGAGCCAGCGGTTCCGGGTCGCGTCCCCCTATGTCGGGTCCTTGCGGAGGCGGAGAGCGACCCACAACCCGCACCGTCGGCAGATGTATGCGGGTTCTCGGCCAAGTGCATGAAGCGAAGTGCGCGGCCGGACTCGTCCACAGCACGAGCAGCGCAGCTCATCCTCTTCGGCCATCTCTTGATGGTGCCAGGCGCTCAGGCCGGATGGCGCTTCAGAGGTAACGGCAGACGTCGGCGGATGAGCAATCGGCTGGGTTCCCAGCGACGGCGTCGTCTCGGAGGCGGGTGACGGCGGTGCGCAGCTCCTGGAGCTGGGCGATCTGTGCGTCGATGTCCTCGAGCCGGGTGGTGAGAACGTCGGTGACGTGCCGGCAGGGCGGTTCGCCGCCGTCGCGGATCTGAAGGATCTGCCCGATCTGGGCAAGAGTGAGGCCGGCCGCCTGGCCACGGTGAATAAAGTTCAGGCGCCCGAGCACCTCGGGGCCGTAGTCCCGGTACCCCGACGGGGTGCGGTCCGATGGTGGCAAGATTCCGACGTCTTCGTAAAACCTCAGCGTCTTCGTCGTCGTCCCCGTCGCGTGCGCGACCTCACCGATCCGCATCGCTTTCGCCCTCTCGCTTGACCTTCCAGTGCACTGGAAGGTCGATCCTAGTTCCGAGACGCACAAAAGGAGCAGATGGTGGTCGGAACAGAACGGTATGACCTCGCGGTGATCGGGTCCGGCGGCGGGGCGTTCGCCGCGGCGATCCGCGCGACGAACCTGGGCAAGCGGGTCGTGATGATTGAGCGCGACACCGTGGGCGGCACGTGTGTGAACACCGGCTGTGCGCCCTCCAAGGCACTCCTGGCCGCGGCCGAGGCCCGGCACGTCGCCCTCGACGCAACCCGGTTTCCCGGGATCGCAACGACCGCGGGACCGGTGGACATTCCCGCTCTGATCGCCGCCAAGGACGACTTGGTCGGTGCGATGCGCTCGGAGAAGTACCTCGGCCTCGCCGCGGATTACGGCTGGGACCTGCACCACGGCGACGCGCGCTTCGCCGGCACGCCCGCCGACCCGATCCTGCAGGTCACATCCCCCGACGGGACCGCGGAAACCGTGAGTGCCGAGCACTACCTCGTCGCCACTGGCTCCACCCCCTGGGCGCCACCGGTCGACGGGCTCGAGCAGGCCGGCTACCTCACCTCCACGACCGCCATGGCACTCGACCACCTCCCCGAGACCCTGCTCGTCATTGGCGGCGGGTACGTCGCCCTCGAGCAGGCCCAGCTCTTCGCCCGCCTCGGCTCGCGAGTGACGATGCTGGTCCGTTCGCGCCTGGCCTCTCACGAGGAACCCGAGACCTCCAGCGCGCTCATGGAGGTCTTCGCCGACGAGGGGATACGGGTGGTCCGCCGAACCGTGCCCACCGCGGTGCGCCGGGACGAGAGCGGCGGGGTCGTGGTCACCGCCACGGTCGCCGGCAAGCCGGAGGAGTTCCGGGCCGCCGACCTACTGATCGCCGCCGGCCGGCGCCCGGTCACCGAAGGGATCAATCTTGAGGCGGTGGGTGTGCGGACCGGTGATCAGGGCCAGGTCCTCATCGACACCTCTCTGGTCAGCTCGAACCCGCGGGTCTGGGCCGCCGGTGATGTCACCGGCCACCGCGAGTTCGTCTACGTCGCCGCCTCACATGGAACCCTCGCCGTCGACAACGCCTTCACCGGGACCCGCCGGGAGGTCGACTACCGCCACCTGCCCCGGGTCATCTTCACCACCCCGTCCATCGCCGCCATCGGGATGACCGACAAGCAGGCTCGCGATGCCGGGATCCGGTGCGAGTGCCGCGTCCTGCCGCTGGAGTACGTGCCCCGCGCGCTGGTCAACCGGGACACCCGTGGCTTCGTCAAGATCGTCGCTGACTCCGCGACCGGCCGGATCGTCGGCATCACCGCCGTCGCCAAGGACGCCGGCGAACTCGCCGCCGCCGGTGTCTACATCCTCGAAGCAGGCATGACCGTTGACCAGGTCGCCAACCTCTGGAGCCCCTACCTGACGATGTCCGAAGGCCTCAAGCTCGCCGCCCAGTCCTTCACGACCGACGTCACCAAACTCTCCTGCTGCGCCGCCTGACCAGCCGCCCCTGGGGTGCGACCCCCTCGTCGCATCAGGGTCTGGGACTGTCTCTCTAAACGGACGGTGGCCGTGGCGGGCGGTCAGCTGGGTCGCCGTGCGTACATGATGACCGCGACGCCGGCGTGGCAGACGAGGGCGCCGGTGACGTCCCACCGGCCGGGGCGGAAGCCGGCGACGAGCATGCCCCAGCCGAGGGAGCGGACGACGAACACGTCACCGTAGGCGGGAAGGACGCTACCGAAGTTGGCCTCGGGCTAGAACGTCGCGACGAAGCCGTACAGGCCGAGAGCGATGGTGCCGGCGCCGATCCAGATCCAGCCCTTGTGCTCGCGGACGCCCTGCCAGACGAACTAGGCGCCGCCGATCTCGAAGAGCGCGGCGATGACGAAGAGCACGATCGAGCGCAGTGGCATAGCGGTCCCTGTCGGTTTCGTAACATACGCTGCTGCGTCGTCGCTATTCGGCTTCCTGCGGGTTGCCGCCGCTCGCTCCCGAGGCCTTCTTGCTTCAGATGGTGGCGGGAGCGGCGGTGGTTGTCAGGGCCGCCAAGGCTGGAACGCCGACGGGTTCGCGGGCCAGCAGCGGGATGAGGGCGCACCGGTGTGACTCCTCGACCAGGACCTTGGCGATCTCGGCACGTTCGTTCTCGGCCCGGCGGCGCAACAGCAGGTCGCTGGTAGTCGCGGCGGTGAGGGAGTTGTTGACGACCCATGCCCAGGGTTCGATGCCGGCGCGGCGCAGGTCCGCCTGCAGGCCCTCGGCCTCCAGGACCGGGGTGGCCTCGGGGAGGGTGACGACGACGACCTTGGTGTAGTCGGCATCCTGCAGCCGCATCATCGGCGTGGTGTAGGCGCCGCCCTGTCCCATCTGGCGTACGACATCGCGGTGGTAAGACCCGGTCGCGTCGAGCAGGAGCAGGGTGTGCCCGGTCGGGGCGGTGTCCATGACGACGAAGCGCTGCTTGGCCTCGTTCACGGCACGGGAGAAGGCCTGGAAGACGGCGATCTCCTCGGTGCACGGTGAGCGCAGGTCCTCCTCCAGGGCGGCGCGGCCGGCGTCGTCGAGGGTGGCGCCCTTGGTCCGCAGCACCGTCTCGCGGTAGCGCTCGGTGGCGGCCACAGGGTCGATCCGCGACACCTCGAGCCCGGGGACAGTGCCGGCGAGAGTCTCGGTCAGGTGCGCGGCGGGGTCGGTGGTGGTCAGGTGCACGTCCAGGCCACGCCCGGCCAGGGCGACGGCGACCGCGGCGGCGATCGTCGTCTTGCCCACACCGCCCTTACCCATGAACATCACCAGACCGTGGTCGGCGCGGGCGAGCTCGTCGACCAGCGCACCCAGGACCTCGGCCCCCGCGGGGATTCCGACCGGACGGGCGGGCCCGTCGTCGAGGGCGTCGACGTCGACGCCGGGCTCGAACAGGCTGCCCAGCGCGTCCAGGCCGACCATGTTGTCGCCCTTGAGCGCCAGCACGTCGGTCGGTAGGTCGCGCAGCGCGGGCGGCAGGTCCGCCAGGACCGCCTGCTCGCGCTCGAAGACCGCCGTCGCGAGCTCGTCGGAGCCGGCGGGACGGGGCATGACGGCGTTGACGATGACGTGCTGCTCGCGCACGCCGAGGGCGGCGAGCTCGGCGTGGGTGCGCTCGATCTCAGCGACGGCGGCGCGCTGGGCACGGGTGACCAGCACCAGCCGGGTACGCGCCGGGTCACCGAGCGCGGCGACGGCCTCGGCGTAGACGGTGCGCTGGCGGTCCAGCCCGGCTAGCGGGCCCAGGCAGGAGGCGTCCCCCTTGCCCTCGTTGAGGAAGTCCGTCCAGGAGCCGGGCAGCTGGAGCAGGCGGATGGTGTGGCCGGTGGGAGCGGTGTCGAAGACGACGTGATCGAAACCGGCGACGGCTTCGTCTCCGGTGAGCAGACCGGTGAACTCGTTGAAGGAGGCGATCTCGGTGGTGCAGGCCCCGGAGAGCTGCTCCTCGATGACCTTGACCTCGCTCTCGGGGAGCAGGCCGCGGACCGGGCCCACGATCCGCGCCCGGTAGGCCTCGGCCGCCTGGTCGGGATCGATCTCCAACGCCGAGAGTCCCGGCACGGCAAGTACCTCGGTGATGGTGTTGCCGATGTGCAGGCCGAAGACCTGCCCGACGTTCGAGGCCGGGTCGGTGCTGACCAGCAGCACCCTCTTGCCGTGCCGGGCCAGGTGGATCGCCGTCGCGCACGCCACGGAGGTCTTGCCCACGCCGCCCTTGCCGGTGAGGAAGACGTAGCGCGGGACGTCAAGGAGGAATGTCGGGATCATCGTCGCCCCTTCTCAGCAGCAGCCGGAGCCGCCGCAGCAGCTCTCGGAGTTCTGGGCCAGGGCGAGCTCGGGCCGTCCGGCGGGCACGGGGGCCAGGCCAGCCCACCTGGCGAGCTGGTCGCGGTCGGGGTAGCGACCCGTCATCGCGACCGTGCCGTCCACGAGCACCAGCGGGAGCCCCTCGGAGCCGGAGAGCTGGAGAAACTGCACGACCGCCGGGCGCCCGGTGAAGGCGATCGGCTCGCTCGCAAGGTTGAACCGCTCGATCGCACCGCCCTGAGACCTCAGCCAGTCCAGGTCTGCGGAGAAGGTCACCAGATCCTGGGGGACGTCCGGTCCGCAGACACCGGTGCTGCAGCACATGGCGGGCTCGTAGACCTCGATGGTGCTCATGGATGGAACCTCCGTCGGCGATGAATCGATAGCGATCGATACAGCCCCCACCTTACGGCCACTGTTTCGACGATCGTCAAACCAAGGTCCCATACTGGTCACATGACCGCCCACGCCCTCCCACTTGTCGACATCTCGGCGTGCAGCACGCCCCTGGTCCGAGAACCACTGGCTGCAGCGCAGGCGGTCGAGCTCAGCCGAACCTTCAAGGCGCTGGGCGACCCGACCCGGCTGCGGCTGCTGTCGCTGATCGCCGCCCACGAGGGTGGGGATGCGTGCGTGTGCGACCTGACCGAGCCGCTGGACCTGTCCCAGCCGACGATCTCCCACCACCTCAAGGTGCTCCGCGAGGCCGGCCTGGTCGTCAGTGAGCGGCGGGGGACGTGGGTCCACTACCGCATCGTTCCCGAGGTGCTGGACCGGATCTCCGGCGTACTGGCGGTCGCTGACCGCTGAGGCATGTCCTCGCCGGGCCGAGCCACCCGTACCCGTACTTTGACAGCGGTCCATATAGACCCACTAGTCTCCATATTGACAACTATCGATATACACCGGTGCCAGCGAAGGGCGAGTGCCCTGTAGCGCACAGTGCCGGCCCTCGGCTCGACGACATCCTCTAGCGGCAGCGACGCCCGTCACCACGCGTGGCGGGCGCCGCGCTGTGTCGAGGTGCGTATCGCCCGGGTCAGACGAGAAGGGGAATGCTCGTGAGACTCACAGCAACACCGGCGTGCAAGGCTCTCGCGGCACCATCCTGGCCGTCGTCGGCCGGTCCTACCGACCTGATGGGGGTGTGACCGTGCTGCTCGCCGTCGCCATCTTCGTCGCCACACTGGTCCTGGTGATCTGGCAGCCCAAGGGGCTGGGGATCCGCTGGAGCGCCCTGGCGGGCGCCGGCGTCGCGCTGGCCACCGGCGTCGTCCAGTTCTCCGACGTCCCGACCGTGTGGGACCTGGTGTGGAACGCCACCCTGACCTTCGTCGCGGTCATCATCATCTGCTCCATCCTCGACGAGGCCGGGTTCTTCGAGTGGGCCGCCCTGCACGTGGCCCGCTGGGGCCGCGGCAACGGCAGCAGGCTCTTCAACCTCATCGTCGTCCTGGGCGCCGCGATCGCCGCCGTCTTCGCCAACGACGGCGCCGCGCTCACCCTGACCCCGATCGTGTTCCAGATGATCGTGGCGCTGAAGTTCTCCCCCAAGGCCGCCTTCGCCCTGGTCATCGCGACTGGCTTCATCGCCGACACCACGAGCCTGCCGTTCATCGTCTCCAACCTCGTCAACATCGTCATCGCGGACTACTTCGGCATCGGCTTCGCCCGCTACGCCCTGGTGATGGTGCCTGTAGCCCTGGTCTCCCTCGTCGCGAGCCTCGTCGTCCTTCGCCTGTTCTTCCGCCGTTCCATCCCCGGCCCCTACGACGTCACCGCCCTCGGCGCGCCGGCCGACGCCGTCCGGGACCGCCTGACCTTCCGTGCCGGTGCCGTCGTGCTGGTCGTCCTGTTGGTCGGCTACTTCGTCGCGGACCCCCTCGGGATGCCGGTCGCCGTGGTCGCGGCCGTCGGCGCACTGGTGATCTCACTGGTCGCCGCGCGTCAGCCACGAGCCCTCTTCCGCCGCATCGCTTCGGCACCCGAGGCAGTCCTGGTCGGCCGGCGCACCACCTCGACGACGAGCCCAGCAGATGCCGATGACGCCGCGACCGTGCGGGGCGGCGGTGGCACCGCCGGGCCGCTCATCGACGTGTGGTCGGTCGTGAAGTCCGCGCCGTGGCAGATCGTGCTGTTCAGCCTCGGCATGTACCTCGTCGTGTACGGGCTGCGGAATCAGGGGCTGACCGATCAGCTCGGTCAGGTTTTCGCCGGGATCGCCGAGCACGGCAACGTCGCTACCGCCACCGGGACCGGCTTCCTCGTCGCGGCCATGTCCTCGGTGATGAACAACATGCCCACCGCCCTGATCTCCGCACTGGGTATCGACGCAGCGGGCACCGGCGGACTGACCGAGCAGATGATGGCCTACGCCAGCATCATCGGCGCCGACCTCGGCCCCAAGATCACCCCCATCGGCAGCCTCGCGACCCTGCTGTGGCTCAGCGTCCTGGACCGCAAGGGCATGCACATCGGCTGGCGCACCTACTTCCGCGTAGGCATCGTCCTGACCGTCCCCGTCCTGGCCGTGACCCTCCTGGCCCTGGCCGGATGGCTCACCCTCCTGGGCGCCTGACCACCGAGCGGCCTCTTTCCAGCCTGGGGTGGGGCCGCTGCTCGGCAAGGCGTCGCGCCCTGTTGACCTTCGCGCCCCACTCAATCATCATTGAGGCAATGAGCACTGAGCGAGTTTCGGAGCGGCGGCGCCGGGCGGCGCTGCACGCGGCCCTGGCCGACCCGGCCCGACTGCAGATCGTGGACACCCTCTCCCTGGGCGACGCCGCACCGTCGGAGCTCGCCGAGGCCCTGGGCATGCCGTCGAACCTGCTCGCCCACCACCTCAAGGTCCTCGAGCGCGAGGGAGTCGTCGGCCGCACCCGGTCCGAGGGCGACAAGCGCCGTTCGTACGTCCGCCTCGTCCCTGGTGGGCTCGACGACCTAGCCGCCGGCGAGGTGCGGGCGGTGCCGCGGGTGCTGTTCGTGTGCACCGCGAACTCCGCTCGCTCGCACCTGGCGGCCGCCCTGTGGCTCCAGGCCAGCGAGATTCCCGCGGACTCCGCGGGCACGCACCCGGCCGAGGCGATCGCGCCCGGCGCCGTCGAGAGCGCCCGCCGCCACGACCTGAACCTGCCCGAGGTCCGGCCGCAGCACGTCGACCGCGTGCGGACCGAAGGTGATCTCCTCGTCACGGTCTGCGACCGCGCTCACGAGGAGCTCACCTTTCCCGTCGACGTCCACTGGTCCATCCCGGACCCGATCCTGGCCGGCACCCCCGAGGCGTTCGACCATGCCCTGGAGGAGCTCGACCGCCGCGTCGGCAACCTCGCCCCCCGCCTGTCCCTGCCCGTCAACCCCACCGACGTCGCGGCCGCCGCGACCCGCTGACCCCCAAGGAGAACTCCATGTCCGAGCGCCCCAGCGTCATGTTCGTCTGCGTCCACAACGCCGGCCGGTCCCAGATGGCCGCCGCCTGGCTGACCCACCTCGCCGGCGACGCCGTCGAGGTCCGCTCCGCCGGCTCCGCACCGGCAGACCAGGTCAACCCCGCCGCCGTCAAGGCCATGGCCGAGGTCGGCATCGACATCGCCGCCGAGCAGCCCAAGATCCTGACCACCGAGGCCGTCAAGGACTCCGACGTCGTGATCACCATGGGCTGCGGCGACGCCTGCCCGATCTTCCCCGGCAAGCGCTACGAGGACTGGGAGCTCACGGACCCGGCCGGCAAGGACGTCGACGGCGTCCGCCCCGTGCGCGACGAGATCAAGGGCCGCGTCGAGGAGCTCATCGCCAGCCTCCTGCCCGCGAACACCTCGGCGGGCCAGTCATGAACCCCGAGACCAGCACGCCCGAGGTCCGCGACGTGATCATCATCGGTTCCGGTCCGGCCGGCTACACCGCCGCCGTCTACGCGGCGCGGGCGAACCTGCGCCCACTCGTGTTCGCCGGGTCGATCACCGCCGGCGGGGCGCTGATGAACACCACCGAGGTGGAGAACTTCCCCGGCTTCAAGGACGGCATCCTCGGCCCGGAGCTGATGGAGAACATGCAGGCCCAGGCCGAACGCTTCGGCGCCGAGGTCCGCTACGAGGACGTCGTCTCCGTCGACCTGGACGGTGACATCAAGACCGTCACCACCGACGACGACGAGACCTTCGCCGCCCGCGCCGTCGTGCTCGCCAACGGCTCCGCCTACAAGGAGCTCGGCATCGCCGACGAGAAGCGCCTGTCCGGACGCGGGGTGTCCTGGTGCGCGACCTGCGACGGGTTCTTCTTCCGCAACCAGCACGTCCTGGTCGTCGGCGGCGGCGACTCCGCCATGGAGGAGGCCACCTTCCTGACCCGGTTCGTCGACAAGGTCACCGTCGTCCACCGCCGCGACGAGCTGCGCGCCTCGAAGATCATGGCCGAGCGTGCCATGAAGAACGAGAAGATCTCCTTCGCGTGGAACTCCGAGGTCGCGGCCATCCACGGCCAGGACAAGGTCTCCGGCGCCACCCTGCGCGACACCGTCACCGCTGAGGAGCGCGAGATCGACGCCACCGGCATCTTCGTCGCGATCGGGCACAACCCGCGCACCGAGATCCTTGCCGGGCAGGTCGACCTCGACGCCGAGGGCTACATCACCGTCGCCCACCCCACCACGACCACCAACATCCCGGGCGTCTTCGCCTGCGGTGACGCCGTGGACCACATCTACCGCCAGGCGATCACAGCCGCCGGCACCGGCTGCGCGGCAGCCCTGGACGCCGAGCGCTACCTCGCCGAGCTGGACGAGGCGGGCGAGCCGGCCTCCGACGCATCCCAGACCCCCGAGGGCGCCGTCCTCGTCTGAGGGTGGCCCTAGACGAAGGAGCGAGCCATGAGCAACGTCCCCGCCGTCACCGACTCCACGTTCGAGGCCGAGGTGCTGCAGTCCCTGATGCCTGTGCTGGTCGACATCTGGGCCACCTGGTGCGCTCCGTGCCGACGCACCGAGCCCATCATCGAAGAGCTCGCCGCCGAGCACGGCGACAAGGTCAAGTTCGTCAAGCTCGACGCCGACGCGAACGTCGAGACCGTCACCAAGTACGGCGTCGTGTCGATCCCGAGCTTCAACGTCTACTCCGGCGGCGAGGTCGTCAAGACACTCGTCGGTGCGCAGACGAGGAAGCAGTTCCTCGACGAGCTCGGCGACTACCTGTAGCGCGATCACCCCAGCGGGCGGCGCTGCACGCGCCGCCCGCCGGAGCACCTGAAGGAACAATGTCATCCAAGGGCCTGTCCGGCGCGCTTTTGCCTAACTTGCGAATGCGGCTTCCACCATCCAATGTGCAGCCCTCCTCGCTCTCGCGATGATGACCCTCCCCGGCCACCGCCCCTTCTCTTGCCCCGGCCGCTCCCGCAAACGGGAATGACCATTCGACAGTGAGCAGAGCCCGGTTCTCTCCACGCGGCGCGTAAGTTGGTGGCGTGAGCGTGGGCAATCCAGGCAGCGCGGTGGACGTCGACGTCCTTGTGGTCGGCGCCGGTCCCACGGGGCTCACGCTGGCCGCGGAGCTTGCTCGCAACGGCACGTCGTTCCGGGTCGTGGACCGCAACCTCGACCGTGCCCACGAGTCGCGCGCGCTAGCGATCCAGCCCCGCACCCTCGAGGTCCTCGCCACACTGGGGCTGAGCGAGGACCTACTTGAGCACGGCAATGCGGCCACGCTCCTGCGGATGCACTTCGGACGGCGCACGGTTCCGGTGCGCCTGTTCGACCTCGGACTCGACGACACCGCCTTCCCGTTCCTGCTGTTCCTCTCCCAGGCCGAGACCGAACGCATCCTGGTCAACCATCTGGCCGCCCGCGGCGCACAGATCCAACGCGGGGTCGAGCTGACGGGCCTGCGCGATGAGGCAGGCGCGGTCGTCTGCGGGGTGCGTAGCCCCGGCGGCCGGGAGGAGACAGTCCGGGCGCGGTACGTCGTCGGCTGCGACGGCGCCCACAGCACGGTGCGCCACGCGGCGCGGATCGATTTCCGCGGCGCCGCCTACCCACAGACCTTCGTCCTGTCCGACCTCGAGGCCGACGGGATCGACCCGGGTTCCGCGCACGTGTTCGTCTCCGGCCGAGGCATGCTGTTCTTCTTCCCGCTCGGGACGCCGGCGACCTGGCGGCTGCTGGCCATGCGCCCGCGGGCGGACACCACGCCGGTCGAGCGGCCGGTCACTCTCGCCGAGGTCCAGGCGCTGACCGACGCCTACGCCACCGGCGTGCGGGTGCACGACCCAGTTTGGATGACGAACTTCCAGCTGCACAACCGCGGCGCCGCCCGGTATCGATCCGGACGGGTCTTCCTCGCGGGGGACGCCGCACACATCCACAGCCCCGCCGGCGCCCAGGGTATGAACACCGGCATCCAGGACGCGATCAACCTCGGCTGGAAGCTGTCCCTCGTCGCCGCCGGCATAGCCGCGCCGCGGCTCCTGGACACCTACGAGCCTGAACGAGCACCGGTCGGGCGCTCGGTGCTGCGCTTCACCGACCGCGCCTTCACCATCGCCACCTCCACCGCCGCCCCCCTCCGGGTCGCCCGCACGTGGCTCGCGCCGCGGGTCATCCCGCTCGCGCTGCGGATGAGGCCGGGCCGGGCGACGGCGTTCCGGACCGTCACCGAGCTGCGGATCCGCTACCGACGCAGCCCTCTGTCCGTGGAGGGACCCGGGGCGCCCCGACGCGGCCCCAGGGCCGGAGACCGCCTCCCCGACGCACCGTTGACCACGCCGGCGGGGAAGCCGAGCACGCTCCACGCGCTGCTCGCCACACCCGGCTTCCACCTGCTCCTGTGCGGTCCGCCACGTGCGTGGACCGAAGGCACCACAACCATGCTCGCTGAGCACTACGCCTCCCTCAGCGTGCACTGCCTCTCCCCCCAGCCCACTTCAGGAGTGCTGCACGACCCCACCGGCGTGGTCCTCGACCGCCTCGGGATCGCTAGCCGTAGCACGGCCCACCTCCTCGTACGCCCCGACGGTCACATCGCATACCGCGGCGGGCGCGACCTCCGCGGTCTGCATGCCTACCTGGCGACGTGGATCGGGTGGCCGGAGGTGACGTCTCCGGCGCCTTCGCAGACGACATAACGAGCTCCATACCGGGTGCGATATTCCCGTCCTCCTTCCCAGGCCTGCTCCGCAATCGACGCTCAAGCCCTTTCTGACGGCAACTTCTGGAAGGTGCCTGACCTGCGGTGCGACCACCTTCCATGGCCTGGCAGGTGCCTGGTGTGGTGAGAAGTCTGGTGAGGTTGTCCGAGCATCGTTGCGGGCATGGACACCTCGACCAGGCGGGCAGCGCGCATGGCGGACGCGTTTGCGTCAGCCGCGCTCGTGCCCTCGCTCGGCGACGCCGCGCGCGGCTACGCGCGGGCAGGCGTTCCGGTGCTCCCCTGCGTGCCGGGTGGCAAGCAGCCGCTGACGGCGCGCGGCTTCAGGGACGCCACCACGGACGTCGCACAGATCTCGTCGTGGTGGCGCGATCGACCTGACGCGAACATCGCCATCCCGACAGGGGTTGCCTCCGGTGTCGATGTCGTCGACATCGATCTACACGACGGCACCACGGGCTTCCCAGCGTTCGAACGTGCCCGCCGCGCCGGGCTCGTCACGCATTGGGCATGGACGGTGCGAACACCGTCGGGCGGACTGCACGTGTACTTCCCGCACGCGTCCGGCGTTGAACAGCGGTCCTGGACCACACCAGCGCACATCGACTTCCGCGGCGACGGTGGCTACGTGCTGTGCCCGCCCTCTCGCCTGTTCATCGCCCCGACGCGACCCGCTAGCTATGACCTCGCCGTCGTCGCCGTTCGCGAACCGCGGCCGGTGAACGCCGCTGCCTTGCGCGAGTTCCTTTCCCCGCCCAAGCCGACGCCTCCAGGCAGGTCCGCGCCCACGGGCAGCTCCCGCCCCGAATTCCTGGCGGCGTGGGTCGCTGCACGTCCGATGGGTACCCGCAACGACGGACTGTTCTGGGCTGCGTGCGAGATGGTCCGCCGAGGGTACGACTACGCATCCACCCTCGGTGCGCTCGGTCCCGCCGCACTGCACGCCGGCCTTGGCGAGCGCGAGATCAACACCACTGTCCATTCGGCCTTCCGCCGTGCCGTACCTGAGTCCAGCCAGAGCGGGCCGGGCCGCCTTTTCACCAGTGAGGAGGTAGCGCTGTGAACAGCAACGACTCCAACGAGCACCACACCCACGCGTCGCACGGGCCGACGCCGCCGCCCGGCGCCCCCGTCATAGACAGTCCAACCGGGGCGAGCCAACTGGCCGTGCACGGTGACCCGTCCGTGCGCGAGCAGGCCCAATCATCGCCCGACGTGACTGCCGCTCCCCGGCGCCCGACGGTGACGTGGGTTCACCCGAGCGACCTGCCCCGTGCGGTGGCGATGCCGGCGATCGGCTGGGGTATCGGCCGTGGCGTCGACCTCCAAGTCGCGCTGACTCGCACCGCGCTGCGTGCTCCGGTCAAGGCGGGTGCTGCGCTCGGACGGCGCGCTGCGACAGCCCGCGACGCCCGACGCGACGAACCCGCGAGCCCCATGTCGCCGAGCACGGCGGACGGCGCGAAGGGGGTAGGTCTGCCATGAAAGCCACGGGCGTGACACCTCAGCCGAACGCCGTCTTCCCAGAAGTTGAGGAGCTGCGGCTGCTGCTCATCCGACTGCACCGGCGGCCGGAGTTGTGGCGCTCGGACCCGGCGGCTCTCGGTCTACTGGAGCACTGCAGGATCAAGTACGCACCGCTCGCGCGCAGGTTCGGGCAGCGTCCGGAGGACGCGCGGCGTGTCGCGTTCGAGTTGCTGCGCGCGTTCGGCACCCGGTGGGGGAACGATCCGTGGGGTTCGCTGACCCGCGGCATGCGCATTGCGCTGATGACCGCGCAGTTCGAAGACGCACTCCTGTGCGGGCGCAACCAGGCATCCCACCTGCTGACGAGCAGGTCGCTCAGGGATGTGGCCCGGTTCGGCGAGCACGAACACCTGCAGCGCCACGTGGAGAACACCCTCGCCCTCAACCCGGCCAACAACGACGAGGCCGCACGCCACACGGAGGCCACGGCGGCGTTCGTCGCGGTCGAGAAGATCGTCGGCGACGCGATCTCGGTGCTGGCCGCGTGCGGTTGGCCGGCCCGCGTCGCTGAGCATGCGATCGGGCTGATCGCCGCTCGGCTGATCGAGACCGGGAATCGCCGTCGCGCTCACGAGAACCTGCGCCACGATCGGCAGACCGCGCACATGCTGGGACTCGAGCACGGTTCTTGGTGCGCGCTGCTGACAGCGGTACTGGGCACCCCGGACCTGAAGTGGGAGCACACCGCCAGCGGGCACGGGCTGCTGCGCCGCGTGGCCGGCGGCATGCCGGCCGACGAGGTGCTCCTTGACGTGCGGCTCGTCGCAACGCTCGTCGCGGCCGCACCAGAGCACGACAATCCCACCCCGCGCAGCCACGAACACGCTCACGGCCGAAAGGTGGCTGCTCATGCGTGAGATCCACTTCGTCAACGAGATCCGCGCGATCGAGGACATCACCATCGGCCACCGCTTCCGCCGCGACCTCGGTGACCTGTCCGGGCTCATCGCCTCGATTCGCGACATCGGGCTTCTCAACCCGCCGGTTATCGCGTCCGACGGCGTCCTGCTGTGTGGGGCTCGCCGGCTGGCTGCCGTCCGACAGCTCGGCTGGCGCCAACTCGAGGTCCGCGTCCAGACCGACGTGTCGGCTGGCCTGTCCGCCGTGCTGGCCGAGCAGCACGAGAACGAGCTGCGGTTGGCCTTGGCGCCGACCGAGGAGGCGTCGCTGTTCGCCGAGCTCAGAGAGATCCTCGGCGCCGACGCGCGACACCGTCAGGAGGCAACGCGCTTCGGCGCGGCCGCCGCCCTCGGGGCAGGGGCCGGTGGTGAGGATTCCTCACCACCGCACGAGGCGACGGGAAAGACACGGGAGCACGCCGCCCTGGCCATCACGGGCAAAACGTCGTTCCAACGCCTGGAGCAGATCAACAAGATCCAGCAGGTCGTCGAGGATCCCCACCTACCGCTGGCGGTGCGCAAGATGGCCGAGACCACACTCGACGAGATCGACGCCGGCGCCCCGGTCGACCCGAACTACCGCAAGGTCACCACGGCGGTGCAGCTCGCCAAGGCGACACCCCCGCCGGTCAACGAAGCGGCGAAGGCGTCCGCGGAGGAGATCGCCAAGCTCTCGCGGGAGGCCCTCGAGGTCGACAGGGCACGACGCGCAGAGCACGTGCGTGCCCTGGCCGCCCAGCGCCTGACAACCCGGCCCGTGCGGCGCAGCGTCAAGGCGCTCTTCTACTCGTGGCAGGAGCTCGACGGGTGGACCCAGCACTACGACGTCGAGCAGGTCGCCCGCGACCTCGCCGACCACGAATGGGAGATCGTCCGAAGGGTGCTGGCCGAGTCCGTCGCGTTCCTCGACGCCGTCGCCGAAGCACGCGCAACACTCGCAGCGCACAACTCGCCGGCCATGGCCGAGGCGGGGTGAGGACCATGCTCCGCTCCGCCTCGCCGCGTCCGCGCCGCCGCATGCTCGCCCTGGCCGTCCTGAGCCTGGCTGTACTGCTCGCCGTCGCAACTCTTCTCGCCGCACGGCTCACCAGCGACCTCGGCTCAACTCCCGCCCCGCCACCGCCCACCGCGACGTCGACACCGCGCGTGCCATCCGCCTCGCCCGCACCGGTCCGCGACCGCATCGAGCTCGAGCCGGTGGCCGCCTCGGCAGACCCGCACGTCTTCGCCGGCAACGTGGCTCGCGCGATCTTCGAGTGGGATACCACCGCCGTGCACGAGCTAGGCGACTACCGGGGCCGGCTGCTCGTCCTCGCCGACCCCGCCGGGCACGAGTCGCCGGGCCTCGTGGCAGACCTGACGACGTATCTGCCGACGACGACGGCGTGGGCGCACCTGTCCCAGTACGGCACCCAGCAGTGGCTCGCGGTCACGAACGTCGCCGTGCCCGACCAGTGGACCCAGGCCCTCGCCCAAGCCCCCACCAAATCGGTCGCGCCCGGCACGACTGCCCTGACCGTGACTGGGGCTCGCCATCGTGCCGGGCTGTGGGAGGGCGAGGAAGTCGCCGCCGAGTTCGACGTCGCCTTCACGGTGTTCGTCATCTGCGCGCCCACCTACCCGACCTGCCACCTGCTGCGCCTGTCGCAGCTTGACAACCCGTTGCGATGAGGGAGGGACCGTCATGATCCGCACCCTCGTCATCGGCGCCCTGTTCGCCCTGCTGCTTGGTCCTGCGACCGTCCTGGCCACCGTGACCGCCTTGATCGCGCACGCGGTCGGCAGTTCGTGCGCGACCGCCATCAGCCTCGACGTCGCCGACGTTCCGGACGTGCTGATCACCACCACCAGTGATGGGAGCACGGTCGAGCTGAACCGTACCCAGCTCACCCACGCCGCCACGATCATCCAGGCCGGATCACGGATCGAGGGGGTCGGTCGCGACGGCATCCTCGTCGCGCTCATGGCCGCGTTGACCGAGTCGAGCCTGCGCATGCTCACCAACACCTCGGCCTACCCCCATTCGACAAACTACCCCAACGACGGGAATGGGTCCGACCACGACAGCCTCGGCCTGTTCCAGATGCGCCCAGCCACAGGATGGGGAACCGTCGCCGAGCTCATGGATCCGACCTACCAGGCTGCCGCGTTCTTCGGCGGGCCGACCGGGCCGAACCACGGTTCGCCGCGCGGGCTCCTCGACATCCCCGGGTGGAAAGCCTTGCCCAAAGGAGCCGCGGCCCAGGAAGTCGAGGTCTCCCGCTACCCGCACCGGTACGCACGGTTCGAGCCCGTCGCCGAGCAGATCCTGGCCACACTCACCTCCCCGGCCAGCGGCCGGCCCGAAGCGACGACGGCCGGTACTGCTCCCACCGTCGCGCCACCCGAGGTCACGCGAACGGTTCACCCACTCCCGGCCGGCACGTGGAGTGTGTCGAGCGAGTACGGGATGCGCCGGCACCCGGTGTTCGGGGGCTGGCGGATGCACACCGGCATCGACATGGCCGCAGCCCTGGGCACGCCGGTCCTGGCGGCCGCTGCCGGACGCGTCGTCGTCGCCGAGCACTCCGGCAGTTCCGGCAACCACATCGGCATCTTGCACACCCTCGCCGGGCAGCCGGTCGTCTCCGTCTACAAGCACCTGCGCGAGGGCGGCCGGCTCGTCGCCGTCGGCGATGCCGTCAAAGCCGGGCAGGTGATCGGTGAGGTCGGCTCGACCGGTACCTCCACCGGCCCGCACCTGCACTACGAGATCCGCCCCGGCGGCTTCGCCGAACCCGCCAGCGACCCTTCCTCCTGGCTGGACGCCGCGCCGACCGACGGCGAGGTCAACCTCGACGACGTGCACCGGTCGGAACCACCACAGCCGCGGTGCGCACTGCAGGACGTCGTCCAGTGAACGCCGACCACGCCGTCCTCCTGGCGACGCAGGCCGCGGCCAGGCCCGACTTCGGGGCGGTGGCTGCGGCGAGCGAGCTGGAACGGGTCATCGGCGCGCTGCTGACCATCGCCCTCGTCACTGCGGTCGCGCTGCTGATCGTCTGCGCGATCACCTGGGCCATCGCCGTCAGCGCGGGGTCCTGGCACACCGTCGCCCGCGCCAGAGCTGGCGTACTCGTCGCGATCGGCGGGGCGGCGCTGACTGGCGGGGCGCTCGCCTGGACCAACTGGCTCCTCGACACCGGAACCAGCATCTGACCGCACCTAGTCGACTCCACGGAAGCAGAACTCGAGCGGAACCCTGTCAGAACCGCGTCAGAATTGAGGAGCACGTCATGTTCTCCAGCATCACCACAGCCGCGTTGCTCGCCGGCGTTTCCATCACACCGAACTCATCCGGTCTGCCCGGGATCGAGCAGCTGCGCGCGATCGTCGGCGCGGTCATGACCGTCGGCCTCATCCTGGGGGTCCTGGCCCTGATCATCTCCGCGGTCGTGTGGGCCTTCGGATCGAACTCCTCCAACCCTCACCTGGCCGGCCGCGGCAAGAGCGGCGTCCTGGTGGCGCTCGCCGCAGCCATCATCTGCGGCGGCTCGGTCGCCCTCGTCAACTTCTTCTGGGACGTCGGCCAGGCCGTCGCCTGAGCCACGCACACGACCACAGGCTGGGTGATCACTCGTGAGTGTGTGCGACCTGCCGGTCGTCGCCGCCGTCTGCCAAGCGGCCGACGAGGGCACGAGCAACCTGCTGGCGGGCGGGTTCGCCTGGCTCGCCGACGCCGTCGCCGACCTGGCGTCCTACATGTTCCAGGCGCTCTGGGCCGTCTTCGAGACCACCACGTTCGTCGACATCACCTCCGGCCGCTTCACGAGCGTCTACAACATCCTCTTCGGCATCGCCGTGTTCGTGATGCTCGGCTTCTTCCTCATCCAGGTCATCGGCGGGATGATCCGCCGCGAACCCGCGGCACTGTCGCGGGCGGCGCTCGGCCTGGCCAAGTCGGTCCTGGGCTCGTTCGTCGCCCTGACCCTGATCGCGACGGCACTGGAGATCACCGACCGGCTGTGCGTCGGCGTCGTCCACGCCGCCGGCACGACGATGGCCGAGATGGGCGATCGCCTGACCCTGCTCACCGCCTCCATCGCCGTCGGGGTCGCGGGAGGCCCTGGGGTGTCGATCTTGCTGACCTTGTTCGTCGGGGGCCTGGCGATCGGTGCAGCGTTCATCGTGTGGATCACGCTGCTCGTGCGCAAGGCACTGCTGCTGATCGCAATCGTCTTCGCCCCCATCGCGCTGTCGGGAGCGTCGTGGGACGCCACGCGCGGGTGGGTCGCCCGCTGGGCCCAGTTCGTCCTGGCCCTGATCGTCTCCAAGCTGGTGATGGTCGTCTTCTTCCTGCTCGCCACCGAACAGGTCGCCGCCCCCATCAACTCCGACCTGACCTCGAACGCCGACCCGATCGCCGGCGTCGTGCTGCTCCTGGTCGCGGGGTTCGCGCCCTACCTGACGTACAAGGCGATCAGCTTCATGGGCATCGACTTCTATCACGCCATGAGCACCGAGCAGGAAGCCAAACAGTCCCTCAACCGGGCACTGCCCGTCCCGCCGAACCCGCTGCGTCGCACCCCACCCCAGGTGCTCGACGTCGGAGGCGGCCACGGCGCATCCGGGAGCAGTGCCGGTGGCGCCGGGGCTGTCCCGCCGTCGAGCGTGCGCGCACCGAGCGGAAGCCCCTCCCCTGGTGGTCGTGCCGGCGTGGCCGGAGGCAAAGCCGGGTCGACGGGCGGGGCTGGCGCGTCAAGCGGGGGTGCGGGAGCCACGGCCACGGCAGCGGCTGGTACCGGCGCAGTCGCGGCCGGCGGCGTTGGCGTTGTCGCGAAGGAGACCGCCACCGCCGGCCCGCGCCTCGGCCACACGGTCGCTGGGCAGGCGGGTCAGCAGGCTGACGCGAGCCGGAAGTAGTCGGCACAACACCGGAGGAGACCGCTCATGACCAGCACTCCCACTCCCGCACCGGCTGGCGGTGACCTCGCGCCGGTGAAGTTCTCCCGGCTCGCCCGGCGCGGCGTGCTCCTCGGGCTGTCCGCCTTGCAGCTCGCCGTGGTCGGCTTCGCCGCCGTCGCGCTGGTCGTCTCTCTAGTCGTCGGCGGCATGGCTCCGGCATACGCAGCACCGTTGCTGTTCCTGTGCGCCGTGCTCGTCTGGGTCCGCATCGGCGGCCGCCCGCTGGTCGAGTGGCTGCCCATCGTCACCGTCTGGGGGCGACGCTCTGCCACCGGGCAGCTCGAGCACCGCGCGCGGATCGGCAGGCCCCGACCGGCCGGGACGCTCGCGCTGCCCGGTGACGTCGCCCGGCTGCGCCAGTGGGTCGACACCGACACCGGTGCCGTGATGGTCCACGACCCCCACTCCGCGACCCTGACCGCCGTCGTCCCCGTGACCCATCCGTCGTTCATCCTGCTCGACCCCGCCGACCAGCACCGTCGCATCACCGGCTGGGCGAAGGTGCTGGCCACGACCTGCCGCTCCGGCAACATCGCCTCCGTGCAGGTGCTCGAACGCACGCTGGCCGACTCAGGCAAAGGCCTGGCGGACTGGTGGGACGCCCACGGCGCACGGGACGGCTCATGGGCCTCGCGCA
Organism: Georgenia subflava; assembly: GCF_009193155.1. GTDB lineage: Bacteria > Actinomycetota > Actinomycetes > Actinomycetales > Actinomycetaceae > Georgenia > Georgenia subflava. The sequence goes on from NZ_VUKD01000001.1 coordinate 116,728, forward strand.
CGTACAGCGAGCTCATCGACCACGCCGGCCCGACCGGCGAACGCCACGCCTCCACGATCTCCCTGGCACTCGACGTGCGCGCCGCGGCCCGACACGTCCGCGCCGCCGGCGGCGGTATGCGCGGTGCCGCCGCCGTGCTACGCCAGGAGGTCGAGACCCTCTCGACCGCGCTCCGTGCAGCCGACATCACTCCCTCACCCATGCTCGAGCCTGGCGACCTCGCCCTCGTCCTGCGCACCGCCTACGACCCTGCCGTCGGTGCAGCCCTCGAACGCCACGGCAGCCTCGGTCGCGACCTCGCCACGGCCGGACCGGTGTCCGTCGCAGAGTCCTGGGGCCACCTACGCTCCGACTCTTCCTACCACTGCGTGCTGTGGATCTCCGAATGGCCCCGCTCCCTGGTCTATCCAGGCTTCCTCGCCCCTGTGCTGCTCGCCTCCGGGGTGCGCCGCACCTTCACCATGCTCTTCACCCCGGTACGAGCCGACCTCGCCGCACGCGACATCCGCAAGAAGAAAACCGAGTACATCTCCGACGCCGCCCAACGCGCGAGGATCGGGCAGATCGAGGATGCCTCGCAGACGGCCGAGTACGTCGACGTGCTCCAGCAAGAAGCCGATCTCACGGCCGGCCACGGCATCCTGCGAGCCGTCGGACTCGTCTCCGTAAGCGCACCATCCGTCGAGGAGCTCGAACGCGCCGTCGCGGCCGTCGAACAGGCCGCCATCCAGGCGTCATGCGAGACCCGGCGGCTGTGGGGCCAGCAGGCCCAGGCGTTCACCGCAGCGGCGCTGCCGCTCGCTCGACAAGCCTGAGAGCTACTCAACGGCGCGTCTTGGCGGCAGCCCTATTGTGCTTGGACGCGCACGACCGGGAGCAGAACCGGCGCCTTGTGGCAGCAACAAGCGGGCAGAACTCGGCTGCGCACCACTCGCAGGCCACGACGGTGCCGAGCCGTTTCTGCCCACGGCGAGCCGCATTGGCTCGGCGGAGCGACTGCAGGCCGGCAGGTGAGATGACGCTGCCAGCCTCGAGGCGAGCCGCAGTGGCCCTGGCAGGGTCTCTTCGCCGGACAAAGCTGGACTTCTGAGAGAGCTGAGCACGCGCGTTGTCTGCGATGGCCTGCCGGGTGGCCTCAGCGACCAGCCCGCGTCGACCAAGCCCATGGGCCTTGCGGAATTCCACGGCGGTCATCCCGTGCGCCTTGTAGACGTGCAGGCCAAGGTGATTGAACCGTCTGCCGCACTCATGGCAGAGCAAGCCCTCGGTGTCTTCGTCGAGTACGCCGTAGCAGCCGTGGCCGTCCACATCGCCAACCTGCATGGCAGCCATGTTCGCCGGTACACGTGCCGACGTCCACAGCTTCCCCTCACGACATCCGACGGCCACGACGGCAAGAGGTGGCGGTGGCGCACCTCTCATGTGACGAATCCATATTGGGAGACGACCATGGCGAACTACGACCAACCTGTCAGCTCGGGGCTCGAGGCCGCCGAGGCGATGAGGGCGCTCGCCCACGCGACACTCAAGTTCGACGACCAGCCCGAAGACACGTTCAGCGTCCTGGGCGACATGCTCTCGATCACGAGCTCGTACGTGAGTGTGCTGACCAACATCGCACAGGCGCACGAGCGCAAGATCGACGACGCCCACGACGACCAGAGCAGGGACCATGAGGCCGGGCGGATGCTGGCACGCGCGGCGGCGCACAGCCTTCGGCACGCCGCCTTCCAGATCGCCGACGCCTACCGTCACGTGGACGACGCGACTCAGATGTCGAGCCGGATCGTGTGGTTCCCGCACGCTCCCGCCCTGCGCACGCCCCGTGAGCCGCGCCGTGCGAGCCCGCGCCCGGGGATCGGTCCCGAGGCGGCCGAGATGGGCACCGCGGTGTCGCCGACGCGATCGGTGCCGTCGCCTTCGGCCCGAGACAGCACACGGGCGGAAGGCCGCTCGCTGTGACGAGCCAGGAGCATCTGCAGACCACGGTCCTGATTACGCCCGAGCGGGAGCGCCGTCGGGTGCGCAAGGCGCGCGAGCGTGCCGCCGCGGACGTCGTTGCGGCGGCACGCCACACCCGCCAACAGTCCGCGCGAGCCGAACACGACGCGCAACGCACCGAACGCCGCTCGACGACGTACCTGCCGACCGCAGGTGAACCCGGCCCGGCCACGCTGCGCACCCCGGGGAGGTTCCGGTTGCCGAAGCACCAGGACACCTCGGCCACGTGGGGTGGGGCGTACCCATTCCTCGCCGAGGGCGGGCTCGGGTCCGAGGGGGTGTTCGTCGGGCAGGACCTGTACTCGGGGTCCTCCTTCGTCTACGACCCGTGGGTGCTGTACCAGCGGGGACTGATCACCGCACCCAACGTCGTCCTCGCGGGCATTGTCGGCGCCGGGAAGTCGGCGCTGGCGAAGAGCCTGTACACCCGGTCGATTCCGTTCGGCCGGCGCGTGTACGTCCCTGGCGACCCGAAGGGCGAGCACACCGCCGTCGCCCACGCCGTGGGCGGTCGGGCGATCATGCTCGGGCCGGGCCTGGCGAACCGACTCAACCCCCTCGACGGGGGCCGCCGCCCCTCGGACATTGATGACGCGCAGTGGGCCGCCCAGGTCGCCGCCCGACGCCGGGACCTCCTCGGCGCACTTGCCGAGACGGTGCTGGACCGAGCGTTGACGCCCTTGGAGCACACCGCGATCGACTTCGCACTCGCCGACACCGTCCGCTCCACGGAGGTGCCGATCCTGCCGATGGTGGTCGACCGGCTCCTCGCCCCGAACCGGCGTGACGACGTCGACGGCCGGCTAGCCGAGGACGGCCGCCTGCCCGGGCATGCGCTGCGGCGCCTGGTGGCCGGCGACCTGGCCGGCATGTTCGACGGCCCCTCGACCATCGCCTTCGACCCGGACCTGCCCATGACGTCGCTGGACCTGTCCCGCGTCGCGCAGAACACCACCGCGATGTCGGTGCTCATGACGTGCGCCTCGGCGTGGATGGAGTCCGCGCTGCTCGACCCGGCCGGTGGACAGCGCTGGGTCATCTACGACGAGGCCTGGCGACTCATGCAGCACCCCGCGCTGCTGCGGCGCATGGACGCCCACTGGCGCCTCGCCCGCCACTACGGCATCGCGAACATGCTGATCTTCCACAAGCTCTCCGACCTGGAGAACGTCGGCGACCAAGGCTCCGCGATGCGGGCACTCGCCTCAAGCCTGCTGGCGAATGCCGAGACCCGCATCATCTACCGGCAGGAGCCAGACCAGCTCGGCGCCACCGCCACAGCCCTGGGACTGACGCGCACCGAGCAGGCGTTGCTTACGACGCTGGGCACCGGGCAGGGGCTGTGGCGAATCCGCGACCGGAGCTTCGTCTGCCAGCACCAGATCCACCCGGACGAGCTGGCCCTCTTCGACACCTCAGCCCGCGCATCCGGCGTTCCCCGCAACTTCAAGAATGCTGAAGCCTCATTCGGGTGAATATGCGGATCGAGGCCCGCTGTGCGGGGTGGTGGAGTTGCATGTTCGTGGAACCTGCACCCTCACTGGTCCAGAGTGCGCGTCCCAGTGGCCCCTCGTTAACGGGGGGCGTAGGCGTGTGGCCGGTTGCCCGCGCGGGGGCCGTGGGGCGGGGTCCGCCAGGTCAGGACCGCGAGGATCGTTCCGAGGGCGCCGATGGCGACGAGGACGAGGCCGATCGCGGGCAGCCCGATGGCGGCGCCGAGTACACCGGCGAGGGGGTAGGTGATCAGGAAGCAGGCGTGGGAGAGGGAGAACTGTGCGGCGAAGACCGCGGGGCGCGTCTGTTCCGTGCTGCCTCGGCGCAGGAGCCGGGCTGAGGGGGTGAGGATCGTTGATGTCGCGGCCCCGAGCAGCGCCCAGAGCGTCAGCAGTGCGATCCATTGGGGTGTGCCGTCCATCCAGGCGATGGCCCCGGTAGCGGTGAGCAGCAGGAGCGGGAGTGCAATGCCGCCGGTGAGCATGACCCGCCGGTCCGGCAGGGTCTCCAGGAGCTTGGGCATGCCGAGGGCGACGAGCATCGAACCGCCTCCGTAGGCGGCGAGCATGAGCGCGACGTCGGGCTGCGGGCGCCCGAGGTCACCCTGGACGAGGACCACGGTGTTGACGATGACCATCGCGGTGGTGGTCGCCACGACGAGGTTCAGCCCCATCAGCCCACGCAGTTCCGGGCTCGCCCAGAACGCGCGGGCTCCACGAGTGAGCCGGTCGAAGAAGCGTGCGGGTGGCGGAATGTCGATGTGCGGGAACCGGGAGGCGATCACCAGGGCGGCGGAGGCGAGGAACCCGATCACGGTGCCCACGAACAGGTTGTGGTAGCTGATGACCGTCAGTAGGGCGGCGGCGAGCATCGGGCTCACGAGTGATTCCAGGTCGTAGGCCAGGCGCGACAAGGACAGGGCGCGGGTGTAGTCGTCCTCGTCGGGCAGGACAGAGGGAATGACGGCTTGGAACGCCGGGGTGAAGGTCGCGGAGGCGGACTGGAGTAGGAAGATCAGGATGTAGACCTGCCACGCCTCGGTCACGAACGGCAACGAGACGGCCACCCCAGCCCGGATCAGGTCGGCGCCGATGAGGACGGGCTTGCGCGGTAGGCGTGCAACGAGGGCGGTGGTGACCGGGGAGACGGCGACGTAGGCAACCATCTTGATGCTCATGGCCAGGCCCATGACGATCCCGGCGTCTCCGGCGGCGATGTCGAAGGCGAGCAGGCCGAGCGCGACGGTGAGCAGCCCGGTGCCCAGCAGCGCGATGATCTGCGCGCTGAGCATTTTCGCGTAGGTCGGGTTTCGGAGGACGGTGATCATGCCTGCGGGCCTAACGAGTCAAAGTTCACGAGCGGCAGTTGCTGCTGGTGGTGTGTGGTGGTGCGGAGGCAACTGGCCGTTCGCCACGGCGTGCTCGGCTTGCTTGATCGCCTCGATCACCACGGCGAGGGCGTGCTCGTCGGTGAGGCGATAGAGCACGCTGGTGCCTTCCTGCCGGGTGGTGACCATGCGCGCCATCCGCAGCCGGGCTAGTGTGTCGCGCCTGAAATTCGTTCCGTAAGTCGTAGAATGGGGCATGGCACGCACCGGACGTCCCAAGGCATTGCTGGAACTGAGCGAGGACGAGCGCGAGCAGCTGCAGCGGTGGGCGCGCAGGCGTAAGTCGTCCCAGGCGCTGGCGCTGCGCGCACGGATCGTGCTGGCCTGCGCGTCGGGGCTGTCCAACAAGGAGGTCGCGACCCAGGAGCAGGTCTCGACGCCCACGGTGGGCAAGTGGCGCTCACGGTTCATCGAGGCGCGACTGGACGGCCTGGCGGACGACCCGCGCCCGGGCCGGCCGGCCACGGTCACGGCCGAGCAGGTCGAGGACGTGGTCGTCGCCACGCTGGAGTCGACACCGAAGAACGCCACGCACTGGACGCGGGCGAAGATGGCCGAGCGCACCGGGCTGAGCAAGTCCACGATCGGACGGATCTGGAAGGCGTTCGAGCTCAAGCCGCACCGTGAGGAGGGGTTCAAGCTCTCCAACGACCCGCTGTTCGTGGAGAAGGTCTACGACGTGATCGGGCTCTACGTGGACCCGCCGGAGTCCGCGGTGGTGCTCTGCGTGGACGAGAAGTCCCAGGTCCAGGCGCTGGCCCGGTCCCAGCCGGCGTTCCCGATGATGCCCGGGATGTCCGAGAAGCGCACCCATGACTACGTCCGGCACGGCACCACCAGCCTGTTCGCGGCGTTCAACACCGCCGACGGCACCGTGATCTCCTCACTGCACCGCAAGCACCGGGCGGTGGAGTTCAAGAAGTTCCTCGCCAAGATCGACACCGAGGTCCCGGACCACCTCGATGTCCACCTGGTCTGCGACAACTACAGCACCCACAAGCACCCCACCGTCAGCCGCTGGCTCGAGGCGCACCCACGCTTCCACATGCACTTCACCCCGACGTACTCGTCCTGGATCAACCAGGTCGAGCGGTTCTTCGCCTACGTCACCGCCGACCTGCTCCAGCGCTCGGACCATCGCAGCGTCCAGGCCCTGGAGGCCGACATCCGCAACTGGGTCAAAGCCTGGAACGAGGACCCCAGGCCGTTCATCTGGACCAAGACCGCCGAGGAGATCCTCACCTCCCTCACCAGACTTCTAAAACGAATTAACGGCGCAGGACACTAGATGCTGGGAGACCCCGGAGGGCTTCTTACCGACGATCTCGGCCAGCGCGTTCACCGGCAGCTCGTCCCTCTGCCGCAGGGCGAGCACGATCCTGATCCTGGTCGGATCGGACAGGATGCCCAGCACCTCGGCAGCGAGGTCGACGTACTGCGATGACGGGTCCATCCCACAAACCTCACTATCCGCGTTCATACGCGGATAGTAACACTCACTGGCTAACTGTCACGCCGGGAAGGGGATGCCTTGCGGGGTCGGGTCGGGCCGGTGTGTGGTGCTGTAGAGCATGGCGGTATCGATGTTGACGCCAAAGAGATCGCAGATGCGCCGGACGTCGCCGCCGGTCTGTTCGACCTCGTTAGAGAATCCGGTCAGTCCGGAGCGCCTGTGCGGTCACGCCGGCTTTCTTCCAGGGGAAGTTGCGCCCGGGTGGTGAGAGTCTGGGTGCGGTTTGGACCGTGACGAGCAGGTAGGGTTCTTCGTTTCCGGCCATCTCGTTGCCCGGTGGTCGAGCCAGGCAGCGAGGCGGACGAGGACGGGTTTCGCGAACGGGATGAAGCGGCCGTCGTGCATGCGGAGCCGTCCGTCGATGATGTCGGTGAGAAGGCGCCTAGGTCGAGGCTCGCAGGTGGAGGTCGTATTTCCAGGGTTATCTGGGACCGAGTTGCGGGGCGTCTACGAGGCGATGAGTTCCGGGGTTCGGGACTGAAGGAGTCGCGGGATGAGCCGGACGAAGATGACCATGACGACGAGCTCGACAAGGGTCTGGGTGACCACGACGAGCGGGGCGAGATCGAACGCGGCCGGCAGGGCGAGCACGAGCGGGACGACGACGAGGGAGTTGCGGGTGGCACCGCTGAACACGATCGCCCGCCGCCCGGGCAAATCGAGCCGCGCGATCCTGCCCGCGGCGGCACCGACGGGGATCATGACTGCGGCAAACAGCACGTAGACCGGGACGGCCAGCAACAATGCGGCAAGCTGCTGGCCGACGCCGGCGATCTGCGAGGCGACGACGACCGCGAGGGTAAGCATCATCAGCGGCACCATCGCCCCCAGCACGACCTCCTGCACCGCCTGGCCCACCCGGTGCGGGCGGCGGCGAGGTGGGTCAGCCCGGCAGCGGCGAGGGGCAGAGCGATGAGCAGCAGGAACGCTTCGACGAACGGGACGAGGTCGACAGCTGCGACGAACTCGGCGCCGACAAACAGCCACAGATAGGCCGGGAGCAGGAGCATCTGGGCGAGCATCAGCAGCGGCGCGGCCGCCAGCAACCGGTCTTTGGCACCGCCGGCGATGCCGGTGAACACGATGACGTAGTCCACACACGGGGTCAGCAGCACGAACAGCACCCCGACCAGCAGCACCTGGTCGTGAGCCACGATCCGGGACAGCACAAACACCACCAGCGGGACAAGGACGAAGTTCACGACCAGCACCGTGGCGAGGAACCGCCAATCGCGGAACGATTGCCCGATCCGTACGAACGACACCCCGAGGAACGTCGCATACAGCAACAGCCCGAGCACGGGGTTGATCGCCAGCTCCACCGGACGGGCGACCGTGGGCATGAGCACGCCCACCACAGCCCCCACGGCGAGAGCAGCGAGATAGAGCGGCACCTGATACCGCTCCATCCACTCCACGCCCACTCGCATGCTTCCCATCTTCCCAGGCCACCGATAGGACACTGTCCGCTGTATAGTCAGTGCATGCTGACTATTGCTCCTCGTGTTGACGTGATGAACCGGCTGGGCCGGGCGATGGCCGACCCCACGCGCTCGCGCATTCTGTTGTCCCTGTTGTCGGGACCGCGGTATCCGGCGAAGCTGGCCCGCGAGCTGGAGCTGACGCGCACGAATGTGTCGAACCACCTCACCTGCCTGCGCGGCTGCGGCATCGTGGTCGCCGAGCCGGAGGGACGCCAGACGCGATACGAGATCTCGGACCCGCATCTCGCGGCGGCGTTGACAGCGCTGGTGGACGTCACGCTCGCCGTTGATGAGAACGTGCCCTGCCTGGACCCAGGCTGCACCGTGCCCGGCTGCTGCGACACCCCGGACAACGGAGCGGCTCGGTGAGCGCGGGGACAGTGACAGACGAGCGGCGGGCCAGACTGCACCGACGGGTCCGGTTCATCGTCACGTTCACGATCACGTACAACGTGATCGAGGCAATCGTGGCGATCTGGGCAGGGTCGGCCGCATCATCGGCTGCGCTGATCGGGTTCGGCCTGGACTCGGTGATCGAGGTTGCCTCGGCCGCTGCGGTGGCGTGGCAGTTCACCCGGAAGGACCCGGAGCGATGGGAGAAGGTCACCGTCCGGGCGATCGGCATCGCCTTCTTCGCGCTGGCCGGCTACGTCACCGTCGACGCGATCCTCACCCTCACCGGCGTGGAACAGGTCGAGCACAGCCCGCTCGGGATCGGGATCGCCGCGTTGAGCCTGATCGTCATGCCGGGCCTTGCCTGGTTCGAGTTCCGCACCGGCCGGGAACTCGGATCGAAGAGCGTGCAGGCGGATGCGAAACAGCTCCTGCTGTGCATCTACCTCTCCGGCACCGTGCTGATCGGTCTACTGCTGAACACGCTGTTCGGGTGGATGTGGGCCGACTCGGTGGCCGCGCTCGTCGTCGCCATCCTCGCGGTCCGCGAAGGCATCGAAGCCTGGCGCGGCGATGTCGAGTCCCCGTTCGAAGTGCTCGAAGACCTGGATGACGAAGACGAAGTAGCGAAGGAGACAGCTCGATGATGTCGATACGACCGTTCAACGATGCCCCGATCGCGTGCACGCTCCCGACGATCACCGAGGCCAAGGCGCAGGTGGAGAAGTGGCGGGCCTTCGACGCCGACTATGCGCTCTCGTCCGAGCTCACCGACGCGCAGGTGACGATCCACTACGCGAAAGACGAGGACTCCATCCGGCGACTGCGAGACCTTGTCGCCGTCGAACGGCAGTGCTGCGCATTTGTGGACTGGAGCATCGACGAAGACCACGACGACCTACGCCTGATCGCGCGAGGTACCCCGGACCAACTCGCTGCACTCAACGTCCGCTGACACCTCCGCCCAGTCCAGACGCGACAAGAGCGCGCGTAGGCGAACGGTCGCATCGACGGACAGCCCGAAGATGTCGCAGAGTAGACGCACATCGCGCCTCGGGGGCATGGATCTCGTGCAGGGCCCTGGATCTCGTTCAGGGGCCCTTGAGAATCGTCAGCTGAGGATCGCGAATAGCGACCGGAGGCCCAGTACTGAACAGAAGCCACTGACCCGGGACGAACTCGCGGACAACCAGCGACAAGGACTGTCGGCGGCGCGTCGCACCTACCTCACACAGCCACGAGAGAGGTGCGTGATGCACACGCCGACAGACACCGGGGTGCGGAACTCCGGGCAGGACGCCCGGCTCGATGACCTGCACAACAAGCTCGCCACCGAGGTCGACAACCTCGTCACCAGCGCCGACTGGACACGCGCCCTGGAGACGGCCGCCCGCTTTCGTGCGTACAGCGCGGCGAACTCGCTGCTGATCTGGGTGCAGTACACCGACGCATACGCGAAGGGCCTGGTACCGCACCCGGTGCCGACCTTCGTGGCCGGAGTCCGTGGGTGGAACAGCCTGGGCCGTACCGTCATCCGCGGTCAGAAGGGGCTGCAGATCCGCCTGCCCGTCCTTGGGCGTTTTGCCGCTGCCTCGCCCGATGCAGGGGAGGACACCTGGCGGCGGCTGGCGCACTGGGAGAAGCTTCGCCCCGGCGAGGTGCTGAAGAAGAAGCTGGTCAGTACGAAGGTCGGTCGCGTCTTTGACGTCGCGCAGACCGAGGGGCGGTCGCTGGAGACGTTTCCCGAACCCGTGCTGCTGGAGGGTGAGGCACCGGTCGGCCTGTGGGACGGGGTCGCGGTACAGATCACCGGCCGTGGCTTTACGCTGCGACGGGTCGACAGCGCCCGGGAGATACACGGCGCGAACGGCCTGACCGACTACGCGGCCAGGGTCGTGTCCGTACGCACGGACATGGACCCCGCCGCCCAGGCGAAGTCGCTCATCCATGAGCTCGGACACGTCATGCTCCACGGTCCCGGCAACGCCGACTCTTCCTCGCACCGCGGGATCGGAGAGGTCGAGGCCGAGTCGATCGCGTTGCTGGTCGGCGCCGCGCACGGCATGGACACCTCCCAGTACACGGTGCCCTATGTGGCGACGTGGGCCAGCGGTGTTCCGGACAAGGACGAGGTCGACGTCGTCCTCGGCACGCTTGACCGGGTACGCAAGACCGCAAGCAGGATCCTCGACGACCTCGACACCACCCAGATCAGCAACGGGCTGCCGCCCGGCCTGGACCGCGACTCCCTAGCCGCACAGCACGCCGCCAAGCGCGGTGCCGCGAAAGCAGCCCACCACGAGCACGCCCAGACCACGCGCGAGACGGTGGTCCTGTGATCCGCCACGACGCCACCGGGCGCAAGACATCTGTCCCGGTCGTCCTGCCTCTGGTCGAGGCGACTATCGAAGACAGCGGGCACATCACCGTCGTCGTCGACGGTGAGGCGTACCTGCCGCGGACTCCGCTGAGCAGGGCAAACCTGCGAGCCCAGATCGCCGCCCTCGCCGCCGACCGTGCCACCCCGCTGCGGGTGCACGTCCGTGAGCCAGGCGGAGGCACCTTCACCGACGTCGTCACCCCGGAAGATGCCGCCCTCCTGTCCGCGCCCACTGCCCCGGCGCCAGCACCGGAGTCTCCATCGGCGACCTCCACCGGCGCCGAGGCCGAGCCGTTCCAGGTGACCGGGGAGGGCCCCGTCGTCGGGCTGACCGGTAGCGGGTTCCTGCCTGGTGAGCACGTCGCGTTCGCCGTCATCGTCCTGCGCCAGCAGGCTGACGCCGACGGCACCGCCGTCCTGCACCTGCCCGGATCCCTGACGAACCGGAAGCCAGGACCCTTCGTACTCTTCGGACAGACCTCCGGCACTCTCGTCCTGGCAGACCCGTTCGGCGGCGACCAGCGATGACCCCACCCTCGAACCGGGGCGGCGGAGACCTGCTGGTCAATCTCGGGCTCGGCATCCTCATCGCCGCCGTCACACTCGGCGGTGTCCTGCGCGCCGCGGGCATGCTCGCCGCGCTCCTCACCGGCCTTAAGCCACCCACCGGTGGACCAGCGTCCGGCACCCGGGTCTTCCGCACCCCAGGCGACCCGGCGGCGGCGCTCGGGGTGCCGGGACTGAACCCGATCGTGTTCTGGGCCGTCGCCGCCCTCATGGGCGCTCTGCTCGGCACGGCCGCGTGGGGTGTGTGGCGCCTGACGAGGTCGAGACGCACCGCAACTTCGCGCGACCCACACCACCAGCTCGGGACCGCAACGGCCTCCGATGTCGCCAAGGCAGCGTCACGTCGAGCCCTGCTGAAGCGGTCATTGAACCTGCGGCCCTCGCTCAAGCACCCGCAACCGACCGAGGTCGGCTACCTCCTCGGCCGCTGCCACGGCAAGGAGGTCTGGGCGTCGGTGGAGGACTCGGTGCTGGTGCTCGGCCCGCCCCGCTCGGGCAAGGGCCTACACATCGTCATCAACGCGATACTCGATGCACCAGGCGCCGTCATCACCACCTCGACCCGCCCGGACAACCTCGCCATCACCCTGACCGCCCGCCAACGGCGTGGCCCGGTCGCGGTGTTCGACCCGCAGCAGCTCGCCGGCGGGATCGCGTCCGGGATGCGCTGGTCACCGGTCCGCGGCTGCGAGCAACCGCAGACGGCAATGATCCGCGCCCACGGCCTCGCGTCCTCGACGGGCCTGTCCACCGGCAGCACCGACAACGGTGGGTTCTGGGAAGGCAAGACCCGCACCGCCCTCCAGGGCCTCTTGCACGCCGCCGCCCTGGGCCAGTGCACCGCCCGCGACCTGTTCTCCTGGTCCCTGTCTCCATCCGCCGCGGCGGACGCCGTCGCCATCCTCGCCTCCCACCCGGGCGCGGCACCCGGCTGGGCCGACGCCCTCGAGTCCGAGATCCACGCCGATCCCCGCACCCGCGACAGCGTCTGGATGGGCGTCTCACTGTCGCTGTCGTGCCTGGCAGACCCGCGCGTGCTCGACGCCGTGAGCCCCCGGCCGGGTGAGCAGTTCGACCCTGAGGAGTTCCTGCGCAGCAACGGCACCCTCTACCTGCTCGCCACTTCCACCGGTGCCGGCGCCGCCGGCCCCCTGGTCGCGGCATTCATCGAAGACCTGGCCGAGACCGCCCGGCACCTCGCCGCACCCATGCCCGGCTCCCGTCTCGACCCGCCGCTGCTGCTGGCCCTGGACGAGATCGGCAACCTCGCACCCCTGCCCTCGCTGCCTGGGCTCATGTCTGACGGCGGCGGCTCCGGCATCACGACCATGCCCGTACTGCAGTCCATGGCCCAAGCCCGCGCCAAGTGGGGCGACGAACGCGCCGGGACGATCTGGGACTCCTCCATCGTCAAGATCGTCCTCGGTGGCGGGTCCGTCGCCCGCGACCTGCAAGACGTCTCCGCGCTCATCGGCGAGCGCGACGAAGACACCGACTCCGTCTCGACGGGCGACTACGGCGCACGCTCCGTGCAGCGCTCCACCAGGCGGGTGCCGATCCTGCCACCCCAGGCCATCCGCACCCTGCCGTTCGGCACCTCCATCGTCCTGCTGCGCTCGGCGGCACCGCTCATCACCGACATGCGTCCCTGGACCAGCCGCCCCGACAGCGCGGATCTCGCCGCCGCCCGCACGACCGTCGAGCTGGTGCTGCAGCGGAAGGGAAGCGAGAAGGGAACCACAAGCGAGAGTCGGTGAGGGGTGAGCAGAGCTCCGACCATCAGGAGGGGTGGCCGGCGATCCAGATGGCATCTCCGACGTCGTGCACCACGGCAGAGGCAACACTCATCGACGGGTCGGCAAGGCCGCCGACCGCCTCGGTAAGCAACCCTGCCGCGGTGAGGCCTAACCCTACGAGGATCGTCCCGCGCGCCAGCCGGGTGAGTCCGGACGGGCGGGGACGAGCCCAGCCACACGCTGCCACGACGAGGAGCCACAGCAGGGGAGATGCCGAGGGCCACGTGTGGCAGGCAATGCCTCGGCAGCTCCCCTCCGGCGGCGGCTGTCCAGAACCCTCAGGGGCCGCTTGGGACTCACCTGGAGCCCGACCCGCGAACGGGGGAAGCGAGCCGGAGCCCCGCACCGCACCCCAACCCGGCCCCGACCACTGCGCCGGGAGTCCGCCACGCACCTGGTGTGTGAGAGCGGTGGCCATCCGGGCTCCGCGCCGGCATCAGGAGTATCAGATGTCCGAACCGATCCCTACTCGGGAGTCCCTGGCCGGGTTCTTCGCCTCCGAACCGAGACTCGGCACCACGAAGACCGGCAACACCCGCCTGTACGCCAGGGTCGGTGTCGAGCACTGGTCCAAGGAGCCTGACGGGACCTTCACCGAGCTCGAGCCGACCTACCACGACATGGCGGCGTACGGCCCCCTCGCCGAGCGCCTTGAGGGGCGCTTCCACAAGGGCGACAGGTTCGTCGCCCACGGCGACACCCGGGTCTACCCGAGCGCCCGTGCGGGTGAGGACGGCATGGCGCTCGAGTTCGTCGTGCGGCGCATCGGGCACGACATCACCCGGACCCGGTACACCGTCGAGCGAGGTCCGACCGCGAACCATCCGGCGGGCCGCGGCTCCACCCGCGCCGTCGACCAGGATGCGGCGACCACGGACGTATCGGCGTCGGGATCACGGCTGCGGACGGTGCCGGACCTGTCCGTAGAGCCGAACAACGTCCGGCCCGCCGACGCCCAGGGCGCCGCCGCCGACTTGCCCCTCGGAAGCTGACGGGCGGTGGACCCTCATGAGCGACGCGCCCGACCAGCCCACATGGCCGTTCCCGTACCACCCCTCGCTGTTCGACGAGACCGACCTCGACGAACTGGCAACCGGCCACGTCGTCGACACCATCACCGACGACGAGGAACCGCTGGCACCGATCAACTGGAACACCCTCACCGCCGAACAGGCCCAGGTGGCCTGGCTCGACCTGAACTCCTGGGTGAACTGGCTCCGCAGGGCCTACGGCCTCTCGCCGAAACTCATCCCGCCCATGTGGCACCGCCACGACGAGCTCGTCTGGGAGCTCTCGGCCCTGCACACGCACTGGCTGGCCTGCTACGACCCGGAGGCTTCCCCCTCGGCGCCGACCGCCTGGCACCGCGACTTCGCCGACGCGCGGCACCGCCTACGCGAATGGGTCGCCAGCTCCGGCACCGGAATCAGCTCCGACCGCCCCACCAGGCAGTCCGCCTGGCCCGGCGAGAACCCCCTCCCGCCATCACCGGCCCAGGACGTGGTCGACCGCGACGCGGACTTCGTGCGATTCATCGAGGAAGACATCCTCGCCCGACGTGATGCCCGACGACGCGCCGAGGCAAACGTCGCCGACCTGCGCCGACACCAACGCGGCGGTGAACCATGATCCTCGACGCTCCCCGCGCCATGCGGATCACGGCCGACCTGCTGGCCTACGCGGACCACAACAGCGACCCCGCCACCAAGACCCATCAACTCATCGGCGCGCAAATATGGCACGCATTCCGCGCACTCGGCTACCGCGAAGGCCTCGTACTCGGCGCAGGAGACGGGACAGCCCCGCTCCTCGAGATCCCGGACGTCGCGAACGCCCGGAGCGCCTCGCTCGTGGCCGACCTCGGCGCGAGCCATCGCCTGCGCCGGCCCGTCACCGACCTGCCCGCCTGGGCGGGCACCGAAAACTTCGACATCGTCATCACGACCCTGCCCGGCTACGACGTGCGGCTGACCTACGGGCCGAACATCATCCGGCGCAGGGCCGATCAGCTAACCGCAGCCCTGGTGGCGCTACAGCTCACCCGGGAGGGCGGACTTGCTGCGCTCTTCGCCTCTCACGACCTCATGGACAACCCCGTGCCGTACGAGCGCAGGCAGATCGCCGAGCTTGCCGACCTCATAGGAGCCGTCCGTCTACCGGCTGGCACCCACCGCCGCGCCACAGGGACCGACGAGGTCGCCGACCTGCTGCTGTTTCGCAGACGGCCTCCCGGCGAGCCTCCTCGGGGACCGGAGTTCGAGCACGCACCCGAGGTGTATCTCGATGGAGAGACGGTCACGATCAACACGTACTTCGACACGAACATCGATCAGGTCCTCGGCGCACTGCAGTACGACCCCACTGGGGTGCCGCCGATGAACCTGACCGTCACCGGCCGACCCAACCAGTTCGCACCCGCCTTAGCCGACCGGATGGATCACCTCATCAACACCGGCCGCCGTCATGGCCTCACGCTGACCACCCGAGTTCGCGGCACAGGGCTCGCCGTGAGCATCGACGACCTCCGTGGCCATCAACCCACCATTCGCCGGCTACGCCGGCACGACGCCGCGGGCGCAGAGGGGCTCGGCCGGAACAGATCCCCCAGGGACCTGGCCGGTCCGAGCATCGAACAGCCATGACGCCGCTCTCACCAACCCGACACCTCCTCGGCCACCGCCACGTCATCGGCGGTGGCCGACACCGGTTCCGCCAGACGCATCGAAGTCGCCCTGGCGGATCCAGGTCCGGCCGTCCGTTCGGCTTCGGCGGTGGCCTGCTCGTCACCGATCTCGATGACCTCCTGCAGGACGGAGGAGACGTCAGGCGCCAACCTGAGGCGCTCGACGTAGTGCCGGGTGGTGACGCCGCCGTTGACCTTGTGGCCCAGGAGAGTGGCCGCATCGGCGACACCGCGCTGCCGTGCCACGAATGTCGCCACCGTGGAACGCAGCAGGTGCGGGTGGACCTCTCCTCTCATCTCTGCGAGCTCGAGCGCGGCCCGCAGGGAGCGACGGATGTTGTGCGGCGTCTGGGGCGTGAGGTCGAGGCGCCCATCTTTGAACCGCCGCGACGGAAACACCGGAAGGTCCGGAGTGGTCTGGTGCGGGCGGACCGACTCAAGCGCCTCAACGGTGAACCTGGGGATGATGATCGTCCGCATGCCGGCGTCCGTCTTTGTCATCTCCTGCCGGACCGTTCCCTCCCCCTTGACGTCCACGAGCGTGGCGGAGACGGCGACGGTCGGAAGGCCGTCCGGGGACAGGTTGACCTCGCCCCACAGCAGGGACATCACTTCCCCGATCCGCAGTCCGGTGCCGAGCATGACGTCCACGGCGGCAGGAAGATGCCCAGTCGGCCTGGGGCCTGGCCTGCCCTGCCGCGATTTCTCCCATTCCCGCACGGCCTGGCGCAGCCGGTACACATCCTTGATCGTCATGGCCTTCGGCTCGGGTACCTTGCGCCTGGGGACCTCGATCTTGTCGGCCGGGTTGTGTCGCAGCGCGTCGTGGAGGATCGCCCTGTCGAGCACGCCCCGGAAAGCGCCACGGGCCTGCGTGGCGGTGACGACCATGCTGTTCGGACCGCCCTTGCCGGCCTCGACGATTTCGTTGATCCAGTCCTGACACACCGCTGGGGTCAGCTCGTAGAGCCGGTAGGTGCCCAGCCGCGGCACAAGGTGGTTTGCGAGCAGGCGCTCGTACTCATCGACCGTCTGCGGCCGGATCGGCGGGTTGGGCCACCGGGACTTGGCTCGCAGCTCGTTGATCCACTGTCGCGCGGCCAGGCCGACCTTGTCGTCGTTCTTGAGCTCGGCCGACCCGCTGGGGGTATCGAGGCGCTCGGCCAACGCGTTCTGCACAGCGAGCCTCGCCGCTTCTGGCGTCCTGCCCTTGCGGGAGACTTGAGCCTCCGTGCCGTTGAACCGCCGGACGCGGACCTTGGCCCGCCATGTCCCGTTGTGCGGGGCGATGAAGATCTCGCCGTGTTCGCCGGGCTTGAGCCGCTGACGGGACATCGTCACCACCCCGTCCCGTCGTCTGCACGGCGCTCGACGTCGGCGGGGATGGTGGTCTGGCGTGCCTCTAGCCAGGCACGGACGTCGGCCTCGTCAAATAGCAGGTGCTTGCCGACCTTGTACGCCTTCGGTGCGTTGCCGGCCTGCCTCCAGTGGTGGACCATCCGCCGAGTCGCGTGCACCTTGGCGCAGAGCTCGTCGAGGGTCCACATGGGCGTGTGGGACAGCGGTTCTTGGGTCGGAGTTTTGTCGCTCATGTGGGGTAGGTGCGCGTGGCACACCGGGCGAAAGTACCCGTTCGCACCCTGCTTCGACGCTCGATACCGTGGCACAAACCGTGGCATCTGGGGTCACCGTCCTCAATGTCGGCGCCCCGGCTAGGAAGCACGAAAGCCGCTGACCTGCATGTTTCCAGGTTCAGCGGCCTTCGACTGGGTGGAGCTAGGGGGATTCGAACCCCCGACCTTCTCATTGCGAACGAGACGCGCTACCAACTGCGCCATAGCCCCAGGTTGCTCTCGCGAGCGTGGACAACTCTAGCACCGGCCGTGCGGGCGTTGCGAAATCGAGCGCCCGTCCGGTGAGGTCGTCTTCGTCACTCTCCGGCTGCGCGGCGCCGTGCGAGGACTGCGTCGAGGTCCAGCGTGACGGCCACGGGCTCCTCGACAGGCGCCGGCGCGGAGGCGGGCGAGGCGGCGGTCGGGCGCTGTGGCACCGAAGCGGACGGCGTGGCCGCCTCCCCGGCGTAGGGCGCGACGTCGCGGCGCGGCGTCGTCTGCTTCAGGGTGTACGACGGCGCGGGCACGGGGACCGGCGTCCACGGCTCGACCGTCGAGGTGGCCGTGCTCTCGCCCTCGACAGGTGCCTCGACATCGTCGTCTCCGAGCTCCTCCGTCGCCACGGCAGCCGCTGCGGGTGCCTCGACGACGTCATCGGCCTGCGCGTTCTCGAGGACAACCTCGGCGGGGGCGTCGTCGTCGGCGCGGTCCACGGCCACGACGACTGCAGCCGGCGCCTCGACGTCGTGCGCGGAGTCGGACACGTCGACCGACGCCTCCACGTCGCCCGAACCGGACCCGGCCGGCGCGGTGGCCGGCGGGCGAGCCCGCCCCGTCGACGTCGCCCCGGCAGGTGCGGCGACCGGTCCGGCGGAGCGGCGCGGCGGGGCGGCGGCCGCGCGGCGCGACATCGCCTTCAGCCTCGCCTCGAGCCGAGCCATCTCCGCGCGGTCCCTCTTGTCGTTCGCGGCGGCCTTGACCGCCGTACGCCGACCGAGCACCAGGACGCTGGTGAGCAGCAGCGTCGGGACGATGGCCAGCACCAGCGCGGCGCCGGCCGTGGCGACGGCGGCCCACGCGCCGGCAGAGGCGAGCAGCAGGGCGACGGTGAGGATGAGCCGGCGGCGCGCGGCGGCGGCGCGGCGCGAGACCCGGGCCGCGCGGGCGGCCCTGGCGGCAGCCAGCGCCCGGGCGTCCTCGATGGCGCGCTCGGTGCGTGCGCGAGGCCTGTTCATGGATGCCTCCGGTCGTCGGGCGGGATCGTGCAGGTAGGGACGCGCAGCCACCTCGCGGTGGTGTGCACCCGGCTCTGCCGACCCGGCCCTCGAGCGGGGACGGCCGCCGTCGACCTGCTCCGAGCCGACCGTGGCCAGGATCCGCAGGTCACCGGAGAACCGGTCCTCCACCCGGGAGTCGAGCAGCAGCTGCCTGGTGCGCACCAGGTGCGGCAGCAGATAGCCGAGGAGAATCAGGGTCAGCGCGATGACCACGTACCCCTGAAGCTCCACGGCTCAAAACTAGGCGCGAGCGGGCACGGCCGACGGGACCGGCAACGGTGTGTCTTACACAGGTGTCATTCGCCCGAGGCGGACGGTCAATTGACGCCGCCGCCCGCGGCCGTCCATCGCCGCACGAGCCCGCCCGGCACCTCCTCGACCGTCAGCGCGAACGACCGGTGGTCGCGCCAGTCCCCCTGGATGTGCAGCAGGCGGCGCCGCAGGCCCTCGTCCCGGAAGCCGAGCTTGTCCACCACCCGCAGGGACGCCGCGTTCTCCGGGCGGATGTTGATCTCGATCCGGTGCAGACCGGCCTCGAACCAGGCGTAGTCGCACGCCATGGCGACGGCCATCGGCGTCACGCCGCGACCGGCCACCCGCTCGGCGACCCAGTACCCGATGCTGGCCGAGCAGAACGAGCCCCGCGTGATCGAGGAGACGGTCAGCTGACCGACCATCGCGCCGTCGAGCTCGACGACGAAGGGCAGCGCGGCACCGGCCCGGGCGTTGCGGTCCAGGGTGCGCACGTAGCTGCGGAACGACGCCGGAGCGGCGCCCGTGGGCGAGGTCGCCTCCCAGCGGTCGAGCCACGCGGCGTTCGCGCGGCGCAGCCGCTCCCACTCCCGGCGGTCACGCATGCGCAGCGGGCGCAGCGTCAACCGGTCCTCCACGAGGCTGACCGGCCAGCGCGTCGCCCACTCCCCCACCATCAGTCGTCCAGGAGGAGGCAGTGCAGCCGGTCGCCGGCACGCACGTCGGTGACGTCCTCGGGCACCACGCCGAAGGCGTTGGACCGGGCCAGGGCGGAGAGCAGCAGGGACGCGGGCGACCCCATCGGCTCCGCCCGGTAGCCGCCGGACGGCGAGCCCGTGACCTGGACCCGGACGAACTCGCGCCGCCCGGCCGGCGAGTACCAGCCGGTCGTCACCGCGGCCGGTACGGAGTCGCGGTAGAGCTGGCCGTACCCGGCCATCGCCCGCAGCGCCGGGCGCACGAACGTCTCGAACGCCACCTGGACGGCGACCGGGTCGCCCGGCAGCGCGAAGATCGGGGTGCCGTCGCCGACGTGCCCGACGCCGAGCTGGCGCCCCGGCCACATCGCCACGTTGTCGAACCGCACGGTCCCGAGCGGGCCGAGCACCTCCTTGACGGTGTCGTTCGCGCCGTAGCTCAGGCCACCGGTCGTGAGGACGAGGTCGGCACGGACCAGCTGGTCCTCGAGGGTCTCGCGCAGCTCGGCGCGGGTGTCCGGCACGGCGGCGACCCGGTAGGTGGCACCGCCGGCGTCCTGCACCGCGGTGGCCAGGGCGTGGCCGTTGGCGTCGTAGACCTGCCCGGGCGCGGCGGCGCGGCCCGGCTCGACGAGCTCGTCGCCGACGGAGACGATCACCACGCGCGGGCGTGGGTGCACGCTGACACGGCCGCGGCCCACCCCGGCCAGCAGTGCGATCTGCCGGGCGCCGACCCGTTCGCCGGCGGGCAGCACGATCTCGCCGTGGCGCAGGTCCTCGGCGCGGCGGCGCACGTTCTCCCCAGCAGCCACTGCGGTCCGGACGGCGACCTGCGCCGAGCCGAAGTCGGTCTGCTCCACAGGCACCACGGCGTCGGCCTCGACCGGCAGCGGCGCCCCGGAGGCGATGCGCACGGCGGTGTGCGGCACGAGGTGGATCGGGTCCACCGCACCGGCGCGGAGCTCGTCGATCACGCGCAGGGTCGTCGGGGCGGACGGCCCCGCGTCGGCGACGTCCGCGGCCCGCACGGCGTACCCGTCGATCGCCGCCAGGTCGGCCACCGGGAGGTCGCCGGTCGCGAGCACGTCCTCGGCGAGGACGCAGCCGACGGCGTCGGGAAGCACGACCTCGAGCGGCGGCAGCGGGCCGACGGCGGCCAGGCAGGCGGCCAGGTGCTCCTGGACGCTCCTCACAGCTGGACGGGATCGTGCGGGCCCACCGGCCCGGGCTCCGGCGTGGAGCCGAGCTCGACGTGCCGGCCGCGCACCCACGACTCCAGCCAGGCGGTGAAGTCCGGACCGAGGTCGTCGCGGTCGGCGGCGAGCTTCACGACCGCCTTGAGGTAGTCGAGCTTGTCGCCGGTGTCGTAGCGGCGGCCGCGGAAGACGACGCCGTGCACGCCGCCGCCGTCCGCCGGGTCCATCGCCGCCAGCGTCTGCAGGGCGTCGGTCAGCTGGATCTCCCCGCCACGCCCGGGCGCGGTCTGCTCGAGCACCGCGAACACGGCCGGGTCGAGCACGTACCGGCCGATGAGGGCCAGGTTCGACGGCGCCTCGTCCACCGGGGGCTTCTCCACGAGCTCGGTGACCCGCACGACGTCGCCCTCGCCGAGCGAGCCGATCGTCGACGCGCCCTCGACCGGCTCCACCGCGGCGGCGCCGTAGAGGTTGATCTGGTCCGGGTCGACCTCCAGCAGCGCGATGACCGAGCCGCCCATGCGCTCGCGCACGGCGATCATGTCGGTGAGCAGGGTGTCCCGGGCGTCGATGAGGTCGTCGCCGAGCAGGACGGCGAACGGCTCGCCGGCGACGTGGTCCTTGCCCTGGAGCACGGCGTGGCCGAGCCCCTTGGGCTCGCCCTGGCGCACGAAGTGCACGTGCGCGAGCTCGCCGGAGCGGCGCACGGCCGCCAGCCGGTCGGCGTCGCCCTTGCGCTCGAGGTTGGCCTCGAGCTCGGGGGCGGAGTCGAAGTGGTCCTCGATGGCGCCCTTGCCCCGGCCGGTGACGAGCAGGACGTCGCTCAGCCCGGCGTCGGCGACCTCCTCCACCACGTACTGGATCGCCGGCTTGTCGACCACCGGCAGCATCTCCTTGGGGATGGCCTTGGTGGCCGGCACGAACCGGGTGCCCAGGCCCGCCACGGGGACGACGGCCTTGCGCACGGCGGCTGCATGGCTCTCGGGTGTGTTCGCAGACATGATCCGAGGCTATCCGTGCCGACGGCGGAATTCGCCTCTGACACCGTCCGCGCTCGGCGGAACTGCTCCGCGGAATGGTGGCCGGGACGCCGTCGGGCTGGGAGACTGAGTGCCATGCACCGCAGCCAGGTCTCCCTTCCCAGGACCGACGGATACGAGACCGAGGACGCGAAGCAGGCGTTACGCCGGATCGTGCGCGAGGCGCGGAAGCAGCGTCCCGAGGGCGAGCGGGCCCGGGCCGCCGAGCGCTTCGCGGCGAACGGGCTGGCGGCGGTCGGCGAGGCACGACGCGTGGCCGCGTACGTCTCGCGCCCCACCGAGCCGAGCTCCCTGCCGCTGCTGGAGGCGCTGCGCGAGCGCGGCACCGCCGTGCTCCTCCCCGTGCTGGGGCCGGGCCTGCACCGCGAGTGGGCCGAGTACCGCAGCGCCGACGACCTGCAGGTGCGGGCCCCGGGACGCCCGCCCGAACCCTCCGGCGACGTGCTGCCCGCCGAGGCGGTCGCCGACGTGGACGTCGTGATCGCGCCGGCGCTGGCCATCGACGCCGCCGGCACGCGGCTGGGCCAGGGCGGCGGCTGGTACGACCGCATGCTCAAGCTCACCCGCCCCGGCACACCCGTCTTCGGCATGATCTTCGAGGAGGAGCTCATCGCCGACGTCCTGCTGCCGGTGGACGAGCACGACGTGCCGGTGCCCGCCGTGATCACGCCCGAGCGCTGGTTCCTCCTCGCCGGCTCCCCGTTCCAGACGGAGGCGCTGGCCGCGCAGTCGGCGGCGCTGACCGCGCTCACCGAGCGCCACCCGCTCGACCACTGAGGACCGGACCCGACCCGGCTGGGGCTACTCGGGCGGGCGGAGCGTGAGCGTCTCCGCCGCTGACTCCTCCACGGCCTCGCGGCTGAAGGGCCAGGGGTAGGTCTCCCCCGTGGCCCAGGCATGCGTCTGGTCCGTGTAGTGCACCGAGCCCGGGTGACCCGACGTCCCGCTCGAGGTGACCCAGGTGGAGGCGTCGAGGTCGGCCAGGTCCACCACCATGCGCATCGACGGGCCCGCCGTCACGCGGTAGTCGGCGCGGCCGAACTCGTCCCGGCCCGCGGTGTCGAAGCTCGTCGCGTTGACGATCGAGGAGCCACCGGCCACCTCGACGGGTGCGGGGTTGAACAGCCGGCGTACGGGCGCGGGGACGCCGTCGCCGCCGAGGACCGGGTGCTGGGGCTGGAACTGGTGCATCCGTCCCCACTCCCAGTCGGCGGGGTCCTTGCTGATGGAGTTCGTCAGCTGCTGGCGTGCGCGCACCATCGCCTGGCGCAGGATCTCGTCCCGGCCCTCGACGAGGTTGACGGTCGTGCGGTCGTCCCACCACGGGTTCTGCGGGTCCTCGAGGAGGACCGTGATGATCTGCAGCCAGCGCGCCCCGCCGTCGGGCACCTGCGAGGCCGGGAGGTCGTCGGTGAAGGTGAGGTCGAGCAGGTTGCCCCACACCGCGTTGAAGTACGCCGCGCCGGCGGAGTCGACGGAGGTGGGGAACCCGTCCGCGGACCACTGGCGCAGCAGGTCCACGGCCTCCTCGACGAACCTGTCCTCGACGTCGACCGAGAGCAGCGCGGGCAGCACCACCGGCCCGAACGGGCTGGCGTCGTCGAGCATGATCTCGTTCATCGCGGCCACGTCGAGCTTCTCGCCGTCGCCGATCGCCCGCTCGAGCAGCGTCCGGATGCGCTCCGCCCGGTAGCCGGGGTCGTAGTCGCTGGTGAGGAACGGGCCCTGGCCGGCGGGCATGACGGCCTGGTTCGCGGCGGAGATGAACCCCTCCGCCGGGTTGAGGACCGCCGGCATGTCGTCCGGGTCGACGAACCCCTGCCAGTCGTAGCGCGAGTCCCAGCCGGGCCGCGGCCACGAGCCGTCCGCCGGGACCGGCGCGTCGGGCACCGCGGCACGCACGGGAATCTTGCCCGGGGCCTGGTAGCCGATGTCGCCGTCGACAGTGGCGAAGACGATGTTCTGCGACGGCACCTCGAAGTACTCGGCCGCCGCGGCGATGTCCGCGGCGTCGGTCGCGCGGTTGATCGCGAAGATGGCGTCCCCGGTGCGCCCAGGCGTGAGCGCCGTCCACTGCAGCGCGACGGCGTAGCCGGAGAAGCCGGCCGGCGGCGCCCCCTCGGGCACCGGTGCGCTGGCGGTCACGCCGGTCTCGGGCAGGACGTCGGTGACCAACGGTCCGTGCACCGTGCTGGTGACCGTGGTGACCACCGGTTCGGAGCCGTTGACCTCGATCGTCTCGCGGCGCTGCTCCAGCGGGACCCGGGCGCCGTCACGCAGGTAGGTGCCGTCGTCGTAGAGGCGCTCGAGCATGAAGTCGGTGACGTCGGCCCCCAGGTTGGTCAGACCCCAGGCCAGCTGGTCGTTGTGGCCGATGATCACCCCGGGCATGCCGGCGAAGCTGAAGCCGGCGACGTCGAAGGTGCAGTCCTCGCTCGCCTCGGTGCAGTGCAGCCCCACCTGGTACCAGAGGTTCGGTGCGTCCAGCGCGAGGTGCGGGTCGTTGGCCAGCAGCGGCGAGCCAGAGGCGGTGTGCTCGCCCGAGACGACGAAGGAGTTCGAGCCGATGCCCTCCCCCTCCCCGAGCAGGACCGGGACGGCGTCGAGCGCCTCCTGGGCGGAGGCGAGGGCCTGTCCCGCCGCGCTGCCACCGAGCGCGGCGGCGGCTCCGGCGGTGTCGACGTCGTCATCGGCAGCCCCGGTGGCGGCTGCCTGGGTCGCCGCAGCCTCAGCGGCCGCAGCATCGGTGCCCGCAGTCTCGGTGCCGGCTGAGCCGGTGTCCGCGGGAGTCTCGACGGCGGCGTCCGTGGCCTCGGCGTCGGCCACCTGGTCCTGGGGCGCGACGATGGGGGTGTTGAGGTCGTAGGGGAACTCCGGGAAGAGCTCCTCGGCGCGGGCGACGTCCCCGAGGGTGCGCAGCGCCGCGGCGCGCCCGAGCTCGGCGTCGTAGTTCCCGCGCAGGTCCCAGGCCATCGCCTTGAGCCACGCGAGCGAGTCGACCGGCTGCCAGGGCTCGACCTTCTCCAGCGTCGTGGTCGTGCCGAGGACCGTGTACTCCAGGCCGAGCTCGGACGCCTCGTGCCGGGAGATGTAGGCGTTGACGCCCTCGGCGTAGGCCTCGTACAGGGCCCGCGACTCGTCGGTCAGGAGGTCCCACTCCTGCTCGGCGACCTGGCGCCAGCCGAAGGTCCGGATGACGACGTCGGCGGCGAGCGCGGTGTCGTTCTCGCCCACCAGCTCGGAGAGCCGCCCGGCCGTGACGTGCCGCCGGTAGTCCATCTCGAAGAAGCGGTCCTGCGCGTGGACGTAGCCCTGGGCACGCATGAGGTCCGCGTCGGTCTCGGCGTAGATCTGCGGGACGCCGCGCTCGTCGCGGATCACCTGGACCTGGCCGCCGAGGTCGGCGAGAGTCACCTCGCCGGCGTGGTCGGGCAGCGGGCGGCGCACCAGGACGGTGCCGAGCCCGACAGCGGCCACGAGAGCCACGACGACCAGTGCCGCGATGATGATGGCCGCCCTGCGCAGCACCGACGTTCCTCGCACCGCCCGAGCGTATCCCGCGTGGCCAGGCTCACCGTGACCTGCGGCGCGCGGCAGAGTAGGATTGGCACTCGATGTGGCGGAGTGCCAGCATCCGCCCTCGTCCCGATGGAGGTTCCGCAGTGCCTACCTATGCCTACCGGTGCACCGTGTGCAGCAACGAGTTCGAGGTCAAGCAGTCGTTCAGCGACGACTCCCTCACCGTCTGCGCCGAGTGCGGGGGCACGCTGCGCAAGCTCTTCAGCTCCGTCGGCGTCGTCTTCAAGGGCTCGGGCTTCTACCGCAACGACTCGCGCTCGACCTCGACGTCGTCCACCCCGGCGGCCAAGGAGACGTCGAGCAGCTCGACCTCCTCGTCCGGCTCCTCCGGCACGTCCTCGACCACGAGCTCGTCGTCGACCTCCACCACCTCCACCCCGGCCAAGGCCGCGGCGGCGAGCTGAGTCCACACCGCCGGCTCCAGCCGCACGGTCCACACGCCCGGCTCCTGCCGCACCGTCCACACCGCCGCCCCGACGGCGGAGGCTGGCGCACCGCGGACTTCTAGCGTGCCGGGATGCGCACCCGTCGTCCCGTGCCGCCGTCGCGATCGGCGGCGGCGCGCGCCCGCCGCTGGCTCTGGCGACGGCGTCACCTCCTGGCGGCCGCCTGCATCGGCCTGGCGGCCGCGGTCACGGTCGGCGCGCTGCGCCCGCCCGCGCCTCCGGCCGAGCGGGTCCTCACCGTCACCGACGACGTCCCGGCCGGCACCGTCCTGGCAACCGCCGACCTGACGATGCGCTCCGTACCCGCCGGCACGCACCCTCCGGGCGTGCTGCGGGAACTCGACGACGCTCTCGGCCAGCCGCTCGCCGTCGGCCTCCCCGCCGGGACAGCACTCGTGCCGGCCATGCTCACGGGGCCGGGCCTCGCCGCCGGCGCTCCCGCCGGGACAGTGGTCCTGCCCGTCCCTGTCGCCGACGCCGCGACGGCCCGCCTGGCGCAGCCCGGCCAGCGCATCGATCTCGTCGCGGCGGGCACCGACCTGACCGGGGTCCCCGGCGAGGCCGAGGTGGTCGCACGGGACGTCGTCGTCCTGGCGTCCTGGGAGCCGGCGGACGGCGGACCGCTCACGTCGGGCATGGCCGACGTCAGCTTCCTGTACGTGGCGGCGAGCCCGGGAACCGCTACCGTTCTCGTCGGCTCGAGTGCCTGGGCACCGCTGCGAGCCGTCCTGAACAGCCCATGACCGGCGCTCGGCCCGTGCGCGGGGCGCCACGGAGGACGCTTCCATGCTTGCAGGGTTCAAGGAGTTCATCGCACGCGGCAACGCCGTCGACCTCGCCGTCGGTGTCGTCATCGGGGCGGCATTCGGCCTCGTCGTCACCTCGGTCGTCGAGGGCATCCTCAACCCCCTCGTCGCCGGGCTCGTCGGCGAGCCCAACTTCGACGACGTCCTCGCGTTCACCATCAACGACGCCACCGTGCGGCCCGGCACCGTGATCACCGCGCTCGTGAACTTCCTGCTCGTCGCAGCAGCCATCTACTTCTTCGTCGTCGTGCCGCTGAACACGCTCGCCGCGCGCCGCAAGGTCGAGGAGGCCGAGCCCGAGGCGCCGGCCGAGGACGTGCGCGTGCTGACCGAGATCCGCGACCTGCTCGCCGCCCAGGGCGGCGGCACAGCTCTCGCCGCACCGCCTGCCGAGCGCTGAGAGGTCAAGCACGCGGGCCCCGACTGCACGCCTGCCGCCACACCTGGCCGTCCCCAGCGGGACGAAAGGTGACATGGCAGGTAGTTCCCTGGGGATTCGGCGCGCACGAACCTGCCGCAGGTAGCAGACTCGGGTGCGGCCCAGACCCCGCCGACCATGGAGCCCTCCATGACCACAGCCGTGCCGCGCGTCCTGATCCACCGGCTTCCCGCCGACGTCGAGGAGACCATCACCACCCTCGGTGCGATGCCCACCAGGTGCTCGGTCTCCGCCGACATCGTCGTGAGCAACGGGCCGGCGCCGGAGACGCCCGAGGTCGACACGCTCCAGATCGGCGGCGCGATCGGGCTGCCCGCGCGTGGCGGCTGGTACACGGAGGAGCCGGTGATGACGCCCCGCTGGGACGTCGCCCTCGGCGCCGAGCTCATGGGGCTCTCCGCGCTGGCGCGCGCGACGCTCCTGACCGACCCGCCGGGGTCGGGGCAGCGCTGGTGCGGCCCGCGCCCGGTGCCGGACTGGTTCCTGGGGACGACGCCGCTGGTGAGCTCGGACTCCGGGCACCACGCCGCCATGGTCCTGCGCCGGCCCTGCGGCGCCAAGCTGTGGTGGGTCAGCGGCGCCACGCTCGACTACCTGCCGTGGGTGGAGGTCTTCCTCGAGCACACGCTCGACCACGCCGACGTCACCGAGGCCGTCACGGCCTGACGGCTCAGCGCCTGCCCCAGTGCGGCGGGACGTCACGCAGCAGCCGCGCGTCGTTCGCCCCCTCCGCGGTGCCCGGCTCGTCCGCGGCATGCGGCTCAGCGTCGCGGTCGTGCAGCGCCTCGACCGGGTCGTCGATCTCTCCGGCGGCGAGGCGCCGGCGGTCCACCTCCGACAGCGCCACCACCCGGCGGTGCCGACGACGCCGCGCCGGTTCCCCCGGTTCGGCCACGCTCATCGCGCCCGTCGGCGCACGACGTGGCCGAGCACCGCGTCCACCTGGGCGCCGCGACGGGTCAGGCTGAGCTCGCCGCGCAGCTCCTCCACCAGCTCGACGTCCTCCCGCCCGGCTCCGTCGGACTCGATCCAGGCCACCAGGTCATCGAGCTGGTCGTCGCTGTACGCGGCCAGCGGCAGTCCCGGGACCACCGGCGGCCGCGGTCCGCGCTCGCGCACGGGCACCGCACGTCTCGGCTGCTCGGGCTCCGCGGGCACCACCTCGGACGTGCCCGGGTCGGCGGGACCGGCACCGTCTCCCGGGACGTCGACGTCCCCGGGCGTCTGGGCCCCGCCGTCGCCCGGACCGTCGTAGGTGTGCGGCAGGGCGGTCATCGACGGTGCCGCGGGACGGGCCGCCAGCGCCGCCTCACGACGCTCGTCCACGACCGTCATCACGGCGGCGAGGATCGCCTCCGCCTCCGCCTGCGGGTCCATGAACACGGCGGTGGAGAACGCCATGTGCACCCGCCACCCGCGCGCGCCGAGGCGCTGCACCCAGTGCCGGTCCCGGCGGCGCAGGCTCGGCTCCGCGACGTACTCCGCGTCGTCGGTCAGCACCGCGACGAGCAGCTCCCCAGGCAGCTCGGGGTGGCCGATCGCCAGCGGGATCCGCACCCCGCCTGCGAGGCCGTAGCGCGGCACCACGATCAGGCCCAGCCGCCACAGCCGCTCGGCGAGGTCCACCAGGAGCTGGTCCGGGGTCTCGGCCGGCACGGAGCTCGGGGTCTCCCCCGGCAGCGTGCCGGTGGCGGACTGGTCGATGAGATCGGCCAGGAGTTGCGGACCCGGGTGACGCAGCCGGTCACGGTCCAGGTCGCCGGGGCCGATGCAGCTGACCAGCACGAGCTGGTGGCGCACGGCGTCCAGGGCGTCGACGAGGCAGGCCAGGCCGTCGGGCTCCGAGATGGCGCCGAAGCGGTGCAGCACCCGTCCGTGCGGCGTCTTGCCGTAGCCGACCGAGAGCACCACGACGTCGCGGCGCAGCCCGCCGGCGGCGTCGACGTCGAGCACCGTGAAGGGCTCGTCCCGGTCGGCGCGGAAGAACCCGGCCACGGCCGGGCTGTCGGCGACGGCGGCGGCGACGGCCTCGCGGACCCGCTCGGCGTGCCGGGGGTTGAGGGCGACGACGGCCAGGGACAGCTCCGGGCTGGTGAGCGCGTGGTCGACGACCAGGTCGACCACGTGGTCGACCTCCGTCTGCACCGACTCCACCGCGTCGGCACCGGGTGCCGGCATGCCGTAGCCCTCGACCAGGTCCAGCCGCATGCGCGAGGCCGACGGCGGGGCCGGCACCGACCGGATCACGCCGTCGTAGCCGTGGGTGGCCAGGAAGGCGGAGATGCCCTCGTCGCGGGCCGCCCGGCCGGTCGGCAGGGTGACCGCGGGCAGCAGCGGGGCCAGCGCGCCGACGAGCCCGTCGCCGCCGCGGCGGGAGTCGCCCACGAGGACTACTTGCCTCGCCCGCGCGAGCACCGAGACGGCCTGCTCGACCGGGAGGTGCTGGACGCCGTCGACGATCAGCAGGTCCACGCTCGGACCCTCGGGCAGCAGGTGGGGCACGAGCATGGGGGCGACGAGCCAGGCGGGCCGAGCGGCGCCCGTGAGCCGCGGGTAGGCGGCCAGGGTCTCGCGCAGGTGCGCGCCGTGGTCGGCGCCGAGCGCGTCGAAGAGCTGCGCGGCCTCCTCGCGGTGGTCGCGCACGGTGGTGCGCAGGTTGGTGGCGACCGCCCGGCGCACCGGCCCGGCCAGCGACGCGACCTGGGCGTCGTCGAGCTCGCGGAAGCGGGCGGCGAGGGCCGTCAGCGCCGGACCGTCCAGGCCCGCCAGCGCAGGGTCGGTCCGCAGGATCTGCTCGAGCACCGAGCTCCACCACGCCAGCTCGAGCTCGGAACCGACGAGGCCGTTGGGCACCCGACGCTCCCCGAGGTCGTCGACCAGGCCACCCAGGCCGCGCTCGCGCAGCTCTCCGAGCAGACGGGTGCGCTCGGGCAGCAGCCGCAGGGCGGGGGCGTCGAGCCCCAGCTCCTTCATCCGCTCCACCAGGGCGGGCAGCGCCACGGTGAAGAGGTTCTCGTTGCCGGCCCCGGAGCCGATGACCTCCTGGAGCGCCTGGACGTCGGCCCGGACCTCGGCCTCGGTGGACTTGATCTCGGCGAGGCCGTCGGGCAGCCGCGGCCAGCCCCCGGCGGGGTTGTGCCGGCGCCAGATCTCACGCTGCTCCTGCACGCGGACCAGCTCGCCGTGCAGGTCCGCGACCGGCCGGCCGGGGCGCAGGAGGTCCTTGGCCTGCTTGCGCAGGCGCCGGCGCACCGAGCCCTTCATCGACAGGCTGTGCTCCTTGCGCCACGCGCTGGTCGCGGTGGCGATGACCATGTCCGCGGCGGACCGCTCGAAGATCTGCGGGAGGAAGACGTCGAGCGCCTCGGCGACCCCGTCGAGCATCGCCAGCTGCTCGGACCACGCGTCGAGGGTGGTGGCGCGGGCGAGGCCGGTCTGGGTGGTGACGCGCTCGACCTGCTCGAGCAGGGCCGGCAGCGACAGCTCGCCGAGGCGCTGGGTGCGCTCGAGCGCGGCCGAGGCGGCGGGCGCCTCGGTGAGGCGGGCGCCGTACCAGGGCGTGTCGTGGGGGCGCAGGGTAAAGGCGCCGAGGCCGGCGGCCCGGGCGAGCGACTCGCGGGCCTGCTCCCGGCCGCCGTCGTCCAGGCGTCGCAGGGCCTCCTCGTCCAGGCGCACCCGGGTGCGCGGCCCGGGCCGCGCGGCCGTGAGGCGGGCGAGCGCCTGCAGCGCGTCGTACGCGGAGACGCCCCACGGCTCGTGGGTGGCGTGGAGGCCGGCGACGTAGTCACCGAGCTGGGTGCGCACGGCCGTGAGCTCGGTGCGGGTGGCGCGCACGGCAGCGTCGTCGACGTCGACGTCGACCGGGCTCAGGCCGGCGCGCAGTCGCTCGGCGGCGGTGGTGCGCCAACGGGCGTCGGCGGACAGGTCCAGGGTCAGCTCGTCCAGGCCCAGCTCGGTCATCCGCTGGGCGAGCGCCCGCCCGGTCCGGCGGGTGCCCGGCACGTACAGGACGGTGCGGCCCGACGCCGCGGCGTCGGCGATGACGGCGGCGACGATACCGGGGGTGTCCGCGCCCGGCGCGGCGTCGAGGAAGACGTGCCGGCCGGCGGCGACGGCGTCGACGGCGTGGGCCTGGTCGACGTCGAGGTCGCCGGCGCCGCGCTCTTCCTCCGGCGCCCGGTCGGTGGCCACGTGCGGCGGCAGGGCGACGTCCAGCGCGCGTCGGGCCTCCTCGTCGCCGGCGAGGGCGGCGACGACGTCCGAGCCGGGCAGGTGGGCCCGCATCGCGTCGAGGTCGTCGACCAGGACCTGGCCGGGGTGGACGAACGGGCCGACGACGATCCGCTCGCTGAGCTCGAATCCGGCGAGGTTCTCCCGGCCGAGCTCGGCGAGCCGGAGCAGCGTCCCGCGCGGGGAGAACCCGTGCTCGGTGTACGCGGTCCGGGCGATGGCACCCACGTCCACGGTCACGCCCGCCGCTCGCAGGGACCGCACGAGGACGGGGTTGACCTCGATGGCGGACTCGAGGTCGACGTCGAAGTCCGCCTCGGGACCGCCGGTCGCGGTGAGCCGGACGGCGCGCAGCAGCACCGGGGCGTGGATCGTGCGGACCGTTGTCACCGGCGTCGCCGCCCGGGCGGCTGCGGGCGCGTCTCGGGCTGGGTCGCGGTCGCCCTCGTCGCCGTCGCCGGCATCGGCATCGGCCGGCGGGTGCGCGGGCGCCTCCGCGCCCGACGGGGCGCTCGGCGCCGAGTCGGCGGAGGACTCGGCGTGCGCGTTGCCGGGGTCGGCGGAGACCTCGAGGACCACCTCGCCGTCCTCGGACAGGTCCGGTGCGAGCGGGTCCGGCAGCTCGGTCCAGGTGGCGACGCCGATGGCCAGGTAGGTGGGGGCCAGGCCGTAGCGCTGGGCGAGCTCGTCGGCGCGGGCGCGCACGGTGCGGGCGCCCCGGCGGGCGGCGAGCTGGGCACCGGCCTCGCGCACGAGGTTGCTCAGGCGGGTGGTGCGTCCGGCGTAGAGCTGGGCGATGCCCGAGGGGTGCGCGGCGGTCAGGTCGATGACGGCGTCGCCGAGCAGCGTCATGTCCGCCAGGGTGCTGGCCCCGCCGAGCGCCACGAGGGACCGGTGCCACCGGGCGGCGGCGTCGTCGACGGCGGCGGCCCGGCCCGGGGAGACCGGGCGAGGACGGGCCGGGCGGGTCCCGGGTCCGCGCCCACCGCCACCGAAGGCGGCGCCGGGCGCCGGCGCGTCGGGCACGACCGGGTCGCCGTGGCCCGGACGGATGCGGTCCTTGACCGTGGCTACCTGGCGGCGGGCGGTGCCGCCGCGGGAGAAGAGCGCACGAGGGGTCATCTGCCCACGGTAGGCAGCCGCGGGGCCGGGTGGGTGGTGCCGCGCCGGGCCGGTTCGCGCGTGTCGTGGACGACGGCCGTCGGACCGGGCCGCGTGGGGCCTCGCCGGGCGCCCGGACCGGGCTCGAGGAGGCCGGGCACGAAGGTGGCGGAGCGCGACACGCAGGGGGGGGCAGGCGTCGCGCTCCGCCATGACCGCAAGCATGGCGCGACCAGCCGCCCCAGCGCAAGCGTTTCGGCGCGTCGAATCGCGGAACTTTCGGCCCCGGGCCCCCACGCCCCGCGAGGGACGTCCCTCCGGAAGCCCGGGACACCACGACGGTAACCGCCACAAAGGGCAGAACGGAGCCGAAGAGGCCCATTTGCGTGGCCACTTGATGCCGTGGCAGGAGGCTGCCACGCCTCGGGCGGTCCCGCGGACCGCCCGAAGGCGGCCCAGGGCCCCTCAGGCGGCGTAGACCTCGGTGCCGGCGACCGAGGTGGAGACGACCCGGTCGCCGTCGAGCACGACGACGTCTCGGGCGGTGCGCCCCTCGACCCCGATCAGCCGGGCCGGGTTCGTGGTGGCCATCGCCAGCAGGTCGTCCGGGTGGACCGGCAGGTGCGCCCGCGCCCACCCGAGGCACGCGTGCAGGGAGCGTCCGGAACCGGCGAGCAGCTCGGTGCCGGTCAGGCTCAGACGCCCGTCGGCGCGGACGGTGACGCCGCCGCCCACGGGGGTGCGGTAGTCGCCGGGCGGTTTCCCGGCGAGGGCTGCGGAGTCCGAGGTGAGCACGCAACGGGCCGGGGACTTGGCCCGGATCATCGCCGTGAGCGTGTCGGCCGGCAGGTGGTGACCGTCGGCGATCAGCATCGCCGTCAGCCGGTCCTCGGCGAGCTGGGCCCAGATGTGGTTGGGGTGGCGCGGGAGCGTCGCCGCCGCGCCGTTGCCCAGGTGGGTGCTCAGGGTCGCCCCGGCGGACGCCGCCTCACGGACCTCCTCCGGCGTGGGCGCGCAGTGCCCGACGGACGTCAGCACGCCCCGGGCCCGCGCGCCGGCGATGTACGCGGCGGCGCCGGGGCGCTCGGGGGCGAGGGTGACGATGCGGACGAGCCCGTCGCCGGCGCGCTGCCACCGGTCGAGCTCGTCCAGGTCCGGGTCGCGCAGGTGCTCGCGGTCGTGGGCGCCGCGCGGGCCGTCCTCGGCGGCCAGCGCGGGACCCTCGACGTGCACCCCGGCGACCGAGTGGGCCACCAGCGGGTCGGCGGCACGCGCGGCGGCGACGGTGCGGAGCACGTGGAGGATCTTCTCCTCGGGGGCCGTGACGACCGTCGGCAGGTAGGTGGTGACGCCTTCGGCCCACAGGGCACGGGTCAGGCCGACGACGACGTCCACGCTCACGTCGTCGGCGTTGACGTCCCAGCCGGCGTAGCCGTTGACCTGCAGGTCCACGAGCCCGGGCCGCGAGCGCGGCCCGGCCGCGTGCGCGGGGGCGTCAGGCGCCATCGACGTCCTTGCCGAGGCGCGAGGCGGCTGCGACGTCGAGGAACATCGAGGCCGCGGGGTGCGTGCGCAGGACGCTGCCGGGCACCCGGGTGCTCACCGGACCGGTCAGCGCCGCGGCCACGGCGTCGGCCTTGTGGGCGCCGAGGACCGTCGCGACCATGGCGCCGGCGCCGGTGAGCGCCGGCACGGTCAGCGTGAGCGCACGGGCGGGGACGTCCGCGAGCGTCGGGAAGAGCCCGTCGTCGACCTGCTGGCGCCTCGACACCTCGGTGACCTCGACCTCGCGGACCACCTGGTCGTCGTCGAAACGTGCGACGTCGGGCTCGTTGAAGGCGATGTGGCCGTTGACGCCGAGCCCCAGGCAGACGAGGTCGATCGGCGCCTCGGAGACGAGCGCTGAGTACCGCGCGACCTCCTCCGCGGCCGCACCGGAGGTCCGGATCCGGTTCAGGCCGGGCAGCGCCGCGGCGGGCAACCGGTCCTGGAGCCACTGCCCGAACGCCTCGGGGTGGTCCTCCGGCAGACCGCGGTACTCGTCCATGTGGAAGGACCGTACCGCCGACCAGTCGACCCGGGGGTCGCGGGCGAGCGCACGGATCATGGTCTCCTGCGAGGGGGCGCTGGCAAAGATCACGCGGGCCGAGCCCCGGCTCTCCACCGCACGGGCCAGCACCTGCGCCGCGGCGTCGGCGGCCGCGGCGCCGACCTCCTCGGCGGTGGCGGCCACCGTCACGGCACCCGTCAGCGACTCGTGTTCCGTCACGGCCATGGCGTCCCCCAGAGACTCAGGTAATGCAATCGGTTGCAGAATGGAGTCGACATTAGCCGCGAGATGGATGTGGGTCAACCGTTCTGCAATCGCTTGCACGACCGCTGGTCACGAACCTAGTCTCGAGAAGGACCTCGGTCCCGCTCGGCCGCCATCGCGCTGGAGAACTACCAGCAGCGCGGCAGCACGCGATCTCGGACGAAGGAGCAACGATGGGCCTGAGGCAGGCGCCGGCGCAGGCCCGCGAGCAGCTGGAACGGACGATCCTGCCGTTCTGGCTCTCCCGCGGCGTCGACCACCATCACGGCGGCTTCCACACGTGCTTCGACAACAGGGGTCTGGTACGCACGTCGACCGACAAGTTCACGTGGTCCCAGGGCCGCTTCGTCTGGCTGCTCGCCCACGCCGCCGAGCTGGCCCGTGAGGAGCTCCTCGACCTCGACGCCCTCGACCTGCTCGCGCTCGCCGGACGCGGCGCGGAGTTCCTCGCCACCAACGCCGTGGGGGCGGACGGCACCTGCGCCTTCGTGCTCGCCCGCGACGGCTCGCCGTCCACGGTCGCGGACCGGCCCGCACGGAGCGTCTACGCGGACTGCTTCGTGGTGATGGGCCTGGCCGAGCTGGCGCGGGTGAGCGGAGACGCCGGCTGGCTGAGCACGTCGCGGCCGGTGCTCGAGCGGGCCAGGCAGGACATCCGCTCCGGGACCGCCCCGACGCCGCCGTACGACGTACCCACCGGCTACACCGCGTTCGGTCCGAAGATGATCCTGCTGAACACGCTCGTGGTCCACGTCGCGGCCGAGCGTGCGGCAGCCGGCACCGGCCGCCAGCCCGCCGCGGGCGACGGCTCGGACCTCCTCGCCGAGGCCCTCGAGGAGGTGATGGCGCACCGGCTCGACGACGGCACGTTCGCGGAGATGATCGGTCCCGAGGCCGACTCGCTCGTGGCCCGGCACCGGGTGCCGGGCCACGCGATCGAGGGCCTCTGGGTGGCGCTCGAGGCGATGGACCTGCTCGGCATCCACCACCACGTCGATGCCGTGCTCGAGTCGGTGCCCGCCCTGTGCGCGCTCGGCTGGGACACCGAGCACGGCGGCCTCCTGCGCTACACCGACGCGGCGGGGCCGGGCCGGCCGCGGGGACGCAGCGACGGCACGCCCTACGAGCAGCTCCTGCAGCGGACGTGGTCGACGAAGCTCTGGTGGGTGCACTCGGAGGCCGCCGCCACGACGGCGATCGCTGCGCGCCGCTTCGACCACGCCCCCTCGGCCGGATGGTTCGACCGCATCTGGGACTACACCCTCGGCACCTTCCCCGCGGGCGCGGAGGGGAACGAGTGGATCCAGATCCGCGACCGCGCCGGGCGCCCGCTGGACGAGGTGGTGGCGCTGCCGGTGAAGGACCCGTTCCACCTGGTGCGCAACCTCATGCAGATCGTCGAGCTCGGCAGAGCGCCGGCGTCATGAGCGGGGCGCGTCCCCGGTGGTGCCGCGCAGCGTCAGCGTCCCGGTCACGACCTCGTCCTTGACCGTCTCGCCCGCCACCACGCGGGAGAGCATCTCGACCGCCCGCCCGCCGAGCTCCTCCACGGGCGCGGTGACCGTGCTCAGGCTCGGCGTGACGGTCCTGGCCAGCAGCACGTCGTCGCAGCCGACGACGCTGCAGTCGGCCGGCACCCGCAGGGAGTGCTCGCTCAGCCCGGCGATGACGCCGCACGCCATGAGGTCGTCGAAGGCGAAGATCGCCGTGGCGCCGGAGCCGACGAGCTCGCCGACCGCGGCGCGCCCGTCCTCGAACTGGGCCTCGAGGGGGCCGAGCTCGACGAGCTCGACGTCGCGCCCCTCGGCCCACCGGCGCACGGCCTGGGCGCGTCGACCTGCCGCCCAGGCGGCGCCCGGTCCCCGCAGCAGGACGACCTTGCGGTGGCCGCGGGAGTACAGGTGCTCGGCGGCCTCGCGCAGAGCGCCGGAGTTGTCGCACACCACCGTCGGCAGGCCCTGGACCGCACGGTTCACCACGACCGTCGGCACCCCGGCCACGGCCCGCTTCAGGCCGGCCGTGGCCATCCGCGGGGACGCGACGATCAGCCCGTCGACCTGGGCCTTGATCCGGCCGATCAGCCCGGGCTCGTTCGACCCGCTGGCGCCGGAGTCGACCAGGAGCACCTCCGCCCCCGCGCCGGCGGCCGCCTGCTCGATGGCGCGCACCAGCGGCGGGAAGAACGGGTTGGTGATGTCCGGGATCAGCAGACCGATGAGGCCCGTGCGACCGGTCGCGAGCCCGCGGGCGGCACGGTTCGGCTCGTAGCCGAGCCGCTGCGCGGTGGCGAGGATCCGCTCGCGCACCGACTCCTTGACGAGCTCCGGCTTGGAGAACGCCCGCGACACGGTGGACGCCGAGATGTCGAGCTCCTGGGCGATCGAGTAGATCGTGGCCCGCTTCATGGTTCCTCCTGCGAGACGGCTGCGTTGATCAGAGTGACACAGGCGGATGCAAGCGGATGCAGCAATCGCCCATGCTCTCGCTCACACTCCTGGCCCGAGACGGTCACGGAGCCAGGTCACGCAGGCCGCCTGCACGTGGGCCGGGACGGGATGTCCGCCGTCGTGCTGGAGCACGTCCAGACCTGGCGCCTCCTCCCACGACCGGCGTGCTCGCTCGACCAGGTCCCGGTTGTGCTCGCCGTCACTGTCGCCGCCGCCCACCAGCAGGAACGGGCGCGGGGCGACCAGGGCGAGCACCTCGTCCAGGTCGCGGTCCCGCGGGACCCGGTCGCCCAGGTACCAGGGCGCGTCCCAGTTCGAGTGCGCGAGCCCGAGGCCCGGCTCGTGCGCGACGCCGGCGGCGACCCGTCGGTCGAGAGCCGTCAGGTGCAGGGCGAGCTTGCCACCGAGCGAGTGGCCGAGGACGCCGATCCGGTCCGGGTCGACCGACGGCTGGGCCCGCAGCGCGTCCACGGCGAGCATGAGGTCGCCGACGCTGCGCCCCAGCGCCGTCATCGGCTGCTCCACGCGGTGCCGCTCGGCCGGTGGCCCGTACCGCCCGGCCAGGTCGCGCGGAGCGTCGGGCGGGACCACGGCCTCGAACCACCAGGGCACGGCCAGGACCGCGAGACCGTGCGCGGCCAGGTGCGGCGCGAAGGCGTTGCCCGGGACGGGTGGCGCGTGGTGCGTGCGGGCCGAGGGCCGCCCGAGCACGGCGGCCACGTCGTAGAAGGGCACCACGACGGCGGGTCCTGGCGTGGCGGGGGCGCCCGGCCTGCCGGGACTCAGCAGGGTGGCGGTGAGGTCGCTGCCGTGGCTGTGCAGGACGATGTCCTGCTCGCGCCACGTCCGTGGCGCCGGGTCGTCCGCCGGGCGCTCGGGGCCGACGTCCCAGCCGCCCCGCGGGTCGGGCACCGCCCCGAGCCGGTCCGTCCACCACTCGCGCTCTCGTTCCATGCTCGGAGAACGTAGGCCGCCCGACGGCAATCTGCAATCGGTTGCAGGTAGAGTGTCGATCTGAGTCGACCCGATCAGACGGGCGAACGCCGTCGCGAAGGAGTGCCGTGCCGAACGACCTGCACCACCTCGACGGCACCCGGCGCGCCGGCACGCCGGTGCTCGTCCCGACCGCGGAGGCGACCAGGGGCACGCGCCCGACCGCGGCGCAGACCAGGGGCACGCACCCGACCGACATCCGGGTCCGCGACGCGAGCACCACCTTCGTGCCGATGACGTTCACCACGCCGCTGACGATCAGCGGCCGGGCCATCACCTCCTGCGACCTCGCCGTCGTCGAGGCCGTGGTCGAGGACCGTCGCGGGCGGACCGCCGTCGGCCGGGGTGCCACCGTGCTGTCGGTGCCCTGGTCCTGGCCCGGGGCGGGCCCGGCGCACGCGGTACGCGAGGAGTCGCTGCGCCGCCTCACCGAGGCCCTCGCCGCGGCCAGCACGCACCTCGACGCCGCGGACCCGCTCACCCACTGGCAGCAGCTCCACGACGAGCTCGGGGCGACGGCGCGCCGGGCCGGTACCGCGCCGATGCCCGCCCTGGCGGCGATGCTCGCCCTCGGTGCTGTCGACAACGCGCTGCACGACGCGTGGGGCCGGGCGGCCGGACGCCCAGTCTGGGAGATGTACACCGGTGAGCACCTCGGCCGCGACCTCGCCGGCCTCGGGCTGCCCGGCCGCTTCCCCGGCGAGTTCCTCCGCCGCCCGGCCGCGACGCTGCCGGTCCAGCACGTGGTCGGCGCGCAGGACCTGCTCGTCCCGGACCCGCTGCGGCCGCACGAGCGCTCGCTGGTCGAGTGGATCGCCGAGGAGGGCGTGCACCACCTCAAGATCAAGACGGCGTCGCTCGACCCGGCCGAGGACGCGCGGCGCATCGCCCGCACCCACGCCCTCGCGGCCGAGCTGGTCGACGACGTCCGCCTCACCGTGGACCCGAACGAGGGGTACGCCGACGCCCACGACGCCGCGGCGATGCTGGACCACCTGCAACGCCTCTCCCCCGCCGCGGCCGCCGCCGTCGCGCTGATCGAGCAGCCCACGCCACGCGGCCGCGACGCCCCGGCCGGGCTGGCCGAGCTCTCCGCCCGGGTCCCGGTGCTCGCCGACGAGGGTTTCACCGACCTCGCCCAGCTGCAGACGCTGCGCGCCCGCGGCTGGTCCGGGCTGGTCGTCAAGGCGGCCAAAGGGCAGACCCCGGCCCTGCTCGCGCACGCGTACGCCCGGGCGCACGGCCTCTTCGTGACGGCGCAGGACCTCACCGCCGTCGACCTCGCGCTGCGGCACTCGGCCCGCCTCGCCGGCGCCCTCGACCTGTCCGCGACCCACCTGGAGTACAACTCCCGGCAGTACGTCCCGGCGGGCAACGACGAGCTGACGCGCACCGACCCCGCGCTGACGACCGTGAAGGACGGCCGGGTCCGGCTGCCGGCCGCCCGCGCCGGCCTGTACTGACCGCAACACCCACAAGGAGAACAGATGCTGCACCCGAAGACAGACCTGCGGATCTTCGTCGCGATGACCCAGCCGGAGTTCGACCGGCTCTTCGCGCCGGAGTCGGCAGCGGCGCTCGAGAGCCTCGGCGAGGTCACCATGGGCACCGGCGGGCCGAAGGTCGAGGTGCCGGCCGACGTCGGCGCGAGCCACGACGTGCTGGTGACCTCCTGGGCCACCGCCCCGTTCCCGAGCGCGAGCGTCGTGGGGCCGCGGCTCTCCCTGGCCGCCCACGCCGCCGGCTCGGTCCGCGGGCTGTTCCCGCGCGAGACGCTCGAGGGCGGTCTGCGGCTGACTCAGGGCGGTGCCGCCCCGATGGCGCTCGCCGTCGCCGAGATGGCGCTCACGCTCTCCCTCGCCCTGCTGCGCAACCTCCACCAGCACGACCGCGAGCTCCAGCGCACCCGCGACTGGCAGGCCGGCGGGTCCGGCCGGCTCGGGCGGGCGATCCACGCGCGGCGGGTAGGGATCGTGGGGCTGGGCCGCAGCGGGGCGCACTACGCCCGCATGGTCCGCGGGCTCGGCGCCGAGCACGTCGTCGCGTTCGACCCGTTCGCGACGGCGGAGCGCGCCGCCGAGCTGGGGGTGGAGCTGGTGGGCCTCGACGAGCTGTTCGCCGGGTCCGACCTGGTCGCGATCCACGCGCCGTCGACGCCGGAGACCCACCGCATGGTGGGTGCTCACCAGCTGGGCCTGCTGCCGGACGGCGCGGTGATCGTCAACACCGCCCGGTCCTGGAGCGTGGACCAGGCGGCGCTGCTCGCCGAGCTGGAGTCCGGGCGGCTCAGCGCCGGCCTGGACGTCTTCGACACGGAGCCGCTGCCGGCCGACAGCCCGTTCTTCGGCCGGGACAACGTGCTGCTCACCCCGCACGTCGCGGGCGGCACGGTGGAGGCTCGCCTCGGCCAGGGCGAGACGGTCGTGGCGGAGCTCCGGCGGCACGCCGAGGGCGAGCCGCTGGAGCACGAGGTCACGCTCGCGGCCTACGACAGGTTGGCCTGAGCGAGGATCGCTGGCACCATGGGGCCCGCACGTCAAGAACAGGTTTTCTGAGCGTCCGCGGACGGGTCCGCGGGTCGTAACAGCACCGTGACCTAGAACCTCTTGACACCGGTTTCAGACAGGGTTAGTTTCGCTGCAACCGATTGCAATTGCGCCAAGGTCGGCGCGTCATCGAGAAGGTACAAGGGGACAGCAATGAAGCGTCTGACAGCAGTGAAGAGCCTCTCCGTCGCCGCAGCCCTCACCATCACCCTGGCGGCCTGCTCAGGGGCCGACGGTGACGAGGGTGCGGAGGAGAACGGCGGGGACCAGGCCGCGTCGGCCGACCCCGCCGACGTCGAGGGGTCGGTGACCTTCTGGTCCTACCCGATCGGTGTCACCGGCGAGGGGAACTGGTGGGGTGAGCACGTCGACGCGTTCAACGAGATCTACCCCAACGTCGACGTCGAGGTCGTCATCCAGCCGTGGACCAACCGCGAAGAGACGCTGGTGACCTCGATCGCGGGCGGTCAGGCGCCCGACGTCGTCTACTTCAACCCCGACTTCATCCCGAAGTTCGCCGAGGAGGGCGTGCTCACCCCGATGGACGAGGTCGCCGACCTGGACGCCTTCGTCCCGTCCTCGCTCGACGCCATGACGTGGGACGACACCGTCTACAGCGTCCCGCTGCTGATGCAGATCCAGACGAGCTACTGCAACACCGAGGTCCTTGCGGCCGCGGGCGTGGAGAAGTGCCCGACCACGTGGGACGAGCTCGCCGAGGCCGGCCCGGCCGTCAAGGAGGCCGGCCACTACCTCACCGAGTACACCGCCGCCCTGGGCATGACGCTGAACCACACGTTCTACGCCTACCTCTGGCAGGCCGGTGGCGAGGTGCTGTCCGAGGACAATACCGAGGCCACCTTCAACGGCCCGGAGGGACTCGAGGCGCTGGAGTTCATCAAGCAGATGGTCGACGAGGGCTGGGTGCCCGAGCAGGCGCTGACCGTGAACGACCCGTTCGAGCAGACCGCGGCCGGGCGTGAGGAGGTCGCCTACATGATGGGCGCGAACCTCACGACGACGCGCGAGGTGGTCAACCCCGACGTCATCGAGGTGGTTCCGCCGATGACCGGCAAGGAGCAGGTCTCGACCGGTTCCGTCGGCGGGCTCTCGATCTTCAACACCGCCGAGTCGCCCGAGGCGGCCGAGGCCTGGGTGGAGTACGTCACCGGCGCGGAGTTCATGAAGACCTTCATCGAGGAGACGGGCTACCTGCCCCCGCGCACGGACGTGACGGGGCTGTTCGAGGACGACCCGCAGATCGCCGGCGGCCTGGAGTACCTCGACACCGTCCGGGTCGGCGTCATGCACCCGTCGGCGCGCCAGCTGATCGACACCATCAGCCCGCACATCCAGGCCGTCCTGCTCGGTCAGGTCGAGCCCCAGGCGGGCCTCGACGCCGCAGCAGCGGAGGTAGACGAGATCCTCGCCCGCAGCGGCAGCTGACCAGCGCAGCGCAGCTGCCCGACGCACTGGGCGGGGCACGCAGGGCGTGCCCCGCCCACGGCATCTCGAGAAAGGCTCATTGTGGCGACACTTGTCGTACCAACGGGGACGAGCCAGGAGGACGGCAGGAAACGACGTTCGATCTTCCGGTCGAAGGGCGCCGTTGCCGCCTACATCTTCATCCTCCCGTACGTCGTCTTCTTCCTGGCGTTCAGGATCCTTCCCGCGATCTACGCGGGCGTGCTCAGCTTCGCCGAGTACGGCCTGTCCGGCAGCGTCGAGTTCATCGGCCTCGACAACTACGCGCGGCTGCTGTCCGACGACCTGTTCTGGAACTCGCTGCGGGTCACCGGGATCTACACGGTCATCGCCATCCCGCTGACGGTCGCCATCTCCCTGGGGATCGCCGCGCTGTGCAACCGGACCCTGCGGGGGATGAGCTTCTACCGGACGATCTTCTTCCTGCCCGTCGTCACCTCACCGGTGATGTCCGGCATCATCTGGGTCTGGATCTTCAGCCAGAACGGTCCCCTCACCTGGCTCTTCAACACGCTGCACGTGCCGTCACCCGACTGGCTGCAGAGCGAGATCTTCGTCCTGCCGGCGCTCGCCATCGTCAGCGCCTGGTCGAACTTCGGCTACGACATGCTCATCCTCCTCGCGGGGATGCTCGCGATCCCGACGGAGTACTACGAGGCCGCCGAGCTGGACGGCACCAACGGGTGGCAGCGGTTCCGCCACGTCACCCTGCCGCTCCTCAAGCCGGCGCTGTTCTTCGTCGTCGTCCTGGAGATCATCCGCTCCTTCCAGGTCTTCGACACGATCTTCGTCATGACGGGCGGCGGACCGGTGCGCGCGAGCTACTCGCTGACGTTCCTGATCTACGACCAGGGCTTCGGGTACTTCGAGTTCGGCTACGCCAGCGCCGCCGGCATGGTGCTGCTCGCGATCACCCTCGTCGTCTCCCTCCTCCAGCGCCGCCTCCTGGGAAGGAGCACGTCATGACCGCCGTCGCCACACCCGAGCGCAAGACCGCGCCCCGGCCCCGCCAGGACGCGGGACGGCCCCCGCGCCTCACCCGCCGCCAGCGCGGGCGCCTGTACCACATCCCGTTGGCCATCGGCGCGCT
Organism: Georgenia subflava; assembly: GCF_009193155.1. Taxonomy (GTDB): domain Bacteria; phylum Actinomycetota; class Actinomycetes; order Actinomycetales; family Actinomycetaceae; genus Georgenia; species Georgenia subflava. Next base: position 159,978 of record NZ_VUKD01000001.1, read on the forward strand.
GCTGACGGCGTTCCCGTTCTGGGCCATGCTCGCCCTGTCGGTGCAGCCGGGGCAGGCCGTGCGGCTGCCGGACTCGCTGCTGCCGACGAGCATCTCCTTCGACGCCTACAAGAGTGCGCTGGGCAGCAGCACGGTGCCGACCTGGGCGCTGAACTCGACGATCTACTCGGTCGTCTCGGTGGTCTTCGTCCTGCTCTTCGCCTCGATGGCCGGGTACGCCTTCGCCAAGAAGCGGTTCTTCGGGCGGGAGCTGATCTTCTGGGTCTTCGTGGCGATGCTCATGGTGCCCTACCACCTGACGATCATCCCCCAGTTCATCCTGGTCTCCGAGATGGGTGGCCTGGACACGATGTGGGGCCTGATCGCGCCGACGATCGCCAACGCCCAGGCGATGTTCCTCATGCGCCAGTTCATCCAGGAGATCCCCGACGAGCTCATCGAGGCGGCCCGGATCGACGGCGCCGGGGAGTTCCGGGTCTACTGGTCGATCATCCTGCCGCAGACCAAGCCGATCATGGCGACCCTCGGCACGTTCGTCTTCCTCTGGCACTGGAACGACTTCCTGTGGCCACTGGTCTCGCAGCGCTCGCCGGACAACTACGTGCTGACGGTGGGTCTGAACACCCTGCAGGAGCAGCAGGTCCCGCTGGCGACGATCATGGCGGCCGCCGTCGTCACGTTCATCCCGGCGCTGATCGTGTTCATCCTGCTGCAGAAGTACTTCGTGCGCGGCGTCATGATGAGCGGGCTCAAGTAGTGCCGAAGATGGACCTCCCCCGGGAGGAGCTGGAGACCTACCTGCCCGGACGCACCGAGCCCGAGGACTTCGAGGAGTTCTGGGCGCGCACGATCGCAGAGTCGCGCGCGGCCGGCACCGGCGCCACGTTCACACGGGTGGACGCCGGGCTCGGCGTCTTCGACGTGTACGACGTCTCCTTCCCCGGCTTCGGCGGCCAGCCCGTCGCCGCATGGCTCGTGACACCGCGGGCGCCGGCCGCCCCGTTGCCCTGCGTCGTGCAGTACCTCGGCTACGGCGGCGGGCGCGGCTTCCCGTTCGAGCGGACGCTGTGGGCCTCGGCGGGCTACGCCCACCTGGTCATGGACAACCGCGGCCAGGGTGCGAGCCTCGGCTCCGCCGGGGCGACGGCGGACCACGGTTCCAGCGCCGGCGCCCATGCGGTCGGCTACTCGACCCGGGGGATCCTCGACCCCGAGCACTTCTACTTCCGGCGGCTGTACACCGACGGCGTCCGGGCGGTCGACGCCGCACGTGAGCACCCCGCGGTGGACCCGGCTCGCGTCGTCGTCGCCGGGGGAAGTCTGGGCGGCGGCACCGCCCTGGCGGTCTCAGCCCTCGCCGACGGTCTCGTCGGCGCCCTGATCGACGTGCCGGCCCTGTGCCACCCGCGCCGGGCGATGGAGGTCGTGGAGGGCAACACCTACAAGGAGATCTGGACCTTCCTGCGCACGCACCGCGACCGCGCCGCGGACGTCTTCCGCACGCTCTCCTACGTCGACGGCATGAACTTCGCCGCCCGCGCCGACGTGCCGGCCCGGTTCTCGGTCGCGCTGATGGACGACATCTGCCCGCCGTCGTCGGTCTTCGCCGCCTACAACCACTACGCCGGCCCGAAGGACATCGACGTGTGGCCGTTCAACCGGCACGAGGCCGGCGGCGCCTACCAGATGGCAAACCAGCTGCAGTTCCTGGGCGACCTGCTGGGCTGACGAAGCGTCCGGCGGAGTGCTTGGGCATGGTCTGCGGCCTCCACCGCGCGGGGTCACCTCCTTCCCCGATCCGTGCCACTAGCTGCGGATCAGAAGCCGTCGGTGCCGCTCAGGTCGTTGTGACCGAAGATCCGATGATCCTCCTGCATGTGCCCCTCCGGACGGTCCTTCGAGTCCCCCGCATGTTGCCGTCGCCTCGATCCCTTGGCTGTGGAGATGACCCACAGCGCGAGCAGGATGATGATGACCGCCGCAAGGATCCATGTGCCCGTGTCCATGTCGGCCTCCTCGCTGTCGACGCAACACCAGATTCCTCTGCGGCGTCGCGTCGGTCAACGACGCACTCCCGAAAGACGGCCTGACGTGACGAGCTCGGCCGCCCCGCCGATCGCAGTTGGCGCACGAGCGCTCCGCGTCACGAGCTCACGGGCGCGGCGCCTTCGGCCGTGCATAGTCAACGCGGTTCTTCCAGGACGTCACGTCCGCGCGCAGCCACCACGCCACCGTCGTCCCTCACGGTCGGAGTGTGATGCTGCCGGGCTGCGTGACGGTCGGACCTGGGCGGGTCGGGATGTCGGAGGGCACCGATAGCGTCGGAGACATGGTGGAGGGGCAGCGTGGCCTGGGCCGGGGCGGTGAGCGTCCCGGCTCTGCGGCTGCCCGCCCGGCGCCGTTGGACCAACCAGGGGCTACCGGTGCTCCAGCGTCGTCGTGGATGTCGGCGGGCGCCGATAGCGTCAGCGACATGGTGGAACGGCAGGGTGGCCAGGACCGGGACGCGACGCGTCTCGGGTTCTCGGTTGCCGCCGCGCCGACGTCTGCCAGGGAGACGAGAGCGCCTGACGCCCGCTCGGCCGCCGACACAGCGGCTCATGCCGATACGGCGTCTCCGGCCGGTACGGCCTCTACAGCCGGCACGGCCTCTGCTGCCGGTCTTGGCTCTGCTGCCAGTCCTGCCGGTCCTGGTTCTGCTGGGGGTGTGCTGTCGCGAACGGGTCTTCTCGCGGCGGCGGACGTGGCCCGGTGGCGGGAGGCTGTGGCGAGTCTGGACCGTGATGTCTCGGACGCGGAGCGGGTGGACCAGCTACGGGCGTTGGAGGAGCTCAAGGCCGCGGCGGCGGCCGCGCAGGCACGGATCGCGGTGGACCTGGAAGCCTCGCAGCTGCAGGCCCAGGCCTCCGCCGGGGTCCCGGCCGCCCGGCGTGGTCGGGGCATCGGCGCCCGGGTCGCCCTCGCCCGACGTGAGTCGCCCGCCCGCGGCGGGCGACTGCTCGGGCTGGGCAAGGCGCTGGTGACCGAGATGCCCCACACCCTGGCCGCCCTGAGCCTGGGGGTGATCAACGAGTGGCGTGCCACGCTGCTGGTGCGCGAGTCGGCCTGCCTGTCCGTGGCCGACCGGGCCGTCTTCGACGCCGAGGTCGCCGCCGATCCTGCCGCCCTGGCGGGTCTGGGCGAGCGGCGCCTGGTCGCGCGGGCCAAGCAGGTCGCCTACCGGCTCGACGCCGCAGCGGTAGTCGCCCGGGCGGCCAGGGCGAGCAACGAGCGGTGCGTGTCGCTGCGCCCGGCGCCGGAGACGATGACCTACCTGACCGGGCTGCTGCCCGTCACACAGGGAGTCGGGGTCTACGCGGCGCTGACCCGGGTGGCCGACGCGCTGCGCGCCCAGGGCGATGCCCGCAGCCGAGGGCAGATCATGGCCGACACCCTCGTCGAGCGGGTCACCGGCCAGGCCCACGCCGAGGACGTCCCCATCGAGGTCCACCTCGTGATGACCGAGCGGACCCTCCTCGGCGGAGACGACGAACCCGCCCAGATCCCCGGCTACGGCACCATCCCCGCCGAGCTCGCCCGCCAGCTCATCAACGACCGCACCCAGCACCCAGACACCACTCAGGGCGCCGGGGGCCAGGACACCGCCGGCGGGACGGACACCGGCTCCACTGCTGGCAGGCCCGACACCGGTGCCACTGCCGGCGGACAGCCCGTGCCGAGGAGTTCCGGCGCACCGATGAGCCGGGTCAGCGGGGACGACGACGGCGCCGGCACTGGTAAGGCGGATTCCGCGGTGCTGTTGTGGCTGCGGCGGTTGTTCACCGCCCCTACCACCGGGCAGCTGATCGCGATGGACTCGCGGCGCCGGACCGCACCGCCCGGCCTGGCCCGGTTCATCGATGCCCGCGACCAGACCTGCCGCACCCCATGGTGCGACGCCCCGATCCGCCACCGCGACCACATCACGGCCCACGCCGACGGCGGCGCCACCACCGCGACGAACCTCGAAGGACTGTGCGAGGCCTGCAATTACGCCAAACAGGCACCTGGATGGCACGCCCGCACGATCACCGAGAACGAACACGCCAGAGCCGAGACAGACCACCCGCGACGCGCCGGACCCGAGCCCGACATCGACCAGCGTGCCGGACCCGAAACAGGCCGCGCGCGACGCGCCGGACTCGACCTCGGCCTCGGCCTCGACATCGACCAGCGCGCCGGACCCGACCCCGGACACGTCGTCGAGACGACCACCCCGACCGGGCACCGGTACACCTCGAGCGCCCCACCCCTGCCCGGACACCGAGACAGTCCACGACAACCGGCCACGGCGCCACCGACGACGCCACCCGCAAAGACCGACAGCCCCGTCGAACGACTCCTCGCCGACTACATCCGAGCGGCCTGACTCAGTTACCCGTCAGAGGCGTCACCCGGTCTGAAGGTTGCACGAGAGGCCGTGCCGTCCGGATCCCGCTGGACGGCACGGCCTGTGGTGCAGCTCGTCAGAGGTCTGCGCACTGCCCTCTCGTCGGCCCCTCGACCGTGTTTGCTGCCCCTCATCCGTCCGCGGCGTCGCATTGCCCGCGCAGAAGAGCGGCCGTGCGACAGTGCTGCCGGCGACGACGACCTCGCCGGGTGATCGCCGCCGAGCCGTCCGCGAGGCTCCGGGTGCCGGACTCCTCACCCAGCCGCCGGCGAGATCCGGAAGATCTCGTCCGACCGCGTGAAGTAGATGTCCTCCCCGAGGCGGGCGAAGGTGTAGTTCGTGACGCCGTCCGCCAGCTCACGCGACCTGAGGGTCTCCGGGTCGACCTGGAAGATCGTCCCCCTGGTCAGCGCGTAGAGCTGCCCGTCCTCCCGGAACTCCAAGTCGCTGCCGACCCACAGCGACGCGCCCTGCCACAGGTAGGGCATCAGCTGGCTGCTGCGCAAGACGGACCCGTCGGTCGGGTCGAGCTCGTAGAGCTTGCCGTTGTCGATCGCCCACAGGGTGCCGTCCGGTCCCGCCGTCAGCGCCGTGACGGCCTGGACCTCGGGCGCGAGCTCGGCCTCCCAGAGCTTGTGCCCCGTCTCGGAGTCCCAGGCGAACACCACAGCGGTCTCCGCCGTCGGGCTGGATCCGAGCCCCCCGAAGACGGATGTGCCGCCGTAGACGATGTCGCCGATCGCAGTGAGCGAGACGATGCTCTGGTCGGGGACCACGTCCCGGTGACTCTCGAGCACACCGGTGTCTGGGTCGTAGAGGGCGAGGACGCCTCCGAGCTTGCCGTAGGAGGGGACGGTACCCGTGGCCACCCGGTCACCCACGGACGTCCAGGCGAACGGTCGATCCTGCTCGAGCTCCTCCAGCGAGCCGAGATGCTCAGGATTGGTGCCGGTCTCCCAGCCCTCCTCGGGGTGGTACCGGAAGAGGTGGGCCCGGGTGTAGGTGCCGAGATAGAGGTCGCCGTCATGGGCGAGCATCCCTTCGACCTGCCCGAGATATCCGCGCGGAAGTGTCTCCGTCTGCCCCGTCGTCGGGTCGTAGGCGGCGATGCCCTCGTACATGTACCCGCCGGAGTAGATGCGCCCGTCCGGACCGGTAGCGACCGACTGGATCTTGATCGGTGCGGTCTCCGCCTCGGTCTGGAGAACCTCGTGCGTCCCCCGCACGGGGTTGTACAGGACGCGCTCGCCGGTCTGGTAGACGAACGACAGCGTCAGCCCGGGGTAATCGGGGCCGGGCAGGTCGACCCAGCCGAAGTCTCGGGCCGGGTAGAGGTCCGCGACGCCGGTGTCGGTGATCGTTCCCCTGCTGAGCTTGTAGGCCATGAGGCGGTTCTCGGCGTCGACGTAGTACACCGTGTTGGCCGGCCCGACGGGTGAGACCGACCCGAACGCGGTCGGCCCGAGATCGGTCCACGTTCCGCGCTTCATGTCGTGAGCCAAGAGGTGGTTACCCGGGGTGACCCGGGCGAAGAGCGTGTCCTTGCGGACGTCGAGGAAGTAGACGAACTCGTTGTCCTGGTGCTCCTCGGGCAGCTCGAGCGTCGTCCGTTCCCCGCTGGCGACGTCCAGCACCACGATCTTGGGGTCCGAGCTGCCGAGTCCCGCGTAGACCTTGCCGTCGGTCACAGCGACGGACCGCACGTACTCCTCGTCGGCGAGGCTGCCGTAGGAGGTGAAGTCGTCCGTCGCCGGGTCGTAGCTGAACAGCTCAGCCCGCGGATACGTGCCGCCCCACACCACGCCCTCGTCGTCGACCTCGAGATCCCACAGGTACCGCGAGTTCGGCGTGGCGCGGCCGAGGTCCTCGAGCGTCTCGGTCGCGGGCACCCATCGGTAGAGGTGACCGTTGTTGTAGACACCGACATAGACGGAGCCGTCCGACCCGGTCGTCACCGCCCACGATCCTGTCGCTCCGGCGGGCAGCTCCACGGAGTGTTCGAGCGCACCGGTCTCGACGTCGAGGACCTGGAAGCGGGCGGGCACGGCGGCGGTGACGGCGTAGACGTCTGGTCGCCCGTCAGCCCCGATGCCGTAGGAGGTGTCGAGGATGTTGGACGCTTCGACAGGATGTCCGATCGACTCCTCGGCCCAGGCCTGGCCGACCTCGATCGCCACGCCGTCCCACACCACGTCCGTGACGTCCCCGGTGGAGGAGTACAGGAGCATCTGGGCAGACGTCGCGCCCGCCGGAGCCACTGTGGTCTCGCTCTCCCAGTTCCACTCGCCTGTCGCGGTGTAGATGCGGTGGGCTACCTGCGAGAGTCGAGCCCCGGTGTCGTCGTAGAAGTACAGGACCCAGGAGGGGATCCCCCGCTCGACAAGTGCCCACACCCCGACGTCGTAGGTCTCGCCGGCAGTCACCGGCACCTTCTCGCTGAGCAGACCGACCTGCTCGGTGTCGCTCGGATCGGTCATCCGCAGCGCACCGTCGCCGGCGTGCACGGGGTCGTCGACGACGGTGAACGTCTCCGGGCCCGTCGCGTAACGCGGCGCCCAGCGGGCGATGCTTCCGTCGAGCGCGGGGTCCTCGAAACCGGAGTTCGGGAAGCCGGTTCCGGCCAGGGCGACCGTGACGTCGTCCCAGGTCACGCTTGTGACGTCGGCCCTGGATGAGTAGAGCAGGATCCGGGCGCTCACAGCGTCCTCGGGAGCTGTCGCCCTGACTCCGGCCCACGCCCACGTGCCAGTGGCCTCGCGGATCCGTAGTGCATGGTCGGCCAGCTGCTGCCCTCCGGCGTCGTAGAAGTAGACGACTACCGAGGGAACACCAGTCTCGACGAGGGCCCAGGCACCCAGCTCGTAGTCCATCCCTCCCTCGACACGCACGGGCGCCGAGAGCAGACCGATCTGCTCGGTGTCGGAGGGGTCGGACATGCGCAACGCCTGGCCGCCCGACAACACCGGGTCGTCGGTGACGTCGAAGCCGCCGGTGCCGCTGGCGTACCGGACCGTCCACCCTGGGACCTCGGCATCCGAGGGGGCCTCGAACCCACCGTTGACGACCGGTTCCGGCCCGCTCGAGGGCAGAGCAGCGGGCTGCGCCTGAGCCACCGCCGGGGCCGCGGCCAGGGCCGAGGCGACGACAAGGCCTGACAGGAGGCCCACCAGGCGTCGTCGGCGAGGAACATCCAGGGTGTTGTTCGTGCGGTCCACGGCGGCTCCTCGATCGATGGGGAGGCTGTTCAGGTATCGACGGCGACGACGCACGGGATCACAGGACCTCGGAGAAGGAGGAGAGCATCATCGCTCGGAGAAACCCATTTCTCTTTCTGATGAACCTAGGGTGCCCTGCAACCGGTGTCAAGGTTCGACAAGAGGCTGTGCCGTCCGGCCTTCGCCGGACGGCACAGCCTCGATCGGGATCAGCGCGTCACAGGTGTGCGCACTGCCCTCTCGTCGGCCCGTCGACCGTGTTCGACTGCCCCTCATCGGTCGGCGGCGTCGCATTCCCCGCGCAGAAGAGCGGTCCGACGATCGTGCTGCCGGCGATGACGACCTCGCCGGTGGAGCCGTCGATCCGCACGGGACCGGTGACCTCGGCACCCCTCAGGATCACGTCCGTGGCGCCGTCGGCCCGCAGCGGCCCGGTGATCGCGGAGTCGGTGACCACGATCGACGCCCCGCCGGAGACGGTGACTGGACCGTCGACCTCCGCGTCGGTCAGGCAGGTCGTCCCGCTGGTGATGTCCAGGCGTCCCTCGTGCGTACCAGTGACGGTCTGCTCGCACTCGGGGCCGACCTGGGCCGGGATCCACCGGTACAGGGTGCCGCCCCGGTTGTAGTAGTAGCTGCCCAGCCGGTCGATCGCCAGATTCTGCACGCCGGTCTGGACGACCGTCATCTCGAGCGTCTCCGGGTCGATCTCGAACAGCCGGCTGGCCGTCTGCCCGACGAGCTTCCCGTCGTGCCAGAACAGCTCGCGGGTGGTCCAGTAGGCCGCGGAGTCGTCGACGTCGAAGTAGCGCTGGCGCTCGACCACCTCGAGGGTCTGCGGGTCGAACCGGAACAGCTCGTTCGCGGTCATGCCCCACAGGTTCCCGTCGGCGTCGAAGGTCAGGCCCGAGACGTTCTCCTCACCCGGCACCGGGACCGTCTGGAAGGTCACCTCGCCGCTGGCCGGGTCGAAGACGAACAGCTGGCCCTCGGTCGTGGACGGGTCGATGCCGAGCCCGCCCCAGATGCCGGTGCCGCCGTAGATCAGCCCGTCGCGGTAGGCGAGGGAGATGATCGTCTGGTCGGCGACGAGCTCCTCGAAGACCTCCATGTCCCCGGTCTCCGGGTCGAAGAGGGTCAGCGCGCCGCCGAGCTGGCCGTAGTCCGGCACGGACCCGATGGCGACCACGTCACCGGCCGACGCCATGGCGACGGGGCGGTCCTGACCGTGCCCGATGCTGACCCGCTGCGGCGGGTTCGTCCCGTTGTCCCACGGCTGGGTGGTGTCGTACGTGTAGAGCCACGAACCGGGGTACGTGCCGATGACCAGGTCGTCGCCGTGGGCGACCATGCCCTCGACCTGCCCGGGCCCGCTCAGCAGCTCGGAGGCGCCGGACTCGGCGTCGACCCTGGCGATGCCGGGCGGGGAGGCGTAGCCGCCGGCCCACACGTCGCCGTCCGGCCCGGTGCCCAGCGAACGGATGAGGAACGGCGTCGGGTCGGCGTCGCTGCGCATGCTGCGCGTCTCGCCGGTCTGCGGGTTCCACACGTGGAAGACGGCCTTCGACGTCGCGGTCACCAGCGACTCGCCTGGGAAGCCGTCGAGGTCGACCTCCTGGAGCGACCAGCCCCGCGCCGAGGCGCCGCCGAGGTCGATCGAGACGTCGCGCCGCTCGTAGGTGTCGACGTCGTAGGCGATCATGCCGCCGCCGATCTTCGGGATGAGCACCTCGGTCCGCTCGGTGCCGCTGTCGACGGTGCGGACGGCCGGGCTGACCTCGAGCCCCACACCGGACGGGATCGTGTCGACCCACGCCTGCTCGGTCAGCGAGTACACCAGCACGTCGGTCGACGGCGTCGGCCGGGCGAAGAGCAGGTCGCCCGCCACGCTGAGGTCGTAGACGAACTCCTGGTCCCGGTACTCAGCCGGCAGCTCGATCCGGACCTTCTCCCCCGTGGTGGTGTCCAGGCGGACCACAACGGCGTCCGCGGTGCCGCCGCCCGCGTACACGTAGTCGCCGTCCACTGCGATGCTGCGGACGTAGGAGTTGCCCTCGACGACGACGCCGTGGTCGTGCCACTCGTCGGCGGCCGGGTCGTAGCTGACGACCTTCCCGCCCGGGTACGTGGCGAAGAAGACCTCGCCCGCGTCGTTGGACTGCCCCTCCCAGAAGTACCGCTCGCCGAAGGGCTTGTCGGCGATGAGCGTCAGGGTGAGAGCGTCCGGGTCGAAGACGTACACCTCGCCGGACGACGTCGCGACGTAGACGGACCGGTCCGGGGTCGTGGCGTACGCCCACGTCAGCGTGCTCGCCTCGATCGTCTGCGACATGAGCAGCTCGCCGGTGACGATGTCGACGGCGCTGAAGCGCGACGGCGACCCGCCGGCGACGACGAGCCCGATGTCCCGCCCCTCGGCGTTCTCGGTGTAGCCGGCACCGGCGTTGGTCACCCCGCCGATCGGCTCGCCGAGATCTTCCTCGACGCCGTCGGCGACGTCGGGCACGACGGCGGTGAAGCCCACGTTGTCGATGAGACCGTCCGCGGTCCCGCCCACCGAGGAGTAGATGAGCGGCTCGGCGAGGACGGCGCCCTCGGGGGCGGTGACCTCCACCGTCTCGGTGACCCAGCCGCCGGGCGCGGGGCTGACCGCCGACGACGGCTGCGCGATCCGGTTGCCGCTCGCATCGAGGAAGTACACGGTGGGCTGCAGCGTGCCGGACGCGAAGTTCAGGTCGAGGGAGAACTCGTAGGTCTCCCCCGCGGTGACCGCGACGGCCTCGGGACGCAGCCCGACTCCGGCCTCCGCAGAGTCGTCCAGGACCCGCAGGCTGCGCTCACCGTCGCTGGCGTCCGTGTCGTCCGAGCTGAACGCGGCCGCCGAGCTCGCCCAGAGCGGCGACCATCCGGTCGGCAGCCCCTCGGGACCGACCTCCTCGAAGCTGGCGTTGCCGAGCAGGTTGCCCGCCGCATCCGCGGCCATCGGCTGGGCCGCGGCCGCTGGTGCGGCGGCCAGCGCCAACGTCGCGAGCGACGCGAGCGTGATGAGTGTTCTTCTGTGTCTCACTGATCTCCCCCTTGAGTCGTGCGTTGACGGTCTCCGCGAGCCGACCGGGTGGCGGTGGACGGTTCCGGGTCGCCCTCGGACCCGCCCACCGCCGAGCCGTGCTCGCGCTCCGGGCCCTACTGCTCGAGCCGGAAGATGTTGGTGTTGTCGCCGTAGTAGACGGTGCCGCTGCCGTGGACGGCGGAGTACCGGATGCCGCCCGAGGCCAGGACCGTGACGTCGGGGTCGTCCGGGTCGAACCGGAAGAGCTGCCCGCCGGCGTTGCCGTACATCAGGCCGTTGTCAGGATGCGGGAACAGCTCGCTCGTGCGGCCCCAGATGTTGCCGTTGCGGATCCCGGTGTCGATCCGGCGGACGACCTCGTGCGTCTGCGGGTCGTACTCGAAGAGCGTGCCCTCGTCGGCCATGCCCCACAGGCGTCCCTCGTCGTCGAACGCGAGGGAGTGGATGATCGTCGCGCCCTCGACGACGACGGACCGGGTGACGAACCGGTCCGCACGCGCGTCCCAGACGAAGAGCTCGGCCGTGTCCTGCGTCGGCGTGGAGTTGATCGCACCGTGGATCGAGGTGCCGCCGTACACGAGACCGTCCCGGTACGCCAGCGACGTCACGCTCTGGTCCGGCACCACGTTGCGGTGCATGACGTACTCCCCGCTGTGCGGGTTGAGCAGGACGAGCGCGCCGCCGAGCTCGCCGTAGTTGGGGATCGTGCCCACGGCCACCCGGTGCCCGGCCGAGACCATGGTCCCCGGCCGGTCCTGCCCGGCCGCGCGCCCGATCGTGAGCAGGTGCTCCGGGTTGGTGCCCCAGTCCCAGTCCTTGTTCACGTGGCCGGCGTAGAACTCGGCGTTCGGGTACATCCCCACGACGATCTTGTTCCCGTGGGCGACGATGCTGCCCGCCTGGCTCGGCCCGCTGAGGCGCTCGACCACGCCTGCCTCGTGGTCCACCCGGGCCATCACGCCCGAGCTGAGGTAGGCCCCGAAGTAGACGTCGCCGTCGGGTCCGACGCCGACCGAGTGCACCCGCGCGGGGTTGCCCACGATGTCGGTCGAGATGACATCGCCGGTCCGTGTCTCGAGGTTGTAGCGCCAGACCGTCCCGTCGGCGCGTGTCCCCACGAGGGTCGCGCCCGGGAGCTCCTCGGTTCCCATCTCGACGACGGTCATCCGTGACGTCCCGTCGTACTCGCCGGCCAGCGCACTGTCCTCCCAGCCGATCGAGCGTGACTGACGCGTCTCGATGTCGAAGGCCTTGACCACGCCACCGGACGCGTAGAAGAACGCGCCGTCGACGGACTCGAGGGTCCACCGGCCGGCCGCGGCGTCCAGCACGCAGCACCACTCGCCCGCCGTGAGGTCGTAGATCGCGGAGTTCGCCTCGCCGGAGGGCGAGTAGCGGGCCAGGACTAGGTCGCCGTGCGTCGTGAGCTCGCTGAAGAAGTCGCCGGCGACCTCCATGTCGGGCGGGATGGGCAGCTCGCTGCGAGCGCCCGTCTCGGGGTCGAGGACGATCAGCTGCGGGCTCGTCGACGTCCCGACCCACAGGTCGCCGTCCACCATCGTCATGTATCGCGCGTAGTCGCCCTTGTCGGTGATGCTGCCGTAGTCGCGCAGCTCACCGGTGCCGACGTCGTACGCCAGCACCTTGGCGCTGGGGTAGGTGCTGGCATAGATCGTCGAGCCGTCGGATATCAGGTCGGAGATGGCGGTCTCCCCCGTCGGGCCGTCCAGGAGCTGCTCGAGGTCCTGCGTGATCGGGTCGTAGCGCCACAGCGACGCGAGGCTCGGGCTGCGTCCGCTGAAGTACAGGGTGTGGTCCTCGGCGACCACGGCCGAGCTGGCCACGGTGTGCTGGTCGAAGTGGTGGGTGTCCAGCACCTCGCCGGTCCGCAGGTCGACGACGTTGAGGCTCGTCGGGGCGCCGTTGTTGAAGAGGTAGGCGACCGGGGTGCCGTCGGGCAGCACGTCGGTCTCGCTCGCCCGGACGTTGTTCGTGCGCATCGCGACGCCGAGGTCGGTGATCTCGAGCGGTTCGAGGGTGTGGACGAGCTCCACGTCGTCGGCGTAGTAGGTCGAGATCTCGTCGCGCTGCGTGTACAGCAGCGCGGCGGCGCTCACCGCGCCCTCCGGTGCGGTCACCGCCAGTCGGACACCGGTCCACTCACCGGCCGGGATGTCACGCAGGTGCGTGCTCTGCGCGTGCACCCTCGTGCCGTTCGCGTCGTAGAAGTACAGGTACGCCTTGCCACGCAGGTCACCGGGTTCCCGCGGTTCTTCCACGAGGGCCTGGAACCGTAGCTCGTAGGTGTGGCCCGCCTGCACCGGCATCTCCTCGCTCAGGAGGCCGTAGGCCACACCGTCCTCCGGGTCGTGGACCTCGAGGCTGGCCCCTCCATCGAAGACCGGCGCGTCGACGACGGCGAAGCCCCCGTCTCCCACGCCCAGGGTGTGGGTCCATCCGGGGATCTGGCCGTCGTCGACGGGTTGCTCGAACCCACCGTTGACGGGCCCCCCGGGGCTGCTGCTCTCAGCCTGCGCGGGGACGGCCATCGCGGTGATCCCCAGCGCGACAGCTGCCAGGGCGGCGAGAGCGGTTCTGCGACCGTCCCTCCGCCCGGCGGGACAGGCACTCATCGTCAGCTTCACGGTTCCCTCTCGGCTCGACCAGAACGTTCAGGCGTTCCAGCTCGACCGTCTGGACGCCCGCGTGTCGGACAGCCGAGCTCTCGGCGGCGGAGGCCGCCGGAGCCTGTGGCCCCCCGACCGGTCACCCGGATCTCCCGGAACATCCCGCTGCGCCTCTTGCGACGCTGCTTGCGTTGCGGTGCATCCTTGCAACCGATTGCACTCGCAACCTACCGGGGGGATCAGGTTGCCGTCAAGACCTTCCTGCAATCGGTTGCGTAGTGGCGTCACGGATGCGGAGCGGCTGGACTCCAGGCGACGCTGTGCAGTCGGACCCGAGGCGACGGGGGTGCGGTCGGACCCGAGGCGACGGGGAAGCCGGAGATCGGCGAGCCACGTCCCCTCCCCTGCTCAGCCGGCGTCCGCAGCCCAGTCGAGCTGTCGGCCCCCGGTGTCGGCGCTCGCCTGGGCGGTGAGGGCGACGCGGGTGGCGAGCAGGCTGGCCGCGGTGGTGATCTCCGGCTCCCGGCCGTCGAGCAGGGCGTCGAAGAAGTACTGCGCGGGCCGCGGGGCCGGAGGCAGCGGCTCCGCCCAGCCGGGGCGGTCGTGGGTCGCCACGTGCAGCCGCCCGTACGCCCAGTCCAGCTCGGCGGTGCCCTCGGAGCCGGTCAGCCGCATCCGGTAGTGCCCGTGCACGTCCGCGGCCTGCGGGGACAGCCAGCTCGCCTCGACCGTCGCGGTCACCTGCCCGGCACGCAGCAGCAGCGCCACGTGGTCGTCGAGCCCGGGGTGCTCCGCGGCGCGGACGTTCCCGGTGACGGCCGAGACGGTGCCGGCGGTGGCGCCGGTCAGGTGCAGGACCAGGTCGATGTCGTGCACCGGCAGGTCGGCGGCGATCCCCCCGTAGCCGTCCCGGCGCAGGAACCACTCCGGCCGGGCGCCGAGGTTGAGCTTGTGCGGGCCGGTGCTCGCGACCAGGGCGAGCTCACCGAGCACGCCGTCGGCGATCAGCCGCGCCGCGGCGAGCGTCGGCGGGTAGAACCGCTTCTCCAGCACGAGGGAGACGTGCCGCCCGCTCGCAGCGGCAGCGGCACTGATCGCGTCGACCTGGTCGAGGGAGGTGCACAGCGGTTTGTCGGCGAGCACGTGCGCCCCGGCTGCGAGCGCCTCGAGCACCGCCTGCGCCCGGTGGGTGTAGATACCGGCGACGAGCGCGACGTCGACGGTGTGGGCGGCCAGCAGCTCGGGGATGCTCGGGTACACGGGAGCCGGCAGCCCGTCGAGGTACTGCGCACGCATCTGCGGATCCGCCTCGGCCGCGGCCACCAGCTCCAGCTCGTCCCGGTGGGCGACCTCGTCCAGCGCGTACTGGACGTGCGGGTGGGCGGCCCCCAGGATCGCGACCCGCATCAGAGGTCCGCCGGGTTCACCGCGCGGCCGCTGGCGGCCGCCTCGTACACCGCGCACAGCAGCCGCACGGTCTTGGCGGCGTCGGCGACGTCGATCGCCGGGGCCCGTCCGGAATCGATCGCGTCGACGACGTCGCGCCACTGGGTGAGGTGCCCCGAGTGGCCGATGGCACCGGGGTCCCGTGCCCCGCTGGCGGCGCCGTCGTCGGCGGCACCGGGGGCCGGCACGCCCGGGACGTCCCACCGCAGGACCGTGCCCTGGCCGAGCTCGACCGTGCCGCCGGAGAGGTGCAGCACGATCGAGGCCTCGTCACCGGGCGGCGTCGCCGTCGAGGTCGTGATGACGCCGAGCGCCCCGGAGGCGAACCGGACCGTCGCGACGGTGGTGTCCTCGGCGTCCATGTCGTGCCCCAGCGTGGCGTGCTGGGCGGTGACCTCGACGACCTCGCCGCACAGCCAGCGGAGCAGGTCGACGTTGTGCGCGCCCTGGTTCATCAGCGACCCACCGCCGGCCGCCATGGACGTGCGCCACGGCGCGGCGGCGTAGTAGGCGTCGTCGCGAACCCAGTGCACGTGCGTCCGGGCCAGCCGCAGCTCCCCGAGCGCGCCGGTCCCGAGAAGCTCCCTGACGTGCTCGTGCTCCGGCTCGAACCGGCGGTGCGCGATCATCGACGCCACCAGGCCACGGCGCCTCGCCTCGGTCACGACGGCCTCGGCGTCGGCGACCCGCAGCGCGAGCGGCTTCTCGACGACGACGTGGCGGCCTGCCCGCAGCGCGTCGAGCGCCAGCGCGGCGTGGGTGTCCGACGGCGTGCAGATCGCCACCACCTGCACCCCGGGGTGGTCGATCACCTCTGCCGGCGAGAGCTGGACGGCGTCCGGCCACCCCGCGTCCGACGCGGCCGCCGTGGTCCCGCCGCTGTACGCGACGAGGTCGACCCGGTCGATCTCCCGCAGCGCGCGGGCGTGGGTGGCACCGATGGCCCCCAGACCGACGATGCCGACCCCGATGCGCTGCCCGACCATGACGTCCTCCTGCTCTGCCGACTGCGTGCCGCTCCAACGTAGCCGCGCCCCACCTTGACCTGCAACCGATTGCATAGCAGGGTGGTCCCTGTACCCGCGAGACGATCAAAGAGGACACGCGTGAGACGCATCGGCTTCATCGGCACGGAGAACTCCCACACCGACCACTTCATCCGGTTCCTCAACGCCGAGGAGCGCCATCCCGGCTTCCGCGCCGCCGCACTCGTGGGCGGGCGGCACGAGCGCAACGAGACGCTCGCCGCCACGGGTGGCATCGACGTCGTGGTCGAGGCGCCGGAGGACCTGCTGGGACTCGTCGACGCGGCGATCATCTCCAGCCGCGACGGCGCCACCCACCGGGCACAGGCCGAGCCGCTCCTGGCCGCGGGGGTGCCGGTGCTCGTCGACAAGCCGCTCGCGACGACGGTCCTGGACGCCGAGGCCATCATCGCCGCGGCCGACGTCGGTGGTGCTCCGCTCGTATCCTGCTCCGCCCTGCGGTTCGTGCCCGAGATGGCAGAGCTGACGGCTCGCGACGACGACCGCGGCGAGCTGCGCCACCTCGGCGTGGTCGGCCCGGCGGATCCCGACAGCGAGTACTCCGGGCTGTTCTTCTACGGGATCCACCACGTCGAGACCGCCCTGGAGATCCTGGGCAACCCGGTCGTCATGCCCGGCCAGCTCCAGCCGGTCGTCACCCGGACCGGCGACACCACCGTCGCCAGCACCCGGATCGCCGGGGTCGACGTCACGCTGACGTTCATCACGCCGGGCGAGGCCACGCGGGTGCCCTTCCACGCCACGGCGTCGTTCACGAACGCGGTGCTCGCCCGCGAGCTCACGCTCGGGCCCGACTACAACGCCCCGGCGCTCGCCCGCTTCGTGGGGGCCGTCGAGTCCGGCCGCACCCCGGCGGGACCCGAGCACCTGCTCTCCCCGGTCGCCGTCCTCGCGGCGATCGCCGACTCCCTCGAGGAGGACCAGTCATGAGCACCGACCCGCTGCGCATGGGCGTGATCGGCGTCGGGGTGATCGGCCGGGCCCACGTGACCCGTCTGCTCGACGCCGCCTCCCCCGCCACCCTGGTCGCCGTCGCCGACGAGCTCCCCGCGGCGGCGGACGCGCTCGCGCAGGAACGCGGCGTCGAGTCCGCCACCGTGCCGGACCTGCTCGCGCGTCCCGACGTCGAGGCCGTCGTGGTCGCGATCCCCTCCGGCCTGCACGCCGACGTCACCGTCGCCGCGCTGGACGCGGGCAAGCACGTCCTGCTGGAGAAGCCGATCGACGTCACGGTCGCCGCCGCCGACGAGATCATCGCCGCCGAGCAGCGCTCGGGCCGCACGCTGTCGGTCGTGAGCCAGCGCCGGTTCGCCGCCGAGAACCAGTTCATCCACCGGGCGCTGCGCGAGGGCGCGCTCGGCCGGGTCACCGCGGCGACCGTCGAGGTGGCGCTGTGGCGGGACCAGGAGTACTTCGACTCCGGTGCGTGGCGCGGGACCTGGGCGCTCGACGGGGGCGGCGCCCTGATGAACCAGGGCGTCCACCTCGTCGACCTGGCGCTGTGGCTGCTCGGCGACGTCGAGGAGGTCTACGCGCACACCGGCCTGCTCGCGCACGAGCGCATCGAGGTCGAGGACACGGTCACCATCACCGCCCGGCTGCGCAGCGGGGCGCTCCTGACGTTCCTGGCCACCACCACCGCGTACGGCGACCTGCCGATCCGCATGGCCGTGATGGGCGACGGCGGCGCCGTGGTCACGGAGTCGGAGCTGATCACCCGGTTCACCTCCCGCGAGGGCGTCGAGCCTCCCGCGTTCACGCCCGTCGACCAGCAGCTCGCCCAGCTCGAGGACTTCGTGACCGCGGTGCGGACGGGTGCGGCGCCGTTGGTCACGTCCCACCAGGCCCGCGCCGCCGTCGCCTTCATCGAGGCGGTGTACGAGTCCGGGCGCACCGGCCGGCCGGTGCGCCCGGCACAGCCCGCCGTCGCGCCGTCCGCACCGACGGTCCGGTGAGCGCCTCGGTCCCCGCGGGTGCGGAGCTCCCCGCGCCGGCGGCGGCGCCGGTCTCGCCGGCGCACCCGGACGCCGTCGCCGTCCTCGACGCCGAGCAGCCGCTGGTCTGGTCCTTCGTCGGTGACAGCGTGACGGCGGCGAGCTGGCACACCTGGGGCTCACGGGGCTTCGCCGAGCTCTTCCACGAGCGGCTCCGCGAGTCCGGGCGCACACGCGACGGCGTCGTGAACACCGCCGTCAGCGGGTGGCAGGTCACCGACCTGGCCGACCAGCTCGAGCTCGTCTGCCTGCGCTACCGGCCCGACGTCGTCGTGATCGGCACCGGCCTGAACGACACCAGGGGCGGGGCCGACGGCGCGCCGGACTTCGCCCGCCGGTACCGCGACGTCGTGCAGCGAATCCGCGCCGAGACGGGCGCCCTGGTCGTGACGCAGACGCCGAACGGGACCCTGCCGACCGGGCCCGAGCACGTGCTCGAGCACCTGCCGGCCTACGTCGAGGCGATCCGGGCAGCCGCCGCTGAGCTGGGCACGGTGCTCGTGGACCACCACGCGGTGTGGGAGGCGACCGACGTGAGCTCGACGTACCACTGGCTCGGGCACGGGTGCCACCCGAACGCCTTCGGGCACCGGGCCATGGCCCGGACCCTGATGGAGACCTTCGCGCTGTGGGACCCGGCGAGCAGCCGCACCTGCCGACTCACGATCCCCTGAGACTCGCGGTTCTCCCGGGCCGCCGTGCCCCGGTCGGCCGCCGCGTGCCGTCCAGATCCACGACCACGAAGGAGTGCTCATGCCATCCCGTTCCCGCCTGCCCCGCAGGGCCGGCCCTCCCCTGGCCGGCGCGGCACTGGCGCTCGGCACGATCGTTCTCGCCCCGGCCGCCGGTGCGACCGACACACCACCGCCGCCACCGCCCGCGGCCGGGACGCTCGAGGATCTCGGCGTCGCGATGCGCGCACCCAACGTCCGGCTCTCCGACGTCGACGTCCTGGCGGACGGCACCCCGGTGGCATACGTCTTCTCCGACGGCGAGCCGGTCAGCTTCAACGTCGTCGACCTTCGCTCCGGCACCGTCCTCGACAGCCACGCGATGCCGCCGTACTCGGTCGCGTCCGCTATCGACGTCGCTGCCGACGACACCGTCTACCTCAGCGTCCGCAGCCCGAACGACGGAACGCTGTGGAGCTACGACCCGGCCACGAGCGAGCTGACTACCGTCGCCACCGGTGTGGCGGGCGAGCAGATGCTGCGCACCCTCGACGTCGACGGCACGACGCTGTACGGCACGACCTACCCCAACGCGGAGCTCTACGCGCTCGACCTGACCTCCGGCGAGCTCACCGAGTACGGCCGCATCGCCGCACAGGGCGACTACGCCTGGGGCCTGGAGGCCGACGGCGGAAACGTGTGGGTGGGCGCCGGCACCCCGGCACAGCTCTACGACGTCGACCCGGCCGACGGCACGGTCGCCGAGCTGCCGCTGCCGGGGCCGGTGGCGGAGGGGGCCGAGTTCATCCAGCGCATCGAGACGCACGGCGACCTCAAGGTCGTCTCGCACCGCACCGTCGACGGCGTCAACGTCACCGTGACGGACGCGGCAGCCACCGCCGTCGACCAGCTCTACGTCGGCGGGCTGTGGAACTCCACCGAGGCCTCGGCGGACGGACGGTTCTACTACCTCGACGCCGACAGCCGGCCGCACGCCTACGACATCGCCGCACGCACCGACTCCCCGGTCCAGCTCGCCCCCGACGTCGAGGCGGCTCTGGCGGGCACCTCTCGCCTGTTCCTCGTCGAGCTCGGCACCGAGCAGCTCCCGGGCCACACCCTGGTCGGCATGCGCACGGACGGGCGCATCTGGCGGCAGAACCTCGCCACCGGGCACGGCGACGTCCTCGCCGCGCCGGCGATCGGCTCCCCCGTGACGACCATGTCGATCGGCGAGGGCGGCGACGGGCAGGTCTACGTCGGTGCCTACCTCAGCCCGGGCGTCATGGCCCGGGTGGACCCGACGACCGGCGAGGTGGAGCAGCTCGACGGTCCCGAGCAGGCGGACGCGATCACCCGGCACGAAGACCTCACCGTCATCGGCAGCTACCCCGAGGCGGTCTTCCACGCCGCCCGGGCCGGCGAACCGTGGGCGTGGGGCACCAACCCCGCCCACGTGCTCACCCTGGGCCGGGCCGCCTCCGGGCAGGACCGGCCGCGCAGCCTCGTCTCGGCCGGCGACGTCGTCGCGGCGGGCACCATCGCCAACTACGGCGAGCTCGGCGGCGCGCTGACGCTGTTCGACCCGGTCACCGGGGAGCACACGATGCACCGCGACGTCGTCGAGGACCAGAGCGTCACCGCACTCGCCTACGCCGACGGCGTGGTCTACGCCGGTACGTCCGTCCACGGCGGCCTGTCCTCGGTGCCGACGCAGAGCACGGCCGAGGTGTTCGCCTGGGACGTCGAGACCGACTCGCTCGTCGCGAGCGGCCCGGTCGTCGACGGCGCGACGGTGGTCCACGCACTCGTCGTCGACGGTGTCGGCCGCCTCTTCGGCATGACCGACAACGGCGTGCTCTTCGAGTACGACACCGACACCCACGAGGTCGTCCGGTCCGTGCAGACCGGCATCCGCAACGCCAACATCTGGGGCGACCAGAGCGAGATGGGCTACAACCCGCTCGACGGGCAGATCTACGCCTCGGTCGCCGACCGGCTGGTCCGGATCGACCCGGCGGACCTGTCGGTGGAGACGGTCCTGACCGACGGCGCGCGCAACTCCACCGTCGCGCACGGTGACGTCTGGCTGACCGACGAGACGAACGTCCTGCGCTACGACCTGCCCGGCGCGTGCGACGACACGGTCACCGGACGGCACGACGGGCCGCTGCGCGTCACTGCGGGCACGACCTGCCTCGACGGGGCACACGTCACCGGACCGCTCACCGTGGCCCCGGGCGCGTCCCTCGTCGTCGAGGGGTCGGTCGTCGACGGCCCGCTCCGCACGAGCGGCGCGCAGTCGGTGGCCGTGCGCGGCACCGAGGTGGGCGGCCCCGTCGAGGTCGTGGGGACCCTCGGACGCGTCGCGCTGGCCGATCTCACGGTGGCCGGTCCGCTCGTGTGCCGGGACAACGCGTACGACCCGACCGACGAGGGCGCACCGAACGCCGTCGCGGGCCCCTCGCGGGGGCAGTGCGCCTCGTAGCACCCACCCGCCGACACGAGAGTGCCCGCCCCGCAGGACGGGGCGGGCACTCTTGTGCTCACGTGGTGCTCAGGACCTGATCAGCCCGTCGCGCCGAGCTCGACGTGGAACACGTTCGTGTCGTCGACGGCGATGTAGTTGCCGGCGCCGTCGCGCACGACCTGCTCCATGTCGGTGGACAGCACAGCGACGGTGGAGTCGGCCCGGTGCACCTGGTAGAGCCGGCCGTTGTTCGTCGCGACGTAGCTGCCGCTGGCGGCGTCCCACACCGTCCGCGCAGAGTACCCCCACGAGGTGTGCGCCCCGCTCTCCGCCGGCGCGGTCCGCACGGTCCGGCTGACCTCACCGGTGGCCGGGTCGGTCTCGACGAGCAGTCCGTCCGAGGTGTGCGCGACGAGGACGCCGTCCGGGCCCCACGCGAGCCCGCCGACGTACCCGGCGCCAGGGCTCACCTCGCTCTCCCACACCACCTTCTCGGCGGCGACGTCCCAGGCGAACAGCCGGGCGGAGGAGGCGGTGGGCGTCGAGGACAGGCCACCGCTCACCGCCGTGCCGCCGTAGACGATCCCGTCGCGGTGGACGAGCGAGACGATGCTCTGCCCTGGGACCACGTCGCGGTGGACCTCGTACGCACCCGTCGCCGTGTCGAGCAGCGTCAGCGCACCCCCGACCTCGCCGTAGTCGGGCACCGTGCCCAGCGCCAGGCGGTCACCGGTGGAGACGACGCCGAAGATGCGGTCCTGGAAGTGCGGCTCACCACGGCCGATGGTGAGCACGTGGCGCGGGTTCGTCCCCCATTCCCAGGGCTGGTCGAGGTCTCCGACGTGGACGACGGCGCCCGGGTAGGACGTCACGACGAGCTCACCGTCGTGGGTCGTGATGGCGTCGCCCTGCTTGGGCCCTCGCAGCGGCTCCACACCGAGGGTCGCGGCGTCCACGCGGCTCATCGACCCGGACGAGAGGTAGGCGCCGATGTAGGCGTTGCCGTCGGGCCCCACACCGAGCCCGTGCGCCTCCGCCGGGGACGGGGCGATCGCTGCCCGCCGGATGCTCGTGCTGCCGGTGGCGAGGTTGTACGCCCAGATGTCGCCGTCGGTGCTCAGACCGACCACGCTCTGGGCCGGCATGTCCCTGCCGGGCAGGGACATCACCTCGATGCCGTAGGTGTTGACCTGCTGGGCGAGATGGGCCGGCAGGTCCGTGTCCGCGAAACCCGTCGTCGTCACGGAGTCGGTCCGGGTGTTGTACGCGGTGAGCATCCCATCGGAGAGGACGAAGCTCCGCCCGCGCACGTCCGTCGCGGTCGGGTCGGAGCCGCCGACCGCGGGGATGATGTCCTCGTCCCACTCGCCGGTGGCCAGGTGCAGCACCGCCGTGTCGTAGCCGCCGCGCGGGGACAGCCGCACCAGCACGTCGTCGCCGCGCTGGGCGATGCCGATGAACCACTGGGTGTTCGACATGAGGCGAGCGGGGACCTCGACCTCGCGCCGCTCGCCGCTCGCGGGGTCGATGGCGTAGAGGTGGGGCACCGGGCCGGTCCCCGCCCAGACCTCGCCGTCGACGATGCCGAGCGAGAAGACGTAGGCGGCCTCGTCGGTCTGCGAGCCGTAGTCCCGGAAGGCGCCGGTCGCCGGGTCGTAGGAGACGACCTTCGCGTGCGGGTAGGTGCCGAAGAACAGCTTCCCGTCCTCGGTGACGGCTCCGTCGTAGAGGACCCGCTCCCCGGCGACGTTCTCGGCGATCTGGACGAGCTCGTGGGTGCGCGGCTCGAAGGAGAAGAGCCCGGCCAGCATCGGGTGCCGGGCGGAGAAGTACACGGTGCCGTCCCCGGCAACCGTGATGAAGCTGCCGAGCGTCGTCCCGGGCAGCTCGGCGGCGAACAGGCTCTCCCCGGTCGTGACGTCGACCATCGTGAAGGTCGCGGGGTTGCCGTTGGAGATGGCGTAGACCACCGGTGTGCCGTCGGACAACTCGGCGAACGCGGCGTTGCGGACGTTGACCGACATGATCGCCGGACCGAGGTCGGTCACGCGGGCCGGCTCGGGGCCTGTCGCCGCGGCGACCGGGGCGGCGACCAGCGCGGCGAGCGCAGTCACTGCAGCGGCCACCAGGGCGACGGCGCGTCGTCCCAGGGACAGTTGTCTCATGGTCGTTTCCTCCTTCGCGCCGCCGGACGGTCCGGCGGACGTCTGCGTGCGGGAACCAGCCCCGCGCATTCGACGGGCCGGCCGGAGGGGGGCCGCGCGTCGTCCGACGCCTGCCGCGTGCAGCAGCCGCTGGCTGCACGCGGCAGGCTCAAGTGGTCGTCGCGGGCTCCTCGAGATCGACCGGCCGGCCCGTCCTGACCGACTCCTGGGCAGCCACCACGGCGCGGACCGTGCGCAGGCCGGCGCCGCCGTCGGGCTGAGGTGGGGTGCCGGTGCGCACGCCGTCGAGGAACGCAGCGAGCATCAGCTGGTCGAGGTTCGAGCCGAACGGGAGCCAGGCGGCCCCGCCCGTCGCGGGGGTGAACCCGTCGAGACGGTCCGAGAACGGGGCGATGGCGGCGCTGCCCCGGGTGCCGAAGACCTCGAGCGTGAGCCCGCCCCAGGTCGGTGCCTCGTCGGGCACGCTCCACGAGCAGTCGACGACCACCTCGACGCCGCCGGCGTAGGTCAAGCTCACGAGCCCGCCGGTCTCGGCGGTCACCTCCGGGCGATCGGCGTGCAGCACGTGGTTGACGGTCGCGCGGACCCGGGTGAGCGGACGCTCGAGCAGGGCGTCGAGCAGGTCCGCCACGTGCACGGTGTGGTCCACGAGGGCGCCGCCGCCGGCGAGCGCCGGGTCGGTGAACCAGGCCCGCCCGGCCGGCACCTTGCCGTTGTTCGTACCGGTCGCCAGGAGCACCTCGCCCAGCGCGCCGGCGTCGACCAGCGAGCGCAGGGCGGCGAAGCTCGGCGCGAACCGCACCGGGTACGCGGTCATGAGGAACACGCCCGCCGCCCGGCACGCCTCGACCATCGCCTCGGCGTCGGCGACGGTGGTGGCGAGCGGCTTCTCGCACAGCACGTGGGCGCCGGCGCGTGCGGCCAGCTCGACCAGCGGTCGGTGGTTGACGTTCTCGCTGCAGACCACGACGGCGTCCGGCGCCCGATCGAGCAGGTCCTCGTAGGTAGGCACGTACGGCACATCGAGCTCGGCCGCGAGCGCCGCGCCGCGCAGCTCGGCGGACCCCTCGCCGTCGGGGTCGGTGGTCAGCAGCTCGACGCCGGGCCAGTCCCGGAGGAGCTGGGCGTACCCGGCGGCGTGGGTGTGCGCGAACGACATCAGCCCGACACGCAGCGGGCGGTCGCCGATCATCGGGCACCGCCCCCCGCCGCCGGGAGCCGGACCGAGTCGCCGGTCTCGATCGACGTCAGGGCGGCCAGGGCCAGCTCGACGGCAGCCACGCCGTCGGCGGCGCTCACCCGCGGCACGGGTCCGCCGGCGATGGCGCCGGCGAACTCGCGCAGCTGTGTCAGATAGGGGCTCTCGCCCAGACTGATGTCGGGCAGCCGCCCGCCGCCGGAGCCCGTGCCGACGTCGAGCGTCAGCGCCCTGGCGTCCCGGGAGTCGTAGGTGAGGACGCCGCCGTCGCCGGCGACGTGGAAGCTCGTCGAGAAGGTGGTCGACGGCGCGCCCCACACGCCGCGAACATGGCTGATGGCGCCGCCCGCGTGCGTGAGCACCGCGTGCGCCATGGCGATCGGCAGGCCGTCCTCCTCGCCCTGGGCGAGGGTGGCGTAGACGTCCGTGACGTCGCCGGCCACCCACCTGGCGATGTCCAGGTCGTGGATCATCAGGTCCATGACCACGCCGCCGGACTGGGCGGGGTCGGCGAACCACTCGCGCCACATCGGGAAGGCGCTCGTGCGGGTCAGTCGCAGCACGGCGGGCCGGCCGATGCGACCCGCACGCACCGCCTCGGCCATCGTGGCGTAGGCCGGGAAGAAGCGGACCACGTGCGCCGGGTACAGGTGCCGGCCCGTCTCTGCCGCCACCCGCGCCAGGAGGACGGCGTCGTCGCCGGTGCGGGCGAGCGGCTTCTCGGCGACGACGTCCCGACCTGCCAGCAGGGCGGCCTCGGCATAGTGCCGGTGCACCGGGGTCGGCGTGCACACGTCGATGACGTCGCAGCGCTCCATCAGCTCCTCGAAGCTGGTCACGACGCTCCCGCCGTGCCTGTCCGTGAGCTCAGCGGCGCCCTCGAGCGAGAACGCGCTCACCTGCGCCCCCAGCGCGTGCCACGCGGGCAGGTGTGCCCCCGCTATCGTGCCGGCCCCGACGAGCCCGACCCTGAGTTCCTTCACCGTTCTGCCTCCGTCCTGCTGCCACGAGTCGACGGCCGTGTCAGAGTCCCGCACACTGGCCGGTCCGTGGGCCGCTGACCGAGTTCGCCTCGCCTTCGTTCGTCGGTGCTGGGTCGTTGTCCTCACAACGCAGCGGGCCGCTGATCGTGTTGCCCGCGACGACCACGGTGCCCGCACCCGCCCGGGTGCCCGTGACCTGGAGCGGACCTGTGACGTAGGTGCCGGTGACGACGAGCTCGCCCGTGGTGCCGTGCAGCTCGACCGGCCCGTCGATCGTGCTCTGCAGGACGTGGACGACGGACGCACCGTCGGTCCTCAGCGGCCCGTCGACCGTCGAGCCCGTGACGACGACGCCGGCACCATCGGTGACGGTGACAGGTCCCTCGATCGTCGCGTCGTCCAGGCACGTCGTGCCGGCCCCCACCGCGAGCGGACCGCGCCGGTGGCCCGTCACGACGGCGTCGCACGCCGGGGCGCGGTCGGGGGTCCACCGCATCAGTGCCTTGGCCGCGCCGTAGTAGTAGCGGCCGTCGTCGTCGATCCCCAGACCGGTGCAGGTCAGCGCGTCGGGATGCGTGGCCAGGATCGAGAAGGTCCCGTCATCGGGGTAGAACTCGAACAACGTGCAGCGGCTGAGCCCGACCATGGTGTCGCCGACCTGGCGGAAGCCACGTCCGACCACATAGGTCGCGCGGTCCGGACGCTGGTCGTAGACGATGCGGTCGACGACCTGCCGCGTCACCGGGTCGAAGGAGAACAGGGTCGTCCCGGTCATGCCCCAGAGGATCCCGGTCTCGTCGAAGGCGAGACCGGCGACGTTCTCCTCACCGGGCACCGGCACCCCCGTGTAGACGACCTCGCGGGCAGCGACGTCGTAGACGAACAGGTGCCCCTCGGTGGTCGTCGGCTCTGCCCCCAGGCCGACGGCGACCCCCGTACCGCCGTAGATCAGGCCGTCGCGGTACACCAGGGCGAGCGGGGTCTGGTCCTGGACCACGTTCCGGTGCACCTCGATGGTGCGGGCATCATGGTCGTAGAACGACAGCGCGCCACCGATCTGTCCCTGGAACGGGTAGGAACCGAAGGCAGTGAGATTCTCGTCCACCGCAGCGAAGGAGGTGACGCGGTCCTGCTCGTCGGTGGAGTACACGCGCGCCCGCGGGTTCTGACCGTTGACCCACGGCTGGGTGGTGTCGTAGTCGAAGATCGTCGCACCGCCGTAGGTGCCGATCAGAAGGCTGTCACCGTTGCGTCCGAACTGCTCGATCTGCGGAGGCCCACGCAGCACCTGGACCTCGTCGGTGCCGGGGTCGTACTGGACGGCGCCGATGTCCGAGGCGTAGCCACCCATGTAGATCTTGCCGTCGGGACCTTCGGAGAGAGAACGGATCCACGCCAGGGACGGCGCGAACTCTCCCTCCACGCGGTGGACGTCGCCGGTCTCGGGGTTCCAGGCGTAGACGACGCCGCGCTGCGTCGTGCCGATCAGGCTCGTCCCGGGGAAGCCGTCCAGCTCGAGCTCACCCCAGTACCAGGACATCGAGTTGAGCTCGATGGTGAAGGGGAGCGACCGGATCTCACCGCTCTCCAGGTCGAACGCCCGCACCTCCCGGCTGGCGCGGTGCTGGAAGTAGGTCTCCAGACGTTCCCCGTCCGGCGTCGGGACCAGGCGCGCGGGGGCCATGCGCCGGTTGGCGACGTCCGCGATCTCGTGGGTCCACTCCGCCGTCGCACGGTCGTACACCAGCAGGGTGCGCGAGGGGTTGGTGAGTGCGAAGAGCTTGCCCTCGAAAGCACCGAGTGACGAGACGTTGCGCTCGTCGTCATAGGGCTCGGGCAGCGGGATCTCTGTCTTCGTCCCGGCGGCCAGGTCGAGCACGAACGTGGTGGCGACCGGCGCGGTGCCGACGAAGACCTTGTCGCCGTCGACGTCGAGGCTCTGGGCGTAGGTGACGTCCTCACGCAGCCGGCCGTGATCGACCCACTCGCCGGTGGCGGGGTCGTAGCTGAGGACCTTCCCGTTGGGGTAGGTGCCGATGAAGACGCGGCCGTCGTCGTGCATGTCCATCGAGTACAGGTGGGTCTCGCCGAGGGGGTCGTCCTGGACCTGCGTGAGCTCGAGGGTCTCGGGGTCGAACACCCACAGTCCCGAGCCGTACGTCCCGACGTAGGTGGTGCCGTCCTCGGCGACGCCGAAGCTCCACGTCATGGCGGTGCCGGGCATCTCCTGCTGCATCAGGAGCTCGCCGGTGGCGGCGTCGACGGCCGAGAAGACGAGCGGGCTCCCGATCGACCCGAACAGCGCGATCTGGCGGCCGTCGGAGTCGTGGGTGAGTCCGGTCGTCTGTGCGTTGAGCTGGCCGAGGTGCTCTCCCAGGTTCTCCGCGAAGCCTTCGGGCTCGACGGGCTCGGGCACGTCGATGGCGGTGAAGGCGACGTTGTCGACGTAGGACTCGAGCAGTCCGCCCGATGCGGTGTAGAGCGTCAGCCGGGCCGCGACGGCACCCTCCGGCGCCTCGACCACCATGGCCGCACGCTCCCACCGTCCCGCCGCGGTGCGCGTGGTCTGGTACGGCTGCGCGACGACGGACCCGTCGGCTGCGTCGAAGTAGATCGTCGGGTTGATCGCCCCCGACACCATGAACTGGTCGAAGCTCAGCTGGTAGCTCTGGCCCGCCTCGACCGGAACCGGGTCGGAGACGAGCCCGCCGCCTCCGCTCGTGCTCGTGTCGAGCATGTGGATGCTGGTGGCACCGTCGGAGGCGCGCTCCTGGGTGACGGAGTAGTACTCGACCGAGGACGCCCACAGCGGTCCCCACCCCACCGGGGTCCCGTCCGCGGACAGCTCCTCGAAGCTGTGGTTCGGGACGGTACCGGCCTGGACGGTACCGGTCTGGGCCGCAGCAGGTGCGGGCTCCGTCTCGTCGGCCACCGCAGCGGCACCGAGCATCGCTGCCAGCGTCGAGCCAGCGAGGACGGCTGTGGCGAGTCGTCGGACCGTGCGCATCGTTCCCCCATCGATCAGCGGCTTGCCGGCACCGATCGGCCGGCCGGGCGCACCACCGTGTGCACCCCTGTTGTCCGTCGGCGGGTCACGCCGAGTCGACTGGTGCGAGGGTGGCATGCAATCGGTTGCACGTCAACCCCCGCCTCGGCATTGCCTCCACCTGTGCAATCGCTTGCATCGCGCTGCGTGCGGGCCGTACGGTGACCCGCGACAGGAGGACATCCATGCGCATCGCTCTGCTGCCGCCCGACGAACGTCCGAACACGGCCGGGTACGCCCGCACGGTCGGAGCCTGCTGCGACGTCGAGGTGGTGCTGCCGCCCGCGGAGGCGATGCCACGCTTCCGCGAGCCGGCCGACACCGGGGCGCTGGCCGACTGGCTGCGCGCGGTCGCCCACGAGGTGGACCACGTCGCCGTCTCGCTCGACCTCCTCGTCCACGGCGGCCTGATCCCCTCGCGCAACACCGACGACCGCGTCCAGGACGTGCTCCCGCGCCTGGACGTCCTCCGCGAGCTCGCGGTACCGGTGACCGCGTACCAGGTGGTCACCCGTCTGCCGCACTACGACAACGCCTCGCGCTCGCGCCAGGAGCCGGGGTACTGGTCCACCCACGGCGCCCGCATCGGTCGCCTCTCGAGACTGTGGGACCAGCACGCCGCCGGCGAGGCCGGCGACGCCGAGGTCGCGGCGGCCCGGGCGGAGGTCCCCGACGACGTCGTCGCGGACCTCGTGCGGCGCCGCCTGCGCAACCACGTCGTCAACCTCGCCGCTCTCGAGCTGGCCTCGGACGGCGTCGTGAACGCCTTGCTCCTGACCTCGGACGACACCGCCCCGCGAGGGCTGCCCGCCGCGGACCGGCGCGCCCTGGCGACGTGGATCGACCGGCTTTGCGTCGACGTGCTGACCTACCCGGGCGCGGACGAGGTGCCGAGCGTGCTGGTGGCCCGGGTCGCCGCCGAGGCGAGAGGCGTCCGGCCCCGAGTGGCGGTGCGCTGCCCCGCGCCGGGCGGGCTGGAGCGGATCGCCCCCTACGAGGACCGCCCGGTCGGCGCCGGTCTGGCTAACCAAATCCGCGCGCTCGGCGGTGTGCGGGTGGACGAGCCCGACGACGCCGATCTCGTCCTGGTGCTGCACGCCCCCGCGACCGAGCCCGGTGACTGGGTGATGGACCCGCCGGCGCAGGACAGCGCCGCGGACAGCGCCGCCGTCGTCGCGGAGGTCGGCGAGCACCTCGCTCTCGGCAGGCGCGTGGCGGTGGCGGACGTGCGTTACGCCAACGGCTCCGACCCCACGCTGCTCGATGCCCTCGACGACGCCGGGCTGCTGGGCCGGCTCGTGGCCTACGGCGGCTGGAACACCGCCGGCAACACCATCGGCACGACCCTGGCGGCCGGCGTCAGCCCGGTGCTCGGCACCTCCGAGGAGGCGGCCGCCGCCCGCCGGGAGTTCCTCGCACGCAAGATCGTCGAGGACGGCCACTACCTGCCGGTGGTCCGTGCGGCCATCCAGGCAGAGGCCGCCGGAGCCGGCCTGCTGGACCCGCCGCTCGCGGAGCTGCCCGCGGTGCACCGCCGCATCACCGAGGACCTCGACACGTGGGCCCGCGGGGTGCGGGCGCTCTCGGGCTACCGGGTCGCCGACGCCCGCCTCCCCTGGGGCTACACCTTCACGGTCGACTTCGACCTCGAGCGCACCGGCTGAACCCGCCGATCTCCCTTGCTCGCACGACGGTCATCCGGCCACGCTCACAGGCCGTCGCGGTAGGTGGCGAAGAGGTTGGACAGGTCGTAGACACCGTTGCCGCCCTGGCTCGGGGCGCCGTAGTCGCTGGTGTTCCACAGGGTCATCAGCGTGTCGATGTTGCGGTACTCGTTGTCCGTGACCGAGATGCCGTGGGCGTCGTCCAGGGCCAGGTTGAAGTTCTGCCGGACGACCGCCCGGCGCGTCTCGATGTTGCCCTCGCTCTCGTCCATCAGGATCTCCCGCTTGACCGGGTCCAGCAGGTGGTCCCACTCGACGCCGTCGTGGTCGACCGGGTTGTAGCCGCGTGCGGTGAGGGTCATCACCCGGCACTGCGGGGCGCACCACCCTTCCTGGGCCTCGAACACGTTCCCCGCGATCCGGTACGGGCCGGGCGAGAAGAACTCGTTGCCCGGTTCGGTCGTGTTGTACAGCGCCCACTGGATGAACTGGACGTTGTTGATCCAGGTGCCGCTCGAGACGAAGATGTTGTCCTCGATCACCCAGTCGCCGACGTTGTCGCGGAGCTTGACGTAGGTCCCCGCCGAGTCCTGCAGGACCGACTCGCTCACCCGCACCGTCGTCGCCCCGCGCGTGGCATACACGTGGTGGTAGCCCGCGCCCGACCCGCCGCGGGCGAACAGGCCGTCGTCGACGACGACGTCCACGACACCCGGACCGCTCGGCACGGTTCCCGCCACACCGACGCCGGAGTACTTGACCCCCGGCATGTCGGTGAGCGAGATCCCTCGCACGATGATCCCCTCGGTGCGCTCGCCGGCCGTCGGGTCCTCGGTGATCAGGAAGGCCGACGGGGTCACGTAGGTGCCATCGGCGGTCAGGTGGATGTTCTCCACGGTCAGGTTCACGACGTCACGGACCTGGACCACGTAGGTGGTCAGGTCGGCCCGTTGGGTCAGCACCACACCGAACCGGGACTCACCGCTCACCAGCAGCCGATGGTCGTCCGACCCGATCCCGCGCAGGTGAAGGGCATCGTCGTCGGTCGCCACGTCGTACTGCCCGTCGGTCAGGACGACCCGGGCCGTGCCGGTCTCCAGTGCTGCGTCCACCTCCTGCCAGAACGCGTCGTCGCGATAGTCCGCGGCCGACTCCGGGGTCGACCCGTCCGCCGATCCCAGCGCGCTCGGCGCCGCGTAGAACGTCGTGTCCCAGTGGGGAGTCACTGTGACGTCGTCGACCAGGGTGTCGCACCGGACCGTACCGGTGCAGCCGATGATCAGCTCGGCCTCGACCGTGCCGCTCGGGGCGAGCGAGGTCAGTGACGACTCCTGCCACCGACCGGGCACGACGTCGATCCCGCTCCGGTCGGTGCCGATGACCTCGCCGTGCCTGTCGTAGTAGCGCAGAGCCGCGTGCATCACCGGCGTTCCCCGTTGGCGGAGCGCCTTCATGCTGAGGGAGTAGCGGGCGGCCTCCGACGCCGAGAACCGGGTGCCGACCGCACCGCTCCACTCGTCGCCCGTGGACACGTGGGGCCGGATGGCGAGGACGCCGTTGGCCGCGTCGGTCGGGTCCGGCACGACCGAGCCCGCCTGCCGGGCGTCGTCGAGCTCGTACCAGCCCCACGGGGTGGCCGACCCGTCGTTCTGGACGTGGAAGTACTGGTTGGCGGTCAGGGAGGCGTTCGCGCCCGGAGCGAGGTCGACGGCGTCGACGAAGAACGTGCCCGTGCGGTTGCTGAGCGAGTAGATGACGACCTGGGCGTGGGTGGCACCGTCAGGAGCCCAGGCTGACACGGCCGGGAAGGCGCGCCACTCGCCGCGCTGGGTCGATGCGCTCGTGGCCGTGCTGTCGAGCTCCCGTCCGGCGGAGTCGTAGAACTTGAGGTAGAGCAGCGGGGCGTGGCCGCTCGCCACGTAGGAGAGTGCGGTCGCGGTGTACTGCTTGCCGGGGTCGACCCGGATCGCGTTGGAAGCCCATCCGACCGCCGACGAGCTGGAGCTGTCGACGATCCGCAGGGAACGCTGACCGTGAGAGGCCCGTAGGTCGCTCACCGCCGCCTCGGTGCCGGCACCCTGGGCGAAGCTCGACCAGCCGGCGTCGGCCTCGAAGCTTCCGTTCTTCAGGCTCTCGTAGGTGCGTGACGTCGTCGCGTCCGCCTCGGCGGACGGGGCGAGCAGGGCGTTCGCCCCGGTCCCGCCCAGGAGCGCAAGGCCGATCGCTATCGAGCCCAGCCGTCTGCTGATCATGGGTGTGCCTTCCCTCTGATGCTTGAGCGGTTCGTGGTCGAGCCGGTCGCTCCCCCGGCCCCGTCGTCGAGACGGGGCCGGGGGCGCGACCTTCGTGTCAGCCGGCGCAGCTCACCCCCGCGTAGTCGAGCTCCTGCACGGCGTGCGCGGGACCGTCGCCTTGGGCGGCGTTGCCGGGCAGGGCCTCGATGCGGACCGTGCCGTCGGCGATCTCGGCGGCCCCGGTCGCGACACCGACCTCCGCGGTGGCCCCGGGCCGGATCAGCCCGCTCGTCGCCGCACCGGCGTCGGTGCGGACGCGGACGCTGATGGGCCGGTGGTCCTCGTTCGTCACGCTGACGCGCGGCGTCGCCACCCCGTCCTCGCACACGGCCGCCGCGGTGGCCGTGAACTCGATGGCCGCCTCGGTGCCGTCGTCGGCGGCCGGGACGTCGTACTTGTACACGTGGACGCCCGAGGAGAACACCACGTCACCGGCGGCGTCGATGTTGAGGTAGTTGCCCACTCCGTTGACGAGCTTGGTGTACTCCATGGTCTCTGCGTCGATCCGGAAGAGCTGGGAGCGGTTCGTGCCGTAGACGTTGCCGTCGCTCCCGATGCCCAGGTAGGCCCACGCCCACACGGTGCTCGTGCCGTAGCGCGTGCCGAGCAGGGCCTCGGAGTAGACGATCTCCTCGGTGGCGGGGTCGTACTTGAACACGGTGTCCTCGGAGACGCCCCAGATCAGGTCGTCCGGGCCGACCATCAGCCCGGTGACGCCCTCGTCGCCCGGCACGGGCACGAAGTCGTGGATCTTCGCGCCGGTCGCCGGGTCGACGACGATGAAGTGCGCCTCGGTCTGCCCGGACGGCTCGGCCCCCAGTCCGCCGTCGAGCGTGGTGCCGACGTAGACCAGGCCGTCGTGGTGGAGCACCGAGATGACCGACTGCTCGGTGACGATCTCGTCCGTCCAGACTGTCTTCTCGCCCGAGGCGAAGTCGTACCGCGTCAGCGCGCCCTGGTTGTGGCCGTAGTACGGGACGGTCCCCATCCAGGCCGTGTCCGTGACCGGGTCGTAGTCCAGCCCGAACGGCCGGTCCTGGTTCTCCGCCTGCAGGGTGAAGACCTCGCGCGGCGTCGCACCGGTGGCGGGGTCGTACTCCAGGAGCCGGCCGTGCCCGTAGGTGCCGAGCAGCATCTTGCCCTCGCGCACCGCCGAGGACTCGAACTGGCCCGCCTGCACGGTCTCCCCGGCCTCGCCGGTGACGGTGTCCAACGGTGCCAGACCGACCATGTAGCCCGAGGCGTACATCGAGTCGGGCCCGTCGAGGAGCTTCTGGACCAGGATCGGGTTGCGGTAGTCGATGTCCGCCCCCTCAGAGATGCCGCGCTCGGGGTTGAACTTGACGACGCCCTGCTGCGTCGCCGCGACGAGCGTCCAGCCGGGCCACTCCGGGTCGTCGAGCTGGGTCCAGTAGCCGTCGTTGAGGTAGCCGTTGTGCGGCACGCCGAGGCTGCGGGTGGTGGCCGTGGCGGCGTCGTACTCCCAGAAGCTCTCCCGGAAGGTGAAGATGAACTTCTCGGGTGCGTCCGGGCGCTGGGTGACCTGGTAGCCGAACGCCTCCTTGCCGTCGCCCTTCCAGTACTCGACCTCGTCGGTCTCGACGTCGATGACGAGGAGCTCGCTGAGCCCCCCGCGGGCGAAGAGCTTTCCGCCCGTGACGGTGAAGGTCGAGACGAAGGAGTGGTCCATCGCGCCCGGCGTGGCCTCCTCGCTGAGCAGCGCGGTCTTCGTGCCGTCCGGCTCGATCTTGTAGATCTGGGCGCGCGAGCCGCCCACGCCGACGTAGAGGTTGCCCCGTTCGAGGTCGTAGGCGAGCGCGCGGATGTACTTCTGCGTGGGGTCGACCTGGCCGAGGTTCTCGATGGCACCGGTGGCCGGGTCGTACAGGTACAGCAGCCCCTCAGGGTAGCTGCCGATGTACATCCGGCCGTCCTCGGCGGCGGCGAGCGTCCACCCGTACCCGTCGCTGGGCGAGCCGGGGTTGATGTGGCCGAGGTTGGTGGCCTCCGTCGTCTCCGGGTCGTAGACCCACAGGGTGTAGTCCGAGCCGGTGACGAAGTAGATCCTGCCGTCCGTCGCACGCCGGATCTCCGTGACGTGGTCGGTCTCCGCCAGCTTGATCGTGCGCACGATCTCCCCGGTGAGGGTCTCGGCGACGACGAGCGTGGCCGGGCTCTCGGTGTCGCCCTGGCCCCGGTACACCCCGTAGGTCATGGAGACGCCGTCCTCCTCGCCGAGCACCATGTTGGTGATGATCCGGCTGGTGACGGGCGTGCCGAGGTCGGAGAGGTTCGGGTTCTGCGCGAGGATCTCCTCGGGCGTGGGGTTGGACGGCAGACGCGGTGGTTCGGCCTCGGCGGACGTGCCGGGCGCGGGCTCCGCAACTGCACCGGACTGGGTCGCGGTCGCCCCGGCCAGCGCCATCGCACCGGCGAGCAGGGACGCCGCGAGCCACCGGGCCCGGGGTCTGACGGGGACTGCACTCACGAGCTTCTCCTCACGCGGTTGGCTCTGCCGTCGTCGTCGGCGGCAGCCGCAGCAGCCGAAGGGGACCCGCACGAGCGCGCGGGAGACCCCGTCCGTGCCGGCCCGGGCGGCAAGGGTTCCCCGCCCGGGCGGCCGACCGGCTTGCGGTGTGTCCAACCTTGCATGCAACCGATTGCAGAACAAGGTCCCGCCCCTGTCAGGAACCGGACATGGCAGGTTCCTGCAATCGGTTGCGATCACTCAGGGCCGATAGCTGAAGACGTTCGTCTCGTCGGCGAGGTAGATGGTTCCGTCAGGCGCGACGGCGGAGTGGCGCGCACCGTCGCCGACGAGCGTGACGAACCGCTCGGTCTGCGGGTCGAACGAGAACAGGCGCCCGTCGGCGTTGCCGTACAGCTTGCCGTCCGGGTGCAGGTACAGCTCGCTCAGCCGGCCCCAGTCGTTGCTCGCTCGCGCGGGCGTCTTCACGCTCCGGACCACGTCGTGCGTGGCGGTGTCGTACTGGAAGAGCGTGCCGTCGCTCGCCAGTCCCCACAACCGTCCGTCCCTGTCGAAGGTGAGGGCATGGATCACCTCGGCACCTTCGGCCACCACCGAGTGCGTGACGAGCCGGTCACGCCGGGCGTCCCACACGAAGAGCTCGGCCTCGTCCTGCGTCGGGTCGGTGGAGAGGCCGCCGTGGATCCCGGTCCCGCCGAAGATCAGTCCGTCTCGGTAGGCGAGGGCGGTCACGCTCTGGTCCGGGACGAGGTTGCGGTGCACCTCGAACTTCCCGTTGGCCGGGTTGAAGAGCGTGAGCGCACCACCCAGCTCGCCGTAGTTCGGGATCGTTCCCGCAGCGACCCGCGACCCTGCCGAGACCATGGCGAGCGGGCGGTCCTGACCGTGCTCCCCGCGGCCCAGGCTGAACAGGTGCGTGGGGCTGACACCCCACTCCCACTGCTGGTTCGGCTGGGCGACGTAGAACTCGGCGCCGGGGTAGGTGCCGACCACCGTGCGGTTGCGGTGCGCGACGATGCTGTCGGCCTGCTTGGGGCCGCTGAGCTGCTCGAGCGTGCCCGTCGAGGTGTCCACGCGGGCCATGACGCCGGAGCTGAGGTAGGCGCCGAAGTAGACGTTCCCGTCGCCGCCGTGCCCGACCGAGTGGACCGTGGCGGGGGCGCCGACGATTCCTGGGGTCATGACGGTGCCCACGCCGGTGCCGAGGTGCTGGCGCCACACGCGCCCGTCCACCCGTATGCCGACGAGGCTGTCGCCGGGCAGCCCCTCGGTGCCCAGCTCGACGAGCGCGAGGTCGTTCGTGCCGTCGAGCTCGCCGGCGAGGTCGCCGGACTCCCAGCCGATGTCGGTGACCTCGCGGGTGGCCACGTCGAGGGCGCGCACGGTCCCGTCGACGGTGAACAGCATCCGACCGTCCGCCTCGTCCGCGGTCCACTGGCCGGTGACGCCCTCGAGCGGCTCGAGCCACCTGCGAGCGGTGAGGTCGTAGACGGCGGTGTTCGCCGCACCGGCAGGTGAGTAGCTGACCAGCACGAGGTCGCCGTGCTGCTCCACGCGCGTGATGAAGTCGGCCTGCTCGGCCACGTCCGCCGGAAGTGCCATCTCGGTCACCGTGCCGGTGACGGGATCGAGCTCGAGCAGGTGCGGGGTGGTGCCGGTACCGACCCAGAGCTTGCCGTCGACCATGTCGAAGCCCCAGGCGTAGGCGGAGCCGTCGTCGACCATGCTGCCGTAGTCGCGGATCTCCCCGGTGGTCAGGTCGTAGGAGAAGACCTTGGCGTTGGGATAGGTGCTGCCGTAGAGGACGCCGTCCTCGATGACGAGGCTGCGCAGGAGGGACTCGCCGGCGATCCGGCCGGCCAGGCGCTCGACCTCCTGGGTCTGCGGGTCGTAGCGCCACAGCGTGCCGTCGTTCGGGCCCCGCACGCTGAAGTAGACCGAGTCGTCGTCGGCCACCACGACGGAGGCCGCGATCGAGTAACCGTCCATGTCGTGGCTGTCCACCAGCTCACCGGTGCGCAGGTCCACGACGTTGAGGCTCACGGGCTGACCGTCCGAGAAGACGTAGGCGAGCGGGGTGCCGTCGGCGAGCACGTCCACCTCCGCGAGCCGCACGTTCGGGCTGTAGAACGCAGGCCCGAGATCGGTGATGTCGAGCGGGCCGTGGGTGTGCTCCAGCCGCACCTCGTCGACGTAGTACGTCGAGACCCGGGCGATCGTGGAGTACAGGTACACGGAGGCCGTGGCCGCGCCCTCCGGGGCAGTGACGTCGAGAACCAGCTCCGACCACTCCCCCACCGGCTGGCCGGAGAAGTGCTGGAACTCCACGTCGAGCTCGGCGCCGTCCGCGTCGTGGAAGTAGACGTAGACCGTCGGCGTCCCCGTCTCGACGAGAGCCTGGAGCGAGAGCTGGTAGGAGTGGCCCGCCTGCACCGTCATCGGGTCGCTCATCAGGCCGTAGGACCGCGTGGCCTCCGGGTCGACGAACCGGAGGCTGCGCTCCCCCGCGAAGACGGGATCCTCGACGAGGACCGAGCCGCCGAGGTCGCCGCCGCGCTGCGACCAGCCGGGGATGCCGCCGTCGACCGGGGCGTCCTCGAAACCTCCGTTGACGGGCCCGGGCGACAGCTCCGCGGGGTCGCCGGTCGCGGCGCCTGCCGGCAGAGCCAGGGCCGCCGGGACCATCAGGGCGAGGCCGGCGAGGAGCACCCCCCACCGCCGTCGGGTGGGGCGAAGGGCAGGTGGGCGCTTGTCATCCATGAGAGACCTCTCCAGCAACATCGGTGTCGGGACGGATCGCGAGGAAGCGACGCGAACCTATTGCAACCGATTGCAGGAGTCAAGGGTGGGCCCACGGCGGCGCCGCCGCGCGCAGGGCACCACCGAGGGCGCCTGCCCGTCGACCACCTGCGGGCCGTCGAGCTGGTCATCGCCACGCCAGAGCCACGGCGGCGCCGCCACGCCAGGCGTGACGGCGCCGTGAAGCCAGCTCTCAGGCCAGCCACTCCTCGACGTGGGTGGCGACGAAGCCCTCGTCGAGCAGGTCGGGGTGACGCTCGCGCACGGTGGCGATCAGCTCGGCCTGCCCGGGCGAGAGGACGTCGGGCCCGAGGCACCGTGCGGTGCGCACGAGGCCCTGCTGGCGCAGCACCTCGTTGACTCCCGGCACGCACCCGGCGAAGTCGTTGTCGACGTCGAACACCGCGGCGTTGACGTCGACGAGGGCCGACGCGTCCGCGAGGAGGTCGACCGGGACGGCTCCTTCCGCCGTCGCCGCCCGGACCTTCTCCAGCAGCTGGACCGCGGCCCGGGTGCCGACCGCCCACTGCCCGAGGAGTCCGCCGGCCGCGCGTACCTCGCGAACCGTGCCGCCGACCTCGCGCCGGTACGGCGTGATCAGGTCGTGGACGATGGTGTCGTCGTTCCCGGTGAGCACCACGACGTCGTCCCAGCGGTCGTGCTCGAGGAGGGTCTGGACGACGTCGTTGGTGCGGTACCTGTCGAACGGTGCGGTC
The DNA here is from genome assembly GCF_009193155.1 of Georgenia subflava. GTDB lineage: Bacteria > Actinomycetota > Actinomycetes > Actinomycetales > Actinomycetaceae > Georgenia > Georgenia subflava. The sequence continues at coordinate 198,299 of NZ_VUKD01000001.1, forward strand.
TTGACCGCGACGACGGACTCGAGGTCGAAGAGCCGGCGCCAGTAGTCGCGGCCGAGTCTGCGCCCGCCCACGCTCTCCTGGAGGTAGAACCCCATGGTCGGCAGCACCTCGCCGACGGCGCGGGCGCGGTCCAGCAGCGCCTCCTCGGTCACCTCGGCCATGCCCCACCCGCACAGCAGCGCGGCCTGGTAGCCGGCAGCAGCGGCGATCTCGGCCTCGGCGACGGCGTCCGCGGTGTCGCCGGTGAGCCCTGCCACCAGGAGCGCGTCACCGCCGGCCGCCGCCACCTCCGACGCGGCGAGGCGCCAGACCTCCTCGAGGAGGCCGCGGTCGTCGTGCAGCTCGAACTGGCTGGTGTGCACGCCCACCGCCATCCCGTGCGCCCCGGCCGCGAGGTAGTACCGGGTCAGGGCCCGCTGGGCCCGCAGGTCCACCGCACCGCCGTCGTCGAGCGCCAGCGGGTGCGCCGGGATGACGACGCCGGAACGCAGCCGCCGGGTCAGGACGTCGGAGCGCAGCGGTTCGGTCAGGACGCCGGCCATCAGTACTTGCCCTCCCGCTGCTGGAACTTCGTGGCCTTGCCGAGCTGTCGGCCGCCGTCGGCGACCCACTGGCCCACCCAGCGCACGAGCCGGCGCAGCGGCACGCTCGGGTAGCCGTACCGCTCGTGGCACTCGGACGCGTCGTTGAGCAAGGCGTCGTCGGACTCGGTGCCGGTGAAGGTCACCTCGGCGTCCATCTCCTCCGCCAGCCAGGTGGCCAGGCGCCGCACCGAGACCGTCTCCGGGCCGGTCGCGTTGAGGATGTGCGGCGGGACGGCGGCCAGCTCGAGGCTGCGCAGCGCCCAGGCGTTGACGTCGCCCTGCCACGCCACGTTGACCGCCGGCATGGTGACGTCGACCGGCTCGCCGGCGGCGATCTTCACGGCGATGTCGGCGATGACGCCGTAGCGCAGCTCGCACGCGTAGTTGAGCCGGAAGATCGTCGTCGGGGTGCCCCACTCGTGGGCGGCGTTGGTGAAGATCCGCTCCCGCGCCAGGCAGGACTGGGCGTACTCCCCCACCGGGGCGGCCGGCTCGGACTCGAGCGACCCGCCGTGCGCCAGCGGCGAGAGCGGGTAGACGTTCCCGGTGGAGTACACCACCGAGGGCACGCCGCGGTAGCGGTCGGCCACCAGGGCGGGCATCGCGGCGTTGGACCACCAGGTGCGGTGCTCCTGGCCGGTGGTGCCGAACTTCATGGCGGCGAGGTAGAACATCGCGGCGGCGTCGGGCAGGTCGCGGTACGAGGTCGGTTCGGCGAGGTCGGCGGAGCGCACCTCGATGCCCTGCTCGCCGAGCTCCTCGCGCACGGCGGCGTCGGAGAAGCGCGAGACGGCGATGACCCGGGCGTCCGAGCCGACGTCGACCAGCGCCCGACGCGCCATGCGCGCCATCGTCGGGCCGATCTTGCCGCCGGCACCGAGCAGGACGATGTCGCCGCCCGCCGCGGCGAGCGCCTCCCCGACTCCGGGCGACGGCCGGGAGAGCAGCTCGTCGAGGGCGCTCTCGTCGGTGGGTGCTGCAGTCGCCGGGGCGACGGTGGTGGAGCTGGTCACAGCAGGTTCCTCACGTAGTTGATGGCGAGCAGGAGCAGGAAGAGGACGCCGACCACGGCGAGCACGAGCTGCGGGGTGCCGATGGCGAGGCGGCCGCGGTCGCGGTGGCGGGCCAGGGCGACGAGCACGACGCCGATGAGCGGGACGACGAAGATGGTGACCGCCTGGGCGGTGAGGATGAGCTGGACCGGGATCCCGCCGAAGACGACGGCGACCACGCCGCCGAGCACCAGGACGAAGGTGATGCAGAGCTTGACCCTGCGCGAGTCCAGTCCGCCGCCCTCGATGCCGAGCGCCCCGGCCAGCATGCTGCCGCCGATGGTGCTGTTGCCGATGAGGGAGGAGAACGCCGCGGCCCACAGGCCCAGGGCGAACAGGATCGAGGCCCAGCGTCCCACGGACGGCTCGAGGATGGTCGCCATGTCCGCCGGCGAGGAGACGCTCACGCCGGCGGGGTTCAGCACGGCCGCGGCGGCGATCATGATGATGACGGAGAGGGTGCCCAGGATCAGGGTGCCGACGACGGCGTCGCGGCGGGCGACCTTGTAGTCGTCGATCCCCCAGCCCTTCTCGCGCACGAGCTGGATCTGGTAGAACGCGCCGACCACCGAGAAGGTGGTGGCCACGACGCCGACCACGAGCGCCGCGGAGCCCTGCGGGAACGAGGGCACGAGCCCGGCGAGCACGGCGCCGAGGTCGGGCCTGGCGACGATCGCGGTGATGATGAAGATCGCCAGCATCACCAGGATGATGACGATCATCGTGCGCTCGAGGTGCTTGTAGAAGGAGGGGAGCCAGAGGAAGCCGATGGCGATGGCGGTGAAGATCGCTGCGAACAGCGCCGTGCTGCCGCCGAAGAGGACGTTGCTCGCCGCGCCGGTCCCGACCGAGTTGCCGGCCTGGAAGGAGGTGGCGACGAGGAAGGCGCCGATGCCGACGAGCACCCCGACCACGCGGCCCATGCGCCGGGTCACCGTCTGGATGGGCCCGACGTCGGTCGACAGCCCGATGCGGACCGAGAGGTCGACGAAGCAGAGCATGAGGATCGTGGCGATCACCGGCGCCCAGACGAGGTCGTAGGCGAACTGCGCCCCCATCGAGCTGGCCGTGGTGATGCTGCCCGGCCCGAAGACCAGGGCGGCAGTGACGAACGCGGGACCGAGCCGGCCGGGCACGCGGGTGCGCCGGTCGACCGAGGTGGAGGTGGCAGCCATGGCAGAAAGCCTTTTCTCGAAGGTGTTTCGCACGAAACTAGGTCACAGGTCACACCACGTCAAGAACCACGGCGAGCCGGTGGGCTCTGACCTCCGCGGTTCCAGCATCGGAGCTGGGCAGACCCCGCGGAGTTCGGCGGCATCCGCGGAGCTCGAGGAACCCGTGGACCTCGGGCAGCCGCCCGGCCGGTTGGGGGCCGCGTGCCGGCGGCTCGCCGCGGTCTCGCTAGGGTTCCCGGCATGGCCGTGAACCTGCGCGACGTCGCACGACGGGCGGGGGTCTCCACGCCCACCGCCTCCCGGGTGCTCTCCGGCAGCGACTACCCGGTGGCGCCCGAGCTGCGCGAGCGGGTCGAGCAGGCCGCCCGTGAGCTCGACTACGTACCCAACGCCCAGGCCCAGGCGCTCCTGCGCGGGAACCCGCGCACGGTCGGGGTCCTCGTCGGCGAGGTCGACGACCCGTACTTCTCCGAGATCGTCAACGGCATCCAGGCCGTCGCCACGACCCACCACCTGCTGGTCACGATCTGCAACACCAAGCGCGACATCGACCGCGAGCTCGAGTACTTCCGGCTCCTGCAGGCGCACCGTACCGGTGTGGTGATCATCGCCGGCTCCGGCCTGATCGACGACCGGTACACCGAGGCGATGACCGCCCGCACCCGGTCCTTCCAGCAGAGCGGCGGTCGCGTCGTCGCCATCGGCGACCCGCTCTTCGACGTCGACCGCGTCCTGGTGGACAACGCGCCCGGGGCACGCGAGCTGGGTGCGCACCTCGTCGGTCTGGGGCACCGCGACGTCGCGATGCTGGCCGGCGCCGCGAACGTGGCCTCGACGGTCGAACGCGTCGCGGGGCTGCGCGAGGCGGTGGAGCGTGCGGGCGGGACGCTGCACGTTCGCCACGGCTCCCCCACCCGGGACGGCGGCTGGTCCGGCGCGGCGGAGGTGCTCGCCGCGCACCCGGAGGTCACCGCCCTCGTCGGGTCCGCCGATCAGATGGCCATCGGTGCGCTCGCCCACCTGCGCGCGCAGGGACGCGCGGTGCCCGGCGAGGTGTCCGTGGCGGGGTTCAACGACATCGCGATCGCCAAGGATCTCGAGCCGTCGCTGACCACCGTCCGGCTGCCGCTGCAGGAGATGGGCAGGTCGGCCCTGGAGCTCGCCACCACCCCCGCGCCGGACGAGGAGTACCTGGTGCGCACGCTCGCGACCGAGCTCGTGGTGCGCAGGTCGACGGCGGCGGCCCGCGACCGCGCCTGAGACGAGCCGCGAGCGCTCAGGCGGTCCGCGGCCGCTGACCCCGGCGGGAGCGCCCGTGCACGAGGTGGTACAGCCCGGCGGCCAGGAGCACGACGCCGGCCATGGCCAGGTACATCGTCCGGAAGCTGGTGCCCTGGACGAGCCAGCCGAGCGCCACCGGTCCCAGCCCGGTGCCGATGTCGACCATGAAGAAGTACGTCGAGACCGCCAGGCCCATCCGGTGCGGTGCCACCCGGGCGACCGCGATCGCCTGCCCGGCGGACATCAGGGTCCCGAAGCCCAGGCCCATGAGCGCACCGGCCAGCACGATCGCCGCCACGCCGGTGGCGACCGCGAGGACCACGAGCCCGAGCACGAAGCTGACGATGGCCGGGTACATCACCAGGTTGTCGCCGCGGACGTCCTGCAGGCGTCCCACCACGAACCGGGACACGAACAGCACCCCGGCGTAGACGAGGAAGAACAGGCTGGCCGCCGCGGGGAGGCCCAGCTGCTCGGTGTAGGTGCTCAGGAACGTCAGGACGCCCGAGAAGCCGGCGCCCATGACGAGCATGAACGCGGCGAGCGGCAGCACCCGGCGATCGAGCAGGTCCGCAGGCCGGAAGCGACGGAGAGCGGCCCGGTGCTCGCCGGCGAGGACCGGCTCGGGCACCCGGAGGAACAGCGCCACTGCCAGCGCCGCGGCCGAGGCCACGACCGAGGCGGCGAACAGGGCCGTGTACCCGGACCGGTCGACGATCAGCAGCCCGAGGAACGGGCCGAGCGCGGTGCCGAGCGTCGTGCTCATCCCGAAGAAGCCGGTGCCCTCCCCGCGGCGCAGCGGCGGGATGATGCTCTGCGCGATGGTGACCACCGCGGTGGTGCCGATGCCGAACGCCACCCCGTGCACGAACCGGACGACCAGCAGGAGCGTGAGGGTCGTGGCGAGGAAGTAGCTGAGGCTGGAGACGACGAAGACTCCGAGACAGACCAGGAGGATCCGTCGTCGGCCGACGAGCTCGACGAGGTTGCCCGCGAAGAGTCGTCCCGCCGTCGCCCCGACGACGAACATGCTGGCGGCGAGCCCCGCAGCGCTGTCCGAGGCGGCGAACCTCTCGACGGCGTACAGGGCCAGCGTCGTCATGAGCAGGTAGAACACCATCGCCATGAAGAGCGTGGTCACGGCGGCGAGGACGAAGTCCCGGGTCCACAGCGGCTCGGCCCCTGCCGTCCGCGACGACCCGCTCCTGCTCAACGAAGGACCCCCCGTCCTCACCGTCCTGTCACTGTCCGCGACAGGGTAGTTCGCGACGTCCGGTGCGGCGCCGCGTCGCCATCCGCTGGACCGCCGGTGCCGAGTCGCGATCCGCTGGACCGCACCTGAACACGAGGTGTGCGCAGGATGAGGGCCCTCTCATCGGACCATCATCTGACCTTCACGTCCCCTCCCTAGCGTCATTCCGGACAGCACCGGCGGCAATCAGCGGCCGGACTCAGAGCTGACGCACAGCGCACGGAGGAGCACGCCATGACCACCACCCCGACCGGCACGATCACGCCCCCGCTCTCGCTGGAGGACTGCGCACCGCTCGCTGCCAGGGCCCTGAGACCCGGCACGGTGAGCGAGCAGGTCCCGGCGGTGCGGCTCCGCCGGGCGAAGAAGGCCTACACCACCCGGTTCCTGGCCGAGCGTCTCGACGCCGACGCCGAGGGCTACCGGCTGCTCGCGGGCGAGGCCGTGCGACCGGCTGCGGGCGACGTCGTGCTCGCCCGTGTCGTCCAGCTCGGACAGCACCGCCGCCTCGAAGGTCCCGGGAGCCGGCGGCAGGTGCTCTTCGCGGGCGACGAGATCCTGGTCTCCTACGGCCACCGCTACGCACCCGACCAGTTCGAGGCAGAGGTGCCCGAGGACCTGCGGCCCGTCCACCTGGTGGCGGCCGGCGGACTGGCCGGCGTCGTCACGGGCCAGCACGCACGGATGGACGACGCCACGGTCCTCGAACCGGTCGGACTCCTCACGGACGACCGCGGCGTCGTCACGCTGGGACGGCTGGCACCGGAGCGCCTGCGCGGCGACGTCCCGGCCGTCCCGCGCGGGCAGCTCCCGGCCGGGCGCCCCACGGTCATCGCCGTCCTCGGGACGTCCATGAACTCCGGCAAGTCGACGGCCCTCGCCTGCCTGGTGCGCGGTCTCGCGTCCGCCGGCCTGACCGTCGCGGCCGGAAAGGCGACCGGTACCGGCGCCGGCGGCGACCCGCGGCTCTTCGCCGACGCCGGGGCGTCCACGGTCCTGGACTTCACCGACTTCGGGCTGCCGTCGACGTTCCGGCTCGACCACGGCCGCGTCCGTTCCCTGCTCGTCTCCCTGGTGGATGCGCTCACCGCCGCCGGGCCGGACGTGATCGTGGTCGAGATCGCCGACGGCGTCTACCAGGCCGAGACGGCGCGGCTGCTGGCCGACCCGCTCTTCCGCTCGGTGGTCGACCGCGTCGTCTTCGCGGCGGGCGACGCGCTCGGGGCGACGTCAGGGGTCCACCTCCTCGAGACGGCGGGCATCGACGTCGCCGCGGTCAGCGGCGTCCTCACCTCCTCGCCCCTCGCCGTCCGCGAGGCGACCGAGGCCGTGACCGTGCCGGTACTGCCGACGTACGGCCTGGTGGAGGCCGAGTCGGCGACGTCCCTCCTGCCGCGATGACGGCGCCCCGCACGGACTTCCCGCCGCTGTGGCACGGGCGGCGGCGCCGGCAGCTGCTCGGGCTCGTCGCCACGGGGGTCGGCCAGGCGGTGTGCGCCGTCGCGACGGCGCTCGCGCTCTCCGCGCTCCTGGCGGCCGGGAGCCGGGACGGGCAGGTCGCCTCGACGGTCGTCCTCGGCGCCGCCGCGGTGGGCGTGGGCGTGCTGCGCGCCCAGGAGCGGGTCCGGGCCGAGCGGGTGAGCCAGGACTACGTGCGCCAGCTGCGCCGCGGCCTCCTCGGGACGGCGCTGACGACCGAGCAGGGGCCGGGCCTGGGGATCACCGTCGCGCGGACCACGAACGACCTCTCCGCGGTCCGCAACTGGGTGGCACTGGGGATCACGCCGCTGGTGGTCGGGGTGCCGACGATCGTCGCGGCCACCGTGGCCCTGGCCGTGCTCGACCCGTTGCTCGCCGCCGCGGTGGCGGGCCCGATGCTGCTGCTCGCCGGGGTGCTGACGGCGCTCGCCCGGCCGGCCTTCCGCCGCTCGCGCGAGCTGCGGCGCCGTCGTGGTCGGCTGGCGACGGCCGTCTCCGAGACCGTCACCGCGGCCCGGACCGTCCGGGCCGGCGGCGGCGAGCGGCGCGAGCTGCGGAACCTGGACCGGCTCAGCGGTGTCGTCGCCGAGGCGGCCGTCCACCGCTCGCGGGTGGCTGGGGCGCTGCGGGGTGCCTCAGCGCTCGCCTCGGCACTCGCACTCGCCGCCGTGGCCGTGGTCGGCGCCTGGTTCGAGGTGTCGGCGCCCGCCGTCGCGGGTGCGCTGACGATCGTCGGGCTGGTCGCCGGGCCGGTGACCGACCTTGGCCGGGTGGTCGAGTACCGCCAGGCGTTCCTGGCCGCGCGGCGCATCCTCGCGCCGGTCCTCGCGGCGGGCGCGGCGCACCGGGCAGAGGAACGACGACGTCGGCAGCGGCACGGGCGCGCACACCAGGTGACGGCGCGTACGCGGAGCCAGGAGGGGGTCGTCCACGCCGGTGACCTCGCTGTTCGGAGCATGCCGGTGCGCGAGCTCGTCGCGGTCCCGGGCGCGCGGGTCCTGGCCCGGAGCGCCGATCCCGCCCGGGAGTCGGAGACTCTCGCCGTGCTCGCCGGCGTGACGCGGGTGCCGGGCGCGTGGGTGCGGGTCTCGGGCCATCCGCTCGAGGACCTGCCCGGTGCCCGCCGCCGGCTGCTCGTCGGCGCCGCAACGAGCACCGACGTCCTCGAGCGAGGCACGCTCGCCCGCGCGGTGCGCTACCGCGACCCGGAGAGCACCCTCGCCATCGCGGAGGTGCTCGAGCGGGTGGGGCTGTCCGACCGGGTGGCCGAGCTCACGGACGGCGAGCGGACCCGGCTGCGCCGCGGCGGCGAGCCGCTGACCGCGGCCGAGCGCACGCGGCTGCTGCTGGCCCGGGCAACCTTCGGCGACCCGCCGCTGGTCGTCCTCGACCGGGTGGACACCCGGCTCGGCCCCGGCGGGCACGAGCTGATCGAGCGGCTCTGGCGGACCTACCCTGGCGTCATCGTGGTCGCGAGCGACGACCCGGACGGGCTGCCGTCGCCGCTGACCGAGTGGGACCTCGACGACGCCGCGCCGACCGGCGGGCGCGCGGTGATGGCACGGCCACCGAGGGTGGTACGAGAGACGGCGGGAGCGTCGGCGTCCTGACCGGCGGCTGTCTGCGGGTGGCCGCCGCGCCGAGAAGCGCCGTCGAGGGCACCGGTGTGGGACCGCTCTGTGCCCTCGGGCAGATTCGAACTGCCGACACCCGCTTTAGGAGAGCGGTGCTCTATCCCCTGAGCTACGAGGGCGGGGACCGCGAACAGGTTACCCGGCGCGTGACAGCTCGAGGAAACGCGGGCACGACGCCGGATCACCGGTGCCGGCGGACCGGTCAGCGCGGCAGCTTCCGCGACCACCAGTCGGGGATGTGGTCGGCACGACGCCCGTAGGTGAAGAGCTCGGCGTCGAAGTCGTCTTCGGAGATCGGCGGCATCACCGACGGCTCGCTGTCCCGCACCGTCCGCGCCGAGCTCTCTCCAGTAGGGAGGATCTCGAGCTCCGCCGAGAGCCAGGTCCCTTCGACGCGGTTATGGTCCAGATGCTTCAGGTCGCGCAGGAGTGCGACGAGACCCTCGGGCGGCGGAACCGGCTCTTCCCGGCCCTCGTACGCGACGTCGACCCGCACGCGTCGGTCGTAGCCCACGATCGTCGCCGTGGTCCGCACCCTCTGCCAGCCGGTCGGCAGGTGCGCGCGGAGCAGCTCGGCGACGGCCCCGACCAGCTCCTGACGGCGTCGTTCGTGCGCGGCGCGTGCCCTGGTCTCGAGCTCCTGCGTGACGGTCTCGCGGCGCGCCTGCTCGGCGCGACGGCGCGGCTCGTCCCGCACGCGCTCCTCGATCGCCCTCTTCACGTCGCTGACGCTGCTCTCGCGGAGGTTCTCGACGAACTGCAGGGAGACGTCCAGGTGGACCTCGCCGCGGTCGACCCACCGGAGCGTCGCACCCTGCCTCGCAGCCGTCTCCGCGTACTCACCGACGTGCCCGTCGGGGATGTCGACATATCCGGCCGCGACGCCGTCCGGCGCCACGGCAATGATTCCGTAGCCGCGTCCCTGCCACGTTGCCTCGACGGACACACTGATCAACGAGTCCAGGTCGGTCAGCGGCACCTCGAGCTCGTAGACCGGCCGGCCGTCGCGTCCACCGAGGCGCCATGGCGGGCCCTGAGGTGCGTCGGAGTAGAGGGCCACGGTGCCGCCGAGAAGCTCTCCGGAAGAGCGATAGATCCCGCCACGCCACCCGGCGTGGTGGCCAGGATGGCGAACGCCCTCGGCGATGTGCATGTCGGATCCTTCCGTCAGGCGAGGTAGACGCGCGACTCCCACGGGGCCAGCCGCACCTGCTCGCCGTCGACGGGGGCGCCGTCGTGCGTGGTCAGCAGCACCTCCCCGGCGAGCACGTCCGCCAGCCCCGGGAGCGCGACCTCGGCGGGCTCGCTGGAGAAGTTGGCCACGACGAGCAGGGTCTGCGCGGCCGCCGGGGCCCGGCCGGTCTCCTCAGTCTCCCGGGCGACCCGCGTATCGCTCGTGCTGGTGGTGCGGGTGTAGGCGAAGACCTGCTCGTGGTCCGGCAGGAGCAGCTCGAAGCGTCCGTCCACGACGATGTCGTGGGTGTGCCGCAGCTCGACGAGCCGCCGGTAGTGGTGGAAGACCGAGTCCGGGTCGGCGACGGCGGCCGCCGTGTTGATCGTGACGTAGGACGGGTTCACCGCCAGCCAGGGGGTGCCGGTGGTGAAGCCGGCGTTCGCGGAGTTGTCCCACTGCATCGGGGTGCGGGCGTTGTCGCGGCTCACGGGCCCGATGCCGGCCATCACCTCGCCGTCGGAGGCCCCGCCCGAGACGGACTCGCGGTAGTAGTTCAGCGTCTCGATGTCGCGGTAGTCCTCGATCTCGGCCCACCCGACGTTCGTCATGCCGATCTCCTCGCCCTGGTAGACGTAGGGCGTGCCGCGCAGCATGTGGAGCACGGTGCCCAGCGTCTTGGCCGAGGTCACCCGGTGCTCGGCGGAGTCGTCGCCCCAGCGCGAGACGATGCGCGGCTGGTCGTGGTTGTTCCAGTACAGGGAGTTCCAGCCGGCGTCGGCCAGGCCCTCCTGCCAGGCGGCCAGGTTGGCCTTGAGGTCGGGCAGGTGCAGCGGCTGCAGCGACCACTTGCCGCCCGCACCGTGGTCGAGCCCCATGTGCTCGAACGTGAAGACCATGTCGAGCTGGCGGTGGGCCGGGTCGGTGACGTCCCGTGCGAGCTCGAGCGTCACCCCGGGCATCTCGCCGACCGTGATGAGGACCTCGCCGTCGGGGGTGCCGGCCGCGAGGACCTCCCGGTTCATCTCGGCGAGGAACTCCTGCAGGCGCGGCCCGTTGGCGTAGTACGGCGCGCCGTCGCCGAACCGTGAGCCGCCCGCGGGCAGCCCCGGGTCGACCGCGCCGTCGGGCAGCGACCCGTCCTCGCCGACGTCCTTGGAGATGAGGTTGATGACGTCCATCCGGAACCCGTCGACGCCGCGCGCCACCCACCAGCGCATCATCTTGTAGACGGCCTCGCGGACCTCGGGGTTCTCCCAGTTCAGGTCTGGCTGCTTCCGCGAGAACAGGTGCAGGTAGTACTCCCCGGAGGCCGCGTCCCACTCCCAGGTGGAGCCGGAGAAGAACGAGTGCCAGTTGGTCGGCTCGGCGCCCGGTTCCCCGCCCGTGCGGCCCGGCCGGGGCGGGCGCCACCAGTACCAGTCGCGCTTGGGCGAGTCCTTGCCGGTGCGGGACTCGGCGAACCACGCGTGCTCGTCGGAGGTGTGGTTGACGACGAGGTCCATGACCAGCCTCATGCCGCGCGCGTGCAGGCCGGCGATCAGCTCGTCGAGGTCGGCCATGGTCCCGAAGGTGGGGTCGATCGCCTGGTAGTCGGCGATGTCGTAGCCGTTGTCGTCCTGCGGGGAGACGTAGATGGGCGACAGCCAGACGACGTCGACGCCGAGCCGCTCCAGGTAGTCGAGCTTGCCGAGGACCCCGCGCAGGTCGCCCACGCCGTCGCCGTCGGAGTCCGCGAAGGACCGCGGGTAGACCTGGTAGACGACGGCGGTGCGCCACCACTCGCGGGCAGGCGTGTGCTCGCCGCGCCGGGTGCGCCCCGTCCGGCCAGGGAGCTCCCCGGCCGTCGGGACGGGGGCTGAGGACGCGGAGGACGAGGTCATGCCGTCCACCCTAGGAGCGGTCGCCCGGGGTCACCTTTCGGCGGACGCCCCCGGGCCGCCGGCGGTGTGGCGCTCTTCCGATTGCCGCCGGTCGGCGCGAGCCGCACAGTTGAGGCGTGCTCCCCCGCCTGTGCGGCGGCCTCTGCGCCGTCTCCGTCCTCCTGTGCCACGACGACTCGCCGGCCCGCCCATGAGTCCCGAGGTCAGCGGCGCCGATCGGGTCCGCAGCGTCGCCCGGGAGATGTTCGGGTGGCCGGAGCTGCGGCCGGGTCAGGGTGAGGCGCTGGACGCCCTGCTCCACGGACGGGACGTGCTCGCCGTCATGCCCACCGGGTACGGGAAGTCGGCGATCTACCAGATCGCCGGTGTGCTGCTCGACGGGCCGACGGTCGTCGTCTCACCGCTGATCTCGCTGCAGGCGGACCAGGTCGCCGGCATCGAGGCGTCCGACGCGCCGGAGGCGGTGACCCTGAACTCCGCCCAGGACGACGCCGAGAACGCGGCGAGCTGGCGGGCCGTCTCGCGCGGCGGTGCGGAGTTCTTCTTCCTCTCCCCCGAGCAGCTCGCCAAGGAGGACGTCGTCACCCGTCTGCGGGAGCTGGAACCGTCGCTGCTCGTGGTCGACGAGGCGCACTGCATCTCGTCCTGGGGCCACGACTTCCGGCCCGACTACCTCGCCCTGGGCTCCGTCGTCGACCAGCTGGGCCGCCCGGCGGTCGTGGCGCTCACGGCCACGGCGGCCACGCCGGTGCAGTCCGAGATCGTCGACCGGCTGGGGCTGCGCGACCCGCTAGTCCTCACCCGCGGCTTCGACCGGCCCGAGCTCATGCTGACCGTCACCCGGCACACCGACGGGGACGCCAAGCGTCGGGCGGTGCTCGAGGAGGTGGCGTCGCTGGCCGGACCGGGGCTGGTGTACGTGGCCACCCGCGCCGACACCGGCCGCTACGCCGAGGCCCTCGGCGCGGACGGTCGGGCGGTCGCCGCCTACCACGGCGGCCTGGCTGCGAGGACGCGCGAGGAGGTCCACCACGCGTTCCTCGACGGCGAGGTCGACGTCGTCGTGGCCACCTCGGCCTTCGGGATGGGGATCGACAAGCCGGACGTGCGCTTCGTGGTGCACGTGGACGCGCCGGACTCCCTCGACAGCTACTACCAGGAGATCGGCCGCGCCGGGCGCGACGGCGGTCAGGCGCGCGCGGTGCTGCACTACCGGCCGGAGGATCTCGGCGTGCGGCGGTTCTTCGCCACCAGGTCGGTGGACGACGAGGCGTTGCGCGCGGTGCTCACGGCCGTGCGCCGGAGCGACGGGCCCGCCCCGCTCGGCACGCTGCGAGAGGCCACCGGTCGCTCGGCGCGCAAGGTCACCTCGGCGGTGAACCTGCTGCAGGAGGTCGGGGCCGCCCGCCGCACGAGACGCGGCGTCGTCGTCGAGGGCGACGACACCCCAAAGCGGGTGGTCGAGAGCGCGACCGAGCTCGTCGAGTCACGCGAGCGCATCAACCGTTCCCGGATCGAGATGGTCCGCGGCTACGCCGAGACCCGGGGCTGTCGTCGTCAGTTCCTGCTCGGGTACTTCGGGGAGCCGCACGACGGCGCGTGCGGGGCCTGCGACGTCTGCCTCGGCCAGGTGCCGACCGCCGCCGGTTCGGCGCACTCGCCGTCCGAGCCGAGCGCCGTTGGCTCGGCGCCCTCACCGTCCGAGCCGACCGCCGTCGGCGAGGTAGCCGGAGCCCTCACCGGCGGCGGAATGGCCGACGACGGCGACGACGAGTTCCCGCTCCAGGCCCCGGTCGTCCATGCCGAGTGGGGGGCCGGGACGGTGATGCGCCACGAGGACGACCGGATCACGATCTTCTTCGAGCAGGAGGGGTACAAGACCCTCTCGCGCGGGCTGATCGCCGAGCACGACCTGCTCCGGCCGCGCTGACCGATCCGGCCGCGCTGACCGGAGCTCAGACCGCTACCTGCTGACCTCGGCGTCGATACGTTCGAGGAGATCCTCGAGCGTCCGCTCGAACTCCTCGTCGGCGTGGTCCTCGGAGAGCTTGCCCTCGAGCCGCTTGACCAGGGGGAAGTCGTCGAGCGACGTAGTGGTGTTCGGCGACGACGCACCGCCCTCGTCGAGGACCTCCTCGCCTGCCATCGCTATCGAGCCGCGCTGGGCGACGGCCAGGAGCAGCTGCCCGATGAGGAAGCTCGAGAACGTCCGGTAGGCGGCGACCGCCTGGTCGTCGGAGAAGCCACGACCGGTGAGGGCGGTGAGGAAGTCCTCCACCACCTCCAGGCTCCGCAGCGGCGGGCGCAGCCACGGCGCCGCCGGGTGCCTCGTCACGAGCAGGGGGAAGAGCTCGGGGTGGTCGTAGGCGAGCTCCCGCACCGTGTGGGCGAGCTTCTGCAGGTACGCCTGCCAGCCGTCCTCGGGGCCCAGGTCCCAGTCGTCGGTGAGGTGCAGCCGCGAGGTCAGGGCATCGACCATCGCCTCGAGCAGGTCCTCCCGGCCGTTGATGTGCCGGTACAGCGCCATGGCCTCGACGCCGAGCTCGGCGCCGAGGTGGCGCATGCTGAGCGCGGCGAGCCCCTGCTCGTCGACGAGCCGGACGGCTGCGTCGACGATCCGTCCACGCGTCAGGGCAGGGCGGTCGGCGCGCTCGGCGCCGAGCTGCTCGCTCATCGTGATCCGTTCTGGGCCGGTCCGGGACCGGCCGTGGGCGGGTGCTGGGCCCTGCAGTCTACGGTGGGTCGCACCCCGGGCGCGCCCCGGTGGCGACCTCGGCGGCTGCACGGCCGAGCCGGTCGGGCACCCGCCCGCGGTCCGGACGGAACGCCCCACGAGAGGGCGCCGCTGTGACTCGATCGACATTTCAGGGCAGGGTCTTTACGGTGTAAACTCACACGCAGCCCGCACCAGCGGACGCTGACCCCGCCCGACCTGGGCAACGAGAGGATGGCTCGCATGGCCGAGGAGACCAAGACTCCCCAGCCGCACCTCCCTGCCGGTGAGGCAGGGACGGTCTCGGTGCTGTTCTCCGCCGACCGCACCAGCGTGGTGCTCGCGGGCGAGGTCGACGCGGCGCTCGCCACGGACCTCTCGGACGCGATCTCCGACGCGCAGCGCGCCGAGCTCCCGGTCGACGTCGATGTCCGGCACGTGACGTTCATGGACTCCTCCGGTGCGGCGATGCTGGCCCGCCTGGCCGCCCGTGTGCCGCACCGCGTGCGGATCATCCAGCCCCCGGACGTCGTGCGTTTCCTCCTCGAGGTCACCGCCATCGGCGACTCCGTCGACGTCGTCGACCACGCGCCGGACCCGTCGGACCCGGCAGGGCGGACGTCCCCGTCGGCGGCCGCGGACGACGCCGCCCCGGTCCCGAGCACCGTCGGCGCGGCCGCACGCCCGGGCGACGCGGCCGCCGTCACCGGCAGCGTGCCCGCGGGCGTGGAGGCCCGCACGGTCGAGAGCTGACCCGGCCCGCCCCTGGTCCGTCGCTCCCCCACGTACGGTGGGGCGATGAGCCCGCTGCGTCGGTTCGATCGTGGTCTGCTCCGCTTCGACCTGCGTGACGACGGGCCCGAGGACGGCTTCCCGGTCCTCCTGCTCCACGGGTTCCCGCAGGACGGGACCAGCTGGTCCCGCGTCGTCCCGCACCTGCACGCCGCGGGTCTGCGCACCCTCGTCCCCGACCAGCGCGGCTACTCTCCGGGCGCCCGCCCGCCGGGCCGCGGGGCGTACCGGCTGGAGTTCCTCGTCGCCGACGTCCTGGGCCTCCTCGACTCGCTCGGCCTGGCACGCGTGCACCTCGTCGGCCACGACTGGGGCGGAGGTGTCGCCTGGGCGGCCGCTGCGCGGGCACCGGAGCGGACCGCCTCCCTCACGGTCCTCTCGACCCCGCACCCGGCCGCCATGCTCGCGTCGATGCCGCGGTCGAGGCAGCCGCTCAGGTCCGGGTACATGGCGGCCTTCCAGCTGCCCGCCCTCCCCGAGCGGCTCATCGCGCCGCGCCTGGAGCAGGCACTGCGCCGGCGCGGTCTGCCCGCGGCCGACGCCGGCCGCTACGCCCGACGCATGCGCGAGCCCGCGACCCTGACGGCCGCCCTGAACTGGTACCGCGCCCTGCCGATGTCGCACGTGAGGACCCCTCCGGTGACCGTGCCGACGACCTACGTCTGGGGCGCGCGGGACTTCGCGCTCGGACGGACGGCCGCGGAGCTGACCGAGCGGTACGTCCACGCACCCTACCGGTTCGTCGAGCTGTCCGCCGGGCACTGGCTGCCCGAGACCGAGGCGGACGAGGTCGCCGCCGCGATTATCGCCCGCACCCGCGCGACCTGACAGCGACCGGGACTGCTCGGGCACGGACCGGGCAGTCGCGCTGCCGGGCGCGTCAGCCGTCGTGCCGCGCGTCAGCGGTCGTGCCGCGTCAGCCGTCGTGCCGGCGCGTCAGAAGTGCTGCCCGGCGCGTCAGTAGTGCTGCCGGCCGTCGTAGGCGCTCCAGGCCTCGAACGGGGCGGTGGCGTTGTCCGGGCGCAGCTCGACCAGCGGCATGATGGCGCGGTCGGCGTGGTCCGAGACGTAGCGGTGGAACTCGGCGTCGTCGAAGCCCACCTCGGCGGCGTCGTGCCGGTCGGCGGCGTAGTACACCGCCTCGATACGCGCCCACAGCGCCGCACTGAGGCACATCGGGCATGGCTCGCAGCTCGAGTACAGCGTCGCGCCGTCGAGGTCGGGCACCCCCAGCTCGCTGCACGCGGTGCGGATGGCGACGATCTCGGCGTGGGCGGTGGGGTCCAGCGTCGCTGTCACCCGGTTCGATCCCTCGAACCTGCGCCCGTCGGCGGTGACGACGATCGCCGCGAACGGTCCGCCGTCGTCGCCGACGTTGCGGGTGGCGAGCTCGACGGCCCGGGCCAGGTGCTCCTCGGCGTGATGGTCGTGGTGGGTCATGAGGGTTCCTCCTCCTCGCCGTCGGCCGGGCCGCAGAAGATCTGCAGCTCGGCCGGGCCGTTGCGGACGTAGTGCAGACCGGTGAAGCCTTGGGTGCCGAAGTGCTCGGCGAGGTCCTCCGGGGCGTCGAGCTGGTAGAGCGTGCTGACGAGCGGGTCGCCGTCCTCGGTGGTGACGACCAGCCGCACGGTGCGTCCCTCCGGGGCCTCGCCGGTGTAGGTCACCTCCAGGTGGAAGTCCGGCAGCTCGAGAGCCTCCGGCGCCGCCGGGACACCGACCGCACGCAGCACCGTGAGCCGGTCCTGACGCTGCCCGGCGTCGGACGCGTGGTCGGGCCGGTACTGGGTGGTGCAGGCGATCGCCGCGGGCAGGGCCGGCTCCGGCGGGCTGCACGCGGCGAGTCCGGGCACCACGAGCGCACCGAGCACAGCCGTCACCGCCGTCCGTCGCATCCGACCTCCCTGTCGGGGACATCCTGCCCGGGAAGTGCGCCGCGGTGAAGTCGCAGGTCACCGCGTGTCCTGCACCCGCTTCCCGGTGGTCACCGCGGGCCCCTGCGCCCACCTCCCACCGACCAAGACCTGGTCGACCGAGGTAGCCCGCCGCCCGCGCGCACTCGCCCGCGCATCACGCACGCGCTCGTACCTGCGTCCGCGCCCCGCCGTCGGCCATGATGGTCAGGTGCGAGCCCTCTCACCCGGCCCGACCGGCTGACCCGCCGTGCGCCGCGCCCTCCCGGTCCCGGCGGCGGCGGCCTTCGGGCTGCTGACCGACCTCGCCGGGCACCACCGGTGGATCCCGCTGACCCGCACGGACGCCCCGCCGGCCCCGCCCCGGCCGGGCGACCTGCTCACCGCGGTGACCGCCGGCGTGCTGCCCGACCGCATGGTGGTGACCGAGGTGCGCGCTCCCGCCGGTGACACGGCCGGGGTGCTGCGGGTCCGCAAGGAGGGGCCGCTGCTGCTCGGGCCCGTGACGATCGCCGTCGAACCGGCCGGCCATGACCGGTGCACGGTGCGGTGGACCGAGGAGGTGTGGCTGCGCGGACCGCTCCCCCGCCCGCTCACGCGGCTGCTGCTGGCGCCGACGCTGGAGGCCATGACCGCCGTCGCCCTGCGATGGGTGGCACGCCATCTGGACGAGCGCCGGGCCGGCTGAGCCTCTCGCTCACCCGCGGCGGGAGGACCCGCGGCCATCCAGCGGCGCGCCGTCCGCGAGACGCGCGCACCTCTAGGGACGCAGGTCCCATCCCTCGGAGTCCGCTTTGCGCCATGATGCCCGGTAAGGGCAGGGCACCCGCCCCGCCGGCCGAGAAAGGAACCCCATGACCATCGTGGTCGGATACACCAGCAGGCCCGAGGGCCGCGCGGCACTCGAGCGCGCGATCGTGGAGGCGAAGGCGCACGGCGGAGACCTCATGGTCCTCAACGTCTCCGAGGGCGACGGCACCCGCGACCCGGCGCTGGCGAGCGAGGACGAGCTCAACGAGGTCCGCGCGCAGCTGGACCGGGCGGGCGTCGAGGCCACGGTCCGCCAGCTGGTCCGGGGCAAGGACGCGGCCGAGGAGATCGCCGCCGTCGCCGACGAGGTGGAGGCCGACCTGGTGGTGATCGGGCTGCGCAAGCGCACGCCCGTCGGCAAGCTCGTGCTCGGCAGCAACTCCCAGCGGATCCTGCTGAACGTCGACGCGCCGGTCCTCGCCGTCAAGGCCTGACTCGCCCGGCCGGTCACTAGCCCGGGCAGGTCGAGTGCGGACACGCGCGGACGGGGCGGAGGGCCGGCAAGACGGACGGGCCGGTGGCAGGACCCGCAGGTCCCGCCACCGGCCCGGCGTCGGTCGTCAGCGGCTGGTGGCCAGCTCGGCGTCGCGGGAGCCCGCCGCGGGCTCGGCTGTCCCGTCCGCGGCGACGGTCTCCGCCGACGTCTCGTCCTCGTCGTCGTCGAAGATGTCCTCGGCGTCGGCCGAGCCGTACTGCTCGAGGTCGAGGATGCCCTCCCGCTTGGCGACGATCACCGGCACGAGCGCCTGACCGGCCACGTTGACCGCGGTGCGGCCCATGTCCAGGATCGGGTCGATCGCGAGCAGCAGGCCGACGCCCTCGAGCGGCAGGCCCAGCGTGGACAGCGTCAGGGTCAGCATGACGGTGGCACCGGTCAGGCCGGCGGTCGCGGCGGAGCCGACCACGGAGACGAAGGCGATGAGCACGTAGTCGGTCAGCGCCAGCTCGACGCCGAAGAACTGCGCGACGAAGATGGCGGCGATCGCCGGGTAGATCGCGGCGCAACCATCCATCTTGGTGGTCGAGCCGAGCGGAACGGCGAAGGAGGCGTAGCCGCGCGGCACACCGAGGTTGCGGTGCGTGACCCGCTCGGTCACGGGCAGGGTGCCGATCGAGGAGCGCGAGACGAAGGCCAGCTGGATGGCCGGCCAGGCGCCCCGGAAGTAGCTGAGCACCGACAGGCCGTGCGTCTTCAGCAGCACCGGGTAGACCACGAAGAGCACGAGCGCGAGGCCCACGTAGATCGCGATCGCGAAGGTGCCGAGACTGGTCAGCGAGCTCCAGCCGTACGTGGCGATGGCGCGGCCGATGAGGCCGAGGGTGCCCAGCGGGGCGAGGCGGATGATCCACCAGAGCACGGTCTGGATGATCTTGAGCAGCGACTTGTTGAAGGCAAGGAACGGCTCGGCCTTCTTGCCCGACTTCAGGGCTGCCACGCCGACGGCGAGCGCGATGATGATGATCTGCAGCACGTTGAAGCTCACACCGGTGCTCACGGCGCTGACCGCGCCGTCGGCGCCGGTCTCGATGGAGCTGGAGGCACCCAGGCCGAGGAAGTTCGTCGGGATCAGGCCCTGCAGGAAGTCGAGCCACGAGCCGGTGCGCCCGGGGGCGGCCGCGTCGTCGGCGGAGACGCCGGTGTTCGCCCCGGGCTGCAGGACCAGGCCCAGGCCGATGCCGATGCCGACGGCGACCAGCGCGGTGATCGCGAACCAGAGCAGGGTCTGCCCGGCGAGGCGGGCGCCGTTGGCGACGCCGCGCAGGTTCGCGATCGAGGCGACGATGGCGACGAAGACGAGCGGCGGGACGATCGCCTTGAGCAGGCTGACGAACGAGCTGCCGATCGTGCTCAGCGTGACGGTGAGCCAGTTCTCCTCGCCTGCGGGCGTCTTGCCCATGCTGAGCGCCGCCCAGCCGAGCACGACGCCGAGGGCGAGGCCGATGAGGATCTGGGTGCTGAAGGACGGCAGCCGCAGCCGACGGCGCGGTGCGCCGGACTGCTGGTCCGTCGCGACGGGGTTGGTGGACACAGTCGAACCTTTCGGTGTGGGCGTGCCAGGGCACGGTGCCCTGCAGACCTGCGGAAGTGACGCTGCGGGAGGGACGCAGCGGCATGGGGCCGCGCACGGCGGCAGAAGGTGCCGGGGCCCGGCAGAAGACGCCGGGAGCGGCGAGAGGTGCCGGGGGGTCCGGCGCCAGGAGGGTGCAGGCGCGTCAGCTCAGACGCGCGGGCTCGGGACCGCTAGAGGTTCAGCGACAACACGCCGTGGGCGCACACATCATGCTGGCCTGACGACGAAGGTCGACGGCGCGGCAGATGGTGAGGTTCCACGGGTTGAGCACGAGTACTCCTGGTGAGTGAGGTCCGCCGGTGGCGGATCTAGCAGCACCGTAGAGGAGGCCTGCCCGTTCCGGAAGCGGACGACGCAAAATGAGACGACGGTCACGGACCGTCCCGAGGGATGGGACGTTCGACGGCCCACGCCGCGGGACGGGGCGACCGGCGCTGCGGATGTCCCGGCCGCGGGGAACCGGCGGTGCCCGGGTCCGAACTCCTTCCGTTCCGCGCCGGAGCGGCATAGCGTCGGCAGCACCACCGTCGATCAGGGAGGATCCTCGTGCTCGACCACGCAGACGTGCCCGCCACCCCCGTGGCACGCCCCACCGTCCGGTCCACCACCACCACCACGGCACACGCCGCCGGCCCCGGTGCCGGCACAGGCGCCCGGCCCGCACACGCACTGCCCGTGCCGGCCGCCGGCAGTGTGCTGGCCCCGAACTACCACCCGCTCGACGTCGTGCTGACGACCGGCGACGGCTCGTGGGTCACCGACGTCCACGGCACCCGGTACCTGGACTGCCTCGCCGGGTACTCGGCCCTGAACTTCGGCCACCGGCACCCCGCGCTCGTCGCCGCCGCGAAGGCCCAGCTCGACGCGTTGACGCTGACCTCGCGCGCCTTCGACCACGACCTGCTCGAGCCGTTCGCACGGGCTGTCACCGAGCTGACCGGCACCGAGATGCTGCTGCCGATGAACACCGGCGCTGAGGCGGTGGAGACGGCGGTCAAGGCCGCCCGCAAGTGGGGCTACGACGTCAAGGGCGTCGCGCCGGGGCAGGCCACCATCGTGGTCGCGGAGGGCGCCTTCCACGGCCGCACCACCACGATCGTCTCGATGAGCACCGACCCGGAGACCCGCGACGGCTTCGGCCCGTACACCCCCGGCTTCCGGGTCGTGCCCTACGGCGACGCCGAGGCGGTCGCGGCCGCGATCGACGAGACGACGGTGGCGGTCCTGATCGAGCCGGTCCAGGGCGAGTCCGGAGTCATCATCCCGCCGACGGGCTACCTCCCGCGGCTGCGCGAGCTGTGCGACGACGCCGACGTGCTCCTCGTCCTCGACGAGATCCAGTCCGGGCTGGGCCGCACGGGAACCACGCTCGCCCAGGACCTGGCCGCGGTCCGCGCGGACCTGACGGCGCTGGGCAAGGCGCTCGGCGGCGGGATCCTGCCGGTCTCGGCGGTCGTCGGGCGCCGCGACGTGCTGGGCGTGCTGACGCCGGGCACCCACGGGTCCACGTTCGGCGGCAACCCGCTGGCCTGCGCGGTCGGCCTGGCGGTGGTGGACCTGCTCCGGCCGGGCGACCTCCAGGCCCGCGCCCGCGAGCTCGGCGGGCTGCTGACCGACCGGGTCGACGCACTGGTCGCCGAGGGGCTGCTGGCGGGCGCGCGGACCGTGGGGCTGTGGGCAGGACTCGACGTCGAGCCGGCACTCGGTCTGAACGGTCGCCGGACGTGCGAGCTGCTCGCAGCACGAGGCGTGCTCGCGAAGGACACCCACGGCTCGACGATCCGGCTCGCTCCGGCGCTGACGATCAGCGAGCCGGACCTCGCCCTCGCGCTGGACACCCTCACCGACGTGCTGCGCGAGGCTGCCCGGTAACGGCACGCACAACCCGGCTGTCCTCACCGGGGCGTGCGGCGCCCGGAATATTCGCTCGACCCGGCCCAACCTGTCCTGCCAGGCTGACGAGCATGAAGAAGCACTCCTGATCCCCGGCCGGCGCGGCCGCTCTCGAGCCGCGCGCCGGATGCGCGACCGCCTTCGACGCGGTGACGGCGCCGCCTCCCGCGGCGCTCACGGACGAGATCACCAGGGCCCGGCTCCGCTGCCGCACGCCCGCGCCCACCAGGAGAGAGCCCTCATGGAACCGTTGCTCCACGCCTTCACCCTCAACAGTCTCGGGAAGAACCCGGCCGACATCGCGGAGATGCCGCACCGTCCGATGACTGACCTGCGGCGGCGCAAGGGTCCGCAGCACCAGCCGAAGCCGCACCAGCCGCCGCCGCGTCGCCCGGCGGTCCCGCTGCGACAGCCCAAGCGGTAGGCCCCAGCGACCCACCCCACAGAGGGGCTCAGGACACCGACGGTCCTGGGCCCCTCGTCGTGCGTGCGGCGCGCGAGCGTTACCGCATCCCGGCAGAGAGCCACATGGGGAGTTCTCCCCATTCCCCTCCGCGCGCGTGCACGGTTGACTGTCGTTCGCAGGGGGGCGCAGGGGGCGCCCGGAGGCCAGGCCCCGCACGGTGGCCGGCCGAGGATGGGGCTCCGATGTCCGTCAGCGCACCACAGCTGGTGCGGGACGCATCGGAGCCCCTCCTGTCTCTACCTGCCCGGCTGGCACGTCGTCGACGTCCTCCGGCGTGAGCTCACGCCGGTGCCCGGACGACCGGGAGCCGACCCTCAGCGGTTCCAGGGAACGTCGACCGGGCTGAGACCCTCGTCGGCGGCGCGGGCGGGCACGACCATGACCGGCGAGACCGCGTGGTGCAGCACGGCCTGGCTGGTGGAGCCGAGCAGCAGGCCGGCGAAGCCGCCGCGACCGCGGGAGCCGACCACCACGAGCTCGACGGCGGTCGAGAACTCCGCCATGAGCGCGGCGGCGTTCCCGTCGAGGGCGTGCTGGCGCACCCGGATCTGACGGTCCCCGACGGCGGCCTGGACGGCCACGCCGAGACCCTCCCGCACATCGGCGAGCACCTCGTCACGGTCGACGGCGGCCGGCAGCCAGGCCATGGCACCGGCCCCGGTGGCGATCGGCACGGCGGCCACGGCCGTCAGCTCGGCGTCCCAGAGCGCGGCCTCGTCCACGGCACGGCGCAGCGCGATGCGCGCCGACTCCGAGCCGTCGACGCCGACGACGATGCGCCGGACCGGACTGAACTCCCGGCTGCTGCCGACCGGGACGACCACGGTGGGGCAGTGCGCGTGCGCGGGCAGCGCCGAGGAGACGGTGCCGAGCAGTCGGTCGGTGAAGCCGCCGCCGCCGCGGGTACCGACAACCACCATCGAGGCCTCCCGGGAGAGGTCGACGAGGACGCCGGCGGGGTCGCCGGTCTCCAGGGCCGAGGTGACCACGAGCCCGGAGCCGGTGGTGCGGGCGACCGCCTCGTCGACCACGGCCTGGGCGCCCTGCTGGATGGCGGTGTCGTCCATCGCGGCGTACCCGCCGTCGAGGGAGGCCGCGGTGAAGGAGGGCAGCGCGTAGGCGCACACCACGTGCAGGCGCCAGCCGGAGCGCCTGGCCTCGGCGATCGCCCAGTCCACGGCGGCCATGCTCGACTCGGACCCGTCGACGCCGACGACCACGACCTTCTCGTGGGCCATGATGTCGCCCCCTTCTCTTGGTGCTGCGTTGACCTCATTGTGTCGCTTCTTGAACCCTACCGGTGGTCGTCGGCACGCACAGAGGTGTCATCCGCACGAGTCAGGGAAGGTTCCGGACGGGATCGGCCCCGCCCCGAACAGGACCCCGGTGGCGGCCGGCGGCCCGGTCCGACGAGGAGGGGAGACGACCCGAAGACGCAGAACGGCGGCCCGCCCCTCGTGTGGAGGGACGGGCCGCCGTCGACGTGCAGGTGGGTGTCAGGCCACCCGGATGTACACGGCGTCCGCACGGTAGATCGGGGACTCGTGCAGCGGGGTGCTGGGGTTGCGCGCCGCGATGTGGTTGCCGCCGCCGGTGTAGATGCCGACGTGGCCGGGCCACCACACGAGGTCGCCGGGGCGGGCCTCGGCCGCGGAGACCTGCACTCCGGCGCCGGCCTGGGCGGCGGAGGAGCGCGGCAGGGAGATGCCCACCTGGGCGAAGACGTAGGAGGTGAAGCCGGAGCAGTCGAAGCCGGCCGGCGTCGTGCCGCCCCAGACGTAGGGGGTGCCGACGTACTGGCGGGCGATGTTGACGATCGCCGAGGCGGAGGCGGACTGCGCCGGGGCGGGCGCCGGTGCCGGGGCCTCGGCCGCGGCGATCTCGGCGCGCTCGCCGGAGCGGGAGGCGGTCTCGGTGACCCGGGGCGCCTGGACGACGGGCGCGGGCTCCGGCTCGGGCTCCGGGGCGGGGGTGGCCTCGGCGGTGGCGACCGCGTCGACCGACCAGGTGACGTCCGTCGGGACGGTGACGCTCGGGGTGGTGACCATCGCGGTCAGCGCCTCGGACGTGAGCGAGGTGACGTCGACCTGCGGCAGCGCGGTCGTCGTGCCCTCGGGTGCGGCGGACGCGGTGGTGGCCGCCATCGTCAGCACCAGGCCCGAGGACGCCACGGTCAGCAGACCACGACGGGCCGTGGGGCCGGACACGAGGGAGGTCAGCGGGGTGGAGGGACGGCGCGCCGCGCGGTGGCGGGCCCCGGTCGTGGTCGTGCTTGTCAAGACGTGTACCTCTCCTGGCTGCCTACGGAGTGAGCTGTCGGGTTCGGGCGGGAGAACGCCCGGTGCCACCAGCGAGCTGGCCGCACTTCACCCCAAGGCTCCTTCCGGAGCCGCGAACACGTGGGTCCCCCGTCCCTGCCACTGGACTCAGACGGACCCCGGGCGGCGGCAGGGTTCGGCGTCCCGCCCGGAGACCTCACGAAGGAGGGTTCGTGAAGCGGTCGAAACACTACCCAGGTCGGATACGAGATGTCACGTTCGGATAACACGGCGTGTCGGTTCTCACGCGGCGAGCACCTGCTGCGGCTCCCCAAGGACCTTCCATGATGCGGCCAAAGCCGCAGGTCACAGGGTCACGAACAGGTGCCGGCTGATCTCCTCCGGCACCTCGAGATCGATCTCCGAGCCGGGCGTGTGCAAGGTGACGAGGTCCACCTCAGGTCGTAGACGTAGCTGGATGCGCACACCGGGCCGCAGGCCGGCCTCGGCCATCCGACCGAGCAGCTCGACGTCGACCTGGAGCGGCTCGCCGATACGGGCCAGCACGACCTCCGGGGTGGCGGCCGGGCCGTCGGGGCCGTCCGGGGCAGCACCTGGTCCGCCCGCGGGCTGGAGCTCGGCGACGACGTCGGCCAGCGAACGCACCTCCGGACCCGGCGGCGCCGGGGTGACGTCGCCGAGCAGCTCCAGGCCGGGGATCGGGTTGCCGTAGGGGTCGACGTGCGGGTGGTCCAGCAGCTCGAGCAGACGGCGCTCGACCCGCTCGCTCATCACGTGCTCCCAGCGGCACGCCTCCTCGTGGACGTGCGGCCAGTCCAGGCCGACGACGTCGGTGAGCAGCCGCTCGGCCAGCCGGTGCTTGCGCATGACGTCGGTCGCCCGGGCACGGCCCACCTCGGTGAGCTCGAGCTGGCGGTTGCCGGTGAGCACGAGCAGGCCGTCGCGCTCCATGCGGGCGACGGTCTGGGAGACGGTCGGGCCGGAGTGACCCAGCCGCTCGGCGATGCGGGCGCGCAGCGGGATCACGCCCTCCTCCTCGAGCTCGTAGACCGTCTTGAGGTACATCTCCGTCGTATCGATGAGGTCGCTCACGCGCATTCCGCTCCTTGCAGGTCCGGTGGAGCCGCCGGAGCGGTCCGGTCCGAAAAACCGACGAGATCCCAGGATACGGAGGATCGCCCGTCGCGGGCCACGACTGCCGCCTTCCGACACCCTCGCGGGGGCGCGTCGCCACCCTCGCGGGGGCGCGTCGCCGTCCCTGCACCGCGGGCAGATTTCGTCCGTGTCGGCCCCGGCGCCTATCCTCCGCGTGATGCCCACCACACCCCAGCCGTCCGGCGTGCCCGCGGAGGAGATCTTCGCCGTCGACGACGCTGGCCGCCCCTGCTACCGGGGCAGACCCGTCACCGACCTCGTAGGCGTGCCCTTCGAGCAGGTGTGGGGCCTGCTGGTCGACGGCGCGGGAGAGCCCGGCCTGCCGCCCGCGGAGCCGTTCCACCTGCCCGCACGCACCGGCGACACCCGGGTGGACGTCCTCTCGGCCCTCGCCCAGCTCACCCCGGCCTGGTCGTTCCGGCCGCTGAGCGAGATCAGCGCCGGTCAGGCGCGCGACAACCTCGCCCGCGCCTCGGCGCTCGCCCTGAGCTTCGTCGCCCAGTCAGCCCGTGGGCAGGACGTGCCGGCCGTCCCCCAGCGCGAGGTCGACCTCGCGACCACGATCACCGAGCGCTTCCTGGTGCGGTGGCGCGGCGAGGCGGACCCGGTCGCCGTGGCCGCCCTGGACACGTACTGGCTGGCGATGGCGGAGAACGGCCTCACGCCCTCCACCCGCACGGCGCGGCTCGCGGCGTCCGCGGGGGCCGACGCCGCCTCGTGCTTGGCCGCCGCCGTCGCCGTCGGCGGTGCTCCCTTCCTCGGCGGCGCCGTCGCCCGCGGCCTCGCCCTCGTGGAGGACGCCGCGAGCACGGGCGACGCCGCGGCGGTGGTGCGCCGGCACCTCGCCGCGCACCGCACGCTCCCCGGTTTCGGCGACGAGCTCGTCCCGACCGACGTGCGGCTGCGGATGCTCCGGGAGGCCTGCGAGCGCCTGGACGCCCGGCACCTCGAGGCGGCGACCGCCGTCGCGGCCGCCGGGCAGGACGCGCTCGCCGAGGCCGGCCACGCGGTGGCCGACACCCGGCCCAACTCGATGTTCTGGGGCGCGGTCCTCCTCGACCACATCGGGGTCGGCGCCCCGCTGCTCAGCGCGATGTACCTGTGCGGGCGCACGGCGGGGTGGTCGGCGCACGTGCTGCAGGTCCAGGCGTCGCTGGACGACTGACCGGTCACGGCCGCGCCGCCCCTGCGTCCGGGGCCTCGTCCTCCGTACGCTTGCCCTCCGTACGCTCGGCATCACCGGCTGGAAGAGGTGAGGTCAGTGGAGACCTGGGACCCCGGTGCGTCCGGGCTGCTGAGACTCCCGTCGGGCCGGCTCGTCCGGGGCCGCGGCCTGCGCCGCCCGCTCCCGCCGGGGCTCGAGCCCGAGTTCGGTCTGTACCTGCTCGGGAGGCGCCCGCCGGCCGTCGGCTGGGACTCGCGCTGGCTCCGATGGCCGGACTTCGGTCTGCCGCTGGACCGGACGGACGCCGTCGACGCCCTGCACGAGACGTGGGCGCGCGCCGCGGGGCAGCGCGTGGAAGTGGCCTGCGGCGGCGGCCGCGGCCGCACCGGCACGGCGTTGGCCTGCCTCACGGTGCTCGACGGCCTGGCGGCCGAGGAAGCCGTCGCCTACGTGCGCGAGCGCTACGACCCGCGAGCGGTGGAGACGCCGTGGCAGCGGCGCTTCGTCCGCCGGTTCCCGCCCCGTTGAGGCGGGAACGCCCGGGCCTCGACCTCAGTCGACGAGGCCGGCGAGGACCGAGGCGGTGCCGGACAGGCCGAGGCGCGTCGCACCGGCCGCGATCATCTCCAGGGCGTCCTCGGTGGTGCGGATCCCGCCGGAGGCCTTGACGCCGAGACGCCCGCCGACGGTCCGCGCCATGAGCCCGACTGCGTGCGCGGACGCGCCGCCGGCCGGGTGGAAGCCGGTGGAGGTCTTGACGAAGTCGGCGCCGGCGGCCTCGGCGGCCCGGCACACCGCCACGATCTGCTCGTCCGTCAGGGCGGCGGACTCGATGATGACCTTGAGGACCGTCGGGGCCGGCACGGCCGCGCGCACGGCGGCGATCTCGGCCCGCACCTCGTCGTGGCGGTCGGTGGTGGCGAGCGCCAGGTTGACGACCATGTCGATCTCGTCGGCGCCGTCGGCCACGGCGCGCGCCGCCTCGGCGGCCTTGACGTCGGCGTGGTGCGCGCCGGACGGGAAACCGCAGACTGTGGCGACCTTGACGGAGCCCGTGTCGCCGAGCGGCAGCATGCTCGGCGAGACGCAGACGGAGTAGGCGCCGAGACGCTGGGCCTCGGCGACCAGCGCGGCGACGTCCGCGGCGGTCGCGGCGGGCCTGAGCAGGGTGTGGTCGACGATGCTCGCGACGGCGACGGTGGAGACCGGGCCGGCCAGGGTGCGCTCGGCGGCCTCGGTGACGTGCTGGGGGGTCATGCGTCCTACCTTCGGATCCGCTCGGGATCTCTCGTCCGGGGTGTCCGCCGGCGCGCGTGCGCGCGGCGTCCTGATCGGTGACGGGCTCGGCGTCCGGGTCGGCGACCCCAGGTGGGTCCCGACCGGGCCGGACCAGCGCGGCGGAGTGGTCCTGCCGGCGCTTCGCCTGTTCCCTCATCGTAATGAGCACCGGTGCCGCGGGGCACGGGCCCACGTGCACGGACGGTGTGCTCTTGGACACCTGGGCGCAGCACGTTGGCTGCGTCAGCCGTTGCCCCGCCCGCCGCCGTTGCCCTGCTGCTGACCGTGGCCGGAGTTCCCGGGCGGGTCGCCGTCGGGTCCCTGACCACCATGGTTGCCGCCACCCTGGCCGTTGCCGGTGGCACCGGGGCTCTCGGGGCCTGGCGGCGGCGGCGCGACCTCCGCGGGCCCGACCTCCGAGGTGCCGGTCGTGCCCGCCGGAACACCGGCGCCCGCGTCGTCGGTGAGGACCTGCTCGCCGTCGGGGTCGACCGGCTCCGGCGCGGGCGTGGGCTCAGGCGCCACGGGGGACGGCTTCTCGACCTCGACGAGGGTCGCCTTCAGCGGTGTGCCAACGAGCGGGTCGAGCGTCACGGCGGCGGCACCGACGAGCAGCACGGCGACGACGGCGGCCATGCTCGCCCACAGCGCACGGCGCGGCCGGCCGCGATCCGCCTCGCCCGCCGCCCCGTCGTCGGCGGACCGGGTCACGGCGACAGGCGACGGCGCCGTCAGCGACGCGAGGAGCGCGGTCTCCGGCGACGACGTCCCCGCCGGCGGGTCCGGCAGGGCGGCCGGGCCGTCAGACGGCATCGCGCCCAGGGCAGCCGTGGACCCGAGCAAGGTCGCCATGCTGCCGCTGCCGGCACGGGTCGCCGCTCCGGGCGCGGCGTCGGGCTCCGCACTCGCCATCGCGGCCGTCGTCGCCGGCTCGCCCGCGACCACGTGCTCCGCCGTGGCGGGCGGGTCCGCACTCCCGGCGGAGCCCATCGAGCCGTTCGCCTCCGCGGCGGCGATCGCGGCGCCGACCCTGCCGGCGAGTCCGGGGTCCGGGACGGCGGCGACCACCGGCTCTCCCCCGGTCTCCTCCACCAGACGGTCGAGGACGTCACGCGCCGCCCGCGCCGACGGGCGGGTGTGGGGGTCCTTCGCCAGCAGCTCGTCGACCAGGTCGACGAGCTCGCGCGGGACGCCGGGGCTCAGGTCGTCCAGGCGCGGGGCGTCCCGGAAGGCGTGGTGCTGCAGCAGCACGATCGGCGGCTCTCCGGTGAACGGGGCGCGCCCAGCGACGAGGGTCGTCAGCAGGCAGCCGAAGGAGTACATGTCCGAGGCCGAGGAGACCGGCTCGCCGCGCGCCTGCTCCGGCGACATGTACTCCGCGGTCCCGAACGTGGTGCCGGGCACTGTCAGCGTGCCGACCGCGTGGTGCTCGACGGCGGCGATCCCGAAGTCGAGCACCGTGACGTCGGCTCCGTCGACGACGATGTTCGCCGGCTTGATGTCGCGGTGCACGATCCCCGCGCCGTGGGCGGCGTCGAGAGCTCCGGCGATGCGTGCCGCGACGTGCAGCGCCAGGCCCAGCTGCAGGGGTCCCTCCCGCAGGATCACCGCGAGGTCGCGCCCGGTGAGGAGCTCCATGACGAGGTACCCGGTATCCCCGTCGACCCCGGCGTCGTAGACGGTGACGATGTCCGGGTGCTCGAGCGCGGCCGTGGCCACGGCCTCACGGCGCAACCGGTCGCCGGTCGTGGGGTCCGTCGTCGCGGCCAGGTTGACGGTCTTGACGGCGACGTCGCGGCCGAGGACCCGGTCGCGCGCCCGCCAGACCTCGGCCATGCCACCCTGGCCGAGGGCAGGCCCGAGCTCGTAGCGATCGGCGAGCAGACTGTTCACGTCCCCGATTCTCGGCGAGGACGGCGGACGCGGCATCCCGGGGCGGACGGCACCGGCCCGCAACTGCGACGACAGCGCACCGCTGGGGTGTCCGGCCGGTGCGGTGCGCGACAGCTCGTTCCGGCCGGCCGGTGGGAACGGCTAGGGCGTCGGCGCGGACCCCGCCGGGTCGGTCGTCACGTCGCCATCGCTCCACTCGTCCTCGCCTGCCGGGGCATCGGGGTCGGCGGCGGCGGCCTGCTTGGGGGTCGGGTAGGTGGGACCGGCGCTCTCGGCGTAGTCCTTCTCGGCGGCGTCCGCCTCTTGCTTCGCCTCGGCGGCGAGCTCGCCGGCGCTCGGCTCCGGATCGGTCACGTCGACCACCTCCTCACGGTCGGACCACCGTGCCCACGTGCGGAGCGGCTGTCAACAGGTGGCGACGAGGCGCGCCCGCCCGGCGCCGAGTCCCGCTCGGCGCCGGTCATCCGGCCGCGGCGACGTCTGCCGTGCCGAGCACCTCACCGGCGGCGTCGAGCGCCTCGATGCGCAGGTCCGCCCGCCCGCCCGGCACGGCGATCTCGGTCTCGAACCCGGCGCGCTCCGCCGCCGCCACCTCTGTCCCCGAGGCGTCGACCACGCGCCAGGCGGCGACCTCGGTCGCACCGTTCCAGCTCGCGTGCACGCTCGCACCGTCGCCGGCCAGCACGGCCGCCGGGTCGGTGGTCGGCCGACCGACCCACTGCACCCGGGGTGCGCGGTAGGAGGTGATGTCCAGGCTGTCATCGATCCGGGCGTCGAGGAGCACGTCGCCGTCGGCGTCGAAGAGGGTCCAGCGCGGCAGGCTCCCCCAGCCGATCTGGGCGTTGCCGCCGGGGAGCTCGGTGTAGCTGGCCTGGCTCTCGGCGAAGAGCTCCTCGGGATGGATCACCTCGCGCACGAGCTCGGCCGTCATCGCGTCGGTGTCCAGCTCGAGTGCGATACCGCGGCTCACCTCGCGGGTGGTGCCGCCGCAGGTGCCGCCGTTGTCGAGCAGGGTCAGGGCACCGTCGGCCACCCGGCGCACGTCGTGCTGCTTGAGGAAGGTCGTGCCCTCACCCATCGCGAAGTCGGACTCGCGCCCGCCCAGGCGCCACTCGACCGACCCCGTCTCGCGGTCCAGCGAGTACGCCGCGCAGGTGTGCCGCGCGGAGACCAGCAGGTCGCCGTCGTCGTCGACGTCGATGGAGTTGGCGTGGAAGTAGTCGTACGGGCCGCCCTCCATCTCCAGGTACGACTCGGCGAGACCCACCTGCCCGACGCTGTGCCACTCGAACAGCAGAGCACCGGTGGCGACGTCGACCTCCTGGATGATGTTGTCGACGACCTGGCCGTACGCCGGCCCGCCGATGTCGGACAGGTCCATCCGGACCGGCTCGTAGGCCATCAGCAGGGCTGTGCCGTCCTCGGTGAGCAGCACCTCGTGCGCGTCCGAGTCGTAGCCGACCATGTCGAAGCGGGCGATCTCGGTGTAGGTCTGGTCCATCACGACGGCCTCCCCGTACCCGTACCCGGTGGCCTGGAGCCCCTCCCACCACGTCAGCACCGGCTCGCCCCGGTAGGTCTGGACCTGCACGTCCCGGGCGTCGACGCCGGTCAGCGGGAGGAACCAGACGGGCTCGCCGGCGTCGTCGACGAGCATCGGGCCCTTCTGGCCGAACCCGTTCTTGACACCGACGGCGGTCAGCCCCGGCGAGGCGTCCGTCGCGGCGGCGTCGACGTCGCCCGACGGCGGCGCCGTCGTCCCGGCCTCGGGTCCGGTGACCTCCACGAGCGGTGGCTCGAGCGCCGGTTCGGACACGAGCTGGTGGACCAGGTCGAGCGGCACCTCCTCCTCGCCCGCGTCCGGCACGGCCCGCGTGACCGGCGGCGCCTCGAGGCGCGGGCGGTCGCCGAGCTCGGCGACCCGCAGCGTGTACGTCCCGCCGTCGGTGCCGCGCACGGCGAGACCGGTGCTGACGGTGACCTCCTCGCCCTCGTCGAACGGCTCGTCGGGCACGAAGCTCACGCCGCCGCCGTCGGGGTGGGTGAGCACAGAGCCGGGATGCTCGCCGGAGTCGGCCCCGACGACGGAGAGGTCGCCGAGGTCGTCCGCCCCGCGGAAGCTCAGCTGCGCCCCGGGCACGATCGTCACCGTGCCGGGCGCGGGGAAGGCCGTCACGTCCCCCGACGCCGGATCGACGGGGGCCGCGAGGGGTGGCTCGGCGGGCGCCGTGCGGGTGAGCTGGCCGAACCCGAGGAGCGCCGCGCCGAGCAGCAGCACGCCCGCCCCGGCGACGACGCCACGCCGCGTCCGCCGGCTCACCGGCCTGGTCGCCTCAGCCATCGCTCCACCTCGTCCGCCGAACAGGTCCGGGACCAGTGTGGTCGAGCGGGCGCCATCCGGCTCGGCCAGCCGGCCGCAGGCCCCGTGCCCGGCGACCACCGCCGCGGCCGGGCCGGCTCGACGGCCCGGCCGGGTCCGAGACGAGGCGCGGCACGGGTGGTCGCGGGCTCGTCGTCGTCATCCCCGTGCGAGCTCGACCGCGCACGCCGGTGCCGCCGTGGCTACCCTCGCGAGGATGGAGGTCCGCCGATGATGGCCGTGTCGGCCGTGGTCGGCGCCCTTCTGCTCGTCCTGCTCGCGGCGGACGTGCTGATGACCGCGCTGTCGGCGAGCGAGGGCACCGGTCCGATCAGCGGTGCGCTGCTGCGCGGCACGTGGTGGATCCTGCTCCGGCAGAGCCATCGCCGGGAGGGCCGCTGGTTGCGGCTGACCGGCCCGCTCCTCCTGGTCATGGCGCTGGTGACCTGGGTGCTGCTGCTCTGGGGCGGCTGGACGCTGGTGTTCCTCTCCGGCGACGCGGTGCGCAGCTCCGGCACCGGCGCGGACGCCACGGTGTGGCAGGTCGCCTACTACGCCGGGTTCTCCGTCATGACCCTCGGCGTCGGGGACTTCACCGCCACCGGCGACGGGTGGCGGTTGCTCACGGTGGTCGCCTCCTTCAGCGGGCTGTTCGTCATGACGCTGTCCATCACCTATCTGCTGTCGGTGCTCTCGGCGGTGGTGAACCGCAACGCGCTCGCCCTGCAGATCTCCGCGCTCGGGCAGCAGCCGGCCGACATCCTCACGGCCGGGTGGGACGGCACCCGCTTCACCTCCACGTTCCTCCAGCAGATCGCGGACCTGGGTGCGCCGCTGGCCGTCGTCGCCGAGCAGCACCTCGCCTACCCGGTGCTCGTCGCGTTCCACAGCGGCCACCGCGACACCGCGCTGCCCGTCGCGACCGCCGCGCTCGACGACGCCATGCTCCTGCTGCTGGACGCGGTGGACGAGCAGGCCCGCCCCGGGGACGTCCCCCGCGGCCTACGGGTGATCATCGACCGCATGCTGAGCACCTCGGCCGCCACCGAGGTGCACGGCGGCTCCGAGGTGCCCGGCGCGCCCGCGCTCCAGCCGCTGCGCGAGGCGGGCATCCCGCTGCGTGCCGAGCGCACGATCGACGAGGCGGTGGCGCGCAGCGCCGACCGGCGGCGCAGGCTGCGCGAGATGGTCGAGGGCTCCGGCTGGTCCTGGGAACGTCCCTGACAGCTGGACGACGGCGCAGCGTCGCGGCTGCTGGTGGGATGATCGCGCCCATGGAGACCGTTCCCATCCCCACCGACCTGCTGCCCGCGGACGGGCGCTTCGGCTGCGGGCCGTCCAAGGTCCGGCCGGCCCAGGCGGACATGGTCGCCGCCCTGGGCTCGACGCTGCTGGGCACGTCGCACCGGCAGGCACCGGTCCGCGCACTGGTGGGTCGCGTCCGCGAGGGCCTGGCCGCTCTGCTCGGCGCACCGGACGGGTACGAGGTCGTCCTCGGGAACGGCGGCTCCACGGCGTTCTGGGACGCGGCGACCTTCTCCCTGGTGCGCGAGCGCGCCCAGCACGCCGACTTCGGCGAGTTCGGCCACAAGTTCGCCACCGCCACCGACCGCGCGCCGTTCCTGGGCGCCTCGGACATCCGCACCGCAGGGCCCGGCGAGCTCGCGGTGTGCACACCGGCCGACGGCATCGACGTCTACGCGTACCCGCACAACGAGACCTCCACCGGCGTCGTCTCCCCCGTCACCCGGATCGCCGGCGACGGCGCCCTCACCGTCGTCGACGCCACCTCCGTCGCGGGCGGCACCACCGTCGACGTCGCCCAGACGGACGTGTACTACTTCGCCCCGCAGAAGTCGTTCGCGGCCGACGGCGGACTCTGGCTGGCCCTCGTCTCGCCCGCGGCGGTGGCCCGGATCGAGGAGGTCACCGCAGGCCGGTGGGTGCCGGACTTCCTCAACCTCCGGCTCGCGGTGGAGAACTCCCGCAAGGACCAGACTCTCAACACCCCCGCGGTCGCCACCCTCGTGATGCTCGCCGAGCAGGTGGACTGGCTGAACGAGAACGGCGGGCTCGGGTGGGCGGCCAGCCGGACGGCCGACTCGGCGCGCACGCTCTACGGGTGGGCGGAGGCCAGCGACGTCGCGACGCCGTTCGTCACGGACCCGGCCCATCGCTCCCCGGTGGTCGGCACGATCGACTTCGACGCGTCGGTGGACGCCAAGGAGCTCGCGGCCCAGCTGCGCGCCAACGGCATCGTCGACACCGAGCCCTATCGCAAGCTCGGCCGCAACCAGCTGCGGGTGGGCATGTTCCCCGCGGTCGACCCGGCCGACGTCGCGGCGCTGACCGCCTGCATCGACCATGTGGTGGAGCACATGGCCCGAACCCACGGCTGACACCCGCCGCACGCACGCGAGCGCGACGGCCGACTCACCGCCACGCACGCGCGGCACGAGCGCGCGAGAATGGATGGATGGCGCGCCCGACGACGGAGACCTCCATCAAGCCGCTCACGACGGCGACCTGGCCGGACCTGAAGGACCTCTTCGCCCGCCCCGGCGACCAGTCGCGCTGCGGGTGCATGTGGTTCCGGCTGACCCCCAAGGAGTTCACCGCCACACGTGCCGCCGAGCTCCGCGAGACCTTCTCCGAACGGGCCGGGACCGCCCCCTCGCCGGGGCTGATCGCCTACGACGACGGCACGCCCGTGGGCTGGGTGGCTGTCGCACCACGCCTCGAGCACCCCCGGCTCCGACGCTCGACGGTGGTCGTCTACGACGACGCCGTGCCGGACTGCTGGTCGGTCTCGTGCTTCTACATCCGCCCCGGGCACCGCGGGCGGGGGCTCTCGACGGCGCTGCTCGCGGCCGCCGTGGACCACGCGGCTGCTCACGGCGCCGCGCACGTCGAGGGCTATCCGGTCGAGCCCTCCGGCCGCGCGTCCTCCAGCTCGATGTTCCACGGCTCGTTCAGCCTGTTCCGGCGGGCCGGCTTCACCAAGGTGGGCCGCCGCCAGGGCCGCCCGACGGTCCGGCTCACGCTGGCATCCCTCAGCGGGTGACCTGTGCACGGCAGCGTCGCGGAGGCCCAGTCGGTCCCTGACGTCGGCGGCCGGCTCCGCGCGCTGTCACCGGCAGCCGTAGGCGGTCATCCCGGCCCACCTGTGGATCTTCGCGGGCTCGCGGGTCCAGAGGTCGAGCTGGGCCTGCCGGTGCGCCTGCAGCGGTGACGCGCCCGCCCGGCGGTGTCGGTGCCAGGCGACGACGAAGGCCCGGGTCGCGACGTCGTGCGCCTTGGGGACCGACACCAGCAGGAACCGCGCACCCGCCTCGAGGAAGGACGCCGTCAGGCCGAGGGCGTCGTCGCCCGCCAGGGCCAGGTCACCGACGCGCTGCGGACGCCAGCCGGTGGAGCAGGCGCTGAGCACGACCTCCGGGTACGCGCACCGCCGCCGGACGACCTCGGCCGCGTCCAGGGTGGCGCCCGTGAGCACCAGGCCGGCGGCGAGCGGGTTGTCGACGTCGATCTCCGCGTGGCAGGCCACGTGCAGCACGGCGCCGTCCGCACCGGGCCGGCCGAGCAGGGCCAGCAGCGCCTCCTGGGTTGCGGCGGCCCCCGTGACGGGTCCGACGAGCACCGCGCCGGGGTACAGGGCGGCGACGTCGGCGAGCTCCGGCCCGACCTGGGGCAGCGGCGGGTACACCTCCGCCACCGTCGTGTAGTCCGGGTCGCCCAGCAGGGCGACGGCGGGCGCAGCGGGCGGTACGTCGTCCAGCATCGTCAGCGCCGCGAGGTTCGGGAGCACGCCCACGGCGGTGCGCTCGAACAGGCGCTGACCGTCCAGGGTCAGCGCGGCCCAGGGCAGCATGTGCAGGTCCCCGTGCGGGACCACCACGAGAGCGTCGGCCGCGACGGCGGCCTGGGCGAGCTCTGCCGGCACGAGGTCGGCGAGGCCGATCCCGCAGGCGCCGGACAGGTCGTGCAGGCGCGGGTCGAACTCGACGGCGTGCAGGTTGGTCACGTAGGCGGCCACCGCCTCGGCGACGGGCTCGGTGAGGGTAGTCGCCGCGGCCCGGGGCTCGCCGTCGCCGAGCAGTGCGGCGACGATGCGGTTCGCGCGCCGGTGCAGCACCAGGGCGCGGCGGCCGGTGGCGGCGAGCCGGCTGCCGGTGGCGGCGGCATCGACCGCGGGGGGCTCGGAGATCGTTCGCCAGCGCGGGTCGTGCACGCGGATCCGTTCCAGGACGGCTGCCCGCTCGACGAGGAGTGCGTCGTGCTCGCGGGCCAGGTCCGGGTCCGCCGGTCCGCTGGCCATGGCGTAGGCGACGGCGTCGATCCGACGGGAGAGGTCGTCGAAGAGTTCAGCGACTTCGTCGGCCCGTTCCCCGCCCGCCCGCGCGCCGGGACCGTCCGGGCCGCCCGGGCGGGCGAGGACGGCGGCGAGCGCCCGGGACTTCCCGAGCTCGATGAAGCGGACCGCTGCGGCCGCGTCACCGACGGCGAGGGCGTGGTCGATCGCGGCGTCGAGCATCGGGAGCTTGTCGCGCAGGAACGTGGTGTCGAGCGTGTAGCCGAGCGGCGCGGCGCGCAGCGTGTCGGCGGCCGCGGCCGCGGCGGTGTAGGCCTCGAGGGCCTCGGTGCCGAGTCCCAGGGCTGCCAGGGCATCGGCCCGGCGCCAGTGCAGCTTCCAGGCGAGCTCGAGGTCGGGATGGAGCTCCTGCTCGGCCAGACCGGACTCGGCCCGGGCGAGGGCCTCCGCCGGACGGAGGCGGGCGAGCTCGAGGTCGGCCTGGTACATCCGCAGGGACCCGCGCCGCGGTCGGAGCAGTCCGTCGTCGAACGCGGGGGCGACCGCGCCCAGGAGCCGCTCGGCGCGGACGAGGTCGCCGCTGGCGAGGGCGATGACCGCGAGGTGGAAGTCGACGGCCGCGGGCACGAGGTCCTCGACGTACTCCCGGACGTCCTCGTAGAGCCGCTCCGCCTCGTCGTACCGGCCGAGGTGGCGGTGCTGGTGGGCCTGGCTGTGCCGGATCTCGTAGTACAGCCGGCGCCGCGCGAGCGCGTCCGGTCCCGCGGTCGACGGCTCGCCACGCCCGGCGGCCGCCTGCTGCGCCTCGATCGCGGCGGCCACGTCGGCCGGCGAGGGTGGGCCGGCTGCGAGGTCGTCCGCCGCCAGGGTCTGCGCGGCGTCGAGTGTCTCCAACGACCGGTCGTGGGCGCCGAGCCACGAGTACACGTCGGCGAGCTGGACGAGGGTCTGGGCGGCGTCCAGCCGTCGGCCGGCCTCGCGGTAGGTGTGGTGCACCGCGTCGAGGCGCACGAGTGCGTCGTGGAAGCTTCCCTCGGTAGCGGCGCGCATCGCCCGGCCGCGCTCGACACCGGCCCGCGCGACCGGGCCCAGGTGTGCGACGACGAGCCGGTCGGCCTCGGCACGCAGCTCCTCGGCCGCGGCCCGGTCGCCGGCGGCCGCGCGGTGGTCGGCGTAGATCTCGAGCTGCTGCACGAGGGCCAGCGCGGCGAGCTCGACGTCCACCACGCCCGGGCTGGTCTCCTCGAGGGCGAGCACTTTCTCCAGGTAGCGCCGGCCGAGCGAGAGGTAGGCCTCGAACGCGGCGTCGTCCGGGTGCTCGGCGAGCCGCTGGAGCGCACCGTTCATCGCCCTCTGGACGTCGAGGAGGTCCCGGAGCGCGCCCGTCCGACCGGTCTCCTCCACACGGCCTCCCTCGCTCGACGAGTCGAAGTGTGGCACCCGGGCCGCCCGCCTGGTCCCGAAACGTGCCGCACCCCTCGTCGTGCCGGCCTTGGTCCCGACGCCGCCGCACCGCCGGACCCCAAGTACACGTTCGACACCTTCACGACCACCGCGGTGACCCGTGGACGTGCCGTGCGGCGCCGACCGAGCTCGGCGCCATCTCCAGGGCGGTGTGTCCTACCGAGCGGCCGAGGCGGCCGCGATGACGGCCGGGACGTCCAGCAGGCCCGCTCCCGTGGCATTCGCGCCCCAGGTGATCGTCGTCGTGGTGCCGGTCGGGTCGAGAACGTCGCGCGAGCCTGGCTGGAGCGGGATCGCCGTCGCCTCGAGGAGCTGCTCCGCCGCAGTCTGGTCGAGCCCGGGGCTCGCCTCGAGCATGAGCGCCACGGTCCCGGCGACGTGCGGGGCAGCCATCGAGGTGCCGCCCAGGAAGTAGTAGCCCAGCTGCGCGTTCGTCTGCATCGGCCCGACGATCCACGAGCCCGGCGCGGCGACGTCGAGATCCTGGTCCTCGAGGGCGCGGGAGGAGAACGCGGTGATGTAGGCCGCACCGGCCGCCTCCGCCGCGGTGGCGTGCTCCGGTACGTCGCTGCCGTTCCACCAGCTCGGGCCGCCGGCCCACTCCCCCGTCCAGCCGTTCGCCGCCACCGAGATGACCGGTGCGTAGGCACCCGGGTACCCCATCCCGGCCTCGCCGGAGTTGCCGGCGGCCGCGACGACGATGATGCCGTTGGCGATGGCGCGGTCGACGGCGGCCTTCTCCATCGCGTCCAGGGCGGGGCCGCCGAGGGACATGTTGATGACCACCGGGGAGTCACCGAGGACGCCGTCGACCTTGAGGTCGGTGACGTAGTCGATGCCTGCGGCGATCACCGACGACCAGCCGGAGCCGTTCTGGTTCAGCACCTTCACCGGGATGACGGTCGCCTCGGGCGCGACGCCGCCGACCGGGACGCCGTCGAGGTTGTACCCGAGGATCGTGCTGGTCACGTGCGTGCCGTGGCCGTTGACGTCCTGGGACCACTTGTTGGGCTGGGTGGAGACGCTGCCCCGCTCACCCCCGCCACCACCGAAGGAGATCCCGAGGTCGGCGGCGATGCGGTCCTCGCCGAAGTAGTGCCGCCAGCTGGAGTGCAGGCCGGTGTCGAGGACCGCGACGTAGACGTCCTCGCCGGTCTGCTCCACCGAGCGCGCACCGAGGCTGAGCGGGGTGTCGTAGACGCCGATCTGGTCCGTGTTCCAGGTTCCGAGGCCGCTGGTGGTGTCCGTGAACGGTGAGCTCGGGACGGGCTTGCCGACGCGCTGCGCGTCCGGGGTGGCCGCCTCGACGAATGGCAGGGCACGCAGGGCCGGCAGGTCTGAGCTGCGGACCTTCATGGTGAGCGCGTCGATGTCCGGGTACTGCGAGTTGATCCGGCCGAGGTCGTCGAGCTGCGCCACCAGGGCCGGGGTGATGTCGGTGCTGAGGACCACGTTGACCCCGACCTGTGGCCCGCCGGCCGCGGATGCGGCGGGGACGAGCGCCAGGGAGGCGGCGGCGAGCGTGGCAAGACCGGTCAGTGCACGGCGCATTCGGCAGTCCTTCGGTGGTGCGGCCCGCCCTGCAGCGTTGCGGCGGGGGCCGTCGGAGTGATGGCGTGCTGGAGCCTATCGATGCCGGCCGGTCACGACCGCTCGCCATGCCGCCGACCGTGATGCTGACCGTGATGCCGACGCGGTGCGACGCGGGCACGGCATGCGGAGAGGACGGCGCGCGCTGGGCGCGCCATCCTCTCCTGTCCGGCTACGGGGTGTCCACCGACACTGTCAGCGGTCTGCTCGCCGTTGTGCCCGCGTGGTTGGTGAGCTCGACGACGTACTCGTACGTGCCCGCGGTCCGGCCGGTGACGTCGACCGCGACCCGCTGGGCCGACGGGCTGGCGGCCGCCAGATCCCCCTCGGCGATCGGCACACCGTTCTCGAGCAGTCGGTACGCGGTCGCGTTCGTGCCCCACCACAGGTCGGCGGTGACGGTGTAGCTGCCGTCCTTGTCGCGGTTGTCGTGGCTGAGCACCGGCACGGCCGGTGCCGCGTCGGTGACCTCGACAGTGACCGACCTGGTCGCCGTCGTGCCCTGGGCGTTGGTCAGCTCGCCGGTGTAGGTGTAGGTCCCGTCGACGCGTCCGGTCACCGGTATCCGGAGCGACTGCGCCGCCGGGGTGGCCAGCTCGAGGGTCTCCGCCGCGATGAGCTCACCGTTCTCGTAGAGCGTGAAGACGCTCCCGTTGGTTCCCCACCACAGGTCCACGAGGACCTCGAAGTTCCCGTCGTGCAGGCCGGTGGCCCAGCCGCTGGTGGTTCGCAGGACGGCTTGGCCGGGTGCTGACGTCTCGTCGTCGTCAGGAACCTCCGGCACGACGACGGCATCGTCGCACGCCGCCTGCTCGGCAGCGGTGGGCGTCCAGCGGAACCAGGCGAAGCCCGCCTCGATCTCCGGTGCGGCCGTGGCCCCGCGCATCGCGAAGGGTCCGATCCCGACCGGCTGCAGGGCTTCGAGGTCGACCGTCCGGCCCCACGGCTCGAACGTCTCGCCGTCGAAGGACACGGCGGCGCTGACATCGGCGCCGTCGCTGGCAAGCCGCAGCCAGAACGTCTCCCCCAGCTCGGGGCCGGGGGCGATGCTGTCGAAGCCGGTGTTCCGGTCCGAGCCGTTCTGGCGCCAGATGTACTCCATCCGCAGGCCCTGCGAGCCGTGCACCAGGTCGAGCTTGGCGTAGTTGGCGTCGTCGGCGTACAGCAGCAGACCGGCCTGCTGATACCTCTCCGTCGGATCCACGGCGACCTCGGTCGTGACCTCCCACGGCCCCTCCGGAACCTCTTGCAGCAGCAACGGGGCACCGTTGACGCCGGAGCGATACGTCGGCAGGACGAGGGAGCCGTCGCGCAGCTCGTGCCGGCTCGCGTCCTGACGCACCCCGGCGTCCCAGAGGTCATCGTCGAGCGTGTCGCCGTCGAACTCCTCCGACGCCACGCCGCTGCACTGCTCACGGAGGGGGTCCGTGTCCGGCTGCGGCTCGGGCGGGCGGACCGCGTCCGGGTCGAGCTTGGCGTACGCGATGGTGGCACCGAGCCGGTCACCGGCCTCGTAGAAGAGATAGGTGCCGGTGTCGTCCGTCACGATCTCGGGCGCGGCGGTGCGGCCAACGTCCTCGCCCACCCCGCTCGCCTCGTGCAGGGTCAGCGTCGGGCCCGTCTCGGTGAGGGTCTCGTCGACCGTCCGGGCATGGATCTTTCCCGACGACGCGTGGTAGATCACGAAGAGCTGTCCGTCCCACTCCCACAGGTTCGCGCTCGAGACGTTCTGCCCCTCCTCCGCGCCGGGGACGACGAGCGGTTCGGCCCGCACGTCCCACTCACGTGCGTCGACCGACTCCGCCACCCGGATACGGCGGATGTTCTGCGGTGTGTTGTCCATGTAGAACATCGCGTACCGGTACGCCGAGTTTGGGTCCGGGTGCTCGAAGACCCGGGCGTACGACGTCTCGGACGTGCCGGGTCCGCCGTCCGCGTTGGTGACCGCCTCACCGCCGTACTCGAAGGTCACGCCGTCGTCCGAGGTGGCGACGCGGGTGGTGCTGTTCTCCCCGTGGAAGTACAGGAAGAGCTGGTCCTCCTCCGGGTGCCAGAACGGCTCCGGGGTCGACACGTGGGAGACCGTGTCGTAGTGCGGCAGCCAGGTGTTGGAGATGACCGGGCTCCCGGAGTGCTCGGTCCAGGGGCCGTCGAGCGAGTCGGAGTACATGAGCACGATGCCGCCGGGCGCGTCGTGCGGAGCGAGGTAGAGGTACCACTCGGCGAGCGGGTCCTCCAGGTGCTCGCCGGCGTGGAACACGC
The DNA here is from genome assembly GCF_009193155.1 of Georgenia subflava. Taxonomy (GTDB): domain Bacteria; phylum Actinomycetota; class Actinomycetes; order Actinomycetales; family Actinomycetaceae; genus Georgenia; species Georgenia subflava. The sequence goes on from NZ_VUKD01000001.1 coordinate 240,223, forward strand.
CCGGGAAGATGTACTCGTCCGTGGGGTTGTACTCCATCTGCTCCTTGTCGGTGATGATCCCGCGGAACTCGAACACCGGCAGGTCGGACTGGTCCACCGGACCGTCGGTGGTGGCCGTCGCGACCCCTCCGACGCCGAGGAACAGAGCGCACAGCAGCACGATCGGGAGAAGCGCACGACGTCGTCGTGGTCGTTGCATGGTGACCTCCTTCTGGCCCGCACCGTCGCGGACCGGCCTCATAGCTGGCGTTGTGCCCGGGCTGCGGCCGAGATGCCGCCGCCCGGACTGGGTCAGGCGTGGCAGCTGCTGGTGCGGCAGGTCGCCTCGATCTCGTACAGGCGGACCCGGGAGTCGACCGTGCCGGTCACCTCCAGGCGCACCGCGTCGACGGTGACCGGGGCGAAGGAGTGCAGCGTCGTGCTCTCGGCGTTGTCGGCAACCTCGACGAGCACCTCCCACACCCCGTCGACGCTGCCCAGCAGCCGGTACTCACGCAGCTGGTACGGCGTCGCGTACTGGAACAGCTCGACGGTGTCGATCGTCTCCGGCCGCGACAGGTCCACCTGGAGCCAGTGCGCGGCAGCGGCCCCGGTCAGCCACCGGCTGCCGTTGCTCACCCGGTTGCCGTCGATCGCGAACGCCGGCTGGTACGCACCGGAGTGCCCCGACGACGTCGCCACCGCACCGGACGCCCCCAGGAGCACGTTGCGCCAGGCCGCCGAGACCACCCCGGCCGCCGACGCCTCGAGCACGCGCTCGCCAGTGACGGCCGACGTATGGGTCACCCCCACCGAGTATTCGGCTGCCGACTCCGCCGCCAGCGGTGCCGTCACCAGGTCCAGCTCGACCTCGGCCACCTCGAAGGGACCCAGGTCCACGACCACGGGCCCCGGTACCGTCCACCCCTGCGGCGCCGAGACGGCCACCTCCGCCGACACCTGGGCACCGACGTCGTTGCGCACCACCACCGAGACCGGCACGGACACCTCCGTCTCCGGACGCACCCCCAGCTCGTAGGGCAGCACCGACACCGACAGCAACGCGGACCGGTCAGCCACGTCCCGCGGGATCCGCAGGGTCGGGTAGAGCTCCATCTCCTGGTAGCGGAACCATGCGAGCTCCATCTGCCACGAGCTGAGGCCCGACACGGATCCGGTGAGCTCGGTGCGCCCGTCGTGCCCGAGGCGCAGCGGCGCACCAGCGAACTCCTCCGCGTAGAGGTCCTCGACGAGCGGGCGCGTCCGGTCGATGGCCAGCTGGTTGGCCTCGTCGAAGACGTCGGTCATGTACATCGGGTCGTCGCCGTTGCGCTCGGCGAACGCCTTGATGTCGTCGCGGACCTCGTTGCGGAACATCTGGGTGTGGGCGAGCTCCTGCAGCAGGAGCTCGCGGTCGGCGACCGCGGCACGCTCGAGGAGCCGTCCCGTCGCCTCGACAACCGGCGTCGCGGCAGGGGACCCCGGCAGCAGCGTGCCCTCCCGGGACGCCTCGAGCAGGGCAGAGTGGACGACGGACTGCGCCAGGGAGATTCCGACGTTCCAGCCGGACCAGGACGCGAGCTGACCGATCTGGATCCGCGGCGCGAGCAGGCGGTACAGCTCGGGGTCGACCTCGCCGGCGATGGCGTCGTCACCGACGGCGACGGTCCGTCCCTCGGCGACGGCGGCTTGGATCCTGTCCGCGAACGGCTCCAGGCTCCCGCCGCCCGCGGTGTTCGCCATAAGCAGGACGTCCGCGTACGGGTCGTCCACGACGGTGCCACCCACCGTCGTGGCGTACTCCTCGACAAGCTCGGCGTACGGGATGTCCTGGTAGGGCGCGACCCACTCGTCACCCGGAGTCCGTGACCACTCCACGTCGACAGTGGTCTCCACGTCGAGCCGTTCGGTCACGTGCTTGGCGCTGAGTAGCGCGCCGACGACATCGGCGCCGGGATAGATCTTCACCTTCTCCTCGACGCCAAGCTCGGCGACCAGATCGCGCAGCGCGATCTGCTCGGCCCGCTGAGGACCGAACGCCGTGGTGTCGTCCTGGCCGAGGATGAGGTAGTCGACCACCCCGTCGGCCACCCGCTGGACCATCTCGCGGTTGATCTGGTGGTTGCGCTCGCGCGTGCACCAGTAGTCGTCCTTGAGCTCCTGCGGGATCTCGTCCGCGAGAGCCTCGTACTCGGCGCGATACTCCTCCTGCCCGAGCGTGACCACCCGGTCGTGGAGGACGGCCCAGTCTCGGATCTTCCCGGCATACGTGCCGGGGTAGGAACCGTAGGGCTCGATGGTCAGCCGCATGATGACGTCGAACGCATACACCGGCTGCTCCGGGTTGGCGGCCCGGACCTCCTCGAACACGTCAAGGCGCTCGCTGGCCTCCTCGATCGTGCTGCGGCACTGTCGGGAGGCGACGAGGCCGCCGTAGGCGAGCATCGGCACGGCGACCACCGAGCCGTCGGCGTCCTCGGCGGCACCGGACCACCAGTCCGCGACCCCCTCGGCGTCGCCGGCCGTGAGGAACTCACCGAGCATGGTTGTGTCGGGCACGGCCGTGTCGAACCCACCTGCCCGGGCGACAGCCGCGGGCGTGTAGGCGGGGAAGGGCCGGTCGTCCATCGGGACGATCGCGAGCCTCCCGAGGCTGTCCGGCGGGCCAGGGACTGCTGGCGGTGCGGCGGCGGCCGGCGCGACTGCCGCGACCGCCGAGAGACCCATCAGAAGGGCGGCGGCGGCCGCGGCGAGCGTGCGTCGTGAGCTCATCGTCGTTCTCCTTCGGCTGCGATCAGCTGGGGTCAGCCGACCGACGCGGCGATCTCGGGCTCGGCCGCGATCTCGCCGGTGCGCAGCCAGGGCAGGTAGATGTTCCACTCCTCGACGTCGGTGGCTACCAGCTCCAGCGCCTCGCCGGCCACCGTGCCGACGGGCCGGGCGACACCGTCGAAGTGCTCGTCGAACAGGTCCTGGGCGTACGGCAGCGTGTGCTCGCGGGCGTAGGCGTCGACCTCGTCGTAATAGGTCTGCAGGTCCTGCGGGTTCGGCTCGCCGAGCGACGAGGCATACGCCGTCGTGTCGTTGCGGACGTAGGTGCGGTAGGAGTTGGTCTGGACCCACTCCGACAGCGTCAGCTCGAGTGTGTGCTCTGCCGCCTCGCTCAGCAGGCTCGTGCGCCCCTCGTCGATCGGCCCGCCGCGGCCGTTGGCACTGCCCGGTGGCAGGTCACCCCGTTCCGCGCGGTGCAGGAGGGCATCACGGCTGAGCGACTGTGAGATCGGGATGCCGATGTTCCACCCCGAGTAGGCGACCAGCTCGCCACGGTCGATCTCCGGGTCGAGCAGGTCCATCAGCCGCATGTCGGTCCGTCCGGCGATGGCATCGTCGCCGAGGGCGACCGTCCGGCCGTCCTCCACATACTCGATGACCCGGTCGGCGAAAGGCTGCACCGAGGCCGAGCTGCCTCCGGTGTTGGCCATGAGGACCACGTCGGCGTCGTCGATGTCCGTGGTCATCCGGCCGCCGATGGTGTTGACGTACCCCTCGATGAGGTCCTCGTACGGGATGTTCTGGTACGGCGCCGTCCACTCCGAGCCGTGCACCCGGGAGTACTCGACGTAGACGGCCGGCTCGGTGCCGGCGTCCTCGACCGCCAGCTTCGCCAGCAGCAGCGACGAGACGGTGTCCGCCCCCGGGTACAGCACCACGCGGTCCTCGACGCCGAGCTCGCGGATCCGCTCCGCCAGCGCGGCCGCCTCAGGGCGGTGCAGCCCGGTCCCGGAGGCGTCGTCCTGACCGATGATCAGGTAGTCGAAGATCCCCTCGGCCGCCCACTCGATCATCTCGAGGTTCAGCTCGTGGTTTCGTTGCCGGGTTGCCAGGTAGTCGTCTCGCACCTCCTGCGGGATCTTCGCCTCCATGGCCTCCAGCTCGGCGCGCTTGTCCTCCTGTCCGAGGTTCTCCACCTCGTCCACGAGGGTCGCCCAGATCCGGAGATCGGTGCGCCACGGCCCCTCGGGGGTCAGGCGCATGATGGTGTCGAAGGCGTAGAGCCGCTCCCCCGGGTTCTGCTTCTTCACGGTCCGGACGGCCTCGAGGTTCGCCAGCGCCTGCTCCTGCGGCACGCTGCTGTTGCGCGAGTTCAGCAGCCCGCCGTACGCGAGCATCGGCAGCGCGACGACGGCGTCGTCCGCCTGGCGGGCTGCCTGCACGAGCCACTCGGCCGCCGCGGCGCCGTCGCCAGGAGTGAAGTGGCGGCCGAGGACCTCGTGCTCAGGGGTGGTCACCTCGTATCCCGCACCGGCCCCGAGCTTGAGCGGGGCGTACCAGGTGTAGGGGCGGTCGTCGAGCGGGACGAGCGCCACCTCGCCCAGGTCGGACTGACCGGGCGGCAGGCCGTCTCCGCGCCAGACCGAGCGCGAGTCGTCGGCGACCGTCGCCGTCGCGGTGGTCGTGCTGGTCCCCGTCGCAGCGGTGGCCGGAGCCGTCGCCGCGGCGATCAGTGCCGCCGTCGCCGGAAGTACTGCGCAGGCGAGGAGTCGTCGGTGGTTCGTCGAACGGACACGCATGTGGATCCCCCTGAGTCGGACGTCGTCGTCGGTTCTCGCCGGGAGACCATCCGGTCTCCCGGGTCACCGCCGCGCACGGCGGACAGCGACAGGTCGCATGGAAGGGAGTCATTCGCAAAACCACAACCCCCCTCTCTGCAGGTTGCGGTCTAGCCGGCGCACTTCGGTCGAACTCGCGGTGATACAGCGCCGGATAATCCCGCCTCCAGCGGGCGCCGGCTCGAGCAGACCACACTCGGCCGCACGCATCCCGACTGGACGAGGCCTTTGCAGTTTTGCGTAAAACCTGATGACCTGCGTCCATGACGACGACCGGTCATGCCCCGGAGCACCGCCGCTCCGGGCGACGTCCCACCCAGGCGGACGTCGCTCGCATCGCGGGCGTCAGCCAGACGACCGTCTCGATGGTGCTCACCGGGACAGGGACTGCGCAGCGACGCGTTGGTGAAGATGCCCGCGAGAGGGTGCTCCGAGCCATCGAGGTCACGGGCTACGCCGCCAACCCGTTCGCCCAGCGACTGGCCGGCGGACGGACCTCCATCGTCGGCGTCTACACCTACGAGTCGGTCTTCCCGCACGACTCCAGCGACTTCTATCACCCGTTCCTCGAGGGCGTGGAGAACGAGGCGCAGCGCAGCGGCGTCGACCTGCTCATGTTCACCTCCATGTCCGCCACGCGCGGCCAGCAGCTCGTGGGCGGCGGCGGGGTGGGGCGGCTGCGGCTCGCGGACGGCTGCGTGCTGCTCGGCCGGCACAGCTACCCCGAGGACCTCGCCGAGCTGCTGCGCCAGGACTTCCCCTTCGCGTTCGTCGGCCGCCGGGAGGCCCCCGGTGGCAAGGTGCCCTACGCCGGTGCCGCCTACGACGTCGCCACCCAGCAGGTGGTGGAGAACCTCCTGACCCTGGGCCACCGGCGCATCGTCCTGGTCAACGAGTTCACCGGGCACGAGTCGATCGAGGACCGCGCGAGGGGCTACCGCCGCGCGATGACCCGCGCCGGTCTGCAGCCGGTGACCTTCGACGAGCCGGACCTCACCTCCGGAGAGCTGCTCGACGCGCTCCGGTCGGCGGGCGTCAGTGCCGTCGTCGTCACCTCCGACCTGGCCGCCCCGCTACGGCGGGCGGCCGTGGCCCGCGGGCTGGCCGTGCCGGGCGACCTGTCGATCGCACGGCTGGGAGACCCCGAGCGTCCGGACCCCGACGACGACGTCGACTGGACGGGCTTCCTCATCCCCCGCCAGGAGATGGGCGCCGAGGCGCTGCGCATCGTCATCCGTCAGCTGACCCCGACCCCGGACCCACCCGAAGAGCTCCAGATCAAGATCCCGTGCGTCGTCGTCCCCGGAGTGACCGCGGCACGTCACCAACCTTCGGCCGCCAGGCCGGTCCCCAACGGAAAGGTTCGATAGCAAGTGCAGACCGATCAGACCCAGGTGCTCGTCGTCGGTGGCGGGCTCGGCGGAGTGGCGGCGGCGCTCGGCGCCGCGCGACACGGCGCGTCAGTCATCCTCACCGAGGAGTACGAGTGGCTCGGGGGGCAGCTGACCTCCCAGGCCGTGCCGCCGGACGAGCACCCGTGGATCGAGGAGTTCGGCTGCACCGCGAGCTACCGCCAGCTGCGCGACGGCATCCGCGACTACTACCGCCGCAGCTACCCGCTCACCGAGGCGGCGCAGGCCAAGCGCGACCTCAACCCCGGCGCAGGCTGGGTGTCGAAGCTCTGCGCCGAGCCCCGGGTCGGCGTCGCCGTCATCGACGAGATGCTCGCCCCCTACCGCTCCGGCGAGAGGATCCGGGTGCTGCACCACCTGCGCCCCGTCCGCTGCGACGTCGAGGGTGACACCGTGCGTGCCGTCGAGCTGGAGGACGTGCGTACCGGCGAGCGCACCACCATCACCGCCGACTACGTCATCGACGCCACCGAGACCGGCGAGCTCCTGCCGCTCTCCGGCACCGACTACGTCACCGGCTTCGAGTCCCGCGCCCAGACGGGCGAGCCCAGCGCGCCCGAGGAGGCGCAGCCGGACAACATCCAGGCGGTCAGCGTGTGCTTCGCCGTCGAGCACCTCGACGGCGACCACACCATCGACCGGCCGGAGCAGTACGACTACTGGTCGAACGTGGCTCCGGACTTCTGGGGCGCGAACCTCGTGAGCTGGAGCGCCCCGCACCCGCGCACCCTGGAGATCGTCGAGCGCTACTTCGAGCCCAACCCCGGCGACGACGCCCTCGCCGTCTTCGCCGACCAGTCGCTGAACCCCGGCGACACCAACCTGTGGTCGTTCCGGCGTATCGCCGCCAGGGACCTCTTCGAGCCCGGGACCTACGCCTCCGACATCACCCTGGTGAACTGGCCGAGCATCGACTACTTCGACGCTCCCCTGGTCGACGTCGACGACGACGTCCTCGCCTCCCGCCTGCACGACGCCAAGCAGCTGAGCCTGTCGATGCTCTACTGGATGCAGACCGAGGCGCCGCGGCCGGACGGCGGCAAGGGCTGGCCCGGCCTGCGGCTGCGCCCCGACGTCATGGGCACCGCGGACGGCCTCGCGATGGCGCCCTACCACCGGGAAGGACGGCGCATCCTGGCCCTGGAGACGGTCCGGGAGCAGGACGTCTCCCTCGCGATCAACGGCGACGCCGGTGCCCGCAAGTACCCCGACAGCGTCGGGATCGGCATGTACCGCATCGACCTGCACCCCTCCACCGGCGGCGACACCTACATCGACGTCGGCGCCGAGCCCTTCGAGATCCCCCTCGGCACCCTGATCCCCCGGCGAACGACCAACCTGCTCGCCGGGTGCAAGAACATCGGTACCACCCACATCACCAACGGCTGCTACCGGCTGCACCCGGTGGAGTGGAACATCGGCGAGGTCGCCGGCGTCCTCGCCGCCGAGTGCCTCGCCGAGAGCACCACACCGCACCAGGTGCACGCCGACGCGCAGCTGGTCTCGAAGCTCCAGTCCGTCCTCGTCGCCGACGGCGTCGAGCTGCGCTGGCCCGAGGGTGTTCGTGGCTACTGATCCCGCAGTCCCCCGCAATGACCGCCGTCGTCGTCCGACGACCGGTCGAATCCCCCACAAAGGAGCGAAAGTGGTTCACCGTCGATCCGTCGTACCCGCCCTTGCCGTGCTCATGCTCGGCGCCGGCACCCTGGCCGCCTGTTCCGGCGGCGACAACGGCAGCGAGGCGGGCACGCCCGAACCCGCTGCCGACGGTCCCGTCGACCTGCGCATGACCGTGTGGACCGCCAACGAGGACCAGCTGGCGCTCTTCGACGAGATCGCCGCGGACTACATCGAGGAGAACCCCGACCTCGTCTCCTCGGTCGAGTTCGAGGTCGTGCCGTTCGCGGACTACACCACCACCCTGACGACCCAGCTCGCCGGCGGGAACACCCCGGACCTGGCCTGGATCTTCGAGTCCAACGCCCCGGAGTTCGTCCAGTCCGGCGCGCTCGCTGACATCAAGCCCGCGCTCGAGGGCGCCGAGGGCTACGAGTACGACGACCTGCTGCCGTCCGCGCTCGAGCTCTGGTCCGCCGAGGACGGGCTGTACGCGTACCCGTTCTCGAACTCCCCGTTCGCGATGTTCGTCAACACCGACCGCATCGCCGAGGCCGGCCAGCCCAACCCCGGTGACCTGGTCGACTCCGACGAGTGGACCTACGACGCCGCGCGCGAGATCTCGGCCGCGACGACCGAGCAGCTCGGCGGCGCCGGCCTCGTCGTGCGTGACTTCGACTACAGCATCTGGAGCAACCTCGCCACCGTCTGGGGCGGCTGGGGCGCCTCCGCCTGGTCGGCGGACGGCACCACCTGCGGCTTCACCGAGCCCGAGATGGTCGAGGCGATGACCTGGTTCCACGACGCGGTGTTCACCGACGGCGCGATCCCCGGACCGGGGACCTCGGCGGACTTCTTCGCCGGGGACGTCACCATGACGATCACCCAGATCTCGCGGGCCTCGTCGCTGGACGGCTCCTTCGAGTGGGACCTGCTCCCGCTGCCGGCCGGCCCCGAGGGTCAGCAGAACGTCATCGGGCAGGCCGGCATCGGCGTGTTCGAGAACGGCGAGAACCCCGACGTCGCCGCCGACTTCCTGGCGCACTTCACCTCGCCGGAGAGCGCCGAGAAGCTCGCCACGTACTTCCCGCCGCCGCGTGAGTCGCTGCTGACCGCCGACGTGCTCGCCACGGCCAACCCGCTGCTGTCCGAGGAGCAGCTGCAGTCGGTCGTCGTCGAGGGCATCCAGGACGCCACGACGAAGCCGGCGCACGCCAACTTCGCCCAGCTGGAGACCACGATCCGCGGCGAGCTCGACGCGCTGTGGACCGAGGGCGCGGACGTCGAGGCCGTGCTGAACGACGTGTGCGCCGCGGCCGAGCCGCTGCTGCAGGGCTGATGGCGGTCCTGGCCACCTCCCCCCGGGCGGGCCGGCGTCAGCGCCGGTCCGCCTGGCGGCGCCGCGACGCCGCGACGGGGTACCTGTTCGTCGCCCCGGCGGTGCTCGGGGCCCTGGCGTTCGTCATCGCTCCGCTGATCGCGGTGGTCTGGTACAGCCTGCACGAGTGGAACGTCCTGGCGGGCACCTTCACCTTCGAGGGCGCAGCCAACTACGAGCGGATGCTCGCCGACGAGGCGCTGCACGACTCGCTGATCGCCAGCGCATGGTTCTCGGTGGGCCTGGTGATCCTCAACATCTCCCTCGCGCTCTTCCTGGCGGTGCTGCTGAACCAGAAGCTGCCCGGGACCACCGTGTTCCGGGTGGCCTTCTTCTCCCCGGTCGTGGTCTCCCTGGTGGCGTGGACCATCGTCTGGGGCTTCCTGCTCCAGGTCGACGGCGGCGTCAACTCGTTCCTCGCCGGCCTGGGCATCGACGGGCCGAACTGGCTGCGCAACAACGTCACGGCGATGATCGCGGTGATCGTGGTGCAGGTGTTCAAGAACGTCGGCCTGAACATGATCCTGTTCCTCGCCGCCCTGCAGGGCGTGCCCGAGGAGATCCAGGAGGCCGCCCGCATCGACGGCGCGTCGGCGTGGCGGCGGTTCTGGGCGATCACCATGCCGATGATCTCCCCCACGATCCTGCTCGTCTCCATCCTCACGGTCGTCGGCTCGCTGGAGACCTTCGCTCTCATCGACGTCCTCACCCAGGGCGGGCCGGGCAACTCCACCACCGTCCTCGTCTACTTCCTCTACCGCCAGGCGTTCCAGTTCAACGAGTTCGGCTACGCCAGCGCGATCGCCGTGCTGCTGTTCGTCATCGTCCTCGTCCTGACGCTCCTGCAGTGGCAGACCAGAAAGCGATGGGTCTTCCATGAAGCCTGACCAGCTCGACGCGCCGGGCGAGACCCGTCCCGCGCGTACCGTCCGGGCCGACGGCGCGAGCCGGGCTGCCGCCGGCGGCCCCGCCCCGTCGTCGGGCACCCGGCGTCGGAAGCCCGTGCGGCCGAAGGTCGTGCGCGGCGCGCTCGTGGTGCTGATGCTCGTGCTCGCGGTGCCGTTCGTCTTCCCCACCTGGTGGATGGCGACGTCGAGCATGAAGACGACGAGCGAGATCCTGCGGGTGCCGCCGAGCCTGTGGCCGGAGTCGCCGTCGCTCTCCTCGTACACGCAGGTCTTCGAGCTCCAGCCGTTCGCGCAGCAGTACTTCAACAGCCTCTACATCGCCGCCCTGGTGACGGTGGGGACCATCCTCATCGCCTCGCTGGCCGGCTACGCGTTCGCGCGGATCCAGTTCCCCGGCGCGAACCTGCTGTTCATCCTCGTGCTGACCGGGCTGCTGATCCCCTCCGAGGTCACCATCGTCCCGCTGTTCCGGATGGTGAACTCCCTCGGCCTGATCGATACGCACTGGCCGCTGATCGTCATCCCGATCCTCGGCGCGCCGAGCGTGCTGGCGACGTTCATCATGCGGCAGTTCTTCATCGCGCTGCCGTACGAGCTGGAGGAGGCCGGCCGGATGGACGGCCTGAGCCGGTGGGGCATCTTCTGGAAGATCGCCTTCCCCCTGGCCCGGCCCGCGATCGCCGCGGTCGCGATCTTCACGTTCCTGAAGAGCTGGAACATGTACCTCGAGCCGATCGTGTACCTGTCCAGCCAGGAGAACTTCACCCTCCCGCAGGCTCTGACCCAGTACGTCGACGCCTACGGCGGGCCGATCTGGAACGTCCAGCTCGCCGCGACCACCCTGACCGTGATCCCGGTGCTGGTCGTGTTCATCTTCGCTCAGCGCCAGTTCATCCAGGGCCTGGCGCAGACCGGGCTGAAGGGGTGAGCCGCGTCCCGCGCCACGAGCTCTGACCCGCCCGCAGTACAGACCCACAACGAGGTGAGTTGACCGTGCGATCGAAACGAACCGTCCGACGCCGCATCGCGGCCGTCGTAGCGACCCTGACCCTGGCAGTGCCGGCTGTCGCCGCCACAGCCGCGACGGCAGCTGCGGACCCGCCCACGGAGATCCCGGCCGGCCGGTCTGTGTACACCACCATGCCGACCGACCCGACGGCGGTGGTGCTCGGCAGCGCGGAGTTCCCGGTCCACGGCGGCGGCGTCGGCGACGACACCGCCGCGATCCAGGCAGCCATCGACGAGGCGTCGCGCCGGGGTGGGGAGAACTGGCTCGGCAACATCGTCGGCGGTGCGCGCGGGGTCGAGGTCGGCGACGGCGGCGGGCTCGTGTTCGTCCCCGAGGGCACCTACCGGGTCACCGACCGGATCGACGTCCACGCCTCCGTGCGGCTGATCGGGTTCGGGGAGAGCCGGCCGGAGTTCTACGTGCCGCCGTCGACCGTCGCCTTCGCCGGCGATCCAGAGTTCGTCTTCGCCGCGGTCCGCCGACCGTGGTCGGAGAACGGCACGATCACCTTCGGCAACAACGACACGTTCGGCACTGGCCTGGTCAACGTCGACATCACCGTCGACGAGGGCAACCCCGGCGCGGTCGGCGTGCGCTTCGGTGGCGCCCAGATGTTCCTCCTCCAGGACGTCGACATCGACATGGGCGACGGCTACGCCGGCATCGACCACAACGCCAACCTCATCCAGCGGGTCAACGTCCGCGGCGGGCAGTTCGGCCTGCTGGCCTTCGCGGCCTCGCCGGGCTGGCAGACCACGATCATCGACTCGAGCTTCACGGGCCAGGCCGAGTCAGGGATCCGGCTGCACACCGATGCCAAGCTGAGCATCATCCGTACCCGGTTCACCGACCTGCCGCGTGGCATCGAGGCCACGCCGGCGCAGACCCAGCGCCTGTACGTCCAGGACTCCCTCTTCGAGGGGATCGACGGCCCGGTGATCACGCTGAACGACAGCGAGTCGGTCCCGGCGACCGACGAGCCCGACCTCGTACGGGCGCAGAACCAGCTCAACATCGTGAGCACCGGCGTGGTGGACAGCGGCCCCCTGCTGCGCACCCAGCCCAGCGGCAGCACCTGGACGGTGCCCGAGGACAGCTACCTCGTCAACGATGCGACGCTCGGACTGCGGGTGGCTGATGCCCTCACCGACGGTGAGCAGCGCACGGATGCCGTCGTCGTCGACGCCCAGGCGCGACCGGCCCCGGCCATGCGAAGCCTCCTCGCCAGCGACATCCCGCTGCCGCCCGACAGCGGTTCGTGGGTGAACATCGCCGAGTACGCCGCCGAGCGGGGCGTCACGATCGGCACCGGGACGGAGGATGATCACGCGATCTTCCAGCAGGCTCTCACCGAGCACAACACGGTGTACGTCCCCATGGGCGAGTACCTGCTCACGGACACGCTCGAGCTCCGTCGGGAGAACAACCTCGTCGCGCTGCATCCACGACAGACCTGGCTGACCATCCCCGACGAGTCCGCCGCGTTCGGCGACCCCGAGGCGCCGCGGTCCATCCTGCACACGCCTCACGGCGGGCAGAACTTCGTCGCCGGCCTGGGCCTGGACACCGCCGTCACCAACCCTGGATCCGTCCACGTGCACTGGCAGTCCGGGGCCGAGAGCCATCTGTCCGACATCGCCACACAGTTCGTGAAGTGGGCACCGGACGAGACCGCCCCTGGCGATCCGGCACTCGGTGACCCGGGTTACGACTTCCGCGGCGACTACAAGTACAACTTCTGGATCGACGGGGGTGGCGGGTCGTTCGTCAACCTCTGGGCGGTCGCCGGCTGGGCCGAGAACGGCTTCCTCGTGGAGAACACCTCCGTACCGGGCCGGGTGTACGAGATCTCCGTCGAGCACCACCGCCACCGCGAGGTGGTCATGCGCAATGTTCGCGGGTGGGAGCTGCACGCCCTGCAGACCGAGGACCACATCTACGGGTGGGAGTCCCAGGCGGTCGAGCTCGACGGCGTGCGGGACGTCCTCTTCGGCAACACCGTGTTCTTCCGGGTCGCGACCGTCCTCGGTCCCTACCCCTACGCGGTCGGGGTCACCGACTCCCGGGACGTCGTGATCCGAGGCACCCGCGGCTACCGTCCCACCAACGTGGCGAACACCCGCTGGGGCGCGACCGTCCGCGACGTCGAGACGGGACGCGAGGTCCCCGAGCTCGAGGTCGCGTACCTCGGGATCGACGTACCGGGGCGCGACGTGCGTGCCACCGGGATCTCGTTGACCGGTGACGCCTCGCTGAACGTACTTCCGGACGGGAGCACCACCACCGAGCTCGTGCTGACCAACCACCAGCCAGGGCCGCTGGCGGATGTCGAGGTCACGGTCAGCTCGCCCGACGGGCTGGGGGTCCGCACCGAGGCCCCCGGCCGGATCGACGGGAAGCAGAGCGTCACGGTCCCGTTGACGGTCGCAGCACCCGCCGACGCCGACCACGGCACCACCCACGATCTGTCGGTGAGCGTCTCCTTCGCCCACCGCGGCCGGACGATGACCGTCGAGCGGGGGCTAACCGTTCGGGTCGGCGGTGAGAACCTCGCCGTGGGCGCCGACGTCACCGCTTCGTCTGTGCTGTCCAGCAACGTGGCGGCCAACGCCGTGGACGGACAGACCACGGGCGCACGGTGGATCTCCGGAACCGGCGACCCGCTCCCCACTCTCACCATCGACCTTGGCGAGCCCGCCGACCTGCTCCGCGCCGTGGTGCACAGCGGGGTCACCGGGTCCGACGCGCTCCGAGTACGCAGCTTCGCCGTCGACGGGCTGACCGACGGCACGTGGCACACGCTCGGGCAGGTCGAGGCGAACGCGGCCAGCCCGGTCGCGGTACCGCTCACCGACGCCCTCGGCGTCAGCAGCCTGCGTCTCCGTTTCACCGAACCCAGCCCGTCCGACGGACTTGCCCGGGTGTTCGAGGTCCAGATCTTCGGCACCCGCTGAGCACCCGCGCCCTCCTGACCGGAAGCTCCCTACCGAAAGGCAAACCGATGCGCACTCTCGGAACCCTCGTCGCAGGCGTCAGCCTGGTGGCGACCACTCTGCTCGGGGCGGTCCCGGCCGCCGCCGGGCCGGCCGACCAGGCCGGTCCGCCGGACCACGCCGGACCGCCTCGCTCGCTGGGCGAGATCGCCGTCGTCCCGATCGACGACCGCCCCTTCCCGGCGTCCACACCGATCTCCATCGCCGAGGCGGGCGGCCACACCGCGCTCGCGCCGCCGGTCGGCATGCTCGGGGAGTTCTTCGACTACGGCGACGCCGACGGCGTCGGTGAGTGGTGGCAGGCCGCAGCGTCCGAGGCGGACGGCTCGGTGGTGGCGGTCTCGATGCTCGCCTACGGCGGCCTGATGGCCTCCCGGGTGTGTGACACGGACCTCGAGACGGCGCGTGCGCGGCTCGAGGTGCTGGAGGACGTCAAGGCCGCCGACCCGGACCACCCGGTGTACGCGTTCGACGTCATCCAGCGGCTGACGATCGCCCCCACGTCGAGCTACCCGGGGATGTACTCCGGCGAGGTGCGCCGCTGGGCCGAGCTGATGGACCGGGTGGAGAACCTCGGGCACGAGGACCTGCGCGGCGAGTACGAGGAGGTCGCCGCCTCGATCCCTCAGGAGATCAAGGACGACTACCTCTGTGCGCGGGCTCGCAACCACGAGATCAACAAGGACATGATCCGCGCGGCCGCAGCCGGCACCGTGGACTACCTGGTCCTCGGTCAGGACGACGCCAGCGAGTTCGGTCCGCACCGCGCCGAGAAGGAGGCGCTGGCGGCGCTGATCAGCGAGCTCGGGGTGGCGGACCGGGTCAAGATCTACCCCGGCGCCGACACGCTCGGGGCGCTGCTCGTCGCCAAGCACGTGGTCGAGCGTCTCGACGTCTCCCCCACGGTCGACGTCGAGTGGTCGCGCACGCCGGGCGAGGACTGGGTGGCCCCGTACCAGGACGTCCCCTACGCGGAGCTGGTCGACGCCTACGTCGGCACGCTGGGAGCCGAGCGCTCCGACGCGCCTGACGCGGACGTTCTGCTGATGGCCAACACCTCCGGCGCCGGTTCCCTGGAGCCGTTCGTCGACCGCATCCACGAGGCCGTGGCGCGCGGCCGGCTCGTCGCCGTCGGGGACGACGCGGTCGCCGGGATGGTCGACCCCGAGCTGCGCGACCTGCTCACGCCGCGGATCGACGTGGCCGAGCTGGGGGCCTGGTCGGGCTGGAACGTCGGCATCTCGCTGTCGCAGTCCGTGGTGCGCGCCGCGCTGACCGAGGCGAGCCGCACCCAGCCGCTGCTGGCAGGTTCGCCGAGCACCCGGGGCGAGCCGGTCCTCGAGGCACGACGTCAGCTGCTGGAGAACGCGGCCGCGGCCCACCAGGAGCTGCTCTTCCAAGAGCTCGTCCACACCGACCTCTACCGACACCAGGTGCGGGACGAGGTGCGCCGGCTCGCGGTCGACGCCGGCGACGACCCGCAGCACTTCACCGTCGCCTTCGACGAGGCGAACGAGCTCGCCGTCGAGCAGACCCGCCCGCTGGCGCAGGCCCTGTTCGCCGAGGAGTTCCAGGGTGTGCCGGTACGGCTCGGCAGCGACGGCCGGACCGAGCACTCCGCGGTGATCACCGACCTCGGCTCGCTCGAGCTGGGTCTGTCCTGGCCGCGGTACCAGGAGCTCGACGTCGCTCCGGAGATCGTCCTGGACCGAGCCACCCAGCCGGCCTCGCTCGTCTCCGCGGCGCTGCTGCCCTGGCACCGCGAGATCCGGCCGGAGGTGTCGCTCGATCTGGCGATGTCCGCCGTGCTGCGCAACGACACCGGCCACGAGGTCGACGTCCGGCTCAGCACCACCGTCCCCGACGGCTGGACGCCCGCCGAACCACAGGTCCTGACGCTCGCTCCGTTCGAGGTGCGTGAGGTTCCCGTCCCGGTCACCACGGCGGTGCTCGCGCCGGAGGAGACGCAGACCGTGGAGCTGGTGGTCGAGCAGGAGCGCGCCGACGGCGGAGCCGCGGTGGCACCGGCCCGGGCGTCCAGCACCATCACCGCGGTGTGGCGCAACGTCGCTCTCGCCTCGGCCGGTGCATCGGTAGCGGCTTCCGGGTGGTGGAACCAGTACGCACCCGAGCGGGTGATCGACGGCAACACCGCGAGCACGGCCAGCCGCTGGATCACCGACGCGGCCGGCGCGCACTGGCTGGAGGTGACCCTCGCCGGGACCGAGCCCGTCGACACCGTGCAGCTGTACCAGTACGGCAACTACGAGCTGAACGACTACACGATCTCGGCGCTCGTGGACGGCGACTGGCAGGTCGTCGCCGACGTCGTCGGAAACACCGAGACCGCGCCGGTGCACCAGTTCGACGCGGTCGAGACCACGGCCCTGCGCCTGGACGTGACCGCATCGCGCGACTCCCGGGTGCGGCTGTACGAGATCGAGGCGACCTGCCGCACCAGCACGCTCTGCGACTGAGAGGAACAGATGATGAGTAGGAACAGATGGCAGCACCGAGGTCTGGTGCTCACGCTCGGAGTAGCCCTGACCGTCCCGATGTCGGCCGCGACCGCGGCCCCACCCGCCGCGGACGACGCAGCGGCCGACCTCGTCGTCGTCCCGCTGGACGACCGGCCCGCGAACCTCTACTTCCCGGAGATGACCGCGGCGAGCGCCGACGTGGCCACCGTGTTCCCGCCGTCGGACCTGATCGGGACGTTCACCACGCCCGGTGACGGTGACGCGATCGGGGACTGGCTGCTGGAGCAGGACGACGCCGACGGGTACGTGGTCTCGGCGAGCATGCTCGCCTACGGCGGACTCATCGCGTCGCGCACCGGGGTGGCGGCCACGGAGGAGCAGGCCCGCGAGCGGGTCGCCGTGCTGCACGAGCTGCGCGAGGACAACCCCGGGACGCCGATCTACGTCTACGACACCATCCAGCGTCTCGCGCTGTCCGCGCTCGGGGAGAACGCCGAGCTGTACTACTCCCTCATCCAGCGGTGGGCGATCCTGACCGACCGGGTGAACAACCTCGGCCACGAGCAGCTCCGCGCCGAGCTCGAGGAGGTCCGCGCCCAGATCCCGGACGAGATCCTCGCCGACTACCTGGCGGCACGGGAGCGCAACCACCAGATCAACCGGCTGCTGATCGAGTGGGCGGCCGACGGCGTCGTCGACCACCTCGTGCTGGCGCAGGACGACGCGGCCCCGTACGGGCTGCACCGGGCCGAGCGCGAGGAGCTCAAGCAGCTCGTCACCGATCTCGGCGCCGAGGACACGGTGCAGATCTTCCCGGGCGCGGACGAGGTGGACGCCACCCTCGTCAGCCGGTTCGTGCAGCAGCTGGGCGGCACCGTGCCGACCGTCACGGTGGAGTACTCGGGCATCGACGGCTCCGCCTGGACGGCGCCGTTCGAGGACACGACCTTCGACCAGAACATCGACCGGCACGTGCTCGCGGCCGGCGGCGCCGTCGTCGAGGACGACCCGGACATCCACCTGCTGGTGAACACGCCCTCCGCCACCGACGGCGAGCGCGCCGCGGACCTCGACAGGTTCGTGGAGCGGATGGCCCAGCTCGAGGAGCGGGGCGAGGACGTGATCGTGGTGGACGCCGTCGAGGTCAACCGGGCCGACCACGCGCTGATCGAACGGATGGAGGCCTCGGTCGACCTGCCGGGCCTGCTCGCGTACTCGGGCTGGAACACCGCGGGCAACGCCCTCGGTATCGCCACCGGCCACGGGTTCTCCCGGTGGTCCTACCTCGAGAGCAACGACCGCGGCTCCGGCGTGCCCGCCGCGATCGGGCCGGCCGAGGCGCACACGAGCTACCTGCTCCACCGCCTCGTGCTCGACGACCGGTTCAAGAACGACGTCCAGCCCGCCGCGTACGCCGAGGCGCGCTCGCACGGATGGAACGTCTTCGGGCTCACCGAGCCGCAGACGGCGACGATGCAGGCCTACGTGGCGGACCGGCTGGGGCCGCTGCTGGAGGACTTCCACGCCGAGCACTTCGCCGGGCACGAGATCACGCTCGCCGAGCGCGGGGCGCGCACGCACACGGCCACGGTCGGCCCGCTCGCCTCCTACGACATCGCCCTGCCGTGGCCGCGGCTGTTCGAGACCGGGCTCGAGCCCGAGGTCGAGCTGCACGGACACGGTTCGGCGAACCGGTAGGGCTCCGGTCGGTCCGTGCCGGTCCCGGCACGGACCGACCAGTGGTCGAGGGCAGCTGTCGCAGACGGTGACGTCTCGTGAGAGATCAGCTGTCCGCGCCGGGCACCTCGAACATCTCCTCGACGGCGTACCGCTCCCCCACCGACAGGTCGTACTGGACCATCCGGTAGTCGGCCAGGAGCTCTGCCGCCCGGGCCGAGAGATCCTCCTCGAGTACCGGCTTCCCGCCGGGCCCGAGCATCATCTGCGGCTCGAGCGCCGCCACCTCCTGCGAGAGTGCGCCCAGCAGGGCGCTGTACGGCGTCACCGGCGCGTCGGCCGTCGCCAGCAGCCGGTCGAGGAGGAACGTCGGGCCGAGCGGACCGCCGGTCTCGATCTTCTCGGTCTCGAAGTTGGCGTAGACGAACCAGGGCGTCTCGTACCGCGCCGTCGCCCCGTTGGCGTTCAGGACCGAGTCCGGCCACGTCGCGGGCAGGTGGTCGCCGTAGACGAGCACGATGGTGCGCTCGTCCATCGCCTCGAGCTCACCGACGAGCTCGGCGAGCGCCTCGTCGCTGTGCTCGAGGCCGCGCAGGTACTGCCCCAGCCGCCCCGCCGCCGCGTCGCTGAACGGGCCCGCGACGCCGATCGGGTCGCTGTAGTTGTCCGTCATGGGCCCGTGGTTCTGCATCGTGACGACGTTGAGCAGCAGCGGGCGGTCCGAGGCCCGCAGCTCGTCGACGACCTCGCGGAACGTCGAGCTGTCCGAGACGTGCGTGTCGTTGCCGATGCGGTCCGCGTGGCTCATCTGCGGCAGGAACGTGCTGGCGGCGAACCCGAGCGCGGGGTACACGGCGTCGCGCCGGTAGAAGTTGGCGTGGTACGGGTGCACCGTCGCGGTCGCGCGTCCGGGCTCGCCGAGCGCGGACACGAACGACGGGAACTCCTCGTACCGGGGCAGCAGCATCTGGAAGGGCGTGTGGAGCTGCGGACCGAAGTTGCGCACGGCCATGCCGGTCAGGACCTCGAACTCGACGTTGGAGGTGCCGCCGCCGAACCCGGAGCTGAGCATCGTGCCCGACGTCGTCCGGCTCATGAGGTCGCGGGTGAACGGGATGGGGTCCCTCGCCAGGTCCACACCCCGCATCCGGGCCGGGTCGGAGAAGCTCTCCGAGAGGACGACGACCACGTTGGTGTCGTCCAGCGCCGACGGGTCCCGGCTGGCGTTGACCGTCTCGGCGAGGGCGCGGTACTCAGCGGCGAGCTCGGCCATGCGCGCCTCGCCGTAGCCCGCCGGGCGTGCGGGCGGCGGCGCGGGCAGGTTGTAGAGCAGGCCGCCGATGAACGTGTTCTCGGCGTAGTTCTCCCTCTGGTTCCACGGGGCCCACGTGGCCCCGGCGTCGTCGTAGGCGCCTCGGAGCACGCTGCCGGGCTGGTTGAAGCTCGACGCCGAGACCAGCACCGCGCCGGCGAGCAGACCGGCCGCGGCGCGCAGCGCGTACCGGTAGCGACGACGCGGGCGCGGCGCGGCGGCGGGCCTCAGCCGTCGGACCAGGGCCACGATCGCCCATGCGAGCACCGGTAGGAGGACGACGGCGCCCGCGAGCGCCAGGGCACGTCCCGTTCCCACCGACTCGACGAGCAGACCCAGCTGGCCGAGGTAGCCCGCGTCCGAGGGGTACAGCGGCTCACCGCGGATCTGCATCTTCTGGTGGTCCGCGAACCCGATGACGGCGGCCACGGCGACCGTCGTCGAGACGGCGATCCACAGCCGGCCGGTCAGCGCGAGGAGCAGCACGAGCACGGCCCACACCACGAGCGCGCCTAGGGCGAAGAGCTCACGGTTCATCAGGGCCAGTCGCTCGGCCGTCGGCAGCCACGGGTCGTTCAGGGCGTGGGCCCACTCCAGCCCGTACGCGACGACGACCGCGACGACCGCCGTGGAGGCCAGGAGAAGGACGGCCCGCCGCACGCTCCTGGCCGGCGATGGACCGCCCGGAGCCTCGACCGGCAGGACGGCAGCCTCGCTCGGTGCCGACGGTTCGAGCGTCAGTGCGGTCGTCTCGGGCATTCAGGGCCGTTCTGTACGAGAAGGATCCGGCCGCGCGGTCCGTTCCGCACAGCCGCGATCGGTGAAACCGGGCGGACCTACGTTACCCGAGGTGCCGGCGTGGTCACCGGGAAGAGGCGCGGTCGCGCCGTCATCTGCCGCGCGCTCGGGTGCCGGCCCGGCAGGGTCAGGACCCCAGCCGGTTGATCGTGAACGCGACGAGGAAGCCGGCCGCGGCGATGAGCCCGGTGGCGGAGTGCGCCCTCTCGAAAGCCTCGGGGATCATCGTGTCGGCGACCATGGTGAGGATGGCGCCGGCGGCCACCGCCGTGATGGCGGCGACCACCTCGGGTGACGCGGCACCGAGGAGTCCGTAGCCCGCGGCCGCTGCCAGGCCGCTCGCGATCGCGATGGCGCCCCACACCCCGAAGACGTAGCCGGCGCTGCGCCCGGCGTTCTTCATGCCCACGGCGCTGGAGAGCCCCTCGGGGAGGTTGGAGATGAAGACCGCCGCGACGACCGCGACAGAGACCCCGCCGCCGCCGAGGAGGCTGGCGCCGAGGACGACCGACTCCGGGACGCCGTCGAGCAGCGCCCCGACGGCGATGGCGAGGCCGCTGCCGCTCTGGTCCGCCTCGGAGGGCTGCTGCTCCTGCGAACGCTTGCGGTGGCGCGCGCCGCGGCGCGCGAGGACCGCGTTCGCGAGCATGTAGGCGACCGCGCCGCCGAGGAACCCGAGCAGCGTCGCGATCAGCCCACCGCCGTCCGCGGCCTCCAGCACGAGGTCGAAGGCGAGCGCCGAGATCAGCACGCCCGCACCGAAGGCCATCACGCTAGCGGTCACCCTGGCGGGGACCCGGACGAACCAGCCGACCGACGCACCGACGACGAGTGCAGCGCCGCCGAGCAGGCCCCACCCGCCGGCCTCGAGGACCGCCGTCACGGTGCGCCGCCTGTCGAGATCATGGTCACAGCGCCGCGTCGTACCGTCTGGCCCCGTCGGCGAGTCGCACGCCGTCGGGACCGAGGCCGACCACGTCCGTCCACAGCACCAGGACGGAGCCGGCATGGCGGCGGCGGAGGAAGACGTTGATCAGGGCCGGTGCGTCGACGTCGTGACGCTCGTACCCCAGGAAGGACCCCCGTCGGTGGGGGCTGACGACCAGGCCGTAGAGCTCGGCCCGGGCGAGCCGGCCGTCCGGCGGCCCGGCGAGGACGAACCGGACGTCGTTGACGTAGCCGAGCCGCGCGCCGTCGTCGGCGTGCACCGGCAGCTCGAGGAGCTCAGTCAGGAGCATGACCTGCCCCCGGGATCCGACCGATCACGTGGTCACGGAACCACCGCTCCTGCCAGGTCGCCTCGAGGCCCTCGCCGCGCACTGCGAGGCTGACCACGATCCCCACGTCGCGCACGTCGGCCCACCGGATCGCGACCCACCGGCTGCGCGGCGGGCGGCCGCCGAAGATGCGCGCCCCCAGCACCGGCCCGGTCAGCAGCGCGGCGATGTGCGGCGGCTCGGTCCGGCCGGCCGGCTCGGCCCCACCGGCCGGCGCCGTCGCCCCACCCGCCGCGGTGGCCCTGCCTTGCCACCGCGTCCCCTCGTTGACCTCGATGCCGGCGACGTCGATGTCGTCGACGGTGGTGACCGGTACGCCGTCGACGTCCAGCACCTGCCGGTCGAGCAGGTGGAGGCGGGCGTCGAGGACCTGCCCGCCGGGGAGCGGGGCGGACGGGAGACGCTCGCCGTCGAGCCCGGCGCTCATGCGCCCGCCCCCGTGACGAACATCAGCGGGATCGCGCTCACCGAGGCGAGCAGGATGATGACCAGGTAGACCATGCCGACCCCGTTCAGGACCTTGCCGTTGACGTGCTCGCCCATGTACTGGGGGTCGTTGGCGACGACGAGGATGGGCAGGTAGGTCAGCGGCAGCGCGACGGCGGAGAACACCACCGAGTACTCGGTCACCTTGACCGGGTCCACCCCGGTCATGAGCACCCCGACCCCCACGAGCAGCGAGACGATCACCACGAGGTGGAACCGGGCCGCCTGGGCCGGTCGGCGGAACTTTCCCCAGGACCAGCCGAAGAACTGGGCGATGGTGTACCCGCCGGACAGCGCCGTCTCGAGCGCCGCACCGAAGGTGGCGGCGACGATCCCGATGATCACGACGGCGAGGGCGAGCTTGCCCCCGGCCAGGGCCACCGGGCCGACCACCTCGGACAGGGAGGTCACCTCGATCCCGAGTGGCAGGAGGACGACGGCGGCGCACGCGGCGATGGCGATCGACAGGATCCCGCCGAGAGGGAAGCCGACGAGGACGTTGAGGCGCTCCTGCCCGAGGTCCTGCACGGACCACTTCTCCTCCACGGCGCCGGAGGAGAAGAAGAACACCTCGTACGGCGTCATCGCCGCGCCGAAGAGCGCGATCGCGTAGTACCAGTAGGTCGGCACCGGCTCGGCGGCGGGCACCGCCGGCTGCAGGGCGTCGCGCGCCAGGGCCGACCAGTCGGGTCCGAGCAGGAACAGCGCGACCGCGAAGACCACGAGGGTGAGCCCGACCAGGCCGGTGACGTTCTCCAGCACGGAGAACTTCACCCGCCAGACCACCAGCCAGACGGCGAGGGCGGCGACCGGGATCCACAGACGCGGATGGACGTCGCTGGCGAGCTGGAGGGCAAGCGCGATACCGCCCACCTCGGCGGTCAGCGTGAGCAGGTTGATGAGGAAGGAGGCACCCAGGTTGGCCAGCGCCATCCGGGGGCTGAGCCGTTCCCGGATGATCTCGAACGTGGCCCGGCCGCTCACCGCGGCCACGCGCCCGGCCATCTCGGCGAAGACGCAGATGCCGACGACGCCGACGACGACCACCCACGCCAGCGACAGCCCGAACCGGGAGCCGACGACGGCGTTGGTGACCAGGTCCCCGATGTCGAGGAAGCCCCCGATGGCGGTGAGGACGCCGAGCGCGACCCCGAGGACGCGCTTCATCCGGCCGCCTCCTCGAGGTGGTCGGCCGTGGTGGCGAGCGCGTCCGCCTGGGCGAGCAGGTCGTCGACGAGACCGTCGCCCTCGTCCCGGGGCACGGCACCGGACACCAGGGCGCGGGCGCGCCCGATCGTCTCGGCCGCCGTCGCGATGGCCTCCGCGACGTCATCACGCCTGGCGAGCTCGTCCGGGTTCGCGACGACCTGCTGGGTGGCCGCGTCCTCGGCGGTCGAGGCCTCGCGGGCCATGTCGACGAACGTGATGTCCGCGACCGTGGCGCTCGTGCGTCCCTTGAGGTACAGGTCCAGCCCGAGCGAGGCGCTGGCGGCGGCGGACGCGGCCTGGGCGGCGGCCTGGGACAGGTGCCCGTCCAGGCCGCCCGGGTTCGCGCACCCGGCCAGCAGCGCGAGGCTCCCCAGCAGATGGACGACGAGCCGTCGTCGGGCCGCGCGGGCCTGCCCGGGCCGCCGGCACGGCCGGGTCGTTCCCGGCCGCGGGCCTGTCCCGGTCGGGGCCTCCCCAGCTCCAGGGCAACCCACGTCGGACAGTGTCCACCCGGCGGCGGGTGCACGCGCGCCACATCCGCTCGGCCCGCCCCGCCGATCGTCCCCGGCCTCTCACCGGAGAAGCTGCATCACGACGTACGTCGGCACCGCACGGAGGCGGCGGGTGCGAAGCTCTGGTCAGCGCCGGCGGTGGCGAGGTGTCGCCGTCGCCGTCATGCCGTCTCGCTGCCCTGCCGTGCCTCCTGGGCGGCGAGCGTGGCCTTGGCGTTCTCCCGCTCCATGCGCACCGCCTCCCGGGCGTGCCGCTCGGTGGGTCCGTCGAGGACGAAGTGCGGGCGGTGCAGAAGCGAGTAGTGCACCCGCACGTGCCAGGAGCGCTTGGCCCACACCGCGGCCACGACGGCGACCAGGACCGAGGCGATCGCGCCGACCCCGACGGACCAGCGCGGGCCCCAGGCCTCCGCGATCCAGCCCACGATCGGCGCGCCGAGGGGCGTGGTCCCGAGGAAGACCATCATGTACAGGCTCATCACGCGCCCGCGCATGGCGGGCTCGGTGGACATCTGCACGGTGGTGTTGGCCGCCGTCATCATGGTCAGCGAGAACAGCCCGACGGGGATGCACATGACCGCGTACAGCTCGTAGGTGGGCATCACCGCCTGGACGCCCATCGCGACGCCGAACGCCAGCGCCGCACCGACCACGAGACGGACCCGCGGGTGCTTGCGCCGGGCGGCGAGGAGGGCGCCGGTCAGCGACCCGATCGCCAGGATCGAGCCGAGGACGCCGTACTCCCCCGCGCCCTTGCCGAAGGCGTCGGCGGCCATGACGGCGGAGGTGAGCTGGAAGTTCAGGCCGAAGGCCCCGACCACGCCGACGACCACCAGGATGATGAGGATGTCGCTGCGCCGTCGCACGTACGCGATGCCCTCGCGCACCTGGCCCTTGCCGCGGGCCGTGTGCGGCATCTCGTGCAGCTCGCGGGTGCGCATGAGGGTGAGGGAGAAGATCGTCGCGCCGAACGAGACCGCGTTGATGATGAAGATCCAGCCCGGCCCGACGGCGGCGATGAGCAGGCCGGCCACGCCGGGCCCGATCAGGCGGGCGGCGTTGAACGAGGTGGAGTTCAGCCCGACGGCGTTGGGCAGGTCCCCGGCGGGCACCATCTCCGCCACGAAGGTCTGGCGCACGGGCGAGTCGACGGCGGCGACGACCCCGAGCAGGAACGCGAAGATGTAGACGTGCCACAGCTCGGCCGCGTCGAGGAGCACGAGCGCACCCAGCGCGGCGGCCAGCACACCCATCGAGCCCTGGGTCGCGATGAGCAGCTTGCGCCGGTCGAGCCGGTCGGCGAGCAGCCCGGCGTACGGGCTGAGCAGGAGCATCGGCAGGAACTGCAGGCCGGTGACGATGCCGACGGCGAAGCCCGAGCCGTCGGGCAGGATGGCCAGCACGAGCCAGTCCTGGGCGACGCGCTGCATCCACGTGCCGACGTTGGCCACGAGCGCCCCGATGAACCACAGGCGGTAGTTGAAGTACCGCAGCGAGTAGAAGGTACGGCTCATTCCTCCACCATCCGTCGCAGGATCACGGCCGCCTGGGCGACGACCTCGCGCTCCGCGGGGGTCAGCCGTGCCAGGCCCTTGTTCAGCCACGCGTTGCGCCGGCGCTTGATCTCCTTGACCAGCTCACGGGCCTCGTCCGTCGCGGCGACGACGACGTGGCGCTTGTCGTCCGGGTTCGCCTGCCGGGTGACCAGGCCGAGCTCCTCGAGCGCGGCCACGGTGCGCGTCATCGAGGGGCGCTGGACGTGGTCGCGCTCGGCGAGCTCGCCCGGGCTCATCGGGCCCAGGTGCACGAGCGCCGAGATCACGGAGTGCTGCGCCTCGGTGACGGAGTAGGCGGACTCGTTCCGCAGCTTGCGGGACAGGCGCAGCACGGCGATGCGCAGGTTGGTCGCGAGATCGGGGCGGCGCTCGGCGCGGGGCGGGGTCGTGGCAGTCTCAGTCATACGGTCGTTAGCATAACTCATTAGCAATGCTAATTACTACAGGTAACAGTGTGGCGTCAGGCACCCCCGGCGCCGGACTGCAGGACCTGCACGACGCCGCGCACGAGGGTGCCCGCGGCACCGATCGAGACGACGACGACGGCGGTCCGCCGGGCCGCCGTCGCCGTGACGTGGCGGGCGACCCGCCCGCCGAGGAGGACCCCGACCGGCACCGTCCCCACGACGACGGCGATCACCGGCCAGGACGGCAGGCCGCCCGGGCCGGTGGCGCCGAGCGCCCACTTCGACAGGAGCGACATCGACCCCATGGTGAGGAAGATCGGCTGCAGCGTGGCGGCGAAGGAGCGCTGCGCCCACCGGGTCGCACGGGCGTAGACGAGCATGGCCGGCGCGGCGACGCCGACGGCCGTGTTGAGGAACCCGCCCGCCACCCCCGCGAACAGGCCCGCCGGGGTCGCCGGGAGGTCCGGCATGTCCCGCACGAGCCCGGAGCCGCCCAGCGCGAGCAGCAGGACCGCCCCGATGATGACCTCGAGCCAGCCCGGCTCGACCGCCCGGACGACCAGGGCCGCCGGCACGGACCCGAGGACGACGACCGGGGCGATCCGCACCAGCCGGCCCCGGTCGATGTCGGCGCGCACGGCGATCGTCATCAGCAGCGCCGAGACCATCGTGGTGATGTTGGTGAGCACCACCCCGGTGACCGGCCCGATCGCCAGCACGAGGGTCGGTGAGACGACCAGCCCGGTCCCCATCCCGCTCGTGCGTTGCAGCAGGCACCCGAGCAGGACCGCGGCCACGACGACGACGAGCTCGCCGGCCTCCACCGGGCTCAGCCGGCCAGGTCGGCCATGAGCCTGTAGAGGTCGCACTTGCCCTCGAACCCGATGCCGGGCAGGTCGGGCATGGTGATGTACCCGCCGGCGACCTCCACGCCGTCGGGGAACCCCCCGAACGGCTGGAACAGGTCCGGGTAGGACTCGTTGCCGCCGAGGCCGAGGCCCGCGGCGATGTTCAGCGACATCTGGTGCCCCCCGTGCGGGATGCAGCGCCTCGGCGACCAGTCGTGCTCGCGGAGCATGTCGAGCGTGCGCAGGTACTCGACGAGGCCGTAGCTCAGGGCACAGTCGAACTGCAGCCAGTCCTTGTCCCGGCGCAGGCCGCCGTAGCGGATGAGGTTGCGCGCGTCCTGCATGGAGAACAGGTCCTCGCCGGTGGCCAGGGGCTTGTCGTAGGCCGCCGCGACCTCGGCCTGGAGCTCGAAGTCGAGCGGGTCGCCGGGCTCCTCGTACCAGAACAGGTCGTACTGGGCGAGCGCGTCGGCGTAGGCCAGCGCGGTGTCGCGGTCGAACCGGCCGTTAGCGTCGACGGCCAGGCGCTGGCCGGGCTCGAGGACGTCGAGCACGACCTCGATCCGGCGGCGGTCGGCGTCGAGGCCGGCACCGCCGATCTTCTTCTTGACCACCGTGTACCCGCGGTCGGTGTAGCTGCGCATCTCGTCCTGCAGCGCGCCGAGGTCCTGGCCCGGGTAGTAGTAGCCGCCGGCGGCGTAGACGAAGATCCGCCGGTCCGGCTCGCCGTCGCCGTACCGCTCGGCGAGCAGCTGGAACAGCGGCTTGCCCTCGATCTTGGCGACGGCGTCCCACACGGCCATGTCGATCGTCCCGACGGCGACCGAGCGCTCGCCGTGCCCGCCGGGCTTCTCGTTGGTCATCATCGCCGCCCACACCGCGGCCGGGTCGATGTTGTCCCCGGTCTCGTCGAGCAGGCTCGTCGGCTCCGCCTCGAGGACGCGCGGGACGAAGCGCTCGCGCATCATCGTCCCCTGCCCGTAGCGGCCGTTGGAGTTGAAGCCGTAC
The DNA here is from genome assembly GCF_009193155.1 of Georgenia subflava. Lineage (GTDB taxonomy): Bacteria > Actinomycetota > Actinomycetes > Actinomycetales > Actinomycetaceae > Georgenia > Georgenia subflava. Next base: position 267,699 of record NZ_VUKD01000001.1, read on the forward strand.
CCCACGACCGGCCTGCCGTCCCGGACGACGTCGGTGACGACGGCGACGAGGCTGAGCGTCATCTTGGAGAAGTCGATGTAGGCGTTGCGGATCGGGGAGCTGATCGGGAAGGTCCGCTCCCGGATGTCGACGATCCTCATCGGTCGGCCACCTCTGTCTCCAGGGCGGTCAGCAGCTCGTCGGTGACCTCGCTCGTGGAGGCCGTCCCGCCCAGGTCGGGCGTGCGGACCCCGGTCTCGGCGAGGACGTGGGAGACGGCACCCATGACCGCGTCGGCGGCGTCGGCATGACCGAGGTGCTCGAGCATCATCGCCCCGGCCCAGACCTGCCCGAGCGGGTTGGCCCGGCCGGTGCCGGCGATGTCCGGCGCGGAGCCGTGGACCGGCTCGAACATCGAGGGGAAGTCGCCCTCGGGGTTGAGGTTCGCCGAGGGGGCGATCCCGATGCTGCCGATGATGGCGGCGCCGAGGTCGGTGAGGATGTCGCCGAAGAGGTTCGAGGCGACGACGACGTCGAACCGGGCGGGGTCGAGCACGAACAGGGCCGCGAGGGCGTCGATGTGGTACTCGCTCGTCTCCACGCCCGGGTGCTCGGAGCCGAGCTCGCGGAAGATCTCGTCCCAGAACGGCATCGAGTGGATGATGCCGTTGGACTTCGTCGCCGAGGCGAGCCGGCCGGCGCGGCGCCCGGCGAGGTCGAACGCGTAGCGCATGACCCGCTCGATCCCCCGCCGGGTGAACACCGCCTCCTGGACGGCGAGCTCGTCCGGGGTGCCGCGGTACATCCGCCCGCCGACCTCGGAGTACTCGCCCTCGTTGTTCTCCCGGACGACGACGAAGTCGATGCCGCCCTCGGGGACCGCGCGCAGCGGGCTGTCGATGCCAGGCAGGAGCGTGACCGGCCGGAGGTTGACGTACTGCCGGAACGCCCGGCGGATCGGGATGAGCAGGCCCCACAGCGAGACGTGGTCCGGCACCCCCGGGTAGCCGACGGCACCGAGGAAGATCTGGTCGTGCTCGGCGAGGGTGTCCAGCCCGTTCGCCGGCATCATCCTGCCGGTGCGGGCGTAGTACTCGCACGACCACTCGAGCTCGTTCCACTCGAGCGTGATGCCGAAGTGGCTGCCGGCCCGCTCGAGGACCTGCTGGGCGGCCGGCACCACCTCGTTGCCGATGCCGTCACCGGGGATCGTGGCGATCCGGTACCTGTTCATGTCGGGTGCGTCTCCTCGGGGAGTCGGTGGGGACGCCGGGGAAGTCCGGCATATCTGTGCTGGAGGTCTGGTCTGGGTCGCTCAGAACGCGAGCTCGGGCAGGCGCACGTACAGCACCTCGGTGAAGATCACGTAGAAGAACGCCACGACGGCGACGGCGATGACGACGTCGAGGAGGAGGCCGCGCAGGCTCGGCCGCCCGGTGCGCATCAGCACCGCCATGAGGGCGAAGAAGATGACGCCGCCGACCAGGTATCCCAGGTACGGCAGGGCGGCGACCCACGCGGCGAGGAGGACCACGGCGATCAGGAGCCCGCGCACGGGCATCCGCTCCTCCTCCTCGGTCCCCTGGCCGACCGCCTTGCGGGTCAGCCCGAGGACGAGGAGGACCGCTCCGAGGAGGGCGAGCACGATGATGACGGGATCGGGGAACGTCCCGCCGTACTGGGTGGTGTAGCTGCGCTGGACCCAGAAGACGCCGGCGACGGCGATGGTGAGGGCGCCGACGGCGACGTTGATCTTGTCGGCTGTGGTGGCAGGTGCGGCCATGTCAGTCCTTCCTCAGGGTCTCGGCGAGGAGCTCCTCGGGCGTCTTCTCCTCGGAGGTCGAGCGCCGCTGCCGCCACTGCCGCACGAGCGGCCACAGCAGCGAGATCAGCGTCATCGCGATGAGGACGAGGCTGAGCGGCCGGGTGAAGAAGGTCAGCCACGGCTGCGCCTCGCCCTGCGCCGTGAGCAGGCCCTGGACGAGCCCGGTCTCGGCGATCGAGCCCAGGATGAGGCCGAGCACGATAGGCGCCGAGCTGATCCCCGCGAGGGAGAGGAAGTAGGCGAGCACGCCGAGCACGAGCATGATGAAGACGTCCACGACGGAGTTGCGCACCGCGTAGGCCCCGACGATGGTCAGCACCGTGATGCCCGGCGCGAGGTAGCGGGCCGGCATGGCGACGACGCCGCGCTGGAGGGCGCGCCCGCCGATGAGGCCGACCGGGACCATCATCACGGCGGAGACGGCCAGGGCGATGATGAACGTGTAGACGAGGTCGCCCGAGGTGCTGAACAGCTCTGCCCCGGGACGCAGCCCGTGCAGGAGGAGCACCCCGATGATGATGGCGTCCGGCGGGGTGCCGGGGACGCCGATCGTCAGGGTCGGGATCATCCCGCCGCCGACGGTGGCGTTGTTCGCGGACTCGGCGGCGACGACGCCGTCGATCTCACCCTTGCCGTAGGTCTCCGGGTGCTTGGAGGAGCGCTTGGCCTCGCTGTAGGCGACGAGGTTCGCGACGCTGCCGCCGGCGCCCGGCAGGATACCGACGACCGTGCCGATGATGCTCGACCGGATCAGGTTGACCGGCTTGGAGAAGATCTGCCGCACCATCGACCCGAGGCTCTCGCGGTGCTCGCGCCCGTCGATCAGCTCCGCGTCGCCGCGCCCCTTGCGGGCGACGAGGCGGATGACCTCGGGGATCGTGAACAGGCCGACCATCGCGGGGACGAGCGGGACGCCGCCCTGCAGCATCGGCTCGCCGAAGGTGAACCGGACCTCGCCGCCGACCGGGGCGATGCCGACGGTGGCGAGCAGCAGACCGATGACGCCGCCGATGAGGCCCTTGAGCAGCGAGCCCGACGCCATCGAGATGATGATCGTGAGCCCGAAGATCGCGACCCAGAAGTACTCCTGGGGACCGAAGCGCAGCGAGAACTCCGCCAGCGGCGGGGCGAGGAAGATCAGGGCGACGACGCCGACGATGCCGCCGACGAGGGAGCCGAACGTGGCACCGACGATGGCGAGCTCGCTCTTGCCCTTCTTGGTCATCTGGTACCCCTCGAGCGCCGTGGCGACCGACGAGGGGGTACCTGGGGCGTTGACGAGGATGGCGGTGAACGAGCCGCCGTAGATGGCGCCCATGTAGAAGGCGCCGAGAAGGACGAGGGCCCGGGTGGGGTCCATCACGAAGGTGAACGGGACGAGGAGGGCCAGGCCCATCGTCGCGCTCAGGCCGGGCATCGCGCCGATGGCCATGCCGGCCGCGGTGCCGACGAGGACGAGCAGGAGCATGGACGGGGCGAGGTTGGCCAGGACGCCGCTGCCGAGGAGTTCGAACATGGGTGGTTCCCTTCCGCGGTGCCCCGCCCATGCGGGGGCGGGGCACCGTCGTCAGACGAGGGAGGCGGTCAGAGCAGGCCGAGACGCTCGAAGAGGTCCTGGTAGACCTCCTTGCGCTCGGCCGTGAACTCGGTCGCCTCCTCCGGGCCCATGTTCTCCACGACGAACGCCTGCTCCTTGAACTGCTCGACGAACTCGGGGTCCTCGTTGATCCCGGCGATCGTCTCGGCCAGCTTGTCGACGATCGCGTCCGGGGTCTCGGGCGGGACGGCCACGCCCCGGTAGGCGCCGTCGACGAGCTCGATGCCCTGGTCGACGAAGGTCGGGTGGTCCTCCAGGCCCTCCATCGGCTCCTCGGTCGCGATGCCGAGGACACGGATCTGGTCGCCGAGCTGGCCGATCATCGGGGTGTAGGTCATCAGCGCGTCGACGTGCCCGCCGAGCAGCGCCGGCACGGCGGCACCCGTCCCGGAGAAGGGGGTGTACGTCGTCTCGATGCCCGCCTCGTCGTTGAGCAGGAGCGTGCCGACGTGGTTGGCGCTGAAGTCGCCGCTGCCGCCGACGGAGATCGCCCCGGGGTTCTCCTTCGCCGCGGCGATGAAGTCGTCGAGGGTCTCGTACTCGCTGTCGGCGCGGACGGCGAGGATGTTCGGCGTGGACTGGAAGATGTAGACCTGCTTGAGGTCCTCGGTCTCGTACCCGGCGTCCTCGCGCATCATCGGCTGGAGGATGATGTGGGGCAGGTTGTGCCCCATGATCGTGTAGCCGTCGCCCTCGGTGCGGGTCAGCTCGGACCAGGCGAGCGCGCCGCCGCCGCCGGGCTGGTAGGAGATCGAGACCTCCGTGCCCAGCGCCTCCTGGAGGGGCTGCTGCTGCAGGCGGGCGGTGATGTCGGACTCGCCACCGGCGTCGAACGCGACGACGTAGTCGATGGGTCGTTCGGGGTAGCTCGCGGCCGCGTCCTCGGTGGCGCCGCCACCTCCCCCGCCGGCTCCGCTGCAGGCGGCGAGCATCGCGCCGGCGGCGAGGAGGGGCAGTGCGGTCTTGAAACGCTTCATCGGTGATCCTCCATTGGATCGGTCCTTCGTGCCGGGGTTCTTCAGGGGCGTGCCTATCGGGCGGCGTGGACCTCCTCGGGGCGCGAGGAGCTGAGGGTCTCGCCCAGGGCGGCGACGGTCGCGGCGGTGACGTCCGCCGTCGTGGCGGTGCCGCCGAGGTCCCTGGGCAGGGTGCCGGACGCGGTGACGGCGTCGACGGCCGTGCGCACCGCCTCGGCGGCGGCGGGCTGCCCGAGGTGGTCGAGCATCAGGGCGCCGCTGAGGATCGCGCCGATCGGGTTGGCGACGCCGGTGCCCGCGATGTCGGGAGCGGACCCGTGCACGGGCTCGAACATCGACGGGTAGCGCCGCTCCGGGTTGAGGTTGGCGCTCGCCGCGAGGCCGAGGCTGCCGGCGAGCGCGCTGCCGAGGTCGGAGAGGATGTCGGCGTTGAGGTTCGAGGCGACGACGACCGAGAGGTTCTCGGGGCTGAGGACGAACCGGGCGGCCATGGCGTCGACGAGGACGGACTCGGTCTCGACGTCGGGGTAGTCGCCGGCGACGCGGCGGAAGACGTCGTCCCACAGCACCATGCCGTACTGCTGGGCGTTGGACTTGGTCACGGACGTGACCTTCTTGGTGGTGCGGGTGCGCGCCAGGTCGAAGGCGAAGCGCATGATGCGCTCGCAGCCGACCTCGGTGAACAGGGAGGACTGGACCGCCACCTCACCGCCGGTGCGTGCCGAGAGGTTGCGCCCGCCGAGGCCGGCGTACTCGCCCTCGCTGTTCTCGCGGACCACGACCCAGTCGAGCTCGGTGTCGTCGGCCTTGCGCAGCGGGCTCGTCACCCCGGGGTGGAACCGCACCGGCCGGACGTTGGCCCACTGGTCGAACCCCTGGCAGATGGCCAGGCGCAGGCCCCACAGGCTGACGTGGTCGGGCACGCCGGGCCAGCCGACGGCACCGAAGTAGACGGCGTCGAAGCCCTTGAGGACCTCCAGGCCGTCCTCGGGCATCATCCGGCCCGTCTCGCCGTAGTACGCCGAGCCCCAGGGCAGCTCCTGCCAGTCGAGGGCGAAGGCGCCACCGGTCAGGCGGGCTGCCTCGTCCAGGACGGCCCGGCCCGCGTCGACGACCTCGCGGCCGACGCCGTCGCCGGGGATGGTCGCGATGCGGAAGGTGGGGACTCGGTCGCTCATGTGTGTCTCCGGTTCGTGGGCTGTCGGCCTAGCCGAGTGAACCGGTGATGCGGGGCGGGTGTCTAAGACCAACCCCTGATGAGACGGATAGGCGGCGCCTATGTGTTGAGGTGGCCGCATCGTCCCCACCTGCGCGTAAGCCCCGGACGGACGCTGGATCGGCAGGGTCCGGCCTATCTCCCGTTACCCTGGCCGGCATGGACGTGCGGCACCTGCAGTACTTCCTCGCCGTCGTCGACGAGGGCGGGGTGCATGCCGCTGCCGAGAAGCTGTTCGTCGCCCAGCCCTCGGTGTCGCAGTCGCTGAGGGCGCTCCAGCGCGACCTCGGCGCGGAGCTGTTCACCCGCACCGGGAGGCGGCTGCAGCTGACGGCGGCCGGCGAGGCGCTGATCGCGCCCGCCCGTCAGGTGCTGCACTGGATGGACCTCTCCCGCGCGCACGTCGAGGCGGTCACCGGCCTGCGGACCGGCCGGCTGGTCATCGCCACCATGCCGTCGCAGGCGGTGGACCCGATACCTGCTGTCATCGACACGTTCGTCGGGAAGTACCCGATGGTGCAGATCTCGATCCGGGCGGCCGGCACCCCGCAGGACGTGCTGGCCCTGGTCCGCACCGGCGGCGTCGAGCTCGGCGTCATGGCGGTCACGGCCATGCCGGACACGTCCGACGTGGTCGTCCATCCCGTGGTGCGGCAGGGGTTCGTCGTCGTCTCCTCACGCGACGCGAACCTGCCGACGCGGGGGCCGCTGACGTACGACCAGCTCGAGGGGCAGCGGCTCATCATCGGTCAGCCGGGCACCGGGATGCGCCGCGTCGCGGAGCAGGTGATCGCCGCGAACCGGTCGACGGTCGCCGTCGTCGAGACCGAGCACCGCGAGGCGATCCTGCCGATGGTCCTCGCCGGGACCGGCGTCGCCATCATGGCCGCGCCGTGGCGCAGCCTCGCCCGGGAGGCCGGGCTCGTGGTCCACGACCTCACGACCGACGAGCACCTCGAGATCCTGATCGTGCACCGCCACGTCGACCTCTCCCCCGCGGCCCGGGCGTTCCTCCTGCTGGCCGCGCCGGCCGCCGCGACGCGCCAGCCCACGGCCTGATCGCGACCTACACTTCGGATCGGCTCAGGGAGGTACGGATGACCGTCGTCGACAACGCCGTGTACGTGGACGGCCGCAGGCACGCCGAGCCGGAGTCCCTGGACCGCACGTTCGACCTCATGGACGAGGTCCACGGGATGGCGTGGATCGGCCTGTACCGCCCGAGCCGGGCGGAGGTGGACGCGATCGCCGACGAGTTCGACGTCCACCACCTCGCCGTGGAGGACACGGTCTCGGCTCACCAGCGGCCCAAGTTCGAGCGCTACGGCGACGTCCTGTTCACCGTGCTCAGGCCGGCCCGGTACCTCGAGGACGAGGAGCGGGTCGAGTTCGGCGAGCTGCACGTCCTCACCGGGAGGAACTTCGTGGTCACCGTCCGGCACGCCGAGTCGCCGGACCTGGCACGGGTCCGACGGCGCACCGAGGCCCAGCCCGAGCTGCTCGCGCTGGGACCGGAGGCGGTGCTCTACGCGATCCTCGACGAGGTGGTCGACGAGTACGCGCCCGTCGTCGCCGGTCTGCAGAACGACATCGACGAGATCGAGGACGAGGTCTTCGGCGGCGACCCGGCGGTCTCGCGTCGCATCTACTCGCTCAGCCGGGAGGTCATCGAGTTCGAGCGGGCCACCGAACCGCTCATCGGCATCCTCGAGCAGCTGCGGGCGGGGTTCGAGGCGCACGAGGTGCCGACCGAGCTGCAGCGGCGGCTGCGGGACGTCGCCGACCACGTCACCCGTGTCGTCGGCCGGGTCACCGCCCTGCGCGCACTGCTGCAGAACATCCTCACGGTCAACGCCACGCTGGTCGCCCAGCGCCAGAACGAGGAGACGCAGCGTCTCACCCAGGCCTCGGTGGCCCAGGGCGAGCAGATGAAGCGCATCTCTGCGTGGGCGGCGATCCTGTTCGCGCCGACCGTCGTCAGCTCGGTGTACGGGATGAACTTCGACGTCATGCCCGAGCTCCACTGGGCGCTGGGCTACCCGTTGGCCGTCATCCTGATGCTCGGCGTGTGCCTGGGCCTGTACACGATCTTCCGGCGCAAGGACTGGCTCTGACCCGGATGGCCACGCCGCGCACGGCACTGGTGCCGACGGCGACGTAGGCGGCCTACGCCGGAGCCGGGACGTCCATGTCGAGCCCGGTGGCGAGGTCGCCGCACTCGATGCGCAGCGCGCCGTGCCGGCGCAGGTAGGGGCCGGCGCCGTCGTCGTCGTGGAGAGAGGCGACGAGCGGCTCCAGGTGGCTCTTCGGCACGACGACGGGGTGTCCCGGCCGACCGTCGAACACGGCGCGCGCCAGGGCGTCGCCCGCGCGGTCGAGCACGCGCACGACCACGTCGGGGCCGATGTCGGGATAGTCGACGAGGTGGATGACCACCCGCGCGTGCTCCGTGCCCAGCACCTCGAGCCCGTGACGCAGCGAGGCACCGATCCCGCGCTCCCACTCGGGGCAGTGGATCTCGCTGACGTCGTCCGGCAGCGGTGGCCGGGCGGCTCCCGTGACGACGTGGACGACGTCGCAACCACCCGCACGCAGTGCGCCCACCCCGTGCTCCAGCCAGCCGGGGACGAGGATCTTGGGCGTGCCGTACCGGCGTCCGGCGCCGGCGGCCAGCAGCAGCCCGGTCGCCGCGTGGGCACGAGACGCTTCCTCCGGCTCGGAGGCCCGTGGCCCTTCCTCGGGGTCCGAGGACATGGCGCCAGTCACGGCTCGCTCGCGCGGCCCTCAGGCCCCGGCCGGCATGGGCCGGCGCCGGGACCTCACGTGGTCGCCGTGGATCGGGGTGGCGATCTGCGACAGCGGCAGCCCGCTGCCGCCCCAGCGCGAGGCGATGATCTCGGCGCCGATGGAGACGGCGGTCTCCTCCGGGGTCCGCCCGCCGAGGTCCAGCCCGATGGGCGAGCGCAGGCGCGCCAGCTGCTCCTCGTCCAGGCCACGCTCCCGCAGCCGCGCGTTGCGGTCGTCGTGGGTGCGCCGGCTCCCCATCACCCCGATGTAGGCGGCGTCCGTGCGGAGGGCCTCCTCGAGGACCGGGACGTCGAACTTCGGGTCGTGGGTGAGGACGCAGATCACGGTCCGCGCGTCGACGTCCGTCGCCGCCAGGTAGTCGTGCGGCCAGGCGACGACGACCTCGTCGGCCTCCGGGAACCGCGCGGCGGTCGCGAAGACGGACCGGGCGTCGCACACGGTGACGTGGTAGCCGAGGAAGGTGCCGAGCCGCGCCAGCGCGGCGGCGAAGTCGATCGCCCCGAAGATCAGCATCCGCGGCGGCGGCGCGTAGGACTCCACGAACACGGCCACCTCTTCCTTGCGACCCTCGCCGTCCAGACCGAGGTGGATCATCCGGTTGCTGCCGTGCTCGAGGAGGCCGAGCGCGTCGGTGACGACGGCGCGGTCCAGCTGCGGGTTCCCGGTCGTGCCGCGTCGCTCGCCGTCGACAACGAGCAGCTGGGCTCCCGGCTGCGGTCCGCGCACCACAGTCGCCAGAGCCGCCGGTTCCCGGTGCGCGACGGCGTCCGCCAGGTGCTTGACCGGCCCGGTGGGGTCGACCCGGTGGACCAGCACCTCGAGCTCTCCCCCGCAGGTGAGACCGACGGCGAACGCGTCGTCGTCGCTCACGCCGTAGTGCGCCAGCTGAGCCTCGCCGGTGGCGAGGACGTCCTGGCACCGCAGGTACAGGTCCCCCTCGACGCAGCCGCCCGAGACGCTGCCGACCACCTTGCCCGCCACGTCCACGGCCATCGCGGCCCCCGGCTGGCGTGGCGAGGACCGCCAGGTGCGCACGACGGTGGCCACCGCGTACGGCTCGGCCCAGTCCCGGACCTGCTCGAGGATGTCCTGCACGATCGCCCTCCGTGTCCTGCTGTGGCCTCGGCCGCCTCGGGTCCGGGCCGATCGCCAGCTGCGGTGCAACGATCTGTCATGGATCGTCTGATCTGGACTATGAACCTACGGGGCGGCAAGCAGGGTGTCAATGAGCTCAGCGGTGCCGCGCGCTGACGTCCGCCGCGATCCCCGGCCACCGCTCCGCCAGACCCACCTCGATGTCGAAGAGGTCCAGCACGCGCCCGACCGTGTGGTCGACGACGTCCTGCACAGACTCGGGGTGCGTGTACAGGGCGGGCACCGGGGGTGCGATGACGGCACCGAGCTCGCTCAGCTCGCCCATCGTGCGCAGGTGGTTCCGGTGCAGGGGCGTCTCACGCACCATGAGGACGAGGCGCCGGCGCTCCTTGAGCACGACGTCCGCCGCCCGCGACATCAGCGAGGCTGTCATCCCCGAGGCGATCTCCGACATCGTCTTGACCGAGCAGGGTGCGACGACCATGCCCATCGTGCGGAACGACCCGCTCGAGATCGTCGCCCCGATGTCGTGGTTGGGGTGGACGACGTCCGCCATCCGTTCCAGGTCGCCGAGCTGCAGCCCGGTCTCCTGCGCGAGGGTCAGTCGACCCGCCTTGCTGATGACCAGGTGCGTCTCGACGGGCGTGTCCTGCAGCACCTCGAGGATCCGCACGCCGTACGCGGCGCCGGAGGCTCCCGAGATGCCGACGATCAGCCTCGGCGTCATGTCAGGCAGTTTCATGTTCCCTCCCGGGGTCGGTCTGTGCGGACCCGGCTCCTACGGTGCCGAGCGTCTTGAGTCTGGTCTCCAGCATGTCGACGAAGGCGGTCTCCGTGCGCGTCGGCGGCCGCGACGGGTCACGGACGCTGACGATGCGCCGCGAGATCCCCGGCGCCGCGAGGGGGTACGCGACGAGGTCCCCGCCGCCCACCTCCCGGCTGACCTGGCTGACCGGCAGCACCGAGAACCACGGACGTCGACGCAGCAGGTCGACGATGATGCTCGCGTCGTCTATCTCGATCAGCGGGCGGACGGCCAGGCCGTGCGCCTGCAGCACGTGGTCCACGACCCGTCGCAGCCCGTGCGCCTGCGACGGGACGACGAGGTCGGTGGTCGCGAGCCGGTGGAGCGGGACGGGCACGACCTCGGGAGCCGGCGCCACCGGGGAGGCCGCAAGCACGAGCTCTTCGTCGACGAGGTCCCGCGCGACCAGCCCGTCGTGCCGGAACGTCTGGTTGATGACCACGGTGTCGAACTCGCCGGCCCGCAGGCGCGCGACGAGATCGGCGCTGAAGCCGGGGATGATCTTCAGCCGCATGCCGGGGTGGGTGTCGACCATCCGCGTGACCGTGTCGATCAGCGCCGAGTCGGTCGCGGAGGCGATGACGCCGACACGCAGGTCGACGTTCTCCTCCACGTTCTCCCGCACGGCGCTGCGAGCCCGGAGGAACTGCTCCAGCAGCGGCGCGAACGCCGCGTAGGCACGCTCGCCGGCGCGGGTCGGGACCATCCCCCGGGCGGTCCGCTCGAAGAGCTCGTGGCCCAGCTCGCTCTCGAGCTTGGCGATCTGGGCCGACAGCGCCGGCTGGACGATGTTCAGGCGCTGCGCCGCTCGGGTGACGGTGCCCTCGCGGTAGAGGCACACGAAGTAGCTGAGCTGACGGAGCTCCATGGTCCGGCCGTGGCTCAGACGTCGACGACGGCAGCGCGCCAGTCGTCCACCGTCTCGTCGACGACGCTGCCGAGGTCGATCTCGTCCTCGCCGGGGACCCGGATCCGGAGGAACTTCATGGGCGGCGCCCCGACCGGCACGGTGGCGTCGAGGCCGAGCTTCGCGCCCACCCCGTCCGCCGTCGACGGGTCCAGCTTGGAGCCCTGGGTTGCGCCGACCAGCACGAGGTCCCGGTCCGCCTGGAACCGGGTGGCGACGGCCCACTCGACCTCCCGCGGGTCGTGGACGTCCACGTCGGTGTCGACGACCGTGACGTGCTTGATGTCGTAGTGGGTGGCGAGCGCGCCGAGGATGACGTTCTTCGCCTCCCCCGGCCGGGGTGAGTCGACCTGGACGTACAGGTGGTAGCGGCACACGCCTCCCTGCGAGAGGTGGACGTCCCGGACGCACGGAAAGCTGCGGCGCAGGTGCGACAGGAACGACGCCTCGCGGGGTATGCCGCCGAGCAGCAGGTGCTCGAGCCCGCCGCCGACGATGGTGTGGTAGATCGGGTCGGAGCGGTGCGTGACCCGGTCCACCTCGATGACGTGGCGCTCGGCCCGCTCGCCGTAGTACTGCGGGAACTCGCCGAACGGGCCTTCCGGCTCACGCCGGTCGGCCAGCAGCCTGCCCTCGATCACGATCTCGGCGTCGGCGGGCACGCGGACGTCGTTGGTCTGGCACTTGACGACCGGCAGCGGAGCCCCGCGCAGCGCGCCGGAGATCTCCAGCTCGTCCTGCCCGATCGGCACGATCGCCTGGGACGCCATCAGGGTGAGCGGGTCGACGCCGATCACGACGGCGATCTCCAGGTCCTCCCCCGCCACCTCGCGCTCGTTGAAGAACTCGAGCGTGTGCCGCGGCAGGAGCAGGGCGCCGAGCCGGTCGGGCCCGCTCACCTGGAGCCGGTGGATCGAGACGTTCTGGGCGCCGGTGCTGCGCTGCCTGGCGATGAGCAGGCCGGCGGTGATGTAGCTGCCCGAGTCGTGCTCGTTGTGCGTCGGGATCGGGAGGATGCGTTCGAGGTCGACGTCGGTGTGCACGACCTCCTGGCAGGCTGCGGTGGTCGTCTCCTGCCACGGCACGGGTTCCTGGCAGGCGGTCTCGAAGGTGGAGATCAGCTGGTTCTCGCTGACCCCGACCGCCTCGGCCATCCACGCCCGTTGCGAGAGCAGGCCGGACACCACCGGCACGTCGTGGCCGCCCGGGCGGGGGAAGAGCGACGCGCTCGTGCCGTCCAGCCGGTTGGCCACCCCCGCCACGCCGAACCGCAGGTCGACGTCGGGTCGCGCGACGGAGAGGCGCTGCCGTGCCTGGAGGTGGTCGAGCCAGCCCCGGAGGCTGCTGCCCGGCGGCAGGTCTGACGCCTCTCGCACCGTCGTCGAGGACGTGATCGGTGAGCTGTCGGTCTGTGCACTCATCGGACACCTGCCTTCTCCAGGTCGGGGACGTCGTCCCGGTGGGCGCCTGCACGGCGCGTGAGGTTGCTGACGGTCATGACCACGATCGGCACCATGATGGCGATGTACGCGTTGTCGATCCCGAGCGGGTCGCCCGCGAGGAACCATCCCACCGTGGCGACGAGCGAGCCGATGATGCTCACCAGGGCGCCGGACCGGGTGCCGAAGCGGGGGGCGTAGAACATGAGGAGCACCAGCACCGCCAGGGTGGACCGCAGCGCCTTGCCGAGGAACGTCACGGCCAGGACGTCGCTGGCGTACAGCGCCAGGAACATCGGCAGGATGCCGACGACGACGGTGGCGAGCCGGATGAACCGCACGTCCTTGCGCGGGTTCTCGTCCTTGTTGAAGTAGGGCCGGTAGAAGTCCTTGAGGAGCAGGGTCGAGATCGCCAGGGTGATGGCGCTGATCGTCCCGAAGAGCGCGGCGGCGAGCCCGGAGATGACGATCCCGGCGGTGACGGCGTTCATGTTGACGACGAGCTCGGGCAGCGCCTGGAGGGAGTCGATCTCGGGGAAGAGCACCCGCGCGCACATGCCGGCGATCGCGGCGAAGATGCCGTACGGGACGAGCAGGAGCGCCGAGTAGACGCTCGAGCGGCGTGCCCGGCGCTCGTCCGAGACCGAGGTGATCGCCTGCACGATGTACTGCGTCGCGAAGGTCGCGCCGGCACCGGCGACGAGCCACGCGCCGATCTGGCCGAGACCGACCCCGACCGGGTCGAAGAACGTGGCGGGCAGTGCGTCCTGGAGCGCCGAGAACCCGCCGATCCGCTGCATCGGCAGCAGGGCGGCGAGCGCGATCCCGACCAGCATGATCGCGGCGTGGAGGAAGTTCGTGTAGACGACGGAGCGCATCCCGCCGACGGCCACGTACACCAGTGCCAGCAGCCCGGTGACCACGGTCGCCGTGGTCTTGTCGATCCCGAGCAGGCTGGTGAACACCGCGCTGCCGCCGGCGAAGACCGCGACGGCGACGGTGGCGAGCGCGGCGATCATGATCACCGACGTCGCGAGGCGGACCCGCTCGCCGTACCCGTGCTTGAGGACGGCGGAGATGGTGTTGTGGCCGAGCTTCTTGTACCGGTTCGCCAGGAAGAACGAGAACAGCACGAAGCCGACGCCGAGCGCGACGAGGTTCCAGGCGGCGGAGATGCCGTACTCGTACGCCCCCTGGGCCGTCCCCAGGCTCGCGCTCGTCCCGATGAACTCCGACGCCATCAGGATGCCGATGAGGACCGCGGGGAACGCACGACCGCCGGTGGTGAAGCTCTCGGCGTCCTGCGAGTGCCTCCGCACGGCGAGGCTGATGACAATTGTGGCGGCGATGTAGATTCCGGTGACGCCGAGAACAATTGCGGGGAAACTCATGTCTCTTCTCCCTCGATCGACCGGCAGGAATCCCTCGTTGGCCCTGCGGCTCCCCCTCGGAAGGGGCTCCACGAGCCTACGAACCAGGAGTCGTGGCGGTCCAACACGGATTTCTGATACGCGTTATCAGAATTCGTGATGGACCGCCGTGGACGATTTTTCCGGGAGGCCAGGGAATTCTTTCGTGCGCCTACAGCGAGAAGTGCACGTGCTTGACCTCGGTGAACTGCTCGACCCCCTCGAAGCCGCGCGTGCGACCGAGCCCGGACATCCGGAACCCGCCCGACGGCGCCTCCGCGTAGGAGCGGTTGTACCCGTTGACCCAGACCGTGCCGGCCTTGACGCCGCGGGCCACCGCGAGGGCACGGCCGAGGTCCCGGCTCCACACCGAGGACGCGAGGCCGAACGGGGTGGCGTTGACCAGGTCGAGCGCGGCCGGCTCGTCGCGGTAGGACTCGACCGTCAGCACGGGGCCGAAGATGTCGTCCTGGACGATCGCCGAGGTCGGGTCGACGTCCGTCACGAGGGCGGGCGAGAGGAAGTACCCCTCCGTGCCCTCGGGCCGCAGACGCTCGCCGCCGACGACGACCGTGGCGTCGCGCCGCGCGAGGTCGACGTACGAGGTGACCTTGTCGAACGCGTCGGCCGATATCAGGGGCCCGAGGTCCGACCCGGGGTCGTGCGGGTCGCCGGCGCGCAGGCCACCGACGAGCGCGGACAGCCGCGAGCGCGCCTCGGCCAGCTGGTCCTGGTGCACGAGGACGCGTGTGCACGCCATGCACATCTGTCCGGCGGTCGTGACCGAGGCGCGTGCCGCGAGGCCGAGGGCCTGGTCCAGGTCACCGTCGGGCAGGACGAGCATCGAGGCCTTGCCGCCGAGCTCGAGCAGCGGCCGGGTCATGGTCTCGGCGGCGTCGCGCATCACGGCCTGGCCCGCGGCCGTCGACCCGGTGATGGCGACCGCCGCGGTCCCGGGGTGACGCACGAGCGCGGAACCGACCTCGGCCCCGCCGGCCAGGCACTGCAGGACGTCCTCGCCCACGCCGGACTCGTGCCCGAGGCGGATCACCCGCTCGGTCACGCGATGAGTCTGCGGGCTGGGCTTCACCAAGGCGGTGACACCGGCGGCGAACGCCGGGGCGAGGTCGCGCAGCAGCAGGAGCACGGGCCAGTTCCACGGCGTGATAAACACCGTGGGGCCGACCGGCTCGCGCACGAGGTGCGACTCGCTGCCGTCCCACAAGGTCCCGGCGCGCCCCAGCGGCAGCCGGCACAGGCCGGCGTTGAACCGCAGCGCGTCGATGCTCCCGGCGATCTCGGCCCTGGCCTCGCCGACGATCTTCCCGGTCTCGCGGACCAGCTGCTCGACCAGGTCGTCCTGCTCCGCCTCGATGCGGTCGGCCCAGGCGAGCATCACCGCCGCGCGGCGCTTGTGGTCCCGCGGCCACGGGCCGCCGGCGGCCCCGACCGAGGCGGTGACGGCGGCCTCGATCTCGGCCGCGGTCGCGTCGGCCGGGATCTCCACCTCGGTCTGGCTGAGCGGGAGCAGCAGGGTGCTCATGCGAAGACCCCACCGCCGTCGACGATCACCGTCTGGCCGGAGACGAACCCGGAGTCGGGGCCCGCGAGCCACATGACGGCGCTGACGAGGTCGTCGGGCAGCATGGCGCGCTGGATCGACCTGGTGGCGGCGACGCGCTCCATGTACTCGTCGGTGTTGACGGCGCGCGAGCCGGTGTCGTCGACGAGGCCGGGCGAGACGGCGTTGACCGTGGTGCCGGCGGCGCCGAGCTCGCGTGCCGCGGACCTGGTCAGCCCCTCGACGGCGGCCTTGGAGGCGACGTAGTGGGCGAAGCCGGCCGCACCGTTCCGGGTCACGACCGAGGCGACGTTGACGATGCGTCCTCCGCCGCCGTCGGCGAGCGCCGGGGCGGCGGCGCGGATCGCCTGCCAGGTGCCGACGACGTTCACGCGCAGCACCCGCTCCCAGTCCTGCTCGGTGAGCTCCGTGAGCGGGCGCTTCGGCCCGAGGCCGTGGTAGATCGCGGCGTTGTTCACCAGCGCGTCCAGGCGGCCGAACGTGTCCGTCGCCGTGCGCACGGCCTTGGCCATGTCGCCGGCGGCCGTGATGTCGGCGGGCACGAACACCGCCCGGCCGGCGCCGAGCGTGTTGGCCTCGGCGACGGCGGACTCCGCCGTGTCGGTCGTGTTCTCGAGGTCGGTGGCCACGACCTGCGCACCGGCCTTGACGAACTGGTGGAGGTAGGTACGGCCGATGTCTCCGGCGACCCCGGTGAGCAGGACCGAACGGCCCTCGTAGGTGTTGCGCATGGCGTTGTCTCCTTGCTGGTCGGCTGAAAGGGGAGAGCGGGTCAGCCCCGCTCGATGGCTCCGCGGGTCTCCGGGCTCCGTACCACCGCGATGATGAAGACGAGGACGGCGCCGGCGACGAAGATCATGAGCCGGCTCGGGATGTCCTCCGTCGTCGGGCTCAGCAGCGTGACGAAGGTCGGCAGCAGACCACCGAGCATGAAGCCGGTGTTCCACGACACCGCGGTGCCGCGCGAGCGGATCTCGGTCGGGTACCGCTCGTTGAGGAAGATCATCACCGGCGCGTAGGCCGCGTTGGCGAGGGTCGCGAGCAGGCAGCACAGGAGCACGATGGTCACCGTGGCGCCGGGGTCCGTCCGGGCGATGACCAGAAGGATGACCGGCAGGGCCACCAGGTTCACGGCACCGATCACCAGCATCGTCCGGCGCCGCCCCAGCCGCTCGCTCAGGTGACCGGCCCCCGTGGCCGCGACGACCACGATGAGGCTGGCCACGAGCAGCACCCATCCGCGCACGTCCTCGTCGACGGGGGTGACGACGTCGAGGTAGGTCGGCAGGAACCCGGAGGTGAGGTAGTACTGCGCACCGGCGCCTGCCGCGACGGCGATGTTGAGGATCGTGATCCGGCCGTACCGGCCGGTGACGAGGTCCTTGAAGCTCAGCGGCTTCGTGGTCTGCCTGCCGGAGGCCTTCTCCGCCTTCGCCGCGAGCCAGACCGGCGACTCCTCCACCTTGCGGAGGACGAAGAGGCTCAGCACGGCACCGAGCAGGCCCGTGAAGAACATGTAGCGCCAACCGGTCTCGGTGAAGGCGTCGCCGGGGAAGATCGCGCTGATGATGATGAACGCGACGCTCGCCATGGCCGCGCCGAGCCCGGCGCCGCCGCCGCCGATGAGACCGGACATCATGCCGCGGTAGCGGGGCGGGACGCTCTCGGTGCCGAGGGTGTGGGTGACGGCGGTGACCCCGCCGACGAAGATGCCCTGGACCACGCGCAGCGCGAGGAACAGGATCGGCGCGAGCATGCCGGCTGCCGCGTACGAGGGGACGAGGCCCATCGCTGCCGTGGACAGACCGACGCCCGCCAGCACCACGACCATGATCCGCTTGCGGCCGACCTTGTCGGCGAACCCGCCGAAGATGGCCGCCCCGCCGGGCCGCATGACGATGCTGACGGCGAACGAGACGAAGACCAGCGCGAGGCTGAGGGTCTCGCTCTCCACGGGGAAGATCTGGTGGCCGACCGGGCCGGCCACGTACAGCAGGATGAAGAGGTCGAACAGGTCGAACGCCCACCCCATGACCGACGCGAACGCCGCGGCGAGCGGACTCCGCCCGGTTCCGGTGGTGCTCTGCGTCGACCCGGCTGTCTTGTTGTTCATTGAATCCACCTTTGGTTTCAATCGGTACGAGTGCCGTCGTGGGTTGCGTCCTCCGCCGGACGCGTCAGGGGCGGGCGACGGACTCCCCGGTCGGGGCGGCCGGCCGGCCCGGGGCGCCCGCGTCGTCCTTGGTCGCGCGCAGCGTGTAGTCGCCGGCGATGAGCTTGCGGCGCAGGATCTTCCCCACCGGGCTCTTCGGGATCGCGGAGATGACGAGCACCTTCTTCGGGCGCTTGTACTGCGAGAGCGGTGCCTCGTTGCGGGTCCACTCCTGCAGTCGCCGGGCGAGCTCGGTGGGGTCCTCGTCGTCGCGGGCCGGCACGACGAAGGCGGTGACGGCCTGGCCCCACTTCTCGTCCTTGAGCCCCACGACCGCCACCTCGGCGACGTCGGGGTGGCGCGAGAGCACGTCCTCGACCTCGATGGGGTGGACGTTCTCGCCGCCGGTGATGATCATGTCGTCGACGCGACCGTCGACCCACAGGTCGCCGTCCTCGTCGAGGTGTCCGAGGTCCCCGGTGTGGTACCAGCGGCCCCGGATGGCCTTGGCGTCGGCGTCGGGCCGGTTCCAGTAGCCCTGGAACGCCTCGTCGGAGTCGAGGGAGGCGACGATCTCCCCCACGACCCCGCGGGGCAGGGGGTCGTGCGCGGCGTCGGGGTCCGGACTGACGACCCGCAGCCGCGAGTAGAGGCCCGGCCGGCCGGCGCTGCCCGGCTTGCGGGACGCACGTTCCTCGATGGCGAAGGTGTAGACCTCGCTCGAGCCGTAGTGGTTGACGAAGACGTCGGGACGGATCTCCTGCTCGAGCTGCTCGCACAGCGTGGACGTCATCGCCGCCCCGGCGAAGGCGAGCTTGCGGACCGTGGGGCCCACGCGGTCGAGCTGCCCGGTCGCCGCCAGCGCCCAGAACGCCGTCGGGACGAGATAGAGGGCGGTGACGCCCTCGGACTCGATCAGCTCGACGGCCTGCTCGGCGTTGTACACGGGCATCTCGACGAACTTGCCGCCGACGATGACCATCGACAGCAGCGAGCGCAGGCCCATGGTGTGATACATCGGCATGGCGCCGAGGGTCGCCTCGCCGTAGCCGTACTGGCACTGCATCACGTGCGCGGCCGACGCCGCGAACTCGTTGCGCTGGCTGCGCGGCACCCCCTTGGGCTTCGCCGTCGTGCCGGAGGTGTAGAGCATGACGCTCGGGTCGGACTCGGCCACCTCGACGCCGGGCGCCGTGGGGTCGGCCGCGGCCACCACGGTCTCGAAGTCCTGCGCCCCGTCGAGAGGCCGGCTGCCGGCGTGCAGCAGGGTCGGCCGCACCGGCGCCATCATGAGCGCCTCCTGGGCCACGCCCCGCGCCAGGTCGTCGCTGACGACCACTGTCGGCTCGGCGTTGTCGAGGCAGTAGGCGAGCTCCGGCCCCGACAGGCGGATGTTCAGCGGGGTCGACATGACCCCGAGCTTCTGCAGGGCCAGGTGCGTCGAGGCCATCACCTCGGAGTTGGACAGGAACGTCGCCACCCGGTCGCCGGGGCGCACGCCCAGCGCCAGCATCGCGTTGGCGATGCGGTTGGTGCGCTCGTCCCACTGCGCGTACGTCATCCGGCGTGAGCCCGCGAACGCGGGCCGCTCCGGGAACCGCTCGGCCGTCCAGGCGAGCGTGCGTCCGATCTCCATCGATCAGTTCCTCCTCGTGAGGCGTTGCAGGGTGGCGCGGGCGCGGGAGGCGGCGAGCTGGGTCGCCATGGCGATGGCGCTCGGTGGCGCGACCGAGGTGGGCTCCTCGCCGCGGGCGGTGGCGTCGAGCGCCGTCGTGAACTGCTTGAACATGTCCCGGCTGACGTCACCGGCGAGCGACCGCCCGAACTGGGCGATGCGGCCGGTCATGTGCAGGCCGGCCTGCGCGTGGATGACGCTGCCGGACCCCTGCGGCTCGACGCTCAGGAGCACGTCGGCCTGCACGCTGCCGCCACCGGCGTCCTGGGCCTGCGCCAGCGCACGGATGGTGCGCGTGGCCGGGTCGCGCTCGACCACGTGGATGTCGCCGACGAAGGCGAGCTTGACCGGACCGAGGGCGACCCTGATCCGGCCCTTGTACCGGTCGTCGCCGAAGTCCGCCATGAGCTCCGCGCCGGGCAGGCACCGGGCGAGACGCTCCGTGTCGTCCATGACGTCCCAGACGGCGTCGGCACCGGCGGCCACGTCGTCGTCGACCTCGATGGCGACGGTCGGCTCGGTCTGCGGCATCCGGATCTCGGCGACCCCCTGCTCCGCGTCCGCGACCGTCTCGCCGCCGGCGCTGGCCCGGCCCCCGACGCTCGCGCGCGGGAGCAGTGCCGCGCTGGCGCAGTTGCGCGGTGGCGGGACGCCGTCCGGGTTGGCCTCGGCGACCTCGGCGACGGCGTCCATGATGTTGCGGTACCCGGTGCACCGGCACAGGACGCCCGACATCTTCTCGGGGAGCTCCTCGGCGGCCACCCCGGGCTCGTGGTCGAGCAGGTCGTAGGCGCTCATGAGCATGCCCGGGGTGCAGAAGCCGCACTGGAGGGCGTGGTGGCGGCCGAACGACTCCTGCAGCGGGTGCAGGTCGTCGGCCTTGCCGAGGCCCTCGACCGTCATGATCTCGGATCCCTCGAGCTGGCACGCGAGCAGGAGGCAGGCCCGGGCGGCGTCGCCGTCGACCATCACGGTGCACATGCCGCACACGCCGTGCTCGCACCCGATGTGGGTGCCGGTGAGGCCCAGGTGGTCGCGCAGCGCGTCGGAGAGGGTGACGCGGGGGGCGACGTCCACGCTGGCGGGGCGTCCGTTGACGGTGAACGAGACCGTGACGGTCTCCTCGGCGCCGACGCGGACGGTGGTGTCCTCGGCCGGGGCGGCGTCGCGCCCGGTCAGGCGCCCGAGGCCGGTGGTCAGGGTGCGCAGTGCGGTCATCGTGCGGTTCTCCCCAGGCTCGATCGGTAGGCGCGGGCCAGCTCGCGGGTGCCGAGGGCCCGGACGAGGCGACGGCGGTAGGCGGGTGAGGCGTGGCTGTCGCCGCCGGTGGTGACGACGTCCTCGGCCATCGCGGCGACGGCGTCGCCGAGCTCGCGGGCCAGCGCGTCGGGGTCGTGCCCGGCGCGGTCGACCGCGCCCTGCAGCTCCTCGCGCAGGTCCCGGCGCCGTGGCCGGTCGGAGACGCCGAACGTCGCGACGGCGGCCTCCTCGACGGCCCCGCCGCGCGAGCGGACCCGCACCGCGACGCCGGCGAGGGCGAAGTCGCCGTGCCGCCGGGCGATCTCGGCGAAGCCGAACCCCTCCCCCTCCCGGGGCAGCGGCATGCGCACGGAGGTGACGACCTCGGTAGGCCCGAGGGTGGTCGTCATGGCGCCGGAGAAGAACTCCTCGGCGCTGATCTGGCGGCGTCCCTGCGGCCCGGCGACGTCGAGCGTCGCGCCGAGGCAGCGGGCGACGGCGGGCAGCTCGGCGGAGGGGTCGGCGTGGGCGAGGGAGCCGCACACGGTGCCGCGGCTGCGGATCTCGCGGTGCCCGATCCACGGCAGCGCCTGGCTGAGCAGCGGGACGGCCCCGCGGTGGTCGCGCTCGACGCGGCGCTGGCGCACGGCGGCGCCGACCCGCAGGTGGCCGTCGACGACGCCGACCTGCTTGAGCTCGTCCACCTGCGTGATGTCCACCAGGGTGGCGGGACGCCCGAGCCGCATGGCGAGGACGGGCACCAGCGACTGCCCGCCGGCGATGACCTTGCCGCCGCCGTCCTCGTCCGCGCGGACGAGCTCGGCGACGACGTCCCCGAGCCTCGTCGGGCGGACGTACGAGAAGGGAGCGGCCTTCATGTCAGCGTCCCGTGAACTTCGGGGCGCGCTTCTCGCCGAACGCGGCGACGCCCTCGGCGAAGTCGTGGGTGGCCCGGAGCATGGCGTAGGACTTGCGCTCGAGCTCGACGCCGGAGGCGAGCGGGGCGTCGACGCCGCGGTCGAGCACCTCCTTGGCGGTGCGCAGCGCGACGGGCGAGTAGCCGAGCAGGGCGCTCACGACGCGCTCGACCTCGCGCTCGAGGCCCTCGCCGTCCTCGGACACCGAGGCGAGCAGGCCCCAGTCGAGCGCCTGCTGCGCCTTGATGCGCTCGGCGGTCAGCACGTGGTACTTGGCGCGGGAGAGACCGATGAGGCGGGCCAGACGCTGGGTGCCGCCGCTGCCGGGCATCATGCCGAGCCGCATCTCCGGCAGCGCGAACTCCGAGCGGGCGGTGGCCAGCCGGATGTCGGTGGCGAGGGCGAGCTCGAAGCCGACGCCGAAGCAGTAGCCGTCGACCGCGGTGATGACGGGCTTGGGCGAGCGCGCCGCGGCGGTGACGTCCTGGCCGAGGTCGGTGAGGTCGTAGGGCTCGACCTCCATGAACCCGGCGATGTCGCCGCCGGAGGTGAAGTGCTCGCCCTCGCCGCGGATGACGACGACGGCGACCTTCTTGTCCGCGTCGATCTCGGCGAACCGCTCGGCCATGAGCGCGCGCGTCTCCATCGTGATGATGTTGAAGCGGCCGTGGTCGAGGGTCAGGTTGGCGACGCGACCGTCGTGGCTGCGCTCGAGCCGGATGTCTCCACCGGTCAGGGGCATGGTTGCTCGTTTCTCTCGTTATCGGCTGCTGGTCGACAGCAGGTCGTGGATGACGTTGCCGTGCAGCGGCAGGGAGGTGATCTCGACGTCGTGGGCGGACAGGGCGTCGGCGACGGCGTTGGCGACGGCGACGGGGAAGCTCATGCTGCTGCCCTCGCCCGAGCCCTTGGCGCCGAGCCGCGTGAGCGGGGACGGCGTGACCAGGCGCTCGCCGGCCAGGGGGAAGTCGGACTCGGCCGACGTCGGCACGAGGTAGTCCATGAACGTCGACGTCGGCTGGCCGGCGTCCGTGTAGGCCATCTCCTCGTAGAGCGCACCGCCGAGGCCGTGCACCATGGCGCCGTGGACCTGGCCCTCGATGAGCAGCGGGTTGAGGACGGTGCCGGCGTCGTGGACAGCGTTGACCTTCTCGATGGCGATCTCGTAGGTGTCGGGGTCGATCCGCACCTGGACGAGCTCGGCCACGAAGCCGTAGCACAGGGAGGAGTTGACCTGGTCGGTCCGCGAGGGCGCGGTCGCCTGGGGCGGGGTGAAGGCGGCCTCGGCGTACAGGGCGGCGTCGACGCCGTCGGGCAGCGAGCCCGGGTCCCAGTGCACGAGACCGGCGGCGTGCCGGAACTTCACGGACCGCTCCGGCTCGGCCGCCACGCGGACGGTGCCGTCGGCCAGCTCGAGCTCGGCCGGGTCGGCGGAGAGCAGCACGCCCGCGGCGATCTTGATGGTCCGGGCGATGCGGTCGGTCGCCTCGACGATGGCGGAGGTGAGCAGCGGGGAGAACCGGGAGGAGTAGCTGCCGGAGGTCACGGTCCACGGGGTGGTGGAGGTGTCCATGTCGACCTTGGGCGAGACCATCTCCAGCGGGAGCCCGAGCTGGTCCGCGACGACCTGCCGGGCGACCGTCGCGTGCCCCTGCCCCTGCGGCACCGTGCCGAGGAGGACGGAGACGATCCCGTACGGGTCGACGGTGACGCGCACGTGCTCGGTCGAGCCGGACTTGTCCCGCCCCGGGGGGCGCTGCTCCTTGGGGGTGGCGAGGCCGACGTAGCCGATGTTCGTGGCCGACGGCTCGACGATGACGGCGATGCCGGAGCCGACGAGCTCGCCGCGCGCCCGGGCGGCCGCCTGCTCCGCCCGAAGGGCCTGGTAGCCGCTGGACTCGACGAGCATGGCGACGGCCTTCTCGTAGTCGCCCGAGTCGTAGATCCCGCCGGTGGGGGTCGCGTAGGGGAAGGAGCCCGAGGGGACGAGGTTGCGCCGGCGCAGCTCGACGGGGTCGACGTCGACGGTGCGGGCGACCTTGTCCATGAGGCGTTCGAGGCCGAAGTAGAGCTGCTGCCCGCCGAAGCCTCGGTTGAGCCCCGTGGGTGCCTTGTTCGTGACGACGGCGCGCGAGCGCAGGCGCACGGCGTCGATCCGGTACGCGCCGGTGATGTTGCCGAAGCAGCGGTAGAGGGTCGCGGGCTCCGGCGGACGCAGGTAGGCGCCGACGTTCTCCATGAAGTCGACGTCGAGCGCCTGCACGATGCCCTCGCCGTCCACCGCGGCGGTGAAGCGCATGATGCGGTCCGAGCCGGCCGAGCTGGCGAGCAGGTGCTCGATCCGGTCCTCGGTCCATCGCACGGGACGGCCGGCGTGCTTGGAGGCGAGCGCGAGAAGGGCGATGTAGGGGTAGATCCCGGCCTTGATGCCGAAGCTGCCGCCGATGTCCTGCGGCACGATCAGCCGGAGCTGTGCCGGGGTGATCCCCAGCGCGCCGGTGAGCACCGGCACCATCGAGAACGGGCCGTGGAAGTTCGAGTACGCGGTCACGTGCGGCCCGTCGGCCTCGTCGCGCCACTCGGCGACCACGGAGAAGCACTCCATCGGCGTGGAGGAGTAGCGCGGGAAGCTGTACTCGCCGGTCACGACGTGCGCGGCCTGCTCGAACGCGGCGTCGACCTCGCCGAAGTCGAAGAGCCGGTCGCTGGCGATGTTGCTCTCGGCGGTGTCGTGCAGGCGCGGCGCGTCGGGCTCCATGGCCAGCTTCGTGTCGACGACGGCGGGCAGCAGCTCGTAGTCCACCTGGACGAGCTCGGCCGCGTCCTCCGCGGTGTAGCGGTCGGTGGCCACGACGACGGCCACCGGCTCGCCGACGAACCGCACCTTGTCGGTGCCCGTCGGGTAGTAGGGCATCGGCGCACGCAGCGAGAGAGGGAAGGGCTTCAGGGTCTCAAGGACCTCCTCCGGCCCGATCACGGCCGCGACGCCGGGATGGGCACGGGCCCGCTCGAGGTCCACGCCGCGGATCCGGGCGTGCGGGTGCGGGCTGCGGACGACGGCCGCGACGAGGGTGCCCGGCAGCGGGTCGAGGTCGTCGAGGAAGCGGCCGCGACCGGTCAGCAGCGGGGCGTCCTCGATCCGTGCGAGCGACTGCCCGACGAACCGCTTCTCGTTCGTGCTCGCGTCCATGCGACCCTCCCCCTTGACGTACGACACGCACCGTCTGAATCAGACGTTCTGGTACGGATGGTGACCGTACGGTAGCGTCGTGGTCATGTCAACGGCACGACTGACGACGACGTCCTACGTCGTCCTCGGACTCATCGGTCTGCGCGGACCGTCCACCTCCTACGACCTCAAGCGCGCTGTGGGACGGTCGGTCGGCTTCTTCTGGTCCTTCCCGCACGCGCAGCTCTACTCCGAGCCGCGCCGGCTCGCGGGCATGGGCCTGCTCGACGTCACCACCGAGGACGAGGGACGGCGCCGGCAGACCTTCTCGCTGACCGAGCGGGGCAGCCAGGCGCTGCGGCGGTGGCTCGCCGAGCCGGTGACCGAGCCGATGCAGGTGCGTGACATCGCCGAGCTGAAGCTCTTCTTCGGCGAGCTCGCCTCCGGCGACGACATGCTCACGCTGGCTCGCGAGCAGGTGCGCCAGCACACCGAGCGCATCCGGGTCTACGAGGACATGGACGAGCGGTTCGCCGGGGTCGACAGGCTTGCCCCGCGGCTCGTGCCGCTCCGGCTCGGGCTCCGGCTGGAGCACGCCGCCCTGGACTTCTGGACCGAGCTCGTCGACGAGCTCGGCGACTCCGAACGGGCCGAAGAGGCCTCGTGACCGGGGACCTGCACGTCTCCGTCGAGGGCACCGGCCCGCGTGTGCTGCTGCTGCACTGCGACGCCGCGACCGCCCGCTCCGGGTGGCGACGGCAGCGCGAGCTCGCCGAGCGCTGGACCCTCGTCGCCCCCGATCGCCCCGGCTACGGTGCGAGCCCGGCGACACGCGTCGACTTCGACACCGAGCCGGCCGCCCACCGGCCCCTGCTCGAGGACGGTGCGCACCTGGTCGGGCACTCCTACGGCGGCGTGGTCGCACTGCTCCTCGCGACGGCGGCCCCGCAGCTGATCCGCTCGCTCACCGTCGTCGAGCCGCCCGCGTTCGGACTGTCGGACGCGCCCGAGGTGGCGGCCACGCGTGCGGAGCTCCAGGAGCTCTGGGACGAGGGGCTGGACGACCCGTTCGTCTTCTACGACCGCTTCAGCCGGTCGATCGGCGAGCGGCCGTGGCCGCGCCCGCCGCTGCCTGCGAGCCTGGAGCGCGGGGTCCGCGCACTGATGGGCGAGCACGTGCCGTGGGAGGCCCGCCCCGACCTCGAGGCACTGGCCGCCGCACCGTTCCCCGTGCTCGTCGTCTCGGGCGGCCACAAGGCGGCGTTCGAGACGGTGTGCGACACGATCGCCCGCCGAGCCGAGGCCGAGCGCGCCGTCGTCCCGGGTCAGCGGCACATGGTTCCGCAGGTCGGGGCGCCCTTCAACGAGCTGGTGGAGGCGTTCTGGCGGCGGGCCGAGGACCGGTCAGGTCAGACCGGACGAGCGGCGGAGTGGGCTCGGGAGAGCTCGAGGTAGACGTCGGCGTTGCGCCGGATCGCCGCCACCTCGTCGTCGGTGGTCTGACGGCGCACCTTGCCCGGCACACCCGCCACGAGCGACCGCTCGGGAATCTCCGTGCCCTCCAGCACCACGGCACCCGCGGCGATCAGGCTGCCGCGGCCGATCCGTGCACCGTTGAGCACGACGGCGCCCATGCCGACGAGGACGTCGTCTTCGATCTCGCAGCCGTGCAGGACCGCGTTGTGGCCGATCGAGACTCCCGCGCCGACGCGCACCGGGTGCTCCAGCCCGACGTGGACGCTGGCGTTGTCCTGGACGTTGCTGCGCTCCCCGATGACGATCTCGTGGCCGCCGCAGTCGGCCCGGAGGGTGGCGCCGTACCAGACGCTGACGCGCTCCC
Organism: Georgenia subflava; assembly: GCF_009193155.1. GTDB lineage: Bacteria > Actinomycetota > Actinomycetes > Actinomycetales > Actinomycetaceae > Georgenia > Georgenia subflava. The sequence continues at coordinate 294,330 of NZ_VUKD01000001.1, forward strand.
CAGCGTGCACGTTCCCCACTACGGTCGCCCCCTGCGCCACGAAAGTACCCGCCGGGAGCCGGGGTTCGAGACCACCCGGCAGGGCGAGCAGCGTGGGACCGGTGACGGGCGAGACGTTCATAGGACCTCCTCGGTGAGCGGACAGCGGGCCCCATCTAACCATCCGAATCGGACTGTCCACCCTCCCCCGCTGCGGACCGGCCCGCTCCAGCCTGGGCGAAAACACCTCAGCCAGCTGGTGGGCCGGGGCGCTCGCCTCTAGTTCGACCAGCTGTCCGGCCGCCCGAGCGCCGTGGCTCTGGACCTGGCAACAGCACGCGCATCAGCCCCTCGTCGACAAGACGCATGCGGTCGAACGGAAGAACCGCGACAAAGCCGAGCAGATCGGCTTTGTCCAGGGTGACGATCTGCGTGACGTTCACGACGGAGTCTCTTGGCAGCCCCGAGCTCGTGGATGGGAGGAAGACATTGCCGGGCCAGTCGGCCAGTGCAACGTTGGACGTCACCACCGCAACGACGACTGTGCCGATGCGCGACCGCGAATAGTCGTCGGACTGGATCACGAGCACAGGCCTACGCTTGGCCGGGCGACTTCCCTGCACCGGCCCGAGATCTGCCCAGTAGAGCTCCCCGCGGGTGATCACCAGTCTTCTTCGCCGTCGCTCTCGAGCGCAGCGCGGGACCGCGACACCACAAGCTCGGTCAACTCGTCGTCGTGTCCGGTGCGTTCGATCGCCGCATCGAGCATGCTCGTGACGGAGGTGCGGTCGAGCGACTCCACGAACGCATCCACGGCACGGGCGTACAGCTCCGAGCGCGTGATCCCCAACCGCTTCGCGGCACGCTCGGCACGCTCGAAAGTCTCGTCCGGCAGGGAGATGGCCGTCTTCATGCCAGCGAGTATAACTTGGTTATACCCAACGTCCCCGAGCCCCATGGCGCTGATGATCGCGCTGCCGCTCAGCCGCGCCGCGGCTCCTCGTGCTATCAGGTCGTCCACGGCTTCATCAGGCGGAATCTGCTGGGTCCTCACTGCTCTGCAACCTCCGACGGCTCGCGGTACTGGGCGAAGAAGCCGGCGGCGGCGAGGTCGGCGTCACCAAGCGCCGGGGTCGGCACGGTCCGCGCTGACGACACCGTCGGGCCTCCTCGCTCGCCCCGACCCGCTGTCGCGACGTGACGGCAACCGTAGGAGCGGAGCCGGCAACGCCGCCGCGCCCATCCCCAGGACCGGAGTGGGCCGCGGCGATCCACAGGAGCACGTCACCACCGCGGCTCTCCGGACGACCTTGCACCCCCTCGATCACACCTTGGTCTTCTGTGACTTCGGGCACGGGGATCGCCTGCGCGAGACGAGGACCAGGAAGGGTCCCCACCCGCCACAGCGGGTGAGGACCCTTCCGTCACACGGGTCGGCCGGCTCAGATACCGAGCGCCGCCTGGATCGGCCCGAGGGCGAAGTAGACGACGAACAGCGCCGCCACCACCCACATGAGCCAGTGCACCTGCTTGGCCCCGCCCTTGCGGGCTGCGGAGAGGATGACGTAGGCGATGAAGCCGGCACCGATCCCCACGGTGATGGAGTAGGCGAACGGCATGAGGATGATCGTCAGGAACGCCGGGATGGCGATGACGGCGTCGCGCCACGGGATCTCCGTGACCTGCATCATCATCAGGAAGCCGACGATGACCAGGGCCGGCGTCGCCGCCTCGTAGGGCACGAAGGCGGCGAGCGGCGAGAGGAACATCGCCAGCAGGAAGGCGATGCCGGTGACCACCGAGGCCAGACCGGTGCGGGCGCCGTCGCCGACGCCGGTGGCGGACTCGATGTAGCTCGTGTTGGACGAGACGCCGGCGGCGCCACCGGCCGCGGCGGCGATGGAGTCGACCGCCAGGATGCGGCGGGTGTGGGGCGGGTTGCCCTCGTCGTCGAGCAGCTTCGCCTCGGCGCCGATGGCGACCATCGTCCCCATCGTGTCGAAGAAGTCGGCGAGCATGACCGAGAAGATGAGCAGGACCGCGGCGATCCAGCCGATCTTCTCGAAGGCGCCGAAGAGCGAGATCTGCCCGATGGTGCCGAAGTCCGGCAGGTTGACCGGGGAGCCGTCGAGGGCCGGGATGGTGAGCTGCCAGCCGCCGGGGTTGTCCTCGCCTGCCAGTCCCAGGCCGGCGACGAGCTCGACGATCGCCGCCAGGACGGCGGCGACGACGATCCCGATGAGGATGGCGCCGCGGACCTTCTTGACCATGAGGAACGCGATCGTGAACAGCCCGATGATGAACACCAGTGCCGGCCAGCCGGCCAGAGAGCCGTCGATACCCAGCTGGAGCGGGGTGCCGCCGGGACGCACGATGCCGGCGTTGACAAGGCCGACGAGCGCGATGAACAGACCGATGCCGACCGAGATGGCGACCTTCAGCGCGTAGGGCACGGCCTTGAAGACGGCCTCGCGCAGACCGGTGAGGACCAGCACGAGGATCACGATGCCCTCGAGGACGATGAGCCCCATGGCGTCGGCCCACGTCATGCCCGGCAGGCCGACGATGGTGAACGCGAGCAGCGCGTTGATGCCCATGCCGGCGGCGAGCGCGAGCGGGAAGTTCGCCGCGGCTCCCATGAGGATGGACATCAGCCCGGCGACCAGGGCGGTCGCGGCCGCGATGGCCGGCAGGTTCGCACCGTCGGTGCCGCCGCCGAGGAAGGCGCCGGTGGAGTCCGGGGTCGAGAGGATCAGGGGGTTGACCACCAGGATGTACGACATCGCGAAGAACGTGACGATGCCGCCGCGGACCTCACGGCCGACGGTCGAGCCACGCTCGGTGATGTGGAACGTCCTGTCCAGCCAACCCGTCTGCTGGGCTCTGGGGGGCGCACTCGGCGCATGAGTACTCACAAGGGCGGATGATTGCAGATTGCCCGGTCCCGGTGGCGCATTTGACCGACCTGTGGCATGAGCGCCGTGCGTGGTGGGGATGGCACCTCTCGCCTTGTCAGACGGCCGCATCCGCGATGAAGCCCGTTGACAGCGGCGTACACCAACGACATACTCCCGGTATACATCCCGTATCCCTCGAAGATGAGATCGGTGATCCTATGGCTCGACTAGCCGAATACCGCCAGTTCCTTACGCCGATTGCCGTGATAGCCATCGGCTGGTCCCTGTTCCAGCTCTACGCCGCCGCCCAGGGCGCTCCGCACGCGATGCTCTTCCGTCCGCTCCACGTGGTGCTCGGGATGGCTCTTGTATTCGCGATCTATCCTGCGCGGAAGAGCTACCGCAGACGCGTCGACTCCGCCTCGGAGGAAGAGCTTGAGGACGCCCCCGTCGGAAGCCCTGCCCCCCGGTGGCTCACCGGCATGGACGTAGTTCTCGTGGCGCTCTCGCTCGCTATCGGCGCGTACTACGTACTGAACTCAACTCGCATCTCCGAACGAGTCACCTTCCTGGACGAGGTGACGGTGACGGACCAGATTGTCGGGCTCTTGCTCATCGTCCTCGTCCTCGAGGCGTGCCGCCGTATCGTCGGACTCAGCCTCTCGATCGTGGCCGTCGTCTTCCTCGCCTACCAGCTCTGGGGCGACCAGCTCGGCGGCCTGCTGCGCCACCGTGGACTGAGCTTCGACCGGTTCATTGACTTGCAGGCCCTTTCTCCGCAGGGGCTCTTCGGTGTCCCGGTCGGTGTCTCCGCCGAGTACGTCTTCTACTTCATCCTGTTCGCGGCCTTCCTCGAGGCATCTGGCGGCGGCAAGCTGTTCATTGATCTCGCACTGGCCGTCACCGGGCGTGCACGAGGTGGCCCGGCCAAGGCAGCGATGGTCGCGTCGGCGCTCATGGGATCAATCAACGGCTCCGCGGTCGCAAACGTCGTCGGCACCGGCGTATTCACGATCCCGCTCATGAAGCGCACCGGCTACCGACCGCGGTTCGCTGCCGCGGTCGAGGCGATGGCCTCCACCGGCGGCCAAGTCCTCCCGCCAGTGATGGGCGCTGGCGCATTCATCATGGCGCAGATGATCGGGTGGGACTACCGAGCTGTCGCGCTGGCCGCCCTTGTGCCTGCCCTGCTCTACTTTGTCGCCGGGTACTTCATGGTGCACAAGGAGGCGCAGCGCGCCGACCTCAGGCCCGTCGCGCCCGAAGAGCGAACGAGCATGCGCGAGGTCGTCGGCCGCCTGCACCTGCTCATCCCTCTCGCCTACCTCGTCTACATGATCCTTGCCGGCCGGTCCCTCATGACTGCGGCCTTCCAGGCTCTCGTTGTCGCTGTGGTGGTCAGCTTCCTCCGGCGCGCCACGTGGCTGACGCCGGCAGCCATCCTGAAGGCGCTGCAGGTCGGCGCACAGCGTTCGGTAAATGTCGCTCTGCCGACGGCAGTCGCCGGGGTCATCGTCGGCGTCGTCATCCAGACCAATCTGGGTCTGCGGTTCACCGAGCTCGTCCTCGCCTTGTCCGGCGGGCTCCTGGTTCCGGCCCTGGTCATCACGATGATCGGTGCAATCGTGCTCGGACTGGGCATGCCGACGACGTCGGCCTACATCATGGGGGCCGTCCTACTCACTCCCCCGCTCATCGAGCTCGGCGTCCCAGCGATCGCCGCACACCTGTTCATCTTCTACTTCGCCTGCATGTCCATGCTGACGCCACCGGTCGCTCTTGCTGCTTTCGCCGCAGCGGGGATCGCCGGCAGTCCCCTGCACCAGACGGGACTCACGGCGTTCAGGATCAGTCTCGCTGCTTACCTCATCCCGTTCGCCTTCGTGCTCTCCCCCGCTCTCCTTCTACAGGAGGGGCTGCTAGCGGCACTGTGGACAGGCACGACGGCCCTGCTCGGTACATACGCTTTGGCCGCAGCCGTCATCGGCTTCCAAAGCCGCTCGCTGAAACTTTGGGAGCGCACGTCGTACTTCGCCGTGGCATTGCTTCTCGTCTATCCGGGGGTCGTCAGCGCAGTTGGTGTTGCCGCACTCGCCGCCCTTGTCCTTACAGCCAAAGTCCGCGGGGACAGCGGGCGGACCGGCGGCCCAGACCTGACCAGCCAGACCCCACCACCAGTCGCCCAACCGCTCAACGCGACCTCGGGCAGCAAGGAGCTGTGAACATGACTATCGATTTCTCGAAGCCAGAAGTGGTTGTAGCCGGAGCTGGACCCGTCGGCATGACGACGGCCCTCATGCTCGCACGCAGTGGAGTGAGCGTCACCGTGCTGGAGGCGGGACCTGACCTGAGCACTGAGTCGCGAGCCTCGACGTTCCACCCGCCGACTCTCGAGATGCTCGACGAGCTCGGGCTGGCTGACGACCTGCGGGCACAGGGCATAGACGTTCCGGCATTCCAGCACCGCGACCGCAAGGAGGGACTGATCGCCGAGTTCGATCTCGGCACACTGGCCGAGGAGACTCGGTTCCCGTTTCGAGTGCAATGCGAGCAGAGCAAGCTGACCCGGATCATCCTCGAGAAGTTGCGCGACCTCGACAACGTCGATGTGCGCTTCGACGCAACGGTGTCCGACGTGCGCCAAGATGCGGATTCCGTGACCGTCTCTCTCGCCGACGGACGCACCGTCACGAGTACCTACCTCGTCGGTGCCGACGGCGCCAGCAGCGCCGTCCGACGTTCGCTGGGTGTCGGGTTCGAAGGTGAGACCTATCCCGAGCGCTACCTGGTCATCTCGACGACCGAGGACATCAAGGCATGGATGCCTGACATCTCCTACGTCAACTACATCTCCGACCCGAGCGAGTGGGTCGTGCTCCTTCGCACCCCGCAGCACTGGCGGGCCATGTTCCCCGTCCGCGAGGGGATGAGTGACGACGACGCGCTTCGCCCTGACAACGTCCAGCGGCTCATGCGCACCATCGGTGAGCGACCCGGAGGTTGGCCGATCCTCCACACGACCCTCTACCGCGTCCATCAACGGGTCGCCGACTCCTACCGCGTGGGCCGGGTCTTCCTCGCGGGGGATGCCGCACACATCAACAACCCGCTCGGCGGGCTGGGTATGAACAGCGGCATTCACGATGCCTACCTCCTTGCTGACCTTCTGGTACGCCACATCCAGGGACGGATCGATGACGCCGGCCTTGACGAGTACGACTCACGGCGTCGCGACGTGAGCAGGCGATACGTCGCGGTCGAGACGGACAAGAACTGGCGCCGGATCCGCGAGCGGGACGAGGCGCAGCGTCAGCATCACTTCGCGGAACTGCGGGAGATCGCGGCCGACCCGATTACGCACCACGAACACGTCCGCAAGACGTGCATGGTCGCCGAGCTGGCAGGTGCGCGGTGACGTCACCGAACCATGGAGGGGGATCTGGCCATGGGTGTTAGGAGCGATACCTACGAGTGGCTCAAGGGCCATATCGCCACACTGCCGCGAGACAAGGGGACCTTCCTCACCGAGACCGAGGTTGCGCAAGCCGCCGGTGCCTCACGCACGCCGGTCCGCGAGGCACTCATGCGGCTCGAGTCTGAGGGGCTCATCGAGCGCATCCCGCGCCGGGGTGCGTACGTGCCACCCCTGCCCGACTCCGAGATCCGGGCTGTGATGGAGGCCCGTCAGATGATCGAGGTCTGGACGGTCGAACAGCTGCTCAGCCGTGGAGCGGACTTCGACCTCGCGGAGGTCGAGAGCCTCCTGGTCCGACAGACTGAGAACTGGTCTGACCCGGTTACCTTCATCGAACTCGACCGTGACTTCCACTCGCATCTCGTCGCAGCATCCGGCAACGCCGTCGTCAACCAGTTCTACTCCGAGCTGCGAGACCGACAACTCCGGATGGGCGTCTACGCCGTCACCGGTGCCGAGCACCGAGCCACCAAGGTGGTCGAGGAACACCGAAGGATTGTCGATGCGATCCGAGCCCGCGACGTCGCGGCCGCGCGGAAAGCGACAACAGAACACCTGCTCAACACGCTGGAGGCGATGCTCCGATGACGCAACCACAAGACTCAGGCCCAATGCGGATCGGGCTGGTACAGGTCGCCAGCCCGGACGGTGAGTCCCCAAAGGACCGCCGTGCCCGGGTCGCCGACATGATCCGCTCAGCCGAGCCGTGCGACCTCTATGTCTTGCCGGAGCTGTGGGCCGCCGGCTACTTCTCGTTCGACGAATACATCGCCCGGGCGGAGCCACTGGATGGACCGACCGTCAGAACGCTCGCCGGTGTTGCTGCCGAGCGGGATGCCTTTCTCCACGTCGGGAGCCTCCTCGAGGACCGAGACCAGGGGCGCGTGAGGAACACGGCCGTCCTCCTCGACCGTAGCGGCACACCGGTGTCCAAGTACTCCAAGATCCACGTCTTCGGATACCAATCCGCCGAGTCGCAGCTGCTCGAGCCCGGTGACAAGGTCGAGGTCACACCGACCGAATACGGCACAGTGGCATCGACGACGTGCTACGACCTGCGGTTCCCGGGGCTCTGGCAGCTCCTGTCCGAGCTCGGCACCGAGATCGCCGTCGTGCCGGCGGCGTGGCCGGCCGCACGCCTGGCGCACTGGAAGCTCTTCACATCCGCGCGCGCCGTCGAGCACCAGATGTTCGTCATCGCATGCAACGCGGCTGGGACTCAGCACGGCACGTTGCTCGGCGGTCACAGCCGGGTCGTCGATCCCTGGGGTGAGGTCGTCCTCGAGCTCGGCGCCGACGAGGAGGTCGGAATCTGCGAGATCGATCCCGGTCAGGTTTCCGTCGTCAGGCGCGAGTTCCCCGTTCTCGCCGACCGACTGCCGTCGTACCAGATGTCACAGCAGAAGGAGAACGTATGAAGCTCGTCGAACTCGACCTCGATACGGTGCGACGCACCCGCGTTGTGGTCGCTGGCTACACCGGTCGGGATGAGGCGCAGGTGCGCCACCACATCGAGGAACTCGCCCGCATCGGGGTCGCGCCGCCGGCGAACGTTCCTGAGTTCTATCCCATGCCCGATGGAGCGCTCACCTTCGGTACTGACGTCGACGTAGACGGCGACCGAACTTCGGGCGAGGTTGAACCGGTTCTCGTCCGGCTTGGCGGCAAGCTCCATCTCGCGCTCGGGTCGGACCACACCGATCGTGCCCGTGAGGCGGCGGAAGGCGTGGCTGTGTCGAAGGCCTGCTGCCCCAAACCGCTCGCCCGATACGCACTCGCATGCGACGCAGCGGAGCTCGACGCCGTCTGGGACGGTATCGAGCTGTCTGGTCTGATCGACGGGGATCCCTACCAAGAGGGCGTAGCCGCGGCCCTCCGTCCCCTGACCCAGATCCTCGCGGCGCTCGACGACCGAGACGGTACGGCAGGCGAAGACCTTGTGCTTTATGGCGGCACGGTTCCGCTCATCGGCGGTGACTTCCGCTACGGCGACGCTTGGAACTTCTCACTCACCGTGGCGGAGCACCGCCTCACCCTCGACTACCGCACCCGCGTGCGTGCGACCGAAGGAGCGACGCATGGCTAAGGAAGAACTGGAGTTCTTTCCGACCGACACGGTGAAGTGGACAGCCTGCGAAGGAGCCGTCCCAGAGCTCACCGAGCGAGTTCTCACGTCCACCGGCAAGCCTGGCGTGGTCTCACGGATCCTTAGGTTCGCCCCCGGGACGGACACCAGTCCCAATGGCGCTCTGCGCCACGACTTCTGGGAGGAGGTCTACATCCTCGAGGGGTCCATGACTGACCTCCGTCTCGGGAAGACCTTTACCGCCGGCGACTTCGCGTGCCGGCCCCCCGGCATGGAACACGGCCCTTGGACGACCGACGAGGGATGCCTCACGTTCGAGGTCCGCTACGACAGTCCGACCGCACCGCAGACGGGCAGTACGCACAACCCAGAGGAGAACAACTGACATGGCTTTGACCAGGACAATGAAGTCGATGGCCGTCGCGACGATCGCGACAATGAGCCTCGCACTCGCAGCGTGCAGCGGGTCGAACGCCGATGGCGGCGACAGCGATACGGACGCCACCGGCTCTGGACCCACGGACCTGACGTTCGCCTCCCTGGACCAGGGCTCTGCCTGGTACAACTACGCCGTCAGCATGGGGCAGACCATCGAGCCCGAACTCGGCGAGGGCTCCGTGGTCGAGGTTCTGACCTACGCGGGATCCATCGGAAACCCCGAGCTGGTCTCGACCGGTGAGGCGGACCTCGCCACCTCCTTCAGCGCAGTCACGTCGTGGGCGGTCAACGGCGAGGAGGGCACGCCGTTCGAGGGCAAGCAGATGGACAACATCCGGGTGCTCGTCAGCGGTCTTGACCAGTACTTCTTCGGGCCGATCACGACAGCGGGTTCAGGCGTCGAGTCATTGCGCGACGCTATCGAGGGCGAGAAGGGACTCGACCTGGTCAGCCAGCCGCGCGCGTCGCTGGGAGACGCAGGAACCCAGCTGGTCCTGCGTGCCTACGGCACCTCGGTCGAGGACATCGAGTCGTGGGGCGGGAGCTTCGACCCCACCAGCACCGACGTCGCGACGAATGCGATCCGCGACGGCAACGCCGATCTGTGGATCCAGGCGATCACAGCGGGCCACCCCAATATCACCGAGCTCGCCGAGACGGCCGACATCCGGATCCTTGACATCGACGATGAGGCAGTGGCGGAGCTGGAGTCACTCGGGCTCGAGCCCGCGACGCTGCCCGGTGGCACGTTCCGGGGTCAGGACGACGACGTTCAGTTGCTCGGTTTCACGACAACACTCATCGCGTCCGAGGACATGCCGGAGGATGTGGCGTATGCGATCACCAAGGCTGTCGTGGAGAGCGCCGACCAACTCAAGAGCGCCAACGCAAGCATGAGTGCGTTCGACCCGGAGGCGGCCTGGCAGACAAAGGGCGGTGTGGAGCTGCACCCGGGCGCTGAGAAGTACTTCACTGAGGCCGGTCTGATGGACTGACTCAGTGAGTCGCGCGGCCCCGGGTGCATACCGGCACCCGGGGCCATTGCACGAGATGAGAAGGGAGCGACGATGGGGCACAAGAATGCCGTTGTGGCTGCATATGCGACAACTGCCCTCGGTGTCTCGGGCGTCTCGTTGCTCGCTCCCGTACTGCCTGAGCTAGCCGCCAGATATGGCGTTGATGTCGAGGCGATGGCGCTGTTCCAGACCGCCGTCATGGTTCCGGGAATCCTCACAGCGGCTCTCGCCGGCGCATTGGCTCCGCGGGTCGGCCTCGCCCCGGTGCTCCGTTCCGCACTCCTCATCTACGGCTTCGGCGGCATCAGCCTCCTCGTGGTGGATAGCTACCCGCTCGCGCTTCTCCTCCGTCTGGTGCAAGGGGTCGGTGGCGGTGGCCTGGTCGCGATGTCCTTCCTTCTCATCGCTAGGGCGGGTCCGGGCCAACGGTTGGCCGCCACGGGTCGCAACGCAGCTGTCATTAGCACGATGATGCTGCTGCAACCTCTGCTCGGATCAAGCCTCGGAGCGATCAGCCCGGTTGCACCCTGTGCCTTCTACGGCCTGGCGATAGTGGCCGCAATGGTCGTCCCCGGACTTGCGTCCGCTCAGACAGCGCCGCCGGTGCAGCATTACCGGCGCTCCACCCGGATTCCTGGACAGGTCATGTGGGTGCTGATCATGACGGTAGTCCTCAACATCTTGCTCTTCGGGTGGTTATTACTGCTGACACCGCTCGTGCTGGACGCTGCCGGGGTCGGCATCAGTGCCCGTGGCTGGACCCTAGCGCTCCAGTCCGGGCTGGCCACGGTGGTGACTTTGGCCGTTGCACGGTGGCGAGAGGCAGGACGGTTCCGGCTCTTGCTCATCAGTGGCTGGGCCATCGGCGCTTCGATACTGCTTGGTTCATCGCTCGGACCTTCAGAACTCACGATCCCCCTCCTCATCGCTGCAGGGACGTTCTACGGCGCGGTCAATCCAACACTCGTCTCGTCGCTCTCTGGTGCAGAGGGCGGCAGGTGGCTCGGGTGGTGGCAAAGCTCTGCGCGTCTCGGCCAGGTGATCGGGCCTGTACTTGCGGGCACCCTGTACGCCGACATCGGTGGCGGACCGACGCTGGCGATCGGCGGCGTCCTGGCAGCCCTCGTTCTTGCGGTGGCCATCCTCTACAGGCGCCCGCACCATGCTTCTACAAGGCCGATGACGCTGGGAAACTGACAACTCCCCCAGATTTCAGGTACGTAACTCAGCACTACGTGAATCATCGGTCCGGATAGCATCACCGGCATGCCCGACGTCGATCTCTTCGAGCACGAACCGGACCTGCCTCCGGCGAAGGTCAATGCCATCACCCTGATGGTGACGGGCACCGTGATCTGGATGGTCGCCACCGTGGTCGTCGCTGTCCTGGGGCTGATCAACTACCTGCCGGACGACCTGCTCGAGGTGTGCTTCGCCGGCCTCGGTCTCGGCCTTGTCGGCATCGGCTGGGGCTACGTGCACGAGTACCGGGCGCGCCGTCGGCGGGTTGCCTGACGTCGAGCCTCAGGGCAGAGCGAGGCACTCTGGCCATCGCGACGGCCCTGTCCGTACTCAGGCCGGACGGCCCTGCCCGTACTCAGGCTGAGTGACGCTCCGCCTTGGAGAGCCTGACGATCCAGTCCGGAGTCTTCCGGCGCAGCCGCTTGTCGACGGTCACCTGCAGTTTAGCGGCCGACACCTCGCGAGGTGTGACAACGACCTGGCGGACGTTGTTGCCTACGCCGTCGCCGGCTTCCCGCCGGGGCTCAGGCCCTGTCTCCACGGACATGCCGTCCACCTCCTTCGTCTCCATTGTCGTCCTCTGCCGCAAGGTGAAGATTGCGACCAGTGCTGCGAAACGGCGACCACGGCGGTGCCCGCAGGGGCCAAAGCCCTGACCCATTCCACCCATTCGGGAAGGTTCACGACAACCATCGTGCACCAGCAGGTCAGAGCTGCGCCTGCCTGCTCGCGTACCTCCGCTCGGGCCGTCCCACCTCGCCGTACCTCAGCCGCACCTCGGCCCGGCCGGTCTCGGTGAGGTGCTCGAGGTAGCGCCGGGCGCTGACCCGGGAGACCCGGCGAGCTCGGCGGCCTCGGCGGCCGAGAGGTCGGTCCCGGCATCGTCGAGCACCTGCCCGACGAGGCGGAGGGTCTCCGCACTCAGTCCCTTAGGGAGCGCGGCGGAGACGAGCTTCGGCGCGGAGAACAACCGGTCCACCTCGGTCTGCTCCGGCGTCGCCCCCGGCGGCACGGCGCGCAGGGTCTGCCGGTAGTGCTGGAGCCGGTCGTTGAGGTCGGCGAACGTGAACGGCTTCATCAGGTACTGCACCGCTCCCCCACGCACGGCCCGGCGCACCGTCTCCGCCTCCCGGGCGGCGGTGACGACGATGACGTCCATCTCCGGTGCCGCGGCGCGCATGTCGGCGAGGATCTCGAGCCCGGAGGCCCCGGGCAGGAAGACGTCGAGGAGCACGAGGTCCGGCTGCAGCCGCCGGGCCTCGTCGACGGCCGTGGACGCGTCGTGCGCGACCCCGACGACCTCGAAGCCCTCGCACCGGCGCACGAACCCCTCGTGGATCTTCGCCACCATGTAGTCGTCGTCGACGACGAGCACCCGGATCACCTCGCCACCTCCGCGGGCGTCTTCGGCAGCTTGGCCGTGAACACGGCACCTCCGGCATCGTCGTCGTTGCGCACGGTGACCTCGCCACCGCGCCTGCGGCACACGAGCCGGACGAGCGCCAGACCGTATCCGCGTCCACCGGCGCGGGCGGACCTCTTGGTCGTGTACCCGCTCCGGAACAGCCGCTCGACCGCGGGGACGTCGACGCCCGGGCCGGTGTCGTGCACCTGCACCGTCACGGCCTCCTCGTCCTCCGTGAGCGTGACCTCGACCCGCGGGTCCGCGCCGCCGGCGACCGCGTCCAGCGCGTTGTCGATCAGGTTGCCGACCACGGTCACGAGGTCGCGGGAGAGCTCGTCGTCCACGCGGGAGACGCTGGAGGCCTCGTCGACGACGAGGCGCGCCCCGCGCTCGGCGGCCAGGGAGTCCTTGGCGATGAGCAGCGCGGCGACCGGGAGGTCGGAGATCCGCTCGGTGACCTGCAGGTACAGGCTGTCGCGGTGGTTGCTGACGCCCTCGACGAACCGGACGACCTCCTCGTACTCCTCGAGCTGCAGCAGCCCGGAGATGGTGTGCAGCTGGTTGCTGAACTCGTGCGTCTGCGCGCGCAGCGTGCCGGTCGTGCGGCGCGAGCTGTCCAGCGCCCGCTCCATCGCCTGCATCTCGGTCTGGTCGCGCATGGTCGTCACGGAGCCGATGACCGACCCGTGGGAACGGACCGGCATCCTGTTGAGGACGAGCAGCCGCGCGCCGACCACGACGAGACGGTCCGGCGCCGCGGCGTCCTCGGTGAGGGCCTCGAGCAGCTCCGGGTCGCAGGTCACCTCGGGCAGCGGCCGGCCGACGGTGTCCGGCGGCAGACCGAGCAGGCGCCGCGCCGCGTCGTTGAGCAGGGTGACCCGACCGGCGGTGTCGAGGGCGATGACGCCCTCGCGGATCCCGTGGAGCAGCGCCTCACGGTGCTCGACGAGCCCGGCGATCTCGGTGGGCTCCAGGCCGAGCGTCTGTCGCTTGATCCGGCGCGAGAGCATCGTCGAGCCGACGACGCCGACGCTCGTCGCCAGCCCGACGTAGACCAGCAGGCCCGGCCCCGCGGCGCCGAGCCGCTCGCTCAGCGAGGGCAGGAGCCGGCCGATCCGAGCCGTTCCGATGACCTGGCCCTCGTCGTCGAGCACGGGGACCTCGGCGACGGCGGCACCGTGGACCGAGCCCGCCCAGGACCGCCCCTGGGTGTCACCCGGGCCGTCGTCCGACAGCTCGGTGCCCACCGCGGCCGGGTCGGAGGAGGTGACGACGGTGCGGTCGGGGTGCATGAGGGTCACGGTCGTCGCACCGGAGACGGTGCGGACGGTCTCGCCCACGGCCGCCAGCGGCGAGCTCCCGCCGGGCACGGCGGTCGGCAGGAGCGCCCGCACGGTGGGGTTGGCCGCCAGGGTCTCCGCCGCGGACAGCGACCGGCGGCTCTCCGCGCGGGCCAGCCGCTCCCCGGTCTCGGAGAAGGAGAGCCCGCCGACGACGACCACGACGAGGAGGACGACGAGGAGCTGGAGGAGCAGCAGCTGGCCGGCAACGGTCATCCGTCTCCTGCGCACACCGCCTCCTTCGTCGTCGAGCCTCTCGCCGGCCTTCGTCTGCCATCGGGCGTCGGGCCGTCGCCGAGCATCCGTCGCCCGGGCGTCGGGCCGTCGTCGGACCGCGGGTGTCATGCTCCCACCGCCGGGCCGCTGATGGGGGCCGGCTCCGCGTGACCACAACGACCGCAACGTCCGCAGCGAACTCAACGACCGCTGCGACCGCAACGGATCTCGGCGTCGCGAGCGCCGCCAGGATGGACGCGTCCGGTTCCGCGACCATGTTCGCCAACCCTCGAGGAAGAGGTCAGACGATGCGACCCACCCGCCGTTTCCATCTCCCCGCCGCGTTCTTCGGCGTCGCCCTGGCGCTGACCGCCTGCGGCGTCACCGGCTCCGACGCCGGCACGGACGCCACGGCGGCCGACCCGGGCACCAGTGCCGAGGCCGAGCCGCTCGCCGACAAGCGCATCATGGTGCCCAACTCCGCCGGTGGCGGGTACGACCAGACCGCCCGCACGGCGGCGCAGGTGATGGAGGCCAACGAGCTCTCCACCGGCCTGGAGGTGTTCAACCTCGAGGGTGCCGGCGGCACCGTCGGCCTGGCCCGCACCGTCTCCGAGGCCGGCAACGGCGACCTCGCCATGCTCATGGGCCTCGGCGTCGTCGGCGCCTCGTACACCAACGAGTCCGAGGCCACGCTCACCGAGACGACGCCGCTCGCGAAGCTCATCGAGGAGCCCGGCGCGATCATGGTGCCGGCCGACTCCCCGTACGAGACCATCGACGACCTCGTCGAGGCGTGGACGGCCGACCCGGGCGGACTCAGCGTCGGCGGCGGGTCGAACCCGGGCGGGCCCGACCACCTGCTGCCCATGCAGCTCGCCCAGGCGGTGGGCATCGACCCCACCACCGTCAACTTCGTCACCTACGACGGCGGCGGCGACCTGCTCCCGGCGATCCTCGGCTCCAAGCTCGACTTCGCCACCTCCGGCGCCGGCGAGTTCAAGGACCAGATCGAGACCGGCGAGATCCGCGTCCTCGCGGTCTCCTCCGAGGAGCCGGTCGAGGGTGTCGACGCGCCCACGCTCACCGAGTCCGGGATCGACCTCGTCTTCACGAACTGGCGCGGGCTCGTCGCCCCGCCGGACATCGAGGACGCCGACCGCGACGCCTGGATCGCCGCGCTCGAGGCGATGCACGCCACCGAGGACTGGCAGGAGGCGCTGGAGACGAACGGCTGGACCGACGCCTTCATCACCGGCGACGAGTACGCCGAGTTCCTCACCGAGCAGGACGAGCGCGTGGCGAACGTCCTCGAGGAGCTCGGGCTGGCATGAGCACGCAGGCCACCGTCGCCCGCCCCGGGCGCTCCGAGCTGGGCGTCGCCGCCCTGCTCGGGGCGCTCGGCGCGCTCATCCTCATCGACGCGATCGGCCTGCAAGCCCCGTACTCCCAGGCCGACCCGCTCGGCCCTCGCGCGATGCCGTTCATCGTCTCCGGGCTGCTGCTCGTGTGCGCGGTGGTCCTCGCCGTCGACGTCCTGCGGGGCGGGCGCGGCGAGGCCGAGGGCGGCGAGGACGTCGACCTCACCCAGCCCACCGACTGGCGCACGGTCGTGCCGCTCGTCGCGGTCTTCGCCGCCAACATCGTCCTGGTCGACACCCTGGGCTGGGTCCTCTCCGGCGCCCTGCTGTTCTACGGCTCGGTCATCGCCCTGGGCTCGCGCCACTACGTGCGCGACCTGATCATCTCCGTGGCCATCGCGCTCGCGAGCTTCTACGGGTTCTACCTCGGCCTGGGCATCCTCCTGCCGGCCGGTCTCCTCGAGGGGGTGCTGTAGTTGGACGTCCTGAACTCCCTCGCGGAGGGTTTCGCCACCGCCGCGACGCCGATCAACCTCATGTACGCCGTCATCGGGGTGCTCCTCGGCACCGCCGTCGGCGTCCTGCCCGGGCTCGGCCCGGCCATGACGATCGCCTTGCTGCTGCCGGTCGCGTTCGCCCTGGAGCCCACCAGCGCGCTGATCATGTTCGCCGGCATCTACTACGGCGGCATGTACGGCGGCTCGACGACGTCGATCCTGCTCAACACCCCGGGCGAGTCCTCGACGGTCGTCACCGCGATCGAGGGCCACAAGATGGCCAAGGCGGGCCGGGCCGCCCAGGCGCTGGCGACGGCGGCCATCGGGTCGTTCATCGCCGGCACGATCGGCACCACGCTCCTGGCGTTCTTCGCCCCGGCCCTCGTGCGCTTCGCCGTGGAGCTCGGCGCACCGAGCTACCTGGCGATCATGATGCTCGCGCTCATCGCCGTCACCGCCGTGCTGGGCGCCTCGAGAGTGCGCGGGTTCGCAGCGCTGGCCCTCGGCCTGGCGATCGGCCTCATCGGGCTCGACCCGGTCACCGGCCAGCGGCGACTCACGGGCGGCGAGCCCCAGCTGGCCGACGGCATCGACATCGTCGTCATCGCCGTGGCGATCTTCGCCATCGGGGAGGCGCTGTGGGTGGCGGCGCACCTGCGCCGGTCCTCCGCCGCGGTCATCCCCGTGGGTCGGCCGTGGATGAGCCGGAAGGACTGGGGCCGGTCCTGGAAGCCGTGGCTGCGCGGGACCGCCTTCGGGTTCCCGTTCGGCGCCCTGCCCGCGGGCGGCGCCGAGATCCCGACGTTCCTCTCCTACGTCACCGAGAAGCGGCTGACGAAGCATCCGGAGGAGTTCGGCCACGGCGCCATCGAGGGCGTCGCCGGGCCGGAGGCGGCGAACAACGCCTCCGCCGCCGGCACCATGGTGCCGATGCTGGCGCTCGGCCTGCCCGTCAACGCCACGGCCGCCGTCATGCTCGCCGCGTTCATCCAGTTCGGCTTCCAGCCCGGACCGCTGCTGTTCGAGCGCGAGCCGGAGCTCATCTGGGGCCTCATCGCCTCGCTGTTCATCGGCAACACGCTGCTGCTCGTCCTCAACCTGCCGCTGGCGCCGGCGTGGGCGAAGCTGCTGCAGATCCCGCGGCCGTACCTGTACTCGGGCATCATCTTCTTCGCCGCGCTCGGGGCCTACTCGGTCAACCTCCAGTGGTTCGACCTCGCGCTGCTGCTCGTCTTCGGGCTGCTGGGTCTGCTCATGCGCCGGTTCGGGCTACCCGTGCTGCCACTCATCGTCGGGGTCATCATCGGACCGCTCGCCGAGCGCCAGCTGCGCCGGGCGCTGCAGCTCTCCTCGGGGGACGTCTCCGGGCTGTGGAACGAGCCGATCGCCGTCGTCATCTACGTCATCATCGCGCTCATCCTCATCTGGCCGTTCATCGCCAAGGGCATCGCCCGGGTGCGCGGGACGTCCTCCCCCGGCCTGTTCGCCGGGGCCACGACGGGCACCGTGCCCACCAGCCCGGACGAGGCCGGACCCGCCGGCCCGGCGGAGCCAAGCAGCACCGGCCCGGCCGACGTCGGAGCCACCACACGGAAGGAGCAGGAGTGACCATCGTCGTCGGGTACATCCCCACCCCGGAGGGCCGGGCCGCGCTCGATCACGCGGTCGCGGCCGCCCACAAGGACGACGTGCTTCTCGTCGTCGTCAACTCCTCGCGCGGCGACGCGACGGCGGACCCGCACATCCTCTCGGCGGACGACGTCGGGTCGGTGGACGCCCGGCTGCGGGAGTCCGGGGTCGAGCACCTCATCGTCCAGCCCGTGCGGGGGCGCTCGGCGGCCGACGAGGTCCTCGCCGCCGCGGACGAGCACCGCGCCGACCAGATCGTCATCGGGCTGCGCCGCCGCACGCCGGTGGGCAAGCTGATCCTCGGCTCGAACGCCCAGCGGATCCTCCTCGAGGCCACCTGTCCGGTGGTCGCCGTCAAGCCGGAGGTGACCGCGTGAGCGACGACGTCGGCACCGCGGACCTGTACGACGAGTACGAGGAACGGCTCCAGTCCTGCGACCTCCAGCTGCGCCAGTACGGCGGTCGGCACCGTTTCGCCGGCCCGATCACCACGGTGCGCTGCTTCCAGGACAACGCGCTGGTCAAGCAGGTGCTCGGCACGCCCGGCGACGGCCGGGTGCTGGTGGTCGACGGCGGCGGGTCGGTGCACACCGCGCTGATGGGCGACCTCATCGCCGGCTCCGCCGTGGCCAACGGCTGGGCCGGCGTGGTGATCCACGGGGCCGTGCGCGACGTCGCGGCGCTGCGCGAGCTCGACCTCGGCGTCAAGGCCCTCGGGTCGAACCCCCGCAGGAGCGCCAAGACCGGTGCCGGCGAGCGCGACGTCGTCGTCACCTTCGGCGGCGCCTCCTTCACCCCGGGCGCCCGGCTGGTCAGCGACGACGACGGGATCGTGGTGCTGCCGGCGTGAGGTGAGCGGGCGGCGCGCGGTTCCTTCGCGACCCCGAGGGTCGGCGCGGCACCAGAGCGAGTCGGGCGCGGTCCAAGGCATCATCACGCGCCACTACCCTGGTGCTGCCGCGGGCACGTCGTCCATGCGGCCGACCGCTTCGAAGGAGAGTCCGGCATGCCTCTGTTCGACCTCGATCGCGCGTCCCTGGAGCGCTACCTGCCCGAGATCGACGAACCGGCCGACTTCGACGGCTTCTGGGCGACCACCCTCGCCGAGGCGCGCACCTTCGAGCTCGCTCTGACCGCCGCCCCGGTCGACACCGGTCTGGCGCTGGTCGACACCTACGACGTCACCTTCGCCGGGTTCGGCGGGCACCCCGTCAGGGCGTGGCTGACCAAGCCCGCCGGTACCACCGAGCCGCTGCCCGCGGTGGTGGAGTTCGTCGGCTACGGCGGCGGGCGGGGCCTGCCGCACGAGCGGCTCGCCTGGGCCGCGGCCGGGTACGCGCACCTGGTCATGGACACCCGCGGCCAGGGCAGCGCGTGGGGCGCCGGCGGCGACACCCCGGACCCGGTCGGCTCCGCCCCCGCGGCACCCGGCTTCCTCACCCGCGGACTCCTGGACCCGGCCGAGCACTACTACCGGCGCGTGTTCACCGACGCCGTGCGCGCCGTCGACGCCGTCCGAGCCCTCGACGGGGTCGACGCGAGCCGGGTCGCGGTCACCAGCGGCAGCCAGGGCGGCGGGATCGCCCTCGCCGTCGCGGGCCTGGTGCCCGACCTCGTCGCCGTCATGCCCGACGTGCCGTTCCTGTGCCACTACCGCCGTGCCACCGAGATCACCGCGAACCCGCCCTACGCCGAGCTCACCCAGTACCTGTCGGTGCACCGTGACCACGTCGACACCGCGTTCCGCACGCTGTCCTACCTCGACGGGGTCAGCTTCGCCCGCCGCGCCAACGCCCCGGCGCTGTTCTCCGTGGCCCTGATGGACCTGACCTGCCCGCCGTCGACCGTCTACGCCGCCTTCAACCACTACGGGACCGGCACCGGCGCCCCACCGAAGGACATCACCGTCTACCCTTACAACCAGCACGAGGGCGGAGCCGCCTGGCAGCTCGGCCGCCAGATCCACTGGCTGGCGGACGTCCACCGGACCAGGACGGACGGCACGGACGCTCGTCCGGTCCTCGCCGCCGGCACCCGCGGCTGACCCGCCACCCGTTCGGTCACGAGGCGCCTGAGCTGGTCGGCAGCAGAGTGCGCTCTCTGCGCAACCGGCACAGTGGCGTGGCGTCTGCGTCTACGTCCGGTGCTGGTCCAGCGCGCGCACGAGCGGCTGGTAGTGCCGTTCGACGGCGGCCCGGTACTTCTCCACGTCACCGGCCTCGGCGGCCTGGAGCATCTCCTCGTGGGCCCGCGCAGTCTGGACGAGGTCGGCGGGCAGGGACACGCCGAGTCGCGGCATGACGGCGGTGTGAACGTCCCAGAACGCCCCGACGAGCGGCCCCATGATCGAGTTGTCGATGCGGGCGAGCAAGGTCGTGTGGAACAGCCGGTCCTGCTGGGCAAACCTCGAACCGGTGGCGGCGAGATCCACCATCTCCCCGACCAGGGCCCAGAGCTCCGGGTTCTCGGTCTTGGCGATGGCGGCCGTGACCCGGTCGGCCATGGCGACGTCGAGAGCCTGCCGGATCTCGATGATCTCCCGCAGCGCCCGCAGGTCGTCCCCCGGCTGGAGCGCACCACGGAACACAAGGGTCTCGACGAGCGCGTCGAGCGACATCTCGCCGACGTATGTCCCGTGCCCGTGCCGGACCTCGACGATCCCGAGCGTCGAGAGCGTTCTCATCGCCTCGCGCAGGCTCGATCGGGACACCCCGAGCGACGCGCACAGCTCCGACTCGGTGGGCATGGCGTCACCGGGCCGCAGCCCCTCGACGAGGATGAGCTCCTTGATCTGGGCGGCGGTCTCGGCGCTACGGCTGCGCGCTCTCACAGCCACCGGCACCGAACTGCGTGCCGCGGTGCTCAGCCGGTCGTTCAGCAGTTCCATGCTGCCCCCAGGTGTCCAGAACCTCGACCATACTCAGACATCAGACCTCGTGGCGATCAGGCGGGGCGGGTGGCCGCGGCCGCCGGGGACCGCAGCCCCGTGGCGTCGAGGATCGCGACGATCTGCGCCACCGCCGCCTGGTCGGGCGCCTGCACAGGCGGTGCCATCGTCGCCGAGTCGATCAGGCCGAGATGGTGCATAGCGGCCTTGAACGCACCCACCCCGGCGGCGTCGCCGGAACGGCCGGGCGACTGGAAGACGATCTCGAACAGGGCGGCGAGCCGGTCCTGCTCCGCGCGGGCCTCCTCCCAGCGTCCGGCTTGGGCGTGCGCGAGGAGGCGCACGTACCCGTGCGGGTCGACGTTGCCGAGGCCGGGGACGACCCCGTCGGCACCGAGGAGCATCATCGCGTCGACGACGACCTCGTGGCCGGTGAGCACCGTGAGCGGCGACCCGGCCGCCGCGTTGGCGGCTACGAGCCGACGGAGGCCGACGTCGTCGCCGGAGGAGTCCTTGACGCCCGCGATCACCCCGTCGAGCCCGAGGCGGACGAGCATCGTGTGGTCCAGCTTCGTGTGGACCCGCACGGGGATGTCGTAGGCGAACAACGGTACGGGGCAGCCCGCACCGATAGCGCGGAAGTGCGCCTCGATCTCCGCGGCGTCGTTGCGGGCGTAGATCGGGGCCGTGGCGACGATCCCGTCCGCCCCGGCGGCGACCGCCTCGGCCACCTGCTCGAGCACCCTCCCCGCGGTCATGTCGATGGCGCCGGCGAGCACGGGCACCCTCCCCGCGGCCGCCTCGACCGCCGTCCGGACGACGAGCGCGCGCTGCGCCCGGTCGAGGTAGGCGACCTCGCCGGTGGATCCGAGGGCGAACAGAGCGTCGCACCCGGCGTCGGCGAGGTGGTCGACGACCCGGGCCAGGGAGACGGTGTCGACCGTCCCGTCCGGATGGAAGGGGGTGACGACTGGTGGTACGACACCGCGGATGGTGCTGTGGCGCACGGCGGGCTCCGTTCGGGTTGCAGGGTGGTGGCTCGGCGGGGTTGTCAGACGGCTGCCGGGTCCAGGGGCGTGGTGACCGAGGCGACCCGGACCTTCCTGGACTCGCGCAGGGAGAGCGTGAGTGCGTCCGCCGTCGCGATCGCGGCCGTGGCGGCCGAGCCGTCGGTGAGGGCGGCGAACTCCGCCAGCGGAGCGGCTCCGCGGAGCACGCCGGTGAAGTACGACAGCTCCTCCTCGATAATCCCGCGCAGCCACAGGGGCGGGCGCCGCTCCGGGTTGCCGTACATGACGGCCCCGTCGGTCTCGCTGCCCCGGTAGATGGCTCGGCGGTCGTCGTCCTCCTGCTGGGTGCGATGGAGGAGGAACGTCTCTTCCCGCCCCGGGGCGCGCAGCTCGCAGCCCGGGTCCTGCAGGTCGATCCGGATGGCGCCGAGCGTGCCCTGGACGAGCACGTGGTGCTCCGGCCAGCGGAACGCCGAGCCGTACTCGAGCGTTGCGAACCGGTCGGGCCCGAACTCCAGCGTGATCAGGAGCATGTCGTCCTCGTCGCCGAACCCCTCGCCGCGGTGTGCGACGTTGCCGCCGACCATCGTCGCCACCTGTGCGGGGCCCATGATCGACTGGATGAGGTCGAGCTCGTGGATGTGGTGGTAGAGGTGTCCGCCGGAGAGCTCACGGCGCTTCTTCCAGCTCACCGCCCCCTGGGGGTCCTCCCAGCCGTTGCGCACCGCCCGGCAGAAGAGCACCTCGCCGATGGCTCCCTCGGCGATGAGCGCCTTCGCGCGGCGCACGCCCGCCATGAAGTTCATGACGTGCCCGGCCATGAAGAGCACCCCGGCGCGGGACGTCTCCTCGACCATGGCGGCGCAGTCCTCGTACGACAGGGCGATGGGCTTCTCGCAGAACACCGCCTTGCCGGACCGTGCGGCAAGGACCACCGGCTCGCGGTGCGCCCAGTTCGGGGAGGCGACGACGACGGCGTCGACGTCCGCCGCCGCGCACAGCTCTTCCGCGCTCGTTGCGGCCCGGGCACCGACCTCTGCGGCGAACCGCTCGCCGTTGTCGGGGTCGTGCACGACCGTGACTGCGGCGTCGGGCCGGGAGGCGAGATATCGGCCGATCTCGGCGCCGAAGTAGCCGGTGCCGACGATGCCGTAGCGGACCTGGTCCATGGGCGTCCCTTCGGGAGTGGGCATCACTTCACCGATCCCTCGGCGAGTCCGCCCGCGATGTACTTCTGGATGGACATGAAGAACAGGACCGAGGGGACGACGACGACCACGGAGGCGGCCATCATCGCGCCCCAGTCGAGGACCTCCGAGCCGGTGAGGGAGTACAGCGCCACGGCGACCGGCATCTTCTCGGACTCGTTGATGAACAGCAGTGCGTAGAGGAACTCGTTGAACGTGTTGATGAACGTGTAGACGGCGGTGGCGACGATGCCGGGCAGCACGATCGGCGTCGAGATCTGGAGGAACACGCGGAAGCGGCCGGCCCCGTCGACGGCGGCACCCTCCTCGATCTCGAGCGGGACGGTCTGGTAGAAGCCGACGAGCATCCAGATGGCGTAGGGCAACGAGAACGACAGGTACGCCAGGACCAGACCGACGTACGTGTTGATGAGGCCGAGGGCGACCATGATCGCCGCGTAGGGGACGGCGAGGAGGATCGGCGGGAACATGTAGGTGGCGATGAGCAGGCGGGTGAGACGCTTGCCGACACGGGGGAAGAACCGCACGATCCCGTAGGCCGCGAGCGTGCCCGCCACGATCGTGATCGCCGTCGCCGCGAGGGAGATGAGCAGGCTGTTGCGCAGGTTCGTGAGGAAGCCGAGCTCGCCCAGCACCTTCTCGTAGTTGGCGAGGGTGAACTCCTGCGGGAGGACGGACAGCGGGTTGCTCGACAGGTCCGGCCCGGTCTTGAACGAGGTGACGGTGATCCAGAGCAGGGGGAAGACGAACACTGCCGCGACGGCGAGGAGGAAGACGTGGAGCAGCAGCTGGCTCCGGCGACGGGTACGCATCAGTCGTCCTCCCTCTCCCACCGGTTGAGCACGGTGAAGGCGACCCGGGCGAGCAGCAGGAGGAAGACGAGCAGGAGGATCGTCACCGCCGAGGCCATGCCGAGCTGGTGCAGCCCCCAACCGGTGCGGTAGGCGAAGATCGGCAGGGTTGTCGTCATGTCGCCGGGTCCACCGCCGGTGATGAGGAACAGCAGGTCGAAGTTGTTGAACACCCAGATCGTCCGCAGGATGACGAGCAGGCCGATGACGTTACGGATGTTCCGGAAGGTGATGAACCGGAACTTCTGCAGCTCGCTGGCCCCGTCCATCGTCGCTGCCTCGTACTGCTCCCGCGGGATCGTCTTGAGCGCGGAGAGGATGTTGACCATGAACAGCGGGGCGCCGAACCAGATGTTGATCCCGAGCACCGCCCACACGACCGTGCTCGGGTTGGCGAGGACGCTGACGTTGCTCTCGGTCAGGCCCACGGCGGTGAGCAGGTTGGGCAGGAATCCGTAGACGTCGTTGAGGATCCACTTCCACGAGAACGCGATGATGATCGCCGGGAACGCCCACGGGATGATGAGCAGCACCCGGTACAGCCCGGAGAACCGGCGCACCCTGTCGAGGGCGAGGGCGAGCAGGAAGCCGAGCACGAGCTGCCCGACGATCGAGCCGGCCGTCCACCAGATCGAGGTGCGGAACGCCGACCAGAACGCCTCGGACGTCAGCAGGTCGCGGAAGTTCTCCATCCAGACGATCTCGTGGCTGGGCCGCAGGAGGTTCTTGTTCGTGACGGCGAAGTACGCGCTCGAGAGCAGCGGGTAGATCAGGAGTCCCACGACGGCGACCACGCCGGGCAGGACGAACGCCAGCCCCACGGCGTCGATCCGTGCCAGTCGGGTCCGCCGCGGTCGTCCGCCCGCGGCGGGCCTGCCTGTCGTGACGGCCGGGGCCGTCTCCGTCGTGAGTGCCACGGTCAGCCGAGCTCCGCGCCCGCGGCCTCGAACAGCTCGTCGAGCTGTTCCTGAGCGTCGGCGGCCGCTTCCTCGACGGGCACGCCGTTGAGGATGATGTCCTGGAACATCCGCTCGATGACACCCTGGCTGGTGATGATGCCGGACTGGACCGCCGGCCCGTCCTCCATGCCGATCGCGGTGCCCATGGGCACGGCCTCCTCGATGACCGCGACGGAGTCGGCGAACGTCGTGAGCGTCTCGTCGTCGAGGTACGCCTCGCTCTGAGAGACGTCCTTCAGGGCCGGCAGCATTCCGCCGGGCACGGAGTGGATGAAGTCGACGTAGTCCTCGTCGTTGTAGAGGAACGTGAGGAAGGCCTTGGCCTCCTCCTGGACGTCGCTGGCGTTCCACACGACCGTCGGGATGTTCGAGGTCTCACCGCCGTAGATCTCGTCGCCGGCCTCGAGGCGAGGCAGCGGGGCCGCGGCGATGGAGCCGAGCAGGTCGGGGGTCGTCGACTCCACGCCGGAGATGTGGAACCCGGAGTTGAAGTCGAAGGCGGTCTTGCCCTGGTAGAAGAGCGTGGCCTGGTCGAGCACGCCGTAGTTGATGCTGCCCTCGGGCGAGGTGGCCCGGTAGGCGTCGACCCAGTAGTTGATCCCGTCGATCGCGGCGTCGGAGGTGAGGTCGGCGTGGCCGTCCTCGTCCACGAGCGTCTCCCCCGCCGACTGGACGTAGAAGTTGAGGTACCGGGTGGCCATCATGTCGTTGGACCCGAGCGGGACGGACATGCCGTACACGCCGTCGGCCGTGAGCGCCTTGGCCGCAGCGGCGAGCTCGTCCCAGGTCTGCGGAACCTCGAGGCCCGCCGCGGCGAGCAGGTCGGTGCGGTACCACATCACCTGGGCGTGGGAGTAGATCGGGACGGAGTAGCTGACGCCGTCGGACTGCCCCTCGGAGAGAGCTGCCTGGGAGAAGCGATCCCGTCCGAGGTCGTCGATGACATCGTCGACGGGCGCGAGGGCCTCGGCGTTGATCATCTCGACGACGTGGTTCGGCAGGGCGGTACTGAGATCGGGAACCTGCCCGGCGGCGAGCCCGGTCGTCCACTTCGTGTAGAACTCGGGCCACGCGAAGGTCTCGATGGTGATATCGACCTCGGGGTGCTCGTCCTCGAACTTCGCCGCCATCTCCTCCATGTACTCGGCGCGGGGCCCCTGGGTGAAGCTGTGCCAGAAGACCACCTCACCGGCAAGGGCGCCGTCCCCGGGCTGCGGTGCGGCATCAGCGTCACCACTGCCGGAACTGCAGGCCGCCAGAAGGACGGCCGCACTCCCGACTGCGAGTGCGCCCTGGGCATTGCGCCGCCATGAGCGGTCGCGGATCGAGCTCGTCATTGAGACCTACCTCCAAGGGACGGATGACATCTGATGTCTGACGTCAGAGGTGACAGTAGAGCGGTCGGCCCTTACCCGTCAAGGGACAGCGGGCCCTCGACGCCCAACATCCGAAACGGATCCAGAAGGACTCGACAGCGCAGGTGGTTAACAATGTCGACCATGACGACGATGTCTTTCTTGAGGCTTCTAGCCGCCGACTCGCCGGCCAGCGCCTTCGACGGCCCAGTCGACCGCGCCGTCGAGTCGGGATCCGGTACCCGGACTCTCGACGAGCTCGCGGAGGCACACCGGCTCGCCCTGAAGGTCCGTCATCTGCTCGACACCAGCCGCCAACGCGAAGCGGAGCTGTCCGCCCTGTTCGAGACCGCGGGCGAGCTGGCCTCACGGACGGAACTCCAGTCGGTGCTTGAAGCGATCGTCGCGCGGTCTCGCCGGCTGCTCGGCTCGGATATCTCGTATCTCACTCTGGTCGATCATGAAGCCGGTGACAGCTACACAACTGTGACCGACGGCGGTGCTTCGGCTCTGTTCAACGAGGTCCGGGTTCCGATGGGGGAAGGTGTCGGTGGTCGCGTGGCACAGACGGGGATCCCGTACAACACCCCTAACTACTTCGAGGACGACCGGATCAAGCACACCGCTTCTACTGATGCGGCGGTGCAAGAAGAGGGTCTTGTCTCGCTTCTCGGAGTACCGCTGATGCTCGAGCACCGGGTCATAGGGGTGCTCTTTGCGGCTAACCGGACGCAGCGTCCGTTCTCGGCGGCCGACACAGCTTTGTTGGCGTCCCTCGGCGCACATGCGGCAATCGCCATCGACAAAGCTCGCCTGCGCAGCGAGAGCCAGACAAGGCTGGATGACCTTCGCGTCGCGGGAGAACTCCTGCGGAAGCAGAACGCGGATATCAGGCGAGCCGCGGAGGCCCATGACCGGCTCACCGCGCTCGTGCTGCAAGGCGGCGATCTTGTCGATGTGGCCGACGAGGTCAAGAGCCTCCTCGATGGAGAAGTCGTCATTGCGGACACGAGCGGCGCTCCGATAGCTGCCACCGCCAACGACGTGAGCGTCGAGCGACTCGCAGAACTCCACGCCCGGGCGCTCGATGCCATGACGACGCAAGTGGAGATGAACGCGTCCGCGGCGCCGGTAGTGGCCGGAGCCGACACGCTCGGAAGCATCACGCTTCTGCGGGACGCGGCCGGCCAGGCCGACCTGCGAGTGCTGGAGCGCGCGGCTCAGGTGACCGGCCTTCTCCTACTCTTCCGCCGCTCCCTCGCCGCGTCAGAGCTGCGGGTGCGGGGCGAGCTGCTCGAGGACGTACTCCTCGGCAGGGCAGAAGAGGGAATGATCGAGCGTGCCCGGCTCCTCGGCGTCGACCCTGACGCAGCGTTCGCTCTGCTGGCCATCGAGGTCCGAGGCGAGCGGAATCGACTTGCGGACTCCGCCGCACATCTCGCGGCCACTCAGCACGGCCTCTCGACGATGCACGGCGGCCGTCTCGTCGTGGCCATCCCGAGCCGCGCACCTCGTGAGGCTGCCGAGGCGGTCACGGCCGAGCTCACGCGGATCGCGGGACAGAGCTTAACGATCGGCGTCTCCGGTTCGGCCGGCGGCGCGAGGCGCGTACGGGCGGCGTACGCCGAGGCGCGGACGTGCTTGGAGACCCTGCTTGCGCTGGGGAGACGTGGGCAGATCGCCGACACGGAGGATCTGGGTTTCATCGGCCTGCTACTGTCCAAGAACAAGGACGTCGACGGCTACGTCCGCATGGTGCTCGGCCCCCTGCTGGACTACGACGCCGAGCGGGGCACGTCGCTCGAGGAAACGCTCCAGTCATACTTCCGCAACGCCGGTAACGTCAACCAGACCGGACAAAGCTTGCACCTACACCCCAAGACCGTCTCTCAGCGGCTCGATCGCGTGACTCACCTCCTCGGCCCCGACTGGAACAGCCCGGACTCACGGCTGCAGGTGCAGATCGCGTTGCACCTCAGAGCTGTCCTGCACCGTCTCGACCGTTGACCGCCGTGTCGAGCGCGAACGCGAGTCGGGGTGAAGTTGAACCTGCGGGAGCGAGCTCCACCCCCGCGCCGATATGGACGGCGTCTGCGGAGACTCCGACGACCTGTGCCAGGATTCGCGGTCCTTCGTCGAGCTCGACGTAGGCGATCACTACCGGCCCGGGGCCGAGGTTGCGCGGTGGTCGCCGGTTCACCGTGTACGAGTAGACGGTTCCTCGCCGGGAGAGCTCCACCCACCTCGTGATGCCGGTCATGCAGACCGGGCAGCGTGCACGCGGATACCACACGAGGCTCTGGCAACGGGTGCAGAAGGGTAGTTCGAGCCTGCCTTCGGCCAGTGCGCCCGAGAACCGCTCCGCAGGTGCGAGATCAACAACCTCGACGGTGTCGGCGATGCTCACGAGTCCTCCCTCCCAAGGATGAGTGTCGAGGCCGCGGATCGGGTACCGAGCTGGTTGCCGTGCCCCTGCACCAGCGCCAGCTCGCACTCGGGCACCTGGACCTCGGCAGCCGCTTCCTCACGAAGCTGCCGCACCGCTTCGACCGTGCGGACCATCCCTCCACGGAAGTCCGGGTGATTGTTGCTCAGTCCGCCGCCGTCGGTGTTGATGGGCAGCGCTCCGAACGGTGCCTCGAGCGTCCCGTCGCGCACAAACCTCCCGCCCTGCCCCTTAGCGCAGAACCCGAGGTCCTCGAGGCTGGTCAGCACTGTGATCGTGAATGAGTCGTAGATCGACGCGTAGTCGATGTCAGCCGGCCGCACCCCTGCCTCGTCGAAGGCGCGCGGCCCGGAGACGGCGGCGCCGGTGTGGAGGAGGTCGATGTCGCCTCGGCTGCTGTGCTTGATCGTCTCGCCGTGCCCGAGGACCTTCACCGTGCGCCGTTCTAGCTCGCGCGCGACATCAGCCGCCACGACCACCACGGCAGCTCCGCCGTCGGTGGTTACGCAGCAGTCGAGTCGGTGGAGCGGGTCCGCGATCAGCGGTGATTCTAGAACCTCCTCCACCGAGACGACGTTCTGCAGCAACGCCCGGGGATTGTGCTGTGCGTGCCGCGAGGCGGCGACCTTGATGAGCGCAAGGTCCTCGGCCGTCGTGCCGTACTCGTACATGTGCCGCATAGCCACCAGTGCGTAGCTCGGCGGGATCGTCAGCCCGATGTCGCTCTCGTAATCGAACTCCGGCCCCGCTGTTCCGAAGTCCGGCGGGTACACCGACGGGATGCCCGCCATCGTCACCAAAGCGACCCGGCACTTTCCCGCGGCGATCGCTGCCGCCGCGTGACCGATGTGCATCGGGTACGACGCGCCGCCACCCTCCGTTGTGTCGATGTAGCGCAGGCCGTCGAGCCCAAGGTAGTCCGCCATCGAGATCGAACCGATCCCTGGGACCTCGGAGGAGCAGAAGAAGCCGTCGACGTCAGCGACGGAGAGTCCGGCGTCGGCGAGCGCGCCGTACGCCACGTCGGCGATCACCTCGGCAACGGTACGGCCGACGATACGGCGCTCGGGATGCTCGTAGACCCCGG
Organism: Georgenia subflava; assembly: GCF_009193155.1. GTDB lineage: Bacteria > Actinomycetota > Actinomycetes > Actinomycetales > Actinomycetaceae > Georgenia > Georgenia subflava. Next base: position 323,714 of record NZ_VUKD01000001.1, read on the forward strand.
CGATGTGGGAAAGTCCGCGGATCGACATTCAGGTGAGCCCCTTCGGTGTGGCAACTGTGCCGGTAGCAGAGGTGCCCCGCGCTCGCACCGACCGCGCGGGGCACCTCTGTGGGTCATGTGGTCAGGCCGGTCGCCAGGCGATCGAGCCGCTGTCCTCGCCCAGGTCGTCGAATACGGCCTCCATGCGTTGGCCGCACGCAAGCTCTTCGGGGTCGTCGCCGACGTATCGGCCGATGATCCGGATGCCTTCCTCCACCTCGACGACGGCGACGCCGTACGGCAGCTGGTCCTTGAACCAGGGGTGGAAGGCGCGGTACATCACCGTGTAGGTGTAGACCTCGCCGGTGGTCGGTACGTCGCGGGGCGCGAAGCTGGAGCCTTGGCACCGTCCGCAGAGCTCGCGCGGTGGCCATTGGCCAGTGCCGCACTCGGTGCACTCTCGCACAGTGATCCGCCCTGCGCGCAGTCCGTCGAAGTACTGCTCGTACAGCGGGTTTTCGGGAAGAAGCGGCGCGGGAGGCGCCACACTGATGGTTGTCGTCGTGCCCATGTCTTGTCTTCTCCTTCGTCGTCGCGGTATCCGTGTGTGGCTGGCCGGTCAGTTGTGCAGCAGGACGACGGAGCCGTCGCTGAAATCTCCGTATCCGGTCACGAGCCCGATGTGGGCGTCGCGCACCTGGGCGTCGCCAGCCTCACCGCGAAGCTGTGAGACGGCTTCGACCACATGGTTCATGCCGACCACATGTGCCTGGGAGAGCAGCCCGCCGTGGGTGTTGATCGGCATCTCGCCACCGAGGGCGATCCGGCCGCCGCTGACGAAGTCGGGCGCCTCGCCTCTGCCGCAGAAGCCCATCTCCTCGATCTGCCGCAGCACGACGAACGTGAAGCAGTCATAGATCTCGGCGAAGTCGACCTCCTCACGGCGAATACCGGCCATGTCGAAAGCGCGGTCCGCGGCCTTGGTGATCCCCATGTTGAGAATGTCCGGGCGGCTGGACAGGTCGTCCGGGGAATCCGCGTGTCCTTCTGCGCCGCCGGCGATGGCGACGGCACGCCTGCCCATGTCGCGTGCCTCCTCCGCCGACACGACGAGCACAGCGGCCGCCCCGTCGGTCTCGAGGCAGATATCGAAGAGGTGGAAGGGCTTCACGAATGTCGGCGACGCCCAGTACTGCTCGCTGGTCAGCTCACGGCCACGCATGTAGGCCTTCTTGTTGAGCTGGGCGTGCTTGCGTGTCGTGAGCGCCACGGTCTCCATGCCGCCTGGATCGGCCTTCGTCTCGTGGAACCACCGATTAGCGTGCAGGCTGTACCACTGCATCGGGGCGAGCAGTCCGGCCGGATTCTCCAGGTTGTTCCGGATCTCGTAGCCGGGGACGTTCCCGACACCGCCCGGGGACTGCTCGACCGAGCTCAGACGGTTGGTGGTGGAGTAGAAGTTGTGACCGGTCGCCACGATGACGCGCTTGGCGAGTCCTGCCGCAACGGCTGCAGCTGCCTGGACGACGGCTGCCACCGGTGACGCGCCGCCAATGTGTACGTGCGAGTGGAAGCGCAGATCCTTTATCCCCAGGGCGGCGATGAAGTCCTCGTTGGTGGGGACGTCCTTCCACGCCATCACCACCCCGTCGACCGTCGACGGGTCCACCCCCGCGTCGCGGCATGCGGCGACGGAGGCCTCCAGGATGAGCTGACGCTCCCCCTTCGGCGTGCCCCGCACGTACTCCGTCTCGCCGACGCCGGCGATGTAGGCCTTGTCCGTGATTGTGCTGACCACTGTGGCTCCTTGCGTTGGTGTCGGTTCTCGGTTCACGCCCGCTGCGGGGCGAGCGCGTCCTCGTCGTACTCGCTCTCGAGCAGGGCGTTGAGGACCTCGTTGGTGTGGGCACCGAGCGTCGGTGCCGGCCTCAGCTGTGCGGGGTTACCCACAAGGAACGGCGGCTTGGCATACCGGTGCGTACCCCTGCTCGACCCGACCTCGACAAACGTGTCCCTCTGCTGTGTGAAGTGCTCGTCCCGGAGCAGCTCATCGGGAGAGTTGACCGGGGCCCACGGCAGTCGGCGGGCCTGAGCCTCTCGGAACATGTAATCCGAGTCGTGCTGCGCGCAGAACCGCCCGATGACGTCCACGACGTGGAACATCTCGTTCTCCCGGGTGTCGGAGTGGCGGTACTTCTCATCGCCGAGGTCCTCCGCCATCCCCTCTGCGTCGAACCACTCGACGAGGGCGGCGAACCGCGCGTCGTCGATGTATAGCGGTAGCGCGAGGAGATACTTGCCGTCGGCGCACAGGTGCTGCCACCGGGGTGTGTCGGCCGGCATCGCGTGCCGCGCGGTGTGGCGCTCGACGTCTCGCTGCTGGTAGATCCAGAACGGCACCGCCATCTCGGTGGACGTGGCGATGGACTCGTGGGCCGAGACGTCGATGAACTGACCGTTGCCGGAGACGCCCTTTTCGAAGGCGGCCGCCAGCGTAGCCATCGTGGCCATCATGCCGACGAGGTGTTTGGCGTGGCCGCCGATCGGGGCGATCGGGTCGTCGTCGGGCAGGTCGTCGTACCCGCAGGACGCCATCACCCCGCCGAGCGCCAGCTGCGTGAGGTCGCTGGCGGCGTAGCCGCTCCAGGGCCCGTCTACCCCGAAGGGCGTGATGGAGCAGTAGATGAGGCCTGGGTTGCTCGCTTGCAGCGCCTGCCAGCCGATGCCGAGCCTGTCGGCGACACCGGCACCGAGGCCGTCCAGGACGATGTCGGCCTGTGCCGCTAGAGCCTTGAGGGCAGCGCGGTCCGCCTCACTCTCGAGGTCCAGGACCACCGAGCGCTTCGAGGTGTTGTAATGCTCGAACTGCAGGCCGGATTCGCGGTCGCCGTCCTGGCCGAGAAACGGGCCGACTCGACGGCTAGAGGCACCGGTCGGCGGCTCGATCTTGATCACGTCGGCGCCGGAGTCGGCCAGCAGCTTGCCGGCGAACTCGGCGAGGCCGCCGCTGTCGAGCTCGAGGACGGTCAGTCCGTCCAGCATTGGGGTGATCATGTCGTTGGTGTTCACCAGAGTGACCTTTCGACTGCGGGGTTGGCCGGCATGCCTTCCGGCCATAGGACGTGAGAGTCGCGGAGCTGTGAGATCTGGTCGTCGGAGTAGCCCAGGACATCGGCCAGGACGTACTCGGTGTCGTTCCCGAGGACGGGCCACCGCGATTGGAGGGTGTAGTCGCTGGACGGCGATCGGAACGGCACCCCTTCGAACAGTTGAGTTCCGAGGTGAGGATGCTCCAGCGAGGTGAAGATATTGCGGTGACGTAGCTGCGGGTCGTGCTCGACGCGGTCACGGCCCGTCTGGACGGCTCCGGCCGGCACCCCGTGCTGCTGGAGGTGATACATCGCCTCGTACTTGTCGTGGCTGCGCATCCAGTTGCCGATGTGCGTGTCGATGTCGTCCTGATGCGCTGCGCGGTTCTCGGCGTTGTCGAAGTCGGCACGTTGCGCCCACTCCGGGTTGCCGAGTGCCTTCTTGAGGGAGCTCCACTGCTTGTCGTCCAGTACCGACAGCGCGCAGTAGTCGTTCGGTCCGTCACCCCGGGTCCGGTAGACGTTGCTGGGGCTGGCGGTGTCCCCGCGGAAGCCGACGACCTCTCCGTCCGGGGAGACCGACCGGTTGCCGCCGGGGATGCTCTCGCTCCGGAGCGAGCGGTCGGTCATGGCGGCCTCGAGCAGCGCGGTGCCGACCAGGGAGATGCCGACCTCGACCTGCGACATGTCGACCCGGGCGCCCTCGCCGGTCCGCTGGCGACGGGACAGTGCGGTCAGCACGCCGACGGCGCCCATATATCCGCTCGCGACGTCGAGGTAGGACCAGCCCCAGCCGGCCGGCGGAGCACCCGGCTTACCGGACATGAAGGTCGTGCCGCTCATCGCCTGGGCGGTCGGCCCCCACGTGTTCTTGTTCTTGTGTGGGCCGGTGTGGCCGAATCCGCTGACACTCACGTACACGACTGAGGGGTTCAGCTTCTTGAGCTCGTCATAGCCCAGCCCCCAGCGCTCCAGCACCGAGGCCGAGAACGACTCAGCGACGACGTCGCACTCTCGAATCAGGTCGCGGATGACCGCGAGTCCCTCTTCGGTCCGGACGTTGATGGTGAGGCTCTTCTTCCCCACGTTGAGGTTGGCGAAGAAGGGACCGTTGTTGAGCGTCTTGTTCTTCTCGTCGCGCAGGTACATGGCGCTGCGCATCGGGTCGGGGTTCGTCGGCCACTCAACCTTGATGACCTCGGCTCCGAGGGACGCGAGGTACCGCGTCATCGTGGGCCCTGCCACGCTCCAGCTGAAGTCGAGGACTCGGACACCCGTCAGCGGGCGCTTGCGGTTCTCCATCTGATTCACTCCTACGTCGACTGGTCAGGCGGTCTCGGGTGCGGCGTCGGGCGACGGCGCCAATGACGCGTGGATCGTCGTCAGCCCGAGCCGTTCGGCGCAGAACGCGTACAGGGGGCCGCTGAAGAGCGCGTAGAACGGCCACGCGACGAGCGTGAGCACCCCGGTGCTGATGGGCATGCCGGCGATGGCGATCCGTTCGTCGTAGAGCGCCACGAGGGCAACGACCCAGAGGGCGGTCGAGACAGTGTGGAAAGCAATGAGTGCCGTGATGGTGGCCCGATCAGGCCATCCGTTCTCACGGTCGAGGACGGACATGAACGTCAGCAGCGCGATGAGGAGCGGCACCGGGATGATGATGAGCGCCGGCGAGCCGGCAAACATGCCGATCAAGGTGAGCACCAGCAGCCCAGCGAACGTCAGCACGAACCGGTCGATCCGACTCTGGCCAGACTTCGACGAATACATCACTCAGCTCCTTCGCTTGCGAACTTGTTGGCGCGCGAACTGGGAGGTCGCGGGACCTCTTCGGCGAGGACCGCCACGTTGCGGTCGTCCGGAGCGCCAGTGGTGTTCTGTGCGAGCACCAGGGGGTAAAGCTCGTCGAACCGGCGCTTGTCGGCCTCGGACGACGTCGCGTACGACAAGGCGATGTACACGAGGATTCCTGCCACGATGACCACGGCACCGGAGAAGAAGTTTTCCGGAGGCACCCAGCCGGCCTGGCTGGTCAGAAGCGTGAACCCGACGTTCAGCACAAGACCGCTGATGATGGAGATCGTCGCGGCGACGCCGGTGCCACGTCGCCAGTAGATGCCCAGGATGATGGGGCCGAAGATGGCTGCACCGAACGCTGCCCAGCCGATGGCGCCTAACAAGTAGATGATCTGGTCGAGATACAGGCCGATGAAGAGCGAAGCGCCGACGATGACGAGGCTCGCGAGACGGTTCCACAGCAGGTCGCGTCGCACAGCGATCCGCAGGGCGCTCGTCAAGTCACGCATGAGCGCGGAGGCACCGATGGTGATGAAGCTGCTGGCGCTCGACATGATCGCGGCCAGCAGCGCTGTCAGGGCCAGACCGGCAACGATCGGGTTGGTGAAGTTGGAGAGGAAGCTGGTCGCGGTCGAGTCCAGGTCCGGCTCGGCCAACCGGCCGTCAATGATGGCCGCACGCATAGCCACACCGACTCCGAGCGAGAACAGGGTCGTCGTGGCATAGCCCAGCCCTGCCACGGTGGCGCCCCATTTGAGTTCTTTCGGAGACTTGAGCATCAAGAACTTATGGATGAGCTGCGGCTGAGCGACCATCCCGAGAACGATCATGATCGTGTTGGCGATGATCCAGACGACGGGCTTGACTCCGTCGAGCGACAAGAACGCCATGTCCTCGCCGGCGAGGGTGCCCATGATTCCGGTCCACCCGCCGCCGCTTGCCATCGCAATTCCGAATATCACGATCGACATCGCGATCATGATGATTCCCTGGACGAGGTCGGTCCAGACCGCCGCCAGCATCCCACCGGCCATGGTGTAGATCGCGACGACGACGGCACCGACCCACGTGGCAGCTGCGAACGGAATTCCGAGCAGGAGACTCGTGATCACGCCCGCAGCGACGATCTGCGCCGTCATGTACCCGATCGCGCCGAGGATCATGGCGATGGACATCCACAGGTGGGCCGACTTGGACTCATACCTCACCCGCACGATGTCGGGGATGCTGTACACCTCGTGACGGTGGGCGATAAGCCGCAGACGACCACCGAGCAGGAACCAGGCCAGGGCGAACCCCAGGGGAGCCAGCAGGGCCGTCCCCACCAGCGCTGCGAGACCCCACGCAGAGGTCGTGCCGGTGGCGCCGACCATGCCCCATCCGCTCTGGATGGAGGAGAATGACGCCATCGCCATCACAAAGAATCCGAGCGACTGACCCGCCACCAAGAATTCCTTCGAGGATTTCATCTTCGTATTCGCCCAGAAGCCGATAGCGAGCATCAGCCCTAGGTACGCGATCGCTACGACAAGGATGATTGTTTGCGCATCCATGTGAGCCCCTTCGTCATCATTGATCTTGGGAACGGAGTGAACGACTAGAACTGTCGGAGGGTGCACCCAAATCGCGTTGCACCCGACGGGGAACGCTGAGGTTGGGCTTCTCGTGTTGGTTGCCGAGAGGTTTCGGTCGTAACGAGCTGGTGAGCCGGGGTGGACGTGATCGTCGTGCTTCGTCGCTGACGATCTGCTGCTTGAGTGCTTCCGAATCTATGTCGGCAGGTGTGCGAGCCAAATAGCTACCTAGGGCATATTGCTGCCAGACCATGTATCCACCTTGCGGGTGCACCGACGATCAGGCGACGATCGCTCCGACTTCGGGCTCCGGAGGCGGCACGCGTCGTTGGGCGGCAGAGCGCTCGACGGCGGACGCTCGACTGCCAGTTCCTTCGCACGCTCGACGCTCGATGGTCGGCGCTGAAGTCGGGTGGGTACTGCCGCGACTGACACCTTCAGTGCCGCAACGCGCCTTCCAGACGGCGGCGGTACTAAGCCGCTCGGTGTGAGAAGACAGTGACTGCTTCGTCACTGGGGACGCGCGGTCCGCCACTGCCAGGTAAGTACGGCGAGCAGCACAGCAGTGACCAGGAGCCCGAACCACGCGGTCAGGTAGCCGCCGAGGTGGTCGACGACGATCCCGAACAGCGGCGGTCCGAGCATGAACCCGACATACAGGCCCAGCGAGGGCCACCCCGTGTTCCGGCCGACCGTGCCCGGCGGGGAGGACCGCACGACGGCGGCCATGATCACCACGTTCGCCGAGAGCGCGCTGAAGCTGAACAGCGCCGCCCCGAGCCACATGAGGAGCTCCCCCACCGAGGCGGACAGCGCGAACATCGCGACGGCGACGGCGGCCAGCACCGCCAGCCACAGCAGCACGGCCCGCTCGTCCGCGAACCGGTCCACCAGCCGCCCCCAGGCCATCCGCGCCGCCACGCCCACCCCGCCGAGGACCGCGGCCACCATGCCCGCCCGGGTGAACGTCGCGCCCAGCTCCTGGTGCGCGTACAGCGGCAGGTACACGTTGCTCGCCTGGATCAGCACCCCCATGAGCAGCGCGTAGCCGCTGAGCCACCAGATCCGCGCGGGCACCCGGCTCGGCCGACCCGCCTGGTCCGGTCGGCTGCCACCGGCAGAGAACCGCATCCGCCACGTCAGCCACAGCCCGGCAAGGGCGAGACCGGTGCAGTACAGGATCGCGTGCCGCCACGAGGTCCACGCCGCCACCAACGGCAGCACCAGCCCGGCGAGCAGCTGTCCGATCTGCACGCCCGACTGCTTGACCCCGACGACCAGCCCGTACCGGCCGCTGCCGATGTCGGTCGAGATCACGTGGTTCGTGGCTGGGTTGGCGATCGCCTGCACGACGCCGGCGACGCCGATCCCCGCCATCAGCCAGACGAACGACGGCGCCGAGCCGATCACCAGCAGCGCCACCGCCCCGCACGCGAAACCGACCAGCAGCAGCCGCCGCGGACCCCACCGGTCCGTCAGCCGCCCGCCGGCGATCGTCAGCGCCGCGGCGATGCCGAACGTGACGAACCACAGCCACCCGAACTCGCCCGCCGAGAGCGAGAGCTCCGAGACGACGTAGGGCCCTAGCGCGCTGATCGCGTAGTGCGCCAGCGGACCCACCGCCATCGCGAGCGCCAGGTAACCGGCAAGCAGCCCCTCGCGCATCGGCGAGGGGCTGCTCACGGGGGTGCTCGTGCTCATGCGACGTGGGATTCCGGCGCTCCGTCGAGAAGCGAGGAGCTGCTCACGGGCGCGCTCATGCGATGGCTTGCGAGTCCCGCACGCTGTCGAGCAGCGAGGTGCGGCGCAGGAACGCCCTCGCCCGGGCGGGGTCCTCCGCCGTCGCGCGCAGGTTGTCGAGGTTCGCCCGGCGCACCGCCGGGTCCCGCTCCTCCAGCCGCTTCTTGTTGTTCACCGTCTGGTCCTGCACGAACCGGATGTTCAGCTCGCGCCGGCGCCGCTCGTACCGGTCCAGCAGGTCCGGCTCGGCACCGCGGGTGACCTCGTCCAGCGTGTCGAGGAGGTCCATCACGTCGTGGATGCCGCAGTTCAGGCCCAGCCCGCCGATCGGGTTGTTGACGTGCGCGGCGTCGCCGGCGAGGAACACCCGACCCTGCCGGAAGCTCGCCGCCACCCGCTGGTGGACCCGGTAGATCTTCCGGTGCACGAGCTCTCCGGCACCGGCGTCGGGCCACACCCCGGCGAGGCGACGCGCGGCGGAGGCGTCGCTCAGCGCCTCCTCGTCGGTCTCGTCGACCGCCGTCGGGAACACCACCCGCCACCGCCCCTGCATGTCGTCGCCGGCCACCTTGAACAGGTTGGTCCACTCGTGCGGGTCCGCGAGGTAGGCGCGCGGGCTGCAGCCCATGGCATCGGCGAAGTCGAAGAGCGTCGTGAGGACGACGAACCGCTCGGGCCAGGTGTAGCCCTCGAACTCGATGCCCTGGGACTTGCGCACCGTGCTGCGTCCGCCGTCGCACCCGATCAGCCACGCGCCCTCGACGCGCTCGGGGCCGTCCGGTCCGCGCACGTGGGCGACGACGCCGGTCGCCGTCTGCTCGACGGTCTCGAAGCTCGTGCCCAGCCGCACGTCCACGTCGGGCATCTCGCCCAGCCGGCGCAGCCCCATGCGGGAGAGCTTGTGCTGCTCGGTCTGCACGACGAACGGGAACTTCGTCTCCTCGGCCAGGACCTCGTGGTCGAACCGGGCGACCAGCTCGTGCGCCGGCTTGTCCCAGTAGTCGAAGTACCGGGCCACCAGGCCGCGGCTGATGAACTCGTCGATGATGCCGAGCTCGTCGAGCATCTCCAGGGTCGAGGGGTGGAAGGTCGACGCGCGCGGGTCCTCCATCACCTCGGTGGCCTCTTCGATGATCGTGACGGCGAACCCGCGCCGGGCGGCGGCCATCGCCGCCACGACGCCGACGGGTCCGGCGCCGACGACGATCACCCGTCCATGGTCGCTCATCAAGACTCCTTCGTGGCAGGGACGCGGTAGAGGTCGGCGGGCAGGCCGTCGAAGAAGGCGGTCGTCGCCTCGACCCCGACGACGTCGGCGTACTTCTGGTCCATGTCGAACAGGTTCACCAGGTGCGAGACCCGGCCGCGGTCGAACGTCGCCTCGGCCACCACGCTCATGCGGTAGTTGTTCGAGAAGCCGTCGAGCACCGTCGCGCGGACGCAGCCGCTCGTGGTCGTCCCGCACAGCACGAGGCTGTCGGCGCCGAGCTCGACCAGGTAGCTCTGCAGCGGGGAGGCGTAGAAGACGCTGGGCTTGGGCTTGCGGATGACGACGTCGCCGGCCTCCGGGGCGATCTGCGGCATGATCTCGTTGACGCCCGCCGGATGTGCCTCGGAGTCCTCCGCCCGGCGCCGGTTCTTGTCCGCCCACCGGCCGGAGTTGAGCCCGTCGGGGCGCGGGTCCTCACCCGTGCTGTAGATGACCGGGATGCCGTTGGCCCGGGCGGAGTCGATGAGCGCGGCGACGTGCGGCAGCGCCTCCCAGGCCGCCTCGCCACAGCTGTTCCGCCAGCGCCGGATCGAGTCGAGGATCGGCTCGGGCCGGTCGCCGCAGAAGTTGTGGTTGACGTCGATCACGACCAGCACCGGCTTCCTGCCGAAGCCGGCCCGCTCCCCGTAGCCGGCGGCGGCGAACACCGCGGCATCACGCTCGTCGAGGATGGCGCTGAAGTCGACCCTCCCGTCGGGAAGAACCGTCGTCACTGGTCCCTCCCGCCGCTGACGCTCGAGTACCAGGGCGCGACCTTGCCCTCCAGCCAGCCGACGAGCTTCGTCAGGCCGATGCCGAGGATCATCAGGACGACGATCGGGACGAACAGGGCGGCGGTGTCGAAGCGCTGGCCCGCGGTGATGATGAGCCCGCCGAGACCGCCGATCGCGGTGAAGAACTCGGCGATCACGATCCCGATGACCGCACGGCCGATGCCGAGGCGCAGCCCGGTCATGATGTGCGGGATGGTCGCGGGCAGGATGATCTTGCGCATCAGCGCGTCCTCGTTCGCGACGAACGACTTGCCCACCTCGATCATCGGCTTCGGCACGGCGCTGACGCCGGCCCAGGTGCTGATGATGATCGGGAAGACCGTCATCACGACGACGACGGCGACCTTGACGGTGAACCCGAGCCCGAACCACAGGATGAACAGCGGGATGAAGGCCACCATCGGCATCGAGTAGCCGCCGGTGACGAAGATGCCCAGCGCCGCGTCGATGACGCGGTAGCGCCCGATCAGCAGGCCCACCGGGATGCCGATCACCGCGGCGATGAAGAACCCGAGGAAGAGCGGCTGGAGGCTGTCCGCCAGCGCCGCCGTCAGCGTCCCGTCGGAGATCTGGGTGGCGGCCGACTGGGCGATCGCCGTCGGGTAGGACGCGAAGATGGGGTTCATCTGCCGGCCGAAGAGCTCCCAGACGACCAGCAGCGTCACCACGGAGGCGACGGTGATCAGGCGGTACTTCTGCCGGCCGAGCCGGGCACGGGCGGCGCCCTGCCGGATGTGCCGATCGGCCGGCGTCGAGCTCGCGCGGCCCTGCGTCATGGTGGTCATCGCTGTCCTCCTGCTCCGGCCGTCGCGGCGGCCCCGCCGCCGGCGTGGACGTCGGCCATCAGCGCGTGCCAGATCTCGTACCTGAGGTCGGCGAACTCCTTCGAGCCCCGCACGGCGAGCACGTCGGTGCGCGGCCGGGCGATCGGGATGTCGAAGACGCGGTCCACCCGGCCCGGGTGCGAGGCCATGAGGATCACGCGGTCCGCCAGCAGCACGGCCTCGTCGAGGTCGTGCGTGACGAACATGATGGTCTTGTTGGTCTCCTGGTGGATGCGGAGCACCTCGGCCTGCAGGCCCTCCCGGGTCTGCGCGTCGAGCGCCCCGAACGGCTCGTCCATGAGCAGCACCTGCGGGTCGATGCTCAGCGCCCGGGCCAGCCCGACGCGCTGCTTCATGCCGCCGGAGAGCTGGTTGGGGCGCCGGTCCATCGCGTTGCCGAGCCCGACCAGCTCGAGCTTCTCCCGGGCGATGGCTCGGCGCTCCTTCTTGGCGACGCCCTTGACCTCGAGGCCGAACTCGACGTTCTGCAGCGCGGTGCGCCACGGGAAGAGCTCGGCGTGCTGGAAGACGAGCCCGCGGTCGTAGCCGCAGCCGGTGACGACGTTGCCGCCCACCGCGATCTGCCCGCTGGTGGCCTTCTCCAGCCCCATGATTATCCGCAGCAGCGTCGTCTTGCCGCAGCCGCTCAGCCCGGTCAGCGCCACGATCTCGCCCTCACGCACCGAGAACGAGACGTCCTGGAGCGCCTGGACGTGCTGCCTCTCCTTGCCGACGTCGATCTCGAACTCCTTGGAGACGTTGTCGATGACGACGCGGTCGGTGTGCTCGTTCGTGGCGTTCATGATCCTGCCCGCTCCGGTCCGGTCGGTCGTGAGGGTCGATGTCATTGCTCCACCATCTCCAGCGCTGCCTGCTGGTAGGAGTCGTCGACCAGCGCGTCGAGGTCGATGTCCGCGGTGAGCTCGCCTGCGTCGCGCAGGACCTCCTCCTGGAACTCCAGCTTCGCCATGTCGATCCCGGCGTCGGGGTCGACCAGCTCCTTCTCCACGATCAGGTCGTGCATATAGGTGACGATCTCGTCGTCCGGGGTGGTGCTCATCGCGTCGGCGGCGAGCTGCTTGGCCTCGTCCGGGTTGTCGTAGGCGTACCGCAGCCCCTCGATCAGGCCGGCGAGGTAGCGCGTGGCGGCCTCGCCGTTCTCGGCCAGGCTGTCGTTGCGGGCGATGATCATGTACCGCGGGTAGTCCGGGATGACGTCCGTGGACAGCGCCAGGACGTTCACGCCGTCGGTCTCCGCCTGGGGCACGTAGTCGGCCGGCGAGGAGGCCGCGTCTGCGGTCCCGGCCACGACGGCGCGGTACCGGTCGGCGTTCCCGCCCGCGTTGACGGGGCTCATGCTCGCCCAGTCGACCCCGGCGTCCTCGACCATCAGCTGCGCCACCAGCGCGGGCAGCCCGGTCGGTGAGGAGATCGCCATGGTCTTGCCCTCGAGGTCCTCCATGCTCTCGAGCTCGGACTTGGCGTAGATGGCGTAGGGCATGCCGTCCATCGAGGAGCCGATGACGCTCGCATCGAGCCCGCCCGTGACCTGGGCGATGAACAGCCCACCCGGGCTCTGCTCGATCGCGTCGACCTCGCCCGCCGCGAGCGCCGGGTAGATCTGCGAGGCGCTCTGCAGCTCGACGAACTCGACGTCGACGCCGTGCTTCTCGTAGAAGCCCTGCTCCTGCGCCATGCGGAGGAACCCGCAGTCGGTGGAGCACGGCATGACGCCGACCGTCCAGGTGAGCATCTCCTCCGGCGCCGCCTCACTCCCTTCCTCGGTGGCGGCCGAGGTCTCCGGGGGATCCTCGGCGCCGGCGTTGCCGCCGCCGGCGCTGCAGGCGGCGGCCACGGTGGCGAGCATCGTGACGGTGAGTGCGGTGGTGATGGTGCGGAACCTGCTCAGCTTCATGATTCCTCCTCGTCGAGGATTTTGCGGTACTCAAGTACCTGAGTTGAGTCGCGTTAGAGGTAACGTACCCCGGGTTGACGGTGATGCACAACACACCGCGATCACAGTCTGATCACGCCGGTCGAGCGGGTGGTTGCCAACACTGTCTTCATCCAGCATGCTACGTCAAGTACGGTACTTACATTACGTACTCGTGTCCCGACCTTTCGAGGGGAACCTCATGCGCATCGCCGTACCCGATCTCATCTCCAACTCGTACTTCCCCGCGATCGCGGCCGTGGAGCTCGGGCTGATGCGGGAGGAGGGGCTCGACGTCGAGCTGGACCTGCTCTTCCCGGTCACCGACGCCGCGCGGGCCCTGCGTGACGGCTCGATCGATCTCCTGGCGGGCGCCGCCCACGCACCGCTGTACGCCGCCGACACCTGGGGCGGCATCAAGCTCGTCGCGGCGCTGTCGCACAACACCTACTGGCACCTGGTCGTGCGCGCGGACTCGGACGTCGTCGACCTCGCCGGCCTGCGGGACCTCCGGATCGGCGCCGCCCCGGGCGTGGACGTCGGTCTCGAGCAGCTGCTGATCGCCTCCGGCGTCGACGTCGACGCCGCCGGCATCACCATCGCGCCGGTCCCGGGTGCGGACGCGGACAGCGTCTCGTTCGGCGTCACCTCGGCCCGCGCCCTGGCGGACGGGCGCATCGACGCGTTCTGGGCCAACGGGATGGGCAGCGAGGTCGCCGTCCGCGAGGGGGCCGGCCGGGTCGTCTACGACGCACGCCGCGCCGGCGGCCCCGCGACCCACTTCACGTTCCCGGCGCTCATGACCACGAGCCGCACGGTCGAGGAGCAGCCCGACGTGGTCGCCGCCGCGGTACGCGCCGTGGTCCGCGCGCAGCAGGTGCTGCGAGAGGACCCCGAGCGGGCCCGCGCGGTCGGTGAGTCGCTCTTCCCGCCCATGGAGGCGGGTCTCATCGCGGATCTCGTGCGCCGGGACCTGCCCTTCTACGACGCCACGATCACCGAGCAGGACGTCGCCGGCATGAACGACTTCGCCACGAGCGCCGGGCTGCTCGCCGCCGACGCCGCCTACACCGACGTCGTCGCCACCCGGTTCGCCCCGCTGTGGACCTCCGGCGCGCTGGCCACCACCGACGGACGGAGCGCCTGATGCGCGTCGCGCTCGTCCAGGTCGCGAGCCCGCCCGAGGAGTCGGTCGAGGACCGGCGTGCCCGGGTCGGGCAGCTCGTGCGCTCGGCCGCCGGCGCGGACCTGATCGTGCTGCCCGAGCTGTGGGGCGTCGGGTACTTCGCCTTCGACAGCTATGCCGCGGCCGCCGAGACGCTCGACGGCCCGACCGTCGCCTGGGCCGCGGACCTCGCCCGGGAGCTCGGCGCCCACCTCCACCTCGGCAGCCTCGTCGAGGACGTCGGCAACGGTCGCTACCGCAACACGGCGGTGCTGGTGGCGCCCGACGGCACGGTCGCGCACGACTACTCCAAGATCCACGTCTTCGGTTACAAGTCGAAGGAGGCCGAGCTGCTGCAGCCCGGCACCCAGGTGGCGGTGAGCGACACCCCGTTCGGCGCCGTCGGCTCCACCACCTGCTACGACCTGCGCTTCCCCGAGCTCTGGCGCCGCCTCGTCGACACCGGTGCCGAGCTGGTGGTCGTCCCCGCCGCCTGGCCGGCCGCCCGGCGCGAGCACTGGCGGCTGCTCACCACCGCGCGCGCCGTCGAGCAGCAGGTCTACGTGATCGCCTGCAACGCCGTCGGCACCCAGGCCGGCACCGAGCTCGGCGGGCACAGCCGCGTGGTGGACCCGTGGGGCACGGTGCTCGCCGAGGCGGGCACCGACGAGGGCGTCACCTTCTGCGACCTCGACCCCGCGCTCGTGGGCCAGGTCCGCGACGAGTTCCCGGTCCTCAAGGACCGACTGTCCGACTACGGCGCCCTCGCGCGCCAGGGAGGCGAACGCTGACATGAGCACCCCGCTGACCTTCGAGGTTCTCGACGACGCAGGCTCGGCCGGCCCGGACCGGCTCGCCCTGACGGACTACACCGTCGTCGTCGCCGGCTACACCGGGCGCGACGCCGCGGCGGTCCAGCACCACATCGACGAGCTCGCGGCCATCGGCATCCCGGCCCCGGACTCGGTCCCGGCGTTCTACCCGATGGACGCGGCCCTGGTCACCCAGGATCCGGCCGTCACGGTCGCGGGCTCCTACACCTCCGGCGAGGTGGAGCCGGTGCTCGTGCGCGCCGGCGGGGAGCTGTACCTCGGCGTCGGGTCGGACCACACCGACCGGGACCTCGAGCGGGAGAGCGTCGCCGGTTCGAAGGCCGCCTGCCCCAAGCCGGTCTCGCGCCAGGTGGTGCGGGTCCCCGCCGACCTCGACTGGGACGCCGTCGAGATGGCGAGCGCAGTCGACGGCGAGCGCTACCAGTCCGGGACCCTGCGCACGTTGCGCGTCCCCACCGACGTCCTCGCCCTGCTCGACGCCGACTCGTCGGCACCGGGTGGCGACCTCGTGATGTTCGGCGGCACCCTCCCGCTGCTGACGGGCACGTTCGTCGCCGGGTCCGCCTGGGAGCTCGAGCTGCGCCTGCCCGACGGCGTCACGCTGCGCCACTCCTACACCGCGGACCGCGCTCCGCGGACCCAGCCCTCCCCCGCCGTCGCCGATCGAGAGGTATGACCATGACCAAGCCGGAGATCGAGTTCACCGCCGTCGCCCGGACGCCCTTCACCCCGTGCACGGGCGTGGTGCCCGAGCTCACCGAGCGGGTGCTGGCCAGCGACGGCGGCAGCGGCGTCGCCACCCGGATCCTCAAGTTCGAGCCGGGGACGGACACCACCCCCAACGGGGTGCAGAAGCACGACTTCTGGGAAGAGGTGTACATCCTCGAGGGCAGCATGACGGACCAGCGGCTGGGCCAGACGTTCGTCGCCGGCGACTACGCCTGCCGCCCGCCGGGCATGGAGCACGGCCCCTGGGTCAGCGAGGACGGCTGCCTGACGTTCGAGGTGCGCTACCGGTAGACGCCGGGGTCCATAATGCATGTGCGGCACCTGGGGGATGTTTCGTCCACGAGGCGCGGCCGGACCGGCCAGTTCTCCCCGCACGACCAGCAACACCGACCGGACGGAGCACGGCGATGGCGAACCTGCCGGAGACAGCGCGCAGCAACGGCACGATGAACGCCTATGTCGACTGGGCCGACATCCGCGACACCGTCCGCAAGACCGACTTCCAGACCTACATCCGCAAGATCGCCGAGGCCAGGTACGTCACCCGCAAGGTGCTGCGGATCGTCAACGACCAGGCGCAGGAGCACGGGCTCGACCCGCTGGTGCACCAGGCGCTGCTGCAGATCTACGGCAGCGACGGCACCGCGCTGGCCGTGAACGTCCTCGCCAAGCGTCTGGACATCGCGCCGGCGTTCGCCTCCCGGCTCGTGCGGGAGCTGGAGAACCTCGGGTACGTGCGCCGGGAGAGCTCGCCGACCGACAAGCGGGTCAAGCACGTCTCGGCCACGGACGACGGGGTCGCGATGCTGGAGCAGATCGACCAGTCCGTCTACCACCACATCTCGTACTTCCACCGGCAGTTCGACGAGGAGCAGAAGATGGCGGCGCTGTCGATCTTCGCGTTCTACGTGGGCCTCGACTCGAGCTCGCCGGTCGCGCGCGCCATCCGCGAGGGCTGAAGCGCTACGCCCGGAACTTGATGTGCACGCTCTTGGTCTGCAGGTAGCTGCGGAGCTCGTCGATGCTCTCCTCGCGCCCGACGCCGCTGTCCTTCCAGCCGCCGAACGGGGTGCCCCAGTAGTGCGTCGTGCTGTCGTTGACCCAGACGTAGCCCGCCTCCACCTCGTCGGCCAGCCGTAGGGCGCGGTTGACGTCATCGGTCCAGATGCTTGCGGTGAGGCCGTAGTCGACGGCGTTCACCTGCTCGAGCAGCGCCTCCTCGTTCTCCCACCGGAATGCGGCGACCAAAGGGCCGAACACCTCGTCCCGGGCCAATGGCGAGCCAGGGGCGACGTCGGCGAAGAGGGTCGGCGCCACGAAGTAGCCGTCCTCGGGCACGCGCGCGTCGTCCAGCCCGCCGGTGACGAGACGCGCCCCCGCGGACTCGGCGTCACCGATGAAGCCGCGGACCCGCTGCGCGTGCTGTGCGCTGATAAGCGGCCCCATGTCGACCTCGGGGTCGTAGGCCGGGCCCAGCCGCAGCGCGGCGAAACGGTCGGCCACGCGCTCGAGGAGCTCGTCGTGGATGCTCGTGTGCACGAACAGCCGCGACGTGGAGCCGCACGACTGCCCCTGGTTGGCGCGCAGGTTCATCGCCTTGACGACCTCCTGCGCCGCGCGGTCGAGGTCGACGTCGTCGCACACGATCATCGGGTTCTTGCCACCGAGCTCGAGCGAGACCGACCGGACGGCGTTCGACGCTGCGCGCTGCTGGATGAGCCGGCCGGTGGCCACGCTCCCGGTGAAGGCGATGCGCCGGACGAGCGGGTGCGTCACCAGCGCGTCCCCGGTCGCTCCGTCGCCGGTGACGATGCTGAACACCCCGGGCGGGAAGGCCTGCCGGACGAGGTCCCCGAGGAGGACGGCGGACATCGGGGTCTGCTCGGCCGGCTTGAGCACGACGGCGTTGCCGGCGATGAGCGCGGCGAGGCTGCCCTTGACCGCGAACAGCAGGGGGTGGTTGTAGGCGACGATCTTCGCGACGACGCCGTACGGCGCGGTGCGGGTGTAGTGCAGCACGCGGTCGTCCGGCAGCACCTCCCCGCGCAGCGACAGCGCCAGCCCGGACCAGCCTCGGATCGCGTTGGTCGCGCCTGCGACGTCGCCGAACATGCGCTGGACCGGAAGACCTGCGTCGATCGCGTCGGCGATCGCCAGCTCGGTCGCGTGCTCGTCGACGAGGCGGCGGAGCGCGTCGAGGCACGCCGCGCGCTCCATGACGCTCGTGCGCGCCCAGGCTCGTTGCGCCTCGGCCGCTGCGACCACCGCGGCGTCCACGTCCTCGGCCCCGGCGACGGCGTAGGAGGCCCAGACCCGCCCGGTCGACGGGTCTGTGCTCGCTCGTGTCACCGTCGAGCGGGGGGCGACCCAGTCGCCACCCACCAGAAGTGCCGGCTCACGCGTGCCGATCTCGGCAAACGCGCGCCCGACCTGCTGCGCCGTTACTGACTGAGGCTTCTCGACAGTCGGCCGGGGTTCCGCCACGGTCGAGGAGGACAGGCTGTGTTCCATGCCACTTAGTATAGATAAGTACGGTACTCAACAGCCATAGTTTGCGCATGGTCGCTCCGACATGAGCTACCGAGACGTTCCGCAGGCACTCATCGTCGCCAAGCCCTATCGCGTATGACGTTGTGCCCGTACCGTGGGTCTTCACAGAGATGTGGAGCTACATGCGCTCAGCACGCGGGCCTACGGGACGGGTGGGGACGACACAGGTCCTCCTCCGCTGGTTGGCCTGCGCCCTCGGTACGGTCGCCGCTCTGGTCGTCGGAGCGTTCCTCTTCACGAGCGTCGCGCTGGCGAACGAGCAGCCAGGTCCGGACGAGACCGGTGGGCTTCCGTTCGATACCGCGGTTCTCTCCGCAGCATCGACGGGGGTGATCGTCGAGCCGTCGCCGGAAGCTCTGGTGACGCCGACCCCGGAGCCGGACGCCGAGGCGATGCTCGCGACCGCGCCGGACCCCGAACCGTCGGTCGAGCCCGCGCCGACAGCTGATGCCACGGAGCCGACCCCGGACCCCGAACCGACGCCCGACCCCACCCCGGCACCAGACCCGCTGCCCACCCCCGATCCTCAGCCCACGCCCGACCCCAATCCCACTCCCGACCCCACTCCGACGCCAGACCCGCTCCCTGCACCAGAACCTGAGCCGACACCGGAGCCGACGCCGGAACCCGGACCCACCCCGACGCCCGAGCCGGTCCCGACGCCCGAGCCGGAACCGACACCAGAACCTGAGCCGACACCGCTACCGGCACCCGAGCCGTCGCCGGCTCCGGTGCCCGAGCCCCAGCCGTCGCCGGCTCCGGCACCCGAGCCGTCGCCCGCACCCGAGCCCGCCCCGTCGCCAGCACCTGCTCCGTTGCCCGAACCCGTCGAGACTCCAGCGCCCGCACCCGCACCACCGGCCGGATCCGCCCCGACGAGTCCCGAGACGGGAACCACCGCGCCGGCAGGGCCCGCCCCGCTCTCGAAGCCCGTCCCCGTCGCCGACGAGGAGCAGGCCGACGCTCCCGCTCCGACGAGCGGCCCAGCACCGTCCGCGGACGCCGAGGCGTCGCCGGAGGACGCCGAGAGCAGAATCACCGTCGACCCACGGACCCTCCCCGGCGCCGCGGACATGGGCAGGCTGCTGGCAAAGGAGCCGGCGGGCACCATGATCGCCATCACGGTGGCACCGTCGACGGTCGACGGGGCGTCGGGCTCGACCGTCTCCTGGCGAGCGGTACCGGGGCGAACGGCCATGCACGCCGACAGCGGCACGGACTACGGCCCGGGTCCGTTCCAGAAGAACGGGCCGCAGCAGGACAACGCTCCGCTGCCGCCACCACCCACCGGCCACAGCACCGTGCGCGACATGCCGTCGCCCACCCGCACCGGGTTCAACGACGACCTCGCCGGCCAGGTCGGCCGGTCCTTCGCCACCCAGCCGGTGATCGTGCGCACGCACCACGACGACGCAGAGTCGAGCGCGCACCCGACCGGTCTCATGCCGTCGTCCTTCTCCCTCAGGGCCCCACCGACGCAGGGCTGAGCACGGCGTCGTGATCGACGGCGCACACCTCGGGTGCCACGGCACCCGCACAGTCGTGGTGAGTCGATCCTGATGATGACGCGCAGGGGGCCTGTCATCGACCGACCACCGTGACCACCGACTTGGCCAGCCGTACGGCGGCCGACCGACGCAGCGGCGTGGACCTCCGGGTCCACGCCGCTTCTCTGTCCGGGAGCGACGGCACCACCTGCGGCGGCGTGGGCCATTCGGCCCCTCACCGGGCGGCCCGGTCAGTGCGCGCCCACCGTGCCGTTCAGGTTCATCGACTTGCGGCCGGCACGGCTCTCCCTGGTCAGCTGACCGCGTCCCCGAGCTGCGGCGCGACTCCGGGGTTGGCGGCGAGGTACTGAGCGATGCGGTCCTCGGCGAAGGCCAGCGAGACCTCGTTGAACAGCGGCTCGTTGAGCAGCACGATCGACTGGCGGCCGTCCGGGCTCCGACCGGTTCCCGAGTAGGGCGCGGTGATGAAGGTGACGCTGCCCGGGCGCAGCTCGCGCGAGCCCAGCGCCAGGTCGCGCATCTCCCCGATCGTGAAGCCCTCGTCCACGGCGACCGACTGCGTCACCGTCTCCAGGAAGCTCATGAGCCGCCCAGGGTTGGTCAGCACCTCGCGGTCGAAGGCGGCGGCCATGATCGCGCGCATCCAGTTCTGCTGGCGCTGCACGCGCCCGAAGTCGCCACCGGCCACGTTGTACCGCTCGCGGGCGTACTGCAGGGCCTGGTCGCCGTCGAGCAGGTGCGTGCCGGGCTGCAACGTCCCGCTGTCGGTCGCCAACGGCTGGGTCAGGGCGATCTCCACCCCGCCGAGCTCGTCGGTCAGTGCCGAGAACGACTCGAAGTCGGCGACGGCGAAGTGATGGATCCGCACGCCGGTGAGCTGCTCGACGGTGTCGATCATCAGCGTCGGGCCGCCGTAGGAGAAGGCCGCGTTGATCTTGTTCATCCCGTACCCCGGCACGTCGACCCAGGAGTCCCGCGGGATGGACATCAAGGTGGCGTTCTTCCGGTTGCCCGAGACCTGGGCGAGCATGATGGCGTCGGTGCGCTGGGCGCCGGCCCGCCACTGGTTCGGGTCGCCTGCGGAGATCCGGCTGTCCGAGCCCAGGACGAGGATGTTGACGGGCGGCGGGAACTCGTCGCCATCCTCGTTCTCCCGCGGCTCGTTCGTGGGCCGGTCGGTGAGCTCGGCGAAGGGGTCCTCGATCCGTTCGATCCCGGCGTTGAGCCGACCCTGGAGGTAGGTCACCGTGGCGAAGGCGCCGCCCGCGAGCACGAGGACGAGGCCCAGCGCCACGATCAGGGCGATACGGGCCTTGCTGCGCCGACGCGGTCGCTCGCGTCGCTGTTCTTCACTCACGGGTCATCCGTCCTTAGGTCCCATCACAGGGATCCTGCGCGGCCCTGCAGTCGTGTGCGCCGCGCAGGGCCGGATCAACTCTAGACGGATTCGGACGGGATCTGTACGGCGTGCCGACGTGCGGCGTGGCACGCCGCTCGGGCGCCGGCCGAGGACGCGCTCCCCGACCTCGGCGCAGGAGCGGGATGCAGGTGCCGAACCGCTCCCCGACGTTTCACACGTGCCGGACTGGCGCCGCTTCAGTGGACGGCGCCGTCCAGCTGCCGCAGACCGTCGGGGTGGGTCTCGAGGAACTCCGGCACGCGGTCCTCGGCGAACGCGGCACCGATCGCATCGAGCCGTGTCTCGTCGAGGAGGACGATCGCCTGCCGTCCGTCGGGGCTGCGTCCCAGCTCGGCGACCGGCGCGGTGAAGAAGACGCCGTCGTCGAGATCGGTGGCGATCATCGACCAGGCGAGCCCGCGCATCTTCGTCATCGTGAAGGTCTCGTCGACCGCGACGTTGGCGGCGACAGTCTCGAGCAGTCCCAGGACGCCGGCCGGGTTCTGCGCGAGCCGCTCGGACGAGGCTGCCTTGAACATCGCCCGTATCCAGTTCTGCTGACGCTGCATCCGACCGAAGTCGCCGCCGGGAACGTCCGTGCGGTCCCGGGTGTACGCGAGCGCCTGGGCACCGTCGAGGCGGTGAGTCCCCGGCACGAGCTGCGCCTTCCCGTGCTGCAGGCCGTCGGGGAGGAAGATGTCCACCCCGCCGAGCGCGTCCGTGAGTGCGACGAAGGAACTGAAGTCGACGATGACCACGTGGTCGATACGCACGCCGACGAGGTCCTCGACGGTCTGGACCATCAGCGACGGGCCGCCCCAGGAGAACGCGGCGTTGATCTTGTGCGTGCCCCAGCCTGGGATCGGCACCCACGAGTCGCGGGGGATGGACATCACCGACACGTGCCGTCGGTCGCCCGACACCTGCGCCAGCATGATGGCGTCGGTCCGCTGGGCGCCGAAGGACCACTCCTCTGGGTCGCCGGCACTGGTCCGGCTGTCCGACCCGAGCGCGAGGATCGTCACCGGGGCGCGGCTCTGCCCGGCGGCCGCGCCGCCGGCCGGGTCGGGGCGGTCGAGCAGCCCGGCGAACGGGTCCGCGAACTCCTCGATGCTCGCGCCGAGCCGGTGCTGCAGGTACAGGACGCCGCCGACGAGCCCGCCGACGATCGGCGCGAGGAGCAGCAGGGCGACGACCAGCGCCAGGCGGGCGCGCCGTCGCGGCCGCGCCGGCGTGGCGGCGCGCTGCTCGTCCAGGCCGGGCAGCAGGTCGTCGACCGTCGCAGACAGTGCTCGTCACTCCCCTCGTGCCTCGCGTGGCCGTACCGCCGTGCGGGCGGTCCACACGCGGCAGCACACCAGCCGGCGCGCCGACGCACGGCGCGTCGGCCGGTGATAGGCGGGTGAAGGCGCGCGCGACCGTCCGGACACCCTGAGGGTGAGGTTGCGAACGTCTCTGTCACTCGGCGAACGGTGGCGCTGCGGCCGGTGCCCCCTCGGCGCGGTGGTCATCTGCGGGTGAGTGCGATGATGCGACCGGCACGAGGTCAGCGGCGAGCGTCAACGCCCCGTAGAGAGCGGCGTCGTTCGGGAACCCCGATACGACGACCTCTGGCGGCAGGGGCACGTGTGCGCGAAGGTGGTCACGGATGCCGTCGACGACCGCTCCCGCCGCGGTCATGCCGCCGACCAGGACGACTCGTTGGGGGTCCAGGAGGAGGCAGGCGGCGGCGAGCTGGCGGGAGAGCGCGCCGAGCCGGGCCGAGAACGCCTCTCGGGCGACCGGCGAGGCACTCGCCGTGAGGCCTGGTGCACCGTCGAGCCCGAGCTCGCGGCCGAGCCGGTCCAGGGCCATGCCGGAGAAGACGTGCTCGAGGATGTCCTCCGTGCCGTCCAGCGGGCCGGACCCGACCGGCGCGTACCCGATCTCCCCGGCGGCATGGTGCGCACCGCCGACGACAGCGCCGCGGACGGTGACGCCGATGGCGACGCCTGTGCCGAGCCCGACCACGAGACCGGGGTCGGCGCCACGCAGCTGACCGTGCCGGAGCTCGGCCAGAGCGGCGGCGTCGAGGTCGTTCATGACACCCACCCGCTCGACCCTCAGGCGCTCGCGTACGCTCCGGCCGAGCCGCAGATCGTCCCAGCCCGGCACGTTGGGGGCGAGAGCGATCCGGTCGCCGTCGACGGCGCCGGGGGTGGCGATGCCGGCGGCGACGAGTTCACCGGCGCCGGTGGTCAGCTCGGTGGCGCAGTCGAGCGCCCGGTCGAGTGCGCGCAGGGCGCCCTGCTCCGCCAGGGTCGGCAGCACCCGCCGGGCCAGCACGCGGCCGTCGAGGTCCGCGACCGCCACGGCCATCTTGGTCCCGCCGAAGTCGATTCCGAGAAGGCACTGTCCCGAGACCCGGTTCGTCCCGGTCATCGGGCGAGCTGCTCCGCCACCTCGCGGTCGAGGAGCTCCTCGGCCGCGGTCAGCCGCTCGCCGAGTGCGTCAACACGCTCCCGCACCCCGGCCAGCCGCTGTCGTAGCACGCACACCTGGACACGCACCGCCTCGGTGCCGGGCCCGTCCGGCTGGGTGCGGTCGAGCACCGTCGAGGGCCGGCGGGCGGCGGTCATGAGGTCGGTGACGGCGTCGGGGGCGAGCTCGTCGAGCCCCAGCTCGTCGGCCGCCGCGCGGACGGCGTCCTCGGTCCAGCCCGCCGGGTCGTCCGCGCGGAAGAGCCGTCCGGCGAGTGTGTGCGCCGCTCGGAAGGGGACGCCGTGCCGCGTGAGGGCGTCGGCGGCAGCGGTGGTGGTGGCGCCTGAGCGCACGATCTCGGCGTCGGTCGGCGGCTCGTGGGGCTCGAGCTCGGCGAGGAAGCCGCCGAGCAGGGCGAAGAACCGCTCGGTGCGGTCGTCCGAGTCCCACAGCCGGGCCTGGACGTCGGTGGTCGCGTTGTTGGAGTCCTCCCACCACGCGGCGCCGACGTTGTTCAGCACGGAGGCGGCGTCGGCGGCGGCGGCGCCGGCCATCGACACCAGGTGCTCGAGGACCACCGGGTTCCGCTTCTGCGGCATGATGCTGCTGCCCTGGGTGAAGTCTGGCGGCGTGACCACCCAGCCGTCGCTGAGCCAGTTCATCAGGGTTCGGGCCAGCCTCGCGCCGGTCGCCAGCGCCTGGGCGTTCGTCGTCGCCACGCGCACCAGGTGGTCGGCGCCTGCGACAGCCTCGTAGGAGTTGACGAGCACGCCGTCGAAGCCGAGCAGCTCGGCGAGTCGAGGGCTGGAGATGTCGAGGTCTGTGCCGGCGAAGGCGCACGCCCCGAGCGGGGAGAGGTTCACCTGGTCGAGGAGCTGCGTGTACTGCTCCAGCTCGGCGGTCAGCGCCTCGGCATACCCGGCGAGCACGTGACCGATCGTCGTGGGCTGGGCGGGACGGCGGTGCGTGTAGCCGGTGATGACGACGTCGGCGTACTTCTCCGCACGCTCGAGGGCGGTGGTCCCGGTCTCGAGCATCCGGTCGACGACGCCGAGGAGATCGACACGCAGCAGCATCCGGAAGATGCCCTGGTCGAGGTCGTTCCGGCTGCGGGCCATCTGCAGGTCGAGCTCGGAGGTGGGGATGTCGCACGCGTCGGCCAGCTGCTTCTCGAGGGTGAAGTACACGTCCTCGACGGTGCCGTCGTACACAAGCTCACGCGGGTGATCGGTCAGCTCGACGAGGCCGCGCTGGAGCTGGGCGCCGCGCTCGGGGCTGAGCAGGCCCTGCTCGGTGAGCATGACCACGTGGGCCTGGCTGGCCCGCAGCATGGCCGGGTAGAACCGGCCCTTGTGGTGCTCGAAGACGGGCGCCAGGTGGAACTGCTGGTAGGTGGTCAGGTGGTGGGCGGACATCAGGAGCTCCTGTGGTTCTCGGTCCCGGCGGACCTGGGTGCGTCGGGCAGCGGGGCTGCGACCCACGCGGTGATCAGCTCGCCGAGCCGCACCGCTGCCAGCTCGCGCACGTGCGCGGCACGCTCGGTGGAGACGAGGGAGATGTGGCCGGACCAGCCCTCCCACGGGGTGGGCGCGGACTCGACGAGCACGTACGGATGGGCCACCCCGAGCTTTGGGCGGGGCGGGAGGTCCGGGACGACGTCCGGGCGGACGGCGTCGGGCGCGAAGGCCATGACGCCGGCGGTCTCGTACGCGCCGCCGTGGCCCCGTGAGGGCAGCGGGCCGAAGGTCTCCGTGGTCTCCTCCGGCGCGACGAGCTGGAACCAGTTCGCCAGCATCAGGCTCGCCCGGCGCCGACCGGAGGCCCATTCCATGGCGGCCCGGACGGTGGACATGTTGGCGTCGTGGCCGTTGACCACGAGCACCCGGGTGAAGCCGGCCGCGAGGATGCCCTCGAGGACGTCGCCCAGGTAGGCCACGGTCGTCTCGGGACGGACCGCCACGGTGCCGGGCCAGCCGCGCGTCTGACCGGGGCAGGCGGTGTAGGCGACCGGCGGGTAGAGCACGGCGCGCACGGCCGGGCGGCCGCCGCCGTCGTCGTCGTGGCTTGCGCCGCCGCTGCTGCCGCGTCCGTCGTCCGCCCAGGCCCGGGCGAAGCCCTCGGCAAGGATGAGATCGGTGCCCAGAGGCAGGTGCGGGCCGTGCCACTCGACGGCGCCCACGGGCAGGATCGCGAGGTCGGCGGCCGCGACGACTCCCTCCCACTCCTCGCCCGGGACCCGGATCGCCTCGGTGATCACTGCGTCCACTGCGCCACGTCCTTCGTCGCCCGTCGACCGCCCTCGAGACGGCCGGAGATGAGCATCACCACGAATATCAGCACCACCTGCAGCATGCCGTAGGCGGCAGCGGTCCCCATCTCGAAGGTGTACATGCGGTTGTTGATCGCCACGGAGATCGGCTCGGTGCTCGAGGTGTAGATCAGCACCGACGCGACGAACTCGCCGACGCCGTTGACGAACGCCAGCAGACCGCCCGCGATCACGCCGGGCAGGATCAGCCGCACCGTGATCGTGAGGAACGCCCGCAGCCAGGAGGCGCCGAGGTTGCGCGCAGCCTCCTCCAGGCCGGGGTCGTTCTGCGCCAGCGAGGCAGACGCGGAGCGGAACACCAGTGGCAGGAAACGCACGAAGTAGGCGAGCGGCAGGATCCAGAACGTCCCGACGAGCACCTGGCCGAGGCTGAAGGCGCTCGGCGTGGAGAAGGCGGCGATGAGGTTGATCGCGACGACGGTGCCGGGCAGCGCCCAGGCGAGCATGACACCGATGTCCAGCAGGGTGCGGCCGTAGAACTTCAGCCGGTTCACCGCGTAGGCGATGAGCACGCCGATGACGACGCAGCCGATCGTGGCCAGGCCCGCCATGCGCAGCGAGTTGAGGATCGGCTCGAACGCGGACGGCTCGGAGAAGATGGTCACGAAGTTCTGCACGGTGTAGACGGACGGGATGATCTGGGTGGTCCAGGAGCCGTCCTCGGAGAACGCGACCAGCGCGATCGTCGCGACCGGCGCCAGCAGCACGACCATGGCGAGCAGCGAGCCGGTCAGCGCGAGCCAGCGAGCAGCCGGGTTGGTGACCTCGCGGCGGTGGCTCGCGATGCCCTTGGACTGGGAGCGGTAGCTGCGCCGCCCCTCGTACCAGCGCATGGTGAGCAGGAAGATGATCGACACCACGGCCAGGGCCGAGGCGTAGCTGGACGCCATCGGCAGGTCGCCGTTGGTGCGGTTGATGTAGATCTGCATCGTCATGGTGTCGCTGACGCCGAACAGCAGCGGCGCCGTGTAGGAGGCGAGCGAGGTCATGAACACGATGAGCGAGCCGGATACGAGCGCCGGGGTGAGCATCGGCAGCAGGACCGTGCGCCAGACCCGCGCCTTGGAGGCGCCGAGGTTGTACGCAGCCTCCTCGAGCGACGGGTCCATCCCGGCGAAGGCAGCAGAGGCGGCGAGGTAGAAGAACGGGTACATCGTGAAGGTGTGCACCACCAGCACGCCGGCGATTCCGTCGAAGGCGAGAACCGGGTCCTCGGTGCCGAGCAAGGCCTGCAGCGCGCGGGGCAGGATGCCGGTCTGTGAGTACAGCAGCTGGAAGGAGATCGCGCCGATCAGCGGGGGCAGCGCCGCCGGGATGAGGACGATGGCCTCGATGAGCCTCTGCCCGGGGAAGCTGAACCTCTTCAGCAGGAAAGCCATCGTCACGCCGACCACGCCGCAGAGCAGCACGGAGGCGACGCCGATCCCCAGGCTGGTGAAGAGCGAGCGCTGGGCGATGGAGCCGGACTCCAGGAACGCGAGGTAGCGGGCGGCTCCGGTCTCGCCGGAGTAGCTCTCCACGAAGGTCGCCAGCATCGGCTGCACGACGTAGCCCCACAGCACCAGCACGAGGGGCAGGACGATGACGTACGGGAACCAGGTCGAGCTCGCCCCGCCCGCCAGCGCCTGGCGCACGCGCCGCGAGCGGCCCGGCGGGGTGGCGGCCGGCGCGACCTCCGGCCGGGCGGTCACCACACTCACGGCTGCACCACCCACAGCCGCTCGGCGGGCAGCACCACGCCGACGGCGTCGCCGACGAAGACGGTGCCGGGCATGTCGATCGTCTTCGCCATCAGCGTCAGGTCGCCGACCTCCAGGGTGACGGTCGACGTCATGCCGGTGAACTCGACCTCCTTGACGACTCCGGACGCCGCGCCGGGCGTCCTCGGCGGGGCTAGCTGGACGTACTCGGGGCGGATCGAGACGTAGGCGGTGTCACCGACGCCGAGACCGTGCCCCTGCGGCGCGGCAGCCCGCGCGGTGGCGCCGCCCGGCAGGCGGACCTCGATCTCGGTCTCGGCGGCGTGCTCGACCGGCAGCGCCAGCACGTTGCTGCGCCCGATGAAGGTGGCGACGAACCGGTTGGCGGGCCGGTGGTAGATCTCGGTCGGGGTGCCGAGCTGCTGGACGCGGCCGGCCTCCATGACGGCGATCCGGTCCGACATCGCCATGGCCTCGTCCTGGTCGTGCGTGACGTACAAGGAGGTGGTGCCGGCCTCGCGCTGGATGCGCCGGATCTCGGTGCGGGTCTCCTCGCGGAGCTTGGCGTCGAGGTTGGACAGCGGCTCGTCCAGCAGCAGCGTCTGCGGGCGGATCACCAGGGCGCGGGCCAGGGCGACCCGCTGCTGCTGGCCGCCGGAGAGCTGGTCGATGCGACGCTTGCTGTACCCGCTCAGGTGCACCTGCTCGAGCGCCTCGCTCACCCGTGGGGCGATCCTGCCCCGCGCGACCTTGCGGGTCTTGAGCCCGTAGGCGACGTTCTGCTCGACCGTCAGGTGCGGGAACAGCGCGTAGTTCTGGAACACCATCCCGGTGTCGCGCTTGTTCGGCGGGCGGCGCGTGACGTCGTCGTCGCCGAAGCTGATGGTGCCCGACGTCGGGAAGTAGAACCCCGCGACCATCCGCAGGGTGGTGGTCTTGCCGCAGCCGCTGGGGCCGAGCAGGGTGAAGAACTCGCCGTCGTTGACGGTGATGTTCACGTCGTCCACGGCCGGGGTGTCGCCACCGCGCGGGAACCTCTTGACGATGGACTCGAGCCGGACGTCGACCATGTTCACTTCCTCGGTGCTCGTTGTTCAGGGCCTGCCGTCCCGGCCGCCGCCTCGGCGGCGGCCGGGAGCTCGGTCAGTTCTGGCCCTTGATGTTCGCGTTCCAGTAGTCGATCCACTCGGTCTCGTGCTCACCGATGACGTCCCAGTCGACGTCCATCGGGTTGAGGTCGAGGTTGGCCAGCCACTCCGGCTCGGACTCGATCTCGACCGCCGGGATCTGGAAGAAGTCCTCGGCGAGCTGCGCGCGCAGGTCGTCCTCGTAGAGGAACTCCACGAACAGCTCGGCGGCCTCGGTGTTGCCGCCGTTGACGACGCCGAGCCCGTCGACGAGAACCGGGGCGCCCGACTCCGGCATGACGTACCCGAACGGCATGTTCTGGGTCTCGGACTGGATGAGGATGTCCTGCAGGTTCCAGGCGCTGACGGTTCCCTGCTCGCGTGAGAGCTTGAGGTAGAGGTCGGCCGGGTTGGCGGCGTACTCACCCGTGTTGGCGTCGAGCTGGCGCAGCCACTCGTAGCCCGGCTCGGGGTCGGAGCCGTCCGGCGACTGCTGCTGGATCATCGCGGAGTAGATCGAGCGCATGGTGCCCGAGGCGGCGACGTCCCGGATGATGATCTCGCCCTCCCACTTGGGGTCGAGGAGGTCGTCCCAGTCCTGTGGGGCCTCGTCCTCGCTGAGCGCGGCATCGTTGTACATGATGACCTCGGGCAGGAGGATCTCGCCGAACCAGCGGCCCTCGGAGTCCTTGTACGCCTCGTCCATGTCGGCGGCGAACTCCGGCTCCCAGGCGGCGAGGAGGTCCTCCTCGGCGCCGGTGGCCAGGCCCTGCTGGGTGCCGCCCCACCACACGTCCGCCTGCGGGTTGGCGCTCTCGGCGCGGACACGCTCCAGGACCTCCTGGGCGCCCATGTTGAGCACCTCGACGTTGCCCTCGAACTCGGGGTAGGCGGCTTCGAACTCGGCGATGACGAAGTCGGTGATGTTGGTGTCGCGAGCGGTGTAGATGGTGAGGCTGGTGTCCTCCACGCCTGCGCCGCCGGTCTCGCCGCCGGCCGCGCCGGTGTTCCCGGTCTCCGGCGTCTCCTCGGCCCCGCCGCCGCACGCGGCCAGCACCAGCATCATCGCTGCGGACGCCCCGATCAGTGCACTCTTCCTACGCATGGATCCTCCGTTGTTGTGGGTGTGACGTTCAGCCGGCGGTCCGGGCAAGGAGCCCGGCGGCGGACAGGGCCGAGCTGACGGCCCCGTGCAGGACCGCCTCTCCCCCAAGCTCGGCCCGCCTGATCTTCGTGGGCGACGGCGCCCCCTGGGTGACGATGGCCTCGAGCGTGGCGAAGGAGTGCTCGTCCAGGTCGGCGACCGACCCGCTCAGCAGCACCAGCCCCGGGTCCACCACGCAGATGCACGAGACGACGAGCCGGCCCCAGGCGGCCAGGACCTCGTCGCGGTAGCGGGCGAGCTCTTCGTCCTTCCTGGCTGCGGCGACCAGGGTGGCCACCGGGGACTGCGCCGCGGGCTCGTGGCCGGCGGCGGCGAGGACGTCGGCGATGGCCCGAGCCGACCAGCGGGCCTCGAAGCTGCCGACACCGGCGTCGCCCATGGCGCCGTCGGTCGGGAAGAAGCCGACCTCGCCGGCTCCCCCGGAGGAGCCGCGTCGGACGTGCCCGTCCAGGACCAGGCCGGCACCGACGCCCTCGGCGAAGTGGAAGAGCATGACGTCGTCGGACCCCCTCGCGGCGCCGGCGGTGTGCTCGCCGACGACCATGAGGTTCACGTCGTTGTCGACGACGACGGGCACGCCGAGACGCTTGCCCAGCTGCTTGCCGACCGAGCGCTTCTCGACGACGCCGACGTACGGAGCGAGGCGCACCTTGCCCTTGTAGGAGATGCCCGGTACGGCGACCGCGACACCGCGCAGGTGGGTGAGGTGCTCGGCCGCGACGTCCTCGACCACGTCGGCGATGATGTCGACGGCGTCGCCGTCGAGGTTGCGGTGGCCGCTGGCGACGAGCTCGCCGTGCCCGTCCGCGATCTGGCAGCTCACGCCGTCGGGCGCGAGCGAGACGGCGGCGACCAGCTCGACACGCGGGTCGAACTCCAGGAGGGTGCGCGGCCGTCCGGTCCGGGTGGCGGCGACCCCCCTCTCGACCAGATACCCCTCGGCGATGAGGTCGCGCACGAGCGGGGTGAGAGTGGCGGGGCTCAGCCCCGTCATCTCGGAGAGCTCCACGCGCGACAGGGTCCGCGCCGAGCGGGCGGCCGAGAGCACCGCGGCGCGCTTGACCTCGCGCGACCGCTCACGCCCCACGGGGCTCGAAGGCGTCTCGGTGACCTGACTCACATGTTGTTTTATATAGCGAACGAAGTAACTCCGTCAAGGCGGGTCGCCGCGCCCGGGGCCGCCAGCCACCTCTCCACCCCGGCAGCTCCAACCGTGCGCCGTGGACGCGCCACGTCGAGGCCCTGGGCTACGCGGGCGCCGCCTCGAGTCGCCGGTTCTCCTCGTCGACGATCGCCTGGAGCTGCTCCCGAAGGGACATGAGCTCCTCCCAGCTTCCGCGCTCCACCGGCACGGAGATCACGATCGCCATCCTGTCCCGCCACGAGTCGCCGGACAGCAGGACACCCACAGAGTTGACCCCACGCTCGGACTCCTGGACAGCGACGGAGTAGCCACGCTTCCTGATGTCACGAAGATCCTCCATCAGCGCCGACCGGGTCGACAGCGTCCGCGGCCCCAGCCGCAGCAGCTCCTCGTTCGGGAACAGCGCCATGATCTGGTCGTCGCTGAGGAGGGAGAGCAGCATCTTCCCACCCGCCATGGCGTGCGCGGGCGCCACCATTCCTACGCGGCGTCCGATGTCCACCTCGTGTCGCGACTTGCGGCCGTCGACGACGAGCAGCTGCGCACCCAGCAGGAGCGAGCTGTGGACCGACTCACCGGTCTCGTCGAGCACTCGGTTGAGGATGGGACGGTTGCGGATGCGCGACTGCGGGTCCAGGCATCGCGGGCTGCCGATCTCCACCAGCTTGGGTCCCGCCACGTAGCCACGCCCGGCGGAGGAGAGAGCGACGAACCCTCTGTTCTCAAGGGTCTTCAGGGCCCGGTGCGCAGTCGACCTGCCGACCCCGAGCCCCTTGGCGATCTCCGTGATCGTCACCGTGTCGTAGTTGAGCATCAGCTCGAGCATCTGCAGCCCGGTGTCGAGAGAGCCGATGATGTACTTGTCGTCACTCGGAGTCTGACTCATGATCCGCCTCGCTCCCGCGCAGAGATGGGCGTCGTCACCGCGTTGCCGGACACGCTCCCTCACCTCCAGTGACGCCGATCTCCCCTCCGAGACACCATTCTCCATCCGCGTTGCCCGAGACGCGGCGTCCACATGTCGAGCACGGGAGGTCCACCGGCCCGGCCTGCGGGCTACTCCTCCGGTGCGAGAGTCACGGCGATCCCGGCGAGGGAGCCGGAGTGCGCGATCTGGCAGGCGAGGCGGGATCGGTCCGGCCGGAATGCCTCCGTCTCCTCGAGCAGCTCACGCTCTTCGCCCTCGCTCCGCCCCAGCTGCTCGATGTGGTCGGACTCGACGAAGACGTGGCACGTCGCGCAGGAGCAGCAGCCACCGCACGAGGCGAGGACCGGCATGTCGTTGTCGCGCAGCGCCTCCATGAGGGACTGGTCGGGCTCCCAGTCGAGCTCGTGCGTCTCGCCGTCGCGGTCTGTCACCTTGATCATGTCGTTCTCCTTCTCAGGCGTGTGCCAGCTCGCGCACGCTCGCGCTGAGCTTGATGGTCGGGTCCGCCGCACGGGCGGGATCGATGGGTAGGCCTGCGGCGATGAGCTTCTTGCCCGGCAGGAAGTCCTGGACCGCGTTGATGGTGTCGATGGCGGCGAGCACGCCGTGTCGCAGGTAGAGGACGCTGAAGGAGCCCGTCGCTGCGCTCCCGCGCAAGACGACCTCGTCGGCCGGGTCCCACAGGCCGGCGGTCTGGAGCCGGACGCCGTGCTGGACGGTCCAGAACCACGGGACCTCCGGCTCTCCGGCCGGCCTGCCCAGCAGGTGTGCGACGACGCGCTTCGCGCCGTGGGTGGCGTTCTGGATGCATTCCAGCCGACGGCTGGGCAGCTCACCGTGCGACCACCATCGCGCCACATCACCGGCAGCGGAGACGGCGGGGTCGCTCGTCAGCGCGCGTTCGTCGACCAGGACGCCGTCGTGGCAGTCGATACCGGATGCCCTGGCGAGCTCGTCGTTGGGGACGACACCCACACCGACGACCACCACGTCGGCCGGGACTGTCTCGCCGGTGGACAGGACGACACCGGTGGCGATGTCGTCACCCTCGACACCGGTGACGGACACGCCGAGCCTGACGTCGGCACCGTGCAGCTGGTGCAGGTGCTCGAAGTAGCGCGAGACGGTCTCGCCGGTGACGCGGGCCATGACCCGGTCGTTGAACTCGAGGACGGTCACCTCGCAGCCACGCTTGGCCGCGGCCGCCGCCACCTCGAGGCCGATGTAGCCCGCACCGACGACGACGACGCGCCGGCCTGGCTGGAGCGCTGTCCGCAGTCTCGTCGCGTCCACGTGGGACTTCAGGTAGTGCACGCCCGGGAGGTTTCCGCCGGGCACGTCTAGGCGGCGGACCCTGGACCCGTTGCACAGGACCAGGTGCTGGTAGCCGTACTCGGCTCCCTCGGCGTCGACCGCCACGCGCCTGTCGCGATCGAGCCGTGCAACTTCGACGCCAGGCACGCGGACGATCTGCTTGGCGGGGTACAGCTCCGCCTTGCGGAGCGGCGGTGCGAGCTCGGGGCCTCCGTCGGCAAGGAGCTCCTTGGACAGCGGCGGCCGCTCGTACGGAACCCGCCGATCGGTGTCGAGCAGGGTGACTGCGCCGTCCCAGCCGCCGGCGCGCAGCCCGAACGCGACCTGCACGCCCGCGTGCCCGGCGCCGACGACGACCACCCCGCCTGCGTGATCGGTGCTCACGACGCATCACCGACGGGCACCAGGTCCACCGGAAAGTAGCTCGGGCCGGTGTTGGCCAGGTTGCCTCCGGTGACGAACTGGATCGGGTTGTCCGGCCGGGCGGTGACGGCGGCGACCTTCTTGGCGATGAGCTCAACGCCGACGGCACCTTCCAGGCGCGCCAGGTGCTGGCCGAGGCAGCTGTGGATGCCGTGCCCGAATCCCAGGTGGCCGGAGGTGTCCCGGTCGATGTCGAAGACGTCACCGTTGTCGAACTTGTTGTGGTCGCGGTTCGCCGACCCGGGCAGAAGGATGACCACGTCGCCCGCGGGGATGGTCACGCCCGCGACCTCGGCGTCCTGGACGGTCTTCCGGGAGAGTCGCTGGACGGTGCCGCGGTAGCGGGCCATCTCTTCCACGAACGCCTTGGCGTCGGTCGGGGTGTTCCGGATCCGCTCGAGGAGGCCGGGGTTCTCGGAGAACTCGCGGAAGGCGTTGGCGAGCAGCACGGTCGTCGTCTCGTGGCCGGCGACGAACAGGAACGCGCAGAAGTGCTTCGCCTCTCGCTCGGTCAGCACACCGTCCTGGAGGAGCCGGCCGATGTGGGCGCCGACGGAGCCGTTGTCGTCCCGCCGGGCTCGCTCGATGTTGCCGAGCAGGTAGGCGAAGAACTCCTCTGCCCCTTCCTCGGCACCCTCGGTCGGAGGGGCCTGGCGCGCCACCTGCCCGAAGTAGCTCGAGACGTCGTCCGACCAGTACTTCATCTGGTCGAAGTCGGTAGCCGGCACACCGAGCAGGCTGCTGATCGTCGCCATCGTGATGCGCAGGGCGAAGCCGTCGACGACGTCGCCCCCGCCCGCGGCGAGCAGCTCGTCGAGGTACTCCGCCGCGTACGCGCGGACCGAGTCCTCGAAGACCGCGACGGCCTTGGGGGTGAACGAGGACGCCACGACCTGCCGGAGCCTGTTGTGCTCGGGCGGGTCGAACAGCGTCAGGAACACCAGCGGGATCGGGTCCACGACGGTCGAGGAGAAGACCTTTGGCGCACGCAGCGCGGCGCGGACGTCGTCGTACCGCGAGATGAACCAGACGTCCTTGCCGTTGGCGCGCGTCCGGAGCACGGGGGCGTGCTCACGCATCCAGGCGTAGTGCGCGAAGGGGTCCTTCTGGGTCTCGAGGTCGACCGTCTGGAACGGCCTCATCCCCTCCGGCCATGCCAGCTCGTCGGTGTAGGGGACCGCGGTGGTCAGGGTGCTCATCGTTGTCGCCTCTCTGCTCACTTGCTCGTGAAGCCGCCGTCGATGGCGACCTCGGCCCCGTTGATGAACCAGGACGACCGGTCCAGCAGGTGCAGGACGGTGGGAACGACAGCGTCGATCGTGCCGAGCCGTCCGACCGGGTAGGTCTTCGCCGCGTCCTCAGCGCTCATCACACCGAGCCCACGGTCGGTCGCCACGGAACCCGGCGAGGTGATGGCCGTGATGCTGGTCCGGATCTTGGTGCCCTGGATCGAGCCGGGGGCCACGCTGTTGGTCGTGATGCCGTACGGCCCCAGCTCGACCGCGAGATGCTTGACCAGGCCCGCGACCGCGTGCTTTGACATCGTGTAGGCGATACCGCCGGCTCCTGCCACGATGCCGGCGATCGACCCGAAGAGCACGATGCGTCCGTAGCCCGCCGTCTTCATCGTCGGGACGACCTGCTGGAGCACGTTCACGGCTCCCACGCAGTTGACGTCGAGGACGACGTCCATGAGCTCGGGAGAGATCTCCTCCAGGGTGGCGTAGCCGTCGAGGACTCCGGCCGCGTACACGACGCCGTCGACTGACGTGCGCCGTTCGACGACGGCGGCGAGCGCGGCGGCGACGGCGTCGCGGTCACGCACGTCGACGACGGAGGTGGTGATCTTCTCCTCCTGCGGCCGCTCGACGCGGTCGAGGACGTCGACGGTCGCGCCGGCCTGCGCGAGGGCGGAGGCGACCTCCCCCCCGATCCCGGACGCACCGCCGACGACGACGATGTTCTGCTCGGTGAAGCGGCTCTCGGCGGCGACGACTGCGGCGCGCTCGCTGGTAGTGGTCACGGGAAGCTCCTCTGCTCCGGTTCGTGCTTCCAGTACGTCACCCGTCCTTGCGGGAGACAACCACATCCGTCATGTTGTTCCGTCTGTCGGCACATTTTCTGGCCCACCCGCGCAATGTGTACGATATTGTTTCGCTTGCCGAATCAAGATGGAGACTGTGATGTCACCGACCGATACCTCGACCGGGCCGCACCTCGAGTCTTTGGACGCCGGCGTCCGCGCTCTGCTGCTCTTCTCCTCGCGGGAGATCGTCACGGTGACTGCGGTCGCACGTGAGCTCGGCCTGTCTCGATCGACCGCCTACCGGATCCTCAACACGCTCAAGAACTGCGGCATGGTGGCTCTCGGGCCGAAGGGGCGCGGGTACTACACCGGACCAGCGCTGGTCGACATGGCCCGGCCCCTCGGGATGGACATCGAGGCCCGGGCACGGCTGAGGCCGGTCCTCGACGACGCGATGTACCGCACCGGTGAGACGGTCCACGTCGCCGCGCTGCTCGGCTCCCAGGTCCTGCTGTTCGACGGGAGGGAGTCCGACAACCCGCTGCGCGCGAGCCTGCGCGTCGGATACCTGCGTCCTGCCCACAGCGTCTCGGCGGGAAAGCTCCTGCTGTCGCGGCTGATCCCCGAGCAGATCCTCACGCTCTACCCGGAGGAGCAGCTCTTGCGGTTCACCCCGACGACCACTGCCACCCGCACGCAGCTTCTGCAGGAGCTGGCCGACCTCAAGGAGCAAGACCACGCCGTCAACCTGCAGGAGATCGAGCCCGGCGTGAACGGCGTCTCGGTGATCCTCGAAGGGCGGACATGGCGTGACCGCATCGCGCTGGTGGCCTCCGTCCCCTCAGACCGCAGTGATCGCGGGTCGCTGAAGGGGACGAAGGACCAGCTGCTGGAGTCGCGCCGGCTGCTTATTCGGCGTCCACACTGACGGGCTCAGTCTGGACTGCCGGCGCACGGCGGGGTTCGCCGGGGGCAGGCAGGACACGGTCGGCGACGTAGCGTCCGAAGAGCCGGCGGAACGAGTCCTCGGTCCGGACGTAGTCCGTGAAGCCGGCAAGCCTGCTCTTGCTCATGTCGGCCAGCATCTCGATCCCGCGGCCGAGGTCGCCGTCCGTGTGCCACCACGAGGCAACCTTGTGCAGGTCGGGCTCGACGAGACCGTGCTCGAGCGCGATCTGCCGCCAGGCGTCCTCGGCACCAGCCATCTGGACGGCGAGCGGGCGCGGTCCGCCGTCGAACCCTTCTGGCTCGACGTCCAGCATCTCGGCGAGGCGCGGCCACATGGCACGCCAGCGGAAGACGTCGCCGTTGACGACGTTGTACGCCTCGTCGGCCGCTGTCGGCGTCGTGGCCGCCCAGGTCATGTGTCTGGCCAGGAGTCCCGCATCCGTCATGTCACCCAGGCCGTTCCACCGGATCCCGGAACCGGGGAACACGAACGGCTCCCCCCGCTGCCGGCAGAGGGCGGCCTGCACGGCGAGCGTGAGGCCCATGTTCATCGCGTTGCCGACGGCGTGGCCGACGATCGTGTGGGCACGGTGGACGCTCCAGGTGAAGCCGAATCGCTGCGCCGCCGCGAAGAGCGCGTCCTCCTGTGCGTAGTAGAAGTTCGGGACCGACCGGCGGGGCACGTCCTCGCGGAAGGGGGTCTCCGGGACCTCGATCCGGCCCTGGACGTCCGGCGATCCGATGTAGTGCTTCAGACCGGTGACCAGGGCGACGTGCTGGACGCTGTCCTGCACGCCCAGTGCCGTCAGGACGTTGTCGACCATCGTCCCGTTGACGGCGATGTTCTCGGCCTCGGTGCTGTGCCGCTTCCAGGCGGCGTAGAAGACGTGGGTGGGCCTGACTCCCGACAGCCGCGCGGCGAGCTCTGTCGGATCCTCGAGGTCGGCGCGCACGTGCTGGACCGGTGCGCCGAACCGCTTCGGTCCGCGGGAGAGGCCCCACACCTCCCATCCCTGGTCATCGAGGTGCTCCGCGAGCGCTGCGCCCGCGATACCGCTCGTGCCGACGATCAGGGCACGGCGATCGTGCCGGCTCGGGGTGCTCATGGCTGTCTCCGTTTCATCCGGGGAACGAGTGCTTCGGTGGGGACGGGCATCAGTGGGGAACGAGGGCGGCCAGAACGAGGACGACCGGGACCGACACGAGGGTCGAGACGAGGATGAACGAGTGGGTCAGCGTGATCGCCGTCCGGTACTGCATCGCCAGGACGAACAGGTTCTGCGCCGAGGGCAGCGCCGCCAGGACGACCACCCCGAAGAGGTCGGCCCCGCGGAGCCCGAAGGCCAGGCCCAGGGCAACGGCGAGCGCCGGCATGACGAAGCACTTCCAGACGACCACCAGCCCGGCTGCTCTCGAGTCCTGACTCTTGCTGCGGCCCTTTCCCCGAAACGACATTCCGAAGAGAAGCAAGGTGAGCGGGACGGAGGTCGCCGCCACAAGATCGATGGGCTCGAGCACCAGATGGGGCAGCTCCACGCCGGTGACGAGGACCAACATGCCGGCGAAAGCGCCGAGGAGGACCGGGTTGATCGCGAGCTTGAGTGCGTCGGAAGGCCGGCGGACAAGGCGCGCAGCGGTGAGATCGAGCGAGATGAGCCCGACCGGCGTGAGGATGAAGGCCTGCACCAGGAGCAGCACGGTCGTGTAGGAGAGGTCGCCGACGGTCGCCAGCGAGAGCGGTATGCCGATGTTGCCCGCGTTCGCGAACACGGCGCCCTGCACGACGAGGGGGAGCTCCGCCGATCGGACCCTGACGAACAGTCGGTGCACGAGCAGGAAGAGAAGGCCCCCGCCGACCACGTAGAGCACGGTGACGTACCCGACGGTCGAGAAGATGTCGGCGGGTTCGGAGCCGGCGACGAGCACGAAGAACAGTGCTGGGGTCGACACGTTGAACGTGATCTTGGCGAGCACCTCCGACCCGTGCTCGCCGACGATCCTCGATCCGCCGAGCGCGTACCCGATGCCGATGACCACCCCGACGATCAGGAATCCCTCGACTGCCCCCAGCACCGCTGTCAGCCGACCAGGAACTCGTGCTCGTGAGCCATCTCGTCGGTGACCGGGTTCGTCAGGAGACCGATCTGGTCGATCTCGACCTCGCACACGTCACCGGGCAGCATCCAGACCGGTGGCCGGCGCGATGCTCCTACGCCGCCGGGCGTGCCGGTGGCGATGACGTCGCCGGGCTGCAACCGTGCCCATTGCGAGCAGTAGGCGATCACCTCGGCCACGCCGAAGATCAGATCTCCGAGGCGCGCCTCCTGGACCACAGCCCCGTTCAGCCTGGTGCGGAGGACGAGGTCACTGATATCGCCGACCTCGTCCGGTGTGACCACGGCGGGGCCGAAAGCAGCGCTGCTGGGGAAGGTCTTGCCGGCGGTGAAGTGGTTGGCGGAGCTCCCGTAGTCGCGCACCGTGGCGTCGTTGAAGACCGAGTAGCCGAAGACGTGGTCGAGGGCGTCGTCCACCGGGATGTCGCTGCCTCCCGCCCCGACGACGATCGCCAGCTCACCCTCGAAGTCGAAGTTCGAGCTGCGTCGCGGGACGCGCAGTCCTTCGCCGTCGCCGACAAGGGTGTCGTTGAACCGTGAGAAGACGACGGGGTGGTCCGGCAGGACGTGCGCGTCACCGGCCGGCGCGTCGTACCGGAGACTGCGGTTGTCGGGGTAGTTGTACCCGACGCACAGGACCTTGCTCGGGTCGGGTACCGGCGGCAGCAGCCTCACTCCACCGGCATCGATCCGGGGCGCTCCACGCTCGAGCTCTGCGAGCTCGTCGGGCCGGGCCCCGGCGATCGCACTTCGGAGGCTGTCGAAGGTGCTCGCGGCCCCGTGGTCCACGATCTCCCCCTCACGGGAGAGGGTGCCCCACGAACGGCCGCCACGGTGCTCGAAGGTCACGAACCTCACGGCACCGGTCCGATTCCTGCGGGCGCCAGGTACACCGACTCGATGCTGAGGGTGAGTGGTCCCTCGGCGAGCGAGCGCTCCCGTACCTCCTGCCACTCGGGGTCCGCCCGGAAGGCGGCCCAGCTCTGCTCGGGGTCGCCCTCGTGAGCGACGAGGTAGACCAGCCGGTCGGGTCGGTCGCGATCGGTCCAGTATGCGACGCTGCGGATGCCGTGGCGTTCGAACAGCCCGATGGTGTGCTCCCGGAACCGGGCGAGCAGGTCGTCCATCCTGCCCGGTGCGGCGACGTAGGTTCGCAGCTCGTGCTCCATCAAGCACCACCGGTCTCTCTCGCGACCAGGAGGTGCGCAGCCTCCCGGGCGCTCATCCCGACTGTGACGCCGGCGTCGCGAGCAAGGTCGTTCATCGCGCTGATCACGCCGTCCGCCCACGTGCTCTTGCCGTCACCCATGCGCGCCGTCTGCGCCGAGACCGCGGCGCCGGCGATTCCGGCGTCGTTCGCGGGCTCCAGCGCGGTCAGCCCGGAGTCGTTCTTGCCGACCCCGCCGTCGGAGCAGATGAAGCCGTACGGGCGGAACCCGACGATGTACTCGACGACGCTGCGACCGGTGTGCCCGGCAGTGCAGAGCACGTTGGTGTCCTTGTCCTCGGGCAGGGCGTCTGCGATGGAGTTGGTGACCACGACGTTGTGCCCGCCCGGCCCCTCCTCGACGACCTGACGGTTGTATGGGTCAGGGGGCGGCAGCTCGCCGTCCACGGCGAGCATCCTCGCCGCTGCCTCCTGAACGCTCTGGCCCGGCTCGATCCCGAGCACCGATGCGGCCCCGTTGACGCGGGAGATGACGCCCTCCTCCCAGAGCTCGCGGCCGTTGCCGAGCTCGACGGTCATGATGTCGGCCGCCGCGGCGGGGACGCCGAGGGCCTCGAAGTACCAGAGTCCCGCGATGCCGGCCCCGTCCTTGCCGATGCCGCAGTCGATGCCGATCGTCCCGAGCGGGTTCGTCTCCTGGAGCAGGCGCGCGCAGTAGACCCCGGCGTAGGAGGCGTTGACGACCACGTCCTGCCCGGGCACGCCGCCACCGGCGGCGGCGTGGCGGTGCGAGTGGGTGGCGGAGTCGAGGACCACGACACGGCGCCCGTCCTGCTGCTCCGGGAAGAAGCGCCCCGGCACGTCCTGGTCCGTCACGAGTGCCTCGCTCACCACTGCTCCATCGCTCATGCCGTCTGTTCCCTTCGTCTGTGTTTCGTGGTCGACCCACACGAAGTCGTCCATGTCTCCCGGGGTCTTGATGTAGAAGAACTCGGCCGGGCTCCCGGACCGGTTCGACGTCTGATGAACCACCCCCGGCGGTGCGACCGCGACCTCACCGGGCCGGAGCTCGTGCACCGTGCCGCCGATCGAGATGGTGATCGTGCCGAGAGTGCACACGAACACCTCCGTGACCTCACGGTGATAGTGCGCCCGGAACGTCTCACCGGCCGCGAACACCGCGACACCGGCGGTCGCTCCCTGTCCGTGCAGGTAGCGCAGGGCGGTGTCCGTCGCGACTGCCTCAGCCACGGCGTGACCCAGCCGGGAGGTGGACCTGACCGTCGACCACGACGACCGAGGTGTCGACGATGTACATACGCATCCGGTCCATGAAGTTGCCTGCATCATCGGCCGCCTCGCGTGCGACGTCGCTGGCGAGCGCGGCCTCAAGGTCCTCGCGGCTGTCGAAGGTGAGCTCTGAGATGCCGTCCACGTCAGCCTCCGGGGCAGGTACGTCACCACGCGTCACGGTGCCGACGGTCAGGTGCTGCTCGTAGGAGACGAGGTTCGGGAAGCGCACGGCGATCGGTGCGTGCACGTTGCGCCAGTAGTCGGTGAACTCCTCGACCGTCGTCCCGGTCTTGCGAGTGAGCAGGGTGAGTGCGCGGACAGTCATCGGACACCTCCGCGAGCGGCGGTGGGCTGTGCCGAGGACGAGGGGAGCCAGTCGGTCGTGGCGCGCACGAACGGGTAGTCGGGGCCGGGCAGCGGCTCGCCGACGAGCGGGTCGATCCTCAGTCGGGTGAGCCTCAGGTGACTGATCAGCCAGGTGTCACCGACCCGCCGGTACTCCTCCTCGTAGTGCCCGTAGCCGCGGATCCCCCACTGGCCCGGGAGGCTGACGCCGAGATAGGCGCGCTCGCCGGGTGGCCACGTGAGGTAGTCGTACATGGCCCAGACCCCACGCACCCGGTCACCGTCGATGGGCTCGAGCTCGGGCATGAACCCGTAGTGGACCGAGGTGATGTCGGAGCCGCCGAGGTTGCGCGAGATGTTGTCGATGAAGTCCTCGGGCGTCGGCGCGGCGGCCCAGAGACCGTCGAACGTGGCGTCGTCGGTGAACAGGCCACGGAGGGCGTCCCACTGCTTGGTGTCGATGAACCGGAAGTAGCGGGCCTTCAGCCGCTTGATCGTCTCGAGATCGTCGGCGGTGGGTTGTGTCATCGCTTGTCCTTTCATGGCGGTCATCGGGCGGTGTACCCGCCGTCGATCACAAGTTCCGTACCGGTGACGAACTTCGACTCGTCCGAGGCGAGGTAGAGCACGCCGTAGGCGATGTCCTCGGGGTCTCCGCGTCGGCCCAGCGGGTGCGCGGCGATGAGGTTCTCGAGGTACTGCTCCGCGCCACCGGGCTGGCCCGCGGCCACCTCGTCGCTGAGCGGGGTGGCAATCGACCCCGGGTGGAGCGAGTTGACCCGGATGCCGTCCTTGGCATAGGTGACGGCGTCTGCCTTGGCCATGAGTCGGACGGCACCCTTGGTCGCGTGGTAGAGCGGGACGCCCGCTCCTCCGACGATGCCGTTGATCGAGGAGACGTTGACGACGCTGCCGCCCTCGCCCCGGGCGAGCATGGCCGTCACGGCGTGCTTGGTGCAGAGCCAGGTCCCGCGCACGTTCACCGCGAAGACCCTGTCGAACTCGTCCTGCGTCGCCTGGTGGGCGGGCCCGCGCGGACCGGTGATACCGGCGTTGTTCACCACGACGTCGAGGCGTCCGGCCTCGCGGACGATCGAGTCGACGGCCTGCTCGACCTGTGCCTCCTCGGTGACATCCACGGGTAGATAGGTGATGCCCCGATCGGGCCAGTCCGCCAGGTCGTCCGGTAGCTGGTCCGCGAGGTCGAGCGCGTAGACCGTCGCTCCTTCCTCGGCCAGCAGCTCGCACACCGATCGGCCGATGCCGCCGGTCGCGCCGGTGACGACGGCGACCTTTCCTGCTACTCGTCCCATGTCGTTCCCTCACTCGTGCGATCTCAGGGCCGGCTCTTCCCTGCCGAAGAGCCGGCCCGGGGGTGACTACTCCGGTCCGAAAGCCAGATCCGGTAGCCAGGTGACAAGGTCGGGCACTGCCATCAGCACGATGATCGTGGCGAACTCGGCGACGATGAACGGCACCACCGCCCGGAAGACTCCTTCCGGCGTCATCCCCTTCATGCTGCCCGCCACCACGAAGACGTTCAGGCCGACGGGCGGGGTGATCAGACCGATCTCGATGGCCTTCACGACGAGGATGCCGAACCAGACTCCGTCCACTCCCATCGCGTCGATGACGGGATAGACGAGCGGGATCGTGATGACCAGGATCGAGAAGGAGTCCAGGAAGCACCCGAGGACGACCATCACTGCCAACGTCACGCAGATGATCAGCGTGGGTGAGAGGTTGGCGTCGACGATGGCACGTGCCATCTCCGAGGGCAGACCGGTCCGTACGAGGAAGTACGCGAAGACGCCTCCGCCGATGAGCAACGCGAAGATCATCGAGTTGAGCGACGTGGTGTCGAACAGCGACTCCTTGAACGCACCCGGCAGCTCGCGCCAGCGGTCGCGGTACCGGATGAACAGCATCACGACCGCGATGAAGGCAGCCACCGCACCGGACTCCGTCGCCGTGAAGAGACCGGAGTACATGCCGCCCATCACGATGATCATGAGGCCGGCGGTGTAGACCGCGCCGATCATGTTTCGCTTGGTCACCGGCTGGCGTGCCGGGATGCGGGGGCCGCCGTCGTCCGAGCCTCCGGTGGCGGTGCCACCGGCCGTCCCCGTCGTCGGCGCTCCCGCACCCACGAGGGCCTTCTCGTTCGTACGGGCAAGGGCCGGCTC
Source organism: Georgenia subflava (assembly GCF_009193155.1). Classification (GTDB taxonomy): domain Bacteria; phylum Actinomycetota; class Actinomycetes; order Actinomycetales; family Actinomycetaceae; genus Georgenia; species Georgenia subflava. Next base: position 367,547 of record NZ_VUKD01000001.1, read on the forward strand.
GGCGAAGAACCCGCGCTTGTACAGGATGACCGTTGCGGTCGAGTAGGCCAGCATCGTCACGGCACCGGGGATGAAGCCGCCCATGAGGAGCCGTCCGATGGACTCGCCGGTGAGCGCGGCGTACACCACGAGGATGACGCTCGGCGGGATCAGCACTCCGAGCGTGCCGCCGGCGGCGACCAGCGCGCCTGCGGCGTTCGCACGGTAGCCGTGCCGGGTCATCTGCTTGATGGCGATGCGCCCCACGGTGGCGACCGTCGCGACGGAGGATCCGGTGACGGCTGCGAAACCGCCGCAAGCAAGGATGGTGGCGATCCCGAGGCCGCCGGGCAGCCGGCCGACGAGCTTCTCGGCCACTGCGAAGACGTCTTCGGCCACTCCCGCCTTGGCGGCGACGATGCCCATGAGGATGAACATCGGGATGATGACCAAGCTGTAGGACGCCACCGTCGTGAACGGGACGGACCCTAGCGTGTCGGTCGCGATCCCGGTGCCGCTCAGCATGATCAGGCCGATGCCCCCGGATGCCCCGAGCGCCAGCCAGATGGGCTGCTCGAACAGGACGAACGCCAGCAGGATGACGACCGCGATGATCACGACGGCGATGACTGCAACGCTCATGAGCGCGCCCCCTTCAGGGAGAAGTTCTGGTCACAGGTGGACATCGATGTCCTCCGTCCGCTCGGAGTCCTGCTCTTCCTCGTCGCGCGCGACAGCAACGAGTCCGCGGATGAACTGCAGGAGGAAGAGGAACAGCCCGATGGGCACGAGGATGCGAGCCGGCCAGACCGGCACTCGGACCAGGCCGAAACGGAACTCGTTGGCCTGGACGGAGTCGATGGCCATGATCGCCGAGGCGTAGACCATGGCGACGACGATGAGGACGGCGACAGATCCGGCCGCGACGCGCACGGTCCGGTTGACCCGGCCGTGGAGGTGCGACGTCAGCACCGACGTGCTGACGTGGGCGCCGGCGACCTGTGCCCCGGCGATCCCGAGGAAGACACAGGCGACCAGTACGACCTCGCTGTACTCGATCGTGCCGCCGAGCCCTCGGCCGGTGAGCTTGCGCAGGGTCACGTCGATGACGGTCATGAGCATCAGTGCGATGACACCGACGCCACCGAGAGCTCCGAGCCCGTGCGTGATTCGGTCGACGATCTTCACGACACACCTCTCAGGATGGAAAGCGGACGAACGTGCGACTCGCGGGTCATCGGTTCGCGCACCGCTTCATGCCGGTCTCGAGCTCACCCGGGTTCTCCTCGACGAGCTTTGAGTAGGTGGAGTAGAACGCCTCAGCATCGCCGCCCGCCTGCTCGACGTCGGACTTCCACATGTCGATGAGGCTCTCGCCCACGACGTCGCGCCACTGCTGCTTGTCCTCGTCGGACCAGATCGTGACTCCGCCGCCGGCGTCGATGTGCGCCTGGCACGACTCGTCCTCGACCTCGGTGAGTCGCTCGCGGTACTCGGCGTGGTAGGCCTCGATCCCGTCCTCGAGGACCTGGCGCTGCTCGTCGGACAGGGACTCCCACGCGTCCTGGTTCATGAAGATGACGTTCATCGTGTAGACGCCGATGCCGGTGTCGGTGATGTGTGGTGCGACCTCGTGGAGGCTGAGCGAGGGAGCCGTGTCGAGGAGCATGGTGGTGTATCCCTCGACGAGGCCTCGCTGGATGGCCTCGTAGACCTCGCCGATCTGGAGCGCCACGGCGTTCCCGCCGGCCGCGTCGACCGCGTTGGCGGTGTACCCGGTCGCTCGGACCTGCTGGCCGGCGAGCGACTCGAAGTCCGGCAGCGGCTCGGCCGTGGCATAGATCGATGCCGGCGTACCTGTGAACGTCAGGACGTGGACGCCGTTGCCCTGCCACTCCCCGTTGAAGGCCTCGTCGTCCTCGTACATCGTGTTGAGGGCCGTCTCGACGGCCTCCCAGTCCTCGGTCTGGAACGGCACTGTGGCGGCCTGGCTGAGCGGGAGCTCGCCCGGCGTGTACTGGACAGTCATGTAGCCGATGTCGGACCTGCCCTGGGCGACGCCCGACAGCATCTCGTCGGCACCCAGCAGTGCGCCCTCCCAGAACGTCTCGACGCTGAGGCCGCTCTCCTCGTCCTCGCTGATCTCCTCGAACATGGACTTCATGGCCGCGCCCTGCGGCGTCGTCGGCCCGAGGAAGGAGGCGAACTGCAGGTCCGCCGTCCCACCGGCACCGGAGCCACCCTGTGCCCCCTCGACGCCCGAGCACGCCCCGAGCGCGAGCGCGCCCGTGAGCGTGACGGCACCGATAGCGAGGTTGCGGCGGCTGTTCGTGAACTTTCGCATGCTGACTCCTTTGTCGCGGCGCGGAGGGTGCGCCTGTCGGGGGTGGTGCTGGTATGGCGGGTCGGGATGTGCTGGTGGCACGTGGCCCGTAGGGGGTTGTCGGTTCAGTGGTGGGCAGTGGCGTCGGTGAGCTCGCCTGAAGGCTCGGATTCTGCTCGTCGGAAGCCGGCCAGCGTCGCGTCGTCCACGTCCGGCAGGTTGACGACGAGGTTGTCGGGAGTCCGGGTGGTGAGCCAGTGAAGGTCTTCAGTGACGCTCATGTTCGCCTCGACGTGGGGCATGTGCGGCGGGACGAAGACCCAGTCACCCTCGTAGAGGTCGATGTACTCCGCGTAGGCCTCACCGAAGTAGATCCGGCCGTGGCCGCTCAGCACGTAGCCTCCCGTCTCGGCCTCGCCATGGTGGTGGGGCAGCGACCGGAACCCGGGCTCGTTCGAGACCCTGCCGAACCAGATCTTGGTGGCCGGGGTGTGCTGGATGCTGACCCCGGAGACACGCACAGCACCGCCGGACTGCCCCGTGCGGTCGTGCTCCTCTCCTCGTCGGGTCACGACGGGGACGTCGTCATACGCCATCGAAAGGCTCCTCTGCTTCGTAGTTGCAACGCGTGGTTGGTTTGGCGCGGAACCGAGGTTCACGCGCGCCGGCTGGTGGCAAGTGGGATTGCTCGTCTGTATTCAGCGGGCACGCGGGCACCCCTGGACCGGGGTCAGGCGCCCATGACGGCGGCGGGGAGGGGCTGCTGCGCGTCCTCGGTGACTGTCCGGCCGGCGAGGTAGCCCATGGTCATCCCGGGCCCGAGCGTCGCCCCGGCTCCGGCATACCCGCCGCCCATCGGGTGGGCGGTCGTGTTGCCGGCGGCGTACAGACCGGGGATGACGTTGTCGTCGACGTCGAGGGCGCGGGCCCGGCCGTCGGTGACGATGCCACCGCAGGTCCCGAAGGCCCCGGGAACGATCTCGACGGCGTAGTACGGGCCACGTTCCAGCGGTGCCAGGCACGGGTTCGGCAGCCCGCGCTCGTCGTCGCCCCAGTAGCGGTCGTAGGCGTTGTCGCCGCGACGCCGCTCGAGGTCCTCCCCGCTTCGCGCGTAACCGTTGAACCGTTCGACCGTCGCCTGGAGCTCCGCTGACGGGATGCCCAGCCGGTCGGCCAGCCCGGTGAGCGTCCCGGCCGACTGGATCCACCCGGGGAGGTCCTGGCCGGACCGGTGACTGAGGAAGCCGTACCGCTCCAGGTAGTCCTCGTCGAAGACGATGTAGGCGGGCAGGTGCTCGGGCTCATGGGTGACCGGGTCGTGGCCGAAGAAGGCGCGGGTGAGGTCGTTGTAGTTCTGCGACTCGTTGACGAACCGGCGGCCGTTCTTGTCGACGATGATGCTGCCCGGCCCCTGGCGCTCGAAGCGAAGGAGCGTTCCCGCCTGACGCCCGTCGTGCTGGTCCCCCGGAACTACTGCCATCGGCGACCAGAACGCCTCACGCAGGTTGCCGAGCTTCGCTCCGACCCGCTGTCCCATGCGCAGTCCGTCGCCGGTGTTGTTGGGCGGGCTGCACCGGGCGTGGATGGGCCCGGCCAGGGTCTGCTTGACGAGGTTCTCGTCCCACTCGAAGCCGCCGCACGCGAGCACGACGCCCTGCCTGGCGGAGATCCTCGCACCGTCGGCGGTGGAGACGCCGGCGATGCGGCCGTCGTGGACCTCGAGTCGTGTGGCGCGGGCCTCGGTCACGAGCGTGACACCGAGGTCCGCGGCCGTCTTCACCAGGGGTGCCACCACGGCCTGACCGCGGGAGGCGAGGCCGGCCTCCTGCCGGCGCTCAAGCTCGTCCCACGGGAAACGGGTGAAAGCAACCCACTGCTCGTACTCCTGCATCGAGAAGGGCAGTCTGGTGTCGGGGCGGACGGCTTCGCGCAGCGGGCCGAGCTCGTTCAGGTCGAAGAACTTCGGGTCGAGCGATCGCCCGCCGGGCACCGAGCCGGCGAGGTCCGGCCGGTAGTCCGGGTAGTCGTCGACGGAGCTGAACTCGAGCTCGCACTCGTCCTGGAGGAAGTGGATCATCTCGGGGCCGTGGTCGACGAACGACGCCAGCACCTCTTCGCTGGTGTGCCCCTTGGTGATGGTCCGCAGGTAGCGGAGCGCGTCTTCGCGGTCGTCGCCCAGTCCACGCTCGAGCATGTAGTGGTTCGCAGGGACCCAGAGGGTGCCACCGGAGATGGCCGACGTGCCGCCGAGCAGCGCAGAGCGCTCGAGGACGACGACATCGCTACCGTTCTTCGCGGCCGCGATGGCGGCGAGCAGACCGGCCGCCCCGGACCCCACGACGACGACGTCGTAGGTGTCCTGCTCTTCTGCGTTCCAGAACTTCATCCGTCAGCTCCCTTGCCGAGTTCAAGACGACTCCGAAGAGAATGACCACCCCTGTGCGGGGTGCCAAGAATCTCTCCTTGCCCGTCCTGCACGGCGGTACGAAGAGCCACGCACACCAGGAGTGTGTCCCGCTGTGCGGGACAGTTCCGCTACCTGGGTAGGCCGTTGGTCCCGCGCGCCGGCGCCGGCCGCGTGCTAGGCACACGTCGGCGGCGGAGTGAGAGCGAGCATGGCGAAGCCCCTCCGGAAACACCGGAGGGGCTTCGGGCGATCGGCGTGCGGCTGTGCCGGCACGCGCTCTGGGTCAGCGGATGTCGAGCTCGATGTCGGCGATGTCCTGGTCCTCGAGATTGACGACGATGTTGTCCGGCGTACGGGTCGTCAGCCAGATCAGGTCCTCCGTCGCGCTCGCGTTGCCCTCGATGTGCGGCACGAAGGGCGGCACGTAGACGAAGTCGCCCTCTTCCAGGTACTCGACCGTCTCGTACCGCTCCCCGTAGCGGATGAAACCGCGGCCCTGCAGGACGTATCCGCCCGTCTCGGCCTCACCGTGGTGGTGGGCGTCGGACACCTCGCCCACCTTCGTGACGACCCGTCCGTACCACAGGCCTTCCACCTCGGAGTTCTCCTTGGCCACACCCGAGAGACGCAGCGCGTTGAGCGTCTGGCCGGGTGCCGCCTCGAGTGCGTCCTTGCGGTTGACCTTCAGCTGCTTGAGCTCGGTCTTGATCATGCGTCCTCCTGTGTTGACTCCGCCCCCGTCGCCAGGTGCTGTCCCGAGATCCCGACAGCTGTCCGGGATCTCCCAGGAGGATGCGGCATGCCCGTGCCGACGCCAATGGGCGCGCGGTCCACGTCCCGCTGCCCGGTACGACGGCCATACGCCCCGAGAAGTTGTCCCGCGGTGCGGGTCAGCCACGACGTATCGGCGAGCGTTCGGACAGCCCCGTTCGCGACTCCATGTTCGTCGCGCTTGTCGTTTCCGTAGGCTTCGCGCGAACACTGCCTGGTGACGGCCGCGGCGCGGCACGTCGTCAGATGCCCCGCACCTCGTCTGTCAGGCGTCGCGCGCTGCGGGGGCGGTGACCTGCTCGGTGACGGCGACGTTGACGAGCTCGCCGATCCCGTCGATCGCCGTCGTGAGTGTCTGACCGGCCTGGAGATAACGGCCGGGCTCGCGCGCGTGCCCGACCCCGCCCGGGGTTCCGGTCGCGATCACGTCGCCCGGCTTGAGGGTGACGATCGTGGAGATGTACTGCACCAGCGCGACGGTGCCGAAGACGAGGTCGTCGATCCCGGTGCGCTGCACCTCCTCGCCGTCCAGGCGGGTGACGAGCTGGGCGCCGTCGGGAATCTCGTCACCGGTGACCATCACCGGGCCGAGCGGCGTGCTGTTCTCCCAGGTCTTGCCCTGGAACCACTGCGTGCTGCGGTACTGGTAGTCGCGCGCAGTGACGTCGTTGAGCACCGAGTACCCGGCGATGGCCGCGGCCGCCTGCTCGGCATCCGCCCGGCGGACGGTCTGGCCGATGATCACCGCGAGCTCTCCCTCCCAGTCGATCTTGTCCGACTCCGGCGGGAGCTGGATCTCGTCGCGCGGTCCGATCAGCGCCTCCGGGTACTTCGCGAAGAGCGTCGGATGCTCGGGCAGCTCACGACCCATCTCCAGGATGTGGTTGCGGTAGTTCAGGCCGACGCACACGATCTTTCCCGGGGCGACGACCACCGGGGCGAGGTCGGCCGAGTCCAGGTCGTGCGCCGCACCGGTCGCACCGGCGACCGCAGTCAGGTCGCCACGGCGCAGGAGATCACCGACGTCGGCGAAACCCTCCAGCTCGACGGCGGTGTCACCGTCAACTCGGGCGGCAACGGTCTTTCCGCCGGTCAGGCGAATGGTGGTGAGCTTCATCGGTTGCCTCCATCGGCACGCACGGGTAAGGACGCCCCTGACGGGGCGTCTGAATGGGCAGCTTGCTGCGGCTACTTTGTCGGAGTCACGACCAGCACGTCACAGATCAACCAGTCCTCGGACCAGCGCGGCCGACAGTGCCGGGCTGAGCGGCAGTCGCGGGATGAGCGTCGCCTGGAGGGCGTGGTAGACGTCCGGCTTGCCGGACCAGGTCTTGGCACTGGGACCGTTGGTGGGACTGAGCTCGTGGATCCACGCACCGGGACGCTCGATGTGGTGGACGGCGGCGTGGTCCCACCAGGTGCGGTACCAGTCGTCGTACTCGGTCTCGCCGGTGGCGCGGTGCAGGGCGGCGGCAGCGGCGACGGCCTCGGTGACCACCCAGTGCATGCGCTCGCGCACCACCGGGATGCCGTCGAAGTCGACGGTGTAGACGAACCCGTCGGCGCCGTCGACGGCCCAGCCCTCGGCCGCGCCCGCGGCGAAGAGCTGCCGCGCGCCGTCGAGCATCCACTCCCCCGCCGCGCGGCCCCGCCTGGTGAGAGCGTCCCGGGCCTGCAGGGTCAGCCGCGCCCACTCGAACCAGTGGCCCACCGTGGCGCCGAAGGGCCGGAAGGGGTGCGCCGGCTCGTCCTTGTTGTACTCCGGCAGCGGCGCCCAGTCCGGGGTGAAGTGCTCGGGGATGCGCCAGGACGAGCCACGGGCGAAACCGTCGACGACCCGCTCGACGATCCGTACCGCCATGTCGAGCCAGGCGTCGTCACCGGTCACGTCGGCGGTGGCCAGGTACGCCTCGACGGTGTGCATGTTGGCGTTGACGCCGCGGTAGTCCTCGCACTCGGTGAAGGTCCGGTCCCAGCCCTCGACGACCATGCCCTCGTCCTCGCGCCAGAAGTGCTCGAGCGAGACCGCCTGGGCGCGGGCGAGGAGCCGGTCCGCGCCGGGACGGCCGGCCGCCGTCGCCGAGGAGGTGGCCAGCAGGACGAAGGCGTGCGGGTAGGCCTCCTTGCGTTCCGCCGTCGCGCCGTGGGGCCCGACGGCGGCGAACCAGCCGCCGTGCTCGGGGTCGGCGAAGACCTCGGTCAGGGCCTGCAGCCCGTGGTCGACGAGCGGGGCGCAGCCGGGACGGCCGAGCAGTGCGCCCAGGGCGAAGACGTGGGTCATCCGGCAGGTGAGCCAGAGCTCCGAGCCACGGGCAGGGTCGACCCGGCCGTCGGCGTCGAGGTAGCCGAAGCCCTGATCGGTGCGGGAGCCACGCGCGAACTCGAGGAGCGCGTCGGTCTCCTGCTCGAGCCAGCGGGAGTGCGCGGGATTGCCCAGCCATGTCGCCGTCGTCATCGGGACCCGTCCTTGTCGTTGATCGGCCGTCGATCGTGGTGGGCGCCTGCCCCGGCCACCCGGGTCAGCGTATCGATCCGGGTCAGCCGGCCCGCAGCTGCCAGGCAGTGACCGTGACGGCGCCGCCGGTGATGTCGGTGTCGACCTGGACCATCTGCCGCTCGGCGCCGTGGTAGGCGGCGATGTGCAGCCAGCCGGCACCCTCCCGACCGGCGGTCGACATTGCGCCCCAACCGAGAGTGGTCCGCGCGTGGCTGCCGGGCGCGATCTCGATCCTGACGGGACCGGCGTCATCATTGAGCATGGTGCCGCCGTGGTCGATGCGGACGTCGAGGGCGCTCGTCACCGGGTCGCTGAAGGCGATGTCCGGGTAGCTCTCGAGGACGCAGGCGGCGTCGGAGACGTTGGTGGCGGTGACCGTCATGGCCCGGCTGCCCAGGGCCGGCTCCACCGGCGAGGCCGCGAACTCCAGCTGGCCCGTGGTGCACCACAGCGGGTCGATCTGCCACTCACCCAGCGCGACCGGTGGGACCGGGGTGCCGGTCGGAGCCGGTTCGGGCTCCGCTGTCCCGGTCGGGATCGCGGCCTGGCGGGCGGCGTCGGCCTGCGGGGCGGCGATGAGCAGGCCGACCGCGGCGACCACGAGGACGGCGGCGGCGGGCACCGCAGATGCTCTGCGTCTGTGTGCGGGTCGGGAGCCGTCTTGACGCATGTCCAGGGCGAGAGCCAGCAACGCCGGTGCCCAGCCCCAGACCAGGCCCCAGTGCGCGACACCGACCAGGTGCTCGCTCGCCAGGCCGAACGGGACTGATCGCTCCCGAAGGGCGACGACCAGCTCGGCGAGCACTGGGATCGCTGCCACGACGCTGCCGGCAGCCACGGCGCAGAACCAGTAGGCCGCGAGCGCCGTCGGCCCGGTGCCCGGCTGCGGGCTGCGGCGACGGACCAGACTCAGGATCACGGCGTACGCGGCAGCGACCGCGACGCAGGACAGTCCGGCCATGACCACGCCCCAAGGCGCCGGGGCGGTCAGCTCCCCGACCGGGATCGTCTCCGGGGCCACGAGGGACAGCATGTGACGGACCGGTCCGGACAGGGTCCGCCGGCCGGCGTACTCCAGGCCGGCGCTGCCCAGCCAGAGCGCGGCGGCGAGGAGAGCGGGTGCCCAGGCTCGAAGAAGGCGCACCTGCTGAGGTTATCCGTCCGTCTCGGTGCGGTCCGCGGGCGTGACTTCTAGCCGTGCTGCGGGGTCAGGCGCAGAGTGATGAGCTGGAAGGGGCGCAGGCGCAGCCGGATCCCGCCGTCGGCGGTCGTCGCCAGCGACGTGGCTTCGACCGGCTGCTCGTGCAGGTCCGTCTCGATCACCGCGCCCACCGGGAAGCCGGCCGTCAGCGTCGCGGTGGCGCGGCCACCGTGCGCCTCGTAGAGCCGGACGACGACGTCGCCGCTGCGGTCCTCGGCCAGCTTCACCGCCTCGACCACCACGGCGGGGTTGTCCACGGACAGCAGCGGCTCGACGGCGTGGGCACCGGTGGTCGCGCGAAGCGGCACGTTGAGCCGGTACCCCTCGCTGATCGCGTCCTCGATGCCCGCCCCCACCCGCAGCGAGACGCTGAAGGTGTGCTCGCCCTGGTCCGCGGACGGGTCCGGGAACAACGGTGCCCGCAGCAGCGAGAGGCGCACCAGGGTGGTGGTGCCGCCGCCGTCGCGGGTGGCGCGGGTGATGTCGTGGCCGTAGACCGAGTCGTTGGCGACGGCGACGCCGTAGCCGGGCTCGCCCACGTGCACCCAGCGGTGCGCGACGGTCTCGAACCGGGCGGCGTCCCAGGACGTGTTGGCGTGGGTGGGCCGGTGGACGTGGCCGAACTGGATCTCCGAGGCGGCCCGTTCGGCGTGGACGTCGAGAGGGAAGGCGAGCTTCAGCAGCTTCTGTCGCTCGTGCCAGTCCACGGTCGTCCGGAGGTCCACGGTGGGCTGGTCCGGGCGGAGCCCGATCTGCTGGGTGATCGTCGAGGCGCCGACGGTGCGCACCACCCGGATCGTCGGGCCGTGGTCCGACTCCACGACCTCGACGGTGTCCGCGGAGTCGAGGTCGCGGCCGTGGCGGCGGTAGTGCTCGTCGATGTCCCAGGCGTCCCACTGGTTGGGGGTGTCTCGGAAGATCTGGAGCAGGTTCGCGGCCTGTCCCGGGGGGACCACCTCGCGGTCGGCGGCGAGGTCGTGGATCGAGGTGATCAGGCCGCGGGCGTCGACCGTGACGCGGACGTGCGCGTTGGCGAGGACATGGCCGCCGTCCGGTGCCACCCCGCCGTCCGGGGTCACGCCGCCCGGCTCGGCTCCGCCGGCGGTCCGGGCGGCTGTCGCACCGGCGAGCGCTGGGACGCCCGCGACCGGGCGCGGGCCGGCGTTGAGGAGCAGGGGTGTCTCACCGTCGCCGACCAACGCCGTCAGAGACTCGGCGATGACGGTCTCGAGGTCGGCGGCGACCTCGGCGTAGCGTCGCTCGGCCTCCTGGTGCACCCAGGCGATCGAGCTGCCGGGGAGGATGTCGTGAAACTGGTTGAGCAGCACCGTGTGCCAGGCCCGCTCCAGCTGCTCGTACGGGTAGGCGGCGCCCGTACGGACCGCCGCGGCGCTCGCCCACAGCTCGGCCTCGCGCAGCAGGTGCTCGCTGCGGCGGTTGCCGGCCTTGGTGCGCGCCTGGGAGGTGTAGGTGCCGCGGTGGAACTCCAGGTAGAGCTCGCCGGACCACACCGGCGGGTTCTGGTACTCGGCCTGGGCGCGCTCGAAGAACTCGCGCGGGCTGCCCAGGGTCACCGCCGGGGAGCCCTCGAGGTCCTTGGTCCGGGCCGCGGCGGCGAGCATCTCGCGCGTGGGCCCGCCGCCGCCGTCGCCCCACCCGAAGGGCACGAGGGAGGTGGTGCCCGCGCCCTTCTCGGCGTACTGGCGCTCGGCGCGGGCAAGCTCGACGGCGGAGAGCTCGGCACCGTAGGTGTCCACCGGCGGGAAGTGCGTGAAGATCCGCGTGCCGTCGATGCCCTCCCACCAGAACGTGTGGTGGGGGTGCTTGTTGGTCTCGTTCCAGGAGATCTTCTGGGTGAGGAACCAGCGGGCGCCGGCAGCCCGCATGATCTGCGGGAGCGCGGCGGAGTATCCGAAGGAGTCGGGCAGCCACACCTCGGGCTGGTCGACGCCGAGCTCGTCGCGGAAGAAGCGGGTGCCGGCCACGAGCTGGCGGGCCATGGCCTCGCCGCCGGGCAGGTTGGTGTCGGACTCGACCCACATCCCGCCGACCGGCACGAACCGGCCCCGGGCTACCTGCTCCTTCAGCCGGGCGAACAGCTCCGGCTGGTCCTCCTTGAGCCAGGCGTACTGCTGGGCGGAGGAGGCGGCGAAGACGAGGTCGTCGGAGTCCTCCATGAGTGCGAGGACGTTGGAGAAGGTCCGGGCGACCTTCCGGCGGGTCTCGCGGGTGGGCCACAGCCAGGCGGAGTCGATGTGCGCGTGGCCGACGGCGACCACCTGGTGCGCGCTGGCGTGCGCGGGGCTCGCCAGGGCCGGCTCGAGGGCCGCCCGGCCCGCGGCCGCCGTGCCGGCGACGTCGTCCGGGTCGACGGCGTCGACCGCGCGCTCGAGGGCCCGGAGGATCACCGCGCGACGGGTGGAGTCCGCGGGCAGCACCTCCATGAGCCCGTGGAGGGCGACGACGTCCTGGACCAGCTGCCAGACCGTCTCGTCGAGGAGGCCGATCGCGAGCTGCTCGAGGCGGTAGACCGGCTCCGCGCCCGCCGTCGCCCTGTCGCCGAGCGGGGTGGGTGCGAACCGCCAGCCCCCGGAGAGGTCGGGGTTCGCGGCCGCCTCGAGGTAGAGGTCGACGGCGGAGCCCGGCCCGTCTGGCAGCGGCACGTACCGGTTGCGCGGCTCGACCGCCTTGATGATGACGCCGTCGGGCGTGTAGGCGGTGCCCTCGGCCTGGAACCCGGACTGGGCGTCGGTGAAACCGAGGTCGACGACGAGCTCGGGCCGGGTGCCCGGCTCGGACCAGTCGGCCGGGACGGTGCCGGTGACGTGGAACCAGGTGGTGGACCACGGCCGACCCCACGCCGACCCGACGGCGAACGGCGCGTACTCGGCCCGGACCGCCTCGGCGAAAGGCACCGGCTCCCCGGCCAGCGGTGCACCGTCGTGCCGACCCACCGGTGCGCCGTCGCCCCTGCCGACAGGGGGCGCGCCGCCGCCCACCGAGCCACCCACGACACGAGCGCCGCCGTCACCCGCCCCGGGTGCGCCGTCGTGCTCGTCGGGCACCGTCCAGGCGGTGACCTCGACGGGCGCCAGCTCGCGGTACTGCGCCGGGACGAGCCGCTCGCGCAGGAACCGCTCGATACGGGTGGTGACGAGGACGGAGTTGTCGTGCATGGATGAGCTCCTCGGGGGCTGCGGCTCAGCCCTTGACGGCTCCGGACATGGCGAACGATCCGCCGATGCCGCGCGAGACGATGACGTACAGGACGATGACGGGTAACGAGTAGAGCAGCGAGAACGCGGCGAGCTGGCCGTAGTGGATGGCCCCGAACTGGCCGAAGAACTGGTAGATCGTCACCGCCGCCGGCTGCTTCTCGGGACTGCGCAGCAGGAGGAACGGCACGAAGAAGTTGCCCCACGCCTGCATGAACACGTAGATGAAGACCACGGCCAGGCCGGGACGCATGAGCGGGACGACGATGCGGCGCAGCGCGGACATGGCCGACGCGCCGTCCATCCACGCGGCCTCCTCGAGGGAGACCGGCACCGAGTCCATGAAGTTCTTGGTCATCCAGATCGCCATCGGCAGCGACGTCGCCGCCATGAAGAGCGCCGTCGCCCAGAGGGAGTCGAGCAGGTTGGTGCGCACCGCGAGCGAGAACACCGGGACCATGATCGCCGTCACGGGCAGACAGGTGCCGAACAGCACCGTGTACATGAACGGCTTGGAGAAGCGCATCTGGTAGCGCGAGAGCGGGTAGGACGCCAGGACCGAGGCGAGCACGGTGACCGCCGCCGCGCCGAAGGACAGCACGAAGCTGACGAGCAGCGGCCGCAGCGCGATGTCCGCGGTGAGGACTGCGCTGAAGTTCTCGGTCGAGACCGTCTCGGGCAGGCCGGTGCGGGCCGTGGCTGCCGGGTCGACCGCGGAGAGGAACAGCCAGGCGAGGGGCACGACGAACGCGACGCCGACCAGCAGCAGGACGGCGTTGGCCGCGGTCCGGCTCGGGCGGCGGCCGGGGGACGCCAGCGCGGCCCTTCCCGGGGCGGCCGGCGTCGCGGACGAGCCCGGGAGGTCCGGCGTGGTGGTGACGGCCATGGCTCAGTCCCTCCCCGGGCGCAGCATGCGGATGTAGACCACGGAGAACAGGACACCGACGAGGAGCATCACCGTGGCGATGGCCGTGCCGTACCCGACGTCGAGGAAGTTGAAGGCCTCCTCGTAGGCGAGCAGCGGGAGCGTCATGGACCGGTTCGACGGCCCGCCGGCGGTCATGACGAAGATGAGCGTGAAGACCGACAGGGTCTGCAGCGTGATGAGCATGAGGTTCGTCGCGATGGTGCCCTTGATGACCGGCAGGGTGATCCGGAACAGCCGCTGCGCCGGCCCGGCCCCGTCGATCTGGGCCGCCTCGACGATCTCCGGCGGGACGTCGTCGAGCGCGGCCCGGTAGACCATCATCGAGAAGGCCGTCCCGCGCCAGATGTTGGCGAGGATGACGGCGAACATCGGCGCGACGAACAGCCAGTTCGGCCCGTCGACGCCGACGAGGCCCAGCAGCTGGTTGAGCGTGCCCTCACCGGTGAAGAACGCGTACATCACGAACGCCGCCACGATCTCCGGCAGCACCCACGCCGCGACGACGACGCCGCCGATGAGCGCCGAGACCCCGCCGCTCGCCCGGGTCATGAGCAGCGCGAGCGCCATCCCGAGGACGTTCTGCCCGATGACGGCGGAGAACAGGACGAACACGACGGTGAGCACGACCGACCGCGGGAAGTCCGGGTCCTGCAGGAGGCGGACGTAGTTGTCGGCGCCGATCCACTGCGGGTCCTTCGCGTTCGGACCGGTCAGCGCCGCGTTGGTGAACGAGCCGTACAGCGACCACAGCACCGGCCCCGCCATGAAGAGCAGGAGCAGCACGACGGCGGGAGCCAGCGGCAGGATCCGCACCACCGTGCGCGCCACCTTGCGGGGCCGCCGCTGGGCGGTCCCGCCGGGGCGGGAGACGGACTCCCGCCCCGGCGCGACGCTCGTGCTCGTGGTCGACATCGCGCCTAGGACCCGCTGACGCCGTCGTCGCCGACGATGCCGACGAGGGCGTCGTCGTAGGCGGCCGCCGCCTCGGCCGGCTCGGCGGCGCCCGTGACGACCTGCTCGGTGGCCTCCTGGATCGCGGCGGAGATGCGCGGGTAGTCGGCGGTGGCCGGACGGAAGTGGGTCACCTCGACCAGATCCGTGAAGAACTCGACGTACGGGTTGGCCTCGAGGTAGGACGCGTCGGCGGCGACGTCGTCGCGCACCGCGATCTGGGAGTTCTGGATCGTGTAGGCGAGGGAGTTCTCGAAGTTCATCGCCATGGCCAGGAACTCGAACGCCAGGTCAGGTGCCTCGCTCTGGGCACCGACGGCGAGGGTCCAGCCGCCGGACATGCTGACCTTCCCCGGTGCCTGGCCGTTCTGCGTCGGGAAGGCCGCGACGCCGATGTCGTCGGCGTACTCGGGCCACGGGAACGGGCCGCTCTCCTCCCAGAACGACGAGCCGTAGCTGCCCTCGACCACGCCGCCGAGCTGGGCGTCCGGCAGGCGGGTGTCGAAGATCGTCTGCCAGAGGTTGGCGTCGAGCGCCTCCTCGACCGGCACGGCGTAGCCGTCGTCGTAGAGGGTGTCGAGGAAGGTCAGTGCGTCCTCGAAGCCCTGCGTCCCGGTGTTCCAGGTCTGGCTCTCCTCGTCGTAGAGGCGGTCCTCGGTGCCGTACATCAGCGGCAGGAAGCTCTGCATGAGGGTGCCCTCGCCGGCCGGCTTGCCGGCGTACATGTGGAAGGGCACGACGTCGGGGTCGTGGGTCTTGATCTGCTCGGCGGTGTCGAGGATGTCCTGCCACGACTCGGGCTGCCAGGGCAGCTCGACGCCGACGGCCTCCAGCAGCGGCTCGGAGTAGAAGATGCCGCGGGTGTCGGTGCCGAGCGGGATGGCGTAGATGCTGCCGTCGTCGCCCCGGCCGGCGCCGCGGGCGCCCTCGTTGAACTGCTCCCAGTCCTCCCACTCGGCGACGTAGTCGTCGAGGTTGAGCAGGTAGCCCGCCTCGACGTCGGAGCGCACGCGGAAGGTGTCCTCGTAGAACACGTCCGGGGCGGTGTCCGCCGACTGGTGCGAGAGCGCCAGCTGCGTGGCGTAGTCGTCCTCGGCCGCCTCGATGGGTGTCAGCTCGACGGTCACACCCTCGTGCGCGGCCTCGAACTCGGGCTTGATCTGGTTGAACAGCTCGTCCAGCGCGGTGATGCCCTCGGTGCGCTGGTACATGACGGTGATGGTCTCGGCCTCGCTGCCGCCCGTCTCACCGCCGTCGCCCTCGTCGTCGCCGCTCGAGCTGCAGCCGGCGAGTGCGAGCGTGCTCGCCAGAGCGAGCACGGAGGTGTTCCTGATGACGTGACGCATGGTGCTCCTTCGCTCCGGCCGCGGCACGACCCCCCGGTTCACCGGTCCGCGGTGCGTGGTTTACTACATCGTGTTGATTTAATCACGGGTGCGAGCTGCGTCACAATGCCCTGGTGGTCACCGATCGGTCACGATCTCTGGTTGTCCCGACGTCGACGGCCAGGAACGACCACACACGCGACCGGAACTCGTCGACCGAGAGGCGTCGGCCCGAGAGGAGGTGCACGCCGTGGTGCGCAGAGGAACCAACCCGGTACGGATCGGCTCGTACAACCAGACGGTGGTGCTCGACGCGATCCGCCGGTCCGGCGGCCTGAGCCGCGTCGAGCTCGCAGCGGCCACGGGCCTGTCCGCGCAGGCGGTCACGAACATCTGCCGCCGCCTCCTCGCCGCCGGCTTCGTGCAGGAGGCGGGCACCACGAACGTCGGGCGCGGCAAGCCGCGCACCCTGCTGCGGCTGGACGCCGACGCCCGTCTCGCCGTCGGGGTGCACGTGGACCCGGCGGTCGTCTCGGTGGGGCTGCTGAACCTCGAGGGTGCCCTGCTGGCCGAGGAACGGGTCGCGACCCCGTCGGCGCTCGACCCGCCCCGCGCCATCGCCACCATCACCGACGCGGTCGACGCCGCCATCGCTGCCGGACAGGCCGACCGCGGCCGGATCCTCGGTGTCGGTGTCGCCGCGCCCGGGCCGGTCGACCTCAGGCGCGGCGTCGTCGCGAACCCGCCCAACCTGCCGCAGTGGCACCACGTGCCGCTGCGCAAGGACCTGGCTGCCACCACCGGTCTGCCAGTGCTGCTGGACAAGGACGTGACAGCCGCCGCCGTGGCGGAGACCTGGTGGGGCAGCCCCGGCCGCGGCGGCACCATGGCGGTGCTCTACATCGGTACCGGCATCGGCGTCGGCCTCGTCGTGGACGGCAAGGTCGTGCGCGGCTCCTCCGGGAACGCCGGCGAGATCGGGCACGTCGTCGTCGACCCGGACGGACCGTACTGCGCCTGCGGCCAGCGGGGGTGCGTCGCGGTCACGGTGGCACCGGTGGCGCTGGTCGAGCAGGGCCGGCGAGCCGGCGTGCTCGACGCCCGGACGCCGTCGGACACGGCGGGAGCCGTCGTCGCCCTGTTCGACCGGGCCGACGCCGGCGACGTCGTCGCACGCGGGATCGTCGAGGACGCCGCGGCGGGCATGGCGCGTCTCGCGCTCGTCGTCACGAACTTGCTCGACCTGGACCGCCTCGTGCTGGGCGGGCCCTTCTGGAGCCGGCTGGAGCCCTACTACGCCGGGGCGGTGGCCGGCTTCCGGTCCGGCGCGGCCGCGCACCAGATCCACGACGTCGAGGTCGTCGGGACGAGCTTCGGGGAGCACTTCGGTGCCGTCGGTGCCGCCAGCCTCGTGCTCGACCAGGCCTTCTCAGCCCATCCCACGGCGCTCGTGGAGGACCTGCGCGACGACAGCCCGCGCGCGCGGACCCGGCGGGCCGTCGCGAGCTGACGCATGGCCCCGAGCTCAGCGCCCGCCCCCAGCCCAGCCGCCCACCACAGCTGAGCAACCCAGCGCCGCCGATCGTGCCCCCTCTGCACCTCGTCCTCGACGCACCGGCGGGTACTGTGCCGCATCGTGCGATGTCACTGTGCGAGCTGTCGCGGGAGCCCGATCTACGTGCTGCCGGCGGTGTCGACGTCCTGGACCAGTCGGGGCGTGCGCCGCTCCCCGACCAGGCGGAACCACTCGGAAGCGGGGTACGAGAGCCGCACCACGAAGTAGTTGAGGTACTCCACGACCCCGAACGCCCAGACCGCGAGGACGAGCACGGTCACGTCGGCTCGGTCGGGCAGCCGCACGAGGATGCCGACCAGACCGGCCGCCAGAATCAGGGGGTCGATGACTCTGAACCCGCGGTAGAGCCGCGCGAGCCGGGCAGGCATCGGCCGCCGCCCCACCCAGGTGCGCGCGAGCAGCCAGTAGGCGCCGGCCTGCACGAGCACGACGAGCAGCGGGACGAGCGCGCACCACAGGGCGGTCGTGCCGTCGATGCCGAGCCGTGGCGCGACGGCCCACGCGGCGCCACCGGCGAACAGGGCGGCAGCCACGAGCTCGCCGGCGCCCAGGCTGAGGTACTTGCGCCGCAGCCGGTCGCGCCGATCGTCCATCACCGAACGACCCTAGCTGCGCGCCGTCGTCACTCATCTCGTGAACGAGGGCGGGCAGACCGCCACCGACAGCGGTCTGACGTGGCAGGAGAGCTCGGCGCACCCGGCTGGGCTACGAGGCTCCTGGCGCCGTCGCGCCCCGCAGCCGGCGCTGCTCGAGCTCCCAGTACTCGATGTCGAAGGCCTGCCCCTCGGTCACCGTCCGGTACCCGCCGAGCCGCTCGGCGGCGGCGATGATGCGGATCGTGTGCCGGTAGATGTCCATCACGGCGTGCGCGGTCTTCGCGTCAGGGCCGGTCGTGACCAGACCGAGCTCGGGATCGAGGATGACGCGCGGGGTCGGGTCGAGCATGACGACCCCCGGTGAGCGCTGTGCGTGGCGCTCGAAGTAGTCGACGTAGTCGCTGACGTAGCGGGCCACGTCCCGGCCGAGCATCGGTACCCGCTTCGTGCGGATGACGTGCTCGAGCGTGGTGGGCCCCTGCTGCGACACCACCGGGAGGTCCTCGCGGGCGACGAAGTGGCGGACCGCGGCGTCGGTGCACACCGCCACCGACAGCCCTCGCCCGGCGTGGCGGTCCAGCTCCTCGCGCAGGTCCGCCGGGACCAGCGCCGGGGCGTCGAGCTCCGCGAACGGACGCGTCAGGGGTGCCGCCTCTCGGGCGAGGAAGTCCTCGGCCCGCTCGACCAGCTCGACGTGGCGGTCGTACGCGTCGGAGACGTTCTCACCCATCGTAAAGAGCCCGTGGTGCGCGAGGACGATGGCCGTGGGGCGCTCGTCCCGGCGCTCGTGCCAGGCGGCGGACGCCTGCACCGCCAGGTCGAAACCGGGCATCACGTACGGCACGACGATGACGTCGTCGCCGAGCACGTCCGTCACGAGGTCGAGCCCGTGCACCGTGTCCGTGAGCGCCACGATCGCGTCCGCGTGGGTGTGGAGCACGGAGCGGAACGGCAGTGCGTGGTGCAGGAGACTCTCGATCGTCGGCGCCGGTGAACCCTCCCGGCTCGCGTCCTCGTACCCGGCCATCATCTCCAGATCGCCGAGCCGGGGGCCTGCGAGCATCGCCGCCAGCCGTGCCCGGTCGAGCTGGACCAGCCCCTCCGCGTCCAGGCTGCCGAGGTCGAAGCCCGAGGCCTTCGCCCAGAGGTCGTCCGCGGTCTTGACCGAGGTGTTGCCGCCCCCGTGCAGCACGAGGAAGGGGTCGCGTCCGAGCAGCCGGGAGGCGTGCAGCGTCTCGGCCCGGCCCCGTCCGGCCGACTGTTCCGCCTGTGCGGTCAGATCGATCCCGGTCGGCGTCCCCCACCGCATCAGCCGGCGCACCTGTTCTCCTTCCACGGGACGGCACACTGCGTCCACCATAGGCAACCGTCGTCCCCGTCGAGGACGCGGCGGTGTGCCCGCCGCGCGGACGGGCACACCGGTCGGTCAGTCCTGCGCGCCGCCGGAGAGGTTGGCGTACATGGCTGACGCGTCGTCGGCGCTCATCCCCGTGTGGACGACGGCGCGAACGGCCTGGATCATCGCCTTCGGGTTCTGCCGCTGGAAGATGTTCCTCCCCATGTCCACCCCCGCCGCGCCCTGGTCGATGGCGCGCCGGGCCATGGTCAGCGCGTCACGCACGGGCAGCTTCTTGCCCCCGGCCATGATCACCGGCACCGGGCAGGCCGAGGTGACCTGGTCGAAGCCCTCGTCGCAGTAGTAGGTCTTGACCATCTGCGCACCGAGCTCGGCGATGATGCGGGTGGCGAGACCGAGGTACCGGGCGTCGCGGACGAGCTCCTTGCCCACCGCGGTCACGCCGAGCACCGGGATGCCGTGCTGCAGCCCCGCGTCCACGAGCCGGGTCATGTTGTGCACGGACTGCGTCTCGTTCTCGCCACCGACGAAGACCTGGACCGCCACGGCGCTGGCGTCGATCCGGACCGCGTCGGAGATGTCCATCGCGATGCGCTCGTCTGAGAGCTCCTTGAGGATCGAGGGGCCGCCGGACGCGCGCACGACCAGGGCGTTGGTGCTGCTCGGCGGGATGACGGTGCGGATGATCCCGCGGGTGGCCATGAGGGCGTCTGCCTCCGGGGCGAGCGGCACGATGTTCAGGTCCACCCGCTCGAGGCCGCTGGTCGGGCCCTGGAAGTACCCGTGGTCGAAGGCCAGCATGACCGTCTTGGCCGAGTCGGCGTCGAAGATGCGCCCGAGCCGGTGCTTCATGCCGAAGTCGAGGCTGGCCGCGCCCTTGACGTGGAACCCTCCTGACTCCTGCGGGGTGTCGACGTGGTAGTGCTTCGCGGCGAGGTTGCCTTCGAGGTCAGCCATCTGTCAGGTTTCCGTTTCTCTCAGTGCGGTACGGGGGGTAGGGCGGGGCGCTAGCGCGCGCTCTTCACGACGTCCGGGACCGGCTCACCCGGGGTCCACGGCACCTGCACGCCGTCGTCCGGGTCGTACGGCGCCTTGACGAACAGCGCACGGAAGTCGGCGTCCGACTCGTTGACGAAGTAGTGCATCTCGCCGGGTTCGCACCGGTAGACGTCGCCGGCGCGGACCGTGTAGCTGTCCGTGCAGTCGATCCACATGGTCGCCTCCCCCTCGAGGACGACGAACGTCTCCTCGATCGCGGCGTGGTAGTGGTTCGACGCGTCGTCCCCGGGGCGCAGGCGCACCACCCCGAAGTCGGTGCGCGGGCCGCGCAGCAGGTACCCGGGGCCGTACTCGCCGAACCGGTACGGCGCGTCGTCGACCTTGCTGGTCTCCATGTTCTCGATCCTCTTCTCTCAGGTTCCGGGGGCTTGCCACATGGGGGTGGTGACTCCCGCTGTCATCAGTTCGCGCTGGGCGGTGTACGCCTGCGCCCACCGCTCGATCACCGGCGCGTACGCCTCGTGGTTGTCCGCCACCGGCTCGACGTCGCGGTCCCAGCGGATCCAGCTCGCGGCGGCCTCCGCCGGGCCCGCGTACTCGCCACCGGCGCTGGCGGCGCAGGCGGCGGCACCCTGGGCGGTCGCCTCCGTCACCACCGGGATCCGCAGCGGTCGACCGAGGACGTCGGCGACGATCTGGGTCCACACCTCGCTCCTCGCGGATCCTCCCGCGAGGACCACCTGCTCGGGGTGCGCGCCGCTGAAGTCCTCGACGAGGGCGAGGTTGGCGCGGGCCACGATCGCCGCGTTCTCGAGCAGCGAGCGGAACATCGCGGCACGGAGCCGGGCGCCGCCGTCGAGCGGCAGGTTGAGGAACGACGGGGCCGCGTGCTTCCAGCGCCGGTAGTTCATGACGTCGGAGAAGATCGGGATGACGCCGTCGGACCCGATCGGGATCTCGGCGGCGGCCTCGGCGAGCAGGTCGAGGGGGTTGCGGTTCTGCTCGGTCGCGGCGGCGACCTCGGGGCCGGCGAAGGTGTCGCGGAACCACCGCACCGCGGTGCCCGCGTGGAACGCGATGGCCTCGGCCTGCCACAGTCCGGGCACCGCCGCGGCGTTGACCCGCACCCGCATCTGCGGATCCGTGACCGGCTCGGCCAGGTTGACCATCTGCTGCCAGAAGGTGCCGGCGACGACGAGTGCCTGCCCGGGCTCGACCAGGCCGACCCCGAGGGCGGCGAGCTGTGCGTCCCCACCACCGACAACGACGAGGGTCCGCGTCGACAGGCCGGTCTCCTCGGCCGCCCGGGAGGTCACGGGGCCGAGGACGGTCCCCGGTTCGACGACCTGGGGCAGCAGGTCGCTGCGCAGGCCGCAGACGGCGGCGAGCTCGGCGTCGGCGTCCCGGGTGGCGAGGGACAGCAGGCCGGACGTGGAGCCGTTCGAGGGTTCCATCGCCCGGACGCCGGAGAGCCGGTACAGGACCCACTCGCTGAGCATGAGTACCGTGCTGGCGCGTTCGTAGAGCTCGGGCCGGTGGCGTGCCAGCCACAGCAGCCGGGGCTGGGCGGCAAGGGCGAAGGTCTGGCCGGACCGGTGGTAGACCAGCTCCTCCACGGTGGCGTCCCCGGCGAGCTCGGCGACCTCGGCACCCGCCCGGGCGTCGACGTTCGCGCAGGCCCAGATCTCGTCGCCGGCGGCGTCGAGGACCACGAGCCCCTCGCGCATCGACGTGGCGCTGACGGCCCGGACGTCCGTGGGCCCGAGGCCGGCGGAGCCGAGCGCCTCGCGCACGACCTCGACGACGAGCGACCAGTTGCGCTCGACGGCGAATCCCATCGACGCCGGCACACCCGGCTCCGGGTCGTGCTCCCACGACCGGCTGGCCGTCGCGGCCACGGCGCCCGCGGCGTCGAAGACCACCGCGCGCACCGATCCGGTGCCGGCGTCGATCGCTACGACATGACTCATGCTCTCGTTCCTCTTCCCGTTGTGCCGACGGACCTCTCCACGGTCAGTCGACGGTGACTCCCTCGGCGGCGAGCAGCTCCCGCGCGACCTCCTCGTTGGTGACGAGCACGTCGAGGTACCCGCCGCGGAGCGCTCCCCGCACCGCGGCGATCTTGTTCGACCCGCCCGCCACGCCGATGACGTTGCGGATGCCGCGGAGCTCGTCGATCCCGATGCCGATGCGGCGGTCGTGGATCGGCAGGTCGACCACCTCGCCGTTCTCGTCGTAGAAGATGCCGAGGATGTCGCCGACGGCACCGGCACCTGCGATGACCGCCAGCTCCTCGTCGGTGACGTACCCGAGCTGCGCGAGGGTGGCCTGGCCGGTGACCGCACCGATCCCGACGAGCGCGTGGTCGCTGCGGTGCGAGAGCTCCATGACCTCACGCACGCCGTTCTCGCGCCGCAGTGCCTCGGCGAGCGTCGACGAGGACACCACGATGGGGGCCGGGATGACAGCGTCGGTGCACCCTTCGGCGGCTTCGCCACGCACCCGGCGGAGCGTGCTGACGTAGGCGTTGACACCGCCGGTGAGGGTCACCGTGCTGACCCGCGTCATGAGGTCGACGGCAACGAGGTCCACCGTCGCCTGGACGGTCTCGCCCCAGCCCATCGCGAGCATCTCGCCCGGCTTGAGGTGGTTCTGGAGGTACTGGGCACCGCCGCGCGCGAGCCTCCGGTTGATCGCACTCTGGTCGAGGTTCGTGCCGTTGAGCGCGGGCGGGACGAGCGCCTCGCGCAGGCCGAACGTCTCCTTGAGCTTGCGTCCCACCTTGAACGCGTCGAAGTGGTCCGACCCGATCGTGAACGAGACGATCCCGCTCTGCCGGCACCGCTCGAGCAGTCGCCCGGCGGAGGGCCGCGACACGGCGAGCCGCCGTGCGATCTCGTCCTGGGTGAGCTGGTCGACGTAGTAGTACCACGCGACCCGGAGGAGCTGCTCCTCCGCCTCCCAGTCCTCGCCCGCTCTCTTGAGCACGGCCCCCAGCCTTCCTGTCGTATCCCGTGGTGGCCACGGGTTCTGCATCCCGTGGTGGCCACAGGTTCTGTATCTCGTGGTGGTCACGGTTCTGCCGGGGGTGGGGCGCGCTCGGCGCGCCCCACCCGGGGCCGGTCAGAAGTCGAAGTCGTCGATGTTCTCCGCGGTGAAGACGGTCCGCTCGGGCATGACGATGATGCCGTTGCCGTCCGCCTCGTAGTCGTAGCCCTGGACCGAGTTCGGCTGCACCTCGAGCGTGCCGAAGCCCTCCGCCTCGAAGGTGTCGCCGACGTTGAGCTCGTTGCCCTCGAGCAGGTGCGCGGCCACGGCGACGGACAGGGCGCCCTGCTGCTCGACGTCCCAGAGCGCGAAGCGGTCGAGGGTGCCGTTCTCGATGTACCCCTTCATCACGTTCGGCGTTGAGAAGCCGACGAGGATGATGTCCTCGCGGCCGAGGTTCTCGAGCGCCTGCGCGGTGCCCGGCAGCGCGTTCGCGTCGGGCGCGATGATGGCCTTGAGGTCAGGGTTGGCGTTGATGAGCGCCTCGGCCTGCTGCACCGCGAGCTCGGTCTGGTTCTCCGAGAAGATGGTGTCGACGATCTCCCAGCTCGTGTCGTCGGCGATGATGCCCTTCGCGACCTCGGCCCACTGGTTCTGGTCGGTGACGGTGGGGCTGGAGTAGTGGAAGGCGACCTGGGCCTCCTCGTCGGCCGGGAGGTTCTCGGTGACCATCTCCACCAGCAGGGAACCCAGCTGGTCAGGGGTGCCCTGGCTGATGTAGAACTGCCGGCACTCGGGGTTGGTGTCCGAGTCCCAGGTCAGGACCACGGCGTCCTGCTCCATCGCCGTCTCGAGCGACTGGCACAGGCCGTCCGGGGAGACGGACGAGACGATCAGCGCCTCGTACCCCTGCTGGGTGTAGGAGTTGATCAGCTCCACCTGCTTCGCGACCGAGGCCTCGGGCGATCCGAGGTACTGGACGTCCAGGCCGTAGTCCGGCCCGGCAGCCTCGGCACCCGCGCCGCCCCCCTCGAAGAAGCCGACACCGGTCAGCTTGGGGATGAACGCCACCTTGGCCCCGTCGCCGGAGCCGGTCGCGCCCTCGTCTCCTTCGCCGTCGGCCGAGGAGCACGCCGAGAGGGCGAGCGCCGCGACGGCGATTCCTGCCACTGCGAACTGCAAGCGATTCTTCATCGAACCTTCCAATCGTCGCGCGGCGCCGCTGTGGCGGGCCGCTGCTGCCTGCACGCACCGCCTACGCGGTGCGTGTCTCTCTCCCCGCCGGCCTCAGGGGGCCGAGGCGGGGACTCCTTCTGTGGCCGGCCGGGCCGCGCCGTCGCCGATCCGACGTGCGCGCCTGTTCTTCCACGACTCCGACAGGTGGCCGGTCCACCAGCGGAGGCTGGCCACCAGCACCAGCGCCGCCCCGGTGGCGACCGCCACCTGGTTCTCGGACAACCCCATGAACCGCAGGCCCTGCTGCAGGAACCCGATGACGAACGTCGCGATGACGACGCCGCCGATGCTGCCCTCGCCGCCGTACATCGACACGCCGCCGATGACGACCAGCGTGAGCGTCGGCATCAGCAGACCTGCGCCGATGTCCGCACGGGCCGACCCCACGTAGGACGTCAGGAGCACCCCGACGAGGCCGGCAGCAAGGGCGGTGAGCAGGTACGTGCTCACCAGGACCTGCTGCGAGCGGAACCCCGCGTACCGGGCAGCCTGAGGGTTCGCACCGATCAGGCGTGCCTGCCGGCCGAAGGCGGTACGCCCGAGCAGGACGGCTGCCGCGACCGCGAGGACGGCGAAGATCACCAGCATGTTGGGCAGGCCCAGGGTCTCCCCGCCGGCCAGCTCGAGGAAGCTCTCCGGAAGGCCGGAGATGCCCTCGAAGGACGACACGCCGCCGAGCCCCGATGCGCCGAGCGCCAGCCCGGCGAAGAGGAACTGGGAGCCGAGCGTGATCACCATGGGCTGCGCACCGGTGATGAGGATCGCGGAGCCGTTGACGACGCCGGCGAGGGCGGCGGCGAGCAGCCCCACCAGCACGGCGAGCCAGATGTTCAGCCCCGTCTGGAACGTCACGCCGGTCACGATCGCGGCGAGCGAGGCGACCGAGCCGAAGCTGATGTCGATCCCGCCCGTCATCATCACCACCGCCAGGGGCAGGGCGACGATGCCGAGGTAGACGAAGTCGGACATGGCGAAGAGCAGCCGGTCGGGGTCGATGAACCGGGGGTTCATGGCACCGAAGAAGGCGAGCTCCGCGACGAGGACGAGGACGAGTGCGGACTCCCACCGCGGCAACGCGCGCACGCGGCTCAGGACGGCGTTCATCGGACCTCGCTCTCGAGACTCGGGGCAGGCGCTGTGTGCCGTGCTCGGTAGCGGTCGACGAGGCGCCGGCGGTCGAGCGCCGCCCGCACCCGCGCGTCGGCGAAGAGGGCAACCAGCAGGATCGCGCCGATCACGGTGTCCGCCCAGAACCCGGGTATCCCGAGGAAGCTCAACGAGCTCGTCGCCGTGGTGATGAAGACGGCACCGACGACGGCACCGGCGATCGTCCCGACCCCACCGGTGAGCGCGACGCCCCCGATGACGGCCGCTGCGATCGCGCGCATCTCGATGCCCTGGCCGGCCTGGTTGCTGATCGATCCGATCTGGGCGAGGAACACCAGGGCGGCGGCCGCCGCGAGCAGGCCGGACGCGGCGAAGGCGAAGATGACCACCGCGTTGGTGCGCACCCCGATGAGGTGGGCGCCCCCCAGGTTGTCCCCCACCGCGTACACGTGCCGACCGACGCGGGTGCGGGACATCAGGACGGCGACGGCGACGAGCACGAGGAGTGCACCCCACACGAGCACCGGCAGCCCGAGCAGCTCCAGCGTGCCGATCCCGCGGTAGGCGGAGGGGATGTTCTCCACCGAGTACCCGCCGGTGATGAGGAACGAGATGCCGCGGTACGCGGCCAGCGTGCCGAGCGTCATGACGATCGACGGCACGTGCCCGTACGTGACGCCCAGCCCGTTGACCGCACCGAGCACGGCGCCGAGGACGAGCACCGTGAGGACCGCGAGCGGGATCGGCACACCGTCCCGCAGCATCAGCGCCCCCACGATCCCCGACAGGGCGAGCGTCGAGCCGACCGAGACGTCGATGTTCCGGGTCATGATGACGATCGCGCTGCCGGCCGCGAGGAGGGCGAGGATCACCGCGGAGTTGGCGATACGCGCCGGGTTCCCGCCGGTGACAAAGCTCGGGTGGACGATCGCGACGACCGCGACGAGAAGGACGACACCGAGCACGGTGACGGCCTCACGGTGCTTGAGCAGCTGCCTCATGTCAGGCGACCTCCTCGATGGTCCCGAAGGCGCCGTCCCGGACGGCGGCAAGGGTGATCTGCTCCGCGGGAAGGTGACCGGTCACCCGGCCGTCGCGCATCACGAGGACCCGCGTGCTGAGCTCGACGATCTCCTCGAAGTCCGAGGAGATGAGCACGACGGCGAGCCCCTGCTCGGCCAGGTCCCCGACGAGCCGGTAGAGGTCGGCCCGCGCGGCCACGTCGACGCCACGCGACGGCTCGTCGAGGATGATCACCTTCGGCTCCGGTGCGAGCGCCTTGGCGAGGGAGACCTTCTGCTGGTTCCCGCCCGAGAGGTTGCCGACCTTGCGGCTGCGGCTGCCTGCCTGGAGAGCGAGGCCCTGCGCGAACCGGTCCGTGACCTGGTGGTCGAGCTCCGCACGGATCAGGCCGGCGCGGGTGATCCGGTCCATGACCGTCGAGCTGCAGTTGTCGACGATCGTGCCGAGCAGGAAGACACCGTGGGCGTGCCGGTCCTCGGGCACGTAGGACAGCCCACGGTCCAGGGAGTGCCGTGGCGTCCGGTCCGCGTACTCCTCGCCGTCGAGGATCACCGTGCCCGTTCCCGGCCGGAGCCCGTAGACGGTCTCGGCGAGCTCGGTGCGTCCGGTCCCGACGACACCGGCGATGCCGAGGACCTCGCCCGGGAAGACCTCGAGGTCGACGTCCAGGAAGCCCTGGCCGGTCAGTCCGCGGACCTCGAGCGCCGGACGCGCCCCCGCGTGGGCCGTCGCCCGCGCGCGCGGAGCCGCCTCGTGCCGCACGGTGTCCGGGACCATGGCCCGGACCAGGTCGTCGACCGACACCTCGTCGGTCCGCGACTGGAGCACCATCGCGCCGTCGCGCAGCACTGTGACGCGGTCGCACAGGGCGAAGATCTCGGACATGCGGTGCGAGACGTAGAAGATCCCGACGCCGGTGGCGGCGAGCGACCGCAGCTGGGTGAAGAGCTGGTCGACCTCGCGGGCCGTGAGCGCGGCCGTCGGCTCGTCCACGATGAGCAGCCGCGCCTCGCGCAGGATGCCGCGGACGAGCTCGATGAGCTGCTGGTCGGAGATCGAGAGCTCGCCCGCCCTCGCGTCGAGGTCGATGGGGTGGGCGAGGGAGTCGATGACCTCCTGGACGCGTCGCCGGCCGACGCGCTGTCCGCCGAGGGAGAGCGTGACGTTCTCGAGCACCGAGAGGTTCGGGAACAGCTGGGGCTCCTGCGGCACCATGTACACCGCGTTGGCGTGGGCGGCCCGCGGCGACAGCTTCTTGACCTCGCGACCACCGATCACGATCCGACCGGAGTCCGGTGCGACCACACCGGTGATGGCCTTCATCAGTGTCGACTTGCCGGCCCCGTTCCCGCCGACGAGGGCGTGGATCTCCCCGGGCTGGACATCGATGTCCACGCCCTTGAGCACGGGGACACCGCCGTAGGACTTCCAGAGTCCGTCCACCACGGCGACCGGCTCGCGCCGATGGTGGCTGGTGCTGTTCTGCAACACGGGCTCGACCCTTCACAACTGTGTGAGCATCTGATCATCGCGTGAGCGATTGCTCAGAGCATGGCACACAGACGCAGGGCGGTGGGAGATGTCGCTGATAACGATCCGGTCACGGAGGAATTGATCGGCACGGGTCGCAGGCCCCAACGGCGAGCGCGTCGGGCCGCGACCCCGAGTCGTTCCCGGCGGGCGCGACGCGGGTGCCGGGGGGCGCTTCGGCAGGAACGTCCGAGCCAGGTTCGGCGACCGCCCCACTGGCGCGCGGAACTTCCGTACGGACTATCCAGACGGACATTCCGTAACCGCGCCGGTCCTGCCGCCCACAACCGCGCTGGTCCTGCCGCCCACAACCGCGCCGGTCCTGGCGCCCACAACCGCGCCGGTCCTGCCGCCCACAACCGCGCCGGTCCTGCCGCCCAAACCCGCGCCGGTCCTGCTTCCCACAACCGCGCCGGACCTGCTTCGGCGATCCCGGTGGGAGCTCACGCGTGCGGAGTCAGTAGGCCCCGCGCGGGCGAATCACTGCCCGGACTGTGCGCAGGATGAGCATGAGGTCCCCGCTGACCGACCAGTTCTCCACGTAGCTGAGGTCCAGCCGGACGCTCTCCTCCCAGCTCAGGTCCGAGCGGCCGGAGACCTGCCACAGGCCGGTCACGCCGGGCTTCGTCAGCAGCCGGCGGTGCACGTGCCGCTCGTAGCACTCGACCTCGCTGGCCAGCGGGGGTCGGGGCCCGACGACGCTCATCTGCCCCGTCAGGACGTCGAAGAACTGCGGGAACTCGTCCAGGGAGTACCGGCGCAGGAACTTGCCCACCCGGGTCACGCGCGGGTCGTCCTTGAGCTTGAAGAGGACGCCGTTGCCGTCTCCCTGTCCCTGCAGTGCCGCCAGCCGGGCCTCGGCGTCGACGGCCATGGTGCGGAACTTGTGCATCATGAAGGACGTGCCGTTCTGGCCCACCCGCTCCTGCCGGAAGAAGACCGGTCCACCGTCGTCGGCCTTGATCGCGAGCGCGATCGCGCCGTAGACCGGGGCGAGCAGCAGCAGCGCCGTCGCCGCGAAGACGACGTCCATGGACCGCTTGAGCACGTGCGCCCACCCGGAGAACCGGGGCAGGTCCACCTGCACCATGGGCAGCCCGTCGACGGGGACCTGGTGGATCCGGGGGCCGGCGACGTCGGTGAGCTGGGAGACCAGCAGCAGCTCGGCGCTGCCGACCTCGAGGTCCCAGGCGAGCTGGCGCACCTCGGCGCGCGAGATCCCGCCCGCGATCATCACCGCCCCCAGGCGCGGGTCCTCGGCCGCCGCGCTCAGCTCGGGCAGCGAGATGCGCGGGAGCTCGGGCAGCACCTCGTCACGCGGATCGGCCTCCCCGGACCTCGAGAGCGCGATGGCGACCGGGACGTACCCCGCCTCGCGGTGCCGGCGCATCTCCGCCACGGTCGCGACCACGTCGTCGGCGTCCCCCACCACGACGGTGCCGGTCAGGGCGTGCCCGCGGCTGCGGACCTGGCGCAGACGCAGGCGCCAGGCGAGCCGGCCCACCAGCAGCAGCCCCAGGCCGACCGGGAGGGCGACGACGAAGTAGAGGCGGGAGAGGGTGACCTCACCGAGATAGGACAGCATCGCCAGCGCACCGAAGGCGGCGACGGTGCCGGTGAGGATGCGGCGGTACTCCTCCAGCCCGGCGCCGAGCACCCGTCGCTTGCGCGAGTCGTTTGCGGTCAGCGTGAGGAACCAGAGGATCGTGATCACGACACCGACGACCTGGTAGTCCACGGACCGCGGCCCCACCGTCAGCTGGGTCGCGCCGAGATCCCCGAACCGGACCACCCGCGCGACGACGAGGGCGATCACGATGAGGGCGAGGTCGGTGAGTGCCATCCCGGCCCGGATGCTGCGGTCCCACGGCTTCGAGATCGCCGGCGCGAGCGCCGGCCAGAACCGTGGCGGCGTGCGCCGGCTCGTGCGCGTCGCCGGGTCGGCGGAGGACGCGAGCTGCCGCCGCCCCCCTGCAGCGACGGCCGCACCGACGGTACCGGCGGTCGCGAGCCGACCGCCGTCCTCGGTCAGCGCCGCCGCCTCGAGGATCCGGTCCATCGTCGCTCGCGCGCTCGACGACGCTGCCCGGGGGTGTCCGGGGCGTCGAGCCGTCGAGCGCTTGAGCATCTGAGAACCTCGCAGTAGCCGTCAGGGTGCAAGGTCACCAGTCGGGAAAGTTCAGCGAGGCGGGCTCAGTGATGAACCCCGGATGAATCAGGCCCCCGGCCTCGATCGCGGCGCGGGGTGGCGAGGGTGACGGCTGCGGCCCGTCGATGTGATGTCACCCACCCGCCGCCTCACCCCCGGAGGGCGAGGCGGGACGTTACCGGCCGTGTGCCTGCAGGTCGGCCGACGGACCGTCAGGGCAGCAGGCCGGCCTCGCGACGGGTGCTGCGGTTCGCGTGCACCGACCATCGCGGCACCCACCGCGCCAGCGCGCCGGCCGCTGCCGCGCCGAGGGCCCCGGTCACCCAGATCCCGGCGGCGAGGGACCCGAGCGCGGCCCCCGCGGAGACGACGAGCGGGCCGAGCGCCCCGCCGCTGTCCTGCAGCACCCGCCACATGCCGAGGAACTGGGCACGGCCGGACGCGGGGGCGACGTCGGACCCCAGCGTCATCAGGATGCCTGAGCTCATCCCGTTGCCCAGCCCCATCAGCGCGGCGACGACGGAGACGGCGGCCACCGTGTCCGTGAGGGGCAGCAGCACCATCGACGCGCCCAGGACGAGCATGGACGGCACACCGATCCACAGCCGGCCCAGCCGGTCCATGACCTTGCCCGCCGGGTAGAAGAGCAGCATGTCCACCCCGCCGGCGAGGCCGAAGATCAGCGAGATGGTCGCCGGGTCGAGGCCGACGTGCTCGCCCCACAGCGGGATGACGGTCTGCCGGGCGCCCCGCACAGCACCCACGAGGAGGACCGCGACCCCGAGCGAGGTGAAGACCTTGCGGTGCTCGCGCAGCACCTTGCCCATCCGCGGGCCCAGAGGTGCCTCGCGGCGTGCGGCGCGCGCGGCGCGCCTGGCCGCGGCCCGGGCGCGCAGGGAGCCGGCCGGCACCCGCTCGGCGGGCGCCGTCTCGCGCACCAGGAGCACCGTCAGCGTCGCGGCCGCGGCGGTCGCCACCCCGAGGAGGTAGGCGTTGCGCACGTCCCCGCCGTGGATGACGAGGGCGCCGACGAAGGGGCCGAGGAACTGCCCGATGCGGTGCACCCCGGCCAGGGTCGAGAGCACCCGTGCCCGCCGCAGCGGCGGGGTGATCTCGGTGAGGTAGGAGTGCCGGGCGAGGTTGAACACCGCCGAGGCGGCCCCGGTGGCCAGGACCGCGACGCTCAGGGTGACCAGCCCGGGGGCGAGCGCCGCACCGAGGAAGGCGAGGACGGCGACGAGCCCGGCGAGGACCATGGCGCGCCGGTCGCCCACCTTGGCCGCGAGCGCCCCGGCCGGCAGGTCGGCGATGATCTGACCGATCGGCAGCATCGCCGCCACCACGGCGGCGACCGCCAGCGACGCGCCCAGGCCCACCGCCGTCGGCGCGATGATCGGCAGCATCGCCCCGACACCGATCTCGAAGACCAGCGACGGCACGAAGGCGCCGAGCACCACGGTACGGACCGGGAACATCGGGGCGTCGTACGGGTCGGGCGAACCGGGTGGCGCGGGCATGATGGGCACCATCATCTCCCCTGCGCGCGCGGATGCCGCGGTCCGACGCCGCCACGGCGGCGACCGGCGTCGGCAGTTGTTAGATTCACCACGTGAGCGAGACGGACGGGGAGCGGGCGGCAGTGGTCGTCGAGGACGACGCCGACATCCGCTTCCTGCTCGAGGCGACGCTCGGGCAGGCGGGTTTCGCCGTGCACTCCGCCACCACCGGCGCCGAGGGGGTGGAGCTGGTTCGTGCGCACGAGCCGTTGGTGACGACGCTGGACATATCCCTGCCGGACATCGACGGGTTCGAGGTGGCGCGGCGGCTGCGGACCTTCTCCAGCACGTATCTCGTCATGCTCACCGGCCGCGCCGAGGAGATCGACACGCTCCTGGGTCTGGAGGCGGGCGCCGACGACTACGTGACGAAGCCGTTCCGCCCGCGCGAGCTGCGTGCCCGGATCGAGGCGATGCTGCGCCGGCCGCGCCACCGCGTCACCGCGGGTGCCGCGCCGGCCCCACCGGGAACCGGCGGGACCGCGGCGAGTCCGCCGACGGCCGCG
Source organism: Georgenia subflava (assembly GCF_009193155.1). GTDB lineage: Bacteria > Actinomycetota > Actinomycetes > Actinomycetales > Actinomycetaceae > Georgenia > Georgenia subflava. The sequence continues at coordinate 399,767 of NZ_VUKD01000001.1, forward strand.
CGGGTGCTGACCCACCGCGGGCTGCGGATGGACGTCGACGCCCGTCTCGTGGACCGCGACGGCACGCCCGTGCACCTGACCCGGAGCGAGTTCGACCTGCTCGCCGCCCTGCTGTCCGCGCCGCACCGGGTGCTGGCGAAGGCCGAGCTCGTCCGTCGGCTGTGGGGCGACGACTACACCGCCGGTGCTGCCGTCACCGACGCCGACCGCCGCACCGTCGAGGTCCACCTGGCCAACCTGCGACGCAAGCTCGGGGACGACGCCGCAGCACCGCGCCTGATCGAGACCGTGCGCGGTGTGGGGTACCGGCTCACGTCAGATCGCTGATCGCCTGTCGCAGGGCGAGCGCCACCGCCGGCACCAGCTCCTCCAGAGCAGGCAGCGTGTGACGCGCACCGGCCAGGTCCTGGCGGCGGGCGAGATCGGCCAGCCCGCGGACCGCCTCGGCCATGCCGTCGGCACCGACCATCCAGCTGGCGGTGTGGAGGCTCACCGCCGAGGTGAGCGTGGCGGCCGGGTCGTCCGCCGCGAGCGCCGTGCGCAGCTTCTCGAGACGGTCGTCGAGCATGTCGAGGTAGAGGAGCGCGAAGTTGCGGGCAACCTCCGCCCCGAGGTCCGCCGCCATCTCGTGCAGTGCGTCGGTACGCACCATCGCGCCTCCCTCGTCCGGCGACCAGCACAGCACCGCACGCGGCTGAGGTCCGCGGCCGACCCGGACGATTGCGGGATGAGGACGCCGGCTCACCCTCCTGCGCCGCGGTCGCCACGTGGGGTGAGGCCGGCGGCTCAGAGGTCACCGGCGCCGCGGATCGTGCTCAACCTGCAGTGCAGCGGATCGCGCTCAGTCCGCGATGCGCAGGCGATCGTGCTCAGCCCGCCTCGTGCCGCGGATCGTGCTCAGCCTCGGCGCGCCGTGGCCGCCATCGCGTCGGTCAGCTCCGACGTCGTCATCCGTGCGGTGGTCGTGAGCTCGGCGAGCGCACGCAGCGCGGGCCAGCCGAGCCCCTGCAGGGCGGCCCGGGCGAAGACCTGGGCATGCCGGGCCAGCAGCTCGGCGCCAACCATCAACGACGAGGTCTGCAGGCTGAGCGCCGCGGCATAGCTCTCGTCGACGTCCCCCTCGAGGACCGCCTGGCGCAGGCGCGTGACGCGCGGTTCGAGGGTGTCGAGCCAGCGGCCGGCGAAGTCCTTCGCGGCGTACGGACCGACGTCGTCGCAGAGGCAGCGCAACGGCGTGGGGTCGAGGATTGCGCTCATGCGCGCAGCTCGTGCTCGGTCATGACCCGTTCCTTTCGCCGTCTCCCCCGGCCGCGCCCGCGTCGGCGTCGCTCTCGGACGGCCGAGAGCAGCTGCATCCCGGCGTAGCTGAACAGGGCCGCGGCTCCGACGACCGCCCCGGTCCGCTTCTGGTCGCCGTCGAGGACGGTGGCGAGATGCCCGGCGTACGGCACATGGTAGTGCGCGACTCCGCGGATCTGGACCGTTGTCACCGTCCACGGGTCGGCCGCGTCGTTGGCGTCGCCCTTGGTGGTGAAGGCCACCGTGCCGTCCGCGGCCAGGGTGCGTCCGACGATGCGGTGGGTGACCAGGGTGGTGTCGTCCGGGAAGGGCATGAAGGTGATGACGTCCCCCAGGGCGAGCTCGGCGGCATCCGCGTCGCTCTCGACGGCCTCGACGACCACCTGGCTCCCGGTGGGGATCGCCGGCTCCATCGAACCGCTGAGGACAGACAGCGGCACCCAGCCCAGCAGGCGAGGCAGCAGGACGACGGCGAAGGCGACGGCGGCCACCGTCGCCAGCAGCAGCCACAGCACCGCGTTGCCGACCCGCCGGAGGATCACCTGCGTGCTCGCGGTGCCCTGGGCACGGGTGTGGCGGCCCCTCATCGGGCGCACCATGCGGTGCCGACGAGCGCGCCGACCCGCAGCTCGTCGCTCGTGATCGTCGTGCCGCCCTCGAGGACCGCCACGATCCGCAGGTCGTAGACGATCTCCCAGTCCTGCTGCGGGAAGTCCCAGCCCGTCACCGTGGTGGCCGCGGTGTCGGCCGCCAGGTCCGCCCCGACGGGCTCCCACCCGTCCCCGGCCCGTCGCTGCACCTGCCAGAGCGCGATCGACTGCGTGGTGGCACCGTCTGTCTCCGACAAGCCCCACGCGAGCTGGACGTGCGACCGCTTCCACCATGGTCCACGCTCCGTCACCGTCGCGCACGTGGCGGTGACGGTCGGCAGCGCCGGGACGAGGACCTCGCCGGTCCACGCGGCGCTCGAGGTCCACGAGGCCGGACCGCGAGCACGACTGGCGACGGCGGTCGTCACGCGGAGCGACGTGCCGGGGTGCGCCGCGCGCAGCGCGCTGCCAGGCTCCACGACGAGGCACAGCGCCGCCACGCCCCCGGGCTCGAGCGGGACCGGCGAGCCGCCGGTCACCGGGAAGGTGGTCGCCGTCGGCGGCACCGCCGTCAGGTCTGCGGCGAAGTCCGGCACCTGCCCGGGGAGGCACGCTCCGGCGTCGGGCAGGGCGTAGCCGACGGTCGACCCGGCGAGGTCGGCAGCCGTCAGGGGGATGGCGCCGGCCGCGACGGACACCTCGCGAGGCGCCCACTCGACGGCGCTGGTCCCGGCGAGCGCGAAGGTGGCCCGGCTCTCGCCCGGGGTGACGTGCAGCGCCACCGTGTCGGTCGCGACGGCGACGGCGATCGTCTCCTCGTCGTGCCACCGTGCCTGGGTGGTCGAGGTCGGCCGCAGCACGGTCGCCGCGCACACCAGGACGACGGCGAGTGCGAGCAGCGCGACGAGGGGCCGACGGCGGTGCGAGCGGTGCATCTCACGCCTCCTGGGTGAGGGACCAGCGGACTGCGCCGGCGGTGGAGCGGCCCTGGAGCGCGGTGCCCCAGGCCGCGCCGTCCGGCGCCGTCGCGGGAAGGGTCGTCTCGATCGTCGCGGTCACCGTCGCGCCGTGATCGGCCTCCGTGACCGACCATGGCCCGCCGGCCGGCGCCTGCCGCACCGAGCCGCTCGGGCCGCGCATCTCGACGTCGACGACGAGGTCGCGGCGCAGCACCTCCGCGAGCTCCGGCGCCTGTGTCCCGAAGAGGCCGTCGAGGTCGAGCAGGAGGGTCGCCGCCAGGCTCGTTCCCCGCGCCCGGACCGTGACCTCCGTCGTGATGCGCAGGGTGTCGCCGGCGACGAGCGGTGCGTCCCCCGGGAGGGTCGCGGGGGCCGACCCGTCGGCGCTCGGCCTGATGACGGCGATCGTGGTGCTGCCGGCATCCAGGCCGAGCTCGCCGGCGGCGACCCGGCCGGCGTGGGTCTCGGTGTCCGACCAGGCGGCATAGGTTCCCGCGCCACCGCCGAGCAGCCCGATCGCCAGCACACCGGCGACGCAGGCACGCACGAGGTGCCCGGGGACGACGCGCACGTCAGCTCCTCTGGTGGTCGGTGCCCGGGTCGCCCTGGCTCGGGGGCGACCGGACGGGCTCTGGGTCGTGGCCTGGTCGGTGCGGTGCGGTGCCTACTGCTGCGTGAGGTTCTGCTCGAGCACGAGGCCGGTGTTCTCGAAGCTGATCCACTCACCCTGGCCGCCCTGCCCCTCCCGGTCCGGGAAGGTCACGGTCGCGCTGATGTCGATGGTGCCGGTGACCGGCTCGTCGATGTGCATGATCTCCGCGTCGGAGGCGTTCACGGTCCTGCCGCCGACGACGACGTCTCCCGCGTCGTTCTTCAGGCCGCTGATCGAGAACGTGGCCACGAGGTCGTCCCTGAGGTCACCGTGCTCGCCACCACCCGTGATAGTGCCGAGCTGCGTCCTCAGGGTGGCGTCGATGTTGTCGCCGGTCGCCGTGAGCGTGACGGTGTCGGAGTAGGTCAGGACGTCGCCCGGGACGATGGTGAAGGAGTCGACGGAAGCTGCGGAGCCGACGCCGTTCAGGGTCCAGGTGCCGCCCGCGGACTCCAGGCTCAGCTCGCCGGCCCGGATGGCGCCCGCACGCATCTCCGAGTCCTGCCAGGCGGCGAACGAGGCGCCGCCGCCGGCGAGCAGGACGATGCCTCCGATCCCGGCGGCGATGGCCTTGGTCTTGCGGCTGCGGGCGACGTGGGCAGAGGCGTGAGTGGGCATGGGTGTCCTTCGAGACGATCGCGGTGGGGTGCCGGCGATCCGTCGCCGCTGCCTGGGCGAGTCCTTCGCCCGGCACCGACGCCCATCGTGGCGTGCCGACCTCAACCTCGGCCCAGGCCGACCTTCAGGTCACCTCAAGATCACCTCAAGACTGCACGTCAGGGCCGTCCGCACCGGGCGATCTGTCCGTTCTGTCGGACTCGCCGGCCACGAGCACCCGGTTCCCGCCCGCGCCGAGCGCCGCCTGCGAGGTCCGCCGGGCGGAGTCGCAGAGCGCCTCGAGGGCGTAGCCGTCCGTCCGGTCCGTGGCGATGCCGACGCTCGCCGTGAGCCGGAGCCGGCTGCCGGGCACGTCCAGCGGGGTGTCGATGAGCTCCTTGCGCACCTGCGTCGCCCAGGCCTGCGCATCCGCCGCGCTGTACCCGGGCAGCAGCACCTGGAACGCCTGCCCGTCGAGCTCGTCGCGCCCGATCAGGGCACGCGGTGGCAGCAGCATCTGCGTGATCTCGCCGGCCGTCACCAGCGCCTGGTCGGCGAACTCGCGGCCGAAGGCCACCGCGATCTGCCCCACGCCCTCCGGCGCGATCGCCACCAGCGCGACCGGCCGACCGCTCGCCGCGGCGTCCCGCAGCTGCTCGTGCGCGCGAGGCTGGAACGAGACGCCGGTGCGGGCACCGGTCATCGGGTCGAAGTTGCGGGCGGCGTCCTGGCGGTCACGCGCGTACCTGCCCCGCAGCACCACCATCGAGAACGCGGCCCCGTTGACGAGCAGCACCACCACGACCGTGGTGACCTCGGTGCCGAGGTACAGCCGGAAGGCGGCCGACTCCGGTCCCGCGACGAGGTAGACGACGGCGCGTACCGCGTAGAACACCCCGGCGGTGATCAGCACGACGGCGAGGAGGACCGCGGCGCGCAGGCGCACCGCACCGCCGCGCACGAGTGCCGCACCTCCGAGCAGGCCGCCGGCCGCGGTGCCGAGCAGGACCACGATGCCGCCCGCCCACGGTCCGCCGTCGGGCCCCTGCACGACGGTGGCGAGCAGCGCCACGACGGCTGCCGCGAGCGAGACCTCGACCAGCGGACGGCGTCCCAGGTGTGCCCGCACACCGCTCCACATCGCGAACGTGGTCAGCACGCTCGCGCCGTTGCCCACCGCGTTGGCCCACCACAGCGCCGGGTCGATCGTGGCGGCCAGGTAGGCGACGCCGGTCGCCACGGCGGCGAGGAAGGCCATAGACCACAGCCGGTCGACCGTGTCACCGTCGCGCGCCCACACCTCGGAGAGGAACACCACCGAGCTGGTGAGGACGACGACGGCGGCGACCGCCTGCACGGTCGTCAGGTCCAGGATCATGCCTCCGCCACCTCCGTGGGCAGGACGATCTCGACGGTCGTGCCGACGCCTAGCGTGCTGGCCAGCTCGATGCGGCCGCCGTGCCGCTCGACGATCAGCTGCGAGATGTGCAGCCCGAGCCCGATGCCGGCGACCGGGCCCTGGCGCACGGTCTCGGCGCGGTAGAACCGGGAGAACAGCTTCTCCTGGTCGGCCTCGGCGATGCCGATGCCGCGGTCCGCGACGACCAGCCGCACCGACGTCGCGTCGCGCTCGAGGCTGAGAGTGACCGTCCCGCCGGGCAGCGAGTACTTGATGGCGTTCGAGACCAGGTTGTCCACCACCTGGGTCAGGCGGGTCCGGTCGCCCCCGATCACGCAGGACGTCGCGACGTGGTTCCTCAGGGTGACCTCTGCGGCGTCCGCGCGCGGGAGCTGGTTCTGGACCGCCTCGGCCACCACCTCGCTCAGGTCCAGCGCGGCGCGCACGAGCTGCACGGGTGCGGAGCGGGCCTCCGCGGCCGTGAGCAGGTCGGCGATCAGCCGCTCGAGCCGCTCGGAGTTGCGCTCGACCACCTGCAGATGGCTGCGCACGGGCCCGGGCAGGTGCGGATCGTCGAGAGCGAGCTCGAGGTAGCCGAGCATCGACGTCAGCGGGGAACGGAGCTCGTGCGAGACGGAGGAGACGAAGTCCTCGCGCTGGGCCAGCGCCGCCATCTCGTCGGTGAGGTCCTGGTAGGCGACCACGGCGCCCGCCCAGGCACCGTCGTCGTCCCGCAGGCCGGCGCCGGAGATGCGGAACGCCCGGCGGGTGCCGTCGCCCTGGTCCCACCAGGTGAGCTCGCGCTCGAGCGCCTCGCCGCGGCTGACGCGCACCAGGGGCGAGCCCTCGGTGCCCAGCGGCGTGGTGCCGTCGGCCGCGTACCCGTCGACTCCGCCGTGGACGGTCACGTGGTCGCCGATCTTGAGCCGGCTGCCGACCACGGCGGCGTGCGCACGGTTGATCGTGGTGATGCGGCCGTCGGCGTCGAGGGTGACCACGCCGACGTCGATGGTGTTGAGGATCCCCTCCAGGATGCGCTGCTGGCGGCGGGCGTCGCTCAAGGCTTCCTCGACCAACGCGCTCTGGCGTCCCAGCAGGTCCCGGCGTGCGGTGGAACGACGTTCGGCAAGATGGACGTAGAGGCCGACGGCGGCCAGGACCGCCGGCATCAGGAACAGGCGCTGCACCTCGAGCGGCTCGAAGCCCGTGGGGTCCAGGAGGTCGGACCCCCACGCGGCGGCACCGCCCGCCAGGACGGCCAGCACCAGTCCCCGGGCGCCGAAGGAGGACGCCATCCAGAGCACCGGCAGCACGAGCAGCGAGCTGGAGCGGAACCCGGACTCCCCGAGGAAGGCGATCGCGACCATGTCCAGCAGCGGGACCAGCGCGACCCAGGGCCGGGGCATGCGGCGCCACGGCACGATGATCGACAGGGCGGTCGCGGCCAGAGCCAGGATCAGGCCGGTGAAGAAGTGGTCGTCGCTCAGCAGGAGCGCGTCGAAGACCGCGACGCCCACCACGATCACCAGCATCACCGAGGCGAACGGCAGCTGGCGCAGGAAGACGCTCAGGTGGCCGCCGGCGGCACGCGGAGCGGCCACGCGGCGTGAGCGGTCGGCCGGGCGTGCCGGCACAGCGCGCGTGGCGGGCGGCTCGGCCGGCGCCACGGGACTGCTGCGCTCACCCGTGGGTCTGCCCGGCGACATGGGCCAAGGATATCGGGACGGCGGTCGTCCGCGGGCGTGCGCGGCCGGTCGGCCGTGGCCGGGAGCGTGGCGCTGGGGGCGAAGTGGCGTCGTCGTTGGAGGCTCGGGCCGTCAGCCTCAGGCAGTGAGGCTCTAGCCGTGAGGCTCAGGCCCTGGCGTGGCCGAGCGTGCGCGGCGCCACCCGCTCCCGGGGTGCCCGGAGCTCCGCTGCCAGGGCCTCCGCGGTGCCGACCGCGAGCATCCTGATCTGCGGGAGCGCTGCACGGGCGGGTGCGACGTCCCCGGCGCGCAGCGCGGGCACGATCGCGCCGGCCTGCTCCGACAGCGCCCCGGCCCCCACCATGGCGCTCGCCGTGGCGAGCCCGAGGGAGACGGTGAGCGCCCGCTCGGCGTCGGCCCGTTCGAGGGCGCGCGAGAGGTGGACGAGCCGGCGGTCCAGCATCTCGAGGTAGCGTCGGGCGAACTGCCTCGCGTGGGCGTGCCCGATCTCCTGCCCGAGGGTGCGCAGCACCCGCGTCCGGACCAGTGCGTCCATACGTCGACTCCTCCCCGCCGTGCAGGTTCCCCAGCCCACCAGCGCACCAGCGTGCTGGTGCTGCGCCCCGGGGGTGATCGGGGGGTGAATCGCGCGGCTCCCACCCAGGGGTGGGCGGGTGAGGGCCCGGTCGAGCTGCCGGGGAAGGGTCTGTCCGTCCGGGGTCCGCCCGGTGCGGCATCTGTCCAGGCGGCGCGTTCCCGGAGAGGCAGCGCCGAGACCACCCCGCCCAGGGGAGGCGGCGCCGAGGTCGCCCGCGTCAGCGGCGTCGTTCGGCGGCGTGCTCAGAGCGGCGGAGACCACCCGTCGCAGGGCGTTGCGGTACGAGGTCGCCCGCGTCGGCAAGCGGCGGCGTGCCTGGGCCGCAGCGCCGAGCCCCCTCTCCGCAGGGGGTGGTGGCGCTGAGGTCGCCCGCGTCAGCGGGCGGCGGCGTCCTCGGGGCTACGAGCCGCCGTCAGCGGTCGGGCCGGTCGACGTCGGACACGGCGTCGGCCGTGGACTCCGACTCGCCCTCCGCGGCGAGCTCGCCGGGCACGTCGGGCACGTCCGGCTCGCTGGCCACGTCCGTCTCGCCGGGTACATCCCGCTCACGGGACGCATCCGGTTCGCCGGGCTCCCGCGCGGTGATCCCGCGGCTCGGCGCTGCGCCGTCGACCACCGACGGCAGCACCGGGCGTGCCTCGATCACCTCGAGGTCACGCTCGTCGACCACCGGCCGGGAGGACTGCCACAACGGCGCCGGCTCGGGCGCCTGCGTCTCGGAGTGCGCGCCGCAGCCGTGGTCCATCGAGACGACGCGACCGTCGTCGGGCGACCACTCGTTCGCGCAGACGCCGAAGACGGTGCGCGGCGAACCCGCGAGCTTCATGAAGAAGCCACAGGTCGAGCAGGGCGCGGCAGCGGCCCGGGCGGCCGGGGCCTGCGGACCCCGGTCGCCGTCGTACCAGCGGGTCAGCGCCTGGGCACGTCCCTCGGCGGAGAGCACGCGCGCACGACCGAGCCCGAGCTCGAAGATCGCCAGCTCGTCGGCGTCCTCGCCGGTGGCCTCGTAGCCCTGCTCGAGGCGCTCGTCGTCCTCGACGTAAGGCAGCACGTCGGTCGGGCCGACGTCCTCGGGTCGGAGGCGCTCGGACCACGGCACCCACTGCGGGGCGAGGAGCGCGCCGTCACCGGGCAGGAGCTCGGCCTCGCACACGGTGGCAGTGCGTCCGCGCGGCGGCCGGGCGACCGTGACCGCCCAGTGCCAGCCCTTGTAGCCAGGAACGAGCGACTCGAAGACGTGGGTGAGCAGCCGTTCGCCCTCGACCACGACGCCCCGGTGGTCGCCGACCTGGCCGGGCAGCGCGAGCTCCTCGGCGGCGGCACGGGCGAGGTCGACCGCACCGGCGAGGATCGCTTCCTTGGCAGGACGTGCGGTCGCGCGGGGGGTCTTCGTGGCAGGAGGCACGGGATCCAGTCTAGAGGTTGGCCGCGACGCACGAGGGCACCGTCCGCCTGGACGGCGCCCCCGCGGGACGGTGGGGAGATCAGGCGTCGAAGGAGTCCGCGACGACCCGCAGGACCTGGGCGAGCTGGCGGCCGTTCTCGGGGTAGCGGCCGCGGTGCAAGGAGTTCGACGCGCGGTCCAGCGCCTTGATGAGGTCCTCGACGATCGGCACCATGTCCTCCGCCGGGCGACGGTGCGCCTTGGCGACCGACGGCGGCTCCTCCAGCACCGTCACCGACAGGGCCGAGGGGCCGCGGCGGCCGTCCGCGACGCCGAAGTCCAGCTTGGCGCCGGGCTTGGGGACCACACCGTGCGGCAGCGCGGAGGCGTGCAGGAACACCTCGCCGCCGTCGTCGGCGGCGATGAAGCCGAAACCCTTGTCGGCGTCGTACCACTTGACCTTGCCGGTAGGCACGGGACAGACCTCAGTTCTACTCACGTGACGAAGGCGCCGGCTCACCGGCGCCACTTCTGCTCTCAAGAGTACCGGTCGCAGCGGCCGACAGCGGCGAGATTCTCCCGACGGCGGACGTGAGCTTCGCGCGGACCGTCGCGTCTTCCTCGGCGGTCGGGTGGGTAGTTCTCCCCTGCCAGGCGGTCGCGTCCGGGACCGCCCGTGCGAGAGGGTCGGGGAACCGTGCGCACCGCACGGCAGTGAACCCGGAGAGCCGATGCCCGACGTCCCGCCGATGATCCGCCAGCAGCAGATCCTGTCCGAGATCTCCCGGTGGGCCGCCGGCCAGGGGACGCCCGGATGGGACCAGATGCAGGTGCATCTCACCGCGCGGGGTCGCGCCTGGGACGTCGGGTTCGTCGTCCGGCACGGGACCCGGTCGACCGGCTGGGTGGGTCCCGTCGAGCCCGGCGGACCGCTCCAGGCGGACGCGGACGAGCTGCGGCAGGTGACCTACCGGCACCCGGTGGGGGCGCCGCAGTCGGCGATCGTCACACTCGGCGCCACCGGCTGGCCGGACCCCCGGATCTCGATGGACGCCTCGTTCAACTACGACGACGAGCCGCACTACGTCGTGGACGACCAGCCCCGGGTGAGTGCCGAGGACCTCGTCGACGACTACTCGCGGTTCCCCAGGACCCGTGCGGCGACGCCGGCCTGGGTGCTCGAGCGAGTACAGAGCGCCGGTCTGCGGCTGCCGTTCGTCGAAGAGCCGGCTCCGCCGGCCCCGGACTGGTCGGCGGGGACGGCCGAGGATGCCGCGGCCACGGTCGGCTCGCAGACCGACGAGACCGTGCCGGCCAGGGAGGAGCAGACGCTGCCGTCCGCGGAGAGAGCGGCGCTCACGGAGCGGCCGGCCGACATCGACCTGCTCGTCGACCGTGACGGCATCCCGCCCAGCGATGGCCGTCGTCCGCACCAGCGCCGCGGCCGCATCGACGGTCGAGCGTCCTGGCGCGACATCCTCGTGAGCATCGGGACACCGCTGGTGCTCGTGGACGGCGCCGGCGTGTGGGTCGTCGTGCGGCGCGCGGCGGGGTTCGCGGACGTAGTGGTGGGCGTCGTCGAGCAGACTGCCATCACGACGCAGGGCCTCCCGGAGGTCAGCGTGCATCCCGTCAGCGGGCACGACCCGTGGGAGCTGGCCGATGCCGACGCACACCTGGAGCTCCACTACCTCTCGGTACCAGGGCCGGTCGAGGAGGTGCTCGAAGCGGCGCACGACGGGCACGTCTGGCAGAGACCCGCCACCCGCGGCGTCGCACCCGACAACGCGGCGGTCCGCGCGGCACTGGCCGCACACGAGATCTCGCGCGACCAGCGCGGTCTCGAGACCCCGCGGGCCTGACCGAGCACGTCCCCGGGGTGGCGCCACACTACGCTCGCTCTTGGCACTGCCTCGCCACCGCGCGAGGAACCGGCCGAGCGCCCCAGGTGATCGCCGCACCCGCCCGCCGTAAGGTGGTGCGGATGACTACGGACGGGGTGGCGCAGCGGCGTGCGGAGCGCTCCCGCGGCACGTCTGGCCGCCCTGCCGCCCATGACGCCGGGCGCGGCCGCGGCGTCGTCCACCGCACCGCGCAGCACTCGAGGGTGGCGACGACGGCGGCGCTGGTCGCCGAGCTGACCGGCCGGGACGACGCCGCGCTCGCCCGGCTGCTGGCCGCCCGTCCGGACCTCGCCACACCTGCCCCCTCGTCGCTCACCGGCCTGGCGGCGCGCGCGTCCGCCCGGCCCAGCGTGGAGCGGGCGCTTAGCACGATGGACACGGTCGAGATCGCCGTCGCCGAGGCCGTGGCGGCCCTCGCACCCGTCAGGGCGGTGACTGCGGCCGCACTGGGCAAGGCCGTCGGGGTCGACGCCGGACCGGCCCTGTCCCGCCTGCGGGAGCTCGCGCTCGTGGTCGACGGCGAGCCGGTCGCCGCCCTCGTGGAGGCGCTCGGGCCGCACCCGGTCGGTCTCGGACCGACGCTCGCCGACCTCGACGCTGCCGGCGCCCACGCGACGACGCCACCGGCACCGACCTCGGGCGACGTCGTCACCCGAGGGCGCGCCGCGACGAGCACTGCCCCCACCCCGACGGACACGGCAGAGACCACGACGACGGGCCCGGGCGGCACCACGACGACGGACGCGGCCGGCACCGCGACGAGCACCGTCACGGCGCCGCCGACGACGGCCGGGGCCCTGCGCCGGACGATGAAGGAGGCACCCCCGTCCGCCGTCGGCACCCTGGACGCACTGACGTGGGGACCGCCGGTCGGCACGGTGAGTGCCGGCGCACCGCCCGAGGGAGCCGCCTGGCTGCTGGAGCACGGGCTGCTGCGCCGCCTCTCCCCCACCCAGCTCGTGCTGCCCAGGGAGGTCGCGCTGGCCGCCCGCGGCGGGCGCACGCACCGATCCGCCCCTGAGCCGCCGACAGTCGACGACCTGCGACGCATCCCCGCCGTGGTCGTCGCCGCCGAGGGCGCCCGGGCGGCGGAGGAGATCGTGCGACTGGTCGCCGCGCTGCTCCGGACCTGGCAGCACGAGCCCGCGACCGTGCTGCGCGCCGGCGGGGTCGGGGTGCGTGAGCTGCGCCGCACCGCCGCCGCCCTCGAGGTGGACGAGACCCGGGCAGCGCTGGTCGCCGAGCTCGCCGCCATGGCCGGGCTGCTCAGCCAGGACGGCGACGAGCAGGTGGTCTGGACGCCCGCGCGGACGGCCGACGACTGGCTCGCCGACCCGCTGCCGCTGCGGTGGACGCAGCTCGCGCGGGCCTGGGCAGCGACGCCGCGCACCCCGTGGCTCATCGGTACCCGCAGCGACCACGGCTCTGCCCTGAGCGCCGCGCTGGAACCCACGCTCGAACGCGGCTGGGCGCTCGAGCTGCGCCGGCGCATCCTGGCGACGCTGACCACGGTGCCCGCGGGCCGGGCCGCGAGCGCCGCACAGGTGCACGAGCTCCTCGTCTGGGACCGGCCGCGCGCGACCGCCCCGGCGTCGACCGTCACCGCGGTCCTCACCGAGGCCGAGACCCTGGGCATCACCGGCGCGGGAGCGCTGACGGCGGCGGGCCGCACGCTCGCCGGGGGCGGGTCCGAGGACGAGATCGCGGCGGCTCTCGAGGCGGCGCTGCCCGACCCGGTCGGCGACCTGCTCGTCCAGGGCGACCTCACCGCCGTCGTCCCCGGGCGGCCGCTGCCGGAGCTGGCCGCGCTGCTGACGCTGTGCACCGAGGTGGAGTCCCGCGGCTCGGCGCTGACCGTGCGGTTCACGCCCGAGTCGGTGCGCCGTGCGCTCGACGCCGGCGTCGGCGCGACCGAGCTCCTCGACGCGCTCGCCGGCTACTCCCGGACACCTCTGCCCCAGGCGCTGGAGTACCTGGTGCGCGACGCGGCACGGCGCCACGGACAGGTGCGAGTCGGTGCGGCAGGCGCCTACCTGCGCGTGGACGACGGCGCGCTGGCGACCGAGCTGACCGGCAACCCGGCCCTCGCCTCGTTGGGCCTGCGGACGATCGCACCGACCGTCCTCGTCTCGCCGGCTCCGCCCGGCGAGGTGCTCGACGTGCTGCGCGAGGCGGGGCTGGCCCCGGTGCTCGAGGGTCCCGACGGCGTCGTGGTGCTGGACGGGTTCGACGGCGGTCCCGTGCCAGCTCGCGGCGCCGGTGCGGCACGACCGTCCCGCGGCATCGGCAGGCGGGGTCACCGGGTGCCACGCGGGCTGCCCACCTATCCCGGCGCGTCGGCCGGCACCTACGCCCGGGTGCTCGACGACGCCCACCTGGGCGACGTCGTGGCCCGCCTGCGTGCTGGTGAGGAGCAGGCGCGCCGCGACGCCGAGCGCCGCGCGGACGGCGCCCCCGCCGCCACCGACCCGGTCCACGCCCTGACGATCCTTCGCGAGGCCGCGGGCACCGGGGAGACGCTCGAGATCGTCGTCGTCGGCGCCCGTGGCACCCCCGAACGGCGCCGCGTGCGCGCGCTCAGCGTCGACGGCGGCCGGGTGCGCATGGCGGACGCCGACCGCGAGACCGAGATGACCGTCGCGATCCACCGGATCTCCGCCGTCGCCCCCTTGCCCGCCGACTGAACCGCCCGGCCCGCGGCACCCGTCCGCCGACCGGGCCGGCCTGTCGAGCCGCCACCGGCCGCCGCCGTCGCCGTCTAGCCGTCGAGCAGGGCGCCGGCCCGCCAGGTGTTGCGGCGAGCGGGTGGCGGGTGTTGCCTGGCCAGCAGTGCCGGCTCCCTCCAGGGCCGTCAGAGGCGGCTCCCGCCCGGGGTCGTCGCCAGGCATGAGGAGGTGCCGGATGACCGAGGTCGACCGGATCGCGGACGTGTGGGGCACCCGGACCCCGTACGCGCGCGGGCAGGAGTGGCCCGTCCGGGTGGATACGCATCTCGCCGAGGGCGTCGCGCCCGCGGACGTCGACCGCTGGGTGCAGTCCGCCTCGATCCTGCACTCGAACGGCGACGCGCTGGACATCGCCGTGCGGGGCGACCGGATGGTCGGGGTGCGCGGGCGCGCGGCGGACCGCGTGAACCACGGCCGTCTCGGCCCGAAGGACCTGTTCGGGTGGCAGGCGAACGCCTCGCCGGACCGGCTCACCCGCCCGCTCGTGCGGAAGAGGGGCAAGCTCGTCGAGGCGTCGTGGGAGGAGGCGATGGGCCGCGTCGTCGACCGGACGAAGGAGCTGCTCGAGGAGCAGGGGCCGAGCGCCCTCGGCTTCTACACAACCGGTCAGCTCTTCCTCGAGGAGTACTACACCCTCGGGGTCGTCGCCCACGGCGGGCTGGGGACGAACCACGTGGACGGGAACACCCGGCTCTGCACCGCCACGGCGGCCGCGGCCCTGAAGGAGTCCTTCGCGTGCGACGGGCAGCCCGGCTCGTACACGGACGTCGACCACGCCGACGTGATCGCCCTGTTCGGCCACAACATGGCCGAGACGCAGACGGTGCTGTGGGCGCGGGTGCTGGACCGTCTGGCGGGCCCGAACCCGCCCGCCGTCGTCTGCGTCGACCCCCGCCCCACGCCTGTCGCCCGCGCCGCCACCGTGCACCTGGCGCCGCGGCCGGGGACGAACGTCGCGCTGATGAACGGGCTCCTGCACGAGATCGTCGCCAACGACTGGGTGGACCACGACTACGTCGACGCCCACGCCGTCGGCTACGACGAGCTCGTGAAGCGGGTCGCGGACTACCCCCCGGAGAAGGTCGCCACGATCTGCGACGTGCCGGCGGCCGACCTGCGCGAGGCGGCCCGACTGATCGGCACCACCGAGCGGCTGATGTCGACGGTCCTGCAGGGCTTCTACCAGTCGCACCAGGCCACGGCGGCGGCCGTGCAGGTGAACAACATCCACATCCTCCGCGGCATGCTCGGCCGGCCAGGCTGCGGGCTGCTGCAGATGAACGGCCAGCCGACGGCGGAGAACACCCGCGAGGCCGGCGCCGACGGCGACCTGCCCGGGTTCCGGAACTGGTCCAACGACGCCCACGTGGCGGACCTGGCGCGGGTGTGGAACGTCGACCCTATGGACATCCCGCACTACTCCCCGCCGACGCACGTGATGCAGATGATGCGCTACGTCGAGGAGGGCTCGATCCGCCTGATGTGGGTCCAGGCCACCAACCCGGCGGTCTCCCTGCCCGAGCTGCACCGCATCCGCTCGATCCTCAGCCAGAAGAGACTCTTCCTGGTGGTGCAGGACATCTTCCTCTCGGAGACGGCGCAGCTCGCCGACGTCGTCCTGCCTGCCGCGACATGGGGCGAGAAGACCGGCACCTTCACCAACACCGACCGCACCGTCCACCTCTCCGAGAAGGCGGTCGAGCCGCCCGGCGAGGCGCGCCCCGACCTCGACATCTTCCTCGACTTCGCCCGTCGCATGGAGCTGACCGACAAGGACGGCGCCCCGCTCGTGAAGTGGTCGACGCCGGAGGAGGCGTTCGAGGCGTGGAAGGAGTGCAGCCGCGGCCGGCCCTGCGACTACACCGGCATCAGCTACGGCAGGCTCCGCGGCGGCAGCGGCATCCAGTGGCCGTGCACCGACGACGCCCCCGACGGCACCGAACGGCTCTATGGCGACGGACGCTTCTTCGCCGACCCGCAGTACTGCGAGAGCTACGGCCGCGACCTCGTCACCGGGGCACCGGTGGAGCCGACCGAGTACAAGGCCCTGAACCCGGAAGGCCGGGCGATCATCAAGGCCGCCGCGTACGTCCCGCCGCACGAGCTGCCCAGCCCGGACTACCCGCTCCAGCTCATCACCGGCCGCACGGTCTACCACTTCCATACCCGGACCAAGACCGGCCGCGCCCCACAGCTCCAGGCCGCCGCCCCCGAGGTCTGGGTGGAGGTCTCCGCCGGCGACGCCGAGCTGCTCGGCCTGCACGAGGGCGACCTCACCGAGATCACCACGCCTCGCGGCAGCGTGCGCGCGAGGGCTCGGGTCACCGGCATCCGCGACGGTGTCGCGTTCCTGCCGTTCCACTACGGCTACTGGGACCGCGGGAGCCACGAGCCCGACGGCCCAGGTCGGGCCGCCAACGAGCTCACCATCACCGAGTGGGACCCGGCGTCGAAGCAGCCGATCTTCAAGACGGCGGCCTGCCGGGTGTCCCTGGTCGAGGCCGGGGACGGCACGCCGTCGTCCGCCCCCACGACCACCGCCTCGGCACCTCTCGCGGACGACGTCCCGCCGACTCGCGGGGACGCGGGCTCCGGCGTCGAGGAAGAGCCGGCCACAACCGGAGGCACGCGATGAAGATCGGGCTCGCCCTCAAAGAGCTGCACCGCTCGGAGAACGACCTGGCCCACGAGCTGCTCCAGGTCGCCGATCGGCACAAGGCCGACCACGACATCTTCCACGTCGGCCGGGACCTCGCCGAGTGGTCGCAGCGCCACGTGCGCGAGATCGCCGAGATCGCCGCGGACTACGGCGAGAAGCTCGACCCGGACCCGAAGGGCGAGCTCACCGTCGTGGAGCGGGCGCTCGACAAGGGCAGCGAGCTGGCCGGCCGGGCCAGGACCCCCGGGCTGCTGCTGCTGCGGGACCTGCGCGAGCTCTACATGAAGGCCGCCGGGGTGTCGGTGGACTGGGAGCTGCTGGCCCAGGCGGCGCAGGGCATCAAGCACCGGGACCTGCTCGCTCTGTGCGAGCGGTGCCACCCCGACAACCTCCGCCAGATGCGGTGGGCCAACGCCAAGCTGAAGGAGTCCGCGACCCAGGTGCTGGTCAGCTGACCGCCTGACCGCTGACCGTGCTGGTGGTCAGTTGACCGCCTGACCGCTGACCGTGCTGATGGTCAGCTGACCTGACCGCTGACCGTGCTGGTGGTCCGCTGACCGCCTGACCGGTCCCGGGAGCCGGGCAGGAGACTCGGGCGCCGTTCTCGGCGCCCGTCGGAAGTGGTCAGAACGCCCGCCGCTCGCTCTCCCCGTACCCCGTGGCCGGATGTACGGGTTGAACCACCACCGACGACGCCGGTGACAGCCCGGATGCCGCCGGCATCCGTGTCTCCCCCGGCCAGCACCCCCGACCCTTGCGGTTGGCGCCACGTCGGGATTACAGTCCAGACCGTATTCCCGTCCGGACGTCGTCGTCCTGACAGTCGCCTGCGTCGTCGGCAGGCCATCCGGAGCATCCGCATCGACAATCGAGGATCCCTGTGAACCCGAAACAACGACGTCTCGTCACATCCCTGCTCAGCCTCACCGCCGCGCTGCCGCTCATCCTGCTCGGCGCCGTCGTCGGCCCCGGTGCTGCCGTCGCCGATCCCGGTCGAGCGGCCGCCGCCGACCCACCCCCCTGGGCCGGGGGCCCCGGAGGCAACGTCCGCAGCGGCTGGGAGGACCGCCTCGAGATCCACCGCGGCGGCGTCCAGGAGGCCATCGACCGGACCGCAGAACAGATGTGGGACCGCGAGGCGACGGTGACCTCACGCGCCCTCATGAGCGTCGTGGCGTCCGAGCTTCGCGACCATGAGGATCCGGAGGCTGCCTGGGAGGTCCTCCGGCTCGTGTTCGACCACCAGAACATGGACCCGACGGCCGAGGACTACGGGATGTTCACACAGAACCTCTGGGGGAACTGCTGGTACGGGCTGAGCTGCTACCAGCTCGCCGTCGCCCCGTACACCCGCACGACTGCCGGAAGCTCGGCCTCGATCAGCCAGACCGCGGACGTCACGCCTGGCAGCCACGTCCTGACGGCACGGCTACGCACCACCTACCTGTACGCCAGCCAGAACTACCACTTCCTCCAGGCCCTCGTGAACGGCCAGGTCGTGTGGCAGGAGGACGTCACCACGACCGACGAGAGCTGGCGCGAGATCTCGGTGGACGTGACCGACGCCGTCGGCGACGCCGGCGAGGCGACGGTCGAGTTCCGGCTGCTCGAGAACCGCGGCGTCGCCCAGCTCCCCGTGTCCATCCACTTCGACCAGATCGGCCTTAGTGGGTCGGACCTCGTCGGCGACGTGGACGAACCCGGCGTCTGGACCGAGAGCACCACCGGCGAGGGAGTCACCGTCGGCCTGACCCGGAACGGCTCGACCGACATCAACTCGACGTCCTTCACGCTCCTGATGCTCGCCGGCATCCTGAACTCCGACGACGTCCAGCTCTTCACCGCCGCCCAGCGTGACGAGATCGAAGAGCGAGTGCGCGCCGCCTCGTACTTCACCGTCGACGAGCCGCACGCCCAGCTCGGCTACACCAACGCCCGGCTGCTCCGAGACATCCAGATGATCCTCGTCGGCCAGGCGATCGGCGACGACGTGCTCTACCAGCAGGGGCTCGACTACTGGCGCGCCTGGGTGGACTACACCCGCGAGCACGGCATCAGGGAGTACGGCTCCCCGGTCTACTACGGCATCGATCTCGGCGCGCTCATGATGGGCCACTCGTACGTCACGGACGACGACCTCCGCTCGGAGCTCGCCCAGGTCCTGGACCTCTTCTGGTACGACATCGCGGCGAACTACTTCCCCGGCCGGGAGTCGCTCTCCGGGTCGCACTCGCGCGACTACGACTTCACCCACGGCACGGGGCCGGTCTCGTACTTCCTCACCATCGAGGGCTGGCAGTCGATGCCGCTGCCGGTCGCGTACACCACGTTCAACTACCAGGTGATCCAGAGCTACTACGGCGAGCACGTCTACCACCCCGACCACCGCATGTACGCCCTGGCAGTCGCCCCGGTCAAGGAGGTCACCGCGCGCACGGACGCCAACGCGTTCCTCGACCGGTACAACTACGTCACCCCGCGCTGGGCGCTGGGCAGCACCAGCGAGACGTTCACCAACGTCATCCCGGGTGCCGGCGGCCCCACCCCGTACGACAAGCCGATCAACCTGGAGCTGGCCGGGGATCGCACGACGGGCACCATCTCGATCGTGCCGTCCTGGAACACCGACCCGTAAGGCAAGACCTACTCCGGGTCGGCGCCGCTGCACGCGCCGCTCTTCCCGACCACCGCCCAGCACAAGGGATCGCTGCTGACCCAGCTCGACCTGAATCCGTCGGGCCAACGGGTCCCCAGCTACACCACCAGCGTCCTGCTCCCGGCCACGGCCGACCTGGTTCTCCTGGACGGCGAGCCGGTCGACACGTCGACCGTCGGCGAGACCCCGGCGTCGCTGACCTCCACCGTGGTCGTGCAGGTGGGACAGGCGTGCGCCGCCATCCGCTCGATCGGCGCGGCGGGCATCCACGGCCAGACGCCGACCGCCTCCCTGGTCGTCGACGAGGCGGGCCTGGAGCACGGGATGGCGCGATTCACCATCACCCAGTTCACGTCGGCGACGCCGATACGCCTGGAGACCGACTCCGCACCGGTGACGGCATACCTCCAGGCGGCAGACTGCGCCGACGCGGAGGAGGCGCACGCTCTCGGCGAGGCGGTGGCCGCCGCCCCGGTGTCGATGGCCGCCACCGAGACGGTGCGCACGGCGAGCATCACCACGCCCGCCGGGACGGTCCTGGAGGTCGCGACGGACCTCGTCGCCCGGGACCCGCTGTACCGCCTCGTCGACGGCGAGCCGATGCGTGCGCCGTCGCTGCTGACGGTCAGCGGCGCGGACTACAGCCACGTGCTGTCCGACTGACGACCCCGGCCCCCGGCCGGCGGGCGGACAGACCGGCCGGGCGGGTGGGCAGACCGTCCGGCCGGCCGGGTGGGCAGCCCCCGCCCGGCCGGCCGGCCGGTCACGGCAGCAGCAGCTCGTACGTCTCCAGAGGCCTGCCCGCGACCCCGCTGCGCAGCGTCCCGGTCCGACGGGCGAACCCGCCGTTCTCGAGGCTGGTCAACCACCGGCGTGCGGTGCGCGGCTTCACCTCGAGCACCTCGGCGAGGCTCTGCGTGGTCACCCCGTCGCGCTCCGGGCCGACGGCGTCGCGCACCTTGACGAGGGTCTGCACCGACAGTCCGGTGCGGTGCGCGATCGTCGACAAGGACTCCTGGGGAGGCTCCGCGGCGGCCGGTCGCCCCGGGGTCAGCACGACCGAGCTGCCGCGCGTCTCGACCACGGCCGCCGACCCGGGGCGCGTCGCCGCCCGCGTCATCGCGTGCCCGGCCAGCCGGAACGACTCCCCGGCCGTGTTGCCGATACCGACCCCGATGTGGACGTCGTAGGCATCGGCCACCCACAGGCCGGAGAGCCGGCTCAGCCCCTCCGAGGCCTGCAGGAGCATCCCTCGCGTGGTCACGACAAACTGCCGACCCTCGAGGTCGCTGACGGCGGTCCCGGCGAGCCGCACCGCCATGCCCTGCAACGCCTCGTCCGTGACTCTGCGGTCGTCCCGGCGCCGGACCTGGGCGATCACCACCGAGGAGTCCGCACCGAGCGCGCTGTTCGCCTCCTGGAGCAGGAGGCGGGCCGCGCCGACGATCGACGTCTCCGACGGCACCAGATGGACGGCGGGGACGCCCGCCCCGACCAGCGCGGCAAACGTCTGGGAGTGGCACGTCACTGTCAGTGCGTCGGGGTGCGCCGCGGCGAACGCGGTGTGGAAGTCCACGAACTTGGCCGTGTCCCCGTCGCGCCGGAACGGCAGGACGTCGATCTTGTCGGCGTCGTAGCCGGACTGGACCAGGGTTCCGATCGTGTCCGCTGCCGGCAGCGTGTCGATCGAGAGCCACTGCAGCGCCGGACGGGCGACCTGGTGGAGCAGCAGTGCACGGAGCAGCGTCGTGCCGGTGTAGTCGACGAACGTGGCCGGTCTGGTGAGCGACCCGCTGGCGACCGTGTACGGCGCGATGCCTGTGAACAGCAGCGCGTCGACCTGCGGGGTCACGGATGCGACGGCGTCGAGCGTGTCCTCCTCACGGGCGACACCGGCTTCCACCGTCCGGACGCCGAGGGCGTCGCGCACCGCGACGCTGACGACGGGGACGAGATCCTGGGCACCGACCACCCCGATGATCACGCTCGTCCCCTCTCCGGATCGGTCCCGCGTCCGGGCGCGGTCACAGCTCGCCCGCCGTCGGCCTCCGATCCACGGTCGCCGCCTCGGCACCTGGACCGACCGAGCCCGAGGATCCGCCCACTATAGGGAACGCCTGCGGTGCGCCGGCTGCCGAAGGACGCCGGCGCACGTCCGTCCGTGCGGCCGGGGCGGCAGGTCACAGGGGTGCTGAGGTCGCCGCAGCACCGGTGACGACGGTCGGGCGGCCGCCCAGGGCCGGCGTCTCGACCTCGACCGGCGAGCCACCGCGGGCCGCGGACGTCAGCAGGGCCGACGCCGTGAGCACCGTACGTGCGCCGGCCGCGAGGCCGACCCGCGGTGACCGCACGCCGGCCACCACGTGGACGAGGTCTTCGTACTGGGCGCGCAGGGCGGTGTCGGGATCGGCCGAGGGCCAGGACCTGCGGACGACCTCGCCGGTCACTGCATCGAGGTGCACGAGCGTCGCATCCCCACCGTCGAGGTCGAGGGTGCCCCGTTCGCCGGTGACGGTGAGTCGCATCCGGTTGCCCGGGAACGAGACGAGGCTGGCGTGCAGAGTGGCCAGCACCTCGTCGAAGCGGAGCGTCGCGACGAGCAGCTCCTCGACCGCAACGCCCGGGACGCGGCTCGCCGACCGCCATCCCGCCACCTCCTGGGCGTCACCGAGGAACCACAGCAGCAGGTCCAGCGCGTGCATCCCGTGGTTGAACAGGTTCCCGCCGCCGCGCGCGGGGTCGCCGCGCCAGGGCGACTCGGTGAAGTAGGTCGCGTCCCGCCACACGCTGGTGTCGCACTGGGCACTCGTGACTCGACCGAGCACGCCGGCGTCGACCGCCTGCTTGGCCGCGTAGATCCCGGCCTGGAACCGTCTCTGGCTGATGACGTCGATGACCTTGCCCTGGCGAAGTGCCTCCGCGTCGAGGCGGTGGACGTCGGCCATGTCGAGGCAGACCGGCTTCTCGACGACGACGTGGAGGCCCCCGCGCAGCGCGTGGGCGGCGACGTCGGCGTGGTGGACCGTCGGCACCACGACGGCTGCGACGTCGGCCCCGGACTGCTCGATCGCGACGTCGAGGT
Organism: Georgenia subflava; assembly: GCF_009193155.1. GTDB lineage: Bacteria > Actinomycetota > Actinomycetes > Actinomycetales > Actinomycetaceae > Georgenia > Georgenia subflava. Next base: position 421,957 of record NZ_VUKD01000001.1, read on the forward strand.
CCGTCCATGCGGGCACGTCGTGGTGGCCGGCCAGGCGGTGCGCCCGCCGGGCGTCGTCGTCGACGACGCCGGCGAGGCGGACTCCGGCCGCCCGGGCGAGCGCGTCGGCGTGCACGGAGCCGTAGTGCCCCGCGCCGACGACGAGCACCCCGAGACCACGGCTCATCCCTTGATCCCGCTCGACGCGAACCCGCTGATGACCTGCTTCTGCAGCACCATGAACAGGATGAGCAGCGGGATGGTGGCCATGACGCTGCCGGCCATGATGACCGGGTAGTCGGTGATCTGGTCGCCCTGCAGGGTCGCCAGACCGGCCGTGAGCGTCATCGAGGACTGCCTCGTGTTGACGATCAACGGCCACATGAGCTCGTTCCAGGAGTAGAGGACCGCGAGGACCGCGACCGTGACCAGGCCGGGCCGGGCCAGCGGGAGCAGGACGTGCCAGAACACCTGCCCCGGGTTGCACCCGTCGAGCTCGGCAGCCTCGTCGAGTGCCCTCGGCAGCGTCAGGAAGTACTGCCGCAGGAGGAACGTGCCGAACACGTTGAACATCCCCGGCGCGATGAGGGCCTGGATCGTGTTGAGCCAGCCGAGGCTCGCCATGATCTGGTACTGCGGGAGCAGCAGCAGCTCGACGGGCACCATGAGCACCGACAGGAAGACGATGAACAGGACGTCGCGACCGGGAAAGGTCAGCCGGGCGAACGCGTACGCCGCCATGGCGCAGAACGCGAGCTGCGCGACGGTCCGCCCGAGGGTCATGAGCACCGTGTTCAGGAACATCTGCCCGAACGGCAGGATCTCGAACACCTCGGCGTAGTTCGCGAAGTCCCAGAGCTCGGGCAGGATCGTGAGGGGCACGCGGATGGACTCGGTGTACGTCTTCAGACTCGTGAGGAGCTGCCAGACGAACGGCACGACCATGAGCACCGCACCGACGCCGAGCACGACGTGTGACGCGACGTCGGCGCCCGCGCGACCACGCCGGCGCTGGACACGATCGTCGTGGACGCGCCGTCGTACGCGTTCACTCATAGTGGACCATCCGTTTCTGCAGGGAGAACTGCACCAGGGTGAGCGCCATGATCACGACGAACAGCAGCACCGCCACGGCCGCCCCGGACCCGCGGTCGTTCTCCTGGAACGCCTGCTCGAAGAAGAGGAAGACCACCGTCTTCGCCTGCGGGAGCGCGGGGTTGATGCGTCCGATCATGATGAACACGAGGTCGAAGACCTGCAGCGCGCGCATGGTGGTGATGACGAGCAGGAAGAACGTCGTCGGGCTCAGCAGCGGCAGGGTCACCGACCGGAAGCGCCGGAACGGCCCGGCACCGTCCAGCTCGGCCGCCTCGTACAGCTCGGCGGGGATGCCCTTCATGCCGGCGGAGAGGATGACGACGTTGTACCCGATCACCGACCAGATGCCGACGATCACCATCGCGAACCGGACGGTGTCCGGATCGGTGATCCAGTGCGGCCCGTCGATACCGACCAGCGCCAGGGCGCTGTTGAGGATCCCGTAGTCACCGTTGTAGATCCACCGCCACATGATCGCGACGGCCACCGGCATGGTGACCATGGGGATGAAGTAGAGGGTCTGGTAGAGCCCGGCCGCCCTGAGCCCGGGGCGGTTGACGATCGCGGCGATCGCGATGCTGATCGGGATGGAGAGGATGACCCCGGCGGTGTAGATCACCGAGTTCCACATCGTCCGCACGAACTCGGCGTCGCCGAAGAGGTTCCGGTAGTTCTCCAGACCGTTGAAGGTCTGCCCGCCGAAGGCCCCCCACTCGGAGAAGCTGTAGACGAAGGTCTGCACGGCCGGACCGAGGTAGAAGATGACGAGCCCGATACCGAGGGGCGCGATCATGAGGTAGCCCCACAGGGTGTGACCCCGCACGCGCCTGCGACTGCCGCGGCCTCGGCGGGCGCCCCGGCCCGGCCGCCCCGCGGGCACGCCCGCCCTCGCCGTGGCGAGGGCGGGCGTGGCCGGTGCCTGGGTCTCGATCATTTCGCGTCGGCGAGGATGTCGTCGACCTCCGCCTTCAGGCCGGTCAGACCGTCCTCGAGGTCGAGCTGCCCCGAGTAGATCTGGGTGAGCGTGTCGAGCTCGACGTTGGTCCACTCCGCCGTGTTGAGCGATGCCGGGAGCTGGTGCGAGGCAGCCAGCGACTCCTCCATCAGCGTCTCGAGGGCGAACGGCGAGGACGCGGCCCACTCGCGCCACAGCTCCCCGTAGGCCGGAGCCTTGTCCTGCATCTCGACGCGGATGCGGGCCGCCGTCTCCGAGGCGACGAACGCCGCGAACTCCGCGGCGACCTCGGGGTTGGCGCTCTCGGCGTTGACCACCGACGTCAGCGAGCCGACGACGACCGCCTCCTGCTCGCCGGCGGGAAGAGGTGCGACGTCCGCCATCTCGGCGATGGCCGGGTCGTCCGTGTAGGGACCGACGTTCCAGGTGCCGCTGTAGTACATCGCGAGCTTCCCGCTGGGGAACATCTGGTCCGCGGTGGTCTCGCTCAGCTGGGCGAGGGTGGGTGAGTAGCCCTGGTCGATGAAGTTGGTCCAGTACTCGATGCCGGCCCGGTTGGCCTCGGTGTCCCAGCCGCTCGCCGTGTCGTCCTCGTTGAGGATCTCGCCACCGGCCTGCCAGATGGTGTTGTAGTAGTTCGACTGCGAGTCCAGGCTCGAGGCGATGCCGAAGACACCGTTGTCCGCGTCCGTCAGCTCTGCGGCGGCGGTCTCGACGTCGTCCCAGGTCCAGTCGGCGTCCGGGTACTCGAGCCCGGCGGCGTCGAAGAGGTCCTTGTTGTACCAGAGGCCGATCGTGTCGAGGTCCTGCGGGAGGCCGTACTGGGCACCGTCGAACGTGTAGAGGCCGAGGCTCGTCTCGGGGTACTGGGAGGTGTCGATGCCGGCGGAGGCGATGAGATCGTCGATGGGCGTCACGACGCCGTTCGTGGCGTAGAGGGGGAGCTGGAGGTGGTTCATCCAGAAGACGTCCGGCGCCGATCCACCCTGGACGGCGGTCTGCAGCTTCGTCCAGTACTCGCTGACCGGTGTCAGCTCGATCTCGACGGTGACGTTGGGGTGCTCGTCCTCGAAGGCGTCGGCCATCGCGCGGAAGGTGGGCTCCTGGTTGACGTTCCACATGCCGTAGACGAGCGTGACGGGGTCGTTCTCGTCCGAGCCGGCGGACGTGGCCGATCCCCCGGGGCTCGCGCCCGCGCCCCCCGAGCAGGCCGTCAGGCCGAGCGCGAGGACTGAGACCACCAAGCCACCGAGGGCTGCTTTCGATTTCACGGGTTCCTCCTGGATCGGCCTCGCCGACCGGCACGGCTGTGTGCTGCGAGACGGATGAAGTCTTAATTACGGTCTGGACTGTAATCAGGTAGCCGGGGCCCGTCAAGCACTTCACCGGGACGATCGTGGCCACTGCCCGCTGCAGGCCCGGCGAGGCGGCCCACACCTGGGGAGTCCGGTCGGTCGGGTCCAGCCGCACCCCGAGACCGGGCGGTCCGCAGTCGTACTTGCATAATGGCGAGATGGAGCGCAACGTCCTCGGCGAGAACCTGGGCGAGTGCGGCACCGACCCGGTGACGGGCTACTACCGGACCGGACGCTGCGTCGCGGGCGAGGAGGACCTCGGCAACCACAGCATCTGCGTCGTGATGACGGCGGAGTTCCTGGCGTACCAGGCCCAGGTGGGCAACGACCTGAGCACCCCGCGGCCGGAGTGGCTCTTCCCGGGACTGCGACCGGGCGACAGGTGGTGCGTGGTGGCCGTCCGCTGGTTGCAGGCGCACCAGGAGGGGGTGGCCGCCCCGGTGGTGCTGGCGTGCACGCACGAACGCGCGCTGGAGGTCGTCCCGCTCGACGTGCTGCGCCGGTACGCCGTCGACGTCCCGGACGACGTCGCGGCCCTGGACGACCCGGAGCCGCCGGCGTGACGCCGTCCCGGCCCGCCGCCGGCAACAGCCAGGACGACGCCCGCTCGAGCCCGGGCGCGAGCCGATCGGCGACGTCATCCGCCGGCTGCCTGTTCTGCCGGATCGTGGCGGGCGAGGAGCCGGCCCACGTGGTCCTGGAGACCGACGACGCCGTCGCCTTCCTCGACGCGCGGCCGGTGTTCAAGGGCCACACGCTCCTCGTGCCACGCCGGCACGTGGTCACGCTCCCCGATCTGCCGGCCGACCTGCTCGGCCCGTACCTGGCCGCCGTGCAGCGCCTCGCCGCCGGGGTGGTGGACGGTCTCGGTGCGCAGGGGTCCTTCGTCGCCGTCAACAACGTGGTCAGCCAGTCGGTTGCGCACCTGCACGCGCACGTCGTGCCGCGCACGAAGGGCGACGGCCTGCGCGGCTTCTTCTGGCCGCGCACGAAGTACGCCGACGACGCCGAGGCCGCGGACTACGCCGAGCGGCTGCGCGCCGTGCTCGAGCCGGACTGAGCGGCTCCGCGTGTACGGCGGGCGGAGGTGCTCGTCATGCTCCCTGTCGACGTGGCGCGCCGCCCGGCCGGTCACGGCGCCGCGTGGCGCCGGGCGGCGCCCGTGCACGCGTCGGTCAGTGACGTTCCTGGAACCGCACGATCCGGTCGACAGCCTCGGCCACCGCTGGTGAGCCGGCCGCGAGCGAGAGCCGGACGAAGCGGCCGCCGTTGACCGCGTCGAAGTCGTTGCCCGGCACGACCGCGACACCTTCCTCCTCCAGCAGCGCGGTGCACCAGGCGGCGGAGTCGGCGAAGCCCGCGAGGCGCGTGCCGAGGTCGGCGTAGAGGTAGAACGCGCCGTCGGCCGGGGCCACCGGTCCCCAGCCCAGCCGGTCGAGCCGGCCCAGCAGCAGCTGACGCGTCTCGGCGAAGCCGGCCACCCGCTCCTCCGCCTCGGCGTACGCGGACTCGGAGAACGCCTCGGCGGCGGCGAGCTGGGCCGGCACCGGCGGGCACAGGGCGACGTTGCCCGCGAGCGCGTCGAAGGCCCCGGCGAGGTCGGGCGGCATGAGCGCCCAGCCGAGCCGCCAGCCGGTCATGCCCCAGTACTTGCTGAACGAGGAGATCACGACGCCGGAGCGGTCCAGCTCCCAGGCGCAGACTCCCTTGGCGTCCGGGGCGGCGGGGTCCTCGGGGTACGTGATGCCGTGGTAGATCTCGTCGCTGACCAGGCGTACGCCGTGCTCGGCGCACCAGCTCGTGATCGCCGCGAGCTCGGCCCGGGAGACCATCGTGCCGGTCGGGTTGGCGGGCGAGGCGAGGATCAGCCCGTCGAGCGGTCCGCCGAGGGCGACGGCGGCGTCCAAGGCTGCCGGTGTGGGCTGGAAGCGCTCGGCCGGCCCGCAGTCGATCTCGACGACCTCGCACCCCAGGGCATTCAGGATGTTGCGGTAGGCGGGGTAGCCGGGCCGGGCGAGCGCCACCCGGTCGCCGACGTCGAAGGCGGCGAGGAAGGCGAGCACGAACGCGCCGGACGAGCCGGTGGTGATGGCCACGTCCTCGGCCGAGACCTCGAGGCCGTACCAGCGGCGGTAGTGCCCGGCGATGGCCGTCCGCAGCGGCCGCACCCCGAGCGCGGAGCTGTAGCCGAGCTCGGTGCGGTCGGTGTGGATCTGCGCGGCCCGGCGATGGACGGCTTCGGGGGCCCCGCTGGAGGGCTCTCCCGCGCAGAGCGAGACGACGTCGCGACCGGCTGCCCGCAGCTCGGCGACCCGGTCGAGGATGCGCATGACCTCGAACGCGGGCACAGCCGCACGGGCGGCGACCTTGGGACTCACGGCTGACCTCCTGCTCGGCCACCAGACTCCCACATGGCGCCCGGGTCCGACCGTGCCGCGACCTCACCGGCCCCTGCCGCGACGAGTACACGCGCCACCGACCGTGGCCCGGGGCGCGAGTGATCGGCCGCACGTGACCTGCCCCTGCACAGGACCGCACGCGCAGGGGACAATGGCCGGATGCCCGACGGCCCATTGATCGTCCAGTCCGACAAGTCACTCCTCCTCGAGGTCGACCACCCGCGCGCGACCGAGGCGCGGCGCGCGATCGCCCCCTTCGCCGAGCTCGAGCGCGCGCCCGAGCACGTGCACACCTACCGGCTCACCCCGCTCGGCCTGTGGAACGCCCGGGCCGCGGGGCACGACGCCGAGCAGGTGGTCAACGCGCTCATCGAGTACTCGCGCTACCCGGTCCCGCACGCGCTGCTGGTCGACGTCGCGGACACGATGGACCGCTACGGGCGTCTGCAGCTGGTCAAGCACCCCACCCAAGGGCTCGTTCTGCACGCGCTGGACAAGCCCGTCCTCGAGGAGGTGCTGCGCTCCAAGCGGGTCAAGGGCCTGCTGGGCGAGCGGCTCGACGACGAGGACGTGGTGGTCCACCCCTCGGAGCGCGGACACCTCAAGCAGGTCCTGCTCAAGCTCGGCTGGCCCGCGGAGGACCTGGCCGGGTACGTCGACGGCGAGGCGCACCCCATCGCGCTCGACCAGGACGGCTGGCACCTGCGGCCCTACCAGGAGGAGGCCGTCGACACGTTCTGGCACGGCGGCTCCGGCGTCGTCGTGCTGCCCTGCGGGGCCGGCAAGACCCTGGTCGGCGCCGGTGCGATGGCCCGGTCGAAGACCACGACGCTGATCCTCGTCACCAACACCGTCTCCGCCCGGCAGTGGCGCGAGGAGCTCGTGCGGCGCACCACGCTGACCGAGGACGAGATCGGCGAGTACTCCGGCTCCCGCAAGGACGTCCGCGCCGTCACGATCGCCACGTACCAGGTGCTCACGACGAAGCGGAAGGGCGTGTACACCCACCTCGAGCTGCTCGACGCCCACGACTGGGGCCTGATCCTCTACGACGAGGTGCACCTGCTGCCCGCGCCGATCTTCCGGATGACGGCCGACCTGCAGGCGCGCCGGCGCCTCGGGCTGACCGCGACGCTCGTGCGCGAGGACGGCCGCGAGGACGAGGTGTTCTCGCTCATCGGGCCGAAGCGCTACGACGCCCCGTGGAAGGACATCGAGGCGCAGGGGTACATCGCGCCGGCAGAGTGCATCGAGGTGCGGCTGACCCTGCCGGACCACGACCGCATGGTCTACGCGACCGCCGAGCCCGAGGAGCGCTACCGCCTCGCCGCATCGGCGCCGGGCAAGACGCGGGTCGTCAAGCAGATCCTCGACAAGCACCCGGGCGAGCAGACCCTGGTGATCGGGCAGTACATCGACCAGCTCGAGGAGCTCGCCGAGTCCCTCGGCGCGCCGCTGATCACCGGCCAGACCACCGTGACCGAGCGGCAGCGACTGTTCGAGGCGTTCCGCACCGGGGAGGTCCAGGTGCTGGTGGTGTCTAAGGTCGCGAACTTCTCCATCGACCTGCCGGAGGCGTCGGTGGCCGTGCAGGTCTCGGGATCCTTCGGCTCGCGCCAGGAGGAGGCCCAGCGCCTCGGCCGACTGATGCGCCCGAAGGCCGACGGCAAGACGGCGCACTTCTACGCCGTCATCGCCCGCGACACGGTTGACCAGGACTTCGCCGCCCACCGCCAGCGGTTCCTCGCCGAGCAGGGCTACGCCTACACGATCGTCGACGCCGAGGACCTCGCACCCGCCTGAGGAACCGGCGCCGGCACTGACGGCCCGCCCGTCGTGGAGGCACGACCGGCGGGACACGCCGCTCGACCGACAGACACCGCGGGCCCGTCCGGACGGACGGGCCCGCGATGCTTCGTTCTGCGTCGCCAGGTGCTCAGGCGTCAGGCGCCAGGCGTCCGACGCCGCCGGTCCGGGTCAGAAGCTGAAGCAGGTGAGGAAGTCGAAGCTCTCCTCGGCGAAGTCGATGCTCGGCTCCGCGCCGTCCTGCTCGATGACGTAGTACTTCACGTGGCCCTGGGCGGCCTCGAGGATCGGCCCCCACTCCATGACGCCCTCGCCGACGTCCGTCTGGGTGCCGTTCAGGTCGCCGTCCTTGATGTGGAGCAGCTCGATACGGTCGCCGTGCTCCTCGATGAGGGCGGCGACGTCGACCCCGGCGTCGGCAGCCCAGTAGGTGTCGAGCTGGAAGGTCACGTACCGGGGGTCGGTGTTCTCGACGATGATCTCCCAGGCGCTCTTCACGTCGCCGGTCTCCGGGTCGGTGTACGTCGTCGTGAACTCGGACCCGTGGTTGTGCCCGAAGATCTTGCCGGTGCCGTTCTTCACCGACCTCTCGCCGAGGCGGTCGAGCGTCGCCGCGGTGGCGAGCACGTCCTCGTACGTGCCGATCCCCGGCGAGGCGAACCCGCCGGAGCCCATGTATCTCTGACCGACCTCTTTGGCGTAGTCCAGGGTGGTGTCCCAGCTCGCCTCGTCGGTGCTGCCGTGCGAGGTCGGTGCCTTCAGTCCGTACTCGTCGAGCAGGTCTGTGACCTCGCCGGCGCTGAGCCCGTCGAAGGTGCCTCCGAAGGGCTCGATGTTCCGGTAGCCGACCTCGGCCAGCTCGGCGAGAACCTGTTCGGTGTTCTCTCCGCCCCAGCCGGTCCAGCCGGCGTAGCTGTACATCTGGAACGAGATCTTGCTCGCCGGCACGCTGCGGCCGGCGCACTGGGCGTTGCTGTTGGCGTTGTCGCTGGCCGGAGCCGCCACGGCGGGTGCCGCGGCGAGGAGGCCGGCGGCCATGGCGATGGTGCCTGCGGCCCCGACGACGGCGTTGCGACGGTTCTTTGTGGACAGGGTCAAGATTCCTCCTGGGTGTCGTTCGACGGCGACGGTGTCGTCGTCCTGGCGGGTGCTCACGCACCCTGGCCACGCCGCGAGCGCGACGTGCCCTGGCGCCTGGGCGCCGTCTTTGTCCGGATGGCCATCCGGACGAGCGCGTGCTCGGGAGGGTCGAGCGCACGCCACAACGAGCGCGCCGGCGTCGGCGGGGCCGGCACGGGCGCGGTGCGGGTCAGCGGGTGGAGAAGGCTGCGTCGAAGGCGGCCGACGGCGGGTCGAAGGCGTTGCGACGGATGAACTCCAGCGCCTCGGGCGCACCGACGAGACGGTCCATGCCGGCGTCCTCCCACTCCACCGAGATCGGCCCGTCGTAGCCGATGGTGTTGAGCATCCGGAAGGAGTCCTCCCACGGGACGTCGCCGTGCCCGGTGGAGACGAAGTCCCAGCCGCGGCGCGGGTCTGCCCAGGGCAGGTGCGAGCCGAGCCGGCCGTTGCGCCCGTTGCCGACCCGGCGCTTCGCGTCCTTGCAGTCCACGTGGTAGATCCGGTCCTTGAAGTCCCACATGAACCCGACCGGGTCGAGGTCCTGCCAGACGAAGTGGCTCGGGTCCCAGTTCAGCCCGAAGGCCTCGCGGTGCCCGATGGCCTCGAGGGTGCGCACGGTCGTCCAGTAGTCGTAGGCGATCTCCGACGGGTGCACCTCGTGGGCGAAGCGCACGCCGACCTCGTCGAAGACGTCCAGGATCGGGTTCCACCGGTCAGCGAAGTCCTGGTAGCCGGCGTCGATGAGGTCCTGCGAGACCGGCGGGAACATCGCGACGTACTTCCAGATCGACGAGCCGGTGAAGCCGACCACGGTCTTGACGCCCAGCCGGGCGGCGGTCCGGGCGGTCAGCTTCATCTCCTCGGCGGCCCGCTGCCGGATGCCCTCGGGGTCGCCGTCGCCCCAGACCTTGTCCGAGAGGAGGTCGCGGTGCCGCTGGTCGATGGGGTCGTCGCAGACCGCCTGGCCCTTGAGGTGGTTGGAGATCGCCCAGACCTTGAGGCCGTACCGCTCGAGGACGTCGAGCTTGCCCTGGACGTAGTCGGCGTCCTCTGCGCCGCGCCACGGGTCGAGGTGGTCGCCCCAGCAGGCGATCTCGAGGCCGTCGTAGCCCCACTCCGACGCCAGGCGCGCGACCTCCTCGAACGGCAGGTCGGCCCACTGGCCGGTGAACAGGGTGATCGGTCGTGCCATCTCACGCTCCTCTGCTCTGCCCCGCGGGAGCGGGGACCTCGTCGCCCACCGCGCCGGTGCTGCCCGTGGCCGGAGCCGGACGGTGGGCGGGGATCTCGGTGTACACGCTGCGGTTCCCGGCGGAGCGCTCGACGGCGTCGAGCACCCGCTGCACCGCCAGCCCGTCGGCGAAGGACGGCGTGGGCTGCTCGCCCGCGCTCAGCGCCCGGACGAGGTCGACGGCCTGGTGGACGAAGCCGTGCTCGTAGCCGAGCCCGTGACCGGCCGGCCACCAGCTGCCGACGTAGGGGTGGTCGGGCTCGGTGACGATGATCCGTCGGAAGCCACCGGTGCGGGCGTCCTCGCGCGCGTCGTAGAGGCTGAGGACGTTCATGTCCTCGAAGTCGAAGGCCAGGGAGCCCTCGGACCCGTTGACCTCGATCCGCATGGCGTTCTTCCGGCCCCACGCGAACCGGGTGGCCTCGAAGATCGCGGGAGCGCCGCCGGTCAGCTCACCGGTGAACATGGCGACGTCGTCGACGGTCACCGGGCCGCGCTCGCTGCCGCCCCGGCCGCTGAGGCCGGAGAAGCTCTCCGCCACCGGCCGCTCGGCGACGAGGGTGTCGAGCCGTCCGGAGACGCCGGCCACCCTCTGCCCGGTGATGAAGTGGGTCAGGTCGACGATGTGGGCGCCGATGTCGCCGAGTGCGCCAGATCCGGCCTTGGCCTTGTCGGTGCGCCAGGACAGCGGGGCGCCGTCGTCGGCGAGCCAGTCCTGCAGGTACTGGCAGCGCACCTGCCGGACCTTGCCGATCCGTCCCTCGGCGACGAGGTCGCGGGCCAGGGCGATCGCCGGCACCCGGCGGTAGGTGAACCCGACCATCGCCATCGTGCCACCGGCGGCCGCCCGGTCGGCAGCGGCGGCCATGGCCTCCGCCTCGGCCAGCGTGTTCGCCATCGGCTTCTCGACGAGGACGTGCTTGCCGGCGGCGAGCGCGGCGGTCGCGATCTCGGCGTGGGTGCTGCCGGGCGTGCAGATGTCGACGAGATCGATGTCGTCGCGCTCGAGGACGCGGCGCCAGTCGGTCTCCACCTCCGCCCAGCCGAGGGTGTCGGCGGCGGCGCGGGCCCGGTCGGCGGAGCGGCCGACGAGCACCTGCATCACCGGCTCGCTCGGCAGGTCGAAGAACCGCGGTGCCCCCCGCCAGCCCTGGGAATGGGCGCGCCCCATGAAGGCGTACCCCACCATCGCCACCCGGAGCGGGGGGCGTGCTGCTGCTTGGCTCATGATGTGTCTCCCTCTCCGGCGCCGGCGCGCCGGGTACCGGCCGGCCCGGGCCGCGCGTGCGGCCCGGGCCGGTCCGGCGACGTCAGGACTCGAACGCGGTCGGCAGGTACTGGTCGACGTTGTCGGCCGTGACCACCGGGGCGTAGAGCTGGACGAGGCGCGGCACCTCGACCTCGACGAGGTCGGACATCGCCTTGTCCTGGGCGAGCAGGCGGGCCAGGCGGATGCCGTCGGCGGCCTGGGTGGCCGGGTAGATGACGGTCGCCTCGACGACCGAGTCGCCGTCCTGGATCTCCCGCATCATGTTGGCCGAACCGGCGCCACCGACCAGGAAGAACTCGTCGCGGCCGGCGTTCTCGATCGCCGCCAGGACGCCGATGCCCTGGTCGTCGTCGTGGTTCCAGATCGCGTCGATCTGCGGCGCGGCCTGGAGCAGGTTGGACGTGGCGGACTCGCCGCCCTGGGGGGTGAAGTCACCGGCGACGCGACGGTCCACGTCCAGGTCGCACTCGGCCAGCGCGTCCGCGAAGCCCTGGCTGCGGTCCTGGGTCAGCGGCAGGTTGTCGATGCCGGCGATCTCGGCGACCACGGCGTCCTCCTGGCCGTCGAGCCGCTCGCAGATGAACTGACCGGCGCTGCGGCCCATGCCGTAGTTGTCGCCGAGGACGGTCACGCGGGCGGCCTCGGGACGGGAGAACTCGCGGTCGACGTTGATCACCGGGATCCCGGCCTCCATCGCCTCGACGGCCACCTCGGTGAGGGCTGCGCCGTCGTAGGGCAGCAGGACGATGGCGTCGACGCCGTCGTTGATGAACGTCTCCACCTGGGAGATCTGCGTGTTGACGTCGTTCGTGCCCTCGGCGACCTGCAGGTCGATGTCCTCGAAGCTCTCGGCCTCCGCGATGGCGGCGGTGGTGATGGCACCCATCCAGCCGTGGTCGGCGGCGGGGGCGGAGAAGCCGATGGTGACGGTCTCGCCGGACTCGTCGTTGCTGCTGCCGGCGTTCGTGTTCTCGGTCGTCCCGCCGTTCGCGGTCTCGGTGGTCTGTTCCGGGGTGTTGGACGTGCACGCGGCGAGCAGGGCCACGGAGGCGAGCAGCACCACAGGGGTGGCGATGCGACGGGTGGTCGCGGACATGGTGGGTCTCCTTCGACGGATGAGCTGGTGGGGATGCGGATCGGGGTGTCGCTCGGTGCGACGGCTGCGCGGACCGTGTGGTCGGGGCCCGGCGGCGGCGGACGGTCCGCCTCCTGCGCCGCCGGGCCGGCGGTCAGGTGGATGACCTCGCACGGGAGGCGAAGCGCTGCTGGAGGAGGACGGCGATCACGATGATCGCGCCCTTGGCCAGCTGCTGGGCGGAGGGGGACAGGTTGTTCTGGATGAAGATGTTCGTCAGGACGGCGAAGACGAGGACACCGAGGACGGTGCCGACGATCGTGCCGCGTCCGCCGATGAGGAGCGTCCCGCCAACCACCACCGCTGCGATGGCGTCGAGCTCGTAGAGGAGGCCGTTGGTGGAGGTGCCGGCGGTGGTCCGGCCGAGCATCATGAGCGCGGCGATGCCGGCGGTGAGCCCGGAGAGCGCGAAGACCCACATGGTGTGCCGCTGCACCTTGATACCGGCCAGCCGGGCGGCCTCCGGGTTGCCGCCGACGGCGATCGTGCGCCGCCCGAACGTCGTGCGAGCGAGCAGGACCCACCCGCCGACCGCCACGAGGAAGAAGATCCAGACGATCACCGGGACGCCGATGACGTCGGCCCGGAAGAAGTCGAGGAAGCCCTCGACCGTGACGATCTGGCTGCGGCGGTTTGAGATGATCTCCGCCAGGCCCCGGGCGGCGACGAGCATCGCGAGGGTCGCGATGAACGAGACGACCCGGCCGTAGGCGACGATCACCCCGTTGACGAGCCCCGCGGCGGTGCCGACGGCGAGCGCGGTGAAGACCATGACGACCCAGTGGGTGTCCGTCGCCATCGTCTGGGTCGCCAGCGTCGACGCCCATACGGTCGCCAGCCCCATGACGGAGCCGACCGACAGGTCGATCCCGCCGGCGGTGATGACGAACGTGACACCGATGCTGATGACGCCGATGACGGCGGCCTCGCGCAGGATGACCATGACGTTGTCGATGCTGACGAAGCGCTCGCCCGAGGTGAGGACACCGATGAGCAGGAGCGCGGCCAGGGCGATGATCAGGCCCAGGCTGTGGCCCAGGCCCCCGAGCCGGAACGTGGGCAGGCGCCCGCTCCGCTGCGGGGGTGGGCTGAGGTCGCGGTTGCTCGGCGGCAGCCCGGTCTCGGGAGCGCCGCCGGCCGGGACGGTGCCCGCCGACTGGTTCTCGGTCATGCGTGGGTTCCTTCCATGACGAGGTCGAGCACGCGGTGCTCGTCGATCTGGTCCGCCGGGCCGGCGTGGGCGACGTCGCCGTCGGCGATGACCAGGACGTGGTCGGCGAGGCCGAGCACCTCCTCGATCTCGCTGGAGACCACGACGATCGCGGCTCCCTCGGCGGCGAGCCGGCGGACAAGGGTGTAGATCTCGGCGCGGGCGCCGACGTCGACGCCCCGGGTGGGCTCGTCCAGCAGCAGGACGTTGCAGCCGTGGACGAGCCAGCGGGCGAGCATCGCTTTCTGCTGGTTGCCGCCGGAGAGGGTGCGGGTGGTGCGTCGCGGGTCGGCCGGGGCCAGCTGGAGCGCCGTGATCTGCTGCTCGGCGGCGGCGCGCTCGGCACGCTCGTCGAGGAAGCCGCCACGGGCGAACCGCCCGAAGGTGGACAGGGTGATGTTGCGGAAGACGGGCTCGTCGAGAAGGAGCCCCTGGCTCTTGCGCTCCTCCGGTGCCAGGCCGATCCCCGCGTCGACCGCGGCGGTCACCGAACCGCGCCGCAGCGTGCGCCCGTTGACCCGGACCGTTCCGGTGGTGGCCGTGCGGGCGCCGTAGACGGTCTCGAGGATCTCCGACCGTCCGGCGCCGACCAGGCCGGCGAGACCGACGATCTCCCCCGGTCGGACGCTGAACGAGACGTCCCGGAAGACGCCCGCCAGGCCGAGGCTCTCCACCTCGAGGACCGGCTCGTCCGCCGTCGCCCCGCCTGGGGCGCCGCCGAAGTTCGTCTCGACGTCGCGACCGGTCATGAGCGGGATGAGCCTGGCCGTCGGGGTCTCGGCGACGGCGAGGCCGGAGGCGACGGTGCGACCGTCCTTGAGGACCGTGATGCGGTCCCCGATCTGGCGGATCTCGTCGAGCCGGTGCGAGATGTACACGACGGCGACGCCGTCGGCGCTCACGGACCGGACGACGCGGAACAGGTTCGCGACCTCCTCCGGGTCGAGGACCGCCGAGGGTTCGTCCATCACGATGACCTTGGCGTCGCGGGAGAGCGCTCGGGCCATGGAGACGATCTGCTTGCCGGCCGCGGAGAGCCGGCCGACCTCCCGAGAGGGCGGGATCTCGGGGTGGCCGAGGCGGCGGAGCAGCTCGCGGGTGCGCTCGTGCGCCTCGGCACGGCGGAGCAGGCCACCGCTGGCGAGCTCGTGGCCGAGGAAGATGTTCTCCGCGACGCTGAGCCCGTCGACGACGTCGAGCTCCTGGTACATGGTGGCGACGCCGAGCTCCAGGGCGGCCTCGGGCGAGGAGATCGTGACCGGCTCGCCCTGCCAGAGGATCTCGCCGCGGTCGGGCCGGTGGGCGCCGGCGAGCGTCTTGATGAGGGTGGACTTGCCGGCCCCGTTCTGACCGAGGAGGCAGTGCACCTCGCCGGCGCGGATGTCGAGGTCGACGCCGTCGAGCGCCTTGGCGCCCGGGAAGTGCTTGACGATCCCGCGCATCTGAAGGAGCGGCTGGGTGGGGTCTGCTGTGACCATGCGGACAACCTAGGAGGACTTCTGTCGCGCGTCAAGCAAAAGCCGCGCGTGCCTGTTCACCGTTATGCGGCCGAGACAAACCGAAGACCCCGTGGTTCAATTCGCAGCATGGCCATCTCGCACGCTGCGGCCGCTCGGCCCCGCCCCGGGACGCCACAGGCGCTCCCCAGCAGCGCCGGCAGCCTCTTCCAGCTCCTCCGCGACGGCGCGCCGCGCACTCGGGCCGATCTCGCGGCAGTCACGGGTCTTGCCCGCTCGACCATCTCCGCGCGTGTCGAGGACCTGCTCGGCTCCACCCTCGTCGCGCCGACCGGCGAGGCGGCCTCGACGGGCGGGCGGCCACCGGCGACGTTCGCCTTCAACCCCGGCGCCCGCTTCGTCCTCGCCGTGGATCTCGGCGTCAGCCACGCCCGCGTGGCCCTGACGGACCTCGCCAACCGCGTCCTCGTCGAGCAGATGCTCGACCAGGACATCGCCGCCGGACCGGCCGCCGTGCTCGGCGCCGTCACCGACGTGGCGCTCCGACTGATCGGCGAGGTCGGCCGGCCGCTCGCCGACCTGGCCGGCGTCGGCATCGGGCTGCCCGGGCCGGTCGAGCACGACTCCGGCCGTCCGACGAGCCCGCCGGTCATGCCCGGGTGGGACCGCTTCGACGTCCCTGGGCACCTGCGGGAGACGTTCCCGGTCCCGATCCTCGTCGACAACGACGTCAACATCATGGCCCTGGGCGAGCACGAGACCGTCTACCCCGACGTCGAGGACATGGTCCTCGTCAAGATCGCCTCCGGCATCGGCGCCGGGATCATCAGCGACGGCCGGCTCCAGCGCGGCGCCCAGGGTGCGGCCGGCGACCTCGGCCACATCGCGGTGCCCGACGGCAACGACACGCTCTGCACGTGCGGGAACGTCGGCTGCCTCGAGGCGGTCGCATCCGGCGCCGCGGTGGCCGCGAAGCTGCGCGAGCAGGGCTACGAGATCTCGACCAACGCCGACCTCGTCGAGCTGGTCCGCTCCGGGGACCGGGTCGCCGTCCAGTCCGTGCGCCAGGCGGGCCGGGAGATCGGTGCCGTGCTCGCCGGGCTGGTGAACCTGCTCAACCCGTCGGTCATCGTCATCGGCGGGGTCGTGGCCGCAGTCGGTGAGCACCTGCTCGCCGGTATCCGGGAGTCGGTCTACAGCCGGTCGCTGCCGCTGGCCACCCAGCACCTGCGGATCGTCGGCTCGCGGACCGAGGGTCGGGCCGGCGTGCTCGGCGCGTCGGCGCTGGTCACCCAGCACGTGCTCTCCCCCGAGGGCATCAACGCCATCGCCGGCCCCGACGCGGGCTGAGGACCGACGCCGCTACACCAGGTGCGCCCGTGCCGGCAGCAGGTCGAGCCGACGCACGGCACGGACGGCGTCCCGGCGGTTCTCGACGCCGAGCTTGCGGTAGATCGACTTCAGGTGGTGCTTGACGGTGTTGACGGTGATGCTCAGCTCCGCGGCGATCTCGTCGTTGGTGGCCATCGCCGACAGGCCCGCCAGGACGCTGAGCTCGCGCGGGGTCAGCGGGACGTCCGGCCGCTTCCCGGGCAAGGACGCTCGCCCACGCCGGGCCAGGACCGACTCGACGAGAGCCCGGTGCGTCCCGACCACCTGCGCGTGCCGGTGCAGGAGGTGATCGAGGCGTGGCTCCTGGTGCAGGAAGGGAGCGAGCACGTCGTCGCGGGCCGCGAGGTCCAGGGCGCGGGCCACCGCATCGGCGGCCTCCCCGTCGCGGCGCCGCCGGTCGGCGTCCACCGCCAGGACCAGGCACGCCTCCACACCAGCCACGCCCGGAGCCCGCGCGAGCCGACCGAGCAGCTCGCGCGCCCGGGACTCCTCCCCGGTCGAGAGCATGGCCTCGGCCCGCAGGACCGCCAGCTCACGGCTGAGCGCACCGTCCACGCCGCCCAGGCCGTCCACGCCGCCCTCGCCGTCCCCGCCGTCTACGCCGCCCGCACCGTCTACGCCGCCCGCACCGCCCGCACCGTCTACGCCGCCCGCGCCGTCCGCGCCGTCCCCGCCGGCCGGACCGTCCGCGCCCGCCGCTCCCTCCACACCGTCCGCGCCGGCCGGACGGCCGACGAGCAGGATGTCCGCCGCCGGCACCGCCCGGCCCACCGACAGCTCTCCCGCGGCGGCGACGACGGAACGGAGACGGTGGACCAGCTCGGCGCCGCGCAGCTGCACCAGCTCCTCGTCCGCCTCCGCCACCAGCCCTCGCGCCCGCCCCTGGTCGCCGGCGACCACCGCCCGGCCCGCCGCGACCAGCGTCAGGCACACCCGGACGAATGGGTCGACGGCGGTGGCGAGGCTGCGCTCACCGCCGGCAAGAGCACGGGCCGTCCCGTCGAGGTCGCCACGGGCGAGCTCCACGACTGCGAGGGCGAGCCACGCGACGGCGGCGTCCGGGGCCGCGGCCGACCCCTCCGCCTCGGCGGTTCGCAGCACCCCGGTGGCGATCCGGCGCGCCTGGACGATCTGGCCGCGGGCGGCCGTGGCGAGGGCCAGGTACCCGCCGAGATGGGCCCGGCCGAACACGGAGAGCTGCTCGAGCCCCGCCTCGGGCCGCGCCTGCGCGAGATGGGACGCGGCACGCTCCGGGTGCCCGAGCCACATCTCCCCGGTCGCCCAGAGCACCAGCGGCAGCTTGCGGTACCGGGACCAGCCCGGGGCGGCATCTGCCGGCAGCTCCGCTACGAGCGCCGCGGCCTCGGCCCCGTGCTCGCCGAGCGCCGCCGCGTCCCCCTCGTCCCGGGCGGTGAACGCCGCCAGGACGCTGGTGGTCAGCAGCAGGAGCCTGCGTCGGGGCTCGGGCAGCGCCGGCGCACCGGCGCGTGCTCGGTCGAGGTGGTAGTGGACCGCCTCCGGCTCGTCCCGGCAGTAGGCGCCGACGGCTCGCGCGGCCTCCAGCTCGGGCCGGCCGACGGCGACGGCGTCGGGGATCCGGTCCACGAGCGCGGCGAGCGGTCCCCGGTCGGCGGAGAACATGGCGACGACGGCCGAGCGCATCATCACCACGCCTGCCAGCGACCAGTCCGCGGCCGCCACGGCGTGCTCGAGGGCAGCCAGCGGCTCCGCGGCTCCCTCGAACCAGGCGCTCGCCCGCCGGTGCTGCTCCGCGGCGCGCTCAGGCCCGGCGATGTCCAGGCGGGCGCGGAGCATCTGCCGCAGCATCGGGTGGTAGCGGAACCATCCGCCGTCGACACGCTCGACGAGTGCGTTGGCGGCCGCGAGGGACTCCAGGAGCGCTCCGGCATCCGACCGGCCGGTCAGCGCGCGGGCCAGCGGGCCGCACAGCTGCGTCACGACGCACGTCCCCAGCAGGAGCTCGACGCACGCGGGCGCCGCCCGGGCCAGGACCTCGTCCAGCAGGTACCCGGTCACGACTGCGTGGCTCCCGTCGAAGCGGCGGACCGCGTCCGCGGGGTCGGCCGCGTCGGCGAGGGTCATGGCGGCGATCCTGAGCCCGGCCGCCCAGCCTCGCGTCGTCTCGAGCAGCAAGGCCAGCTCACGTGGAGGCAGGCGAGCTCCGTGGGCGACCAGCAGCCGGCCCGCCTCGGTCTCGGTGAGCGCGAGCTCGGCGCCGCGGACCTCGGCCAGGCCGCCGTCCACGCGGAGCCGGGACAGCGACAGCGCCAGGACGTGGCGGGCGACCAGCACCACGTGGAGGCCCGGGACCCGCCGGTTCAGGAGGACGTCGAGGACGGCGAGCGCGCCCGGGTCGTCGATCTCGTGGACGTCGTCCAGCACCAGGACCAGCTCCTGGCCGGCGAGCGTGCTCGCGGACATGTCCGGGAGGGGGTGGTCGGCCACGTCGTCGAGGTCGGCGCCGGCACCGCCGTGCTCGACCGTCGGAACCCGTGCGGCCAGGGCCTCGTCGGCCGCCGCGCGGATCGTCGTCCGCAGCCGGGCCGGGTCGTTGTCGGCCCGGTCGAGGGTGGCCCAGGCGACGGGCTCACGGGCATGGCGGGCCCAGTCGGCGACGGCGCACGTCTTGCCGGTACCGGCGGCCCCCGTCACCACGGTGACCGGACCGGCGGCCGCGACGTCGAGCAGGCGGCGGAGCCGTTCGCGCACCACCGGCCGGGCGGGAGGCAGCGGCACGGCGAGCCGGCTGTCGAACGGTCGCGCACCCGTCATCGTCCCGCCCCCGTCGGTCGGTACCCGTGCCCATTGTGGACCCGAACTACCCGCAGCGGGTGATCCGTGGCGGGGCGGGGTCGCGCCACCGTTGGACCGTCCGACCCGGCCCGTCCCGATCCGGCCGGCACGACCCGTCCTGCTCCCGGCCCGGTGCGAGGCACACATGAACACCGCCAGCACGCTCCCGGCACGTGTCCGCGCGATGATGCCCGCCCTCGTCGCCGACCTCAAGGAGCTGACCGCGATCCCCTCGGTCTCGGGTCCCGGCGCGGCCGCCGAGCCGCTCTTCGCCGCTCACGACCTCGTCGCCGGCATGCTGCGTGACGTCGGGGCGGAGGTGAGCGACCTGCGCATCGAGGGCAAGACCGCCCCCGTCGTCGTCGCGCGGATCCCGGCACCCGAGGGCGCACCGACGGTGCTGCTCTACACCCACTACGACGTCGTGCCGGCCGGCGACGAGTCGCTGTGGGACAGCCCGCCCTTCGAGCCGGTCGAGCGGGACGGCGCCCTGTACGGGCGCGGCACCGCGGACTCGAAGGCGAACGTCGTCGGCATCGTCGGGGCGCTGCGGGCCTGGGACGGGCGCCCGCCGGTGGGTGTCGTGGTGGTCGTGGAGGGGCAGGAGGAGGTCGGCAGCCCGTTCGACACCTACCCGCCCGAGGCCCCGGACCTCTTCCGCGCGGACGCGATGGTCATCGCCGACGTCGGGAGCGTGCGTCCGGGCACCCCCACCCTGACCGTGGCGCTGCGCGGCTCGGCGCAGGTCGACGTCGAGATCCGCACCCTTGCCGGCGACAAGCACTCGGGCCAGTACGGCGGCGCCGCCCCGGACGCCCGGCTGGCGATGATCCACCTGCTCGCCTCGCTGCACGAGCCGTCCGGCGACGTCGCCGTGCCGGGCCTGCGCCGGGAGGAGTGGTCCGGCACCACCTACACCGACGCGGAGTTCCGCGAGCTCGCCGAGATCGCCGACGACGTCCCGCTCCTCGGCACCGGCGGGCTCGGGAGCCGCATCTGGTCCGGTCCGGCGATCACCGTCGTCGGGCTCGACGCGCCGCCGAGCGCCGCACCGATCAACGCCGTGGCGGCCCACGCGCGCGCCTCCCTCAACGTGCGGGTGCACCCTGCCCAGGCCGCGGCCGAGGCCCAGGCCGCCGTCGTGGCGCACCTGCAGGCCCAGCGGCCCTTCGGGATCGCGGCCACCGTGACTGCGGGCGAGGTCGGCAACGGCTTCGCCGCCGGGCGGGAGGGGCCGGCCTTCGACGCCGCGATGGCTGCCCTCGGCCGCGCGTGGGACGCGGAGCCTCAGCTGATGGCCGGCGGCGGGTCGATCCCGCTGGTGATGGCCCTGCACGAGGCGGTCCCGGAGGCCGAGAAGCTCCTGCTGGGCGCCACCGACTCCTACGCGAACATCCACGCCCCCAACGAGCGGGTCCTGCTCGACGAGCTCGAGCGCGCGGTGCTGACGAAGGCGCTGTTCTTCGACCTGTACGCCGCGAGCTGGCCCCGGAGAGGAGATCAGCGATGAGTGCCGTCGAGGCCGACGTGGACCGCGACGCCCCGGCCAAGAAGTCCTTCCAGTTCCCCGGCGCGGTGACGGTGCTGGCGGTCGTCATGGTGCTCGTGTGGGTGGCAGCCCTGCTGATCCCCGCCGGCACCTACCAGACGGACGCCGACGGCGCGCCGATCGCCGGGTCCTACGAGCGGGTCGATTCCCCCCTCACCTTCGGTGAACGCGTCCAGCAGCTGCTCCTCGCCCCGGTCAACGGCGTCTACGGCGTCCAGGACCTCGACACCGGGTTCATCGACACGGAGAACCTCGGTGCGCTCTTCGGCTCCATCGGCGTCGTCGTCTTCATCCTGGCCCTCGGGGCGTTCATCTCCGTCAGCTTCGCGACCCGCAGCCTCGAGGTCGCCGTCGGCCAGCTCGCCGCCCGGCTGGGCGACCGCGGATGGCTCCTCATCGTCGTCGTGATGGCGCTGTTCTCCCTGCTGGGCTCCACGATGGGGTTCTCGGTGGAGACGTTCGGGTTCTACGCGCTGCTCGTGCCGCTCATGCTCGCCCTCGGTTACGACAAGATGGTGGCCGCGGGCATGATCATCCTCGGCGCCCTGATCGGCGCCATGGCGTCCACCGTCAACCCGTTCTCCATCGGCGTGGCCTCCGACGAGGCCGGGATCTCCATCGGCGACGGGATCGTTCTCCGGGTCATCCTGTGGCTGCTGCTCACGACGCTGGCCATCCTGTACGTGCTGCGCTACGCCCGCCGGGTCAGGCGGGACCCCTCCCGCTCCCTCGTCGGCCTCGACCCCGCCGACGCCGCACCCCCGGCCGGACCGGTCATCACCGAGCGGCTCACCTCGGCTCAGAAGTGGGTGCTGGTCATCACCGGGGTGACCTTCGGTCTGCTGATCTTCTCCGTCATCCCGTGGTCGGCGATCCTCGGCGCGACGGCCGGCCCGGCGGAGTACGACCAGGTGCACGAGACCGCCGCCGAGCCGTACTGGTTCGAGCTCGGCTGGTGGTTCCCGCAGCTCGTGGTCCTCTTCCTCGTCGCCACGATCGCCGTCGGCCTCGTATCGAGGATGGGCGAGAAGCGTCTGGTCTCGCTCGTCACCCAGGGCATGGGCGACATGATGGGGCCCGCCATCGTCATCGTCCTGGCCCGCGGCGTCGCGGTCATCATGTCCAACACCCAGACGCTGGACACCGTCCTGAACGCGATGGAGCAGGCGGTCAGCGGCGCGTCCGCGGGCGTCTTCGCCGTTCTCGTCTCGGTCGTCAACGCCCCGCTCGCCTTCCTCATCCCTTCCTCCTCCGGCCACGCCACCCTCGCGATGCCGCTGCTCGCCCCGCTCAGCGACTTCGCCGGGGTCAGCCGGGCCCTGACGATCACCGCGTACCAGATGGGGCACGGATTCATGCTGCTCGTCTCCCCCACCAACGTCGTCGTCGTGGGCGGACTCGCCATCGCGGGCGTCGGCTACGACAAGTACCTGCGCTTCGTCGCCCCGTTCCTGGGCGTCGTCGCCGTCGCCGTCGCCGTCGTCCTCGTCCTGGCCGCGACCGTCGGCTGATCCAGACCCGGGCCGGGACCCCGGCACCGGACGACCTCACGGAACGGAGCACCACCCATGTCCGAGCTCATCGTCCTCGGCTACGACGACCACGCCACGGCCGAGAAGGCGTACCAGAAGGTCCTGGACCTGCAGCGCGACTACATCGTCACGCTCTCCGGTCTGGCCGTCGTGCGCGTCGACGACGACGGCAAGCAGCACGTGGACACCCCGGGGCGCATCGTCGGGGCCTCCGCCTCCTCGGGCGCCGTGTGGGGAATGATCATCGGCCTGCTCTTCCTCGCCCCCGGCATCGGCTTCCTCGTCGGCGGCGCGCTCGGCGCCCTGACCGGCAAGCTCAGCAAGTCGGGGATCAACCAGTCCTTCCGGGCGCGGGTGGGCGAGATGCTGGAGCCGGGGCGGGCCGCCGTCGTCGTGATGGCCACCAAGATCACCGAGGACAAGTTCGCCGCGGCCCTGGCCGAGTACGGCGGCACCGTCCTGCAGACCTCGCTCTCCGACGAGGACGAGAAGGAGCTCGCGGCCGAGCTCAGCGCGTCCTGACCCCGGGCAGCCATGACCCTCGACCCGGCGGTCACGAGCCTGCTCGTCCTGGCCGCCGCCGTCGCGGTCTTCGTCTGGAACCGCCTCCCGGTGGGGGTGGTGGCGGTCCTGACGGCGCTCGCCCTGTACGCCACGGGCCTCCTCGACGCCGGACAGGCTCTCGGCGGCTTCGGCGACCCGGTGGTGCTCTTCGTCGCCGGCCTCTTCGTGGTCTCGGAGGGGCTCGACGCCACGGGTGTCACCACCTGGGCGGGGCAGGCCATCACGGGGCGGGCGGGGACGGGACGGTCCGCGCTGCTCGTCGCCGTCATGGTCCTGGCCGCCGTGCTCACGGCCTTCATCAGCCCGAACGGGTCGGTGGCCGCCCTGCTGCCGATGGTCGTCGTCATGGCTGTGCGGAACGGGCACGCACCGGGCCACATGCTCCTGCCGCTGGCCTTCGCCGCGCATGCCGGCTCCCTGCTCGCGCTCTCCGGCAGCCCGGTCAACGTCATCGTCTCCGACGCCCTGGCCGACGCCGGTCGCGGCCGCTTCGGGTACTTCTCCTTCGCCGCGGTGGGCCTGCCCCTGCTGGTGGTCACGGTGATCCTGGCGGTCACCGTCGGCCCGCGACTGCTGCCCGTGCGCGCCGGTGCGGCACCGACGGACCTCAGCGGTCACGCGCGCACGCTGGCGGGCCACTACACCGCGGGCTCGGACGTCTTCCGGCTCCTGGTGGGCCTCGGTTCCTCCCTCACGGGCACCACGGTCCGCGACCTCTCCCTCGAAGGAGCGCGGCTGGTCGGGGTCCAGACCGCCGCGGGCGGGAGCGCCACCGAGGGGCACCGGCTCGCCGACGACGACGCGCTGGTCCTCGCCGGCCCCCGTGCTGCGGTGGAGGAGTTCGCCGCGGCGCACGACCTTGCCATGGGGCCGGGCCCCGTCCGTCCCGGCCCCGACGACCTGCTCAGGCGGGAGGCCGGCGTCGTGGAGGTCGTGGTCCCGCCCCGTTCGCCGCTCGTGGGTGAGACCGTGTTCCCCGGCATGGTCCGGCTCGGCGAGATCACCGTCCTGGCCGTGCAGCACCTCGGGCGGGACCGGGGCGCGCGCCCGACCCGGCTCACCGAGGGCGACGCCCTCCTCCTGCACGGGCGGTGGAGCGCCATCGACACCCTGGTCGACGACCGCGACATCCTGGTCGTGGATGCGCCGTCGGAGCTGCGGCGCCAGGCTGTGCCGCTGGGGCTGCGGGCGGCGGAGGCGGTGGCCGTGCTGGCGGTCATGGTGGTGCTGCTCGTCACCGAGGCGGTGCCGCCGGCCGTGGCCTCGCTGGGCGCGGCCGCCGCCATGGTGCTGCTGCGGGTCGTCAGCCCGCACCAGGCGTACCGGTCGGTGTCGTGGGAGACGGTCGTCCTGCTCGGCGGGCTCATACCGCTCTCGACGGCGATCCAGTCCACCGGTGCGGCCGACCTCATCGCCGGGCACCTCATCGGGGCGGTCGGCCAGGGCAGCCCGTACCTGCTGCTGACCGCTCTCTTCGTGCTCACCGCCGCGCTCGGTCAGGTCGTCTCGAACACCGCCACCGTTCTCATCGTCGTGCCCATCGCGGTGGTGGCAGCGCTCGAGTCCGGGACCGCCGTCGAGCCGGTGCTCATGACGGTCGCGGTCGCCGGCGCGTCGTCGTTCCTGACCCCGATCGCCACACCGGCGAACATGATGGTCATGGCGCCCGGCGGCTACCGGTTCGGCGACTACTGGCGGTTCGGTCTGCCGGTGCTGGTCGCCTGGCTGGGGGTCGCGCTCCTCGTCATACCGCTGGTGTGGCCGCTGTGACGATCGCCGGCCCTCGGGTCGGTCGGTACGGGCACGGGCGTCGCCTCACAGGTCCGCGGTGCACCGTCGTGCTGCCCAGACCCGAGCCGCCTCGCCGAGACTTCCCGGTGAGCGGCCCGGTTCAGGCGCGCCGGACGCCGCGGACCTGGGCGGCGAACGCCTGCGCGATGGCCCGGCCGACCGCCGAGACCTCGGCGTCGTGCTCACGGGCGGCCGCCACCAGGGCGTCGGTGTCGACATCGTCCTTGTCGGCGGACCAGCGCGCGAGCAGCTCGGGCGAGGCCTCAGGATGGAACTGCACGCCGAGCGCCGAGCCGAGCCGCATGGCCTGGAACGGATAGGCGTGCGAGTAGGCGAGCCAGACCGCGCCCGGGGGGAGCTCGACGACGGCGTCGGCGTGCATCGCCGGCTGGCGGGCCGTGCCGAAGCTGTCGGCCAGCCCGGACGCCCCGCGCCGGTCCCCGGCGGAGCCCGCGCGGACGGCGGCACCGAGCACCGGGTCGTCGGCGGCCTCCGCGCGCCAGGAGATCTCCACGATCCCGGCCTCGCGCCCAGGAGGTGCTGCCACGACGACCCGCCCGCCCGTGGCCTCGGCGAGCAGCTGGTGGCCGAGACAGATCCCGAGGGTGGGCACACCGCGCTCGACGGCGTCGACCAGCAGCTGCCGGACGGCGGGCAGCCAGGGGGCGACCTCGTCGTCCTGCGCGTTCATCTTGCCGCCGAGGACCAGCAGCCCCGAGCCGACCTGGTCGGCGCCGGGCACGTCCTCGCCGGCGAACGGGCGCACGATCCGCAGCTCGACGCCGTCGAGCCAGTCGGCGAAGCGGTCGAGGGGAACCTGCTCGTCGGGCTGCACGACGGTCAGCACCGCGGGAGTGGGGTTCGTACTCACCACAGAACGGTAACCCCGCACCGTGGCACGGGTCTCGCGGCAACCCCGCGCACGGGTCGCGCCGGGTTCCCCCTCTCCGCCGGGCGCGAACGTGGCCGCGGCAGCGTTGCGCCGATTCCGCCCGCCCGAGAGGATCACCGTGTGAGACTCGTCGCCGCCGCGCGGACCCTGGCCGTCGCCGCCCTGGTCACCGCCCCTGCCCTGGCCCTCGCGGGCCCTGCCGCGGCGGAGCCGCCGACCTTCCTCGACGAGCAGGTGACCGACACGGCCGGGGTGCTCGACGACCCCGGTGAGATCCAGGCCGCCTTCGACGAGGTGGAGGCCGAGACCGGGCAGATGGTCTTCGTCGCCTTCGTCGAGACCTTCGACGGGATGAGCGCCCCGCAGTGGGCTGTCGACACCGCCACCCAGTCCAACCTCGGACCGGACAACATCCTGCTCGCAGTGGCGGTGGAGGACCGCTCCTACGGGTTCGCGCGGCACAACAGCTCGCCGATCAGCGAGGACCAGGTCCGCGAGGTCATCCGTGAGGAGGTCCAGCCGGCGCTCGGCGACGACGACTGGGCCCAGGCGGCGATCGGCTTCGCCGAGGGCATCGGCGACGCTGCGGACGGCGGTCTCGGCGGCGCCACAGGGGGTGGCGGCGGGTTCGGCAGCCTGCTGACCATCGGTCTGCTCGGTCTCGTCGTCATCGGCGGCATCGGGCTGTTCTTCGTCTTCCGCAAGAAGAAGGACGACGATGGCGGGCAGCCCCGCGAGCGCCGTCGCCAGCTCCCGCCGGACCACCCGCTGAACCTGCCGACGGAGCAGCTGGCCAACCGGGCGGGCTCGGCCCTGCTGGGCGCCGACGACGCGATCCGCAGCTCCGAGGAGGAGCTCGGCTTCGCCAAGGCGCAGTTCGGTCTGCAGGCCACCGATGCCTTCACCGCGGCGCTCGAGGAGGCCAAGGGCAAGGCGCAGCGGGCGTTCACGATCCGCCAGCAGCTCGACGACGACGTCCCCGAGACCGAGCAGCAGCAGCGCGGGATGTACGCCGAGATCCTCCAGCTCACCGGCGAGATCGACTCGACCCTCTCGGCCCAGGCCGAGCAGTTCGTCAAGCTGCGCAACATGCAGGCGCGCACGCCGCAGATCCTGAGTGAGCTGGACCAGCGGGCCCGGGAGGTCGAGCGCCAGATCGAGGGCGCGCGCGCCCAGCTCGCCCGCCTGGCCAACCAGTACCCCGCCGGGGCGCTCGCCTCGGTGTCGAGGAACCCGGACCAGGCCAAGGCACTGCTCGTCGCTGCCCACGAGTCGGTGGCCACCGGCCGCGCCAGCGTCGACGCCGGGGACCGCGCAACTGCCGTCACCCACGCCCGGGTGGCCGAGGAGGCCATCGGGCAGGCGGACCGGCTGCTCAAGGCGGTCCACGGCGCGGGGGACGCGCTGGCCGAGGCCGGCTCGCGGCTCGACACCGCGCTCGCCTCGATCACCGCCGACGTCCAGGACGCGAACCGGCTCGCGCCGAACGACCCGACGGTCGTCGCGCGCCGCAAGGCCGCCGAGGCCGCCATCGCGCAGGGGCACGAGGCACGGACGGGCGGCGACCCGCTCGCCGCGCTGCAACGCCTCCATTCCGCGGAGACCGCCATCGACGCCGCCCTGGCGAGCGTGCGTCAGGCCGACGAGAACAACCGGCGTGCCGCCGCCCAGCTGCACGACCGGCTCGGACGGCTGAACTCGCAGATCCGCGCGGTCTCGGACTACATCGCCACCCGGCGCGGCTCGGTCGGCACCGAGGCCCGCACCCGGCTGTCGGAGGCCACGAGGCTGGCTACGGAGGCCAACCGGCTGTCCGGCTCGGACCCGGTCGCGGCGATGCAGAGGGTTGCGCAGGCCGAGCAGATGGCCGCCGCCGCCCAGCAGCTGGCCGAGCGTGACACCAGCCGCTACGACGACCCGTGGGGCGGCGGGTTCGGGGGTGGCTTCGGGGGCGGCCGACGTGGCGGTCTCGACGTGGGCTCCCTGGTCCTGGGTGGCATCCTCGGCGGCGTCCTCGGCGGCGGTGGTCACCACGGCGGGTGGGGCGGCGGCGGTGGCTTCGGTGGCGGCTTCGGCGGCGGCGGGTTCGGCGGCGGGGGCGGTGGCTTCGGTGGAGGCGGCTTCGGCGGCGGCGGAGGGCGCTTCTGACTGACGACGACGGCGCGCGCCGGCACGCGCGCCCCGACAGACTGACCCACAATTCTTCGCGAGACCCCAACCAAGAAGGGCATCACCATGGCAGAGAAGCAGAGCATCCTGGGCCGCATCGCCCAGCTCACCCGCGCGAACATCAACTCGCTGCTGGACCGGGCCGAGGACCCGGAGAAGATGCTGGACCAGCTGGTGCGGGACTACACCTCCTCCATCGCCGAGGCCGAGGACGCTGTCGCCGTGACGATCGGCAACCTGCGCCTGGCCGAGCAGGACCACTCCGCAGACATGGCCGAGGCCCGCGACTGGGGTCAGAAGGCGCTCGCAGCCTCGTCGAAGGCCGAGGAGCTGCGCGGTTCCGGTGACGCCGGCGAGGCCTCCCGCTTCGACGACCTGGCCAAGATCGCCATCGGCAAGCAGATCACCGCCGAGAACGAGGCCAAGGCCGCCGAGCCGATGATCGACTCGCAGAACGAGGTCGTCGAGAAGCTCAAGGTCGGTCTGACCCAGATGCGCACCAAGCTGGACGAGCTGAAGTCCAAGCGCGACCAGCTCGTCGCCCGCGCGAAGACCGCGGAGGCCCAGGCGACCGTGCAGGGCGCCATCTCCTCGATCAACATCATGGACCCGACGTCGGAGATCTCCCGCTACGAGGAGCAGGTCCGCCGCGAGGAGGCCCGGGTCGCCGGTCACGCCGAGCTCCAGGGCGCGTCGCTGGAGTCCCAGTTCGCCGAGCTCGAGGACTACGGCCGCAACGCCGAGATCGAGGCGCGCCTGGCTGCGCTCAAGGGCGGTGGAACGTCTGCTGCGCCGCAGCTCGGTGCTACCGCCACCGACGAGGGATCGGCCGTCCCGACGCCGGACGAGGACAAGACGACCTACTGACCCACCGCCAGCGGTACCGACGCACTGCCCGCCCCTGCGCGGCGCGTCTCACCAGGCCCTCACCCTCGGGTGGGGGCCTGGTCCGTTCTCTACGGGCTGGTACCTCCGCCCGGTGCCCGGCCCGCCGGGCGCAGGGCGCCGCCGTCGTGGTGGAGCCCGGCCCGCCGGGCGCCGCCGTCGTGGTGAAGCCCCGGCCCGTCGCCGAGCGCTTCCTGGCACCGGCTCGAAGCCGGCACTCCTCCCCTGCGTGGCGGACTCGGACCTAGCCCCTCTGCTGGTGCGGACCTGCGGCGGCGCGAGCACACTGCGAGTCATGAGGTGGTCCCGAGCGCTCATCCCCGCCGCCGGTCTTGTCGGCCTGGCCGCCCACGACCTCCTCCAGCGGCGACGCACCCTGCTGCGCAACTTCCCGGTGATCGGGCATGCCCGGTACGCGATCGAGGCGATCGGTCCCGAGCTGCGGCAGTACGTCGTCGCCGGCAACGACGAGGAGCGGCCCTTCACCCGCGACCAGCGCCGCTGGATCTATGCCTCGGCGAAGGGGGAGAACAACTACTTCGGCTTCGGCACCGACAACGACGTCGAGAACGCCGAGGGCTATCCGATCATCAAGCACCGCACCTTCACGCGCGTCGCGCCGCCCTCGGCGCCGGAGGCGGGCGAGGAGGTCCGGCTGCCCTCTGCGAAGGTCCTCGGCGGCGCCCGGGGGCGGGCACATGCTTTCCGCCCGCAGTCGGTCGTCAACGTCTCGGCGATGAGCTTCGGGTCGCTCTCGGGCAGCGCCGTCCGTGCCATCAACGAGGGGGCGGCAATGACCGGCGCCCTGCACAACACCGGCGAGGGCGGTCTCTCCCCGCACCACCGCCACGGCGGCGACCTGATGTTCCAGATCGGCACCGCCTACTTCGGCTGCCGGGACCTCGACGGCGCCTTCGACCTCCGGCGGCTGACGGACCTGGTGGCATCGGCCCCCGTGCGGGCGCTGGAGATCAAGCTGAGCCAGGGAGCCAAGCCCGGCCTCGGAGGCGTGCTGCCCGCCGCGAAGGTCTCTGAGGAGATCGCCGAGATCCGAGGTGTCCGGCCCGGGAAGGACTGCATCAGCCCCTCCCGGCACGCCGAGTTCAGCGACGTGGACAGCATGCTGGACTGGGTCGAGCTGCTCGCGGACGCCACCGGGCTCCCGGTGGGCATCAAGTCCGCGGTGGGCGATCTCGACGTCTGGCGCGAGCTCGCCGAGGCCATGGCCGACGGCCAGCGCGGCGTCGACTTCATCACGATCGACGGCGGCGAGGGCGGGACCGGCGCGGCACCGATGACGTTCAGCGACTCGGTATCCCTGCCGTTCAGGATCGGCTTCCCGCGGGTGTACGGCATCTTCGCCGAGGCGGGGCTCACCGACCGCATCACGTTCGTCGGCTCCGGCAAGGTCGGCCTGGCCGACAACGCGATCGTCGCCATGGCGCTCGGCTGCGACCTGCTCGGCGTCGCGCGCGAGGCGATGCTCGCCATCGGGTGCATCCAGGCCCAGAAGTGCCACACGGACACGTGCCCCGTCGGTGTCGCCACCCAGAACCCGTGGCTCACGCACGGGCTCGACCCGACGATCAAGTCGGTGCGCCTCGCCGGGTACGTGCGTACCCTCCGGCGGGACCTGCTCAAGGTCGCCGAGTCGTGCGGCGTGCTCCACCCCGGCCTGATCGACATCGACGACGTCGAGATCCTCGAGGGGAACCTGCACGGCCGGCCCTTGCGCGACGTCGTCGGGTACCGACCGGGCTGGGGCCTGCCGTCCGACGCCCAGCAGGCCGAGCTGACCGCGCTGATGACCACGGAGGCGCCGCAGGGCGGCTCGGCCGCTGAGTCGGGGACCAGCCAGAGCTGAGCGACGTGCCGGAGGTCGGCGCCGGGCAGGGCATTGCCCACCGACGGCGGAGCAGCCCGCCGACGAGACGCACCGACCGGGCGGGACCGACAGCCGAGCCCTGTACGGAGACCGTCAGCGCCGTCGCGGCAGGTACGGCCCGTTCCTCCCGACGGTCGTGATGCGTTCCTCGGCGAGGTGGTCCGCGGCGAAGGCGGGGCTGATGCTCTGCTCGTCGGCCCTCCGCAGCACGGCGCTGGTGGCGCCGAACAGGCCCTCCACGCGGTGCTTGGCCCGTTCGAAGTCGAACCCCTCGAGCTCGTCGCTCACCTGGATGACGCCGCCGGAGTTGACGAGGAAGTCGGGCGCATAGGTGATGCCGCGCTCGACGAGCCGCTCGGGCAGGCCTGCCTCGCCGTCGTCGGCGAGCTGGTTGTTCGCCGAGCCGCAGACGATCCGGGCGCTGAGCGCGTCGATGGTGTCGGCGTCGAGCGCTCCGCCGAGCGCGCACGGGGCGTACACGTCCAGCGGTGCCCGGACGAGCGCCTCGGTGCTGGGCACGGCCTCGATCTCGGGGTGGGCGGCGCGCACCGCCTCGAGCGCCGCATCGTTGACGTCCGTGACGACGACGTGGGCGCCGTCGGCCACGAGGTGCTCGGCGAGGATGTGGCCGACCTTGCCCACGCCCGAGATGCCCACGGTGCGTCCACGCAGGGTGGCCTGGCCCCACACGTGCTCGGCGCAGGCGCGCATCGAGGTGAAGACGCCGAACGCGGTGAGCACGGACGGGTCACCGGCACCGCCGTGAGGCTCGCTCCGGCCGGCGACCGAGGAGGTCTCGCGCGAGATCACGTCCATGTCGGCGACCACCGTGCCGACGTCGCACGCCGTGATGTACCGGCCGCCGAGCGACTCGACGAAGCGGCCGTAGGCACGCAGCAGCGCCTCGGACTTGTCGCGGGTCGGGTCGCCGATGATGACGGCCTTGCCGCCGCCCAGGTCGAGCCCGGCGAGCGCGTTCTTGTAGGTCATGCCCTTGGACAGCCGAAGGACGTCGGCGAGAGCGTCGTCCTCGCTCTCGTACGGGTAGAAGCGGGTGCCGCCGAGGGCCGGCCCCATGGCCGTTGAATGGATCGCGATGATCGCGCGCAGCCCCGTGGCGGCGTCGTTGCAGTAGACGACCTGCTCGTGACCGTGCAGCGGGTCGAACGGTCCCGGGGCGCGGAACTCGGTGGCCGGGCTGTGCGTGGCGGGTCTCGGATGCGCGTCTGGGCGCGACAGGGTGGTCACGGTCAGGACTCCTTCGTCATCTCGTGGATGAGTCGGCGCCGGGCCCTGGGTGGTGGCACGGTCACCGTTGCCTCCAGGGTAATCCGCGCGAACCGGACCGGCAGGTGGGCGCACGGTCGCGCGCGAACCTCTTCGGCGCACTGCCACGACCCGCACGCCGCCGGGCGCTGGGCGAGCACGGCGCGGTCGCCGGCACCCTCGGTCTCGCGGCCGGCACCCTCGGTGCCGCCGCCGGACCCGCGGTCTCGCCGCCGGACCCGGCAGGAGGAACCGGCCGCCCGGCCCGGCGGACCACCGGCGCTAGGCTCGAGGGGTGGAAGGGTTCTGGGGCTGGATCGGTAACTTCTGGTGGCTGGTCTTCCCGCTGGGTGGCGTCATCGGCGGAGGGATCAAGGGCCTCCAGGAGTGGGACGAGCGCCGTCGCAGGGACAAGATCGAGCTGGCCCGGATCAAGTACGGCCAGGCGCAGCAGGTCCCGCCGCCCGCACCGGAGCCGGCCCCGTTGGGCAAGGTCACCTCCGCCGACGTCGAGCGCGTGCTCGCCGAGCACGACGAAGTCCAGCGCCGCTGGCTCGCGTACGAGCTCGACGTCGCGAAGCTGATCGACTACCCGATGATCAGCGACATGCGCGAGCCGCTCACCGTCGACTTCCACCGGGCGAAGCGGCACGCGGACGGGCTGCGGCCCGCGGATCCCAGACGGCTGAAGGACGCCGACCGGTTCGTCACGTACCGCTCCGCCGTGCAGGACCTGGCGCTCGCGTGGGACGTCGCCGAGCGCGAGGCGCGCAGGCGGCGGACCTCCGACTTCACCGACACCGAGCGAGAGGTGCTGGCCCGCGCGCGCAAGCTCATAGCGCTCGCCGAGGACCGCGGCGCCACCCACGCCGAGCGCCAGACCGCGTACCGGCGTGCGATGCGTGAGCTCGAGGGCCTCATCGTCGTGCCCGAGGCCGCCACCGAGAACATCGAGCACCGCATCGCCGGAGCGCTCGGCCAGAACCCCTCCCGCGGCACCGAGCACCGCCCCGGGCCGACGACCGAGAGCCAACCCGGACCGACACAGGGCCAACCCGGACCGACGCAGGGCTGAGACCCCCGCCGCAGGTCACCCGGCCGCGCCACGCAAGATTCGCGCCCCGGCGCCATTACGCTGACCTCATGTCCGACACCCGCACCACCTACCTGCTCGTCGACGGTGAGAACATCGACGCCACCCTCGGCATGAGCGTGCTGGGCCGTCGCCCCACGCCGGAGGAGCGCCCCCGGTGGGACCGCATCCTGCACTTCACCCACGACATCTGGGACGAGGCGGCGCGGGGCCTGTTCTTCCTCAACGCCTCCAACGGACAGATGCCGATGAGCTTCGTCCAGGCGCTGCTGGCCATGGACTTCCACCCCATCCCGCTGGCCGGCACCTCCGCGGAGAAGGTCGTCGACATCGGTATCCAGCGCACGATGGACGCCATCCTCGAGCAGGGCGAGGGCGACGTGCTGCTCGCCTCGCACGACGGCGACTACATCCCCCAGGTGGAACGGCTCCTGGACGCCGGCCGCCGCGTCGGTGTGCTCTGCTTCCGTGAGTTCCTCAACGGCGAGCTGGCCGGCCTGACCGAGCGGGGACTGCACATCTACGACCTCGAGGACGACATCGGCGCGTTCCGAACGGTGCTGCCGCGCGTGCGGATCATCCCGCTCACCATGTTCGACCCCACGCGCTACCTCTGACCGGCCGACGAGCGCTCCGGAGGGCACCGATGAGACCTCCCGTCCTCGACGCGAGGCGTGCGCGGTCGTGCCCCGGTCATCGCCGTCGCGGTCTGCGGTCGGCCGGACCGGTCCGATGAGGACGTTCGCGCTCCTCGCCGCCGTCGCGGCCGGCCGCTGGGGGCCGTTGCGATGAGCTCACCCGACGCAGACCTGACCGGCTCGGTCCTGATCCGCGAGGCGCGGCCCGTGACGGTGCCGTCGGCGCGCCCGCCAGGGCCGACTCCCGGAAGTGATGGACGGACGACCCGTCCCGGCCCGACGACGTCGCAAGCTGGCGCGACCCGAGCGGCGCCCCCCTCCGGCCCGCTGGACCTGCGGATCGTCGACGGCGTCGTCACCGAGGCGGCGCCGCACCTGGAGCGCGCCCCCGGCGAGGACGTGATCGAGGCTGCGGGCCGTTGGGTGGTTCCCGGCCTGTGGGACCAGCACGTGCACCTGACGCAGTGGTCCCAGACCTTCGGCCGGCTCGACGTCTCGGCAGCAGGAAGTGCCGCCGAGACCCTGACGCTGGTGCGCGACCTGCTGGCCACCACACCGTCACGGCGCGACCTCCCCGCGGTCGGCTACGGCTTCCGGCACGCCCTCTGGCCCGACAACGCGTCGCTGGCCGCGCTCGACGCCGTCGCCGGCGACGTGCCGGTGATCCTGATGTCCGGCGACGTGCACTGCGGGTGGCTCTCGAGCCGTGCCCGCCAGCTGCTCGACGTCCCGCCGACGTCCGACGACGACGGCCTCGTGCGGGAGAACGACTGGTTCGCCGCGCTGACCCGGCTCGCCCAGCTGCCGGGCCCCGACCCGACCGCCGGGTACCGACGCGCGATGGACGAGGCGGCCGCCCGCGGGATCGTCGGCATCACCGACATGGAGTGGGCCGCGAACGCCCAGGACTGGCCGGGACGGGTCGCGGCCGGTCTCGACCTGCTGCGCCTGCGCACCGCCACCTACGCCGACCGCCTCGACGATATCCTCGCCGCCGGCCTCCGCACCGGGGACCGGCTGCACGGCGGCCGGGGGCTGCTGACCATGGGACCGCTGAAGGTGATCTCCGACGGTTCGCTCAACACGGCGACGGCGCACACCGTCGCCCCGTACTCGCACCCGTTGGATCCCGCGCACCCGCACGGGGTGCAGAACGTGGCGCCGGACGAGCTCGTCGACCTGGTGCGGCGGGCCACCGCGGGCGGGCTCGCCGTCGCGATCCATGCGATCGGCGACGCGGCCGTGGGTATCGCGCTGGACGCGATCGAGGAGGCCGGCGCGAGCGGGTCGGTCGAGCACGCGCAGCTCTTGTCGCCCGGCCAGGCGTCGCGGTTCGCTGCGCTCGACGTGGTGGCGAGCATCCAGCCCGCGCACCTGCTCGACGACCGCGACATCACCGAGGACCGCTGGCCCGGACGAGGCGGCCGGGTGTTCGTGCTGCGCGAGCTCCTCGATGCGGGCGCCCGCGTCGCGTTCGGCTCCGACGCACCGGTGGCGCCGCTGGACCCGTGGCTGGCGATGGCGGCTGCCGTGCACCGCAGCGGGGACGAGCGTCCTGCTTGGCACCCGGAGCAGCACATCACGGCGGTCGAGGCGCTGGCGGCGTCGACCGACGGGCAGGGCACCGTGGAGGCCGGTTCCCGTGGCGACATCGTGCTGCTGGACGCTGATCCGCTGGCTGGTCCCGGGCTCGTGCCGGTTGCTCCCGTGGCCCCGGACGCCTCCGACTCTGCCGTCACGTCGCGGGGCGTCCGTGCTCGCGTAGACGCAACGTTGGACACGGCGGCGATGGCGGCTCATCTACGTGCGATGCCGGTGGCTGCGACGCTGGTCGCCGGCCGGACGACCTACCGAAACCTCTGAATTCCGAATGCGACAGCTGCCGGATCTACGCCATTTCGGCGAGGCACGTCAGCGAAGTTGATGACCCTTCCGTGTGAGCGTTGCATTGTTACCGTCGCATCCACAGAAGCCGCGAGATGCCAACGTTTCCACAGGCCGGTTTATCCACAGTGGGGCGTTGTTGCCACCCTTTCCACAAATTTAATTCACGCACCATTTCCTCTTGCATTCATGAACGTGCGTTCGATACGGTGGGGGTGGTTGAACGACCCGTTCTTCGTACCCCGACGACGTGGCGTGGCAGGGAGGCCCCGATGTCCCCGATCGACGACGCCGGCCCGGCCGCGGCGCTGGCGGCGGGCCTGTCCCAGGTCCAGGAGCTGCTGTGCGGGCTCGCCGGGATCGACCTGCACACCGTGCCCGGGCAGGCGGTGATGGATGCCCTGGACGACCTCGAGCACGCCCACCGGCAGGTCGAGGCCCTCACCGCCCGGGCGCTGGCCACGATCGAGGCCGGCGGGCTCTGGGCGCTGGACGGCGCCCGGTCCATGCCGACCTGGTACCGGGCCCGCACGGGCCGGCACAAGTCCACCGCCACGGCGCAGGTGCGCCAGGCCAGGGCGCTGCGCGACCACCTGCCCGCCACCGCCGCCGCCCTCGCCGACGCTCAGATCAGCGCCGACCACGCCGCCGCCCTGGTCAAGCACACCACCGACACCGAAGCCCGGCGGGCGAAGCTGACCGACCCGGCCGTCGGAGAGGACTTCCTCCTCGCCCAGGCCAGGTCGTTGGACGCCTCGGCCTTCACGATCGTGCTCAAGCACTGGGGGCTGCGCGCCGACCCCGACGCCGCCGACCGCGCCTACGTCGCCGAGTCCGACCGGGAAGAGTTCTACCTGGCCGAGACCACCGACGGCTACGTCCCCGGCGGGTGGCTGTCCAAGGCCTCCGGCGAGGCCGTGCGGGCCGCCCTGGACGCCCGGGTCGGCACCCCCGCCGCCGGTGACCACCGCACCGCCGGGCAACGCTACGCCGGCGCCCTGGCCTCCCTGGCCCACCTGGCCCTGGACTCCGGGACGCTGCGCCCCGGCGCCCGCATCCGCCCCCACCTCAGCGTCCACGTCCCCTTCGAGACCCTCCAGCGCCTGATCGCCGCGTCCGCACCCACCCGCCGCCACCCCGGCTGCCCGCTCCCGACCCACCCCGGCGCGGCGTTCGGGGCACCGCGGGGCGAGGACGACGACAGCACCGGTCACGGCGCGGTGGCCGACGACGCGCACGACCCGACCGGCGCCGGCGACCTGCTCGACGCGACCGCCCTCGCTCTCGGGACCGGAACACCCACCGACCAGGAGCCAGGGACCTGCGGGTGCGGGCAACCGCTGCCCGAGGCAGTCATCGGTGCCGACCTCGACCCCGCCGCCATGACCGAGGTCGAACCCGCGACCTTCGACGACGGCACCCCGCTTGCCCCGTCCCTGCTGGCCCGCATCGCCTGCACCAGCGAGGTCCACCGCGTCGTCTTCGGGCCCGCCTCCGAGGTGCTGGACACCGGCAGAGAGAAACGCCTCTTCACCACCGCCCAGACCCGCGCGATCATCGCCCGCGACCGCACCTGCCGCTACCCCGGCTGCGACGCCCCACCAGGCGAGGGCGAGATCCACCACGCGATCTGGTGGTGGTCCCAGCACGGCACCACCGACCTCAAACACGGCATCCTGCTCTGCTGGCACCACCACGACTTCGTCCACAAACGACGCATCACCATCGAGAACCGCGGCACCCACTGGCACTTCACCCGCCGCGACGGCACCACCATCGAACCCACACCCCACGCAACCTGACGCGCGACACGCCCAGGATGCGCCGTGCGTGACCGCCCGCACGCCGTTGGCGCCGCACCACTGAGTACCTTGGGCAGGTGCACACTCGCCGCTTCGCCCAGGTCGATGTCTTCTCCGCCGAGCCGTTCGGCGGCAACCCGGTCGCCGTCGTCATCGACGGCGACGGACTGTCCGACACGGAGATGCAGCGCTTCGCAGCCTGGACCAACCTCTCCGAGACCACCTTCCTCCTGCCACCGACCACACCCGAGGCCGACTACCGCGTCCGGATCTTCACCACCGCCGAGGAGCTGCCCTTCGCCGGGCATCCGACCCTCGGCTCGGCACACGCGTGGCTCGAGGCGGGCGGACAGCCGCGCAGCAGCGGCCACCTGGTTCAGGAGTGCGCGCAGGGGCTCGTGCCACTGAGGCAGTCGGACGGCCGCTGGGCCTTCGCCGGTCCCGAGCTGACCCGGTACGAGCCCGCCGACGCTGCCACCCTCGCGCAGGCCGCTGCGGGGCTGCGGCTCGCCCCTGCCGACATCCTCGACTCCTCCTGGCTCGTCAACGGGCCGCAGTGGCTCGGTCTCCTGGTCGCGTCTGCGGACGAGGTTCTCGCCATCCGCCCCGACCACCAGGCGCTCGGTGACCTCTTCGTCGGTGTCGTCGGCGCCTTCCCCGACGACGACGGCGCCGCCGGCGTCGATGATCGTCCCGACTTCGAGGTCCGGGCGATCATGGGCACCGGGGTGGAGGACCCGGTCACCGGAAGCCTCAATGCCGGGCTCGGCCGGTGGCTCACCGACGCCGGCCTCGCCCCGTCCACCTACGTCGCGGCACAGGGCACCGTGCTCGGGCGGTCGGGTCGGGTGCACGTGAGCACTGCGCAGGGCGAGGTCTGGGTCGCTGGCGACACCGCCACCCGGATCTCCGGCTCGGTCCTGCTGTGAGCGAGCCGGACCGCTGGGCCGCCGCCGACGAGGGCTGGAATGGCGCCGAGGAGAGGTGGACAGGCGCCGACCAGGGCTGGACCGGCGCCGCCGAGCCGGAGCCGACACCGTTGCGGCCCCTCTGGCACCGCGTCCTCGCCGGCGTCGTCGCCGCCGTCCTGATCGCCACCCTGGTGCTCTACACCGCCCTGATCTTCTGACCGCTCGGCCCTCCCACTTCCGGCGTCCCCCCAGGCCGCTCCCAGGCAACCTCCAGCCAGGCGCGCAAGACTGGTCGGCATGGACCTCAGCACCCGTTCGACGAGCACCGAGGCGACCGAGGCTCGGCTGCTCGTGGTCGACGACGAACCGAGCATCCGCGAGCTGCTCTCCGCGTCGCTGCGCTTCGCCGGGTTCGAGGTCGACACCGCCGCCGACGGCAACGAGGCGCTGAGCACCGCCGCCCAGAACCCGCCCGACCTCGTCGTGCTGGACGTGATGCTCCCCGACATGGACGGCTTCACCGTGCTACGCCGCCTGCGGGCACGCGGCGAGACGATCCCCGTGCTGTTCCTGACCGCCCGCGACGACATGTCCGACAAGGTCCAGGGACTGACCGTCGGCGGCGACGACTACGTCACCAAACCCTTCAGCCTCGAGGAGGTCGTCGCCCGCATCCGAGCAGTCCTCCGCCGCACCCGTCCCCCGCAGGAGAACGACGGCGCCACCCTCGCCTACGCCGACCTCGAGCTCGACGAGGACGCCCACGAGGTGCGCCGCGCCGGCCGGCTCGTCGAGCTCTCCCCCACCGAGTTCAAGCTCCTGCGCTACCTGATGATCAACGCCGAGCGCGTCGTCTCCAAGACCCAGATCCTCGACCACGTCTGGGACTACGACTTCGCCGGGGACGCCGCGATCGTGGAGTCCTACATCTCCTACCTGCGCCGCAAGATCGACTCCGCCGACAACCTGGGACTGTCCGGTGCAGCAGCCTCCCAGCTCGAGCCGCTCATCCACACCCGGCGCGGCGTCGGTTACGTGCTCCGCCGGCAGCCGCGCTGATGCTTGCCCGCCTGCATCAGCGCTGGCGTGCCGTCCCGCTCAGCGCACGGCTCGTCGCCATCATCACCGGCCTCCTGCTCGTCGGGCTCGTCACCGCCGGGGCGACGACGATGACGCTCCTGCGTTCGCACCTCATCAGTCAGGTCGACCAGAACCTGACCGACTCCGCCGGCGACCTCGGCCAACGCACCGTGGACCAGCTCACCGCCGGCCGCGTGAGCCCCAACTATGTGCTCCCGTCCGACTACTACGTGCGAGTTCAAGTCGGCGACGAGACCGTAGCCGTGTTCATCAACCCCCAGACCGAGGACTCGGTCGGCCGGCCCGCGGTGGACACCGTCGATCTGGACTCGCTCGGCGACGCCGACCGCGAGCCCGTCACGGTCCCCGGCGAGAACTCGCTGGTGCGCTGGCGGGCCACCACGCTGCCGGTCAGCGAGGTGCCGGGCGGACCGACCGTCGGGGCGGTGACCGTCGCGGTGCCGCTCGCCCAGGTCGACCTGACGATCGGCCGCACCAGCTGGCTGATCCTCCTGTCCGGCATCGTCATCGTGGCGGTCGGCGCCGTCGCGGCGCTCGTTGCCGTGCGCCGCGCGCTGCGCCCGCTGCGCGAGATCGAGTCGACGGCGGGCGCCATCGCCGCGGGCGACCTGTCCCGTCGGGTCCCCACCCTCCCGGCGACGACGGAGGTCGGCTCGCTGGCCGGCTCGCTGAACGTCATGCTGGCCCAGATCGAGCAGTCCTTCGCCGCCCGCACCGCGTCCGAGCAGCGGATGCGACGCTTCGTCTCCGACGCCTCCCACGAGCTGCGCACCCCGCTCGCGACCATCCGCGGCTACGGCGAGCTCTACCGGATGGGCGGGGTCAGCGAGAACGACGTGCCCCAGGCGATGGGTCGCATCGAGTCCGAGGCCAAGCGGATGGGTGTGCTGGTCGAGGACCTGCTG
Organism: Georgenia subflava; assembly: GCF_009193155.1. Lineage (GTDB taxonomy): Bacteria > Actinomycetota > Actinomycetes > Actinomycetales > Actinomycetaceae > Georgenia > Georgenia subflava. Next base: position 462,047 of record NZ_VUKD01000001.1, read on the forward strand.
CAGCTCGCCCGGCTGGACGAGGGCCGCCCCCTCCACCTCGACCGTGTCGACCTCGCCGCGATCGCCCGGGACGCCGCGGCCGACCTGCACGCCCAGGACCCGACCCGGCCGGTCGACGTCGTCCCCCTCGCCGTTCCTGCGGCCGGCGGCGCGGGCTCGCCGCCTGTCCCAGCGTCAGGCGGCACCACCACGGCACCCGCGACCTCGCCCGACGGCGCCACCGCACCACGCACGGCCGTTCCCGGCAGTGCCGGCTCGCCACCCGTCGCCACGTACGACGGCGGCACGTACGACGACGGCACCTCGCCCGGCGACCGGGGCGCCGCGACCCCGGCGCCCGGCCCGGTCGTTGTCACCGCGGACGCGAACCGGATCCGACAGGTCGTCGCCAACCTCATGGGCAACGTGCTTCAGCACACCCCGACGGGTACCGCCGTCGAGGTCGCCGTCGGGATGATCGAGCCCGGCTGGGCGCAGCTCGAGGTGCGTGACCACGGACCGGGCATCGCCTCGGCGGACGCCGACCGGGTGTTCGAGCGCTTCTACCGCGTGGATCCCTCCCGCACGCGCAGCTCCGGAGGTTCGGGGCTCGGCCTGGCGATCGTGGCCGCCGTCCTCGGCGCCCACGGCGGTGCGGTACGGGTGGTACCGACTCCGGGCGGGGGCACGACAGTCCAGGTGGCCCTGCCGGTCTCCGGACCGGTCGAGCCCTAGCCCGGCCGGACGCCGACCGCGACGTGCCAGACCAGGCCCCGGCGAACCAGCCGGACCGCTGACCCGCACCGCTGGAGGGTGTCGAGCATCCGAGTCCACGGATGCACGTACCCGCGGAAGGACGTCCCGGACAGAGCGACGACCGCGTTGGACACCGCGACGATCGCACGGGTGAGCCCGTCCGGCCGCGGAAAGCTCAGCACGACGAGCTCACGGGCATGGCTCGCCGCCGCCTCGAGCAGCGCGACGTCGTCGGGGTAGCAGCACACCACCCTGTTCAGGACGACGACGTCGGCCGGGGCGACCGCGGCCGGGTCGGCGACGATGTCCGCGCGCCGCCGGACGATCCGGTCGGAGACCCCCGCCTCACCGGCGAGAGCGGCGGCCTCACGTTCGTAGGTCGTGGCGAGCTCGAGGCACGTCGCCGAACCGGCTCCCCGCCGCAGAAGCTCGACGGACAGCACCCCGACACCCGCCCCGATCTCCAGCACCGTCCGGCCCTCGACGCCGCGCGCGACGACCTGGTCGACGATCGCCGCCGACACCCGGTCCAGCCCGCGGCGGCGGTAGCGCGCAGCGTCGCGCCGCGCGTTCGCCTCGGAGAAGGGCACGTCGTACGCACCTGGGTCGCAGCAGCCGGGCATGCGGCCAGTATCCGCCACCACCAGCCGGGTCATCGAAAGCGGCGAGTCACCACGAGCGGCGTGCCACCACTAGGCGCACGCCACCACTCGCGGCGTGCCGCACTAGCGGTGCGCCACCGCTAGGGGGCAACCCCACAACTCGCGGCGCATCACCACCCGCGGTGCGTCACCCTCGCGGTGCGTCACCCTCGCGGTGCGTCACCACTCCCGGTGCGCGGGCAGGATGGTCCCCGGGTTGAGGTTCCGGCCCGGGTCGACGCCGCGCAGCAGGGCGACCATGACGTCCGTGCCGGCCGTGGAGATGTCCTCCTCGAGCCAGTGCGCGTGGTCGGTGCCCACCCCGTGGTGGTGCGAGATCGTGGCGCCGGTGTCGATGAACGACTGCTGGATCGCGTTCTTGACCACCCAGTACTTCTCGAGCTGCTCCGCCGCCACGTCGGTACCGGGCGCGAATGCGAACGTGAAGTACAGGCACGCGCCGGAGTGATAGCTGTGCGAGAGGTGGCACATGATGAACCCGCGGCACCCGATCTGGTCGAACGCCTCCTTGGCGGAGCGGAACGTCCCGGAGTACACGTCCTGCAGCTTCGACCACGGCGCGGCCGTCTCCGAGACGTCCCCCATGGCGCCGATGTCGAGCAGGAAGTCACGGATGTAGGGCGTGTCGAACTTCTTCTGGTCGTACAGCGCGCCTGGCCCGCGACCGAGCTTGATGCCGCCGTGCTTCTTGACGATCTTGCCCACGACCGACTTCTCGGCCTTCACCCGGGCGTCGCCGCCCTCGTAGCCCACGTAGGACAGGCACACGGCGTCGAGGTCCCAGCCGCGCCGCTGCAGCACGTCGAAGAGCACCTTCTGCACCTTGCCGGAGACACCCTTGGACTTCTTCTGCGTCGAGAACGAGAACGCCGTCTCGTTCGCGTCCGAGACACGCGTGACCGTGGGGTGGGCGTCCGACGTCGAGATCTCCTGCATCGCCGCGAGCGCGGCGGTCCAGCTCGGGTACAGGTAGGCGATGATGTCGCGGTTCTCCGGCATCCGGTGCACGTTGACCCACGCCTCGGTGATGACGCCCAGGCGCCCCTCGGAGCCGAGGATCATCTCGCGCACGCTCGGTCCGGACGACGTCGACGGCAGCGGCCGCAGCACCACGACCTTGCCCGGCTGGACCATCCGCAGCCCGCGGGTGATGTCGGCGATGTCGCCGTACTTGTCGGACTGCATGCCCGACGAGCGCGTGGCGATCCAGCCGCCGAGGGTCGAGTGGCGGAAGCTGTCCGGCTGGTGCCCCATCGTCCAGCCGCGCGCGTTCAGCTGCTCCTCCATGTCCGGCCCGAGCACGCCGGCCTGGATGCGCGCGAGCCCGGCGGACTCGTCGACCTCCAGCACCCGGTTGAGCCGCCCGAGGTCGAGCGAGACGACGGTGCGCTCCTCGGCCGGCGGCGGGGTCAGCGAGCCGGAGATGTTCGAGCCGCCCCCGAACGGGATGAGCACGGCGTCGGCGGCCACCACGGCGTCGACGACGGCGCACACCTGGTCCTCGTCGGCGGGGTAGACCACGACGTCGGGCACCCGCGGCAGGTCCCCGGCACGCACCCGCACCAGGTCCGCCAGTCCCTTGCCGTAGGTGTGCACCACACGGTCCATGTCGTCGGTGACCACCTGCTCGTCCCCGACGGCGGCCCGCAGCGTCACGGCGAGCTCGTCACCGAGCCGCGGTGCCGGGACGGCGATCTCCTCGAACGCCGGTGGCGGGGTGCCGGGCGCGGAGAGGTCGATCCCGACCTTGTCCATCACGAACGGTGCCATCTTGGGCTTGTCGCGGTAGTTGAAGGCGATGCCCTCGACCCCCCAGCCCCACCACTTCTGGTGCTGGACACCGTTCATGAAGCCTCCTCCTGCTGGTTGTCGCCGACCTCGCGGCCCGGGCGGGTGTCGCCGAGCACGTACGGCGTCTGCATGGCGAGCATGGTCTCGACCCGGGCCGCGACGCGGTCGTTGAAGTCGCGCGCCTTCTCCCCCGGGCGCGGGCGCATGGGCCGCCCGACGAGCATCCGCACCCGTGGGCGCCCGGGAACCGGCCAGTTCCGTCCGACCGGCATGGCCTCGTAGGTGCCGAGCAGCGCGACCGGCACGCACGGGACCGACTTGGCCACGCACAGGGTGGCCGCGCCCGGCTTGAAGCGCTTCATCGCGCCGTCGCGCGAGCGGGTGCCCTCGGGGAAGATCAGCAGCGGGACGCCCTCGCCCAGGAGTCGCTGGGACAGGCCCTTGCCGGTGCGCTTGCCGCCGGAGGTGCGGTGGATCGGGTAGGTGTTGAAGAACAGCGAGGTCGCCGCCTTCATGTACCAGCGGCTGAAGAAGTAGTCGGCCGCTGCGCCGACGGCGAGGTGCTTGGTCACCGTCTTGGGCAACGAGGTGACCAGGACGGCGGTGTCGAGGTGGCTGCAGTGGTTGGCGACGACGACGTAGGCCTCGTCCAGCCCGTCGAGGTTGTCCAGCCCCTCCACGGTGGTGCGGGTGACGGTGCGCACCACCGGGCGCAGCACCATCCGCTGCGCCACGTAGCGGGCGGCGCGGTGCCAGCCGGCGTGGTAGCGCTTGAGGCTCGGGACGCGGTGGCTCATCGTCGGCTCCCCTTGATGACGGCGGTGGCCTGGCGCACCAGCGGGCGGGGTGCGTGCTCGGCGAGGAAGGCCAGCGCCTGGAAACGCTTGGACGGCACCGACCGGACCTTGCCCTTCTCCACGTCGGCGAGGCAGTCGGCGACCACCCGGTCGGCCTCCAGCCACAGCGCGTCCGGGATGGAGCTGGCGCGGATGCCGGCCCGCTCGTGGAACTCCGTCCGCACCCAGCCGGGCAGCAGCGCGGTGACGGTCACGCCGGTGCCGGCGAGCTCCAGGGAGAGCGACTCCGAGTACGTGCGCACCCACGACTTCACGGCCGAGTACGACCCCATCGGGATGAGCCCGGCGACGGAGGTCACGTTGACGATGACACCGTGCCCGCGGGCCTTCATGGCCCGGCCGGCCGCGGCACCGAGGACGAGCACCGCGCGGATCATGAGGTCCAGGGCGTGCTCGTGCTCGGAGGTGTCCTCGGCGAGCAGCGGGACGTGCACCCCCTTGCCCGCGTTGTTGACCAGGATGTCCACCGGCGTGGTGGTGTCCCCGAGCCTCGCGGCGACGGCCTGGAGGGCCTCCCGGTCGGCGAGGTCGGCCACGACGGTCTCCACCTCGACACCGTAGCGCCAGCGCAGCTGCTCGGCGGTCTTGGCCAGCCGGGCCTCGTCCCGCGCCACCAGCACCAGGTCGCAGCCTCGAGCGGCCAGCGCCCGGGCGAAGGCGAGACCGATGCCGGAGGTCCCCCCGGTGACGAGGGCGCGCCCGCGGAGGACGGAACCCTCGGGTGCCGACGCACGTGCCGCCGTCGGGCGGGGTGAGCTGGCCTGACTCATGCCTTGCGTGCTCCCTTGATGCTGCGCAGGACCGGGGACAGCCGGCCCTCGGCGGTGGCGGTCCAGGTGTGGATCGGCCAGCGCCGCGCCCGCGCGTACCGGTAGAGGCTGGCGTCGGGGTTCACGGCGTTGGGGTGTCCGGCGACCTCGAGCCACGACCGGTCCGCATAGCTGTCCCCGTAAGCATAGGACTCCGCCAGGTCCAGGCCGTGCTCGCGCGCGTAGCGGCGCAACCAGGCGGCGCGGGCCTCCCCCACGAGCGGAGAGGTGGCCAGGTGCCCGGTCCAGCGCCCGTCGTCGTCGGTCTCCATCTTCCCGGCGACGATCTCGTCGAAGAGCGGCGCGAGCGGCTCGACGAAGACGTCGATCTCGCCGGTGACCAGCACCGTGCGGTGACCGGCCGCGCGGTGCGCCCGGATCTGCTCGATCGCGTCGGTGAGGAGGCCGCGGCGCAGCGACGGGGTGACGGTGCGGGCGATGACGGCGCGCAGCTCCGCCTCGTCGGCGCCCTCGTAGCGGCGCATGAACGTGCGGATGAAGTCGCTGCGGTCGCGGCGCTCGGCCTGGAGGTAGCGCGGCCCGAGGGCCACGAGGTTCGCGAGGTTCGTCGCCCAGCTCGACGGCGGCCGGGCGGCCAGCTCGACCCACAGGTACTGCTCGACCAGCGTCGCGGCGGCGACCGTGCGCTGGAGGTCGAAGACCGCCAGCACGTCGGTGCGGCGGGGCAGCTCGGCTGGCGCGGCGGGAGCCTCCTTGGCGCCACGGTCGCGCATCAGCCCGGGCACCCCGGGGATGTGGACCTCCTGGAGGTAGTGGCGCCAGTCGATCTCCGTGACGTCGAAGCCGTGCTCGGCACGCCGCTCGGCGGGCAGGGAGGCGTGCAGCTCGCGCGTGCGGGCGTCGTCGAAGATCACCTCGGTCTGGGTGTACGGCTGGTACAGCGAGGTGAACTTGCGCAGCGTGCCGAGGTCGCGGCGGGCCTTGTACAACGCGGACATCCAGCCGCGGGTGCGCTCGTTGGCGGGGAGCCGGCCGACCGCCCGGTCGGCCAGGTCGACCGCCTTCTCACGACGGCCGAGCGCGCGCTCGACGGCGCCGCGGTGCGGGAACGACCAGGCCGGGACGGCCACGTGAGCGCCCTCGGCGTCCTTGAGCGGGTTGGCGGAGAAGTACTCGCGCACCAGGTGGACGAGCTGACCGAGGCGCAACGGGTTGGTGATGCTCGAGCTGACCTGGAAGTAGTGGGAGTCCTCGGCCGGCGGCGGGGCGGCAGCGGCGGCCAGGATGGCGTTGACGACGAAGTCCACCGGGATGATGTCCAGCACGGTGTCGGCGAGCGCCGGGAACTCCGGGAGGAGGCCGCGTCCGTAGGCGGCGATCAGCGGGTCGGCGACCTTGAAGCCGTCGATCCAGCCCGGGTAGGGGTGCTTGAGGGCCGACTCGATGATCGTCGGGCGGACGACGGACAGCCGGTGCCCGGTGCCGGCCCACATCTCCTCGGCGACGCGCTCGCCCATGGCCTTGGTGAACGTGTAGACGTCGGGCCAGCCCAGCGAGAGAGCGCGGGTGCGGCCGTGCTCGACGAGCTGGTCGCGGACCCAGGCCTGCCGCTTCTCCTCCGCCGCGGCCGAGACTGCGCCCGCGCCGGCGCGGCGGTGCTCCTTCTTCGCCTCCTCGAGGAGCCGGCCGAGCACCTCCGGCGTGCGGGAGGCCGCCTCGGCCTCCTCGCGGGCGATGACGGCGGAGGCGAGCTCGAGGTCGCGGTCGATCTCGTGGTCCAGCGCACGCTCCTCGGCCACGCCCTTGCGCAGGCCCGCGACGTAGCTGGTGGACACGTGGACGACGTGCGGGTCGGCGCCGGAGTCGATCAGGGCCTGGTAGAGCGAGACCGGGCCGCCGACGTTGGCGGTGAAGGCCTCGTCGACGGGCAGGTCGAAGGACACCGTGGACGCGGAGTGGATGACGACGTCGATGTCGCCCGAGAGGGGCGGGACGTCACCGAGGTCGCCGGAGACGACCGCGACGCGCTCGGCGAAGATCGCGGCCGCGTTCTCCTCGCCCACCTGCTTGCGCCACGCCTTGAAGATCGGCTTGCGCAGCAGCTTCTGGACCCGGCGCTCGGCGGTGAGGTCGCCGCGCGGACGAACGAGCAGGCTGATCCGGGTGGTGGGGTAGGCGGAGAGGAGCTTCTCCAGCACGGCCTGGCCGACGAAGCCCGTACCGCCCGTCAGCAGCACGTGCGAGGAGTCCAACGGTTGTGACATTCGGCGAACTCTACCGGGGTCGCCGCCCTCGCCCGAGCCACCGCCGTCCCCGGACCGCCGGGCGTGATGCTCGCCACGATGCCTACGCTGGTGGAAGGAGCGGGCGTCACGAAGGTCTACGATCTCCGCGTCCGAACGAGACCTGCAAGGATCGGAGCCATGGGCGTCACCGACGTACCGCAATGGTTGCCCGCAGCGTTCGTCCGCAGCGTGCTCGCCGTCGGGGCCACCGCCCCCCGCGAGGAGATCGAATCCACGTGCCGGCGTCTGCTGGACCGCTGGCAGGCGGCCGACCGGCACTTCCACAACCTCCGGCACCTCATCGACGTCCTCGCCCGGGTCGACGAGCTCGCCGAGGAGACGCACCATCCCGACACCGTGCGGCTCGCCGCCTGGTACCACGGCGCCGTCTTCAGCTCGGTGGCGCGCAAGGCCTACTCGCGCAGCGGCGGCGAGGACGAGGAGGCCTCGGCCGAGCTGGCGACCGCCGAGCTCGGGGCGCTCGGCGTCCCGGAACGGGTCACGGCACGCATCGGCGAGCTCATCCTGAACCTCAAGCGGCACGAGGCCAGCCGGCGTGACATCGACTGCCTGGCACTGTGCGACGCCGACCTGGCGGTGCTCGCCTCGGAGCCGCAGAAGTACCAGGCGTACCGCAAGGCCGTGCGCGCGGAGTACGCGCACCTCCCCGCCCGCCACTACGTCGAGGCCCGCACGGCCATCGTCACCAAGCTGCTGAACCGGCGAGACATCTTCGTCTCCCCGATGGGCGCCCAGTGGGAGGACGCGGCCCGGGAGAACCTCTCCGCCGAGCTGGACCGGCTGCACGCCGAGCACGCCCGGCTGGGCGAGGCCGGGCCGGAGGACTCGGTGGCCGCGGCCGAGGCCGCGCAGGGCGAGATCACGCAGGAAGAGCCACGGGCGGACGACGGCGACACGTCCGTCCCCCACACGTTCACCTCGGCCCCGCCGAGCTCGCTCCCGGGCTGGGCGGGGCACGGCACACCGTCGTCCGCCGGCAACCGTGCGCCCCGTCGGGAGGGTGCAGCCGCGACGGCGCAGGGGGACGAGGTCGGTGACGACGCGTCGGCCACCGGGCAGGCTGCCGCCGAGGCGCCCGCCGGCGAGACACCCGCCTCCGAACCCGCCGCAGGGACACGGACGTCCGAGCCCGCCGGCGAGACGCGCGGCTCCGAGCCCGCCTTCCGGAGCTCCGAGCCCGCCACCGGGACATGGACCTCCGGGCCCGCCCTCGGGTTGCCGTCCTCCGGCCGGGCCGCATCCCGCGCAGCGGGCCGGTCGTCCTCGCTCGAGGCCCTGCCGGAAGAGCTCGACGCGCCGCGCCGTCGGGGCGACGACGAGGCGACGTCCGATCGTGAGGAGATCGCACGGTCGTCGCGAGGGCGCATCGAGGCGGCCGTACGGCTCGGCCGCGAGCGCGCCGAGCGCGAGCGCCGGCAGCGCGAGCGACTGGCCGCCGCACGCGCCGAGCGGGCGGGCGCGATGGGGTTGCGCGAGCGCCGGACCGGCCAGGGCGACGGCGTCACGTCGGCGCGGACGGCGGCCTCTTCGCTGTCGGCACGGACGGCGGAGTCCGCGGTGTCGCCGAGGACGGCTGACTCGCCGGCGCCGGCACGGACGGCGGACTCACCGGCGTTCCCAGGCACGGGCGCCTCGCCGGCGTCCGCACCCAGCTCGGTCACCCCGCGTGAGGCGGTGACCGGTGCCAGCCCGGCCGAGGCGGCGGCGTCCCACGTGCCGCTCGAGCACCGACCGGCCGTGGACGACGTGCCGCGGATGATCGAGCCTGACCCGCTGACCGGTGCACGCACGCGCGTCGACGACGCACCGCTCCACGGCATCGAGCGCGAGCCGGACTACGACCGACCGCGACGCAAGGACCGCAAGGACCGGAAGGGCCGAAAGAAGGGGCGCGCGGAGCGCTGAGGTGCTCCGCACGTCAGAAGGGCACGCCGAGCGCTGAGGTGCGGGCCGCACGTCAGGAGGGCGCGCGGAGCGCTGAGGTGCTCCGCACGTCAGAAGGACGGAGCGCCGCGGTGCGGGCCGCACGTCTCGCGACGGCCGGGCCGCGGATCAGCTGGGGCCGGCAGCTCCGACGCTGGTGCCCGTTCCACAGCACCCGGTTCCTGCCGCGTCGTCCACAGGGCGAGCGCCGCTGCCGTCCCGGCTCGTGCCGATGTCCCTAGCTTCGAGCTGTCGCCGCACCGTCGGGGTGCGGCCGGACGAGACGGAGCAGACGATGGCCCGCTTCCAGGTCGACAGCGCCGAGGTGGCCCTCGCCGCCGCGCAGACCCGCACGACCACCTCGACCATCCGTGCGGAGGTGGCGGCGATGATGAACCACCTCCTCCAGCTCCAGGCCAGCTGGACGGGCACCGCCGCGGCGGCGTTCGGTGGCTGCGCCGACCAGTGGCGGGCCACCCAGGCACAGGTGGAGTCGTCGCTCGAGCAGATCACCCTCTCGCTCGACGCCGCCTCGCGCACCTACGCCGACGCCGAGGCATCCGCGCAGGGGCTGTTCGCCCGCTGAAGGACCCCGGCTGCCACGCGGCCGCGCCACTCATAGCATCCAGGTGTGGCCATCCTCGTCGACCCGCCCCGCTGGCCCGCGCACGGCACCGTCTGGGCGCACCTGGTCTCCGACACCTCGCTGGTGGAGCTGCACGCCTTCGCGCGGTCGAACGGCGTGCCGCGGCGGGCCTTCGACCTCGACCACTACGACGTACCCGCCGAGCGCATCGACGATCTGGTCGAAGCCGGCGCGGAGCGTGTCGAGGGGCGTGTCCTGCTCTCCCGGTTGCGCGGGTCAGGGCTGCGGGTGCGCGGGGCCGACCGCGCTGACGAGACCGCGCGCCGCCGTCGCGCGGAGCTCGCCGGCCGCTGGGCCGCGCTCGTGGACGAGCCGCCGCCGGGGTGGGCCGAGCTGGGTGAGGAGCTGATCGCACGATGGAGCGAGCCGCACCGCCGCTACCACGACCTCGTCCACCTTCACGACGTCCTGCGCCACCTCGACGACCTCGGCGACGACGGCGAGGAGGTGACCCGGTCGGTGCGACTGGCCGCGTGGTTCCATGACGCCGTCTACGACGGTGTTCCCGGCGTCGACGAGGAGGCGTCGGCGATGCTCGCCGAGGACCGGCTGCGCACGGTCGGCGTACCCGCCGCCGAGGTGACGGAGGTGAGCCGGCTCGTGCGACTCACGGCCGGGCACTCCCCCGGCCCGGACGACCCCGCCGGCGCCGCGCTCTGCGACGCAGACCTGGCGATCCTGGCCGCCGCGCCCGCCCGGTACCGCATATACGGCTCTGCCGTGCGAGCCGAGTACGCACACGTCCCCGACGCCGACTTCCGCCGCGGACGAGCAGCCGTGCTCGCGGACCTGCTCGGACACGACAGGCTCTTCACCACGGCGGCCGGGTTCCGGCGGTGGGAGCAACGCGCCCGGGAGAACATCGCCGCCGAGCTCGGGGCGTTGCAGAGCTGATCGGCGCTCGAGGGCGGGGGCATGCGCCCCCAGTCCCGGGGCGTTGCAGAGCTGATCGGCGTTCGAGGAGGCGGGCATGCGAGCCAGTCCCCGGAGCGGCGACCACACAGAACGGGACGCGCCCTGGCGGCGGACGCCCGGACGGCGGACCATGGGAGGACAGCCCCGGCCACGGCGACGCTGCCGGTCACGGCCGGCGACCACTCGGAGGAGTCATGGCCAGGTCGTGGAACGTCGAGATCCAGCTCTTCAGCGCCGACGAGGTGCGCTCGGACGAACCCGTCACCACCGCCCATGCGGTGCTGACCACGGCGGCCGGCGCCACCCTGAACGGCTACGGACGGGCCCGCCGCAACCCTGAGGACCAGGACATCGAGGAGATCGGTGAGGAGCTCGCGGCCGCACGGGCGCTGCGCGACCTCGCCGACCGGCTGCTGCGGGCCACCTCGGACGACATCTCGGCGATCGAGCATCATCGCGTCGTGCTGCCCAGGTAGGGCGAGCCACGACTGGCGGCGTGGGTCGGTCAGAGCTCGGCGAGCGCCGCGTCGGCGTCGGCGTCCGCGACGAGCTCGTTGTCGCGCAGCCACTCGATCGCGCGGCGGCGCTCGGCGACCCTGCGGATCCCGGAGAACTCGTCCCAGAGGTCCGGGTAGCGGTACAGGGTGTCCTTGAAGCGACGGAACGCGCCCGGACCCTGGATCGCGACGGTCAGCAGCTCGCGCGTGCGCTCGTCGGCGATGCCGGCGACGAAGTCGGCCATGTCCCGGTAGGCCGCATGTGGGTCGTCGGCCTCGATCACCACCAGGTCGCGGTCCTCCATCTCTTCCTCGAACTCGCCCGCGAGGTCGTCGGGTCGGTAGATGACCTCGCCGGTCTGCCGGTCGAGGAACCACGTGCTCTCGTACGAGCGGTCCTCCAACGCACTCTCGAGCATGTCCAGATCGACCACCGCCAGGTCCAGCATCGTTCCACCCGCCTCGTCGTCCGTCACAGCCACGCACGCTACGCGGGTACGCCGCCCGCGTCACCCAGCCTCGTCATCCGCCGGGACTCACCAGCCCGGTCTCGTACGCCAGGATCACCAGCTGCGCCCGGTCTCGGGCGTCGAGCTTGCCGAGGAGCCGGCTGACGTAGGTCCGGGCGGTTGCCGGGCTGAGATAGAGGGCCCGGGCGATCTCGTCGTTGGTCAGTCCGCGCCCGACCTGCTCGAGGACCTCCCGTTCGCGCTCCGTCAGGCCGGCCAGCCGTCCGTTGTCCACCGCGCGGCGCGGGCCGGTCGCCAGCGAATGCATCACCGTCCGCGTCACCGACGGCGACAGCAGCGACTGCCCGTCCGCCACCACCCTGACGGCGCGGCGCAGCTCGGCCGGGGCGATGTCCTTGAGCAGGTAACCGGCGGCACCGGCACGGATGGCCTCGAAGACCTGCTCGTCCTCGTCGAAGGTCGTCAGGATCATCACCTTGACCGTCCGGAGGTCCGGGTCTGCGACGATCTCCCGGGTCGCCGCGAGCCCGTCCATCTCGGGCATGCGGACATCCATCAGCACCACGTCGGGGCGCATCTCGCGCACCCGCGCCAGCCCGGACCTGCCGGTGGCCGCCTCGGCGACCACGGTGATGTCGCCGTCGTGCTCCGCGAGGGTCCGCAGCCCGGTACGCACCAGCTCCTGGTCATCGACGAGAACGATCCGGATCATGGGACCAGTCTCACCGGTAGCTCCGCGCGCACCACGAAGCCGCCCCGTTCGGGACCGGCCTGCAGCTCGCCGCCGAGCAGCTTGGCCCGTTCCCGCATACCCGCCAGGCCCTGCCCAGCCGACGGCGGAGCCCCCACCCCGCCGCCGTGCAGCGCGCCCCGTACCCGCACGCCCGCCAGACCCTGCCCAGCCGACGGCGGAGCCCCCACCCCGCCGTCCTCGCCACCACGGCCGTCGCCGCCGTCGCGACGGGCGCTGCGTCCGTGTCCGGCGTCCCTCGGGTCGTGCGAGGCTGCTGTGCCGCCCCGCACGTCGCCGGCGCCGTCGTCGGTGATGGTCAGGACGAGCAGGTCTCCGGCGATCAGCGCCCGCACCTCGGCGTGCGCAGCGCCCGAGTGGCGCAGGACGTTGGTCAAGGACTCCTGCACGATCCGGTACGCCGCGGCGTCGATGGCGCTGTCGAGCACGCCGGGCGGGACGTCCACCTGCGCGGTGACCTCGATCCCCGCCTCCTCGGTCGAGCGCACGAGAGCGTCGAGCCCGGTCAACGTCGCCCCGTGCGGCGGGTCGGCGGAGGCGCCGGGTGAGCGGAGCAGGCGCACGGTCGAACGCAGCTCGCGCATCGTGTCCGAGGTGGCGGTGCGCACCTGCTCGATCGCGCGGCCGGCGGCGTCGTCGTCCTGACCGACGGCCTCGGCGGCGACCGCGGCGTGGACGGAGATGACGGACATGGTGTGCCCGACCGCGTCGTGCAGGTCACGGGCGATGCGCACGCGTTCGGCCTGCAGCCTCCGCTCCGCCGCCTGGGCCTGCTCGGCCGCCATGACGACGCGCAACCGCTCCTGGTGCTCGCGCGAGACCCGGCTGGCGCGCACGCTGATGCCCAGCGCGATGGCGGCGGCGATCAGCGCGACGTTGGTGATCAGCTCGTAGCTGTACAGGTAGGAGGTCGGCTGCCCTTCGTCCACGCGGAAGAAGGCGGAGACCACGACGAGGACGGCGCCGGCACCGATCGCCCACCGGGTCCGTCCCAGCTCTGCCGCCGAGTACAGCGCGGCCACCGCCGGCAGGGCGATGCCGATCGGCGGGAAGCCGAAGATGTAGTACACGAAGATGCCCAGCACCGTGGCGACGAGCACGGCGCGCGGGAACCGCCGTCGGGCGAGCACGAGGCCGCCGAACGCCACGGCGAAGAGGTAGGCCCCCGGTCCCGCCCGCCCGGTGCCTTCCAGATCGGCGGCTATCACGACGGCGACGGCGATCGTCATGCCCGCCGCCAGCACCGCGTCGACCAGACGAGGATCCACGTCAGGGTGCCGGGCGCCGGAACGTTGCATCTGCAAAGGCTACGAAGTCAGGGTCCTCGGGGACATCCGCCCCAGGTCGTCAGGGCACGTCGCTCCGAGGCGACCGAGGTGTCCGCCGGAAGCGGTCCGGAGAGACGCCCACGGGCCGATGTGGCCCACGGCCGCTCGTTCGTAGCGTCGACAGCATGAACACCAACACTCCTGAGAACGAGCCCTGGAACGCCGGCAACGCGAGCGCTCGTCGGCCCGGCAACAGCACCGGTGAGCACGGTCAGGCCGGCTCCGGTCCGGCCGTCCGGCCGGCGGGCCCCGCACCGGGCGCTCCCGTCCCGGGCCCCGGCGCGAGGACACCGGCCCGTCGGTCCGACCCGCTGAGCTGGCCGCTCGTCCTGGGCCTGGGCGCGGTTGCGCTGCTGTGGCCCCTGATGCAGCTGACCGGCCTGGCGGACGCGATCGGTCGTCAGGCCACGCCGTTGGTCGTCGCCCTGGCCGTGGCCCTGGTCTGGGTCGGCGTCGTCGGCCTGGGCAGAGCGCCACGCCCGGTGCTCACACTGACTCTCGCCGGTGTGGCCTACGGCGTCTACCTCCTGGTGCTGGGCATCGTGCTCGGCCCGGCGCTGGGCGATGGTGGCATCCCGCTGAGTGCGATCCCGTGGGCGATGGCACCGATGCTGGCACTCGACGCGTTCTACGGCTTCCTGGCCGGCCTCCTCGCCCTCGTCGTCCAGAACGTGCGGGGAGGACGGTCATGAGGACGACGACCGCCTCGGTCCGCCGTCGCGGCGTCCGTCTCGCGGCAGGTGCCGCCGTCGCAGGCCTGGTCGCGGCTGGCTGCGGGGCCGTCCCCGGCTCGATCTCCTCGGTCGACGAGCCCGCCGAATTCTCCACCGAGCTGACGATCCCACCCCTGGCGGAGTCCCGGGTCGAGGACGGCGTCCGCATCTTCGAGCTCACCGCGCAGGAGGGCAGCACCTCGTTCCTGCCGGGCAAAGAGTCCGAGACCTGGGGCTTCAACGGAGACCATCTCGGCCCCACCCTGCGCGCCGAGCGCGGCGAGGAGGTCGCCGTCGAGGTCGCCAACGAGCTCGACGAGGCGACGTCGGTCCACTGGCACGGGATGCACCTGCCGCCGGAGATGGACGGCGGACCCCACCAGGAGATCGAGCCGGGCGGCACCTGGCGCCCGCACTGGGAGATCGACCAGCCCGGTGCCACGCTGTGGTACCACCCGCACCCGCACGGGCGGACCGAGGAGCACGTCTACCGCGGGCTGGCCGGGATGTTCATCCTCGACGACGCCGAGACGGCGTCGGCCGGCCTGCCTGACGAGTACGGCGTGGACGACGTCCCGGTGATCGTGCAGGACAAGGTCATCGCGGACGACGGCGCCCTCGAGCTGGACTCCGACGGCAACGAGGTCGGGCTGCTGGGCAGCACGGTGATGGTCAACGGCACGGTCGGCGCCTACCACGACGTCACCACCGAACGGGTGCGGCTGCGCCTGCTCAACGGGTCGACCGCCCGGACCTACGCGTTCGGCTTCGAGGACCGCACGGTCCAGCTCGTCGCCACCGACGGTGGGCTGCTCCGGGCACCGGTCACGACCGACCGGGTACGACTCTCGCCGGGCGAGCGGGCCGAGATCGTCGTGGAGATGGAGCCGGGCACAACCGCGCGGCTGCGGTCCTTCGAGCCGGAGCTCGGCGCGGTGGCGGCCCCGTTCGCGGTCGGCGCGAACGACTCGTTCGACGTCCTCGAGCTCCGCGCCGCGTCCGAGCTGGCCCCGTCGGAACCGGTCGCCTCCAAGCTGGCCGAGTTCGGCCTCGCCGAGTCCGACGCGACGGTGACGCGCACGTTCGAGCTCGACGGCCGGAAGATCAACGGGCAGAAGATGGACATGGGCCGCATCGACGAGGTCGTCGAGGTCGGCTCCACGGAGATCTGGGAGGTCCGCAACGTCAACCTCTCGCCGCACAACTTCCACGTGCACGACGTGCAGTTCGAGATCCTCGACATCGACGGCGAGCCACCGCCACCCGACCTCGCCGGCCGCAAGGACACCGTCTATCTCGAGCCGCGGCGCACCTACCGCCTGATCATGCGGTTCGAGGACTATGCCGACCCGACCTGGCCCTACATGTTCCACTGCCACCTGCTCCTGCACGAGGACGAGGGGCTGATGGGCCAGTTCCTCGTCGTCGAGCCGGGGCAGGACCCCGAGGGGCCACCGGCGGGCCACGGCGGGCGCGGCGGTGCGGCTCACGGTGACAGTGGCACCAGCACCAAGGACGGCAGCGGCGGCGACAGCGAGCACGTCGAGCACGGCGACCACCGAACAGCGACGGACCGTCTCGCGGACGACCCTCGTGGTCACGACCACCACTGACCGCCCGCGACGACAGCCACCACCGGCACGAGCCGACGTGCGCCACTGCCGAGGTCCGGCCGACCTCTCGACAAGAGGTCGGCCGGACGCGATGGGTTCTCGAGCTCAGCGTGGCGCCATCTCCCGGCGGAGCTTCGCCGCGACGAGGGACACGTACCCGAGCAGCAGGGTCACGACGACGGCCAGCCGGATGCTGATGCTGCCGGGGTCGGGCCACCAACCGACGAGGAGGACGGCGACAGCCATCGCCACCGAGGCGACAGCCCAACGCCGCTCGCCGTCCCGGGAGAAGCGACGGGCGAGCACGACACAGCCGATGGTCGCCGGGTCGGTCGCCAGCAGCGCGGCGATGTTGTGCGCAGTGCCGTGCCAGGTCGGTTCCGTGACCTCCGGGGTCCCTGGCGGGAAGCCGAGGCCGGGATCGGCGACGAAGACTCCGGCCGCGACGAGCCCGACGCCGAGGACACCGAAGAGGATCGGCCCCCAGGTGCCGGCGCGCCCGGAGCGGCGCATCCGTCGCAGTCCTACGGCAAACCCGATGACGAGGAGCCCGGTGAGAACGAAGTTGGCGATCTGGACCCAACCACCGGGTCCGGTGCTCAACAGGCTCAGGGGGTGACGGGTGAGGTCGAAGCCGTCCCGGGCGAGCACCTGGGTCGCCGCGACGCCGACGAACAGAGGTGCGGCCAGCATCGCGCCGGCAAGCAGCCTCCCGGTTGTTCTGCTCGTGACTCGCGACGGGCTGGCGACGCGTGGAGTTGTGGTGCTCATGATCGTCCCTTCCTGCGAGATGGTGCGTGGTCGTCCGGGACGTCGGAGCCGAGCATCACGTTTCGACGTTCCCGGGGAGGTCGCCCAGCGGGTCGTGGCTCGTCAGGTCCCGGGGCACCACTCCGCGGCCCCCGCCCTCCAACGCCTCCGCCCGCGCGCGGAGGTACCGCTGCTCCGGCGGTGAGGTCGTCATCCGTGCGGCACGGCGGTAGTGCTCGGCCGCAGCAACCGGCTCACCGGCCATCTGCAGGAGGTGGGCCCGCACAGCCTCCAAGCGATGGCTGCGAGCCATCCGGGGGTCGCTCTCGAGCTCACCGATCAGGGCCAGACCCACCCGTGGCCCGTGCACCATCGCCGTCGCGACGGCGCGGTTGAGATGCACGACCGGGTTGTCGCCGAGCCGCTCCAGCAGGTCGTACAGCGCAAGGATCTGCGCCCAGTCGGTGTCCTCGGCGGTGCGTGCCTCGTCGTGGACGGCGGCGATCGCGGCCTGCAGCTGGTACGCACCGGGCCGGCCTCGCGAGAGTGCCTCGGTCAGCAGTGCCGTGCCCTCGGCGACGGCGTCTGCATCCCACAGTGCGCGGTCCTGGTCGGCCAGCGAGACGAGGTCTCCGTCCGGTCCGGTGCGCGCCGGCGTCCTGGCCTCCGTCAGCAGCATGAGGGCGAGCAGGCCGGTGACCTCGGCGTCCTCGGGCAGCGCCTCATGCAGGATGCGCGCCAGACGCACGGCCTCACCGGCGAGCTCGGCACGGTGGGTCGTGCTGGCCGCGGTGGAGGTGTACCCCTCGTTGAAGATGAGATACAGGACGTGCAGGACCGCGCCGAGGCGACCAGCCGCATCCTCCGACGGCGGCAGCCGGAACCTGGCCCCCGACTCCTGGAGGCGCTGTTTCGCCCGGCTGATGCGCTGCCCCATCGTGGTCTCGGGCACGAGGAACGCCCGCGCGATCTCCGTCGTCGTGAGCCCGCCGACGGCACGTAGCGTCAGGGCGATCTGGGAGGGCAGGGTCAGCGCGGGGTGGCAGCAGAGAAAGAGCAGGACGAGCGAGTCGTCCTGCTCACCGGTGCGTGCGGAATCCGCCGCGGGCGCCAGATACTCTTCCGGCAGCAACCGGACCGCCATGTCGTCCTCCCGGCGCCGGCGCGCCTGGTCCGCGCGCAAGAGGTCAGTCAGCCGACGGGAGGCCACCGTGACGAGCCAGGCGCGCGGGTTCTCGGGCCTGCCGTGCGCCGGCCACTGGGTGGCGGCCGCCAGCATCGCCTCCTGGACGGCGTCCTCCGCGAGGTCGAAGTGGCCGTAGCGGCGCACGAGCGCACCGAGGACCTGCGACGCCAGCCGGCGCAGCAGCACCTCGGTGTCCGGCCCGCTCGCGCGCGGCGTCGCGCTCACTCCTGGGCGCCGTCGTCCTCGAGGGGCCGCATCTCCACCCGCCCGAACGCCTGGCACATCTGGGCCGCGATCTCCACGGCCCGGTCGTGGCTCGCGACGTCCACGACGCCGAAGCTGACGAGGAACTCCTTGGCCTCGGCGTACGGACCGTCGGTCACAACCGGCACACCCTCGCGCAGCTCGATCGTCTGGGTGTGGGTCGGGTCGGCAAGACCGCCGGCGTAGACGAACTCCCCCGACTCGATGAGCGCCTGGGCGAAGGAGTCCGCCGGGCCGTACTGCTCGTCGGGATGCTGCTTCTGGTACTCGGCGCCCATGTCCCAGTCGGCCTGGGTGCCGTAGGCAAGCATGATGTACTTCACGATCGCTCCTCGTAGACGGTGAGCCCTGGTCGGCTCGCGCACCGGGGACGTCGGAGCAGGCGCCACGGCTTCGACATCACCGTGAGCTGACGTCGGCATCGACGTTGCCCCCAGCCTAGAGCTCGGACCGGGCGCCCGGTCCCGACTCCGGGCAGGTGCGTGGGAACTGCCTTCGGCCGAGGTGAAGCACCACGCGCGATGTCGAGATCGTCCTGGTGGCTCCGACGTCTCCTGTGCAGGGCATGACAGCTCTGCACAGAGCCGATCGACTGACACGGAGGAGCACATCATGAGCGAGATCGAGATCATCCAGTACCCGGTGAGCGACGACGTCGCCGCCCTGGACCGCCTGGTCGGCACGTGGACCGTGACCGGAGGCGCCGAGGGCACCGTGACCTACGAGTGGATGGACGGCGGCTACTTCCTCCTCCAGCGGGTCGAGCTGGAGCAGTACGGCGAGAAGACATCAGGCCTGGAAGTCATCGGCCGGCTGCGCCCGTTCATGGAGGAGCCGTCCGAGCACGTCCACTCCCGGTTCTACGACAGCCAGGGCAACACGCTGGACTACGTCTACGAGCTCGATGGCGATGAGCTCACCATCTGGGCCGGGCAGCACGGCTCGCCCGCCTACTTCCGGGGCCGCTTCGACGAGGACGGCACCGTCCTCGACGGCAGCTGGGTGTACCCCGGCGGAGGCGGGTACGACTCCACGATGACAAGAGTGGGTTGACCGGTCGCCTGCCCATCGAGGTTCCCCACCCCAGGCGCCGGTATCCCGAAGAGTTCGTACCGGATGTCGGTACGAACTCTTCAGCCAGTGCGCGTCGGTGGCGGGGTGGGGTGGTGCCGCGGTGCAGTGGCAGCGTGCGGGCTCTCGCTCGGGCTGTGACGTCCGGGCTCCCGCTTGGGCGCTGCCCCGGCGCATCGCCGCTGGGCGCATCACCGGGGCCTCCCCGGACGCACCGAAGGGCGGCACCCTCGTGGGGTGCCGCCCTCCGGCGTTGTGCTGTTCAGACGGCCTGGGCCGCCGTCAGCGGGGCGGGATCAGAAGCCCATGCCGCCCATGTCCGGCTCGCCACCACCGGCAGGCGCGGCGGCCTTCTCCGGCTTGTCGGCCACGACGGCCTCGGTGGTGAGGAACAGACCGGCGATGGAGGCCGCGTTCTGCAGGGCAGAGCGGGTCACCTTGACCGGGTCGTTCACGCCGGCGGCGAGGAGGTCCTCGTAGACACCGGTCGCGGCGTTGAGGCCGGAGCCGGCGGGGAGGCTGCGCACCTTCTCCGCGACGACGCCGCCCTCGAGGCCGGCGTTGATGGCGATCTGCTTGAGCGGGGCGTCCACCGCGACACGCACGATGTTCGCGCCGGTCGCCTCGTCACCCTCGAGGGACAGACCCTCGAACGCGTCCTTGGCGGCCTGGATGAGAGCGACGCCACCACCGGCGACGATGCCCTCCTCGACGGCGGCCTTGGCGTTGCGCACCGCGTCCTCGATGCGGTGCTTGCGCTCCTTGAGCTCGACCTCGGTGGCGGCACCGGCCTTGATGACGGCAACGCCGCCGGCCAGCTTCGCCAGGCGCTCCTGCAGCTTCTCGCGGTCGTAGTCGCTGTCGGAGTTGTCGATCTCACCGCGGATCTGGGCGACGCGGCCCTCGATCTGGTCGGTGTCGCCGGCACCCTCGACGATGGTGGTCTCGTCCTTGGTCATGACGACCTTGCGGGCGCGACCGAGCAGGTCGAGGTCGGCGTTCTCGAGCTTGAGGCCGACGGTCTCGGAGATGACCTGACCACCGGTGAGGATGGCCATGTCCTGCAGCATCGCCTTGCGGCGGTCACCGAAGCCGGGAGCCTTGACGGCGGCCGACTTGAAGGTGCCGCGGATCTTGTTGACGACGAGCGTGGCCAGGGCCTCGCCCTCGACGTCCTCGGCGATGATCGCCAGCGGCTTGCCGGACTGGATGACCTTCTCCAGCAGCGGCAGCAGGTCCTTGACGTTGGAGATCTTCGACTCGACGAGGAGCACGTAGGCGTCCTCGAGGACGACCTCCTGACGCTCGGCGTCGGTGACGAAGTACGGCGACAGGTAGCCCTTGTCGAAGCGCATGCCCTCGGTGAGCTCGAGCTCGAGGCCGAAGGTCTGCGACTCCTCGACGGTGACGACGCCCTCCTTGCCGACCTTGTCCAGGGCCTCGGCGATGAGCTCGCCGATGGCCGGGTCGCCGGCGGAGATCGCGGCGGTGGCAGCGATCTGGTCCTTGGTCTCGATCTCCTTGGCCTGCTTGAACAGGTGCTCGGTGACCGCCTCGACAGCCTTCTCGATGCCCCGCTTGAGGGCGATCGGGTTGGCGCCGGCGGCGACGTTGCGCAGACCCTCGCGCACGAGCGCCTGGGCCAGGACGGTGGCGGTGGTGGTGCCGTCACCTGCGACGTCGTCGGTCTTCTTGGCGACCTCCTTGACGAGCTCGGCGCCGATCTTCTCGTACGGCTCCTCGAGCTCGATCTCCTTGGCGATGGACACGCCGTCGTTGGTGATCGTGGGGGCGCCCCACTTCTTCTCCAGGACGACGTTGCGGCCCTTGGGGCCGAGGGTGACCTTGACGGTGTCGGCGAGGGTGTTGAGACCCCGCTCCATGCCGCGACGGGCCTCCTCGTTGAAGGCGATGGTCTTGGCCATGCTGATTCCTCCACTTAGGTGGTGGGTGTGGCTGGCGAGCGCCCGCGACGGACGACCAGGGTCATGGCGGTCACGTCCCGCCACGGCCCAGGCCTCACCGGCCAGCCGGTTGCTGTTGTCACTCTCGTGTCGAGAGTGCTAACTCGATATTGGCACTCTCACCACCCGAGTGCAAGATGCGTTCCGCTGTCGGAGGAACCACGACGGCCCGTCCGGCCGGGGACGGCGACCGGACGAGCGCTTCGTCGGCGGCTCAGAGAGAGGCAGCGGACCAGACGGCGCCGCTGTCCGCCACCAGCTCCACGCCGGACGCGCCGTCGGGAGCAGGCACGACCCAGACCGTCGGACCGCCGGAGCGCAGCGTCCACCGGCCGACGTGGACCGGGTCGCCGCCGTCGACGAGCACCCGGCAGTCGTAGCTGGCTCCCTCGGGCGCACCGGTGATGTCGACCACGAGCACCCGCTCGCCGCCCTGCACCGCGGCGGAGACCTGCCCGACGACGTCGCCGTCGGACGTCCGCAGGGGCGTTCCGGAGCTCACCGCGACCGACGGCGGCTCGTCCCCCGGCGGTCCGAGAACCGTGGCCGCGCCCACCCCGAGTGCCACACCGAGCCCGGCGGCGGCCGCGGCCAGCACGAAGGTGCGACGGCGCAACGACCACCTCGGGACGTCCCGGGACTGGCGGGCCGACTTCGGGTGAGCGTCCGCCGTCGGGGTCAAGCCGATGGCGGCGAGCGCGCGGGCGTCGAAGCCCGGCGGCGGCGAAGTGCGGGGAGCGGCGGTGAGCACGTGCTCGAGTCCTGCGGCGACGTCGGAGTAGTCGGCACGGCAGACGTCGCAGGCGGCGAGGTGGCGGGCGAGCGCATCCTGCTCCGGCCCGTCGACCTCGCCCAGCGCGAGGTCCACGAGCACGTCCTGCTCGGGGTGCCGCTCAGCCACGTTCTTCCTCCATCGCCTGCCGCACCCGTTTCAGTCCGGTGCGGATCCGGGTCTTGGCCGTCCCCAGGGGGATGCCCTCGTGCTCCCCGACCTCCTTCGCCGTCAGCCCGCCGACCACCGCCAGGACTACGGCCCGCGCCTGCTCCGCGGGGATCTGGAGCAGCCGTTCGGTCGCCTGCGCGCTCTCCAGGCCGCGCAGCGCGACCTCCTCAGGGTCCGGCGGCCGCATCGTCGCGTCGAGCAGCTGCTCGAGCGCGTCGGCTTCCGTCGGGGCGGAGCGCCGGGCCCGCACGGCATCGATGGCGGCGTTGCGCGTGATCGTCAGCAGCCAGGTGAGCACCGACGCGCGACGGACGTCGTAGCTCGCCGCCGCCCGCCACGCACGCACGAAGACCTCCTGGCTCACGTCCTCCGCCAGCGCCCGGTCCCGCGTGATCGACACCGCCAGACCGAAGACCGCACCCTGGAAGCGGCGCACGAAGGCCTCGGCCGCGTTCGGGTCGTCCACCGCAAGGCCGTCGACCAGCGCCGCGTCGGCCGCCCGGTCGGTCCGCGGGAAGAGCTGCACATCATCAGGTACGGCCCCGGCCGCCGTCGGGATTGCGCCAGGTCCACCAGGGCCCGCCGGCACACGGTCGCCGCCGGCCTCGTCGGGAGCCGTGCGAGGGGTCGTCAGGTCGGCGGCCGCGGTCCTCCGACGTCCGCTCGCCCCGGACCGCCATCCCGGGGCGCCCCCCGGACGTACCACCCTCGGCGGCTCCTCGGCCGGGGACCGCTTCGACCACCTCATCGACCCAACCTCCGGAGGGAATCATGAGTGCACGAGGCGGCCTGCGGGCCGCGACAGCGGTGCTGCTGCTGGGCGGGGTCCTCGCGGCGTGCGGGGACGACGGCGGCGACGACCCCGGCGGCGCCACCGACGCCACCACCGAGGCCGCCACCAGCGAGGAGGCCACCGAGGACACGACCGGGGACATGACCGAGGAGGCCACCGACGAGGCAACCGGCGATGACGACGGTACCGCTGCCGGCGCCGCCACGCTGGAGCTCGCGGAGACGGACCTGGGGCAGATCCTCGTCGACGGCGAGGGCATGACCCTGTACCTGTTCACCAACGACTCCCCCGGCACCA
Source organism: Georgenia subflava (assembly GCF_009193155.1). Lineage (GTDB taxonomy): Bacteria > Actinomycetota > Actinomycetes > Actinomycetales > Actinomycetaceae > Georgenia > Georgenia subflava. Next base: position 485,292 of record NZ_VUKD01000001.1, read on the forward strand.
GCGTCTGCGAGGGCGACTGCCTGGTCGCGTGGCCGCCGCTGGAGGGCGAGGTCGGGGCCGGCGAGGGGGTCGACCAGGCGCTGGTGGGGACCATCGAACGCTCCGACGGCTCCATCCAGGCCAGCTACAACGACTGGCCGCTGTACTACTGGCAGAACGACACCGCGCCCGGCGACACCACGGGCCAGGGCGTCAACGAGGTCTGGTACGTGATCGGTGCCGACGGCGAGGCCATCATGACGATGCCCTGACGGCGACGGCTCGGCTCGGCCTCGCGAGACGGCGGCGGCTCGCCCGGCTGAGCGACGTCGCAGATCCCGGCACGAGCAACGCGGAGGGAACCATGAAGGGACACCGAGGCCTGGACCCGCGCAGCGTCCTGCGGACCACAGGTGCACTGCTGCTGCTGGCGGGCGTGCTCGCGGCCTGCGGCGACACGGACGCCGACGCCCCGCCCGGCGGCGAGGTCGACGGCGGTACGGACACGGGAGGCCGCGGCTACGGTCTCGACGGCCTCGGGAGCGACGCGACGGACGGCGCCGACACCGGCGACGACAGCGGTTCGGGCGCCGACAGTCCCGGCACGGGGCCGCTGGCCCTCGTCGAGACGGACCTCGGGCAGATCCTGGCTGACGCGGGAGGCATGACCCTCTACATCTTCACCAACGACTCCGCCGGCACGAGCACCTGCGAGGACTCCTGCCTCGACCTCTGGCCACCGGTTCCCGGAGACGTCACTGCCGGCCCGGGCCTCGAGGCCGATCTCCTCGGCACCCTGGAGCGGTCGGACGGGACCACGCAGGCCAGCTACGCCGACCGTCCGCTGTACTACTTCGCCCAGGACGCCGAACCCGGCGACACCACCGGCCAGGGCTTCAACGACGTGTGGTTCGTGGTGGGCGCCGACGGCGAGCCCGTGGCGGCGAGATGAGAGCTCCGCCGCGACGACAGCCCCCGTCGTCGCGGCGGCTTCGCGTAGGCTCCTTCGGTGAGTACCGCCGTCGTGAGCACCCGTACCGACGCGCTGGCCGTCCCTGACGGCATAGACGCAGCGGACGGGCGGCCCGCACGCCGACGGCCGTGGCAGCGCTGGGTCGCCGCGGCGCTGGCGGTGGCGCTGTACGTCGCGGCAGCGGCCTGGTCCGTCCATCTGAAGGCGACGGAGTCCACCGAGGCGTTCATCGACCTGTATCTCGACGGGGTGCACCTGCAGGCCGACGGGTCCGTCTCGGACGTCCCGGCCCGCGAGCAGGCCGAGTACCTGCCGGGCAGCCGGGTGCTGGCGGCCGACGCCGACGACCCGCGCGCCGTCGAGCTCGCCGAGGCCCAGCGCGCCTGGCTCGCCGCGGGCGAGGTGCCCGGGGCCGGCACGGCCTACGAGGACCTCGTCACGGGCGCGCTGCTGGACATCCACACCCTGACCGGTGCGACGTTCGAGGAGGACGGGCGCACCACCACGGCCGTCGAGGGCGCGGCCGTGGCCGGCTGGACCGACCGCTGGCGCTACGTGTGGCCCCGCGACGCCTCCTTCGTGGCGGCCGCGCTGGCGCGCACCGGGCACCTCGAGGACGCGGTGGACGTGCTCGGCTTCGTGGCGGACGCCCGCAGCGAGGCCGGCGGGTTCCAGGCGCGGTACCTCCCCGACGGTTCGGGGCCGCCGGACGGGCGCGGCATCCAGCTCGACGGCAACGGCTGGACGCTCTGGTCCGCCGCCACGGTCCTCGCCGAGACCGCGGACGCCGACGAACGTGCCGAGGTGTTCGCCGAGCTCCGTCCCCTCGTCGACGCCTCCACCGAGCACATCCTCGAGCTCACCTCGGACGCGCCGCACCTGCCGCCGCCGTCGGCCGACTACTGGGAGGTGCGCGAGGACGAGCTGACCCTGGGCACCGTCGCGCCGCTGCTGGCCGGCCTCGAGCACGCGACCACCATCTACCGCGACGCCGGCCTCACCGCCGAGGCCGACGCCGCCGCCGAGCGGGCCGCGCAGGTGCACGCGGCCGTCGAGGAGACCTTCGGCCCGGAGGGCTACACCCGCTACGCCGGGGACGGTGGCCCGATGACCTCGCTCTTCGGCTCCGACGGGCGCGACGCCGCCACCGCGATGCTGCTGCCGCCGTTCGTCGGCGAGCCGCCGAGCGGCGCAGAGGACGCCTGGCTGAGCTCCGCCGCGGAGATGGCCCGGCCCGCCGGCGGGCTCGCCCCCGGCGCGGGGTGGAAGCGCGACGGGATCAGCTGGACCCCGGAGACCACCCTCTACGCCCTCACCGCGGCCGCGAACGGGCACCCCGAGCTGGCGGCCGACTGGCTCGACTGGATCAGCGAGCACCGCACGGCGTCCGGGGCGATCCCGGAGAAGGTGCTGGCCAACGGGGCACCGGCCGCGGTCGCTCCGCTGACCTGGTCGAGCGCGAACGTCCTCCTCGCGGTCGCGGCCCTGGAGGAGGCCGGAGAGCTGTGAGCACCGACGCCGCGCCAAGGACCGACGACGCGTCCCGGTGGGCGCGGTACGTGGCGCTGGGCGACTCCATGACCGAGGGGCTCTGGGACGTCGACCCCGCCACCCCCGGTCTCCCGCGCGGCTGGGCGGACCTGCTCGCCGAGCGGCTCGCCCGACGGCGCGAGCAGCCCCTGGAGTACGCCAACCTCGCGGTGCGCGGCCGGCTCCTCGGGGAGATCGTCGCCGAGCAGGTGCCTGCTGCCCTGGAGCTGGCGCCCGATCTGGTGTCCCTGATCGGCGGGGGGAACGACCTGCTGCGCCCCGGCTCCGACCCCGACGCGCTGGCCGGCCGGCTCGAGGGCGCCGTGCGGCGGCTGCGGGCAACGGGGACGGACGTGCTGCTCGCCACCGGGATGGACACCCGCGGGTCGGGCGTGCTGCGGGCCACCCGGTCCCGCACCGCCGTCTACAACAGCCACGTCTGGTCGATCGCCCGGCGCCACGACGCGTACGTGCTCGACGTCTGGGGCATGCGATCGCTGCACGACTGGCGCATGTGGGCCGCGGACCGCATCCACCTGACCACGGCCGGCCACGAGCGGGTCACGCAGGCCGCGCTGGTCGCGCTCGGCCTGGGCGCCGACGACCCCGCCTGGGACGACCCGCTGGAGCCGCTGCCGCCGGTCGCGCGTGCCGAGCGTCTTCGTGGCGACCTGACATGGGTGCGCACCCACGCGGGGCCGTGGGTCGGGCGCCGGCTGCGCCGTCGGTCCTCGGGGGACGCACGCCGGCCCAAGCACGCCGTCCCCGTCGTGATCGAGCGCACGCAGCGAGGGTGAGGGCTGGTCACCGAGCCGCTACAGCACGACGACGGAGACGGCGCACGCGGCGAGGGTGAGCGCTGGTCGCGGAGTCGCTACAGCACGACGACGGAGACGGCGCCCTCGCCGTAGCCCCGGATGTCGAACGCGACGTCCGTCCGGCGGCCGTAGCCGCGCAGCCAGCCCGCCACGTCGGCCGGCAGGAGCCCGGCCGGGCCGTGCACGCGGTACAGGCGCACGTGCGGGGCGTCGTCGGTGTTGAGCAGCGAGGAGATGACGTTGAGCACCTCCGAGACGTTCTCCGCGAGCGCGTCGTCGAGATGCTGGGCCTCGACGGCCCGGTCGGCCACGCGCGGGGGCAGCAGCGCGAGCGCGGCGCCCGCCCGTGCGGCCAGCGGCAGGTCCAGCGCGACGAGCGCTGCGGTGCGCAGGCCCTCCCGGACGTAGACGCCCACCACGACCCCGCCCGGCGTGGCCGCGGTGACCGGGTCGGGCGGCTCCGCCACGGTGATGTCGCGCCCGAGCATCCCGACGAGCAGGTCGCGCAGTCCCTTGGTGCTCGGCAGCGGTGTCTCTCTCACAGGTGCGGCTCGAGGCTCTCGCGGAACGTCTCGGGCGTGAACGGCTTGGCGATGAGGAACTGGGCACCGGCCTCCTCGGCGAGCGCACGCATCTGGTTCGACCCCTCCGACGTCACGAACCCGACCGGGACGGTCGAGCCGCTCGCCCGGAGCGCCCGCACGAGGTCGAGCCCGGACATCTCCGGCATGTTCCAGTCGGTCAGCACGAGGTCCGGTGCCTCCTGGTGCGCGAGCGCGAGCGCCTCGGCGCCGTCACCGGCCTCGATCACCTGCCACCCGTCGTAGCCGGCCTGACGGAGGGTGCGCGCGACGATCCGGCGCATCACCCGGCTGTCGTCGGCCACCAGCACCTTCATGTTCACCTTCTCCTGTCGTCTCAGCCAGGCTGCAGCACCGCGACGGTGATCCCCGCACCGTGCCACAGCAGGTCGGCCTCCGGCCCAGCGCTGCCGTCCGGTCGGGCCCTCGACACCTGCGGCAGCCCGAGGCCGCCGCCGGTGGGGCGCGCGGCCGCGACACTACCCGCAAGCATGTTCACGATCTCACCGAGCGCGTCGGCGATCTCGTCCGGCTCCAGCTCCTCCTCCGGGCCGGCACCGCACATCGCCCTGGTCAGGCGGGCGGCGGTGGTCGGCTCGGTGATGAGCACCGTACGAGCAGCGTACGTGCCCGAGGTGTCGACCCACGCATGCAGCGGGTCGGCGAAGGAGTGCGCCTCCCCCGTCTCGACGGCCAGATGGCCGGGTTCGCCGTCGATCATCGTGGCGAAGATCTCGCGCAGGGCCGCCACGACCTCCCCGGCAGCCGGCAGTGCCGTGCCCGCCGGCGCGATCACGCCCGTAGCGATGTCCGGGCCGGCGACGCGTCCCGCCACCATGTCCCCGACGTCGGGCGCGACCCGTCCCGCCACCATGTCCGCACCGACGGGCGCGACCCGTCCCGCCACCATGTCCGCGCCGGTCATCGCCCGACACCCCGCCCGACCAGGCCGAGGAGCTCGAGCTTGGCGCGCAGCTCGTCAGCGGTGAAGGGTTTCGTCAGGTACTCGTGCGCGCCCGCCGCGAGCGCGCGCACCACCTGGATGTGCTCCCGCTCCGACGTGATCATCAGCATCGTGAGGTCCCGCCAGTCGCGCCGGGCGCGGATCTCGCCGACGAGCGACAGCCCGTCCATCACGGGCATGTGCCAGTCGATGCAGACGAGGTGGACGCCGTCGGGTCCGCTCGTCCCGTGGGCGGTGAGGAGCGCGAGCGCGTCCTGGCCGTCGGTCGCCGTCAGCGTCTCGAGCCCGAGGTCGCCGAGGTAGGCGGAGATGATCCGCCGCATCGTGCGGGAGTCGTCCACCACGAGCGCCCTCATGCCGCACTCTCCGCGAGCCGGTACGCGCTGACGCCGGGAAGGGTGAGCCGACGCCAGGAGTCGTCGACGCCCACCGGAGTCTCGCCGGCACCGAGCACGACGAGACCGCCGGGCACCAGGTGTCGCCGCACGCGGCCGAGCACCGCGGCCCGCGCCGCCAGGTCGAGGTGCATGAGGACGTGTCGCAGGAACACGATGTCGAACGTGCCGCCGGGGCCGCCGGGGTCGAGCAGGTTGTGCCGCCGGAACGTGACGCGCGAGCGGACGGCGGCGCTGACCTGCCACCGCTCCCCCGCCGGCCGGAAGTGCCGTTCCAGCACCCCGTCCGGCAGGCCGCGGGCGAGCTCGTGCTCCGTGTACCGCCCCGTGCAGGCCTGCCGGAGCACCGCCGCCGACAGGTCCGTGGCCAGGACGGAGAAGTCGGGCACGTCGTTGTCGAGCAGCACCATCGCGAGCGAGTACGGCTCCTGCCCGGTCGAGCAGCCGGCCGACCAGAGCCGGGGGCCGCCGGTCCGGGCGGGCAACGCGCCGAGCAGCAGGTCCAGCGCGGCGAACGGGCTGCCGTCGCGGAACCAGCTCGTCTCGGTCGTCATGAGGGCCTCGACCACGCGCTCGGCCTCGTTCCGGTCGGCACCGGCGCGCAGCCGGCCGACGTACCTGTCGACGGCGTCGGCCCCGGTGTGCCCGCGGGCGTGGGCGAGCCGCGCGAGCCGCGACTCGACCAGGTACCGCTTGCCCCGGTGCAGGTCGACGGCACAGGTACGCCGCAGCAGCGACGTGACGTAGCTGAACGACGAGGACGACATGCTCATCCGGTGACCTCCCAGCTGGTCGCGTCGCTCGTCACCGGCTGCCCGAGGACGGCCAGTGCTCTCGCGATGGAGTCGAGCGAGCTCACCCGGTGCGCGTGGCCGGCCGTGACCACGGCCCCGGGCATCCCCCACACGACGGCGGACTCGGCGTCCTGCACCGTCACGGTGCCGCCCGCGGCCACCACCGCCGCGGCGCCGTCGGCGCCGTCGGTGCCCATCCCGGTCAGCACGACGGCGTGCAGCCCGGCGCCGTAGACCTCGGCGGCCGACCGGAACAGCACGTCCACGGACGGGCGGTAGAAGTGCACGGGCGCACCGTCGTCGACGACGGCGTAGACCCGGTCGGCGTGCCGGGCGACGCTCAGGTGCCGGTCCCCCGGCGCGATGTAGGCGTGGCCGGCCTCGAGCACCGTGCCGTGCACCGCCTCGTGCACCCGGGTGGGTCCGCCGCGGTCCAGCCTGGCGGCGAGCTGGCGGGTGAAGACCGGCGGCATGTGCTGGACCACGAGGACGGGGACGGCGACCGGAGCCTCGAGGGCGCCGAAGATCCGCGAGAGGGCCTCCGGCCCGCCGGTCGAGCTGCCCACCACGACCGCGCGGATCTCGCGCGCCACGACGTCGGGCACACCGGGGTCGGCCGGCGCCGCCAGGTCCGCGGCCGCGGAACCGGCGACCAGGGCGTGGACCCGCGGGAGCAGGTCGCGCGCGAGCCGGAAGAGCGACTCGTTCAGGCTCCGGCTCGTGCCGGGCTTGGTGACGTAGTCGCTGGCACCGGCGGCGAGGGCGTCGAGGGTGGCGTCGGCACCGCGCTCGGTGAGCGTGGAGAGCATGATGACCGGCACCCGCAGCCCGGCGCGGCGCAGCGCGCGCACCGCGGAGATGCCGTCCAGCTCGGGCATCTCCACGTCCATCGTCACGACGTCGGGAAGCAGCTCGACGACCTGACCGAGCGCGCTGCGCCCGTCGGCGGCGTTGCCGATGACGTCGACGGTGGGGTCACGCCGCAGCGCGCCGGCGACGAGGCGGCGCATGACCGCGGAGTCGTCGACGACGAGGACCCGCACCCTCGCAGGCGGCACGCCTGTCGGCGGCGCCCCCGCGGGTGGCGCCCCGGCGGGCCGGTCGCTCATCAGTACCGGAACTGCGCGACCCGGGCGCGCAGGTCGGACGACATCTGGGCCAGCCTGGCGATGGAGCCGTTGAGCTGGTTGAGCGCCCCCTGGTTCGCGGCCGTGGTGTCGGCGACGTGCGCGATGTTGCCGGCGATCTCCCCGGAGCCGGTAGCCACCTCGCCCAGCCCGCGCAGCATCTCGTTCGTCGTGGCCGTCTGCTCCTCCACGGCCGAGGCGATCGTGAGCTGGTAGCTGCTGATGGAGCCGACGATCTGCGAGATCTCCGCGAGGGCCTCGACGGCGTCGGCCGAGTCGGACTGGATGGCCTGCACACGCCGCGCGATGTCCTCCGTCGCGCGGGCGGTCTCCTGGGCGAGCTCCTTGACCTCGCTCGCGACGACGGCGAAGCCACGGCCGGCGTCACCGGCCCGGGCCGCCTCGATGGTCGCGTTGAGGGCGAGGAGGTTGGTCTGCTCGGCGATGGACGTGATGACGCGCACGACCTTCCCGATCTCCTGCGAGCTGACGCCGAGCTTGGTGACCGTCTCGTTGGTGGTGCCGACGACGTCGGTGGCCCGGGTGGCGACGTCGGCGGCCTCGTTGGCGTTGGTCGCGATCTCCTGGATCGAGACACCCATCTGCTCGGCACCCGCCGCCACGGCCTGGACGTTGTGGGACACCTGCTCCGCGGCCGTCGCGACGACGCCGGCCTGCGAGGTGACGTCCTCCGTGCCGGAGGCGAACTGCGTGCCGGCGGCCGAGAGGGCGTGAGCGGCGTCCGCGACGGTGTGCGAGGTGACCGCCAGCTCCCCGACGACCGCCCGCAGGTTCGTCTGGGCCCGGCTGAGCGACCGGGCCATCCGGCCGACCTCGTCACGGGTGCGGACCTCGGTCGGCACGGTGAGGTCGCCGTCGGCGAGGGCGTCGATCGACTGCCCGACCCGGCGCAGCGAGGCCCTGATGGAGTGGGCGAGCCGGTATCCCGCGACCAGAGCGACCACCAGCGCGAGCGCGGAGACGGTCACGAGGATCGCGATGCCCCGCTGCGTGCGCTCGTGCGCGGCGGCCGAGATCCGGTCGACCTCCTCGGCGATCTCCACCTGCAGCCCGTCGAGGGCGGCGGTGTACCGCTCGGCGAGGGCGTCGCTGCTGTCCTCCGCGCTGCGGGAGTAGAACTCGTGGAGGCCGTTGGGCACCAGCGTCTCGTCGCGCAGCGCCGACCACTCCCCCCACGCGTCGCGGAACTCGGCCCAGTGCGGCGAGGCCCCGGCAGGAGTCTGCGAGAAGGTCTCGATCGCCGCGTCGACCTCCGCGGTGACCTTCTCGAGCTCGGCGATCAGCTGCTCCTCGGTGAAGAGGTTCTCCCGCTCCGAGATCTGCACGACGAGCAGCTGGGAGCGCAGCGCGCCGTTCTCCACCGCGTCGCGCCCGGCGACGATGTCGCTCTGGACCATGGCGAGCTCGTCGGTGTTCGCGACCATGGTGCGCATCACGGACGTCGCGTAGACGGACGTGCCGATGACGACCAGCACCAGGAGCAGCACGATGGTGAAGATCCGTGCCCGGATGGAGGTGAACCTTCGGCGCCCGGTCGCCCGCGCGGGCCGGCGCGACCCGCCCTTGGCCACTCCGCGACGACGCCCGTCGGTGCGGTCGGCGCCCGTGCCGCCGTCCGCCGCGCCGCCCTCACCGAGAGGCGCACCGCCGGGAGCGAATGCCGCACCGTCCCTGACGCGGGCTGCCGCGACCGTGCCGCCGGGCACCCCGCCGGTGGCGTCAGGCGCCGCGGCGTCGGGGTCCGCGCCCGCCGCGGCCGTGGCGGGGGTCGCTGCCGACGTCGTCGCGGCCTCGTCCGCCGACACGGTGGCGACGGCGGTCGGGCCGGCGACGGTGGTCGCGCCGGTGCCGGGGATCGCGCCCGGGACGGCGTGGTCGTGGTCTGACGACATGGTCGTGCTCCTTGCGGTGACGGGGCGGAAGTCGGGTCTCATGCGGTCACGGCTTCGAGGTCGAGGACGAGCAGCAGTCCGTCGGGATCCGGGAGTGCCCCTCGGATGTAGCCGTTGAGCGGCGGGACGAGCGTGTCGGGCGGCGGCTCCACCCGGTCCTCGTCGACGTCGGTGACGTCTCCGACGGCGTCCACGAGGAGCCCCACCTGCTCGCCGCCGACATCGGCGACCACGAGCATCGGCTCCTGGTCGGCGGGGGCGGCCGGAAGCTCGAGGCGGGGCCGGAGGTCGAGGCAGGTCAGCGCCCGGCCGCGCAGGTTCACCATGCCTGCGACCACCGCCGGCGCCAGAGGGACCGGCGTGCGGCGCGGTGCCCGCATCGCCTCACGGACGTGGACGACGTCGACGCCGTACCGCCGGCCGGCGATGGTGAGGGTCACGAGGGAGGTCATCGGCCCACCAGCTCGCGCAGCGCGTCGGCCGCACCGTCGTCGCCGTAGAAGGTGGGCTCCACGGCGGCGACGAGCGCCGCGCCGTCGAGCAGCCCGGTGACGTGGTCGTCGAGCACCGTGGCGCCGAGCAGGCCGGTGTCCTCGATGGCGCTGTGCCGCCCGCGGTCGTCGTCGACGATGTCGAGGACGGCGTCGACGACGAGGGCGATCGTGCGAGCGTCGCGCTGGTAGAGCACGACGACGAGCTCGTCGGGGTCCGGTGCGACCGGCTCGCCGACCACCCGGTCCAGCCGCACGACGGGCACGATGCCCTCACGCATCCGCAGCACCTCGTGGCGGCCCAGCGGCTCGAGCCGGCTCGGCGCCACCCGCTCGATCCGGCGCACTGCCCGCAGCGGGGCGGCCACACGCCGGCCGAGGCGCGTGCCGGCCACGAGCATCTGCTCGACCGGGGCTGCCGGCACCTTCGACTCCGACCGGCTGAGGGCGGGGGCCACGTCGCGGACGAGGTGGGAGCGCCGCGCGATCTCGCGGGCGTCGAGGATGAGGGCCACCCGTCCGTCACCGAGGACCGTCGCGCCGGAGTACAGCCCGACCTGGCGCACGTGCCGGGCCAGCGGGTTCACCACGACCTCGCCGGTGGACAGCACCCGGTCGACCACGAGGCCGAAGCGGCGGCCGTGCGCCTTGAGGACCACGAGGATGCCGCCGTCCGGGCCGGTGCTGCGCAGCCCCAGCTGGCCGTCCAGGCGGACGACCGGCAGCAGCTCGTCCCGCAGCCGGTACACCGGGGCGGTGCCGAGCTGCTCCACGTCCCGGCCGTCAGGACGCAGCGTGACGAGCTCGCGCAGGGTGACCTGCGACAGCGCGAGGACGTGGCCGGCGCACTCCACCGTCAGCACCGGCATGACAGCCACGGTGAGCGGGACCCGCAGGTGCCAGGTGGTGCCCCGGCCGGGCGTGCTGTCGAAGTCGACGGTCCCCCCGACCTCCTCGACGTTGGTGCGCACCACGTCCATGCCGACGCCGCGTCCGGACACGGTGCTGACCGTGTCCGCCGTGGACATCCCGGGCTCGAACAGCAGCTCGAGGATCTCCGTGCGGGACATCGCGGCGATCTGCGCGGCGGTGCGCCGCCCGGTGGCCACCGCTTTCGCGGCGACCTTGTCGGGGTCGATGCCGCGGCCGTCGTCGGCGACCTCGATGACGACGTGCCCGCCCGAGTGGATCGCCTGCACGGTGACGTTGCCGGTGATGTCCTTGCCCGCGGCCACGCGGTCGGCGGGCGGCTCGATGCCGTGGTCGACGGCGTTGCGCACCAGGTGGGTGAGGGGGTCCCGGACGGCCTCCAGCAGGCTGCGGTCCGCCTCGGTCTCGTGGCCGCTGAGCTCGAGCCGCACCTGTCGGCCGCACGCGTTCGCGAGGTCACGCACGAGCCGGGGAAGCCCGGAGAAGACGCTGTCGACGGGCTGCATCCGGGTACGCAGCACCCGGTCCTGGAGCTCGCCGGTGAGCATGTGCAGGCGGTGCGCGGCGTGGGTGAGCACGTCGTTGCCGGCGCCCTCGGCGAGCCGGTCGATCTGGTTGCGCAGCACGACGAGCTCGCTGACGTCCTCGATGAGGTTGTCCAGGAGCGTGGTGCGCACCCGGACGCTCGTCTCGGCGGGGCGTGCCGGTGACGACGGCGCGGACGACGCCGGCTGACGCTTCGCAGCGGCCCCGCTCACGGCGGGCGCGGGTTGTGTCGGCGACTGCGCCTGTACGGGTGCCTGTGCCTGCAACGGCGACGGCGACGACGACGACGACGACGACATGGTCTCAGCCCTCGTCGCCGCTGCGGCGAGTGTGGGCGACGGCGGTGCCGGTGTCGACCACGACGGCTCGACCGGGGTCGTGGCCGTCCAGGGCGTGGTGTCCGGGGCGGGGTTGTCGGGCACATCGTCGCGGCCACTCGTAGGCTCCGCCGTCGCGGGAGCGACGCCGGGAGCGCCCGCCGCCGGCGCGCCCGCCGCCGGCGCGCCCGCCGCCGGCGCACCCGCCGCCGAAGCACCCGTCACCGGCGCACCCGCCGCGGGACTTGCCGCTGCCGAGGTCCGGGGTCCGTCCCTCCGCGGGGTCCGGCCGGCCCGCACGTCGGCGAGCTGGTCGAGGATGCCGGTGCAGTCGACGGCGCCGTCACCCTCGCCCGTGCTGACGGCGTCCAGGTGGGCGCGGACGTTGTCGACCAAGCTCCAGAGCACCGTGATGGTCGCGGGGGTCAGGGTGCGGTCACCGTCGCGCAGCTCGCCGAGCAGCGTCTCGCCCGCGTGGGTGACGTCGACGAGGTCGGTCAGGCCCAGGAACCCGCTGGTGCCCTTGATGGTGTGGACCGCACGGAAGATGCTGCTCAGACGCCCGGGCGTCTCGGGGTCACGCTCGAGCGCCAGGAGGTCCTTGTCGATCTGGTCGAGGTTCTCGCCGCTCTCGAGGAGGAACTCCCGGACGATCTCGTCGACGTCGTCCACTGTCACCTCCACCAAACCGGGCCACGACCGAGCGGGCCCCGCCCTCAGTGGAGATATCGGCCCGGGCGCTGGGGATGTGAGAGGTCCGGCGGTACTACCGCTCCGGCTCGCGCGGTGCGGTGAGCGCGCGCAGGGCCGCGACGGCGTCGTCGTCGACGGCGGCAGCGGCCTCCCGGTTGGCCTCCTCGACGGCCTGGCGGACCTCGGCACGGTTGACGCTGACGCTGCGCGGGGCGTCGATCCCCAGCCGGACGGTGTCGTTGCGCACGTCGACGACGGTGAGCACGATGTCGTCGCCGATGACGATCTGCTCGCCCACTCGTCTGCTCAGCACCAGCACGGCGTCGACACTATCTCCTCGGGGCGGCTGGGCACAGGCGGCGCCCGGCGCACGGAGGACGCGGCGGCCGGGCCTACTGGTCCGGGCCCGGCTCGTCCGCCCGGGCGAGGGCCTCCTGGAGCAGCGCCGCCCACAGCACCGGGGTTGCCACGAGCCCGTCGAGCCAGCCGACCCCAGGCCCCAGGCCCAGCAGGTCTCCGGGCCGGTGAGCCCGCCAGGTGTGCTGGCCGGCGATGGCGTCGACGCGCGGCACGGGGAGCTCGGCGAGCTGGGCGGCCAGCTCGCCCGGCGAGCGTCGTGCGTCCAGCGCGGCCCAGATCTGGTCCGGGGCCAGCGCGGCCAGGACGTTCTCCACGAGCCGACGCTCGGTCCCGGCCGAGCGGGTGTCGGCGAGGACCAGCAGGACCTCGTCTGCGCTGTCCGCCCGAAGGCGGGCCGACCGGCGCGGGCTGCTCAGCCGCGCGTCGCTGCCCGGCAGCGCGCTCTCGGCACCGACCGAGACCAGCTTGAAGGGGTGCTCGCGCAGCCGGATCAACAGCTGCGCAGCTGTCTCGAGGACCTCTTCCGCCCCACCGACGACGGCGACGACGCGGCCCGGCCGCAGCATCGGGCGCGGCGGGCGGGGCAGCCGCGCGCTCAGCGCCAGGAGCGCCTCGAGCGGGTCCCGGCCGAGCCGGGCGGCGGTGGGGAGGAGCCGTCCCGGCACGCCGAGGTCGTGCAGCCGCTCGACGGCCGAGCCGTGCGCGGCGACGGCCGGTCGGGCGGTGCCGGCGGTCCGGGCCCCAGCCGTGGCAGCGGTCCCGACGGCGGCCGGACCAGGGCGGGCCGCCCCGTCCGATCGTGCACCGGCTCCGGTCCCGTCCGCACCGGCCGACTTCCGCCCAGCGGCGGCGACGGCGTCCGGTGCCGCCGACGTCGTCCCACGGCCCGGCGTGTTCGCCCGCGCCTCGACACCCGGCTCGGCGCTCGCGTGGCGCACCGGTGCCCAGCTGGGCGCGGCCACCGCCTCGCCGACGCCGTCGCCCGCCTCGGCGGCGGCGAGCAGCGCCGCCAGGCCGGCCGCACCGGCGCCGGACGCTCCTCCAGGCCCGGGCCGCGCCGCGCCGCCAGCCCCGGCACCGGCCCCCGCTGCGCCGGCCGGCCGACCACCGCGCGGCGTGGCTGCCGGTCCGGCACCCCCGGCCCCACCGGCGTCGTCGGCGACCTCGACGGTCACCTCGTAGCGGTTCTTGGCGAAGGGGCCGACGCCGCGCCGGACCCGTTCCGCGCGCTGGACGCGGCCGCCGAGCTCGCGCGCCCGGGCCAGGAGCGGGTCGAGCTCGTCGCCGTCAAGCAGCAATAGCGTGTCCGACACCGACCACTCCGACCGTCTCGATGGTCAACGAGGTGCCCGAGACCTCGCTGTAGGAGAGCACCGCCAGGTGCGCGACGGCGAGCACCGTGATGCGGCGCAGCGCCGGGCGGATCGCCGGAGCGCACACGAGCACCACCTGCTTACCACCGGCCTCGGCCGCCTGCACCTGGGCGCGCACCGACTCGAGCAGGCTCTCGACCCGGTCCGGGGACAGCGAGAGCTGGGTGCCCGCGTCGCCGGGACGCAGCGCCTCGAGGAGGATCTGCTCGGTGGCCGGGTCGATGGTCAGCACGCGCAGCACCCGGTCGGTGGCGTTGCGGTCGACGATGGTCTCCCCCAGCGCCACCCGGGCGGCCTCGACCAGCCCCTCGGGGTCGGTGGCGACCTTGGCCCGCAGGCTGAGCGCCTCGTAGATGCGGCCGAGGTCGAGGATGGGCACCTGCTCGGCGAGCAGCCCCTGCAGCACCCGCTGGACCTCCCCCAGCCCGAGCATGCCGGGCACGAGCTCCTCGACCACCGACGGGTTGTGCTGCTTCAGCCCCTCGTTGAGGACCCGGACGTCCTCGCGCCCCAGCAGGCGAGGCGCGTGCTGGTTCACGATCGAGGACAGGTGGGTGATGACCACGGACGTCCGGTCGACCACGGTGGCGCCGGCCATCTCGGCGCTGTGCCGCAGCTCGGCCGGGATCCACTTGCCGGGCAGCCCGAAGACGGGCTCGTGCACGAGCGTGCCGGGCAGGTTGTCCAGCCCGTCGCCCAGCGCCAGCATCCGCCCCGCCGGCGCCTGGCCCCGCCCGACCTCGACGCCGGACATCTTGACCGAGTACGTGGCGGTGGGCAGGTCGAGCGAGTCGCGGGTGCGCACCGGCGGGAGCACGAACCCCATCTCCAGGGCGGTCTTGCGGCGCAGCGCCCGCACCCGGGCGAGCAGGTCCTGGTCGGCCGAGCCGCCGACGAGGTCCACCAGGTCGGGCGCCAGGAGGATCTCCAGGGCGTGGACCTGCATCTGCTCGAGGAGCTGCTCGGTGGTCTCGGGCGCCGGTGCCAGGGCGGTGCCTGCGGCCTCGGTCTGCTCCGCCGTCGCCTCCTGCTTCTCCTTGGCGCCGACCCGTTGGGCGAGGAGGAGCAGGATCGCGCCGACGACGATGAACGGCAGCTTCGGGATGCCCGGGATGATCGCCATCACGACGGCGGCCCCGCCGGCGATGGTCAGGGCGTTGCGGGACTGCAGCAGCTGAGCGGAGGCCGCCGAGCCCATGTCCGCCTCCGCCGTCGCCCGGGTCACGACCAGGCCGGTGGCGACCGACATCAGCAGGGCGGGGATCTGGGTGACCAGGCCGTCACCGACGGTGAGGATCGCGTAGGTCTCGATCGACTCGGTGGCGCTCATGCCGTGCTGGAGCATGCCGATGATGAAGCCGCCGACGAGGTTGATGATCGTGATGACCACACCGGCGATGGCGTCACCCTTGACGAACTTCGACGCACCGTCCATCGCGCCGTGGAAGTCGGCCTCGGCGGCCACCTCCGCGCGGCGGCGCCGGGCCTCGTGCTCGTCGATGAGACCGGCGTTGAGGTCGGCGTCGATGGCCATCTGCTTGCCGGGCATCGCGTCGAGCGTGAAGCGGGCGCTGACCTCGGCGGCCCGGCCGGCGCCGTTGGTGATCACCGCGAACTGGATGACCACCAGGATCATGAAGATCACCAGGCCGATGACCAGCGAGCCGCCGACCACGAAGTGCCCGAACGCGTTGATGACCTCTCCGGCGTAGGCGTCGCGCAGCACCAGCCGGGTGGAGGCCACGTTGAGCCCGAGCCGGAAGAGCGTGGCGATGAGCACCAGCGAGGGGAAGATCGAGAACTCGAGCGGCTTCTTGATGTACATCGTGGTGAGCAGCACGAGCACGGAGACGGTGATGTTGACCGCGATGAGGACGTCGAGGAGCCCGGCCGGCAGCGGGACGACCAGCATCATGACGATGGCCACGACGCCGACGGGCGCGAGGGCCTGGGCCAGCTTCTTGTTCTTCACTGCCGGGCCTTTCCTGGGGGCGGGACGCGGTGGGTGCCGGCGGCGGCGCCGCGGCGGCGCAGGGACATCACGAAGGCGAGCACCCGGGCGACGGCCTCGTACAGGTGCTCGGGCACCTCGTGGCCGATCTCGCAGGCGGCGTTGAGGGTGCGGGCGAGCGTGATGTCCTGCACGACCGTGACGTGGTGCTCGGCGGCCCGCTCGCGGATCTTGGCGGCGATGTGGCCCTGGCCCTTGGCGACGACCCGGGGGGCGCCCTCGCCGGGCTGGTAGCGCAGGGCGACGGCCACGTGGGTGGGGTTGACGACGACGACGTCGGCGTCGGCCACCGCGGCCATCATGCGGTTGCGTGACATGGCGAGCTGCAGGGCGCGGCGCTGGCCCTTGACGTGCGGGTCGCCCTCGGAGGACTTGTTCTCCTCCTTGACCTCTTGCCTCGACATCCGGGTCTGCTTGCGGTTGCGGCGGATCACCACGACGACGTCGAGGACGGCGAGCGCGAGCCCGGCCACGACCGCCCAGATGAACAGGCTGGCGACCCGGTCGCCCACCTCGCCGATCACCTGGCTCAGCGAGACGGTGCCCGAGCGCAGCACGAGGGGGACCATGCCGGCGATGGCGAGGTAGAGCACGGCGCCGACGACGAGCGTCTTGAGCAGCGCCTTGGCGCCCTGCCACCAGGCCTGCGGGCCGAGGATGCGCTTGAGGCCCTTGACCAGGTTGAAGTTGGTGAACTTGGGCTTGAGCCTCTTCCCGGAGACGTGCACCCCGCCCTGGGCGGCCGAGCCGATGATCGCGGCGAGCGCGGCGGCGGCGAGCACGGGCACGAGGGTGAGCAGGACCGAGCCGAGGCCGTCGGAGAGGGCCTGGACCGCCGTCGCCGTCTCGGGGGCCTCGACGACGTTGCGCACCTGGTGGACCTGCTCGCGCCCGGCGTCGGCCGCGGCGGAGATCGCCGCGGGCAGCGCGAGCGCCGCGGCGCCGACGACGAGCCAGGCGGAGAGGTCCTGGGAGCGGCCGAGGCCGCCCTCGTCGCGCACCTTCTTCATGCGCTGCGGGGTGGCCTGCTCCGTCTTCTCCTGCGCGGAGGAGCTCATCCGGTCACCTCCACGACCGAGCCGAGCGCCTGCTCGGCGAGCCAGGTGACCACCCGCGGCAGCGCGAGCAGCGCGACGGTGCCGAGCACCAGGGTGATGAGGATCTTCAGCGGGAAGCCGAGCGCGAACGCGTTGAGCGCCGGGGCGACGCGGGTGAGCAGACCGAGCCCGACGTCGGCGAGGAAGAGGACGGCGATGAGCGGGCCGGCGACCTGGAGCGCGGCGAGGAACATCTGGGTCAGCGCGTCCGTCATGCTCGAGGCGAGCCGGCCGAGGTCCAGGCTGGCGCCCAGCGGGAGGGCCGCGAAGGTGCGGGCCAGCCCGCCGACGACCAGCTGGTAGCCGTCGGAGACGAAGAGGAGCACCGTCGCCGCGAAGGTGTACAGCTTGGCGAAGGGGCCGCCGGAGGTCATCAGCATCGGGTCGAAGGCCACGCCCATCTCGAAGCCGCCGAAGACGTCGATGAGCCGACCGGCGGACTGGACGGCGGCGAAGATGATCATCACCAGCAGGGCGAGGCCTCCGCCGATGACGGCCTCGGAGATCAGCTGCCCGAGGAACGCGGCGGTGCCCAGCCCGCCCTCGGCGAGGTCCGGCTGCAGCGCCAGGGCGAGGCCGACGCCGAGCATCGCCTTGACCGGTCCGGGGACGCCGCCGTGCGAGAACGGCGGGGCCAGGACGAGGAAGACCGTCACCCGGACCGCGGCCAGGACCAGTGGCTCGAGGTCGCTCACGAGGTCCATCAGCCGGCCAAGAGCTGGGGTATGCGGTCGAAGAGGGCGTGGGTGGTCATGACGAGCTCGGACATCATCCAGTTCCCGGCCAGCATCAGGGCGACGCCGACCGCGACCGCCTTGGGCACGAAGCTGAGCGTGATCTCCTGGATCTGGGTGACGGACTGGAGCAGCGAGACGGCGAAGCCGACCACCAGGGCGGTGACGAGGATCGGCATCGCGAGCTTCGCGGCGAGCTCGAGACCCATGGCCCCGATGTCGAGGACGGCGGTGGTGTCCATCAGTAGCTCCCGACCAGCGAGGTGACGATCAGACCCCAGCCGTCGACGAGGACGAACAGCAGGATCTTGAAGGGCAGTGACACCATCACCGGCGGCAGCATCATCATGCCCATGCTCATCAGCGCCGCGGAGACGACGAGGTCGATGACGAGGAAGGGCACGAAGATGACGAAGCCGATGATGAAGGCCGCCCGCAGCTCGGAGAGCATGAAGGCGGGGATGAGGGTCTGCATGGGCACGACGTCGGGGCTGGCCGGGTTGGGCAGCTCCGCGGCCCGGGTGAGCAGCGCGATGTCCTCCTCGCGGGTCTGCCCGAGCATGAAGGTGCGCAACGGGGCCTCGGCGGCGCCGAGCGCCTCGGTGAAGGTCATGCCGCCGTCGAGGTAGGGCTGCACGGCGGCGGAGTTCACGTCCCCCAGCACCGGCGCCATGATGAAGATGGACAGGAACAGGCCGAGGCCGGCGAGCACCTGGTTGGGCGGCACGCCCTGCAGACCGAGGGCGTTCCGGGTCAGCGCCAGGACGACGAAGATCTTGGTGAAGCTCGTCATCATCAGCAGCAGCGACGGCGCGACGGCGAGCAGGGTGATGCCCAGCAGCACCACGATCGAGGTCGACGGCGCCGAGGAGCCATCGAGGTTGATGCTGACCAGCGGCTCGTCCGGGGCGGCCGGGTCCGTCGGCGGGACGGGGTCGACCGGGGCCCCCAGGGCGGCGGTGGCGCCGAGCACGACCAGGCCGAGGGCGACGACGACGGCGAGCGCGAGCGTGCGCACGGCCGTTCCCGCGGCGACGCGCCTCTCGCCGCCGGGGGTGGCGAGCACGGTCCGGCCGGCGTCCGGCGCGACGAGCACGTGGTCGGCCTCCGGCGCGGCGAGCACGCGGTCGGCGCGCGCGGCGAGCACGGTCCGGCCGGCGTCCGGCGTCGAGCAGGGCCGTGCCGCGGGTGCGGCTGCGGTCATCGCCGGCCCCGGTCCTGCAGCACGGCGCGGGTGCGGGTCCAGCTCGCCGGGTCCAGGATCGAGCCGGCGAGCGGGCCGGTGCCGGTCGGCGCGGCGGTCTCCCGGCGGCGGGCGCGGTGACGCGGTGCGGGGTCCTGCTCGGCGAGGATCGCGGCGAAGCTGTCCTCGGTCCGGGCCTCCGGCGCCGTCGCGAGCCGCAGCTGGCTGCGCCGGGACGCCACCGAGCGGCGGGTGGCCCCCGCGGCCAGGGCCGCGACGTCGGCGCCGTCGGGGCGGTCCTCGTCGCCGGCGCCGTCGACGGCACGTCCGGCGACGCCACCTGCCGCGGCGGCGTCGGCGCCCTCCTCGACGGCTGGGGTGTCAACCTCGGTGAGCAGCCGCACGCCCGCGTCGCTGACGCCGATCACCAGGGTGCGGCCGGCGACCTCGACCACGCTGATGCCGGAGTGCCGGCCGAGGGACTGCCGGCCGAGGACGGTGATGGGCACCCGACGGGTCGCCTGGCCACGCCCGCCGAGCTGGCGGGCGCAGAACCACAGGACGGCGAGGACTATCGCGAGCGAGAGGACGACGCGCAGCCCGACCAGCAGGGTGTCGACCACTAGCCCAATATCTCCGTGGCGGGCACGATCTCGCTGACGCGGACGGCGTACTCGTCGTCGACGACGACGACCTCGCCCCGGGCGATCAGTCGCCCGTTGACCATGATGTCGGCGGGGCTGCCGGCGGCGCGGTCCAGCTCGAGCACCGAGCCCGGGGTGAGCCCGAGGACTTCGCGGACGGGCAGCCGGGTGCGACCGATCTCGGTGGTCAGGGTCATCTCGACGTCGTAGAGCACCCGCATGCTCGCCGGGGAGCTGGCGGGGGCCGCGGTGCCGTTGCTGCTGAGCGCCGGACGCTCGCGCAGCCCGAACCACGCCTGGACGACGCCCTGGGCCTCCAGTGCGTGCACGACGACGTCGGCGCCGGTGAGGACCTCGGCGACGGGGCGGGTCGCGGCGGCGCCGAGCACCCCGGGACCGAGAGCCTTGGCGGCGGCTTCCAGGGCGGGACGCAGCGCCTCGGCCAGGGACAGGTTGCCCACGGCCATCGCCTCGGTGACCGCCTGCTGCGCGACGACGACGAGCTCGGCGCTGGTCTGCCCCACGAAGCTGGCGACGACGGCGACGCCGTCTCCGGCAGGACGCTCGCCGGGCCCGGCCGGGCGGGCCGCGAGCGGCACGGTGGAGGGCAGCAGGCCGGCCAGCGCCTCGGCGGCACGCAGCCCGGTGGTGGAGGCGGTCGGGTTCATGAGTTCTCCTTGACGTGGACGACCAGGCCGGCCAGACGGGACCCGTGCGTGCCGGCGGCAGCCTGGGCGAGGACGCGCTTGCCGACCACCACGTCGAGCGGCTGGGCGGCAGGGTGGTGCAGGGGCAGCAGGTCCCCGACGGCGAGCTGCACGACCTCGCGCGGGTGGACGGTGACGGGCCGGAAGCGCACGCTGACGTCGACCGGCACCTCCTGCACGGCGACCGCGAGCAGGTCCTTCTGGGTCGCCTCCTGGGCGAGCTCCTCGGCCGTGCGGGTCTCGTGGTGCTCGCCGTCGCGCAGGGCGGTGATGAGCCCCTCGGCGGGGATCATGACGGTGGCCGGAACGGCCTGGCCCTCGACCTGCAGCTCGAAGCGCGCGGTGATCACCGGCGTGGAGGCCTCGGCCGCCTGGATGAACTGCGGCGTGTACTGGATGTTCCGCAGCTCGGCGTCCAGGGGGAGGATGCCGGCGAAGGAGTAGTTCAGGTCCGTCAGGGTGCGCCGGAGCAGCTCGCGGATGAGCTGCTGCTCGATCTCGGTGAGCTCACGCTCGGCCACCGCGCCCGGGTTGCCGGGTCCGCCGAGCATCTGGTCGACCCAGATCAGCGCGGAGTCGAGCGGGAACTGGACGACGGCGGTGCGCCGGCCGGGCTCGACGGTGCAGACCACCATGGTCGTGGTGGTGGGCAGCGAGGCGATGTACTCGTCGTAGGAGCGCATCTCCACGCCGGTCACGCTGGCCTGGACGCTCACGCGCAGGCGCGCGACGAGCTGGTTGGCCCAGTGCCGCGCGAAGGTGCCGAACGCCATCTCCAGCAGGCGCGCGTGCTCCCGGGCCAGCGTCATGGGTCGCCGGAAGTCGTAGGCCGCCGGACCCTTGCCGGCGGCGGGCACGCTGGATCGGACCGTCACACCTGGCTCATCGGCCGGTGTGCGGTCGTCTTGAGGGAAACGGGAGGTGGAGTCAGGTCCTCACTGTGTGACGAAGTCGGTGAGGTAGACGTCCATCACCTCCTCCTCGAAGGTCTCGGCGAGCAGGGTGACCAGCTCCGTCTTGAGCTCGGCCCGGCGGGCGGTGTCGTTGACCTCGGCCATCGTCCGGCCGGAGTAGTGGGCGATGGCCACGTCGAGGGCGCGGGCGGTGCTGATCTCGCCGTGCGCGTCGGCGGTCATCTGCACGGAGAAGCCGAGCCGCAGGTAGTGCCCGTCGGCGAGGTTGACGCTGACCGGGTCGATCGGCACGACGACACCCGGCTCGGGGGCGGTGTCGACGGCGCCGGCGTCGGACGGGCGCAGCAGGAGGTAGGCCGCGACGCCCACCAGCGCCAGCACCAGGACAGCCAGCACGACCAGGGCCTTGCGGCCGCGCCGGGGGGCCGGGGCCTCGGTGTCGCTCACGCCGCGCCGCCCGCTGTCGGCCGGCGAGCCGGTGACGTTGACGGGGCGTCCGACCACTCGTTGCTCAGCCATCTCAGAGAACCTCCACGTCCATGTCAGACTCCTTCCGCCTCGGCGACCACCTGGGGCATGAGGGCGCGGACCGCCTCCGGCGCGTCGGAGAGCACGACGACGTCCACGCGACGGTTGACGGTCAGCGGGTCGAGGTGCGACTCGGGCAGCGGGTGGGCGTCGCCGAACCCGATCGCCCGGGTGCGGCCCGCCGCCACGCCGCCCTGCTCGACCATCCGGCGCAGCACCTGGGTGGCCCGGTCCGCGGAGAGCTCCCAGTTGGTCTCGTACCGCCCGGTGACCGGGAGGATGTTCGCGTGCCCCTCGATGGACAACGGGTGCGTGTCCTCGGCGAGGATCGGCGAGAGCGCGTCGATGACGGTGCGCGAGTCCTCGGTCAGCACGGCGCTCTCGGCGCCGAAGAAGACGTCCTCGCTGACGAGACCGATGACGAGGCCGCGGTCGGTGATGGCGAAGGTCACGTCGCTGGCCGCGTCCCGGCTCTCGAGCGCCTGGGCGAGGCGGTTGCGCAGCTCGAGGAGCTCGGCCACCTCCGCCTCGGCCTGGATCAGGTTGCCGGCGTGCTCGGCGCCCTGGACGGGGCCGCCGGACTCGTTGGTGACGTCCGGCGGGTCCGGGACGACCGAGTCGGCCGCGAGGACTCCCTTTCCGCCGTCGAGGACCTGCAGGTTGGTGCTGGAGGGCTGCCCGAAGCTGGCGGCGAGGGACTCGCGCAGGGCGAAGAACTTCTGCTGGTCCACCTGGCTGATGGCGAAGAGCACGATGAACAGACACATCATGACGGTGACCATGTCCATGTAGCTGGTGGTCCACCGCTCGGTGTTCGCGTGCTCCTCCTCCGCCCCGCCGCGGCGCCGCCTGGTGGACCTCATGCCGCCTGCTCGGCCTCGCTCGCGGGGACCAGGGAGTGCAGCCGGTCGCTGACCATGCGCGGGTTCGCGCCGGACTGCAGGGCGAGCAGCCCCTCGAGGGTGACCTCCATCTGCGCGCACTCGAGGTCGGAGAGCCGCCGGAGCCGGCCGCCGATGGGCAGCCAGATCATGTTGGCGGAGAGGATGCCCCACAGGGTGGCGACGAAGGCCGCGGCGATCAGCGGCCCGAGGCTGCCGGGGTCGGTGAGGTTCTCCAGGACGTGGACGAGGGAGACCACCGTGCCGATGATGCCGATGGTGGGGGCGTACCCGCCGAGGTCGTTGAAGAACTTCGAGGCCACCCGGTCCTGGCTCCGCTTGGTCTCGATGCGGTCCTCGAGGAGGGTGCGCAGCTCCTCCGGGTCGGCGCCGTCGATGGCGGCGATGAGCCCGTCGCGCAGGAAGTCGTCCTCGATCTCGCGGGACTCGTCCTCCAGGGCGAGCAGGCCCTCGCGCCGCGCCCGGTCGGACAGCGCCACGATGGTGGGGATGGTCGCGCCCTGCCTCGGCGCCTTGGACGTGAACGCACGCGGGAGCGCCTTGACGGCCGCGAGCCCGTCCTTGAGCATGCCGCCGGCGAGGCCGGCGCCGATGGTGCCGACGAAGACCAGCAGCATGGGGCCGGGCAGCAGGATCGAGGTGACGTGCGTGCCCTCGAGCGTCATGGCCCCCCACACCGCCACGAAGGCGACGACGAGGCCGACGATGGTTGCCGGATCCATCTACTCTCCCCGGTGTCGGGTCGGCAGCGGAACCACGTCGCCGGTCCCGCGGGGCGGGGCGGTCTCTGACGTCGCCGGGCGGCGGAGGGAGCGGGCGACGACGGCGGCCCGGTGCTCCTCGATGAGGCGGACGACCTCGTCCATCGGCTCGTTCACGATGTACTTGGTGCCGTCGAGCAGCACCAGGATCGTGTCCGGTGTCGCTTCGATCCGCTCGATCAGGTCAGGGTTGATCGCGAACGGCTGGCCGTTGAGGCGCCTCACGATGATCACGGTGGTTCCATCCTGTTAAACCGGGGCCCATCCATGAGCCCCGGCAGGCCCTTCCATGAGCCTGCACCCCACTAGATCGGCCGGGACCGTCCGGTGATGAGGGTTCCGCGGCGGCGGCATCCCGCGCGGGCGCACTCCACGCTGGCGCCCGCGCACCCACCCACCGCCGAGCGACACGTTCCGCACCGGCCCAGACGCCCGCGGGCAACCGGAACGTGTCGTTCGGCGCAGGGTGGGTATGCCCGGGCATGCGTGCGACGAGGCCCGGCCGGTTGCCCGGCCGGGCCTCGTCGTCAGCAGTCGTCGACGTCAGCGCTTGAGGTTCACCAGCTCCTGGAGGAGCTCGTCGGAGGTGGTGATGATGCGGGAGCCGGCCTGGAAGCCGCGCTGGGCGATGATCAGGTTGGTGAACTCCTGCGAGAGGTCCACGTTGGACATCTCGAGGGAGTTGCCGGCCAGGGTGCCGCGGCCGCCGGTGCCGGCGATCCCGATCTGGGCCTCGCCGGAGTTGACCGAGGTGCGCAGCAGCGAGCTGCCCGCCTTCTCCATGCCGGCGGTGTTGGCGACGTTGCCGACGGCAAGCTGGGCCACGGTCTGCTTGAGGCCGTTGGAGAAGGAGCCGATGAGCGTGCCGTCGGGGTTGAGGCTGAAGGACTGCAGCGTGCCGGCCGCCTGGCCGTTCTGCGAGGTGGCCTCGACGGTGGTCAGCCCCGCGAAGCCGGTGAGCTGGGACAGGTCGACGGAGTCGATGCCGCCGATCGCGAAGCTCGGGTCGCCGGTGAGCAGGCCGTCGGCGCCGAAGCTGAGCGAACCGGTGCTGGTGGCGCCGTCGAGGTCGGCCGAGTAGCTCCAACCGTCCGCGTCGCTGTGGGTGAACGTGACCTTCAGCTCGCGCGCGGTGCCGTCGGCGTCGTGGACCTCGATGGTCCGTTCGAGCACGGTGCCGTCCTCGGCGTCGGCGGGCAGGTTGCCGGTGAACGTGGCCGTGGTGGTGGCCTGGGCGCCCATGATGCTCGCGATGGGCAGCGTGACGTTGCCCAGCGGACCGTTGAGGTCGACGTTCCCGCCCACGTCGGCGGTCCAGCCCTGGACGAACGCCCCCTCGGCGGTGACGAGCTGGCCGTTGCCGTCCAGGCTGAACGCGCCGGCCCGGGTGTAGAGCTGCTCCCCGCCGAGCTGGACCACGAAGAAGCCGTCGCCGGAGATCATCATGTCCAGCGCGCGGCCGGTCTGCTGCGCGGCGCCGGGCGTGTAGTCGTTCGTGATGCCGGCGACCTGCACACCGAGGCCGACCTGCGCCGGGTTGGTGCCGCCGTTGCCGGCCTGCGGGGCGCCGCCGGCCTCGATCATCTGGGACAGGGTGTCCTGGAACTGCGTACGCCCCGCCTTGAAGCCGGTGGTGTTGACGTTGGCGATGTTGTTGCCGGTGACGTCGAGCATCGTCTGGTGGGAGCGGAGGCTCGAGATGCCGGAGAAGAGCGAGCGGAGCATGAGAGGTTCCCTTCGGTGGGGCGGGTGCAGGTCGGGTTCGTGGGGGCGGGCAGGTCAGGCGATGGGTGAGTCGGCCGTGCCGGCGCCCGCATCGGGATCGGCGGGACCGTCGTCGGCCCCGTCCGGGTCGGTCTCGGGCGACGCGTCGTCCCCGGGGTCGGTGGGCGCACCACCGGTGGGTGCGCCGGCGATTGCGCTGATGGCGTCCAGCGGCACGCCCACCCCGCCCACGACGAGGACCGGGACCTCGCCGGAGAGGTCGACGGCGTCGACCGTGCCGGACACGATCTTCTCGCCGTCGAAGTACGCGACCTGCTGACCGACGAGACCGGCGGCCGAGCCGCGCTGCTGGAGCGCGAAGGTCTGCTGCGACAGCTGCGTCATCTCGGTCAGCTGCTCCATCGTGGCGAGCTGGGTGGTCTGCGCCATGAGCTCGGACGTCGACAGCGGCTCGCTGGGGTCCTGGTACTTCAGCGACGCGACCAGCAGCTGGAGGAAGGCGTCCTTGTCCAACGTCTGCGTCGGCGCCTCGGTGGCAGGCGGAGCGGTGTACTGCGCGGTTAGGCCGGAGACGGGGTTGACGGTCATGAGGCTCCTCAGGCGAACAGGTCGACGGTGCCGGGGTGGACAGGACGGGGCGACGGCGGAGCGGCGCCGGTGGCGTCACCCGCTCGGGTGGTGCCGCGGGCACCGGTGGGCGCCGGATCACCGGGCTCGTGACCGCGCTGCGAGTCGGCCGCGTCACCGCCGCGCTCCTCCGCGAGCTCGAGGTCGGCGTGCAGACCGGTGGCGGCGAGGTCGCGGCGCAGGTCGGTCAGGGTGACGCGCAGTGCCTCGCGCGCCTGCTCGGTGGCGCCGAGCAGCTCGATGCGCACCCCCTCCGGGGCGATGTGGGCGGTGATCCGCACCGGCCCCAGGTGCTCGGGGTCGATCCGCAGGTTCAGCACGTGGGTACCCTCCGGCGCCGTCCGCAGCCGGGCGAGCGCCGGCGTGAGCTGACCGGCCAGCGGCACGTCGGTCCGCGCCGGCGGCGGGGTCGGCGCCGACGCCGGCTGGGCCGCCGGGGTGGCGGAGGCGGCCGGGGCCGGTGCACCGGCGGCAGCGCTCTGCGCGGCACCGGTCGTCTCTGCGCCGGCAGGCGGGCCGGTGGTCGCCGCGGCACCGGTCGTCGGTGCGGTGAGGGGAGCACCCGCATCCGCCTGCGGCGCGAGCGCGGCGGCACCGGTCAGGGTTCCGCCGGCAGCCGGACCGGCCGGAGCCGGCGCGGCGGCCCCGGACGGCGTGGCCCTCATGTCCGCAACGGCTGTCGCGCCGTCTGCGGGGACGGCCCCGGTGGCCAGCGGGCCGGTAGCACCGGCTCCGCCGGAGGCCGCCGCCCCGAGGTGCGGGGCGGCGGACCCGGGAGCCTCCTGCGCCGCCGACGTCGGCCGTCCGGAGGGTGCCGGGACGACGCCGTTCGGCGCAGGTGTCGGTCCGGCGCTCGCGACGGTGGCCGCCGCGCCGGACGCTGTGGACGGGTGCGCCGCGGAGCTCGCGGTGCCGCCGCCGGTGGTGGTGGTGGTGGTGGCGAGCGCGGCGGGAGCGGTGGCGAGCGCGGCGGGAGCGGTGGCGACCGCTACGGACCCGCCGGCTGCGGCGACGGACCCGCCGGCGCCGGCGACGACCGCTGCGTTCGGCCCGGTGCCTCGTGCGGTGGTCGAGGCCGCTACCGGAGCAACGGCCGCTGCGTCGGGGCCGGTGCCGGCCACCGAGCCGGTCCCCGCACCTGAGCCGGTCCCGCTGCCGGTCGCAGACCCGCTGCCGGTCGCAGTGCCGCTGCCGGCCCCGGCCCTCGGCGCGGTGGCCTCGGCGGCCCTGTCGACCGCCGTGGCGTCGGCGGCGCCGTCGACCGCGGTCGCTCCCGCCGAGCCGGCCGCGTCGCCCTCGGGCTCCTGGCGGGCCGGCTCGGTGACGTGGGGATCCCGGCTGGGTCGGTCGGTCGCCGCGTCGTCGGTGCGCGACGCCCCGGTGCGATCGCTGCGCGAGCGCTCGGCCGCCGGCCGTTCGCTGCTGGCCGACCGCGTGGGTCCCAGCTCGGCGGCGAGGGCACTCTCGAAGGCTGCTCCGCCGTCGCCGCGTGAGGCACCGGGGCCGGCGCCCGGACGGGCCGGCCCGACCATGCCCGGCGTGATCAAGATGCTCACAGCCCACCTGCCGCGAGCTCGACCGCCAGGCGGGAGACGTCCACCGTGCCGGCAGCGGTCTGCGCCGGGCCCCCGGTCGGCAGCACACGACGGATGGTGTCGATGGTGGCGTCGGTCTCGAACATCTCCCGGATCTCGACCTGCTCGCCCGGGCGCGGGGCGTGCAGCAGCTTGTTGTCGCCGAGGTAGATGCCGATGTGCCCGCCCCCGCGGGTGACGATCAGGTCACCGGGCTGGGCCTGGGCGAGGGAGGGGACCTCGGTGCCGATGTGCATCTGCTGGCGGGCTACCCGCGGCACGTCGATCCCCATGTCCTTGAACGCGAGCTGGACCAGGCCGGAGCAGTCGAGGCCGCCCTCGGCGAGGGACTCGCCGCCCCACACGTAGGGCACGCCCAGGTACTTCTTGGCCGACTCCACCAGCGCCGCGCCGGTGCCGGGCTGGGCCGGGCCGCTCGTCGGGCCGGTCGTCGTCGTGCCGGCGGCACCGGCGAGGCCGCCGAGACCCGCGAGGCCCGTCGTCCCGGCGAGACCGGACAGCGCACCTCCGGCGGTGGTGCCGCCGAGCACGGCGGCAGCCTGCTCGGTGGCGACGGCGGCGCTCAGGGTGGAGGCGAAGGCCTGGCCGGAGGTGGCCGAGGCCGCCGTCGGCGGGGAGCTGACGGCCTGGATCTGGCTCTGGATCTCGGCGATCCGGGCGTGCACGGCGGCGATCCCGCTCATCGTTCCTCCTGTCGGGTGGCGCGCTGGACCGCCAGCTCGTCGAGGGTCAGCTGCTCGCTGTGGTTCTCCGCCTCGGTCACCGCGGTGCGGTGCTTCTCGGCGAGCTTCTCCAGGGTGGTGCTGCGCTGGCGGGCGGTGGACCACTCCCCCTGGGCGCGGACCTCCTCGGCGGTGGCCGCGGCGGCCCCGGCCTGGGCGTCGGCCACGGCCGCGCTCCGGGCGGCGCGGGTGGCGACGGACACGCGCCAGGCGGCGGCGTCGCCCCCGACGATCTCGCTGCCGACCAGCAGGCGCTGCGCCTGCTGGGCACGGGCGTCGGCGGCGGCGCGGCGCCGGGTGCGCTCGGCCAGCTCGGCGGCGGCCTGCTCCTCCTGCAGGTCGCGCAGACGCAGCAGCCCGGCGAGGCGGAACCGGCTCATGCCGCCACCCCCATGCTGTGCACCAGCGCGGCGAGCTGCGCCCAGGAGCCGGCGGCCGGTGCGGGCTCGTCCATGCGCTGGCGCAGAAAGGCGTCGATCTGCTCGGTGTGGCTCACCGCCGCGTCCACCCGCGGGTTCGAGCCGGAGACGTAGGCACCGACGTCGAGGAGGTCCTGGGCCTGGCGGCGGGCCGCGAGCACGGAGCGCAGCGCGGTGGCCAGGGCCCGCTGCTGCGGGTCGGTCACCCGGGAGGCGACCCGGGAGACGGAGGCGACGGCGTCCACCGACGGGTAGTGCCCGACGACGGCGAGCTTGCGGTCCAGGACCACGTGGCCGTCGAGGATGGAGCGGGCGCTGTCGGCGATCGGCTCGTTGTGGTCATCGCCGTCGACGAGCACCGTGTAGATGCCGGTGACCGAGCCGGTCCGGCCCGTGCCTGCCCGCTCCAGGAGCTGGGCGAGCATCGAGAACGTCGACGGCGGGTACCCGCGGGTGGCGGGCGGCTCGCCGACCGAGAGGCCGATCTCGCGCTGCGCCATGGCGGCCCGGGTGAGGGAGTCCATCATCAGGACCACGTGCGAGCCGCCGTCGCGGAAGTGCTCCGCGATCCGCGTGGCGGTGAAGGCGGCGCGCAGGCGGACAACGGGCGGCTCGTCGGAGGTGGCGACGACGACGACGGAGCGGGCCAGACCCTCGGGGCCGAGGTCGTCCTCGAGGAACTCGCGGACCTCACGGCCGCGCTCCCCGACCAGGGCGATGACGGAGACCTCGGCCTCGGTGCCGCGGGCGACCATCGACAGCAGGGACGACTTGCCGACGCCGGAGCCGGCGAACAGGCCGATGCGCTGGCCCCGGCCCACGGTCACCAGGGTGTCCAGCACCCGGACACCGAGCTCGAGCGAGGTGTCGACCCGCGCCCGGTCCAGGGCTCCGGGCGCCTGCCCGGCGACCGGCACGTGCTCGGAGGTGACGATGGGTCCGCGGCCGTCGATCGGCCGGCCCAGGCCGTCCACGACCCGGCCGAGCAGTGCGTGCCCCACGGGCACCGACAGCGGCGTGCCGGTCGAGCGCACCGGGGCGCCGACGCGCAGCCCGTCGAGGGAGCCGAGCGGCATGCAGCGCGCGCCGGATCCCTCCAGGGCCACCACCTCCGCGCCGATGGTCCCGGCGCCGGACTCGATGTCGACGAGGTCGCCGACCGCGCAGGACAGCCCGGCCACGTCCACGGAGAGCCCGACGACGGAGCGGACGGTCCCGACCCGCTGCGGTGCGGCGGCGGCGACGGCCCGCTCCCACCGGGTGGTCGCCACGCTCACCGGTCCACCCCCAGGGCGGTCCGGGCACGCTCGACGGCGGTACCCAGACGCGCGTCGAGGTAGCCGGCCTCGAGCTCGCCGACCGCCTCGCCGCGCGCGAGCGACGCGTCGGCGACGAGCTCGATCCCGGCGGGCACGGCCAGGTCCGCGTCGGTCGCGGACACGACCAGCTCGTGGTCCGCCGGGTGCAGCCGCACCCGCACGACGTCGGCGCCGTGCGGCTCGGCCAGGGCACGGGCCAGGGCGGTCCGCGCGGCGGTGGGGCCGTCGGCAAGCTCGGCGCCGAGCAGCGCCTCCGCGAGCTCGACGGCGGCGCGCGCGAGGGTCTGGGTGGCCTCGGCCACCACGGGGACGGACCGGTCGCGCGCGGCGTCCGCGGCCCGGGCCAGGGCGGCGAGTGCGGCCTCGGCGTCCGCTGCCCGGCCGGCGGCACGGACCGCCTCGACCTCGGCGGCCCTGCGCTGCTCGACCGCCGCGGCACGGGCCGCGGCCCGGGTGCCGGCCGCCCACCCGGCCGCGTAGCCGGAGCTGTACCCGCTGGCCGACTCGGTGGTGGGCTGCTGGGCGGCGACGGGCGCCGGGACGAAGCTGGCGCCGTCGTCCTCGGGTGCGGGCTCAGCGGGCCGGAAGGCGAGCGGGACGAACGTGGCGCCGTCGTCCTCGGGCGCGGTCTCCGTGGCGCGCAGGGCCAGCGGGAGGAAGGCGGTCTCAGGAGACATAGTCGTCCTCGCCCTCGCGGCGGATGACGATCTGACCGCTCTCCTCGAGCGTGCGGATGACCGTGACGATGGCGCCGCGGGCCTCCTGGACCTCGGAGACGCGCACCGGGCCGGCCATCTCCATCTCCTCGGCGAGGTTCTCCCGGGCACGCTCGGAGAGGTTGCGCCGGGTCTTGTCGGAGACGGTCGTCGGGGCGCCCTTGAGCGCCAGGGCGAGGGTGGAGATCTCGGTCTGGCGCAGCACGAGCTGCACGGCGCGGTCGTCGAGCAGGATGATGTCCTCGAACGTGAACATCAGGCCGCGCACCTCGTCGGCAAGCGCGGCGTCACGCTCGCCCAGGCCCTCGAGGATCTGCTTCTCGGTGCCCGGGTCGGAGCGGTTGAGGATCTCCACCAGCGGCTGCACCCCGCCGACGGCGGTGAGGTCGCCGGAGCTGAGCACGCTGGTCGCCTTGTGCTGGAGGTTGTCGGCCACGATGGCCACCACCTCCGGGGAGGCGCGCTCCATCAGGGCGATGCGGTGGGCGACGTCGGAGCGCAGCTCGGGCGTGAGGCCCGCCAGGATCGCCGAGGCCCGGTCCGGGCGCAGGTGCGCGAGCACCAAGGCCACGGTCTGCGGGTGCTCGCCGGCGATGAGGGACTGCACCTGCCGGGCGTCGGCGTGCTGGAGGAAGTCGAACGGCTGCCCGGCCATCATGGTGGAGAGCCGGTCCAGCACCCCGGCGGCACGCTCGGCGCCGAAGGACGCCTCGAGCAGACGCTGGGCGTACTCGAGGCCGCCGTGCCCGATGGTCGGCTCACCGGTGGTGACCTGACGGTGGAACTCGCTCACCACGGCGTCGGCGGTGGAGGCGGGAACCTCCTCCATCCGGACGATCTCGGCGGTGATCTCCTCGACCTCGGAGGGGCTGAGTTCGGCGAGGACCTTCGCGGCGCGCTCGTGGCCGATCTGCAGCAGCACGACGGCCGCCTTCTGCGCGCTGGTCAGCGTCCCGGAGGCGCCCGTGGGGGCGAGCTGGGTGCTCATCGGCGCACCGCCAGCCACTCGCGCAGCTGCTTGGCCACGACCGCCGGGTCGGCCGTCGCCAGCGCGGCGATCTCGGCGCGGGCGTCGTCGGCGGCGGTGGGCTGCCGGGCGGCCAGGGCGGCCGGGACCGGCGGCGCGTCGAGCGCCATTGTCTCGTCACCGGTGGTGAGCTCGCCGAAGCTCTCGGCCTCGAGCAGGCGCAGCTCGGCGAGGTCGATCTCCTCCCGGCGCTCGCGCCGGGCGCGGCGGACCATGACCGCGATGACCAGCACCACGACCAGGGCGACGGCGGCGATGATCAGCTGACGCAGGAGGGCGGCCTCGCGCTCGGCCTCGGCCGCCTCCTCGGCGGCGGTCAGCGCCTCCTCGGCGGCCTCGGCGGCGGAGGAGTCGAAGGCCATGCGGGAGACCTCGACGACGTCGCCGCGCTCGGCGTCGATGCCGGCGGCGGCCGTGACCATGCGCTCGAGCGTCAGCAGGTCGATACCGGCGCCGGCCTGGGCGTCGACGATCACCGAGACCGACTGACGGCTGACGCCGCCCGGGTTGATCGTGGTCTGCTCGGTGACCTTGTTGACCGGGTTGTTGAGCACCGAGTCCTCGCGGGTGTAGGTGCCGTCCTCCGCGCCCTCGTTGGGCACGGCGATGTTGTCGGGCCCGAGGACGCCGCCGACCACCTGGCCGCCGCCGGTGTACTCCTCGGTGCTGGTGGACTCCGACAGCGGCGGGGCCCCCTCGGCCGGGGTGAAGGTCTCCGTGACGCGCTCGGTGGCGTCGCGGCTGAACTCTGCCTGGACGGCGACCACGGCGTTGCCCGGGCCGACGACCTGGTCGAGCATCGCCTGGACGGCGCCGCGGACACCGTCCTCGTAGTCGGAGTCACCCCCGCCGCCTGGTCCGCCGGCGCCGGTCGCGGTCAGGACGCTGCCCTCGGCGTCGATGACGGAGACCCCGGTGGGCTCCATGTGCGGGACGGAGGAGGAGACGAGGTTGACCACCGCCTGCACGGCGTTGTTGTCCATCGTGGCGCCGGTCTCGAGCTGGACGAACACGGACGCGGTGGGGTCGACCGCGCGGTCGACGAAGACGCTCTCCTCGGGCAGGGCCAGGTGCACGGTGGAGGTGTTGACGCCGTTGATGGACTCGATGGTGCGGGCCAGCTCACCCTCCAGCGCCCGCTGGTAGGTGACCTGCTGCTGGAAGTCCGAGCTGGTCATGGACATGTCGTCGAGCAGGGAGTAGCCGTCCTGGGAGGTGGGCAGCCCGGAGGCGGCCAGGGAGATCCGCAGGTCGTAGAGCTGCTCGGCGGGCACCAGGACCGTCGAGCCGCCGGCGGCCAGCTCGTAGGTGACGCCCTCGGCCTCGAGCTGGTCGACGACGGCGGACGCGTCCTCGGCGGAGAGGTTGGTGAAGACCGGGCTCAGGGTGGGGCGGCTGGTCCAGGTCACCAGGGCCGCGACGCCGAGCGCGAGGACGGCCAGCCCCAGGATGACGAGGGTGCGCTGGGGCAGGCTGAACTCGTCCCAGGTCTTCTTGAGGCGTCCGAAGAAGCCGGTGACCGCGGCGGGCATCAGGCCTGCATCCGCATGATCTCGTTGAAGGCGTCGACCGCCTTGTTGCGGATCGCGGCGGTCAGCTCGAGGGCGACGGCGGCCTCGGTGGAGGCGATGGTGTAGTCGTGCACGTCGGCGAGGTCACCGGTGACGGCCCGGATGCCGAGCTCGGTCTTGGCCTGCTGCGCGGCGGACAGCCCGTCAACGGCCGCGGCGAGGGACGCACCGAAGGAGGCTCCGCCGTCGGACGAGCGCGGTGCGCCCGGCTCGAGGATGTCGGCGAGGGACGTGGTCGGCGCCGTGGGAACGGTGGGGAGGATGCCCCCGATGGAGGGTACGGACATCAGTTCTTCCCGATCTGCAGGGCGGCGGTGTAGGACTCCTTGGCGCGGTCCACCACGGCGGCGTTCGCCTGGTAGCCGCGCTGGGCCATGATCAGCTGCGTCATCTGGGAGGCCATGTCGATGTCCGGGTAGCGCACGTACCCGTCCTCGTCGGCGAGCGGGTGGTCCGGCTCGTGGACCAGGCGGCCCTCGGCGTCGCCGAGCTCGATGCCGGCCACCTGCACGCCGGCGGGCTCGCCGTACTCGACGCTCTGCGCGACCACGTAGCGGGCCTGGAACGCGTCGTCGGTGGTGGCGCTGACGGTGGACATGTTCGCGAGGTTGTCGCTGACGGCGTCGAGCCACTTCCGGCTGACGGTCATGCCGGTGCCGGCGATGCCGATCGCGTCGAACGTGGGCATCAGCTGGTCCTCATCGCCGTGCGGATGGCGCTGAAGGAGCCGTCGACCGAGCGGATGGCCAGCTGGTACCGCAGGTTCGTGTCGACGTTGGACAGCGTCTCGGTGTCGAGGTTGACGTTGTTGCCGTCCGGACGGGTGGGCTCGAGCGAGCGCTCGACGGTGCCGCGGACCGAGCCGTCACCGCGCTCGACGGCGGCCGCGAGCTCGTCCTCGAAGGAGACCCGGCCGGCGAGGAAACCCGGGGTCTGGGCGTTGGCGATGTTGTCGGCGATGACACGCTGGCGCAGCGAGAGCGCGTCGAGCGCACTCCTCATGGCCACCGATCCCACGGAGTCGAACACGGCAGAGCCCCATCTGTGACGCGGGTGTGTCGGCCGATCCATGGCCTGCTCGGTGAGCGATCCGTGCTCGCCCTCAACGATCGGCAGGCCCGAGAAGGTGTTGAGAGGTTTATGGGGAGTTCTCCCCATCCAGTCCGGTGGCGCCTCTGCCGCCGTGGTGGTAAAGCCGCCGTCGACCTGGTGCCGGGCCGTTGTCCGGGGCAGGCGCCCGGCCCACCGTCGGGTCGGTGCCGGCGCCGACGTCGGGCCGGTGTCTGGGGTACGCCGTCGGGGCGCGCTGGGTTACTCGACGTCCACGTCAGCCTGCCATGTCGACGTAGACGGGACGGGCGGGGCCGTTGGCGCGCATGGCCTGGACGGCCCGGGCCTGGCGACGGCCCATGCTCGCGGCCTCGGTGACCTGCCGGGCGACCTCGAGCTGTCGCGCGAGCAGCTCCTCGGCGCGGGTGCGCAGGGCGGCAGGCAGGGGGCCGAGTCCGCCGGGCGGCGTCCACGGGTCACGGCCGGCCGGGACGTGGTCGCCGGTGAGCGACCGCTCGGCCTCGTCCACGTCGACCTCGAGCGCGGTCAGCGCGGCAACCCAGCGCTCGTGGAACAGGTCGTCAGAGGCGGGGCCGCTCGTCGCCGGTCGGGAAGTCACAGAGCCGGCCGGGGCGGGGCGGCTCGTGGTCGGAAGAGGTGTCACGGAATCAGCCGGGGCGGGTGCGGCTGCCGGTGCGTCGATGCCGTTCCCGGCGGTGGACCGGGCAGGACCGTCCGACGTCTGATCGTCGACGGCGGGACGTCCCGCCGTGTCAGGCGACACCGAGCTCCCCGATCCGCCGGTCCGTGGCCGCGTCGGCCGCCCGCGGCGCGGCGGCAGGAGCCGCTGGGACCGCGGCGCCGTTCGCCGTCGTCGAGGCGGCAGCCTCGTGCCAGGCGTCGCGCAGCGGGATCAGCAGGTCGCGGCAGGCGGTGACGCGGGCGGCGTCGCGGGCGATGTTCGCGCTGACCAGCTCGACGAAGATGTAGTTGTACAGGTCCATCAGCCCGCGGGCGCCGTCCCAGGCGTCGAGGTCCAGGCTGGCGCGCAGCTCGTGGATGATGTCCTGGGCGTGGTTGAGGTGGGTGTTGACGGCGGCCCGGTCGTCGGCCGCGATGGCGGCGATCCCCCGGTCGAGGTCGAGGACCAGCCGGTCGTAGAGCATGGTCAGGAGCTTGGCGGGCGTGGCGGTGGCGACGGCCTCGGCGCGGAAGCGGTTGAGCAGAGCGGCCTGGTTCATGGTGACCCCTAGTCCTTCGTGTTCCACTGCGGCAGGCCCGAGAGCTGGCTGGTGAGCCAGTCGGACTGCGACTGCAGCTGAGAGAGGGTGACCTCGAGCTGGGCGTACGTGCGCTCGAGGCCGATGCGGCGGGTGGCGAGGCGGTTGTCCCACTCGGCGATCTGCGCGCCGAGGTCCTTGACCCGCCCCTCCTGCGAGGTGAGCTGGAGGCTGAGCGTGCCGTCGATCGGGTCCGAGGCGCCGTCCGCGACGTCGGCGACGCGCTGGGCGATGGCGGCGACGAGGGCCTGCGTGCCCTCGGGATCGGCGGCGAGCGCGGCGGCGAAGGCCTCCTCGTCGAAGGTGAGCTCGCCGGAGCGCTCGAGGGTGATGCCGACCTCGGCGGGCGAACGCCCGTCCACCGGCATGGAGATCGCCGAGCGGACCTGGTCCGAGAGACCGCGCACGGCGCTGTTGCCCGAGAGGATGCCGCCGGTGACGACCTCGCGGCCGTCGTCCGAGGTGGAGGTCGTGGCACTGGTGCGCGAGGCGATCTCGGCGAGCACGAGGTTCACGTTGTTGATGAGTCCGGAGACCATCTTGGTGGACGCGGCGTCGTCGCGCTCCACGGTGAGCGTGACCGGCTCGTCCCCCTCGGCGGCGACCTCGCTGACGGTGAAGCTGACGCCCGGCAGGACCTCGGCGAAGCTGTTGGTGCCGCTGGTGAGGGTGATGTACTCCTCGCCCTCGGCGAGGGTCGCGTCCGGCCAGAGGGTGATCTGGGCGTCCTGCGCCTTGACGGCTGCGGTGGTGCTGTCGACGAGGCGGGCCGCGCCGGCGGAGCCCAGGTCGTTGCCGTCGGAGTCGATGTGGCCGTTGGCGACGGCGTCGCCGGCGTACACCTCGAACGCGTTGGACTCGCCGGTCACGCCGGAGAGCTGGAGCCGGTACTCGGGCTCCCCGCCGTCGACGGCGTTGCCGACGCGGACGGCGACGGCGCTGAGGCCGAGGTCCTTGACCTTGTTGATGGCCTCCGCCATCTCGGTGGCGGAGCTGCCGGTCGCCTCGATGGTGAAGATCTCGCCGCCGCGCACCACCGTCAGGGTGGGGGGCGTGCCGAGGTCGACGCCGGGTGCGGCCAGGTTCGTCATCGAGACCTGGCCGGTGGCGAGCCGGTCGACCTTGAGCTGGAGCGTGGAGGGCTGGGCGCCGGTGCCCGCCGTGGCGGTGACGGAGTCCGCGGACGAGGTGACGGTCTGCTTGGTCCAGGACTCGGCCGAGGCGGCGTCCGTGGCCGAGGTGGCGAGGGAGGCGACCTTGGTGTTGAGCGCCTGCAGGGCGTTGACGATCCGCGACGCCTCGGAGGACTTGTTCTTCAGGAGGGTCTGCGGGGCGGCCTCGAGCTGCATGAGGCTGTTGATCAGGCTGGTGGTGTCCAGGCCGCTGATCAGGCCGTCGATGGCCAGGCTCGACATCGGTCCGCCTTCCGTGGTGGGGATGGTCCTGCTTGTGCGGCCGGCGGCCTGTCCGGGTGGACAGGCCGCCGGTCGCGATCATGCTCCGTGCGCTACCGGGCTGCGCCCGGCGATGATCACTGCAGGAGCTGGAGGATGCCCTGCGGGATCTGGTTGGCCTGGGCGAGCATCGCGGTGCCGGCCTGGGACAGGATCTGCGAGCGGGTGAAGCTCGCCATCTCCTGAGCCATGTCGGTGTCACGGATGCGGGACTCCGAGGCGGACAGGTTCTCGATCGACACGTTGAGGCTGTTGATCGTGTGGTCGAGGCGGTTCTGCTTGGCACCGAGGTCTGCACGCACGTCCGAGACGGTCTGGATGGCGGCGTCGAGGACGCCGATAGCCGCCTCGCCGCCGGAGGTGCCCGAGTCCGCAGCGTAGGTCGCCGTGAGCCCGGCGATGGTGACGTCGGTCTCGGCTGCGCCGCTGGGACCAGTGATCGTGACGCCGCCGAACTCGTCGACCTTGGCGCTGAGCTGCGTACCCGACAGCTGACGGTCGAACGCCTGCTGCGTCAGAGCGTGGTTCTTTGCCGCATCGGTGGACGTGCCGCCGGTCGCCCACCCGGTCAGGTCGATCTCGTGCGTGGAGCCGTTGTGAGCAATCGTGATCGCGGTGGCGGGCGCGGTCGCGGCAGCGAAGTCGACCGAACCGGGGCCGGCGGTCCAGGTCGCCGAACCGGACTCGACGTCGATGGCGTCGACACCGAGACCCGCAGCGCTCATCGACTGCGTCACGTCCACGTCGATCTTCTCGCCGGCGTTGGCCCCCACCTGGAAGGTGCCGCTGTAGGTGCCGTCGAGGAGGTTGGTCCCGTTGAACTGGGTGGTGTCCGCGATCCGGGTCAGCTCGGCCTTGAGCTCGTCGAGCTCGGTCTGGATGTTGCCCTTGGCGTCGGCGCTCAGACCACCGGTGTTGGCGGCCTGGACGGACAGGTCACGCATCCGCTGGAGGATGGCGTGCGTCTCGGTGAGCGCACCCTCAGCGGTCTGGACGACGGAGATGCCGTCCTGGGCGTTGCGGACGGCCACCTGGAGACCGCCGACCTGCGAGCGCAGGCCCTCGGAGATGGCCAGGCCGGCGGCGTCGTCGGCCGCGCGGTTGATGCGGAAACCGCTGGAGAGCTTCTCCAGGGAGGAGCTCAGGTCGTTCTGGGTGGAGGCGAGGTTGCGGTACGCGTTCGTCGCCGCGATGTTGTTGTTGACAGAGAATGCCATGGCTCTTCTTCTTCCTGAAGACGGTTCTTGAAACAGCCCATCCGTGGGCAGTCACCGGCTAGATCGGCCGGGAACCAGGAAGTGTGAGGAGTTTGGCGAAGGTTTTCAGACGGCGTCGGCGACCAGCGACGGACGCTCGGCACGAACGCGCGACTCCGCGCTCCGTGACGCCGCACCGGCGGCCCGCTCGGCCACCGCTGCGTAGTAGGCCTGCCGACGGCGCTCGGCCACACCGGGCGCCGGTGCCGGCGCCGGCGCCAGCTCGGGGGCGAGGGAGGAGTTGATGCCGTCCTTGAGCATGCTGAGCGCCTGAGAGCGCAGCTGGCTGATCCGGGACTGCGTGACGCCCAGCTCCGCCGCGAGCTCGACGACCGGCCGGTCGTGGAAGAACAGCTCCTCCACCACCTGGCGCAGCCGATCCGGCAGCTCGACCACCGCGGCGGCGAGGTAGTGCAGCTTCTCGTCGACGAGCAGCCGCTCCTCCGGGCCGAGCGCGTCGCTGCTGAGGGTGCCGGCGACGTTCGAGTCGTCAGCCTCCAGGGAGAGCACCCGACGCTCGGCGTCGCCGCGGATCGCCTCGACCTCGGCCGCGTCGATGTCCATCGCGGCCGCGAGCTCCTCACGGGTGGGCTTCCGGCCGAGTGCGGCAGTGAGGCTGTCCGAGGTCGCGGTCAGCTGACGGGCACGCTGCCGCGCGCCGCGGGAGGCCCAGTCCATCCCGCGCAACTCGTCGACGATCGCACCGCGGACCCGCACGGCCGCGTACCGGCCGAACGGGACCCCGAGCTCGGGGTCGAAGGCGCGGGCGGCCTGCACCAGGGCGAGCGACCCGGCCGCCGCCAGCTCGTCGCGC
The DNA here is from genome assembly GCF_009193155.1 of Georgenia subflava. Classification (GTDB taxonomy): domain Bacteria; phylum Actinomycetota; class Actinomycetes; order Actinomycetales; family Actinomycetaceae; genus Georgenia; species Georgenia subflava. The sequence goes on from NZ_VUKD01000001.1 coordinate 524,132, forward strand.
TGCACATGAGCGGGGACGCGACGGATCATCTCGCTCACGTGGTAGCCCACCACGGGGAGGTGCTCGACGATGAGTTGGTCCTGCTCGGCGAGCTCGTCCTGCTCGGTGCGGCGGATCGTCACGTGTCAGGCTCCATCGAGAAGTCCGCGCGGGTCTGACCCGAACATGGACTGGCGGTCAACAACAACAGTGCCCGAACCGGGATGTCCGAAAATACGGGACACCACGTCGTCACGGATCTCGCCGTCCCCCGAGGGCCATGATCTTCAGACAAGCGGACGATCCCATACCGCAAAGGTCTACGGCAAGCATCTCGAGCAAGAATGTTGCGCGCATCACACGAGATTCGACTCAACTCCACCGCTCGGATACCGAATGTTTACGTTCTCAGAGTCATTTCGATGAGGTACTGGGCGGGGCAGGTCCGACGACGCCGGCACGGCATCTCGTGCGGGGCCGGCGACCAGCGGGCGGGCGCCGGTACGCGTACGCCGTCGCCCGCGGCGTAGCCTGAACCGACCGGCAGTTCCTCTCACAACGGCCGATTCCTGGTCGATGATCTGAGTACGACCGCAACGACCCAGCGAGCACGGAGGTGGACATGACCTTGAAGGCCCTGTCAGACATCCTCTGGCGCGAGCGCGAGCTCCTCGAGCAGCTCGTGTTCAAGCTCGAGGTCGAGCAGCTGCTGCTCACCAGCGGACGAACCACGCGGCTCCCGCTCGCCACGCGCGAGGTCGAGCACGTCCTCGAGCTGATCCGCGAGGCGGAGCTCGGTCGCGCAGCCGAGATCGACGCGCTCACCGGCACCCTGGGCGTCGACCCCGACGCCTCGCTGCTGGAGCTCGCCCGGACGGCGCCGGCCCCCTGGGACGGGATCCTCTCCGAGCACCGGGAAGCCTTCATCCGGATCACCGGCGAGATCTCCGACCTCGCCCAGAGCAACCGCGACCTCCTCAGCAGCTCCCACCGGGCGACGCAGGAGACGCTGATGGGTCTGCACGAGAGCGTGCAGACGTACGACCCCACCGGAGCCACCACGCCGCCCTCCGCCGGCGCACAGCTGCTCGACGAGACCTCCTGAGGAACGCCGATGAGTACCTTCTCCGGCCTGAACGGCGCCCTTTCGGCCCTGATCGCCCACCGACAGGCGATCGACGTCGCCGGGCAGAACATCGCCAACGTCAACACGCCGGGCTACACGCGTCAGCGCGCCAACCTGCAGGGCCTCGAGGGCTCGGCGGCGGTCTCTTTCGCGGGCACCGGCAACGCCGTCAACGGCGGCGTCCAGGTGCTCTCGATCGACCGGCTCGGCGACATCTTCCTCGACGCTCGGCTCCGGCAGGAGACGTCCTCGTCCGCCCACCTCGCCACCGTCGCCCAGGCGTTGTCGCTGGTGGAGACGACGCTCGCCGAGCCCGGTGAGAACGGACTGGCCGCCCAGCTGTCCGAGTTCTTCACGTCCTGGGAGGACGTGGCCAACCGCCCGGACGACCCGGCCGCCCGGGCGGTCCTCCTCGAGAACGCCACCTCGCTCGTCACCCGCATCGCTACCGGCTACCGCGACGTCGCCTCCCAGTGGGACTCCGCCCGCGCCCAGGCCGACGCCGTCGCCGTCGAGGTGAACACCGCCGCGGACGCCGTCGCCGACCTCAACGCCCGCATCCGGGCCGTCACCGTCTCCGGCGGCAGCCCGAACTCCCTGATGGACGAGCGCGCCCAGCTGCTGACCGCCCTGTCCTCGCTGGTCGGCGGCGAGGTCCGCCACCACGACGACGGCACGGTCGACGTCATGGTCGGCGGCAACGCCCTGGTGCGCGGTGACTCGGCCAACCACATCACGGTGCAGGGCGCCCACAACTTCGACGGCCTGACCGGGTGGACCGCGGGAGACGCCGTCGACCCGCACAGCGGTCCGGTGCGGCTCGCGTGGGCCGAATCCGGCTCCCCCATCACTGCCGGCGGCGGGCGCCTCTCCGGCCTGCTCACCGTCCTCGCACCGGCAGACGCCGACGGCAACGGCGGCGTCCTCGCGGGGGTGGCCGCCGGGTACGACAGGGTGGCCGAGAAGCTCGCGACGTCGGTCAACTCGCTCCACCGCGGCGCGCTGCGGACCGACGGAACGACAGAGGGCGGAGACTTCTTCAGCGGCTTCCCGGAAGATGGCGCCCTGCCCGCCGAGCTGGCCGCCCTGCCCGCCGCGCTGCGCCTGGGCGTTGCGATCACGGACCCGATGCACATCGCCGTCGCCGATCCGGCCAACGGGCCCCTGGACGGGTCGGTCGCGGACCGGATCTCCCAGCTCACCAACGAGACCGGCAGTGCGAGCGAGATCTGGTCGCAGGCCGTGGTGGACCTCGGCGTGCAGACCCGTACCGCCGGCCAGCGGGCCGCCAACGCCGAGACCACCCGGGCGGTGGCCGAGGGACTCATGCTCTCGCAGGCCGGGGTGAACCTGGACGAGGAGACGGTCAACCTGCTCGCCAGCCAGCGCGCCTACGAGGCTGCGGCCCGCGTGCTCACCACCATCGACCAGACCCTCGACACACTCATCAACCGCACCGGCGTGGTCGGGAGGTAGCCATGATCGGACGCATCACGCAGCAGGGCATGCAGCAGGCGACGCTGCGGCACCTGCAGAGCAACCTCTCACGGATGTCGGAGCTGCAGCAGCAGGCGTCCTCGGGCAAGGCGATCACCAAGCCCTCCGACGACCCGGCCGGCACCGTCGACGCCATGCGCATCCGCGGCGACCAGCGGGCGACGGCGCAGCACGCCCGCAACGCGGCCGACGCCGTCGGCTGGCTGAGCACCGTCGACACCGCGCTGCTCTCCTCCACCTCGCTGCTGCGCCAGGCCCGCGACCTCACCGTGCAGGGCGCCAGCTCCGGCTCGCTGAGCCAGACCGCCCGGGACGCGCTCGCGGCCGAGCTGGACGCGACGGCCGAGGCGCTACGGGCACAGGCCAACGCGACCTACCTCGGCCGGTCCGTCTTCGCCGGGACGTCGAACGCGGGCGAGGCGTTCACCATGACCGAGACCGTGATCGACGCGGGCACGCCCGACGAGCGCACGGTCCCGGTCTACACGTTCACCGGCGCGGGGACCGGCGGCGTCGAGCGTCGGATCGCCGACAACACCACCGTCCGGGTCGACTCCGACGGCGCTACGGTGTTCGGCAACGGCGACGAGTCGGTCTTCGCCCTGCTCGGGAACATCGCGGCCGACCTGCGGAACGGGGTGGACGTGGGCGGACGGCTCAGCGAGATCGACACGCGGATGGACGCCATGCTCGGCGAGGTGGCCGCCATGGGCACGCGCTACAAGCAGGTCCTCGAGGCGCAGGAGGCCATCTCCGCCCGCGAGGTCACCCTGCAGAGCCAGCTCACCAGCGTGGAGGACGTCGACCTCGCCGAGACGATCGTGCAGCTGAAGATGCAGGAGGTCGCCTACCAGGCCGCCCTCAGCGCCACCCAGCGCACCCTTCAGCCGAGCCTGCTGGACTTCCTGCGATGAGCACCCCGACCACCGAGACGGGCACCACCGGCACCGAGCTGACCTTCACCACTCCCCCGCCCGGCCTCGGCGACCTGCACCGCTTCGTGCTGACGCCGCTGGACGCCTCCGGTCAGCTGTTCACCCTGCGCAGCAAGGAGTCGCCCGAGACGCGGCTCTTCCTGCTCGACCCGGCGCCCTTCTTCCCCGGCTACACGCCCGAGCTCGACGCCGAGGCCCTGGCCGAGCTGGGTCTCGACGGCGCGGCCCCGACCGTCCTCGTCGTCGTCCACCCCGCCGCCGGCGAGATCCCGCACACCGCGAACCTGCTCGCCCCGGTGCTGGTCAACGCCACCACCGGTGCCGCCGTGCAGACCGTGCTCGACGGCGACCAGTGGCCGCTGCGGGCACCGCTCGTCGCCGCCTGAGACGTCGTCGTCTGAGGCGTCGCCGCCGGTCAGCCGGCGGGTCCCAGCTCCGGCGCGGTGCGGATCCCGAACCGCTGCCTCAGGGCCCGTCGAGCCGCGAACCAGCCGGTCATCCCGTGGACGCCCGGACCCGGCGGGGTCGACGACGAGCACAGGTACACCCCCGGCACGCCGCCGTCGTAGGCATGCCACGCGAACCGTGGCCCGGTCACCATCCGCGGCATGGTGACCGCACCGGCGGCGATGTCACCGCCGGGATAGTTCGCGTTGTGCGCGGACATCTCCGACGCGGGGATGCACCGGGAGGTCACGACGACGTCGCGGAAGCCCGGAGCGAAGCGCTCGATCTGCGCAGCGACCGCCTCGGTGACGTCCCGGTCCGACCCGGCGGGCACGTGCGCGTAGGTCCACAGCGGGCGCAGGCCGGCGACCTCCCGGGACGGGGCGGCCACGCTCGGGTCGGACAGCAGCGTCACCGGGCGCTCGGCGTGCCGCCCGGCGGCAACGTCGGCCTCGGCCGCGACCATCTCGGCGCGGGTGCCGGCCACGTGCACGGTCGAGGCGCCGCCCACGCGCCCGTCGGCCCAGGGCACGGGGCCGGAGAGCACGAAGTCGACCTTCGCGGCGGCGTCGCCGTACCGGAAGCGCTCAAGGGCGCTGCGCACGGAGGGGCGCATCCGCTCGCCCCACACCTGCACGAGGGTTCGCGGGGTCGTGTCGAACAGGTACGCCCGTGCCCGGGGCAGCTCGCGCCAGGTGGTCACCGGCGACGACGTCCGCACCTGCCCGCCGTGCGCCGTCAGGTCGGCGGCGAGGGCGTCGGTGATGGCCTGGCTGCCGCCGACCGGCATCACCCAGCCGACCGAGTGCGCCAGCGAGCCGAGCAGCAGCGCGGTCCCGGCGCCGGCGAGCGAGGGCAGGGTGGTGATGGCGTGGGCGGCGACGCCGCTGAGCAAGGCCGGGGCGACGTCGCCGCGGAAGCGCGCGTCCCACAACCTCGTCCCCTGCTCGAGCAGCGCGGCACCGAAGGAGACGGCGGCCTGGGCACCGCCGGGGCTGAGCACCTCCGGCGGGATCGAGCGGTGGTCGCCGAGGCCGAGCGCGACGGTCGCGTCGGCCTGCTCCACCAGCGGGCCGAGCAGACGGCGCCAGGCGGCTCCGTCGGCGCCGAGGCCGGCCACGGTGCGCTCGAGGTCGTGGTAGGCCAGGCCGGCGTCACGGCCCTCGAGCGGCTGCGCGTAGGACAGCTCGGGCACGACGAGCTCGACGCCGCGCTGCCGCAGGTCGAACGCGCGCAGGAAGGGGCTCGCGAGCGCGAGGGGGTGGATCGCCGAGCAGACGTCGTGCACGAGGCCGGGTGCGAGGCCGAGGTCGAGGGTGCGCGCCCCGCCACCGAGGACGGGTTGGGCCTCCAGCACGAGGACGTCCAGCCCGGCGCGAGCCAGCGTGACCGCGGCGGCCAGGCCGCCGGGCCCGGAGCCGACGACGACGGCGTCGTGCACCTCGCGCGGCGACGGCACGGCTACCCGGCGAAGTCGGCGCGCAGCACGACCGCGATGTCGACGGTCTGGGTGGCGCTGGCGGACTCGACGAGATCGGTGATGCCGAGCACGTCGGCGACCTCCTCAGCGGTGGCCTGCAGCTCGGCGTTGTTGTAATAGAGCGTGGTGCTGGCCGGCGCGGCCGAGGCGTAGTCGGCGGCCGAGCCCCCGGTGAAGCCGGCGCCGGAGAGCTCGGTGACGGCCTCCCCGGCCAGTCCGTTGATGCCCGCCCCGTTGAGGACGACGATGCTCGCGTCGAGCTGGACGTCACCGCCGGCGCCGTCGGTGGGCTCGTCGGTGGGCTCGCCGTCCGTGGCGCCGTCGTCGGTCGGCTCGTCCGTGGCTGCGCCGTCGGTCGGCTCCCCGGTCGGACCGCCCGTGGGCTCCCCGGCCGGGTCTGTCTCCTCGCCGGCGGTGGTGGCCGTCGGCGGCGGCTCCTCCTCGCCGGCGCCGCCCAGCAGGCTGATCGCACCCCACGCGAGGAGCGGCGCGAGCACCACGATCGCGACGATCGGCAGCAGCGTCCGCCACATCGGGCGGGCACCGCGGTGGACACCCTGGGGGATGCGGTCGCGGCCGGCGACGTCGAACTCGTCCTCGGGGTAGTCCTCGCGGTTGTGCATGCTCACGGTGTGCAGGTTATCCGGTCAGACCACCGCGGGCCGACCCGGCACTCAGAGCGGGCTGCTCAGCCGGCGCGAGCTGCGCTCCCGCTGGCGGGAGGCGCGCATCCGGCGGAGCCGCTTGACGAGCATGGGGTCGGTGGCGAGCGCCGCCTCGGAGTCCAGGAGCTGGTTGAGGACCTGGTAGTACCGCGTGGCGCTCATGTCGAAGAGCTCGCGGATCGCGGTCTCCTTGGCACCGGCGTACTTCCACCACTGCCTCTCGAACCCGAGGATCTCCCGCTCGGTCTCGGTCAGGGACGGTGCGGCGTCGCCCGGGGTGGGGGCGTGCGGGGCGTGCGCGTGCGCTGCGGCCATCTCTCCTCCAGGAACGTCGGCGTGCCCCCGCCACAGCGGGGCCGTGCCCATGCTAGAGGGCGAAGTACAAGCGTGTCATTCCGTCGGCGCGGCGCCACGCCGGGACGTCCTCGGGGCGGGCCGCAGGTCCCCGCTACCCTCGCCACCGTGCACGCCGCTCCGCTAGCCGACCTCGTCGACCCCGGATGGGCCCGCGCGCTCGCACCGGTCGAGCCGCAGATCCACGCCATGGGCGACTTCCTGCGCGGCGAGCTCGCCGCAGGTCACGACTACCTGCCCGCCGGCACGGACGTGCTGCGCGCGTTCACGTACCCCATGGACCAAGTGCGGGTGCTGATCGTCGGCCAGGACCCCTACCCGACGCCCGGCCACCCGATGGGCCTGTCGTTCTCCGTCCAGCCCCACGTCCGACCGGTGCCCCGTTCCCTCCAGAACATCTACCGCGAGCTCCACGACGACCTCGGCCTGCCCGTGCCCACCACCGGTGACCTGACCCCGTGGGCACGGCACGGCGTCATGCTGCTCAACCGGGTGCTCACCGTGCGTCCCGGGGCGCCGGCGTCACACCGCCGCAAGGGCTGGGAGCAGGTCACCGAGCACGCGATCCACGCCCTGGTCGCCCGACCGGGCCCATTGGTGGCGGTTTTGTGGGGCCGCGACGCCGCCACCCTGACGCCGATGCTCGGCTCGACGCCGGTCATCACCTCGGCGCACCCGAGCCCTCTCTCCGCGTCGCGCGGGTTCTTCGGCTCGCGGCCGTTCTCGCGCGCCAACGACCTTCTCGCCCGTCTCGGGGCCGAACCGGTCGACTGGTCGCTGGCCTGACGACGGGCGCCGATCGGTGCGTCTCCCGCCCGGCAGCGACGTCCGACCGGCGAGCCCCGCTCGCGAGAGGGGCTCCTGAAGGAGCATCATGCGGCCATGGGTGGTCGACCGACCCGGAGACCATCCGTTCGTCCCACACGGACCGAGGAGCTGGGGACCATGATCACGCGCGAGCCCGGGCAGCGACCCGACCTGGTCACCGACGCACTCGTCCACCGCGGGCTCGTCCTGCCCGCGCACAGCGCCGCGGCCCGTGACGTCCTCGCCGGTGGCCGGGCGACGGCGGCGCCGCGCACCGACGCGGAGCGTTCCGGCCCGGACGCCGAGCTGGTCGGTGCCGGACCGGACGTCGAGGACGACTTCGTCCACGGCGAGTCCGGCCAGGACGCCGGCAGCATCGTCTGACCACCGACCCGTACGAGTCGCCACGGTGAGCGAGACCTCCCCGGCCGGGTCCTGACATCGCGCGACGGGCCGGACGTACGGTGAGGTCGTGAGCCGCCACGTCCCGCTGCGCAGCACCTGTGCTCAGCCCCACCACTGCCCGTTGCCGGTCCGCATGCAGGTGCTCGGTCAGGTCCCCTACTTCACCGGCCTCACGCAGGACCAGCTGGCCGACATCGACGCTCGGATGGTCTCCCTCTCCTGGGCCGAGGGCGACCCGCTGTACGCCGCCGGGGAGCCCGCGCAGCATCTGTACGTGCTCGCCGCCGGTCGCGTGAAGATCACCCAGCCCACCCCCGGCGGGCATGAGGTGCTCACCGACGTCCTCACGCCGGGTGACCTCTTCGGCGCCCTGGGCACGCTGGGCGAGCCGGTCTACGGCGAGAACGCCGAGGCGCTGACCACGTCCTGTGCCCTGCGGATCGACCCTGCGGGCTTCCGCGCCGTGCTCACCGAGCACCCCGAGGTCGCGCTGCGGGTGCTCGACGACGTTGCGGGCCGGCTCGCCAGGGCACGCTCCGACGTCGGGCAGATCTCCACGGGGACGGTGGCCCAACGGGTCGCGACGACGTTGCTGCGGCTGGCGGACAAGCTCGGTCAGGAGCGGCCCGGTGGTGGTGGCACGCTGCTGCAGGTGCCGCTGAGCCGGACCGACCTGGCGGCCATGACCGGCTCGACGCCGGAGTCGGTGTCGCGGGTGATGAGCCGTCTGCGCCAGGAGGGCGTGATCGACTCGGGCCGTCGATGGACCGCGATCCTCGACCGCGAGCGCCTGACAGCAGTCGTCGACGGCGACTGATCGACGGCGACCCCGCCGGTTCCTGGCGACGGCGATCGGCCAGCCAGGTCGACGGCAGATGGCCACCCGTTCGAGAGCGATCGCCGCACCACGTCGATTGCGAGCGCCCACCACATCGCAATGCGTTGCGCTCGGATCGCCGTCCAGGCTGCTGCCTGAACTCACTTTCAGAGCCGCCTGTCGGATTCGAACCGACGACCGTCCGCTTACAAGGCGGGTGCTCTACCACTGAGCTAAGGCGGCAAGACCGGGGACGAGTCTGCCATGTCGTGGGCGCGCGATGTCGTCCCGTCCACGACAACGGCACCCGTCAATCTATGGAAGACGAGGAGCCGACCAGGGGCGGAGGCACGACGCCAGCCGGACGGCGAACCGCATCCTGACGGCCGGGAGCCGGCCGCGCGTCGTCCCCCAGTTCCGAAGCCGGTCGGCGAAGACCGCTGGGGGGGCCCGCCGCCGCACCGGCGGCGGGCCCAGGGGTCAGCTCGCGCGGAGCTCCTCGGCCAGGGCGCCGGGCTGACCCCAGAGCTCGGGCTCGATGGTGTCGCCGTCGATCATCACGGTCGGGGTGCCGGAGTACCCGTCGCGGCTGAACTGCTGGGTCGTGGCCTGAACCCACTCGGTGAACGGGCGCTCCTCGAGCGGGACCGTCAGCGTGTCGGCGACCTCCTGGGGCACGCCCGCCTCGACCGCGGCCGCGGCGATCTCCTCGTCGGTCGGCTCCGCGCTGGTGGCGTTGGCGATGAGCTCGAACAGGGCCGACTGGAAGTCGTTGTACGCCTCGGGAGCCTGGTCGGCAACGACGGCGGCGGCCTGCGCGGCCCGGCCGGAGAAGCCCGACCAGTTGCCGGTGCGGTCCAGGATCGCCACCGGGTGGTAGACCACAGTCGCCTCGCCGGCGGAGACGACCTCGTTGATGTCCTCGGCGTTGACCTCCTCGAAGGTCCCGCAGTGCGGGCAGGAGAAGTCGAGGTAGACGTCCAGGACCGGCGCGCCGTCGTTGGACGTGCCGGCGACCAGCTCCGAGCCGAGGGGGATTCCGCCGTCGTCGACGGAGGAGTTGGCCGGGACGTTGTCGACCGACTCGATGGCGGACCTGGTGCCCTGGCTGATGATCGCGTACAGGGCGATGCCGACGACCACCACGAGGGCGATCACGCCGACGATGATGAGGTTGCGGTTGCGCTTCTCACGCTTGGCCTGGGCCTCGCGGAGCTGGCGGGCCTGCTCGCGGGCGGCCTCGCGGCGCTCGGCCTTGGTCATGTTGGAGGATGAGCTGGGCATGGGATCTTCCTGTCGTTGCAGAGGATGAGAGGGCCGGCAGGGGACGCGGCTCGGCTCAGCCGAGGGTCCCGGCGAGCACCGGCGGTCCGCGACGGTGCGGCCGGCGGCTGGCCACGGTCCGCACCGGCACGGCGGCGGGACGCACGACGGGGCCGGGCGCGGTTGGCAGGTCGGGGTGGCGCGGCGCCGACGGTGCCAGCGCGCGGCTGACGCGGTGCGCGGCGGCGAGGATCACGCGCCGGACCGAGCCGACGAGGCCGGCGGCGCCGCTGATCAGCGCGAGGTGCGCGAGCACGGCAGGTACCGCGACGGCGACGACGACGGTCATGGCCTGCCCCGTCGTGGCGCCGACGGCCAGGGTGCCCTGGGGGCAGGCGGCGTCGGGGTGCAGCAGCGCGAGCCGCAGGCCCATCTGGGCCCACGTGCCCGAGACCGGCAGACAGGTGTGGACCGTGGCGAGCCCGCTGAGGAAGGCGAGCACCACGGGCACGACGACGACGGCGGTCAGGGCAAGGCCCGATCGCCACCGCGCGCGTCGCTCGATCACCCCACAAGCGTACGGTGCACGCGGCCGCGGGTGCGCCGCGACCGCGGAGCGGAACGGCTCACAGCGGAAGGGCGACCGCGGGGCGGAACCGCTCACCTCGGCCTGCGACGGGCCTCACCTTTGCAGCGCGACCCACGGGGCGGAACGGCTCACCTCGCGCAGCCCCACCACCGAGGGGTACCGCTCACCTCGCGCACCGGGGCGTAACGACCAAGGCCGGACGCCACCGGCCACCCGCTGGCGGCGTCTGAGCCGACCCGGCACTCAGATCCCGAACTCGGCCGGATCGGGCAGCGGCGACCACAGCGGCGTGGGCGAGGCGCCCAGCAGCAGCTGGAGGGCGACGACGGACGCGACACCGAGCACGAGCACCACCAGCAGCGTGCGGAAGCCGCGGGTCGGCGTGAGCACGTCCACCATTGCGCGGGCCCCCTCGCGGGCGACCCGGCTGGTCGGCGTCAGCCAGGCCACGAGCAGAGTGACGAGCCCGGCGCCCGAGCGCACCGTCGCCTCCACCACGGCCGGGTCGGGCGCGAAGGTGGCGGAGCTGCCCAGCCACCACGTGGCCGCGCCGGCGAGCGAGCCGAGGATCGCCCCGGGCAGGACGGAGAGCACACCGCGGAGCAGGTGCCAAGGCAGACCGGCGAGCATGCGGGCGTCGTCGCCCGACCGGCGTCCGCGCCGCAGCCGGGCGGACCGGCGCGAGCGTCCGGACCAGCCGGTCGTGGAGGTGATGACCAGCAGGACGGCGGTGATCACGAGAAAGATCCCTGGGAAGGGGGCGGCGGCTGCGCTCAGGCCGAGCCCTACCCCGGCGACCGTCAACGTGCGGCGCCGCGGCGGAACGGCCCAGGTCGGAGCCTGCTGAGGGCCTCCCGGGAGGTGACCGTCGGGGAAACCGCCGGGGAAGCCGAGCTCGTGGTCGGAAGGGGCACCCGCACCCGGCCAGTACCCCGCCGGGGATCGGTCCGGGTGGTCGCCGGGCTGCGAGCTCGGCGTCGGCCGGCCGGGCTGCGCGTACGGGGCCAGCCCGCCGTCGACGCGGGTCGGCTGCTCGGCGTACGTCGGTCCCGGGTATGCCGGTGCGCGCTGTGCGGAGGTCGCCGGAGCAGCGGTGCGCGCGTCCTGCGGCAGCACCCGGGTGGGCTGCGCCGGGTAGGACTGTGGCGCCTCGACCGGGTAGGACGGCGCGGCGTGGTCGCCGTCACGCGAGGGAAAGACGTGCGTCGCTGACCCGTCAGGGGCCGACCCAGCGCCGAGCCAGTGGGGCTGCGACTCCTCCAGGGCCTCGCGGCGCACGGCACGCGTCGTCTGCCCCTCCGGCTCGGCACGCGTCGCCGCTCCGTCCGGCATGGCACCGATCGTCGCCCCGTCGGAAAGCCGTCGCGTGTCCGGCTCGCCCGGGAGCCGCCGCGTGTCCGGCCCGTCCGGAAGCCGCCGCGTGACGGACCCAGCGGGGATGGCCCGAGTGGCCGATTCCGAGCTCACCCCCGCCATCGGGACGGCGGCCGTCCCGCCGGCTCCGCCGAGGGCCGCACCGGCCACCGCACCCCCAGCACCGGCAGCCGCCGCTCCGCCGGCCGGCCCGACGCCACCGGCGGCACCGGCGGCTCCGCCGTCGCCCGTGCCGATCACCTGGGTGAGCGCCGCGTCGTCCCAGGTGCCGTCGAGGACCGAGAGCACACCGTCGGCGTCGAGGCGCCGCGCCGGGTCGGGATCCAGCGCGGCCCGCAGCGCGCGGGCCGTCACGTCGTCGAGCCCGTCGGTGTCGGTCCGGCCGGTGGCCACCCGCGCCAGGACGGCGCCCGTTGGTCCACGGCCGAACGGCGGGCGTCCGGTCGCGGCGAACACGAGCACCGCCGCCCAGCCCCACCAGTCGCACACGGGGCTGGGCTCCGCGCCGGCGATGACCTCCGGGTCGAGGTAACCGGGGGTCCCGGTGACCATCCCGGTCTGGGTGAGGCGTGCGTCGTCGGCCACCTGCGCGATCCCGAAGTCGATGAGCACCGGACCGCGGTCGGCACTCATCATCACGTTGCCCGGTTTCAGGTCACGGTGGACGACGCCGACGTCGTGGATCGCCCGCAGCGCGTCGGCGAGTCCGTGCGCGAGGTTGGCAAGCTCCTCCGGTGAGAACGGGCCGTCGGCCGCGACGTCGTCCTCCAGGGTCGGCCCGTCCACGAGCTCGGTGACGACGAAGGCCTCCGCGTCCTCGACCTCGGCGTCCAGCACCCGCGCCACGCCGGCGTCGCGCACCCGGTGCAGCAGGTTGACCTCCCGCGCGAGCCGTCGGCGCGCCTGCGGGTCGGTGCCGATGTGCGGGTGCAGCAGCTTCAGTGCCACCCGGTGGCCGTCGGCGTCGACGGCCTCGTGGACGGTGCCCATGCCACCGGAGCCGATGCGCCGGAGCAGCCGGTAGCCACCCACCTCGCGCTGCTGCTCCTCCGACGCGGTCATGACCTCAACCTACCTACCGCGCCGGTACCGACGGTTCGATTGCCAACCCCCCGCCTGCCGCCCTCACCGTGCCTCTTGGAGACGATGCCAGCCGCAGGCATGCTCGACCACCTGACACGGTCTCAGCCACAGACACCGTCTCAGAGTCCTGAGACAGAACTGCCCACGATGTCCCGAGACTTCTACACAGACACGGTCTCAGCCGGAGACTCGGTCTCGGCAGGAGGAACCGGGAGTCGGCGGGAGACACGGACTCAGTGGGAGACACGGTCTCGACCTCGAGTCGGTCTCCGCGTCGCTACCGCCTCCACCGCCGGTCTGCGTCATTCGAGCCGTGCTCCCCGAAGTGGCCACAGCTCGGGAACAGGTTTGAGCGACCGCCGGAATACCGCGGGCAGCCGATCGAGCAGGCGGCGAGCGCACTCTCTGGGCCGCTTGAGGTCGGCGGCATCGAATCTGCTCACCGGTGCGGAGACCTCACGGATGGCATCCTCGCGCCGCTTCTCCCGCACCAGGGCGTCCCTGCCCTCCGCGCCGCCGTACTTCACCGCACCGTCGAACTCCGCGTGGAGCGCGACGCGCCTCTCGCGCTTCCCTGATGGCAGGCGGCGGTCAACGAGCCAACCCATGTCGGTGTAGAACGCTCCGATACTTGTCTGCACCAGGAGCTGCAGCTCCGGCGCGGGAAGGCCGACGGACAGAGCCAGCCACCTCAGGACGCTCTCGCCCGGCGACTCCGGCCACGGCTCAGCACGCGCGATCACCGCCCGCGCGCGCACGACCCCGCGGCGCCCTCGACGGACGTCCAGCAGGGACAGCCACCGAGTCCGGACCTCCGCGGCTCGGCGGTCGCTGCCGGCACGGTCACGCCGGTCAGGGCCGACCAGCATCCGCAACGCGCTGTCCGCGACCACGAGGGCGTCGCGCGGGTGCATCGTGCTGGCGCAGTCGACGACGGTTCGGTCGAGCGACGTCACTCGCATGTCCCCGAGCTCGACAACCTCCGCGGCATCGACAGGTGCACAGTGTCGGACGATCCCGGTCGTGCGGCTGCTGCCGACGGTAACGCCCACGGTCAGGTGCGTCTGCTCGGGCAGCCGCCACAGCCAGCACCCGTGGAGGAGCGCCGCCGTCTCATGCGAGAAGACGGCTCTCCCTCTGCTCCGTGCGGCGATCCCGACGCACCTGGCCAGCGCCAGCTCCTCGGCGTGACGCCACGGCTCGGCGTCGGCGGTCGGTCTGAGATAGGCACCGCGCGTGGCCCGCACGAGCTCGCCTCGCCCCTCCGCCAGCCGGATCTCCGCCTGGTTGTCCCGAGACGATCGCTCAACCTGGGGCAGCGGACGAGGCGAGCCGGGCGATGGCTTTCTCTGCATGGCGCGAGCCTGGCTGCTGGTGGTTAGAGCTCAGCGGCCGGGCGGGCGGCGCTGTGAAGAGCGTGGCAGCGGTGGACGGCTGTGGAGCGAGACCTCGGGGGCCAAGGCGTGCCGGCTGCCGGCGACCGCAGAACCGGTGTGGAGCGAGAGTACGCAGGGCCACGGCGAGCGGGCCTCCGGCGACCGGCGTGCACTGGACCACGGGCGAAGTGTGCTGCGCCGGCGAGGACATGTGCGGCGCGAAGCGCCCCCGGGCGCGACTCCACGAGTGAAACCGCACGTTGTGGACGAGCACGCATGCGGCAACATGCGTGCTCGTCCACCGCATGCGTTCTCAACCCCGCGGACGCGAGCGACCCGCCCAGCCTGCGCACGAAACCCGGGCCGACAGCGCGAGCACACCCCAGCCCACCCAGAGACCCGCCGACCGCACGAGCGCGGCCCGCACCCCGCCGCGCAGGAGCGGGAGCCGCCGGATACCGTGGCAGGGAGACCCTGAAGGAGCTGAGTCACCCTTGCCATCCGGAGAACATGATTTCGTCGTGGTCGCCAACCGTCTGCCGGTCGACATCACTGTCGCCCACGACGGGTCGCTGACCTGGGAGCGCTCGCCCGGTGGGCTGGTGACAGCCCTGGCGCCGATCATGCGGCAGAACGCCGGCGCCTGGGTGGGCTGGTCCGGCACCGCGGGGTTCGAGCACGAGCCGTTCGACGGCGAGGGCATGCGGCTGTGGCCGGTGCCGCTGAGCGAGCGCGAGGTCGCCGACTACTACGAGGGCTTCTCCAACGGCACGCTCTGGCCGCTCTACCACGACGTCATCGTCCCCCCGGAGTACCACCGCACCTGGTGGAACGCCTACGTCTCGGTCAACCGCCGCTTCGCCGCCGCCGCCGCTGAGGCCGTGGCACCCGGTGGGACCGTGTGGGTGCACGACTACCAGCTCCAGCTGGTCCCGTCGGTGCTGCGACTGCTGCGGCCGGACGTCAAGATCGGCTTCTTCAACCACATCCCCTTCCCGCCGGTGGAGATCTTCGGCCAGCTGCCCTGGCGGCGGCAGGTCGTCGAGGGCCTGCTCGGCGCCGACCTGGTCGGCTTCCAGCGCCCCGGCGACGCGGCGAACTTCCTGCGCTCGGTGCGCCGCCTGACCGACCTGCAGGTCCGTGGCCCGCAGGTGACCATCCCGGGCCGGTGGTCGCGCCCGGACCGGCAGGTGCGCGCCCAGGCGTTCCCGATCTCGATCGACGCCGCCGCCTTCGACGAGCTCGCCCGCACCCCGGAGGTGCTCGCGCGCGCCCAGGAGATCCGCACGGAGCTCGGCAGCCCGGAGGTCCTCCTGCTGGGGGTCGACCGGCTCGACTACACCAAGGGCATCCAGCACCGTCTCAAGGCCTTCGGCGAGCTCCTCGAGGACGGCCAGCTCCACGCCCCGGAGTCCTGCATGGTCCAGGTGGCCAGCCCCTCGCGCGAGCGCGTGGAGCAGTACCGCATGCTCCGTGACGAGGTCGAGGGCACGGTCGGCCGGATCAACGGTGAGTTCGGCGCGCTGGGCCGCGCCGCCGTGCACTACATGCACCACTCCTACCCGATGGAGGAGATGGCGGCCCTGTACCGGGCCGCCGACGTCATGCTCGTGACCTCCCTGCGCGACGGCATGAACCTCGTGGCCAAGGAGTACATCGCCGCCCGTTCCGACCTCGGCGGGGCCCTGGTGCTCAGCGAGTTCACCGGCGCCGCCGACGAGCTGGGCCAGGCGCTGATGATCAACCCGCACGACATCGACGGCACCAAGGCCACGATCATGCGCGCAGTCACCATGGAGCCGAAGGAGGGCCGACGGCGGATGCGGAACCTGCGCAAGCGGGTCATCGAGCACGACGTCCGGCGCTGGGCCGACGACTTCCTCGGCTACCTCGCGATGACCGCACCCCACCAGGAGACACCGTGACGATCGACCCGAACCTCCCCCAGCCCGACGCCGGGGTCCCCGGTCCCGGGGTCGACGCGCCGCTGTTCGCCGCCCACCTGGAGGAGGGGCTCGACAACGCGCTGCGGACCTTCACGGCCGCCGGGACGATCGTCGTCGCCCTCGACTTCGACGGCGCCCTGGCGCCCATCGTCCTCGACCCGACGACGTCGGCCATGCTGCCGCTGTCCGCGCAGGCCGTGGCCGACCTGACGACGCTGCCGGGCGTGGAGGTCGTCCTCGTCTCCGGGCGCGAGGCCGGCGACCTGGTCGCGCTCGCCGGGCTGCCCGCCGGCACCCGGGTGATCGGCTCGCACGGGGCCCAGTGGGGACGGGCCGTGGACTCCCCCGACGGCGGCACCGTGCTCGACGCCGACCCGGTGGACCTGACCACGGAGCAGGCGGAGCTGCGCGCGCGGCTGCTGCGCGAGACGGAGGAGCTCGCGGCCACGGTGGAGGGCGCGTGGGTGCAGGCCAAGCCGGCCGCCGTCGTCCTGCACACCCGGCCCGCGGCACCGGCGGACGGGGAACGGCTCACCCGGGCGGTCCTGGACGGCCCCGCCGCGCACGACGGCGTGCACGTCGTCGTCGGCAAGGAGGTGGTCGAGATGGCGGTCCTGGAGGTCACCAAGGGCGACGCGCTCGTGCAGCTGCGCTCCGCCGTCGGGGCCGAGGCGGTGCTCTACGCCGGTGACGACACCACCGACGAGGACGCCTTCGCCGTCCTCGCCGAGCCCGACGTCTCGATCAAGGTCGGTGACGGCGACACCGCTGCGGCCTACCGGGTGGCCGACCCGGAGGAGCTCTCCGCGGTGCTCGTGCGCCTGGTGGAGCTGCGCCGAGCGACCTCGGTCACACCGTCCTGACGAAGGTGTGTCACTATTGACCTGGCAGCTGTCGCGGGCACGCGCTCGCGACGGCTCGCTGTGTCAGAGCGGACACGACCTGACACCTTTCACAACGGATCGTCCGGCACGTACCTGCCGGTGAAGGGATGTACATCACCATGGCCTCAGTCACCTTCGACAAAGCCACCCGCGTCTACCCGGGCTCCGAGCGGCCCGCCGTCGACTCGCTCGACCTCGAGGTCGCCGACGGCGAGTTCCTCGTTCTGGTCGGCCCCTCCGGCTGCGGCAAGTCCACCTCGCTGCGGATGCTCGCCGGGCTCGAGGACGTCAACTCCGGCCGGATCTTCATCGGTGACCGCGACGTCACCGACGTCCAGCCCAAGGACCGTGACATCGCCATGGTCTTCCAGAACTACGCGCTCTACCCGCACATGTCCGTCGCCGACAACATGGGCTTCGCGCTCAAGATCGCCGGCACGCCGAAGGCCGAGATCGAGCAGCGCGTGAAGGAGGCCGCGAAGATCCTCGACCTGAGCGAGTACCTCCAGCGCAAGCCGAAGGCGCTCTCCGGCGGTCAGCGTCAGCGCGTGGCCATGGGCCGCGCGATCGTGCGTCAGCCGCGGGTGTTCCTCATGGACGAGCCGCTGTCCAACCTGGACGCCAAGCTGCGTGTGCAGACCCGTACCCAGATCGCCTCGCTGCAGCGCCGCCTCGGCGTCACCACGGTCTACGTCACCCACGACCAGACCGAGGCGCTGACGATGGGCGACCGCATCGCGGTCCTCAAGGACGGTCTGCTCCAGCAGGTCGGCACCCCGCGGGAGATGTACGACACCCCGGCCAACGTGTTCGTCGCCGGCTTCATCGGCTCCCCGGCCATGAACCTCGGGGACTTCAAGATCGCCGACGGCCACGCCGTGCTCGGTGAGGCCAACGTGCCGCTGTCTCGCACCACCATCGACGCGCTCAGCGACGCCGACAACGGCAAGGTCATCCTCGGGTTCCGGCCCGAGTCCCTGGACCGGGTCTCCGCCGGCGAGAACGGCTCGCTGCCGGTGACGGTCAACCTCGTCGAGGAGCTCGGCTCGGACGCCTTCGTCTACGGCGAGCTGGCCGGTTCGCGCGAGCTCAACGAGCACCTCGGCTCGGGCGAGGACTCCGACCAGGTCATCGTGCGCATCGACCCGCGCGACGTGCCGATGAAGGGTGACACGATCCACGTGCGCATCCGCGAGGGCGAGCAGCACGTGTTCTCCTCGGCCACCGGTCAGCGTCTGCCGATCTGACCCGGCCCGGACGCCGACGTCAGCCGGTCCCAGCCCGGCGGCACGGCGTCTGACTGATCGACCGACGAAGGGGCGGGTCCCGCACGGACCCGCCCCTTCGCCGTCGGTGCGGGTCCTGAGCAACCCGTCGGTGCGCGTCCCGGACCCGCCCCTTCGCCGTCGGGGCGGATCCCACACGGACCCGCCCCTCCGCCGTCGGCGCGTGTCCAGAGCAACCCATGGGTGCGCGTCGTGAGCAACGGAGTCGCTGAAGTGGTCGCTATAGCGACCGCTTCAGCGATCTCAGTGGCCGGATCGGCACGACCGTGACATGTTTGGCGGTGAACACGCGCGGCGTCGCACCGGCGGACCAGTCCGGTCGGACCGGACGAAACTCACACCCCGACCACTCCCCCGCCCGTCCGTGACGAGCGACCGACCTGGGAGAATGGGCCCCATGGCGCAGCTGCAGATCACCGCCGCCAGGGTGGAGCCCGCGCTGCTCGACCTGCCCTGGGAGGTGCCGCTCGAGGAGTGGCCCGAGGACGTCCTGGCCGCGCTCCCGCGCGGTATCTCGCGCCACGTCGTGCGGTTCGTCAAGCTCGCCGGCCGGGTCCTCGCCGTCAAGGAGATCGGCGAGACGGTCGCCTATCACGAGTACGAGCAGCTGCGGTCCCTCGGCCGGATGGATGCACCGTCCGTCGTGCCGCTGGCCGTGATCACCGGCCGCACCACCCCCGCCGGCGAGGAGCTGAACTCCGTGCTCGTCACCGAGCACCTGCAGTACTCGCTGCCGTACCGGGCGCTGTTCAGCCAGTACATGCGTAGCGAGACCGCCGGCCGACTCATCGATGCGCTCGCCGTGCTGCTCGTGCGCCTGCACCTCCTGGGCTTCTACTGGGGCGACGTCTCCCTCTCGAACACCCTGTTCCGCCGCGACGCCGGCGCCTTCGCCGCGTACCTGGTCGACGCGGAGACCGGCGAGATCCACCCCAACCTCACCCCCGGCCAGCGCAGCTACGACCTCGACCTCGCACGCACCAACATCATCGGCGAGCTGATGGACCTCCAGGCCGGAGAGATGCTGGACGAGGACGTCGACGTCATCGAGGTGGGCAACCAGATCGTCGAGCGGTACGAGTCGCTGTGGGCCGAGCTCACCCACGTGGAGTCCTTCGAGTCGGCCGAGCGCTGGCGCGTGACCGCCCGCATCAACCGACTGAACGATCTCGGTTACGACGTCGGCGAGCTGGCGATCACCACCGACGTCGGCGGCACGACCGTCTCGATCCAGCCCAAGGTCGTCGATGCCGGGCACTACCACCGCCAGATCATGCGGCTGACCGGCCTGGACGTCCAGGAGAACCAGGCTCGCCGCATGCTCAACGACCTCAATGCCTACCGGGCCGAGACCGACCGGCAGAGCGAGGACGCCACCTTCGTGGCGCACGACTGGCTCGACGAGGTCTTCAACCCCACCGTGCGAGCCGTCCCCCGCGAGATGCGCCGCAAGCTCGAGCCGGCGGAGATCTTCCACGAGGTCCTCGAGCACCGCTGGTTCATCTCCCAGCAGCAGCGGCGCGACGTCCCCATGACGGAGGCGGTGCGCTCCTACACCGAGAACGTGCTGCGCCACCGACCCGACGAGCGGGCGTTCCTGGACCGCAGCACGGCCGAGATCCAGGCAATCGAGGGGTAGTCGGCCGGCCTGATCGGCTGAGCCACGCCGTCGGCGCCGACGCGTCAGCGCCGACTCCTCAGCGCGGACTCGTCAGCGCCGACGACGACGCAGCACGACGGCCGCCACGACGACGGCCGTGACCGCGACGAGGCCGGCCACGGACGCCCGGACGGTAGTAGGCGAGGGCGGCGGTGGCAGCGGGGCGCCCTCGAGCGCCATCCGGGCCGAGTGGGCGGCGGCGCGCGGCAGCCGCTCCGCCTCGTGCGCGCGGGCGCCGGGCAGCCCACCGGGGTCGGCGCGTCCCTCGAGCACCTCCGTGACCGTGGCGGGCAGCCCGAGCGCGGCGACGAAGGCAGCCAGGCCCTCCGCGCCCGGCACCGTCAGCGCGTGTGCCACGGCGTCCGCGTCGGCCCCGGGCACCGCCGCGGCGAACGCGACGGCATCGTCGTCGTCCCCGAGAACATGGGTGGCGAGCCGTTCCGCGTCACTGCCCTCCACCCGGGTGGCGGCGCCGTGGACGAAGCGGCTGCGCATCGCCCAGCTGAACAGCGCGACACCGTCGTCTGCGTCGTCGTCGCCGGACTCCGGCCCCGTGAGCAGCAGGGCGGTGCGGTCCTCGTCGTCCACCTGCAGCCGCAGCACCGGGTAGGCGTCCGGGTCCCAGCCGAGCACGCCGAGCTCGCGCCCGGGCCCGGTGGTGGCGACGAGGCGGCGGGGCTGCCCGCCGAGCTCCACCTCGGCCGCGGTCACGGTCCGGCCGAGGAGGGTGGCGTGCAGCGGCACCTGGTGGGCGGCCATGGATGTCACGACCACCGTGCGGGCGTCGTGCTCGGTGTCCTCGCTCTCGACGACCTCCGGGATCCCGTCGGCCGGCGTGGCAGCACGCGCGCCGGGGCCGACGGCGACCTCGGGCGGCTCGCCGGTGATGCTCCAGTCAGGAGCCTCGTGCCTGCCCTCGGGGTGCACGCCGGCCATGAGCACGTCGGCGTCGAAGGCCGTGCCCAGCTCGTCGGCCAGCTCCGCCACGCCCGACCCCGGCGTCACCGCACCCGAGGCGTCGGCCGTGCCGAGACGACCGTCCTCGTCAGTGAAGACGGAGACGGAGAGCAGGTGCTCCGTGCCGGGGTACCACTCGAGCCGGGCGACCACTCCGGCGCCGGCCAGGTGGGCGGCGACGGCGTCCGGATCGAGGGTCTGCGCGACCATCGCACCCTCGGTGCGGATCCAGCGCGCGTCATCGGTGGCGCCCATGTCCTAGCTCCCTGCTCGACGGTCGGTCATCCAACCGTAGAGGACTCCGGAGGCACCGGTCGCGCGGCGGGACGCGCGGACGACGCCGTGGCGGGCCACGCCGACCGGCGACGGCGACGGCGACGCCGAGCGCCTACGCCACCGCGCCGGGTCGGGCGGCGGGCGGCGGCCGCGCTCCGAGATCAGCCCGAGCGGCGGCGCGAGACCTCGTACAGCGCGATGCCGGTCGCGACAGCCGCGTTGAGGGACTCGACGGACGCGGCGATCGGGATCGAGGCGACGACGTCGCAGGTCTCCTTCACGAGCCGGCTCAGCCCCTTGCCCTCCGAGCCGGTGACGAGCACCAACGGCTCGGTGGCCAGCTCGAGGTCACCGACGGCGGTGGCGCCGTCGCCGTCGAGCCCGACGACGAAGCAGCCCGCCTCCTTGAGCTCCTTCAGCGCCCGGACGAGGTTGGTCGCGCGGGCCACCGGCACGCGTGCTGCCGCCCCGGCGGACACCTTCCACGCGGCGGCGTTGACACCGGCAGAGCGTCGCTCGGGCACCAGGACGCCGTCGGCGCCGAAGGCACCGGCGCTGCGCAGCACCGCCCCGAGGTTGTGCGGGTCCGTCACGCCGTCCAGGGCGACGACGAGCGCGGGGTGGTTGGCGCGCTCGGCACGCGCCAGCAGGTCGGCCACGTCGCGGTAGGCGTAGGGCGGCACCTCGATGGCCACGCCCTGGTGGACGCCTCCGTCGGTCAGGTGGTCCAGGTCCGAGCGCGAGACCTCGATCAGCGGCGTGCCGAGGGCGGTCGCGGTGCGGACCACCTCGGCCACGCGCTCGTCGGAGGCCATGTTGCCGGCGAGGAAGACCTTGCTCATCGGGATGCCCGAGCGCACGGCCTCGGTGACCGGGTTGCGGCCACCGATGATCTCGTGGTCCCCGCCGACGCCGAGCGCGTCACGGACCTTGGCGGTGTGCGCCGCGCTGCGGGCACCCTCGCGAGCGTCTCGGCCGACATCACGCCCGGTGGCCCGGCCGACGTCCCGCGAGGCGCCGCGGCCGGCGTCCCGTGCGGGGCCGCGGCCGGCGACCTTTCCGTCGCGGCCACCGGTGCGCTTGGCCTCCTTGCGTTCCGCGGCCGCCTTCTTCTTCGCGGCGGGGTGGTACGGCCGGTCGGTCGCCTTGGGGGTGGGCCCGCGACCCTCGAGGCCCTGACGGCGCTGGCCGCCGGAGCCGACGGTCTGCCCCTTCTTCGAGCCCGGCTTGCGCACGGCGCCTCGGCGTTGGGAGTTTCCGGCCATCAGTGTGTTCCCTTCAGGTGCCAGCGGGCGCCGCCGGCAGAGTCCTCGACCACGACGCCGGCCTCGGCCAGCCGGTCGCGCAGCGCGTCGGCACGCGCCCAGTCCTTGTCCTTGCGGGCCTCGACACGCTCGGCGAGCACTGCCGAGACCAGCGAGTCGAGCGCGTCGTGCTCCGGCGAGCCGGCCCCGCCGGCGCTGCTGCCGCCGGAGCGCCACGGCTCGGCCAGCGGGTCCAGCCCGAGCACGTCCAGCATCGCCCGCACCTGCAGCTGGGCGGCGCGGGCGCCGATGTCGTCGTGCTCGGCGAGCGCGGTGTTGCCGGCCCGCAGCTGCTCGTGCACCACCGCGAGCGCGGCGGAGATGTTGAGGTCGTCGTCCATCGCCTCGACGAAGGCGCCAGGGAGCTCGGCCGGGCTCTGGCCCGCCACCTCCTCGGCGGGCACCTCCCCGACGCGCTCGACGGCGCGGGCGACGAAACCGGAGAACCGCTCCCAGGAGCCGGCCGCCTCGGCGAGGGTGGCGTCGGAGAACTCGACGGTCGAGCGGTAGTGCACGGTTCCCAGGGCGTAGCGCAGCACCGCCGCCGGGGTCTCGCGCAGCACCTCGGCGACCACCAGGGAGTTGCCGAGCGACTTGCTCATCTTCTCGCCGCCGGTGGTCACCCACGCGTTGTGGACCCAGTACCGGGCGAAGTCGTAGCCGGCCGCGTGGGACTGCGCCTGCTCGTTCTCGTGGTGCGGGAACCGCAGGTCGATGCCGCCGCCATGGATGTCGAACGTCTCCCCCAGGTAGCGCTGCGCCATGGCCGAGCACTCCAGGTGCCAGCCGGGCCGGCCGCGCCCGAACGGGGTCGGCCAGGCCGCCGTCGCCGGCTCGCCGGGTCGCGGGGCCTTCCACAGCGCGAAGTCACGCGGGTCGCGCTTGTCGGGCTCGCCGTCGCCCTCGTCGACGACCGACATGTTCTCGAGCGCCTGGCGCGTCAGGGCGCCGTAGTCGGGCAGCGAACGCACGTCGAAGTACACGTTGCCGGCCTCGCCGCGGTAGGCGTGGCCGCGCTCGAGCAGGCGCTCCATCAGCTCGACCATCTCGGTGACGTGGCCGGTGGCGCGGGGCTCGTACGTGGGGCGCAGCACGCCGAGCGCGTCGTACGCGGCGGTGAACTCCTGCTCGAAGCGGTACGCCCACGCCCACCAGGGCCGGTCCGCCCCGGCGGACTTGGCCAGGATCTTGTCGTCGATGTCGGTCACGTTGCGCACGAGGGTGACGTCGAGGCCGGAGCGCCGCAGCCAGCGCACGAGCACGTCGAACGCGATGGACGCACGCATGTGGCCGATGTGCGGCGAGCCCTGCACGGTCGCGCCGCACAGGTAGATGCCGGCCCGGCCGGGCTCGAGGGGCTCGAAGGGGCGCACCGACCGCGTCGCGGAGTCGTACAGGTTCAGGCTCACCCGCCCAGGCTACCGGCGCGGCCGGTGCTCCCACCTGGGCGGGGGCTCCCCCCGTCGCGGAGGTTCGTCACGTCTCGCTCACCCGCGGGCGCTACGGTGCGACACGTGACCAACCTGAACGCGCCCGAGCCGCCACCGGTCAGCGAGCTCCCGCCCGAGCCGGCCCCGCGCCGCACGATCGCCGCCTGGAGCCTGTGGGACCTCGGGTCCAACGCGTTCAACACGGTGATCCTGTCCTTCGTGTTCTCGGTCTACGTCACCGGCACGGTCGCCGCGGACCCGGAGAACGGCCAGCAGGTGTACTCCAACGCCCAGACGGTCGCCGGCATCCTCGTCGCGCTGCTCGCGCCGCTGATGGGGGCGTGGGCGGACCGGGTGCGCAACCGGCGGCTGCTGCTGACCATCGCCACGCTCGGCGTCGTCGCGTCGATGGCGGCGATGTGGTTCGTCAAGCCGGAGAACTCCTACCTCCTGCTCGGCGTGACGCTGATCGCCCTGGCGTCGGTGATCGCCGAGATCGCCGGCGTGTTCTACAACGGGATGCTGCTGCAGATCTCCAGCCCCACCACGGTCGGCCGGATCTCCGGCACCGCGTGGGCGCTGGGCTACGTCGGGGGCGTCGTCGCCCTGGTCATCGCCCTGTTCGGTTTCATCCTCGACGGCGGGATGCTGGGCGTGCCCACCGAGGACGCCCAGAACGCCCGCGCCGTGGCGCTGCTGTGCGCGGGCTGGTTCCTGGTGTTCTCGATCCCGGTGATGGTCTGGGGACCGCGGGAGGTGCCGGACACCGCCCGGGTGCGCGAGCCCTTCCGGCCGCTCCAGGCCTACCGCGACATCATCGCCCGGGTGGTCCGCATGTGGCGCACCGAGCGGCACCTGCTGCACTTCCTGCTCTCCTCGGCGGTCTACCGCGACGGCCTCGGCGCGGTGTTCGCGTTCGCGGGGGTCATCGCAGCCACCTCCTACGGCATGGACACCGTGGACGTGGCGGTGTTCGGGATCGCGGCCAACGTCATCGCCGCCATCGGGACCTGGGTCTTCGGCAAGGTGGACGACCGGGTGGGGCCACGACCGGTGATCGTCGGGGCGCTGACCGCCATGATCGTCTTCGGCCTGATCATCGTCGCCTTCGACTCCACCGCGGTGTTCTGGGTGTTCGGCATGGGCATCGCCGCCCTCGTCGGTGCCGTGCAGTCGGCATCCCGCACCCTGCTCACCCGCATGATGCCCGCCGACGAGGCCAACGAGACCTTCGGCCTGTACGCCACCGCCGGACGTGCGGTCAGCTTCATCTCCCCGGCGCTCATCGCCATCTTCACCGCGGTCGCCGGCGCCCGGATGGGGATGCTGGGCATCGTGCTCACCCTGGCGCTCGGGCTGCTCGCCTTCTGGCCGCTGCGGGTGCCCGGGCTGACGTCCCGGGCACGCTGAGGCGTCAGGCCGCCTCGAGCGGTGCGCGCACCAGGAGCGCGCTGGCGACGGCGGCCACGCCCTCGCCGCGGCCCGTGAACCCCAACCCGTCGGTGGTGGTCGCGCTGAGCGAGACGGGGGCGTCGAGCGCATCGGCCATCGCCGACTCGGCCTCGGCGCGACGGCGCCCGATCCGTGGCCGCTCGCCGATGACCTGGACGGCGACGTTGGCGATCTCCCAGCCGTCGGCACGCACCCGCCGGGCGGTCTCGGTGAGCATCGCGGCGCCCGAGGCACCGGCCCACTCGGGGTCGGAGGTGCCGAACTGGCTGCCCAGGTCGCCCAGACCGGCGGCCGAGAAGAGCGCGTCGCACGCGGCGTGCGCGGCGACGTCGGCGTCGGAGTGCCCGGCCAGACCGACCTCACCGGGCCAGTCCAGGCAGGCCAGCCGCATCGGCCGGCCGGAGCCGGCGGGCGCGAAGGCGTGGACGTCGGTCCCGATGCCGGTGCGGGGCAGCTGCATGGCGCTCAGGGTAGCGGCGCGTGCCCTGCCGGCCGGTCCGCCGCCTCGTGCCCGAGCAGCACGTGGGCCAGGGCGAGGTCGCGCGGGGTGGTGATCTTCATGGCCCGCTCGTCACCGGGGACCACCCAGACCGGCTCCCCGAGCGCCTCGACCAGGCCCGCGTCGTCGGAGACGGCAGCCCGCTCGTCGCCCGCACGGCCGGCACCGGCGGCGTGGGCCTCCTCGAGCAGCAGCCGGTCGAAGCCCTGCGGTGTCTGGACGGCGCGGAGCCGGGTCCGCTCGACGGTTCCGCGCACGGGCTCGGCACCCGTGGTGTCCGCGGGACCGACCTCCTTGACGGTGTCGGTGACCGGGACCGCGGGCACGACGGCGCGGTGCCCGCCGCGCACCGCCGCCTCGACGCCGCGGACGAGCTCCGGCGGGGTGAGGCACCGGGCGGCGTCGTGGACGAGGACCACGTCGACGTCCTGGGCCAGCGCGCTCAGCCCGGCTGCCACAGAGGCCTGCCGGGTCGGCCCGCCCGCCACGACCTGCACCGTCAGCGGGGTGCCGGGCACGAGACCGCCGGCGAAGAGGGCCGTGACGGTGCCGACCTCGGCGGGCGGCACGGTGACGACGAGGGACGTCAGGCAGTCGGCAGCCGCGAGGCCCTGGGCGGCCCGCACGACGAGCGGTACGCCGGCGAGCTCGACGAGCGCCTTGGGGACGGGACGCCCCAGCCGCGTGCCGGAGCCGGCCGCGGTGAGGATGGCAGCGGAGGTCATCGCCGCGCGGCCCGGGCGCCGGTCAGGGCGTCGGGATCAGGAGGCGAGGACGTCGTCGAGGATGGCCTCGGCCTTGTCCTCCTCGGTCTTCTCCGCGAGCGCGAGCTCGGAGACGAGGATCTGACGGGCCTTGGCCAGCATGCGCTTCTCGCCGGCGGAGAGACCACGGTCGGTGTCGCGGCGGGACAGGTCGCGCACGACCTCGGCCACCTTGATGACGTCACCGGAGGCGATCTTCTCGACGTTGGCCTTGTAGCGGCGCGACCAGTTGGTCGGCTCCTCGGTGTACGGCGCGCGGAGCACGTCGAAGACCTTCTCCAGGCCGTCCTTGCCCACGACGTCGCGGACGCCGACGAGGTCGACGTTCTCCGCAGGCACCTGGATGGTCAGGTCGCCCTGGGCGACCCGGAGGTGGAGGTAGAGCTTCTCCTCCCCGCGGATGACACGCGTCGAGATATCCTCGATGAGCGCGGCCCCGTGGTGCGGGTAGACGACGGTCTCGCCGACAGCGAAGGTCATTTCCTGGTGCTCCCTCAGTCGTGATCGGCCCCCATTCTAGCACGTCAAAATGGCGTCATTCTGCGGCTCGTGAGGAACATGACAGTTTCCGCGCGCCAGGCCCCCCGGCCCGCCGCGCCGGACGCCGCGGTCTCTCCGGTAACCTCCCCCTGGGAGGGCGCCGCGCGCATCTCCGCTACACGACGAAGGAGATCTCCGTGGCCCGCACCATCCGCCGCACCCGCCTGGCCGCCGCTGCGGCCGCCGTCGCCGCCGTGCTCGTCCTGGCCGGCTGCTCGGTGGCCAACCCGATCACGACCCAGGACCCGTACGCGCCCAGCGACGGCGTCCGCGTGGCGGTCACCGAGTTCGTCTCGGTGGAGAACCTCATGATCCTCACCACCGGCGAGGGCGAGGAGGGCCACCTCCTCGGGGCCGTGGTGAACCGCTCGAAGGAGGACGTCGAGGTCGCCTTCACGTTCGGCGAGTCCGGCGGCGCCGTCCCGGTCCGCGTCGAGGCGGGCGGCACCGTGAACTTCACCGACGCCGGGATCACGACGGAGAGCGTCGAGGCGGCCCCGGGCGCGAACATCACGGCGACCGTGGAGATGCCGACCGCCGGTGCCCAGCAGGTCGCGGTCCCGGTCCTGGACGGCACCATCCCGCCCTACGGCGACTACCTCGACCAGGCCTGACGATTCCCTCCGGGACCGACCCCGCCCCTCAGGGACCGACCCGGCCCCTCAGGTACGGGGTACCGACTCCGTCCCAGGTTGGTCCCTCAGTAGCCGTCCCCCGGTAGCGGTTGTCCGGCTGGGCGGGCACCCACGAACGCCTCGTGCACGCCGTCACGCGCCCGGCGGACGCAGGGCATGGCCCTAGTCGCCTCGGCCGCCAGCGCGCTGCGGGCCCGGGCTATTCCGCCTCCTCCGGCGAGACGAGCTTGTAGCCGAGCCCACGGACGGTCTGCAGCAGTGCCGGGCGCGCCGGGTCCTCCTCGATCTTGCCGCGCACCCGCTTGACGTGGACGTCCAGGGTCTTGGTGTCCCCGACGTAGTTCTCGCCCCAGATCCGGTCGATGAGCTGACCGCGGGTGAGGACCCGGTCCGGGTTGCGCAGGAACATCTCGAGCAGCTCGAACTCGCGCAGCGGCATCGCCACCGGCTCGCCGTCCACCGCGACCTCGTGCCGCTCGACGTCCATGCTCACGCGCCCGAGCGACAGCACCGCAGGCTCGGAGAGGTCGTCCTTGCCGGCGCCCCGACGCAGCACCGCGCGCACCCGGGCGACCAGCTCGCGGTAGGAGTACGGCTTGGTGACGTAGTCGTCGGCGCCGAGCTCGAGGCCGACCACCTTGTCGATCTCGCTGTCCTTCGCGGTGACCATGATGATCGGCACGTCGCTGCGCCGGCGCAGCTCCCGGCACACCTCGGTGCCGGAGAGCCCCGGGAGCATCATGTCGAGCAGGACGATGTCGATCCCGCCGCGGTCGTACGCCGTGAGCGCGGCGGGGCCGTCGGCCACGGCCGCCACCTCGTACCCGTCCTTGCGCAGCTTGAAGGTGAGCGGCTCCCGGTAGGACTCCTCGTCCTCCACCACCAGGATCGTCGTCATCGGTTCGTGTCCTCCATCAGGTCGGTCCGCGGGGTCGCGATGGTCGCTTCGGTCGTCTCGAGCGCGTCGTCGGGGCTGCTGGGGCCGTAGGCCTCGGGAAGCACGAGGGTGAACGTCGAGCCACGCCCCTCGGTCGACCACAGCTCGACGCGGCCCCCGTGGTCGTTGGCGATGTGCTTGACGATGCTCAGGCCCAGGCCGGAGCCGCCGGTCTCGCGCGAGCGGGCGTCGTCGAGGCGGTAGAAGCGCTCGAAGACGCGCTCGCGCATCTCCTCCGGGATGCCGGTGCCCTGGTCGACGACGGCGATGCGCACCAGGGCGTCGTCGCGGGAGACGCCGACCGAGACCCGGGACGTCGGCGAGGAGTACCGCACGGCGTTGTCGAGGAGGTTGCGCACGGCAGTGGTGAGCAGCGCCTCGTCGCCGTAGACGCGCAGTCCCGGTGTCCCGCCGGGCACCAGGGTGACCTTGCGGGCGGCCGCCTCGACCTGCACCCGGTCGACGGCCTCCTGGACGACGGCGTCGACCTCCACCAGCTCGGGGTCCACGAGGGCGTCGGGGGACTGGAGGCGGGACAGCTCGATGATCTCCTGGACGAGCGAGCCGAGCCGGCGCGACTCCTTGCTCATCCGGCCGGCGAAGTAGCGCACCGTCTCGGGGTCGTCGGCGCTCTCGGCGACGGTCTCGGCCAGCAGCCCGATGGCGCCCACCGGGGTCTTGAGCTCGTGGGAGACGTTGGCGACGAAGTCGCGCCGCATCTCCTCCACCCGGCGGGCCTGCGTGCGGTCCTCGGCGAGGACGAGCACGCGTCCGCCCCGCAGCGGCGCCACCCGTACCTGCATCCGCAGGGTGCCGGCGCCGTGCACGGGCCCGCGGACGAGTGTGAGCTCGTCGTCGCGGATGGTGCCGTCGCGGCGGAGGGCGGTGACCATCTGGAGCACCTGCGGATGCGCGAGGGCGTCGTCGCGCACGAGCCCGAAGGCGTAGGCCGCGGCGCTCGCGCGTGCCACGTGGTCGTCGTCGTCGAGCACGACCACCGCCTGCGGCAGGACGCTGAGCACGGAGATGACGTCGTCGTGCTCGTTGTCGCCGGCCTCGACGGGGCGGCGTCGATCGCGTTCGCTGACGCGGAAGGCCACCAGCGCGACGGCGACGACGAACAGGGCCAGCGCGGCCACGCCGATCACCTGCCAGATCTGCTCCACGCCCTGAGCGTAAGCCCCGATCCTGCGGTCGATCGCAACGGTTGCGCGGGGTCACCCGCTGTTCAGGCGCGCGCCACCAGTCGTTCACGCCGGCTCGCTTGACTAGGCTGGCAGGAGGAACCGCCCCGCCCACCGGCGGAGATGTCGACGCAAGGAGCCCATCGGTGCGAGTGATCTTCAAGCAAGAGATGCAGCAGCTCGGCGACGACCTGACGCGCATGTCCCGACAGGTGGCGACCGCCATCGAACGGGCGACGGCGGCCCTGGAGACGGCCGACCTCACCCTCGCCGAGCAGGTCATCGACGCCGACCGGCGCATCGACGAGCTCGAGCGCCAGCTCGACGAGCAGGGCATCTCGCTGCTCGCCCGGCAGGGGCCGGTCGCCACCGACCTGCGCATCGTCGTCTCGGGTCTGCGCCTGTCGGCGACGCTCGAGCGGATGGGCGACCTCGCCCGCCACGTCGCGTACGTCGCCCGGGGCCGCTACCCGGAGAACCCGACGCCGGGCCCCATGCGGGAGATCCTGATCAAGATGGCCCGTCAGGCCACCCTGGTCAGCCAGCAGGTGACCCAGCTCCTCGAGACGCGCGACCTCGCGCTCGCCGCGAGCATCGAGGCCGACGACGACGTCCTCGACCAGCTCCACCGCGAGTCCTTCCAGGTGATCCTCGACGACGACGTGCCGATGACGCGTCAGCAGCTCGTCGACGCGGTGCTCCTGGGCCGCTACCTGGAGCGCTTCGGCGACCACGGGGTCTCGGTGGCCCGCCGCATCTCCTACCTGGTCACCGGCGACCTCACGAACGAGGTCGTCAACCCCGCCGAGCAGGAGGCGCACCACGACTGAGGTGGTGCGTGCGCCGTCGATTCGGCGGGTACCGACGGGCGCGGACGCGGCCATCCGCGCGGCCGCGTCGGGTCACGCCGCCGCCGGTTGGCGGGTGTCCTCGACGTACCTGCCCGGCCGGGCCATGACGATGCCGCCGATCGCCATCGGGACGAAGCTGGCGACGTAGACCCACAGCGGCACCCGCCAGTCCCCGGTGACGCCGAACAGCCAACCACCGAGCAGCGGACCGAGCGTGCCGATGAGGTACCCGCTGCCCATCGCGAAGCCGCCCATGGCAGCGGAGCCGGCCGGCGTGCGGCTGCGCAGGTTGAACATGGCGATGGCCAGCGGGAACGCTCCACCAGCCAGACCCGCGACGAGCGCCGCAAGCCACATCGGGCCGATGTCGAAGATGATCCCGAGGTAGCCGATCGGCCCGACCGCAGCCATGACGACGGCCAGCGCGGTGGGGTTCTTGACCTTGTTGGCGAGCAGCGGCGTCACGACCGCCATCGGCAACGTCATGAAGGTGTAGACGGAGAACGCCGTCGCGGCGCTGGCCTCGTCCAGGCCAAGTCCCTGGAGGATCGTCGGCATCCAGGCGAGCATCGCGTAGATGTTGAGCGACGCCGTCGCGTAGAAGAGCGCGGTGCCGAGAGCGACCGGGCTGCGCAGCAGGTGGGCGAGCCCGAGCTTCGGTCCTGTCTTCGCGCCCGCGTCCTCGACGCCGGCGGTCGCGCTGCCGCGTCGTCGTTCGCCGACCACCGCCACCAGCCACGGCACGACGGCGAGGAGCGACAGCACACCCCACGAGGCCAGGGAGATCTGCCAGCTCGTGACGTTGGCGACGGGGATCGCGGTGATCGCCGGGAGCGTGGCACCGGCCTGCATGAGCAGGCTGAACATCGTGATCATCGACGCCTGGCGGTCGGCGAAGTGCTTCTTGACCAGCGGCGCCCCCAGGACGTTGCCGAACCCCATCCCCAGCAGGGCGACGAAGGTCAGCGCCATGAAGGCGGCCGGGCTGCCGATGAACGGCCGCAGCAGCGCCCCGAACGCCGCGAGGACGACAGCCACCAGGGCCGTGGACTCCGGGCCGATCCGGCGGGCGATGACGGGGGCGGCGAAGCCCCCGATCCCGAAGCTGAGCGTGGGCAGCATGCCGATGAAGGTGGCACCCGCCGTGCCGATCCCGAGCTCCTCGGTGACCGTGGTCAGCAGCGGCGAGAGGCCTGTGACGGCGTAGCGCAGGCCGATGCCGAGCAGCACGAGCCCCACGAGGATCGCGGCGCGCCCTGTCCACAGGCTCCGGCTCGGGTGCGCTTCCCCTCGGCGCACGACGGCGTCCGGGTCGGACGTGGGTTCCGGTGCGGTGGACATGGCAGTCGGGTCAGGCGTGCTTGGAGTCGCCGTCGATGGGGAAGAGCTGGCCGGAGATCGTGCGGGCGTGCGGGCCGGCGAGGAAGAGCGCGAGCGCGGCGATGTCCGCCGGGTCGGTGAACTGCCGGATCGACTGGTTGTCCAGCGCCTTGCTCACCTCCTCGTCCACCGTGGTGCCGTTCGCGTCGGCGCGACCCGCCAGCACGTTGCGGATGCGTGGGCCCTCGACCGCGCCAGGGTGGATGGAGTTGGCGGTGATGCCGAACTCCCCCAGCTCGAGGGCAAGGGTCTTGGTGAAGCCCACCAGGCCCCACTTCGTGGTCGAGTAGGCGATCCGGTTCGGGTACCCGAAGCGCCCGGCGAGGGAGGACATGACGAGGATCGACCCGCCGCCGGCCTCCTTGAGCAGCGGGACCGCCCGCTGGGTGACGAGGAAGGTGCCGTTGAGGTTGACGTTGATGACGGCGTCCCAGGTGTCCCGCGGATACTCCTCGACGGGCGTGGTGGCCCCCGCGATTCCCGCGTTGTTGACCAGGACGTCCAGCCCGCCGAGGTTGGCGCTCACGTCCCGGAACAGGACGTCGAGGTCCTCGGTCTTGCTGATGTCGCCCACCGACCCGGTGATGTTCTCGTCGGCGGCGGTGAGGGCACCGACGGCGTCGGCGTCGATGTCCGCGATGTGAACCCGGGCGCCGCTGTCCGCGAACGCCCGTGCGATGGCCTGTCCGATTCCGCCGGCCCCGGCTGTGACAAGTACGCGCTGTGCCATGCAGTCACTGTGGCACGGGGCACACGGCTCCGCCTTCGGGGACAGGTGCGGCCGAGTTCACGCTCGCACGTCGGGCCCACGGTCCGGTGCCGGCCCGCGCAGCCGCCCGCCACCCGCGCGCTCTGCCACGAGGGCCCCGCAGCAGCGCGTTGCGCTGATACGGGGCCCTCTGCTCGGGTCAGGGTTCGGCTAGGCGGTCCGGTGCGGCGACCGCCTGTGTCTGCTCGCGAGCCGCTACTTGCCCTGGTTCGCGACTGCCGCGATGGCGGCCTCGGCGGCGGCAGGATCCAGGTACTTCCCGCCCCTGACGGTCGGGCGCAGCTCCTCGTCCAGCTCGTAGACCAGCGGGATGCCGGTCGGAACGTTCAGGCCGGCGATGGTCTCGTCGTCGATCCCGTCGAGGTGCTTGATGATGGCGCGCAGCGAGTTGCCGTGCGCGGCGACGAGCACCGTCTTGCCGGCCTTGAGGTCAGGCACGATCTCGGCGTCCCAGTACGGCATGGCGCGCTCGAGGACGTCCTTGAGGCACTCGCTGCGCGGGATGGGCTCGCCGGCGTAGCGGACGTCGGAGTCCTGGGAGAACTGGGAGCCGAGCTCGATCTCGGGCGGCGGCACGTCGTAGGAGCGGCGCCAGAGCATGAACTGCTCCTCGCCGTACTCGTCGCGGATCTCCTTCTTGTTCTTGCCCTGGAGCGCCCCGTAGTGCCGCTCGTTGAGGCGCCAGTTCCGCTTGACGGGGATCCAGTGCAGGTCCGCAGCGTCGAGTGCGAGGTTCGCGGTCGAGATCGCCCGGCGGAGCAAGGAGGTGTGCACGACGTCCGGGGCGACGCCGGCGTCGACGAGGAGCTGCCCGCCTCGCGTGGCCTCCTCGGTGCCCTTCTCGGAGAGCGGCACGTCCACCCAGCCGGTGAACAGGTTCTTGGCGTTCCACTCGCTCTCGCCGTGGCGGAGCAGTACCAGGGTGTAGGTCATGCGGACCATTGTCCCATCATCATCGGAGTGCGCTGCGTGGGCGCCCGTCGACGGCGACGGCCGGCCGTCCCCTTGCGGGAGCGGCCGGCCGTCAGAGGTCGAGGTCAGTTGGCCTTCTCGTAGGCCTCGCGGATCTCGGCGGAGATTCGACCGCGCTCGGAGACTTCGTACCCGTTGGTTCGGGCCCACTCGCGGATCTTGCCTGCGTCCGAGGACGCGGCGCGGGCACCGGTGGACCCGCTGCCCCGCCTCGCCGTGGCGCGGCGGCCGCCGGCGCGGCGGGCGTGGCCCACCCACTCGGCGAAAGACTCGCGCAGGGCATTGGCGTGTGCATCCGTCAGGTCGATCTCGTAGGAGATTCCGTCGAGGGCAAAGGTGACGGTCTCGTCCGCGGGCGCACCGTCAATGTCGTCGATGAGCTGAACTTGCACCTTCTGCGCCATGTGTGTGCCTTCTTGTCGTCATTCACGGGAAACGGGATGCTCCCGTGAGCACGATACAGAGATCGTGTCCGTGGACAGACACTAATTGGCACCCGAAGAATTGTCACGTCGGGTCGCGCGACTGTGGACGGCTTTTCGGCCAAACCCGTCGAGCTTTCGTCAAACCGCCGGCGCGGAAGAATCCTCCGACGTGCCCTCGTTCTCGAGCCGCTGTATCGCAGCGCGCTCGTTCCGGTCGGCGTTCACGAAGGCGCGGATCACCACGTAGAAGAGAATTCCGGTGCCGATCGGGGGGATCAGCGCGATGACGTAGTCCACGTGGCGAGTGTACGCGCTGCACTGTCGGCCGCGTCAGGTCACGGGTGCGGCCGAGCCGCCGCCGGCGCGCGACAGCGCGGTCGCTGCACGGTGGCCTGGTCGCCGCACGGCGGCTTGGTCGTCGCGCAGCGGCGTCGTGGCCGCACAACGCCGGCGCGCGACTGCGCGGTCGCCGCACGGTCGGCGCACAACAATGCGGTAGCCGCACGGCGGCGCGGTGGGCGCACGGGCGCAGCGCGCAGCAGGGTCTGTCGCAGTTTGCAATAGTGCGACATCTCTCAGTCTCCGCACATGCGGCCGGCCGGTCCGTGATCTCGCGCGAT
This sequence comes from Georgenia subflava, assembly GCF_009193155.1. Taxonomy (GTDB): domain Bacteria; phylum Actinomycetota; class Actinomycetes; order Actinomycetales; family Actinomycetaceae; genus Georgenia; species Georgenia subflava. The sequence continues at coordinate 559,100 of NZ_VUKD01000001.1, forward strand.
TGCAGGCGCCGCGATTACCCCGGTGCCGGGCGACGGCGCGGTGGGGAGAACTACCCATTCCCAAAATGAGGACATTCGGGCACGATGCCCGCCACCCGTTAATTCACGGCCCTGCGCGACCGAAACTTCCGTGGCCGATTCCCCCTCGGCGAACCATCATCGCCGGGCGACCGAACCGTCGTCGAGATTCGGCCACCGAGCTATTTCGATGCCGCCTTGCCCAGATCCGGTCGACGGCGACGGTTTCGAGGCCACCGGCACGCGGCAAACCATTGATCGCTTCGTGGTTGCAAGGGCCCACTGGATACGGCACGGCCCAGCGCCGGAGAACGGACCCGCCGGATACGGCTCGGCCCGGTACCGGGGAACCGGGACCGGGCCGAACGGAGCCGCCTAAGGGAATCGAACCCTTGACCTATTCATTACGAGTGAATCGCTCTGCCGACTGAGCTAAGGCGGCGTGCGCGTCCGCCGGGCGGCGGGACGCAGCGCGGACCACTGTACCGGGGCAACCGGGCCACGGACAAAGTGAGCCTGCCCTCAGACAAAGTGAGCCTGCACTCAGCAGGTGAGTCCCTCCTCGGGGACCGTGCCGTGGATCAGGAAGTCCTCGACCGCGCCGGCGATGCAGTCGTTGGACCGGCCGTAGGCGGTGTGCCCCTCGCCCTCGTAGGTGACGAGGAAGCCGTTCTCCAGCTGCTCGGCAAGGCTGACGCTCCACTGGTAGGGCGTGGCCGGGTCGCCCGTGGTGCCGACGACCATGATCGGCGCGGAGCCCGCGGCCGTCAGGGCGCCGGCGTCGACTCCCTCGGCCGGCCAGCTGTCGCACAGCATGCCGCCATAGCTCAGCGCCGGCCCGAACGTGGGGGCGGCCTCGGCGAGCTCGTCCGCCTGCACCTCCCAGTCGGCGAGGTCGCCGGTGCTGGGATGGTCGAGGCAGTTGATCGCCCAGTTGGCCTCCGTGGAGTTGCTGGAGTAGGTGCCGTCGGCCTCGCGCGAGGCCATGAGGTCGGCGAGGAAGAGCAGCTGGGAGCCGTCGCGCTCGTTCATGGCCTGCTCCAATGCGGCCGTGAGGACGAACCACGTGGTGCTGTCGTACAGCGGCAGCAGGATGCCGGACAGGGCGAGCGAGGCAGTCAGGTCTCGGTCGGAGGCCGTGGGCAACGGGGTGTCCCCGGTGAGCTCCAGCAGCGTCTGGACCTGCTCGACGCCGCCGTCCACGTCTCCGGTGAGCGGGCACTCCGAGCCGGCCTGGCAGTCCGCGACGTAGGCCCGCAGCGCCTCCTCGAAGCCGATCGCCTGGTCGAGGGTCATCTGGTGGCTGTCGAGGGAGGGATCCATCGCACCGTCGAGCACGAGGTTTCCCACCTGCTCGGGGAACAGGTCGGCGTACGTCGCACCGAGGAACGTGCCGTAGGAGAAGCCCAGGTAGTCCAGCCGCTCCTCGCCGAGCAGGTGGCGCAGCACGTCCATGTCGCGCGCGGCCGAGACCGTGTCGACGTGTGCGACCAGGTCCCCGGAGCCCTCGGCACAGCCGTCGGCGATGAGTTCGGAGTCCGCGCGGTAGGCGCGCAGGCCCTCGTCGGTCTCGGTGTCGTAGGACGCGCTGCGCAGCCGGTCAAGCTCGGCGTCGCTCACGCAGTCGATCGCCGTGGAGTCCCCCACTCCGCGCGGGTCGAACCCGACGACGTCGTATGCGGCGAGCAGGTCAGCACCGAACATGGCGGGCGCCGCCTCGACCAGGTCCAGGGCCGAGCTGCCGGGCCCGCCCGGGTTGATCAGCAAGGATCCGACCCGCGCGTCGTCGTCGCTCGACAGCCGCTTGAGCGCCAGGGTGATGCTCTCGCCGTCGGGCGCCTCGTAGTCGAGCGGGACGGTCGCCTCGGCACACTCGAAGTCCCCGCACGCCTCCCAGGTCAGCTCCTGGCCGTAGTACTCCTCGAGGCCGGCGGGCACCGAGGAGCCCGGTGCGGCGTCGGGCCCCACCTGTGTCACCGTCGGGTCGTCGCCCCGATCCGGCTCGGCGGAGCAGGCCGACAGCGTGAGCGCGGCGGCAGCGAGGGCGACAAGAACGCGGGCAGGGCGGGAAGCGGGCACGTCTGCACGCTACCTGGCGGAGAAGATGCCGGACGCGCTGCCCCACAGACCGCTACGCCGTGACCTGCTGCCAGACCCGTGACCTGGCCTGCCATCCGGGGGTGTGGGAGAACACACACCGCCTCGGGCACAGCTGCGGCATGCTTCCTCAGCCCTGGGGTCGCAGGGCGACCATCATCGCCTCGACGGCGAGGAGCGGAGCGACGTTCGCCGCCAGCCGCTCGCGCGCCACCCCTACCGCATCCATGCGCCGCACCGTCTGCTCCGGCGTCGTGCCGGCCGCGAGCCGGCGTATCTCGTCGCCGAACGCGGAGTTGACGAGGTCGACGTCCGCGCCGAGCTGGACGACGAGGACGTCACGGTAGAGCGAGAGCAGATCCACCATGGACCGGTCTAGCACGTCGCGCTGGGCGCGGGTCGCGCGCCGCTTCTGCTCGCCCTCGAGCTGAGTGACCTGGCTGCGCAGGGCAGGAGGCAGCCGGGCACCGGCCTCGGCACCGAGGTTGCGCAGCAGCTCGGCCTTCTCCGCGGCGTCGCGCTCCTCGGTGGCTGCCTTGGCGTCGGCGCCGGCGACCTCGATCAGGTCGGCGGCGGCGAGCACGGCGTCACCGACCCCGCGGATCGCCGTCGGGACGGCGAGCAGCCGACGACGGCGCTCACGGGCCTCCGGGTCACGCGCCAGGCGCCGGGCCAGGCCGACGTGGGACTGGGCGGCGCGTGCGGCGCTCAGGGCGACGTCGGGGTCGAGGCCGTCGCGCCGCACCAGGAGGTCGGCGACGGCGCGCGGGTCGGGGACCCGCAGGTGCACGGCCCGGCAGCGCGACCTGATCGTGGTGATGACGTCCTCCGGGCTGGGTGCGCACAGGAGCCAGACCGTGCGCGGCGGAGGCTCCTCGACGGCCTTGAGGAGCACGTTCGACGTGCGCTCGATCATGCGGTCGGCGTCCTCCATGAGCATCACGCGCCACCGGCCCTGCGCCGGCGCGCGCTGCGCCTGGGAGACGAGCGGGCGGATCTCGTCGATGCTGAAGACGACCTTCTCGGTCGAGATCAGGGCGACGTCGGCGTGCGTGCCGGCCAGCGCCGTCGTGCAGCCGTGACAGTGCCCGCAGCCGGGCTCGTCCGGGTCGGTGCACTGCAGGGCGGCGGCGAACGCCCGGGCGGCCACCGACCGGCCAGAACCGGGGGGACCCGTGATGAGCCAGGCATGGGTCATGGACCGGGTGGCCGAGTCGTCCGTCGCCTGGCGGGACGCGTCCACGGCGGCGCGGAGGGTGGCGACGACCTGCTCCTGGCCGACGACCTCGTCCCAGACGCTCATCGGGCGGTCCCGGACGAACCGGCCGCGGAGGCCGGTGCGGGCAGCAGCGGAGCGAGCCGGGCGCGGACGGCGGCGTGGATCTCTTGCGGCGCCGCGGCGGCGTCGAGGACGAGGAAGCGGTCCGGCTCGGCAGCGGCGAGCGCCAGGAAGTGCTCGCGCACGCGGGCGTGGAAGTCCAGGGACTCGCGCTCGAGCCGGTCGGGCGCACCCGTGCGCCGGGCAGCGGCGATCGCGGGGTCGAGGTCCAGCAGCACCGTCAGGTCGGGCAGCAGCCCGCGGGTCGCCCACAGCGAGAGGTCGCGGATCTCCTCGTCGCCGAGCGAGCGAGCCGCTCCCTGGTAGGCCACCGAGGAGTCGAGGTACCGGTCGGTGACGACGACGGCGCCACGCGCCAGCGCCGGCCGCACGAGGCTGTGCACGTGGTGGGCGCGGTCGGTGGCGTAGAGCAGCGCCTCGGTGCGCGGGTCGACGTCCTCGCCGTGCAGGACGGCGTCGCGCAGCACCTGCCCGAGGGCCGTCCCGCCGGGCTCGCGAGTGAGGACCACCTCGTGCCCGAGGTCGGTGAGCCAGGCCCCGAGGAGGTCGCGCTGGGTCGTCTTGCCGGCGCCGTCACCACCCTCGAGCGAGACGAGGCGCCCAGGGTGCGCACGATCGGCGGCGGAAGGGACGGCGGCGGGGACCTCGGGACTCACCCGGTCAGGGTAGCCGTGGGAGAGGACACCTCCCGCCGTCGTCCTCAGCCGGGCGGAGGTCGGACATCCGTCCCGGCGGGGTGTCGATCGTCGGGGCCCTCGATCGTCACGGCAGTGTCAGCATCCGATCGACCGAGGAGGATGGACCCATGCGCTACACGCTGCTGCTGCACTACCCCGAGGCGACCGGGGAGGACCTGGGCGCCGAGGCGATCGAGGAGGGGATGCGCGCCTTCGCCGCCTACGCCGAGACGCTGGAGCGGGCCCGGGTGCTGATCAGCGCCGAGGTGCTGCAACCCTCCTCGGAGACGACGACGCTGCGCCTCGTCGACGACCGGCTGCAGATCCAGGACGGTCCGTTCGCGGACACGAAGGAGCAGCTCGGCGGCACCGTCGTCATCGACGTCCCCGACCTGGACGCCGCCCTCGCGTGGGCGCGCCAGGCGCCGTCGATCGCGTGGGGCCCGGTGGAGATCCGGCCCGGCGCGACCCACGTCGTCGACGGCGTGTGGCGCCCGAGCACGTGACGCCCACCGAGGTGCGGGCGGCGGCCGAGCTGGCCGCACGCACCTCCTACGGGCGGCTGGTCGCGATCCTGGCGGCACCGGCCGGCGACCTCGCGCTCGCCGAGGACGCGCTCTCGGATGCCTTCGAGCGGGCGCTGCGGACGTGGCCGCGCGACGGCGTCCCCGACAACCCCGAGGGGTGGTTGCTCACCGTGGCCAGGAACCGGCAGCGTGACGTCTGGCGATCGGCGGCCCACCGCACCGCCGCACCGCTCGACGCCGCCACCGACCGCGGTCTCGGCGTGAGCCTCGACCTCGACCTCGACGCGCTCCCCGACCGCCGGCTGGAGCTGCTGTTCGTCTGCGCGCACCCGGCGCTGGCGGAGCCCGTCCGGACCCCGCTGATGCTGCAGACGGTCCTCGGGTTCGAAGCCGCCCAGATCGCGGCGGCCTACGCCGTGCCGGCCGCGACGATGGCCCAGCGGCTCGTCCGCGCCAAACGACGGATCCGACGAGCCGGGATCCCGTTCGTGGTTCCCGGGGTCGAGGCGATGCCCGAGCGACTTCCCGCGGTGCTGGAGGCGGTCTACGGCTGCTACGCCATCGCCTGGCCGGAGGCGGCCGAGGCGATGTCCCTCGCCGGGGAGGCGCACTACCTCGCCGTCACGCTCGCGACGCTGCTGGAGACCGAGCCGGAGGCCTGGGGACTGGCGGCGCTCGTCACCCTCTCGCTCGCGCGGACCACGCGCGCGACGGCGCGGTACGTGCCGCTCGAGGACCAGGACCCGTCGACGTGGGACGCCGTCCTGGTCGCCGAGGGCGAGGGGTACCTGCGCCGGGCGGACCGGACCGGCCGCACCGGGGCACCCGGCCGGTTCCGCCTGGAGGCGGCGATCCAGGCGGTCCACTGCGAGCGGCTGCGCACCGGGCGGACCGACTGGGCGGCGCTGCGTGCGCTCTACGCCGCCCTGCTGAGGACGGCGCCGAGCCTGGGCGCCCGCGTCGCGCACGCCGCCGTCGTCGCCCACCTGGACGGACCGGCGGCAGGGCTGGCGCTGCTGGAGGAGCTCGCCGCCCCGGGCGAGGGGTTCCAGCCCCTCCACGCGGCGCGCGCGGACCTGCTCGCCCGCTCGGGTGATCAGGGTGGCGCTGCGGCGGCGTACGACCGGGCCATCGAGCTCACGCCGGACCCGCGCGTCCGGGCGTACCTGTCGGAGCGTCGCGCTCAGGCCGAGGCGGACACGTCTCACCCGCGACAGCCGCGGCCAGGTCTCGCCCGCGATCGCCCGGGCCCCGCGCAAGCATCCGGCGGGCCGTGATGGCGCACGGCACTGCGCGCAAGCACCCGGCGGGCCGCGATAGGTCAGGGCACCCCGCGCGCAAGCACCCCGGGCGGTAGCTCAGGGCACCCGCGCGCAAGCACCCGCCGCCGGTCTTCACTCCCCCGGGTAGGCCACCCCGAGCTGACGACGCACCTCGTCCATCGTCTCCATGACCTCGATCGTGGCCTGCCACGGCATGGTCTCCGACTGCAGCTCGCCGGCGGCCACGCACCGGGCGACCTCGGCGGCCTGGTGCTGGAAGCCGCCGCCGTCGACGTCCCCGGGCCGCGGCCACATCCACCGCTCGCCGTCGTACGGCGTGACGACGAAGCTGTTGGGGACGAAGAAGGCACCGGCGACGTCGATCCGCCCTGCGGTGCCGACGACGGAGGCGGAGCTGGCGCTGCGGGCCCACATGTTCGCCGTGCACACGGCGACGACCCGCTCGTGCTCGCCGGTGTAGGTGAGCGTGATCGCCTCGTGGGCGTCGACCCCGCGGTCGGTGAGCACCCCGGCGGCGTGGACCCCGGCGGGTGCGCCGAGCAGGCTGTGGACGAAGGACACGGGGTAGACGCCGAGGTCGAGCAGGGCCCCGCCGGCGAGCTCGGGCGCCAGGAGCCGTTCGACCTTGTCCAGGCGCTGGCCGTGGTCCGCGTGCACGGACAGGATCTCGCCGAGGGAGCCGGACGCGACGACGGCGCGCAGGGCCACCAGGTGCGGCAGGAACCGCGACCACATCGCCTCCATCGCGAAGAGCCCCCGCGCCTCGGCCGCGGCGAGGACCTCGCGGGCCTCGGCGGCGTTGCGGGTGAAGGCCTTCTCCACCAGCACGTGCTTGCCGGCCTCCAGGGCGAGGAGGGCGTGCTCGTGGTGGAGGCTGTGCGGGGTGGCCACGTAGACGGCGTCGACCTGCGGGTCGGCCACGAGCTCGGCGTAGCCGCCGTGCACGGAGCCGATGCCGTGCGTCGCGGCGAACGCGGCGGCCCGGTCGAGGCTGCGCGAGCCCACCGCCACGACCTGCTGTGCCGACCTCTCCGGGACCTCGCGGGCGAACCGGTTGGCGATGCCGCCGGCACCGAGGATCCCCCAGCGCAGCGGCGGGGCGTCGTGCGGATCGGGCGGGACGGGCAGGGTGGGCGTCGTCGCCTGGGCGCTCATGGGGTCAGGCTACGCGGTGAGCTCGGGGGCGGGCCGCGCGCCGTGGGGTGTGCCGGACGGCGGGTCTCGGCAGCCTCGGGGTGCCTGACGTCGGGCACCTCCGCGTGGGCGCCGACGGCTGTCAGTCGTTCGGCGGGCGGAACTTGGCCATCGGGTCGTAGCCGAGCTCGTCGGCACCGGAGGCGCCGAGGGTGTTCACGTCGGTGTCGGGGTCGCGGTCGGCCCGGGCCGGGCTCTCGCTCCCGGCGACGCGGCGGTCGGCGGCCTCGGCGCGGACGCGGCTGACGGTCCGCAGGATCACGATCGCCTCGACCACCACGACGAGGCCGACCACGCCGATGAAGACCTCGAAGGGGATCAGGTGCATGACCCAGGCCAGCACCGACGCGGCGATCACCGAGCCGGAGATCACGGCAAGCACCACGAAGGTGCGTGCCGGGGGCGTCCGGTGCGCCATCAGGCCTTCTTCGCCGGGCTCTTGCGGGTGGTCGCCGCCTTCTTGGTCGTCGTCTTCCTCGCGGCGGGCTTGCGGGCCGGCTTCTTGGCGGGTCCCTTGGCACGCTTCTCGGCGAGGAGGTCGTATCCGCGCTCGGGGGTGATCGACTCGACGTCGTCGTCCTTGCGCAGGGTCGCGTTCGTCTCGCCGTCGGTCACGTAGGGGCCGAACCGCCCGTCCTTGACGACCACCGGCCTGCCCGTGGTGGGGTCCTCGCCCAGCTCGCGGAGTGGCGGCTTGGCGGTGGCGCCCCGCCGTGTCTTGGGCTGGGCGTAGATCGCGAGCGCCTCCTCCAGGGTGATGTCGAAGATCTGCTCCTCGGTGGCCAGCGAGCGCGAGTCGGTGCCCTTCTTGAGGTAGGGGCCGTAGCGGCCGTTCTGCGCGGTGATCTCCACCCCCTCGGTGTCGGCGCCGACCACCCGCGGCAGGCTCAGCAGCTTGAGGGCCTGCTCGAGGTCGACCGTCTCCAGCTGCATCGACTTGAGCAGCGACCCGGTGCGCGGCTTGACCTTCGCCGCCTTCTTGGCGGGCTTCTTCTTCGCCGCGGTCCCCGACGGCGCAGCGTCGGTGGCGTCGTCGTCCTCGGGCAGGACCTCGGTGACGTAGGGGCCGAAGCGCCCGTTCTTCGCGATGATCGTGTGCCCGGTGGCGGGGTCGGTGCCGAGCTCGCGGCCGTCGTCGGCCTGCTTCTCGAGGAGCTCTCGGGCCTTGTCGACGGTGAGCTCGTCGGGCGCGACTTCGTCGGGCACGGACGCGCGCCGGCCCTCCTGCCCGTCGGTGCCGGCGGTCTCGAGGTACGGACCGTAGCGACCCACGCGCAGGGTGATGCCGCCGCCGATGTCGATGCTGTTGACGGCGCGGGCGTCGATGTCGCCCAGCCCCTCGACGAGGTTCTTCAGCCCCGGCCGGTCGGTGGCGTCGTCGCCGCGGTAGAAGCGGGCGAGCCAGCCGACCCGGTCCTCGGCGCCGGCGGCGATGCGGTCCAGGTCGGACTCCATCTCGGCGGTGAAGTCGTAGTCCACCAGGCGCGGCAGGTTCTCCTCGAGCAGGCGCACCACGGAGAAGGCCAGCCAGGTCGGCACGAGCGCCTGGCCGCGGCGCTCGACGTAGCCGCGGTCGGTGATCACCGAGATCGTCGCGGCGTAGGTGGAGGGCCGGCCGATGCCGCGCTCCTCCATGGCTTTGACCAGCGACGCCTCGGTGTAGCGCGGTGGCGGGGTGGTCTCGTGCCCCTCTGCGGTGACCTCGTCCGTGGTGACGGCGTCGCCCTCGCTGACCTTCGGCAGCCGGGCGTCCTTGTCGTCCTTCTCGTACCGGTCGGCGTCGCGCCCCTCCTCGTAGGCAGCCATGAAGCCGCGGAAGGTGATGACCGTGCCGGACGCCGTCAGCTCGGCCGCGGCGGTGCGGGTGCCGCCGTCGCCGGCGAGCTCCGGCCTCGCGGCGAGCCGCACGGTGGCGGTGGAGCCACGGGCGTCGGCCATCTGCGAGGCGACGGTGCGCTTCCAGATGAGCTCATAGAGGCGGAACTGGGCGCCGCTGAGCTTGCCGGCGACCTGGGCCGGCGTGCGGAAGGAGTCACCGGCGGGGCGGATGGCCTCGTGGGCCTCCTGCGCACCCTTGGACTTGGCGCCGTACACGCGCGGCTTCTCCGGCACGTACTCGCTGCCGTAGAGCTCCGCGGCCTGGCGGCGGGCGGCGGAGATCGCCTGCCCGGACAGCGCCGAGGAGTCGGTGCGCATGTAGGTGATGAAGCCGTTCTCGTACAGGCCCTGCGCCGTGCGCATGGTCTCCCGGGCGCTCATCCGAAGCTTGCGAGAAGCCTCCTGCTGGAGGGTGGAGGTGGTGAAGGGGGCGGCCGGCCGACGGGTGTAAGGCTTGGTCTCCATCGAGGCGACGCGGGCCTCGACGCGCTCGAGGGCGGTGGCGACCTCGGTGGCGAGCGCCTGGTCGAGGTGGACCGTGCCGGCCTTGGCGGCGGCGGGCTTGAGCAGGCCGTCGTCGCCGAAGTCACGGCCGGCGGCGACCTTCTTCCCGTCCAGGGTGACGAGCCGGGCGGTGAACGCGGTGCGGTCGTCCGCGGGGCCGCCGGTGAAGGTGCCCTTGACGTCCCAGTAGGACGCCGAGCGGAAGGCCATGCGCTCGCGCTCGCGCTCGACGACCATGCGGGTGGCGACGGACTGCACGCGGCCCGCGGAGATGCCGGGCTTGATCTTGCGCCAGAGCAGCGGGGAGACCTCGTAGCCGACGAGGCGGTCGAGGATGCGGCGGGTCTCCTGCGCGTCCACGAGCCGGGTGTCGAGCTCGCGCGTGCTGTCGAGGGCGCGGGTGATGGCCTCCTTGGTGATCTCGTGGAAGACCATCCGCTTGACCGGCACCTTCGGCTTGAGGACGTCGAGGAGGTGCCAGGCGATGGCCTCTCCCTCGCGGTCCTCGTCCGTGGCGAGGTAGAGCTCGTCGGAGTCCTTGAGCAGGCGCTTGAGCTCGGTGACCTTCTTCTTCTTGTCCGAGTCGACGACGTAGTAGGGGTCGAAGTCGCCCTCGACGTCGACGGCGAACTTGCCGTACGGCCCCTTCTTCATGTCGGCGGGGAGCTCGGAGGGCTGGGGCAGGTCGCGGATGTGCCCGACGCTGGCCTCGACGTCGAAGTCGGGGCCGAGGTAGCCGCCGATGGTGCGGGCCTTGGCGGGCGACTCGACGATCACGAGCTTGCGGGAGCTGGTCACGCGGACCTTCCTTCTTGGTGGCTGGCGTCCGGGCCGGCCTCGGGGCTGGCATCCGGGCCGGCCGTGGCTGGCATCCGGGTCGGCCCTCGGGGCCGGCCGTCGGGGTGGGCGTCGTGACGACGACCCGGGGGTTCGCGGCTGACGGTACAACGTCACCGCGACCTACGGGCAGTCGGGCTCACCGGAGCGCCCCGGCGCGCGGTGGCGTCACGGTGGTGCTTTCGTTGACATCGGGCGGGAGGTGGGTCATGGCGCAGACGGGGCCGGCGGTCAGGCCGGCGGTGGTGGGACGGCGCCCGTCGAAGCGCTTCATCGCCGGCAAGGCCGTCCGTGAGTTCCTCGCCGACGAGTGCTGGGACCGTGCGGCGAGCATGACGTTCTTCGGCGTGCTGTCGATCCCGCCGCTCGCCGTCGCCCTGACCTCGGTGCTGGCGCTGATCGGGCAGGGCGAGTCCTCGACACAGGCGGTGCTGGACGTGCTGACCATCCTCGCGCCCGACGAGGAGGCGCTCGAGACGATCAGCGCACCGGTGACGGCGGTGCTGCGGCACCCCGCCGCGGGGCTCTCGTTCACGCTCGGCCTGGCCACGGCGCTGTGGATCTCCGCGGGGTACGTCGGGGCGTTCGGCCGGGCCATGAACCAGATCTACGGCGTCCACGAGGGGCGACCGCTGTGGCGCCTGACCGCCTGGCACCTGCTCACCACGGTGATCCTGGTGGCGTTCGGGACGCTCGTGGCGCTGCTGCTGGTCGTCTCGGGGCCGGTGGCGCGGGCTATCGGCACGGTGCTCGGGCTCGGCGACACGACGGTGCTGGTCTGGGAGGTGGCCCGCACGCCGGTGCTGCTGCTCGCCGGCGTGCTGATGGTCGACCTGCTGTACTACGCGACCCCGAACGTGCGGCACCCCAGGTTCCGGCTGCTGTCGCCGGGCTCCGTCGTCGCCCTCGCGCTCGTCGCTCTGGTGTCGTTGGTGCTGCGGCTCTACATCCAGACCTTCGACCGCTTCGACATCACCTACGGCACGGCGCTGGCGGGTGTCGTCGTGTTCTGCGTGTGGCTGTGGATCATCAACATGGCGCTGCTGCTCGGCGCCGAGCTCGACACCGAGATCGCCCGCGCCCGCCAGCTCGTCGCGGGGATCCGGGCCGACGTGGCGATCCAGCTGCCGGTCCGGGACAGCCGGGCCACCGAGCGGGCCGCCCGACGGCGCGCGGCGGACCAGGCTCGGGCCAAGAGCCTGCGCGAGTCGCACGGCTGGTTCGACGACGACCGGCCCAAAGGTGACCACCACACCGGCACCGGCACCGGCACTGGCACTGGCACTGGCACTGGCACTGGCACTGACGCTCGCACTGGCTCTGGCACTGGCACTGGCACCGGCGCTCGCGGCGACAGTCGCAACGAGGATGCCCGGGGCTGACGTCGCCAGACTCCGCCGAGAGTTCCCCTCGGCCCGCGAATCCGCGCGCGCCCTGTGCGCGCCGCCCCTCGTCACCGCTCGCGGCTACTCAGGACGAGCGGTTCGGCACCACCTTCGTGCGCCCGATCCGGTTGGCTTACCGTCGAAGCTCGCGGGCACTCAGGACGAGCAGTTGGGCACCACCTTTCTGCGCCCGGTCCGGTGGGCTTACCGTCGCAGCTCGCGCGTGCCCAGCACGAGCGGGGCGAGCACTGCGAGGCAGGTGACGCCGACGACGCCGACGCTCGCACCCCCGTAGGCGAGCAGGAGCTCGGTCCGGGACTCGCCATCGGCCTGGCTGATGACGAGCATGCTCAGCAGCGCCACGAGCCCCGCACCGACGCCGACGATTGCGAGCAGGTGCACGGTCAGCCTGGTGGTGCGCGCCGCCCGGCCGGTGGCCGCGGCGGCGTCCGCCCTCGCCCCGCCTCGCCGGGCACCGCCACCGGTGCCGACCACTGCCTGGGCAAGGAGCAGCCAGGCGGTGACCACCAGCACTCCGGCGACGACGTCGGACGCCCGGTGCCAGCCACCGACCATGGTGGCGACGCCGGTGGCGCCGGTGTAGAGCGCCCCGAGGAGTGCGGCGAGCCAGCGCCACCGTGGCGGCGCGACGAGTATCGCGGCCGCGGCCACCGACGCGGCAACGGTGGTGTGGCCGCTCGGCAGGGAGTTGGTCTCGATCTCGGATACGCCGAGCTCAGGTCGGGTGAACAGCCCGTACTTAAGCAGCTGGGTGGTCACGTTGGCCGCCCCGACCATCACGCCGACCGCGACGGCGAGCAGCCACCGACGCCTGAGGACGGCCACCAGCACGCCGACGAGGATGACCAGGACGAGGAATGGCACCGAGACGACGTCCAGGACGCTCTGGGCGCTCTCGGCCAGGCGCCAGCGACCGATAGTGGCGCCCTCGAACGCGACCTCGTCGACGTGCTGGCCGGTCGCCGTCGTGACGAAGAACCACCACACGGCGACCACTGCGGCACCGGCCAGGACGGCGAGCGCCAGGGCGACGGCCCGGCTTGCGCCGTCGCGGGAGAGGTGCCCGTCCGGGCCGGTGGTCTGGGGCACGCCGCAACGGTATCCCGGCCCGGCGACGTACGGTCGCGAGACGAGCCACGGAGCAGGGCGAGACGCGCACCACATGCGCCCGCACGTAGTCGGGGTGGGATGCGTTGCGCGCCGGCCGTTCAAAGCACAGTCGGCTGGCGGGCACCGTTCAATCACTGCAGGCTCGCCGCTCCACCGTTCAAGCACTGCCGGCGCCGCACCCCGCCGTTCAAGCACCGCCCGCTCGGCGGGAGACCGACGTCACGCCCGCCGAGATAGACTTCAGGACCCGCCCGACGACGTGTGGAGGCTCCATGACCATGCCCGCCGCCCAGTCCACCGTGGCCCCGGCCGCCGTGAGCCCGCTGCGGTTCATCACCGCCGCCAGCCTGTTCGACGGCCACGACGCCGCCATCAACATCATGCGCCGGCTCATCCAGGACCAGGGCGCCGAGGTCGTCCACCTCGGCCACGACCGGTCGGTAGAGGACGTGGTGCGGGCCGCGCTGCAGGAGGACGCCGACGCGATCGCGATCTCCTCCTACCAGGGCGGCCACGTCGAGTACTTGCGGTACATGGTGGACATGCTCGCCGAGCGCGGTGCCGGGCACGTGCGGGTCTTCGCCGGCGGTGGCGGGACGATCACGCACCAGGAGATCGCCGAGCTCGAGGCCTACGGGGTCGAGCGGATCTACCATCCCGACGACGGCATGAGGATGGGCCTGGTCGAGATGATCGCGGACGTCGTGGCCCGGACGGAGCGCGCCCGTGAGGAACGGCCGGGGGCTGGGGCGTCACTCGGGTCGCCGGCCGGCACGGTCGGGGCGGTCGCGCCGGCCGGGTCGACGGTGTCGGTCGGGGCAGCGGCGCCGGCCGGGTCCGTCGGTCTTGAGTGGCCGGTCGACATCGACGACGAGGCCGCCGTGGGCCGCCTGCTCAGCGACCTCGAGGACGGCGTGCACGACAGGGCTGAGCTCGAGGAGATGCGGAGCGCGTGGGCGGCGGCCGGCGCAGCGGCACCGGTCGTCGGCATCACCGGGACGGGTGGGGCGGGCAAGTCCTCGGTCATCGACGAGCTGCTCAACCGGTTCCTCACGACGTTCCCGAAGATGCGGATCGCCGTCCTCTCGGTCGACCCGACGCGTCGGCGCACCGGCGGCGCTCTGCTGGGCGACCGGATCCGGATGAACTCGCTGCGCAGCGACCGGGTGTTCCTGCGCTCGATGGCCACCCGCCGTCGCGACGTCGCGACCAGCGCCGTGCTCGCGGACTCCATCGCGCTCCTGCGGTCGGCCGGGTACGACCTGGTCGTCGTCGAGACGGCGGGAATCGGGCAGGGCGACTCGGCGGTGGTCGAGCTCGTGGACCTGCCGGTCTACGTGATGACCAGCGACTACGGCGCCGCGAGTCAGCTCGAGAAGATCGACATGATCGACTACGCCGACCTAGTCGTGCTCAACAAGTACGACCGGCGCGGGGCCGAGGACGCCCTGCGCGACGTGCGCAAGCAGTGGCGCCGCAACCGGGTCGCGTTCGACGTGGACGACGACGAGATACCCGTCTACCCGACGATCGCGAGCCAGTTCAACGATCCGGGGATCACCTGGATGTTCACGAACCTGTGCAGGCTGCTGCGTGAGGTGCTGCCCGACGGCGTAGAGCGGCGATCCGTGGACTGGCGTCCGCATCTGGACACCTCCGTCCGGGAGCCGCGGGCGACGGTGCTGATCCCCGGGCACCGGGTGCGCTACCTCGCGGAGATCGCCGAGCAGGGGCGGAGCATCAGTGCGTCGATCGACCGGCAGTCTGAGGCTGCGGACAGGGCCCAGGCCTGCTGGATCTCGCTGCAGGAGCTCGGTGACGCTCGACTGCCCGAGCAGCTGGCGCCGTACGACCCGGCGGACCTGACGTCGAGAGCGGGTGCTGTCGACGCCGGTGGTTCAGACGACGCCGGTAATTCAGGCGACGCCGGCGGATCAGCGACCCGGGACGTCGAGCCGGAGCCGGACCGGACGCTCCTCACGCTGCGGCAGCGCTACGACGACGCGGTGCGGTCCCTGACCGCCGAGTCGCTGGAGCTGCTGCGGGCCTGGCCCGAACGGCGGCGGGCCGTCACGGAGGAGGTCGGCGAGTACCAGGTGCGGGGCCGGACGCTGCGGGTGGAGAACTACCGCCCCTCGCTCAGCGGCGAGCGGGTACCCAAGGTCGCCGCACCGACGTACCGCAGCTGGGGCGACCTGCTGACCTTCCTGCACAAGGAGAACCTGCCGGGTGGGTACCCGTACACCGGCGGCGTCTACCCGTACCGTCGCACCGGCGAGGACCCGACCCGCATGTTCGCCGGTGAGGGCACCCCGGAGCGGACGAACCGGCGGTTCCACTACCTCAGCGATGGCCAGGACGTGGCACGGCTGTCGACGGCGTTCGACTCGGTGACGCTGTACGGGGAGGATCCCGCGATCCGGCCGGACATCTACGGCAAGGTCGGCAACTCCGGCGTCAACGTTCCGACGCTCGACGCCATGAAGAAGCTGTACTCGGGCTTCGACCTGTGTTCGCCGACGACCTCGGTGTCGATGACGATCAACGGTCCGGCGCCGATCATCCTGGCGATGTTCCTCAATACTGCGATCGACCAGCAGGTGGAGAAGTACCTGAGGGCCGATCCTGCCCGGTGGACAGCGGCGGAGCGCCGGCTCGACGAGCTCTTCGAGGGACGTGCGCGCCCGACCTACGCGGGGCCCTTGCCACCTGGTAACGACGGGCTCGGCCTGGCGCTCCTCGGAGTGACCGGCGACCAGCTGGTCGACGCGGAGACCTACGCACGCATCAGCGCCGAGACCCTGGCCGCAGTGCGGGGGACGGTGCAGGCGGACATCCTCAAGGAGGACCAGGCCCAGAACACGTGCATCTTCAGCACAGAGTTCGCGATGCGGATGATGGGTGACATCCAGCAGTACTTCATCGACAGGCACGTGCGGAACTTCTACTCGGTCTCGATCTCCGGCTATCACATCGCCGAGGCGGGGGCGAACCCCATCAGCCAGCTGGCGTTCACGCTGAGCAACGGGTTCACGATCGTCGAGTACTACCTCGCGCGGGGCATGGCCATCGACGACGTCGCACCGCATCTGTCGTTCTTCTTCTCCAACGGCATGGACCCCGAGTACGCGGTCATCGGACGGGTCGCGCGTCGGATCTGGGCGCGGGCGATGCATGAGAGGTACGGCGCCGGCCCGCGCAGCCAGATGCTGAAGTACCACGTGCAGACGTCGGGGCGGTCATTGCACGCGCAAGAGATCCAGTTCAACGACATCCGCACGACGCTGCAGGCGCTCTACGCGATATTCGACAACTGCAACAGCCTGCACACCAACGCCTACGACGAGGCCGTGACGACGCCGACCGAGGAGAGCGTGCGTCGGGCCGTGGCGATCCAGATGATCATCAACAAGGAGCTCGGACTGAACTTCAACGAGAACCCCTGGCAGGGCAGCTTCGTCCTCGAGGAGCTCACCGACCTGGTGGAGGAGGCCGTCTACCAGGAGTTCGACGCCATCAGCGAGCGCGGCGGGGTGCTCGGCGCGATGGACACCATGTACCAGCGCGGGAAGATCCAGGAGGAGTCGCTGCTCTACGAGCTCAAGAAGCACGACGGCTCGTTGCCGCTCGTCGGGGTGAACACGTTCCTGCCTCGGGAGCACGCGGGTGAGATCGAGAGCCCCATCGAGCTGATCCGGAGCAGCGAGGCGGAGAAGCAGCAGCAGATCGCCGACGTCGCGTCCTGGCAGCTTGCCCGGAATCCCCTCGCGCCGTCCGGACTGACCGATCTGCAGCAAACCGCCAGGGATCGGCAGAACGTTTTCACGGCGCTGATGGAGGCCGTCAAGACCCACAGCCTCGGCCAGATCACCCACGCCCTCTACGACGTCGGCGGGCAGTACCGGCGGAACATGTAGCGGCGGGCGGCCAGTCACCTTCCCGTGATGGGCCGGGATGTCGAGGTCGGCACGATCTCATTCGAGCCGAACCCGGCGCCGATCGACGGCGAGAGCCTCCCCGCTGTCGCTCTCGTCGTCGAGCTGGGGTCTCGGCATCTCCATGAACCCGGTGGGACCTCTTCTTTGAGCCCGGTGGGCCTCCGTGGTGTCCACATCAGGGCGCTCGCCACATCAGAAGGGCGGGACGTCGTCGTCCGCCTGAGATCCGTGCTGGTTCCACGGGTCCTCCCCGCGCTGCCGCGTCGGCCCATCGTCAGGACTGTCTGCCGTGGGTGGTGTGCGTCGGGCGGGGAGCATGGTGATGGTGCCGTCGGTCTCGCGTCGGTAGACGTGGCCGGTGGGGGTGGTCCATTCGAAAATGCCGGGCTGGGGTTGGACGACGGTGAAGGCACCGACGGTCTTGAGGGTGTGGTCGCGGGTGCACAGCGGTCCGTGGTTTGTATCGGCCGTGTGCCCGCCCTGGGACCACGGGATCGTGTGGTCGATCTGGCAGCGCTGGGCCGGGACCGAGCAGCCCGGCAGGACGCAGGTGGTGTCGCGTAGACGGACGTGCTCTTGGAGGTCCTCGGGAGGCCGGTACCTGGTGCGGCCGTGGTCCAGGACGGTCCCGGTGACGGGGTCGGTGACCAGGCGCCGCCAGGTGCCGCCGACGGCCAGGGCGCGGGCGACGTCGCCGGTGATCGGTCCGTAGCCGTGCAGGACCGCGACCTCGGGAAGGGGGTCGTCGAACGGCTCGGCGGCGGTGGTGGGGTCATCGCCGCGGTCGCGCCCGTCGACCAACCCACCGCAGCCGCTGCCGCTCTCGCCGGTGCCGCTGCCGTTGCTGCTCGTGGCGCTGGTGGCGCCGCAAGTGCAGCTGTGGCCGTTGGGGGCGTTGCCGCTGTCGTCGGCGCCGATGTGATCGGCGGTGGAGGTGCCATCGGTGGTGCATTTGCGGCCGTCGCTGGCGCTGCTGCCGTCGCCCGAGCCGCCGTCGCCCGAGCCGCCCTCGCCCGAGCTGCCGTCGCCCGAGCCGCCGTCGCCCGAGCTGCCGTCGCCCGTACCGGCGCGGTCGGCATTCTGGCCGGCGAGGAGGACGCTGAGGGGGACGGTGACCTTGATCTGGGTGTGGGTGGTGGCCGGGCTGCCACAGCGCATCGGTTCGCCGGTCTGGAGGAAGGGCCACCACGGCGGCACCGCGCCGTCTTCGTCCGGTCGACCCGGTGGTGGATCATCGGCTCGCCCCTCGGGCGGCCTGGTGGGCACAGCTGTCCCCTCGGACCCTGATCCTGATCTGTCCGCGGCGGCTGTCCGACCGGATCGGGCGCTCTGCCTGGTCTGCTCAGCGCCGGGAGGGTGGCCGACCGCCCCAGCACTGCCGGAGGAGAGGCAGCGCGTGCTGGCGGAGGCATCGGGGTCCTGCTCGACGGCACTGTCCGGGGCCGAGGGGGCGGCGTCATCGGTCGGCGGCGGCGTCGGCGACACGGCGGGCGGCGCGCTCGTGCCGGGACCGGTCGGGCCGTTCCGTTTCGGCGCGTCTGCGGTGGTGGTGGTGTGGTGTGGTGGTGGGCCGGTCCAGCCGGTGTGGATGGTGCCGCGGGCCATGGCGGCCATGGCGTCGGCGCGGAGCTGGGACATGGTGCGGGTATCGCCGGCGGCCTTGGCGGTGGTCGCGATCGCGTCTAGGGCCAGGTCGACGGTGACACAGTCCTCGGCCGGCAGGACGGCGTAGAGGGAGGCCATGCCGTCGGGCAGGGCCTTGGTGTGGTTGACGTGCCGGCCCGCCCGGGCCCGGGCATGACGGTCCTGGGCGTCCTCGGGGTCCACGGCGATCAGAGCCTTGTTCAGGTCGCCCTGGAGCTGGGAGGGGGTGCGCCCGTCGGCCTGGTGCAGGACCTCGGCCTCGACCTCGGCAGCCACCGGGCCCGGGGCGTGCTGCAACGTGGTGACGATCTTGGCCGCTTTGCGGAAGTCGATCGCCCCGGCCGCCAGTGCGGCACCGGTCTGGGTGAACGCCCGGGTCAGGCCGTGCCCGACGGTGACCAGGTCTCTGGCCTCGGTCTTGGAGATCGCCAGCCGCAGGGCGATCTCCTCCCCGGTGGCGTCGATCTTCTCCGGCAGTGACGGGTGGTGGAACGTGGTGGCCTTGTCCGCCAGGGTCGAGGCGGTCCGTGCTGCGGCGGCGGCGGCCCAGGCCTCGATCCGTTTGTATCCGGCCAGGATCTCCAGCGTCGCGAACCGGTCGATCTGGTCCTGGTCCACCCCGGCGAGCAGCGCGGCCAGGACCGGACCCGCTTTCGCCTGCCCCAGCGCGGTCAGGCTGATCCCGAGATTGCGACCGGACTCGGCCTCGACCTGCGCGAAGACCTCCGTCAACGGCCGGTCCAGCACCCGCGACCACGACCCACCGACGTCGCATGTATCGGCGTCGTCGATGTCGACCTCGATGACGGTGCCGGTGCTGTCGCCGGCGGTGTCACGAACGGACGCGGTGCCTGGAGCGGCGGCGGTGTCATCGGCCGAAACGACTGCCACGGAATCAATGCCCTCGACCGAGGTCGGAGCAGATGAGTCGGCCGAGCCGACACCGTCGACGGCATCGACGGAATGGGCGACATCAGGGGTAGCGATGGTGCCGGTATGGACGGCCCCAGCACCGGCGGCGGCGCCGGTACCGGTCGGGTGGACCCCGCCGTCGTCGCGGAGCGGGTAGAACCGTGGGTCGTCGGCCAACGGGTCCGCGCTCGTGGGCGGCGGGCTGCCCGGCCCGTCGTCCTCCGGGCCGTCGAGGAGTACCTCCAGCGCCTCCAGCGCGGCCGAGTCACCCTCGTCCGCCGCCTCGACCAACCCTATGAAACCCAACCGGGACAGCCGCCGCGTACGCTCGACCCGTTCCTGCGCCGCCACCGCGAGCGCGAACTCACGCAGGTGCGAGCACGGGCGGCCACCGTAACCGTCCTGCTCGCAGCAGAACCCACCGGTGTCACCACCTTGCGAACCCGTCCACCTCGACATGTATCGAACCTATGCGCGACCACTGACATTCGAGTCCGCGCTCCCCACCTCTGTGGATCTGCCACCCACCGCGTGCCCGTCCGAACCGGTCGACGACGGCTGTGGCAGGGGCGGCGGTGCCGGCTGTGCCAGCGGTATCGACGCGTGGCGGCGGCGGTGCCGGCTGTGGCAGCGGTATCGGCGCGTGGCGGCGGCGGTGCCGGCTGTGGCAGCGGTATCGGCGCGTGGCGGCGGCGGTGCCGGCTGTGGCGGCGGTATCGGCGCGCGTCGGTGGCAGCGCCGGCTGTAGCGGCGGCGGCGTCGGCGGGTGGTGGTGGCCGCGGCGACGACGGAGGTGTCGGTGACGAGCTCATCGACCACGGCACGAAGAACGGATGCACCCAGCAGGTCACAGCGGTGGAGAGTCACGCCGGGCGCAGGAAGCCGTCCACCACCAGGGCCCGGGCGGCCGGAAGGACCTCGCGTGCGACGTCGTCCGCCCGCAGGTCGAGAAGTGCCGCGAGCCCACCGACGATCTGCCCGACGGTCAGCTCGCCGTCGCAGGCCCCGACGGCTCCAGCGACAAGCGTTCCAGGGCGCACCACCCTGCCCAGCCCGCCACCCTGACGCAGCTGAAGGACCTGAGGATCGCTCGCACCCGGGACGAGGAACCGCTCCTCGGTGACGTCGCCGGCGACAACCAGCCGCTCGTCGGCGAGCTCCGCCCCGACCTGACCGCCGGGACGCACTGCCTCCAGGTCCGCGAGCCAGCTCCGCACCGCGAGCACCTCCGCCATGTGCGTGCCGAGCGGCTGGCGCACCGGCCCGGTCACCTCCTCCACGCGCCGCCACGGTGCCCGTGCGGCTTCTGGTCGACCGATCAGCAGGTAGCCGAACCCCACCCCCTCCACGCCGCGCGCCGCGAAGTCGGCCAGCCACGCGGCGTAAGCGGCCTCGTAGGCCGCCCGGTCGACCTCGGGCCGCATCCCGCCGTCGCGCAGCCACAGCTCCGCGTACTCGGCCGGGTCCTGCACCTCGCGCTCGACGATCCAGGCGTCGAGACCCTCGTCGGTCAGCCACCCCTGCACCCGCTCGCGCCAGTCCTCGCCCGCGTGGTGCTCCCAGTTGCCGAGCAGCTGGGCCACGCCGCCCGGCGCCAGGTGCGCTCCGACGCCGCGGACCAGATCGGCGACGAGGTCATCGCCACCGTGACCGGCGTCGCGGTACTCCATCACCGGCAGGCCGGCGTCGTACGCCGCGCGCGGCGTGATGACGAACGGCGGGTTCGAGACCACCAGGTCGAACTGCTCCCCTGCCACCGGGGCGAGCATCGAGCCTTCCCGCAGCTCGACGTCGACCCCCGCCAGGGCCGCGTTGAACGCGGCGAAGGCGAGCGCGCGAGCAGAGATGTCGGTCGCCGTCACCTGGTCGCTGTGCCGGGTGGCGTGCAGCGCCTGCACGCCGCACCCGGTGCCGAGGTCCAGCGTCCGCCGTCGGGACGTACGCACAGTGATCTGGGCCAGCGTGAGCGAGGCGCCGCCGATGCCCAGCACGTGGTCGGCGCGGAGCGCCGCACCGGTGGCCAGCTCACCGAGGTCCGAGGTCACCCACCAGTGCGCAGCACCCGCCGCGTCCTGGGCGGCGTACGGACGCAGGTCGACGACGGCGCGCACGGGATCGTCGTCGCCGCCCCCGGCCGATTGCACCAGTCCGAGCCGCTCGGCCCCGGTCGTCGTCGTCCCGGGCAGCGCGGCATCCAGCTCTGCCCGGCCGACCGCGTCTCCGAGGACGAAGAGCCGCAGCAGGACGGCGACCACATCGGAGCTTGACCGCGCTGCACGCAGTGCAGGCAGCCGCTGCTCCCGCAGGAGCGCCGCGCCGGCCACGTCGCCGACTACCTCGGCGACGCCGTCGACCGTGAACCCCGCCCGCTCGAGGTCTGCGCGGAGTCCGTCGATCTCGACTGGCCCGCCCGCCGGTGGGTGCGGGCTGGGAAGGGTGTTCATCGCCCCAGACTAGGGACGGAGCTGACAAGAGGTACGCCCAGGCCACGAGTCGCGGGTCACGGGTCACGCGTCACGGGGCACGGGGCACGGGTCACGGGTCACGGGTCACGGACATCGGCACACGTCGGAACCGTGCACGGTGCGAACATCAGGAACGCCGTGCCCGGCACCGCTGCGGGTGCCGGGCACGGCGTCCGTACGGCTCGCGGCCTGTCTCAGCGGCGCTCGACCCGTTCCGTGGCGGACTCGACGGCCTCGCCGGGCGCGGTGGTCGCGTGAGGCTCGGGCGGGTTCGACTCCGTCGCGATGGTGTTGTCGATCTCCTCGGCCGTGTCGATCTTGCCGGCCCGGCGCCGCGACGCCCAGACCGCGCCCAGCGCGATCGCCGCGGCGACCAGCGCGATTCCGATGCGGACGGCGTGGTTGGTGTCGGCCGGGACGCTCATCTGCACCACCGCGGGCGCGATGAGCAGCGAGACCAGGTTCATCACCTTGAGCAACGGGTTGATCGCCGGGCCGGCGGTGTCCTTGAACGGGTCACCCACCGTGTCGCCGATGACCACGGCCGCGTGCGCCTCGGAGCCCTTGCCGCCGTAGTGACCGTCCTCGACGATCTTCTTGGCGTTGTCCCACGCGCCGCCGGCGTTGGCCAGGAAGACGGCCATGAGCACGCCCGCGCCGATAGCACCGGCGAGGAACCCGGCCAGCGGACCCACGCCGAGACCGAAGCCGACGGCGATCGGGGCGAACGCGGCCAGCAGCCCGGGGGTGGCCAGCTCGCGCAGCGAGTCCTTCGTGCAGATGTCGACCACGCGCGCGTAGTCCGGCCGGGTCTGGCCCGTCATGATCCCGGGGAACTCGCGGAACTGGCGCCGCACCTCGAAGACGATGGCCCCGGCCGCCCGGGTGACGGCGTCGATCGCCAGACCCGAGAAGAGGAACACCGTCGCGCCACCCAGGATCACGCCCACCAGGGTGATCGGGGAGATGATCTCGTAGGTGACCATCGCGCCGACGACCCCGTCGGCCATCTGGGTGCCCGCCTCGGCGATCTCGCCGAGCGCGATGGCCACGGCGTCGGCGTAGGAGCCGAACAGCGCGGTGGCCGCGAGCACCGCCGTCGCGATCGCGATGCCCTTGGTGATGGCCTTGGTGGTGTTGCCGACGGCGTCGAGGTCGGTGAGGACCTGGGCGCCCTCCTCGTCGACGTCGCCGGACATCTCGGCGATGCCCTGGGCGTTGTCGCTGACGGGGCCGAAGGTGTCCATGGCGACGATGACGCCCACCGTCGTCAGCAGGCCGCAGCCGGCCAGCGCGATGAGGAACAGGGCCAGCCAGATGTTTCCGCCCGCGATGAGGAAGACGCCGCAGATGGCGGCGGCGATGATGCCGGCCGTGTAGACCGCGGACTGGAAGCCCACGCCGATGCCGGAGAGCACGACGGTCGCCGCGCCGGTGCGCGAGGTCGAGGCCACGTGCAGGGTCGGCTTGGAGGTGGTCCCGGTGAAGTAGCCGGTCAGCCACAGGATGACGCCGGCGAGCACGACACCCACGACGACGGCGGCACTCACGATCAGCCGTGGGTCACCGCCGTGGCCGGCCAGGTCCTCGCTGATCCCGGGGATGGCCCCGAACGTGCCGGGCAGGTAGATGAAGGCCGCGATGGCGGCGAGCAGGACACCCACGAGCGCCGAGATGTAGAAGCCGCGGTTGATGGCCGTCAGGCCGGACTCGTTGCCGCGGACTCGCGTGATGAAGACACCCAGCACGGCCACGAGCGCACCGATGGCGGTGACGATGAGCGGCAGGATCAGACCCTGCTCGCCCATGGCGGCCTTGCCGAGGATGAGGGAGGCCACGAGCATCACGGCGTAGGACTCGAACAGGTCGGCGGCCATGCCGGCGCAGTCGCCCACGTTGTCGCCGACGTTGTCGGCGATGGTGGCCGCGTTGCGCGGGTCGTCCTCGGGGATGCCCTGCTCGACCTTGCCTACCAGGTCCGCGCCGACGTCGGCGGCCTTGGTGAAGATGCCGCCGCCGACCCGCATGAACATCGCCAGCAGAGCGGCGCCGAAGCCGAAGCCCTCGAGCACCGCCGGGGCCTCGCCGCGGTAGATGAGCACCACGCCGGCCGCACCGAGCAGGCCGAGGCCGACGACGCTCATGCCGACGACGCCACCGGTGCGGAACGCGATCCGCGCACCCTCGGCGCGACCGCCGGAGCGGGTGGCCGCGGAGGCGACGCGCACGTTGGCCTTCACCGCCAGCGACATGCCGAGATAGCCGATCGCCGCCGAGAACCCGGCGCCGAAGAGGAAGGCGATCGCACGGCCGAGCTTGATCTCCGGGTCCGCGGGCAGCAGGAACAGCAGCCCGAAGACGACGACGGCGAATATGCCGAGCGTCCGGAACTGTCTGCGCAGGTAGGCCTGCGCGCCCTCTTGGATCGCCCCGGCGATCTCGCGCATCCGCGGTGTTCCCTCGTCCGCGGCCAGCACCTGACGGCGCAGCACCACCGCGATCGCGAGTGAGACGACCGCGATACCCGCGATGGTCCCGACGATGATCAGGCTCGTAGCCCCCAGCTCAAGCATCCGCCCTCCTTGGCAGCGCAGCGCACCGGCCCACAGCGGCGTCGCCGCGAGCGGTGAGTAGTTTTCCGTGCGGAGCCTACCTGGGTGACGGCGTCTCTCCTACCAATCCGGACCGTCGTCGGAGACTGCACCGGCCTGGGCGGGCCCGCCGGCGGGCGTGCGCATCGGGCCAGAATCGGGCGAAACTGGTCGATTTCGGCGGTGATCGTGGCTCGCTGAAGCCCCTAGATGGTCACTCGATGGAGAAGCACGTCTCTGTGAGGCGACGGGGTCGATCAGGTGCCGGAGCGCATGGAACCGTAGTCAGGATTATCCGGACAGACGTTCCGGGTGCTCCGGCAGAGGCGGTCGCTAGCAGCTCGGGCGACCTGGCCGGTTCGGCGGAGCGACCTGGCCGGGCGGAGCGACCTGGCCGGTCGGGCGGAGCGACCGGTGGTGAGGTACGAGGTGGGCGGCCAAAGCTGGTTCCGGGCGGCCAGGTGAGACGGGGCGGTCAGGTGAGACGGGGCGGTCAGGCAGGTTCGGGATGCCTGCCAGCGGCGCACCGCAGCGCCCCGTCGAGCGTGCGGTGCAGCGGCACGGTGTCGGCGAGGCCCATGAGCGCAAAGGTCTCGCGGACCTGGTCAGCGTCGGCGACCACGTGCAGGCGCGTGCGGAGAGTCACCATCATCGTCCTGGGCCGGACGACGGCATGCACCCCGGCCGAGTCGATGAACGTCACGTCGCCGAGGTCGACGACGAGCGTGCTGGGCAGGTCGTCGAGGGCCCGTTCCACGGCGTCGCCGAGCTGATCGGCGTTCGTGACGTCGAGCTCCCCGGCCACCGAGATGACGGGAAAGCCGCCCACACGATGCGGGCAGACGCTCAGAGCCATCCGTTCCCCCCTCCCGGGACCGTCGGTGAGCCGATAGTTCCACGCCCCGACCGGCACCGGAACCACTTGGGCCGGGGAGTTCTCCCCATCGCCGGTGACGGTCCGGACATCCCGGCGCTCCGGGCGGCTCCGGGCGCCGCCACGAGGTCTGGATGCACGACGTCGGAAACGAGCCGCCAGGCACCGTCACCACTCGTCCTGCGAGGCCTCTCACGTGGCGCACACTGGGGACATGCCCCGCCCGGACCTCGTCGAGCTGCTGCGCGCCACCGGCGCGCGCGACGGCCGCCTGGTCCACCTGGAGCAGCTGCCCGCACGCCCCGGGCAGACCGCCGAATGGCCCCCCTGGGCCGACCCGGACCTCATCACCGGCTACCGCCGCTCGGGCGTCGAGCAGCCGTGGGTCCACCAGGTCACCGCCGCCGAGGCGGCCTGGTCGGGCCGGCACACGGTCATCGCGACCGGAACCGGGTCGGGCAAGTCGCTGGCCGCCTGGCTGCCGGTCCTCTCGGCGGTGCGCGCGGGGGCCGCCCAGGCGGCCAGCCCTGCCGCCGGCAGCATCGGCACCTACAACCGCCGGCCCACCACCCTGTACCTCTCCCCCACCAAGGCGCTCGCCGCCGACCAGCTCGCCGGGCTCGACCGGCTGCTCGCCGCCGCCCAGCTTCGCGGCGTCCGGGTCACCACCTGCGACGGCGACACCCCCCTGACCGAGCGCGACTGGGCCCGCGACCACGCCGACGTCGTCCTGTCGAACCCCGACTTCCTGCACTTCTCGATGCTGCCCTCCCACCGCCGCTGGCAGCGGCTGCTGCGCGGCCTGCGCTACGTCGTCGTCGACGAGTGCCACGCCTACCGCGGGGTCCTCGGCGCGCACGTCGCCCTGGTGCTGCGCCGGCTGCTGCGCGTCGCGGAGCACTACGGCGCGACACCCACGGTCGTTGCCGCCTCCGCCACCACGGCCGAGCCCGCGCTCACGGCGGCACGCCTCGTCGGGGTGCCCGAGGAGGAGGTCGTCGCGGTCACCGAGGACACCGCCCCGGCCGGACGGCGGACCATCGCGCTCTGGCAGCCCGCCCTCTCCCCCGGCTGGGCCGCCGCGTGGCCCGGCGAGGGTGTGGACCTCGGCGCCGAGGGCCCGGACCAGGAGGTGCTCGAGGACGGTCCCCGGCGCAGCGCGACCGCGGAGGCGTCGGACCTGCTCGCCGACCTGGTCGCCGCCGGGGCGCGGACCCTGGTCTTCGTCCGGTCGCGCTACGGGGCCGAGGTCATCGCCGAGCAGACCCGTCGGCACCTGCGCGAGGTCGACACCGACCTGGCGGCCCGCGTGGCGGCCTACCGCGGCGGGTACCTGCCCGAGGAGCGCCGTGAGCTGGAGCGGGCCCTTCGCTCGGGCGAGCTGCTGGCGCTGGCCACCACCAACGCGCTCGAGCTCGGCGTCGACGTTGCCGGCCTCGACGCCGTCGTGATCGCCGGCTGGCCGGGCACACGGGTCTCGATGTGGCAGCAGGCCGGTCGCGCCGGCCGGGCCGGCGCCGAGGGCGTGGCGGTGCTCGTGGCGAGCGAGGACCCGCTCGACGGGTTCCTCGTCCACCATCCGGAGGCGATCTTCGGCGCGGGCGTGGAGGCGACCACCTTCGACCCGGCCAACCCGTACGTGCTCGCCCCGCACCTGTGCGCGGCCGCCGCCGAGACCCCGCTCACCCCTGACGACCTGCCCCGCTTCGGCCTGCCCGACGACTCGCTGCTGGTCGAGCTCGGTCGCCGCGGCCTGCTGCGCGCCCGCCCGGGCGGCTGGTTCTGGAACTTCGCACGGACCGAGCGCCCGCAGGACCTCACCGACCTGCGCGGCGGGGGCGTCCAGCCCGTGCAGGTGGTCGAGACCGGCACCGGGACGGTGCTCGGCACCGTCGACGGCGCGCGCGCGGACGCCACCGTCCATCCGGGCGCCGTGTACATCCACCAGGGGCGCACGTTCGTCGTCGACGCCCTGGACGACGACGTCGCGCTCGTCCACGAGGACGACGAGCTCGGCCACCGGACCAAGGCCCGTTCGTCGTCGAGCGTCCGGATCCTCGGCACCCGCAAGCAGGAGCGGTGGGAGTCCGAGGGCACGAATGTGACCTGGGCCTTCGGCGACGTCGAGGTCACCAGCCAGGTCACCGGCTACGACAAACGCCGGCTGCCCGGCATGGACATCATCGGCTCGTACCCGCTCGAGCTGCCGGAGCGGGTGCTGCCGACCACCGCGGTGTGGTGGACGCTGTCGGCCGAGGCGTGCGAGGCGGCCGGGGTCGGCAAGGATGCCCTGCCGGGGTCGTTGCACGCCGCGGAGCACGCCTCGATCGGCCTGCTGCCCCTGCTGGCGACCTGCGACCGGTGGGACATCGGTGGGCTCTCGACGGCGGTCCACCCGCAGACGGGGCAGCCCACCGTCTTCGTGCACGACGGCTACCCGGGTGGCGCCGGCTTCGCGGAGCGCGGCTACCGCGCGGCGACCAAGTGGCTGCGCGCGACCCTGGAGGCGATCACGGCCTGCGGGTGCGCCGACGGGTGCCCGAGCTGCGTGCAGTCCCCCAAGTGCGGCAACGGCAACTCCCCGCTCGACAAGTCCGGTGCCGTGCGGCTGCTGCGCCTCCTGCTGCGCTGCGCACCGGCCGACCGAGCGAGTGCCGCCGTGCACGCCGGCTGACCGAGCGAGTGCCGCCATGCGCACCGGCTGACCGAGCGAGTGCCGCCATGCGCACCGGCTGACCGAGCGAGTGCCGCCATACGCACCGGCTGACCGAGCGAGTGCCGCCCTGCACGCCGGCTGAGGAGCGGCTTGCTCACCAGTTCTCCGCGGGTCCGGCCCGCGCCGTCGCCCGGGCGAGAAGCAGTTCGCCCGTCGCACCAATGATCGGCACGCGCGTGGTCACCCGCACCTCGTCGCCGGTGACAGTGCAACCGACGAGCTCGGCCTCGTTGGCCACCACCACCTCCCCGGCGACGGCGCACGGGTCACCTGCCGGACCGCCCACCCGGTGCAGGGCGGTGGCGGCGGCGAGCGCCCCGAGGTCGGCGGCGGTCTGGGCGGTGCCGCGCGCGTGCACGGCACGGGCCACACCGACGACGGTGAGCGTGAGCACAAGCAGCACGGCCACCAGCGCGAGTCCCAGCACGGTGCCGGAGCCACGCTCGCGCGCGCCGCCGATGCCGACCTGTCTCGCACCGCGGTCACCGTGATCGCCGGCGACCGGCTGACCGCTCGAGCCGTCCTCACAGCTACCGCTGACGGTCGGGTCACGGCGACGGCCACGGCCAGGGCCGGCCGGACCGCCGTCGACCCGACGCTGACCGCCGTCGGCCCGACGATGACCGCCGTCGGCCCGACGATGACCGCCGTCGGCCCGGCGATGACCGCCGTCGACCAGACGATGCCTGGACACGCTCACTCCCCGGGCTCCGGCACGGCGCGGGCGCTCGCGCGGGCCCGCAGGTCGGCGAGCCCGAGGGGACCGTCCAGCTCGGTGGAGACCTCGACGACGACGTAGCGGCCGTCGTCGCCGACGACGACCTCGGCACCGGCCCCGGCGAGCTCCTGCGCGACGTCCGAGACGACGGCGGAGCTCTCGCCGAGGGCGGCCGCCCGAGCACCGGCCCGCGCCGCGTCCGCGACCCGCACCTGGGTGAGCGCAGCGCTCGCGGCCGTCAGCAGGGCGACGAGCAGGAGGACCACCCCCGGCAGCACGATGGCGAGCTCGGCGGTCACCCCGCCGCCCTCCCGGTCGCCCGGGGGCAGGCGGAGGCGCGAGCCGCCGCCCACCCACGGGCGTGGTCTCCGGCTCATCCCAGACCGAGCGCCTTGCGGATGAGGTCCGCGATGAGCTCACGGACCCAGTCGCTCTTGAGGATCCAGAGCAGGATGCTCGCGAGCGACGCGGCCGCCACTGTGCCGATGGCGTACTCGGCGGTGGCCATGCCGGCCTCGCCGTCGGCACGGAGCCCGTTGATCCGCCGGCCGAGCGCCACCCGGGCCCGTCCCCAGCGGTGTCGAACTGTCCTCATCGTGCTCTCCTTCCGTCTGCCCCTTCCGGGGCGCCTTCCCGGTTCACGACCGACGGGTCGCCGGTCGTCGTGACCGAGCCTGCGGCCGGACGGGACCGCAGCGCGCCGGACCGGCGCGACGCTGTGGAGGCGACGGCAGCAGCACCGGTTGTGGAGCCGTCAGCCACCGAGGATCCCGCCGCCCGCGGCGATCACCACCGGGACCAGACCGAGCAGGACGAACGCCGGGAGGAAGCACAGCCCGAGCGGCAGCACGAGCCGCACACCCAGCCGCGCCGCAGCCTCCTGGGCCTGCCGGTGACGGGTCGCCCGGACAGATCCGGCGGCCTGCCGGAGCAGGGGCCCAGGCGCGGCCCCGTCGAGCCAGGCAGGTTCGAGGGCGTCCGCCAGCGGGGCGAGGTGGCGCGGCGCCCCCGCCCAGGCCTCCTCCCAGGGAGCGCCCAGGAGCAGCGCACTGCCCGCCTGCCGCAGCGCCGCCCCCGGGGCTGCCGGATCCGGACCGCTGACGGCCCGGCCGAGCGCCTGCAGCGTGCCGGGGACCGCCGCGCCGGCCCCGAGTGCCGCGTCGGCAAGGTCGAGCAGGACCGCGACGTCGACGTCACCGTTCACGGGAGCAGGACGCCGGACCCGCCGACATGGTCGCACGGTGCGCGCCTGCCGGTCGGCCAGCGCCCAGGGCAGAGCGGCAAGCACTGCCAGAACGAGCAGTACCGCCACCATCATTGCCTCGCTCTCCGACGGGAGTCTCGGCCAGGCTCGGCTGCGGCGGGTCCGGTCCGGCGGGCCGACCGGAAGGATTCGCCGGCAGCGGTCGCCGCACGCTCGAGCGTGGCGACCCACCGCCGGCCGAGCACCATGAGGGCGACGCCGCCCACGAGGCAGACGCTGCCGAGCCCCCCGCCCAGGAGCACGGCGACCG
Source organism: Georgenia subflava (assembly GCF_009193155.1). Taxonomy (GTDB): domain Bacteria; phylum Actinomycetota; class Actinomycetes; order Actinomycetales; family Actinomycetaceae; genus Georgenia; species Georgenia subflava. The sequence continues at coordinate 589,342 of NZ_VUKD01000001.1, forward strand.
GGTCCGCGCCCACAGCCGCCCCGAGGACGAGCCCGAGCAGCGGCAACCACCCGAGCAGCCGCGCCGTCGAGCGTGGCCCGGCAAGGGCGACCGACCGCGCCGCACGGGCGTTGCCTGCCTCGGTCAGCCCGTGGGCACAGCGCTCGAGGACCTGCGCCAGCGGAGCACCGAGCTCGTGGGTGAGGCGGCAGGCGGCAAGTGCGCCCGGCAGTGCACCGGCCGTGGTGACGCCGACGCCCGGACGACGGACGAGGCGCCGGAGCATCCGAGGCACCCCCTCCAGCTCGACCTGGCGCCGGGCCAGCTCGGCGAGCGGCCCGGGGACCCCGTCGTCGTCGGGACCGTCCCGGCCGCTGGTGATACCGATACGGGCGAAGGTCTCGCGCCAGGCACTCTCGACGTCGGCGCCCGCACGCAGACGGGTGGCCACCTCGGTGACGACGACGCCGAGGTCCGGCTCCGCCGGCCGGTGCCCACGCCCACCGCGCCTGCGCCGGACCAGCCGGCGGTCGGGGACCGCGCCGAGGTGACGGGTGGGAGGCGTCGTCCCGGGTGGCCGGCGAGCCGGTACCAGCAGCGCGACCGCGAGGGCGAGCAGCCCCCCGACGGCGAGCGCGACGGTCACGTCGCCAGGCCGGCAGCGTGCCGGCCGCGACCGCCGGCGACGAACACCGCGGGCCGCGGCTGCGCGGCCGGCTCGGCATCGCCGGGCAACTGTGCGGCTGAGCCGCGATCGCCGACTGCCTCGCCGGCCCCGGGAGCCGGACCGGCCACGCCCTCGGACGGACGGAATCGGGCGCCGTCGGACGGGCCAGGCCGCACGCTCTCGGAAAGGCCGAGCCGGGCGCCGTCGGAGGGGCCAGGCCGCACACCCTCGGACGGACGGAGCCGGGCGCCGTCGGACGGACCAGGCCGCGCACCCTCGGAAAGGCCGAGCCGGGCGCCGTCGGACGGACCAGGCCGCGCGCCCTCGGAGAGGCCGAGCCGGGCGGCGAGCCGCGGCCAGCCGGCACCGTGGCGGACAGCGCCGTCGGTGCCGACCGACAGCGCGGTCTCGCAGACGAGCTCGGGGCCGCGCCGGTCCAGCACGCCGACCTCCACGAGGCGCCGCAGCCCGGTCTCGGCCCGGCGCAGGTGGAGTACGGCGTCGAGCGCGCTGACGGCCTGAGCGGTCATGGTGGCCTCCGCCAGGCCGGCCAGGGCGCCGAGTGCCACCAGCCTGGCGGGCACGTCGGCCGAGGTGTTCGCGTGCACGGTGGCCCAGCCGCCGTCGTGCCCGGTGTTGAGCGCGCCGAGGACGTCGCGGACCTCCGGCCCCCGGCACTCGCCCAGCACGATGCGGTCGGGCCGCATCCGCATGGCCGCCCGGACGAGGTCGCTGAGCGGCACCTCCCCCACCTGCTGGACGTTGGCGCGGCGCACCTGCAGGTGAACCACATGGGGGTGCGTCGGACGCAGCTCGGCGGACTCCTCGATGCACACGATCCGCTCCCCGTGCCCCACCAGGGACAGCAGCGCCGCGAGCAGGGTGGTCTTGCCGGAACCGGTGGCGCCGGAGACCAGCACGTTGGCACGACGGTCGACCAGCGCACCCAGGACAGGCGCGAGGGCGCCCGGCACGGTGCCGCAGGCGACGAGCTGGTCGAGGGTGAGCACCCGGGTGCGATGGGTGCGCAACGAGATTAGCGTGCCGGTGGCCGAGAGCGGCGGCAGGACGGCGTGCAGCCGGGTGCCGTCCGGCAGCGAGCCGTCCACCACGGGGCTGGCGTCGTCGAGGCGCTGCCCGCACGCGGCGGCGAGCCGGGCGGCCAGCGAACGGACCGCCGCGGCGTCGTCGAATGTCGCGTCCGTGACGTCGACCCTCTCGAGGCCGGCACCGCGGTCCACCCAGACGCCGTCGGTGCCGTTGACGAGGACGTCGGTGACCAGTGGGTCCTCGAGCAGCGGCTGGAGGACCGGGCCGCCGCCACGGAGCTGGGCGCGCACCTCGGTGTCGAGCCGCAGCAGGCCGGCGGCGCCGACGCCGGTGTCGGCGTCACCGAGGGCCCCGGTCAGGCTCGCACCACGCGCCAGCGCGGTCCGCACGCGCGCCACCTGCGCTGGGGCGCTCACGGGTCGAGACCCAGCTTCTCGACCAGGGCGCGCGCAGTCGTCATGACGCCCCCGCGCCGCTGGTCGCCGGGCGTGACGCCGTGCTCGATGCCGGCGGGCAGTGCCCGCTCGTCACGCATCCTGGCCGTCAGAGCCAGCCCGGCCGCGGCGGCGATGTCCTCGGCGTCCTGGCCCCGCTCGCGCACCACGAGGTGGACCCGGTCGACGGGGACCGCGGTGCCGGCGAGCCCGCCGACGGCCTGGGCGGCGGCCCCGCCGCGCACGCCACCGCAGGTGAGAAGGACGAGGTCGGCGCACCAGCCCAGCCACAGCTCCTGCGCGGGCCCGGGCGCCAGGACCTGACGCGGGAGATCCAGCACGACGACGTCGTGCCCCTGGCCCAGGGCGCGCACGGCAGAGCGGACGACGAGGTCTTCCGCCTGGGCCCCGCCGCGCCGGTCCCCGGACAGCACCCGCACGAGGTGCCAGGTGGGCAGCGCCAGGGCGAGCTGCTCGGGAAGCAGGGCGCCGCGCTCGCCGTGCACGTCGGCCCAGCGCCTGCCGGGGTCGTGCTCGAGCCCCAGCAGGACGTCGAGGCCGCCGCCTGCCGGGTCGAGGTCCACCAGAGCCGTCGCCGCTCCGGCGCCGACGCACGCGCGGGCCAGACCAGCTGCCAGCACGGAGGCACCCGCCCCACCGTGCGCACCCACCACCCCGACCGTCCGGGCGCGGTGCGGCGTCCCGGCCATGACCAGGACGTCCAGCAGCGTCGCATCGTCTGCAGGCAGCCGCACGGACGTGGGGACGGCGTCCGTCACCGCGGCCGGCTGCACCCGCACCGGATCCACCCGGACGGCCAGGTCGCCCGTGGGGCCGGCGTCGAGGGTCACCGCGGCCGCTGGAAGCACCCGGTCCTCGGGCACGACCACGAGAGCGATCCCGGCGAGGTCGGTGAGTCGGCGGACCTGGTCGGCGAGCACACCGTCGCCGGTGCGCAGCACCACCTCCGCCATTCGCGTGCTCGTTCCCATCCCGGTCCTTTCTCCTCCGTCGTCGGGACGTCCTCGTGCCGTCGAGACGTCGTCCTGCTGTCGTCGAGACGTCCTCCTGCTGTCGTCGGGACGTCGCGCCGCTGCTCCGGCCGGCCCGGCGTCGCCGGCGTCCCGACGTCGATCCCGACCCAGTCGCCGTCGTCCCGACGTCGCTCCCAACCCTGTCGCCGTCGTCCCGACGTCGCTCCCGACCTTGGCGCGGACCGGACCCGCCGCGCCGACAGGGTGTGGACGGGTACGACGCCGCCACCGCTGTGGACGGGCGCGCGTCACCGTGACCACGCCCTCCCGTCCTCCGCGCGCAGGTGATAGCCCGCGTGCCGACAGCGCCTCGGGCGAGCCGCCGGTACCAGGGGCAGGGCCGGGGCCTGCGGCGATAGGCTGCCGATGGCGGAACGGAGGACCGTTGAGCAACCAGGACGAACCACCTCAGGCGGCCGACCCGAACCGGTCCTACGGCAGCACCTACCCGCCCGTGCCGCCGCGCTCGCGAAGGGCAGGGCACGTCGTCGGCATCGTCGCGGGGCTGCTGCTCCCGCCCGTGTTCCTGGTCCTCGTGGCGCTCGGCTGGTCCGAGCTCACCGGCGGTGCGGGACTCCTGGGGCTCGCCTACCTGCTGCTCGGCGTGGCGGTGCTCGCCGGCCTCGCCGCGGTCGCTGCCCTGGGATCGAGCCTCGCCCTGGTGGTCGGCGGGCTCGTCTGGGGCGTCGCCGGACATCTCGGCCGCGACGCGGTCGGACCTGCTCTGACCGACGCGACGTCCGGTGTCCCCGCGACTCTCGGCGTCGCGCTGACCGGTCCGCTGTACTTCGCGCCGGTCGCGGTGCTCGGGGTCACGATGGTGGCCGGCGGCATGGCGGTGCATCTGGCCCGCCGGGCCGGTCGCCGGCAGGAGCGGGTCGAGGCACGTCAGACCCGCGGCACTCAGGTCGGTGAGGCACCGGTGCCGCCGGGCTCCCGCCGGTGGGCGCACGTCCTCGGCACGGTGCTGGCTCTGGTCGCCACCGTCGTCGCGCTCTTGGTGCTGGCCCGCGACGCGGGGGCCGGCGGTCCGGGCTGGACCGTGCCGGTGCTGGTCGGCGCGTCGGTGCTCCTCGCGGCCGCCGCGCTGGTGGGGGCGGTCTCCTCCCTCGGGCCGCAGGTGGCCGGCTGGGGGCTGCTCGTCGCGCCCGCCATGGCGGCGCTGTGGTTCACCCGGCCGGGCTCGCCCGAGGTGCTCGCGCCCGTGGTGGAGACGCTGTTCCGGCTGACCGGCGGGCCGCTCCTGACGGTCACCGGCACGCTGCTCCTGCTCGGCCTGACCCTTGCGATCGGCGGTGCGGCGGCCCACTGGGCCAGGCGCGCCGGTCGGCGGTACGAACGGGTGGACCTGGCACTGACGGCCAGGTGACCAGTCGACGGGTAGGCGCGGGCAGATTCGCCCGCGGCGGGCGTTGGAACCCACGCAGGGGCGGGGATCCGCCTCTGGCGGGGCATCGAACCGACGCAGGAGCGGGAGTGCTGCGCGCGGCGCGCCCCCGTGGTCGCCCCCACCGGTGCTCGGTAGCGTGGGAACGACCTATCCAGGAGGCCCCGTGAGCACCCCCAGTCCCGACCACCGCGCCGAGTCCGAGACACCCGGCAGCGAGCCCACCGGCCCGGCGAGCGCCGGTCGGATCGACCACGACGCCACGACCGGCGACGCCACGGCCGGCCAGGCCGCCCCGGCGCGGGCCGACGTCTCCCCTGGCTCCGACGCCCCCGCCCGCACAGACGCGGAGTCCGAGACCGAGACCACTGCCGTGCGCCGGAGGGGCTTCCTCGGGCTGCACGGCGACGACGCGGCCGCCGCCCCGTCGACCGGCGTGGCGGACGCCCCGTCGACCGGCGCGGCGGAGACCCGCCGGCTCAGCCCCTCCAGGGGGAGCTCCGCCGTCACGCCCGACCGTGCCGGCGACGACGCCGCGCTGCGGGAGCGCTGGCGCGACCAGCCCGAGCCCACCACCGACGTGCTCCTCGACGGCGCCACCCAGGCGGCGCCCCGGTCGAGGGCCGGCGCCCACGTGCTGGCGCTGGTCCTCTCGATCCTCCTGGTCCCGATCGCCTGGTACCTCGTGGCCGACGCCGGAGCCCGGCTGACGCTCGGTGAGGACTCGCCGTGGGAGACGGGCGACCTCAACCCTGCCGCCCTGATCGAGCTGGTCGCCGCCCTGGTGGTCGTCGCCGCGGTGCTCTTGCTGGCGCGCTGGTCGTCCGTCGGCGCCATCGTCACGGGCGTCGTCGTGCTCCTCGCAGGCCTGGCCTTCGTCGTCGTGCCGGGTCTGACCCGGGAGGTCCTCGAGCCGGCGCTTGAGTGGCTGCGCGGCTTCAACGACCTCGGCGGCAACGTCGCCCACCACCTCACCGCGGACGGTCCGGCCGGACGCATCGCCCTGTACGGCCTGGCGCTGATCCTGGTCGGTGTCGTCTCGCACGGCGCCCGCCGCCTGGGCCGCTCGGAGGAGCGCTCTCGCGAGGCCCGTGCACGACGCGAGGAGCGTGCGGGGCGCCACGGCACCCCTCGCGCCTGACCGACGCGGCGCGGTCACGGGACCGATTCTGGCGCTCGTGCCCGACTTCGATATCTTGATGCGGACAGCCCTGTGAGCCACGGCACGCCGCCGTGGCTGCGGTCCGGAAGCGAACCACTCCACGGAGGACATCGATGTCCCAGCACGACCCCGCCAGCACCACGCCGGAGAGCGGCCTGGAGAACCTCCTCCACGAGACGCGGGCCTTCCCGCCCAGCGAGGAGTTCGCCGCGCAGGCGAACGCCACCGCGGAGATGTACGACCGCGCCAAGGCCGACCGCGAGGGATTCTGGGCCGAGCAGGCCCGCGACCTGCTCACCTGGTCCAAGGACTTCACCGAGGTCGTGGACTTCTCCGGCGCACCGGTGGCCCGCTGGTTCGGTGACGGTGAGCTGAACGCCGCCTACAACGCCGTCGACCGGCACGTGGACGCAGGGCTCGGCGACCGGGTCGCGCTCCACTTCGAGGGCGAGCCGGGCGACACCCGCACGCTCACCTACGCCGACCTCAAGGAGCAGGTCTCCCGCGCCGCCAACGCGCTGGAGGCGCTCGGCGTCAAGACCGGCGACCGGGTGGCGATCTACCTGCCCATGATCCCCGAGGCCGTCATCGCCATGCTCGCCTGCGCCCGGATCGGCGCCCCGCACTCGGTGATCTTCGGCGGCTTCTCCGCCGAGGCGCTGCACAGCCGCATCAACGACGCCGAGGCCCGGGTGGTCATCACGGCCGACGGCGGCTACCGCCGCGGCAAGCCCAGCGCCCTCAAGCCCGCCGTCGACGACGCGATCGCCAAGGGCACCCCGGTCGAGCACGTGCTCGTCGTCGAGCGGACCGGCCAGGACGTGGCATGGACCGAGGGCCGGGACAAGAAGTGGGCCGACGCCCTCGCGGAGGCCTCGCCCGAGCACACGCCGGTGCCGGTGGACGCCGAGCACCCGCTGTTCATCCTCTACACCTCCGGCACCACCGGGAAGCCCAAGGGCATCCTGCACACCACCGGCGGTTACCTGACCCAGTGCGCCTTCACCCACAAGTACGTGTTCGACCTCAAGCCCGAGACCGACGTGTACTGGTGCACGGCGGACATCGGCTGGGTGACCGGCCACTCCTACGTCACGTACGGGCCGCTCATCAACGGTGCCACCCAGGTCATCTACGAGGGCACCCCGGACACCCCGGACAAGGACCGGTGGTGGGAGATCGTCGAGAAGTACAAGGTCTCCATCCTCTACACCGCCCCGACGGCGATCCGCACGTGCATGAAGTGGGGTGCGGAGTTCCCCGCCCGCCACGACCTGTCCTCGCTGCGGGTCCTCGGCTCCGTGGGCGAGCCCATCAACCCCGAGGCCTGGATCTGGTACCGCGAGACCATCGGCGCCGGCACGACCCCGGTGGTGGACACGTGGTGGCAGACCGAGACGGGCGCCATCATGATCTCGCCGCTGCCCGGCGTGACGGCCGCCAAGCCCGGTTCCGCGCAGACCCCGCTGCCGGGCATCTCCGCCGACGTCTTCGACGAGGCCGGGCGCTCGGTGCCCGACGGCGACGGCGGCTACCTGGTCCTGACGGAGCCGTGGCCGGCGATGCTCCGCGGCATCTGGGGCGACCCGCAGCGGTTCGCGGAGACCTACTGGTCGCGCTTCGAGGGCAAGTACTTCGCCGGCGACGGCGCCAAGAAGGACGAGGACGGCGACATCTGGCTCCTCGGCCGGGTCGACGACGTCATGAACGTCTCCGGCCACCGTCTGTCGACGACGGAGATCGAGTCCGCCCTCGTCTCCCACCCGATCGTGGCCGAGGCCGCCGTGGTGGGCGCCAAGGACGACACCACCGGCCAGGCCGTCGTGGCATTCGTGATCCTGCGCTCGGACGCTCTGGAGCGGGTCGACGAGATCGGCGAGGGCGAGGACGTCGTCGCCGAGCTGCGCGCGCACGTGGCGAAGGAGATCGGGCCGATCGCGAAGCCACGGTCCATCCTCGTCGTCGCCGAGCTGCCCAAGACCCGGTCCGGCAAGATCATGCGCCGCCTGCTGCGTGACATCGCCGAGGGCCGCGAGGCCGGCGACGTCACGACCCTGGCCGACTCCTCCGTGATGGACAAGATCAGCCAGGGCATGGGCAAGTAGCCGCCGCCCGGTCGCGGCGCACCGGCGGGTGCGCCGCGACCTAGTCTGGGTCCATGTCCGCCTCGCCCGAGCCCGCCGAGCGGGGTGCGGTGGACCTGCGCGCCTACCGCCGTCGGGAGATCGGCCTCGCGGTCAGGGACACCCTCGGCGCCGGCATGGGCTATCTCCCGCTCGGCGCCGCGTTCGGCGTCCTGCTCGTCAACAGCGGGCTGGCGTGGTGGTGGGCACCGGTGTTCTCGGTGCTCATCTACGCCGGGTCGATGGAGTTCCTCGCGATCGGTCTCGTCACCGGCGGTGCGGGTCTGGCCCAGGTCGCCGCAACCACGTTCTTCGTCAACTTCCGGCACGTGTTCTACGGGCTGAGCTTCCCGCTGCGCGTCATCCGCTCCGGCCTCGGGCGCCTGTACGGCGTGCACGCGCTGACGGACGAGGCCTACGCCCTGCTCGCCACCAAACCGCGGCAGGGCCTGACCGGCACCAGGGTGCTGGCTACCCAGATCCTGTGCCAGCTGTACTGGGTGACCGGCTCCACCGCCGGCGCGCTGCTCGGGGCGGGCCTCGGACTCGACGTCGAGGGCCTCGGCTTCGCCCTGACCGCGCTCTTCGTGGTCCTGACGATCGACGCCTACCGGGCCGCACCGGACCTGCCCACCCTCCTGATCGCCCTCGCGTGCGCGGGACTGGCGCTGGCGGCCGCCCCGGGCGGCATGCTCGTGCTCGCGCTGACCGGCTTCGTCGTGGTGCTCGCCGCCCGGGTGGTCGTGAGCCGGCGCCGTCGCCCCGGCCACCTCGGCGGGGCTGACGACGGCGCGGCCCCATCCGGCGGGACCCCATCAGGCGGCGCCCCATCCGGCGGGATCCGATCCGGCGGTGCACGATCCGGCGGAGCCAGATCCGGCGACGCCCCCTCCGGCGAATCCCCGGACGAGACGGGCGGAGACACGCGTGCCTAGCCCGCTGCAGATCCTCCTGACGCTGCTGGTCATCGGCGCCGTCACCTACGCGCTGCGTCTGGCGCCGTTCGTGGCGCTGCGGAAGGTGCGCGACTCCGAGCTCGTCGACCACCTGTCGCGCACGATGCCGCTGGGCGTCATGGCGATCCTCGTCGTGTACACGCTCTCGACCGTGGACCTCACCGCCGCACCGCACGGGCTGCCGGAGATCGCCGGTGTGGCCGTCACCGCCGGCCTGCACCTGTGGCGTCGCAACGCCATGCTCAGCATCATCGCCGGCACTGCCACGTACATGGCGGTCCTGGCGCTCGTCTGACGGCGTCGCTCGGCGCGTGGTGCTCCGGCAGGTGAGGCGACCGGTAGCCTGCCGACCGTGGTCGCCGACTCGAGCTGCGTGCTGGTCCCCGGTCCCTGGGAGCACCGGGACGTCGCAGCCAACGGCGCCCAGTTCCACGTCGTCACCGCCGGCACCCTCCGCACGGACCGACCGCTGGTGGTCCTGCTGCACGCCTTCCCCCAGTTCTGGTGGGCGTGGCGCCACCAGATCCCCGCGCTCGCCGGTGCGGGTCACCCCGTCGTCGCCATGGACCTGCGTGGCTTCGCGGGATCGGACAAGCCCCCGGACCGGCACGAGACCTCGGTGTTCGCCCGCGACGTGGCCGGTGTCGTCCGTTCCCTGGGCGCGCGGGACGCAGTCGTGGTCGGGCACGGCTTCGGTGGCACGGTCGCCTGGTCCATGCCGCACGTGGCGCCCGATCTCACCCGCGCCGTGGCCGTGCTCGCCAACCCGCACCCGCTGCCGCTCCACCGTGCCCGCAACCGCGTCCCGCTGCGCGCGCTGGGCAGGCTGCTCCACTTCCAGGTGCCCTGGTTCCCCGAGCACGCCATCGTCCGCGGCGACCTCGTCGAGCGGCTGCTCCGAGCGTGGTCGGCCCCCGGCAACGACGGCGCCACCTCCCAGTCGGGCCTGTACACCGAGGCGATGGGTCTGCCGTTCGCGGCGCACGCCACCATGGAGCACTTCCGCTGGCTCGTCCGCTCGACGCCGCGCGCGGACGGACGCCGTTTCCTCGAGACGGTCTCCGCGCCGATCACCGTGCCCGTGCTGACCGTCCGGGGCGGCCGGGACCCGCTCCTGCCGGCCCGTACCTTCGCCAAGGACGCGGACTTCGTCACCGGGCCGCTGCACCGGTCGGTCGTCGACGACGCCGGTCACTTCCTGCCCGAGGAGGCGCCCGACCAGGTCACCGAGCTGCTCCTGGACTTCCTCGCCGGCCTGGCGTGAGCGGCCGTCCGGGGCGCTGCGGTCAGGGGACCACCGGCCGGACGGGACGCTGCGGTCAGGGGACCACCGGCCGGACGGGGCGCTGCGGTCAGGGAACGGTCACCATCGCGCGAGCGGCCTCGGGGTCCGTCTCGCCGATCCCGTAGGAGGGGCACAGCCCCGCGAGCACGCACGCCCCACACGCCGGCTTGCGCGAGTGGCACACGCGCCGGCCGTGGAAGATCAGCCGGTGGCAGGCCATCGTCCACTCCTCGGGCGGGAGCAGCTCGCCGATGGCGTGCTCGACCTTGCCCGGGTCCTTCTCCTTCGTCCAGCCGAGCCGCCGCGCCAGGCGACCGACGTGGGTGTCCACCGTGATGCCCGGCACGCCGAAGGCGTTGCCGAGCACCACGTTCGCGGTCTTGCGCCCGACGCCGGGCAGCTTGACGAGCTCCTCGAGCGTGCTGGGCACCTCGCCGTCGTGCTGCTCGAGCAGGGCGGCGCCGATCCCCTGCAGCGAGCTCGCCTTGGCGCGGAAGAACCCGAGCGGGCGCAGCACCTCCTCGAGCTCCTCGCGCGGCGCGCCGGCGTAGGCGGCGGCGTCGGGATACATGCGGAAGAGGGTCGGCGTCACCTGGTTGACGCGTACATCGGTGGTCTGGGCGGAGAGCACCGTGGCCACGAGCAGCTCGAGCGGGGTGGTGAAGTCGAGCTCGCAGCGCGCGTCGGGCCAGGCGTCGGTCAGCAGCTCGTCGACGGCTCGGGCCTGCTCGCGGGCGGCCTTCTTCGATCGGGGCCGGCGTGGCGCTGCGGTCATCACCCCAGGCTAGCGGCGCGCCGCGCACGAGCGACCGTGTGCCCGGGATCACGTTGAGTGGCAGGATGGTGGCGGATCGGGGCGCCGGGTGCGCCCCGAGCCGCGTACCGCCCGCCGGCAGATGGGATCCACCGTGGAACAGAACGTGATCGGCACCGTGCCGCTCTTCGACGCACTGGACGAGCAGGGCCAGGCCGAGCTGCGCTCCCTGATGAGCGAGACCACCCTGCGCCGTGGGGAGACGCTGTTCAACGAGGGGGACCCCGGCGACCGCCTCTACATCCTGCTGGACGGGAAGGTGAAGCTCGGCCACACGGCGTCGGACGGCCGGGAGAACCTGCTGGCCGTCCTGGGGCCCGGTGAGCTGCTCGGCGAGCTCACCCTGTTCGACCCGGGCCCGCGCTCGACGACGGCGACGGCGGTGGCCGGCACGCGGATGCTGCAGCTCGAGCACGGTGCGCTCATGACGTTCCTCGAGTCGCGGCCGGAGCTCGCCAAGCACATGCTCAAGGCGCTCGCCCAGCGGCTGCGCCGCACCAACGAGTCCCTCGCCGACCTCGTGTTCTCCGACGTCCCCGGGCGTGTGGCGAAGGCGCTGCTGGACCTGGCCGACCGCTTCGGCCAGACGACCGACGAGGGCGTGCACGTCCCGCACGACCTCACCCAGGAGGAGCTCGCCCAGCTCGTCGGCGCCTCCCGCGAGACGGTCAACAAGTCCCTGGCCGAGTTCGTATCCCGCGGCTGGATCCGTCTCGAGGGCCGGGCCGTGCTGCTGCTCGACGTCGACCGGCTGCGTCGCCGGGCGCGCTGAGCCTGCCGTAGGACGGACGAAGGCGCCTCTTCGCGGTCGGGAGGAGGCGCCTTCGTCCGTCGTGAGGTCGCTGAAGTGGTCGCTATTACGACCACTTCAGCGACCTTGGCTGCTTGCAGCTCGGCGGTGCCGTCGTCGGCCGTCGAACGGGCTTTCGTCGTGCGGTCAGCGGACGGCGACGACGATCTCCACCTCGACGGGGGCGTCCAGCGGGAGGACGGCTACCCCGACGGCGGAGCGCGCGTGCCGGCCGGCGTCGCCGAAGATCTCACCGAGGAGCTCCGAGGCGCCGTTGATCACGCCGGGCTGGCCGGTGAACGACGGCTCGGAGGCGACGAATCCGGTCACCTTGACGACCCGCTCGACCTTCTCGAGGTCGCCGATCTGATCGGCGACGGCGGCGAGGGCGTTGAGCGCACAGGTGCGCGCGGCGTCCTTGGCCTGCTCGGGCGTGACCGAGCCGGGCGAGTCGCCCACCTTCCCGGTCAGCGCGAGGGCGCCGTCGACCATGGGGAGCTGCCCGGCGGTGTGGACGACGTCACCGTGACGCACGGCGGGGACGTAGGCGGCGACGGGCGCGACCACCTGCGGCAGGGTCAGGCCGAGCTCGGCCAGTCGGTCGGCGATGCTCACTGCTCACCCCGCGGACGCTTTAGGTAGGCGACCAGGTTGTTGGACCCGGCCGGGCCGGGCACCACCTGGACGAGCTCCCAGCCGTCGGCTCCCCACTGGTCGAGGATCGCCTTCGTGTTGTGGATCAGCAGCGGAATGGTGGCGTACTCCCATGTCGTCATGACGACATCCTAGGGGCGGCCCCCGAGCAGCAGCCGCTGCGCGAGCGCGGCCCGGCCAGGCGCCGGCAGGGCTGGGGGCCGCGTTCCGCTCCACCGTCGAGCGGCCCGAGTGAGCATGCCCGGGCTCGCCAGGCGATGCGTGAGCTCGTCAGGCGGTGCGGGTGAGCATCACGGGCACGTCAGGCGGTGTCTGGGCTCGTCTGGCGGTGCGGGTGAGCGTCCCGAGGCTCGTCAGGCGGTGCGTTCGGCGCGCGCACGCGCGATGATCCGCGGTGCGCGCTGCTCGCGGAGCTCGGTCACCAGCTCGTCGTCGTCGCGACGCAGCCAGGCCGCCCAGTCCGTGACCTCCGGGTAACGGCGCAGCAACGCCCGCCGCTCACGCTCGGTGAGCCCGCCCCAGACCCCGAAGCTGGTCTGGGAGCTCAGTGCGTCGGCCAAGCACTCCATCCTGACCTCACAGCTGAAACAGAGCTCGCGCACCTGGCGCTGGGCCGCCCCGCGGACGAACAGCGCGTCCGGCTCGGCAGCGGCGCACGCGGCGCGCAGCGCCCACGTCTGGTCCTCGTTGACAGTCATCGGGCCTCCCGACCTCGAACCTCGCATCCGGCGTGTCACCGGCGATGTCTGGGGCCGACGCTATATGTGACGCACGTAACAGGAAAGGTTCGTGACCAAACCGCGATGTTTGAAGCGTTGATCACCTGAAACTGCACCGTTCCGAGGGGGGCCGAACAGTCCGTGAGCGGTTCCACGGCCTGCCGCAGGGCACTCTCCCAGGTGCGCCACGTACCCTGGAGCCCATGTCGTCTCCCTCTTCCGCGCCGGGCCGTGCTGTCAAGCCGGCGCAGCTGCTGGTGATGCTGCTCGCCTTCCTGCTCGTCGCGGGCCTCGGCGGCGTGCTCACCGCCGGCCTGGTCATGCCCGCCGTCGGCGCCGCCGGCACCGTCAGCCAGGCCACGACAGACCTGTTCGAGGACCTGCCGAGCGAGCTGGCGATCGCCGAGCCCTCGCAGGGCAGTGTGATCCTCGCCGCGGATGGCTCCGAGCTGGCGACCATCTACGCCGACAACCGCATCAACGTCAGTCTCGACGAGGTCTCGCCGCACATGCGCAACGCCGTCGTCGCGATCGAGGACCGCCGCTTCTACGACCACAACGGCATCGACCCCGAGGGCATCATGCGCGCCCTCGTCAACAACCTCGCCGGCGGCCAGACCGAGGGCGGCTCCACCCTGACCCAGCAGTACGTCAAGAACGTGCTCATCGAGGCCGGCCGGGTGTCGGGCGACGAAGAGGCGATCCGGGAGGCGACCGCGCCGACGATCGGCCGCAAGCTGGAGGAGGCGCGGCTGTCGATCGGCCTCGAGCAGCAGGTCGGCAAGGAGAAGATCCTCGAGGGCTACCTGAACATCGCGCAGTTCGGCCCGTCCCAGTACGGCGTCGAGACGGCGGCGCAGTACTACTTCAGCAAGCCTGCCGCGGACCTGACCATCGCGGAGTCGGCCATGCTGGCCGGCATCACGCAGTCCCCCGCCCGGCACGACCCGGTCCGCAACCCGGAGAACGCCAAGAAGCGGCGCGACACCGTGCTGAGGACCATGCGCGCCCAGGGCTTCATCACCGAGGCCGAGTACGACGAGGCGGTCGCCCTGCCGATCGAGGACATGCTCAACGTCACCCCGTCGTCGAGCACCTGCGCGGCAGCAGGGATCTCGGCCTACTTCTGCGAGTACGTCGTCGACGAGCTGATCCAGTCCGACGCGTGGGGCGAGGACGCCGACGACCGCCGTCAGGCCCTCTACCGGGGCGGCCTGGTCATCAAGACGACCCTCGACCCGGCCAAGCAGCAGGCCGCCTACGACGCCGTCGTCGCGAACGTGCCGGTCAACGACCCCTCCGACGTGAACATGGCGCTGTCCTCGGTCGAGCCGGGCACGGGCAAGATCCAGGCGATGGTGCAGAACACCAACTACGGCAACGCCACCGAGGAGGACCCCGGCGCGCTCAAGCTGAACCTCAACGTCGGGCAGAGCCACGGTGGCGGCACCGGCTACCAGTCGGGCTCGTCCTTCAAGGTCTTCACGCTCATCGAGTGGCTCGAGACCGGGCACTCGCTGATGGACCGGGTGGACTCGTCCAACCAGACGTACCCGCGAGAGTCGTGGACCATCTCCTGCGACCCGACCCGTCGCGACGACTGGTCGCCGAAGAACCTCGAGGGCATCGGCGGCGGCCGGATGACGGTGCTGGAGAGCACCCGACGCTCGGTCAACGTCTCCTTCGCGGAGATGGCCAACCAGATGGACATGTGCGCGATCATCGACAACGCCGAGAGCATGGGTCTGAAGACCGGCACCGGCGAGCCGCTGATCCCGAACCCGTCGGCAGTTCTCGGGACCAACAACGTGACCCCGCTGAGCCAGGCGACGGCCTTCGCCACCCTGGCCGCGGGCGGCGTCACCTGCGAGCCGATGGCCATCACGGAGATCACCGACCGCTCGGGCAACGTCGTCGCCACCCCGGAGTCGACGTGCTCGCAGGTGCTCGAGCCGGCAATCGTCAACGGCGTCAACCATGCGCTGCAGGAAGTGGTCTCGCCCCGGCCGTCCTCGACCGGGTTCCGGGCAGTGGTGCCGGGCCGTCCGGCCGCCGGCAAGACCGGTACGGCGAACGACGACTCCGCGGCCTGGTTCGCCGGCTACACCCCGCAGCTCGCCACGGCGATCTGGATGGGCCATGTCGAGTCCAACCGCTCGATGTTCAACTCGACCATCAACGGCCAGTTCCACCGCGAGGTCTTCGGTGGCCTCTACCCGGCGCAGGTGTTCTCGCAGTACACCGCTCGGGCGCTGGAGGGCCAGCCGGTCGAGCAGTTCCCGCAGGTCTCGCCCCGACAGCTCTTCGGCGAGCGGGTCCGCGTGCCTAACGTCGTCGGCCGCTCGGTGTCCGACGCGCAGTCGATCCTGGCCGGCGCCGGCTTCCAGGTGCAGATCGGCTCGCCGGTGGAGTCCTCCTGGCAGGCAGGCGGGGTGGCAGCCACGCAGCCCGCGTCCGGCGCCCAGGTCTCCCCCGGCACGCGAATCACCATCATCCCGAGCTCCGGCCCGCCCGAGCCCCCGCCCCCGCCGCCCGACGAGGAGGATGACGGCGGCGACGGCGGAGGCGACGACGGCGGCGATGACGGTGGCGACGGCAACAACGGCGGCGGCAACGGCAACGGCAACGGCAACGGCGGCGGCAACAACGGCCGGGGCAACGGCAACGACGGCGGGGGCGACGACTGAGCACCGTCGCTGCCCGGCGTGCGGCCGCCGGCCTCGGTGCCGCCGTCCTCGCCGGTGCCACGGCGTTCGGGTGGGCCCTGGCCGAGGCGTCGATGTTCACGCTGCGCCGGTACACCGTGCCGGTGCTGCCGACCGGCGCCGCGCCCCTGCGGGTGCTGCACCTGTCCGACCTGCACCTCGTCCCCAGCCAGCGCCACAAGATCGCCTGGGTCCGTGATCTCGCACGGGTGGACCCGGACCTGGTCATCACCACCGGGGACAACATGGCCCACCCGGACGCGGTGCCGGCGGTGCTCGAGGCGTACGCGCCGTTGCTCGACCGGCCCGGGGCGTTCGTGCTCGGGTCGAACGACTACTTCGCCCCGCGGCCCAAGAACCCCGCGCGCTACCTCCTCCCCGACGCACGGACGAAGCCGCTCGAGCACCGGCCCCTCCCGGCACCCGAGCTTGCCGCCGCCTTCCGTCGCGCGGGCTGGAAGGACCTGACCAACCGGCGCGACGAGCTCCGGCTGCGCGGCACCCGGGTCACGCTGGTGGGAGTCGATGACCCGCACATGGAGCGGGACCGCTTCCCGGCCCCGCCCGGGCCCGCGCACAGCGCCCGACGGCACGACGGACAGCCGGACGGGACGGACGCCCGGGCGCTGCACATCGGGGTGAGCCATGCGCCCTACACGAGGGTTCTCGACCAGATGCACGCCGACGGCTGTGGGCTCGTCCTCGCCGGGCACACCCACGGCGGACAGCTCTGCGTCCCCTTCTACGGCGCTCTGGTGACCAACTGCGACCTCGACCGCGAGCGCGCGTCGGGTCTGCACGGCTGGCCCGGTCCGCGGCCGGACACCGACGGTGGCACGAGCTCCACGTGGCTGCACGTCTCCGCAGGACTCGGGACGAGCCCGTACACGCCGGTGCGCTTCGCGTGCCGGCCGGAGGCGTCGTTGCTCACGCTCGTCCCGCGGGCCGATTAGACCGGGTCCACCGTCGGCCACCAACCGCGTGGTCGCGGATGTCATGGGGTACCGGCGTGGTGTGCATCTCATCCGGCGCGGCCAGTTTCACGACGGCGGCCGGCCTCGGCTATCCTGATCCGGTTCCACCGGGGTGTGGCGCAGCTTGGTAGCGCGCTTCGTTCGGGACGAAGAGGTCGTGGGTTCGAATCCCGCCACCCCGACTCGGTGACATGAGGCCCCTGGCCTGCGGCGACGCGGACCAGGGGCCTTACCGTTCGCCTGCTCCGCACGCGAGGCGGTGGCCGAAAATCACCCCAGAATCACCCCTGCCCCTGGACGGGCCGGTCGGGCACGTCGCGCCGAGACGCCGTTGAGCAGTTGCAGCGCCGAGCGGTCGTCGGAGTCGCCGAGGTGGTGCAGGTAGCAAGCGGTGATCTCGATCGAGCCGTGCCCGAGCCACGCCTGAACGGTCGTGAGGGGAACGCCGCGCAGGATCCAACGTTGCCGCAGGTCGTGGAGCGTGCGGCCGCGCGGGCCTCGGCTGAGCATGTAGGCAGCGCCCGACGCTGCGCGGATGTGGCCGCGCCCCGCGAGCCCGCCTCAGTTGAACTGAGCGGGAGCGTTGGATCGCGTGGTACCGCTTTTGCGGACTCACAGAGCGTCTAATGCGGGACGCGCTATCCGTCACCACCCTAGAATCCTGGTCAGGGACACCTCAGAGTAGAGAGAAGCACGTCTGATGGGACGCAAGCGCGGATTTCTTGCCGAGATTCAGCACCAAGCAGCTGTCGCTCAACGGCAGAAGCAACACGCCACGGCCGCCGCAGAACGGGATCGGCAACGCGCCCGGAAGGAAGCCGAACGTGCAAAGGCCGCGGCTGTCCGGGCACAGCAAGCCGCGGCTCGAGCCGATGCAAGGACGCAAGCTGCAGCTGAGAAGGAAGCCAAGCGTCTCCACATCGAAGCCATGGAGTCGATTGCCGCGTCCGCCAACGCTGAACTCACCGGCCAACTCGCCGACATCGACAGCATCCTCACTTTCACCCTTGACGTTGACGACTACGTCGACCTCGAAAAGCTACGCAAGCACGCCGATCACACGCCGTTTCGCTCCGCGCACCAGGAACCGAGGCCGCAGCCTCCTACGATCGTTGCCCCGCCCGAGCCGGTCTACATCGAGCCTGACGCCCCGTCGGGGTTGTTCGGGCGGAAGAAGAAGCATGCAGTTGCCATCGAGGAAGCCCAGGCGGCCCACGCCGCCGCACACGCCGCCTGGCAGGCTGAGGTTGCCGCCACTCCTCGGAGGCAGCTCGAACAACTTGCTGCCCATTCCGAAGCGGAGGCCGAAAGAGCCCGACTGCTGGCAATTGACCAGGCCGCCTACGCTGAGGAGTGTGCGCAGCGGCAACAACAAGTTGACGATGACAACGCCCAACTTGACGCGCTCATCATTGGCCTCGCGGGAGGGAGAGCCGATGCAGTAGACGAGTACATCGGGATCGTCCTGGGCAACTCCGTCTACCCGGACGGCATAGAAATCGGCTATGAGTACGAATACGACGAAGCCGCCCGTGAACTACGCATAGACCTTGAGCTCCCTAGTCCGGACCAGATTCCCACGACCAGGGGGTTCAAGTACGTTCGTGCCCGCGATGAAATTTCCGAATCAGCTCAGCCGCTGAAGGAGCAGAAGGACCGGTATGCCGGCCTGCTACACAACACGGCCTTGAGGACCCTTCACGAGGTGTTCGAAGCTGACCGGAACCGTCATGTCGAAACCATCTCTCTGGCCGCTGGAACCAATCACATCGATCCCGCCACTGGCACTGACACCTTCACCCCACTCCTAGCCGTTGCCGTGGCGCGGGAAGACTTTGAGGGCATTGACCTGTACCGGGTCACCCCTGCTGAAACCCTCAAGCATTTCGGGGCAGCTCTGTCTAAGGACCCGCGCGGCCTGACCGCCATCAGCACTACGCTCGGCGTGCGTTCACACTAACGCCCCGCGGAGTATCGCCAACGTCGAGGTTGCAGGCAGCTAGGAGGAAGAGGGGACCATACATCCATGATCGGCTTCAGATTCAATACGCCTCCAGGCTGGCCACCTGCTCCAGTCGGGTGGACCCCGGCTTCTGACTGGCAACCGGACCCGGCGTGGCCTCCAGCGCCCAACGGCTGGAGTTTCTGGGTCCCCGACAATGACAGCAACGAAGAATCCGCACAGACGGGTGCACCTAAGGCCGAGGTCGAGCAAGGCCCAGAAGTGCAAGACGACAACACAATTCCAATTGCGAGCCCGCATGGCAGACCTGTCTCTGATACCGATGAAGCAGGCCCCGTCAACTCAGCCCAAGAGGCAGAGATCAGCCGACTACGGAGCGAGATAGCGGAACTGCGAACGCGCGAGCACCAACTCCGCGACCAACTGGACGATGAACGCGACCGACCCGCTCATCACCAAGTCCGAGCAGGGGCCAGCGCCGAAGAGGACAAGAAACTCAGGTCCCAGATTGCCGACCTGCGCAACGAACTCGTCGAACTCAACGATGCAGTCCTCCTTCAGCAGGTCGGCATCTACGAGTACCATCATCCGCTCGAAACCGCAGCCGCGTATAAGGAACGCCTTGCCGACCTTCGCGAACGCATCCGCGGCGCCGTCCGTGACAAGGCAGCTATCGAAGCCTCGGAGCGATTCTCCTACAACAACTCCCTAGCTCAGGGGCGTAAGATGGTATCCGATTTCTCCAGGCTTATGCTGCGTGCCTACAACGCAGAGGCCGACAATTGCGTTCGTTCTCTCCGTGCGGGCACAGCCTCATCCGCCGTAAAACGACTCACTACCTCGGCCGATACGATCGCCAAACTCGGCACCATGATGGGGTTGAAGGTGTCTGAGACGTACCACGCGTTGCGGATCGAAGAAATTGAACTCGTCTCCGACCACATGATGAAGATTCAGGAGGAGCGTGAGGCAGCCCGCGAAGAACGCGAGCGACTCCGTGAGGAACGCCGGGCCGAACAAGAACTTGCCGCCGAGCGCGAACGCCTCGAGAAGGAGCGCTCCCACTATCTGAACGCACTAGAGGCATTGCGTCGACAGGGCAAGGCAGACGATTACGAAGACCTTGAGCGACGCCTCGCCGGCATCGAGCGAGCCATTGCCGATAACGACTACCGGGCCGCGAACATTCGTGCGGGCTACGTCTACGTCATATCAAACATCGGCACGTTTGGTGGTCACGTCGTCAAGATCGGCATGACACGGAGACTCGACCCAATGGACCGGGTTCGAGAACTTGGAGATGCTTCAGTCCCGTTCCCCTTCGACGTGCATGCCCTGTACTTCTCTGAGGATGCCGTCACCCTGGAGACTGAACTTCACAAGGAGTTCGCCGCCGGACGCGTGAACCAGGTAAACCCACGCCGAGAGTTCTTCTTCGCCACTCCCGAACAGGTTCGAGACGCGCTCACTAAAAGGGTGGGAAATCTGCTCGAATACGTCGATCAACCCGAAGCAACGCAATACCACCAATCCCAGTCTTCATGGCCAATAGCGGATTCGATCGGCCCCGCTAAAGGATACTGAGCCGCCTCCCTGCGCGCCGAGCACCGAGGATCACGTCGACCGTTTTATGGTGGTGGCCTGCGAATTCAGGCGAGGGCGGTGACCAGCAGCGTGAAGGCGGCGATGAGGACTGCTACGCGGACGTAGTGGAAACGGTCCCAGCGGCTCATCTGCTCCTTCCAGTCCTCGGGCCGGCTCTCGGTCGTCCACGTCTTCCCCCGGTTGTTGATCGGGACGAGCAGGAGGAGCGACATGACCACGCTGAGGATCAGCAGCGCGCCGGCGACGACGACGAGGCGCGCGCCGTCTTGGTGCCACCCGCCGACGGCCCACACCCCGCTCAGGGCCAGCGAGCCGATGTACCAGAACGGCATGACGACACCGAGCATGCGGCCTCCGTGGCTTCTGCCACGCTGGCTGCTGTCACTGGGGAGCGCGTCGAGAATCGGGTTGACGACGAAGGCGACGGAAAACTCCACCCCTGCGAGCAGGCCGACGACCACGGTGGTGGCGACCTCAAGTGCGTCAAGCATGATGACTCCTCCTGGAATCTAGCGCCGCTAGATGACGCGGCAACGCTAGTACTGCCCTCGCTCGGTTGTCTAGCGATGCTAGGATCGACTCATGTCCGTGCAGGCACGCAAGGAGCGAGAGCGGGTTGTCCGCGAGCGCCTCATTGTGACGACGGCCCGCGAGATCGCCGAGCAGCAGGGCTGGGACGCGGTCACCACCCGCCGTCTCGCCGAGCGCATCGAGTACAGCCAGCCCGTCCTCTACAGTCACTTCCGCGGTAAGCGCGAGATCATCGGCGCCGTCGCCCTTGAGGGCGCCGCCGAGCTGGCGGCGGCGCTGCGAGCCGGAGCCTCCTCCGCGGACGGCCGTCGCACCCGGGTCCTCACCCTCGCCGGCACCTACCTCGAGTTCGCTGAGCGCAACCCGGCCGTCTATGACGCCATGTTCCGGCTCGACGGCGGTCTGGCGTTCGCGAACGAGAACACCCCGGAGCCACTGAAGGACGCCTTCGCCGCCCTGCTGGAGACGCTCGGCGAGGTCGCTGGGGACAGCGTCCATCCGGCACTGTTCACCGAGGTGTTCTGGGCGGCCCTGCACGGGCTGGCCACCCTCACCCGGGCGGGACGGCTGCCGCCGGAGGACACCCAACGGAGGGTGACACTACTTGTGGACCGGCTCGCCATGGTCTGACGCACCGTCCGTCGGGCATCCGGCCGACTGATCACTAATCGATACCGGTGCTGCGATCCCGCTCGTCGGTCGCGTTGCACTCCACGTCGACGCCGCCCCACCGCGTCCCCCATAGAGCTCCAGACCCAACAGCGACCCCCAGCCGACCACTTCCCGTCACCGGCTGGTCAACGCGCCGTGCCGAGCCGGACACCTTCCCTGCCTAGCGTCGCCAGCACCTCGACGACGACTAGGAGCTCCCATGAGCACGACCGTCCCCGGCCGCCGCCCGCTTCCGTTGCTGCCCGCGCACGACGGCGGCCGGTCCGCCCTCACCTGCCGGTTCCGCTGCGGCGACGCCTGCTTCCACCCGGTGCCCAACACCTCCGCGAACGAGTACTTCGGCGACGTCGCGGCCCGCGCCTTCTCCCGCCGATCGGTCCTCCGGGCCGGCGCTGTCGTGGCCGCGGCCACCGCCGCCGTGCCCATGATGGGCAGGCAGGGCGCCCAGGCCGCGCCCGCCGTCGGAGGCCCCGACGCCGTGGGGCTGCGCTTCGACGCCGTCGCCCCGAACTTCGTCGACGCGGTCAGCGTGCCGGCCGGCTACACGTCCGAGCCGGTGATCCGCTGGGGCGACAAGCTCTTCTCCGACGCCGCCGACTTCGACCCCGCGAACCTGACCGCTGCCGCCCAGGCGCGCCAGTTCGGCTACAACAACGACCACGTCGGGCTGCTGCCGCTCGAGCAGGACGAGCACCTGATGGTCGTCAACCACGAGTACACCGACGAGGTCATGATGTTCGGCGGCTACGACGCGGCGAACCCCACCCGCGAGCAGGTGGAGGTCTCCTGGGCGGCTCACGGCCTGAGCGTCGTCGCCGTCACCGGTCGGCACCGCGGGCCGCGCAACGGTGGCCTCGACCCCGTCGTCGACCATCCCCTCAACCGCCGGTTCACCGCGACCGACGAGTTCGAGCTGACCGGCCCGGTGGCCGGCGCCGAGCTCGTGCGAACCTCCGCCGACCCGTCCGGCCGCGTCGTGCTCGGCACGCTCAACAACTGCGCCGGCGGCCTGAGCCCGTGGGGCACCTGGCTGACCGCCGAGGAGAACTTCAACCAGTACTTCGCGAACGCCGACGGCGTGACCGACTCCGCCACCAGGCAGCGGCTCGCCCGCTACGGCCTGCCCGGCGGCGCCTCCGAGCGCAAGTGGGAGCGGTTCGACACCCGCTTCGACCTGTCCGCCGAGCCCAACGAGGTCAACCGGTTCGGCTGGATCGTCGAGGTCGACCCGTACGACCCCACCTCGACCCCGCGCAAGCGCACGGCGCTCGGGCGCTTCAAGCACGAGGCGGCCACCGTGAGCCTCACCCCGGGTCGCCGGGCCGCGCTCTACATGGGCGACGACGAGCGTTTCGACTACCTGTACAAGTTCGTGACCCGGGACGCCTACCGGAGCAACGACGTCGCGCACAACGCCACGCTCCTCGACAACGGCACCCTCTACGTCGCGCGGTTCGCCGACGACGGATCCGGCGAGTGGATCCCGCTGGTCACCTCCACCGGCGACACCGCCACCTCTCACGTGCCCGGCATGACGGGCGTCGAGGTCCTGCTGTTCACCCGCCAGGCGGGCGACGCCGTCGGCGCGACCACGATGGACCGCCCCGAGGACGTCGAGCCCAGCCCGAAGACCGGCGTCGTCTATGTCGCACTGACCAACAACACAGCCCGGTCCGCCGCCCAGCTCAACGCACCCAACCCGCGCCCGAGCAACAAGCACGGACACGTCATCGAGCTCGTCGACGGACGGAACGACGCGACGTCGTCGACGTTCACCTGGGACATCTTCCTGCTCTGCGGCAACCCGGAGGACGAGGACACCTACTTCGCCGGGTACGACAAGACCCAGGTCTCGCCGATCTCGTGCCCCGACAACCTCGCCTTCGACAGGCACGGCAACCTCTGGATCAGCACGGACGGCCAGAACGGCACCATCGGCGCCAACGACGCCCTCCACGCCGTCGCCGTGAAGGGCAGCCGGCGCGGGCAGGTCAAGACGTTCCTCACCGTCCCCCGCGGCGGCGAGACCTGCGGGCCGATCGTCACCGACGAGCGCGTCCTCGTCGCCGTCCAGCACCCGGGCGAGTACGGCGGCGCGTCCTTCGAGACCCGCCTGTCGAGCTGGCCGGACGGCGGAGGTCAGGTGCCCCGCCCGTCGGTGGTGGTCGCGTACCGCCTCGACGGCAAGAAGATCGGCCACGGCTGATCGCGGATGCTCGCGCCGGGCGGGCCGTCGACCTCACCGGTCGGCGGCCCGCCCGCGTCGTAGGCTGACCCGATGCCCGTCCCCCCGTTCGTCGCCGAGCTGCGCTCACATGTCGGGCACGCCCTGCTCTGGCTCCCCGGCGTCACCGCCGTCGTCCTCGACGACGACGACCGCCTGCTGCTCGGGCGTCGGGCCGACAACGGGCTCTGGGCACTGGTGTCGGGCATCCTCGAACCAGGTGAGGAGCCCGCCGTCGGGCTGCGGCGCGAGATCGCCGAGGAGACCGGCGTGGACGCCGAGGTGCTGGCGCTGACCGCCGTCTCCTCCGGGCACCGCGTCACCTATCCCAACGGGGACGTGTCGCAGTACCTGGACCTGACCTTCCTGTGCCGGTACGTCGACGGCACCGCGGGTGTCGGCGACGACGAGTCCACCGACGTCGCCTGGTTCGCTCTCGATGCCCTGCCGGCGGACATGGCGCCGACCTCCCGCGAGCGCCTGGAACGGACGCTGGCGTACCGCGCGGATCCCACGGCGGGGCCGTACTTCGAGCGCTGAGCGTGCCGACGCCTCCCGCCGGTGAGACTCTCAGCGACGCGCCCTCTCGTGGTGGACCCGTACGACGGCGACCAGCGGCGCCTTCTGCAGCACGCCCCGACTGACCGAGCCGAGGAAGAAGCTCGCCAGACCGCCCCGCCCACGGCTCCCGACGACGAGCACGCCCGCCTCGGCGGCCGCCTCCGCCAGCGCCTCCACCGGGTGTCCGGTGGTGCGGCGGACCTCGAGCTCGACGTCGGGGAAGCGTGTGCGCCAGCTCTCGACCCGCTCGTCGCTGGCACGGTGAACCTTGGCGAGGAGGGTGTCGAACTGCTCGACGAGGCGCTCGTCCGCATCGCCGCTGAACGACTCGTGCTGTCTGCCCTGGACCACCAGCAGGCCGACGCCGCGCCGTCGCGCCTCCTCGAGGGCGAACTCGACCGCCTCGGGCGCCCCCTCGCCCGGGTCCATCCCCACCGCCACCGGGCCGTCCGGGTGCGGCGGGCGCTCGTGCACCACGATGACCGGCCCGTGGGCGTGAGCGGCCACCTTCTCCGAGACCGAGCCGAGCAGCGGCCGGACCGCGCTGCCCCGGCCGCGTGCCCCGACGACCACGACGTCGGCGGAGGTCGAGGCCTCGATCAGGGCCGTGACCGGGTCGTCCACGAGCATCCGGCCGTCCACCGGCAGGCCGGGGTGGGCGTCCCCGACCCGGGCCGCCGAACGGTCGGCGATCGACTCGGCGGCAGCGAGCGCGTCGGCGGGAGGCGACCACTCCCAGCGCTGCGCCCTGGCCATCCACGGGAAGACGTAGACGATCTGCAGCGCGACGCCGCGCCGCACCGCCTCCTCGGCGGCCACGTCCACCGCCAGCTCCGCGTGCTCGGACCCGTCCGTGCCCACCACCACGCCGGGTGCCGGTAGCTGGCTCGTCATCGACGACCTCCCGCTGCAGACCTCCCGGCGGTCGCCGGGACTCGTGCGACCAGGGTGGCACGGTCCGTACCGCCGCGCCGGGCGGTCAGCGGGGCGCCGGTCCGCGACCTCCTCGGCCGCATCGAGCGGCGACCGGGCAACGCCTCGGCCAGCGGCGCGACCGGCTCCGCCTCGGTGCGCTGTCCGACCGTCGCATCCGGCGCACTGCCGCACTGCCGCACTGCCATCATGGGCTTCATGGCCACCGCTGACGACCACCTCCGCCGCTGCGTCGAGCTCGCCCGAGAGGCCCTCGAGGCGGGAGACGAGCCCTTCGGGTCCGTGCTGGTCAGCGCGGACGGAGCCGTGCTCGCCGAGGACCGCAACCGCGTGGTCTCCGACGGAGACCCCACGGCGCACCCCGAGATCGCTCTCGCCAGGTGGGCCGCGGTCCACCTGGACGCAGCCGAGCGGGCGTCCGCCACCGTCTACACCTCCGGCGAGCACTGCCCGATGTGCGCGGCCGCGCACGCCTGGGTGGGGCTGGGACGCATCGTCTTCGTCGCCTCCGGCGCCCAGCTCGTCGGCTGGCTCGACGACCTCGGCGTCGAGCCCGGGCCGGTCGCCCCGCTACCGGTGACGGCCGTCGCGCCGGGCGTCGTCGTCGACGGACCCGTCGACGGCCTGGACGAGGAGGTCCACGACCTGCACCGCCGCCACCGCACGGCGCACTGAGGCGCGGGCCGGCGATCTACGCTTCGAGCATGAGCACCGCCGTACCGACCGTCCGGTCCCAGGACCCAGGCGCCTGGCCGCCACCCGCGTGGGAGCTGCGCCTGCGCGCACGCCAGGTCGACCTGCCCGAGTGGGCCGAGTACGCACCCGACCGTGCCTGCGTGGTCGCCACGAACCGCGGAGTCCTGCAGGTCCACTCCTTCGAGGTGGGCACCGGGCGGCTGATACCGCTGACCGACCGGGCGCAGGGCACCACCGAGTGCACCATCGACCCGCACGGGCAGTGGGTGTGGTGGTTCGACGACACCGACGGCGACGAGTGGGGCCGGTGGCGCCGTCAGCCCTTCGGCTCACCGCCAGGGCACGCCGTGCAGGACCCGATCGACCTGCCCGACTCCTATCCCGCCGGGCTGCTGCTCGCCCGGGACGGTACCGCCGTCGTCGGCCGGATCGACGAGCACGGGACGACCATCCACCAGGTCGTCGTCGGCGCGAGCGAGCCCGGCACCGACGTACCGGTGCTGCTCTACCACCACGCCAACGACGCCGTCGCGTCCGCCCTGTCGCACGACGGAAACCTCACCGCGATCGAGCACTCCGAGCGCGGGGACAACCGCCACCTCGCGCTGCGGGTGCTGCGCTCGGACACCGGCGCCGTGGTGGCCGACCTCGACGACGGCCCCGGGAAGGGCCTCGTCGCGATCGACTTCGCCCCGCTCGACGGCGACGCCCGCCTCCTCGTCGGGCACGAGCGCCACGGACGGGCCGAGCTGCTGATCTGGGACCTGTCGACGGCGCAGACCCGCGACGTGGTGCTGACGAGCGGCGGCGAGGCGCTGCCCGGCGACGTGACCGAGGCGTGGTGGTACGCCGACGGTCGCACCCTCCTGGTCGCCGTCGACCATCACGCCCGCACCCGCCTGTACCGGCACAGCCTCGTCACGGGTGCGACGACGCCGGTCGGACCGGCCGACGGCAGCGTCTCCGAGGCCGGCCCGCGGCCCGACGGCGACGTCTGGCTGCGGTGGTCCTCCGCGGCCACCCCGCGCCGCGTCCTCTCGGCCGGCACCGGCCGGGAGGTCGTGACGGTCGGCGGCGTGCGCCCCGCACCGTCGGTGCCGGTGCGGGACGTGTGGGCGGACGGCCCGGGCGGCCGGGTGCACGCGCTGCTGCGCGTGCCCCCGACAGGCAGCGCCCCGTACCCGGTGGTCGTCGACGTCCACGGTGGTCCGGCGTGGCACCGGTCCGACTCGTTCTCCCCGCACCTGGCCGCCTGGGTGGACCACGGCTTCGCCGTCGTGAGCGTCAACTACCGCGGGTCGACCGGCTACGGCACCGCGTGGCGCGACGCCCTGGAGGGCCGCGTCGGGCTCACCGAGCTCGAAGACATCGCCGCCGTCCACGACCACCTCGTCGCCGAGGGAGTCGCCGACCCGGCGCGCTCCGTCCTCGCAGGGGCGTCCTGGGGCGGCTACCTCACGCTCCTGGGCCTGGGCACCCAGCCGGAGCGGTGGGCGGTCGGCCTGGCCGACGTGCCGGTGGCGGACTATGTCACCGCCTACGCGGAAGAGATGCCGGACCTGCAGGCCTTCGACCGCTCGCTGTTCGGCGGCTCCCCCGCCGAGGTGCCCGGGCGCTACCGCGAGTCGAGCCCGATCACCTACGTCGACGCCGTCCGCGCACCGGTGCTCATCATGGCCGGGCTGAACGACCCACGCTGCCCGCTGGGGCAGATCCACCGCTACGTGGACGCGCTGCGCGGCCGTACCGACCACGACGCGCCCGTCGAGCTGTACACCTACGGCGCGGGCCACGGGTCGGTGGTCGACGACGAGGAGGTCGGGCAGCTGCGCCGGCAGCTCGACTTCGTCGCCCGTCACCTGCCGGCCGGGTGACGGGGCACGGCACCTGCCACCTGCCACCTGTTGCCAGCACCCGCCTCGTCCTCGCGACCGCGGCCGGCCAGACCGGGGTACGACGTCGCGGTGCTAATCTGGCCGCTGCACGCACCAACGGTGGTGCGCGCTGCGCGGAGCCCCCGCTGCGCCGCTGGTACTCCCGCGTCTCTCCCGCGTGAGGAGCGGCCGAATGCCCCTCGAGACGTCAACGCCCCGCCCGGTCCACATCATCGGTGGCGGCCCCGTCGGTCTCATGCTGACGGCCTTGCTGCAGACCACGGGCGACTACGCCGTGCACCTCTACGAGAAGCGTCCCCGGTACACCCGGACCCGCATGGTCAAGCTCGACAGCTACCTCGTGGCGGACTCCGTCGAGAGCTACTGCATCGACTACATCGACGAGGAGAACGTCGAGGCCGTCTTCGACCGCACCGACCTCGAGGAAGGTGTCGCCTCCAGAAAGCTGATCCCGTCGGACCTGAGGTCGCTCCTGCTCCAGTGGACGCTGGGCTTCTGCCCGCTCAACGCGATCGAGCAGGCTCTCAGCGACCTGATCGACCGGCGCGGGACCTCCTCGGTCGAGCGGGTCGCCGGTGAGATCACGGCACCGGACGCGCTGGCGATGGTGGGGCCGGACGACATCCTGATCGACTGCACGGGCAGCAGGTCCCTCCTGCGGGACCACATGTCCCCCGCCTTCGGCGGCCCCGGGGGCGAGACGAACCTCTTCCGGCTCCGACTCGAGTACGCCCTGGTGATCACCTTCCTGTACAGCCAGACGTATCACTGCGACGAGTACTGCAAGTACTACAAGAACGCCGAGAACGACAGCTACAAGTTCATCCCTGGGTCCACCGGACCTACTACGACCAGGGCGTCAGCCACGTGACGGGCATCGTGAACATCACCGAGGACGAGTTCCGGGCGATGCCGTCGACGTTCGACAGCGCATGGCTGCGGGACAACTTCCCCGGCGTCACTGTGTCCATGGACCGGTTCATCGACCGGATCAAGAACGAGACCGGCGGGGAGATACTCGGCGAGCTCGAGATCGTCCGGATCCCGCTGGACCTCTACCACGCCCGCAACGTGACCAGCCGGAGCTGGCACGCGGCCGGGTCGGTCCACCCGTTCGCGACGTCGCCGGCATTTCTGGCCGGCGACTCGGCGATCGGCTCGCCGTACTTCCAGTCGATATCGCTGGGGTTCGAGTGCGCGATGTTCCTCGCCGGCCTCATCGGCCAGCCGGACCTGCAGCTGACGGAGAAGTTCGACCGGTACGAGAGCTTCATGTACAAGCAGTGGCTGCGCGTCTACATGCGCAGCAAGATGATCAAGCACAACAAGGACCTGTTCGAGACCCTGGACGACACCTTCGCGCTCCTGGACAAGCTCCACATCTACTGAGGTGCTGCCCGGCTCCACCGAGGTTCCGCGGCTCCGCCGAGTGCGCGGCCGCTACCGAGGGACCCGCGGCCCTCGGTGGCCTGCAGCCTCGCGCCGGCAGGTCTCAGACGGCGGCGCGCTCGTCCGCGAACCCCGCCCTCCCGCTCGGCGTGGCGGTCGTCAGGGGGATCGACGCCGTCGGCGAGAGCCACGGCCGACCGGCGCGGACCGTCGCACCGTCGACGTCGACCCGCGCGTCCCTGCCGGAGATCACCAGCGTCATGACGCCGTTGACGAACCACGGGCCGTGGTCGACGTCCCACCTGAGCGGCACCTCCGTGACCCGCGCGGACCTGGCCATCTTGTGCCACAGGAGACGGACCGGGGCGACGTCGAGGGCGGCGTAGGCCAGGCGCAGCGGAGTCTCCATCGGGTTGCGGAACGGTGACTGCGTCAGCTGGTGCACCGCCGTCGCCGGATGGTCCGTCCGTAGCTCGGCGCGAGCGGTGTAGGAGCAGTGGACGTCACCGGAGAGCACCAGCACGCTGGCCGGCGGGTCGGCGCCACGGATGACGTCCTCGAGGAGGTCGACCATGCTGTCGAACGAGCCGCGGAAGGCGGCCCAGTGCTCGAGGTCGACGGCGCGTCGGAGCACCTCACCGAACCGCGCCACCACCGGTCGCCAGGTGCGGCGGGAGGTGACGGCCTCGTTCCATCCCTCCAGGTGGTGGATGCCGTGCGGGAGCAGGAACGGCAGCGTCGTGCCGATCAGCAGGTGGTCGAGGTTGCCCGCCCGCGCGTGGTCGAGCACCCACTGCCACTCGTCGTCGTCGACCATGGAGCGTTCGTCGGGACCGAGCCGTCGCGAGCACCGCGAGTCCACCACCACGAGCCGGATCCGGTGGTCCGGGGTACCGAAGTCGCGGTAGAAGCTCCAGCGGACGCTCGTCGGCTCCGCGTCCGAGCGCCAGGCGAAGGCATCGAGCGCGTCGGTGCGCGCGGCGTCGTCCGTCGTCCCGCGCACGAGGGCCCACATACGGTCCTGCTCGAGCTCGTCCGGGGAGAGGTTCCCGAGGTGCTGGTAGATCCAGTACGACGCGAACGCCCCGGTCACCCGGCCCCGCCACCAGTCCTGGGCGGTGGCCCACTCCCGCCACGAGAGCGAGGAGTTCCAGTCGTCCCGAAGGTCGTGGTCGTCGAGGATCATCGCACTCGGGACGGTGGAGAGCAGCCACCGCACCGGCGGCGGCGTCCAGCTCTCGTGATACAGCCAGGTGTACTCCTCGAAGTTCTGCACCTCGGCCCGCACGGCCCGGTCGCCGTCGACGTGCGCCGCCTTCAGCCGCTCGACGAGCTCCGGCGAGGGGTCGTCGGCGTAGATCTGGTCCCCGGCGAGGAACAGGGCGTCGGGCCACTCCTCGTGCGCGGTGACGGCCATCCGCTCGGCCATACCCGCGAGCGCGTCGACACCGAAGGCCCGGCGGGCGCGGTCGTCGTCCGGCGCGCAGCGACGGCAGGACCCGAACGCGAGGCGCAGCGACGCGTCCGGGCGGATCGTGCGGATCACGCTCGGCGGGAACCGGCTCTCCGGCTCGGGCCAGACGGACCGGTCGTCGAGGAGGACCTCGTACGGGTGCTCCGAGGCGGGTTCCAGCCCG
The DNA here is from genome assembly GCF_009193155.1 of Georgenia subflava. GTDB lineage: Bacteria > Actinomycetota > Actinomycetes > Actinomycetales > Actinomycetaceae > Georgenia > Georgenia subflava. The sequence continues at coordinate 620,181 of NZ_VUKD01000001.1, forward strand.
GTGAGTGCGACCAGCGCGTAGTGGTGGCCGTGGACTGCCCAGGTGCGCTCGCGCTCGCTCCGGCCGCCGGCACGGAGGACGACGTCGCACGGCCGGTCGGTCTCGACCCAGACCGTGGCGCTGGTCGCGTCGACGTGCCGCAGCAGCGGTCCGAGCAGCAGCCGCGGCGCCTCCGTTCCGCGCACGGGGTCCATACGAGGCGACGATAGTCGTGACGGCCCGCGTTCGCCGGGCTCCGTCGGGGCGGCGCCGGGGCGACGCCGGGGCGCGCCGGACGGCACCCGGAGGCGGCCGGTCACGCTCGTCGACGACAATGTCGGACATGACCGACCAGGCGCCGCGCCATCACCCGATCCACTACGTCGAGCTGACCGTGAGCGACATGGAGAGCGCCAAGGCGTTCTACGCCGCTGCCTTCGGATGGGTCTTCACCGACTACGGGCCGGAGTACACCGGGATCCAGGGACCGGCGGGCAGCGATGAGGCGGGTGGGCTGCGCCTCGGGACCGACATCCGGCCGGGCGGACCGCTCGTGCTGCTGTTCTCCGAGGATCTCGATGCCACAGTGACCGCCGTCGAGCAGGCGGGCGGTCTGGTCATCCAGGGCCCGTACGAGTTCCCCGGTGGACGCCGGTTCCACTTCCAGGACCCGAGCGGCAACGAGCTCGGCGTCTGGGCGAAGGCCTAGAGAATGCCGCGTGGGCAGGCCTCTCCTCTGGCATGATCCGGCCATGTCACTCGCCACCGGCCCGGCGCCGGCTCTCGACGGGCCCGCGCGTCGTTCGGACCGGCGGCCGGTGATCCTCGCCGCGCTGGTGCTCGCCCTCGCTCTGGTCGCCGCCGTCGTCCTCCTGCCCCCACGGGTCGGGCCGGGCCAGCTGACGCAGCACGGCGACGCGCTGACCCTGACGGCTCTGGACACCAGGCAGGCCTACCAGGTGACCGGACCCGATCCCGGTGACGCCGTGGCGCTCTACACCTTCGTCAACGACGGACGGCTGCCCGTCACCGTCCGCGCGGCCGAGCCGGGCGACGCCGTCGGTGACGACGCGCTCACCGTCGAGCTCATGTCGTACGAGCGAGAGCGCGGCGTGCTCGGTGACGCGACGCCCAGCGTCCGGGTGGCCGGCGGCGAGGGCTTCGCTGTCCGAATCACCCAGGACTGGCCCGCGTGCCTGCACCTCGAAGCCGGGAGCGGGATCACGCGCGAGCTTGTCGACCTCGCGGTCACCCGGCTCGGCCTGACCCGCACCGTCACCGTCCCGCTGGACCCGGTCCTGCACCTCGTGACCATGCAGGACCGGACCCCCTCGGAGTCCTGCGGGTAGATCCGGGGCCGTGGTCGGCCGGCTCCGCGGCCCTCCCCCGCGCAGCCGCGCAGCCGCGCAGCCCGACCTCAGACGGCGAGCAGCTCCGCGGCCAGCAGCTCCGCGATCTGCACGGTGTTCAGCGCGGCACCCTTGCGCAGGTTGTCGTTCGCGACGAACAGCGCGAGGCCACGCCCCTCCGGCACCGACTGGTCGGCGCGGATGCGGCCCACGAAGCTCGGGTCCGCACCGGCGGCCTGCAGCGGGGTGGGGACGTCGGAGAGCTCGACGCCCGGCGCCTCGGCCAGCAGCTCGGTGGCGCGCTCGGGACTGAGCGGGCGCGCGAACTCGGCGTTGATCGACAGGGCGTGCCCGGTGAACACCGGCACGCGCACGCAGGTGCCGGAGACGGGCAGGCCCGGCAGCTCGAGGATCTTGCGCGACTCGTTGCGCAGCTTCTGCTCCTCGTCGGTCTCGCCGGAGCCGTCGTCGACGATCGAGCCGGCCAGCGCGACGACGTCGAAGGCGATCGGCGCGACGTACTTCTCCGGCTCGGGGAAGGTCACGGCCTTGCCGTCCAGCGCCAGACCGGTGAGGTCCTGGTCGACGGCGGCACGCACCTGCCCCTCGAGCTCCTTGACCCCGGCGACGCCGGAGCCGGAGACCGCCTGGTAGGTCGAGACGACGAGGCGCTCGAGCCCGGCCTCGGTGTCGAGCACCTTGAGGATCGGCATCGCGGCCATGGTCGTGCAGTTCGGGTTGGCGATGATGCCCTTGGGCCGCTCGGCCATCGCGTGCGGGTTCACCTCGGAGACGACCAGGGGCACCTGCGGGTCCTTGCGGAACGCGGAGGAGTTGTCGACCACGACGGCGCCCGCCGCGGCGAACTGCGGCGCGAACTCGCGCGACGCCGTCGCACCGGCGGAGAAGATGGCGATGTCGATGCCGCTCAGGTCCGCCGTCGCCACGTCCTCGACGACGACGTCCGCACCCCTGAAGGGCAGGGTCTTGCCGGCCGAGCGGGCGGAGGAGAAGAAGCGCACCGCCGTCGCCGGGAACGCGCGCTCCTCGAGCAGCGCGCGCATCACGGTGCCGACCTGCCCGGTCGCACCGACGATGGCGACGGTCAGCTCACGCGGGGTCTGCTCGCTCATCGTCCGCTCCCTCCGTAGACGACGGCCTCGGACTCGGCGGTGTCGAGGTCGAAGGCGGTATGGACGGCGCGCACGGCGTTGTCCAGGTGGTCCGCCCGGGTCACGACGGAGATGCGGATCTCCGAGGTCGAGATCATCTCGATGTTGACGCCGGCGGCGGAGAGGGCGCCGAAGAGCTTGGCGGAGACGCCCGGGTGGGAGCGCATGCCGGCGCCGACCAGCGAGAGCTTGCCGATCTGGTCGTCGTAGCGGACCTCGGAGTACTGCAGGGTCTCGGCGGCCCCCTGGATGGCCTTCATCGTCGCCATGCCGTCGGCCTCGGGCAGGGTGAAGGAGATGTCCGTCAGCCCGGTGCGCTGGGTGGAGACGTTCTGCACGATCATGTCGATGTTCGCGTCCGCCGCGGCGACGACCTCGAAGAGCTTCGCAGCGATACCGGGGACGTCGGGCACGCCGACGACGGTGATCTTGCCCTGGCTGCGGTCGTGCGCGACGCCGGAGATGATCGGGTCTTCCATGGCTTCCTCCTCGGCCGAGGTCGCGGCGGTGTCTGCGACCCAGGTGCCTTCCTTGTTCGAGAACGACGAGCGCACGTGCAGCGGCACGCCGTAGCGGCGGGCGTACTCGACGGCCCGCAGGTGCAGGATCTTCGCGCCGTGCGCGGCGAGCTCGAGCGTCTCCTCGTAGGTGATGTGCTGGACCCGGCGTGCGCTCGGCACGATGCGCGGGTCGGCCGTGAAGAGCCCGTCGACGTCGGTGTAGATCTCGCAGACGTCGGCCTCGAGGGCCGCGGCGAGGGCGACGGCGGTGGTGTCGGAGCCTCCGCGTCCCAGGGTGGTGACGTCGTTGAGCTCGTTGACGCCCTGGAAGCCGGCGACGATCGCGACCTGGCCCTCGGTGACCGCCCGGGTGATGCGCTCGGGGACGACGCCGACGATCGAGGCCTTGCCGTAGCGGGTGTCGGTGCGCAGCCCCGCCTGCTGGCCCGTGTAGGACCGGGCCTTCACGCCCTGGGCGTCGATGGCCATGGCGAGCAGCGACATCGAGATCCGCTCGCCCGCCGTGAGCAGGATGTCCATCTCGCGGGCGGGGGCGTCGTCGGTGATCTGGCCGGCGAGGTCGAGCAGGTCGTCGGTCGTGTCACCCATGGCCGAGACGACGACGACGACGTCGTTCCCAGCCCGTCTGGTCTCCACCACCCGCCTCGCGACGCGCTGGATGCTGGCGGCGTCGGCGACCGACGAGCCGCCGAACTTCTGCACAACGAGGGGCACTGATTCAGCTCCGGGTGGATCGGGGATCAGCGGGCAGGCGCGCTCCGCCGACGGGACTGATCGGGACAGTCTAGGTGCGTCTCACGCTCCGGTCAGATCCTGATCCGCATGACGGACGGGGCGTGACGTGACTCACTTGGTCCCCCGCACGGGGATGGCCGCAACCGGTGCATCTGGCACAACGGTGAGAGAACGATGCGCCTGGCACACCGATTCCTCACCGTTACGGGTGGGCCGGGTCTCGGTAGTCCCAGGGCGTGGTCAGCTCCAGTACTGCTGGAACGTCTGCCAGCCGAGGCGGAGCACGAGCGCACCCACGACGACGACGAAGATCACGCGCACGAAGCCGCTGCCCCTGGCCACGGCCATGCGGGCGCCGATGTAGGCGCCCACGAGGTTGGCGGCGCCGACCGCGAGCCCGAGCGACCAGACGACGGCGCCGTGGGGCACGAAGAAGAGGAGCGCCCCGGCATTGGTCGCGAAGTTGACGATCTTCGCGATGGCCGTTGCGGGGAGGAACGCGTACCCGAGCACCCCGACGAGGGCGATCACGAGGAAGCTGCCGGTGCCGGGTCCGAGCATGCCGTCGTACGCGCCGATCACGAGGCCGAGCCCGAGCGCGGTCCAGACGTGCCGGTTCCCCTCCCACCGCAGCGCCGTGGTCCTGCCCACGGACGGCCGGGCGAGGGTCCAGGCGGCGACGGCGATGCAGACGACCAGGATGATCGGCGTGAAGAGCTCGGCCGGGATCTGGCTGGCGACCGCGGCGCCGCCGATCGCCGCGGCGAAGGCGGCGAGGGCCATCGGGCCGGCGGTGCGCATGTCCGGCCCGACCCGGCGGTAGTACGTCAGCGAGCTCACCGAGGTGCCCATGATGGAGCCGACCTTGTTCGTCGCCAGCGCCTGCACCGGGCTGATGCCAGGGACCAGGAGCAGGGCGGGCAGCTGGATGAGCCCGCCGCCCCCCACGACGGCGTCCACCCACCCGGCGGTCAGCCCGGCGAGGACCAGCAGCAGGATGGTGAGGGCGTCGATCTCCAGCACGCCGGTCACGAGTCGATGAGGCGGCGGCCCTCGAAGGCCCTGCCGAGGGTCACCTCGTCGGCGTACTCGAGGTCGCCGCCCACCGGCAGGCCGGAGGCGAGGCGGGAGACGGGGACGCCCATCCCGCGGAGCATGCGGGCGAGGTAGGTGGCGGTGGCCTCGCCCTCGATGTTGGGGTCCGTGGCGATGATGACCTCCTGGACCTCGCCGTCGGCGAGCCGGGTCATGAGCTCGCGGATCCGCAGGTCGTCCGGGCCGACTCCGTCGATCGGGTTGATGGCGCCGCCGAGCACGTGGTACTTGCCGCGGAACTCGCGGGTGCGCTCGATGGCGACGACGTCCTTGGCCTCCTCCACGACGCACAGCACAGTGGGGTTGCGGCGTGGGTCGGTGCAGATCCGGCACTGCGCCTCCTCGGACACGTTGCCGCAGATCTCGCAGAACCGGACCTTCGCCTTGACCTCCGTGAGCGCGTGGGCGAGGCGTGCGACGTCCTCCGTGTCGGCCGAGAGCACGTGGAAGGCGATGCGCTGCGCGCTCTTGGGTCCCACGCCGGGGAGTCGGCCGAGCTCGTCGATCAGGTCCTGGACCGCGCCTTCATACACACCTGCCAGCCTACGGCGCGGCGGGACCGCCCGGCGCCACCGACAGCTCCTCGATCACCGTGCCGCCGAGCACCTTGGCGACCAGCGGCGCGCCGACCATCCCGGAGCCCTCGGCGTCGGGGTCGTCGAGGGAGGCGACGTCGTCGGCGGGGGACACGGTCGGGCGACGGGTGGCCTCGGGCGACGCGGACCGGTCGTTCCATCGGCCGCGTGAGCCCGCCTCCCCCGGGGTGGCGGCGGAGGCCTGGGTTGCGGCAGAGGCCTGCGTCGCCGCAGAGGCCTGGGTTGCGGCAGAGGCCTGGCTAGCAGTGGACAATTGGGTCGCGGCTGAGCCCTGCGTGGCTCCCCCCGACGCCGTTGCGGCGGACGGCTGGGCACCGGCTGACGCGTGCAGGTCCGCGGGCGGTCCCGGGTCGTCGTCGACCGGCTCGGGCGGCAGCGGGTAGTCGTCCTCCTCGGACGGCACCTCCGCCGTGCGACGGGTCGATCGCGCCGCCTCGGGGGCGGACCCGGCGGTACGCGGCGTGGCGGTGAGGACCGCAGTCGGTCCGGCGAAGCCGTTCGTGGCCGCGCCGGGACCCGACGAGGCCGACGGTGCGGGCGGCTGCGCCGCCGACGGGCGAGCCGTCGTCGGCGCTGTTTGGCCCGAGGTGGCCGGGCTCGCCCAGCTGGAGCGGGCGTCGAGGACGGCGCTGGACGGCGTCGGGGCGGTCACGACGGGCCGGTCGCCACCGCTCGGCCCCCCGCCGCCACCACCGGGGCGGCCGGAGCCGTCCTCGACGACCCCCACGACGCGCAGCTGGACACCGAGTGTCTCGGACAGCGCACGCTGGACGTGCTCAGCGTGCGGTCCGTTGCGGAACGCCGTCGCGAGCCCTGCGGTGGAGAAGATCAGGTGGAGCGCACCGTTGGCGACCTCGCCGGCCTGGGCGTTCTGGGAGACGAGCGCCCAGGTGGAGCGCTTGAGGCGGGAGAGGGTGGCGATCACCTCCGGCCAGCGGCGGCGGATCATCTCGGCGTCGGCGCCGCTCTCCGGTGCGGCGGCCGGACGCGCGGGCTGACCGTCGTCGACCTGGGCGGGGCCCCGGGGTGCACCAGCGGGCTCGCGCGGGCCGGACGGTGCCGTCGGGTCGGACGGTACCGGCGGGCCGGCCGGTGCGGCGGACGTTGCCGGCGGCTCGTCTGCCCCGATCGGGGGCGCCGTCGACGCAGCAGGCTCAGAAGCCGGCGTCTGGCCCGGCTCGGTGGGCGCCGGAGCCGAGGCGGGCCCACCGGACGTGCCGGGTGTCTCGCCGGCCCGAGGGCCGGTGGCCGAGGTCGGGGCTGCCGTGGCAGGCACTGGCGCGGCAGATGCGGGGCCGGCCGGTGCCGGAGCGGCAGCGGCCGAAGCGGCAGGTGCTGGGGCAGCGGACGCCGCGGCAGCAGACGCGGGGCCGTCGGGCGCCGGAACGGTCGGTGCCGGTGTGCCCGACCCGCTCGGTGCGCCGCCCCCGGACCCTGCCGCCGGGGCAGCGCCCGGGGCCGGCGCGGCCGGTGCTCCGGCTGGTACGGGCGGCGCCGACGAGGACTGGCGCGACGCGGCTGAGCGTGCCGGGGGCAGCGCCGTGCCGCCGTCGACCACGCTGCGCTCGAGGCGGTCCAGCCGGGCGCCGTAGCCGGCGTCCCCCTCGTCCGCCCCCGGCAGCAGGATCCGCGCGCAGAGCAGCTCGAGCTGCAACCGCGGCGAGGTGGCCCCGCTCATCTCCGTGAGGGCGTCGTTGACCAGGTCGGCGGCGCGAGAGATCTGCGCGGCGCCGAGGTGCTGGGCCTGGGCACGCATGCGCTCGAGCTGGTCGCTCGGCACGCCGCGCAGGGCGGCAGCGGCGTGCTCGCCGGCCATCGCGATGACCACCAGGTCGCGGAGCCGCTGGAGCAGGTCCTCCACGAAGCGGCGCGGGTCGTGGCCCGACTCGATGACACGGTCGACGACCCGGAAGAGGCTCGCGCCGTCGCGCGCAGCCATGGCATCGACGACATCGTCCAGCAGCGCGGCGTCGGTGTACCCGAGCAGGGCCACGGCGCGGTCGTAGTCGAGTCCGCCGTCCTGGGCGCCGGCGATGAGCTGGTCGAGCACGGAGAGGGTGTCGCGGACCGACCCGCCGCCGGCGCGCACGACCATCGGCAGCACTCCCCCGCCGACCTGCACGCCCTCGGCGGCGCACAGCTGCTCGAGGTAGGTCAGCAGCTGCTCGGGCGGCACGAGGCGGAACGGGTAGTGGTGCGTGCGCGAGCGGATCGTGCCGATGACCTTGTCCGGCTCGGTGGTCGCGAAGACGAACTTCACGTGGTCGGGCGGCTCCTCGACCAGCTTCAGCAGGGCGTTGAAGCCCTGCGGGCTGACCATGTGGGCCTCGTCGATGATGAAGATCTTGAAGCGGTCGCGCGCGGGGGCGAAGCTGGCGCGCTCACGCAGCTCCCGGGCGTCGTCCACGCCGCCGTGGGAGGCCGCGTCCATCTCGACGACGTCGAGGGAGCCGGCGCCACCGCGCGCCAGCTCGACGCACGAGTCGCATGTCCCGCACGGGGTGTCGGTGGGGCCCTGCGCACAGTTGAGGCAGCGCGCGAAGATGCGTGCCGACGTCGTCTTCCCGCAGCCGCGCGGCCCGGAGAACAGGTAGGCGTGGGTGACCCGGTCCGCCCGGAGCGCAGCCATCAGCGGCTCGGTCACGTGCTCCTGGCCGATGACCTCCTGGAAGGTCTCGGGCCGGTAGCGGCGGTACAGGGCGGTGCTCACGGGGACGACCTTATCCGCGCATACCCACACCTGGCACACGTCCCGGTCAGCGCGGTGGACAGGGACGAGAAGGACCCCCCGTGCACCCGCCAGAGCTCACCTACCCTTGCTGCCTTCCGGCCCTGGGGGAGTTCGGCAAGATGACGCCGCACGAGGGGTCGGCGGCGAGTCTAGCCGACCGTCCGCGCGCGAGTCACACGCGCCCCACGGCGACCCGAGCGCGCTCCACGGCGACCAGACCGGTAGGAGCAGGATGCCGGGCGCAACGGCACGCGGACGCGCTCCCCGCAAGGCACGCGGAGTGCGCACCGTGAGGGACGCGGACGCGCTCCCCGCGAGGGACGCGGTCGTGCGCACGGTGAGGAACGGCACGTCACCGGGACCGCCTGCGTGGTCGAGAGCGTGCAGAGCTTCAGGTACTCTCGACACCTGAAAGTCCGCCGCGAGGCGTCTTTCTCCAGGAGGATTCGCCTAGTGGCCTATGGCGCACGCTTGGAAAGCGTGTTGGGTTAACGCCCTCGGGGGTTCGAATCCCCCATCCTCCGCTGCCGGCGCACAGCCGGCCCGACGCCCCGAGGACCATCACGGTCGCGGGGCGTTCGTCGTCCTCACGGCCCGCCCGCGCACGGTCGTCCACACGTCGTGACCAAAACGTGACATTCCGCACGGACTCGCGGTAGCGTCACCCTCGCTCCACGATCCCTCCTCGTGGAGCCTCCGGGCGGAATGCCGAGCCCTGCCGTCGTCCGGGGCCCTCGAACACCTGCGGCAGGGGCGGAGGACCCACGTGTACGGGCCCGGGAGACCGGGTCCTCGGGGTGAAGTGCGGCCAAGGACGGTCGCGCCGGGCGTTCTCCCGTCCGAACCCGACAGCTGACTCCGCAGGCAGCCAGGAGAGGTACGCCTGTGCCGACCAAGATCTCCGGAGCGCGTCATCGCGCCGCCCGCCGACCCGCCGCCCAGCTGTTCTCGCTCGTGCCCGGTCCCGCCACCCGGCGCGGCCTGCTGACCGTCGCCTCCTCCAGTCTCGTGCTGACCATGGCGGCGACCACCGCCACCGCCGCCCCGACGGCCACCATGCGTCCGCGCGCCGACGTCACAACGATCAGCGCGGACGCCGTGTCCGCGATGGTGACCGGCGTGCGCGTGAGCATCCCGACCGACATCACGTGGTCGGTCGACGCGATCGCCACCGCCGAGGCCACGCCTCCCCCGCCGCCACCGCCGCCGCCGGTACCCGAGCCGGTGGTCGAGGCCGTGCGCGAGGCGCCTGCCGCGTCGCGCTCCGCCGAGCGGGCCGAGCTGGCGCCGGCACCCGCCGCCGAACCGGCACCCGCCGCGGAACCAGCCCCGGCCGCCGCACCTGCCCCGCCACCCCCACCGGCACCGGCGGCCTCCGCGTCGGCGATCGTGAACATCGCGCGCCAGTACATCGGCACCCCGTACGCGTACGGCGGCGCCACCCCTGCCGGGTTCGACTGCTCGGGCTTCACCCAGTACGTCTTCGCCCAGGTCGGGATCTCCCTGCCGCGCTCCTCCTCGGCGCAGCGGAACGCGGGCACCGTGGTCTCGGCAGCCGAGGCCCGTCCGGGCGACCTGGTCTGGGGACCTGGGCACGTCGGCATCTACACCGGCGGCGGCAACCACATCGCCGCACGCAACCCCGGCACCCCGCTGCACGAGTCGCCGATCTACCTGGCGAACCCGGTGTTCATCCGCGTGGGCTGACAGACCCCTCTCGACGGCGCTCGGCCGGGTTCCGCGCACCACGCGGGTCCCGGGCCGGCCCGGCGAGGGGCCGTGCACCACGTGGCACGCGCCCCTAGGATCGACGGGTGATGTTCAAGGCCGTGGGCGACGGGCGCCCGTATCCGGACCACGGACTGAGCACACCTCGCGACTGGGCGCCGATCCCGCCGCGGCAGGTGCGCCTCGACCAGCTCGTGACGACCAAGAGCCAGCTCGACCTGCGCTCGCTGCTGTCCTCGGACTCGACGTTCTACGGTGACCTGTTCGCCCACGTCGTCTCGTGGCGCGGCGAGCTCTACCTCGAGGACGGCCTGCACCGGGCCCTGCGCGCGGCGCTGCAGCAGCGTCTCGTCCTGCACGCGCGGATCCTCGAGCTCGACGACGCGGGCGTCCCCGTCCCGCCGGCCTGACTCGGCTACCGTGCCTCCTGTGACAGCCCCCTCCACGAACGACGTCGAGCAGCGCCGCGCAGCCAGGCGACGTCGGCTGCAGCAGCGCCAGACCGTCATCTTCGGTGGGCTCATCACGGTCCTGCTGGTGATCGGTCTCGTCGCGGCGGCGATGTGGAGCGGCCTGCTCCCGGCGCCGTTCACGCGCGAGTTCAGCAGCGAGGAACCAACCGAGCAGCAGATCCAGCAGCCCTGCCTCCCCGAGGGGGCGGTCCCGCTGGAGCTCGCCTCCATCACGGCGAACGTCTACAACGGCACCGACCGGTCGGGTCTCGCGGCCGCGACGGGCAGTGCGTTGGGCCAGGTCGGGGTGCTGGTCAACCAGCAGGCGAACTGGCCAGGCGGCTCCTACCCCGGCGTCGTGCAGATCGTGGCAGGCCCGATCGGCGTCACAGCCGCCTACTCCCTCGCGCGCCTCTTCCCGGGGTCGGTCGTCACCCTCGAGTCAACGCGTGCCGACGAGAGCGTCGACGTCGTCCTGGGTGGCGGCTACGAGGCCATGCTGGCCGCCGACGAGATCGCCGCTCTTGACCCCGCAGCCCCGTTGACCGCACCGGAGGACTGCACCCCCGTGACCCAGCCCACGGCCGGGGAGCCGACCGAGGCGCCGGCCCAGGGCTGACGGATCACGGCCCCCGGCCGGCGCGCACGGCCATGGCCGGCGCGCCGCCCCGAGGCCGACGCCGCTGTCAGCGCTGGGGCTCACCTCGGTTCAGCTCGGCCATGGCCGGCGCGCCGCCCCGAGGCTGACGCCGCCGTCAGTGCTGCGGCTCACCTCGGTTCAGCTCGGTCCCCGCCGGTGCCGAGGCGGGGCTCGCCGCCTCCTGGCTCGTGCCGCGGGCCCGGGCGATCTGACGCATCACGTGATAGATGATGATCGCCGCCGCCGAGCCGAGCGCGATGCCCTCGAACCGGGTCTCCCCGATCACCCAGGTGTAGTTGGCGATGCCGATGACGATCGCGATGGCCGCGGTGTTGAGGTTCACCGGGTCGGAGAAGTCGACGCGGTTCTGCACCCAGATGCGCACGCCGAGCGTGCCGATCATTCCGTAGAGCACCGTCGCTGCCCCGCCGAGCACCCCGGTCGGGATGGTGGCGATGACCTCGCCGAACTTCGGCGACATGCTCAGCGCGAACGCGACGACGGCGGCCACCAGGTAGGCGGCGGTGGAGTAGACGCGGGTCGCGGCCATCACGCCGATGTTCTCGGCGTAGGTGGTGGTGCCAGAACCGCCGCCGGCGCCGGCGAGCACGGTCGAGAGGCCGTCGGCGAAGAGTGCGCGGCCCGTGACGTCGTCGAGGTTCTGCCCGGTCATCGCCGAGACGGACTTCACGTGCCCGACGTTCTCGGCGACCAGGACGAGCACAACCGGCAGGAAGAGCCCGAGCAGGGCGGGCTCGAACGTCGGCGTGGTGAACTCCGGCAGCCCGAACCACGCGGCCTCGCCGATCTTGCTCGTGTCGACCTCGTCGCGGATCCAGGCGGTGGCATAGCCGACCAGGACGCCGAGCAGGATCGAGAGCCGGCCGAGGATGCCTCGGAACAGCACGGTGATGAGCACGATCGCGGCGATCGTCACCAGCGCCGTGAACGGGGCCGCCTGGACGTTCGTCCACGCGGTCGGGGCGAGGTTCAGTCCGATGAGGGCCACGATCGCGCCGGTGACGATCGGTGGCATGACGATGTCGATCCAGCGTGCGCCGGCGAAGTGCACCACCAGACCCACGATCGCGAGCAGCGCACCGACGGCGACCACGCCGCCGAGCGCCGAGGACATCCCGTCCGAGGCCGTCGCCGCGGTGATCGGCGCGATGAGCGCGAAGCTCGAACCGAGGTAGCTGGGCACCCGGCCGGCGGTAATGATGAGGAAGAGCACCGTGCCGATGGCGGAGAAGAACAGGGTGGTTGCCGGCGGGAACCCGGTGAGCAGCGGCACGAGGAACGTGGCTCCGAACATGGCCACCACGTGCTGGGCGCCGATGCCGATCGTGGCCGGCCAGCTCAGCCGCTCGTCCGGGGCGACGACGGCGCCGGGGGCGAGGCCACGACCGTCACCGTGCACCGTCCATCTGCCGAAACCCTTGCCTGCCATGGCACCTCCCGCTGATCGTCGCTCCAGGCGCCCACCCGGGCGGCTCGGGACCACACGCTAGCGGTCCATGGGGGCGCCTTGGCACGGGGTCCGCGGCGACACGGTCGTGCGGCGGCCAGGCTCCGACGCCGTCCGCCGTCCGCCGTCAGCCGTCCGCCGTCAGCCGTCAGCCGTCAGCCGTCAGCCGTCAGCCCATCAGCCGTCAGCCGTCAGCCGTCAGCCCATCAGCCGTCAGCCGTCGGCCGTGACCGTCAACCGATCAGGACGCCAGCGATTGCGGCGCTCATGAGGTTACCGAGCGTGCCGGCGAGCACGGCCCGCATCCCGAGCCGGGCGATGTCGGACCGGCGGTCCGGGGCGATGCCGCCGAGCCCGCCGAGCAGGATCGCCAGCGAACCGAGGTTGGCGAACCCGGTCAGCGCGAAGGTGATCACGGCCTGCGCCTTGTCCGAGAAGTCCCCCGCCTGGGGTGCGAAGTCGGCGAAGGCCACGAACTCGTTGAGGATCACCTTCTGGCCCAGGAAGCTCCCCGCGTCGACGGCCTCCGCCCACGGCACGCCGACGATGAACATCACGGGGGCGAAGACGTAGCCGAGGATCTGCTCGATCGTGACGTCCAGCCCGAAGATCCCGCCGACGGCTCCCAGGATGAGGTTGCCGAGGGCGATCAACGAGATGAACGCCAGCAGCATCGCGCCCACGTTCAGCGCCAGCTGCAACCCGTCCGAGGCGCCCTGGGCCGCCGCGTCGATGACGTTGGTCGGGCCGTCGTCGTCCTCGTCCTCGTCAGTCTCGACGGCGGAGCCGGGGCCGCCGCGCCGGGCGAGCTCGGCCGTGGCCGCAGACGAGGCCCCACGCCGGCCACCGTTCAGCAGCCAGGCGCGCACCCCCGGCCGGGTCAGCTCCGGCTGCTCGGCGCTCGCAGCACCGGGTGCCACCGCCACCGCGGCCGGGTTCTCTCTCGCGGCGGCCGGGTTCTGCGCCACGGCGGCCGGGTTCTGCGCCTCGGCGGCCGGGTTCTCCGTCGCGGCGGCCGGACTCTCCTCCAAGCTCCCTGCGGGGACCAGGATCTTCGCCATGAGCAGGGCCGCCGGCGCGGCCATGAAGCTCGCCGCGATGAGGTAGTCGAGCTCCGCGCCGAGCAGGGCGTACCCGACCAGCACGGAGCCGGCGACGGTGGTCAGGCCTCCTGCCATCACCGCGAACAGCTCCGAGCGGCTCATGCCGGCGATGTAGGGCCGAATCACCAGGGGCGCCTCGGTCTGGCCGACGAAGATGTTCGCGGCGGCGTTCATCGACTCGGACTCGGTGGTGCCGAGAAGCTTGGCCAGGCCGCCACCGATGATCTTCACGACCCACTGCAGGACCCCGAGGTGGTAGAGCACCGCGGTCAGCGCGGCGAAGAACACGATCACCGGCAGCACCTGGAAGGCGAAGACCGACCCCTCCTCGGGCAGGATCGGGCCGAAGAGGAAGTCGATGCCGGCACGGGAGGTGTTGATCACTTCCTGCACGCCCTTGCTGACGGTCTCGAGCACGGCGCGTCCGGCAGGGATATAGAGCACGAGCACCGCGAAGACGACCTGGATCGCGAGCGCCAGCCCTACGGTGCGGAGCCTGATCTTGCGCCGGTCGACCGAGAACAGCACCGCCACTGCCAGGACGAACACCATGCCGCCCAGTCCCCAGAGCACGTGCAGCACGAGATCCTCCTCGATCTGACATTCCGGTCCCGGGCGCACGGTGCGGGCGTGCACCCGCGTCCCACCGTGTCAGAGCGCGCGCACCCGCGCGCGCGGAGCACGGCCTGCGACGACGACGGCGACGCGGCGGCGGCCAAATAGGATCGACCCCGTGAAGCCCTTCCTGCTCCTGGCCACGCGGCCCGAGGACGCCGCCGCGGACAGCGAGTACGAGGCGTTCCTGCGCTACGGCGGTCTGGCCGAGCACGAGCTCGTCCGGATCCGGCTCGACTCCGTGAACCTGCCCCCGGTGGACCTCGACGACTATTCCGGCATCATCGTCGGCGGAAGCCCCTACACCGGGTCGATCCCCACCGAGCACAAGTCGGACACCCAGCGCCGGGTGGAGGCCGAGCTCGCGGGCCTGCTCGACGCCGTCGTCGCCGCCGACTTCCCGTTCCTGGGCGCCTGCTACGGCATCGGCACGCTCGCCCGGCACCAGGGTGCCGCGATCGACGGCACCCACGCCGAGCCGATCAGCGCCCCGACCATCGAGCTCACCGAGGAGGGGGTCGCCGACCCGCTGCTGGCAGGCCTGCCGCGGTTCTTCCGTGCCTTCGTCGGCCACAAGGAGGCCGTCAGCCACCTGCCGGAGCACGCCGTCCTGCTCGCGCGTTCCGAGCTCTGCCCCGTGCAGATGTTCCGTGTCGGCGCGAACCTCTACGGCACGCAGTTCCACCCCGAGCTGGACGTTCCGGGGATCATCGAGCGCATCCGGATCTACCGCGACGCCGGCTACTACGACCCGGCGGAGCAGGAGCAGATCGAGTCCGAGGTCGCCGACGCCGGAGTCGTGGTCCCGCCGCTGCTGATCCGCAACTTCGTCAGCCGCTACGCCCGATGACCACGTCGACCCGCCCGCCACTGGGTGCCGACGAGCTCGCCCGTGCGGTGGCCGAGGTCGCCGACCTCCTGCGCGGGCGACGCACCGTCGCGCTCACCGGAGCCGGCCTCTCCACCGAGGCGGGCCTGCCGGACTACCGCGGCTCGGGCGTGCCGGAGCGCGAACCGATCAGCTACCAGCAGTTCGTGGGGGCCGAGCACTGGCGCCGCTACTGCTGGGCCCGCAACCAGGCGGGCTGGTCCCTGCTCGAGCGGCTGGCGCCGACGGCGGGGCACCGTGCACTCGCCGAGCTGGAGGCCGGCGGGCTCGTCGGCGGGGTGATCACCCAGAACGTCGACCGGCTCCACACCCGGGCCGGCTCGCGCCGCGTGCACGAGCTGCACGGCGCCTACGACCGGGTGGTCTGCCTCGACTGCGGCGACCGCAGCTCCCGCGCCGAGCTGGACGCACGGCTCCGGTCCCTCAACCCGGGGCTGGTTGCCGTCGCCTCGCTCGCGGAGGTCGAGGTGCTGCCGGCCGCCGACGAGTCGCGGGCCATCGTGTGCACCTTCGAGACGGCGCCGTGCGACCGGTGCGGCGGCACGCTCAAGCCCGACGTCGTCTTCTTCGGCGAGCTCCTGCCGGCCGACGAGATGGAACGCTCCTTCGCCCTCGTCGAGGAGAGTGACGTCTTGCTCGTCGCCGGGACGTCGCTCGCGGTGCAGACCGGGATGTGGATGGTCCAGGAGGCGCTCGACCTCGGCCGTGACGTCGTCGTCGTCAACCACGGCCCCACCGCGGCGGACCGGCACGCGACCGTCCGGGTGACCGGCGGCACCGGCGAGGTGCTCGGCGGCGTGGCCGAGCGGCTCGCGCAGGGCGCCTGACTGCCCACGCGGGTCGCCGCCGGACCACCGACGGCTCCCGCCGCACACCGTCGGCCTCTCGAGCTCGTCGAGGCGCGAGGACGAGAGGTTCAGGCGATCTTCTCCAGAGTGGCGCCGGCAGGGACACGGGTGAGGCGAACGGGTACCTGCTGGGCGCACGTCACGGCGACCAGCGCCAGTGCGAGGCCGCTCGCCTGGACGGCCGTGAGGGACTCGTCGAGGACCGCCCAGCCGAGGACGGTGGCGACCAGCGGGGACACCAGCGGCAGGAACGCGACCGCTCCGACGGGCAGCCGGCCGACGCCACGGAACCACAGGACGTAGGCGACCAGGGCACCGACCAGGCCGAGCCACAGATAGCCACCGACGGCGGCGGCGTCGAGCTCGGGCGGAGGGCCCTCGAGCCAGAGCGCGACGGGCAGGATCACGAGTCCGCCCGCGGTGAGCTGCCAGCCGGCGTAGGCGACCGGCCCGGCGGGGCGGCCCCAGCGCTTGCTCAGCACGGTACCGAGCGCCATGGACGTCGTCCCCACGACGCCGGCCAGCACCCCGACGGGGTTGAGCGCCACGGCGGGGCCCAGCACGGCGAGTGCCACGCCGACGACGGCGAGAACGCCCCAGCCGAGTCGCCACCAGGTCGGTCGTTCCCCCAGCAGCGGTAGCGCGAGCGCCGCGATGATCAGCGGGCTCGTCGCCCCGAGGACCGCCGCGATCCCACCGGGCAGCAGGTAGGCGGCCACGAACAGCAGCGGGAAGAAGGCGCCGATGTTCAGGGTTCCGAGCACGAGGCTCCGCCACCACCACGCGCCGCGCGGGAGCGAGCGGCTCAGCGCCAGCGCGATCAGGCCGGCCGGTAGAGCACGGAGCACGCCGGACCACAGCGGGTGCCCGTCCGGCAGGAACAGCGTGGTGGTCGCATACGTCGTGCCCCAGACGACCGGCGCGAGCACCGTCGAGATCGTGAGCGCTCGTGCGGTCGAGGATGGCATCTACATCTCGATTGTTTGATGTCGAAGGGTTCTATCTCGAACAGAGTAGGGTGTTGCTAGGTTCTTCGTCAAACAGTTTGAGATCGAAGGGACGCAACCTCGTGGCCGACCGAGTGAGCGACTATCTGGAGCAGTGGCGGCGGGAGCGGCCGGACCTCGACGCCGCGCCGATGGGGATCGTCGGGCGCATCGCGCGAGCGCAGGAGCTCATCGCCCGGTCGACCCGGGCGTACTTCGCCGCGCACGACCTGCAGTCGGGCGAGTTCGACGTCCTTGCCACGCTGCGGCGCGCGGGCAAACCGTTCACCCTGACGCCCGGCTCGCTGGCGAGGTCGACGATGGTGACGAACGCCGCCATGACGAACCGCCTGGCCCGGCTCGAGGACAAGGGGCTCCTCGCCCGCCGGACCGACACCGAGAATCGGCGCAGCGTCCTGGTCACGCTGACCCCCGAGGGGCTCGCACTGGTCGACGAGGTCGTCGTCGGACACCTGGAGAACGAACGCGCGTTGCTCGCCCCACTCCGCCCGAGCGAGCAGCGCCAGCTCGCCGGCCTGCTCGAGCGCTTCCTCGAGGGGTCCGGCGACTCGTCCGAGACCCGTTCGTAGGGTGAGGTCATGAGCAGCCCGGAACCGACCTCGGTCCGTCGCCCCGGGGCAGGCGACGCCGACGCGATCGCCGCCGTGCAGAACCAGGGCTGGCGCGAGACGTATGCGCAGCTGCTCCCGGAGAGCTTCTACGACGACGCCGCGCTCGAGCGACGCAAGGGCATGTGGCGCCGGCTCGTCGGGCGAGCCGACGACACGACCCGGCTGATGGTCGCCGAGCGGGACGGGACGGTCATCGGCTTCGCGTTCGCGGGCCCGAGCCCCGATGCCGAGCCCGCGCGAGAGCTGCACCTGTTCAGCATCTACGTGCTCGCCGACCACCACGGCACCGGCGCCGGGCAGGCCCTCCTCGACGCGGTGCTCGGCGACGAGGCCGCCCAGCTGTGGGTAGCCCGGGATAACCCGCGCGCGCGAGCCTTCTACCGGCGCAACGGCTTCCACCCGGACGGCACCGAGCAGGTCGACAGCGACCTGAACGATCTGGTCGAGGTACGAATGGTGCGCTGAGTGCCTGCGCGGGCGGCCCGGCGTGGCGTGCGCGACCTTGCCGTCACGGCCGGGCTGCGGACGCCCGGCCCGCGCGGCGGCTCCGGCTTTGTCTCGCATCATGGATGAGGCCGTCCATCAAATGGACAAGGTGAGCTACAGTGCCGCCCCATGAGCACTCCTCAGGCCACCTCGACCCTCTCCGCGGAGGACCGCAGCGCACGCGTCGCGGTCACCCTCTTCCCGGTGCTGATCCTCGCCGGAGCGGCGATCGCGTTCTTCTTCCCGGACACGTTCAGCCCGCTGGGCAGCGCGATCAACACGCTGCTCGGGATCATCATGTTCGGGATGGGCCTGACCCTCACCCTGCCCGACTTCAAGCTCGTGGTCACCCGGCCGCTGCCCGTGCTCCTCGGCGTGATCGCCCAGTACTCGATCATGCCGCTGCTCGGCCTGGGCGTCTCCTGGGTGCTGCAGCTGCCGCCGGAGCTGGCGGCCGGCGTCATCCTGGTGGGCTGCGCGCCCGGCGGGACGTCGTCGAACGTGGTGACGTACCTCGCCAAGGGCGACACCGCCCTGTCGGTGACCATGACCTCGGTCTCCACCCTGCTCGCACCGCTGTTCACGCCGGTCCTCACGCTGTGGCTGGCCGGTCAGTACATGCCGGTCGACGGCGTCGGCATGGCCAAGTCGATCGTGCAGATCGTCCTGCTCCCCGTCGCGCTCGGCCTGATCGTCCGGCTGGCGCTGCCGAGGTTCGTCAACAAGGCCCTGCCCGGGCTGCCGTGGCTCTCGGTCGTCGCGATCACCCTGGTGGTCGTGGCCGTCGTCGCGGGCAGCGCGGAAAAGATCGTCGAGGCCGGGCTGCTCGTGCTGGCGGCGGTCGTGCTGCACAACTGCCTCGGCTACGCGATCGGCTACGGCTTCGCAGCGGTCACCAGGCAGCCGGAGCGCGTCCGCCGCACCGTGGCCGTCGAGGTCGGCATGCAGAACTCCGGTCTCGCCGCCGGCCTGGCGGCGGTGCACTTCAGCCCGCTGGCTGCTCTGCCGGGCGCCGTGTTCTCGGTGTGGCACAACATCTCGGGTGCCATCCTCGCCGCGATCCTGCGCCGTCGTCCGCTGGCCGCCGAGCCGACGCGCGAGCCGGCCGGCATCGCGTCCTGAGCGGACGGGCACAGCGCCGTGCCCACCCTCGGACGGCCCGGCACCGACACCTCGGTGCCGGGCCACCGCCGTCCCTCGTCTCGTCGTCGTGAGGCGGGGACGGCCCATCGCCGAGCCGCCCGCGCCGCTGTGTGCCACAGTTTCGGGGTGACTGACGCTCCTGGACTCGGCGTGCGCCGGACGGTCTCGACCACGCTGCCGACCGCGCACGGCACCTTCGCCATGCACGGGTACGACGGCGCGGGCGGCCTCGGCCACGTCGCCCTGGTGATGGGAGACGTCGCCGACGACGGCCTGGACGGCGTCGCCCCGCTGGTGCGGGTGCACTCGGAGTGCCTGACCGGGGACGCCTTCGGCTCGCGCCGCTGCGACTGCGGCGAGCAGCTCGACGCCGCCCTGGCCACGGTCGCCGCCGAGGGCCGCGGCATGGTGGTCTACGTGCGCGGGCACGAGGGCCGCGGGATCGGCCTGCTCGCCAAGCTCCGCGCGTACGCCCTCCAGGACGCCGGCCTGGACACGGTGGACGCCAACCTCGAGCTCGGCTACCCCGCGGACGCCCGCGAGTACGACGAGGTCGCGGACATCCTGCACGATCTCGGCGCCACCCGGATCCGGCTGCTCTCGTCCAACCCGGAGAAGGCCGAACGACTGGACGCGCTGGGCATCGACGTCGTCGCCCGGCAGACGCTGCCGGTGGCCGACCGGCCCGAGAACTCCTTCTACCTGAGCACCAAGCGCCGGCGCATGCGGCACGACAGCCTCGGGCCCGCGCCGGACGTGTGGTCCGAGCTGGTCGCCGGCAGGGTGCCGGTGCACGCCGTGGCCGGCCCGGACTCCGTGGTGCTGGACCGGTACGCCCCGCTCGTCGCCGCCGGGACCGAGCTGACCGTCGCGCAGCTCGGGCAGAGCCTGGACGGGTTCATCGCCGCCCGGACCGGCGACGCCGAGTTCGTCACCGGCGAGCAGGACCGTGAGCACCTGCACCGGCTGCGGGCGCTGGTCGACGCGGTGGTGGTCGGTGCCGCCACGGTGGTCGCCGACGACCCCCGCCTCACCACCCGGGCGGTGGCCGGCCCGTCACCGGCGCGCGTCGTGCTCGACCCCCGCGCCCGCGTCCCTGCCGGCGCGCGCGTCCTGACCGCCGACGACGCCCCCACCCTGTGGTGCGTGGCCCCGGGCGCCGGCGTGCCGGCCGAGATGCCGGGGCACGTCGAGGTGGTTCGGCTGCCCGTCACGGAGGCGGGGTTCGACCCGGCCGCGGTGCTGGAGCTGCTGCGGTCCCGGGGGCTGGGCCGCGTGCTCGTCGAGGGCGGCGGCCGGCTCGTCTCGGCCTTCCTCACCGCGGGGCTGCTGGACCGCCTGTTCCTCACGACGGCGCCGCTGCTCATCGGCGACGGCGTCCCCGGGATCCGGTTCGACGGCTCCGACCGGCTGGCGGACGCGCTCAGCGCCCCGGTGCGCCGGTTCGTCCTGGGCGAGGACGTCTGCACGGAGTTCGACCTGGCGGCCATGCGCACCCCTACGGTGTCGACCGACCAGTCCTGAGACCGGCACCGTCAGCCGAGCGTGTGCAGCCGACGGATCCCGGATCGGTGAGGAATCGGTGCGATAGATGCATCGAACCCTCACCGTTGTCCGGAGATCGCCCCGAGCACCGCCGCCGCCGTGGCGTCCCAGCCGGGGAGCCGGCGACGGCGGTCGACGGCGGTGCGGCGCCAGGCGTGCCGCAGCTCGGGATCGGTCAGCCAGGTACGCAGCACCTCCGCGAGCGTCTCCGGATCGCCCGGTGCCACCGCGCAGCCCGGCAGCGAGCCCTCGAACGGCAACCAGCCGTGGGAAGAGCTCTCCGCCGGCAGCCAACCGCGGGGAGAGTTCTCCCCCGGCAGCCAGCCGCGGGGAGAGCTCTCGAACGGCATCTTTCGACCAGGCGGGGAGGCTGCCGGCGCTGACGCAACGCTGTCGTCCCTGCCGAGCTCGGCCGACGAGCCCATGCCGAGGGCCTCCACCGCTCCGGTACCGGCAGGCACGACGGCGGGCACTCCGTGCGCCAGCGCCTCCAGCACCACCAGACCGAAGGTCTCCGTACGGGAGGGGAGCACGAGCAGGTCGGCGTCGGCCCACTGGGTCGCCAGCGCGGCGCCCTCGAGCGTCCCGGGCAGCAGCACCCGGTCGCCGAGACCGAGCGTGGCGACCACCGCACGAACGCGCGCGGCGTAGTCGGGAGCCACCTCCGGCGAGCCCACCAGGCTCGCCGACCAGTCCAGGTCCGCCACGCGGGCCAGCGCGCGGACGAGCGTCAGCGGGTCCTTGGTCGCGGTGAGGTTCGCGACGGCGAGGATGCGCGGCGGCGTCGAGCCGCCGGACAGCGGTGCCGGCGATGCACCCGGCCGGGCGACGTGCACGTGCGTCAGCCCGTGACGGACGCTCAGGTCCGCGGCCGCGCCCCGGCTGGTGGCAACCACCGCGGTCGCCGCCCGTAGGGCACGCCCCTCGGCCTCCTCGCGACGGGCGCGCTCGACGGTTCCCAGCCCCGTCTCGTCGGCCACCGCCATGTGGACGAGCACGCAGACCCGGTGGCCCGCCGCGACCGCGGCGCCCACGGGCCCCGGCGCCCCGCTCGCCACGACGCCGTCCACGAGGCTCAGCGGCTGCGCGGCGAGCACGTGCCCGAGCTCGCGGAGGTCCTGCTCCCCGGGCGTGGGCCAGGAGCCCGGCAGCGCCCGGACGGTGACGTCGGTACCCGCCCGGCGCAGCGCCGCGACGAGCTCGCGGTCGTAGGTGTTGCCCCCGCTCGGACCCGTGCGGTCCCAGGTCACGAAGTCCAGCCGCTCGAGCATCACGGCCACCCTGCCGCGGGGCTCACAGCTCGCGGCTGTACGTCGCCCACGCGTCGGGATGCTCGCGCAGGGTGACCTCCAGGCCCGCGTACGTCCCGACCACCAGCCGGGCGGCGACGCGCTCGGCCACGAGCCGGGCGAGCGCCTCGGTGGTGGTGAGGGTGCCCGCGAGATCGGGGTGCTCGTCGAGGTTGGAGTAGTCCAGGTCCGCGATGGCGTCCTTGAGCAGGCCGGTCGCCTCGCCGATGTCCATCACGATCGCCTCGGGACCGAGCTCCGCGCGCCGGATCGTCAGCTCCACCACGAAGGTCGCGCCGTGCAGGCCCTGCGCGGGACCGAACGCCGGGTGGGGCAGGGAATGGGCGATCATCATGTGGTCGCGCACGGTGAGGGCGAACATCAGGCTCCTTCGGGGTAGACGATTACGTGGCACATCGCTCCGTCACCGGCGTAGAGCCGCTCCATGGTGGCCGGGAGATCGGCGAAGTCGGAGCGGCCGGTGAGGAAGGTGTCGAAGACCGGGTCGGCGAGCTGCCGCATCGCCAGGGCGAGGCGGTCCGCCGTCGTGCGGCGTGCCCGCCTGGACGCGGCGACGGCGCCCACCTGGCTGGCGCGCAGGCTCAGGCGGCGAGCGTGGAACGTCCCGCCGAGCGGCACGCGCGGCGCGGCGGTGCCGTACCAGCTCATCTCGACGAGCTCGCCCTCGTCGCCGAGCAGCTCGAGACCGCGGGCCAGGCCGGCCTCGGAGGCGGAGCAGTGGATCACCAGGTCGCAGTCGCCGGCGGCGTCCTCGGGGCGGACCCACTCGACGCCGAGCGCCCGGGCCAGCTCGGCACGCGCGGGGTCGACGTCCACGAGCTGGAGCCGGTCGAGCGGGAAGGAGCGCAGCAGCGCCGTCACCGACGCGCCGATCATCCCGGCCCCGACGACGGCGACCCGGTCGCCGAGCCGCGGGGCCGCGTCCCACAGCGCGTTGACGGCGGTCTCCACGGCCCCGGCGAGCACTGCCCGGTCGGTCGGGACGTCGTCGGGCACGGGCGTCAGCGCGGTCGCCGGCACCACGTAGCGGTCCTGGTGCGGGTGGAGGCAGAACACCCGCCGCCCGACCAGCTCGGCCGGCCCCTCCTCGACGACGCCGACCGAGAGGTAGCCGTACTTCACCGGCCCGGGCAGGTCGCCGTCCTGGAACGGTGCGCGCATGGTCTCGGCCACCTCGGCCGGCACGCGACCGGCGTGCACCAGCATCTCGGTCCCGCGGCTCACGCCGGAGCGCAGCGTGCGCACGAGGGCCTCGTCGGCGGCGGGCTCGCGCGCCGGCTCCGTGCGCAGCTCCCCGCGACGCGGCGCAGTCGTCCAGTACGCGGTCCACATGGGCTCGATTGTGTCGTGCCCGGCCGACGGCGCACCCGGAGCGTGCGGCCGGCCCGGTGGCCGGGATCACCGCGGCCGTGTCGTGCCCGGCCGACGGCGCACCCGGAGCGTGCGACTGCCTCGGTGGCCGGGATCACCGGGGCAGTGTCCCGCCCGGGCGACGCGCGGCGCTGCCGCACGGATACGGTGGTGGTATCCCGTCTGGTGAAGGAAGCAGCCCCGTATGAACGTGCCCGAGGAGCTCCTCGACGTCCGTGCCGTCGCGTTCGACGTGGACGGCACGCTCGCTGGGACGGACCACCGCGTCACGGTGCGCACGCTCCGGGCCCTGGCCGACCTGCGGGCCGCCGGCGTCGAGCCGATCGTCATCACCGGGCGGATCCTCAGCGAGGCCCTGGCGATCTTCGCCGGCGCCGGGATCGACGGCCACGCGGTCGCGTCCAACGGCGCGGTCGCCGTCGACACCCGCAAGACCGTGCCGCTGCACACGGCCACCCTGCCGGAGGTGGAGGCGCGCGCCGTCGTCGGCTTCTGCGACGGCCGCCCGATCGAACCGAGCCTGTTCACCGCGGACGCGATGGTGGTGCCCGAGGGCAGCCTCGTCTACGACCTCCTCCGCGAGGTCAACCCCGACTCGACGACGCTCGCGGTCCCCCGCGACGCGCTGCCGTACACCTCGACGATGAAGGCGGCGATCATCGGGGAACCCGCGACCCTGGATGCCCTCGACGGCGAGATCCGGGCGGCGTTCCCGCGGATGACCCGGTCGATGGACACGGTCTTCGACCTCAGCCCGAGCGACGCCGACAAGTGGGTGGCGCTGCAGGTGGTGCTCGCGGACGTCGGGCTGGACCCCGCCGAGGTGGCCGGGGTCGGCGACGGCGAGAACGACCTGGTGTGGCTCTCGCAGGTCGGCTTCCCGGTCGCCATGGGCAACGCCCGCTCCGCCGTGCGCGACCTGGCCCGCCTGCACATCGGGCACCACGGCGAGGAGGCGGTGGCCGAGCTGGTCGAGGCGCTGCTCGCGGCGCGGACCGCCCGCCCCGCCTGACCCGAGACCTTGCCGTTGTGCCGGTCGTCCGCCAAGATCTGCGCACCCGCAACGGCGCGGGCGACGCGGCGCGGGGGGCTCCGACGCGCAGGACGAGAGGATCGCCATGGTCGACGTCGTACGCTCCGCAGCTCCCGTCGGGTCCCGGCTGGTGCTGGCCGGAGCAGTGCTCTATCTCCTCGAGTGGGTGGCGATCCTCACCGCCGACTCGGGCGTCCTGCCGGCCCCGCCGGACTCAGCCCCGGAGGAGACCCTGGCGCTCTACGCCGGGGAGGCGGGCGCACTCGGGTTCATGGCCGGGTGGTTCAGTCTCGTCCTGATAGGGCGTGTGCTGGTGGTGATCGGCATCCGCTCGGTGCTGCGGGCGAGCGGACACGCCCACCCGTTGATGGACCTCGCTGTCGCGGCGATGCTGCTCGGCGTCGTCCTGGAGGTCACCGCCTACGGCCTCGCCGCTGCCGCCGCGGTGGCCGCCGACGGCGGCGCGGCCGTTGCCGTCGTCGCCCTGGACGCCGGGTCGAGCGTCGTGAACACGCTGCTCTACGGGCCGACCGGAATGGCCCTCGTCATCACGGTGTGGGCGATGTGGCGAACGCGCGACTTCCCGGTGGCCCTGCACGTGCTCGGCCTCCTGGCCGGGCTCTCGGCGGTGGCCGCGGCCCTGGCGTCGGCGCCCTCGATGCGCGAGCTGCAGGACACTCTCTCGTTCGGCGCGTTCCTCATGTGGATATGGATGCTGTGGACAGGCGTGCTGCTGTGGCGGCGGCGCTCACGCCATGCCTCCGGTGCGGCCGTCGGGGCGCGGCTCGCGTGACGAGCGCCGTCGATGGGTGCCTCGCGTGACGAGCGCCGCGGAAGGGCCGCGGAAGGCTTGCCCGGGGAGCGCGACCAGGCGCGACCGGCGGGCGACATGACGAGAGGCCCGGCAACCGCTGGTCTCCAACGGTTCCCGGGCCTCTCGGCCGGCGGTAGCGGTGGGATTTGAACCCACGGAGGCTGTTAACCTCACACGCTTTCGAGGCGTGCTCCTTAGGCCGCTCGGACACGCTACCTCGCCGGGTGATGCTACCTGCCGGGCGTCCGGCGTCCCAAACCGGCCGGCAGTGCGACTCCTCACGCCCGCCCTTCCGTCCCCGCTACCTCGGGGGTAGCGTCGCGAGCACAGTCCCTGCTCGAGGAGGAGCTATGGCCACCACCATCCCGGGTTACGACTACGACGCCGCCGCGCCGTCGCCGGTGTCCGCAGAGGAGCTGCAGCAGCTCCGGGAGAACGTCCTCTTCGGGCCGGACGACGAGGTCGCCCTGAAGCAGGCGGGAGACGTGCTCTCCGACCAGGTCGAGGACGTCCTGGACGTCTGGTACGACTTCGTCGGCAGCCACCGCCATCTGCTCCACCCGTTCACGGGTGCCGACGGCGAGCCCCACGACGACTACCTCGCGCGGGTGCGCACCCGCTTCGGCCAGTGGATCCGCGACACCTGCGAGCGCCCGTACGACGCGAGGTGGCTGGCCTACCAAGAGGAGATCGCCCTGCGGCACACGCCGGCGCGGAAGAACCGGACCGACGCCGTGGAGTCCACCTCCTACGTGCCGCTGCGGCACGTCATCACGCTGATCTACCCGATCACCGCCACGATCCGGCCGTTCCTGGAGAAGTCGGGGCTGCCGGCCGAGACGGTCGAGGCGATGCACGAGGCCTGGCGGAAGTCGGTGATCCTGCAGGTCGCCCTGTGGTCGCGGCCGTACGCGGCGCAGCTGTGGTGAGCGCGCGCCCTGGCAGGATGGCCGGATGACGACGACGCCTCCCACGCCCGAGTTCATCGCCGGCCTGCCCAAGGCCGAGCTGCACCTGCACCTCGAGGGCACGCTCGAGCCCGAGCTCAAGCTCCAGCTGGCCGCGCGCAACGGGATCGAGCTCGACCAGAAGAGCGTCGAGGAGGTCCGGGCGACCTACGAGTTCGACTCCCTCGCTAGCTTCCTCGCCGTGTACTACCCGGCGATGAACGTCCTGCAGACCGAGCGGGACTTCTACGACCTCGCCCACGCCTACCTCCAGCGCGCCGCCGCGGAGGGAGTCCGCCATGCCGAGATGTTCTTCGACCCGCAGGCCCACACGAGCCGCGGCGTGCCATTCGAGGCAGTCGTCACCGGCTACCACCGCGCCACCGTCGACGCCAGGGACTCGCTCGGGATCTCCTCCGCACTGATCCTGTGCTTCCTGCGGGACCACTCCGCCGAGAGCGCCGCCGAGACCCTGGAGGCCTCGGTCCCCTTCCGCGACCTCATCGTCGGTGTCGGGCTCGACTCCGACGAGCGCGACAACCCGCCGTCGAAGTTCGCCGAGTCGTTCGCCCGGGCCCGCGAGCTCGGCTACCGGCTCACGATGCACTGCGACATCGACCAGGTCGGCAGCATCGAGAACATCCGTCAGGTCCTCGAGGACATCGGCGTCGACCGCATCGACCACGGCACCAACGTCGTCGAGGACCCCCGCCTGGTCGACGCCGTCCGCGAGCGAGGTCTGGGCCTGACCTGCTGCCCGGTCTCGAACAGCTTCGTCACCGACGACATGAAGGCCACCGAGATCGTCGACCTGCTGCGCCAGGGAGTGAAGGTGACGGTCAACTCCGACGACCCGGCGTACTTCGGCGCCTACGTCGCGGGCAACTACGAGGCGCTCGCGGCGAAGGCCGGCCTCTCGCGCGACGACGTCGTGCAGCTCGCCCGCAACTCCTTCGAGGCGTCGTGGCTCGACGACGCCGACAAGGCTCGGTACCTCGCCGAGATCGACGAGTACGTCGCCCGGGCCTGAGGATCCCGCCGCGGGCGCGGCCGCCGGTCAGCGACCCAGGACGTGCTCCGCCGGCTCGACGCCGCCGGCGAACCGGGCGAGCGAGAACGTCGCCACGTCGTCGTCCACCGCGCGGCCCTCGGCGAGGTCGGCCAGCACGTCGCCCATCAGCGCAGAGAACTTGAACCCCTCGCCGGAGTCCCCGCACGCCAGGACCACCCCGCCGGGCAGCCGGTCGATGACGAACCGCCCGTCCGGTGACAGCGTCCAGGAGCAGACCTGCGCGCCGAGCGGGCTGGGTTCCAGGGCCGTCAGGTCGCGGCGGACCCGGGCGAGGACGCGGTCGGTGAGAGCGGGGTCGGGCGTGCGGTCCTCGTCGCCGGGCTCCAGGTCGCGCACGGCGTGGTCCATGCCGATCTTGTAGCCCTGCCCGGGCGTCGGCATGGCGTACATGGCGGGCTCGTCCTGCCCGTCCCGCCCGGGCCGCGGCCCGTCGAAGAGGCACGCGAGGTGATCGGTCGAGCCCGGGTCGGTGGGGTCGCCCACGTGATCCACCTGCTCCAGCCGAGGCCGCAGCGGTAGCTCGACGCCGACGGAGCGCAGCAGCGGCCCGGCGCCCGGTCCCGGGGCGAGGACGACGGCGTCCCCGCGCAGCACCCGTCCGTCCGCGCACACCACCTGCGGCCCGGCGGCGGTCGTGCGCACCTCGCTCGCGACGGGCCCCACGAGGACCTCGGCGCCGGCGCCGGTGAGCAGGCCGGCCTGGGCACGCAGGGCTTCCTCCGCCAGCACCGGGCCGGCGTCGGGCTGCCAGACCGCGGCGCGCCCGTCGGGCCGCAGCCCCGGGAAGTACCGGCCGACGTCGTCGGGCTCGACGACCTCGTACGGCACCCCCTCGGCGTCGAACGCCGCCGTCACCGCCGGCAGCGAGACGTCGTCGCGCCAGAGCAGGCCCCGGCGCAGGAAGACCTCCGTGCCGCTGCGTGCGGCCAGCCGCTCCATCGCCTCGACGCCGCGGCGCGCCAGGCGGACCCGCACGGCGTCGGGGTGGGTCAGCCGCCACAGCCGGGTCTGTCCGGACGAGGAGGACAGCGGGCTCGCGAGCCCGTAGCGGTCCACGAGGACGACGTCGTGCCCGCGGCGGGCGAGCTCGGCCGCCGCCGGAAGTCCCCAGGCACCGGCTCCGATCACGATGCAACGCATACCGGCGATGCTAAGGCCGGGCGGCCGGTCAGTCGGTGAGCGTCAGCTCCGCCCAGGTCCGCAGCAGCGGCCGCAGGTCGTCGTCGTCGAGCCGTACCTGCTCGGCCTCGACGAGGTCGGGGTTGCGCTCGTCGAAGGTCTCGTCGCTGACGATCCGGTGCAGGAGCTCGCGCACCTCGTTCTCCGGGGCGAGGTAGACCTCGGACTCCCGCTGCGCCGCCGCGTCGACCCGGACGAACGCCCACCACCCGTCGGGGAACACGGTCGGACCGGGCCGGGCGAAGTACCACGACACGGTCCAGCCGGGCCCGTCGGTCACCGAGACGCGGATGCGCCGGTGCCGGCCGGAGCGGCTCAGGGCCTCGACGACGTCCTCGTCGTCGGCGTCCCAGGTCACGTCCGCGCCGGCCAGGTAGGACGTGACGACGTCGCGCCCGCGAACGTAGAGGTCCTCCGGTGCAGCGATCCGCTCCGCGTCCATGACCAGACGGTAGGACCACCTGGCGCCGGCCGCCTCACGGCACGCCGGAGGCTGCGCCGTCGTAGCCTGGCCGCATGAGCAGCGCCGACGATCCGCCGGACCGGCCGGGGCACGGGCATGGGCACGGCCACCACACCGTCGCCGAGCTGTTCCCGCGTACGCACGCGGACGCGCCGCCGCGGTTCGTCATCAAGCCCGCACCCGTCCCGCCGCCGACGACGGACCACCCGCCCGACCCCGAGGACGTCGACGCCGCACTGGCACCGGTCGTCGCCTCGCTGGCCGGGCGCCGGCTGGCGGTCCTGACCGGGGCGGGACTGTCCACGGACTCCGGCATCCCCGACTACCGCTCCCCCGGCGCGCCGCCGCGGCACCCGATGACCCACCAGCAGTTCGTCTCCTCGGCAGCGTTCCGTCGCCACTACTGGGCACGCAACCACCTGGGCTGGCGCCACCTGCACGCCGCGCGCCCGAACGCCGGCCACGTCGCGCTGGCCGCCATGGAGGACGCCGACCTGCTCACGGGCCTGATCACGCAGAACATCGACCTGCTCCATCTGCGGGCAGGGTCGCGTACGGTCGTCCACCTCCACGGTCGCTACGACACGGTGGTGTGCCTGAGCTGCGGGAAGACCGTCTCCCGCGAGGAGCACGACGCCGTCCTGGTGGCGCTCAACCCGCACTTCGGGCGGTTCGAGGGCGTGGCCGACCTCGAGGTCGCCCCGGACGCCGACGTCGTGCTGGAGTCGACCGCCGACTTCGAGGTGGCGGACTGCTCGCGCTGCGGCGGCATCCTCAAGCCGGACGTCGTCTTCTTCGGCGACAACACCCCGCGCCACCGCGTGGAGGCGGCGTACGCCCTGGTCGACGACGCCGACGCCCTGCTGGTGGCGGGCTCGTCGCTCGCGGTGATGAGCGGTCTGCGGTTCGTGCGCCGGGCGGCCAAGGCGGGCAAGCCGGTGGCGATCATCAACAGGGGCGCGACCCGCGGCGACGACCTCGCGACGGTGCGCCTCCACGCCGGCACCACCACCGCCCTGCCGCTGCTCGCCGCCGCTCTGACCGCCCCATAGCCGCCGCCCTCGGTTCCGCGGCCGACGTCGGTGAGGATTCGGTGCCGCATCTGCACCGAATCCTCACCACTACACGTGCCGGGCCGCGGAGGTCATGGAGCGGGCGCCTCCGGTCCCTGACTGGAGGCGCCAGCCGTCTCCGGCCCCTGACCGGAGGCGCCGTCCGTCAGCGGATACGGAGCGGCAGCACGGTGTAGCCGCTGCCGGGGTAGGCCGCGCGCGCCGGGACCGCACCCTCGGCGGGCTCGATCGCCGTCGTCGCCGCGAACAGCTCCTCGAGGATCACCCGCAGCTCAAGGCGGGCCAACGGTGCGCCCGGGCAGTAGTGGATGCCGGTGCCGTACAGGAGGTTGTCGGCCGGGTCGCGGTCGAGGCGGAACTCGTCCGGGTCGCCGAAGACGGACTCGTCGCGGTTGGCCGAGGCCCACAGCACCATGACCTTCTCCCCCGCCGGGATCTCCCGGTCGCCGATGGTCACCGGCTTCGTCGTGCGACGGCGGTTCGCGATCAGCGGCGCGTGGATGCGCAGGATCTCGTCGGTGGCGTGCTCGAGCACGGCCGGGTTCTCCCGCAGCTGCTGCTGGACCTCGGGGTGGGTGGCCAGGTACTCGGCGATGATCCCGACGCTGGCGGCGATGGTGCCGAGCTCGCCCACCGTCCAGTTGCGGACGATGGAGACGATCTCCTCGTCGGTGAGCGGGCGGCCGTCGACCGTCTCGGTCAGCAGCTCGGTGGTCGCGTCCTGCGGGGCGTCCGCGCCGGCGGCCCGACGGACGTCGAGCTGGTCGCGGATGTAGCCGTCGAACTCCAGGGCGACGGCGGACATGGCGGCCCGGTCCAGCGCGAGCGTCGCGCGGTGGTTCTTCTTCGTCCACTCGCGCAGCGGCTCGCGCAGGCTCTCCGGCCACCCCATGAAGGCGCACTGGACGTGGTTCGCGAAGGGCTCGGCGAGCTCGGCCATGAACTCGGCCTCGCCGGTGCGGGGCAGCTGCGCCACCAGTGCCGCGGCGATCGCCCGGCAGGCCGGCTCGAACGCGGCCATCTTCTCCGGTGTGTAGTAGCGGTCGACGATCTGGCGGAACACGGTATGGGTGGGCGGGTCCATGCCGTTGGGCACGGACAGGTGCGCGGAGACCTCGTTGGAGTACGTCTCGTGGTCCTGCAGGATCGCCAAGGTGTCCGCGTGCCCGAACACCGTCCAGTTGCCGTAGGCGCTGTGCGCGACCGGGCACTTCCCGCGCATCTCGTCGTACGCGGCGATCTGGTCGCCCTGCACCTCGCCGGAGCGCGGGTCCCAGTCGATGCGTTCGTCCACGGTCATGGCTCCCCCTGACGGGCGTCACCGCCCCCGTTCGTTCGCTGACTCCTCGACCATAGCCCCGCCGTCGGGGGCCACCGGCCGCGTCCGAGGTGATGTCCGCCGCGCCGCAAACCGCCCGGACCCCCTCATTCCGCGACGAACCCGGACAGCCCCTCGGGCTCCTCGTCGTGCACCTCCACGCGGGTGACCTCCGCGTGCCGCGGGCCCTGGTGCAGCCAGGCGATCAGCGCGTCGACGGCGACGTCGTCGCCCTCGACGACCGCCTCGACCGTGCCGTCGTCGAGGTTGCGGACGCGTCCGCCCACGCCGAGGCGGCCGGCCTGCACCTCGCAGGCATAACGGAAGCCCACGCCCTGCACCCGGCCGTGGACCACCACGCGACGGCGGATCATGGTCACAGTGTGCCGCCGGGCCCCGGTCAGCGCAGGTCGGTGAAGAAGTCGCGCAGCAGCGCCGCGCACTCGGCCTCGCGCACCCCGGCGAGCACCTCGACCCGGTGGTTGAGCCGGGCGTCGCGGACCACGTCGCGCACCGACCCGGTCGCGCCGGCCTTGGGGTCCCACGCGCCGAGCACCACCCGGTCGACCCGGGCGAGGACGGCCGCCCCAGCGCACATGGTGCACGGCTCCAGGGTCACCACGAGCGTGCAGCCGGACAGCCGCCAGCTGCCCAGCGCCGCCGACGCCTCCCGCAGGGCGAGGATCTCGGCGTGCGCGGTGGGGTCGCCGTCGGCCTCGCGGCGGTTGCGACCCCGCCCGAGCACCTCGCCGGCCGGGCCCAGGACGACGGCGCCGATCGGCACGTCGCCGTCGCCGACCGCCTCGCGGGCGAGGTCCAGCGCCACGCCCATGGCGCCGGCGAGCGCGGCGTCGGAGGGCGGTGCGGGCGCCCCGCTGGCGGCGGTCATGCCCCCATGATGTCGCAGGCGTGCGACCTGGCCGCCACCCGGCCGCACAGGTCGGGAGTCCGCCGGGCACGGGTTGCCCGCCCGGCCGCACCGGCCGGGAGCCCACCCGGCGCGGGTTGCCCGCCCGGCCGCACTGGTCAGGAGTCCGCCGGGCACGGGTTGCCCGCCCCGCCGCACTGGTCGGGAGTACGCCGGGCGCGGCGTGCGCCCGGTCGCGTACGGGTCCCCACGGCGGCAGCGAACGGGTGCCGCAGGGCAGCCTCGCTGACGCGCGGACCAGGGACGGTAGTTTGGGCGCATGCGCCTGCACGTCGCGGACCACCCGCTGATCGCCCACAAGCTCACCGTCCTGCGCGACGAGCGCACGGAGTCCCCCACCTTCCGGCTCCTGGTCGACGAGCTCGTCACCCTGCTGGCCTACGAGGCGACCCGCGACGTCCGGGTCGAGCAGGTGGAGGTCACCACCCCGGTCGCGGAGACCGTCGGCACGCACCTGGCGTCCCCGCGGCCGCTCGTGGTGCCGATCCTGCGGGCCGGCCTGGGCATGCTCGAGGGGATGACCCGGCTGCTGCCCACCGCCGAGGTCGGCTTCCTCGGGATGCAGCGCGACGAGCAGACCCTCGAGGCGATCACTTACGCCAACCGGCTGCCCGACGACCTCTCCGGCCGGCAGTGCTACGTGCTCGACCCGATGCTGGCCACGGGCCACACCCTCATCGCGGCGATCAACTTCCTGCTGGAGAAGGGCGCGCGCGACGTCACCGCCATCTGCCTGCTCGCCGCCCCCGAGGGGCTGCGCACCCTCGACGAGGCCATCGGGGACCGCGGCGACGTGACGATCGTGACCGCGGCCGTGGACGAGCGGCTCAACGAGCACTCCTACATCGTCCCCGGGCTGGGCGACGCCGGGGACCGCCTCTACGGCGTCGTCGACTGACCAGCGCCGGGCACGACCCCGGCGCCTCCCCGCGCGCCACCGCGGCCGCCTGCCGCTCCCCGTCCGCGGTGGTACCGGCGAAGCCCGGGCGCCGCGGCGGCCCGGGCACGCTGCGGTGAGGATTCGGTGCGGAATCCGCACCGAAACCTCACCATCATCCAGTCCGGGAGCGCGGACGGGGCGGCACCGCGCTACGGCGCGACCGACTGCCGCGCCCGGGCGTGCGTGGCGCGGAACACCTGCAGCGCGCCGTCGAGGTCCTCGCGCAGGTCCTCGACGTCCTCGAGCCCGACGGACAGCCGCACGGTGGTCGGCGCGATGCCGAGGGCGTCGCGCGTGGCCGGGGCGACCCGCCGGTGCGTCGTCGTCGCCGGGTGCGTGACCATCGACTTGGCGTCCCCGAGGTTGTTGGAGATGTCGATGACCCGCAGGGCGTCGAGGAAGGCGAACGTGCGGTCCACGTCCGCGCGCGCGGCGACGTCGGCGCTCGAGGAGGCTGCGCCGTCGAGCGTGAACGTGACGATCGTGCCGCCGCCGGACATCTGCGCCCTGGCCAGGTCGTGCTGGGGGTGCGAGGCGAGGAACGGGTAGCGCACCGACGCCACCCCGGGCCGGTCCTCGAGCCAGGCGGCCAGCTCGAGCGCCGCCGCGTTCTGGGCGCGGACGCGCAGCGGCATCGTCTCCAGCCCCTTGGCGAGCACCCAGGCGTTGAACGGCGCCAGGGTGGGTCCGGTGGTGCGCATCAACGACTGCAGCGGCCCGCGCACGTACTCGCGGGTGCCGAGCACGGCCCCGCCCATCACGCGGCCCTGGCCGTCGATGTGCTTGGTCGCCGAGTAGACGACGACGTCGGCCCCGAGCTCGAGGGGCTTCTGCAGCACCGGGGTGGCGAAGACGTTGTCGAGGATGACGACGGCGCCAGCGGCGTGGGCGAGCCGGGCGATCGCGGGCACGTCCAGGACGTCCTGCATGGGGTTCGACGGCGACTCGAGGAAGACGACGTCGGCGGGCGTCGCCAGCGCGGCGGCCCACTGGTCGAGGTCGGTGCCCGTGACGTAGTCGGTGCGCACGCCCCAGCGGGCCAGCACGTCGTCGAGGACCACCAGGGTGGACCCGAAGAGCTCGCGGGCGGACACGATGCGCGAGCCGGAGCGCACCAGCGCGGCGATCGCGGTGAAGACGGCGGACATGCCGGTCGCGGTGGCGTAGCAGTCCTCGGCCCCCTCGATCAGGGCGAGGCGCTCCTCGAAGGTCGTGACGGTCGGGTTGGTGTAGCGCGAGTAGGTGTAGCGCTCGATGTCCTCGGCGAAGGCGGCCTCGGCCTCTGCGGCGTGGTCGTAGACGAATCCCTGCGTCAGGTACAGGGCCTCCGAGGTCTCCTGGAAGGCGCTGCGGTACTGCCCGCCGCGCACCGCGAGCGTGGCGGCGCGCAGGCCGGCAGGGTCGGTCGCCGGTCGCGGGAGGTCCGGCGGACAGTACGGTAGGTCGGTCGGACAGCCAGGCAGCTCGGACATGGTGCGCTCCTCCATCGGTCCTGGCGGTAGCACCCGTACCGGGTTGCTGCGGCGTCGCCGGGCCAGGTCCCTCGGCCGCTCTGGATGGTTCGCCCGATCGTGGTCCGTCACCCCGCCCCCGGTCCAGGCTTCCCCGGATCCTGAGACCCGGGCCGAGGCATCGTCCGCGGAGTGGGACGACGGCACGGAGCCGCCCCGGCTCCGGCCAGGGTGACCGGGCGCCGGTAGGGTCGGCCCATGGCCGTGGTGGACGTGCGCGTCGAGGCGCTGATCGGCCGACCGGTCGACGAGGTGGCCGGCTTTGCCGGGGACCCCAGCCATGCACCGGAGTGGTACGCCAACATCAGCAGCGTCCGGTGGCGCACCGAGCCGCCGGTCCGGGTCGGCTCCCGGATGGACTTCGTGGCCCACTTCCTCGGTCGGCGGCTGGCCTACACGTACGAGGTGGTCGAGCTGGTCGCGGGGCAGCGACTCGTGATGCGCACCGCCCAGGGCCCGTTCCCCATGGAGACGACCTACACCTGGACGCCGGCGGGCGACGGCACGCGGATGAGCCTGCGCAACACCGGCCGGCCGGCAGGGTTCGCCAGGCTCGCGGCACCGGTCGTCGAGGCCGCGATGCGCCGCGCCACCACCAAGGACCTCGCCCGGCTCAAGGCGCTGCTGGAGCGAGGCACGCGGCGTTAGGTGCGTGCCCGCCCCGACGCCGTCGGTCGGGGCGGTCGCCGAGGTCGCCCGTCCCGACGAGGTGCGGGCCCACCGGCACGTCGGTCGGGGCGGTCGCCGAGTCGCCCCGCCCGGACGAGGCGCACGGCCCGCCGGCGGTCGCGGTTGCCGGACTACCCACCGACGAGTGCGGCGCCCCATACTGCCCCGACACCGGTACCGGCGACCATCCACGGACCGAACGGGAAGGCGCTGTGGCGGTTCGCCGCCCCGGTGACGAGCAGCAGGAGGGCGAGAACACCGCCGAGGGCGAATGCGGCGAGCGTGCCGAGCACGACCTCGCTCCAGCCGAGCCAGCCGAGGAATCCCCCGAGCAGCCCGGAGAGCTTGACGTCTCCCAGCCCGATGCCGGAGGGGGAGATCAGTGCGAGCACGAAGTACGCGAAGGTCACGATCCCCGCCGCTGCCGCCGCGCGTCCCAGGCGCGAGAAGTCGCCCTCGACGGCGGACGCGATCGTGAGGGCACCGAGGAAGAGCACGTAGGTCGGGCCGATGATGCGGTCCGGCAACCGGTAGACCGCGAGGTCGATGGCCACGAGGAGGGCGCACGCCACCGCGAGGAGCGCGAAGGCCACCAGCTCCGCCCAGGAGCTCGCGAGGGTCGCGACGCCGGCCCCGGCGAGCACGGCGACCAGCACGGGGGTCCTGCGGCTCACCCAGGCGGAGTCGGTGGCCGCCAGGCGGCGGGCCCACGGCGTCAGTGCGGCGCCGGCGACGCCGGTCCCGACGGCGGTCAGCAGGACGATCGGCCACGGCATGCGTCCGGTGCTCCCTCCACGTACATCTCGGTCGTTCGTCGCAGCCCGCGGGCGGGCCCGGGACGGGTCAGCTGAACGCGGCGACGATATCCATCACCGCTGGTCCGAGCAGCACGACGAACAGGACCGGGAGGATGCACAGCAGGAGCGGGAAGATCACCTTCACGGGGATCTGCATGGCCTTCTCCTCGGCGCGCTGACGCCGCTTGATCCTCATCTCGGCGGCCTGGGTACGCAGCACGTCCGCGATCGCGATGCCGTAGGTGTCGGCCTGGACCACCGCCCGGATGAAGCGGCGCAGGTCCGCCACGTCGGTGCGCCTGGCCAGGGAGTCGTAGGCCTGGCGGCGGGACTGCCCCATCTGGATGTCCTGCACGGTCCGGACGAGCTCCGCGGCGAGCGGACCGGTGCCGTTCCTGCCCGCGCGCGCCACGGCTGCGTCGAAACCCAGCCCGGCCTCGACGGCGATCGTCATCTGGTCCAGGGTGTCGGCCAGCTCCAGCGCGATCGTCTCGCTGCGCTCCTGGCCCCGGCTGTGCAGCAGCAGCTCGGGCAGGAAGTAGGCCACCACCGCCACGACGGCGACCAGCAGGAACGACAGGGCGGTCGGTTCGGCGCCGAGGTAGAGCAGGCCGAGCGCTCCAGCGAGGACGGCCAGCAGGAGCTTGGCCACGACCACGCGCTCCGACGACCAGTGCTCGGGCCGCCCGGCCCGGGAGAGCAGCCGCTCGATGCGAGCCAGCGACGACCTCGGCGTGAGACGCCGCGCCGTGGCCGCCAGCGCCCGGGCGGCCGCCGAGCTGCCGTCGTCGGCCGGCTCCGCCGGTTCCAGCCCGCGCCGGAGGTTGCTCACCACCTGCTGGCGCGCCCGGTCCGGCCGGGCGACGACGGACCAGACGAGCAGCGGCAGCGAGACGCTGACGGCCGCGACGGCGACCAGGACAAGGGGCGGCACAGGATTCCTTTCTGGGGACGGCAGAGCTCAGAACTTGAAGCTGACGACCTTGCGGAGCCACACGCCGCCGACCGCGAGCATCACCAGGGAGATGCCGATGAGTGCGTAGCCGAGGACGCTCTCGGTGAAGGCGGCGAGGTACGCGGGGTTCGCCACGGCGAGGAAGGCGGTGATCCCGAACGGCAGCGCCATGAGGATGAGGGCCGAGAGCCTGCCCTCCGCGCTTAGCGCGCTGACCTGTCGGCGCAGCCGGCCGCGTTCACGGATGGTGTGCCCCACGCCGTCGAGCACCTCGGCCAGGTTCCCGCCCACCTCACGGTTGATCGCGATCGCCTGGGTGACCCAGTCGAAGTCCTCGCTCGCCATGCGCTGCGACACCTCCTCGAGGGCGCGCGCCAGCGGGCGACCCACCCGCGTCTCGTTGACGATCCGGGCGAACTCGACCGACGTCGGCTCCTCTGCCTCGCGCGCCACGGAGTCCAGCGCCTGCAGGAGGCTGTGCCCGGCCCGCAGGTTGCTCGCCATGAGCTGCAGCGAGTCGTCGAGCTGGTCGGCGAAGGCCTGCTGCCGACGTGCGGCCAGGCGACCGAGGTAGACCTTGGCGACCAGGGGGGCGGCCACCGCGAGGACGACGGCGAGCGCGGGCCCGCCCAGCAGCAGGCCGGTCGCGGCGGCGCCGAGCGCACCGGCGATGACCAGCAGGGTGAAGTCCTGCACCCGCATGGCGACGCCGGCCCGCTCGAGCGCCTCGGCGGACACCGGCCCGCCACGCCGACGAAGGACACGGTCGATGGCGCGCGTGGCGGCGCCCGTCGCCCTGGTGAGCAGGCTCGGCGGCTGCTTCGTGCGCGGACGCCGTCGCTCCGGTGGCACCTGGACCGGCCGTGGGCTCAGAGCGAGGTACGCCCCGATCGCGACCGCCAGGATGACGAGGCCGACGCCGAGAAGGGCCGACCCCGAGGCGGGCAGGGTGGTCATCGGGCGTCCCTCGCCGTGGCGGCGGTCGCGAAGACCTGCGGGGACACGGTGATGCCCAGCTCGTCGAAGCGGTCCGTGAATCGCGGCCGGACGCCTGTCGCCACCGGCCTGCCGAGGAAGCGCCCGTCGGCGCCGACACCGGCGGAGTAGTCGAAGAGGAAGGCGTCCTGCAGGGTCACGGTCTGGCCCTCCATCCCCTGGACCTCGGTGACGGCGGTCACCCGGCGCGTACCGTCCCGCAGGCGGGTCAGCTGGACGATGACGTCGACGGCCGAGGCGATCTGCTCGCGGATGGCACGCAGCGGCAGGTCCATGCCGGCCATGAGCACGAGGGTCTCCAGGCGGGCGATGGCGTCCCGCGGCGAGTTCGCGTGCACCGTTGACAGGGAACCGTCGTGGCCGGTGTTCATCGCCTGGAGCATGTCCAGGGTCTCCCCGCCGCGGACCTCGCCCACGACGATGCGGTCAGGACGCATGCGCAGCGAGTTGCGCACGAGGTCGCGGATGCTGATCTCGCCCTTGCCCTCGATGTTCGGCGG
The DNA here is from genome assembly GCF_009193155.1 of Georgenia subflava. Lineage (GTDB taxonomy): Bacteria > Actinomycetota > Actinomycetes > Actinomycetales > Actinomycetaceae > Georgenia > Georgenia subflava. The sequence continues at coordinate 658,770 of NZ_VUKD01000001.1, forward strand.
CCGGCTCTCCAGGCGGACGACATGGTCCTGCTGCAGCTGGAGCTCGACGGCGTCCTCGATCGTGACGATGCGCTCCCCCTCCGGGATGAAGGAGGACAGCACGTTGAGCAGGGTCGTCTTGCCCGTGCCCGTACCGCCGGAGACGATGACGTTCAGTCGCGCCTCGACGCACGCGCGGAGCAGCTCGGCCATCTCGGGGGTGAGGGTGCCGAACCCGATGAGGTCGTTGACCTTGAACGGGTCCTTGGAGAACTTGCGGATCGTCAGGGACGAGCCGTTGAAGGCGAGCGGCGGGACGACGGCGTTGACCCGGGAGCCGTCCGCCAGGCGTGCGTCGACGAGGGGGGAGGACTCGTCGATGCGCCGTCCTACCCGCGAGACGATGCGTTCGATGACGCGGCGCAGGTGGTCCTCGGAGGAGAAGCGGGTCTCGGAACGCCTGAGCCTGCCGTTCTGCTCGACGTAGACCATGTCCGGCCCGTTGACCATGATCTCGGTGACCGTGGGGTCGGCGAGCAGGCCCTCGAGCGGTCCGTGGCCCAGCACGTCGTCCTGGACGTTGCTGATCAGCCGCTTCCGCTGCTCGCCGGTGAGCGGAACCTTCGTCTCTTCGACCACGTGGTTCAGCTCGCCGCGGACAAGGGCGTGGAGCTGCTCCTCGTCCAGCGAGGGGTCGTTCAGGCGCGCACCGATCCGCTCGAACAGGGCGGCCGCGGCGTGCTCCTTGAGCTTGGTCAGCGCATCGCTGCCGGGCACCGGCGCAGCAGGGCCGGCAGGCCGTGGGGCCTCGACGGCGGACGTGCGCGCGGACAGGGACCGGTGCTGCGGAGGCTGGGTGGCGGAACCGACGGGCACCGTGGCGGGCGGGCCGGCCGGCACGTGGCCCGCCGGGGACAGGTCGGGTATGGGTGCACCGGCCACCGGCGTGCGGTCCGCGGGCACGTCGGCCACCCGCGTGCCGTCCGCGGGCACGCCGGCCGCACGCGTGCCGTCCACCGGTGTGTGGTCCACAGCTGGGTGGTCCGCGCGCGCGCCGGCCACCGGGGCACCGCCCACTGGTGCGGCCGCGATCGCACCGCCCTCCGGGGTGCCGGTCGATGGTGTCGCGCCCGTCGGTACGGTGCCGGCCACGGCCGGCGCCTTGGCCGCGGTGAGTCGTTCGGACAGCTTCATCGCCTGCCTCCGCGGTGACGCGCCTTCCGCCGGCCGGACGCCGCTGCGCCCTGCCCGGCGACCTCCCGCGCACCGGTCGTCGACACGGCGGCCGGCACGGTCGTCCGCACGGCAGCCGCCTCGGGCGTGGTGTAGCGGCGGACGAGGGTGCGCAGGTGCTTGGTCACGGGGTCCCGGACCTCGCTCTGGAGCAGCGGCACGCCGGCGTTGACAGAGGCGAGAGCCGCCCGGGAACGCGGCAGCACCAGGTCCACGCCGGTGCCGAGGGTGGCCTCGACGTCGGCGACGGACAGTCCCCCGCGACGGTCGGCGAAGTTCAGCGCCACGTACCGGGCGTCGGGGAACATCCCCAGGGCGTCGAGGGTGTCCAGCTCCTTGCGCATGCCTCGTACGCCGGGCACGTCCATGCTGGTCACCAGCACGAGGTCGCTGGTCTCGTCCATCGCGGCAAGGGTGTGCTCCGAGAGTCCCGGCGCGGTGTCCACCACGACGTGGCGGAACTCCGAGGCGAGCATCGCGAGCAGTCTGCCGACGTCCTCGGCGGTCACGGCGTCGGCAGCGGCGGGCGAGTCGGAGCCGCAGAGCACGTACAGCCCGGTCTCGTGAACGGTGAGGAATGTCTTGAGCACCATGGTGTCGCGGCTCGCCGGGCCGTGGACGGCGTCGGCGAGGGAGTACTCGGCACGCAGGTTCAGCGCCGACGCGACGTCGCCGAACTGGATGTCCAGGTCGACCAGCACGGTCGAGTCCGGCTCCGCCCGGGCCAGGCCGACGGCGAGATTCGTCGCCACGGTGGTCTTGCCGACCCCGCCCTTGGGCGAGACGACGCTGATCACGCGACCGCGCGCGGCGGCAGCGTCGTCGTCGTGGCGCCCCGTCGCAGCGGCGGCTCGAGCCCGCGAGGCCCGGGCCGCGCGGTCCAGCACGGACCGGATGTCCGCGACGTCGGCACCAGGCTCGAGGATGTCGTGCACCCCGGAGCGCAGGGCAGCCAGACCGATCTCCGCCGGCCGGTCGCTGACGAGGACCACGGCGGTCCCCGGGTAGCCCGCCTCGACCCGTGCGGCGAGGGCGAGCGCCTCGTCGGCACCCGGGCCGGCGTCGAGCACGAGGACCTCGGGGGCGGCGGCGTCCGGCGGGCCGAACAGGTGCGCCGGCTCGGTGCGCAGCGCACCGGTCGTCAGGGCGAGGACAGCCTCGCCGCTGGCGTGCTGGACACGCTGGCGGAGGTCGGCGGACTCGGTGGCCAGGGCGATACGGCTCATTCGTACACGCTCGTCTCGTTCACGGCGCGGGTGCCGTCCTCGGGGGCGTCGCCCGGCTCGGCGGAGAGCCAGATCCCGCCGTGCTCGGCGGCCCAGACGATGCGCTCGGCGTCCGGGGCCGCGACGGCGAGCGTAACCATCACGCTGCCCTGCGGGACCGGTGCCGGCACCGCTTCGGCGCCCTCCGCGGTCGGCGTGGGCGGGGTGATCCCACCCTGGACGCGGGTCACGAGGACCTTGTGCAGGGCGAGGTGGGTCTCGCCGGACCGGGTGATGAACACACCGACGGTGTCGCCGGCGGCGAGGCTGCTGCCGAGCACCCGCTGGGACTCCAGCAGGACCGAGACCTCGTGCATGCCCGCCGGGACCTCCACGCGTGCGGGGTCGACGAGGGAGGCCGGGTCGGCGAAACGGCTGCCGAGCAGCTGTTCGCCGGGCAGCAGGTCCGTGGTGGCGACCAGTCCGTCGATCTCCGTGAGGCTCGCGACGGCCCCGCTGGCGACCATGCTGCGCGGCACGTCCGCGACGGTGACGAGCTCGGCGAGCTCCGCCGCCGGCGTTCCCGCGGCGACCGGCTCGACCACCTCGAGGACGGGGGTGGTCTCCATCCCGGCCATGGCGCGCTGGTCGGCACCGGCGACGTAGCCCACGAGCAGCACGGCGCCGACGACGGCGAGCAGGACCGCGGCGAGGGCGGCGACGATACGACGTGTCAAGGCTCGGCTCTCCTCAGCTGGTCAGGGAGACCACGGCGGCACCGAGCTGCGGTGCTGACGTGCCGTGGTCGAAGTCGGCGGACAAGTCGACGAACTCGGTGAAGTAGCCCTGCACGCAGCGGACGTTCCCCTTGCAGGTGCCGCTCGCGCTCCAGGAGTACTGCCCGACGAAGTGGTAGCCGGTGACGACGAACGCTGCGTAGCCGTACAGCCGGTACCAGGCGCTGGAGCCGGTGCCGCCGCTCGAGTCGAAGATCGGCAGCAGGACGGTGTCGCCCTGGACGGCCGTGAAGTCGGCAGTCGAGCAGCCGCTGGGCACGTTCTCGCCGGTGTCGGACCACAGCACCTGTCCGATCGCGCTGGTGGTCTGGCAGGAGCCCGCGTTGACGGTGAGCCACCCGAACCCGCCGGGCACGAGGTTGTTCGAGGGACCCGTGCAGCTGGTGCCCGAGCTCTTGGTGAAGTAGATGGTGCGCTCGGTGGTGCTCGAGGGCAGCCCGCCACCGGTCTGCGCCTGGAACTCGCACCAGGAGAACGCGAGCGGCAGGACGGCCGTGCCGCCGGTGGGTGCGCCCCAGCTGGCGGTGGCCTGAGTCGTGATGGTGCTCTCGTCGATGCCGAGCACCGGGGCGAACCAGTGCTCGCGGACCCCGGAGGTCTGCACCGTGACGCTGCCTGAGGACGGGCTGGGTGCCGGACCGACGATCGAGGCAGTGGCCTCGCCGTCGTCGATGTTCGCCTCCGCCAGACTCTGGGCGGTCGTCGCGGCGGGACCGCAGTCGTTGCGCGCGCAGTCCTGCGCGACGGCCAGTGCCGCGGCGTCCGCGCCGGTCTGGAGCTGCTGCTTCTCGGCCCACATGGCCGCGACGTCTACGGTGATGGCGCCGAACGCGAGCATCGGCACCAGGAGCAGGGCGACGACGACGTTGACGGCCCCGCGCTCGTCCTTCAGCCGTTGCATCGCATGGTCCCCTTGCCGGTCAGGGTGAGGTCGGCGCCGAAGGCGCCGGTGATGAAGTCCATCGGGTAGGTCACGGTGACGGTCGCCTGTGCCACCGGGCTGGTGGCGCTGACCGCACAGCTGCTCGGTGACACCTCGATCTGGGTGTCGGTCAGGTCGAGCCCGGGCGCGGCCGCCCTGGCGGTGGCGCGGGCCGCTGCGGCATCGTCCTGCAGGGCCATCACCCGCACGCCCTCCCGGGCCGCGCCGGACAGCGTGGTCTGCAGGTGGTAGGCCCGCCCGAACTCGGCGATCCCGAGCACGAGCAGGATCAGCAGGGGCACGACGAGGGCGAACTCGACGGCCGCAGCGCCGCGCTCGTCCTGATGCTTGCTCATCACTTGCCCCTCCAGCGGATTCGGTCTTCCGGTGCCGGTCCCGGCGCAGCGGTCGCTGTCACGACCGCCGCGCCGGTGACCGCGCCGGCATCGAGGCTCAGCCCGCGGTCGAGCCCTCGGTCGGGGAGACCTCGCTCAGCTCGGTCTGGACGTTCTCGAACAGGCCGCTGAGCTCGTCGCCCAGCAGGCTGACGGCGCCGATGATGACGACGGCGATGAGGCCGACCATCAGGCCGTACTCGACGGCGGTGGCGCCACGGTCCTTGCGGCCCTCGAAGCGGTCGCCCACCACGGTGAGCAGGGTGGTCATGAATGCAGCTGCACGGTTCATGGTGTCTTCCTTGAGTTGACGTTCCGGCCTCGGACCGGACCTGTGTGATCTCCACCGGGTCGGTCGATCCGGTGTCGATGTCGAGTGTGGGGGTACTTTGCGAATCACGCAACCTTTGTGTTGGAGCACACTTGCGTAGTTGTCCAACTTGCCTTTGCTGAACCGTTCAGAACCGTGTCGCGAGTTACCCACCTTCGCGTCCAGAATTCGTCAGAAGGCCCGGATTCGCATGCCGACGCGGAAGCCGACGACCTCGTCCTGCGGTCCAGGCCCGGTTGCCCGACTCCCCGGAGACCGACGGCGACGCTCGACTCGCGCCACCAACTCGCCGACCGCGACCGGGTGACAACCCGCGCGACGTCGGTCATTTACCTCATGAGCAAGTTCGCCGGGTCTGCACGATCGGATATATTGGGTTCCATGAGCGCACCTGAGCCCGGTCTGCGGGAGCTGAAGAAGCAGATGACCCGCGAGAACATCGCGGGTGCCGCTCTTCAGCTCACCCTGGAGAAGGGCCTGGACAGCGTCACGGTCGACGAGATCGCCCAGCTCGCCTTCGTCTCCCCGCGCACCGTCTCGAACTACTTCTCCTCCAAGGACGAGGCAGTGGTGGCCGCAGGCACACCCGACTGGCTCGAGGTCGTCGACACGTTCGGCGCCCGCGGGGAGGGCGAACGCCCGTTGACCACTCTGTGCGAGCTGTTCTCCGAGTTCGTGGGGACCCGCACCCCGGAGCAGCTCCGCGTCGCCCTGCAGATCGTGGACCTCGTCGACCGCTACCCCTCGTTGCGGCCCCACCAGACGGCCGCGTACGACACGCTGGAGGAAGCGCTCCGCGCGCGCGTGGCCGACCTGACCGGGACAGACGTCGAGAACGACGTGTATCCCTGGCTGGTCGCGGCGGCAGCCGTGTCGGCCGTCCGGTCGTCCGTACGGATCTGGGGCCGTGCGGGCGCGAAGCCCGATCAGCTGCCCGAGCTCCTCCAGACGGCGTTCAACCAGTTCAGCGACGGCCTGCCTTCCCCGCGACCGGCCGGTTCCGCGGACTGACACGGCGAGCGGCCCGGCGCACGGTCCGGACCGTGAGTCGGTGAGGGCGCCACCAGCGGAGCCTCCTGACATGATCGGGGCATGAGCTCGTCCGACGCCGAGGACCTGTCCGCTGCCGAGACGGAGCCAGGGGGCCGCCATGCCGCCCCGCTGCCCGACGTCGTCGAGGATCTCCTGGGTCCGCCGTGGGTGGCGCGGACGATCGGCCTCGGCCGGCGCACCGACGGCGGCGAGGAACCCGGTGCACCCGACGTCGCCACCCTCGTGCACCAGGAGGGCGCCGGCTCCGCGCCGCGGGCGGTCCTGTACCTCTCCGGTTTCACCGACTACTTCCACCAGGCTGAGCACGCCCAGGCGTGGATCGACTCCGGGTACGACTTCTACGCGCTGGACGTGCGCCGCACGGGTCGCTCGACCAACGGCCACCCCCGCCCGAACGACGTGCGGGACCTGCGGGTGCACGACGAGGAGATCGGCGCCGCGCTGGAGCTCGTCCGCGGCGACGGACACCGGCCGGTGGTGCTGCTGGGGCACTCCACCGGCGGCCTGCAGGCGGTGCTGTGGGCATCGGACCACCCTGGGAGCGTGGACGCCGTCGTGCTCAACTCGCCGTGGCTGGACCTCAACGCCGGCTGGGTCCAGCGGGTGCCGGTCACGGCGGCGGTCGACCGGCTGGGAGCCTGGCTGCCCAGCCTGCGGATCGGGGCCCTGGAGCAGGCCTACGGCCGCTACCTGCATGTGGACACCGGCGGCGACTGGGACTTCGACCTCACCCTCAAGCCGCACGAGGGCTTTCCGGCGCGCGCCGGGTTCATCCGGTCCGTGCGCCGGGCGCAGGCAGAGATCGGCCGCGGGCTGGACGTCTCCGTACCGGTGCTGCTGTGCTGCTCGACCCGGACCGGGGACAGCAAGGATCCCGGACCGGCCGACCTGTCCACCTCCGACGTCGTGCTCGACGTGGCGCAGATGATCTCGCGGGCGCCGATGATCGGCGAGGACGTGACGATCCTGCAGGTGCCCGGCGGCATCCACGACCTCGCCCTCGGCCCGGAGCCGGGCCGGGAGTACTACACGCGCAGCGCCATCGAGTGGGCGAGCTCGAAGCTGCCAGCACCCGTGCCCGACTGAAGGCGCACGTCCTACCGGCGCTCGGCCGGAATCTCCGGCTCGTCGGTTGCCCCGGCCTCGACGTCGGACGAGTCGACGTCGGACGGCTCAGCGTCAGGCGGCTCAGCGTCAGACGGCTCGGCATCGGACGGCTCGGCATCGGACGGCTCTTCGAGGAGATCGACGGTGTCGGCCGCCGGCTGGCCGGCGAGTGCCGCCGTCGTGCCGGGGTCCTCCCCCTCGAGCACCTCGCGGACCTCCGTGGGGGCGTCCCAGGTGCTGCGCAGCTCGGTGCCGCGCATGAAGCAGACGGCGACAAGGCCGATGATGGAGACCGCCGCGGCGATCCCGAAGAGCATGCCGATGCCGTCGCCGTACGCGTCGGTGATGACCCGGGCGGCCGCGTCCGGCAGGGTGCTGAGGTCCAGGGACGACGTCGACGCGTCCAGCGCCGCGGCGTCGACCCCCTGCTCGGCGTAACCGGCCCGGGCGAGGTCGGTGACCCGTAGCGCGTAGATGGCGCCCAGCACCTGGATGCCCATCGCACCGCCGAGCGTCCGGAAGAACGTCACGGTGGAGGTCGCGGCGCCGACGTCGCTGACCGGGACGGTGTTCTGCACAGCCAGCACGAGGTTCTGCATGGACGCACCGAGGCCGACGCCGGCGATGAGCAGGTACAGGCCGATGAGCCCCAGGTTCGTGGTCGCCCCGACGGTGGCCATCAGGGTCATGCCGAGCGCGAGCAGGGCGGAGCCGCCCACGACGTACGGCTTCCACCGGCCACTGGCGGTCACGAGCCTTCCGGCGACGGTGGAGGAGACGAGCAGGCCGACCATCAGCGGCAGGCCGAGCCAGCCGGCGACCGTCGGGGAGTACCCACGGCCGATCTGGAAGTACTGGCCGAGGAAGACGTTGGCACCGAACATGACGGTGCCGACCGCCAGGCTGGCGATGATGGCCAGCACGGTGGTGCGCTCGGTGAGGATCTTCATCGGGACGACCGGCTCGTCTGCCCGCAGCTCGACGAGGACGAACAGGGCGACCACGAGAACCGCACCACCGACCATCGCGGCGGTCTGCCACGACGCCCATGCGAAGGCGTGGTCGGCGAAGGAGACCCACACCAGCACCAGCGTGGCGGCGACGGAGATCAGGGCCGCGCCCAGCCAGTCGATCTTCGCGCCCGGCCGACCCTCGCCCGGGACCTTGAGGTTGCGCCAGATGACTCCCATCGCGAGCAGCATGAAGGGGATGGCGCTCCAGTAGCACCAGCGCCAGCCGAGCCACGGGATGTCGACGATGATGCCGCCGATGAGCGGTCCGGACACAGTAGCGACGGCCATGACGGCGCCCATGTACCCGTTGTAACGGCCGCGCTGCCGGGGCGGGATGATCGTGGCGATGATGATCTGCACCAGGACCTGGAGCGCCCCCATGCCCAGTCCCTGGATGATCCGGACGCCGATGAGCATGCCCGCCGAGGTGGCTGCGCCGGACAAGAGCGAGCCGAGCGTGAAGAGCCCCATGGCGGCCAGGAGCAGCTTCTTCTTGTCGGTGAGGTCGGCGAGCTTGCCGGCGATCGGGGTCACCGCCGTCGAGGCGAGGATCGCCGAGGTGATGATCCAGGTGTACTGCTGCTGCGTGCCCCCGATCTCGGCGACGATCACCGGCAGCGCGTTGCCGACCACGGTGTTGGACAGCATCGCGACGAACAGGGTGATCAGCAGCCCGGTGAGAACCTTGAGGATCTGCTGGTGCTCGGCATGCGCAGCCGCCGCCTGTGCCGGGCTCATGCCGGCGTAGATCTTCTTGGCGGTGAGGTCCTTCTTCTTGCTCACGCAGGGTCCTTGGCTGGTTCGGTGTGCGGAAGTGCGGAGAGACGGGCATAGGCGTCCGTGGACGCCTGGGTGAGGGCGGCGAGGTCGTCGGCGAGCCGGGAGATGCGCTCGACCGGCCACTGCGCCATGGACTCGGCGACGGCGCGCACGTGCAGGTCACGCACTCGGCGCACCCGCTCCCGGCCGGCGTCGGTCAGAGAGACCAGGGCGGCCCGCCCGTCCTCAGGGTCGGGGCGCCGGGCGATGAGCCCGAGGCGCTCGAGCCCGGCCGCCTGCCGGCTGACCACCGAGGGGTCGACGAGCTGCGCCTCGGCGAGGCTCGCGACACGGCACTCCCCGCTCCGGCTCAGGGTCAGCAGGAGCTGCACCTGCGTGGGCTGGAGGTCGAAGCGACGGGCCACGAGCTCGGACGACCCGCGGCTACGGCGCCCGAGCGCGGCGAGCTCGTCCAGGACGCGCACGGACGCGACGCGTCGGGATTCGGACGTTCCGGACATGGCTACCACCATACATCTACATGCACCATGCAACTAATTTGCACCAGGTGCTTCTCGTCACGTCACCTGCCGCCTCTCGGTGCCGGGCGGCGCCGGCCGGCTCAACCACGGCCCCACGGACCGGTTAGTCCGGCCTGCCGCTCGGTGGGTGGTGGCGCCCCTGTTTCTCCCGCGGCTCGACCGCCGCCCCTTCAGCCCAGGAGCAGCATGACGGCCAGCGCGATCATCACGACGCCGATGACGACGTCGAGAACCCGCCAGGTGCCGGGCCGCCTCATCACCGGGGAGACGGCGCGGGCACCGAACCCGAGGGTCGTGAACCAGAGGACGCTGCCGCAGACGGCGCCGGCGGCGAACAGCCAGCGTCCGTCGCCGTACTGGTTCGCGACGGAGCCGAGCATGAGGACCGTGTCGAGGTACACGTGCGGGTTGAGGTAGGTGAGCGCGAGCGTGGTGGCGACCACCGTGCGGCGCCCCGAGCCGCCGCTCTCCAGCGGGTCGAGAGCTTGCGGCCGACGCGCCTTCCACAGCGACCGGGCACCGTAGGCGGCAAGGTACGCGGCGCCGATCCACCGGAGCGCCGTCAGCACCGCCGGGCTCTCCTGAACGAGCACCCCCACGCCGCTCACACCGATCAGGATGAGCAGGGCGTCCGACACGGCGCAGATGGCGACGACGAGGCCGACGTGGGTACGAGTCAGGCCCTGCCTGAGGACGTAGGCGTTCTGGGCGCCGATGGCCACGATGAGGGCGAGGCCGGTCAGCAGGCCGGACACAGCTGCGGTCACGGACCGAACTTAGCGGGGTGCAGCGCCCGGGCCGGACACCCAGCCCCCGGGCCGGACGCTCAGCACCCGAGCCGCCTACTCCGTCGCACCCGTGGGTTGCCAGGCGGCCCGCTCCTGGGTGGACATCAGGACGCAGAACTCGTTGCCCTCCGGGTCGGCGAAGACCACCCAGCCCGATCCGGGACCGTACTGCCCGCGGCGGTCCGCCAGCTCACGGGCACCGGACCGACGTATGCGTTCCACCTCTTCGTCACGGGTGCCGTCTCGTGGCCGGAGGTCGAGGTGGACGCGGTTCTTGACGACCTTGCCCTCGGGCACCTCGATGAACAGCAGCCGGTGGTCGGTGTCCGGGTCGCGGATCATGCACTCCTCGTCGCCCGGCCGGTTCGGGTCGTCGTCGAGATCGACGTAGCCGAGGAGGTTCTTCCACCATGTGCTCAGCTCGTACGCGTCGCTGCAGTCGAAGGTGGTGTGCGAGACGAAGGAGGTCATGCGTCGTCACCCTTCTCCCTTCGGACGGGCGTGTCACGGGTATTCCGCGCGGTGTCGCCGTCGCGTCTGCCACGTCGTCAGGCCGGACGACCGACGACGGCACAGACACCCCCCTGCTCTGTCCGTGCCGCCGCGGTCCGTCCGTCCCCCGACCGCGCGCCGATGCCACCGCTGGCCGGGCCGGAGGTCCCGACCACCCGCTGGTGGGCGCTCAGTGGTTGCGCAGCGCCTTGATCAGCTCGTCCTTCTTCATGTCGGAGCGACCCTCGATGCCGATCTCCTTGGCGCGGTCCTGGAGCTCGTCGACGGTCCAGTCCTCGTAGGCCTGAGACTCCCCGCCCCGCTCCCCCACCTTCTCGCGAGAGTCTCGCGCCGAGGCGTTGGCGATACGGGCCGCCTTCTCCTTCGAGGCACCGTCCTCGCGGACCGCCTCGTAGACGTCCTTGTCCTTCACGCTGGGGCCCGGGTCGCCCTTGTCTGAGTTCTTCGGCACGTCGCACTCCTCTCGGTCCCGTCCAGTCTGGAGCGCCTCGGGACGGCCCGCATCTCGGGACGGGCGTCCCGAGACGAGAGACGGCGGGTCAGCCTCGCACGTCGTGGAGGTGGTGCAGCACGTCGTGCAGGAGGTACTGGCTGAGCGTGCGCACGGTGAAGTGGGAACCGTTCGAGCGCAGCCCGGGCCGCTCCCACTCGTGCGGGGGCACCGCGGCGAACTCCTGCGCCACGCGGCGGCCGGCATCCGCCAGCTTCTGCGAGACCGCGGCCGGGTCCTGCTCGCCGTAGCGTCCGGCCGCCGCCGCTGCGTCCTGGTCCCAGTCCGGGAACGTCGGCTCGTCCTGCTCGAGCATGAGCGCCAGGCGACCGCCCATGACCGCGAAGACGTCGGTGACGTGCGCGCCGTACTCCAGCGGAGACCAGGTCGACTCGTCGGGCCGCTCGGTCACGTCCGGTCGGGCCAGCACCGCCTGCCAGCGACCGACCGCGTCCTGCAGCGTCTCGGCGACGCTCGCCGGCGTCTGTGCGGCCACCTCGGCGCCGCACTCGTCGCAGCGGCGCTGGAGCACCCATGTCCAGTCCTTGGTGTCCGGCTCGATCGCCATGACGGCTCCTCCCGATGGTCCCGTTCGGACCACACTAGGTGTTGATCTTGTCCCCGTCGGAGGCCAGCGAGTCGCCGGTCGAGACCTGCCAGCTCTCCAGCCGCGGGTCCGCCAGGATCGCCGAAACGAGCTCGGCACTCCCGCCGACGACGGTGGAGTCGAAGTCGATCTCGGTGGCCACGCACCAGGAGGTGTCCTGCGGCCAGAACAGGTTCGGGCTCTGAGGGATGAACCAGTCACTCGCCGGCCAGTCGCCCATCAGTGCGGCCGCGCGCAGCGGGGCGCGGTAGACGAGGTACTCGCGCTGCGGGATCTGCAACGAGGCGTGCGCGCGCGGTCCGGACCGGTCGAACTCGGCGAACCCGTGGGCGGTGAAACCGTAGGGAACGAGCTGCTGGAGCTGGCCGTAGCCGTCCCACAGCGCGGAGAAGCACGTCTTTGTCGCAGGGGTGAAGGGCTCGAGGACGTCGAGCAGGGCGTGCAGGCAGTGCTGGGGCAGGTTGCCGATGTCAGGCGCCCATGCGGCCTCGGGCGCCGGGACAGCCGCGACGGCTGGCGCCGCGATCGCCTCCCACTGGGCGAGTGCGTGCATCCGGCGTCCGTTCCGGCGGACGATCTCGGCCCAGGTCACCCACTCGCCGCCGCGTGCGGGGCTCGGGTGGAGGATGCGTACGTAGGCATCGAAGCCCCTGGGGACCACCGAGCCGACCCAGCCGCCGAACGGTCCGAGGCGGGGCGCGATCCAGTTCTCGAAGTCCCCGTCGGCCGCCCGCACGAGCTCGATGTCTTCCACACCCCCATGGTGGCGCAGCCCTCCCCGTCGCGCCGCGGCCCGCGGCGCAGCCTGCGCCCGCCGCGCCCGTCGGCAGACCTGCCTACAGTGAACCCATGCGCCTGCTGCCCCTCGTCGACCCGGGTCCGCCGCTGACCCGCGAGCAGGTGCAGCGCTACTCCCGCCACCTCCTGCTCTGCCAGCTCGGCGACGTCGGCCAGCGCCGGCTGCTCGCCGCCCGCGTGCTCGTCATGGGCGCCGGCGGGCTCGGCTCCCCCGCCCTGCAGTACCTCGCCGCGGCGGGCGTCGGCCGCATCGGGATCGTCGACGACGACGTCGTGGACGCCTCGAACCTCCAGCGCCAGGTCATCCACTCCCTCGCCGACGTCGGCCGCCCGAAGGTCGACTCCGCCGCCGAGCAGATCGCGGGCCTCAACCCCGACGTCGAGGTGATCCGGCACCACCTGCGCCTGGATGCCGCGAACGCCCACGAGATCCTCGCCGGCTACGACCTCGTCCTCGACGGCACCGACAACTTCCCCACCCGGTACCTCGTCAACGACGTCTGCGCCGAGCTGGGCATCCCGCTGGTCTGGGCATCGATCCTGCGCTTCGACGCCCAGGTGGCCGTCTTCTGGTCCCGCCCGCGCCCGGCAGCCATCGGGCCCGACGGCGCAGCAAGCGGTCCCGCGCCCGTCGCCGGTCGCACCGGAGGTGCGCCGCCGTCCCCCGACGGCGCAGCGAGCGGGGACACGACGTCGCCCGACGACGGTGCCGCCCGCCCGGCCGGCGTCACCCTGCGTGACCTCTTCCCCACGCCGCCGCCGGAGGGCACGACCCCGTCCTGCGGGCAGGCCGGGGTCCTCGGGGCGATGTGCGGGCAGGTCGGCTCGATCATGGCCGCCGAGGCGGTCAAGCTCATCACGGGCACCGGCGAGCCGCTGCTCGGCCGGGTGCTCGTCCTCGACGTCCTCGCGGCCCGGTGGAGCGAGCTGCCCGTGCGGCCCCGCGCCGGCGCCCACGCACCGGCGAGCCTCGTCGAGCTCGGCTACGACCCGGCCGGCAGCCCGCCGGGCAGCCCGGCGGCAGCTCTGTGCGCCGTACCGGGGTCCACGCCCCCCGCCGCGACCGCGCTGCCGGTGATCACCGTCCGCACGCTCGCCCAGCGCCTCGCCGCCCGCGAGCGCGGCAGCGACGACTTCGTCCTGCTGGACGTGCGCGAGGTCCCCGAGCGCAGCATCGTCACGATCCCCGGCGCCGTGTCCATCCCCCTCGCCGAGGTCCTGGCAGACCCGGAGTCCGCGGTGCACCGGCTCGACCTCGCCCATCCCGGCGGGGTCGCGCGCGAGCTGGTCGTGCACTGCCGCAGCGGGCAGCGCTCGGCACAGGCGGTCCGCGCGCTCACCGACGCCGGGGCCCGAGCCGTCAACGTCGAGGGCGGCGTGCTGGCGTGGGTGGCCGACATCGACCCCACCCTGCCCACCTACTGAGCGAACCGACGACCGAGAGGGCCACATGATCACCGTCGAGGAGCACCGGGCTGCCGTGCTGGCCGCCGTCGCCCCGCTCGAGCCGCGGCAGGTCCCGCTCACCGAGGCGCTGGACTGCGTGCTCGCCGAGGACGTGGTCGCCACGCTCGCCGTGCCACCCTTCGACAACTCCGCCATGGACGGCTACGCGGTGCGCACCGAGGACGTGGCGACGGCGGCCGGGACGACGCCGGTGCGGCTGCACGTGGTCGCGGACCTGCCCGCCGGCTCGGGCGAGCGTCCCGAGGTCCTGCCCGGCACGGCGGTACGCATCATGACCGGCGCCCCGATGCCGCCCGGGGCGGACACGATCGTCCCGGTCGAGCAGACCGACCAGCACGTGGGCCCGGGGGCGGGCAGCGCGCTGCCCGAGGTGGTCGAGATCCGCGCGTCCGCGGCGGTGGGCGCACACCTGCGCCGGGCAGGCGAGGACGTCTCCGTCGGCGCGCCGGTCCTCCCGGCCGGCGTCGAGCTCGGCGCCCGCGAGCTGTCCACCGCCGCCTCGACCGGGCACGGCACGCTGCCGGTGCGTCCGCGGGTGCGGCTCGGGGTGCTGTCCACCGGCTCCGAGCTCGTCGCCCCTGGCACGGCGCTGGAGCACGGCCAGATCCCCGACTCGAACTCGACCCTGGTGGCCGGCCTGGCCGCCACCTCCGGGGCACGGCCCGTGCCGCTGGGCTCCGTGGTGGACGACGCCGGGGCGCTGCGGGCGCGGCTGCGCGACAGCCTGCCCGACGTCGACGCGATCGTCACCACCGGCGGCGTCAGCGCCGGCGCCTACGACGTCGTCAAGGAGGTCCTCGCCCCGCTCGGCGAGGTCACCTTCTCCGCCGTCGCCATGCAGCCGGGCAAGCCGCAGGGCTTCGGCGTGCTGCGCGACGGCGGCCGCGCGGTGCCGATCTTCTGCCTGCCGGGCAACCCGGTGAGCGTCTTCGTCAGCTACCTGGCCTTCGTCGAGCCGGCGCTGCGGGTCATGTCCGGCCAGGGCACCACCGACGAGCCCGAGACCCTGCGCCCGCCGCTGCTCGAGGCCGTGGTGGAGGTCGGCTGGACGTGCCCGCCAGGGCGTCGTCAGTACATGCCCGTGGTGCTCGAGGAGAGCGAGGACGACGCCGGCACCAGGGTGCTGCTCGCCCATCCGGCCGCGGCGGGCGGCTCGGGCTCGCACCTGGTGGCCTCCCTTGCCCGGGCCCACGCGCTCGCGATCGTCGAGGCCGACGTCGAGTCCGTGGCGGTGGGGGACGTCGTGACCGTCATGATGGTGCCGTGAACGAGATCCGCCTGACCCACCTCGACGACGCCGGGCACGCCCGGATGGTCGACGTCACCGCCAAGCAGCCGACGGTTCGCGAGGCGGTGGCCACCGGCGAGGTCCGCTGCTCCGCCACGGTGATGGACGCGCTGCGCGAGGGCACGGTCCCCAAGGGCGACGTGCTCGCCGTCGCGCGCGTCGCCGGGATCGCCGCGGCGAAGAAGACGCCCGAGCTGCTCCCCCTGGCGCACACCATCGGCGTGCACGGCGCGAGCGTCGACCTTGAGCTCGCCGAGGACCGCGTGGTCATCACCGCCACGGTGCGCACGGCCGACCGCACCGGTGTGGAGATGGAGGCGCTGACCGCCGTGTCCGTCGCCGCGCTGGCGGTGGTGGACATGGTCAAGGGCGTGGACCGCTCGGCCGAGATCACCGGCGTCAAGGTCGTCGCCAAGTCCGGCGGCCGCTCCGGCGACTGGCGCCGGCCGAGCGACTGATGACCTCGGGGCCCGCCCCGGCCGGACCCGCGGCCGGACCTGCCTTCGACGCGGTGGTCCTCGCGGGCGGGACGGGACGACGCCTCGGCGGTGCCGCGAAGCCGGAGGTCACCCTGCACGGACGGCGCCTGCTCGACCACGCGCTCGGTGCGACGGCGGGCGCCGGCCGGGTCGTCGTCGTCGCGCCGCCTGCGGTCGATGTGCCGGCCGGGGTGGTCCGGGCCCTGGAGGACCCGCCCCACGGCGGACCCGTGGCCGGTGTCGCGGCGGGGCTCGCCGCGCTCGGCCCCGCCCCCGCGCCCGTCGTCCTCGTCCTCGCGTGCGACGTGCCCGGCGCGGGCGCCGCGGTGCCACGCCTCCTCGCGGCGGCCGCGGGCACCGGGGACGACGGCGCGGCGCGCCCGGACGGCGCGTGCCTGGTCGACGACGCCCGTCGGGAGCAGTGGCTCGTCGCGGTCTACCGCACCGACCGCCTGCGGGCGGCGCTGGCCGGCGAGGACGTTCGCGGCATGCCGGTACGGGCGGTCGCTCGCCGGCTCACCCTCGTCGCGGTGCCCGCACGGCCCGGAGAGGCGGCCGACGTCGACACCTGGGAGCAGCTGCGCGACCTCGAGGGGGCGGGCGGCGCCGGGCACGACAAGGCCCCGCCACTTCCGTGACGGGGCGTTCGGCGTCTGCCGACGGGGCAGGCGTCAGATGACGAAGGTGACCGGGTCGCGGTCGGCCAGCTCGTACTGCGCGATGACGTCGGCGATCCAGGAGATGTAGCTTCGCATTGGCACTCCAGCGTTGTTCGGGATGTGTCTCCGAGCACGCCCTTGGGCACGTGAGCGGACCGATGGCCCGCCCACCCACCCTATCTCGTTGAATGCTCAACGACCTAACGGCGCCCCGGGTCATCACCCGGCGAGCAGGTCCGGCAGGGCTTGGACCGCCGTGGCGACGGCGACGACGGCCAGGAGGACACCGAAGGCGAGCGAGAGCCGGTCGGCCGACGCACGCCGGGAGAACCGCGCACCGAGCAGCCCGCCGACCATGGACGCCAGGGCGAAGGCGACGACGAGCGGCCAGTCGACCGCGGCGAGCTCGGACGCACGACCGGCGAGCCCGGTGACCGAGTTCAGCACGATGACCAGCAGTGAGGTGCCGACGGCCTCGCGCATGCCGACCCTCAGCACCAGGACCAGCGCCGGCACGACGGCGAAGCCGCCGCCCACACCGAAGAACCCGGTGAGCAGACCCGTGAGCGAGGCGGCGAGGAGCACGACGACGGCGCGGCGGATGCCGCGTGCGGCTCCCCGTGCGGCCGGCGTCGAACCGGTCCCGGCCGGTCCCGCCGCGTCGACCCCAGCGGCGGTCTCCGTCACCTCGTCCGGCGGCGCGTCGATCGCTCTCGGGTCGCTTTCGTCCGTCTCGGCCGCCTCGTCCGTCTCGGCCGCCTCGTCCGCGTCGGCCGCCTCGGCCGTCTCACCGCCGCCCCGGCGGATCCGGGCAGCCAGCCAGGAGCGGCGCAGCATGAGGACCGCGACGACCACCAGCAGCCCCGCGAAGGCAGCCATCAGGACCCCGGGCGCCACCGCGACCGACAGCCGCGCACCGAGATACGCCCAGACCGCTCCGAGCACCCCGAAGGCAAGCCCCTCACGCCCGCGCACATGGTGCCGGAGCGCGTGCGGCACGAGCGCCGCCAGCGAGGTCGCGCCCACGATGACCAACGAGGCGGTCGCCGCCGCGTGGGGGTCGAGGCCGAGGAGGTAGACGAGGATCGGGACGGTGAGGATGCCGCCCCCACCGCCGAGGGCGCCGACGACCGCACCGACCGCCAGCCCGATGAGCGCAGCCAGCAGGGTCACGCGCGGACCACGCGGTGGTCGCCGCCACGCAGCTGGTCGACCACGTGCTGCACGAGCGGGCCGACGACCGCGACGGCGTCGCGCACCCCACCGGGCGAGCCCGGGACGTTGACGACGAGCGCCTCGCCGTCGCGTCCGGACGCGATCCCCGCGAGCCCCCGGGAGAGCACGGCTGCCGGTACGGCGGCGGCCCCACGGGCGCGAATCGCCTCGGCGATGCCGGGGAGCTCGCGGCTCAGGACCGGACGGGTCCCCTCGGGGGTCCGGTCCCGGGGCGAGATCCCGGTGCCGCCGGTCGTCACCACCACGCGTGCGCCGCGGCCGAGCGCCGTCCGCAGGGCGCTCTCCACGTGGCCGGCACCGTCGGGGACGACCACGACGTCGGCCACCACGCCGACCTCGGCGAGAAGCTCGGCGGCGAGGGGGCCGGAACGGTCCTCCGCCTCTCCGCGCGCACACCGGTCCGAGACCGTCACGACGACGCCGCGGATCACCGCCGCGCCCGAGGGCCGATGGGCAGGCCGCTCCGGCCGGGGCGTGTGGTGATGAGGCACGACCCCACGGTACCGAGCGGTGGGCTGCCGGCTCCCGGGTGCCCGCGACGGGCGGCGAGGGAGCACGTCGCCCGCACCGGAAGAATCAGCACAAATACCCCCGGTAGTTCGACATCGAGATAAACTCCGGCTGAACGACGGACAACGCGCGGCGACACCGCAACAAAGCACCGGACGACCCGCGGCACGGTCCCACTCGCCACCTCCGCCCACCCGCCCGGACGGCCGAAGAGTCCTCGGACCCTGGGACGAAAGTCCCGCTATCCTGCGGCTTCCACGACCGGACGTCGTCTTGGTCACACCGGGTCGATCCGGACCAATACCGTGAAAATCACAGAGTCGCATCTTCTCGCGGACAATTTTACGAAAGCCTCTCGTCACCTAATTCAAATACCGACGGGAATGGTCGGCGCGCGGTAGATCAAACCGCCGCCGACGTGCATAATCAGGCGCACGGCCGGCCACGTCGCCGGGCCGCACAGCAGCACGAGCAGGGGAGCCAGATGTCCGCCGTCCCGTCCCGCAGCGAGGTACCGGTCACGGAGGCGACCAACCGCCCGAACCTGATGCTCGTGCTCGCGACGCTCGGCTTCATGCTGAACTTCTGGGCCTGGTCCCTCATCGGGCCGCTCGGCGACGTCTACCGTGCCGAGCTCGACCTCGACCCCATCGAGGTCTCCGTCGCCGTGGCGGTGCCCGTCATCGTCGGTTCCCTCGGCCGCATCCCGGTCGGAGCGCTGACCGACAGGTTCGGCGCCCGCGTGATGTTCCCCGTCGTCACCCTGCTGACGATCATCCCCACGCTCTTCGTCGGCCTCCTCGCCAGCAGCTTCCCGCTGCTCATCGTCGGCGGGTTCTTCCTGGGCCTGGGCGGCACGACCTTCGCGATCGGCGTGCCCTTCGTCAACCGGTGGTTCACCCCCGAACGGCGCGGCACCGCGCTCGGCATCTTCGGGATGGGCACCGCCGGCACCGCGGTGGCGGCCTTCACCACCGTGGCGATCGCCGACGCCTACGGTCGGTCCGCGCCGTTCATCCTGGTCTCCGTGCTGCTCGCCGCCTACGCGGTGCTCGCCTGGGCCCTGGTGCGGGACGCACCGGGCCGGGCCGCACCGACGGGCTCCTTCTTCGCCCGCACGTGGGCGACGGTGAAGCTCCCCGCGACCGGCCAGCTCGCCCTCATCTACGCGCTGGGCTTCGGCGGGTTCGTGGCGTTCAGCGTCTACCTGCCCACCTATCTCACCACCGCGTTCGACCTCAGCCGCGGGGACGCGTCGCTGCGCACCGCCGGGTTCGTGGTGCTCGCCGTCGTCGCCCGTCCGGTCGGTGGCTGGCTCTCCGACCGGTGGCACCCGGTGCCGGTGCTGACCGTGTGCTTCGTGGTCGCCGGCGCCATGGCGGCGCTGGCCTCCCTCGAGCTCGAGCTCCTGCCGGCCGGCACGGTGGCCTTCCTCGGTCTCGCCGCCACGCTCGGTGCCGCCTCCGGCGCCTGCTTCGCGCTCGTGTCGAAGGTCGCCCCGGCCGACAAGGTCGGCTCGGTCACCGGCATCGTCGGCGCCGCCGGCGGCCTCGGCGGCTTCTTCCCGCCGCTGGTCATGGGCGCCGTGTACAGCGCGACCGGCGAGTACACCCTCGGCCTGGTGCTGCTGGCCGTGTCAGCCTTCGCGATAGCCGCCTTCACCTGGTGGCCGGTACGTCGCGCCTCGAGGACCGACTGAGACGCGGCCCGGCCCGCGCCGCCCCTGACGGAAGGACGAGAGAAGAGATGACGACGACGAAGCCCGAGGGATCAGTGACCGGCGGCGCCGGCGAGGAGGCCCTTCTCAAGCTCGGCACCTTCCTCCGGCGGGCGAAGGCCTCGCCGGACCTGCGCGCGGTCTTCCTCGAGGGGGGCCGCGAGGGCGACGCGTTCTACCGGGACCGCTGGTCCCACGACAAGGTCGTGCGCTCGACCCACGGCGTGAACTGCACGGGCTCGTGCTCCTGGAAGGTCTACGTCAAGGACGGCATCATCACCTGGGAGACGCAGCAGACCGACTACCCCTCGGTCGGCGCGGACATGCCCGAGTACGAGCCGCGCGGCTGCCCGCGCGGCGCGGCCTTCTCCTGGTACACCTACTCCCCCACCCGGGTGCGGTACCCCTACGTGCGGGCCACCCTGCTCAACCTCTACCGCGAGGCCAGGACGCGGTTCGCCGATCCCGTCGACGCCTGGGCCGACGTCGTCGAGGACCCCGCGCGCGCCAAGCAGTACAAGGCCGCCCGCGGCAAGGGCGGGCTCGTGCGCGCCACGTGGGACGAGGTCGAGGAGCTCGTCGCCGCCGCGCACGTCTACACCACCCGTCAGTACGGACCGGACCGGCTGGCCGGCTTCACCCCGATCCCGGCGATGTCCCAGGTCTCCTATGGCGCCGGCTCGCGCTTCTACTCGCTGATGGGCGGCCACATGCTGTCCTTCTACGACTGGTACGCCGACCTGCCGATGGCCTCGCCGCAGATCTGGGGAGACCAGACCGACGTGCCCGAGTCCGCCGACTGGTTCAACTCCGCCTACCTGATGATGTGGGGCTCGAACATCCCGGTCACCCGCACCCCGGACGCGCACTACATGACCGAGGCGCGCTACCGCGGGCAGAAGGTCGTCGCCGTCTCCCCCGACTACGCCGACAACACCAAGTTCGCGGACGAGTGGCTGGCAGTGCACCCGGGTACCGACGGCGCGCTCGCCCTGGCGATGGGGCACGTGATCCTCAGCGAGTTCCACGTCCGGGACCGCACCCCGCGCTTCATGGAGTACATGAAGCGGTTCACCGACTCCCCCTTCCTCGTCACCCTCGACGAGCGCGACGGCGCCTACGTCCCGGGCAAGTTCCTCACCGCCGCGGACCTCGCCGACGACGCCGACCACGGGCACCTGGCGAAGGCCGAGAACCCGGCGTTCCGCACCGTCCTGCTCGACGACGACGGCACGCCCGTCGTCCCGAACGGCACCCTCGGCGACCGCTTCGGCCCCGACGGCGCCGGCCGGTGGAACCTCGACCTCGGCACGACCGACCCCGTCCTGACCCTGGCGGACCTCGCCGACGCCGAGCCCGTCGCCGTCGACCTGCCCCGCTTCGACATCGCCCCGACGGCGGAGTCCGGCGAGGCCGGCGCGCACACCGGCGGCGCCGGTGCCGTCCGCCGCGGCGTCCCCGCCCGCCGGGTCGGCGGGCGGCTCGTCACCACGGTCTACGACCTGCTGCTCGCCCAGTACGGCGTCGCCCGCGACGGGCTGCCCGGCACCTGGCCGGCCGGCTACGACGACACCTCCACCCCCGGCACCCCGGCGTGGCAGGAGGAGCTGACCGGCGTGCCGGCCGCGGCCGCCGTGCGCATCGGGCGCGAGTTCGCCCAGAACGCGGTCGACTCGGACGGCCGGTCGATGATCATCATGGGCGCCGGCGTCAACCACTACTTCCACGCCGACACCATCTACCGCGCCATGATCGCGCTGACGACGATGACCGGTTGCCAGGGCGTCAACGGCGGCGGGTGGGCGCACTACGTGGGCCAGGAGAAGGTCCGGCCGATCACCGGCTTCCAGCAGTACGCCTTCGCCCTGGACTGGCAGCGCCCGGCCCGGCAGATGACGGCGACGTCGTTCTGGTACCTGGCAACCGACCAGTGGCGCTACGACGGGCTGCCGGCCGACACCCTCGCCTCCCCGCTCGCCCGCGGCACCTTCTCCGGGCGCACGACGGCGGACACCCTGGTCGAGGCCGTCAAGCGCGGGTGGACGCCGAGCTTCCCCACCTTCGACAAGAATCCGCTGCTCATCACGCAGGAGGCGGCGCAGGCCGGCAAGGAGGTCCCCCAGCACATCGTCGACGAGCTCGTCGCCGGGAACCTGCGCTACGCCGTCGAGGACCCCGACGCCCCCGAGAACTTCCCCCGGGTGCTCACCGTGTGGCGCTCGAACATCCTCGGCTCCTCCGCCAAGGGCAACGAGTACTTCCTCAAGCACCTGCTCGGCACCGAGGCGTCCGTCCGGGCGCCCGAGTCCGGGCCCGAGCGCCGCCCGCGGGACATGGTCTGGCGGGAGACGGCACCCGAGGGCAAGGTCGACCTGCTCACCACCATCGACTTCCGTATGACGTCGACGACCCTGTTCTCCGACGTCGTGCTGCCGGCCGCGACCTGGTACGAGAAGTTCGACCTCTCCAGCACCGACATGCACCCGTTCGTGCACGCCTTCACGCCGGCGATCAACCCGCCGTGGGAGACGCGGACCGACTTCGCGATCTTCCAGCAGCTCGCGGCGAAGGTCGGCGAGCTCTCCGCCGGGCACCTGGGGGTCCACCGCGACGTGATCGCCGCACCGCTGGCGCACGACACCCCGGACGAGCTGGCCACCCCGCGGGGCGCCGTCGCCGCGATGGACGAGCTGCCACCCACGCCCGGCGTCACGATGCCGAAGCTCATCGTGATCGAGCGGGACTACCCCAACATCTCCGCGAAGTTCAACGCCCTCGGGCCCCTGCCGGACTCCATCGGCATGATGACCAAGGGGGTGAAGTTCGACCCGACCGAGGAGGTGCAGGCGCTCGGCAAGAAGAACGGCCGGGCGACGTCGGGGATCGCGGCCGGGCGCCCCCTGCTGGACAAGGACACCAAGGCCTGCGAGATGATCCTGTCCTTCTCGGGCACGACCAACGGGCGCCTGGCCACCCAGGGCTTCGAGAACGTGGAGCAGCGCACCGGCACGAAGCTCGCGGACCTCTCCGCCGACCACGCCGGCACCCGGATCACGTTCGCCGACACGCAGCTGCGCCCGCAGGCCGTGGTGACCTCGCCGGAGTGGTCCGGCTCCGAGCACGGCGGACGGCGGTACTCGGCCTTCGTCATCAACGTCGAGCGCCTCAAGCCGTGGCACACCCTGACCGGCCGCCAGCACTTCTTCCTCGACCACGACTGGATGAGCGAGATCGGGGAGAACCTGCCGGTCTTCCGGCCGCCGCTGGACATGCACCGCCTGTTCGGCGACGCGATCCCGGGCGACACCTCACCCACCGGGGCCCCGGGCTCCGAGGGCCATGCCGAGGTGGCCGTGCGCTACCTCACGCCGCACTCGAAGTGGTCGATCCACTCCGAGTACCAGGACAACCTGTTCATGCTCTCGCTCTCCCGCGGCGGCCCGAACATCTGGATGTCCCCGAAGGACGCGGCGAAGATCGGCGTCAAGGACAACGAGTGGATCGAGGCGTACAACCGCAACGGCGTCGTCGTGGCCCGGTCGGTGGTCTCCCACCGCATGCCGGAGGGGACGGTGTACATGCACCACGCCACGGACCGCACGATCGACGTCCCGCTCGCCGAGACGTCCGGCAACCGCGGCGGCATCCACAACTCCCTGACCCGCGTGCTGCTCAAGCCCAGCCACCTCATCGGTGGCTACGCGCAGCTGTCCTACGCGTTCAACTACATCGGCCCGACCGGCAACCAGCGCGACGAGGTCACGGTCATCCGCCGCCGCAGCCAGGAGGTGCAGTACTGATGACGGAACGGCGAGCTCCGCAGCGAGGTACGAACGAGGGCGAGCGTGACCGTATGACGGAACGGCGAACTCCGCAGCGAGGTACGAGCGAAGGGGGAGCGTGACCCTATGAAGGTCATGGCGCAGATGTCGATGGTGATGAACATCGACAAGTGCATCGGGTGCCACACGTGCTCGGTCACGTGCAAGCAGGCGTGGACGAACCGCACGGGCATGGAGTACGTGTGGTTCAACAACGTCGAGACCCGCCCCGGCCTCGGCTACCCCCGGCGCTACGAGGACCAGGAGGAGTGGCAGGGCGGCTGGGTCCGCAACAAGCGCGGCAAGCTCAAGCTGCGCGCGGGCGGACGCCTGAAGAAGCTCGCCACCATCTTCTCCAACCCGAAGATGCCGACCATCCAGGACTACTACGAGCCCTGGACCTACGAGTACGACATGCTCCTGTCCGCCCCGGCGGACTCCCGGCACACCCCGGTGGCCCGGCCCAAGTCCCTGCTCACCGGCGAGGACCACAAGATCGAGTGGTCGGCCAACTGGGACGACAACCTGGGCGGCTCGCAGGAGATCGCCACCCAGGACCCGGTCCTGAAGCACATGAGCGACCACGTGGCCATGGAGTTCGAGAAGAGCTTCATGTTCTACCTGCCGCGCATCTGCGAGCACTGCCTCAACCCCTCGTGCGTGGCCTCCTGCCCGTCCGGCGCCATCTACAAGCGCGAGGAGGACGGCATCGTCCTCGTCGACCAGGAGCAGTGCCGCGGCTGGCGCATGTGCATCACGGGCTGCCCGTACAAGAAGATGTACTTCAACCACAAGACCGGCAAGGCCGAGAAGTGCACGCTGTGCTACCCGCGCATCGAGGTCGGCCTGCCCACCGTGTGCTCGGAGACCTGCGTGGGCCGGCTGCGCTACATCGGCCTGGTCCTGTACGACGCCGACCGGGTCGGCGAGGCGGCCGCCGTCGAGAACGAGCACGACCTGCTGGCCGCCCAGCGCTCGGTGTTCCTGGACCCGCACGACCCCGAGGTCGTCGCCGCGGCCCGCCGGGACGGGATCGCCGAGGACTGGATCACCGCGGCGCAGTCGAGCCCCATCTGGAAGCTGATCTCCGACTACGAGATCGCCCTGCCGCTGCACCCGGAGTACCGGACCCTCCCGATGGTCTGGTACGTCCCGCCGCTGAGCCCCGTGGTCGACGTCGTCACCTCCTCGGGCAACGACGGCGAGGACGCCAAGACGCTGCTCACGGCCATCTCCACCATGCGGATCCCGCTCGAGTACCTCGCCGAGCTCTTCAGCGCCGGGGACACGGGGCCGGTGGAGAAGGTGCTGCGCCGCCTGGCCGCCATGCGCTCCTACATGCGCGACATCAACCTGGGCAACGCCCCGAAAGAGGAGACGGCCGCCGCGGTGGGCATGACCGGCGCCGAGATCGAGGCGATGTACCGGCTGCTCGCCATCGCCAAGTACGAGGACCGGTACGTCATCCCCACCGCCCACGCCGAGGCCGCCGCCAACTTGGAGGAGATGGCCTGCTCGCTCGACTTCGAGGGCGGGCCGGGCATGGGCGGCAGCGGGCCGTTCGGCTCCTCCTCCGGCCAGCCCTCGCCGGCGAGCGTGGAGAACTTCCACGCGCTCAAGCAGCGGCAGACGGCGGACGACCCGCACACGCCGACCGGCCCCACCCGGGTGAACCTGCTCAACTGGGACGGGCGCGGCGGCCGCACCGACGGGCTCTTCCCGCCCCAGCAGCCCCTGGCCACGCCACCCACCGCGCTCGCCGTCGCCGACCCCGACGCCGCCCCAGGGACGTTCGCCGACGACCCCTACCCCGGAGGCTTCCCCGGGGTGGCGACCGACGACGCGCACCCGACCGACGACGTCGCCGGCCTGGCCGCGACGCACGGCACCCAGGGCCGGTCCGCACCCGACGAGCCCGCGGCGCCGGGCGAGGACCCGGCGCCGGACGCCCGGCCCGAGGAGCCACGATGAGCAGCTTCCTGCGGGTTCCCGGTCTGACGCCGCTGCAGCCCGTCCCGGTCACCGACCGGGAGCGGGCCCTGACCTGCATGGCGGCGTCCGTCCTGCTGGACTACCCGACGGCGGAGCGGCTCGAGCGCATGGCCGTCGTCGCCGGGGGCATCGGGGGCCTGCCGGCGCCCGTGCGCGAGCGCCTCGCCGGCTTCCTCGAGGTGGCGCTCGGCCGGGACCCGCAGGCGCTGGCCCGGCACTACGTCGAGACCTTCGACCTCAAGCGCAAGTGCTCGATGTACCTGTCGTACTTCCTCACCGGGGACACCCGCCGCCGCGGCACCGCGCTGGTGCGCTTCGTCGAGGCCTACCGCGCCGGCGGCTTCGAGCTGGACCGCAACGAGCTGCCGGACTTCCTGCCGATCGTGCTGGAGTTCACCGCCGCCGGCGACGCCGAGCTCGGGACTGCCCTGCTGGCCTCGCACCGCGAGGGGATCGAGGTGCTGCGCTCGGCCCTGACGTCGATGGGCAGCCCCTACGCCGCCGTCGTCGAGGCGGTGTGCCTGGTGCTGCCGAGGCCCAGCGCCGAGACCGAGGACCGGCTGCTGCAGCTGATCACCGCCGGACCGCCCACCGAGATGGTCGGCCTGAGCGCCATGGGACCGCTGGAACCGTTCGCCCCGGGCGGGGCGCGGAACGAGGAGGTGCGGGCATGAGTGCCGGCACGATTCTGCTGTGGGTCGTCTTCCCGTACGTCGCGATGGCCGTGTTCGTCGTCGGGCTGATCTGGCGCTACCGATACGACAAGTTCGGCTGGACCACCAGGTCGTCGGAGCTGTACGAGAAGAACATCCTGCGCCTGGGCTCGCCCCTGTTCCACTTCGGCATCATCTTCGTGGGCCTGGGGCACTTCATGGGGCTGCTCATCCCCAAGGACTGGACCGAGGCGGTGGGCTTCAAGGAGGTGGCGTACCACTTCGTCGCCACCTACATGGGCTCGATCGCGGGACTGATGACGATCGTCGGGCTCGCGCTGCTGATCTACCGCAGGCGCGTGACCGGCCCGGTCTTCCTGGCCACCACCCGCGTCGACAAGCTCATGTACGTGCTGCTCGCCGTGCCGATCCTGCTCGGCATGTGGGCCACCGTGCAGACGCAGATCCTGGGCGACGCGCACGGCTACGACTACCGCGAGACGATCTCGCCGTGGCTGCGGTCGCTGCTGTACTTCCAGCCCATGCCCGAGCTCATGGCGGACGTGCCGCTGCCCTTCAAGCTGCACATCACGGCGGCCTTCCTGCTGTTCATGATCTGGCCGTTCACCCGGCTGGTGCACGCGTTCTCCGCACCGGTCCAGTACTCCACCCGGCCGTACATCGTGTACCGCTCCCGCGACGACGAGCGCGCCCACGGCACCCGCGAGCCACGCCCGGGCTGGGAGCCGTCGACGGCTCCCAGGGGCCGGCGACGGCCCACGAGCACCAAGTCCTGAACGCCCGGGTCCCGATCCGTCCCGCTGCGAAGGCCGGTCACCGCGGGTGGCCGGCCTTCGCCGTCCCGGCAGGCACTGCGCGGCGGCAGGCTGGGCCATCGGTCGTGACAGCGCACCGGTCGTGCCGCGATCGGGCCAGAATGAGGGCAGCACCCGCGGCGAGCAGGAGGCACCGATGGAGTTCGTCTACGAGACAGCGCCGACCCGCGTCGTCTTCGGCCGCGGCACGGTGCGCACCGCCCTGCCCGGTGAGATCGACAGGCTCGGTGCGAGCCGCGTCATGGTCCTCACCGGCAAGGTTCACCAGTCGCTCGCGCACACCGCCGTGACACCGTTCGCCGACGCGGTCGTCTCGTTCTTCGCAGACGCCGAGGAGCACGTGCCGGCGCCTGTCGCCGACCGTGCCGTCGCCCGTGCGCGTGATGCCCGGCCGGACCTGCTGCTGAGCCTCGGCGGCGGATCGGCGACCGGCACGGCCAAGATCGTCGCCCGCGACCTGCGTGTGCCGATCCTCGCCGTGCCCACGACGTACGCGGGCTCGGAGGCGACCCCGGTGTGGGGTCTCACCCGCGAGGGCCGCAAGGAGACCGGCGAGGACGCTGCGGTCCGGCCCCGCACCGTCGTGCTCGATCCCGACCTGACCGACCAGCTGCCCCGGACCCTCGCGGTCGCCTCCGGCATCAACGCCCTCGCGCACGCCGTCGAGGCCTACTGGGCGCCGGGTGCGAACCCGATCAGCTCGGCCATGGCCGACGAGGCGGTGCGGGCACTCGCCGCGGGCCTGCGCGGCGTCGGGCCGGAGGGGCTCGCCCGTGCCCAGGCGCCGGAGAACGCACTGACCGACCCGGTCGGGGTGTGGGCCGGCACGCCCACCGCCGCCGGCGAGCAGCTGCTCTACGGCGCGTACCTCGCCGGGGCGACCCTCGCGGCCGCCGGTTCCGGGTTGCACCACAAGATCTGCCACGTGCTCGGCGGGGCGTTCAACCTCCCGCACGCCGCGCTGCACGCGGTGGTGCTCCCCCACGTGCTGGCGCTCAACGCTCCCGCCGTGCCGGCGGTCGCCGGCCGGATCGCCCGCGCGCTGGACGCGGACGAGGCCGTCTCCGGCCTCCGGGGCCTTGCCGCGTCGGTCGCGGCGCCGCGGACGCTCGCCCAGATCGGCCTGCACTTCCGCCAGCTCGACGAGGCGGTCGACCGGGTGAGCGCGACGCTACCCATCGACAACCCGCGGCCGGTCGGCAAGAACGAGGTGCGCGCCGTCCTCACTGCCGCCTACGGAGAACGCGCGGCCTGACGGCTCCAGCACGCTTCTCGACGGGGCTGCACGGCCGCCGGGACAGCCTGGTGCGTCGCGCAGCTCGGCAGCGGTCCCGCGTGACCTGCGGGGACCCGCGGAATCGGATCACCACCCCCTAGCGGACCGCAGATGCGCGTGTATCGTGTGCCGCATGCCGCATTATCGGATCAGCGAGGCCGCCGGACTGCTCGGCGTCAGCGACGACACCGTCCGACGCTGGGTCGACGACGGCCGCCTGGCCGCCACGACCGACGACGCCGGCCGCAAGGTCGTCGACGGCGCCGACCTGGCGCGTCATGCCCAGGAGATCGCCGTCCGCACGGACGTGCCCGGCGCCGACCCGGTCGGCCGCTCCGCACGCAACCGCTTCACCGGCCTCGTCACCCGGGTCACGGCCGACGGCGTGATGGCGCAGGTCGAGCTGCAGTGCGGGCCCTACCGCGTCGTCTCTCTCATGAGCAGCGAGGCCGCCGAGGAGCTGCGGCTCGAGCCGGGGAGCCTCGCCACCGCGGTCGTCAAGGCGACGACGGTCATCGTCGAGACCCCGCGAGGCTGACGTGACCAGTGCGCCCCGGCCGCCCGGCCGACGCCGGCTCGAGACGCCCGTCCGGACCGACCGGCGCCGTCTCGAAGCCTCCCCCGAGCACCTCCGCCCGGGTCCCGGGACTCCCGCGCGCGCCGAGTCCGCGCGGCCTGGCGCACGCGGAAGGCACACAGCCGCCGCCCGCGCCGTCGGTGTGGTGGCAGCCGTGGCCGGCCTCGCGACGCTGGGCGCGTGCACCTCGGCCGCGGACCGCCCGGCCGGCACCCCTGCCGACGGCAACCGGTCGGGCACCGCGGCCCCCGGCCCGTCGGGCGACCTCACGGTCTTCGCCGCCGCCTCGCTGCACTCGGTCTTCGAGGAGATCGCGACGCTGCTCGAGCAGCAGCACCCGGAGCTGTCGATCACGTTCTCGTTCGCCGGCTCCTCGGACCTCGTCTCGCAGGTGGTGGCGGGTGCACCGGCGGACGTCCTCGCCACGGCGGACGAGCAGACGATGGCGAACGCGGTGGCCGAGGGGGTGATCGACGGCGAGCCCGGGCTCTTCGCCGAGAACGTCCTGACCCTCGTGACCCCCGCCGGGAACCCGGCCGGCATCACCGGCCTGGACGTCAGTCTCGACGGCGCAGACCTCGTCGTGTGTGCCCCCCAGGTGCCGTGCGGGGCCGCCACCGCCGAGCTGACGGGTCTTCTCGGCGTCGAGATCAGCCCGGTGAGCGAGGAGTCCAACGTGACCGACGTCCTGGGCAAGGTGACCTCCGGGCAGGCCGACGCCGGGCTCGTCTACGCGACGGACGCGGCGGGCGCCGGGGACGCGGTGGACGTCCTGGAGATCCCCGGCGCGCAGGACGTCGTCAACCGCTACCCGGTCGCCACGGTGGCCGATGCCGCCGAGCCGGAGCTCGCCGAGCTGTGGATCGAGGCGCTGTCGAGCGAGGCAGGCCGGGAGATCCTCAGCGACACGGGGTTCCGCCTGCCGTGACGGGCCGCGCCGTGACCAACCTGCCGCCGCGCCGCCGCACCGACGGCGGCCTGCCCCGCTGGGTGCTGCTCCCGGCCGGCCTGGCCGTGCTGCTCGTCGCCGGCCCCGTGGCGGGGCTGCTGCTGCGCGTGCCCTGGACCCGGTTCCCCGCCCTGCTCGCCTCCGACGCCTCGGTCGACGCCCTCCTCCTGAGTCTGCGGACCTCGGCCGCCGCGACCGCGATCGTGGTCGTCGTCGGTGTGCCGCTGGCTCTCGTGCTCGCTCGGGTGGACCTGCCCGGCCGCCGGGTGCTGCGCACAATCGTGCTGCTGCCGCTGGTGCTGCCGCCGGTCGTCTCCGGCCTGGCACTGCTGACCACCCTGGGCCGGCGCGGGCTCCTGGGAGCTCGGCTCGAGATGCTCGGGATCGACATCGCGTTCTCGACCACCGCCGTCGTGATCGCCCAGGCGTTCGTCTCCCTGCCCTTCCTGGTCATCTCGCTCGAGGGTGCCGTGCGCACGGCGGGGCATCGCTACGAGGACGTCGCGGCCACGCTCGGGGCGCGTCCGACGACGGTGCTGCGCCGGGTGACGCTCCCGCTCCTCCTCCCGGCGCTCGGCTCGGGGACGGCGCTGGCCTTCGCCCGCTCGCTCGGCGAGTTCGGGGCGACGCTGACCTTCGCCGGGTCCCTCCAGGGGGTCACCCGGACGCTGCCGCTGGAGATCTACCTGCAGCGCGAGACCGACCCGGACGCCGCCGTGGCGCTGTCCGTGGTGCTCATCGCGGTCGCCGCCGTCATGGTGATCGCCACCCAGCGAGGCGCGCGGGGGGACCGATGACGACGCACCCGCCGGACCCCGCGGCCTCGGGGCACGGGCAACCACCGTCCGGGCCCCCGCACCCGCCACCCGGGCACGGGCAACCGCCGTCCGGGCAGGCCACACCGTCGCAGACCCCGCCGGCCCTGGCGGTGCACGCCGCGTCACCCGAGCGGGACGTCCACCTCGACGTCGAGGTACCTGCCGGCCAGGTCCTCGCCGTCCTCGGTGCGAACGGTGCCGGCAAGTCGACCCTGCTGGCGCTGGCGGCGGGCACGCTGCGCCCGGGTTCGGGTCGCGTCCGGATCGCCGGCCGCACCGTGGCCGACGATCACACGTGGGTGCCCGCGCACGCCCGCCGCGTGTCGCTGCTCGCGCAGGAGGCCCTGCTGTTCCCGCACCTCGATGCCGTGGCCAACGTGGCCTTCGGGCCGCGAGCCACGGGGACGGGCCGGCGGGCGGCCGAGCGGCTGGCCCACGACCTGCTCGACCGCGTCGGGGCGGGTGAGCTCGCCCGACGGCGGCCCGCGCGGCTCTCCGGCGGCCAGGCTCAGCGGGTGGCCCTCGCGCGGGCCCTCGCGACCGACCCCGAGCTGATCCTCCTAGACGAGCCGCTCTCGGCGTTGGACGTCGACTCCGCCGCCGCGATGCGTCAGCTGCTGCGCGAGGTGCTGCGGGGCACGGGTCGGTCGGCGGTACTGGTCACCCACGACCTGCTCGACGTGCTGGCGGTCGCGGACGCCGTCGTCGTCCTCGAGGAGGGCCGGGTGGCGGAGCACGGCCCGGCCCTGGAGGTGCTCACCCGGCCACGGTCGCGTTTCGCGGCCGCGCTGGCCGGCACGAACCTCGTCGCCGGCACCCTGACCGGCACCGGGCCTGATGCGGCGGTGCTCACCGGCCACGTGCCGAGAGGTCGCGGAGTCCCGCCGGGAGCTGACCGTGCCGGCACCGACCGGCACCCGTCGACGGCACTGGTCCTGCACGGCCTGGCCGACCCGGCGTGCCGACCGGGCTCGGCCGTCGCTGCGACCTTCAGCCCGCGCTCGGTGGCCGTGCACCGGCACGCCCCCGGAGGAAGCCCGCGCAACACGCTCGCCGTCACGGTCACCACGCTGGAGCAGCAGGGGGAGCTCGTGCGGGTACGGGCCGCGACGCCGACCGGGCAGGTGCTCGCGGCGGACATCACGCCCGCGTCGGTGGCGAGCCTGGCCCTCGCGCCCGGGCAGCCGGTGGTGTACGCCGTCAAGGCGGCGGAGGTGCAGATCTACCCCGCGTGACGCCGGCCGTCGCGCGAGCGGTCGGAGGGGGCCGAGGTGTGCTTCCACATGATCGTGCCGGTCGGGACGAGCGGCGACGGCACTCCGGACGCGCTGTCGGACCAGACCTGTCCTCGACGACCGCTCCGTCCGGACGCACAGTGGCGCGCCTGGACCCGTTGCGTCACCACCGGATCAGGAGCACAGTGGGCGGATCGGGGTTTTCCGGCTCTTCCTGGAGTGCAGCATGACCCACATGTCGACGACGACGCACGGGGGCCAGGTCTGATGGCCACCGTCACCGGAACGCGGCGCGAGGCCCTGCCCGGCCTGCGCCCCGAGCGCCAGAGCCTGGGCAAGACGATCGTCTCCTGGATCACGTCCACCGATCACAAGGTGATCGGGTACATGTACCTGATCTCGTCGTTCGTGTTCTTCGTGATCGGCGGCGTGCTCGCGATGCTGATCCGTGCCGAGCTGTTCACGCCCGGCATCGACCTCGTGCAGTCCCACGAGCAGTACAACCAGCTGTTCACCATGCACGGCACGATCATGATGTTCCTGTTCGCGACCTCGCTCTTCACCGGCTTCGCGAACGTCATGGTGCCGATCCAGATCGGGGCGCCGGACGTGGCGTTCCCGCGGCTGAACATGATGTCCTACTGGCTCTACGTCTTCGGCGGACTCCTCGTGGTCGGCGGGTTCCTGACCCCGAAGGGTGCGGCGAGCTTCGGCTGGACGGCCTACGCGCCCCTGTCGTGGGAGATGTTCTCGCCCGGTCTCGGCGGCGACCTGTGGGTCCTCGGCCTGGCGATGACCGGTTTCGCCACGATCTTCGGCGCGGTCAACTTCATCGCCACGATCATCACGCTGCGCGCCCCGGGCATGACGATGTTCCGGATGCCGATCTTCACCTGGAACACGCTGATCACCTCGCTGCTGGTGCTCATGGCGTTCCCGGTGCTCGCCGCCGCGCTCTTCGGCCTCGCCGTCGACCGGATCCTCGGCGGTCAGATCTACAACCCCGAGGCCGGCGGCGCGCTGCTGTGGCAGCACCTGTTCTGGTTCTTCGGCCACCCCGAGGTCTACGTCATCGCCCTGCCGTTCTTCGGGATCGTCTCCGAGGTCATCCCCGTCTTCTCCCGCAAGCCGATCTTCGGCTACAAGGGCCTGATCTTCGCCACGATCGCGATCGCCGCCCTGTCCATGACCGTGTGGGCGCACCACATGTTCACCACCGGCGGGGTGATGCTGGCGTTCTTCTCGCTGATGACGATGTTCATCGCGGTGCCCACCGGCGTGAAGTTCTTCAACTGGGTCGGCACGATGTGGCGCGGGCAGGTGACCTTCGAGGCTTCCATGCTGTTCTCGCTCGGGTTCCTCGTGACGTTCCTGTTCGGCGGGCTGACCGGGATCATCCTGTCCAGCCCGGCGATGGACTTCCAGGTCCAGGACACCTACTTCGTCGTCGCCCACTTCCACTACGTCGTCTTCGGCACCGTGGTGTTCGCGATGTACTCCGGCTTCTACTTCTGGTGGCCGAAGTGGACCGGCCGGATGCTCGACGAGCGGCTGGGCAAGATCAACTTCTGGCTGCTGTTCATCGGCTTCCACACCACCTTCCTCGTCCAGCACTGGCTGGGCGTGCAGGGCATGCCACGCCGCTACGCCGACTACATGCCCGAGGACGGCTTCACGCTCTACAACCAGATCTCCACGGTCGGCGCGTTCCTGATCGCGCTCTCGACCCTGCCGTTCCTGTGGAACGTCTACGTGACCCAGCGCGGCCCGCGCACGGTCTTCGTGGACGACCCGTGGGGCTTCGGCAACTCCCTGGAGTGGGCCACCGCCTCCCCGCTCCCGCGGCACAACTTCACCTCGCTGCCCCGGATCCGGTCCGAGCGCCCGGCGTTCGACCTGCACCACCCCGAGGTCGCCAACATGGACCAGGCCGAGCCCAACCGCGACGTGCTCGACTCCCTCTACGCGGGCCCGGAGGTCGGCGGCCGGGAGAACCTCGTCGACCGGCGCTCGAAGGAGCATCCCGACCCACGTGAGCGTGGCGATGGCGACGGCGCCGGCGGCTGGCGGTAACCCGACGCACCCACGACGACTGGCGGTAACCCCGGCGCAGCCAAACGGCGGGCGGACGCCGACCGATGCCCGACGCCCCGGTTACCCTGGCGAGCGTGAGCCAGCCGAGCCCGACCGCGTCTGGGACGACCGTCCTGCGGGCCGGCGCGGCGGTGGTGGCCGACGCCGGCCGTCTGCTCGCCGCGCACTGGCCGCTCCTGGTGCTGCTCGCCGTCGTCGGCGTGGCCTCGCGCGACCTCGTGCTCTCCACGGCGGTGCTGGTCTCGCGGTGGTCCTCCGTGCTGAGCCAGATGGTTCTCGCGCTGGCCCCGTTCGTCCAGCTCCTCACCGTCGTCGGGATGCTGCTGGTCATGCGACGGCGGTCCGCCACGGAGCATCCGGTCGTGGCGCTCCTCGTGGGCACCGCGGCCGTCATGCTGCCCTTCCTCGTCATCTACCAGAACGACGGCAACCTCGCCGAGGACGTGATCACCTTCGGGATGGCGACGGTCGAGGACATCGCGTCGATGGGGTTCGCACCCGCCTCGACCGACTCCGACGTCGTCACGCGCCTGCCCGCCGGGACCTCGGCCGCCGTCGTGCTCACCGTCGCGGTGGCGTTCGTGGCGCGCAGGGTCCTCGTCCGCCTGGCGGTCCGCACACCGCCGGGGCACGAGCTGCGCCGCTCGACGCTGCGCCTGGTGGCCGGGTACTGCGAGGTCGTGTGGCTCGTGCTCGGTGCCTTCGTGGTGACCGTCGTGGTCGACGGCGCGAGCGGCTGGTGGAGCAGCCGCCGGGTCGGTGCGGGACTGGACGCCTGGTGGGCCTCGGTCGCGGCCGGCTGGCCCGGCCTCGGCGCCTTCGTCGAGGCGCTCCTCGCCGGTGCCGGGCTGCTCGTCGCCGCCGCACTGACCGCCTTCCTCGTCCCGCTGGCATGGCTCGCGCTCGCTGCGATCATCTACGGCGTGCAGGCGGCCCGGGTGCTGCGGGCGGGCGACCTGCGCGCCACCCGGGCGGCCCGGCCGCTGGTGGGCCGCCTCGGTGACGCGCGCACCGACCGCGCCCTGCGGCTGCTCACCGACCCGGAGCGGCAGTTCGGCGGGGTGGCAGGAGCGACCGTGCTCGTCGCCCGGGCGGGGTGGCGGCCGGTCCTGGTCTTCTGCCTGGCGTTCCTCGTGACCGACGCCGCGGACGTGCTGCTGACAGAGCTGGTCCGCGTGCTCGTCGGCCCACAGTCCCCGGTCGCGTGGGCCGCGCTCTTCCCCTACCTGGAGGCGGTCGGCGTCGTCGTCGTCCGCGTCCTCACGCTCGCGCTGGTGGCGTCCGCCGTCGACTCGCTGCTGCGCGACCTCGGTCTGCCCGGCGGCCTGCGCCTCGGCGGCACCTCACGGCACGGGCAGGGCGAAGAAGTGCGGGCCGAGGGCGTCGTCGCCGGCACTGGTGGAGAAGAGCTGGACCTGCGCCGGGTCTGACCCCGCCGGCAGGACGACGTAGGTCTCGTCCGCCGGCTCCTCGTCGGGGCCCACGAACCCGCAGGACAGGCTGGTCGACACGTACGCCCCGGGGATCTCCGGCACACGGTCGGGCGGGGTGAAGATGCGGCCGACGTCGTCGAGCACGCGGACGTCGCAGTACCGAGGGTCCTCGAGGTCGCTGCGCACGTCGACCACGAGCCGCCACACGTCGTAGCCGGCCGGCGGCTCCCAGGTCTCGCCGGAGAGGGTCTCGCGGGTGCCGACCCGCTCCACGCGGTCCAGGCGCGCCTGCGTGCCGTCGATGCTCGCCCAGCCGTCCGCGCCGGGCCCGACTGCGAGGTGCGGCTCGCGCACCCACCAGCCCTCGTACGCGCCGTCGCCGACCGACCACCCGAGCGCCGCGAGCGCGGGGACGAGCGCCAGCAGGGCGACGCGGTTCCGGCGGTTCACCGCGCGGGTCCCAGCTCGGGCCCGCGCGTGGACAGCGGTCCCGGATCGACCCCGTCGACGACGACCGGGACCCCCGCGACCGCCGACAGCTGCGGCACGGCCAGCGTCGAGACGTGCACGTCGACCTCGCCCAGGGCGTCGCGCGGGACCTCGAAGACGACCTCCGTCCGCACCGGCGATCCCGGCTGGGCGACCCCGGGATAGTTGCCGGCCACGCGCCGGGTGGCGTCGAAGGTGCGGCCGGAGCCGTCCTCGAGCCAGAAGGCCGCGGTGCGCAGCGGCTGGTCCCCGCCGGTGACCGAGAGGTCGACGGCCACCCAGGCGCCGGTGGTGGTGAGCGTGCCGCCATACCCGTCGTCGAGCGTCGCGGCGGCGCGCGCACCGTGCACCGTCACGGTGCCGGGCCACACCGGGACGGGCTCCCCGGCCGGCCCGGTGGACTCGAACGGACGGGTGGACGACCACGCACGCTCGGCGTGGTTGACGAACAGCCCGCCGGCGAGCACGACGGCGGCGAGGACGAGGACGGTAACCCGTTCGCGCACGGCCGGCCCCGTCGCGGTGCGGCGGCTCACAGGACTTCCTCGACGAGCACCTCGGGGACCTCGACGGTCGAGGGGACGCCGACCCGGGCCACCGGTTCCGGGCTGCCCCACATCTCGCGGCCGTAGGCGGGGCTGAAGTACGGGGTGGAGCCGAGCAGCTCGAGCTCGAGCCGCGCCGGGACGGCTCCCGGCTCGGCGACCGGCCACAGGTAGGCGATCTCCTCCGCCAGCCCGGGATGCCCCTGCGGGAGAGAGGTGCCGTCGCGCAGGAGGACCTGCATCTCCGGACGGTCGGTCAGCGTTGTCCCCGGCGGCGGGAGGAGGACGTCGGGCAGCACGTCGTGGGTCGCGTCGTCGAGCACCTCGACCCGTGCGCGGACGACGAGCCAGGCGCCGGCGCCGTCGATGGTCTCCAGCCGGGACGTCTCCACCTCGTCGCTGACGAGGTGGTCGAGCACCGTGACCGCGACCGGCCCCAGGTCGACCGGCTCCCCGGCAACCACGACCAGGAGCTCCTCGGGCGGCACGGCACGGAAGCCACCGAGGGCCGCGGTGACGGACACGGCGAGGCCGAGGGCACCGGCGACCGCCAGGGCCGCACGGCCGGCACCGGTGGCTGACCACCGGCGCGCGGCCGCGCGCACCGGCGTCGTCCCGTTCTCCCCCACGGCCGCAGGATATCGACGGCCTGCCGCCGACCGTCGGCCTGTCCAGCCGTCCGTCGACCCGGCGTCATGTTCTGAGCACGTCGGCGAGCACCACCGCCTGGTTGTGCTCGGTGTCCTTGGCGCCGTAGAGCAGGGTCACCCGCGGGTGCCGCCTCACCGTCTCGCGAAGCTCGGCCAGCGCCGGGTTGCTCGCGAGCTCGGCACGGTACCTCTCGGCGAACTCGTCGAACCGGGCCGGGTCGTGGCCGAACCACTTCCGCAGCTCGTCGGAGGGGCCGACGTCCTTGTGCCAGGCGTCCACGTGGGCGTCGGCCTTCTTGATCCCGCGCGGCCAGAGCCGGTCCACGAGCACGCGGTAGCCGTCGTCGTCGGTCGGCGGGTCGTAGACGCGGGCGAGGCGGAGGTCCATGCCCCAGTGTCGCCCGGACCCACCGGTCCCGACCATCCGGTGAGCCTGGGCCGACCGGCCCCGACCATGCGGTGAGCCGAACCCACCGGTCCCGACCATCCGGCGAACCCGGTCCGCAGTACCGCCCTGGTCCGGCCCGGGGAAGGGCGGACACCGACGGTCCCGAACCGTGGGACAGCAGCTCCGGTCGGTCTCGCCGCCGGAGTCGTCCGGGCAGCTGCCGCGCTCGCCCTCGCACGGTCGTGCCACCGACGAGCGGAAGGAGCGACCGCGATGCACGAGCACCTCGGCCACGTGACCGGTCGCCCGTCCGCGACCCGGCGAATGCGCCGCCCGCACGCCGCGCGCGCCGGTCGGTCCTGACCGTCGGCGCCGGTGTGC
Organism: Georgenia subflava; assembly: GCF_009193155.1. Taxonomy (GTDB): domain Bacteria; phylum Actinomycetota; class Actinomycetes; order Actinomycetales; family Actinomycetaceae; genus Georgenia; species Georgenia subflava. The sequence goes on from NZ_VUKD01000001.1 coordinate 696,795, forward strand.
GGGAACCCCGTCCATCGCGTCCCGGCCCGGGACGCGCTTCGTCGCACCCATCGGAGAGAACCATGACCACGACCACCGCAACCACGACCGACCCCACCCCCCCGCCTGGCCGACTTCACCGCCGAAGGATCCTGGAAGGGGCAGCTGTCCACCGCCGTCGAGGCCCGCCACTTCAGCTTCGTCGTCGCCGAGCCGACGTCGTTCGGCGGCACCGACGAATCCGCCAACCCCATCGAGTACCTCCTCGGCTCGCTCAGCGGCTGCGTGACGGTCGTCGTCGAGACCGTCGCGAAGGAGCTGGGCGTCACCGTCGAGGCCCTCGACACCCACGCCACCGGCTCCATCGACCTGCGCGGCTTCCTCGGCACCGCCGACGTCTCGCCCCACTTCCAGGAGCTCACGCTGACGCTCACGCTCACCACGGACGTGCCCGAGGCCGAGCTCGACGAGCTCAAGGCGCTCGTCCTCCGCCGCTGCCCGGTGTTCAACCTCATCAAGGACGCCGGCGTCGACATCCGTGAGGTGTGGCAGGTCCGCCCGACCGCCTGAGCCCTCGAGGCGCCGCCGACACGTCCGTCCGACGCCACGGAACCCGACCTCGGACGGCTCGTGGAGACTTCGTCAGGATTGTCCGGAGAAGTCTCCACGGGTCGCCGTTCGGCGTCTCTTGGTCCGGCTCAGTCCCAGGGTGGACCGGTGCGCCAGACCTGAAGCTGATGCTGCCCACCGAGAACCGCACCGCGGGCCGACGCGGGGAGCGGTGCGGCGGGCGAGGCTGGTGCCATGCCAGAACCCGCAACACTCACCGCGCACGCCGTGACCAAGACCTACGGCTCCGCCGCCGCCACGACGACGGCGCTCGCCGGCGTCGACCTGACGATCCACCCGGGCGAGTCGGTCGCCGTCATGGGGCCTTCGGGCTCCGGCAAGACGACTCTGCTGCACGCCCTGGCGGGCATCGTGCGGCCGACGTCGGGAGAGGTGGTGTGGCGCGGACGCCGGCTGGGCGCCCTGTCCGACGCGGACCGCACCGCCCTGCGGCGCACCGACTTCGGCTTCGTCTTCCAGTCCGGCCAGCTCCTCCCTGAGCTGCCGGCCGACGAGAACGCCGCACTTCCCCTGATGCTGCGAGGCACCGCCCGCACCGAGGCCGTGGCGACCGCGCGCCGCTGGCTCGCCTGGCTGGGGCTCGCCGGCATGGAGGGACGCCGGCCGGGCGAGCTCTCCGGTGGGCAGGCCCAGCGGGTCGCCGTCGCCCGGGCGATGGTCGCGTCCCCCGGCGTCATCTTCGCCGACGAGCCCACCGGCGCCCTGGACCAGGCCTCGGGCCAGGAGGTGCTGCGGGTGCTGACAGGCGCCGCGCACGGCACCGGCGCGGCCCTGGTCGTGGTCACCCACGACGAGCAGGTGGCCCGCTGGTGCTCGCGGGTCATCGGCATGCGGGACGGCCGTGTCGTCAGCGAGTCACGCAACGGCGCTGCCCCCGCGGCCACCGCCGGCCCGGTGGTGGCTCGATGAGGGCCGCCGTCCGGATGTGGTGGCTGCTGCGCCGTCGCAGCGCCGGCCGCTCCGACCCGCAGGGCCTCACCACCGTCCTCGCGCTCGTCGCCTTCGCCGTCACGACGGCGGTGCTGCTCGTAGTCCTCGGCGGCCTCGGGGCGCTCCTGGACCGGGCGGCGGCCGCCGCCCCGGGCTCCTCCGCCACGTCCTACCCCCTTCTGGCCGGCACGGCGACCGCCCTGCTCGCCGTGCCCCTCCTGACCCTCGGCGGGGCCGCCTCGCGGCTGGCCGTCGCCCGGCGCGACAGCCGTCTCGCCGCGCTACGCCTGGCCGGTGCCACCACGGGCCAGGTCTCGCTCCTGACGATCCTCGACGCGGCCGCACAGGCCCTGGCCGGTGCGCTCATCGGCGTCGTCGGCCATCTGGGGCTGCTGCCGGCGGTCATGCAGCTGCGCTTCCAGGGCCGTGCGTTCGACCTCGGCGAGCTGCTCGTGCCGTGGTGGATGGTCCCCGCCGCGGTGGCGGCCGTCGTCGCCGTCTCCGTGGCTTCGGCGGTGACCAGTCTGCGTACTGTCGCGATCAGTCCGCTCGGCGTGGCCGCGCGGGTGTCGCCGAAGGGCCTGCACTGGTCGCGCGTCCTCCCTCTCGGTGTCACGGCTGCGGCGTTCGTCGTGATGTTCTCCCTCGGTCTCGCGGAGGTCGCGGTGCTCATCGCGCTGGTGGTCGTGGGCTTCGCGACGTTGAACGTGATCGGCCCGTTCGTCATGTCCCTGATCGGCCGAGTGACGCTGCGGCGGGCTCGCGGGCCCGCGACGCTGATCGCCGCTCGCCGCGTGCTCGACTCGCCGAAGACCGCCTGGCGCAGCGTCGGCGGGGTCGCGCTCGCCACCTTCGTCGCCGGTCTCACCACGGCGAGCGCCATGTTCGACGCCGGCCGGGCGGCCGACCCGGCCGAGGCGCAGCTCCTCGCCGACCTGGCCACCGGCGGTTTCCTCACGCTCGGGATCGCCGGGATCCTGGCGGCCGTCTCGACGGCTGTCATGCAGGCCGGGCGGGTGATCGACCAGCGTGGCGAGTACCGCGCCCTGCACCTCGCGGGCACCGATCTGCGGGTGCTGGACGCCGCCCGGGTCCGGGAGACGACGATCCCGCTGCTGGCCGCCGTCGCCCTGTCCGGCGCCGCGGCCTCGGTGTTCCTGCTGCCGGCGTTCGGCCTGACGCTGCTGACCTCGGTCCCCGTGATGGTCCAGCTCGTGCTGTGCGTGAGCGCGGCCGTGCTGCTGGTGCTCGTCGGGACGCTGACGAGCCGGCGGGTGGTGCGCACCGTGCTGGCGTGAGTTCCGCCGCACCAGAAGGTCACGACCGAGCCAGGACCTGGGATTCGCCGGCCGGGTTACGAGCGCTTTACCTCCACGTGAACGTCCGGAGGTTCCCTTCCCGGAGCCGTGGGCGCATGATGGACATATGGCCTCCTCACGAACGAGCTCCCGTCCGCACCTGCCGAACAGCCCGTTCAACGCCGGCCGGCAGGCGCCGCAGGGCGAGCCGATCCCCGTCGGTGCGCAGGTGTGCCACGACCGGCACGGCTTGGGCCGGGTGGTCGCCCTCGACGGCCCGAACTCCGTCATCGTCGACTTCGGGCACGGCAACGCACGCCGCGTGGACCTCAACAGCCCCCGTATCGAGCGGCTCTGACCGCCTCAGGCGCGTAGCTTCTCCAGCCGCGAGCGCAGCGCGTCCACGCGGTGCCCGTTGCCGTACAGCTGCACGTACCGGTCGCCGAAGACGTCGAGCAGGGCGTCGTCGAGACGGCGGACCGCGCCGGGCGGGTAGCGGTAGCCCATCCGGTCCAGGATCCTGGCGCCGTCCACCGCGCCGAGCAGGGAACCGAGCTCCTGCAGCGACGTGACGCCCAGCTCGAGCAGCAGGCCGGAGATCCACTCGTAGTGCTCGGTGCGCGACCAGCCCGTCCCGGCGAACCGTCCGGCGAGGAACGCCGCGAGGTCCTGGGCGCTGATCCGCGGGTCGGCCGCGTCCGCCTCCGGCTGCCGGCCCGTCATGCTCTCCTGGAGCCGGTCCTGGATGGTGGAGAACTCGCGGTCGGCCAGGTCCAGCAGCCCGGCCGCGAGCGTGAACCTCCGGTCGAGGTCCGGCGCGTGCTCGGCCGGGACGGATCCCTTGTAGCGGATGTCGTGCTCGAACTCGGCCCAGGCGTGCTGCAGGACGGTGCGCACCTGGACGGAGGCGGGCCGCCCGCGCAGCTCGGCGTGCTCGGCGGCCGCCTCCTCGCCGAGGGTGATGAGCAGGTGGCGGCTGGAGTAGCCGTAGCGGCCGGCGTTCGCGGTCTCCAGCCCCATGTCGCGGTCCTCGAGCACCACCAGCTGGTCCGCCAGCAGCTCGACGACCGAGTCGACGTCGCTCAGCACGTAGGTGATCACCCGCACCCCCACCTGGTCGGTGATCTGGCGCAGCGGGTCCGGGTACACCGGTGCGCCGTCGAGCGTGCGGGCCGCCTTCCCGGCGAACGACGCCACCGACTTCGTCCGGCCGGCGATGGTGAGGTAGTTGATACCCGCCTCGTCGAGCAGCCCGGTGATGAGGTCGACGTACCCCTCGGTCGCCCGGACCACCGCCGGACGCTGCTCGGCGTAGGTCTGGACCGCCTGCTGCACCGGGTCCGGGCGCACGGCCGGCGGCCGTGGTGCGGGCACGTGCCCTGCCGGCAGCGTGGGCGTGACGATGTAGCCGTTCTGCAGGTCCCCGTACGTCGTCGTCAGCTCCGGGTGGGCGACGGCGTAGCGCGCCACGTAGGCGCAGAGCACGGCGTCGACCTGGTCCTCCGCCCGGCGCAGGTCGCTCTTGCGCTGGGCCGCTGCCACCCGTGCCAGCAGGTCCTGCCACGCCGGGTGCCCGGTCACCTTCAGGGGTGGGTCGGCGTCGGCCAGGGACTCGATGTGCCGCATGAGGGTCAGCAGCGCGTCGCGGAGCTCGGCCAGGCTGCGGCCGGGCTTGTGCTTGTACTTCAGCGTCCGGCCGAGCCGGAACAGCGCCACCGTGGCCGGGTGCGGGTAGACCTCGATGGCCCGCCGGTCCCGGCCGGACGCCGGGTTGATGTCCAGGCCGAGCACCTTCGCCAGCCGAGCCCCGCGCGGCGTGTCCGCGAACTCCGGCTTGCCGGTGTTGGCCGGGTGCGCGCCGGCGTCGAACCGGGCGAAGTCCTTGTTGAGGGCGGCCTCGGCGGGCCGGTTGCCGGTCGGGTTCCTCACCACCAGCGGCGCGTCGATCGCCACGAGGCACGGACCGGGGAACTCGGCGAGCGCCGTGGCGATCGTCTCGTCCGTCGTCTGCGCGGAGAGGTGGACGAGCGCGCCGTCGGCGTCGACGACCGCCAGCCCGGTGGGTGCCTTCTCGCCCCAGGCGAGGTCGATACCGACGAAGTGCATGGGGACACTCTGCCCTGCCCCACCGACCGGGGCGGCACGGCCGGCCGCCCCCGCCGGCGGGTGGGTGCCCGCCGGGCCGCTCAGAGGTGCCGCTCGGGCGGGCCGTCGTACGCGCTGAGCGGGCGGATCAGGGCGTTGTCGGCGAGCTGCTCCATGATGTGCGCCGTCCAGCCGGTGACGCGGGCGGCGACGAACAGGGGCGTGAACGTCGCGGTGTCGAACCCCATGAGGTGGTACGCCGGGCCGGAGGGGTAGTCGAGGTTCGGCAGGATGCTCTTGCGGCTGGTCATCGCCGCCTCGAGGTTGTCGTAGAGCGCGGCGAGGTCGGGCCGGTCGTAGTGCTCGACGAGGGTGTCGAGGGCGGCCTTCATGGTCGGCACCCTCGAGTCGCCGTGCTTGTAGACGCGGTGGCCGAAGCCCATGATCTTGCGCTTGTCCGCGAGCGCCTGCTCGAGCCAGGCCTCGGCCTTCTCGGCGTCGCCGATCTCCTCGAAGACGTGCATGACGGCCTCGTTCGCGCCGCCGTGGAGCGGCCCCTTGAGCGCCCCGATCGCGCCGACCACCGCGGAGTACAGGTCCGCGAGGGTGGAGGTGATGACCCGGGCGGTGAAGGTCGAGGCGTTGAAGGAGTGCTCTGCGTAGAGGATCAGCGAGACGCGGAAGGCGTCGACGACGACGGCGTCGGGGACCTCCCCGAAGGTCATGTGCAGGAAGTTCTCCACGTACCCGAGGTCCTCGCGCGGCGGCACGAGCTCCTGGCCGCGGCGGCGCCGCTGGTCGTAGGCGACGACGGCGGGGATCTGGCTCAGGAGCCGGACGGACTTGTCGAGGTTCGCCTGCGGCGAGGAGTCCTCGGCGGCCGGGTCGGCGGCGCCGATCACGGAGACGGCGGTGCGCAGCACGTCCATCGGGTGCGCCGTCGTCGGGACGAGGTCGACGGCGGCCCGCACGTTGTCCGCGAGCGCCCGCTGCCCCCGGCCGGCCGCCTCCAAGGAGCTCAGCTGCTCGGGTGTGGGCAGCTCACCGTGCCAGAGCAGGTAGGCGACCTCCTCGAAGCTGCACCGCGCGGCGAGCTCCTGCACGGGGTAGCCGCGGTAGAGCAGCGAGTTGCTCTCCGGGTTGACCTTGGAGATGGCTGTGGCGTCGGCGACGACGCCCACCAGCCCCTTGCGGATCTCGGGCTCGGTCTGCGCACCGGTCTTCTCGGCCTGGCTCATGTCTCGCTCCTTCGCGGGACCGGGGAAGATCCCCCTCGTTCGTCACGGGGCGATCCTCCCCAGTATCGGGGGTGGGTGCCTGCTCTGGTGGGTGGTCCGGGCTGGGGCGGCAGCTCCGGCTCGGTCAGCGCTCGAGGGTGAAGTTGAAGATGTCGGTGTCGAAATGGTTGTAGCCGGCGTAGTCGACGAGCTCGTAGAGCCGGGCGCGGTGCTGCATGTTCTCCAGCTCGGAGGTCAGGGAGCCCTCGCGACGGATGGTCTCCAGCCCGCGCTCGGCGGCTCCCATGGCGAGGCGGAGCAGCGAGACGGGGAAGATCACGATCGAGACGCCGACGGCGGCGAGCTGGCTGGTGGTGAACAGCTTGGACTTGCCGAACTCGGTCATGTTGGCCAGGACGGGCACATCGACGGCCCTGGCGATCGCCTCGAACTCGGCGAGGTCGCGCATGGCCTCGGGGAAGATGGCGTCGGCGCCGGCGTCGACGAGCGCCTTCGCCCGGTCGACGGCGGCGTCGAAGCCGTGGACGCCGCGGATGTCGGTGCGGGCCATGATGAGCAGGTTCGGGTCCCGGCGGGCGTCGGCGGCGGCGCGGATGCGCCGGGTCGCGGTGCTCGCGTCGACCACCTGCTTGCCGTCCAGGTGCCCGCAGCGCTTGGGGTTGACCTGGTCCTCGATGTGCAGGCCGGCCACCCCGGCGTCCTCGAGGGTCTGGACGGTCCGGGCCACGTTCATCGGCTCGCCGAAGCCGGTGTCGGCGTCGACGAGCGCGGGCAGGTCGGTCATCCGCGCGATCTGCTGGCTGCGCCCGGCCACCTCGGTCAGCGTGGTCAGGCCGATGTCGGGCAGCCCGAGGTCGGCGGCGATGACGGCGCCGGAGATGTAGACGCCGTCGAACTCCTTGTCCTGGATCAGCCGCGCCGAGAGCGGGTTGAAGGCGCCGGGGAAGAGCAGCGGCTCGTCGCCGGCGAGGCGCTCGCGCAGCCGGGCGCGCTTGTCGGCCGGGCTGGTCGTCGAGTAGAGCATCAGAAGATCCCCTCCGGGGTGGTGACGGTGTCGAGGTAGCCGGCCGGCGCGACGACGGTCAGGCCGCCGAGGTCGTCCGGGCCGAGCTCGGGCAGCCGCTGCGCGACGTCGAGGAACCGGTCGATCTCGTCGGGCGCCAGGACGCCGTCGGCGAGGGTGCGGAACTTGTGCACGTACTGCTCGCGGGCGAAGGGCCGCGCACCGAGCGGGTGGGCGTCGGCGACGGCGATCTCCTCGACGATCCGTCCGCCGTCGGCGAGCGTGACCTCGAGGCGGCCGCCGAAGGCCTTCTCGGCCGGGTCGGTCGAGTGGTACCGGCTGGTCCAGGCCGGGTCCTCCGCCGTCGTGATCTTGCGCCACAGCTCCACGGTGTCCGGCCGTGCCGCCCGCTCGGGGGCGTAGGAGTCCACGTGGTGCCAGGCGCCGTCCTGCAGGGCGACGGCCAGGATGTACGGGATGGAGTGGTCGAGCGTCTCGCGGGAGGCGTCGGGGTCGTACTTCTGCGGGTCGTTGGCGCCGGAGCCGATGACGTGGTGGGTGTGGTGCGAGGTGTGCAGGACGATGCTCTCGACGTTGTCGGCGTCGCGCAGGTAGGGGTGCTCGGTGCCGACCCGGCGGGCGAGGTCGATGAGGGCCTGGGCCTGGTACTCGGCCGAGTGCTCCTTGGTGTAGGTGTCCAGGATCGCGGTCTTGGCCTCGCCGGGCCCGGGCAAGGCGACCTGGTAGGCGGCGTCGGGCCCGTCGAGGAGCCAGGCGATGACGCCGTCCTCCCCCTCGTAGATCGGGGTCGGCGAGGTCTGGCCGCGCATGGCCCGGTCGACCGCCTCGACGGCCACCTTGCCGGCGAAGGCCGGTGCGTAGGCCTTCCAGCTGGAGATCTCGCCCTTGCGGGACTGGCGAGTGGCGGTGGTGGTGTGCAGGGCCTGGCCGATGGCCTGGAAGATCGTCTCGGCGTCGAGACCGAGGAGGGTCCCGATACCGGCGGCGGCGGCCGGTCCGAGGTGGGCGACGTGGTCGATCTTGTGCTTGTGCAGGCTGATCGCCCGCACGAGGTCGACCTGGATCTCGTAGCCGGTGGCGATGCCGCGCACCAGCTGCGCGCCGGTCAGGCCGCGGGCCGCGGCTAGATGCTGGGCGACGGCGACGATCGGCGGGATGTTGTCGCCCGGGTGGGAGTACTCGGCCGCCAGGAAGGTGTCGTGGTAGTCGAGCTCGCGCACGGCCACACCGTTGGCCCAGGCCGCCCACTCCGGGCTGACCCGCGTGCCGGCGTCGACGCCGAAGACTGTGGCGCCCGGGCTGTAGGGGTGACGCAGCGCCTGGGCGCGGGCGGCGGCCGGCGGGGTGCGCACGAGGGAGGCGGTGGCGACGGCGGCGTTGTCGATGACGCGGTTGATGACCATGTCGGTCACCTCGCCGCTCACCTCGACCGGGTCGACGGCGAGCTCGGCGAGCTTCCAGGCGAGCTGTTCCGTGCGGGGCAGGTTGTCGGCGCTGGGGTGGACGCGGACGTCGTGGGTGATCACCGGGCGGCTCCTAGGGGCTGTTGCTGTGCGGGCGTCGACGCCCGCTCGGTCAGGTCGTGCTCGTCGGCCGGCTCGCGGACGTGGTCGTGCTCGTCGGCCGGCTCGCGGATGTGCTCGTGCTCGTGCCCGTCGTCGTGCTCGTGCCCGTCGTCGACGGGCTGGCGCTCGTGGCGGGCCTCGGGCGCACCCTCACGCTCCGGCCCGTCGCCGGCAGGCTGGGAGAGGCTGTGCAGGACGGTGGCGAGGCTCGCGCGCAGGTGGACGGCGGTGGCCTGCGCCGCGAGGGTCTCGTTGCCCTCGGCGATCGCCTCGACGATGAGCAGGTGCTCGTGCGCGGCCCGCACCAGCCGGTCGGGGTTGTCCCGGGAGAGGCGCCGGGCGCGGGCCACGTGGGTACGGAGCGAGGCAAGCGAGCGCCGCAGGTACGGGCTGTCCATCGCCGCGTCGACCGCGGCGTCGAGCCGGGCGACGAGGTCGTAGTAGGCGCGGCGGTCCGGGTCGGAGGCGCTGAGCAGAGCCGGCGCGACGGCGAACTCCTCGCGCAGCGCGGCGAACACCGCGGCGTCGGCGCGGCGCGCGGCGAGCCTGGCGGCCTGGACCTCGAGCGCCTCGCGCAGCTCGAAGAGGTGGCGCACGTCTGCCGCCTGCAGGTCGGAGACCACCAGCGTGCGCCCCTTGCCGACGACGGCGAGGCCGTCGGCGGCCAGTCGCCCCAGCGCCTCCCGCAGCGGCGTGCGGGAGACACCGAGCCGCTCGGCCTGCTCCACCTCGCTGAGCACGGCGCCCGGCCGGAGCCGCCAGGAGACGATCTCCTCCCGCAGCACGCCGTAGACCCGTTCGCTCGCACGCACAGAGCCAACATAGCCCCACTGTCGGAGTTTGTATACAAAACGTCCGACATCCCCGCGTCATTGCCGACCGAAGACGCACTATGCACACAAACTACGTGTGATCCGTGCGCTGCACGGTGTCGGCCCCGATCGTCTCGACGCACCTGGGCTCGCTGGACGGCCCACGCACGCCTGGCTCGTGACCAGCTGTTCCAGTCCAGCACCACGTCGTGACCGGCCTGCAGGACCTACTCGGCCACCGACCACACGAGATCCTTGACGGTCTCGGCGCGCGGCCCGTACTGGAGTCGAACGCGACGTCGGGATAGAGCCGGATCATCCACTCGTCGAGCGTGAGACGCACCGCTCGTCCGTCCTGGCACAGCTCCCGGGCGCGCGTCGTCTTGCCCGAGCCGCCGAGGCCGTACAGAAGGTGGACGCGTCCGACTCTCACGGCTCGACGCCACAACGCTGCGGTCCGACCATCTCCGGAGTATCGGCCGAGGGCTTCGGCAGCCCGGTACCGTGGAGATCGATGCAGGAGCGGGAGAAGCACTGGGAGGAACGCCTGGCGACGCCCGTCCTCGTCGCAGCCCTGGCCTCTGTGCCGGCCGTGTTCCTCACCCTGCTCGACGAGCCGTACCGCTCGGTCGGGACGGTCGCCACGTGGGCCAGCGGGGCCGTGCTCGTCGCCGAGGCGGTGGTGCTCTTCGCCGTCTCCGCCGACAAGCTCGAGTGGCTCACCCGGCGCGCCTGGCTGCTGGGGCTCACCGGCCTGGTGATCGTCGGCGCCCTGCTGGCGCTCGGGCCGGTACAGCTCCTCCGGCTGCTGCGCGTCGTCGGGGCGCTACGGATCGTCCGGGTCGGCCGCATCGTCAAGGCCGCCCGGATCCTGCGCGAGCGTCTCGGCCTGACCGGGCGGTGGACACGGGTGGCGACCGTGTCCGCAGGTGTCCTCGTCGCCGTCTTCGTCGCCGTCGTCCTCGCGGACCCCACCTCGCAGACCCGCACCCTGATCGACGAGGTCGCGGGACGTGGCGGCGGGGTCGCACTGGTCGTCGTCGCCGGCGCCCTCATGGCCGTCGCCACCTTCGTCGTCATGCGCCAACGGCTCTCGTCGCGGGGCCGCGGTGAGACGGCCACGACAGACGGGCCGCGCACCTCCATCAGCTCGACCGAGAACGCCGACTAGCGACGCACTGCCCGAGGACCTGATTCCCTTCCGGCGCGCACCGCTGGAGCGGATGCTGGAGGCAACCTCCGCCCACGGCCCGGCTCCGGGCCACGTCAGAGAGGAAGTCGTACCGATGACGCTCGACGACCGCACGAACGTTCCCACATGGCGACGACCACACCCGACTACCGGCTCCGGCCGCGCACGACGACTCCCGTGGGTCGTGCCGGCGCTACTCGCCGTCGCCCTCGTGCTGGCCGCCTGCGCGGCCGGCCCGAACGCGGCGGCCGGTCCGGACCAGGCCGGGTTCTGGTCCGGCCTGTGGCACGGGCTCATCACCCCCGTCACGTTCATCGTCTCGCTGTTCGACGACGACGTCAGCGTCTACGAGGTCGTCAACAACGGGAACTGGTACGACTTCGGGTTCATGCTCGGCGTCTCCACGATCTTCTCCGGCACCGCCGGTTCCGCGCGTTCCGCGGGCCGCCGACGGTCCTGAGCGTCGCCCGGGCGAATACTCACGGCTGAGGCCGGCCCGGACGCATCGTCCGGGCCGGCCTCTTCAGCAACCGATCAGGCGTCGACCATCTCGCGGGCGGTGACCGCCTCGTCCACGACCGGCTCGGCCGTCGCGGACCGCCCGACGTCGCCGCGCAGGCGCCGCACGAAGGGTGCGCTCCCCACGGCGACGAGGCCGAGGATGCCGCCGAGGACGAACACGTCCTGCGTGCCGGAGACCAGGGCGGCGGGCTCGGCCACACCTCCGGCGGCCGCCGCGGCAGCGCCGATGGTCATGGCCGCGACGAGCAGCGCGGTGCCCGCCGCACCGGCCAGCTGCTGCAGCGTGTTCATGATGGCGCTGCCGTGCGGGTAGAGGTTGCGCGGCAGGGAGCCGAGCGAGACGGTCATGAGCGGGGTCATGATCATCGCCATGCCGATGCAGAACACCAGGTGCATGGCGACGACGAGCCCGAGCGAGGTGTCGGGGCCGACCGTGCTGAGCCACCACTGGCCGGCCGCGAGCAGGATCGCACCGGGGACGACCACCGGGCGCGGGCCGACGGCGTCGTAGACCCTGCCGACGAAGGGCGAGAGGATGCCCTGGATCAGGCCACCGGGGAGCAGCAGCAGGCCGGTGGTCATGATGCCGACGTCGAGACCGGTCTGCAGGTAGATCGGCAGCACCACTACGGTGCCGAGCATCGTGGCCATGGCGATGACGACGACGACGATCGAGACGCGGAAGTTGTGCACCGTGAACGGGCGCAGGTCCAGCAGTGCGTTCCCGGTGCGCTGCAGCCGCACCTGGCGGACCACGAAGAGCACCAGACCGACGACGCCGACGGCCGCCGCCGCGAGCGGGGCGAGGTTGCCGCCCAGCACGGCGCCCAGCGAGGCAAGGGCGTAGACGAGTCCGCCGAAGCCGAGTGCCGCGAGGACGACCGAGAGCGCGTCCATGCGCGCCCTGATCGTCTCGTTGGTCGTGCGGATGAGGACGAGACCGAGGACGAGGGCGAGGAGGCCGATCGGCAGCATGAGGCCGAACATCCAGCGCCAGCCCATGCCGTCGACGACGATGCCGGACACGGTCGGGCCGATGGCGGGGGCCATGGAGATGACCACCGAGTTCAGGCCCATCATCATGCCGCGCTTCTCGACCGGCACCGAGGTCAGCGTCGTCGTCATGAGCAGCGGCAGGATGATCGCGGTGCCGGCGGCCTGAACGACGCGGGCCGCGAGCAGGACCGCGAAGGTCGGGGCGACGACGGCCACCGCCGTGCCGACCACGAAGAGCAGGATCGCCGCCGTGAACAGGGCCCGCGTGGTGAAGCGCTGGATGAGGAAGCCGGTGGTCGGGATGATCACGGCCATCGTGAGCATGAAGCCCGTCGTGAGCCACTGGCCGGCGGTGGCCGTGACCTGGAGGTCGGCCATGATCGGGGGCAGGGCCACACTGAGCGCGGTCTCGTTGAGCATCATGATGAACGCGGAGATCACGAGGACGGCGAGCACCGGCCCGACGCGGGTGGTGACCTTCTCCGACTCGATCGCCGACGGGAGCTCGGTGACGGTGAGCGCCTCTCGTGCCTGAGCGTTTGTCATGGGACCTTCTTCCTAGTTTCGAGAACGCCCGATCATGGCACGGCGTGCCACTTTGGCATAAGGTGACAACACGCGTGCCGATGGTCACACCGCCGATGCGCTAGGAAAGACCCATGACCGACGACGCCCCGCAGGACCTGCGCACCAGGCGTCGCCTGGACACCCAGCACGAGATCCACCAGGCCGCGCTCCAGCTGTTCGAGGAGCAGGGGGTGCGCGAGACGACCGTGCCGCAGATCGCCGACCGGGCCGGCGTCTCCCCGCGGACCTTCTTCCGGTACTTCTCCACCAAGGAGCAGGCAGCCCTGCCCGGCCAGCGCCGGTTGCTGGACGCGATCGAGACGCTCGAGATCTCGGGCGACGACGTCGCCGCCGCGATGCGTGCCGTCGAGGCCGCCATGGAGGCAGTGATCGGCCGCGAGCACGAGGCCGGGCTCGCCGAGCACCGCCGCGTCGCGGCGCTGCTGGCGCGCGAGTCGGACCTCCGGGCGCTCGCCGCCTCGCAGGAACGGACGCTCACCGCACGGCTGCGCGCCCGGCTCGCCGAGCTGCTCACCGACCACGACCCGGTGACCGTGCTGCTCGTCGCCGAGGTCGCCGTCGCCGTGTGGCGCGCGAGCTGGGACCGCTGGGGCGAGCTGACCGTCGCAGGTGAGGTCAACGACCCGACGGAGGTCTATCGCCGCTGCCGCGAGGCTCTGCGGGAGGTCGTCGCCTAAGGCTGGGCGGGTCCCGCCTCGCCCTGGACCACTGTGGCGAGCGGCGCGATGCGCAGGTTCTCCTGGTTGCCGGTGATCGCGTTCCGTGTCAGCCGGATGTCCTCGCCGGCGTCGATCCGGACGCCGCCGTGGTTCCCGGTGACCGTGTTGTCGGCGATGAGGACGCCGCGCGGGCTGCCGGCAGCACGACCGTCGGTGCCGTCGTCGTGGACGAGGCGGATGCCCCAGAAGCTCGTGCCGGTGTTGCCGGTGATGGTGTTGGCGCGCAGCACGGTGCCCGGTGCGTTGGCCAGGATGACGCCGGTGCGCTGCGATCCGGTCCCTCCGGTGATGGTGTTGAACTCGATGTAGGTGTCCGGCGTGCCGAGCTCGACGAGGATGCCGTCCCGGTTGCCCGTCAGGGTGTTGTGGTGGACCCAGTTGCCTGGGCCCGAGGCGTCGTGCAGATGGGTGGTGCCGCCGGCGTTCCCCAGGGCGATACCGGCCCTCGACCCGCCGGTCACGGTGTTGTGCGCGATCTCGTTGAGGTACTCGTCCTGGCCGTGCACGTCGATCGCGTCGAGCAGGCTGCCGGTGATGCGGTTGTCGGCGAGGAGGTTGTTGTGGGTGGCGAACTGCAGCACGATCGCGTGCCGCAGGTGCTCGCCGTCGAAGGTGTTGCCGACGATGACGTTGTGCCGGGAGTCGTTCGGGTCGTCGTACCGCTTCCCCTGCGAGCTGCCCTCGACGGCGATCCCGTAGCCGCGGCCACCGGGGCCGACGCTCGTGGCGTTCGCGATGTGCGAGCGGGTCACGGTGACCTCGCGCGAGGACTTCAGAGAGATGCCGTGCCGGTGGAACCGTTCCACCCGCACCTGGTCGATCAGCACGTTCGACGAGCCGATGCCTGACCTGGTGCCGAGGTAGATGCCGTAGGCGGCGGAGCCGAGCCCGGTGCTCCGGTCCCCGGTGTCCGTGCTCAGCGGGCCGTCGTCGGCCGAGGTGATCGTCAGGCCTCTGATGATGACGTCCTCGACGCCGGCCCCGGCGATCACCTCGACGCCGGCGGTGGTCGGGACGTCGAAGACGAGGCTCGTCCGGCCCGGTCCGTCACCGACGAGGTCGACGCCGGAGGTGAGCTTGAGGACGGCGCTGTCGTCGTCGGGGTCGGTGGTGCGCAGGTCGTAGGAGCCGGCGGGCAGGTAGACCTCGTCGCCGGGCTCCGCGACGTCGATCGCCCGGCGGATGGCGACGGCGTCGTCCACGGTGCCGACGCGCGGGTCGGCACCGTGCTCGAGCACGTTGATGCGGCTGCCCGTGGCGGCGACCGGCGTCGGCACGACGACGGGGTTGCCGCCGCGGTCGACGAGGCCGGGGAGGGACCAGTCGCCCGAGGTCGGCGCTGCCACCGGCTCGGTGGGGAACTCGGGACCGACGGGGTCGAGCGGCTCGTCGCCGACCGGGTCCGCGCCGTCGGGCTCGGGGAAGGGCGCCGGCTCCGGAGCAGGCTCGGGCGCGGGATCCGGTGAGGACTCGGGCGTCGGCTCCGGAGCCGGCTCCGGTGTGGGTTCGGGCGTCGGCTCCGGAGACGGCTTCGGTGTGGGTTCGGGCGTCGGCTCCGGCTCGGGAGACGGCGTCGGCCTCGGCGAGGGGGCAGGCGCCGGTTCGGGCGCCGGGGTCGGACGTGGCGTCGGCGCAGCGGGCGGGGCCGACGAGCCGGTCCTCGACGTCGGGAGCGAGACGGCACCCGCGGCGATCGTCTCGGCGCGCCGCACTCCCAGGGAGTCCTTGCCGTCCCCGTCCCAGTCGCCCAGCAACGTCACGTCGCCGGGTCGGCCGTAGGCGAGGACCTGGTCGGCCGGCCCGCCGGCGATGGAGTCCTTCATGTAGTACATGCGCGACCTGCGCACCGTCAGGGTGTCGTCGGCGTCGCCGTCCCAGTCCCCCACGAGGACCTGGTCGGCGGCCTTGCCGTACGCGATGACGGTGTCCGCGACACCGCCGCTGATGCTGTTCTTGAAGTGGTAGACCTTGCCACGGCGCACGCCGAGGGTGTCCTGGCCGTCCCCGTCCCAGTCGCCGACCAGCACCGTGTCGCCGGGTCGGCCGTAGACGACCACCTGGTCCGCGTTCCCGCCGCTGATGCTGTTCTTGAAGTGATAGACGCTGCCGCGACGAACGGCGAGGGTGTCCTGGCCGTCACCGTCCCAGTCGCCGACGAGGACCGTGTCCGCAGCCTTGCCGTAGAGGAGCGTGGTCACCCGTCCACCACCGAGGACGTTGTCGATCGCGTAGCGGTTCCCGCGACGCGTGGAGAGGGTGTCCCTGCCGTCGCCGTCCCAGTCGCCGACGAGGACGGTGTCGGTCGACCGGCCGTAGTTGAACGCCCAGTTCCCTTTCGGGGTCCACGAGTCGTTGAGGTGGTAGGCCGTGCCGGTCCCTCCGGTGACGCCGGTGGACGCCGAAGCCGGGACCCCCGCGGCGGACGCCGTCAGGACGAGTGCGGCGAGCAGCGTGAGCCACCGTGACATGTGCGACGTCGCGCGGCGGGCTGGTCGCGCGGCTCGTGGTGACGGGGCCATGGGTCTCTCCGGCTAGGCATTCGTGTCCATCGCTGCCCGGGCCCGCGAGGACCGGGCGGGACTGGGCGAACCGACGTGCGGGACGTCCCGGTCGCTCAGGACGTCCACATCAGTCAGATCGGCAAGCACCTGGCGCCGATCATCGGTCGCGCATGCAGGAAAGATCACGCCGGGCGCCGGCTCAGGCTTCGCTGCGGCCCGGTGGCGGAGACCACCCCAGGAGTGAGACGCCACGCCTTCGGCGACGGCCGGTCACTGCGTTCCGGGCGGCCCTCCGGACCATCGCCCGGCAGACAAGGACCGCGCCGGCCCGCCCAGAGAGGGGAGTCGTTGCGCTGTTCCTGTGCGCCCGGAGGGACTCGAACCCCCAACCTTCTGATCCGTAGTCAGATGCTCTATCCATTGAGCTACGGGCGCGTGGCCGCTTGGGCCGGGGTCGATGCTATCGCGCCGCTGCCGCACGATCCAATCGCGCCCGCCGTGAGGGTGGTCACGCGCATCGACTCAGACGAGCTCGGCGACCGGCGTGAGCAGGTACCGGCCGACCATCCCGACGGAGCCGCCGAGCGTGTCCAGGAACTCCTTGCGCAGGTGCGGGATGCCGTCGATCTGCCAGAGCACGCCGGCGTTGACCCACGCGGCGTCCCGCGCGCGGGCGATGCTCCAGTTGCCGACGAGGCTCACCACCGGCGCGAGGCTGCGGTCGACGTCGAGGGCCACGCCCCGCAGGAACGACTGCCGCACCTCCTCGTGCACCTCGGCGAGGATGGCGGAGACCGCGTCGTAGTCCTGCTGGACGCCGGGCCGGTCGAGCGTGAGCCCGAGCTGGCGGCACGTCCGGACGAGCGCGACTGGCAGGTCGTGGTTGATGTGGGCGTTCATCCCGGCCAGGGCGAACTGGATCGGCTCGCAACGGTGGCTGCGCCGCTCGAACACCGGGGCCCACGCACGGGCCACCGAGTCCGGGGCAGCCGTGAGCTGGTCGAGGTAGAGCGTGGCGAAGACGATGTCGAGCCGGGTCATGAACTCCCGGTTCACGAACGCTCCCTCGGCGATCCGGCTCCCCACCAGCTCGGTGACGCGCAGGTACATCCCGTTGAAGGCCGCGACGCCGTCGCCCGGCTCCCCCTCGGCCTGGACCGCGCGCAACCGTTCGACGACGGCCGCGACGGTGGGCGGCTGACCCGGCGGCAGCGGCTCGGGCCGACGACGCCGCAGCTGGGACTCGATCGCGCGCACCACTCGCCTCAACCAGCTCATGGCCGGACGATACGGGCGCCGAGGACTGCGCCGGTCGGGAACGACGAAGCCCGAACCCCAGGCTGAGGGTTCGGGCTGTCCGCGACGTCTTGCGACGTCACACGGCGGAGACGGTGGGATTTGAACCCACGGACGGGTTACCCCGTCACATCCTTAGCAGGGATGCGCACTAGACCAGACTATGCGACGTCTCCCGGTCACCGGACAGCGTAGCGGGAGCACCGGCCGCGACCAAAACCACCGGACCCGCACGCTGACTCCCGCGAGCCGGTCACGCGTCCGGCCCGGACACCTCCGCCCGGTCCGCCACGCGCACCTCCGTGCCGTCGATCCGACGGAGCACGTTCTCGCCCATCTCGATCTCCTCGCCGGCGTCGACCCGGATGCCGTTCGCACTGTCAATGATCGTGTTACCGACGATCCGGACGTCCTCCGGGACGCCGACGCCGCGACCGTCGGCGCCGTCGTCCTCCGTCAGCCGGATGGCCCAGAAGTCCTCGGCATCGGCGTCGGTGATCGTGTTGCCACGAACCACGGTGCCCGGCGCGTTCCGCAGCTCGATGCCCACCTCGGCGCCGTCACCGCCGGTGATGTCGTTGTTCTCGACCAGCGTGTCCGGTGTCCCGAGGATGACGAGGATCCCCTGCCGGTTCCCCTCCAGGACGTTCTCGTGCACCCAGTTGCCGGGGCCGGTGGCGTCGTGCTTGTTGTTCTCGCCGCCCGAGTTCCCCAGCGCGATCCCCGCCCGCTCGCCGTCGCGCACCGTGTTGCCGCGGACCTCGTTCAGGTATTCGCCCTCACCGTGCAGGTCGATCGCGTCGAGGATGCTCCCGTCGATCTCGTTGTCGGCCACCAGGTTGTTGTGGGTGGGGAACTGCAGGAGGATCGCGTGCCGCAGGTGCTCGCCGTCGAAGGTGTTGTCGACGACGACGTTGTGGCGCGAGTCGTCGTCCTCGTCGTAGAGACGCTCGTCCGCCTGCCCCTCGACGGCGATCCCGTAGCCGGAGCCGCCCGCCCCGACGCTCGTGGCGTCCGCGAGCCGACAGCCGGTGATCGTGACCTCCCGGCTGGACTTCAGCGAGATGCCGTGCCGCTGGAATCGCTCGACGTGCACGCCGTCGATCAGCACGCGTGCACTGCCCTGACCGTCCCGGGCACCGAGGTGGATCCCGAACATGGGTCCGCCGCCGGCGTCGTCGTCGTCCGGGTCCTCCCCGAGCGGCCCGTCGTAGGTGGAGGTGATGGTGAGGTCGGCGACGATGACGTCCTCGACCGCCCGGCCGCGCACGACCCGGCTGTCGTCCTCGCCGTCGAACGAGGTGCGGAGGATCGTCTCGTCAGCCCCGGCGCCGCGCAGGTCCACGCCGCTGCGCAGGACGATGTTCGCGTCCTCGTCGTCCTCGTCGGTGGAGCGCAGGTCGTAGGTGCCGGCGGGGAGCACCACCTCGTCGCCCTCCTCGGCCGCGGCGATGGCGTCGCGGATCGCGGCGGCGTCATCGCCGGAGTCCGGCTCCGGGTCGGCGCCGAAGTCCGTGACGTCCAGCGACTCCCCGGTTGCCGGCTCCGGCACCGGCACCTCCACGGGACTGCCCGCGCGGTCGACCAGACCGGGCGCGGACCAGTCACCGGAGCTCGGCGCCGCCGAGGCGGTCGGTGCGGGTGTCGGGCTCTCGGTCGGTGCCGGCGTCGGGCTGTCGCTGCCGTCGTCGGTACAGCCGGCGAGCACCAGGGCAGCGGCGGCGACGCCGACCAGCACCTGCGCCCGCGCCGTCGCACACCTCATGGAAGGCCCCCGTCGTCAGCAGGCACTCCCTCGTGCCCTGCTGCCAGTGAACCGGTCGGTGTGCACGCCTGCACCTCGGGATCGCGCTGGCGGAGGGCAATGGAATCGACCCTTGGTGGGTTGTCGCACAACGGCCTTCACCCGTCCTGCTCCGGCAGGGCGGGGCGCATTCGTCGCTGGGTGCGCCATTTCTGCACCAATCGCCTTGTCCGGCGCCTCAGAGCGCTCGCCGCGCGTGAGCCAGAATCGGCGGGAATTCAATGAAGGTTGGGCGGAGGGCAAGGGATTCGAACCCTTGGTGGGTTGCCCCACAACGGTTTTCAAGACCGTCACATTCGGCCGCTCTGTCAGCCCTCCCTGCCGCGGCGACCGGGGCGCACACTCTGTCCGAAGGGTTCGTACCGGATATCGGTACGAACCCTTCGGGCACGTGCTGCGCCGGTCGGCCGGACCGGCGCCCACCAGTCTAGGCGAGCAGCGGCCGGGCCCGGCGCAGCCTGGGTCGGCCACCTGGTGGCGCAGCCTGGGTCGGCCACCTGGCGACCTCGGTCTCGTGCGCGAGGATGGGCCCATGCGTGTCATCACCGTCACCGACAGCAACGACCTCGTCCTCGACACCGTGCCGGACCCGGAGCCCGCGGAGGGCGAGGTCCTCGTGCGCGTCGCCGCGGCCGGGGTCAACCGGGCCGACCTGCTCCAGCGGGCAGGGCACTACCCGCCGCCACCCGGCGCGAGCGACGTCATCGGCCTGGAGGTCTCCGGCACGGTCGTCGCCCTCGGCGCCGCCGTCACGGGCTGGCAGATCGGCCAGGAGGTCTGCGCGCTCCTGACGGGCGGTGGGTACGCCGAGCTCGTCGCCGTGCCGGCCGGTCAGCTCCTGCCCGTCCCCGCCGGTCTGGACCTGATCGACGCGGCCGCCCTGCCCGAGGCGGTGTGCACGGCCTGGGCGAACCTCGTGGGGACTGGGGGGCTCCGCACGGGCGAGACGGTCCTGATCCAGGGCGGCTCCGGCGGGGTGGGCTCCATCGCCGTCCAGCTCGCCGTCGCCGTCGGCGCCAGGGTGCTGACCACGGCCGGCGGAGCGGAGCGCGCGGCACGCTGCCGCGAGCTGGGGGCCGACGTCGCCATCGACCACCGGTCCGACGACGTCGTCGCCGCCGTCGAGGAGGCCACCAAGGGACGTGGGGTGGACGTCATCCTCGACGTTCTCGGCGCCGGCGGTCTCGAGGACAACGTGCGGATGCTGGCCACCGGTGGCCGCCTCGTCGTCATCGGCACCCAGAAGGGCCGCAAGGGCGAGCTCGACCTCGGCCGCCTGCTGACCAGGCGGGCGAGCGTGCACGCCGCGACCCTGCGGGCGCGCCCGCTCGAGGAGAAGGCCGCCATCGTCGCCGACGTGCTGGAGCGGGCCTGGCCCATGCTCGACGACGGCCGGCTGCGCGCCGTCGTCCACGACCGGCTGCCGCTGGCCGAGGCCGCGCGCGCCCACGAGCTCATGGACTCCGGCGAGGTCTTCGGAAAGCTGCTGCTGGTCCCCTGAGATCGGCCGTACGGCTGTGACCCGATCGGTCGGGACAGGGCTGAGACGACAACGAAGAAGATCACCCACTCCCACGGGTGGGAGAGGGTGATCTTCCCTGTTGTGCGGTCCAGGCCCTGGGTGCAGCCGAGGCCGGCGTCTCGACCTCAGCCCTTGACCGACCCGGCGAGGAGTCCGCGGACGAAGTACTTCTGCAGAGCCATGAACACGATCAGCGGCACGATGATCGAGACGAACGCACCCGAGGTGAGCAGGTGGTAGTCCTGCCCTCGTGAACCGGCCATCTCGGCGAGCCGTGCGGTCAGCGGCTGGATCCGGTTGTTGCCGCCGGAGAACGTCAGCCCGACGAGCAGGTCGTTCCACACCCACAGGAACTGGAAGATCGCGAAGCTCGCGATCGCCGGCACCAGCAGCGGCATCATCACCCGCACGAACACGGTGACGTGGCCCGCGCCGTCGACCCGCGCGGCCTCGATGAGCTCGCGCGGGATCTCCGCCATGAAGTTGTGCAGCAGGAAGATCGCGAGCGGCAGGGCGAACACCGAGTGAGCCACCCAGATCGCCAGGAACGGGAACGCCTCGGCGGCGGCGGTCCCGGAGAACAGCCGGAGCAACGGGATCAGAGCCATCTGCAGCGGGACGATCTGCAGGGCGAAGACGACGACGAACACCGTGTCGCGTCCGCGCCACTGCAGCACCGAGAAGGCGTAGGCAGCCATGACCGCCAGGACGAGCGGGATGGTCGTCGCCGGGATCGTGATGGTCAGGGAGTTGAGGAAGAAGCTGGCGAGGTCGCCCGACGAGGCCCGACCGAACAGCACCTCCCGGTAGTTGTCCAGGGTGAAGTTCGGTTCGGTGAAGAAGGTCCACCAGCCGGAGGTGCGGATCTCCCCCTCCGGCCGCACGGAGGTGACGAGGAGGCCGACCGTCGGCACGGTCCACAGGATCGCGATGACGATGGCGGCCCCGGAGGCGAGGCGGCTGGTGAGCATGGACTTCGCCCGGGTGGCGGCGCCCGGGCGCGTCGACATCGGGTCGGGCAGCGTGTCGGACCTGCCTCGTTCGGTGACGGCCGGGTTGGCCGGTGCGACGCTCATGCCCCACGCACCTCCCTGTTCTTCAGCATCTGCCGGACGTTGTAGATCACGATCGGTATGACGAGCACGAAGATGGCCGTCGCGAGGGCCGAGCCGTAGCCGTTGTTGCCGAACGTGAACGACTGGTCGTACATGGCGTTCGCCAGCACCTGGGTGCCGAACCGGCCGCCGGTCATGGTGCGCGGGATGTCGAAGATCTTCAGCGTGGCGATCGAGATCGTCGAGACGACCACCACGAGGGTCGGGCGGATCGACGGCACCGTGATGCGGGCGAACATCTGCCACGGGTTCACGCCGTCGAGCCGCGCGGCCTCGACGATGTCGGTCGGGATCGCCTTGATCGCCGCGGAGAGGAGCACCATGGCGAAACCGGCCTGGATCCAGATCATGACGAAGATGAGGAAGAACGTGTTCCAGGGTCCGTCCTGGAGGAACCGCACGGGCTCGATCCCGATCGTCGTGAGGACCGCGTTGAGCAGCCCGATCTGGTCCTGCGCGGCGCCGCGGTAGTCGTAGACGAACTTCCAGATGATGCCCGCGCCGACGAAGGAGATCGCCATCGGCATGAACAGCAGCGACTTCGCCACCTTCTCGAAGCGCTTGCCGTCGACGAGGATCGCGTAGAGCAGCCCCACCGTCGTGGAGACCAACGGCACGAGTACGACCCACCAGAACGTGTTGATGAAGGCCTGCAGCGAGTCCTCGTTGGAGAACAGCCACTCGTAGTTCGCCAGCCCCACGAACTCCGTGGAGTTGCGGTTCATGAACGACATGATGATCGTGCGGATCGCCGGGTAGATCAGCCCGACGCCGAGGAGCAGCAGGGCGGGGCCGGCGAAGACCACCAGCGCCCAGAACATCCGCGAGCGTCCCGCGAGCCGGTCCGCCAGCCGGGCGACGAGCAGCAGGCCCGCCACGACCGCGGCGAAGACAATGACGGCCAGCAGCATCTGGCCCATCTTGGAATAGAGGAAGAAATCCATCCGAGCACCCCTTCACCGGTGAAGAGCTGGACCGACAGCGCGGGGGAGCGGCCGTGACGGCCACTCCCCCGCAGTGTCAGACGGTCAGCCCGCGGGCCAGCTGGCCTCGATCTCGTCCAGCACGGTCTGGGTGTCGGCGCCGTCGATCCAGGAGACCATCCCGGACCAGAAGGAACCGGCGCCCACCGCGGACGGCATCATGTCCGACCCGTCGAAGCGAGCCACCGTGCTCTCGTCCTGCAGCAGGTCGATCGCCAGGCGCAGCACGTCCGAGGACGCGAGCTCCGGGTCGACGCCCTTGTTCGCAGAGGTCACGCCGCCGATCTCGACGCGGGTGTTCGCCCACTCGGCCGAGGACATGAACGCCTGGACGGCCTCGATGGCCTCGCCGTCGTTGAACCGGGCGACGAACTCGCCGGCCGTGAGGAGCGGGGACTCGTCCTCGGTCGTGCCCGGCAGGTAGAAGGCGAACACGTCACCCTCGGGACTGACGTCGGTGCCCTCGGGCCACTGCGCCTCGTAGAAGGAGGCCATGCGGTACATGAAGCACTCGCCGTCGAGGATCGGCAGACCGCCGTCGTTGAACGAGGTCGTGGCGATGGTGCGGGAGTCGCCGAAGCCGCCGTTGACGTACTCGTCGTTCTTCAGGATCGCGCCGGCCATGTCGACGGCCTCGACGATCTGCGGGTCGTTGAACGGGATCTCGTGCGCCACCCACTGGTCGTAGACGTCCGGCCCGGCCGAGCGCAGGACCATGTCCTCGATGAAGTCGGTCGCGGGCCAGCCCGTCGCCCCGCCGGACTCGATGCCGGCGCACCAGGGCTTGACCGTGTCGGAGCCGTGGTCCGCGGCGATGGTCTCGGTCAGCTCCATGAGGGCGTCCCAGGTGGCGGGGACCTCGTAGCCGTTCTCCTCGAACAGGCTCGGGGAGTACCAGACGAAGGACTTCACCGACGCCATGAGCGGGGCGGCGTAGAACTCGCCGTCGACAGTTCCGTACGTCTTCCACTCCTCGGTCCAGCCCTCGTCCACGTTCGCCTCGACCGCCTCGGTCGCCGGCTTCACGTGGCCGTCGTTGACCATGCGGGTGAGCAGGCCGGGCTGCGGGATGATCGCCAGGTCGGGGGCGTTGCCACCCTCGGCCTGCACCACGAGCTGCTGCTCGAACTCGCCCGACCCGTTGTGGACGACCTCGATGCCCGTGCACTCGGTGAACTGGGCGAAGGTGTCCTGCAGCTGGTCGGCCTCGGTCTCGCGGATCGAGGAGAAGAGGGAGACGCTCTCCCCGTCGAAGGAGCCGTACTCCTCGAATGCCGCGCAGTCCTCGCTGGCGCCGGTGGCGTCGTCCCCACCGTCACCGCCGCCGCCTCCGCCGCCACCCAGGTCGTCCGCACCGCCGCACGCGGCCAGTGTCAGGGCCAGCGCCGCGGCACCGGCCAGGCTCGCGACCGTGCGCCGTCTCGTCGTCGATCTCATCACAACGGTTCTCCTCGTCGCCTCTACCACGAGCGCGGAAGCGCTCCCAAGCCCACTCAAGCCGTAACGGATGTGAGTTTCAACATAATGAGGCCCGATCGTGGTAACGATCCGACAACACCTGGCGGCGGCGACGCCCGCACGGTGCCTCTGGTCCCGCGTGCGGGCCCTCGGGAGCTTGGTAGTGCGGGGCCGACCGTCGGGCCGACTTGGCCCCGGGACTGCGGCTCGGGTGACGAGCTGTCGGTAGGGGCGGCCAGCGGGGGGACCTGGACGCCGGGTGAGCGGCTCAGCTGGCGAGCTGGTCGCCAGCCGGTCGCTCAGCGGGCGAGCAGGGCGCGCAGCACGACGGCGGCGCCGTCGTCGAGGACGTCTCCGGTGACGGCGTCGGCGACCGCGCGCACGTGCTCGCCGGCGTTGCCCATGGCGACCCCGTGCGCGGCCCAGCCGAGCATCTCCAGGTCGTTGCCGCCGTCGCCCATGGCCACCGTTGACCCCGTGGCGACGTCCATGCGCCCGCGCAGCGTCTCCAGCGCCGAGGCCTTCGTGACGCCCTCGGGCGAGATGTCGAGCCAGGCCGTCCACCCGACGGCGTAGCTGACGCCGTGCAGCCCGATCCGGTCCACGAGCGCGTCGAAGTCCGCGGCGTCCAGGTGCGGGGCGCGCAGCGTCACACGGGTGGCCGGGGCGGCGAGAAGCTCCTCGAAGTCGACCACCTGGACCTCGCCGGTGAGCTCGCCCATCGGGAACGGCGCGGTGACCTTGTAGCCACGCCCCAGGTCCTCGACGGCGAAGAGTCCCTCGGGCAGCTCCTGGCGCAGGAGCCGCAGCGCGGGGCCCGGGTCGAAGGTGATGACGTCGGTCAGCTCGTAGCCGGCGTCGAGCGAGGCGTCCAGCCGCACGCACACCGCGCCGTTGGAGCACACCGCGTACCCCTCGGTGAGCCCCAGCCGTGCGGCCACCGGCGTCACGGCCTGCACCGAGCGCCCGGTGGCCAGGACCACCTTGGCGCCGATGTCACGCAGGTCGGCGACGGCGGAGACGACCTCGGCGCTCATCTCGCCGTCGTGCGTCAGCAGGGTCCCGTCGATGTCCAGCGCCACGAGCAGGTCCGGACCCGCGACGGGGACGGAGTCGGGAACGAGCTCGCGCCAGCGGGCGGCTCGCTCGGTCACCGGCAGGACGCCGTTGGTCCCCGTCATGCGGGCTCGATGACCTCCAGGCCGCCGAGGTAGCCGCGCAGGCCCTCGGGCACGCGGACCGAGCCGTCGGGCAGCTGGTGGTTCTCCAGGATCGCCACGATCCACCGGGTGGTCGCGAGGGTGCCGTTGAGCGTGGCGACCGGGCGCGTGCCGGACTCGCCGCGCTCGCGGATGCCCAGGCGGCGGGCCTGGAACGTGGTGCAGTTCGAGGTGGAGGTCACCTCCATCCAGCGCTCCTGGGTGGGCAGCCAAGCCTCGCAGTCGAACTTGCGCGCCGCGGAGGAGCCGAGGTCCCCGGCCGCGGTGTCGATGACCCGATAGGGCAGCTCGACCTTCGCGAGCATCTCCTCCTCCCAGGCGAGCAGCCGGGCGTGCTCCGCCTCGGCCTCCTCGACCGGCACGTAGGAGAACATCTCGACCTTGTTGAACTGGTGGACCCGGATGATGCCGCGGGTGTCCTTGCCGTAGGACCCGGCCTCGCGGCGGTAGCAGGTGGACCAGCCGGCGTAGCGCAGCGGGCCGTCGGCGAGGTCGAGGATCTCGTCGGCGTGGTAGCCGGCGAGTGCGACCTCGGAGGTGCCGGTGAGGTACAGGTCGTCGGTGGCCAGGTGGTAGACCTCGTCGGCGTGCGCGCCGAGGAAGCCCGTGCCGGCCATCGTCTGGGGGCTGACGAGCGTCGGGGTGATCATCGGGGTGAAGCCGTTGGCCAGGCCCTGGTCGATCGCGGCGTTGAGCAGGGCGAGCTCCAGCCGTGCCCCGATGCCGGTGAGGTAGTAGAAGCGGGCGCCGGAGACCTTGGTGCCGCGCTTGGTGTCGATCGCCCTCAGGCCCTCGCCGAGGTCGAGGTGGTCCTTGGGCGTGAAGCCCTCGGCGGCGAAGTCGCGCACGGTGCCCTCGTGACGCAGCACCACGTAGTCGTCCTCGCCGCCGGCGGGGACGCCGTCGGCCACGACGTTGGGCACCTGGTAGAGCAGCTCGTCGAGGGCTGCCGCCGCCTCGTTCGACTCGGCCTCCGCGGCCTTGACGCCCTCGGCGAGCTCCTTGGCGCGGGCCAGCACGCCGGGGCGCTCCTCCGGCGTCGCCTTGCCCACGGAGCGGGAGACCTGCTTCTGCTCGGCGCGCAGCTCCTCGAACGTGGCGAGGGTGGCGCGGCGCCGGGCGTCGGCGTCGAGCAGGGCGTCCACGAGGGACTCGTCAGCGCGGCGGGCGCGCTGGCTGGCGCGGACCTTCTCGGGGTCCTCACGCAGGGCACGAAGGTCGATCATGCTCCCGAGCCTAATGGGCGCCGCGTCGCGCCCGGTCGTAGCCGGGCGTCTGGCGAGCGGCTCAGGCCGGGCGGCTGGCGTCCCGCCGCTATAGCGTGCGCTCATGACCTGGGAACAGTGGGTGGCGCTCGCCGCCCTCGTGCTGGCGCTCACCGCCGTCGTCATCGGGGTGATGGCGTGGCGGGCGATCAAGAACCGCACCCCGTCGTTCTCCGAGGACGACCCGGACACCCGCCACGACGACACGCGGCCGAGCGGGCCCCCGGCCGTCATCCTCAACCCGTCGAAGATCTCCGACGGCGAGGCGCTGCGCGAGACGTTCACCCGGACGGCGGCCGAGGTCGGGCTGCCCGAGCCGCTCTGGTACGAAACCACCGTCGACGACCCCGGCCTCGGTCAGGCGCAGGAGGCGCTCCGCCGCGGCGCCTCCGTCGTCGTCGCCGCCGGCGGTGACGGGACCGTGCGCGCGGTGGCCGAGGCGCTGGCGGGCTCCGGGGTACCGATGGGTCTCGTGCCCCTGGGCACCGGGAACCTGCTCGCCCGGAACCTCGAGCTGCCGCTGGGCAGCCAGCGCGACATGGTCACCACGGCGCTGACCGGGCGCAACCGGGCCATGGACCTCGGCTGGCTGCGCACCGAGCCGCTCTCCCCCGCGGACGAGGAGAAGGTGCGCGGCCGGTCGGACGCCTCGACGGCGAAGTCGGCGGAGCGCACCGACTCTGGCGAGGCCGCCGAGGGGCCCGAGCTCGACTCCGCGATCCCGACCTCCGGCGCGGAGGGCGTCGACATCCCCGACGACGCCGGCGCGATCCCGACGCCGGACGACCCGGACAAGGAGCACGTCTTCCTCGTCATCGGTGGTCTGGGCTTCGACGCCGCCATGGTCTCCGGCGCGGACGACGAGCTCAAGGCCAAGCTCGGCTGGATCGCGTACTTCGTCGCGGGCGTGCGGAACCTGGCCGGCCGCAAGATCCACGCGAGGGTGGAGATGGGCGAGTCCACCGGCGACGACCCGGTGACCGCGCGGACCATCCTGTTCGCCAACTGCGGCCGGCTGCCCGGCGGCGTCGTCCTCTTCCCGGACGCCCAGCTCGACGACGGCTGGCTCGACATCGCCGCCATCGACACCCGCGGCGGTGTGATCGGCTGGGCCGACCTGCTGCGCAAGGTCACGCTCCAGGGGCTGGGGATCCGCAAGGACCTCATGCCGTACTCGACGGGCACGATCGAGTTCCGCCGGGCGCGCTCGGTCGTGGTGCGGTGCGACGAGCCCGAGCACGTCCAGGTCGACGGCGACCTCGTCGGCTACGCGACGACGATCCACGCCCGGGTCGAGAAGGGCGGGCTGACGGTTCGCACGGCGTAGGCCGCCGGTCCACCCGCGCGC
Source organism: Georgenia subflava (assembly GCF_009193155.1). GTDB lineage: Bacteria > Actinomycetota > Actinomycetes > Actinomycetales > Actinomycetaceae > Georgenia > Georgenia subflava. The sequence goes on from NZ_VUKD01000001.1 coordinate 724,885, forward strand.
GGAGCAACTTCTTCGCACGGCGTAGGCCGCTAGTCCACCCGCGCGCGGAGCAACTTCCCTGCCGAAGTGGTCGCTCCAGCGACCATTTCGGCAGGGAAGTCGTCGTAGCGCGCTCGCCTGCGAGCGCAGCGACGTAGCGGGTTAGCCCTCCAGCGCGGCGACGTCGCTCGTGGAGGGCTCCAGCAGGGACGCCACCCAGGCGCGCGCAGCCCGGAAGTCGGCGTCGAACGTGCCCGGGCGCAGGTACGGGCGGCGGGCGTCCGCGCGGGGGTAGGAGCCGAGGAAGCGCACGGTCGGGCACACCCGGTGCAGGCCCATCAACGTTGCCTGCAGCCGTTCCTCGCTCACGTGCCCCTCGGCGTCGATGGAGAACGAGTACCGGCCGAGCGAGTCGCCGATGGGCCGGGACTCGATGCGGGAGAGGTTCACGCCGCGGGCGGCGAACTGCTCGAGCATGTTCAGCAGCGCCCCGGCCTCGTTGTCCGGCAGGTGCACCATGAGCGTGGTCTTGTCCGCCCCGGTCGGTTCGGGCAGGGGTCCGGGACCGGCCACGAGGATGAACCGGGTCACCGCGTGCGGGTTGTCGGCCACGCCGCTCGCGAGCACCTCCAGCCCGTACTTGCGGGCCGAGAGGTCCGAGCAGAGCGCCGCGTCGAAGCCCGGGTTCGGCTCCGGGGAGGCGAGCAGCGCGGCGGCCGCCGCGGTCGACGTCGCCGGGACGTGGACGGCCCCGTCGAGGTGCTCGGAGATCCACCCGCGGCACTGCGCCCAGGCGTGCGGGTGCGTGGAGATCCGGGAGACCTGGTCCAGCGTCGTCCCGGGTCGGGCGCACAGCGTGAAGGTGACCGGGACGAGCATCTCGGCGACGATGACCAGCGGCTCACCGGTGGACAAGGTGTCCAGGGTGACGTTGACGCCGCCCTCCACCGAGTTCTCGATCGGCACGACGGCGAAGTCGGCCTCACCCCGGCGCACCAGCTCCAGCGCGGTCACGACGTCCGGGCAGGGCACCAGGTCCGACTCGTCCTCGCCGGTGACCTGCAGCAGCGCCGCCTGGGTGAAGGTGCCCTCCGGGCCCAGGTAGGCGTAGCGGGCACGCGTCGCCCCGCCGGAGCTGCTGCTCGGACGCTCGCCGGCTTCGGTCATCGGTTCCTCCTGGGTGACGGCTTCCGGCCGAGCCTAGCCGCGCGTCATCGTGTCGTTGCTGCCCGGCCGCTCCGTGGCAGCCCCTGCGTCGCCGCACGCACCCCACGTAGGCTGCGAAGGTGAGCACCAGGCGGCAGAGGCAGCGACGGGTCGTCCTGGTCGTCGCCGCGATCATCGCCCTGGGGATGCTGCTCCCGTTCGTCCTGCCGATGCTGCCCGCGGGCGCCACCGAGAGACACCCCGCCGGACAGGCGAGCACCGCGACCTCCGCGCGGGCCGGCGGAACCGTGACCGCCGCCGAGGAGGCGGGCACCGAGCCCGCCGCCGAGGCAATCGTCGCCGACGTCGACGCACCCCTGGTCGTCATCGGCACCACCGGCCTGCGCTGGGAGGACCTCACCGCGCTGGCGACGCCGAACCTGTGGAGGCTGGCCGAGTCCGGGGCGGCCGCGAACATGGTCGTGCGTTCCGTGCGCTCGAGCACCTGCCCCGCGGACGGCTGGCTCGCGCTCTCCGCCGGGCGGCGCTCCGCGGACGTGCCGATGGAGGAGTACGGCACCTGCCGCGAGCTCGGCAACCCGGCCGCGGACGGGGCGGTGCCCGGCTGGCCGGACTACCTCGATGCCGCCGCCGCCGACGCCTACGACGCCAGCCCGGGCATGCTGGGCGACCTGCTGACCGAGCAGGACGTGCCCTCCGTCGCGGTCGGCCCGGGCGCCGCGATCGCGCTGTCGACCGGCGCGGGCGTCGTCGCCGGCGACCACACGTTCGCCGCCACCAGCTCCGCCCGGCTGAACGAGCAGGTCGCGGAGGTGCTGCCCGGGCACGCCCTCGCGGTGGTCGACGTCGGCAGCATCCGCGACCGCAACCGCCCGCTCGTCGACGTCGGCCGGGCGACCCCGGACACGGACGTCCCGCCCGAGCCGGACCCGGCCGAGACCCCGACCGCTCCGCCGGACGAGGCGTGGCTGCTGCGCTCCCCCGAGCGGAGCGAGCAGGTGGCCGCCATCGACGCGCGGGTCGGGGCGGTGCTGGACGCCGTCGAACAGGTCGCCCCCGACGCGACTGTCGTCGTCGCCTCCCTCGCGGACTCCGGCACCCAGTCGCTCATGCAGCTGCTCGTGGCCGAGGGGCCGGCGCTCGACCCGGAGCTGCCCGCCGACGGCGCCCTGCTGAACACCCGCTCCACCCGCCAGCCCGGGATGGTCCAGTCCACCGACCTCACCCCGACCGTGCTCGGCATGCTCGGCGTGGACGCCCCGGCCGGGCTCGCCGGCGCCCCGCTCGGCACCGTCGACGACGGACGCACCGGCCCCGCCCGGGTCGCCCACCTGGTCGACGTCGGGATCCACTCGGTGGAGATCAGGCCCCTCGTGGGACCGTTCTACTCCGCGCTCGTCCTCGGGAACCTGCTGCTGTACGGCGTGGTCACCCTGGGTCTGAACCGCAAGTTCCTCGACCGCGCCGCGACGCGGCTGGACCGGTACAGCGCGCCGGCGGCCACCCGTGCCGCGACGGCTCTCCGGTCGCACCGTCCTGCGGCCGCGCTCCGGGCGATCCGGGCCGTCTCCGTCACCGTCGGGGCCATCCCGATAGCGTCCTACCTGGCCAACCTCCTGCCCTGGTGGCGGGCCGAGAGCCCGGGCACCGTGCTGTACGCAACCACTGTCCTCGTCGCCGCCGCCGTCGCTGCCGTGGCGCTGCTCGGGCCGTGGCGCCGACACCTGCTCGCCCCGGTCGTGGTGGTCGCCGGCCTCACCGCGCTGGTGCTGGCGGTGGACGTCCTCACCGGCGCGACGCTGCAGCTCTCGTCGCTGATGGGCGTCACCCCGCAGGTGGGCGGCCGGTTCTACGGCTTCAACAACTCCTCCTTCTCGTTGTTCGCGGCCTCGACGATCCTCGTCGCCGGCTGCGTCGCCGAGCCGCTCGTGCGCCGCAGCCGCCGGTACGTAGCCGCCACCGCGGTGCTGGTCATCGGCGTCGTCGCCGTGGCGCTGGACGGCCTGCCGACGATCGGCGCCGACTTCGGCGGCCCCCCGGCACTGATCCCCGGTTTCCTGGTGCTCGCCCTCCTCGCGCTCGGGGTACGCCTGACGTGGCGCCGCATCGTCGTCGTGCTCGGGGTCACGGCCGTGCTGGCGGTGAGCTTCTCGGTGATCGACTGGCTGCGCCCGCCCGCGGAGCGCTCCCACCTCGGCCGTTTCATCGAGACCGTGCTCGACGGCGGGCTGTGGGCCGTCGTCGGCCGCAAGCTCTCGCAGAACCTGCAGAACCTCTTCGGCTCCACGCTGACCTTCCTGGCCATCGGCGGGATCGTCGTCGTCGTCGTCCTCCTCACCCGACCGCTGCGCAACGCTGCGCGCAGCGCCGACGGCGGCAGCTACGGCTGGCTCGTCGGCCGGCCCGGCTCGCGCATCGACCGCGACTGGGTGATGCTCCGCCCGGTGCTCGTGGCGCTGGCGGTGACCTTCACCATCGCGTTCGCGGTCAACGACTCGGGGGTGGTGCTCCCCGCGATCGGCATCGCGCTGAGCGTGCCGCTGCTCGTCGCCGTGGTGGCGGGCTGGCTGCTGTCGCAGACAGCCGGCGCCGCGTCGCAGACGATGACTCCGGCGGGTGGCGCGGGCGCTCCGGAAACAGACGCGGTCGGTCCGGACACCGGCGCGGACGGTCCGGACACCGGCGCGGACGGTCCGGACGCCGGCGCGGACGGTCCGAAGACGGACGCGGTCGGTCCGGAGACCGGCACCGTCGGTCCGGCGACAGGCACTGTCGCTCCAGAGGGCGGCGAACCCGGTCGGTCCGCGGATCCGGCCGGCCGTGACGCCGGCGGGGCGGGCGGTCAGTCCGCGGGATCGGCCGTCCGGGACTCCGGCGGGGTGGACCAGGCCCGGTAGGGCCGGCCGGGACGCTGGTTCGCGGGGCGGTCGCCGCGACGCGAGCCGGGCACCCGCACGCCGCGGACCTTGCGGGTGCTGACCGCGAGCGCGACGTCGCGGTACTGGGCGCCCCGGTGCAGCTGGCCCGCGAGGTCGTTCGTCGAGGGCCGGTGACGCAGGTCGCAGGGCACCTCCTGGACGGTGAACCCGGCGACGAGCAGGTCGATCGTCATGCCGGTCTCCACCCCCCAGCCGCGCGAGAGCGGCGTCGCGGTGTCGAAGGCCTCACGGGTCAGGCAGCGCTGCCCGGACAACGGCTGCGTCGGGCTCCACCCGGTGGCCCGGACGATGGCGCGACGGGCGAGGCCGGTGACGATGCCGCGACCTCCGGCACCGGGCTGGGGAGGCAGCACGGCGATCGTGCAGTCGGCCCGCTCCTCCAGCACCGGCGGGACCAGCGGGGCGGTGGCCACGGCAGTCTCGCCGAGGTCGGCGTCGATGAAGAGAAGCAGCCGCGGCGGGGCGCCCTCGACGTCGCGCATGGCGACCACCGACGCACCCGTCTCCATCGCGGACGCCTTGCCCCGGTTGACGGAGTGGCGCACGACGACCGCGCCGGCGCCGCGGGCGGCATGCTGCGTGTCGTCCTCGGAGCCGTCGTCGACCACGAGGACGAGATCCACGTACGGGATGGCCCGGGCGGCGCGGACCGTGGCGGCGATGCGCTCGGCCTCGTCCTTCGCGGGGATGACGACTGCCACCCGCTGGGTCCTCGCTGCCTGCCTCACGGGTAAAGCCTATCCACGATCCGGACCAACGGCGCACCCGCCCCGCCCGGGCCCTTGACCAGCCCATGACGTACGGGAACGACGCCACCCCGCTCGAAGAGATGCTGGGTTCGCGCGTCAGGTCAGCGCAGCGTGACCTGGCGCGAGACGATGCCGGCGCGGGCGCGGCGCTCCTCCGGGCTCAGCGGCTCGGTGCGGGCGATCGCCGCCGCGAGCTTCTTCTCGAACGCCTTCACCGGAGCGGTGAGCTCCTCGGCCTCCGTGCCCGGGGCGAGCTCCCACACCGGGATGAGGATGCCGGAGGAGCGGAAGGCGCCGACGAACTTGGCGCCGTCGTCGACGGCGGACTCACGGGCGGCATGCAGGCGGGCGACGCCGTCGAGCACCAGCTCCTGGTCCTCGGGGCGAGCCCAGCGCAGGAACTCCCGGCCCATCCGGCACCAGTACGCCGACTCGACGCCGTCGACCTTGACCGTGGGCACGATGTTGCCGTTGGCCTGCTCGAGCGCGGCGGCGACGTCGCCGTCCTGCTTCGCCTCGTCGGTGAGCCAGAAGTCGAAGCTGTCGTGGACGGTGACCTCGAAGGGCGCCTCGAGGTCGAGGACGTCCTGCAGGCGGGGTCCGGGCTCGGGCAGCTCGGCGGCGGTGAGGGCGGAGCCGGGCTCGAGCTCGATGGCGTCGAGCAGGGCGGCGGCGACGTCGCGGGAGGCGTCGCCCGTGTGCATACCCGTCTGCAGCGCGACCAGGACGGTGCCGTCCTCGCGGTGCAGCGCGGGCAGCAGGTCCGGGAGCAGCGTGACGAGCTGGACCTCGCGGTCGCCGTACTCGGCGGTGGTACGCACCGTGACGGTGGCGGCCGGGACGACCTCACGCATCGCGACGAGGTCGGTCTCGCCGGGCAGCCCCTCGAAGGGACGCTCGACGAAGGCCACCTCCTGGCGCTTGACCTTCGGGGTGCCCTCGGGGCGGGACTGACGCTTGCGGCTCTTCTTACCCATGGCGCCCAAGAGTACGGGCAGCGGCCCTCAGACGACGGTGGGGGTCCCGCCGACGGACTCGAGCGGCAGCCCTGCCTGCTGCCAGTCCTTCATACCGCCCTCGAGGTTGTACGCGTCGAAGCCCGCCTGGTTGAGCCAGGCCACCGACCGGGCGGACCGGCCGCCGGACCGGCAGACCACGAGCAGCTCGCCCTCGGGGATGTCGTCGATGCGCTCGGGCAGGTCGCCCATCGGGATGTGCACCGCCCCGGGCGCGTGGCCGGCGTCCCACTCGTCCTGCTCGCGCACGTCGAGCAGGACGTAACCGTCGGGGACCGGCTTCTCACGGTCGAGGTCTGCGACGGTCACGGGGGTGCCAGGGGCGTCGGGGAGTGTCATACGACCCAGGCTAGGCGGGCCGCCGGACCGGTGCACGTCACCCTCGGCCCACCAGGTGCGGGCCACCGCCGAACGGCTCGACCCCCGGCGCACACCGAGCAGCGACGGGAACCACGAGCATCTCATCTCGCCTGCCGGGAACGTCGGCCGGTGGCAGGATCAGGGCATGCACGAGCGCGCCGGCACCACCGCCCTGCCCGAGGACCTCATCGACGTCGATCAGGTCCTCTCCGCCTACTACGACCGCACCCCCGACGTCGACGACCCCGCCCAGCAGGTGGTGTTCGGGACCTCGGGCCACCGCGGGTCCAGCCTCGACGGCGCGTTCAACGAGGCCCACATCGTCGCGACGACGGCTGCCATCGTGGAGTACCGCCGCTCGCAGCGCATCGACGGCCCCCTCTACATCGGCCGGGACACCCACGCCCTGTCCGAGCCGGCCTGGCGCACCGCCGTCGAGGTGCTGGCCGCGGCCGGGGTCGAGGTGCGCGTCGACGCCCGCGACTCCTTCACGCCCACCCCGGCGGTCTCGCACGCGATCCTGCGCGCCAACGGCGCGGGCACCACCGGCGGGGTGCGGACCGAGGGGCCGGGCCGGGCGGACGGCATCGTGGTCACGCCGTCGCACAACCCTCCGCGCGACGGCGGCTTCAAGTACAACCCCCCGCACGGCGGCCCGGCCGGCTCCGACGCCACGTCGGTGATCGCCGCCCGGGCGAACGAGATCCTGCGGACCGGCTGGGAGAAGGTCGAGCGGGTCCCCTTCGAGCGGGCGGTCGCGGCCGAGACCACGCGCAGGAACGACTACCTCACCGCCTACGTCGACGACCTCGCCAACGTGCTGGACCTGGACGCGATCCGCGACGCCGGGGTACGGATCGGGGCTGACCCGCTCGGCGGGGCGTCGGTCGAGTACTGGGCGGCGGTCGGCGAGCGGCACGGCCTGGACCTGACGGTGGTGAACCCCGAGGTCGACCCGCGCTGGTCGTTCATGACGCTGGACTGGGACGGCAAGATCCGCATGGACTGCTCCTCCCCCTCCGCGATGGCCTCGCTGCGCCGGACGATGGAGGGTGACGGCGGGGCCGCGCCGTACGACATCGCGACAGGCAACGACGCCGACTCCGACCGGCACGGCATCGTCACGCCCGACGGCGGCCTGATGAACCCGAACCACTACCTCGCCGTCGCGATCGACTACCTCTTCCGCCACCGCAAGGACTGGCCGGCGAGCGCCGCGATCGGCAAGACCCTCGTGTCCTCGGCGCTCATCGACCGCGTCGCGGCGGGCCTCGGCCGCACCCTGATCGAGGTGCCGGTGGGCTTCAAGTACTTCGTGCCCGGCCTGATCGACGGCTCCGTCGGCTTCGGCGGCGAGGAGTCGGCAGGGGCGTCCTTCCTGCGGACCGACGGGACGGTGTGGACCACCGACAAGGACGGCATCCTGCTGGCGCTCCTCGCCTCGGAGATCCTGGCGGTGACCGGGAAGTCCCCCAGCCGGCTGCACGGCGAGCTCGTCGAGCGGTACGGCGCGAGCGCCTACGCGCGCATCGACGCCGCCGCCACCAAGGCCCAGAAGACCAAGCTCGGCAAGCTGCAGCCCAGCGACGTGGCAGCCACCGACCTCGCCGGCGAGCCGATCACCGACCGGCTCGTCGACGCGCCCGGCAACGGCGAGGCCATCGGCGGCCTGAAGGTCACCACCGAGAACGCCTGGTTCGCCGCCCGCCCCTCGGGGACGGAGGACGTGTACAAGATCTACGCCGAGTCCTTCCGCGGCGAGGAGCACCTGGCACAGGTGCAGGCCGAGGCGAAGCAGGTCGTCGACGCGGCGCTGGGCGAGTAGGCACCCCGGACGATGGGGCCAGGTCGCCGCAGGCCCCGCACGGAGCGGGCGACGTAGGCACCAGGACGACGTTGACGAGGTCGCCGCTGCCCCGCACGTCGTAGCGGGTGCAGGCACGGGTCCTCACCGCCCGTCGACGGCCTGACGTTCACGGCTCGCGTCCCCACGCGACCGGTCAGTCGTCGAGGTGCCGGATCACGCGAGCCGGGTTGCCGACCGCCACCACGTTCGCCGGCAGGTCCTTGGTGACGACGGCGCCCGCACCCACCACCGAGCTCTCGCCGATCGTCACACCGGGGCAGACGATCGCGCCGCCGCCGAGCCAGACGTTGTCGCCGATCGTGATGGGCTCCGCAGCCTCCCACTTCTGGCGACGCGGCTCCGGGTCGACGGGGTGCGTGGGCGTGAGGAGCTGGACGTTCGGGCCGAGCTGGACGTCGTCGCCGATGGTGATCCGGGCGACGTCGAGCGCCACGAGGCCGAAGTTGGCGAAGCAGCGAGCCCCGATGGTGATCTGCGAGCCGTAGTCCACGTAGAAGGGCGGGCGGATCTCGGTCCCCTCGCCGATCGAGCCGAGCAGCTCCTCGAGGAGACGACGGCGGAGCGGACCCTGGCGCACGGTCGTCGCGTTGTACGCGTCCATGAGGTCCAGAGCTGCCGTGCTCGCCTCGCCCAGCTCGGGATCGTCAGCGATGTAGAGGTCACCGGCGAGCATCCGCTCGCGCATGGTGCGGGTGTCGTCACTCTCCGTCGCCGCCATTCTCCGACGGTACCCAGACCCGTGGGCACCACGCCCCTCGCACCGGCCGGACGGCCGCCTGTTCCCACGCCGGTGCTCGGGCCCCGCCGCGGCGAGGTCACGCCGCGTCGAAGAACTCGAGCGTGTGGGCGAGGAAGGCCTCCGGCTTCTCCTCCGGGATGTAGTAGCCGGCACCAGGGATGCGCGTCATGGTGAAATCGTCGCTGTAGCCCTCGTAACCGCCGATGACGCCCGGATTCCCACCCTCTACGTCCCCGCCGTAGAGGACCACCCCGTAGAGGCCGAGGGTGGGGGTACGGAGGCGAGTGCCGCGGTACTCACCGGCGGCGGCTCGGCGGTTCTCACCGACGGCCAGGCCGCGGTACAGCGCTGCGGCCGCGCGGGCTCGAGCAGGGTCGCGAAGCCTGCTGGCGTACAGGTCGAGGTCCTGCTCCGACCAGACGTCCGGATCCGGGGTCTCGGCGGTCATGAGGTGACGGGGAAATCGCTGTCTGCCTGAACCGAGGAGCCGCGGCCCCAGCTTCGGCGTGGCCAGGGCGAACGTGGGCCACAGCCGCCACATGTACAGCAGCATGCGGGGAGACAGGTTCGGGTACGGGTGGGGAGCCGCCACGGCCACGTACTGCCGGATCCGCTCGGGATGAGCCAGGCACAGGCGGAAGCCCAGGATGCCACCCACGTCGTGCCCCACGAGACGGACCGTGTCGAGCCCGAGCTCGTCGATCAGCCCGACGACGTCGGCCATCAGCTGGTCGCGTTCGTACCCGTGGTCAGGGGCGTCCGTCCAGCCGGCACCTCTGAGGTCGGGACAGATGACGCGGTAGTGGGCGGCCAGGCCCGGGATGACCTTGCGCCACGCCCACCAGTGCTGCGGGAACCCGTGCAGGAGGAGCAGCGGTTCGCCCGAGCCGCTCTGGGCGACGTGCATGCGCAGACCCGGCAGGTCGACGAAGCGGTGCTCGACCCCGTCGAGGTGCGGCAGCTCCCCGGCTCTCGCACCGGATCCAGCTTCTGCGCCTCGCGGGCGCCGCTCGCGCTCCATGACACAACGCTACTACTACCGTAGTTCGCTGTCACTACTCCTATAGTTACCGAGCGGGCATGGCCGGTTCCCTCGAGGGCGCTCGGCCGAACGCTGGAGCCCGGCTCGACCCACGCCGGCGCGGGCGATCGGGCGATCGGGCGATCGGGCGATCGGGCGAGAATCGTCGCGAACGCGGTCACTCCTCGCCGATGTCCTCGTTCCACAGCGTCGGCTCGGCGGCGATGAAGTCGTTCATGAGCGTCACGCACGCCGGGTCGTCCAGAACGACGACCTCCACGCCGCGAGAGCGCAGCAGGTCCTCGCCGCCGTAGAAGGTGCGGTTCTCACCGATCACGACCCGAGGGATGCCGTAGAGCAGGATCGCACCGGTGCACATGTCGCACGGCGACAACGTGGTGACCATCGTGGCTCGTCCGTAGACGCTTGCGGGCAGCCGGCCGGCGTTGGCGAGGCAGTCGGTCTCGCCGTGCAGGATCGGGCTACCGTCCTGGACCCGGCGGTTCCGACCGACGGCGAGCACCGTTCCGTCGACGACTAGTGCCGCACCGATCGGGATCCCGCCCTCGGCGCGTCCGGCCCGGGCCTCGGCCAGCGCGACGGCGAGCGCCTCGGCGTCGGAGGCCACGGCCCGTCCGACCGGTGGGGTCACCGAGAGCCGCCGAGGTCGTAGCGCCAGTTCTGCGCGGTCATCAGGTGCCCCATGGCGCCTTCGAGCACGCCCAGGTCGTTCTCGCCCCACGCGCGCAGAGTGGTCGTCGGTGCAGTCCCCACGGTCACTGCACCACGTAGAGGAGAAAGGCGGTCGCCGCGAGGGCTGCGACCGAGAGCAGGACAAGCCTCAGATCATCGCCACCTGGCCGCGGACCGTCCATGCCGCGGACCCTATCGTGCAGGAGGAGCGTGGCCTCCCCGGTCCCGGCGCGCCGAGGCAGACACCCCCGGCGCGACACACCCCGCACTGACCCCGCGGGTCGGCGGTGGCCAACCTCACCGCCGCCCGGCGCCGCCTGCCGGTCACCTGCGATCGGGCCGGTGCGAGAATCGCTCCGTGCCGAACCCCTACCGCCAGATCCTCGCCCTGCCGGGCGCCCTGGCGTTCTCCGCGGCCGGGCTGCTCGCCCGGTTCCCGGTCTCGATGCTGGGGATCAGCATCGTGCTGATGCTGGCATCGCTGACGGGGTCGTACGGGCTGGCCGGCACCGTCTCCGCGACGTTCGTCGTCGCGCAGGCGGTCTGTGCGCCGCAGCTCGCCCGGCTGGTCGACCGGCACGGGCAGGCGAGGGTCATGCTGCCGTCGATCACGGTCAGCGCCGTCGGCATGGTCGCCCTCGTCGTCGCCGCCGTCACGGCTGCACCCACCTGGACCCTGTACGCGAGCGCCGTCCTCATCGGCTCCACCATCGGGGCGACGGGTGCCCTCGTCCGCGCGCGCTGGACGGGCATCGTGCGCACCCCGAGGGAGCTGCACCGCGCCTACTCGCTGGAGTCCGCCCTCGACGAGTCCACGTTCGTCCTCGGGCCGGTGGTCGCCACCGCCCTGGCCACCTCGGTCACGCCGTGGGCCGGGGTGGCGGCGGCCGCGGTGATCGTCGTCGTCGGCAGCTACGCCTTCCTGCTCCAGCGCGGTACCGAGCCGACGCCCGTCGTCGTGACGACGCACGGCCCCCGTGGCTCGGTGATGCGCTCGGGCGCGATGGTCGGGCTCGTCGTCGTCTTCATGTTCGTCGGCGGCATCTTCGGCGCGACGGACGTCTCCGTCGTCGCATTCACCGCCGAGCTCGGGAGCCCGGGCATGGCGGGCGTGCTGCTCGGCGTCTTCTCGCTGGGCTCGGTCATCGCCGGTCTGCTCTACGGCGCCAAGGTTTGGACGGGTCCGGCCTGGCGGCGCTTCCTCCTCGGCGTGCTGGTGCTCGCCGTCGGCACCTCGCTGTTCCTGCTCGCCGGCAGCCTGGCGGTCATGGCCGCGGTGATGTTCGTGACCGGCTTCGCGATCTCGCCGACCATCATCAACGGCAACTCCATGGTCCAGCACATCGTCGTCCGGCACCGGCTCACCGAGGGCCTGACCTGGCTGAGCACGGGGATCAACTTCGGCGTCTCCATCGGGTCCTCGGCGGCCGGGGCGCTCATCGACTCCGGCAGCTCGCGCGGCGGCTTCACCGTCGTCCTGGTCTGCGGAGTGCTGGCCGTCCTCACGGCGCTCGCCGCCGCCCCGATGATCCGCCGGCGCGACCACGGCGACCCGGCGCACGTCCCCGACGCGTAGGACCGACCCTCCCGAACTGCGGGACTCCAGGTACCGGGGCAGGATCGACAACGACTCCGTCCTACCCGAAGGAGACCGCCATGGCCGCGTCCGTCGCCGAGTACCTCGTCCACCAGCTTGTCGCCGCGGGAGTCTCCCGGATCTACGGCATCGTGGGCGACTCGCTCAACCCCGTCGTCGACGCCGTGCGCCGCACCGACGGCATCACCTGGGTCAACGTGCGCCACGAGGAGGCTGCCGCCTTCGCCGCGGCGGGCGAGGCGGAGATGACCGGCAGCCTGGCTGTGTGCGCCGGCTCCTGCGGCCCGGGCAACCTGCACCTGATCAACGGCCTCTACGACGCCAACCGCTCGCGCCTGCCGGTGCTCGCCATCGCCTCGCACATCCCCAGCGCAGAGATCGGCACGCAGTTCTTCCAGGAGACCCACCCGGACCGGCTGTTCACCGAGGCGTCGGTGTACTCGGAGATGATCGGCACCGCCGCCCAGGTGCCGCGGGTCACCCGCACGGCGATCCAGCACGCGCTGACCGCCCCGGGAGTCGCCGTCCTCACCCTGCCCGGTGACGTCGCCGACCAGGAGATCGACGACGACGGCGCACCCATCCTCATCCCAGGAGCGTGCCCCGCCCGGGTGGTCCCGAACGCCGAGGACGTCGCGGCGCTGGCCGAGGCGATCAACGACGCGAAGAAGGTGACGCTGTTCGTCGGCGCCGGCGCCCGGGGCGCCCACGACGTCGTGCTCGAGCTGGCCGACCTCGCCGCCGCGCCGGTGGGGCACTCGCTGCGCGGCAAGGAGGTCATCCAGTACGACAACCCCTTCGACGTCGGCATGTCCGGGCTGCTCGGGTACGGCGCCTGCCAGGACGCCATGGAGGGCGCCGACCTGCTGGTGCTGGTCGGCACGGACTTCCCGTACACCGCCTTCCTGCCCTCCGACGTCCGCACCGCGCAGATCGACATCGACGCCAGCCACCTCGGCCGACGGACCCGCCTGGACCTGCCGGTGCACGGCGACGTCGGCGAGACCATGCGCCTGCTGATCCCGCAGATCAGGCGCAAGCGCAGCCGCAAGTTCCTCGACTCGATGGTCAAGAAGCACGGGGGCCTCATGACCAAGGTGGTCGGCGCCTACACGAAGAACGTGGAGAAGACGAAGCCGATCCACCCCGAGTTCGCCGCCGTCGTGCTGGACGAGGCCGCGGCGGAGGACGCCGTGTTCACCGTCGACACCGGCATGAACAACGTGTGGGCCGCCCGGTACCTCACGCCCAACGGCCGGCGCCGCGTGATCGGCTCCTTCCTGCACGGCTCGATGGCGAACGCGCTCCCGCAGGCCATCGGGGCCGCCTTCGCCGACCGCGACCGGCAGGTGGTGGCCATGTCCGGCGACGGCGGTCTCTCGATGCTGCTCGGCGAGCTCATCACGCTGCGCCACTACGACCTGCCCGTGAAGGTGGTCGTGTTCAACAACTCCTCGCTCGGCATGATCAAGCTCGAGATGCTCGTGGAGGGGCTGCCGTCCCACGCCACCGACTCCCCCGCCGTCGACTACCGCCAGGTCGCGCTCGCCCTCGACATCCCCGCCGTGCAGGTCGAGGACCCCAAGGACCTGCGCAAGGCCATGACCGACGGCCTGAGAAGGCCCGGCCCCGCACTCATCGAGGTCCTCACCGACGGCAACGCGCTGTCGATCCCGCCGTCGATCACGTCCGGTCAGATCCGGGGCTTCGCGACGGCGATGACCAAGCAGGTCCTCGGCGGCGGCATGGGAGAGGTGATGGCGATGGCCCGGTCGAACCTGCGCAACATCCCGCGCCCGTAGGCGCCCGTAAGCGCCCGTCGGGCCCCCGCCCAGGCTGCGTGCAGCTCCCGACAGGCCCGACGCCGGCTCGCGGGACCGGCCGGACCTGGCCCGGCGGGACGCACGCGGGACAGACGCGGGACGCGCAGCACGAGGACAACTGACGGCAAGACCGTGCGCCCACCGCCCCTGCAGTGAGAACCTTGGCCGAGCCCCCCGCACAAGACTTCTTCGAGGACCGTGACGATGACGCAGCCCCAGCACCTGGTGATCATGGGTGTCGCCAGCTCAGGCAAGACGACGATCGCCCAGCTCCTGGTCGAGCGGCTCGGCTGGGTCTACGCCGAGGCGGACCAGTTCCACCCGCAGGCCAACATCGACAAGATGAGCGCCGGCACCCCGCTGGAGGACGACGACCGCTGGCCATGGCTGCGGGCGATCCGCACCTGGCTGGACGAGCAGGACCAGGCGGGGCGCAACACGGTCATCACCTGCTCGGCCCTCAAGCGCGTCTACCGCGACATCCTCCAGGGGGACGACGACGACGTCTTCTTCGTCCACCTCAGCGGCTCGCCCGAGCTGATCGCCGACCGGATGAGCAAGCGGGCCGGGCACTTCATGCCGACGTCGCTCCTGCCCTCGCAGTTCTCCACGCTGGAGCCGCTCGGCGAGGACGAGCCGGGCATCAGCGTCGACATCTCCGGCACCCCGGCGGAGATCACCGACGAGATCGTCGAGCGGCTCGGCCTGAACGCCTGACCGTCCAGGCGCCTCGAGGCAGCCGGTAGTCGGCCAGGAGCTCGGCCAAGGTCGAAGCACCGACTTCCTGTTGGGCGCCGCCGCGATCCCGGGGCGCCCGCGCACGAGGTCGCGGCGCGCCGGCGCGTGCTCTCGAGAGGCACTCGCAGACCGCTAGCTCTAGGGTCCAGGTGGTACCCGTTCCGCAACTGCACGCCCGCTGTGGTCCGGGTCACCGACGCGAGATCCGAGAACCGGGCCGCTCGTGCGCTGCGTGCGCGGGCGGCTCCCGAACGAACGGGAGAGCCCCCATGGAAGGTTGGACCCAGACACTCGGAGCGGGACCGCTCCTCGGGATCGCAGCGGCGGCCATCGCGCTGATCCTGGTGCTGGTCATCGTCTTCAAGATGCACGCGTTCCTCACGCTCATCCTGGTCTCCCTCGTGACGGCGTTCGCGACCGGCATCCCGGCGAACGCGATCGTCGACACGCTGGTGACCAGCTTCGGCGGGACGCTCGGCTCGGTGGCGCTGCTGATCGGCCTAGGAGCCATGCTCGGCAAGATGGTCGAGCACAGCGGCGGCGCACGGGTGCTCGCCGAGAAGATGGTCGACGTCTTCGGCGAGAAACGTGCGCCGTTCGGCCTCGGGCTCGCCTCGCTCATCATGGGCTTCCCGATCTTCTTCGACGCGGGCCTCGTGGTCATGCTGCCGATCATCTTCGCCGTCGCCCGCCGGCTCGGGAACAACGTGCTGCTCTACGGCATGCCCGCCGCGGCCGCCTTCTCGGTGATGCACGTCTTCGTCCCGCCGCACCCGGGCCCGGTCGCCGCCACCGAGCTCTACGGCGCGAACCTTGGGCTCGTCCTCGTCGTCGGCATCGTCATGGCGTTCCCCCTCTGGTACGTCTCGGGTTACCTCTGGGGTCTCTTCGTCGGCCGGCGCTTCATCCTTCCGGTACCGGCGCTGTTCGGGAGCAAGGACGACGACGTCCAGGAGAACCCGCCCAGCGTGAGCACGGTCATCGCGATCCTGCTCCTGCCGCTCATTCTCATCTTCCTCAACACCGGCCTGGACTTCCTCGACGCCGCGGGCGTGGTCGACGCCGAGAACCAGACCTGGGTCCAGGTGCTCTCCGCGATCGGCTCGGCGCCCATCGCCCTGCTGATCTCGGTGCTGGTGTCGATCTTCGTCCTCGGCAACCGTCGCGGCGAGCACGGCACCGCCCTGGAGAAGGTCGTCGACTCCGCGCTCGGTCCCGTCTGCTCCGTCATCCTCATCACCGGTGCCGGCGGCATGTTCGGTGGCGTCCTGCGCACCTCGGGCATCGGCGAGGCACTCTCCGACTCCCTCGCGGACATCGGCCTGCCGGTCGTCGTGGCCGCGTACGTGATCGCCGTCGTCCTGCGGGTGGCGCAGGGATCGGCGACGGTGGCGCTCGTGACGGCCGCCGGGCTCATGGCGCCCGCGGTGACCGCCGGCGACTTCAGCGTCCTGCAGATCGTCGCGATCACGCTGGCCACGGCAGCGGGCTCGGTCTTCGCCAGCCACGTGAACGACTCCGGGTTCTGGCTGGTCGGCCGACTCATGGGCATGGACGTCAAGACCACCCTGAAGACCTGGACCGTGCAGCAGACGCTGCAGTCCGTCCTGGGCTTCGGGCTGACCCTCGTCATCTTCGCGATCGGCTGAGGTCGGCCGACGGCGGGCCCGCGCGGATGCGTGCGGTCCCCCGTCGGCCCGCCGGCGCAGGCCGCCCGGATGCGTGCTGGGCCCCGCCGACGCACGCCCCCCGGATACGTGCTAGGGGCCGCCGTCGGCTCGCCGGCCCGAGAACAGTCTCGGCACACCGGGTGTCGTGGCGCAGCCCGGCGTGCGTGATGCGGGTGAGCGCCCGCACCCGCACGGGCGCGTGCAGGGGTCAGAGGCCCGCTACGGCCTAGGGCGCGGGGACGGCCGGGCGTCCGGCCGTGTGCTCGCGTGCGGCACGCCCCTGGAGCGGCAGCTCGGACCGCACGATGCGGACGATGCGCCGCGAGCTCTCCTCGGCCAGGTCCTCGTTCCCGGCAAGGATCGCGCGGGCGACCTCGCGGTGGTTGTCGACGGCCGACGGGGTGGGGTCACGCGGGGTGAGGCCGAGCTCGTTGCGTCCCACCAGGGTCGCCTCGATCGCCGGCTCGAAGGCGATCAGCATCTCGTTGTGGCTGGCGCGCAGGAGCAGCAGGTGATACTCGACGTCGAGCATCAGGTACTCCATCGTGTCGCCCAGCCCGCGACGGCCGAGCTCGACGAGCCGTTCGGAGAGCGCCAGGAGCCGGTCCCGCTGGGTGTCGGTGGCGTCGCTCGCGGCGAGTCGTGCCGCCGTCGGCTCGACGGCGGAGCGCAGGTCCGTCAGCGACAGCAGCTGCTCGTCGCGGCCGGGGCCGGCGAGGCGCCACCGGATCACCATCGGGTTGAGCACGTCCCAGTCCGACATGGGACTGACGATGAGCCCCACCCTGCGCCGTGCGGTGATCATGCCGAGGGACTGCAGCTCCCGCATCGCCTCGCGGGCGACCGTGCGCGAGACGCCGAACGCCGACTCGAGCTGGGTCAGGTTGAGGACGTCCCCCTCCACCAGCTCACCCGCCGCGATGCGGTGGCCGAGCACGTCGACCACCCTCGTGTACACAGACTCTCGAGCCACGCTGCTCCTTCTCGTTCTACCCCTAGCATGCCCGACCGGCGCAAGCGTCACTTCGCCGGAGGGATGTTCCAGCTCGGTGTCGCGGCCTCGAAGTCGGCCGGGAAACCGTTGAACCGGTCGGGGTGGAACCCGGTGCGGCCGTCCTCGCCGCGGTCCAGGGTCGCGATCAGCGCCATGTCGTCCTCGGTGAGCGCGAAGTCGAACAGGGCGATGTTCTCCGCCTGCCGCCCGGGCGTCACGGACTTCGGGATGACGACGTTGCCGAGCTGGACGTGCCAGCGCAGCACCACCTGGGCCGGGGACCGGCCGAGGCGCTCGGCGATCCCGACGATCGCCGGATCGGCCAGCACGGCGCCCTGAGCGAGCGGGCTCCACGCCTCGGTGACGATGCCGTGGGCCGCGTGGAACTCGCGCAGCTCGCGCTGCTGCAGGTAGGGGTGCAGCTCCACCTGGTTGACGGCCGGCACTGTCGACGAGCCGTCCATGAGCTCGGCGAGGTGGTGCGCGAGGAAGTTCGACACCCCGACGGCGGCGATGCGTCCCTCGTCCCGCAGCCGTTCCATGGCGCGCCAGCTGTTCGCGGACTCCCCGCGGGCGGGGCACGGCCAGTGGATCAGGTAGAGGTCGACGGCGTCGAGGCCGAGCTCGGTGCTGGAGTCGTCGAACGCGCGCAGCGTGGAGTCGAAGCCCTGGTCGGTGTTCGCGAGCTTCGTGGCGACGAAGAGGTCCTGGCGCGCGAGCCCCGACTCCGCGATGGCCCGGCCGACGCCCGCCTCGTTGAGGTAGCGGGCGGCGGTGTCGATGCTGCGGTAGCCCGCCTCGAGCGCGGTCCGCACGACGTCGCCGGTGGTGGCGGGGTCGACCTGGAACGTGCCGATGCCCACCTGGGGGATCTGCGCCCCGGTGTTGAGCTCGATGGTGGGTACTGGATGCGAGTTCATGTGCAGGAGCATCTTTCGTGTTCGGGGTTCGAGGCGACGTCGAGCAGGATCAGCAGACCGGGACGACGGCGTAGGTGGGACGACGGCGTAGGTGGGACGACGGCGTAGGTGGGACGACGGCGTAGGTGGGACGACGGCGTAGGTGGGACGACGGCGTAGGTGGACGGCGGCGGGGCCGGGACGACGGAGTGCCCCCCGTCGGCGTGGCGGCCGCCGACTGCGTTCCGGACCCGGCCGACCTGACGGCCGTCGGACGGCGTTCCGGACCCGCCGGCCCGGCCCGGTCCGTGGGACGGCGTCCGGGCCGGCGGGTACGGCTGGCTACGGGAAGATCAGGCCGGCCTGCTCCGGCAACCACATCGTCAGCACCGGGACGAACTGGATGATCAGCAGCATGGCGATGAGCGAGAGGAAGAACGGCATGAGCTTGGCGATGACCTGCTCGACCGGCACGTTCGCGACCTTCGCGCCGACGAACAGCACCGGCGCCGAGGGCGGCGAGATCACCGCGATCGACATGTTGAAGACCATCATGATGCCGAGGTGCACCGGGTGGATGCCGTACTCGATGGCGATGGGCAGGAAGATCGGCGTGAAGATCAGCACCGCGGGGGTCGCGTCTAGCGGGATCCCGATGATGAGCAGGATCAGCGCCATGAGGAGCAGGAAGACGATCTTGGAGTCGGTGAACTCCGTCATCCAGTTGCCGACGAGACGCGGGATGCCGGAGAACGTCATCGCGTAGGACATGATCGACGACAGCGCGATCAGGAAGATGACCACCGAGCTGGTGCGGGTCCCCTGCAGCAGGATCTTCGGGAAGTCCTTCACGGTGACGGTCCGGTACACCAGCGACAGGACTGTCGCGTAGATGACCGCCACGGCCGCACCCTCGGTGGGGGTGAAGTACCCGAAGACGATGCCGCCGATGACGACGACGATCAGCATCAGGGACGGCACGGCCTGCCAGAGCACGAGCAGCCCGGTCCGCAGGGACGGTCGCGAGCTCCCCCGCAGCTCGGGACGCTTGCGCGAGTACAGCCAGATGATGAGCATGCACGCGGCGCCCCAGAGGATGCCCGGGATGTAGCCGGCGAGGAACAGCGCGCCGACGGAAGCCTGGGAGACCAGGGAGTACACGATGAGCACGTTCGACGGCGGGATCAGCATCCCGGCCGGGGCCGAGGCGACGTTCGCCGCGGCGGCGAAGCGCATGTCGTAGCCGTCCTTGCGCTGGGACGGGGCCATCGAGGAGCCGACCGCCGCGGCACCGGCGAGTGCGGAGCCGGAGATCGAGCCGAAGAGCATGTTCGCGAGCGTGTTGGTCTGGGCGAGCGCCCCGGGCATCCGGCCGACCATCACCTTGGCGAGGTTGATCAGCCGGGTCGCGATGCCGCCCTGGTTCATGATCGCGCCGGCCAGCACGAAGAACGGGATGGCCAGGAGGGCGAAGTTGTCGATGCCGTTGAAGATCTTCTGGGCCGCGGTGAAGATGCCCTGGTCCGGCCCGAGGAGGAGGAGCAGGGCGACAGCGGAAGGCAGTCCGATGGAGATGGAGACGGAGACCCCGAGCGCCATCAGGCCGAACATGCCGACGATGAGGATGATCCCGACGAGTGCTGCATCGGTCATGGTCAGATCCCCTCTTCCAGGTAGCCGTCGAGATCGACGTCCTGCTCAGCAGGGTCCACGACCGTCTTGGAGATGACCTCGATGATGTGCAGGAGCGAGTAGATGATGATGAGAGCGCCCGTGATGGGCAGCACGAGGTAGATCTGGCCCTGCGTGAAGGGCAGGAGCTGCACGGTGTCGTTCCACGTGCTCTCGATGTACTTGGCGCCGCCGTAGATCATGACCCAGACGGCGAAGCCACCGACCACGCAGTGGGCGAAGATCTCGATGGCCTTGACCACGGCCGGCCGGAAGCGCTTGACGAGGAAGTCCATCGCGACGTCGTCCTTCTCGCCGATCACGTAGGCCGCGCCGACCAGGCCCTGCCAGATGAACAGGAAGCGGGCCATCACCTCGGTCCAGGCGTTGCCGCCGACCGTCGCCCGGGCGACGACCTGCCAGGTGACGACCAGGATCATGAGGGCGAACAGGACGATGCAGAACCAGCGGAGGAACACGTCCATCGCCGTCCGGAACTTGTGCACGGCTTTCATGGGGTCACACTTTCCTTGCGTTGTCGGTCAGAGCACGCCGCGGCTGCACCTCGGCAGCCGCGCTCGGGGCCGCCTGGGGCGTACGGCGACGCCGTACGCCCCAGGTCGTCCCTCGGACCGAGCTGTGGATCAGCCGGCGTTGGCCTCGTTGGCCGCCTGCACGGCCTCGAACAGGGCCTCGCGGACGTCGTTGTTGATGGCGCCCTCCACGACCGGGGCGACGAGCTCCCGGAAGGCGTCGACGTTGACGTCGTCGTTGAACTCCGCACCGGCGGACTCCGCGGCGGTGCGCGAGGACTGCGCGTACTCCTTCATGCCCTCGTTGACCGACTCGACGGCGCCGGGGACGAGCTCGAGGAACGCCTCGCGGTCCTCGTCGGACATCCCGCCGAGGATGTCGCTGTTGATGAGCAGGTAGTCCGGGACCATCAGGTGCCGGGTGTAGGAGTAGTACGAGGAGACCTCGTTGTGCTTGAGGGCCTCGAAGACCGTCTCGTTGTTCTCCGCGCCGTCGAGCGCACCGGTCTGCAGGGCGCTGTAGACCTCGCCCTGACCCATCGGGGACGCCACCGCGCCCATGGCCTCGATCATGGCGACCTGGGAGTCGGACTGCTGGACGCGGATCTTCAGACCGTCGAGGTCCTCGGGCTCCACGATCGGGTGCTTGCTGTTGTAGACGCTGCGGACACCGCCGGAGACACCGGCGAGGACGCTGATGTTCTTGGAGTCCTCCAGCGAGGAGTACAGCTCGCCCACGACCGCCTCGTCACCGAGGACGGCGGCCTGCGCCTCCTCGGTGGCGAACATGTAGGGCAGGTTGAAGACGATGAAGTCCTCGTTGAAGGACTCGAGCACGGGCGCACCGATGAACATCATCTCGACGCTGCCGTCCGAGAGGTTCTGCACGACGTCGGACTGGGTGCCGAGCTCCTCGTTGGGGTAGACCTCGATGGCGTACCGGCCGTCGGTCGCCTCGTACAGGTCCTCACCGAGCTGCTCGGCGGCGAGGTACTGCGGGTGCTGGTCGGTCTGGTTGAAGGCGAGCTTCCAGAGCGTCTCCGCGTCGGAGACGTCGACGGCGCCGTCGGCGGCCGCACCCGTCTCGCCCTCGGACCCGGAGGCCGAACCGCCGGAGCCACCGCACGCGGCGAGGCTCATGGCCGCGACCGTGGCGACGGCGA
Organism: Georgenia subflava; assembly: GCF_009193155.1. Lineage (GTDB taxonomy): Bacteria > Actinomycetota > Actinomycetes > Actinomycetales > Actinomycetaceae > Georgenia > Georgenia subflava. The sequence continues at coordinate 746,503 of NZ_VUKD01000001.1, forward strand.
TGGTCGTGTACATCTTCGTGCGCTTCATCTACCTGTTGTCTCCTCTGTGTCGCCCGCACACCGCTCGGGTCCGGGCCTCGTGATCACCGTTGATTCAGGACGCCTCGCGACAGCACACAACGCCTGACGCGAGATCGGTTGCCGGCCTGTCCGACGACCTCCACCGGAGCGGCCGCCCACATCGTGGTGGGCTGCTGATTCCTGGTGATCGGCGGTGAACACGGAACATGTCCGGCTGACGTGACGAAGGTAATACCTTTCGAGGAGGCGGGTCAACTGGTGATACCAAATCAAGACGGAGCGTCCCCCTGACCGGCACTCGAGCGCCGTCGGCAGGCTGCCGTGCCCGCCCCCGTGTGGCTCGTGCGGCAAGTCCGCGCCGGCGTCTGCCGTGACCGTTGTCGGAGCGCCGGATTCGTACGACTCCCGGCCGTTGGCGCGGACAGCGTCGGACGTTGGTGCTCACAGCGTCGGCCGCTGGTGCTGACGGCGTCGGACGGCGCCGCACGTGCCACCGGGGCGACCACCGGAGCACCCCTCACGCCCATCAAAGGTATGATGAATGGGTCACATCGCAGTGCCGACCCCAAAGGATGGCCCATGCCCACGATCACGTCCGTGGACGTCGCCGACGTCCGCTTCCCCACCTCACTGACCGCCGACGGCTCAGACGCCATGAACAAGGACGGCGACCACTCCGCGGTCTACGTCGCCCTGACCACCGACGGCACCGACGCCCAGGGCCGCCCGCTCGCCGGGTACGGCATCACGTTCACGATCGGACGGGGCAACGACCTCGTCACCGAGGCCGCACGGCAGCTCGCCCAGAGCCTGGTCGGCGTCGACGTGGCCGCGATGGCGGTGGACATGGGCGGGACCTACATGTCCTTCACCACCGACTCCCAGATGCGCTGGCTCGGCCCCGAGAAGGGCGTCGTCCACCTGGCACTCTCGGCCGTCATGAACGCGGCCTGGGACCTCGCGGGCCGCCACGTGGGCAAGCCGGTCTGGCGGATGCTGGCCGAGATGACCCCCGAGCAGCTCGTCGACGTCGCGGACCTGCGATACCTCGCCGACGCCCTCACCCGCGAGCAGGCGCTGGAGATCCTGCGGGCGGCGGAGCCCGGCAAGGCCGCGCGGATCGCCGAGCTCGAGGCGACCGGGTACCCCTGCTACACGACGGCGGCCGGCTGGCTCGGCTACTCCGACGAGAAGATGGTCCGCCTCATCCACGAGCAGGAGAAGCTCGGCCTGACCCACGTCAAGCTCAAGGTCGGCTCCGACATCGAGGAGGACGTGCGGCGCTGCCGGCTGGCGCGCGAGACGATCGGGCCCGACCGCACCCTCATGATCGACGCCAACCAGGTCTGGGACGTCCCGACCGCGATCGAGTGGGTCGGCCGGCTGGCCGAGTTCAACCCGCTGTGGATCGAGGAGCCGACGAGCCCCGACGACATCCTCGGCCACCGCAAGGTGCGCGACGCCGTCGCGCCGATCGGTGTCGCGACCGGCGAGCACTGCCACAACCGGGTGATGTTCAAGCAGTTCATGGAGGCTGGCGCCATGGACTTCTGCCAGCTCGACGCGGGACGGCTCGCCTCGATCAACGAGATCGTCGCGGTGCTGCTCCTCGCGGCGAGGTTCGACGTGCCGGTGTGCCCGCACGCCGGGGGCGTCGGTCTGTGCGAGATGGTCCAGCACGCCTCGATGCTCGACTTTGTCGCCATCTCCGGCACGCGTGAGGGGCGGCTGACGGAGTACGTCGACCACCTCCACGAGCACTTCGAGCAGCCGGTCCGCGTCGCGAACGGCGCCTACCAGGTCACCGGCGAGCCGGGGTACAACACGGAGATGAAGGCCGCGTCGATCGCCGAGTTCCGCTACCCGGACGGCGCGTACTGGTCCGGCGCGACGACGACCGCGGCGGGCGAGCCGGTGCCTGCCGGCGCAGCTGCCGTCTGACGGGTCGACCCCCGCTACGCGCAGTGGCGGGGGTCGACGTCGTCGGCGTCGCGGACAACCGCGCCAGGTGGGACTACCGCTCCGTGGTGCCGGTACGGCCGCCGTCTGACGCGACCGACCCCCGCCACGCGGCGTGACGGGGGTCGGGGTCTCGCCGCGCGGGACTACCGCAGGTCGGTGATGCCGGCGGGGTCCATGTCGTCGAACTCCTGGTTCTCGCCGGCCATCGCCCAGACGAAGGAGTAGGCGTGGGTGCCCACCCCGCTGTGGATCGACCAGCTGGGCGAGATAACGGCCTGCTCGTTCGCCATGACGATGTGGCGGGTCTCGGTCGGCTGGCCCATCAGGTGCACGACGCGGGCGTCGTCGGGCAGGTCGAAGTAGAGGTACGCCTCCATCCGGCGGTCGTGCGTGTGCGCCGGGAGGGTGTTCCACATGGAGCCGTCGTGGAGGGTCGTGACGCCCATGACGACCTGGCAGCTGCGGACGCCGTTCGCGTGGATGTACTGGTTGAGCGTGCGGCGGTTCGACGTCGACTGCTCGCCCAGCTCGCGGGTGGTGCCCTGACCGGGAGCGACCGCCGTCGTCGGGAAGTCGGTGTGCGCGGGGGCCGAGAAGACGTAGAAGCGGGCGTCTCCCTCGTCGCCGCTGGTGAACCGCACCTCGCGCGTGCCGCGTCCGAGGTAGAGGCAGCCGCCGTGCGCCATCTCGTGCTCGACGCCGTCGGCGACGATCGTTCCGGGTGCGCCCACGTTCACGACGCCCGCCTCGCGGCGCTGCAGGAAGAACTCGGCGCGCAGCTCCGGGAAGGTCGGCAGCTCGAGGCCGTCGGGGCCGGGCTGGGCGCCCAGGATGACGACGCGGTCCTGGTGGGAGTAGGTCGCCGTCACCTCGCCGGCGCGGAAGACCTCGTCGACGAGGAACCGCTCGCGGATGGCGGCGGTGTCCATGAGGGGCAGCTCGTCAGGGGATGTGGCGTAGCGGGTTTCCAACTCGACCTCCGGGTTGCGTCCTTGCTGGGAGGAGCCATCCAGCTCCGTCAATCATCATACCTTTCGACCCCAAGGTGAGGCCGGAGCCCCGTGGCGGACGGGGACGATTCCTGCAGTCCCGCCAGATTCCGGGCGCCGACCCGTCTCCAGCGCGCCAGGCCGTTGCAAAAGATATGACCTTTATGGCACCCTTGGCTCAGAGCGTCTCGGGGGGCCGCTCCGACCGTCAGCGATGATGGACAACGAGCTGCACGTACCGGCCCGGCCGCCCGCTCTACCGCCGTCGGCGCCCCATCGTTCGGGTGCGCCCACCCGAACGAGTCTGAGGATCAACGATGAGTACCCTGTTCGACATCACCGGCAAGCTGGCCTTCGTGACCGGCTCCTCCCGCGGGCTCGGCAACGCACTGGCCAGGGGCCTGGCGGAGGCCGGCGCGCGGGTCGTGCTCCATGGGCGCGGGGGTGACGCGCTGGCGGCCGCCCGTGAGCAGATCTCGGCGATCACCGGGACCGAGACGCCCGCGGTCTCCTTCGACGTGACCGACCAGGCCGCCGTGCGTGCCGGCATCGGCACCCTGATCGCCGAGCACGGCGTCCCGGACGTGCTGGTCAACAACGCCGGCATCCAGCGCCGCGCCCCGTTCAACGAGTTCGACCCCGCGGACTGGGACGACATCGTCGCCGCCAACCTCTCCAGCGCCTTCTACGTCTCCCAGCAGGTGACGCGGGCGATGGCCGAGCGCGGCTCGGGCAAGGTCGTCAACATCGGTTCCGTGCAGTCGATGCTGGGCCGGCAGACCATCGCCCCGTACGCGGCCACCAAGGGCGGCATCGTCATGCTCACCAAGGGCATGGCCGCCGACCTGGCCCGGTTCAACATCCAGGTCAACGCGATCTCCCCCGGCTACTTCGCCACCGAGATGAACAAGGCGCTGGTCGAGGACGAGGCGTTCAACGCCTGGGTCGTTGGCCGCACGCCGGCCCAGCGGTGGGGACAGGTCGACGAGCTCGTCGGCGCCCTGCTCTTCCTCGCCTCGGACGCCTCCAGCTTCGTCTCCGGCCAGAACATCTTCGTCGACGGCGGAATGACCTCCGTCGTCTGATCCGCACGCCGTACGCCGCACCCCGACTCCACGACGCACCACCACCGAGGAACTTCCATGAGAGCACTCGTCATCAACGGCAAGCTGGACCTGCGCGAGGAGGAGCTGCCCGTCCCGGAGCCCGCAGCCGGAGAGGTCCGCCTGCGCATGGCGTTCGCCGGGATCTGCGGCTCCGACCTGCACTACTACAACGAGGGTGCCAACGGCGCGTTCGTGGTCCGCGAGCCGCTCGTGCCCGGTCACGAGGTCTCCGGCACCGTCGACCTCGACCCCAGCGGCGAGCTCGCCGCCGGCACCCCGGTCACGATCCACCCCGCGACCTTCGGCACCCCGGAGGCGGGGCTGGAGGACCACCGGCACCTCTGGCCGAACGGCGCCTACCTCGGCAGCGCCTCGACGTGGCCGCACACCCAGGGCGGGATGAGCGAGTACCTCGTCGTCGCCAAGGACATGCTCCGGGTGCTGCCCGACTCCCTGCCGCTGCGCCGGGCGGCCCTGGCCGAGCCGCTGGCCGTGGGCCTGCACGGCATCGCCCTCGCGGGCGGCGTCGCGGGCAAGCGGGTGCTGGTCTCCGGGTCCGGGCCGATCGGCCTGCTCACGGCCGCGGCCGCACTGGCCAAGGGGGCCGCCGAGGTCGTCGCCACCGACGTCCTGCCCGGCCCCCTCGAGCGCGCCCGCGCCCTCGGTGTCCACCGCACGATCCAGGTCACCGAGGAGGAGATCCCGGCCATGGCGTTCGACGTCGTGCTCGAGTGCTCCGGCGTGCCCGCCGCCATCAACGCCGCCCTGGTCGCCGCGCGGCGCGCGGGCACCTACGTCCAGGTCGGGATGGTCCCGAACGAGCCGAAGGGCATCAACCTCGCGCCGATGATCTCCAAGGAGCTCACCGTCCACGGCTCCTTCCGCTTCAACGACGAGATCGACGAGGCGGTGGCGATGCTGGACGCGAACCCTGCGTTCGAGGACGTCATCACCCACGACATCCCGGCCGTGAGCGCCCTCGACGCCTTCGCCGCCGCGAAGGACTCGCAGGCGTCGGGCAAGGTCGTCGTGTCCCTGTGGCAGGACCCCGAGCAGGCCTGAGCGCCGAGAACCCACCGAACGAGGAGCACCCATGAAGATCGTCATCACAGACTGCGACCACGCCTCGATCGACATCGAGCAGGCGGTGGCCGACGCCGAGGGCGCCGAGCTGATCCTCGGCAACGGCACCAGCCCGACCGAGGTCATCGCGAGCTCCGCCGGCGCGGACGGGCTCGTCGTGCAGTACGGCCAGATCACCGCAGAGGTCATGGACGCCCTGCCCGGCCTGCGCGCCATCGGCCGCTACGGCGTCGGGGTGGACACCGTCGACGTCGAGGCCGCCACCGCCCGCGGCATCGCGGTGTGCAACGTGCCGGACTACGGCACCGAGGCGGTCTCGGACCACGCCATCGCGCTGGCCCTGGCCGTCAACCGCGGCATCGGCGTCCTGGACCGCGGGGTGCGTGCCGGCAGCGCCGACCTGACCCCGTCGCAGCCCGTGTACACGATCGCCGGTCGCACCTTCGGGGTCCTGGGCCTCGGCGCCATCGGCACCGCCACCGCCCGCAAGGCCGCCGGCCTCGGGTTCGAGGTCATCGTCACCGACCCGCTGCTCGAGCCGGGGACCACCGCCGAGGGCTACGAGGTCGTGGACCTCGAGGAGCTGCTGCGCCGCTCGCAGGTCCTGTCGATCCACGTCCCGCTCGTCCCGGCGACCCACCACCTGATCGACGCCGCCCGGCTCGGCACCATGCGCCGCGACGCGATCGTCGTCAACACCTCGCGCGGCGGCGTCGTCGACACCGACGCCCTCGTGGAGGCGCTGCGCTCCGGCCAGATCCTGGGCGCCGGCCTGGACGTGTTCGAGACGGAGCCGCTGCCGGCGGACCACCCGCTGACCACCTTCGACCGGGTGCTGCTCACCCCGCACTCGGCCTTCTACTCGGAGGAGTCCTACGCCGAGCTCAAGCGCCGCACCATCCAGAACGTCGTCGACGTGGTCGCCGGGCGCACGCCGCGCAACGTCCTCAACCCGGCCGTGCTCGCCGGCACGGGAGCCTGATCGCATGACCGACGCCATCCTCGGCGGCGGGGAGACCTCCGCCGCCGACGCCGCGCTCCTGACGCGCATCAGCGCCCATCGGCTGCTGCCCGTGGTCGTCCTCGAGGACGCCGCCGACGCCGCCGGGCTGGGCGCCGCACTGGTGGCCGGCGGACTGCCGGTCGCCGAGGTGACCTTCCGGACCGCGGCGGCCGCCGACTCCGTCCGCGCCATGGTCGACGCCGGACTGACCGAGCCCGACGGGCCGAACCTGCTCGTGGGCGCCGGCACGGTCGTGACGCCGGAGCAGGTGGACACCGCGGTGGCCGCCGGGGCCCGCTTCGTCGTCTCCCCCGGGCTGAGCCGGGCGGTGGTCGAGCGCTGCCAGGAGCACGGCGTGCTCGTGCTGCCCGGGACGGCGACCGCCACCGAGGTGCAGGCGGCCCTGACGATGGGCCTGCGCACGGTGAAGTTCTTCCCGGCCGAGTCCTCCGGCGGCGTCGCCGCGATCAAGGCGCTGACCGGCCCGTTCCCGCAGATGAGGTTCGTCCCCACCGGCGGGATCAAGGAGTCGAACGTGGCCGACTACCTCGCGGTGCCCGCCGTCCTGGCGGCCGGGGGGTCGTGGATGGTTCCCGGCTCCGCCGTCGCCGCCGGTGACTTCGCGCAGGTCGAGCGCCTGACCGCGGGCGCCGTGGCCCTGGTGGCCGGCTCATGACCGACCCGTCGGGCACCGGCGCTCCGTCCGGCGGCCGGGAACCGGCACCAGGGCTTCCCGAGGCGGCACCTGGGCTTCCCGAGCCGGCACCCGGGCTTGCCGAGCCCGCACCACGGCTTCCCGAGACTGCACCAGGGCTTTCCGAGACTGCACCAGGGCTTCCCGAGGTGCTGTGCATCGGCGAGACGATGGCGATGGTGACGTCCACCGACGCGGGCCCGCTCGTGACGGCCGAGACCTTCTCCGTCTCGCCGGGCGGAGCCGAGTCGAACCTCGCCCAGCACCTGGCCGAGCTCGGTGTGCGGACAGCGTGGGTCTCCGCGCTCGGTGCCGACCCGCTCGGCGACCGGCTGCTCGCCGCGATCGCCGCCTCCGGGGTGGACACGCGCTGGGTGAGCCGCGACCCGGACGCGAACACCGGCGTCTACGTCAAGGACCCGGGCAGGAAGGTCTACTACTACCGCAAGGGCTCGGCGGCCTCCCGTCTGTCGCCCGAGCACGTGGCCGGCTGGCCGATGGCGAGCGCCCGCTGGGTGCACGTCTCGGGCATCACCCCGGCGCTGTCGCCGACCTGCCGTGCCCTGCTGCCGGCCGTCGTCGACGCCGCGCGGGCCGCCGGCGCCGGGGTCTCGCTCGACGTCAACTACCGCCCGGCCCTGTGGTCGACGGCGGAGGCGGCGGCGACGATCCAGCCGCTGGCCGACCGGGCCGACGTCGTGCTCGTGGGGCGCGACGAGGCCGAGGTGCTCTGGGGCACGCCGACCGCCGAGGAGATCGCTGCCCTGTTCCCGGGCGCCGGGCGCGTCGTGGTCAAGGACGGCGACGTCGAGGCGGTCGAGGTCGACCGCACGAGCGCGACCGAGGTCATCACCAGGGTGCCCGCCCGCAGGGTCGACGTCGTCGAGTCCGTGGGCGCCGGCGACGCGTTCGGTGGCGGCTACCTCGCGGCGCTGCTGCGCGGCGACGGCGCCGAGGACCGTCTCGCGCTGGGTCACTCGCTCGCCGCGTGGGTGCTCGGGTCACCGAACGACTACCGCTCCGGGCACGGCCCGACGGTGCGACCCGAGACTCGATAGCCCTTCGGCCTCCGCCAGCTCGTCGACGGTGAGGATCCGGTGCGATAGATGCACCGGATCCTCACCGTTGTCCCGCGGGGTCCGGCCACCAAGCCGCTCGCCGCGCGGAACCGTCGACGTCTGCCGGTGCATCGACGGACTCGCCGCTCGGAACCGCCCGGCCGACACGCCACATCGTGGGACGGCTATGACCAGGGTCATGTTCTGCGGGAGGATTCGCCGAGCACCGACGAACCGCCGTGGCACCATCGTCGTGGTCACGTCGGGTTGATCGGCCGGCTCAGCACACCACCGCCCGGGAGGCGAACCATGACCGCACGTCAGATCCGACTCGGTATCGCGGCTGCGGCGGCCGCCCTCGTCCTCAGCGCCTGCGGGGGTGGCGGCGAGGAGACCACCGACGGCGGCACCGCGGCCGGCGGGCAGGAGTTCGACCTCGTCGAGGCCGGCACCCTCACCGCCTGCTCCGAGGTCCCCTACGTGCCGTTCGAGATGGAGGACTCCAGCACCCCGAGCGGCTACAGCGGCTTCGACATCGACCTCCTCCAGGCGATCGCCGACAACCTGGACCTGGAGCTCACCGTCGCGGACGTCAGCTTCGACGCCCTCCAGTCGGGCACCACGCTCGCCGCCGGGCAGTGCGACATCGGTGCCTCGGCCATCACGATCACCGAGGAGCGCCAGGCCAACATCGACTTCTCGGACCCGTACTACGACTCGCTGCAGTCGCTGCTGGTCCCGGCCGACTCCGGCATCGAGTCGATCGACGACCTCGCCGGCGTCACCGTCGGCGTCCAGCAGGGCACCACCGGCCAGGCCTACGCCGAGGAGAACGTGCCGGAGGGCACCACCCTCGCGGAGTACCCCGGTGACGGCGAGCTCTGGCCCGCGCTCCAGGCCGGCCAGATCGGCGCGATCCTCCAGGACCAGCCCGTCAACGTCGAGCACGCCAAGGCGGACGAGAACTACCTCCTCGTCGAGGAGTACGACACGGGTGAGCAGTACGGCTTCGCCTTCGGCAAGGACCTGAAGCCCGAGCTGCTCGAGGCCGTCAACGCCGAGCTGCAGGCGCTGCGCGACGACGGCACCTACCAGGAGATCTACGACTCGTACTTCAGCGCCGACGGTTCCTGACGTCCGATGCGCAGGTCCACCCGCCGGCGCCTGTACCGGGGCACCAACTACGCGATCTTCGTCGCGGTGGTGGTGCTCGTCCTCGTGGCCACGGACTGGGAACGCATCATCAACCAGTTCTTCCGCTGGGACGTCGCACGCGAGCAGCTGCCCGGGATCATCACGATCGCGCTGAAGAACACGATCCTGTTCACGGTCATCTCCTTCGCCGGCGGGCTGCTGCTCGGCGTGTTCATGGCCCTGCTCAAGCTCTCCTCCGTCGGGCCGTACCGCTGGTTCGCGACCGCCTACATCGAGCTGTTCCGCGGGGTCCCGGCGCTGCTGACGATCTTCGCGATGGCGTACATGCTGCCGATCGCCCTGGGCGTGCGGGTGCCGGGAGGCCAGGTCGGCGCGGGCCTGGTCGGGCTCATCCTCGTGGCCTCGGCCTATATGGCCGAGGTGATCCGGTCCGGCATCGAGGCGGTGCCGAAGGGCCAGGCCGAGGCCGCCCGCTCGCTCGGCATGTCCCCCACCAAGACGATGTTCTGGGTGATCCTGCCGCAGGGCATGCGGATCACGATCCCGCCGATGACCAACGAGTTCGTCCTGCTGCTCAAGGACACCTCGCTGCTGTTCATCGCCGGCTCGACCGTGTTCACCAAGGAGCTGACCACCTTCGCCCGAGACGGGCTGACCACGCACGCGAACGGCACGCCGCTGATCATGGCCGCGATGCTCTACCTGCTCGTCACCATCCCGCTGACGCGGCTGGTCGCGGTCCTGGAGAGGAAGCTGGCGAAGACCCGATGACCACAGGCACCCCACGTGACCCGAGCAGCGTCGACAACCCGGCGTCCGACGTCGCCGCGATCGAGATCCGCGACCTGCACAAGAGCTTCGGCGACAACGAGGTGCTCAAGGGGATCGACCTGCTCGTCCGGCCCGGCGAGGTGGTGTGCGTCGTCGGGCCGTCCGGGTCGGGCAAGTCGACGCTGCTCCGCACGGTCAACCTGCTCGAGCAGCCGACCAGCGGGTCGATCCGCATCGAGGGCACGGACATCCTCGACGAGGACGTCGACATCGACCGCATCCGCACCCGCATCGGCATGGTGTTCCAGCAGTTCAACCTGTTCCCGCACATGACGGTGCTGCGCAACCTGACGGTCGCCCAGGAGCGGGTGCTGCGCCGGCCGAAGAAGGAGTCGCAGGAGGTCGCCCGCGCGATGCTCGAGCGGGTCGGGCTGGCGGAGAAGGCCACCGACCACCCCGGGCACCTGTCGGGCGGCCAGCAGCAGCGGGTCGCCATCGCCCGCTCGCTGTGCATGAACCCGGACATGATGCTCTTCGACGAGCCCACCTCGGCCCTGGACCCCGAGCTCGTCGGCGAGGTGCTCGAGGTGATGCAGGACCTCGCGTCCTCCGGGATGACGATGATGGTCGTCACCCACGAGATGGGCTTCGCCCGCGAGGTCGGCGACCGCCTGATCTTCATGGACGACGGCGTCATCGTCGAGGAGGGCGACCCGGCCGAGGTGCTGGCGAACCCGCGCCACCAGCGCACCCAGGCGTTCTTGTCCAAGGTGCTCTGACCCGCACCTGCCCCCGCACCTGACACCTGTGCACCCGGTACGACGTTCACGCTGCTTAGCCGGAGGCTGGTCCGGTCCCGAGCCGTCCCTCGACGGTCGTCCGGCCGGGGCCGTCGAGCTGGCCGACGTAGGCGTCCCGGCCGGCCATCGTCATCACCAGGGCGAGTGTCGGACCTTCGACGGCCGGGCCGTCGCCGACCGCAAACCTCCCGTCGGTCGCGCGCAGCCGCAGGCCGCGCACCATCGACCGGCTCTGAACGGCGAAGTCGCGCCGGGCGAAGAAGTGCGCGACGTGCGTGAGCGCATCGACGTCAGGCTCGCTCTGGATACCGAGCGGCACCCGGACGTCCTGGCTGTGGACGAGAACTTCCCCGAGGTAGGCGGCGGTGTCCTTCGATGGCGCGGTCGTGCTCTCGACGACGGCCCGGAACCGCTCGAGCGTCTGTGCCGGCGTGGCGCCGAGCTGCTCACGGAGCCGCCGCTCGTTGTGCACCGCCGGGCGGAAGCGGGCACCGACGATGGACCGTAGCCAGCGCAGACGCCCGACGGTGGCCCCAGCGGTCAGGTGGGCCACCACGTGCTCGACGTCCCAGTCGGAGCACAACGAGGGTGTGTGCCACTGCTCCGCACCGAGGTGGGCCAGGTCCTCGGCGAGGCTGCGGCGGGCTGAGTGGATCATCGCCCAGAGCCGGGCGTCGGTGGTGGAGGTCAAGGTCGGCCCGTCTGGTCCGGCGGGTCGGGGTGAGGCATGTCCTCGGGCACGAGCCGGGCCACACCGGCTCCGGTGAGACGCGACGGGGCGACGGGGCGACCGGACACCGCCATGAGCAGGTCGACGGCCGCCGCTTCGACCCCCGGACCCGTGCCATGTGTCGTCCCGGTGGAGGTGTCGACCAGCATGAGTCCGGCGGCCCGTTCCCGCCCACCCCCGAAGCGGACCGGCGTGCGCAGCTGGTAGGCGAGGGCGCGCGCCACGGCCCAGTGCGGGTAGGCGGCCCCGATGCCAAGCGGGCGACGGATGTCCTCGCCGTGCACGACCGCCTCGACCAGCCTGGTGTCCAGGCTCGCCGGCGGCGTGCGACTCAGGTCGGCCGCACGTCGCAGCTCCGCCAGCGTCTCGCGCGGGTTCGCCCTCCTGGCCCGGGCGATCCCACGCTCGTTCGCACGGTCGAAGTCCATCCGTGCAGCGATCATGTCGCGCACGAACGAGAGCCTGCCCGTCAGGGCGGTGTCCACCAGATGTGCCAGCACGTCATGGACGTCCCAGCCGGGGCACAGCGACGCGGTGCCCCACTGCGCGACGCTCAGGTCGGCGAGGTGGCCGACCAGCCGCCGTCGCTCGTCGTGGACGACTTCCCAGAGGGCTCTCGATGACCTGCGCAATACGGCTCCCTCGACGGTGCGGGCTCGGGCCCGGGTGCGGTCCGTCCGAAGTCTGCCCGAAGATGTCGCGCCCGGCGCCCATCTCGAGACTGCTCCTTGACTGCACAGGACCACGTTCGCGACGCCGGACTCTCGTCACCCGAGCGAGCTTCACTGCCAGATCGGTTGCTATAGCGACCACTTCGGCAGCGAAATGGCTCGACAGACCCAGGCGGACGACGCGCCGAGGACAGCCGAGGCACAGGTCGGCGGCTACTCCTCGATCGGCACGTCCGTGATGCGCCACTGCGCACCGGAGGTGGTGCGTTCCCCGGCCACCAGGGTCGCCGGCATGTCGACGGTCACCGTGTCCGCGCCCACGTCGGGCCACACGACGGTTGCCGTGTCCCAGCCACCCACCTCGAGCACGCCGCGCATCTCCAGCTCCGCCAGCGGGTGACGATCGGCGTCGTCCTCGTCGCGCAGGGCGTAGTCGAGGGGGAAGACCCGCTGGTCCCCGACGAGCAGGGTGACCCCGGTGGCAGCCATCTGGAGCTGGGGGTTCCACGCCCCGCGGGCGTCCTTGGTGCCCTGGTTGACCGCCCAGCCGGCGATCGCGGGCTCGCCCGCGACACGCTCGACACGCAGGTCCCCGACGAGCGTCCGACCCACCCGGCGGATCCGCTCCACGTCGATCTTCACCTCGCCGTCCCACTCCCGGTAACCGACGACGACACCCTCGTCGACGTTGCCGACCGGACCGGTGGCGGCCGGCAGAGCACCGGCGGACGGCTCGGGCTCGGCCTGCGCACTGCTCGGGTCCGGGGTCGCGAACTCCAGCTCGACGCGCCGGTTCAGCGCCCGCGCCTCGGCGGAGGTGCCGTCGACGGCGGGGTCGCGGAAGGCGCGCCCCTCCACCGTGACCTCGAAGGACGAGAGGTCGACCAGCTCGCCCAGCCGGGTCGCCACGGCGTCCGCGCGCCGCTGCGAGAGCTCCTGGTTGTGCTGCTCGGTTCCCACGTCGTCGGTGTGCCCCACCACGGTCAGCTCGCCGGGGTCAGCGCCGGCCAGGTCCCTGCCGGCGGCCTCGAGGGCGGCGTCGGCCTCCGGGGAGAGATCTGCGGAGTCCGGTGCGAAGAGGACGTCGGTGGCGATGGCGACGGTCGTGACGTCCTCGACCTCCCGGGTCCGCACGGTGCCCTCGTCGACCTCGCGGTAGACGGCGAGCGGCCGGACCGGGGCGGTGAGCTCCTCCGGCGTCGCGTCGATCATGGCGGCGACCTCCGCCACGCCCACCTCCCCCTCGTCGACGACCGGCACATCGTCGACGAGACCGAGGTGGGGGACGAGCACCGCCGTGGTGTCTGTCGAGGGGGCCGCGAACACGGCGTGGAAGACGACCGTCTCGCCGCCCACCCGGGCGAACTTCTCCTCGTTCTCGACCGCTCGTACCCCCTCGGCGTCGTGGGCCGTGAGCGAGACGGTGCGCTCCTCGGTGTCGACCAGCCGCAGGTTCGTCGGACGTGCCGGTCCCGTACCGGTCCAGGTGAAGCCGAACTGGACCGGCAGGTAGATATCCTCCCCGCCACCTGTCGCCGTGATCGAGACCGGGAGCACGGCGAGCTCGCCGTCCCGGACGACAGGGCCGAGGCCCAGCTCGACCGTCGCGCCATCGATCTCCCCGTCGACGACGACCGCCTCCGCGGTCTCGGGGCTGCTCGTCTCGTCCTGGGCGGCGGACGCCTCGGCAGTCTCTGCGGGAGCCGTAGGTCCTTCTGAGGCCGGTTCCGTCCCCGAGCACGCTGCGAGCGCCAGCGCGATTCCGACAGACCCGACGACGGCACGGAGGGAGGGAGTCAGCACGTCCACATCCTAGGCAAGGGGATCCCGCAGGCCGGACCGGACCTCGGCACACGCATGAGGCGACCGGTTCCTTGGTACACGCCTGACGCGACCGGTTCCTTGGTACACGCTTGAGCCGACCGGCTCCCTGGCTCGCCCGCCCACGGCTCCTTGGCATACGCCTGCGCGATCGGGCCCCCTCACACGTATGAGGCGATCGGCGCTACGACGCCGCTCCGGATGCGGCCGAGCACCCCCCACGACACACTGGCGACACCAGACCCGCACCGCCGGGTCCACAGAAGAAGGAGCGACGCATGGGTATCGGAGGGGGAATCTTCCTCATCGTGATCGGCGCCATCCTGGCTTTCGCGGTGTCCGACGTGATCGAGGGTGTCGACCTGACGATGGTCGGCTACATCTGCATGGGCGCTGGTGTGATCGCCCTGATCATCGCGCTGATCATGCACAGCCAGCGCACCAACACCACCCACACGGAACGGGTCGAGCGCCGCGACGACCGCCACCTCCACGGTGACGGGACGGTCTGACCCGCGGAAGGCTCCGCCGACCGACGGCGGACCACAGGGCCGGTCCCGCGCGCACGCGTGGGCCGGCCCTTCGATCTCCGGGCGACGATCTCCCGCCACCGACCGCGCTCGCACGGCACGAGAGAGAGCCGAGCGGGCCGTGGGCCGTTAGCGTGGCTCCCATGGGCCTGTCGCGCATCGCCGCCTCCGTCGAGGACGCGATCAACCGCAAGAGCGTCGTCTACCTCAAGGACCGGGGCTGGCGCCCACGAGTCATCGGTCTCACCGGGTACGGCTCGGTGCGTTCCCTGCACGTGCTCGGCCGGGTGGTCATGTCCGACCCGCACACCGAGGCCGAGGACCCGGAGGAGGCGGACGAGACCGCACCGGTCGGCCCGATCAACGTCGCCGCCGAGGCGCAGCGCGGCTGGCGGTCCTTCTTCACCGCCCAGGTCGGCTTCCTGCCCGTCACGGTGCGGGCCGGCGGGCAGGAGATCCGCTCGACGACGGACCGCGGCGGCTACATCGACGTCATGGTCCGCGACCACGGGCTGGAGCCTGGCTGGCACGAGGTCGTCATCGACGCCCGTGCGGCCGAGCCCGTCACCGCCGAGGTGCTCGTGGTCGACCCCGAGGTGCGCACCGGCATCGTCTCGGACATCGACGACACCATCATGGTCACGATGCTGCCGCGCGCGCTCATCGCCGCCTGGAACACGTTCGTGCGCCACACCTCGGCCCGCCGCGCGGTGCCCGGCATGGCCGACCTCTACCGGCAGGTGCTGGCCGACCACCCGACCGCGCCGGTCTTCTACCTCTCCACCGGCGCCTGGAACACGGCACCGACGCTGCGGCGCTTCATGGACAAGAACGGGTACCCGGAGGGGCCGATGCTCATGACGGACTGGGGGCCGACACCGACAGGACTGTTCCGCTCGGGCGTGGAGCACAAGCGTACCCAGCTGCGGAACCTGCTCATCACGTTCCCGGACATCCGGTGGGTGCTGGTCGGCGACGACGGCCAGCACGACCCGATGATCTACGACGAGATCGCCCGCGAGCACCCCCGTCACATCGGCGCGATCGCGATCCGCCAGCTCAGCCCGGCCGAGCAGGTCCTGGCGCACGGCACGACCGAGGCGATCGAGGAGCCCACCGCGCTGCGCAACGCCACCGCCGAGCACGGCGTCCCGACGGTGCAGGGTCGTGACGGTCACGCCCTGGCCACGCTGCTGCCGAAGGTCGTCGACGAGCGGCGGGCCGCGGCTGCCGTCGAGCGGTAGCCCGGCCACGCAGAACGGCGTCCCGAGGAGTGCTCCCCGGGACGCCGTCCGTGCTGCAGGTCAGCCGCGGCTGTCCTGGATCCGGTCCTTGGAGTCCTGCGCCTGGCCACGGACGTCCTCGGTCGCGCCCTGGGCCTCGCCCTTGACGTCCTCGGCCCCGCTGGTCGCGGTGTCCTTGACCTGCTGGGCCCCCTCGGTGGCGGTGGCCTTGACCTGCTCCGCCGCCTCCTTCGCCGGCTCACGGAGGTGGTCGGCCATCTCCTGGCCCATGCCCTTGGCCTCCTCGGTGACCTCGTGGAGGGCGTCGCTCTCCTTGACCTGCCCCACCAGCTCCTGCTCCTTGCGGGAGGAGGGGATGAGCGAGGCGGCGAGGAGCCCGACGCCGAACGCGATCAGGCCGGCGGCGACAGGGTTGCCCTCGGCCTGGGCCTTGAGCTCGTGCGGCGCCTCGCGGGCGCTGTCCTTCAGCGAGCCCGCGCTGTCCCTGAGCGAGTCAGCACGGTCGGAGACGCTCCCGCGGGCGTCGTCGGCGGCGCCGAAGATCTTGTCCCGCACACCGCCGACCTTGTTCTTGACCTTCTCGGTCTGGCGTTCGGCCACCCGCGAAGGGCTGACCTTGTCGGTCAGGGCGTCGACGTCGTCGCTCAGCTCTGCCCTGGTGCGCTCGATGTCGGCACGGATCTGGTCCGGGTCGTTGCTCGTGGTCATGGCTTGTTCTCTCCCTTGAGTGCATCCGGGATCTTCTTGACGGTGTCGGCGGTCTGGGGGACGCCCCGGACACGCTTCATCTGCTTCTTGCCCTGCATGGCCAGCACGGCGGCGACGACGGCCCAGATGACGGCGACGATCAGCGCCGCCCAGCCGAGGGCCGGGTTGTCGTCGCCGTCTCCGATCATCGCCCCGAGCGCCCACCACAGGGCGAGGGAGGCGAAGAGGAGGAAGAAGTGCGCGGCCCAGGCGGCGCCGCCGAACATCCCCGCCCCCTTGCCGGCCTTCTTCGCCGAGTCGGCGGTCTCGGCCTTGGCCAGGGCGATCTCCTGACGCACCAGCGCCGAGAGATCCTTGCTGACCTCACCGAAGAGCTCCCCGACGGACGCCTGCGGGGCGTCGTTCGTGCGGCCGGGGCCGTCGGGGGCGGTCATCGGACGCCACCGGTGCCGGGCACCGGCGGGTCCGTCGGCGCGGTGTATGCCGGGCCGGTCGTCCCCGTCGTCGGCGTGCCGCCGGGCGGTGCGTACTCGGTGGTCACCTGCTCGCCCGCCCGGTACCGCCCGCCCGTGCCGTAGTCGGCCGGGTACCCCGCCGGTGCGGGCCGGGACGTGGAGCCGGCCTGGGTCCCGACGGATCCGTAGCCGGACGCACCGCCGCCTGACTCACCCCCGCTGCTGCTGTCCTTGAGGCTGCGTGCCACCCGTCCGGCGACCAGCCCGAGCCCGGCTGCAATCACCATGAAGGTGCCGGGGTGACGCCGGGCGTAGCGCGAGACCTCGTCGAGCACGTCGCCCGGCTCGCGGTCCTCGAGCCAGCGCCCGACCTTGTCCACGTAGGACGACGCCTGCTTCGCCAGGTCCGTGGCGAGCCCCTGCTCCTGCGAGCCGTCGGCCATCGAGCTCAGCTCGCCCGAGAAGCTGCGCAGCCCGCCCGCGAGGCGACGCTGCTGGGAGCTCGTCTGCTCGGTGAGCTCACCGCGGGTCTGGTCGAACAGGTCCTTGGCCTGGTTCTTGGCCTCGGTGGCGGCGCGCCTGGCCTGGTCGGTGGCCTCGTGCGCCGTCTCCTTCGCCGCGTCCTTGGCCGTGTCCTTGACCTGCCCGGCATCCTCCTTGGCCGTGCCGGCCAGGTGGGACGCCTCCTCCTTGGCGGTGTCCTTCGTGCCCTGCGGCTCGTCCGTCGGCGGTACGACCGCCGCTCCGGCCCCCGGCTCGCGCACCGGCGGGTACGCCGGCGGCTGGCTCGTCGGCGGCGGGGTCGTCGCACGACCTGCGTCGCCACCCGTACCGAACGGGTCTCCCGGACGGCTTGTCCCCTCAGTCATGGTCAGTCCCTTCCTTGGCCCAGTGAAGCGTTTGCGCAACGCTCTTGAACAAGGTAAGCCCTGATACGCCCGCTGTCGCACCCAGGCGAGAATCGGCGCGGAGACGTGTCAGAGGCCGCCGGCCCGGCAGCTCTCCGCCGTGCTGTTGCACTGCAGGCACCACTCCTGGCCCACCACCGGGTCGTACTGGTGCTCGTGCCGCCGCAGGTCGGGGTCGTCGAAGGGCAGGGTGTCCTGGACGCTGCGCGGCGCCAGCTCGCGGAACATGGCGACGGCGACGTCGTGCGGCACCACGCCCTCGGAGACCAGCTGGGCGAGCTCGTCGAACGCCCGGTGACGGGCGGCACGCTCGCGCTCCCGCCGGGCCCGCGGAGACTCGAAGGCCGTCATCGTCTCCTCCTGTGGCTCGCAGGAGGCGCCCGCCGGGGTGCCCTGTCCCCCGATCCTTCCACCGCCGGGCGTCCTCCGCCGCAGAAAGGCGCCCACCTCTCGCCTCAGCCCGCGGCGGCCACCGTGGCGCGCCGCGTCCCGGGCAGCTCGACGCCGCGGTCGGCGAGGAACCGGATCGGCTCGACGGGGATCCCGCCGACCCGGATCTCGAAGTGCAGGTGCGGCCCGGTGGAGTTGCCGGAGGAGCCCACGCGGGCGATCTGCTGGCCGGCGGTGACGACGTCACCCACCCGCACCAGGATCCCGCTCGGCCAGGGATGGACGTACCTGGACTGGACGCCGCCGCCGTGGTCGACGGCGACCATGTACCCGGAGTTCCCGCCGGAGGACGGCCCGGCGACGGTGACGATCCCGTCGGCCGCCGCGTAGATCGGGTGCCCGTCCGGGGCCGCGAGGTCGGCACCCGAGTGCAGGGTCAGCTGCCCGGTGATCGGGTGCACGCGCTGACCGAACGCGGAGGAGTAGCGGACGTTGCCCAGGATCGGCGACGTCCAGCCCTCCGCGGTGACCGCCCCGACGGACAGGGCCGAGCACGGGCTCGGCCCCGCCGACGCGGCCAGGGCCGCCAGGTCCTCCCCGGCGAGCCCGTTCACGACGGCGACGGCGTCGCGCCAGTACCGCTCGTAGTGGTAGGGGTCGGCGTTGACCTGGACGCGGTGCGCGACGATCGTCGGCGGCAGCAGGCCACGATCGGCGACGGCGGCCAGCTTCTCGAAGAACATCGTCGCCGACGCGGTGGGATCCATCCGCTCCTCGTAGGTGCCCCAGGCACCGTTGTCGCGCTGCTGGAACAGGCCCCGCGAGTCCGGCCCGGCGAGGTCGCCGTGGTCGAGCACCTGCAGGCTCGACTCCCCCATCGCGGTCATCACACCGATCGTCTGGTCACGCACGCTCAGGCCCAGGTCCGCGCCGGCGTTGATGATCGCCGCGGCGTTGGCGAGCTGGACGCCGCCGTAGCCGTTGATCTCCGCCAGCTCCGCCCCGGCCAGCTCCACCCGGATGCCCGGGCCGCCCACGTTGCACGCGGCGAGGGCGTCGTCCTCGGCGTCGATGTACAGCACGAGCGCGACGACGGCGACCAGGCTCGCCGCCAGGGCGAGCACCGCTGCCACGACCGCCGCACGCATCTCAGCCCGCCCCCTCGGGCGGCGTGATCCGCTCGACCAGCCAGTCCGTGGGGCCGTCCTGGCGGGAGAGGAGAACCTGGTAGACGCCGACGTCGGTGGCGACGTCCACCCGCGCGAGGTAGACGCTCGGCTCCTCGGCCACGACCGGTTCGCCGCTCACCGTCGTCGCGGGGATCGAGGCGGGCTGGACCCACTGGTAGTCCTGCTGCGCCCCGGGGGTCAGCAGACCGGAGAGCTCCGCCCACCACTGCTCGGGGTCGGCGGCGGGACGGGCGTAGAGCCGCATCGCCTCCCCTGCCACCGTCCGCGCCTGCGCACGGGAGGCGTCGTCCCAGACCGGCACCGGCGCCCCGGTCACCTCCTCGTCCCCGGGCGCGTGCAGCGGGGCGCCGGCCGGGGCGGACGGCGCAGGCACGGGCGTGGTGGCCGCGCCGGTGGGCGTCGGGGACGGGGCGACGGTGGTCGGGGCCGGACCGGGCCCCGGGCCGGTGCACGCCGGCAGGAGCACGGCCACCACGAGCGCGGCCGCCGCAGCCCGAACGGCAGTGCGGGTGGATCCCACCACCACCTCATTCCCCGGTACCACGTGCGCGGGCGAGATCGCCTCCCCCGTTGCACTGTCCCAATAGAGTGAACTGGGTCACCATGATGGCTGAGAAAGACGCATGATGAGGGTTCGACAGCGACAGCTCCGCACGATCGTGCGGAGAGACGGGGGATCGGCACATGGGGCTGAACCGGGTCGAGGACCGGCGGGCCGGTACCGTCGAGGCGAGCGTCACCTTCCCGGTGCCCACCGGGCCGGCTATGCCGCAGCGCGGCGTCCCCTCTCCCGAGCACGCCCTCGCGGTCCGGGTGCGTCCGCGACGGGCGCAGCCCTGGTGGCTCGGCGCCCACGGCGGAGCCGGTGAGTCCACTCTCGCCGCCCTGGTGGGCGGCTCGGCTGCCGCCGACCACGCCTGGCCGGTTCCCCCCGGCACCGACGCGCCGCACGACGTCGTGCTCGTCGCCCGCACCAGCCTCACCGGGCTGCGGGCCGCACAGGTGGCGGCCACCCAGTGGGCCGCCGGGGACGTGCCGGGCGTGCAGCTGCTCGGCCTCGTCCTCATGGCCGACGCCCCCGGCCGCACGCCCACCCCGCTGCGTGACTTCGCACGGCTCGTGGCCGGCGGCGTGCCCCGGACGTGGTCGGTGCCGTGGGTGCCCTCCTGGCGGCTGACCGGGGAGCCCACCACCGCACCGGCCGCCCTCGACCGCCTGCGCCGCGACCTGAGCTCCCTCCTCACCGGCGCTCGCCCGGGGAAAGGCTGACGTGGTCCCCGCCGGCGCCCTGGAGCTCCTGACGGCGGCCCACGTCCTCGTCCTCACGAACGTCCCCGACCCCGGCCGTGGCGAGGCGCCACCGGGCACCGAGGGCTTCCTCGAGGTGCTCGCCTGGTCGAAGTGGGTCGCCCTGGGGATCTGCGTGCTCGGCCTGATCGTCGCCGGCGCCCTGATGGCCGTGAACTCGCGGCGCGGCGAGGGCGGCGAGCACCTCGGCCGCATCGGCATGGCGCTCGCGGGCGTGATCGTCATCAGCGCCGCCTACTTCCTCGTCGGTGCACTGGCCTGAGCCGGCGGTGGACGCATGGAGGACGAGCGCAACGTATGGGCCAGGCCGGCGTTCCTCGTCTCGGCCGTGCTCGTCGTCGGCCTCGTCGTGCTCGCCGTCTGGCTCGCCGCCACCCAGGCGGGTGGTGCCGACCGGGCGGACCCACCCGTGCCCGTCCCGTCGGCCACGCCGACGGCGGAACCGGACATGGCCTCGGTGTGCGGCCTGGCGCAGGTCGAGCTCGACGGCACCGTCGTCCGCGCCCCCGCCACCACCAGCTGGAGCCTCGTCGGCACGGTCGCGGCTCCCGAGGTCCCCGGCGCGGGCCCCGGGGTCGTGGCCGACGACGGGCTGCGCACCTGCTACGCCCGCACCCCCGTCGGGGCGCTGGTCGCCGCCGCCAACGTGGTCGCGATGGGCTCGACCGACCTGCTCGTGCCCCGCATGACCGAGACGATGACCGCCGCCGGACCCGGCCGGGACGCCGCGCTGGTCCGCCTGACCGAGCCCGACGACTCCCCCAGCCCCGCCGCGCGCTACCAGCTGCGCGGCTTCCGCATGCTCGGCTACACCGGCGAGCGCGCCTCGGTGGACATCGCCATCAGCGTCGGCGACGGCGCCCTGGGCAGCTTCGTCGTCGACCTGATCTGGCAGGACGGGGACTGGAAGGTCCGCCTCACCGAGGACGGCCGGCTCGGCAGCCCACCCACCCAGGTGCCCGACCTGGCCGGCTACACCCTGTGGTCGGGGGCGTGATGGCCACCCCGGACCCGACCCCCACCCTGCCGGCCGACCCCGGCTGCGACCCGCTCGACGTCTCCTGCGCGACGGCCGGCTGGCAGGTCGACGGCGGCTCGACCGCCCTCGACGAGCTCGCGAGCGCCGTCATGGAGGCGCTCGACACCACGCTCGGGGCGCTGGGCACGATGTGGGTGGACGTCGCCACGCCGTCGCTCACCGGCGACGGCGAGGGCGCGATCGAGGCCGGCGAGGTCGCGCCGGAGTCGGTCGCCGCGGTCGAGACGGTCCTCGGCTACGTCGTCTGGGTCTCCCTGGGCGTGGCGGTCCTGTCCATCGTCGCGCTCGGCGCGTGGATGGCCCTGGCCGGGCGGCGCGGCGACGGCGAGCGCCACCTGGGCCGGCTCGGCGTCGTGCTCGGCGGGGTCATCCTCATCTCCGCGGCCTCCGGGCTGGTGGCGGCGCTGGTGCCCGCCGAGCGGTTCGCGTCCACCGGCTCCGCGCCCGTCGCCACGACCCAGAACGCCCTGTGGTGGTTCACCGCCGCCATGGCCGTGCTCGCCGTGATCGTCGCCGGCGCGAAGATGGCGTGGGAGCAGCGCGCCGCCGCGGGCCGCGACCTCGTGCGCTCGCTGCTGACGCTGGTGGTCGTCGCCGGTGCTGGGCTGACGGTCATCGCGCTCGCCGTCGTGGCCGCGGACTCCTTCGCCCTGTGGCTCCTCGAGCGGGTCACGGGCGGCGCGGACTTCGGCGCACAGGTCACCGCGATGCTGACCTTCTCCGACACCATGGGCGTGCTGCTGATCATCGTGCTCGGGCTCATCGCGGTGGTCGCGGCGTTCGTGCAGATCATGCTGCTGGTCCTGCGCGGGGCGATGCTGGTGATCCTGGCGGGCATCTTCCCGCTGTCGGCCTCGTTCACGAACACCGCCGTGGGCCGGTCGTGGTTCTACCGCGTCATCGCCTGGATCGTCGCCTTCGTCCTGTACAAGCCGGCCGCGGCCATCGTCTACGCCACCGCGTTCCAGCTCACCGAGCAGAACCTCTTCGCCGACGACGGCACCGGGTTGGTGCCGGTGCTCGCGGGCATCATCCTCATGGTCCTCGCACTGATGGCCCTGCCGGCGCTGATGAGCGTCGTCGCACCGCTCGTCGGCACCGTCGCACCGTCGGCCACGCCGGCCGCCACGACCCTGCCGCCCGGGACGTCGGCCGCGATGCCCACCGGGGCGGTCTCCGTGCACCGGCTCCGCCCGGCGGCGGGGCCCAGCGGGGCGGTCGGACTGCCCGGCAGCTCCGCGGTCCTGGCGCCGGCGGGCGGCCAGGACGGCGGTCGTCACGCGGGCCCGGGCGGTGCGCTCGAGGGCGGTCCCAGCGGCCGTGACGGTCCGGCGACCCCGCCGGGCGCCGCCGACGCCCTGGACGAGAGCCGCGGATCCCGCGCGGGCGAGACGGCGCCGCGCGAGACTGAGGAGCACGAGTCGGCCGAGCCCGAGGGTCCGGCCGAGACAGGACCGGCCGATCCCGGTCCGGCGCACCTGAGCACCGAGGGAGATGGTTCGCGTGCCGGCCACCGCTGAGCCAGGGCACCACGTGCCCCGCACCTACGGCAACTGGCGCCGGCCCACGAGTCCGGGCCTGATGGGGCTGGGCACGGTCGGGACGATGATCCTCATGGGCGGCCTGATCGTCGTCGTCCTGGTCGTCATGCTCTCGGACCTGCTCCGCGGCCTCGCCGTGGCGGCCGGCCTGGCCGTTCTCCTCATGGCGATCGCGGTGCGCGACAAGCACGGCCTCAACGCGCTCGACAAGGGCTCCGCCCGCGTCGGGTGGTGGCGCCAGCGCTCGGCCGGGGAGCACCTGTACCGCTCCGGGCCGCTGGGCCAGGTGCCGTGGGGCACCAACCAGCTGCCCGGCCTGGCGGCGGCGTCGAAGCTCAGCGAGCACTCCGACTCCTACGGCCGCCGCTTCGCGCTGCTGCGCGTCCCGTCGACCTCCACGTTCACGATCGTCATCGGCACCGAGCCCGACGGCGCGGCCCTGGTGGACGAGGAGCAGGTGGACGCCTGGGTCTCGGACTGGGGGCTGTGGCTGGCCAACCTCGGTGACGAACCCGGGATCGTCGCCGCCTCGGTGACCGTCGAGACCGCCCCCGACACGGGCACCCGTCTGCGCCGCGAGGTCGCCACCAACATCGACCCCGACGCCCCGGAGTTCGCCCGCGCGCTGCTCGCCGAGACGGTGCGCGACTACCCGAGCGGCTCCTCCACTGTCCGCGCGTACGTGGCGCTGAGCTTCGCGGCGGCCCGGGGCGGGAAGAAGCGCAGCGCCGCCGAGCTCGCCCGCGAGCTCGGCGCCCGACTGCCCGGCCTGACGGGTGAGCTGCAGGCCACCGGCGCCGGTCCGGCGCACCCGCTGGACGCCCAGGAGCTCTGCGAGCTGGTGCGCGTCGCCTACGACCCGGCGTCGGCCACGGCCATCGACGAGCTGCACGCCCGTGGTGAGGCGACAGCGCTCTCGTGGTCCGACGTCGGGCCGTCGGCCGCCGAGGCCACCTGGGACGACTACCGGCACGACTCCGGGCTGTCGGTGACCTGGGCGATGACCGGGGCGCCGCGCGGCAACGTCCAGTCCTCGATCCTGGCCCGGCTGCTCGCCCCGCACCGGGACGTCGCGCGCAAGCGGGTGACCCTGCTCTACCGACCGATCGACGCCGCCAGCGCCGCGGCGATCGTCGAGGCGGACCTGCGTGCCGCCCAGTTCCGCCAGACGTCCTCGGACAAGCCCACCGCCCGCGACGTGCTCGCCACCCGCGCGGCGGCGCTGACCGCCCAGGAGGAGGCGGCCGGGGCCGGCCTGGTGAACTTCGGCATGCTGGTCACGGCCACGGTGCTGGACGTCGCACGGGCTGCGGACGCCCACGCCGCGGTGGAGAACCTCTCGGCGACGGCCCGCCTGCGGCTGCGTCCGGTCTACGGCTCGCAGGACTCCGCCTTCGCCGCCGCGCTGCCCCTGGGCCTGGTCCTGCCCCGGCACCTGGCGCTGCCCGGCCAGGTCAGGGACCGGCTGTGAGCGACCGGCAGGCCACGGCGCAGCAGCGCCGGCCCGGCCCGCGCGGATGGCCCGGGCTGGGCCGGGGCCGCTCGACGGAGGTCCAGCCGGTGCCGGAGTGGCGCGGCTCGACCCGCCAGGTGTGCGGGCTGTGGCCGTACGCGATCGGCTCCGGCACCCCGATGGTGGGTGTGCCGCTCGGCCGGAACATGACGTCCGGCGCGACGGTGTGCTGCGACCCGGTCTCGTGGTTCCAGCGGGCCAACCTCATCTCCAACCCGTCCGCCTTCGTGCTCGGTCTGCCGGGCCTGGGCAAGTCGACGCTGGTGCGGCGGATGGCGGCCGGGCTCGCCGGCTACGGCGTGATGCCGCTGGTGCTCGGCGACCTCAAGCCGGACTACGTCGACCTCATCGAGGCGCTGGGCGGCCAGGTCATCACGCTCGGCGGCGCACGGGGGCACATCAACGTCCTCGACCCTGGCGAGGCGACGTCGGCGGCCGCCGTCCTGACGGGGACCGCGCGGCAGCTGGTGCTCGCCGACGCGCACGAGCGGCGGCTGACGATGGTCTCGTCCCTGCTCACGATCCTGCGCGCCCAGCCGCCGAGCGACCGCGAGGAGACGATCCTCGACCGTGCGCTGCGCGTGCTGGACGAGCGGCACGTGGGCGTGCCGGTGCTGCCGGACCTGCTGGCGGTGATCCGCGAGGCCCCCGAGGACGTGCGCCAGGTCGCGCTGGACCGTGGCTCGCTCGACAGGTACCAGGTCCTGACCGAGAACCTCGAGGCGTCGCTGATCGGCCTGGTCGACGGCGGCCGGCTGGGGCGGACGTTCTCGCACCCCACGTCGAGCCCGATGCGCCGGGACCGCCCCGTGGTCTACGACGTGAGCCACATCGACGACGCCCAGACCGACCTGCAGGCCGCGGTGATGCTGGCGTGCTGGTCCGCCGGGTTCGGCATGGTCAACGTCGCCAACGCGCTGGCCGACGCCGGTGTGGAGCCGCGCCGGCACTACTTCGTCGTCCTGGACGAGCTCTGGCGGGTGCTGCGGGCCGGGCGCGGGATCGTCGACCGGGTCGACGCCCTCACCCGGCTCAACCGCACCCGGGGGGTGGGGACCGCGATGATCTCTCACACCATGTCCGACCTCCTGGCGCTGCCGGCGGAGGAGGACCGGATGAAGGCCCGCGGGTTCGTCGAGCGCTCCGGGATGGTCATCGCCGGCGGCCTGCCCGGGGCGGAGATGGCCATGCTGACCCAGGCGGTGCCGATGTCCCGCGCCGAGCAGGAGATGCTGATCGGCTGGCAGGACCCGCCCGCCTGGGACCCGATCCACAACCGGGAGACGGAGCCGCCCGGTCGCGGGAAGTTCCTCGTCAAGGTGGGCGGCCGACCGGGCATCCCCGTGCAGGTCCAGCTCACCAGCGTCGAGATGGGCATCCACGACACCAACAAGCGTTGGCGCGAGATGTCGCGCGTCGCTCGGGTGGAGCGGGACGAGATCGAGGCGTGACGGCGCAGCTCGGGCCGGCGCGCCGGGGCCTGAGCACCGTCTACTGACCTGGCACCGGATACGGACCTGCGTGGCGTGCGCAGGGGAAGAAGAATCGGGGCGCTTCCGTCCTCTAGAGCGCACGAACCGGAGCGGCTACCGTGACCGCCGGGCACGGCGTCGTGCCCGCTCCGTCCGCATCGCCCCGGGGAACGGTCGGCGACGACCCTGCAGTGCCTGCCCCGGGCTGAGACAACTCGCCCCGCCAGGGGCGTAGAGGGGAACTCATGCGACAGTCACTCACGCGCACGGTGGTCGGGACCTCCGCCACCGCTGCGCTCGCGATGGCCGGTCTGGCGTCACCCGCCCTGGCCGACCACTCATCGGTGCCGCCGGCAGACCTCGGCAGCGCCGGTGATGAGACGATCACCGTCCCGATCAACGACTCCGCCGCCGGTGGCACGTACTACCAGCCGTTCGAGCTGGCGTACTCGAACACCACCGCAGACGGCACCCCCGTGTACGTCTACGTCCCGACCGGCACGTTCGAGGACGTCGTGGGGACGCACAGCCTCGACCCGGCCTTCGACCACAACCCCGGCGACGAGTTCGTCCCGTGCGCGACCAGCGATCCCGCTGACTACACCCTCACCCAGGGGCAGATCGACTACCTCGGCGACGAGCTGAGCGGCCAGATCGTCCGGGTGGACGAGGAGCACTTCGGCCCGATGGACGCGGCCGACCCGGACGACCCGAGCAGCGACTCACTGGTGACGCTGGTCTACAACGTCCAGGACGACAGTTACTACGACTGCGCGGTCACCAGCTACACGGCCGGCTACTTCGCCCCGGACTTCGCGAACAGCCTGGGCATGAACGTCATCGTCCTCGACGCCTACGACTGGGCGAACCGGGTGGGCTCGGACCCGAGCACCGCACCGTGGGGCGACGACGACCCGGTCAACGACTCGCCCGAGCTGTACGAGGGCGTCATCGCCCACGAGCTCGAGCACCTGCTGATGAACTACTCCGACCCCGGCGAGCTGTCCTGGGTGGACGAGGGCCTGGCCGACGTCGCCGCCTTCCTCAACGGCTACGACATGACGGGCAGCCACCTGACGTACCAGCAGGTCTTCCACCGGGAGACCTCCCTGACCCGGTGGGCCGGCGGCCTCGAGAACTACGGTGCGTCGTTCAGCTACTTCGCCTACCTGTGGGAGCAGGCCGGCGGCAACGGTGACGGCAGCCTCGAGCCGGACCTGGAGTACGACGGCGCGGCCGGCGACCTGCTCATCAAGCTGATCTTCGAGGAGCAGGCGAACAGCATGGACGGGGTGCAGAGCGCCATCGACGCGTTCAACGCCCAGACCGGCTCGGACCTCCGCTCCGCGCAGGACCTCTTCCAGGACTGGGCCGTGACGATGTACCTCGACGACGAGGCCTCGGCGCTGTGGGACCTGGAGAACTTCGACCTCGGCCCGGCCTCCGGCGGGTGGACCATCGACCTCGCGAACAACGAGTTCTTCGACGACCGCGGGAACTACCAGGGCGCCCAGCCGCCGGCGAAGTGGGACCGGGCGGCGAACCGGCCGTCCGGCACCGCACTGCCGTTCGGCGTCTCGTACGAGAAGTTCCGCAACCCCGGCCCGCGGGTCAGCCTCGAGTTCACCGGCGAGGACTTCGCCCAGGTGGCGCCGCACAGCGGCCCCGACCACTGGTGGGGCGGCGACGCCAGCCAGTCGGACAACACGCTCGACCTGGCCACGCCGGTGACCGGCGGCGAGACCGTCAGCTTCTGGAACTGGCACTTCATCGAGGAGGGCTGGGACTTCGGCTTCGTCGAGGCCCTGGTCGACGGCGAGTGGGTCACCCTGGAGGTGACCGACGCCGCCGGCGCCGTCGTCTCGACGAACGAGGACCCGCACGGGAACAACACCGAGGGCAACGGCATCACCGGCACCTCGGGCGGGGAGTACTTCGTCGACGAGCCGCAGTACCTGCAGTACTCGGTGACCGTGCCGGAGGGTGCGACCGACCTGCGGTGGCGGTACTCCACCGACGCCGCGTACGTCGACACCGGCTGGTTCATCGACGACGTCACGGTCGACGGCGCGGCGGCCGACGTCGTCGACGAGGAGGGCGGCTGGATCGAGACCGACGGCAGGCAGGAGAACAACTGGTCCCTGCAGGTGATCTCCACCTGCGACCTCACACCGGGCACTGTCAGCCCGGGCGAGCTCACCGACGAGGCGGGCAACTTCGTGTACCGCTTCACGGGCGACCAGATCTCCACGTACATGCTGGACACCAGGTGCGCGAACGGGCCGAACAGCGACTTCGTCGTCGTCGTGTCCAACATGCCGACCGGGGACCTCAGCTCCCTGGACGCCACGTACGACTACGACGTGGTCAAGGTGAACGGGCGCCGGTAGCCCGCTCCGGCGGGACGCGGGGGTCGGGCCGGTGGGCCCGACCCCCGCGTCTGTGGCGGTCGGGCCGGCGGGCCGGACCCCGCGTCTGTGGCGCGCGGCGGGGCCACAGGGCGATCCTCGACGCGGCGCGTGTGGTTCCGCGTGCTGCCGGCACGGCTCCCGGCCGGCGTGGCGGGGCCCCGGCGCGATCCGCGACGGCGCGTGCAGTTCGGCGCGCTCCCGGCACGGCTCCGGGCCGGGCACCCGTAGGTGCACCGGCCCGGAGTCACTCCTGCGTGGTCGTCACACGCTCACGGGCTGCACGGCCGCGAGCGCGTCGAGCGCGCGCTGGGTGTCGGCGCGGACCTGGGCCTCCATCGCCGGGGTCAGCGCCGTGCGCGGCGGACGGCACGGGCCGCCGTAGCGACCGACCATGTCCATGCCCAGCTTGATGGCCTGGACGAACTCGACCTTGGAGTCCCAGCGGAAGGCGGCGATGAGGCGGCGGTAGATCTCGCGAGCCTCCGCGTAACGGCCCTCGACCATGTGGTTGTAGACCGCGACGGTCTCGGCCGGGAACACGTTGGGGTAGCCACCGAACCAGCCGACCGCGCCGTCGACCATGGACTCGAACAGCACGTCGTCGGCGCCGGCGATGACGTCGATGCTGGTGCCCGCGGCCTCGCAGGCGTCGGCGATCTCGAACGCCCGGCGCACGTCGGTGCTGAACTCCTTGATGGCGACGACGTTCTCGATGCCGGCGAGCTCGGCGACGAGGTCGGGGACCAGGTCGACCTTCGTGTCGATCGGGTTGTTGTAGATCATCATCGGCAGGCCCGCCTCGGCGACCTTCTCGAAGTGCTCGACGACGCCGCGCCGGTCGGAGCGGTACATCGTGGGCGGCAGGCACAGGACGCCGTCGGCGCCGTCCTCTGCGGCGAGCTCGGCCCAGTGCTTGGCCTGGTGCCATCCGGCCCCGTGCACCCCGGCGACCACGACGCCGCGGCCACCGACCGCCTCGACCGCGGTCTGCACGACCTTGCGGCGCTCCTCGTCGGTGAGCGAGGAGTACTCGCCGAGCGACCCGTTCGGGCCCACTCCGCGGCAGCCGTTGTCGATCAGCCAGCTGCAGTGCTCGGCGAACCGGTCGTAGTCGACCGCCAGGCCGGCGGGCGCCGCGGGGTCCTCCTTGTACGGCAGGGCGGTCGCGACGACCACGCCGCCGAGGTTGAGCTCAGCCATTGTCCACACCCTTCGAGTCGTGCCGGCATCGATGCTCGGCATCTGTAATATGTCACACCCTACTGGACGAGAACGCTTCCCGCCAGCACTTGCGATGCGCACCGTTGTTCTGGGGCTGCTGCGCCGCCGCCTGGCCGCGGAACGTCGGGTGCTGCGACGGCCCCTCCATGCGGAGTGCGACCGCGCCTTGGTGCGTGAAACCTCCGTGCGGGAGTGCTACGACCCCCCTTACCCGCGGAACATCCGTACGGACTATCCGGACAACTTTCCGCAACCGCGCCGGTCTGCTTCGGTGATCTCGCCCGGACCGGACGGAGCGGCCCCGAGTGCGGGGCCGATGGCCCGGTGGGCCGGCCACGCGACGTCGGGGCCGTCTACCAGGTGCGAGCCCGAGCCGCCAGCCGCGGCCGGATGGGCGACCAGCACCTTCACGTGCCCGGCGGCACAGGGCCGCCGGGCACCACGCCTCAGCCCATGTACGCCTCGATGACCGCCCGGTCCTGGGCCAGCTCGGACGCCGGCCCGGAGAGCGCCACCCGCCCGGACTCGATGACGTAGGCCCGGTGGGCGATACGCAGCGCCGCCCGGGCGTTCTGCTCGACGAGGAGGATCGTGGTGCCGTCGTCGTTGATGCTCTTGACGAGCTCCATGACCTGCTTGACCACCAGCGGCGCCAGACCCATCGACGGCTCGTCCAGCAGGAGCAGCCGTGGCCGCCCCACGTGGGCGCGGCCGATCGCGAGCATCTGCTGCTCGCCCCCCGAGAGCGTGCCGCCCTGCTGGTTCTTGCGCTCCCCCAGCCGCGGGAGCATCTCGTAGACCGCGTCGATCCGCTCGGCGAGGTCCTTCGGGTCGCGCACCTGGTACCCGCCGAGCTGGAGGTTCTCGTGGACGGACATCGTGGAGAAGATCCGCCGCCCCTCTGGCACCTGCACCAGGCCCCGGCGCACCAGGTCCCACGGCGTGGTCCTCGTGATGTCCTCGCCCTGCCAGGTCACCGTGCCCTTGTGGGGCCGGTAGAGGCCGGACAGCATCGACAGGGTCGAGGTCTTGCCGGCGCCGTTGTTCCCCAGCAGCGCGACGACCTCCCCCGTGCCGACGGTCAGGCTCAGGCCCCGCAGCGCCTGCACCCGGCCGTAGAACAGGTCGACGTCCTCGACCACGAGCTCGGTGCTCACTGGCCCTCCTCCTCGGTCTCCTCGGCACCGAGGTACGCCTCGATGACCTCGGGGTTGCGGCGCACCTCCTCAGGCGTGCCGTCGGCGATCTCCCTGCCGAAGTTGAGCACGACGACGCGCTCGGAGATGTTCATGACCAGCCCCATGTCGTGCTCGATGAGCACGATGCCGACCCCGAGGTCGCGGATGCGGCGGATGAGGTCGATGAGGTCCTGCTTCTCGCTGTGGTTGAGCCCGGCGGCCGGCTCGTCCAGGAGCAGCATGCGCGGCTGGGACGCCAGCGCGCGGGCGATCTCGACGCGGCGCTGCTCGCCGTAGGGCAGCTGGGCGGCGAGCAGGTCCTCGTCGTGGGAGAACCCGACGAAGTCCAGCCACCCGCGGGCGTCCTCGAGCGCCTGGCGCTCCACCCGCCGGTACCGCGGCGTGTGCAGGATGGCGTCGAAGACGTTCTGGCTGATCCGCGCGTGCATCGCCGTCTTGACGTTGTCGACGACGGTCATCTCCCGGAACATCCGCACGTTCTGGAACGTGCGGGCCAGGCCGCCCTTCGCGATCGTCGACGGCAGGCGCTTCATGATGTTCTCGCCGGCGAAGAGGATCTCCCCGCCGGTCGCCCGGTAGAAGCCGGTGATGCAGTTGAACGCGCTCGTCTTGCCCGCACCGTTGGGGCCGATCACGGAGATGATCTGCCCCGCGTGTGCGTCGAACGTCAGACCGTCGACGGCCTTGACGCCGCCGAAGCTCAGCCGGAGGTCGCGCACCTGGAGCAGCGGCCCGTCGCCGGCGTCCGCGATCGTGCCGGCAGGTGCCGTGACCGCCGTCGTGTGCTCGCTCATGCCTGCTCCTCCGACCGGTCGACGTTCTCGTTGTCCGGGGCGTGCGTCCTGAACCCCTCCCGGGGCGAGCGTTGGCCACGCCGGTAGCGCAGGAATGGCAGCACCGCCGTGGACGGCCACACACCCTGCGGGCGGAAGATCATCATCAGCACGAGCAGCAGACCGAAGAGGAGGAACCGCCAGCTCGCGAAGTCGCGCAGCAGCTCCGGTGCCAGGGAGATGACGAGCGCGCCGATGATGACACCCGGCGTGGAGCCCATACCGCCGAGCACCACGGCCATGAGCAGCAGCGCCGAGTTGAGGAAGATGAACGACGTCGGGCTGATCGCCGACTGGTGGGCGCTCATGAGGATGCCGGCGAGCCCGCCGAAGATCGCGCCGAGGATGTAGGCGGCGAGCTTGGTGAGGTAGGTGTTGATCCCCATCGCCTCGGCGGCGTCCTCGTCGTCCTTGATCGCCCGCCACGCCCGCCCGAGCCGGCCGCGGCCCAGCCGGGAGACGGCGAGCACGGTGAACCCGCCGCCGGCCAGGACGGCCGTGTAGTACAGCAGGATGTTGCCGTTGAAGTGGATCCCGAACAGGTCGAGGCCGTCGCGGTACGACCAGCCGAAGAACGAGAAGGTCGGGATGCCGCTGATGCCGGACGGGCCGCCGGTGATCTCGAGGTTGTTGGCGGTGAGCCGGATGATCTCACCGAAGCCCAGCGTCACGATGGCGAGGTAGTCGCTGCGCAGGCGCAGGGTCGGCCCACCGATGATGATGCCGGCGCCGATGCACGCCACGATCACGAACGGGATCGTGAACACCAGCGGCATGTCGTTGGTGGCGAGCACGCCCGAGGTGTACGCGCCGACGGCGAAGAACGCGTAGTACCCCAGGTCCAGCAGGCCGGCGTACCCGACGACGATGTTCAGCCCCATCGCCAGCATGATGTAGATGAACGCCGAGGTCCCGATGGAGATGACGTACGGGGACGCGTTGATGAACGGCACCGCGAGGGCGAGCAGCAGCAGGGCCCCGCCGGCCGCGCCCATGAACCGGCGCGGCTGGAGCAGCCCACGCTCG
This sequence comes from Georgenia subflava, assembly GCF_009193155.1. GTDB lineage: Bacteria > Actinomycetota > Actinomycetes > Actinomycetales > Actinomycetaceae > Georgenia > Georgenia subflava. The sequence goes on from NZ_VUKD01000001.1 coordinate 779,355, forward strand.
GGGGCGGGGCGCTCGCGCGTCGGCGCGGGCGGGCGGAGCCGGTAGCTGAGGCCGCGGACCCCGGCGGGCACGGGAGTGGTCTGTGTGTCGGTCATGGCGTCACATCCGTTCCACGACGCGGGCACCGAGGATCCCGGTGGGCCGGAAGGAGAGGAAGAGGATCAGGCAGGCGAAGGAGAAGACGTCACGCCACTCGCCGCCGAGGAAGTTCGTCCCGAAGGACTCGAGCAGGCCGAGCAGGATCCCGCCGAGCATGGCCCCGTAGAGGTTGCCGATGCCCCCGATGACCGCCGCCGTGAACGCCTTCAGGCCGATCACGAACCCCATGAGGAAGTCGATCGTGCCGTAGTAGGCGCCGGCCATGACGCCGGCTGCGCCCGCGAGGGCGGAGCCGATGAAGAACGTCCGGGAGATGACGGCGTCGACGTTGACGCCCATGAGCTTGGCGGCCTGCGGGTCCAGGGCGATGGCCCGCATGGCTCGGCCGTCGCGCGAGCGCATCACCAGGTAGTTCAGCGCCACCATGAGGACGGCGGCCACGCCGAACAGGATGATCTGCGGCAGCGTGATGCGGGCGCCGAGGAGGCTGAAGGTCTCCCCGCTCAGGCGCACGGGGTAGACCTGGGGGTTCGGCCCCATGATCTGGCGCACGCCGTACTCGAGGATGAACGAGACGCCGACGGCGGTGATGAGCACCGCGAGGCGCGGGCTCGACCGCAGCGGCCGGTACGCGACCCGCTCGATCGTCACGCCCATGATGCCGGTCAGCGCCATGGCGATGAGCAGGACGACGAGGATCGAGGCGAGCCCGCCGGTGGCGGCCAGGCCGGTGAGCGAGCTGAGGGCGATGAAGCCGACGAAGGCGCCGACCATGTAGACGTCGCCGTGGGCGAAGTTCAGGAGCTTGATGATCCCGTAGACCATCGAGTAGCCCAGGGCGACGAGGGCGTAGAAGGAGCCGACGAAGAGTCCGTCGACGACGAGCTGGAGCACGACAGTGTCCTCCCGGAGGGCGGGCTGGGGACAGGTGTGGGCGGTCCGGGCGGGCGCGCGGTGCGCCCGACCGGACCGCGCCGGATCACCCCTGCAGGTCGTCGAGGAGGACGAAGTCGCCCTCCGGGCCGACCTCGACGATGGCGAAGCCGCCCTCGGCGAGCGTGCCCTCCTCGGTGAACTTCAGCGGGCCGGAGAACAGCTCCAGGCCGTCGATCGCCTTGATGGCCTCGATGACCGCGTCCGACTCGGTGCTGCCGGCCTGCTCGATCGCCTCGGCGACCACGCGCACGGCGTCGTAGGCCTGGGTCGAGTAGGGGCCGGGCCCCTCGCCGTAGAGCTCCTCGTACTCGGCGATCCAGTCGCCGGCGCCCTCGAGCATGTCCGGGGTCTGGGTGAACGTGCCCTCGACGCCCTCACCGGCGGCGCCGGCGATCTCGGCGAACTGCGCGTCCACGGTGCCGTCGGCGACGAGGAGCTCGCCGTCGTAGCCGGCCGACGCCAGCTGGGAGGCGATGAGGCCACCCTCCTGGTAGTAGCCGGTCCAGTAGATCATGTCGGGGTCGGCCGAGATGATCGAGTTGACGTTGGCGGAGTAGTCGGACTCGCCGGCGGTGACGGACTCCTCCAGGACGATCTCGATGTCGGTCTCCGCGGCCTGCTCGGCGACGGCGGCGGCGAGGTCGGCGGAGTAGTCGGTGTTGTCGTCGACCAGGGCCAGGCGCTGCACGCCCTGCTTCTCGGCCCACGCGAGCGCGGCCTGGGCCTGCTGGTCGCCGGTGCCGTTGATGAGGAAGATGCCCTCCTCGTCGGCGTCGACGAGCTGGTTGGAGTTCGCCGCCGGGATCACCATCGGCACGCCGGCCTGGGCGAAGATGGGGAGGGTGGGCAGCGTCGCGCCGGAGCAGTAGCCGCCCACCGAGGCGACGATGCCCTCGGTGATGAGCTTGTTGGCCGCGGCAGTGGCGCTCGTGGCGTCGCAGGCGTCGTCCTCGGTGACGAGCTCGAGGTCGCGGCCGAGAACGCCGCCCGCCTCGTTGATCTCGTCGATGGCCATCTGGGCGCCGTTCTCCATGTAGGGGCCGAAGGCGGCCTCCGAGCCGGAGAACGGTGCGAGCATGCCGAGGGTGATCGGGCCCTCGTCGCCGGTGGCGTCTTCGTCGCCGCCGGTCACACCGCCCGAGCAGGCACCGAGCGCGAGAGCCGCGACCGCGCCGAGAGCCAGAACGCGGCCCCGGCGCGAGAAGGGGTTCGTCATTGTCTGTCCTTCCGCAACGAGAATCGCCCCGGAGGTGGGGGCGATGGGATGTCACACATTACAAGTGCCGGTGACCTGTGACACACCACTCGGCGATCTGAGACAGATTCGTTACCGAACTGTGCGCCCCACGCCGCCGCACGTCAGCAGTGCCGAGACCGTGCGTCGTCGACGAACACACGCGTTGCACCGTCGGTGCCAGCCCGGTTTCGCCGACCAGAAACGATCTCGACCACGAGACGATCTCCTCCACCGGGCGCAGCCGGGCGGCGCTCGAAAGGTCGTCTCAGGCGGTGGTCGTGGGCTCGGGATTGCCGGACCACCAGCCGAGGACGTGGCCGATGTGGCGGTCCATGAGCTCTTCCGCACCCGCTGCGTCACCGGCCTCGAGGAGCTCGAGCAGTCGCTCGTGCTCGGCGGCGGACTCGGCGAGCCGGTCGGTGTTGACCAGGTCGGACAGCCCGGTCAGGCGCGTCTCGCGGCGCAGCTCGGTGACCAGCTCGGCGATGCGCCGGTTGCCGCCGAGGGCGACGAGCTCGCGGTGGAACTCGACGTCGGCGGCGAGGTACTGCGGCATGTCGCCGGCGTCGGCGGCGTCGGTGATGGCCCGGGCGAGCACGCGCAGGCGCTGGGCGTCCTCGGCCCCGACGGCACCCGCCAGGTCGCGGACCACCGGGGGCTCGATGAGCCGGCGGAGCTGGACGATCTCGTTCAGGTCCTGCTCGGAGACGGCGGTCACGCGGAAGCCCTTGTTCCGTACCGGTTCGACGAACCCGCGGTGCTGGAGGTTGATCATCGCCTCACGCACCGGGGTGGCGGAGACGTCGAACTTCGCGGCCAGGGCCGGCACCGAGACGAGCTCGCCGGGTGGCAGCTGCCCGGCGACGATGGCCCCGGCCACCGAGTCCTCGACGAGCGTGCGCAGGCTCGCCGCGTGCACGACCGGGGCGAACGGTGAGGCTGCTGTCATGGCGTCTCCTTGGCGGGGCTGCCCAGTTTGGGAGGCTGCCCAGTATGGACCGGGCCGCCGGTGGCGCGCGTCACAACACGCGTGGTGGTATGTCACACTGTATTGCCTCTGGGCGGTGCCGGCACAGCGACCGGCACCGACCTTTTCGTCGCCGGGACGCAGCAGCCGCCGGCCAAGAGCACGCGGAGAGGACGCCATGCGGACGAGCAAGGTCTTCCACGCCGTCGACTCCCACACCGAGGGTATGCCGACGCGGGTCATCACCGGCGGCTTCGGCGTCATCCCCGGTGCGACGATGGCCGAGCGCCGCACGTGGTTCATGGAGAACTCCGACCACCTGCGCACCCTGCTCATGTACGAGCCGCGCGGGCACGCCTCGATGAGCGGCGCGATCCTCCAGCCGCCGACCCGGCCCGACGCCGACTACGGCGTCCTGTACATCGAGGTCTCCGGCCTGCTGCCCATGTGCGGGCACGGCACCATCGGCGTGGCCACCGTGCTGGTCGAGACCGGCATGGTCGAGGTGACCGAGCCGGTGACCACCGTGCGGCTGGACACCCCGGCCGGGCTCGTCGTCGCCGACGTCGCCGTCGAGGACGGATCCGCGACGTCGGTGACCATCCGCAACGTGCCCTCCTTCGCGCACACCCTCGGCGGGCAGGTCGAGGTGCCGGGCCTCGGCGCCGTCGACTACGACCTCGCGTTCGGCGGCAACTTCTACGCCGTCGTCGACCTGGAACAGCTCGGCCTGCCGTTCGAGCGGGCCGCCAAGGACCGGCTGCTCGGCGCCGGCCTGGCGATCATGGACGCCATCAACGAGGCCGACGAGCCGGTCCACCCCGAGCGGACGGACATCCGCGGCTGCCACCACGTCTACCTCAAGGCGCCGGGCTCGACCGCGCAGCACTCCCGGCACGCGATGGCGATCCACCCCGGCTGGTTCGACCGGTCACCGTGCGGGACCGGCACGAGCGCGCGGATGGCCCAGCTGCACGCGCGCGGCGAGCTCGGCATCGGCGAGGACTTCGTCAACGAGTCCTACATCGGCACCCGGTTCGTCGGTCGCCTGGTCGAGGAGACCGAGGTGGCCGGCCGGCCCGCCGTCGTGCCGACGATCACCGGCCGGGCGTGGATCACCGGCACGGCCCAGTACTTCCTCGACCCCACCGACCCGTTCCCCGCCGGCTTCCTGCTGTGAGCCGCGCGCCCGACCTGCTGATCGTCGGCGCCGGCATCGTCGGGGCGGCGACGGCGTACCTCGCCGCCCGGGCCGGGCTCGCCGTGACCGTCGTCGACCGCGGCCGGCCGGCGTCGGGCACGTCCTCGCACGGGGAGGGCAACATCCTCGTCTCGGACAAGGAGCTCGGCCCGGAGCTGGACCTGGCCCGGTACTCCAACGAGGTGTGGCGCACCGAGCTGGGCGAGCACGCTGACTCCTGGGAGTTCGAGGCCAAGGGCGGCCTCGTCGTCGCCGCGTCGGAGACCAGCTTGGGCGCGCTCACGGCGCTGGCGGAGGTCCAGCGGGGCGCCGGCGTCGCCGCGACCGAGGTGGCGGCCGATGACCTGCACGACCTCGAGCCGCACCTGGCCGGCGGGCTCGCCGGCGGCGTGCACTACCCGCAGGACGCCCAGCTGATGCCGATGCTCGCCGTCGCCCACCTGCTGCGGCTGGCCCGCGGCGCAGGCGCCCTGGTGCGGCCGGGCACCGAGGTCACCGGGTTCCTCCGGGACGGCGAGCGGGTCGTCGGAGTCCGCACCGCGGCCGGCGACCTCTCCGCCGGGGCGGTGCTCAACGCGGCCGGACCGTGGTCGCGGGAGGTAGCCGCGCTGGCGGACATCGACCTGCCGGTGCTGCCGCGACGGGGGTTCGTCCTGGTCACCGAGCCGGTGCCGGTGATGGTGCGGCACAAGGTCTATGCCGCGGAGTACGTCTCCGACGTCGCCAGCTCCGACGCCGCGCTGCAGTCCTCCCCCGTTGTCGAGGGGACGCCGTCGGGCACGGTGCTCGTGGGCTCCACCCGGGAACGCGTCGGGTTCGACAGTGCCGTCTCCGTGCCCGCGCTGGCCCGGATGGCCGCGGCCGCCGTCCACCTCTTCCCCGCGCTGGCCGGCGTCGCCGTCATGCGGCACTACCACGGGTTCCGCCCGTACTGTCCGGACCACCTGCCCGTGATCGGGCCCGACCCGCGGGCCCCCGGGCTGTGGCACGCCGCCGGGCACGAGGGTGCGGGGATCGGCCTGGCCGCCGGGACCGCCGCCCTGCTCGTGCAGGCGCTCACGTCGGCGCCGACCGCCCTGCCGCTGGCCCCCTTCGCCCCGGAGAGGTTCGCATGAGCGCTCCCCGCCCCGACGAGACCCCGCCCCCCGCCACCGGCGCCGACACGGCCCCGCCGGCCACCACCGACGCGCCGAGCGACACGTTCGGCACGGGTCGGACGCCCGACGGTGGTGCTGTTCGTGCCACTCGGCGCAACTCGACGCCGAGTGACACGTTCGGCACCGACTCCGCGCCCGACAGCGGTGCACTTCGTGCCACTCGGCGGGGCCGGGCGTCGAGTGACACGTTCGGCACCGACTCCGCGCCCGACAGCGGTGCACTTCGTGCCACTCGGCGGGGCCGGACCGATCACGGCGCGGGGAGCGGGCCGGCGGTGCGGGCGACGTTCGACGGCGCCGAGCTGGTCGGCGAACCAGGCCAGTCCGTCGGCGCCGCCCTGGTCGCCGCAGGCATCACCACCTGGCGCACCACCCGGCGGGAGGGGCGGCCGCGGGGGATCTTCTGCGGGATCGGTGTGTGCCACGACTGCCTGCTCACCGTCGACGGCGCCCCCAACCAGCGCGCGTGCCTGGTCCCGATGACCGAGGGCATGGTGCTCGAGAGCGGTGACGGCAATGCGTGAGCAGACCACCGGCCCCGAGGCGCGGTCCCTGGGCGCAACCCGCGTCGTCGACGTCGCCGTCGTGGGAGGCGGGCCCGCCGGCCTGGCCGCCGCCGTCTCCGCCGCCGAGGCGGGCGCCGACGTCGTGCTCCTCGACGCCGCCGGTCAGCTCGGCGGGCAGTACTGGCGCCACCGGGACGATGCCTTCCACGAGCCCGACGGGCACGGCCACCACGACTGGTCGGTCTTCCTCGACCTGCGCGACCGCCTCGGCGCGGCCAGCCGGACCGGCCGGGCCGAGCACCGGCCGTGGACGTCGGTGTGGCTCGCCGAGCGTGACGGCGACCTCTTCCGCCTGCGCACCACCCCCGTGCTGCCCGCCGGCGGCACCACGCCGGCGCCGGGCGAGGTGCTGGCCCGGCGCGTCGTGCTGGCCCCGGGCGCGTACGACCGCCAGCTGCCGGTCCCCGGCTGGGACCTGCCCGGCGTCGTCGCCGCCGGCGGCGCCCAGGCGCTGCTCAAGGGGCACGGCGTGCTGACCGGCCGCCGCGTCGTCGTCGCCGGAACCGGGCCGTTCCTGCTCCCGGTCGCCGCCGGTCTGGCCGACGCCGGGGCCGACGTCGTGGCCCTGTGCGAGGCGGCCGACCCGCGCGGGTGGACCCGGCGGATCGGGACCGCCCTGCGCCAGGGCGCCAAGCTCGGCCAGGCCGCCGGGTACGCCGCGCGCCTCGCCCGGCACGGCGTGCGGCTGCGCACCCGCACCGTCGTCACCGAGGTCCTCGGTGACGGCCGCGTGACCGGGGTGCGCCTCGCCCGCACCGACGCCGACGGCCTGGTCATCGGTCAGGAGACGACCGTCGACGCCGACACCGTCGCCCTGGGCTGGGGCTTCACCCCGCAGCTCGAGCTGCCGCTGATGCTCGGCGTCGCCACGGCGATCGGCGCCGACGGCTCCCTCGTCGTCCGGGTCGACCCGGCGCAACGCTCCAGCGTGCCGGGCCTCTACGTGGCCGGGGAGGCCACCGGGGTCGGCGGTGCGGTGCTCGCCGTCGCCGAGGGCCACATCGCCGGCCGGGCCGCCGCCGGCGCGCAGCCGGACCCCGCCCGCCGCCGCGACGTCGTGCGGCACCGCGCCTTCGCCCGCGCCATGCACGCCGTCTACCCCGTGCCCCGCCGGTGGCAGTCGTGGGTCGACGGTGACACGCTCGTGTGCCGGTGCGAGGAGGTCACCGCCTCGCAGCTGCGCGCCGCGTGCCGCGACCTCGGCGCCGACGACCCCCGCTCGGCCCGCTCCCTCGCCCGCGTCGGCATGGGACGCTGCCAGGGACGCATCTGCGGCTGGCCCGCGGCCGGCCTGCTCGCGCACCTGACCGACCGTGAGATCACCGAGGACGATCTGCTGGCCTCGAGCCGGCGCCCGCTCGCCGCCCACGTCCCGCTCGGCACCCTCGCCGCGCTGGACCGGGCGGCACCGAACGAGGAGGCAACCCCATGACGACGACCGCCGAGACCACCCAGGCCGACGTCGACCGCATCGTCGGCACCGCCGCCGCAGCCGCCCCGGCCTGGGGCGCGCTCACCCCGGCCGCACGCGCCGAGGCCCTGGGCGCAGTCGCCGACGCCCTCGACGCCGCCGGGCCCGAGCTCGTCGGCCTCGCCGCGGAGGAGACGCACCTGCCCGAGGCCCGGCTGAAGGGCGAGCTGTTCCGCACCACCTTCCAGCTGCGCCTGTTCGGGGAGGTGCTCACCGAGGGCTCGTACCTCGACGCCCGCATCGACCACGCCGACGCCGACTGGCCGATGGGGGCGCGGCCGGACCTGCGCCGGGTCAACGAGCCGCTCGGGCCCGTCGTCGTCTTCGCCGCGTCGAACTTCCCGTTCGCGTTCTCGGTCGCCGGCGGGGACACCGCCTCCGCCCTGGCCGCCGGCTGCCCGGTCATCCTCAAGGCGCACCCCGGCCACCCGCGCCTGTCCGCCCGCACCGGGGAGATCGTCGTCGAGGCCCTGCGCGGCGCCGGCGCCCCGGACGGGGTCTTCGCGGTCGTCTTCGGCCAGGACGCCGGCACCGCCGCGCTGGAGCACCCGGCGGTGCGGGCCGGGGCGTTCACCGGGTCCATCGGCGGCGGTCGGGCGCTGTTCGACATCGCCTCCGCCCGCCCCGAGCCGATCCCCTTCTACGGCGAGATGGGCTCGGTCAACCCCACCTTCGTCACCCCGGCGGCCGCTGCCGCGCGGCCGGACGAGATCGTGACCGGGTTCGTCGGCTCGTTCACCATGGGGGTCGGCCAGTTCTGCACCAAGCCCGGCCTGCTCTTCGTCCCGGCCGCCGCGGGCCTGGCCGACCGGCTGGCCGCCGCGTCGCTGCCCGCCGCCGCACCGATGCTCAACGACCGGCTGCACGGCGGCTACGTCGAGCGTCTCGCGGAGCTGCGCGACCACGCCGCGGTCCGGGTCCTGGCCGAGGGCGCCGACCCGGCCGGCTCGCCCACGTCCCCGACGGTCCTGGCGACGACGGCGGAGCAGTTCCGCGGCGCAGTCGACGAGCTGGCCGCGGAGTGCTTCGGCCCGACGGCGCTCGTGATCGAGTACGACGACGCCGCCGAGCTGCCCGCCCTGGCCGAGCTGCTCGAGGGACAGCTGACCGCCACCGTCCAGGGCAGCGAGGACGACGACGTCGCCGACCTCGTCGATGCGCTCGCCGGCAAGGCGGGCCGGGTGCTGTGGAACGGCTGGCCGACCGGGGTCTCGGTCACCCACGCGCAGCAGCACGGCGGGCCCTACCCGGCGACGACGGCCCCGGGCACGACGTCGGTCGGGACGGCGGCGATCTCCCGGTTCCTCCGGCCGGTCGCCTACCAGGACATGCCGGAGCGCTTCCTGCCGGCGGCGCTGCGCGAGAACAACCCGCTCGGCGTGCCGCGCCGGGTCGACGGCGTCCTGGAGGTCTGATGGCGGCGTCCTTCTCCGTCACGACCGTCGACTACCACACCGGCGGCGAGCCGTTCCGGATCGTCACCGCGGGGGTGCCGGACATCCCCGGCCTGTCCGTGGCCGACCGCCGCGTGACGGCGCAGGGCAGCGCCGAGATCGACAGGTACCGGCAGGTTCTCGTCCAGGAGCCGCGCGGCCACGCCGACATGTACGGCGGGTTCCTCGTGCCGCCGGACGACGACGGCGCCCACCTGGGCGTGCTGTTCTGGCACAAGGACGGCTACTCCACGGCGTGCGGGCACGGCACCATCGCGCTCGGCGTCTGGGCGGTGGAGCACGGGGTGGTGCCGGCGGCGCCGGACGGTGACACCGACGTCGTCATCGACGTCCCCTCCGGCCGGGTCACCGCCCGGGTCCACGTCACCGGCGGCAAGGTCACGGGCGCGACGTTCGTCAACGTCCCGTCCTGGGTGGTGGCCCGTGGGATCGAGGTGGCGACGCCGCTGGGCACGGTGGTCGCGGACGTCAGCTACGGCGGCGCGCTGTACGCGTCGGTGCCGGCGTCGGCGTTCGGGCTCGAGGTGACGCCCGAGCACTACGGCGAGCTCATCGCCGCCGGCCGGGCGGTGAAGTGGGCGCTCAACGACTCCCCCGCCGCGCAGCACCCGGACGACCCGCGCCTGTCCGGCATCTACGGCACGATCCTCTACGACGACCTCGGCCGGACGCCCGACGGGCCGCACCAGCGCAACGTCACCGTCTTCGCCGACGGCGAGGTCGACCGGTCCGCGTGCGGGTCGGGCACCTCGGCGCGGCTGCCGCTGCTCGTGGCCGAGGGGCGGCTCGGCGACGGCGAGACGCTCACCCACGACTCGGTCGTCGGCACCCGGTTCACCGCCCGGGTCCGTGAGCACGTGGACGTCGCCGGCCGGGCCGCCGTCGTGCCGGAGGTCACGGGACGGGCCTCGATGACGGGTGAGCACCGGTTCGTGCTCGCAGACGACGACGAGGTGGGCACCGGGTTCGTGCTGCGATGAGCTACCCCGCCGCGGTCGGCCAGAGCGTCTCGGTGGCGACGTCGTCGGCGTCGCGCAGCACCCGGAGCACGTTCCCGCCGGCCAGGGCGGCGAGGTCGTCGCGGGACCAGCCGCGCGCGGCGAGCGCCTCGAGCAGCCGCGGGTACCCCGCGACGTCCTCGAGCCCGCGGGGCAGCCGGTCGACGCCGTCGTAGTCGCCGCCCAGACCGATGTGCTCGATGCCGGCCACCTCTCGGGCGTGCTCCAGGTGGGCGACGACGTCGTCGATGCCCGCCTCCGGCCGCGGGTGGTCGGCCTCCCACGCGGCCCGGCGCGCGGCGTCGGGGTCCGCGCCCGCGTTATCCGCGGCGACGGCGGCCGGGTCCTCGCCGGGCCGTGGTGCCCGCGGCCAGGGCCAGTCCCCGCCGCCGAGGGCCGCCCTGGACTCGGCGCCCCACCGGGCGACCTCGTTCGAGACGAACTTGGGCACGAACGTCACCTGGAGCACTCCCCCGTTGCCGGCGAGCCGGCGGAGGACCTCGTCGGAGGCGTTGCGCGGGTGGTCGCACACGGCGCGGCAGGAGGAGTGGGAGAAGATCACCGGCGCGGTCGTGGCCGCGAGCGCGTCGAGCTGGGTGGACTCGGCGGTGTGGGAGAGGTCGACGAGCATGCCGAGGCGGTTCATCTCGGCGACGACCGCGCGGCCGACGTCGGTGAGACCGCCCGCGGCCGGCTCGTCGGTGGCGGAGTCGGCCCACTCGACGTTGTCGTTGTGGGTCAGGGTCATGTACCGCACGCCGAGCCGGGCGAACATGCGCAGCGCCCCGAGGGAGCCGCCGATCGAGTGACCGCCCTCAGCGCCGAGGAGCGAGGCGATCCGGCCGGCGCCGAACGCGGCCAGCACGTCGTCGGCGGTGCAGGCGAGCGTGAACGTCTCGGGGTAGCGGGCGAGCATGCGGTGCACCGCGTCGATCTGCTCGAGCGTGGACAGCACGGCGTCGCCGCCGGTCAGGGTGGAGGGGACGAACACGGACCAGAACTGGGCGCCGACCCGCCCGGCGCGCAGCCGGGGGATGTCGGTGTGCAGCTCGGGGCGGTCGGCGTCGAGGTCGTCGACGCTGTAGCCGGCGGTGCTGCGCAGCGCGGACGCGAGGTCGTTGTGGCCGTCGATGAGCGGCGTGGTGGACAGGACGTCGTCGACGAGTGCGGCGGTGTCGGTCATGGGCCGATTGTCTGCCATGGCCGCGCGCGAGCACCAGCGAGCATGCTGGACCGGCTCAGCGGAAGAGCTCGTCGTAGCCGGGCAGGAGCCCCAGGGCGAACGGCAGCAGCGTGATGCTGATCAGGAACGCCCAGCCGCCGGTCAGCCGCCGGGCGGGCAACGGCGCCGGGCGGCGGGCCCCGAGCGGGGTCGGCTCGAGCAGGACGAAGACCAGCCAGAGCGGCGCCGCGGTCATCGCCAGCCAGAACCACGCCCACTTGGTGGCCAGCCGTGGCTGCGGTCCCAGCACGAGCAGCAGCAGGACCGCCAGTGCGGCGATGGTCACCGGGTGCCACACCGTCCCGGTCGGGCCGAAGTAGTCCTGACGGACCGTCACCGATACCGGCGACGGCGAGGCGTCGGCCGCGGTGAGGATCTCCGCGCCCTCGTCGACCTCGGGCATGCCGTCGAGGCTGTTGAACTCGTAGTACGCGTAGCCGGGGCGGCCCTCGCCGGACCACTCCACCCGCCACTGCCCCTGCGCCTGCGCGTCGGGCAGGTCGGGCGGGCGTTCGATCGTCAGCTCCGTCACGCGACCGTCGGCGAGCTCCTGCAGCAGGTGGTCGACCGACCGTTCAACAGGTTGCATGAACGAGTTGGCCCAGCCGAGCACGAGCCCGACGGCGATGAGCACGCGCACCACGGTCGCGGTCCGCCCCGGCGGCGGGACGGTGGCCGGGGCGAGGTCGGGCAGCGTGCCGACAGGGGCACCGCCCGTGTACCCGCGCTGGTCCATGGCCGAAGGGTAGCGGACCCGTCCGAGCCGTCGCCGGGGACGAACGGCCCGACCTACCGGTCCTACTCGGCGCCGCCAACCCTCCCGGCCGCACGGACCTGCCGGGACACCCAGTCGGTGACGTGCTCGACCACGCGAGGGTCCACCGGGCGGCGGATGTCCTTCTTGTAGGTGCTCAGCGACGCCGGCCCGGGCTGTGAGCGCAGGATGTGGTTGACGTCGGCGACGGCGTGCGTCTCGACCGGACCCGGTACGAGGTCCGCGACCCGCTCGAGGTCTGCGACGTCGACCTGGAGATCCTTGGTGCCGGTCACCGCGAGGACGGGGACGGTGATCTTCGCGAGGTCGGGGCCCGGGTCGTAGGCCATGAACTCGCGCGTCCAGCGCGCGTTGAGCTTCGTGCCGTCCACCCACGCCTCGTCGGCTGTCGTCTGCCGGATCTTCGCGCGGTTCTTGGCGGACCTCGTCGCCAGGTCGGTCCGCAGCAGCCTCAGCACCAGCTGGACCGGCTTGGGCAGGGTCGGACCGATCTGCTCCGCCTGCCAGGCCAGCGCCTCGTCACCGGGCTTCGCGGAGGGGCTGACGAGGACGACGCCGGCGACCGTCCCGGTGGCACCGGCCACGGCGGTGGCGAGCAGCGCACCCTCGGAGTGACCGAGCAGGATGACCTGGTCCGCGTCCACCTCAGGCCTCGCGCGGGCGGTGTCGAGGGCTGCCCGGGCGTCGTCGATGTTGTCGAGGAAACCGGCGGCGCGCCAGCGGCCGGTGCTCTGGCCGACCCCTCGCTTGTCGTAGCGGAAGGTCGCGACGCCGGCCCGGTCGAGCGCCTCGGCGAGCTCGCGGGTGACGCCCAGGGGCATGCGCTTGTGGTCGGAGTCCCGGTCGACGGGTCCGGATCCCGGGATGAGGAGGACGGTCGGGAACGGGCCCGTGCCGGCGGGCGTGGTCAGGGTGCCGGCGAGCGTGTGGCTGCCGGACTCGAAGGTCAGATTGGTCTCGATCATGGCTCGGTTCCTCAGGACTGGTGCTGAAGCCGGGTGTGGCTGGACCCAGAGTGACAGCCGCCGACGCGGGTGCCTCTCGGTCGTGAGGAGGAGCTTCTCGCCGCGGATCCTCCTCGAGACCCAGTCCCGGGGTTCAGGCGGCCGGGCTCAGCTGGTCGGTGTCAGCTCGCCGGGGTCAGCTCGCCGGGGTCAGCCGGCGGACCCGGCGAAGACGGCCGGGTCGTAGTGGTAGGCCGGCTGGACGTCGAGGACGAGGTCGTCCGGGTCCTTGGCCTCGAACGCGAGCACGAACGTGACCTCCCCGCCGGGCGGGAGCATCGTGCCCGGGGGCCCGGTCAGTCCCGCGTCGGTGTCGTAGACCGGCTCGGCGTCCGCCCCACCGCTCGTCATGGCCACGAAGATCGAGGTGTTGACGTCGCCGTCGGTGCCGTTGCTGACCCGGAGGTCGACGACGAGCACGGTGCCGGCCGGCGTGGCCGTACCGGGACCCGGGGCAGGAGCCGTCGCGGTCGCCGCGGCTGCGGTCCGCGCCGTCGTGGTCGCCGCTGCTGCCGTCCGCGCCGTCGCCGCTGCTGCGGTCCGCGCCGTCGCCGCTGCTGCGGTCTGCGCCGTCGCGGTCGCCGCTGCTGCGGTCTGCACCGTCGCGGTCGCCGCGGCCTGCGTCGGCGCCGTGGGAGCTGCCCCGGCCGGCGCCGGTGACGTCGGCACTGGTGCGGGCGGTGCCGGTGCCGTGGGGCCCGATCGCTCCCGGGTAGGGGCCGACCTGCTGCTCGTGTCCGGCCGGACCGAGTCCGTCGCGGCGTCGGGGACGGCACCTTCGGTGGCCGTCGGCGCGGGAGTCGGCTCGTCGTCGGCGGCCGCGTACTCCGTCGGCCGGCCCACCGTGATCGCGAGGCCGTCGGACCACTCGGCCGTCTGCCGGAAGGCGAGCACCTCCGTCGGCCCCGCGACCCGTTCCGGCACGGTGGGGCTGGGTGCAGGGGTGGGTCGTGGGCTGGGCGCGGGCGGCGCGGTGGAGGCCGGGTCGTCCGGGACCCCGGGTGCCGGGTCGGGCGCAGGGCCGTCCGGCGTGGCCTGGCCGGGCGGCCTCTCGGGTGTCTCGGGTTCCGGTACGTCCTCCGGCGGCGCGACCGGGTCGCTCGGGGACGGAGCGGGTTCGTCCGTGGTGGGCGACGCGGGGTCCGCGTCCGGGCGCTGCGACGGCTCCGACGTCGGTGACGCCGTCGGACCGGCAGGTCCGGCGACCTCACCTCCCGGCTCGCCCGAGGTGCACGCGCCCAGCAGGAGGCAGAGCGCTGCGGCGAGCGCGGCTCCCCCGGTTGCCTTCCCCACGCGTCCGAGACTACGTCGAGATGCCGCTCCTGGCAGGGTCCTTTCCGCGCCCGGTGCGGACCCCCGCCGGTCGGGGCGGTCCAGGCGACGCTCAGCTCGGCCGGGCGGCCTCGCGCCTGCCGGCCTGCGCGACGGCCGCGACCCGGTCCGCGTCCAGCTCGGGGCGTCCGCCGAGCCGGCCCACGGTCAGGGCAGCGGCGGCCGAGGCCTCCCACCCGGCCGTCTCGGGGTCCGCGCCCCGCAGCAGCGCGGTCACCAGGCCGACGACGAAGGCGTCCCCGCCGCCGGTGGGGTCAACCGGTGCACCGCCCAGCAGCGGGAGGACCGCGTGCCCGCCGTCCCACGCGACCACGTTGCCCTCGCTCCCGACGGCGAGGGCCACGATCGCCGGGCCACGTGACACGAGGTCCCTCGCTGCCGCCACGGCGTCCCGGACGTCATCGAGCTCGCGTCCGGCCAGGGCGGCCGCCTCGGCATCGTCGGCCCGGACCACGGTGGCCGAGCTCAGGACGGCGTCACGGACGCGGGAGTCCTCCGGGTGGCCGTCCACGAGGACGAGCGCGCCGCCGCGCGCTGCGGCACCCATGGCGTCGCGGACGGCATCGCCCGGCTGCCGGAGCTCGACGAGGACTGCGCGTGCCGCCGAGAGCACCGGCTCCGCGGCCCGCACGTCCGCCGGGGTCAGGAGAACGTCCTCGGGCACGTGCTCGAGGAGGCGCCGAACGCCGCCGGACTCGACGACGTCGACGTAGAGCGCCGTCGTCCCGCCCGCCCGGACGCCCACGCCCGTCACATCCAGACCGTCCTCGCGGGCGGAGGCCAGCACCGCCCGCCCGGCACCGTCGTCGCCGACCACGCCCACGAGCGCCGAGGACCACCCGAGCTGGCGAGCGCCCACGGCCTGGTTCGCAGCGCCGCCGAGCAGCTCCAGGCGTTCGAGCACCTCCGTCGAGCCGCCCTCGTCCGGGATCTCCTCGACCTTCAGCACAAGGTCTCGCGCGACCTGTCCGACCACCACGATCTCCGCCACCCCGCCAGCGTCTCGGCACGGGAACCGGGCCGCAACAGGGCCACCGCCCGTCACCTGCGTCGTCGGAGCAACGCCAGCGAGGCCGCCGTGAGCCAGGCGGTGAGCACCGTCGCCGCCACGCTCACGCGCAGCGGGACACCGGGTCCGCCCCACCAGGCGAGCGCCGCGACCGCGACGGCGGCAACCAGGCAGGCCGCTGCGGCCGCCTGTGCTCCGGTACGGGCGGCGTGCCACGCGAGCACGAGCGCCGCGCCGACCCCGCCGTTGAGCGCCAGCGCGGTCCCGACGTCGTGCAGGGCACCCTGCCAGGACACCGTGCCCGCCGGCGGCGGGCCACCCGGCGGGAATCCGACGCCGGGATCGACCACGAAGATGCCTGTCAGCACCAGGCCGACGCCCATGACCGTCACCAGCACACCCGCGAGTGTGCCGCTCGCACCGGGCACCGTCCGGCGCATCCCGGCACCCGCGGCGACGACCAGCAGCCCGGTCACGACGAACGTGGTGGTCTGGGTCCAGCCGAGCTCGCCGCGGCTGAGCAGCGAGATGGCATGGACCCCGAGGTCGAACCCCGGCCGCCACAGTGCCTGCGCGAGGAGGACGGCGAGGAAGAGAGGACCGGCCACGACGCCGCAGACCAGCAGGCGCGCGTCCGACGGTCGCCCGCCGCTCGCGGGTGATGCGCGCGTCGGCCGGCTACGGGTCGAACCGCGCGGCCGGCGCGCCCGCACGTCCCGGTTCGTCACGAGGCCCCGGGTCCGAGACCCGAGAGGTCGACCGGGGTGCCCGGTGCCACGGCGTCGAGGGCACCGGCGGGCACCTCCAGGGCGGCGTCGACCGGGCCGGGCGAGGACCACCGCTCGCAGTCGGCAGGATCCTCCTCGACGCAGGGGGTCATGGTGTCGACACCGACGGCCGCGCCGTCAGAGATCCAGGCGATGTCGACGGCGAACGCCATGTCGGGCATCCAGAACGTGCGCGTCGCGGGCTCGTCGAACCGGAAGAGCATCCCGGTCCCGGCAGCGAGCGAGGTGCGGCCGGAGAGGCCGCGCCGTTGGGTGGCTGCGTCGTCGGCCACCTCGACCGTGAACACCAGCTCACCGACCGTGACCGTCGTCGTCGAGCCGGACGGCGTGGCCGGCGGTGTCGAGCCTGCCGGCGTGGTCGGCCGTGTCGAGCCCGACGGCCCGGCGCCAGGGGTAGGCGTCGGCGTCACGCTCTGCCGCTCGCGCGCGGTCGCGCTCGGTGCGCCAGCCGGGTCTTCCGGCCCACCGACCGCGGCGCTCTCGTGCCCGGTCGGACGCGGCGACGGGTCGGAGCTCGGGGCCGGTCCCGAGCAGCCCGCGAGGAGGACGAGCGCGATCGCCGCGGCTGCCGCCGGGCAGGACCCGCGCCCCCTCGTCATGCCTCATCTCACCAGCCCGGCCGTCACGACGGAAGGGGTCGCCACCACCGGGCGTCACGACGGAAGAGGTCGCCACCACCGGCCGTGACGCGGACGGACGCCGCCGTCGTCGGCCGGCACGGGGAGGAGCGCTAGGACGAGGCGCTCACAGCCGGCCGCGCACGGGTGTCCGCTCGGCCGGGTCCCCCTCCTCCGGCATGACCATCTCGGCGCGCACGCCCAGCAGGCGCACCTCGCGGTCGTGGTCGATCCGGTCCGCGAGCGCCACCGCCGCGGCCACGACCAGGTCGCGCTCGCCCGTCGGCGCCGGCAGCTTGTGGCCGATGGCCTTGGTGACGAACGGCGCGTAGCGCACCTTGAGGGTGACCCGGAAGACCGGGCGTCCCTCACGGGCCGTGTCCTCGAACACCTGGGTGGCGAGCTCGCGCACCGCGGCCTCGACCTCCTCGGGTGTCGTGAGGTTGTGCTGGTAGGTGGTCTCGCGGCTGTGGCCCCTCGCGACCCAGGGGCTGTCGTCGACGACGGCGGGCCCGACGCCGTGACCGAGCTCGCCGTACCAGCGCCCCATCCGCGGGCCGAACTCCGCGACCAGCTCGCCGGTGTCGGCGGCGGCCAGCTGGGCGACGGTCGTGATCCCGTGCGCGGCCAGGCGCTTGGAGACCTTCGCGCCCACGCCCCACAGGTCGCGCGTCGGGCGCTCCCCCATCACCTCGAACCAGCTGTCCTCGGTCAGCCGGAACACCCCGCGCGGCTTGCCGAAGCCGGTCGCGATCTTGGCGCGGACCTTGTTGTCCCCGATCCCCACCGAGCAGTGCAGCGCGGTCGAGCCCAGCACCGCCTCCTGCGCGCGGCGGGCGAGCGCCTCGGGGTCGTCGGTGACGGCGCCGAGGAACGCCTCGTCCCAGCCGAGCACCTCGACGACGGCGCCCAGGTCGCGCAAGGCGGCCATCACCTGCTCCGACGCCGCCTCGTAGGCGGGTGCGTCCACCGGCAGGAAGACCGCGTCCGGCGCCTTGCGGACGGCGATCTTCATCGGCATGCCGGAGCCGACGCCCAGCTCGCGGGCCTCGTAGGACGCGGTGGCCACGACGGCCCGCTCCGTGGGGTCGCCGCGGCCACCGACGACGAGGGGCAGCCCCGCGAGCTCGGGGTGCCGCAGCACCTCGACCGCCGCGATGAACTGGTCCAGGTCGACGTGCAGCACCCAGGGCCTGGCGCCGTCGTTCATGGGACGAGTGTCGTCGCCGGCGCCACGGATGTCAGGCCATTACGTCGTCGCGCACTCCGTCGTCGCGCGCCGGCGGGACGGGGGCCCGGCCCGACGCGCGGCTCCATCACGTCGTCGCGGGCCGACCGCCCAGGTAGAGGTCGCTCAGCTTCGGGTCGGCGAGGAGCTCCTGGGCAGGGCCGGAGGTGAAGACCTTCCCGAGGTCGAGCACGCAGCCGATGTCCGCCATCTCCAGCGCCCGTCGGGCGTTCTGCTCGACGATGAGGACGGCGACCCCCGCGTCGCGCATGCGGGC
The DNA here is from genome assembly GCF_009193155.1 of Georgenia subflava. Classification (GTDB taxonomy): domain Bacteria; phylum Actinomycetota; class Actinomycetes; order Actinomycetales; family Actinomycetaceae; genus Georgenia; species Georgenia subflava. The sequence goes on from NZ_VUKD01000001.1 coordinate 797,693, forward strand.
GACCTGCTCGAAGACCGTCGTGGTCTTCTTCGGGTCCAGGCCCATGGACGGCTCGTCGAGGAGGACGACGTCGGGCCGCACCATGAGCGCCCGGGCGAACTCCACCTGCTTCTGCTGGCCGCCGGAGAGCAGACCGGCAGTCTGCGCCCACCGGTCGGCGACGACGGGGAAGATCGTCTTGACGAAGTCGGCACGTTCGGCGAGGAGCGACTGGTCGGCCACCGAGTACCCGCCGAGCATGACGTTCTCCTCGACAGTCATCTCGCGGAACACGCTGTGGCCCTGCAGCACGTGCGACAGGCCGGCGCGCAGGAGCGCCTGCGGGCCCTGACCGGTCACGTCCTCCCCGTTGAGACGGATGGTCCCGGAGCGGGGCCTGAGCAGGCCGGAGGCGACCTTCAGGACGGTGGACTTGCCCGCACCGTTGGGCCCCACGAGGCAGACGACGGTGCCGCGCGGGACCTGCACCGACAGCCCGCGCAGGACCAGCGCCGCCTTGCCGTATCCGGCCTCGATGTCGGTCAGCTCGAGGATCACGTCAGACGCCAAGGTAGGCCTCCAGGACTCGCGGGTCGGACTGGATGACGTCGGCCGTCCCGGTGGCGATGGGCGCACCGCGGTCGAAGACGACGATGTGGTCGCACAGCTTCATGATCAGATCCATGTTGTGCTCGACGATGAGGAAGGTGGTGCCCTCGTCGTTGAGCTCGCGGATGAGCACGGCGATGCGCTCGATGAGGGAGGGGTTCACGCCGCCGGCGGGCTCGTCGAGCATGACGAACGGCGGGTCGGACATCAGGGTCGAGCCCAGCTCCAGCAGCTTCTGCTGGCCGTAGGAGAGGTCCCTGGCCTCGGCGTTCTCCAGGTGGTCGATGCCGACCCGGGCGAGCATCGCCCGGGCGCGCTCGACCGTGGACGGGGCGTGGCTGCCGCCCAGGTAGTCCCCCAGGGTGTGCGGCTGGACGGCGACGAGCATGTTCTCCAGCACCGTCATGCGCGGGAACGTCCGGCACAGCTGGAAGCTGCGGCCGAGGCCGGCGCGGGCGATCTTGTGCGGCGCCCACCGGGTGATGTCCCGCCCGCGGAGCTGGACCGAGCCCGAGTCGGGCTTGATCATCCCGGTCACGCAGTTGAAGAACGTCGTCTTGCCCGACCCGTTCGGGCCGATCAAGCCGTTGATCTTGCCGTCCAGGAAGGTCACGGAGGCCTCGTTGACCGCGTGGACCCCGCCGAAGGACTTGGTGAGCCTGTCGGTGGTCAGGATGGACGTGGCCACCGCCGTGGTGGGGGTCTGCTCAGTCATGGTCATCTCCGGACTTCTCCTTTCGCTCCTGCTCGGCCCGCAGCTCCTCGGCGGTCATCTCCCGGATGGACGTCGCCCCCTTGCCGCGGACGCGTTGGACCAGCTGCTGCGCGCCGGTGAGGACGCCGTCGGGGAGGAACAGGACCACGACGCCCAGCAGGAGGCCGGTGGCGATGAGGTGGAACTGCGTCTCGCCGTAGTTGAGGAGGAAGTACTCCAGCGCCACGCCGATCACGACGGCGCCGAGCAGCGGGCCGAACAGGTACCGGGTGCCGCCGAGCAGGGCCATGAGCACGACCTGTGCGCTGAGCACGACGTCGAACTGGAAGATCGGGTCCAGGTCGGCGAACCACAGCGCGTAGAGACCGCCGGAGACGGCGACGACGAACGCCGACACCGCGAAGGCCACGAGCTTGAGCGTTCCGGTCGGGATACCGAGCGACTCGGCCTTGTCCTCGTCCTCGCGCACCGCCTTGAGGCCGGCGCCGAACCGGGAGTGGTTCACGACCGCCCACGCCAGCAGGGCGAGGGCGAGCACGCCCAGGAAGATGAAGTAGAAGACCTGGTGGTGCTGCGGCCGGAGCAGGTCCGGGAACGGACGGGGCACGAACAGGCCCTCGGACCCGCCCGTGAAGCTGCGCCAGCTCTGGAAGACCAGCTGGAGCACGAGGACGAGCGCGATCGTGACGATCACGAAGGACGCCCCACGCACCTTCAGCGCCGCGTAGCCGACCGGGACCGCGATCACGACGACCCCCACGGCCGCGAGCGCCAGCGCCAGGAAGCTGTTCATCCCGGTGTTGATGATGAGCAGCCCGGTGCCGTAGGCACCCAGGCCGAAGAACGCGGCGTGCCCGAGCGAGATGTAGCCGGTGAAGCCACCCATGATGTTCCAGCCGGTGGCGAAGACGGCGAAGTTCAGCACGATCACGCCCGCGCTGAGCATGTACGGGTTCGGGGCGAGGAACGGCCACGTCGCGAGGATCGCGATCACGACGGCGATCGTCAGGATGTTGCGGCGGCGTCGGCCAGAACTCGTCCGGTCCCGCTCGGCGGCCGGGGTGCGCCCGGCCCTGGTCCGGGTCTCAGAAACGCTGAGCAAGGCGACCTCCGAAGAACCCCTGCGGCCGCACCATCAGGGTGAGGAACAGGGCGAGGTAGAAGACGGTCTGGGCCCACGTGGAACCCAGCGGGAGCTGGAGCATCACGAGCAGGATCCCCAGCAGCATGGCCGCGATGGCGGCCCCGGGGATCGAGCCGAGCCCGCCGACGACGATGATCGCCATGAGCGGCCCGATCCAGTGCCAGTGCAGCGAGGGATAGATCGTGGCCTGCAGGGCCAGTGCCGCACCGCCGACGGCCGCGGTGGCGAGCCCGAGGCCGAACCCGATGCCCGCCGCCCGGTTGGTGTCGATACCCACGAGCTGTGCGGCCTCGGGGTGCTGGATCGTCGCGCGCAGCGCCCGACCGAGCCGGGTCTTCTTCATGACGAGGTACAGCACGCCCAGGCTCACCGCGGCGAGCCCGAACGAGATGATCTGCACGACCGGGATCTGCGCGCCGAAGAACTCCACGCTCGAGGCGCTGTAGGAGATGTTGATGCGGCGCTGGGTCCCGGTGTAGGCCATGCCGAGTGCCCCCTCGATCACCAGGGCGATCGCGAAGGTCAGCAGCACGGACATCATCGTCATCGTCGCCGGCTTCAGGCGCGCGAGCAGGAACCTCTGGGTGAGGTACCCGACCGCGAAGAAGATCGGGACGGTGCCGAGCAGCGAGAGCAGCGGGTCGAGCCCGGTCACCTCGTGGAAGCGCCAGGCGACGTAGGCGGAGAGGATGATGAAGGCGGAGTGCGCCAGCATCACCACCCGCATGATGCCGAAGTAGAGCGTGAGCCCCGCTGCTAGGAGGGCGTAGAGCCCTCCTAGCAGGATCCCGAGGATCAGGCTCTGGAAGATCAGAGCTCCGGAGAACATGAACTCACCACTCGGGCTTGGGGTAGACCAGCTCGGCCTCGGCGGCGTCGGCGGGCAGCACGATCGTGATCTCTCCGTCGATGTACTGCTGGATCAGGTGGGCGCCGTTCGGGCGACCGGCCTCGTCCCAGGCGAGCGGACCGACGACCGTGTCGACCTCGTTCTCGTGCAGCCAGTCGATGAGCTTCTGCTGGCACTCACCCTGCTCGGCGCACCCGACCGCCTCGACCGCCGCGGCGACGACCTGGCCGGTGGTGTACGCGTTGGCCTCGTCCTCGGCCGGCTCCTGGCCGTGCAGCTCGATGTTCGCGGCGACGAACTCCTCGTTCGACGGGAACGGCGACTCGATGGAGTAGCCCGTGGGGGCGATGACGCCCTCGGCGGCGTCCCCGACCGCCTCGACGAACTCGGTGTTCGTCGGCGCGGTGCTGAACATCGCCATCTTCGGCTGGTAGTCCAGCTGCTGCAGGGCCAGGATCATGTTCACCGCGTCCTGGTAGAGGGTGCCGCCGATGAGCACGTCCGGGTCGGCGTCGGCGATCTGTGCCGCGATCGCGTTCATGTCGGTGGCGTTCGGCGGGTACACCTCGTCCACCACGATCTCGACGCCGAGCTCGACGAGCCCGTCCCGCATGCCGTAGGCCGTGCCCTGGGCGAACGGGTCGTCCTGGGCCGCGACGGCAGCGGTCTTGGGCCGCTCGTCCTCCGGCATGGCCTCGATGTAGTCCAGCAGGTGGTTGTAGTGGTCCGGCGCGATGGCGGGCGCGGCGTAGAAGATGTTGTCGAAGCCGTTCTCGAAGACCTCCGCGGCCGCCGCGGCCGGCTCCACGAAGAGCATGCCGTACTCGTTCGCCACGCGGGAGGCGGGCACGACGAGCCTGGTGGAGAAGGGGCCGACCACCAGGTCGACCTGGTCCTGCGCGATGAGCGCCTCGTAGTCGGAGACCACCCGGGCCGCGTCGGACGCGTCGTCGAGGATCTTGAGCTCCACCTGGCGGCCGAGCAGACCGCCGTTGTCGTTCACCACCTGCGCCCAGGTCTGGTAGCCGCGCTGCACGCCCTTGCCGGGCTCGGCGAAGTCACCGGTCAGCGGGAGCGAGATGCCGATGACGATGGGGTCGTCGTTGCCGGCGCTGTCGCCCGTGGCGTCACCGGTCCCACCGTCACCGGTGGCGTCCGTCGAACCGCAAGCGGCGAGTACAAGAGCCGCTGCACCAGCCAGCGCACTCCATCGAGCCAACTTCCTTGTTGACATCTTTGCCTCCTACTTCATCGTGGGTGTGGCAAGCGCAATCGAAAGCGCTTTCAGGCAACGTAGAGGTTCTCCGAGGCCGGCGCAAGGGTTTTGGTCCACTTGGCGCATATCAATTGCGTATCGGCTCGCGGAGCCCAGCCGGCACACCGCAGCAGGGCGCTGCCGGCCAGGCGACGGCGAGCGGGAGCTCCAAGACCGGCGGTTTCGGGACGCCCGAGCGACAGCGCGTGAGAGCCACGCCCGGGCGACGGCGAGCGGGAGCTGCCGCTCGGGCGACGGCGCGTGAGAGGTGCGCCCGGGTGACGGCGCGTGGGAGCCGCCGCCCCGGGCGACGGCGCGCAGGAGCTGCGGCTGCCGCCTCGGGCGGAACCGTGGTCGCTACGCACGCGGCCGGGACCACACGTGCGAGCCCGCCATGACGAGGCCGGCCTCCTCCGGCCCCCAGCTGCCGGCGGGGTACACCGCGACGGGTCCGCCGCCCTCCCACTCGCGGATGACCGGCTCGACGATCTCCCAGGACCGCAGCATCTCGCCGTGGTCGGGGAAGGTCCCGCGCTCGCCCACCGTGGCGCTGTGGAAGATGTGCACGTAGTCCTGCGCCAGGGCCGGGTCGGCCGATGCCAGGTCGAGGGTCCGTCCGCCGGTGACCATCCGGACGAATGGATCTCCCTTGATGCTCACATGGATCACGTCACCCTCCGCGCGCCCCGGACGGGTGGCGCCGTCGGCCGCGCCCCGGAGCTGGATCCGGATGTCGCACACGGCCTGCGCGAGGCGCTTGCCGGTGCGCAGATAGACCGGCACGCCCGCCCAGCGCGGGTCGGACGAGCGCAGCCGCAGCGCCGCGAAGGTCTCGGTCCGTGTCCCGTCGGCCACCCCCGACTCGTCGGCGTAGGCCCGTACGAACGAGCCGGGCACCGGGCCGTACTGGCCGCGCACGGCGGCGTGCGTCCCGTCGGGCCGGGTGTCGACGGACAGCTGCTCGAGCGCCCGGAGCCGCCGGTCCGGCCAGCTGGTCGCCCGTCCCGACACGTCGCGACGCGCGGAGAGCACCGCGGCGCACAGCTGCAGACCGTGGTTCTGGATGACGTCCCGCAACGCGCCGACCCGGTCGTAGAACCCACCACGGCCGTCGACGCCGAGCGTCTCGGCGATCGTGATCTGCACGTGCGCCACGGAGGACCGGTCGAGCCGGCCGGCCAGCCTGTCGCTGACGATCCGTAGCCGCTCGAGCTGACGGACCTCCGGCTTGGCGAGGTAGTGGTCGACCAGCAGCAGCTCGTCGCTGCGGATCGAGCGCGTCACGTGCGCGAGCAGCTCCCGCGCGCTGGTCAGGTCCTCGCCGAACGGCTTCTCGATGAGCACCCGGCACTGCCGACCCGCACCGCGGACGTGGTCGCACAGCCGCCCGAGGTTCTCGACGATGGCTTCGAACGCCTCGGGCGGGGTCGCCACGTAGAAGACGACCACCTCGCCGCCGCCCGGACGGGCCGCGACGAGCCGGCGGCGGATGCGCTCGTAGGTGGCCGCATCTCCATAGCCCCCGCCGACGTAATCGACCTCGAGGGCGCCGGTGCCGTCGAGACCCGCGGCCGCACGAAAGGCGTCTACCGGGATCTCGGAGCGTCCGACCCCCAGCAGCCGCACGGGCGTCACGGGTGCGTAGCCGTCCGCGAGCCGGGTGAGCGCCGGCAGGAGCTTGCGCCGTGCCAGGTCCCCGGTGACACCGAAGAGGACGACGGTCAGCGCGGCGCAGGCCGGCGCCGTCGGAGCCGCTGCCCCACCGTCTCGGGCAGGCGCCCCGGTCGGAACCGCCGGGGGCGCGAGCACTGATGCGGAGATGGTCACGGGGCCTCCTCTGACGCGGGTCGTCCGCGTCGATGCGAACGTCTCGATTGAAAGCGCTTTCTCCGCACACTAGGGTTGCAGCGACGTACGGTCAACAGGACGCTACGGTTCCCGGACCGTCCGCACCCGCGACGGGCGGGAGAGAACAGAAGGTGGGAAGGCGTGAAGAGAGCAGCTGTCAGGCTCGCGGACGTGGCCGCCCAGGCGCAGGTCTCGCTCGCGACAGCCAGCCGGGTGCTGAACTCCCAGGGTGGCTACACCGGCCGGCCGGCGCTGCGCGAGCGGGTGCTGGCCGCCGCCGCCGAGCTGGGCTACGAGCCGAACTTCCACGCCCAGGCGCTCGCCAGCGCGACCTCCACGACGATCGGCCTGGTCCTCCACGACATCCGTGACGCGTACTTCGCGCTGATGGCCGGAGCCATCGTGCGAACCGCCGAGGCGCACGGCCTGTTCGTGACCATCGTGTGCACGTACCGCGACCCGTCGCAGGAGCTGAAGTACGTCAAGCTCCTCCGCGCACAGCGCCCGCGGGCCATCATCATGGCCGGCAGCGGCTTCATCAACAGGTCCGCCTTCGAGCCGATCGAGACCGAGCTCACGCGGTTCGAGGAGACCGGCGGAGTGGTCGTGTCCGTGGTCGGCGACCGCGGCGTCGGCCACCGCATCGTGCTGGAGAACGAGTCGGGCTCCCGCGAGCTCGCCCACACGCTCGCGGACCTCGGGCACACGAGGTTCGCGGTCGCCACCGGGCCGGCCCGGCTGACCACGGCCCGCGACCGGCTCAAGGGCTTTCGCCTCGGCCTGCAGGACCGTGGCCTCGAGCTGCCGAAGGGTTCGGTGCATCACGTCGACATGACCCGGGAGGGCGGCCTCCGGCTGGCCGAGCTGATCGCCGCGCAGCCGGAGCGCCCCACCTGCGTCTTCGCCGCCTTCGACGTGGTCGCCGCGGGACTGATCGCCGGTCTGCAGCAGAACGGGGTCGACGTCCCGGGCGAGGTGTCCGTCGCCGGCTTCGGTGACATCCCGCTCGCCGCCCAGATCACGCCGGCGCTGAGCACCGTCAGCGTGCCGCTCGAGCTGATCGGGCAGCAGGCGGTCGAGCTCGCCATGGTCGAGGACAGCTCGATCCGTCGGTCGATCTCGATCGACGGCACGGTGGTCATGCGGGCGAGCACGGCGCCGGTGCCCGCCCGGGTCGCCGCCCACGACGGCTGACGCCTCAGACCCGTGCGAACCCGGCGGCGACGGCGTCGAGCACGTCGTCGGGGTCGCTCGCCCAGACCTCCTCGTTGAAGATCTCCACCTCGATCGGCCCGGAGTACCCGGTGGCGTCGACCGACGCGCCCAGGGCCGTCAGGTCGATGACGCCGTCGCCCGGGATGCCGCGCCCGAACAACGGGTGCGGCTGCGGGACGAGCCAGTCGCAGATCTGGTAGCTGATGACCTTCTCGCCGGCCCGCTGGATCGCGGCGTCCAGGCGAGGGTCCCACCACACGTTGTAGGAGTCGACGGCGACGCCGACGTCGTCGCCGACCGCCTCGGCCATGTCCAGCGCCTGGTCGAGCGTGACGACGACTCCCCGCTCGGCGGCCATCATCGGGTGGAGCGGCTCGAGCGCGAGGGCGACGCCCGCGTCGCGCGCGACCTCTGCCATGGCGGCGAGCCCGTCCTGGGAACGCTGCCGTGCGCCGCGGAGGTCGTTGTCCGGCCCGAGCCCGCCGCAGACGATGTAGAGGCAGTCGGCGCCGGTCTCGTGCGCGATCTCGATCGCCCGGCGGTTGTCGTCGCTCACGGCGCCGTTGCCCGTCGGCTCGGTGAAGAAGCCGGCCCGGCAGATGCTGGAGACGCTGAGGTCGTGCGAGCGGACGATCTCCACCGCCCGCGGCAGCCCGACCTCCTCGACCTTGTCGACCCACAGGCCGATCCCGCCGATCCCGTGCCGGGCCAGGCCGGCCGCGGTCTGCTCGAGGTCCCAGTTCTTGACCGTGATCTGGTTGATGCTCAGACGCTGGGGGTCGGCCATTGTCAGATCCTTCCGTCGATTCCGTTGAGAGCGAGGACCGGCAGCATCCGCTGCACGGCCAGGTCCGGGTCGGCGAGGAGGCCGGCCCGGTCGGCCAGCCGGAACAGCTCGCTCAGGTGGGCCACCGAGCGGGCCCCCTCGAGACCGCCGACCATCCGGAAGTGGTCCTGGAACCCCCGCAGGTAGGCGAGGAAGACCACCCCGGTCTTGTAGTGGAACGTCGGCGCCTCGAACACCTTGCGAGCCAGCGGCACCGTCGGTGCGAACAGCTCGTCGTACCGGTCGACGTCGCCGCCGTCCAGCGCCTGCAGCGCGGCCGCCGCCACCGGGGCGATGGGGTCGAAGATGCCGAGCAGCGCGTCGCTCGCGGAGTGCTCGTCGCCCTTGATGAGGTTGGGGTAGTTGAAGTCGTCCCCCGTGAACATCCGCACCCCGGCGGGCAGGCGGCGCCTGAGGTCGATCTCGCGCTGCTCGTCCAGGAGCGAGATCTTGATCCCCGCCACCTTCTCCCGGTTGGCGGCGATGAGCTCCACCACCGTCTCGGTGGCCCGGTCGAGGTCGTCCGACCCCCAGTAGCCCTGCAGCTGCGGGTCGAAGACGGCACCGTGCCAGTGCAGGATCACTGGGCCGGAGGCCTGCTCCAGCACGCGGCCGTAGACCGCGAGGTAGTCCTCCGGCCCGCGTGCCGCCGCGGCCAGCGCCCGGCTCGCCATGAGGATGACCTCCGCGCCGCTGTCCTCGATGAACGCGGTCTCCTCGAGGTACGCCTCGACGACGTCCTCGACGGTCGCGACGCCGGGGACCAGCCGGTCGGTGCCGGCGCCGCAGGCCACCCGCGCGCCACGGGCGGTCGCCTCCGCCGCCGAGCGGCGGATCAGCTCGTGGGCGGACTCGAGCGGCAGGCCCATGCCCCGCTGCGCGGTGTCCATGGCGTCGGCGACCCCGAGGCCGAGGTCCCACACGTGGTGGCGGAACCGCAGCGTCGCCTCCCAGTCGATGGCCGGCGCCGTGACCGGGGAGGCGTCCGCCAGCGGGTCGAGCACCACGTGCGCCGCGGAGTACGCCACCCGGGAGGTCGCCGGCTCCAGGCGCGTCGGCAGCGGCTCCGCGGGACCGGTCAGCACGTGGTCCTGCGTCGACCCGCCCGGCCCGGCGAGGCGGATCCGGGCTGTCACGAGCGCACCGGCTCGAGCACCTCGCCCTGGCTCGCGCGCTGCGGGATCGTCAGCTCCGGCACGTCGACCCAGCGCCGCTCCTCGACCGACTGCAGCGCGAGCTCGGCCAGCTGGACACCCTTGGCCCCCTCCAGGAGGTCCCAGGGGAAGGCCTTGTCGGCGCCGACGACGTACTTGAGGAACATCTCCCACTGCACCTTGAACGCGTTGTCGAACTCGCCGTTGTCCGGCACCTCCTGCCACCCCGCGCGGAAGTCGATCGGGTTGGGGATGTCCGGGTTCCAGACCGGCATCGGCGTCGCGCCGCGCGACTGGATGCGGCAGTCACGCAGCCCGGCGATGGCACTGCCGAGGGTGCCGTCGAGCTGCCACTCGGCGATCTCGTCGCGGTAGGGCCGCGTCGCCCACGACGTCGTGAACTGCGCGACGACGTCGGAGTCGAACTTGAACATGCCGTACGCGGCGTCCTCGGCGGTGGCGACGTACTCGTTGCCCGACTCGTCCCAGCGGCGCGGGATGTGCACCTGCGCGTGGCACAGCACGGACCGGACCGGACCGAGGAGGTTGTCCAGGACGTAGCGCCAGTGCGGGTACATGTCCAGGATCAGGCCGCCGCCGTCCTCCTTGCGGTAGTTCCACGACGGGCGGTTCAGGTGCTGCCAGTCGCCCTCGAACACCCAGTAGCCGAAGTTCAGACGGAGGCTGAGCAGGTCGCCGAAGAAGCCGCCGTCGATGAGGCGCTTGAGCTTCTGGATGCCGGGCAGGAAGAGCTTGTCCTGCACGACGCCGGACTTCACGCCGGCCTCGTCGGCAAGGCGCGCCAGCTCGAGCGCGTCGGCGAGCGAGGTGGCCGTCGGCTTCTCGCAGAAGATGTGCTTGCCCGCGGCGATGGCCTGCTTGATCGACTCGGCCCGACGCTCGGTGGTCTGTGCGTCGAAGTAGATCTGGTCGTCGGGGTTCGACAGCGCCGCCGCGAGGTCGGTCGTCCACCGCGTCACGCCGTAGCGCGCGGCGAGGTCGGCCAGCTTGTCGGGGTTGCGGCCCACGAGGATCGGGTCGACGACGATGCGTCGGCCGTCACCGAGGTCGATTCCGCCCTGCTCCCGGATCGCGACGATCGAGCGGTCGAGGTGCTGACGCGTCCCCATCCTCCCCGTGACGCCGTTCATGATGATGCCCAGCCGGATGTCTTCCATGGTTCTCTCCAATGAGGTGTGGACGTCTTTGTCTGTAAGCGCTTTCTATACGGCGGCGGTCCCAGGTGTCAAGGACCTCACCGCCGCCGGGCCTCGACCGAGCGCCCTCGGGAGACGCCGCCCGGGTCGTCGAGACGCCGGCGCTGTCCGGCGCGTCGACGCGCCGCGCCGCCGGGCCGGCCCGCCGCGCCGCACCGCCGCGCGGCCGCGCCGCCGAGCTCCGGCCCCCCGGTCACCGGGCGCACTCACACCTGAGCGGCCGGTCGTCAGGGACGCTCGCGCCGGACCTCTGCCAGGAGACGGGCGACGTTGCCGCCTCGGATCGCCGCCCTGTCCACCTCGCCGGCCGCGTCCAGGCCGTCCACGCGCCCGACCGGGTCGGCCTCGCCCGTCGGGAAGGGGTAGTCGCTGCCGAGGAGCAGCCGGTCGGTGCCCGCGAACTCCCACAGCCACCGCAGCGCCTGGTCCCCGTGGGTGAGCGTGTCGAAGTAGAGCCGGCGCAGGTCGTCCGACGGTGCGGCGGACGAAGCGGGTCGGCCGGCGAACGCCCAGAGGGCGTCGAGGCGTCCGGCCATCGCGGGCAGCGGGCCACCGCCGTGCACGGCGCACAGCCGCAGCCCGGGGTGGCGGTCGAGCACGCCGGCGCGCAGCAGCGCGGCCACGGCCACGGCACCCTCCAGCGGCGTACCCAGAGCATCGCCGATGCCGTGGGCACGCAGCCGTGGCGCCGACAGCGGCGTGAACGGGTGCAGCATCAGCAGCGCCCGATGCTGGGCCGCCCTGGCCCAGAGCGGGTCCAGACGCGGGTCCGCCAGCTCCGACGTGTGGGTCGCCGTCGGCAGGATCGCGCCGCACATGCCCAGGTCCACCACGGCTCGGGTGAGCTCCGCGGCGGCCTCGCCGGCGTCCTGCAGCGCCACCATCGCCATCCCGACGAGCCGGTCGGGCAGCGCGCGCACCTCGGCCGCCAGGGCGTCGTTGACCGCCCTGGCGTGGTTCGCGGCGGCTCCGGCCGGCAGGTCCTCGGGGTACAGCTCCAGCCAGGGCGAGAGCACCTGGACGTCGACGCCGGAGCGGTCCATCGCCGCCACGCGGCCGGCCACGTCCGTCAGCGCGTGCGGCACCGGGCCGACGCTGCGCTCGCCGATCCGCAGGCGCAGGCCGTCCGCCCCCTCGAGGACCTCGTACGTCGGCTCGCCCGACCTGGCACCGACGTCCAGCAGCGCTGCGGGCAGCGTGTGGGCGTGCACGTCGTAGACCGGCGCGCTTTCCGAACCGACCTGCGCAAGACCTCTTGCCACGATGTCCATGCCGTGAGAGTGTACAGAAAACTGAAAGCGCTTCCTGCAGGAGATGTGGATCAATGACGATGACACGTGCCACCCCGACCGCCGCTGCCACGACCGCCGGCCGCCTCGCCGGCAAGGTGGTGCTCGTGACCGGCGGCGCCAAGGGCCTGGGCCGCTCGGTCGCCCTTGCCGTCGCCGACGCCGGCGGCGACGTCGCCTTCACCTTTCACACCAGCAACGAGCCCGCCGGGCGCACGCTCGACGAGGTCCGCGAGCGCGGCGTGAACGCCGAGATCCGGCAGTGCGACGTCCGCGACTCCGCGGAGGTCCGCGCCACGGTCGCCTGGGCGAACGAGCGGTTCGGCCGGATCGACGGGCTCGTCAACAACGCCGGCGTCATGCCCGAGCACCCGTTCCTCGAGATCACCGAGGACCAGTGGGACGACGTCATGCGCACCGACCTCACCAGCGCGTTCGTGGCGAGCCAGGCCGTGATCCCGCACATGCTCGCCCAGGGCGGCGGCTCAATCGTCAACATCGCCTCCCGGCTCGGTCAGGTCGGCTGGCCCGGTGTCGCGCACTACGCCAGCGCCAAGGCGGGCTCCATCGCTCTGGTCAAGTCGATCTCGCGGGAGTTCGGCCAGCGCGGCATCCGCGCCAACGCCGTCTCCCCGGGCGTCATGAACACCGACATGGGGCGCACCGTCATGGACGGCGAGGTCGGCCGCAAGCGCATGGCCGAGCTGCCGCTGGGCCGCTTCGCCGAGCCCGGGGAGGTCGCGGACGCCGTCGTCTTCCTCCTCTCCGACGACGGCGCGCTCTTCCTGGGGCAGACCCTGTGCCCGAACGCCGGCGGGCTCATGCCCTAGGGCGCCACCACCGGGGGGCGCCGTAGGGCGCCGCCCGGCCGGGCGGCACACGCCCGGGAGCGCGCCACCGGACCACACACCCTGGCGCACCCGCCGCGAGCGCGTCACAGGTCGAACCCACTCGTCGAAGAAGGTCAGGAGAAATGGAAGTTCTCAGCGTCACCGATGCGGTCGGGCTCGTCCGTGACCGCGACGCGGTGTGGATCGGCGGTTCCGGGGCGGGCCACGCCGTGCCGCAGCTGTTCATCGACGAGCTGGCCCACCGCTACACCGAGCACGCCTCCCCCAGGGACCTCACCACCGTCCGGGTGGTCGGCATCGGGGACTTCGCCTCGCGCGGCATGTCACAGCTCGCCCTGCCCGGCCTGCACGCACGCACGATCGGCAGCAACATCGGCAACGAGCCCGAGCTCGGCGCACTGGTGCGGGCGGAGCAGATCCAGGCCTACTCCCTGCCGCAGGGGGTGCTCTCGGCGCTGTGCCGCGAGATGGCCGCCGGCCGGCCCGGGCTGATCACCGACGTCGGCCTGGGCACCTACGTCGACCCGCGCAACGGCGGCGGACGCCAGAACGCCGTCACGACCGAGGACGTCGTCGAGGTCATCGAGCTCGCAGGCCGCGAGTGGCTCTTCTTCCACGCCCTGCCCATCGACGTCGCGGTCATCCGGGCGACCGTCGCCGACGAGGACGGCAACCTCGTCATGGACGGCGAGGCGGTCCACGGCGACTCCCTCGCCCTGGCGATGGCCGCGCACAACAACGGCGGCATCGTGATCGCCCAGGTCAAGTCGCTCGCCCAGCGGCGCAGCCTGCGGCCCCGGGACGTACGCATCCCCGGGGCGCTGGTGAACTACGTCTACGTCGACCCGGTCCAGACCCAGACCTACCTGACCGAGTTCTCCCCGTACTACGCCGGCCAGCTGCGCCAGGCCCCGCCCGACGGCGCCGCCGACGCCCCGCTGGACGTGCGCCGGGTCATCGGCCGGCGGTCCCTGCTGGAGTTCGCCCCCGGCGACATCTGCAACCTCGGCTTCGGCATCAGCCAGCAGATCGGCGCCATCGCCGCCCGCGAGGGCGTGACCGAGGACCTGACGCTGACGGTCGAGCAGGGCATCTTCGGCGGTGCTCCGGCCGGCGGTCCCGACGGCGGCGCCGGGGTGAACTTCCAGGCGATGCTCGAGCAGCCGTCGATGTTCGACTTCTACGACGGCGGCGGGCTCGACATCGCCAGCCTCTCCTTCGCCCAGGTGGACTCCCACGGCAACGTCAACGTCCATGCCTTCGACGACCGGCCACGCGGACCGGGTGGCTTCATCAACATCGCGAACCGCACGAAGAAGCTCTGCTTCGTCGGCACGTTCACCGCCCGTGGGCTCAAGGTAGACGTCGACGACGGGCACCTCGCGATCCGGCAGGAGGGCAGCCAGCACAAGTTCGTGCCCGACGTCCAGGAGATCACCTTCAGCGGTGCCGCGGCCCTGGCCCGGGGCCAGCGGGTCCGCTACGTCACCGAACGCGCGGTGTTCGCCCTGACAGCGGACGGCCTCGAGCTGATCGAGATCGCCGAGGGGCTCGACGTCGAGCGCGACGTGCTCGCGCACATGGGCTTCCGGCCACGTGTGTCGCCGGACCTGGCGCCGATGGACCCCCGGATCTTCCGGCCGGGCCCGATGGGGCTGGCTGCCGACTTCGCACGCATGGGAGAGACCCGCCGATGACATCCCTGGTCGAGGTGACGCTGGGCACCACCTGCGAGATCGTCCTGGACAACCCGCCGATGAACGTCGTCAGCCGCGAGCTGACGGTCGAGCTGCGGGACGCGCTGACCGCCGTCGCGAGGCACGCCGCGGCGCGGGCGCTGATCGTCACGGGCGCCGGCGGGCGCGCCTTCTGCGCCGGCTCCGACATCGCGGAGTTCGAGGCCCTGCACGGCCGGGTCGCCGAGGACAAGCTCCTGCTGGAGGGGCTCGTGTACCGCCAGCTCGCCCGGACGGCGGTCCCGACGATCGCGGCCATCGAGGGGCACGCCCTCGGCGGCGGGCTCGAGCTCGCGCTGGCCTGCGACCTGCGGGTGGCGAGCGAGAAGTCCAAGCTGGGCCTGCCCGAGCTCAAGCTGGGCGTGCTGCCCGGCAGCGGTGGCACCCAGCGCCTCGCCCGCGTCGTCGGGCTGGCGCGGGCGAAGGAGATGATCCTGCTCGGTCAGGTCCTCACCGCCGAGCGCGCCGAGCAGCTGGGCCTGGTCAACGAGGTGACCCCGACCGGCGGCGCGCTCGCCCGGGCCCGCGAGCTCGCCGACGAGATCGCCACGCGCGGCCCGCGGGCCGCCCGCCTCGCGAAGCGGCTCATCGACGAGTCCCTCGACCGCTCCCTCGACGACGGCCTCGCCCTCGAGCTCGACGCGTCCGAGGAAGTCTTCTCCACCCAGGACATGCTCGAGGGCGCCCGCGCCTTCAAGGAGAAGCGTTCCGCCCAGTTCACCGACAGCTAGCCACCGACAACCAGCCCCGGGGAGGACCCCATGCGCACCGCCGCGCTCTTCGGTCTGCCGCTCACGCGTCAGCACTCACCCGCCATGCACAACGCCGCCTTCGCCTCGACCGGCATCGACGGCGAGTACGTCCTGCGCGAGGTCACCGCGGACGAGCTCGCCGCCGAGGTCGACCGGGCCCGCGCCGAGCGCTGGTACGGGTTCCAGATCACCGCCCCGCACAAGCAGGCGATCATGCCGCTGCTCGACCAGATCGAGCCGGCCGCGCGCGCGATAGGCGCGGTCAACAGCGTCGAGATCCGCGACGACGGCACCCTCGTCGGCTTCAACACCGACGTCATCGGCTTCATGACGGCCGTGCGGCAGGTGCTCGACAAGCCGATCGCCGAGTCCCGCGTGGTGGTGGCCGGCTCGGGCGGCGTCGCGCACGCCGCGGTGTACGGGCTCGCCACCGAGCAGCCGGTCTCGCTCACGGTGGCCGACCTGCGGCGGGAGGACTCCGCGCGCCTCGCGGACGAGTACGCGGACGTCTTTGCCATCGAGCCCATCTCGTTCGACGACGACGCCCTCGCCTCCCGGCTCGCGGAGGCGGACCTCTTCGTCAACGCGACGTCGGTCGGGATGCTGAGCGTCGGCCCGGTGGTCCCGGTCGACTCGCTCGCGCCGCACGCCGCCGTCTTCGACGTCGTCTACCTCCCCCGCACCACGGAGCTCGTCCGGCAGGCCCGCGCCGCCGGGCACCGCGCGGCGAACGGCGAGCACATGCTCATCGCCCAGGCGGTCGCCGCGTTCTCCCGGTGGACCGGCACACCGGACCAGACCGAGGTCATGCGTGACGCCGTAGAGCCGTTCCTCGCCGACCCGGACGCCCGCCCCTGACACCCCCGCGACTCACGCGGTCGGTGGCACCACCGGGGTGTCGGGCTCGGCCTGGTCCCGACGAATGACGCTGATCATGCCGTTCGGCTCCACGTAGGCGCGGCTCACCACGGCGGGGTCGGTAATCCCGTGGAGCCGGAGCTGCGAGAGTACCTCCTCAAGCGTCATGAACTCGCGTCGCATGACTCGGTGGTCGAGCTCGCCGTCCCGGATGAGCGCCTTGGGTCTGGCCTTGGCGAGGCGGGCGAACCGTGGCCAGCGATAGGCCAATGCGTCGAGTGCCACGCTCCAGAACAAGATCGTCGCCACGAGCACGAAGCTGTCCGTGATGGAGTCCGCCCCGCCGCGGAGACCGGCACTGGCAGCGTCGGCGACGAGGACGACCACGAGCAGGTCGGTGAGGCCGAGCCCGCCCGACTCTCGTTGCCCGACCACCCGCAGGGCGACGATGAGGGCGAGGAAGGTCACCGTGCCGCGGAGGATGAGCTCCAGCACCGGTGTGGAGGTCGTGAACATCGCGTCCCAGGCCGGCATCCGTTACCCCAGACTCTTGAGCTGACATCGTGACTCCCACTCATCCTCAGGTGTCCTGGTCCTGACGGCCACCGGCCGAGGGCCGAGTCGTCGTTCAGGCGGGCCACCCGCCGGCTCCACCGGCTCGGTGGGGCTCGGCGGCTTCACTGTCGGGGGCAACCGGCCCTCGCCGGAGTCGTCGCGTCTCGTCAACGGCTTCCCCGGGCGCGCATACTTTTCCGATGGGCGTCCTTCACGGCGTCGGTCGGCGGAAGCCGGCGAGGAGCGGGCACGGCGGGCCGCTCGAACCTCGGGCGTACGTCGCCAGGTCGGGGCACGCGCTTGCCGACGGCGTCGTGGCGGCGGTCTCGCTCCTGCTGGCGCTCGGGGCCTGCACCGACCCGCCGGCCGCACCGGACGGCCCGGCCTCCCCGCCGGCCGAGACGCAGGGCTCGACGGCGGCACCGGGACCAGGACCAGGACCAGGACCAGGACCAGGACCAGGACCAGGACCAGGACCAGGACCAGGACCAGGACCGCAGGGTCCCGCAGCAGGACCCGGCCCGGACGACCACGCCGACCGCATACCCGAGGAGCCGGTACCCGACCCGCGGAAGCCAGATCCCAGTGAGGAATTCTCGCCGCAGACCACGGGAAGGGACCCGGAAGGCGGTCCCCTCACCCGCTTCCCCTCTCCGTTCCCGACGGCGGAGCTCGCGATCCTGCCGGCGAGACCCGTCCGACCGTGGCTCGCAGACGCGCTCCAGGCGGACCTGGACGAGCTGGTCGCCGCGGCCGGCACAGGCGGGGTCAGCGCGGCGGTGATCAGCGCCGAGCACGGCACCTGGTCCGGCGCGGCAGGCACGTCCGGCGACGGTGGGCCGATGACGACCGCCCACCGGTTCCCGCTCGGCACCCTCTCGGAGGCCGTCGTGGCCGCGCAGGTCATGCGTCTGGTGGAGCGCGGCCGCGTACGGCTGGAGGACCGCGCCGTGACGCACCTGCCGGACAACCTTCCGTTCGTGTCGAACGGGGCGAGCGTGCGCGACCTGCTCGGCATGCGGAGCGGACTGCTGGGGCTGCGCAGGGCGGACCGCGCTCTCGACGATCCGCGCCGGGTCTGGACTCCCGAGGAGGTCCTGGCACTGATCCCGTCCGAGCGTCTCTCGCCCGGTGAGCTGATGGAGTACTCGAGCATCAACTACTTGCTCCTCGGGCTCCTCGTCGAGGAGGTGACCGGACGGTCCCTGGCCACCGTCCTGCGCCGTGACGTGCTGGGTGGACCGGGGTCCGAGGGGTTTCTCGTCCAGCCCGTCGAGGAGCTGACCGGGCCGGTGGCGCTGCCCGTCGCGAGCGACGGAGCCACCATGGACCTCGCCGTTCTGGGCGGGGCAGTGCCGTCGCTCAACGAGGTGACGCGCACCGGTGCGGGCCAGGCGCTCGCGTCGGACGCGGCCAGCCTCGCCCGGTGGTGGGGCCGGCTCTGCGGCGGCGACATCGTGTCGGCGCAGTCGCTGACCGAGATGACCACCTTCGACCCGGAGCGGTGGAGCTGGGAGCTGGACAGCTTCGGCCTCGGCCTGGTCGACATGTCCGAGGCGGACGACACCCCCGCCGTCGGCCGGGCCGCCGAGATGCCCGGCTACCGCGCACAGGCGCACTGCAAGGTGGACCAGGGCGTCGTCGCCGCTGCCTTCGTCAACCGCGACGTCGGCCTCCTCGACGCCGGCGCTCTCGCCATGTCGCTCTCGCACATCGCCGCGACGGCGCCACCGGTCCAACCCAATCAGCGGAGGTAGCCGGCGCCGCCGCCAGGGGTTGGCCAAGCACTCCTCGGCCCGTGCCGGGCGGCGCTCGGCTACCGGTGAGTGGTCCCGGCGAAGTCGTAGCATCGGCGCGGTCGTAGCATCGGCGAGTGATAGGTCGGTCGAGCGGCGATGGCTGGTCGTGGGTCAGCGGTTGGGCATTGGGTTCTGCGGGCTCGTTCTGGTCAGATCTGCTGATCGGCGTCGGCTCCGCCCTGCTGCTGGCCTGGCTCATCCTCGTCCTCGCACTGCTCGTCGCACGGCCCCGCGGAGGACTTTTGCGCGAGGCGCTGCGGATACTGCCCGACGGGCTCCGGCTCGTGCGTCGCCTCGCGGGCGACAAGAACCTGCCGCGCGGGGTCCGCGTCCGGCTCGCACTGCTGCTCGCTTACCTCGCGCTCCCGGTCGACCTGATCCCCGACTTCATCCCCGTCTTGGGCTACGCCGACGACGCCATCGTCGTCACCATCGTGCTTCGCGGCGTCGTCCGCCGCGCCGGGATCGACGTGGTGCGCAACCACTGGCCCGGCACCGAAGCCGGCTTCGCCACCGTCGTCCGCCTCACCGGCCTGGACAATCACAAGGACCGGTGACGTCGAGCGCGGTGACCGAGGAGACCATGCACAAGAGCCCCGGCCGGTCGGCCGGGGCTCCTGCGCGCATGGGTGCTGGTGACGATCAACGCAGCCAGCTGTTGCCGACCTTGCCGGCCCACCACTTGCCGATCCCCCACGTGTCGCCGGAGAGGGTCACCGCCGAGATGATCAGGACCATCGCCTCGATCCAGTGCGAGTCGGTGATGGGGTTGGTGCCACCGACGGCCACCGGGATCATCGCGAGGTACATGAAGAGCATGAGCAGCGAGCCGGTCGCGGCGGCGATCTTCAGGCCGGCGCCGGTGACCATCGCGACCCCGATGCCGAGCAGGCCGGCCATGAACAGGACGTCACCGAACGGGTTGGCGAAGATCTGGAAGAACTCCGCGAACGGGCCCTCGATGCCGCCGATGAACCCCTGGGCGGGAGTGCCGCCGTTGATCCAGGCACGCTCGGCTGGGGTGGCGAACCCCAGACCGAAGAGCTTGTCGACGAAGGCCCAGAGGAACGTCCAGCCAATCACGATCCTGCCGACGGCCAGGGCCTTGCGGGCCGCTGCGGAGGTGACGACCTCCTCCTGGTAGACGGTGGTGGGCGCGGTGCTGGGGAACGTCTCGGTGATGGTGGCCATCATGCTCTCCTTGAGCAACAGGTGGAGTTCCTGAGGTGGAACTTCCTATGGCTCAAGCATCCCGGTCCAGAATGTCGGGTTCGTGGGGCCAACGTCCCGGTGACGTGCGGGGCCGTGGTGACCTGCGCCTCACCCCTGGCCGCGGAACCCGTCGAGCAGCGACGGCCGGTCGAGGATCTCGATGCGCACGCCGTCGGGGTCGACGAGGTCGGCGGCCCTGGCGAGGTCGTCGTCACCGGGCCGCGGCAGGCGCCGGACCGAGACCCCCAGCTCGCCCAGCCTCTCGGCGGCGGCCTCGACGTTCGTCACCCGGAGCGCCAGGTGCGGGAACGGTTTGCCCGCTGTCTCGTCCGTGTGCAACAGCTCGACGACGTCGTTCCCGACGGCGAGGTAGGTGAGGGCGACGTCGGATCCGGGCACCTGCACCTCGCGCAGGATCTCGAGCCCCATCCGCTCGTGGTAGAACTCCCGCGCCCGGTCCAGGTCGCCGGCCCGGACGCAGACGTGGTCGATGGCCTCGACCAGCTCGTTCGGGCTGGGCTCGTCGCGCAGCTCGAGGTCCCGCTGGAGGATCTCGACGCGGTTGCCGTAGGCGTCGGCGACGAACGCGTTGCGCCCGACGCCGGAGCCAGCGGTACGTGGCTCGACCAGCGCCTCGTAGCCGGCGCCCACCAGCCCGGCGAAGTCGGCGTCGAGGTCGTCCGACAGGAAGGCGACGTGGTCGATCCCGTACGTCGTTCCCGGCCGCGGGGCGCGGAAGTGGAGCAGCTCGACGAGCCCGCCGGCGATCTCCACGTAGACGATGTCGAGCTCGACGGCGGCGATCTCGGTCGACCACACCGTCCTGCCGCCGAGCACGCCCTGGTAGAACCCGAGCGAGGCGTCGAGGTCCTCCACCTGGATGCCGACGTGGTTCATCTCGTAGATCACTGTCGTCAGCCTCTCGGTAGTCACGGACCGGGCGTCCGTGTCGACCGCCCGGCAAGCTCCGACCACAGCATGCGGCACAGCCGTGCCCGGGCACCGCGCCGTCCGGCGTGCGGGCGTCGGACGAGGCCGTGCCGACGTGCGCGCACGGCACCGCCGCGCCCACGACGAGGCCCCGTCCGGGTGGGGCGGGGCCTCGTCGGGACTGCGGCCGTCAGGCCGATACGAGTCAGGCGTCCCGGCGGCGCAGGCTGATCGCGCCGGCGGCGAGCGCGGCGACGGCGTAGGCACTGACGACCGCCACCCCCTGCCAGGCCGTGAGTGCCTCGTTGCCGCCGAACGCCCCGCTGATGGTCAGGAAGGACATCGCGGCCGGCAGCGGCATGTAGCCCAGCACGTCCTGGACCCAGTCGAGGTTGATGAACTGCAGGATCATCGGCAGGAGCAGGAGCACGGCGAGGACGACGGTGATCGCCCCGGCGGTGTGTCGCAGGAGCGTGCCGATCCCCAGCGCGAACAGGGCGACGGCGACGAAGAAGAACGCCATGCCGCCGAAGAGCTGCCAGGTGCCCGAGTCGCCCAGCGACGGCACGAGGTCGTAGTCGCTCAGGAACGGCATGGTCACGACGTAGCTGACGGCCAGGCTCACCGCGCTGACGATCACGATGACGACCGACAGCGCCACCGCCTTGGCGGCAAGCACCGGCAGCCGGCTCGGGACGGCAGCGAGGGTCGAACGGATCATCCCCGTGGAGTACTCGCCCGTGACGAGCAGGACGCCGAGGACGGCGACGGTGACCATCCCGAGCTGGTAGCCGCCGGTCACGAACTCGGCGCCGTGCAGCGACAGGTCGCCAGAGCCCTCGACGATGAACTCTGCCGAGGCCGCCTGGGCGAGGGCGAGCAGGCCCATGAGGACGACGGTGATCCCGAGGGTCCACCACGTCGAGCGAAGAGAGAGCAGCTTGATCCGTTCGCCACGCAGCACTCCGCCGAAGCGGAGGTGAGCGTCGACGGCCGAGCCGGCCGTCCGGGCGGGAGTGGTCGGCGCCGCGGCGGACCGTGCCGGCGTCGGGGTGGTTGTGGTGGTCATCTGACGGCCTCCATGGCCTCGTGGGTGGTCTCGGAGCGGTACTCGACGGCGTCCTGGGTGAGGTTCATGTAGGCCTCCTCCAGGCTCGCCCGACGGATCGTGAGCTCGTGGACGGCGATGCCGCGCCGGGCGGCGGCGTTGCCGATCGTCTCGGCGGTCACGCCACGGGCGTCGAACGTGCCGGGCTCGGTCGTGGTGACGGAGGCGCCGGCGGACCGGGCCAGGTCGGCGAGCTCGGCGGCGCGCGGGGAGCGCACGTGCACGGAGGCGTCCTGGACACCGTCGATCACGTCCTGGACCGGTCCGGCGGCGATGATCTTCCCGCGGCCGATCACCAGCAGCTGGTCTGCGGTCTGGGCCATCTCGCTCATGAGGTGCGAGGAGAGGAACACGGTGCGGCCCTCGGCGGCGAGGTGGCGCACGAGTGTGCGCACCCACTTCACGCCCTCGGGGTCGAGACCGTTGACCGGCTCGTCCAGGATGAGCGTGCGCGGGTCGCCGAGCAGGGCCGAGGCGATGCCGAGGCGCTGGCCCATCCCGAGGGAGAACCCCCCGACGCGCTTCTTGGCCACGGCGCCGAGCCCGGTCATCTCGATGACCTCGTCCACGCGCCGGGCGGGAAGGCCGTGCGTGGCGGCCATGGTCCGCAGGTGCGAGCGTGCGCTGCGGCCGGTGTGCACGGCCTTGGCGTCCAGCAGCGCACCGACCTCACGGAGCGGCGACCGGTGCTGCGCGTACGCGCGGCCGTTGACCGTCACGGTGCCCGACGTCGGACGGTCCAGCCCGACGATCATCCGCATCGTCGTGGACTTGCCGGCTCCGTTGGGGCCGAGGAACCCGGTCACCGTGCCGGGCGGGATGGTGAAGCTGATGCCGTCGACGGCGGTCTTGTCGCCGTAACGCTTGGTGAGGTTCTGTGCCTCGATCATGGTCTGCGCCCTCTGTCGTGGTCGGCCGTGCGTCACCGGCACGCTCGCCGTCTTCCGCACCGTTGGTGTCGGGGACCAGTCAATCGACGCGTCGCGTCTGAGGGATCGGGGACCGGCCCTGATCTGCCCCTGAGGTTTCACCCGGGCCGGCGTCAGGGTCCGGCCGCTCTCGACGGCCTCCGGACCGGACGGGAATCGACCTCACCAAAGTTCACCACGCCATTCACCACATGTGGTGAGGACGCATCACCACGCCTCTCCATAGGTTCTGGGCCATCCCGCGGCAACGACCGCGCGCCGACCAGAACGAGGAGAAGGACGATGACCATCACACCCACGGGCCTGACTCGCGCGGCCGGCCTCGCCGCCGTCGCGTCGGGCCTGCTGTACGTCGGGATCCAGTTCATCCACCCCGACGACGACCTGGCGACGGTGACCGGCAGTGCCTGGTTCGTCGTCGCCTGCCTGACGATCGGCATGGCTGTCCTCGGCCTCGCCGGTGTCACCGGGATCTACCTCCGACAGGTCCGGGAGACCGGCGTGCTCGGGCTGGTCGGCTACCTCATGCTCAGCTGCTTCTACCTAGCAGTGGTGGCATTCACGTTCGTCGAGGCGTTCCTCGTCCCGACGCTGGCGACGACGGCACCGGAATTCACGGAGGACTTCCTCGGCATCTTCGGCGGCGTGCCGGCGGACGGCAGCCTCGCCGCCCTCGAGACGCTCAACCCGGTCGTCGGCGGGATCTACCTGCTCGCCGGCGTCGCGTTCGGCATCGCGGTCTTCCGCGCCCGCGTCCTGGAGCGCTGGGCGGGCGTCCTGCTCGCCGTCGGGTCGCTGGCGACGCTCGCCATCCCGATGCTGCCGCACGACGCCGGCCGGTTCGCCGCCGTCCCGACCGGGCTCGCCGTGGCCTGGCTCGGGTACTCGCTCTGGTCAGACCGCCGAGACGCGGGCACGGGTACCCCGTCCGACGTGCGCGGCCGTCGCCTCGACCGCGCCGCCGCCGAGTGAGGACGGGCACCGACATGGACGAGCGACCTGCCGACGTGGCGGTCCGGTCCACCGCCCGCCCCTACACCGCCCCGACGCGCGGCAATGCGCGACGGGCGACCCGCGGCACAGCACAGCGGCCGATCGGCGGCACTGTGCGGCCGCCGACCCGTGGCACAGCGCAGCGGCCCGCCCAAGGGCGACACACGTGGCTCGTGATCACCGGGCTGATCATGCTCAGCCTCATCCCGGTGATCGCCGGGTCCGTCCGCCTGGCCGAGCTCTCGGGCGACCCCGAGGTGACGGCAGCCAACGCACGATTCGTCGCCTCGCCCCTGCCGGTGGTGCTGCACGTGGTCAGCGCGACGCTCTACACGCTCGTGGGCGCGTTCCAGTTCTCCCCGAACATCCGACGACGCTGGCCCAGGTGGCACCGCGGAGCCGGACGGGTGCTGGTCGTGGCAGGGCTCACGGTGGCCGGCTCGGCGCTGTGGATGGCCCAGTTCTATCCACGCATCGAGGGCTCCGGCGACCTGCTGTACCTGTTCCGGATGGCCTTCGCGACGGCGATGGTGGTGAGCATCGTGCTCGCCTTCGTCGCGATCCGACGTCGAGAGATCGCCCGGCACCGGGCCTGGATGACGCGCGCCTACGCCCTCGGGCTTGGCGCCGGGACGCAGGTGTTCACCCTGTGGATCGGCGGTGAGATCTTCGGCCGGACCGAGCTGAGCAACGCCCTGCTCATGGGCACCGCGTGGTCGATCAACCTGGTCGTCGCCGAGTGGGCCATCCGCAGGCGTCCGACCCATCGGCGGCCCGCCCGCAAGCAGCCGGCCCGCGGCGCCCGGTCCGTCGTCGCCACGGGGAGGCAGCACGTGTGAACGATCCAGAGGCGGCACCAAGCGAACCGTGCGAGCACGGCTGGAATGCTTTGACCTGAGCACCCGTCCGTTTGTGCCAAGCTAATCCGCATGGAGAGCGGCGTTCCCCAGCAGCGAGCATGGTTGCTCATGGCTGCGGGCGATAACCGCGGTCACGGAGGCAACTCCGGATATGACGACCAGTTCGACGCCTACTACTCGTGGGACAGCAACGTTCCGAATTTCAAGAACCTCCGTGTCGGCGATCTCATCGCGCTGTGGGACAAGGAGCGTTTACTCGGCGTCTCGGTGATCGAGGAGATCGAGACCTCGCGTGGTCCAAAGCTGCTTCACCGGTGCCCAGCCTGCAACACGACTCGGATCAGCCCACCACGTAAGAAGGTCGTTCCGCCGTATCGGTGCATGAAGTGCCGCCACGAGTTCGCCAGTCCCGTCATCGACGTCGTTGAGGTGGGCCTGTACAGGGCAAGGTACGACGCAGCGTGGACGTCACTCGACGGTCTCCTCGGAGAGAAGGAAATCCGGTCCTTAGCTGTGAACGCTGGCGACATCAACGCGATGCGCCCACTCGACTGGGCCGCCTTACGGAGGTCGCTGATCGCGAAAGGTGCCGGTCGTGCCGTCGAACGCGTGACTGCGCGCGTCGACCTCAGTTGGCAGCCAGTATCCGGCGTGCACGTCGCTCTACCACAGGGATTCACCCAGGCGCTGGTCCGAGTCCGCAGGGGGCAGCGGCAATTCCGTGAGCACCTCCTGGCTACCCAGGGAAGTGCGTGTGCGTTCACTGGGGGCGCACCCGCGCGTGTTTTGGAAGCTGGACATCTTTACAGCTACGCCGAGCTAGGGAGTCACTTCAATCACGGCGGACTAATGCTCCGGCGGGACATTCATCGGCTGTTCGACGATGGGATGCTCGCGGTCGATCCATCGAAGCTCCGGATCGACGTCGCGAACGACCTGGCGAGGTTCCCGCAATATGCTCGGCTCCACGACGAACGACTGACATTGCGACTCCTGGACGAGCAGGTTGAGTGGCTCGGCAAGCACTGGGACGAGCACCGGGGCGCGCACGACCAAGCCAGCATGAGTGCTCGTTCCTAAACGTGGGCTTGCGTCCTTCCCTCAAAGGCTTCGCGCAGCATCCATACACTTCCCGCATGCATGGAGACTCATTGGGCCGGCTCCAGGTGGTCTGCGGGCCGATGTTCGCCGGGAAGTCCGAGGAGTTGCTGCGGCGCGTGCGCCGGGCACAGCTCGCCGGGCTCGCCGTCGAGGTCGTCAACCACGCGCTCGACGAGCGGCACGGCGCCGGTCAGGTGGCCTCGCACTCCGGGCTCAGCGTCTCCTCGCACTCCGTTCCGGACGCGAGCTCGGTGGTGCGGCTCGTCGACGGTCGCCAGCTCGACCTCCTCGCCATCGACGAGGCGCAGTTCTTCGGCAACGACCTGATCCCTGTCGTAGGTGACCTCGTCCTTCGGGGCACGACCGTCGTCGTCGCCGGTCTGTGCGTCACCTTCGACGGCCGCCCGTTCGAGCCGCTCGCCTCGCTCATGGCCCTCGCCGAGGACGTCACCAAGCTGACGGCCGTCTGCGCAGTCTGCGGTCAGGACGCCGCCTTCCACCAGCGTGTCGTCGCCGGTGATGTGGGCGACGCCAGCATTCCGACTGCTGCTCACGTCGGCGGCACCGAGTCCTACCAGGCGCGCTGTCGGCGCCACCTCGAGCTGCGCGACTGATCTCGCACGGCGGGCGCGCGACGAGCGTCCGCCGTCGAGAACGGAGACACTGGGCATGACCGCCGCCTGAGAGGACTCCCCATGTCGCCCACCACGAACCAGCCCGCCCTCGGTGCCCGCGCGAGCCAGGTGCTCGACGTCGACGGCCTGCAGTTCAAGGACCTCAACGGCAATGGCCGCCTCGACCCCTACGAGGACTGGCGGCTGCCCGTCGCCGAGCGCGTTGCCGACCTGCTCCCGCGCATGTCCGTCGAGGACAAGGTGGGCACGATGCTCATCACCTCGCACTACATGGGTGCCTCGAAGATCATCGGCGACCCGGACCAGGGCCTGCTGAACACCCACGAGAAGTGGTCGGACACCAACATGTGGGCGGACGAGTCGTCCTCCACCCACCATTTCGACCCGCCGGTCCTCGACTACGCCGGCTCCGAGAAGGCCATCAAGGAGCTCGGGCTGCGCTACCTGATCATCCGCGACAACCCCACGTCGTTCGACCTCGCCACCTGGGTCAACGCCCTGCAGGAGGTGGCCGAGTCCACCCCGCTCGGCATCCCCGTCGTCATGGTCTCCAACCCTCGCAACCACGTCTCCACAGTCAAGCTCTTCGGCATCGCCGAGGCCGCGGACCAGATGTCGCAGTGGCCCGGCGAGCTCGGCCTCGCCGCCACCCAGGACCCCGGGCTCGTCGAGGAGTTCGGCCGCCTCGCCGGTCGGCAGTGGCGCTCCGCCGGCATCACCAAGGGCTACATGTACATGGCGGACATCGTCACCGAGCCGCGGTGGTCCCGCTCCGACGGCACGTTCGGCGAGAACCCCGAGCTCGCCGCGCAGCTGATCGGTGCCATCACCCGCGGGTTCCAGGGCGAGCAGCTCGGCACCCACTCCGTGTCCATGACCACCAAGCACTTCCCCGGCGGCGGCCCCCGCGACAAGGGCCACGACCCCCACTTCGAGCACGGCCGGTTCCAGCCCTACCCCACCGAGGGCAGCCTCTACCGCTACCACCTGCCGGTGTTCAAGGCCGCGATCGAGGCCGGCACCACCTCGGTCATGCCGTACTACGCGACGACGAACAACGCGATGTCCGCCCCGCAGCTCCGCGGTGGGCGCGAGTTCGAGGAGGTCGGCTTCGCCTACGACAAGTACCTCATCACCGAGGTGCTGCGCGGCGAGCTCGGATTCACCGGCTACGTCAACTCCGACACCGGCATCTCCACCGGCATGCCATGGGGCGTGGAGTCCCTCACCCGCACGGAGCGCTTCGCCAAGGCCATCGACGCCGGCGTCAACGCCTTCGCCGGCGACGGCAACCCCCGGCCGCTGCTCGACGCCGTCTCCCAGGGCCTCGTCACCGAGGCGGACCTCGACCGCAGCGTGGGCTACCTCCTGGCCGAGATGTTCGACCTCGGCCTCTTCGAGAACCCCTACGTCGACCCGGACGAGGCGCAGGTCATCGCCGCGGACGCCGACATCCAGGCCGTCGCCGACGAGGCGCACCGCCGCTCCCTCGTGCTTCTGCGCAACGACCGCGACCTGCTCCCGCTGGTCGGGGGCGGGAACGGGGGCGACGCCGTTGCCGCCTCCGCCGACGACCCCGCCGTGGCGGACGCCGTCGCGGAGGCCGGCAGCGTGCGCCTGTACGTCGAGGTGTTCACCGGCTCCGACCCGCAGGACGAGACCGAGCAGATCGCCGGCGAGGTGGCCGAGGCGCTCGGCGCCGACTCCGGCATCGAGGTCGTCACCACGCTGGAAGGCGCCACGCACGCCCTGGCCTGGGTGCGCCCGGCGATGTCCCTGCTGGCCGACAAGCCCGGCAAGGAGCTCTCGATCGCGCTCGACGCCGCGACCGGCATCGACGCCGACCGTGTCATCGAGATCGAGGAGACGGTTCCCACCATCCTCGCGGTGGGCTTCACCAACCCCTGGCTGCTCGACCAGGTCGGGCCGAAGGCCGCCGCCGTCGTCGGGACGTTCGGCGCCCTCACCGACGCCCTGGTCGACCTGGTGCGCGGCGAGGTCACACCCAGCGGGAAGCTGCCCTACACGATCCCCGCCAGCCGCGAGGCCGTGCTCGCCAAGAACTCGGACATCCCCGGCGCCGAGGAGCCGACCGGGTACGCCTACACCGACGCCACCGGCGCGCAGTACACCTTCGGCTACGGGCTGCAGGACTTCTGAGAGCACCTGCCGGACGGGGCGGTGCGGACCAGGTCCGTGCCGCCCCGTCCGTCGCCCTGGACCCTTGTCCGACCGCACCATTGAAGTTAGTCTCGTTCACATGAAAGCTCCGGACGCGACGACGCGGCCGTACGTGATGCGCGAGCGTGCCCGGTCCGCTGCCGAGACCGCGGAACGGATCCTCGACGCCGTCGTCGAGCTGTTCATCAGCACTCCCTACTCCCTCATCACCCTGGGACGGGTAGCCCGAGGCGCCGGCGTGACGGTCCAGACCGTCATCCGCCGCTTCGGCGACAAGGAGGGACTCGTCGCCGCGGCCGCCGAGCGGGAGGTCGCGGCCGTCGCCGTCCTGCGCGACCAGGCACCCGCCGGAGACCTGCCCGGCATCGTGGCGAACCTCGTCGAGCACTACGAGCGCACGGCACCCATCGCGCTGCGTCTCCTCTCGGAGGAGGACGCCTCCCCCACGATCGGTGCCCTCGCCCGTGCCGGACGCGAGTACCACCGCGCCTGGTGCCTTCGGGTCTTCGGGCCATACCTCTCCGGCCAGACGGGGGTCGACCGCGACCGCCGCCTGGCCCAGCTGGTCGCCGTCTGCGACGTCCACACCTGGAAGCTGCTGCGCCGCGACGCCGGTCTCAGCCGCCGCCAGACCACCATCGCCCTGCTCGAGCTGCTCGAGCCCCTGACCGGGAGGCCGTGATGGCTACCGTTCTCGCCTACACCTCGCCCGCCATCGGGCACCTGTTCCCCACCGTGCCGCTCCTCCTCGAGCTCCGAGACCGCGGCCACGACGTCCACGTGCGGACCCTCGGCGACCACGTCGGGATGCTGCGCGATCTCGGCCTGGCCGCCGAGCCGATCGACCCGCGCGTGGGCCGGGTGCTCCCGTCCGACTTCCGGGCAGGCAACGCCCGGGCAGCCCTCCGGTCCGCCGTGCAGACCTTCACCGAACGGGCCGCGCTCGACGGCCCTGACCTCGACCGCGCCCTGACCGAGGTGGCTCCGGACGCCGTCGTGGTCGACATCAACGCCTGGGGTGCACTGCTCGCCGCCGAGGCGTGGGGCCGGCCGTGGGCCACCTTCAGCCCCTACACACCGCCGATCCGCTCGGCCGGCACGCCGCCGTTCGGGCCCGGCCTGCTGCCGAGCCCCGGCCTGCTCGGCCGCGCACGCGACGCCGTCGTCCGGCCGCTCGTCATCGGGACCACCGAGAAGGCCATGACGCCCCGGATCAACACGCTGCGCGCCGAGCGAGGCCTCGGCCCCATCTCGACGGCGGACGAGTTCTTCCGCCGGGCGCCGGTCATGCTGGTCGCGACGGCCGAGCCGTTCGAGTACGCGCACCCCGACTGGGGCGAGCGGGTGCGGATGATCGGCGCGATGTCGTGGGAACCGCCGGCGGAGCGCCCCGGGTGGCTCGACGAGCTCGAGGGCGACGTCGTCCTGGTGACGACGTCCTCGGAGTACCAGGCCGACGAGGCACTCGTGCGGTCCGCGCTGGAGGGTCTCGCCGACGAGCCGTACACAGTGGTGGCTACGATGCCCGCCCGCGCCAGTGCCAGGACCGCCGTGCCGGCGAACGCCCACGTCGTGGACTTCGTCCCCCACGGCCCGGTGCTGGAGCGTGCCGCCGTGGCGGTCACCCACGGCGGGATGGGCAGCACCCAGAAGGCGCTCGCGCGCGGCGTCCCCGTCTGCGTCGTGCCGTTCGGCAGGGACCAGCTCGAGGTGGCGGCCCGCGTCGTCACCTCCGACAGCGGCACCCGGCTGCCGGCCGCGCGGCTGACGCCGGAGCGCCTGCGAGCGAAGGTCCGGGAGGCGGCCACCAAGACGGCGGGCGCACGGCGCGTGGCCCACGGCTACGCGGCCGCCGGCGGTCCGGCCGCGGGCGCGACGGCGGTGGAGGAGCTGCTCCGGCCCGCCCGGGTTTAGGTCGGTCTGGTCGAGGTCAGGGGTGCGGGTCAGCACGCGGACCAGGCTCGGCCGTTCGCTGCCCACCGGACGTCGGGTCGCGCTACCTTGTGCCTTGAGACTTCGACGAGGAGGTCGCCATGTCTGACAGCTCAGCGCTCAGGACCCCGCGGCACGCCGCGGAGCACCAGGGCACGGCCGGCAAGCCGGTCGTGACGATCTTCGAGTACTACGGCGCGGGGGCCACGCAGGTCGGTCGGCAGGTCGCGGACGCGCTCGGCGTCCCGTTCCACCCCCAGGCGTTCAGCTCGGAGGACATCGAGGGCGGGCCCGAGGCGGCCCTGAAGAACAGCGCCACGCTGGCCACCGTGTTCGCTGCGATGGGCGGCGCGTACGGCGGCTTCGAGGGCCGCGACGTCATCGCCACCCAGCAGCAGAAGCGCGACCTGGTGACGGACAACAACAAGGCGGTGTGGGCGAGCGCGGACGACGGCGGGGTGATCGTCGGACGCAACGCCACGGTGATCCTCGCCGAGCGACCCGCCACGCTGCACGTGCTCCTCACCGGCGCCACCGGGGACCGCGTGGCACGCGCCGCCGAGGAGGCCGGGATCGACGCCGCCCGCGCCACGCAGCGCCAGAAGCGTGAGGACGAGGTCCGGGCCGACATGTCGAAGGTGCTCTACGGGTGGGACCCGCGCCTGCCCGACCGGTACGACATCGTCATCAACACCAGCCGCATCCCGCTCGAGGCGGCGGCCGCCGCCATCGTCAACGCCGTCCGGGCCACCATCCAGTGACCTGTCGAACCACCTGAGCAGCACGTCGAGGGGGCCACACCATGGACAGGACGACTCCGCGCACCGACACCGACGTCGTGGTGCCCCGCAAGCTCACGACGCGGAACTACCTCGCCTACGCCGCCGGGGACGCCGCGAACAACCTCTCGTTCACGATGGCCTCGTTCTTCCTGATCCTGTACTACACGAACGTCGTCGGCGTCGAGGGCGCCGTGATCGGGACGATGTTCCTCATCGTGCGGTTCGTCGACGCGATCACCGACGTCGTCACCGGCCGGCTCGTCGACGCCAAGAAGCCTGGTCGGCTCGGCAAGTTCAAGCCGTTCATCCTGTGGTTCTCGCTGCCGCTGCTGCTGTCGAGCATGGCGATCTACTCCGCCCAGGTGTTCTTCCCGGACATCTCCGGCACCGCCGCGATCGTGTACATGTACGTCACGTACCTGCTGATGGGGTCGATCTTCTACACGCTGGTGAACATCCCGTACGGCTCGATGGCTCCCGCCCTGACGCAGGTGCCGGCCGAGCGCGGAAAGCTCGCCACCTTCCGCAGCTACGGCGCGGCGCTCGCCGTGCTGGCCCTGGCCTTCATCATCTCGCCGCAGATCCAGGGCAACGCGAACGACCCCGACGCGCTCCAGCGGTCCCTGTTCATCACCACGGCCGGCTTCGTCGTCGTCGGTATGGCGCTGTACCTCTTCCTGGTCTTCAACACCCAGGAGCAGGTGGCCCGCCCGACGGCGACGGTGTCGTTCCGCGACAGCCTGAAGACCCTGACGTCGAACAAGCCGCTGCTGTGGCTCTCCGCGGGTGCCGTCCTGTTCCTCACCGGCCTGACCGCCGTCGGCACCCTCGGCACCTACATCGCCATCTACGTCCAGCAGGACGCCGGGTTCATCGCCTGGAACATCCTGGCGCAGACGATCGCGATCTTCGTCGTCGGCCCGCTCATCCCCACCGTGGTCCGAACCATCGGCAAGCGCGCCGGCTACCTGATCTTCGGCGGCGTCAGCCTGGTGGGCGCCGTCGTGCTCGCCTTGGCACCGCTGCCGACGACGCCGCTCTGGGGCCCTGTCGCGTTCTTCCTCATCGGTATCGGCATCAACGGCGTGAACACCCTCATGTGGGCGCTCGAGGCGGACACGGTGGAGTACGGCGAGTGGAAGACCGGCAACCGCACCGAGGGCACCACCTACGCCGTCTTCTCCTTCACGCGGAAGATGGGGCAGGCGCTCGGCGGGTTCGTCGGCGGTTTCGGCCTGACCTGGGCCGGGTTCAGCGCCGCCCGCGCCTCCTCCGGGGAGACGCAGGAGGCGGGGGTGGCGGACAACATCCAGCTGGTCGCGGGCGGGCTGGTCGGCGGGTTCATGCTGCTCTCGCTGCTGGTGATGGCCTTCTACCCGCTCACCGAGGCGAAGTTCCAGGAGATCACCGGCGAGATCGCCGCGCGGCGGGCCGCCGACCGGGAGGCGTGAGGCCCCGAAGGGCCACCCGACGTCAGCGCGAGGCGTCGAGTCACGACCTGCGACGGCGCCCGGACTCCCGTGAGACTGCGGCGGGCCGCCCGACGTCAGCGCAAGACGTCGAGCCACGACCTGCGACAGGTGCGGGGACGCCCGCCCTCGGAGGGCGAACCCACCGCCGCGCAGGACGGGTCAGAGCAGCTTCTCGTACCCCAGCGCCACGAGGTTGTCGTGCGAGGTGACGAGGCAGTCGAACGGGTCGCGGCCGTACTGGTCGTCCTGCTCGATCAGGAGGTACTTCGCGCCGGACTCGAGGGCCTGGTCGATGATCTCGCGCCAGTCGAGGTTGCCCTCGCCGACCTCGCCGAACTGGACCACACCGGTGAAGGCCTGCATGAAGGCCTGGAAGTCGCCGGCCGCGAGCGCGTCGAACGCGGCCGGGTCCATCGCGCCGATGCGGTAGTCCTTCAGGTGCACGAGGTCCACGAGGCCGGCGTACTTCTGCAGGGTGCGCACGGGGTCCTTGCCGCCGCGCTGGACCCAGTGGACGTCGATCTCCAGGCGCATGTTCGGCGCCTCGTCGCGGATGATGTCCAGGATCGAGCGGCCGTCAACCTTCGCGAACTCGAGATGGTGGTTGTGGTAGTACAGCCCGATCCCCTCGTCGGCGAGACGGACGGCCATCTCGTCGGCGGCGTGGCAGAACTCCAGCAGCGCCCCGTGGGAGGCCATGGCCGGGAACGGCATCATGCCGATGCGCAGCATGTCCGCCCGCAGGGTCTTCGCGTCGGCGACGATCTTGTCGAAGTCGGTCGTCAGGGCGTCGTTGCCGGCGCCCTTGGGGGCCTCCATCGCGGCGGAGAGCGCGGCGAAGTCGATGCCGAGCTCCTCCCGGGCGCGGGCCATCTCGGCGACGTTCTCCGCCGTCATCGGGATCTGCGAGACCTCGACGGCGCTGAACCCGATCTCCTTGAGACGGCGCAGCGTCTCGTAGGGGCCGGACTCCTCGACCTTGGACTTGAGCATCATCATCTGGACGCCGATGGTGGCCATTGGTGGGTCTCCTCTTCGAGGGGCGGGACGCCGGCCGGTGCAGGTCGGCGGTTCGTGCGGGTGGGTCAGCCGATCGCGGCCGGCCCGAAGCTCTGGGCGTAGACGTCCTTGAGGATGCGCAGCGACTTCATCGCCTCGCGCGGGCTGATCCAGAAGGGTTCGGCGTCGCCGAGACGGGCGTAGAAGTCACGGATGAGCAGCTCGTGGGAGACACCCCAGTAGGAGCGCCCGCCCGACGGCGCCTGCCGCTCGGCCACCGTCTCGACCCGGCCGTCGGCGTAGGTGATGGTCAGGTCGCCGCGCAGCGACAGCGCCCCGCGCTCGGCGGTGATGTCCAGGGTGACGGGGGCGTTGACGACGTTGCCGAGCGTCCCGAAGAAGACGCTGCGGGCGCCGTCGGCATGGCTCAGGACCACCTCGGCGCTGTCCTCGACCTCGATGACGTCGCCGTAGACGCGGGTGGCGGCGTGCCCGGCGACGCCGGTGACGTCGCCGACGAGCCACTGCAGCAGGTCGAGGGTGTGGATGGCCTGGTTGATGAGCAGCCCGCCGCCCGCGGTCTCCCACCTCCCGCGCCAGGGCTTGGCGCGGTAGTAGTCGGGCGTTCGGGTCCACATGACGGTGGCGGTGGCACCGACGACCTTGCCGAGCTCGCCGGAGTCGAGCACCTCCCGGGCAGCCTGCGACGTCGCGTTGTACCGGTTCTGGAAGCACACACCGATGCGGGCCTCGCCCTCCTCGGCGGCGGCGACGAGACGCTCGGCGTCCTCGAGGGTGTGCGCGAGCGGCTTCTCCGTCAGCACGTTCACCCCGGCGGCCAGGCAGTCCAGCGCCACCGGCACGTGCTGGTCGTGAGGCGTGCAGACGTGGACGACGTCGGGACGCATCTCGGCCAGGAGGGCGCGGTGGTCGGCGAACCCGGGCACGCCGTAGGCCTCGACGGCGGCCGCGAGGACGTCCGGGTCGGTGTCGCACACGGCGACGAGGTCGATGTCGTCGATCGCGGCGATGGCCTCGAAGTGGACGGTGGCGACGTCGCCGCACCCGATGACTGCTGCTGTGGGCATGTCGTGCTCCTTCAGACGCCGACCGGGACGGGGGCCTGCGCGGCCCACTCGTGCGCCGTCCGGTACGCCTCGTAGACGGAGAAGATGCTGGCGCGCTCGATCTCGACGACCAGGTCGCCGTCGAAGCTCGCCGGCAGCGCCCGGAGGACGCCGTTCAGGTCGACGACGCCGCTGCCGGGCTCGGCCCAGACGCGGCAGGTGGCGACGAGCTCGTCGTAGCTCTTGCCCCGGCCGCGGCGGGTGGGCTGGGCGTAGTCGCCGTAGACGTCGCTGAGGTGCACGGCGCCGACCCGCTCGGCGTACCGGGTCACCATGGCCACGGGGTCCATGCCGGCCCACCGCAGGTGGCCGGTGTCCGGACCGAAGCCGATGACGTCCGGACCGAGGGTGTCGAGCACTGCGCGGACCTCCCGCTCGGTCTCGACGAGGCCGCTCACGCGCGGGTGCAGCAGGGGACGCAGCCCCTCCGCCGCGAGGGTGCGCGCGACGGTGCCGATCTCCTCGACGACGCGGTCCAGGCGCGCGGCGTCGAAGTCGGCACCGACGGCGGGCCGGGCCCTGCGGGCGGGCACCGGGTCGGCGAGCAGCATGACCCGGTCGAGACCGAGCTCGGTGTGCTGGGCGGCGGTGCGCCGGGCCCGCTCGAGGACGTGGGCGAGCTCCTCCTCACCGTCGAACGTGGCGGCGAAGATCCCGGTCGCGGGGCTGAGGTCATAGGTGTCGAGCCAGTGGGCGTAGTCGTCCAGCGGCAGCTCCTGCGGGACGTCCGACCGCACCGCGGTGAACCCGATGTCGTGCAGGTCGGCGAACGCCTGCGCCAGCTGCTCCAGCGGCGCGAGGGTGAGCGGCACGTACGCGTAGGCCATCGGGCTGGCGGCCAGGCGTGGTCGGGTGCGCCGCGACGTCGTCGTGCTCATCGGTACTCGATGCCCTCGGCCTTCAACAGGTCGGTGAACGCCTCGAACGCCTCGGTGAAGAGCTCAGGCCCGGAGAACCCGCCGAGGCTGTGGGCCTGCGACAGGTGCGGCTCGAGGGAGAAGAAGCCGTCGAAGCCGTCCTCGCGCAGGGCCCGGATGGTCTCGCGGACCTCGCCGTCGCCGCGCCCAGCGGCGACCACCTCGCCGTCGGCCAGGTGCGCGTCCTTGATCTGGACGTACTCCAGGTACGGGCGGATGTCGGCGAACGCCTCGGTGAAAGGGCGCACCCCCACCTGCACGAAGTTGGCGGCGTCCCAGGCGGCGCGCAGGTGCGGCGAGCCGACGGACTGCAGGATGTCGACGCAGCGGCGCGGGATGTCACCGTAGATCTCCTTCTCGTTCTCGTGCAGCAGCACGACGTCGCCGGCCTCGGCCACCTCGGCGAGCGCGCGCATACGACGCAGCACCTCGTCGCGGTGGTCGTCGGGGTCGTCGCCCTCACGGATGAAGAAGGAGAAGATCCGGATGTACCTCGCGCCGAAGTGGTCGGCGACGTCGACGGCGTGACGGGCGCGCTCGAGGTGGGCGTCGAAGTCCTCGTCGACGAAGATCTTCCCGATCGGGGAGCCGATGCTGGAGACCTTCAGGCCGTGGGAGTCGAGGATCTCCTTGGCGCGGGCCAGCTGGGCGTCGTCGAGGTCGAGGACGTTGGTGCCCCACGCGCTGCGGAACTCCAGGTAGGACAGGCCGAGCTTCGCCACGAGGGAGCACTGCTCCTCGAGGTCGGGAGAGATCTCGTCGGAGAATCCGGAAAGGGTCCACATGGTGGTGCTCCTCGGTGAGCGTGGGCGGTGGGCTGTCCCGCCCTACTCTGCGCGGTCGACGCCACCCGGGCCACCCGTTGCCAGTTGTTGCCACCTCCCGAGGGCCGGCCCGGGTGCGCCGCCTCCGCCGTCAGGAGCGCCGTTGACCTGCGACGACGCCGCCACGCCCGCCGGTGTGCGAAGGGTGCACCGTGACTGGCGCGCGGCCGTTGCCTTGGCAACTTGTGGCAACTCGTGGTCGGTTGCCACGGCCGAGGCACACAGTTGGCGACGCAACGGTGCCGACCGCGCCGACTCAGGCGCTGACGACAAGGAATCCCTTCCATGACCGCAACACAGGCCCCCGCGGCTCCGGCCG
Organism: Georgenia subflava; assembly: GCF_009193155.1. Lineage (GTDB taxonomy): Bacteria > Actinomycetota > Actinomycetes > Actinomycetales > Actinomycetaceae > Georgenia > Georgenia subflava. Next base: position 834,666 of record NZ_VUKD01000001.1, read on the forward strand.
CCGCGCCGCCGAAGAAGCTCGGCCTCGGCGCGTACCTCGGCTACGCAGCCGGTGACGCCGGGAACAACCTCGCCTTCACCATGGCGTCGATGTTCCTGCTCCTCTACTACACCGACGTCGTCGGCATCCCCGCCGCCTACGCCGCGCCGATCTTCCTGATCGTGCGGATCTGGGACGGCATCGGCGACGTCATCGTCGGTCGCTGGGTCGACCGGACGAGCACCCGGTGGGGCAAGTTCCGACCCTGGATCCTGTGGTCCTCGTTGCCGCTGCTGCTCTCGAGCGTGTGGGTCTTCAGCCTCCCGCAGGCCGACAGCCTCACCATGAAGCTGTTCTGGGCGTACCTGTCCTACGGCGTCCTGGCGATGCTGTACTCGATGGTCAACATCCCCTACGGCTCCCTCGCCGCGGCGATGACCCAGGTCCCCACCGAGCGCGCCAAGCTCGCCACCTTCCGCTCCGTCGGCGCCGCGGCGACCGGCCTCGTGCTGGCCCTCGTCGTCGCCCCGCAGGTCCAGCGGTGGAGCTCGACAAGCCTCTACGAGGCCAAGGTCGAGGCGCTGGGCGGCGAGGCCGCGGCCACCCAGGCCCAGCTCGACGCCGCCAAGGCCGCCGCGGTGGCCGAGGCCTCGACCGGTCTGCAGGGTGCGCTGACCACGATCACGCTCATCTTCGTCTTCGTCGGCATGGCGCTGTACCTGACCACCTTCTTCACCGCCAAGGAGCAGGTCGCCCGCCCTGCCCAGGACAAGGCCACCCTGCGCGAGGCCGTCGACACGCTGCGCAAGAACAAGCCGCTCATCTGGCTGTGCGTCGGCTCGCTGCTCTTCCTCACCTCGTTCATCGCCTTCAGCACCATGGGGATCTACTACGCCCGCGACGTGCTCGGCAACGGCAGCCTCTTCGCGGTCTTCACGATCGTGCAGACCGGCGCGATCTTCGTGCTCGCCCCCTTCATCGCCAAGATCGTGGGACGGTTCGGCAAGCGCACGGGCTACCTCGGCGGCGCCGTCGCCTTCATCGTCGGCGCCCTGCTGCTGTTCGTCACCCCGGCCTCCGCGCCGTGGATGGCCGTCGTCGGCTACTTCCTCGTCGGCGTCGGGCTCGGCCTGGTCAACACGCTCATGTGGGCCATGGAGGCCGACACCATCGAGTACGGCGAGTGGAAGACCGGTCGCCGCACCGAGGGCACCACGTACGCCGTGTTCTCCTTCATCCGCAAGCTCGGCCAGGCGTTCGGCGGCGCCGGCGCGGCCGGCATCATCGGCTTCACCGGCTACGTCGGCACCGCCGCGATCCAGACCGACGAGGCCCTGCAGGGCATCCGGGTGGCCACCGGCCTGGTGCCGGCCGCGCTCGCGCTGCTCACCCTCGTCGTGATGTGGAAGTACCCGCTCACCGACAAGCGCTTCAAGGAGATCACCGCGGAGACCGAGGCTCGCAAGGCGGCCGAGGCCGCCGACGCGGCACACTGACAGCATCTCGACGACACGCGACGCCCGGGCCACGAACCGGCCGGGGCCCGGCCCGAACGGGACCAGGCCGACATGGCCGGCCCGGGGCTCACAAGCCATCCACAGGCACGATCGAACGGAGAGGTCACCATGACGAAGAAGGTCAGGCTCGGGATCATCGGGCTCGGAGCGCAGGGCGGGATGTACGCCAAGCTGATCAAGGACGGTCAGGTCCCGAACATGGAGATCGGGGCGATCGTGGACCCCGACCCGGCCAAGCGGGACAAGGCCGCGGCGGAGTACCCCGGTGTCCCGGTCTACGAGGACTACGCCACGGTGCTGGCCTCCGGCGACGTCGACGCGGTCGTGACGTGCGTGCCGCACTACCTCCACCCGCAGATGGGCATCGACGCGCTCGCCGCGGGGATCCACGCCCTGGTGGAGAAGCCCGCCGGGGTCTACACCGCCCAGGTCAAGGAGCTCAACGCGTTCGCCGCGACCAAGCCCGAGCTCACGTTCGGGATCATGTTCAACCAGCGCAACAACCCGCTGTACCGCAAGATCAAGGAGATCGTCGACGCCGGCGAGATCGGGGCGATCCGGCGCACGAACTGGATCATCACCACGTGGTGGCGTCCGCAGGGCTACTACGACCAGTCCGCCTGGCGCGCGACCTGGGGCGGTGAGGGTGGCGGGGTGCTGGTCAACCAGGCCCCGCACCAGCTGGACCTGTGGCAGTGGATCTGCGGGGTCCCGAAGTCGGTGTACGCCAAGGTGGCCTACGGGTTCCGCCGGGACATCGCCGTCGAGGACGAGGTCACAGCGGTGGTCGACTACGGCGACGGCGCGACCGGCACGTTCGTCACCGCAGTGCACGACCTGGTCGGCACCGACCGGTTCGAGATCCTCGGCGACAAGGGCAAGATCGTCGTCGACGGCTCCAAGACCGCCACCGTCACCCGCCTCGTCAAGGACGAGACCGAGCTGTCGGCGTCCATGGACATGGAGGACGTGATGAAGCTGTTCATGGGGCAGGCGAACACCGAAGACCTCTACACGACCGAGACGATCGAGTTCGAGTCCGCCTGGGGCGGGCAGCACGCGGGCGTGCTGGAGAACTTCGCCGCGAACATCCTCGACGGCACCCCGCTGCTCGCGCCCGGGTCCGACGGCATCAACGGCGTGCGCCTGGCCAACGCCATCCACCTGTCGTCCTGGACCGGGCAGGAGGTCCCGCTCGACCTCGACGAGGACCTCTACCTCACCGAGCTCAACAAGCGCATCCGCGAGGAGGGCAAGTTCCCGGAGCGACAGAAGGCCTGACACGACCGCCGCCTCCGGCGCGCGGTGCGCACCTGGCCTTCCGGCGCGACTCGCGCCAAGCCCTCCGGCGTGACGCGCACGAGGTCGCTGAACTGGTCGTCATTGCGACCACATCAGCGACCTCGTCGTGATCTCGGCGCTCGGGGACGTCATCGATCGCGCGGACGGAGGCGGACGTTCGGCAGGTCCGGGGCCGGCAGGTCGGGACCGTCGTAGCCGGTGACCCGGCCGAACCGGGCGACACCCTCGGCGTCGCCGGCGATCGCGGCCTGCCACAGCCGCCGGGCCTCGACGACCTCGTCGTGGGTGCGGCCGACGAAGTTCCACCACATGAGGATCTGCTCGCCGAACGGGGTGCCACCGAAGAGGACCGCCCGCACCGGGTGCTCGCCGGCGACCAGGACGATCTCCTCCCGACCCGGGGCGAGGTAGGCGAGCCAGGAGGCGGGCACCTCGGTGCCCGCCGCGGTGAGGTCGCCGTCGTCGACGAGGATCCCGTGCTCGAACGCCGGGTCGACGGGCAGGTGCACGGTGGCGCCGGCGGGGATGTCGACCTGGGCGGCGACGAGCGGGGAGTAGGCGCGCGCCGGCGAGGTGACCCCGGCAAGGGTGCCCATGAAGACCTGGACGGTGGCGGCGTCGAGCTCGACCGTAGGGACCTCGGCGACGTGCTCGAAGTCGCGCTCCCCCTGCCGGTCGGCGTCCGGCATGGCGGTCCACAGCTGCACCCCGGCGATCCGTCCCTGTCCGGGGAACCTCTTGAGGGTGCCTTCCTCGGAGTGGCAGATCCCGTGCCCCGCCGTCATGAGGTTGAGCTGTCCGGGCTCGATCGTCTGCACCGAGCCGAGCGCGTCCTGGTGCAGGACCTTGCCCTCGAACAGCCAGGTCACCGTCTGCAGCCCGGTGTGCGGGTGCGGGGCCACGTCCATCCCGCCGGTGACCGAGATGTCGTCCGGGCCGTAGTGGTCGGCGAAGCAGAACGGGCCGATGAGCGAACGGGCTCTCGTGGGGAGCGTGCGACGCACCGTCATCGCCCTCGGGCCGCCGAGCGGGACCTCGCGTGGCTCGACCAGCTCGACGGCGGACGTGCCGGGGCCGGTGGTGCACACGTGCTCCTGCGGCCGGGTCTCGAGGTTCGTCATCTTCTCAGCGTAGGCAACCGACGCCGTTCCCGACGGCCGGGCAGGCACGCAGCGGCGCAGACCCGAGCGTGCAGCTCACTCGCCGAGGAACACGGCAGCATTGCTGGAGGCCGCACGGGAAACAGCAGCAGCGCCGCGGTGACCGAGCAGACCGAGCGGATCGTCCGTCCCCATCGGGAAGGGCCAATCGCTCCCGACGAGGAGGTGTTCCTCACCGACGATCTCAGCCGCGAGATCGACGACCCGGGGATCGTGGGCAAGGCAGTCAACCCAGAGCCGAGCCGCCTCCCTCCGCAGATCCGCTCCTTCACGCCCGACTCCGGGCCGGCGGGCGTCCACACCACGTTGGTAGCGCCCAAGCACCGCAGGCAGCACGCCCCCGCAGTGGACCAGGGCGATTCGGAGCTCGGGATAACGGTCGAGCACACCGCCGAGGAGCAGCTCGGCAGCGGCCAACCCCGACTCGACCGGGTTACCCAGCAGATTACCGAGGTAGAACTGCGTCAGGCGCTGGTCCGGGGAGGCGCCTGGATGCAGCACGACGGGCGCATCGAGGTCGACGATGCGGCGCCATACCTGATCCAGGCGCCGGTCGGCCAGGCTGACAGACCCTCCGCCGGCCGCGGCGGTGAAGCCTGCACACCCTGCCCCCACTCGGTCGATCTCCGCGAGGGCGAGCTCGGGATGCTCGAAGGGCAGGTAGACCAGTGGAACCAGGGCTGGATGACTCTCGGTGGAGGCGGCGAGAGCGTCGTTCACTGCCGGGACCCAGCGCGCGGCATCGGCGAATTCCAGACCCTGCCGGTAGAGCGGTGGCGGGATCGACACAAGGGCGCGCTCCAGTCCAACGCGCTCCAGCCATGCGACCAGGCTGGCCGGCTCGTAGATCTCCTCCGGACCGATGACATGATCCCCCACCGCCACCCGCCCGCCGACGTCCCGCAGCCCGGAAGCAGCGAGGACGTCGGCGGGGAGCACCGGGATCAGGTGGGTGTGGATGTCCGTCGCGGTCATCCCACCACCACGTACTCGGACAGCGAGGACGCGGTCACGGTGTTGCGCAGCTCGCCCAGACCCTCGACACGTGTGACGAGTACGTCTCCACCGTTCATGAAGACCTGCGGCTCACGGGCGTTACCGATGCCGCTCGGCGTCCCGGTCAGGATGACGTCTCCCGGCAGCAGGGTCATGCCCCAGCTCAGCTCGGCGATGATCTGCTCAACGGCGAACGCCATCTGGCGCGTGCTCGCTGACTGCAGCTCCCTACCGTTGAGCTCGAGCGTGATGCGCAGGTCGGCGACGTCCACCTCGTCGGGCGTGGTGAGCCACGGACCGAGCGGCATTGTCGAGTCGAGACTCTTGCCCTTGAGCCACTGACCGCCGTGGGCCCGCTGGAGGTCACGTTGAGAGACGTCGTTGGCCACCAGCACTGCGCCGACGTGATCCATCGCCCGCTCAGGGGGAATTGACCGCCCGCCTCGACCGATCACGACGGCGACCTCCGCCTCGTAGTCCCACTTCCCGGAGACCTGCGGGTCCCAGGCGATCGGGTCGTGTGGTCCGGTGGCGCTGAGTGGGCCCTTGGTGAAGAAGGTCGGATGCGCCGGCCGTTCGACGGGATCCTGCCCCTCGCGCTTGCCCTTCGACTCCTCGAAGTGATCCCAGTAGTTCCACCCGGTGCACAAGATGTCACGGTTGAAGCGGGTCAGCGGTACGAGCAGATCAAGCTCGTCGATCGGCAGCCGCTCAGAGCTGCCTGCCGCAGAGGCGGCGGCCTCCCGGGCCGCCGCCTCGCGAACGATGTCGTCGGGGGTGGGGGCGCCCGCCGGAAGCACGAGCGCCTCCTCCCCCTCGATCAGGAACGTGCGCCGTTCTCCGCCGTGACGGGTAGCTCCGTAGCGCATCAGGACGCCTGGGGCAGAACGGCGATGGCGTTGATCTCGATGAGGTAGTCCTTGTTCACGAACTTCGAGACCTCAACCATCGTCGAGGCAGGTGCGACGCCGGTGAAGTACTGGGTACGCACGGCGTGGATAGCCTTGAAGTCCTCCATGTTCCGGACGTAGACGTCCACCCGGACGATGTCGTCCATCGTGCCACCCGCAGCCTCGACGGCGCCCTGCAGGTTCTGGCACACCTGGTGGGTCTGCGCGGAGACGTCTCCGACGCCTGTGACTCCGCCGGTGGCGTTGCGGGCGGTCATCCCGGAGATGAAGACCATCGTGCCCTCGGCCTTGATCGCCGTCGCCTGGGAGAAGTGCCCGTTCGGGACGGCCAGCTTCTCGCTACGAACCTCTGTCTTGCTCAAGGTGTCTTTCCTTTCAGTACCCCGTCGGGGTCGTCGGTGCCCGTAAGTGGGCGTCGGTGTTGCCCTCAGCGGGCGTCGGCCGGGTCTGTGTACCAGCTCGGCTGGGTCGGGTAGTGCGGGCCGTCGTAGACCTCGAGCAGCACGGTCTCCTCCTCGGCGAGGGTCGGTCCGTGCATGCTCCCCCGTGGGTTCCAGTAGAAGGATCCCGGGGTGAGGGTGAAGTCGGTCGGCACATAGGTGTACTTGCCGGACAGGCAGAACATGAACTGGTTCGAGGCATGGGAGTGTCGGCTGGGGATGCCTGAGCCCTTCTCAAATCTCACCAGCGTGATCGAGGCGCCGGTGTCCTCGTTGCGCCACAGCGTCTTGTGGCTCAGGCCGGCGAGAGTCTTGTCGACCCACTCCAGGTCACCCGTGTGCACAAGTACTTCACGGAAGCGGAAGGAGGCTTCACCGTCAAGGACTGGGCCGGCCTGCTCACGGGAACGGTCGGGGGCCTCTCCCTCGTACCGGGCGGGCTCGGAGAGGTTCTCGGCCCACTCGTGTGCGTCGACGGCCTCCGGTCTGGGCGGCGTCGGGACGAGCGGGAGCGCGGATACGCCCGTGTCGGTCATGAGATCTCCTTCGAGGTGGTGCTGCCGTGGTGAGCCAGGTAGTCCAGTGCGACGATGAAGTAGGTTCGGTCGCCGTCGGTGTCGTTGACGAGCTCTCGTGCCCCGCCCTCGTGGAAGCTGACCGAAGCGGCCAGGGCCTCTCCCTCGAGCTCGGCGTCGAGCTCGGCAAGGACGTGCGGCGAGTCGTCGAGCTCAAGGGTGCGTTGAGTCCCGGCCGGAACGAGCAACGTCCACACCCTGACGTACTCGGTGCCGATGACCGGGACGCGGCCGTCGTCCGGTACCGGCAGGTCCGGAGCGTCCCCGGCGACACTGCGAGCACCTGGCCCTACGTCCAGGACTCCCGCCTCCCGGGTCTCGCCGAGGTCCTTCAGCTCGATGAGTCGGTTGCGGTAACGGGTTCCGCCAGTGTTCGTGAGCCGGTGGATCGGCGAGACAGGACGGAATACGACGCCACCGGGGTACTCGGAGACGTGGCGCGGTTCGCTGCCGTCGAGCCAGTCCATCCGCCCGGAGGATCCGGCGACCGACAGCACGACGTACGGATTGTGGTGCTGGTGCCACGGATGAGTGCCGCCCGCAGGCAGAACGACGTCCCACACCCGCACCGGCCCGTTGTCGAAGATCACGCTTGTCCCGACGCCGACGAGGGTGATCTCGGTACCGTCCGGAGCGGTGACGACATGGTTCATGAGTGGACCTCCTGAAGTCGCTGAGATTCGCTGGTAGTGGCCTGGCTGCCCGGGTGGACGATCCGGTCGTAGATCTGCTCAGCCACGTCGGAGCCGCTGCTCCAGGCCGCGATCGCGGCGATGTGGGCGTCCGGTCGGAGGAGGACGACGGTGCCCTCTCCCACGCCCAGGCGCTTGCGCAGCCGGTCGCCCGGATCGAAACATGCCCGGTCCCGGAGCCCAGAGTCGTGCGGCGCATCCCACCGGCTGACCAGCAGGTGAGTCAGGCCGGGTGTGCCCCCGACGGGTAGCGTGGGTCGGCGCCGGGCGTCGGCGAAATGGAGGGCGACGAAGCTGTCACCCGCGAGCCGGTGCAGGTGCGTCTCATCGCCGTCGATCCCGTAGACGGCCACGTCCGGCATCCGGTCGCCCACGCGCACGGCCTGGGGCTCACCTTCCTTGACCATCGACCAGTCACCCGTGCCGTCCACGTCGAGCGAGACGCCGAGGAGCGACCGGGTCATTGCCCAGCCCCAGCCCGAAGTGCTCTCCCGCTCAGCACCGTCGGCGCCACCCATGGCGAGCCTGGCGTTCTCGGCCATCTGCCCCGAGCCCTTGATCGCCACGCTCGACTGCTCGGCCTCATAGCCACCCAGCAGGGCCGGGTCCGCCCATCCGCGCAACACCCAGGCGAGGCGCCAGGGCAGGTTCGAGGCGTCCAGCACGCCGGTGTTGAGGCCGAGCGCCCACATGGGGGTGATGAGGTGCGCCGCATCACCCATGAGGAAGACACGGCCCTCGCTCCACCGGTTCGCGACGCGCTGGTGCACGGTGTACACGTTTGTACCGAGCACCTCGACGTCGTCGACATCGCCGATGAATCGCAGTGCCTTGTCCCGGAGCTCCTCGGGCCCCGGCTCGACCGCGCCGGGCGCCAGCGGGAAGAGGAATCGCCAGCAGTGCGGTTGACGCACCAGGATCATCCATTCCTCAGGGTCGGCGAAGTAGGCGAGGTAGGGGTAGTCGCGCGGGTTGTCGACGTCGAGGTCGACCTTCAGGTCGACAAGCATGTACCGGTCCTCGAGCGTCTTGCCCTCGACCGTGATGCCGAGACCCTCGCGGATGCTCGACCGGCCGCCGTCGCAAGCCAGGACGTACCTGGCGTCGAGTTCGCGGGTCCCGTGCTCGTCGGTCACGGTGAGGGTGACCCGGTCGGGGTGCTGGACCAGCCCGGTAACCCTGGTCCGTAGCCGCAGCGCCTGCGGGTCCCTGTCGCGCAGAACCTCTTCGAGTACGCGTTCGAGACTGTTCTGAGGGATGTTGAGCACGAACGGGTACCTGGTTTCGCCGGCAAGGACGTCCATCTTCACGCTAGGTGCGGCGGTGTTCGTGGCTCGGTTCACCTCGCCGATCTCGTCCATTCGCAGAGCGGCGCGCAGCACCGGCACGGCGGCGCCATAGCGGTCAAGAACCTCGATGGTGCGGGTGAGGACCGTGCCGGCCTTCGTGTCCAGCGAGAGCTGGTCGTCCTCTTCGAGGACGGTGACCGGCACGCCGTAGTGCTTCAGGCCGAGCGCGGTGATCAGGCCGATCGGTCCCGCACCGACGACAACCACGGGCAGGGTGTCGTCGACCGGTGCAGCAAGGGTGGGCGTCATGGATGTCACTCCTTCGCGTAGGACCGGTCACGGCTCAACGTCGAGCCGGTCATCGTGGCAGCTTCCGACAACAGGAAGAGCAGGGGCCCGACCACATCCTCCGGAGTGCCGATCCCGGTGGTGCGGGTCCAGTGCTCGCGTTCGCCCCCGGTGGGGTTCGCGGCCTGGAACTGCGGCGTGTCGATGACGCCGGGCGCCAGGACGTTGACCCGGACACGGTGCTCGGCGACCTCGGCGGCAAGCGACTTGGCGAACGGGATGAGCGCGCCCTTGCTCGCCGCATAGGCAGCGGCCCCGGCGCGGCCCATGTGCGCCAGGCCGGAGGTGAACATGACGATCGATCCACCGCGTCGGGCGACCATGGACGGCAGCACGGCCTGGCAGGCCCAGACCACGCCGTCGAGGTTGACTCCGAGGACCCTCTGCCACTCGGCCGGGGACATCTCTGACACCGTCGTGCGCGGCTGGATGGCGGCGCCGGCGACGAGACCGGAGACGTAGCCATGCTCAGTGACAACGTCGGCGACGGCGGCGCGCACAGCCTCACGATCTGCGACGTCGACCGGGAGCTGGCGCACGCCCGGTGCCCCCTCCAGGTCGCGGGAGTGGGCGACGTCGAGCACCACGGCACTGCCGCCGGAGTCACCCACGGCGCGCGCGAGCGCGGCACCGATCCCGTTGGCCCCGCCGGTGACGACGACGACCTCGCCGGTGGCGTCGAAGGTGGCCCTCATCGGACGGCCCCCACGCTGTGCGAGACCGGCGCGGGCAGGGTCACCCCGACCTCGGCGGCAGCCGCGTGCAGCCCGGCGAGGGTGGTCGGGTCCAGCGCAATGCCATCGACAGCGGTGCGGCGAGCACGTTCGGCCTCGGGTTGACCGGGGAGCATGATGCGCTCGACCCCGGGACGCGGGCGCGAGCCGAGGACGGCCGCGGCGAGCTGGGCAACCCCAGCGTCGAAACCGGCGCGGCCGACGAAGTGCTCGACGTCCAGGGCGAGGAAGAAGTGCGAGCAGTCGTTGGGCACCGTCGTGTCCTTGTACAAGGGGGCAACCGCGTCACCGAATGCGCCGCCCGAGAGGACACCCGCCAGGATGTCTACGACGAGGGCGAGGCCGAACCCCTTGGCGCCACCGACGGGAAGCAGAAGGCCGGCAAGTGCCGCAGCAGGGTCCTCGGTCGGCAGCCCGTGCTCGTCCGTCGCCCAGGTGTCAGGGATCGATCTGCCCTCGGCAGCAGCGATACGGATCTTTCCCAGAGCCGCTTCAGACAGCGCCATGTCGAGTCCGAAGCCCGCTCCTTCACCACCGGGGACAGCGATGGCGAGCGGGTTGTTGCCGACGACCGCCTCGGCGCCGCCATGGGCGGGCATCAAGGGTCGCGTGTTGGCCATGGCGACGCCGATGCACCCCTGCTCGGCAGCCAGCTCGGCATAGGGAAGCGCCCGGCCGAAGTGAAAGGCGTGACGTACCGTGACCGCCCCGACGCCCAGCCGCTTTGCCTTCTCCACGGCGAGCGTCATCGCCTGGGCCCCCGTGAACTGTCCCAACGCGTGAGCGCCATCCAGAACGGCGGCGGCACCGCCGTCGTCACGCACGACGTCGGCCGTCTCGGCAAGCGTGACCGAGCCGTTCCTCAGGCGCGAGACGTACATCGGGACCAGCATGACGCCGTGAGAGGCAACGCCGTGCAGGTCGGCGTCGACGAGGCTGTCCGCGAGCACTCGAGCCTGCCGACTGTTGAGGCCGGCGCCCTCGAACACCGTCGCGGTCGCGTCAGCCAGCCATTCGGGACGCACTGTCGTTCGTGTGGTCAACGTGAGGTTCCTTCGGTTTGATATCTGATCAAGACGCTGCACCGGGAGGTGTGCTGATCGATGAGGGTGGTCAGTCGATGAGGGTGGCCAGCCTGTGTCAGGACGTCATGGCGTGACGCATGCGTTCCATCGCACCATTCAGATGGCGCATCATCGCCTCGGCAGCGGCTTCGGGATCGTGCTCCACGCAGGCTCGGAGAATCTCGCTGTGCTCGGCGTGGCTGCGCTCCTGTGCATCGCGATCCCGCGGCGCGGCGAAGCGATACCGCTCACTGTTCTGCCACACCGGGTCGATCGCACGCAGCAGCCAGCGCGAGCCGGACGCGCGGTAGAGGAGGAAGTGGAACTCTGTGTGCGCGGCACGGGCGGCATCGATCTCTCGCGCGTCGAGCAGCTCCTCGTGACGGTCCAGCGCGCGACCAGCCTCGGCGGCCTGGCCGGAGGTGAACCGCCGGGCTGCTGCTGCAACAACGATCGGCTCAAGGGCCAGACGCGTCGCGTACGTGTCCTCCAGGTCGGCCACCGACAGCTCGGCCACCCGCGCTCCCCGGTGCGGGACCACCTCGACGAGACCGAGGGCTCCGAGACGGCGCAGGGCCTCACGGACCGGCATGGCGCTGGTCTCGTAGTGCTCGGCAATCTCCTGGATCCGCAGCCAGGCGCCCGCCTCGAAGTCCCCTCGCAGGATCGCCCGGTGCAGCTCGACAGCCACCCGCTCAGCGAGCGTGCGTTGGATCCCGGTGCCGGCCTCGGCGAGATCGAAGAGTTGGCTCGACGTGCTCATCGGTGCTCCTCCGCCCACGGCAGCAACATCTTCTCCAGCCATACAAGCAGGTAGAACAGGATGATGCTCATCAGGGCGAGCAGCACGATCGCTGCGAATGCCAGTGCCGTGTCCGCGCTCGCTCCGGACTGCACGATGACGAAACCGAGTCCCGAGGAGGCTCCGACAAACTCCGCGATGACCGCACCGATGACAGCCAGCGAGATTGCGTTCTTCAGCCCTACGAAGATCTGGGGCAACGCCCACCAGAAGCGGATCTTGCGGAACTCCTGCATCTCCGAGGCGTCGAGCGAGCGAGAGAGCTCAACTAGTTCGGACGGCGTCGAGCGCAGGCCGGAGACCGTCGAGAGGACGATCGGGAAGAAGCACAGCAGGATCACCATGACGATCTTCGGCGTCTGTCCGAACCCCATCCAGACGACGAGAATCGGGGCGATGGCCACCTTCGGCACCGAGTTCACGGCTAGCAGCAGCGGGTAGAGCATCCGTTCGACAATCACGAACCGGGAGATGGCCATGGCCACCGGGACCCCGATGACGATAGAGAGGACGAAGCCGATAACGGTCTCCCCCAGGGTGACCCACGCCTGCTCGAGAAGGTAGGGGCCGAGCTCGACGATGGTGGCAACCACGACGTGGGGGCCGGGCACGAGGTACTCAGGAATGCTGAAGAGGACGGTTGCCAGCCACCACAGGGCGACGATGAGGACGACGGCGAGGACCGGTAGGCCCACGGCGGCGATACTGCGGCCACCCCGACGACGCCCACGTTGCGGCTCCGCGCGGCCAGTGGCCGCACTCCCGGTAGCGGTCACGGCGGTCATGCTGCGACTCCTTCACTCTCGGGCATGAGGAGGTCGTGCAGCCGGGCACTGACCTTCGTGACCTCGTCGGCGTGAGCCGTCTGACCAAGGGAGCGCGGACGCGGGATGTCCACCTCCACGATCTCGCGCAGCCGGCCCGGTCGGGGGCTGAGGACCACCACCCGGTCGGCAAGGAGAACAGCCTCGTCGATGGAGTGCGTGACGAAGACGATCGTGGTGCTCTCCTCGGCGACGATGCGCTGCAGCTCGACGGAGAGCTCTTCACGGGTGAGGGCGTCCAGAGCGGAGAACGGTTCGTCCATCAGGAGCACTTGTGGCTGCTGGATGAGTGAGCGGCACAGGGACACCCTCTGCTGCATACCCCCGGAGAGCTCGTGCGGGAGCTTGTCCTCGAACCCCTTGAGGCCCGCGAGCTCGACGAGATCGTGTGCGCGAGCCCGATGCGTGCGCCGGTCCAGCTTCAAGACTTCCACCGGCAGCATGATGTTCTCGACGACGCTGCGCCACGGCAGGAGGGCCGGTCGCTGGAACATCACGCTCACGTCCCGTCGGGGCGACGTCACGGGTTCGCCCCCCACCATCACCGTCCCCGCCGTGGGGGTGATGAGTCCGGAGATCACCCGCAGGAGGGTGGACTTTCCGCAGCCCGAACGCCCCACGAGAGTGACGAACTCGTTGGTGCCAACCTCGAGATTGATGTTCTCCAACGCATGGACCGTGCCCGACTTCGTCTCGAACACCTGGGAGACCTGGTCGATAGAGATCACGGCTACCTCACTCCCCAGGTGCGAGGTCGAAGTCGACAACATCGGCCGGGGCGATCTCGGTCTCCAGCGCCGGAGCCATGATGTCGATGACGGACTGGACGCGGGCTTGGTCGATCGCTCCGATGTCTGTGCCATCGACGTCGACATATGGCGCCATCAGTTCGACCTCGGTGGCGGCGACGTCGGCGTCCTGAGTTGGCTGGTACTTCTTGAGGATCTCGCCAGTCTCTTCGGGGTTCTCGATGGAGTACTCGAGGCCCTTCAACAGCGCCTCGGTGAATCGGCTGACGAGCTCGGGGTCAGAGCCGGCAAGCTCCTCGGAGGTGACGAGAACGTTGCCGTACAGCTCCGGCAGGACGTCACCGTAGGGAAGGACGACCACGTCCTTGCCCGACGCGGCGGCGGCAATGAGCGGCTCACCGACTACGAACTGACCGATTCCGTCTACCTGACCACTGACCAAGAGCTGAGGCAGCGCTGGAGGTGCCGCCGGGACGAACTCGACGGTCGCAGGGTCGAGCCCGGCGGCAGCGGCGTAGGTCGGGAAGATGACCTCGTTCGTCGAGCCCGGCTGGTCACCGATCTGCTTGCCCTCGAGATCTGTGGGTTCGGCGATGCCCCTGTCGCCGAGGGTGACGATCGCGGCGAGTGACTTCTGGTGGATGACACCGACGGTGGTGACGGGCAGGTCCTCGTTGGCGACCGTGACGACCACCGTGGAGAAGTCGCCTGTGCCGAAGTCGGCGCTGCCCGAGGCGACAAGCTTCATGACGTCGACCGTGCCAGATCCCGGCTGGATCGTGACGTCGATACCTGCCTCCTCGAAATAGCCCTTCTCCGAGGCGACGTAGACGTATGCGTCCCGCCCGAAGGTATTGAAGGAGGTGAGGTAGGTGACCTCGTCGGTCTCGGACCGCGACGTTGAGGACGTGCCGTCAGTAGCGCCCCCGGAAGCTTCGTCGGTCTGTCCAGAGGTCGCGCTGCACGCAGCGAGGGCGAAGATGCCCGCGAGGGCCGCGGTGGTGTTCAGCGCACGTCGTCGTGTGTTCATGGTTGTCCTGTCGCTCGGTACTCGGCGGACGGTCCTCGTCCACCCCTGAGTAGGAGACCGTGGCCCGCTGTCGTCAGGCTCGTACGGGTTCCCTGTCATCGTTGGCAAGTAGTCGCTTGTGGCGATGGACGACATGGTGTGACCGCCCACACATCATCTTTAGGCATATTTGATCAGATGTCAAGTGTCAGATCTGCCGACGCCCTCGACCTCCTCAACGCGACGCGAACACCGTGCGCAACGTCCGGACAGCGCAGGTGGTCGACCGACTTGAGCATCCGTCTGCGACGCCCCCTTTTGGGCAGGTCTAAGTGAACTGGCGAACCGTCACCTCGGGGGCAACAACCGGGAACTGGCTTGCAAAGGCACCGATGTATCCGGTTACATTGGCGTTGTTGTAACCGGTTACACAGCGGTTCTGAACGAGGAGGTCAAGGATGACGGTGCAGTTCGTCAGCGCCACGGAGGCGGCAGCCCAGGTGCCCGACGGCGGGACGGTGGCGCTGGCCGCGAACGGCGGCGGGATGCTCGAGCCGACGGCGGTGATCGCGGCGGTCGAGGAGCGGTTCGTCCAGACCGCCTCACCGCAGAACCTCACGCTCATCCACGCGCTCGGCGTCGGCGACCGAGGCTCCCGCGGCGTCAACGGCTTCGCCCACGAGGGGATGGTCAGGAAGGTCGTCGGCGGCCACTGGACCTGGTCGCCGACGATGATGGGCCTGGCCGCCGAGAACAAGATCGCCGCCTACGTCATGCCGGCCGGCGTCATCACCCACCTGTACCGCGAGTCCGGCGCCCGCCGCCCCGGGTACATCACCCGCACCGGCCTCCACACCTTCGCTGACCCGCGCCAGAAGGGCTGCCGCGCCAACGCCGCCGCCACGGAGGACCTCGTCGAGGTGCTCGAGCTCGACGGCGCGGACTACCTGCGCTACAAGCCGTTCCACGTCGACGTCGCGCTGGTGCGCGGCACCGAGGTCGACGAGCGCGGCAACATCGCCGCGGACTCCGAGCCGGCGGTCCTCGACGCCCTCGAGGCCGCGCAGGCCGCCCGCGGGTCCGGCGGGATCGTCATCGTCCAGGTCAAGCGCAAGGTCGCCGGCCAGCTCGACCCCCGCCGGGTCCTCATCCCGGCCGCCCTCGTCGACTACGTCGTCGTCGCGCCCGAGCAGACCCAGACCTACCTCACCGAGGAGGACCCCGAGCTCTTCGCGCCGGTCGCCCCCGAGGCGCTCGTCGGACCCTCCGGGGTGAGCGACCCGATCCGCGCGATCGTGGCCCGCCGCGCCGCACTGGAGGTCAACGCCGGCGACGTCCTCAACCTCGGGTTCGGGATGAGCGCCGACGTCGGCAACATCCTGCGCGAGCAGGGTCGCCTGAGCAGCGTCCAGCTCGCCGTCGAGCAGGGCCTCTACGACGGCGTCCCCGAGCTCGGCGACCTGTTCGGCATGTCCACCGGTCCCTCGGCCCGGGTGAGCTCCGCCGTGCAGTTCGACATCTTCTCCGGCGGTCTCATCGACGTCACGTGCCTGGGCATGGCGCAGGCCGACCGGCACGGCAACATCAACGTCTCGGCGTTCGGCGGCAAGGTCATGGGTCCGGGCGGGTTCGTGGACATCAGCTCCAACGCCCGCACCGCCGTCTTCTGCGGCGCCTTCCGTGCGAAGGGGCTCAAGGTCCATCTCGAGGACGGCCGGCTGGTCATCGACTCCGAGGGGCAGATCGCCAAGTTCGTCCCCGACGTCGAGGAGATCACCTACTCCGGGCCGTTCGCCGCCCGGGAGGGCCGCCGTGCCCTGTACGTCACCGAGCGGTGCGTCTTCGAGCTGACCGAGGAGGGCCTCGAGCTCATCGAGGTCGCCCCCGGGATCGACGTCGAGCGCGACGTCCTCGACCTGCTCGACTTCCGCCCGATCGTCCGGGACGTCCGCCTCATGCCCGCCGAGGTGTTCGCGCCGCTGACCACCGACCTGCAGCCCGTCGGCCGATAGGAGATCCCCATGATTGCCCAGCACGACGACCACGTCGTCATCACGTTCGACCGCCCGCACAAGCGCAACTCGATGGACCTCGCCGCGTGGACCTCGCTGCGCGAGGGGGTCGAGGCCGCGTCGGGGAACCCCGCGAACCGGGCGATCGTCCTGCGTGGGGACGCCCGCTCCTTCTGCGCCGGGAACGACATCGACTCGATGGCAGCGCTGGACGGCGAGCAGGACGCGAAGGACTACTTCGTGACCGGCATGCTGCCGACCTTCCGGGCGATCGCCGAGTCGCCGCTGCCCGTGATCGCCGTCGTCGAGGGCTCGGCCCTGGGCGGCGGGGTCGAGCTCGTCACGTGGAGCGACATCGTCATCGCCGGCTCGAACGCCACGTTCGGCCTGCCCGAGGCGAGGATCGGGGTGTGGGCGACCGTGTACTTCGGCGCCATGCCGTACGCCTCCGCCCGCCGGCTCGGCGCCCGACTCGCCCTCGCCGGTGACAGCCTCGGCCACACCGAGGCCAAGGACCTCGGCCTCGCGACCTACGCGGTCGACGCCGGTGCCGTCGAGGAGACCCTCGGTCGCGTGCTCGACGGCGTCCGGGCCGGGGCTCCCGACGCCGTCGCCCGGTCCAAGCGGTGGCTCAACCGCGAGCTGCTCGACCTCGGCGTCCGCGACTCCGAGGCGGCCCTGAACGAGCTGGCCGAGCACACCCTGCAGGGGCCGGAATTCGCCGGGCGGATGGCCGACTTCGCCGCGGCGAAGGCCGCGCGGGCCGCCGCGAAGGCGACTGTCCGATGAGCGAGCCTTCGATGAGCGAGTTCGCCAGCCGTACCGCCGCGGTCACCGGGGCCGCCAGCGGGATCGGCCGCGACATCGCCCAGGCGCTCGCCGCCGCGGGTACCGACGTGCTCTTCGTCGACCGCAACCCGGCCGTCACCGAGGTCGCCGCCACGGCCGGCGCGACCGGTCTGGTGGCCGACGTCGCCGCCCCCGACCTGGCGGACCAGGTCCTCGCCTGGCTGGACGGGCGGGGACTGGACCACCTCGTCACCGCCGCCGGCATCCAGGTCCGCACGGCGGCCGTGGACATCGCGGAGGAGGACTGGACCCGCCTCCTCGACATCAACCTCTCGGCGTTCTACCGGTCGGTCCGTGGGCTCCTCGGCGCCCTCCAGCAGGGAACCCGGGGCCGGCCGGGCAGCGTGCTCGCCATCTCCTCGATGTCCGCCGACCGGGCTGTCCCCGGCATCGTCCCCTACGGCGCGGTCAAGGCGGGCTTGTCCCACCTCATCCGCGGGCTCGCCGCGGAGCTGGGCCGCACCGGCCCGCGGATCAACGCGATCGCGCCGGGCTACATCGTCACCGAGATGACCCAGGAGATGCTGAGCCTGCCGGAGAACCACGACCGGATCGTCGAGCGGACGCCGATGGGCCGCCTCGGCGACCCGGCGGACGTCACCGGGCCGGCCATGTTCCTGCTGTCGGACGCCGCCGGGTTCGTCACCGGGCACACGCTGCCGGTCGACGGCGGGTACGCGCTCGTCTGAGAGCGCCGGGAACCTGAGGGGAGGACGATGAGCAGGTCGAACAGCGGCTCCGTGACCGTGCGGTCGGTCGCCCAGGAGGCCGGCGTCTCCGTGGCGACCGTCAGCCGCGTGATGGCCGGCGCCGCGAACGTCTCCGCCGAGCGCCGCGAGCAGGTCCTCACCGCGGCGCAGCGGCTGGGCTACCAGCCGAACCAGATGGCCCGCAGCCTCGCCACGGGCAGCTCCCGCTCGGTCGGCGTCGTCGTCCCCAACCTGTCCAACCCCTACTTCTACGACGTCATCCGCGGCCTCGGCCGGGCCAGCGCCGCGGGCGGCTACCGGATGGTCGTCTCGGACTCGATGGAGGATCCCGCCGCCGAGCGCGACCTCGTCGAGGACCTCCTGCGGTTCGTCGACGCCCTCGTCCTCGTCGCGCCGCGACAGGCGCGGGCGCAGCTCGACGCCCTCGCCGCGACCGCCAAGCCGGCGGTGACGCTCATCGGCCCGCACGCCGCCGGCCCGCTGCCCGACGCCACCGTGGACAACCGCGGCGGCATGCTCGCCCTGTACCAGCACCTCGCCGAGCTGGGGCACCGGCGCGTCGTCTACCTCGGCGGTCCTGCGGCGGCGCTGCAGAACACCATCCGCCAGGAGGCCGCGCTCGAGGCGGCCGACCTGGGTCTCGAGGTCGTCGTCGTGCCGGCCGGCGGCACGATCGAGGCCGGGCGCGACGCCACCGACGCGGCGCTGGCGCACGAGCCGACAGCGATCGCCGGCTACAACGACCTGGTCGCCCTCGGTGCCCTGCACCGGCTCGGCCAGCGCGGCGTGCGCGTGCCGGAGGACGTCTCGGTCACCGGGTTCGACGACATCGCCTTCAGCGGGTTCTCCTCCCCCGCGCTGACCACCGTCGCAACCCCGCGCGAGGAGCTCGGCCGGCTCGGGTGGGAGCTCCTCCACGAACGGATGACGGGACGGCCGAGCCGCTCCCCCGCCCCGCTCAGCGCGGAGCTCGTGGTCCGCGCCTCCACCGGCCCGCCGCGCGGGCGGGGGTGACCGCCCGCAGCTCCGTTGCCAGAGGGGACCGGTTCGGCGCAGACTGTCTGCCGTAGGCGCTGAGACACTCGGGCCCCCACTGGCGGGGCTCGCACTCGTGCGCGGACCTGAGAGGACCGCACCACGCGAGCACCAGGAACAGGGGCTCGCACCGACATCCAGGGCGCGCCCGAGCGGGGCGCCCCAGCTCACCGGCATCCCGGGTCGGTCGCAGGCTCACGGACCCGACGGCGGGGGCCGGGCGACGGCAGGAGGATCCGATGACCACCGAGAACGCTGAACGCATGCAGCAGACGGACGACGCGTGGAACGGCAGGGACTGGGACAGGTTCGACGAGCTCCACGACCCGGACTGCGTCGTCTACTGGCCCGGGCAGGAGGACTCCCCGACCCACGGCGGCGTGGACCACCGGGCCGAGGCGATCGCCTTCTGCGAGGCCTTCCCGGACAACAAGGTGACCAACCGCCCCTACGACATCCTCTTCGGCGAGGGCGACTTCACCTGCTTCGTCACCCGGTTCACCGGGACCTTCACCGCGCCGTGGAAGTTCCCGGACGGGACCGAGGTGGCACCCACGGGCAAGGCCTTCGACGTCCTGTACTCCACGGCGGCGAAGTGGCGAAACGGCCGGATCGTCGAGGAGTACCTCTTCTACGACAGCGCCACCTTTCAGAGGCAGGTCGGCCTGACCGACTGAGCGAACTCTCACGCCACCCGAGCCGCGCAGAAAGCACACCCCGCCTGCCGTGGTGCTCTCCTGCGGCGCGGTCTCGGGCGCACACTGAACGGTCGCACGCGCCGGCGCGGCGCACGTCCGGTGCCGCCTGATGCCCCGCTGGTACGGGCGCGGCGCACGTCCGGTGCCGCATGGTGCCCACTGGTGCGAGGCGCCTGTCGGGGCATGGCTACTATGCGTCCTGTGACGAGCCTCACGCTGTACATCCACTTTCCCGGCACCGCACGAGACGCCCTGACTTACTACGGCGAGATCTTCGGTGGCACCGTACAGGTGCACACCTTCGCCGAGTTCAACAGGGACGACGGTCCTGCCGACGCCGTCGCCCACGGTCAGCTGATGGACGGCCCGGTCACTCTCTACGCAGCCGATGCCTCGGCGGACGGACGGCCGGTGCGGTGCGAAGGTCTGATGCTGTCGCTCCTCGGTACGGCTGCGCCCGCCACGATGCGGAGCTGGTTCGAGGCCCTCGCCGATGGCGGCCGGGTGGTCGACCCGCTCCAGGTGCGCCCCTGGGGCGCCTCCGACGGTCAGGTCGTCGACCGTTACGGCCTCCACTGGCTCGTCGGCTACGAGGCTGAAGCGACGAGCTGACCGTCCGATCCGCTGATGTCCCGACGCATGACCAGCCGCGGCATCCTGCTCGCCACCGCGTCGGTCGTGCCGATGACCCGGAAGCCGGCCCGCTCGAACATCGACCGGGTGCCGACGAACGCCATGGTCGTGTCCATGCGCCCGTCGGGGTCCACGGGATACGCCTCGACGGCGGGTGCGCCGCGCGAGGCCGCGTAGGCTACCGCGCCGTCGATCAGCTGACCGGTCACACCCTTTCTGCGGTGGCCGCTGCGGACGACGAGGCAGATGACGCTCCACACCGGGACGTCGTCGACCGGCCGGATCAGCTTCGAGCCCGCCAGCCGCGGGATGTCGGTGCGCGCGCCGACGTTGCACCATCCGACGGGGACGCCGTCGAGGTAGGTCACGACGCCGGGCGGGTTCTCCCGCTCGCACAGCGACCGCATGGCCTTCTCGCGCGAGCCGCCGCCGAGCTCCTCGATGTCCTTGGTCCGGAGCCGGTGCGAGAGGCACCAGCAGTGGTTCTCGCGACGGTTCGGGTTGATGACGTCGGCGAAGTCCTCGAAGCGGTCGGCGGTCACAGGATGCGTCTCCCAGCTCATGGCACCACTGAACCACCGACCGCCGACACCGTCACGGCCGACTCAGCCCTCGCAGACGGTCCCGTCGGAGTCGCCGTCGCGGTACCAGCCATACTCCGGGTCGACGCCGGAGACGTACGGGCCGTAGCCCGCCGCCTTCGCGTCCTTGCACGAGTCGAAGCGCGGGTCCTGGGCACCCGCCGCGTCCGCCGCCGGCGCGGGAGCCTCGACGGCAGGCGCCGGTGCGGCGGGGGAAGGTGCGGCCAGCTCGGGCATCAGCGGGGCGGTCTCGCGCGAGGGCAGCTCCTGCGCCGGGCAGTCGCCGAGCACCCGGACCATCGCGTCACGCTCCGCCTCGGTCAGCCACAGGTCGTACTCGCGCTTCACGGCGACCTGACGAGCCACGTAGCCGCACCGGAAGACCTTGTTCGGCGGCAGCCAGGTGGCGGCGTCGCCGTCGCCCTTCTGCGCGTTGAGCGGCCCGTCGGCGGCGAGCAGGTTGAGCGGGTCGTTGCCGAACTCGCGCATGGTGGTCACGTCCCAGGACTGGGCGCCTTTCTGCCAGGCGTCCGACAGCGCGACGACGTGGTCGATCTGCACCTGGCCGGAGGTGCTGGAGCCGCGGGTGAAGGCGATGGGCGTGCCGGAGTACGGGTCGTCGAGCGTGCCGGTCTCCACCACGCACCCGTTGGTACCGACGCCGGTCACGAGGTCGGCAAGGTCCCGGCGCAGGATGTCGTTGCGGATGTCGCAGCCGTTGCGGTCCTGGTCGTACTCGCGGTAGGCGAACAGGTCCCGGTCGTAGCCGGTCTTGGGCGCGCGTCCCTTCACCTCGAGGTCGGCGACGGCGGCCAGTGCGGTCCCGGCCGCGGCGACCGGTTCCGCCGGCAGGGTCGGCGTGGGCGACGGCGCGACGGACGGGGCGGCCGAGGGCGAGGGTGACGGCGTGATCGCATCCGGGGTCGCAGCTGCTTCGGTGCCGCTGTCGCCCGTCGGCGTCTCGACGGCCGTCGGCGCCTCGACGGCCACCGGTGCGTTCTCGACCGGGTCGTCGAACGCGCTCGCACCGCCGACGAGCACGGCCACCACTGCCGCGGCGACGAGCGGGGTGCGCCACCGCGAGCGACGCTTGGGACCGACCTTCTTGAACACCCTTCGACGCTAGCCAACCGCACAGCTTTCCGGGCGTGAACGGCATAGGTTTCGGAGTGGACAGTGCGTTATCTCACGGTGGTTGCCGGACTCGTCGGCGGTCGGGTCATCCCGAGGCGTCGGCAGCTCCCTGTGCCGTGACCGGCGCCAGCTCGCGACTCAGGAACTCCGTGAGCCGGTCGAGTGCCGGCCCCGATGCCGCGCACCACGCGGGGAACGAGAAGATGCCGTGCGGGCTGTCGTCGAAGTGCGCGTGCTCGACCGGCACACCTGCCGCCCGCAGCGCCTGCGCGTAGCGCTCGCCGTCCTCCCTGAGGTAGTCGTGGTCGCTCGTCAGCACGAACGCCGCGGGGAGACCGGAGTGGTCCGGCGCCAGCAGCGGGGAGATGAGCAGGTCGGCCGCGTCCCCGTGCGCACCGACATACGCGGGGACGGTGTCTCGCGCGTCGCTCGCCCGCCCGAAGGGCCACGTGACCTGGGAGGTCATCGCCGGCGCGGTCGGGCGCAGGTCGAAACCGCCCTGGAGCAGCCCTTGCGCCCGGATCGCCGGACCGTGGCGCTCCCGTGCCATGAGGGTCACGACGGCCGCCAGGTTCGCGCCCGAGCTCTCCCCGACGACGGCCAGCCGCTCGCCGTCGCCCCCGAGCGGCTCGGCGTTCGCCGCCGCCCAGGAGGTCACGGCGTAGCAGTCCTCCCCCGCGGCGGGGGCCGGGTGCTCGGGGGCCAACCGGTACCGCGGCACCACGACGACGGCGCGGAGCCGTGTGCTCAGCCGGCTCGCCAGCCACGCGATGATCTCCGGGTGGCCGAAGACGAAGCCGCCGCCGGCGATGACGACGACGACCGGGGCACGCTGTCCGTCGTGCCGGCCGGGCGGCCGGTACAGGCGCGCCGGGATCGCTCCGGCCGGTCCGGGCACCGTGATGTCGGTGGCCGTTGCCGCCGGGTCCGGTCTGCCGTTGATGAGCCCGCCGACCCAGCGGGGACCGTCGTGCGCCTGCAGCACCTGTCGCTTGGCGTCGGACATCTTGGCGTACGGCCCCACGACGGTGCGCACCGTCCACCCCAGGGCCCGAACCCTCCACGGCAGTGCCATGCCGAACGCTCCTTCGCGTCACCCACGCAGCGACCATGGTCACGCGCGCACCGCCCAGCCACAAGGTCCGTCAGGTGCCCGCGCACGTGCTCGTTGCTAAGACGGCCTCCTCGCACCTCGTGCTCGACACACACGAGGCGCGGTGGCAACGGGCGGCCGGGACTACGGCGGGAGGGTGCGGTTCAGAGCCGCTCGCACAGCCCGCTGGCCCGGCGCACCGGGGTCTCCACGGCCTTGCGCACCGCCTCCTCCGAGCCGACGACGCGCACGGACTCGCTCGCCCGGGTGACGGCTGTGTAGAGCAGCTCGCGGGTCAGCAGCGGCGACGTGGCCGGCGGCAGGACGATCGAGACCTTGGTGAACTGGCTGCCCTGACCGCGGTGGACGGTCATCGCGTGGACCGTCTCCACCGCGGGCAGCCGGTGCGGGCGCACGCGTACCGGGCCGGCCGGGTCGCCGAAGACGGCGGTGACGCCGCCCTCGCCGTCGGAGACCACGACCCCGGTGTCCCCGTTGTACAACCCGGTCTCGCGGTCGTTGGCCGTCACGAGCAGCGGTCGGCCAGGGTGCCAGGGAGCGGGCCCGGCCCGGCGGTCGAGAGCGGCGGGAGCATCAGGGTCGGGGCCTGCGGCCTCGGCCACCCAGTCCTCGACGAGCGCGGACCAGTGCGCGACGCCCGCGGGCCCGCGGCGGTGGGCGAGCATCAGCCGGTGGGCGCTGAGCGCCAGCAGCGCCGCGGCGCCGTCCCCGCGGCGGGCCGCCTCGACGAGCGCGGCACCCGCCTGCTCGGCGTCGGCCCGTACCCCGGCGACGTCTGCCTCGGTGATCCGGTCCCCGTCGACCTCGACGAGCCGGACCGACGTGGACCCGGCCCGCAGCTGGGCGAGCGCGGCCTCGGCGTCGCCGGCCCGGATGGCCGCGGCGAGCGGGAGGATGGCGCTGCCTTCCTCCTGGCGGTAGACGGTGGTCAGCCGGACGACACCGTTCGCCAGCTGCTGCTGCTCGGCGTCGGAGAGGTTCGTCAGGAGCTCGCCGTCGAGGGTGCGCGGCACGGCCGTGGAGACGGGCGGACGTCCGACGAGGTCGCCGAGGACCGCCCCGGCCTCGACCGAGGCGAGCTGGTCGGGGTCACCCACCAGGACGAGTCGGCTGTCCGGGCGCAGCGCCTCGAGCAGCCGGGCCATGAGCGGCAGCGACACCATCGAGGTCTCGTCGACCACGACCACGTCGTAGGGCAGGTGCTGCCCCGGGCCGTGGCGGAACCGGGTGGAGCTGCCGGGCCGCCAGCCCAGGAGCCGGTGGATGGTGGAGGCGGTCAGCGTGCCGACGCGCTCGCGGTCCACCGGGTCGAGCGTCGCCACCACCTCGTGCACCGCCTCCTGCAGCCGGGCCGCGGCCTTGCCGGTCGGAGCCGCGAGGGCGATGCGCACCGGCCCGACGACGTCCCGGAGGACGGCGAGCAGCCTCGCGACGGTCGTCGTCTTGCCGGTGCCCGGCCCGCCCGTGAGGACGGTGAGCCGGCCGGTGACCGCCATCGCCGCGGCGAGCCGCTGCCGGGAGTCGGCGGAGGCGGGGAAGAGGCGCGCGAGCGACTCGGTGAGCCGCCCCGCGTCGATCGCTTCGACCGGGTCGGCGAGCCGGGCGTCGACCTGCCGGCGCACGACCATCTCGTCCCGCCAGTACCGGTCGAGGTAGAGGCGGCCGTCGACCCAGCGCACCGGCCGGTCGGCCGGTCCGTCGACGCCGACGGACACGAGCGGGCTCGCGGTGATCGCGGTGGTCCACTCCCCCGGCGCCGGCCAGGGCAGGTCGTCCACCGGCAGGGCCTCCTCGGTGTCGGCAGCGAAGGTCGCGACGTCGTCGAGGTAGAGGCACACCGAGCCGGCTCGCACCGCGCGGGTCGTGAGGGCGACGGCGAGCAGCACACCTTCGTCGGGTTCCCGGGCGAGGGCGCCGAGATGCCTGGCGACCTGGACGTCGGCCGAGCTGATCACCCCGGCGGCGTTGAACCGGGCGAGGAGCGGCGGGGCGTCGAGCGCGAGCCGGACGTCACCGTCCTCGAGCAGGGCGAGAGCGCGTGCGGCACCTGGCGCCCCCGGGCCCCCCGCGGCCGCGCGGTCTTCGGGGACCGTGTCGGCCACCGCAGGGCGTGGCGTCTCGGTCATGACCGCCTCCCCTCGAGCAGCGCCGACAGCTCGACGACGAGCGCGGCGGGCGGGCGCCACGCCATGACGCCGTAGGGCGTGCCGCCGTCGACCGGGGTGCCCGGCCCGGCCATGCCACGGACGAAGAGGTAGAGCCCGCCGCCGAGGTGCCGCCCCGGGTCGTAGCCGCGGTGGCGCCAGCGCAGGTAGCGGTGGAGGGCGGCCAGGTAGAGGAGGAGCTGGAGCGGGTAGTGCGAGCGCATCATCGCCTCGGCGACCGCGCCCGGCCGGTAGTGCCAGAGGGTCAGCGGCTCGTCGACCGGGGCGAGGCGGTTGGTCTTGTAGTCGACGACGACGTACCGGGCGTCGTCGGACCTGCCCCGTCGCAGCACGGCGTCGATGCTGCCGGTGAGGTAGCCCTGCAGCCGCTCGGGGCCGAGCGCCGCGAGCTGGTCGGCGTACGGGGCGAAGACGTCGTCCGCGGGGATGTGCCGGCGCAGCAGGTCGGCGAGGTCGACCACCGTGGCCGCGACCCGGGACGGGGTGTCACCACCGGCGAGCGGCAGCTCGAACTCGAGCTCGGCGAGCCGGTCCGCCGGGTCGACGTCGGCGAGGGCGACGTCGTCGGCCAGCGGTCCGAGCGGCGTGGTCATGACCTGCTCCAGGGCAACGGCGAGCGCGTCCGGGTCGAGACCGGGCACGCGGGCGGTGCCCGCCTCCCCGCAGCGGGCCAACAGCTCGGCGGCCAGGTCGGGCGCGGCCGTGTCGACCTGCTCGAAGACCTCGTGGACGATCGTGCCGAACGCCGCCCCGCCGGGCAGGTCGGCCATGGGCGAGGGCAGCGCACGGGTGGCGTCCGCGGTCTCCACCGAGGCGCTCACGGCCATGTCGGTCTCGTCCTCGACGCCGGTGGTCTCCGGCTCGCTGCTCACCGCCTCGGCGTGCGCGGCAGCGGTGAGGCCGGTGTAGGAGGTGCGCCGCCACGTGTGGTCGAGGGTGCGGCCGAGCCGCGCGACCGCCAGGTCGGGCCGGTCCTGGGCGGGCGCGGCCCAGGCGACGGTGGGGGGATGCTCGGTGACGGGCTCGACGGCGATGGCGCCTCCGGCCCGCTCGGCGACGGCGGTCAGGGCTGCGGCGACCTTGTCGTCCGTGCCGGGCGAGACCCGCTCGGGGGGTTCCTCGCCCGGTGCGTGGCCGCCGAGGAGGAGGCGGGTGAGGGGGCCCGCCGGGGAGTTCGACGACGGCGCCCAGTGGACGACGACCTGGGTGGCGGCGCGGGTCAGCGCCACGTAGAGCAGGCGCAGGTCCTCGCCGCGCTCCTCGGCGAGGTGCCGGGCCCGGGCGTCGGCGTACCAGTCGTCCTCGGTCCCGCCGACGTGGATGAGCCGCGTCCCGGCGTCGTCGTGGTACCGCAGGATCGCCGGGTTCTTCGACTCGAAGCGGTCCCAGCCGAACGGGACGTAGACGACCGGGAACTCCAGCCCCTTGGAGGAGTGGACGGTGACGACCTGGACGGCGTCGGCGTCGGTCTCCAGGCGCCGGCTGCGCTCCTCCGCGTAGTCCTTGTCGGCCTCGGCGATGCGGGTGCGCAGCCAGTCGGTGAGAGCGGCGACGCCGAGGTTGTCCTCGACGGCGGCCAGGTGCAGGGCCTCGCCGACGTGCCGGACGTCGGTGAGGACGCGTTCGCCGGTGGTGGTGGCCATGAGCCGCTCGGCGACGCCCTCGGTGGCGACGGCCTCGAGCAGGGCGGCGACCCCGCCCTCGGCGAGGAAGCGGGACCAGGCGCGCACGGTGTCGGTGAGCTCCTCGCGGTCGACGTCGTCCGCGGTGCCGAGGCGGGCGGCGTCCCAGCCGACGAACGGGGTGAGCGCCAGGGCAGCGGTACGGCCGGCGTGGCCAGGCTGCTCCAACGCGGTGAGGAGGGTGAGCCACTGCTTCGCGGCGTCGGTGCCGAACACGCTGAAGAGCCCGGAGACGACGGCGGGCACCCCGACGGCGGCCAGGGCGTCGCGAACCGACTCGGCGTCGGCGTTGCGACGGGCCAGGACCGCGACGTCGCCGGGCCGCAGCGGACGCCACGTGCCGGCGCCGTCGGGCGCGGCGCCGTCGGGCGTGGTGCCGTCGGGCGTGGTGCCGTGGGGTGCGGTGGTGTCGGGCGTGGTGCCGTCGGGTGCGGTGGTGGCGAGCCGGGTGGTGCCGAGCTGGCCGACGATGTCGGCGGCGACGTCGTCGGCGATGAGCCGGCGGACCTCACCCACCCGCGGGTTCTTCACACCCTTGAGCCGGAACGGGTCGCGCGTGACCTGACGCAGCCGCACGGGCGCCCCGCCGTCGAGGCGCCGGGCACCGGTGTGGGAGGCGTCGACGGGACGGACGACGATGGCCTCGTCGCCGAGGGCGGCGCGGTCGAAGATCGCGTCGAGGCCCGTCAGGAGGGCCTGGTCGCTGCGCCAGTTCCGGCCGAGGGTCGCCGTGTGGGTGGCGACCTCGCGTGCCTGGAGGTAGGTGACGACGTCGCCGCCGCGGAAGGCGTAGATGGCCTGCTTCGGGTCGCCGATGAGGACCAGGGTGCGGTGACCGTGGAAGGCGGTGCGCAGGATCTCCCACTGCACCGGGTCGGTGTCCTGGAACTCGTCGACGAGGACGACGGCGTAGCGCTCGCGCACCCGGCGGGCGGCGGCCTCGCCGTGGACCGGGTGGGTGAGGGCGTCGCGCAGGAGCGTGAGGAGGTCGTCGTAGTCGAGCAGGCGGCGGGCGCGCTTGCGCCGCAGGACCTCGGCGCGGACGGCGCGGGCGAGGGCGTACCGGTGCCCCGGGAGCGACTCGGGCGGGGCGTCGGTGGGCCGCAGGGCGGCCTGGTGGTCGCTGACGGCGTCCTTGGCGATGTCGCGCGCCTCGGACGGGCCGAGCTCGGGGGCGCGGGAGGAGGCGTAGCGGCCGAGGTAGACGTCGTCGACGACCTCCTCGCGCAGGTCGGCGATGTCGGGCACGAAGGTCAGGTCCGGGTCGACGTCGGCGGCGACCCCGAGGGAGGTGAGCATCTGCTGGCAGAAGCCGTGCGTCGTCGTGATGGTGGCGGCGTCGAACTGGGACAGCGCCCGGGTGAGACGGCGGCGCCGACGGTCGAGCTCGGCGTCGTCGACGGCGGCGAGGTGGGCGACGACGGCGTCGGCGCTGGTGCGGGCGGTCGCCGGGTCGCGCAGAGCTCGTTCGGTGCTGAGGAGGCGGTCGCGGACCCGGTCGCGCAGCTCGGAGGTGGCCGCACGGCCGAAGGTGACGAGCAGGAGGTCGGCGAGGTCGATCTCCTGCTCGGCGACGTACCGGGTGGCCAGCGCCGCGATGGTGAAGGTCTTGCCGGTGCCGGCGCTGGCCTCCAGCACGGTCGTGCCGGTGGGCAGCGGTCCGCACACGTCGAAGACCGGCAGGTCGGTGGCGAGGGCGGCCCCCGGGCGGGTGGTGTCGCGGGTGCTGGTTCCGGTCACGGCTTGTCCACCTGCTCGTGCGCGAGGAGCGGTTGCCAGACTCGGCGGGCGAGGACGCCGAGGCGGGTGCGGTCGTCGGGGAACCAGGCCTGCTCGGCCTCGGTGGGCACGCCGAGGATGTCGTCCAGGCCGGCGCCCGGGCCCCAGCAGATGACGTGGTGCTCGTCCTCGCGGAGGAACTGGTCGCCCGACCAGGCACGGTGGGCGTCGACGAGGGCCATGTCGACCGAGTCGCCGCCGTAGCGGGCCGTGGCGTACGTGCAGGCGACGGGGACCGGGACGGGCAGCGGCTCGCGCAGCGCGAGGGAGCGCAGGCTGACGAGCCGGTCGAGGAGGTCGAGCGCCTCCGCCTGGCCGGGGGCGGTGAGCCGCGCGACGTAGACCCCGGGCCGGTTGTGGGTGGGCCGCCCGACGGTCGCTGTGCGCCACGGCCGTCCCGGGTGCGCGGCCGCGAGCGCGAGGAGCTGGACCCACGCTCGGAGCCGGTGCTTGGGGGCGAGGCGGGAGTAGGTCGCCCGCAGGACTGTGGTGCCGTGGACGCCGGGCACGGTCCCGGCGAGCGTGACGCCGGAGGGCAGGTCGACGACGACGTCGACGGCCTCGGCGCCGTCGCTGCGTTCGGCCCGGGCGGCGTCGGCGATGGGCACGACGCGGTTGCCGACGTCGAGGAGGGCGGTGCGGCCGAGCTCCTTGGGCGGGGCGGTCCCCCGGCGCCACTCGGCGTTGATGGCCCGGCTGTCGGGGACGCCCTCGAGGCGGGCCTGGAGGAAGCGTTCGCCGGTGGCCCACGCGTCGAGGGGGTCGAGGGTGAGGGGGAGCCGGTCGTCGACCTCGGCGACCTCACCCGCGACGGACAGGCCGAGCCGGTGGCGGAGGAAGAACTTCACCGGGTGCTCGAGCATCGCGATCAGGTCGGTGAGGTCGACGGTCCCGGCTGCGCCGTCGAGGTCGGCGGCCGGGGCCGGGAGGGGCTCGGTGAGGAACGGCGGCCGGTCGACCCGCTCGCCCCGGCCGGCCACGGCCGCGCGGTGCGAGACGGCGTCGAAGCTGAAGGGCTGGTCGTCCCGCCCGAGGGCACCGGGGACGAAGTTGCGCTCGTCGACGACCTGGAGCGGGTGGCGACGCAGGACGTGCTCCCGGACGGAGGCGCCGTCGGCGGTGGTGGCCGCCCGGTCGAGCGCGTCGAGCAGCTCGCCGACGGGGACGGCGGGCGGGCGGTCGGCCCCGGTGCGCTCGTGGGCGCCGGAGTACAGGACGACCAGGTGGTCCTCGGCGGCGGTGACGGCGTCGAGGAAGAGCTGCCTGTCCTCGCTGCGGCGGTCGCGCTCACCGATGCAGGGGTCACGCAGGAGGATGTCGTCGCCGTCCTGGCGGGTTCCGCGGGGGAAGGCGCCGTCGTCGACGCCGAGGAGGCAGACGACCCGGTGCGGGACGGCGCGCATGGGCTCGAGCGAGCAGACCGTCAGCGCCCCGGTGCGGAAGCCGGCGCGGCTGGGGCGGCCGGCGAGCCGGTCGGCCAGGAGGGCGCGCAGGTCGGGCAGGCGCAGCTCGCTGCCCGGGTGCTCACCGGCTGCGTGGAGGCGGACGTCGCCGAGGACGCGGCGCGCCTGGACCACCTGCCAGCTGTCGGCGGGCGCGGTGTCGGCGAGGTGGGTGACGGCCCGGTCGAGGACGTCGAGCCAGTGGTCGAGCGGGTGGGCGCCGTCGAGGTCGGCGAGGGTGGCGGTGAGCCGGTCGACGTGCTCGGCCAGGCGGCCGGCGAGGTCGATGTCGGTGCTGTCGACGTCGTCGAGCGGGAGTGCGTGGCCGACGTAGCGGTGGTCCTCCTCGGCCATGGCGGCGCCGAGGAGGATGCGGTCCAGGGCGACCTGCCAGGTACCCTGCAGGACGCCCGGCAGGTCGAACCGGGCGCGACGTCCGCCGTCCTCGCCCCAGCGGACGCCGGCGGTGACGGACCAGTCGCGGATGCGGTCGAGGTCGTCGTCGGAGAACCGGAAGCGGCGGCGGACGGGCTCGGCGGCGGCGAGGTCGAGGACCTCGGACGCGGTGACCCGGCCGTCGGCGAGGTTCAGCAGCGTGGCGAGGAGGGTCAGGACGGGGTTGGTGCGGCCCGGGGCCCGGTCGGCGAGGCGTACGCGCATCGTGTGGCCGGGGTGGACGTCGGTGGCGCCGTCGGGGGCGAGGCCGAAGCTGGCGGTGATCAGCGGCGCGACCGCCTCGACGTCGGGGCACATGACGATGACGTCGCGCGGCTCGAGGGTGGGGTCGTCGGCGAAGAGCGCGGCGAGGACCTCGCGCAGGACGTCGACCTGGCGGGCGAGGCCGTGGCAGGAGTGGACCTGGACGCTGCCGTCGCCGGTCGCGAGGGTGTGCGGCTCCGCCTCGGGGTCGTCGGCGGCGAGGCGTTCCTGCAGGGCGCCGAGCAGGTTGCCGGCCCGGGCGGGTGGCCGGTGGTGGGCGACGGTCACGCCGCCGTCGTCCTCCGCCGCCGTCAGGCGGGTCTCGAGCTCGGTCGCGTCCCTGGCCATGGAAGCCAGCAGCGGGTGCTCGGCGTGGTGGTCCTGCTCGCGTCGGCGCGGCGAGACGGGTGCCCCGGCCGCCGCGACCCGGTCCCAGAGGGCCGGGGACGGGTGGGGCAGCCACAGGTGCACGTCCCGGTGGACGGCGAGCGCCCGCAGGACCCGGAGCTGGTCCTCGGGCAGCCGGGTGGGCCCGAAGACGCTGATCCGGTCGGGCAGGTCGACGGCGGCGGGGGTCTCGCTGACGGCACGCAGGGCGTCGTCGAGCCGCTCGGCGGGGCTGGGCTCGCCGACGTGGTCGCGGAGGCGGCGCCAGAGCTCGACCTGCCAGACGAGGTCGCCGGGGACGGGTGCGCCGGCGCCGTCGTCGTCGCGGCCCTCGGCCCAGGCGCGGACCATGTCCGGACGCTGGGCGGCGTAGGAGGCGAAGAGGCGGGCGAGGTGCCGGGCGGCGCCGAGCCGGCGGCCACGGCGCAGGTCGTCGGCGTCGGCGGCGCCGAGGTACCGGCCGAGCGGGGCGCACCACGGCTCGGCGGCATGGGCGTCGATGACCTCGAGCAGCGGCCAGGTGAGCCGGTCGGTCTGCCACGGGTCGTCGTCGGGGACGCCGGTGACGGTGGCGAGGACGTCGGCGACGAGCCGGGCCGGGGAGCCGAACGTGACGTTGGCGCACACGCCCGGTTCGCCGTCGGGGCCGGCGCCGAGGAGGTGGGACAGGCGCTGGGCGAGCCAGCGCTCCACGCCGCGCGTGGGCACGGCGACGACGTCGGGGGTGAACGGGTCCTCGGGCGGGTCCGCGAGCAGGGCGGCGAGCGGTGCGACGAGCGCGTCCGCGCGCTCCGACCGGTGCAGGTGCAGCACTACCTCGACTCCCCCGTTGGCTTCTGGGCCAAGACTATGTCGCTCCACCGACATCCGCGGTCGCTCCGTGGCCCGGAGCGCGTCAGTGCCCGCCGCCCGGCGACGGACTCACCGGACGACGGGCCAGCACTACCTACCTGGGCAGGTCAGCTCGGCCGGCCGCCCTATCGGGGCGTGGTCAGGCGCAGCTCCACCGGCACGCCGTCGCGTCCGGCGACGTCGACGACGACACGCACGCCCCCCTCCTCCTCGACCAGCTGGACCCCCTCGCCGTGGACCTTCGCGAACGACACGCCCTTTACGACGAGCTCAAGTGAGTGCGCCTGGTGCGTCGGGTCGCTGATCGCCGCGGCGATCGTGCCCGCCGTCCGGTGCACGATCACGCTCGCCGGCGCGGAGACCGTGTAGTCGCCGACGGTGCCCGCCTGCCAGAAGTTCACCGCGGTGCGGCGGCCCAGGCGCACGGCCTGGGCGGCGGCGTCGTTGCGCAGCACCTCCACGGGGGGTCGGCCGGACCGTGCCCGCGTGGTCGCGGCGTCCGCCGTCGGGAGGACGACGTACGCGTAGGTATCGGTCCCCTCGTGCACCGCCTCGAGCGTGGCGTACACCCGCTCGTGGACACCCGTGCTGCCGCCCTTGTTGTTGCGGCTCCACGACCCCTGGAGCGTCCGGACGCTCGCGCGCAGCGCGGGCACGTCGAGCAGGACGTAGCCCCCGACGCCCTCGACGTGCGCCCAGCGGGCGTCCGTCAGGGTCGTCGGACCGGTGACCTCGCCGCCGTCGACGAGCAGCCGGCGCGGTGCGGTCCCGAGGTTGCGGTGCTCGAGCACCGTCTTGACCTCGGCGCCGGAGCCGGTGGTGATGTCGGAGCCGAGGGCCACGACCATGTCCTCGACGAACCACCAGGTCTTGCGGGCCTGCAGGCCGGTGCCGCCCGGGCCGATCAGGTGCTGCCCGGCCAGGGCGGAGCCGTCCAGGACCGCCCCTCCGGTCCACTCGTTGGGCGGCGTCGCCTCCCCCCACTGCCCCTCGACCCCGTCCGGCAGCGCAGTGGTGTCGACGGTCGTCCCGGGCGGTGCGGCGAGGTCGCTCGTCGACCAGAACTCGTCGTCGAAGTGGCGGTCGTCGTCGGCGAGGTAGAGGTAGGTCATCCCCTGGCTGGTCTGGTACCCCTTCTCGTTCTCGCCGTTGCCGCACTCGTACCAGGCGATCCGGTTGCTGCACATGGCCAGGGCCATGCCCCAGCCCTCACCGCGGTAGACCATCCGGTCCATCGCCGGGAAGAACCAGGGCGTCGGGTCGTCGTCGACCGGCGCCACCGACGAGGCCAGGAGCTCCTTGGCCAGCGCCAGCCGCCCGACGGAGGCGCCGTCGAGGATCGAGGTGTAGTCGTTGGACTCGAGCCAGTGCCGGCACCGCCCCCGCCACCGCTCGGCGGTCTGCGCGTCCACGGCGCGGGCGAGCATGAGGATCGCCTCGACCGCCATGAAGCCGTTGTCGTAGCTGCGCTCCTTCTCCCGGGAGACGGCACGGCCACGGACCGCGTCCATCATCTGCCCCTGGTAGACCAGCGGGGCGAACGACTCCTCGACGGAGTCGGTGAGGATGACCCGCGACGGGTCGTCGACGTCGTGCGACGTGGCGGCCAGCAGCGCGAAGAGCCGCGCCAGCCCGCGCAGGAGGACAAGACCGTAGGTACCGGTGTACCCGATGGTCGAGTGCTGGACGAACGAGCCGTCGCGGTAGAAGCCGTTCCCGCTGCTCACGTACTGCCACGTCGCGCTGAGGCCGGCGACGGCGTGCGCCAGACGCTCGGTGTCGCCCCCGACGATCGAGCGCACGATGACGGCCTGGCACAGGTCGACCCGGTTGGCGCCCTCGGAGAGCTGCTTGCCGCGGCTGTCCGGGAACTGGTACCAGGGGTCGGGCACGTAGAAGTCGATGGCGGCGCAGTACGAGTCGAGGTCGGCCTGGTCGATGTGGTCGCGGAGCAGCGCCATCGTGTCCGCCAGGGAACGGGTCGCGCCGATCTCCCACGCCCACCAGTTGCCGAACTCCGGCTGGCCGGGGTTGTAGACGAGCCGGTTGGTCTCCCGCAGGGCCACGAGGCACTCGTCGAGGAGGGCCTCGGAGCCGTAGAAGGCGGACCCGGGTGTCGCCCACTGCGTCGCCATCGCCGCGATCCGCAGGTAGGTCGTGCGAATGTTGTTCTCGGCCGTGAAGGGCAGGTCGACGAACGTCAGGTCGCTGCCGACGGCGGCGAGCTGGGCGCGATGGCCCGCGACCTGGTCGTCGGCGGACGCGATCCGCGCCGCGAAGTCGGGGTCGCCCGGCACGAGGAGGTCTCGGCCGGTGAGCTGGTCGACCCAGCGCAGGCGCAGGGTCTGAAGCTCCTGGTCACCGAGCTGGGGAGCCGCGTGGGCGACCCCGGTCATCGCGTCGCCGACGAGCGCGGCGATTCCGACGGCGCCCATGCCCTGGAACATCTGACGTCGGGACAGCTGCATCGCACTTCTCCTTCGTTGGATGGGTGTTGCGCTTGCGGGTGCCGGACGGGGTGCGCGCAGCCACTGACGGTGCTGCGCCGGTCGATCAGGTCTCGTCCGGCGGCCGTGGTGCCCCTACAGGCCCACGGAGTTCTCGACGGCGGTCTCCGGCCGCACGCGGTCGTCCTCGGGGATGTCTCCGCTCATCGCGAGCCACTGGGCGAACCGGTCGCCCCGGTCGACGAGCTCGCGGTAGAGGCGGCGGCGCAGCGCCGTGTGCACGGCGCCGTAGACCGGCGCCGCGATGACGTTGCGCAGCTCGTGCGGGTCCTCGTGCAGGTCGTAGAGCTCGTCGGTGCCGCCGGGGTTGACGACGAGCTTGTACCGGCGGTCGCGCACCATCCGCTGGGAGTACTGGAAGTGGTGGCCGTGGAACTCGGCGACGACGACGTCGGACCCGGCGTGCTCCGCCGGCCGCAGCAGGCTCCGCCCGCGGCTGTGCGAGCGCGGCGAGCCGGCGACGTCGAGGACCGTGGCGTGCAGGTCGATGAGCGTCACGAGCTCGTCCGAGCGGGTCGGCTGCTGCCCGGGTGCGGCGAGGACCAGGGGGATGCGGTAGATGTCCTCGTACATCGCCGGGCCCTTGTCGTTGAGCCGGTGCGCGCCGGTGAACTCCCCGTGGTCGGCCGTGAAGGCGAGGACCGTCGAGTCGGTGAGCCCGCACTCCTCGAGTGCGGTGAGGACGCGGCCGATCTGGTGGTCGATCATCGCGACGTAGCCGCGGTAGGCGGCGTGCAGGACCCGCCAGGTCTGCTCGTCGAGACGATCGGCGCCCCAGTAACGGGAGTAGGTGCGCTGGACGTCCGGCTTGCCGACGAAGGTCTCGGCCATCGACGCCGGCAGCGGCACGTCGGCCGGGTCGAACAGGTCGAACCACTCCGACGGGAGGAGGTACGGCAGGTGCGGCCCGAAGAAGTTGCAGGTGAGGAAGAAGGGCCCGGCGTCGGCGTAGCTGCGGATCTTCTCGATCGCGAGGTCGGCGAGGTAGGCCTCGAAGGTGGCCTCGGTGGGCTGCGCGAGGCGGCCGGCGAGGAGGTGCCCCCGGCTGCCGTCGGGCAGCGTGGTGCGGATCTGGTCGTGCACGTCGACCGGCGGGTGGCCGTGCTCGTCGAGCCAGGCCAGGTAGCCGGGGTAGGTGTAGTCGTTGAGGGCGCCCGGGATGTGCTCGCCGTCGAATCCGTAGTGGTCGGGTCCCAGCCGGCGGCCGACGTGCCACTTGCCGACGTGCCCGGCGGTGTAGCCCTGCGCGGCCAGGTCGTCCGCCAGGGTGCGGGTGCCCGGCTCGAGCTCCTCCCGCAGGCCCGCGCTCCACTCGAAGTTGCCGATCATGCCGTGCTCGAACGGGTAGCGGCCGGTGAGGAGGCTGGCCCGGGCAGGTGTGCAGATGGCGCTGGGGGTGTAGGCGGCGTCGAAGACGGTGCCGCGGGCGGCGAGCCCGTCGAGCACCGGGGTGCGGGTGGGCCGGCCGCCGTAGCAGCCGAGGGTGTCGACCCGGTGCTGGTCGGTCATCAGGAGCAGGACGTTGCGGCGTCCGGCGTTGTCAGTAGGGGACGGCATAGATCTCCTCCACGACGTCCGGCGAGACGTCGGCGGGCAGGACGAGCCGCTTGAGCATGAGCCGGTCGCCGGTGGCCAGGCACCAGTCGAGCAGTCGGCGCCGGCAGTCCTCGAGAAGGCCCGCGTGCCGTGACTCCACGGCGAGGTTGACCATCTCCCCCGGGTCCTCGACCAGGTCGAACAGCTGCTCCCGGTACCGGCCCCAGCCGTAGACGACGTACTTGTACCGGCTGCCGACGAGAGCCCGGCCGTGGGTGCTCGGCCGGTCGCTGCCGACGAACGTCGTCTCGACGACGACGTGGTCCCCGCCGGCCCGGGCGCCGTCGGCGAGCGTGCCGAGCAGGGAGGAGCCGGCCAGCCCCGACGGCGGACCCACGCCGGCGGCGTCGCAGAGGGTGGGCAGGAGGTCGAGACCGACGCTCACCGGCGTCGGTGCGACGGTCCCGGCCGGCACCTGGCCGGGCCAGCGCACCAGGAGCGGGACCCGCACGACCTCCTCGTACAGGGCGGTCTTCTGGTTCCACGCGTGGGCCGCGTCGCCGTCGCCGTGGTCGCTGGTGAAGACCACGACGGTGCTCTCGGCCAGGCCGGTCCGGTCCAGCTCGGCCAGGAGCCGTCCGACGCGGTCGTCGGCCCGCTCGACGAGCCGGGCGTAGTGGTGGCGGTAGCGGCGCCAGTCCTCCGGGGTGTACGCGGCCGTGCCGTACACGAACGGCGCGGCCGCCTGCTCGGTCCGCAGGGCCTCCGGCTCGAAGGGTTGCCTGCCGAAGCTCGCCGGCAGGTTCGGCGCGTCCGCCAGGTCGGCGGACGGCACCGGGCCGTAGTACGAGGGCTGGTTCCGGGCGACCTCGCAGATGGTGTGCGGGTCGTCGAAGGAGACGACCAGGAAGAACGGGCGCTCGGCACCGACCTGGTCGGCCAGGAACTCCCCGGCGGCCTCCACGAGCCCGGCGTCGCCGAACTCGCGCAGCCACTCGAACCCGTCGCCCGTGTCCGCGTCCGGCCGGGTGGCGTGCCACTTGCCGGCATGCCCGGTCCGGTATCCGGCGGCGCCGAGCAGGTGGGCCAGGGACTGCGGCCCGCGGACGCGCTCGGGCTCGCGCGCCGGGGAGTTGGAGTGCACGCCGAGCTCGTGCGGGTGCATGCCGGTGGCCATCGAGATCCGGGAGGGCACGCACAGCGGGAAGGTCACGTAGGCGCGGTCGAACCGGGCCCCCTCGGCGGCGAGCCGGTCCAGGTTCGGGGTCGCGACGTGGGTCGCACCGGCGCAGGAGAGCATGTGGCCGGAGTGCTGGTCGGTCGTGACGAGCAGGATGTTCGGTCTCATGCCGGCACCGCCCAGGGGTCTTGCACGCGCTCGAGCTCGGCGCGCAGCTCGGCCAGGAGCTCGCGGGCCTCGTCGGGGCGCCCGGCCAGCACGTCGGTGCGCTGGTACGGGTCCGCCTCGAGGTCGTACAGGTGGACGGGTCGGAGGTCAGTACCGTCCCGGGCGGCCACGAGGAGGCGCTCGGGCGTCCGCAGGCCTCGGATGTCCTCCGGTCCGGCGGTGCTCGGCATCCGCAGGTACAGGGCGGCGCCGGGACCCGGCGCCGTGGCGCTGCGTGCCGCGTCCGCGAGGTCGCGGCCCTGCATGGCGGCGGGCACCCGGTCGCCCAGCCCGAGGAGGGACAGCACGGTGACCGGCAGGTCCGGGGTGCTGACGAGCGCGTCGCGCCGACCGGGCTCGATGCGCCCGGGCAGGCGGAGGACGAGCGGGACCAGGAGGGACTCGTCGTACCAGACGTTCTTGGCGAGGAGGCCGTGGCTGCCGAGCTGCATCCCGTGGTCGGACGTGAAGACGACGAGCGTGTCGCCGGCGGCCCCGGTCTCCTCCAGGGTCCTCAGCAGCCGCCCGATCTGCTCGTCGACGCCGGTGACGGCGGCGAAGTAGTCAGCCGCCACGGCGGCGGCCTGGCGACCCTCGGTGGTGGTGGTGTCGACGTTCGGCCGCGTGAGCAGCTCCGGGACGTCGCGGTAGCGCGCGACGTAGCGGTCGGGGACCTCGTCGAACGGCGGGTGCGGCGGGTTGTAGGACATGACGACGGCGAACGGGTCGCCTCCGGCGGCGGCGCGCCCGCCCAGCTCGCGCAGCAGCTCGCAGGCCACGTCCGTCTCGTGCTCGGCGGACCACTGGTGGATCCGGTGCGGAGCCTCGCGCGGCGCCTCGTCGACCCAGTAGTGGGGCGTGAGGTGGTTGTCGCTGCACCCGTGGGAGTACCACCGGCGAAAGCCGTGGCGCCGTGGGCCGGGCGGGGTGTAGGCGTCCCACACCCGCCCGTCGTCGCGCCGGCCCTCGCCGTGGTGCTCGTCCGCCGGGGCGGGCAGGTCCAGGTGCCACTTCCCGACGTAGGCGGTGTCGTAGCCGGCGGCGTCCAGCACGTCGGAGAGGCAGACCGCATCCGTAGGAAGGGGGGCCGTCAGGCCTGCCGCGCCGGAGCTGAGGTTCGAGGTGACCCCGTTGCGGTGCGGGTACTGCCCGGTCATGAGCATGGCCCGGTACGGGCTGCACACGGGGTAGTTGCTCACCGCGCGGGTGAACCACGCCCCCTCGGCCGCGAGACGGTCGAGGACGGGGGTGTGGACGGGGTCCGCGCCGGCGACGCCGAGCGCACCGGCGCGCCACTGGTCGGCGAGGACGAAGAGCAGGTTCGTGCCCGCCACGCCCCTACTTCCCCATGCCCAGGGTCAGGCCCTCCGTGAGCCTGCGCCCGAGCCACACGAACACGACGACCATCGGGAGGATGACGATGCAGAGCCCCGCGAAGAGCCCACCCCAGTCGGCGCCGCTGTACGTCTGCTGCTGGACGAACGAGATCAGCGCGACCGGCAGGGTGAACTTGTCCGTGGACTGCAGCAGCGTCAGCGCGAGCAGCGTCTCGTTCCAGTGCGAGATGACCTGCAGGACGAACGCGGTGAGCAGGCCGCCCTTGGCGAGCGGGAGCATGATCCGCCAGAACGTCTGGAACGGGCTGGTGCCGTCCAGGGCCGCCGCCTCCTCGAGCTCGCTCGGCAGCGAGCGGAAGAAGGCCGTGAGCAGGAAGACGGTGAACGGCATCGAGGTCCCGATGTAGACCAGGTTGAGCCCGATCAGGCTGTCCGTGAGGTAGAGCCGGCTCATCATCACGAACAGGGGCAGGAGGATGACCTGCACGGGCACGCCGAGGCCGAGGATGAAGTACATCGTCAGGACGTTGGTCAGGCGGCTCTCCTGCCGGCTGAGGTAGTACGCCGCCGGCGCGGCGATCGCCACGGTGAGCACCGAGGAGACGATCGTGACGTTGAGGCTGTTCAGCGCGGCGGTGCCGAAGTTGCTCGCCGTCCAGGCGTCGACGAAGTTCTCGAACCTCAGGCTGGTCGGCAGCCCCCACGGGTTGTCGAAGATCTCCCGGGTCCCCCGCAGAGACTGCAGGACGACCCAGAGCAGGAGCAGCACGTTGAAGCCGACGAGCCCCCAGATCAGGGTGATCCCGATGCGGCGGACGGGGCCGTCCCCCGAGAGCTTCGGGCGGGTGTTCCGGCGGCGGTTGCGTGGCCGTGGCGCAGCAGGTGGGAGGGGCGCCGGGGTGGTCTCGGGCATGGCGGTGGATGTGGTCACTGGGCGGTCCGATCAGAACTCGATGGCCTCGCGGCGCGTCACGCGGCGGAGGAGGACGACGAGGACGCTGACGAGCAGGAGGGAGAGGACGGCTGCTGCCGCGGCGGCCCCGAACGAGGGGATCGACTCGCCCCCGAACGCGGTCGCGTAGGTGTAGACGGCGGCGGTCCAGGTCTCGTGCGGCGGGGAGCCGACGGTCGTCCCGCCGCCGAAGATCCAGACGATCTCGAAGATCTTCACCGCCGAGATCGTCCACAGCACGGCGCAGACCGCGAAGACGTCCCAGGTGAGCGGCAGGATGACGTGGCGCAGCCGCTGGAAGGCGTTGGCGCCGGCCAGCGCGGCGTCCTCGAAGAAGTACGGCGGGATGCGGTCGACGCCGGACATGAGGATCGTCGTGTAGTAGCCGACCGTCATCCACAGCATCGTGATCATGATCAGCGGGAAGAGGTTCTCCCGCGCGAGCCAGGCCAGGGGCGCCTCGACCCCGATGAAGCCGAGGAGGGAGTTCAGGAGCCCGTCGGGGTTGAAGATGAAGCCCGCGAGCACCCCGAAGACCAGGGCGTTGATGAGGTGCGGGATGAAGATGACCGAGCGCGCGAACGACTTGCCGGCCATGTCCCGCAGGAAGAGGCTCATCGCGAAGGCGAGGACGAAGATGGCGCCGCCGACGACGAAGAGCAGGAGCAGGGTGTTGCCGAACGACGTCAGGAACAGGTCGTCGGTGAGCAGCCGGGTGTAGTTGCCCAGCCCGCGGAACTCCATCGGCCCCGCGCCGGGCCACTTGTTGAGGCTGATCCAGATCGTCGCGCCGACCGGCACGACGAAGAGAGCGGTGTACAGGACGAGCGCGGGGCCGACGAAGGGCCAGAACAGGCGGCGACGCTGACGTGCCAGCGGCGAGCCCGCCTGTCCCGGCGCCTTCGTGGCCGGCGAGCTGAGGAGCGCGGACATCAGCCCTGCTCTGCCCAGTACTCGGCGGTCGCCGCTGCCATCTTGTCAACGAACTCCTGCGCGTCGATCTTGCCGAGCACGAGCTCGTCGTTGATGGCCCAGAAGACCTTGTCGTTGTAGCCGGGGAAGGCGACGCCGTCGTTCTGCTGGTGGAAGGAGTCGGCCTCCTGCAGGTGGGCCCACACGCCCGCCTGCTCGGCCGGCGGCTCGACGTCCTCGCGGACGGGCAGCTGGCCGCCCTCGGCGGCCAGGGCCTGGTACTTCTCCTGGAGGTAGAAGGCGGCGAACTTCTGGGCGGCGTCGGCGTTGTCCGCGTTGCGCGGCACGACGAAGCCGTTGAAGTCGGCGCGGGCGCTGTTGTGGTCCCCGGACGTCAGCGGGAACGGCATCGACGCGAAGTCGAAGCCCTCGCTCGCGTAGGTCTGGGTCTCCATCGGGGCCCACGTGCCCATGAAGAGCAGCGCGGCGTCCCCGGCGGCCCACTCCTGCTGGTGCGTGGGGAACTTGCTGGCGTCGTAGCCGTCGACGAAGTATCCGCCGTCGACGAGCTGCTGGACCTTCTCGGCGGCGTCGAGGACGGCCGGGTCCTTCCAGCTCTCGCCCGTCTCGTCCGCCGCGATGGCGTGGAGCGAGCCCGGCCCGGAGTTGCGCAGCAGGAGCGTGGTGAACCAGTAGGCGTTGTACCCGGGGATGTCGCCGTCGAGCGCGATCGGGGTCTGCCCGTCGGCCTCGAGGCTGTCGAGCAGCCCGATGAAGTCGTCCCACGTCTGCGGGGGGCTCTCGACGAGGTCCGGGTGGCTGGCGGCGTCGAACCAGACCGCGTCGGAGGTGATCGTGTAGGGGACCATCCAGGGCTGGCCGTCCTCGAGCTCGATGTCGATGGTCTCGAGGTACCGCGCCGGGACGACCTCCTCGAGGGTCCCGCCCTCGGACTCCGCCGTCCAGGCCTCGTCGAGGCCGAGGGCCTGCCCGGAGGCGACGATGGCGGGGAAGAGCTTGACGTAGGAGCCGTCGACCAGGTCCGGGCCGGTGCGGGTGCTGAGGGTCGGCACGGTGCGCTGGACGTTGTCGCGCCCCTGCCACTGCGCGTCGACGGTGATGCCGGTCTCGGCCTCGAAGTCCTCGATCGCCTGGGCCATGACCACCTGCATGGGTTCACCCTCCTTCCACATGGACCAGTAGGTGAACTCCGTCGACTCCTCACCGCTGCCGGAGTCCGCACCACTGTCGGAGCAGGCGGCAAGGACGAGGGAAGCGGCGCCGATCGCGGCGAGGGCGGCAGCTCGCCGCCCGGGTCGGATATGCATCATTGCAACCTT
Source organism: Georgenia subflava (assembly GCF_009193155.1). Lineage (GTDB taxonomy): Bacteria > Actinomycetota > Actinomycetes > Actinomycetales > Actinomycetaceae > Georgenia > Georgenia subflava. The sequence goes on from NZ_VUKD01000001.1 coordinate 876,800, forward strand.
CCGTGGTGGACAGCCCCGGTCGTCCGGGGCCCTGTGCACCGTCAGCATGACCCAAGTCACCCCCTCCGTCAAGGTGTACTTCGAGATGACTTTGGTGCAATGCACCCCCCGATTGGCGATCAGTACTACCTAAGTCATTCCCAAATGGGTTCGTCGGCTGCTACGTTGTCCCCGACGAAAGGAACCTGCATGACAAGCATCGAAGCTGATGCCAGGCCGGAGGACGGGCGGGAGCTGAAGTTCCGTGCCCTCGCCAACGACCTGCGCGCACGGATCGTCAGGGGTGTCTGGGAGCCGGGGGCGAAGCTGCCCACGGAGAAGCAGCTCTCGGTCGACCACGACCTGTCCATGACCACGGTCCGGCGCGCGCTCGACGAGCTCGTCGAGCAACGCCTGGTGGTGCGCCGGCAGGGCTCCGGCACCTTCGTGGCCAAGACCCCGCCGCGCTCGCGCGACACCCTGTCCGTCGGCGTCCTCGTCCCGAGCACGACCCAGTACTACCCGCAGGTCCTCGCCGGCATCGAGACCACGCTGTCCGGCGCCTCGGCGCGGATGATGCTGGCGTGCTACCACTACGACTCGAGCGAGGAGGACCGTGACATCGCCTCGCTCGTCGACGGGGGCGTCGACGGCCTGCTCCTCGCACCCGACCTCACGACCCCCGCCGACCCGGCGGCACGCCTCGAGGAGCTCCTCCGGCTGCCCGTGCCCGTCGTCCTGCTCGAGCGGCGGCTGTTCGACGCCGGCCCGGCGGACCGGGCCGAGTACGTGCGCACCGATCACGAGGCCGGTGCCTTCGACGCCGTCTCCCACCTGGCCACGCTCGGGCACGAGCGGGTCGCCCTCATCTGCCGTCACCCCAACCCGACCGGCAACTGGGTGGTGCGTGGCTACAACGCGGCCGTGACGGACCTCGACCTCGCCCGGATCGACCCCGTGCTGGCAGCCAGCGACGACTGGTCGCCCGGTCGGGCCGACGAGGCCCTCGCCGAGCTGCTCCGCAGCCGCGCGACCGCCGCGGTCGTCTTCGGCGACCGGGAGGCCGCCCTGCTCGAGGGCGCCGCACGCCGGGCGGGAGTGCGGGTCCCGGAGGACCTGGCGCTCGTCGCCTACGACGACGAGAGCGCCGACGTCGCGGAGATCCCGCTCACGGCGGTGTCACCGCCCAAGCACACGCTGGGTCGCCTCGGGGCCCAGGTCCTGCTGACCCGGCTCAGCGACGGCGACGCCGCCCCGGTGCACCAGATCAACCTGCGTCCCCGGGTCGTCATCCGCGACTCGTGCGGCGCCCGCCTGCGAGGAGCACGATGAGACTCGGACTGATCGGGGCAGGCGCCGTCGGCGTGCTGCACGCGCGCGCGGCCCAGGAGGTCGAGGGGGTCTCGGTCGTGGCGGTGTGCGCCCGCGAGCGCGCGGAGGCCGCCGAGCTCGCCGGGCCGCTCGGCGCGGGCGTGCACACCGACTACCGGGAGCTGCTCGCCGTCGCCGGCGTGGACGCCGTCGTCGTCAGCACCCCGCACGCCCTGCACACCCAGATGGTTCTCGACGCCGCCGCCGCGGGCGTGCACGTGCTCGTCGAGAAGCCGATGGCGACGACGGAGCAGGACTGCGACGCCATGGTGACGGCGTGCTCCGAGGCGGGCGTCCGGCTCGCGGTCGGCCACATCCAGCACTTTCTTCCCGACAAGGTGGCTGCCGCCGCCGCGATCGCCGCGGGGGAGATCGGCGACGTCCTCCTCGTCCACGACTACCGCAGCACCGACTACCGGGCCGGCAGCCGGCCGGGATGGTTCTTCGACCCCGCGGTCGCCGGGGGCGGGGCCGTGATGAACATCGGCGGGCACTGCATCGACCGGATGAGCTGGCTGGCCGGCTCGCTCCCGGACGAGGTCCGGGCGCACACCTGGTCGCGCTTCGGCGTCGGCGTGGAGACGGACGCCGTCGCCACGCTGACGATGGCTAACGGGGTGGTCGCGTCCCTGACCATCACCTCGACGACGCCGCGGCACCTCGACGAGATCGTGGTCGTCGGCGAGCACGGCACGGTGGTCGCCGACCCGCGGGTCGGGACGGTGCTGCGCCGGGACGGCGACGTGCGCGTCCTGCACGAGCCGTCGAGCGACGACATCCCCGTGGCGTTCCGCCACCAGCTCGAGGCGTTCGTCCGCCACGTCGACGACGGCGCCACCTTCCCGGTGAGCCTCGAGCTCGGCAGGTCCGTCGTGGCGACGGTCCGCGCGATCTACCGCAGTGCGTCCGCCGGCCACCAGGTGCGCGTCGAGTCGCCCGAGATGGACCCGGTCCCGGCTGCATGAGCCAAGTCGGCACGCCCTCGGAGGACGCCGCCCGGGACGCCGGAGCGGCGGGCGCGCGGCCCGCCTTGGGTGTGGTGCTCGCCCCGTCCGGAGGGCGCCGCGATGGCGAGCCGTGACCCCGAGCGACCCAACGTCGTCCTCGTCCTCGCGGACGACCTGGGGCCCTGGGCGCTCGGCTGCGCCGGCAACCCGGAGATCAGGACGCCCCACATCGACGGCCTCGCCGCCGAGGGCACCCGGCTGAGCCGGTTCTTCTGCACGTCGCCGGTGTGCTCGCCCGCCCGGGCGAGCCTGCTCACCGGCGAGATGCCGTCCGTCCACGGCGTCCACGACTACCTCGACGCCCGCCACGTCGGCCCCGACGGCACCGACTTCCTCGCCGGCCGCCGCAGCTACACGGACGACCTCGCCGACGCCGGGTACCGTCTCGGCCTGGTCGGCAAGTGGCACCTCGGCGCGAACGACCGGCCGCGGCCGGGCTTCGTCCGGTGGCTCGCCCACGCAGGCGGTGGCGGGCCCTACCACGGCGCACCCCTGCACGACGAGCACGGGCCCGTGGACGCGCCCGGCTACGTCACGGACGTGCTGACGGACGCGGCGCGGCAGTTCGTCGCGGCGGAGGCGGACCGGCCCGAGCCCTTCTACCTCTCGCTGCACTACACGGCCCCGCACAGCCCGTGGAAGGGGCACCACCCGGCCGAGTACACCGACCTGTACGCGGACTGCGCGTTCGACTCGGTGCCGCAGGAACCGACGCACCCGTGGGTGCCGCTCGTCGACGGTCACCCGATCGGGGGCGAGGCAGACACCCGGGCCGCGCTGGAGGGCTACTTCGCGGCGGTCAGCGCCATGGACGCCGGCGTGGGCGGCCTCCTCGCCGAGGTGGCGGCCCAGGAGCTCGAGGAGAGCACGCTGGTGATCTTCACGAGCGACAACGGCTTCAGCTGCGGCCAGCACGGGATCTGGGGGAAGGGCAACGCCACCTTCCCGCAGAACATGTATGACGAGTCGGTGCTCGTCCCGTTCGTCGCGCGCCTGCCCGGGCGGGTGCCGGCGGGACAGGTGAGCGACTCCCTGCTCTCCGCCTACGACCTCGCGCCGACCCTGCGCGAGCTGTGCGGGCTCGGCGCCGGGCCCGGCTCCGGCCCGGGGCGCTCCTTCGCGGGCCTGCTCCGCGGCGACGCCGACGAGGGCCACGACCGCGTCGTCGTGTTCGACGAGTACGGACCGGTCCGGATGCTGCGCACCCGCAGCCACAAGTACGTCCACCGCTACCCGCTCGGGCCGCACGAGCTGTACGACCTCGTGGCCGACCCCGCCGAGCGCACCAACCTGGTCGACGACCCGGACCATGCGGGGCTGCGTGCCGAGCTCGCCGCCGAGCTGGACGCCTGGTTCCGGCGGCACACGAGCCGCGACGCCGACGGGCGCGTGCTGCCGGTCACCGGCGCAGGGCAGGTGGCACCGCTGAGCGAGGGCACGGGCGCGTTCCGCGAGGCGGCGCAGTTCCGGGCCGTGCCCCGCTACTGAACGGGCCTCGACCGCCGCCGGCGCTCACGCGGTGGCGTTCACCTCGCCGGCGTACCAGCGCAGCAGCCGCTCGACCTCGGGGCCGACGGCCTCGTTGCCGGCCCGGAACCACGCGCGGGTGTCCACGACGTCGGGCCGGTCGCTCAGGAGCTTGCGGACCGCGCCGGTGACGAGCTTGTTCAGGTGCGTCGAGACGTTGATCTTCGTCATGCCCGCGGTGATCGCGGCGCGCATGCCCGCGTCGCTGACCCCCGAGGAGCCGTGGAGGACGAGGGGCACGGGAAGGGCCGCCGCGAGGGCCGCGACGAGCTCGGTGTCGATGCTCGCGTCCCGCGTCGTCATGGCGTGCGAGGAGCCGACGGCGACAGCGAGGAGGTCCACGCCCGTCTCCTCGACGAACCGGGCGGCGTCGCCGGGGTCGGTGCGTGCGGACGGGTCGTGCACGCCGTTCTTCCCGCCGACCTCGCCGAGCTCCGCCTCGACGGTCGCGCCCGCGGCGTGCGCACGCGCCACGACCTGGGCCGTCGTCGCCCGGTTGGCGTCGTCGGGCAGCCGCGAGCCGTCGTACATCACCGAGGCGATGCCCAGCTCGAGGGCCTCGTCGATGAGGCCGACGTCCTCGGCGTGGTCGAGATGGACGACGACCGGCACCGCGGCCGACCGGGCGACCGCGAGGACGCCCGCGGCGAGCGGGGCGAGGCTGCCGTGGTAGGCGACCGCGTTCTGGCTGATCTGGAGGACCACCGGCCGGCCCGCACGCTCGGCGGCGGCGGCGAAGACCTCGGCGTGCTCGAGGTGGACGACGTTGAAGGCACCGAGCCCGGTGCCGGCGGCGCGGCACTCCCGGGCGAGCTGGGCCAGGTCAGCGAGCGGCATGGAGCTCCTCCACGGTGACGGCAGCGCGCATGCGCTGGTAGGCGGGCAGGTCGACGTCGCCGGCGAGCGGCGCGAGCACGGCGGACCCCGAGAGCGCGACGACGTCGGGCAGCCGGTCCGGCAGCTGCTGCCGGAGCGGGGCGTCCGGCGTGCCCGCCGCGAGGGCGTCGGCGAGTGCGGCGACGGCGGCGTCGCCGGCCCCGGTCGGGTTGCCGGAGAGGACCTCGGCGGGCCGCGCGCGCCACACCCGTGCCCCGGCCGGGTCCGGCAGGACCAGGAGCATCCCCTCCTCACCGCTGGAGACGGCGACGCCGCCGGCCCCGTGCCCCAGGAGGAGCTCGGCGCCGGTGCGCACGTCGGTCGCCCCGGTGGCCTCCAGGAGCTCGTGGTGGTTGGGCTTGAGCAGGTGCGCCCCCGCGGCGGCGGCGGCGAGGAGGCCCGGCCCGGACGTGTCGACGACCGTGCGCGCTCCGCTCTCGTGGAGCCGGCGCAGGAGCCGCGGAAGCTCGTCCGCGCCGGTGCCGGGCGGCGTCGAGCCCGCGACGACGACGACGTCCCCGGCCCGGACCAGGCTGGCGAGGTGGTCGGCGAGGGCGACCCACGCGTCCTCCGCGAGGCGGGGACCGGGCTCGTTGAGGACCGTCGCACCGTGGGTGTCGACGACGGTCGTGGTCCGGCGGGTCTCGGCCGCGACCTCGAGCCACTCCTGCGCGACTCCGTCGGTGGTGGCGAGCAGGGCGGAGAGGCGCTCGCCGGTCGCGCCGCCGAGGAAGCCGGTGACGGTGACGGGCCGGCCGAGCTTGGCGAGCACGCGGGCCACGTTGACGCCCTTGCCGCCGGCCGCCTCGGCCACCTCACGGACGCGGTTGACCTCGCCCAGGCGGACGCTGGGCAGCGTGTAGGTGACGTCGACCGCCGGGTTGGGAGTGACGGTGCGGATCACTGGACACCTCCGTCGGGGTGGGGCAGGGCGAGTGCGGCCGCGCCCATGCAGCCGGCCCACGGGCCCAGCGCGGCGGGCACGACCTCCGGGACGTTCCCCAGGACCAGCCGCTCGGCGAGCCGCTCGCGCAGCGGTCCGAGCAGGTCCTCACCGGCCCCGGCGAGCCCGCCGCCGATGACGATCCGGACGGGCCCGAGGAGACAGACGGCGCCCGCCAGGACGTCGGCGAGGCGGTCCAGCGCGTCGGCGACCACGGTTCGGGCCCGCGGGTCACGGTCGGCGAGACGACGGAACACCTCCCGGGCGCCGTCGGTCACCTCGCCGCCGGCCGCACAGCGCCGTGCCAGCGCAGCGGCCGACGCGACGCGCTCGAGCGGGAGGTCCGGCCCGCCGTCCGGGTCCGTGACGAGGACGTGGCCGATCTCCCCGGCGAACCCGGTGCCCCAGGGCCGTCCGTCCAGGACGAGGGCCGCCGCGATGCCGGTGCCGATGGGGACGAAGAGCATGGCGTCCGCCCCGGCGCCCCAGCGGGACTCGGCCAGGGCCCCGGCGCGGACGTCGTGGCCGACCGCGACCGGCTCCGCGAGGGCGGCGGCGAGCAGGTCGCGCACCGGGACGTCGCGCCAGCCCAGGTTGGCCGAGAGCGCGACGGTCCCGGCGTCGTCGTCGACGATGCCCGGCACGGCCACGCCGACGGGCAGGTCCGCGCCGGCCGCGCGACGCAGGTCGCGCACCAGGGTGGCGACGGCGGCCACGAGGGCGTCGGGCTCGCGCGGCGTCGGCAGGTCCCGGCGCTCGGTCAGGGTGCCGCCGGCGTCGACGACCCCGGCCTTGACCGCCGTGCCACCGACGTCGACGCCGATCGCCCGTGGTGCGGAAGTCATCCGTCCGTGGCGGAGAGGATGACCGAGCGGGACAGGGAGCGCGGCCGGTCCGGGTCGAGCCCGCGGGCCTCGGCCCGGGCCACCGCGAGCCGGTGCAGCAGGACGAGGTGCGCCATCGGGTCGAGGTCGGAGGTCACGAGCTCGGCGCCCGTCGCGGCGACGTCGTCCGCCAGCCCCGAGGGGACCTCGCCGAAGACCCACACCACGCGGCCCGGCTGCGCGATCGCGACGGGACCGTGCCGGTACTCCATCGCCGGGTAGGACTCGGTCCAGGACTGGGAGGACTCGCGCAGCTTCAGCGCGGCCTCGTGCGCGAGCCCGATGGTCCAGCCGGTACCGAGGAAGGTGATCTGGTCGGCCGCCACCCACGAGTCCTTCACCGGCGCGGTCAGCGCGGCCTCGGCGTCGGCGACGACGGCGCCGAGGTCACCCTCGATGCTGGCGCGGAGCACGAGCAGGGCGGTGGTGGCGAACCGGGTCTGGACCACCGACTCCTCGTCGGCGAAGTCGAGGACGATCTCCGCGTCGGCGTGCGCGGCGGCGGGGCCGCCGCCGACGGCGGTGATCAGCAGCGAGGGCGTGGTCGTGGCGGCGAGGAGGTCGATGATCTCGGTCGTCGTCCCGGACCGCGAGATCGTGACGATGCGGTCGTAGTCGCGGCCGGCGGGGAACTCCGTCGCGGTGAACGCGTCGGTCAGGCCGTGCCCGGCCCGCTCGCGCAGGACCGCGTAGCTCTGGGCCATGAACCACGAGGTGCCGCACCCGACGACGGCGACACGCTCACCGGGAGCGGGGAGGCCGGCGACCTCCAGGTCCAGCGCGCGACGCCACACCTCAGGCTGGCTGGCGATCTCACGGGTGGTGTTCTGAGTCACGTCATCTCCATGGTGTGTGCGTTTTTCTGATTAGAATCATCACAGATCGATCATCTTCAGTCAACGAGATGTCCGGCAGGTGATCGTCGGGACATAAGAGAGGGGACGGATGGACCGGCACGACCGGCTCAACGCGATCCTCGCGCTCCTCCTCGAGCGCGAGGCGGTCCGGGTCGACGAGATCGTCAGCGAGCTCGGTGTCTCCGCGGCGACCGCCCGCCGCGACCTCGACGCCCTGGCCGACCAGCAGCTCCTCACCCGCACGCGCGGCGGGGCGGCCACCCACCCGGGTTCCTCGGACCTGCCGCTGCGCTACCGGGGCGGGCGCAAGGCGTCGGAGAAGGCGCGGATCGCTCGCGCCGCGGCCGCGACCGTGGGCCTCGGCGAGGTGGTCGCCCTCAACGGCGGCACGACGACGACCGAGGTGGCTCGCGAGATCGCCACCCGACCCGACCTCCAGCCCGGTCGCGGCGGCAACGGCATCACCGTCGTGACCAACGCGGTCAACATCGCCGGCGAGCTCACCGTTCGCCCGCACGTCCGCGTGGTCGTCACCGGTGGCGTGGCGCGCCCGCAGAGCTACGAGCTCACCGGCCCGCTGGCCGGCCTCATCCTCGACCAGATCACCGTCGACACCCTGTTCCTCGGGGTCGACGGCCTCGACCTCGACCGAGGTGCCACCGCCACGGACGAGAGCGAGGCGGCGGTGAACGCCGCGCTCGTCCGCGCCGCCCGACGGACGGTGATCGTCGCCGACTCCGGCAAGCTCGGCAAGAGCTCCTTCGCACGGATCTGCCCGCTCGAGAACGTCGACGCGCTCATCACCGACTCCGGGGCAGAGGGCGCCCAGGTCGAGGCGTTCCGAGCCGCCGGGCTCGAGGTCACCCTCGTATGAGCGGGCGGGTCCACCCGGACGGGCACGCGCTCGTACGAGCACCCGCGGTCCACTCGTACGAGCACCCGCGGTCATGGCACAGTGAAGTCTCCGCCTCGCAGTGGTCCCCAGCCTCACCCGTTCCGGGGCCGAGAGGTGAGGAGGTCCCGGTGCGAGATCCCACGACGGTCGCAGCCGGGACCTCGACGGAGGTTCCGGCCCCACGCCCCGGAGGTCACGAGATGAGCTGCTGCGCGGGTACTGGCCGCTCCGACATCGCCCTCGGTGCTACCCCGGCGATCCCGGCGATCCCGGCGATCCAGGCGATCCAGGCCCCCGCCTCCCGACCGGTCGGGCGAGCCGAGGCCTCGGACGGTCACCGGCACGTCGTCGACCTGCCGGGCGGCGCGTTCCTCATGGGCGGGGACGACCCGGACGCCAACCCCATGGACGGCGAGGGTCCGCCCCGTCGGGTCGAGGTCTCCCCGTTCGGCATCGAGGCGCACGCGGTGACGAACGATGCTTTCGGTGAGTTCGTGGCGGCCACGGGCTACCGCACCGAGTCCGAGGACTTCGGCTGGAGCTTCGTCTTCGCTCGCTTCCTGAGCCGGGAGGCGCGGGCCACCGCGCGGCGGGTGCCGGACGCTCCGTGGTGGTGCGCGGTCGCGGGCGCGACGTGGTTCGCCCCCGAGGGCCCCGGGTCGGGCGTGGCGGGCCGGGGCGACCACCCCGTCGTCCACGTCAGCTGGCGCGACGCCGAGGCCTATGCCGCGTGGCGCGGCGGACGCCTGCCGACCGAGGCGGAGTGGGAGTACGCGGCCCGCGGCGGGCTCGAGCAGGCGCGCTACCCGTGGGGCGACGAGCTCACGCCCGGTGGCGAGCACCGCTGCAACATCTGGCAGGGCAGGTTCCCAGTGCGCAACACCGGCGAGGACGGCCACCTCGGGACGGCCCCGGTGGAGACGTTCGCACCGAACGGGTTCGGCCTCTTCCAGATGTCCGGCAACGTGTGGGAGATGTGTGCCGACGGCTGGACGGCGACCCGCTGGGCGGGTGCCGACGACCGCCCGGTGCTCGACCCGGTCGGCCCGGCAGGCGGGTCCGAGCGGGTGATGCGCGGCGGTTCCTACCTGTGCCACGCCTCGTACTGCAACCGCTACCGGGTTGCCGCTCGGACGAAGAACGCACCGGACAGCGCCGCGGGGAACCAGGGTTTCCGGATCGCGTTCGACCCCGCTCCGCGCCCCGAGGCGGCACTGCGGCCGTGACCGGCGGACCCTCGCAGCATATGTACCTCCGTTCGCACTACTGAAGTAGTCTGCCGAGGTGACGAAACGCAGGGACCGCGCCCTCGACGCGGCGGTCGAGCTGGTCGGGACCGAGGGGATCCGGGCCCTGACCCACGCCCGGGTCGACGAGCGGGCCGGACTCCCGAAGGGATCGACCTCCAACTACTTCCGCACGCGGCAGGCCCTGGTCGCGGGCGTCGTCGACCGTGTCCTCGAACGTGAGCGGCCGCAGATCGGTGCCACCTTCTCCCCGCCGGCGACGGCGGACGAGTTCGTCGAGCGGCTCGCCGGCATCTTGGACTTCATCTCCCGAGACCGGCGTACGGAGACGACCGCCCGTCTGGTGCTGTTCATGGAGGCCAGCCACGACGCCGAGCTGCGCGAGGTGCTGTCCCGCGGACGGGCGACCCTGGAGGCGACCCTCGTGCTGGCGCTCGCCAACCTCGGCGCCCGCGATCCGGCAGCTGCGACCGCTGCGCTCGCCGCCTGCCTCGAGGGCCTGCTCCTGCACCGCATCGGGCGCCACGACTACTCCGACCCGCGCCCCGTCCTCGATCTGGTGGTCAGAGGCGCGCTCCGGTGACCGGTGGGACACGACTCACTACGTCGACCTTGATGCCACCACTATCGACATAGTGGTCCGTCCCGGTCTGCCGGACCGTGGACGGCCGGGCGGCGCAGGGGCACACTCTCTGCATGGCGCAGACCTTCGTCCACGCCGTCGCGCTCCGCCGTCGCCGGGCCGCGTCGTGCGGTGACACGGCGACGGTCGTCGGCGTGGCCTCCGGAGCCGCCCTGGTCGTGATGTTCGCGGTCGAGGTGCCCCGCGGCGGCCCGTACGTCTTCGGCACGACCAACGACGTCCTCGGTGCCGCGTACCAGCTCCTCACCGTGCCGGTGCTCCTCGAGCTCGGCCGGGAGCTGCCGGACACCAAGGTCCGTCAGGTGCTGCATCCGGTCACCGTCGGCTCGGCCGTCGTGGCAGCGACGTCGGGAGTGCTGCTCGTCGCGCAGGTGCTGCCGTTCGGCCCGTCGACGGCTGTCTCGATCGGCGCCGTCGTCGTGCAGGCCGGCTGGATGCTCACCGCCGGCAACCAGCTGCTGCGCCGTCGCGGGTTCCCCGAGCGCACGGCGCGGTGGGCCCGGCGCATCGGCGGCCTCGTGCTCGGCAGCCTGGTCGCCGTCGGCGTGGGCCTCACGCTGCCGGAGGGCTCTGCCCGCACGGCCGCACTGACCGTCGCGGCGGTCCCGGGCGGCATCGTGTGGCTGGCCTGGCCCATCTGGTTCCACCTCGCCGCGCGGCACCTGCGCAACGTCGCGGACGACGTCGAGGCGCGCGCCGTCGCGGACGACGTGGAGGCGCGCGCCGTCGCAGTCTGACGTGGCGGGCGTACGAGGAGAGAACCGAGGCCGCGGCTGGCGCCCAGCTCTCGCCGAAGGGTTCGTACCGACTATCGGTACGAACCCTTCGGTCTGTCGGCCTGTGAGGTCAGCATCTCGCGCGTGGCTGCAGTCCCGTCTGCCGACGCACGGGCTGACGCGAGCCACCCAGCCCCCGGGATACCGCTCGAACCCCGCCGGTCAGCGCCGGGTGACCTTGCCGGTCAGCGACGCGACGGGCTGGAGGAACGCCGGCCGGGCGAGCACCCACGCGGCGACGACGACCACGAGGGACCCGGCGAAGATCCAGAAGCCGACCCAGCTGCCGTCGTCGCGCGCGGCGTAGATGTGGTTGAGGTTGCGCAGCGCGCCGGTGGCGAGGACGAGGGTGACGTGGACGACGACGAAGAGGACGAAGTAGATCATCACCGGGAAGTGGATCTTGCGGGCGACCTCCATCGGGAAGGCGCTGCTCGCCCGCTTCCAGCGCTTCGACCACGCCCCCGACATGCGGAACCCCGAGACGGCGGCGAGCGGCGCCGCGACGAAGACCGTCACGAAGTACGTCAGCAGCTGCAGCGCGTTGTAGTGCACCCAGCCGTTCTCCGTCGGCCAGTCCAGCGACAGGTACTGCAGTGCTACCGACACGGCGTTGGGAAAGACGTCCCAGCTCGTCGGGACGAGCCGCACCCAGTGGCCGGTGGCGAAGACGAGGACGGCGAACACGAGGCCGTTGAGCAGCCAGAGGACGTCGAGCGACAGGTGCAGCCACGCGTCGAGGCTGATCTTCGTCGGCTTGCCCCTCGTGCGGACGAACCGCCGGTTGTCCCTCGTCCAGTAGGCGGCCGGGCGCCGCGTCGTCCTGATCTGCCAGCCGGTGCGGACGATCAGGACGAGGAAGAAGAAGTTGAGGAAGTGCTGCCACCCGAGCCAGGCGGGCAGGCCGACGGGCGTCGTCTCCGGTGCCGTCGCGACGCCCGGGTAGCGATCGACGAACGCCTCGACCGCGGGGACGCCAAGGAGCCAGCGCGCGGCGAGCACGAGCACGGCGAGCGCGACCAGCGCTGCGGGGACGAGCACCGCCAGCTGGACCGCCCGGCTGTCCGCACGCACCTTCGACATCGCTCTCGCACCTCGTCGCATCCTTCGGTCCCGGCTGTCGCGCGGGTGCGCACGCCGTCCTGCGGGAAGACTCTCCCACGACGGCGGATCGAGGGGCGGCGCGGCGACGTGGTCCCGCCGCGGTGTCTGACCTGTGAGACCGCCGGGAAAGCGGCACTGCCACGGTGACGCCGGACCTACTCTGGTGCAATTCCGTGCTGTGCCCCGACCGGGGCCGACCCTGAGGTGATCCGACATGGCCCCCGACCTGGCGACAGTCGCCCGCGAGCGCATCCTCGTCCTCGACGGCGCCTGGGGCTCGCTGCTGCAGCAGGAGCAGCTCACCGAGGCCGACTTCCGCCTCGACGGCACCGAGGACGGCCGCAGCCACCAGGGCAACTTCGACCTCCTCCAGCTCACCCGTCCCGACCTCATCCGCGACATCCACCGTCGCTACTTCGCGGCCGGCGCCGACATCGCGACCACCAACACGTTCACCTCGACCGCGATCGCCCAGGCCGACTACGGCACGCAGTCGCTGGTGCCCGAGCTCAACCGGGCAGCCGCGGCCCTGGCACGGGAGGTCGCCGACGAGCTCACCGCCGGGGACGGCAGACCGCGCTGGGTGGCCGGCGCCATGGGCCCGACCAACCGGACCGCGTCGCTCTCCCCCGACGTCGAGCGTCCCGAGCACCGGGCGGTCACCTACACCGACCTGCTGACGGCGTACGCCGAGCAGGCGCGCGCGCTGCTCGACGGCGGGGCGGACCTGCTCCTCGTCGAGACGGTCTTCGACACCCTCAACGCCAAGGCCGCCCTGCACGCCGTCGAGCAGGTCGGTGCCGAGCTCGGCCGGCGCATCCCGGTGATGCTGTCGGGCACGATCACCGACGCGTCCGGGCGCACGCTGTCCGGTCAGACCCCCGAGGCGTTCGTCATCTCCACCGAGCACGCCGACCTCGTCTCCGTCGGCCTCAACTGCGCCCTCGGCCCCGAGGCGATGCGGCCGCACCTGCGCGAGATCGCCGGCACCACGGACCGGCTCGTGTCCGTCCACCCCAACGCCGGGCTCCCCAACGCCTTCGGCGGCTACGACGAGACGCCCGAGGAGATGGCGACCACGTTGGGCACTTTCGCCCGCGACGGCCTGGTCAACATCGTCGGTGGATGCTGCGGCACGACGCCGGAGCACATCGCCGCCATCGCCTCCGCCGTGGCGAGCACAACGCCACGCACCCCCGCCGAGCGGCCGCACCACCTGCGCCTGTCCGGGCTGGAGCCGTTCCTCCTCACCCCGGAGAAGAACTTCGTCAACGTCGGCGAGCGCACCAACGTCACCGGCTCCCCGCGGTTCAGCAGGGCCGTGCTGGCGGGCGACTGGGACGTGGCGGTCCAGATCGCCCGGCAACAGGTAGAGGCCGGCGCCCAGCTCATCGACGTCAACCTCGACGAGGGCATGCTCGACGGCGTCGAGGCCATGACGCACTTCCTCAACCTGCTCGCCGGCGAGCCCGACATCTCCCGGATCCCGGTCATGGTCGACTCCTCACGCTGGGAGGTCCTCGAGGCCGGGCTGCGCTGCCTCCAGGGGCGCGGCGTCGTCAACTCCATCTCCCTCAAGGACGGCGAGGCGGAGTTCCTCAGGCGGGCCGGGGTCGTGCGCCGGCACGGGGCGGCCATGGTGGTGATGGCCTTCGACGAGCGCGGCCAGGCCGACACCCTCGAGCGACGGATCGAGGTCTGCGCGCGCGCCTACCGGCTGCTCACCGAGCGGGCGGGAGTCGCCCCGCAGGACATCATCTTCGACCCGAACGTGCTCACGGTCGCGACCGGGATGAGCGAGCACGACCGCTACGCGATCGACTTCATCGAGGCCACCCGCTGGATCAAGGCGAACCTGCCGGGAGCCCTGGTCAGCGGCGGGATCAGCAACGTCTCGTTCAGCTTCCGGGGCAACAACACCGTCCGCGAGGCGATGCACGCGGTCTTCCTGCTCCACGCGATCCGCGCCGGGCTGGACATGGGCATCGTCAACGCCGGCATGCTCGGCGTCTACGAGGACATCGAGCCCGAGCTGCGCGACGCCGTCGAGGACGTGATCCTCGCCCGTCGCGAGGACGCCACGGACCGGCTCATCACCCTGGCCGAGGCCTACCGCGACCAGGCCCGTGCGGCCGGCGACGGCGCGGAGGCCCGCAACGCCTGGCGCGAGGCGCCCGTCTCCGACCGCCTCCGGCACGCCCTCGTCCACGGCATCTCCGACCACGCGGTCGACGACGCCGAGGAGGCCTACCAGGAGCTCGGCTCCGCGCTGGCGGTCATCGAGGGCCCGCTGATGGACGGCATGGACGTCGTCGGCGACCTCTTCGGCGCCGGCAAGATGTTCCTGCCCCAGGTGGTGAAGTCCGCCAGGGTGATGAAGCGGGCCGTCGCCCACCTGACCCCCTACCTCGAGGCCGCGGCCACCGAGACCGGCGGGCGCACCAAGGGCCGGGTGGTCATGGCCACTGTCAAGGGCGACGTCCACGACATCGGCAAGAACATCGTCGGCGTGGTGCTGGCGTGCAACGGCTACGACGTCCGGGACCTCGGGGTGATGGTGCCCGCGGAGAAGATCCTCGACACCGCCCGGGACATCGACGCGGACATCATCGGCCTGTCCGGGCTGATCACCCCGAGCCTGGACGAGATGGTCGCCGTGGCCACCGAGATGAGCCGCCGTGGGCTGAGCACGCCGCTGCTGATCGGCGGGGCCACCACGTCCGCCGCGCACACGGCGGTCAAGATCGACCCGGCGTACCCGGGAACCGTGGTCCACGTCGTCGACGCCAGCCGGGCGGTCGGGGTGGCGGCGGACGTCATCGGCCGGGAGGCCGAGATCGCGGCACGGGTGGGCGGCGAGTACGCCGAGCTGCGCGAGCGCCACGGCACGAAGAAGGTCACGCTGGTGGACCTCGCGACGGCCCGGGCGGACAGCCGCGCCGTCGACGCACCCGGGCAGCCCGCGCCGCGGGTGCTCGGCCGCCAGGTGCTCGAGCCGGACCTCGCCGAGCTCGTGCGGATCATCGACTGGACCCCGTTCTTCTCCGCCTGGGAGCTGCGCGGCACGTACCCGGGCATCCTCGACGACCCCCGGCAGGGCGAGCAGGCCCGCCAGCTGCTCGCCGACGGCCGCGCGCTGCTCGAGCGCATCGTCGACGAGCGGCTGTACGTGGCTCGCGGCGTCGTCGCCCTGTGGCCGGCCCACCGCGACGGTGACGACATCGTCGTCGGGCCGGGCCCGACGAGCGCGGACGAGACCCGGTTCCACACCCTGCGCCAGCAGAAGCAGCGCGCCAACCGCTACGCCGCACTGGCGGACTTCGTCGCCCCCGCGGGTGACCACCTGGGCGGGTTCGCCGTCGCCGTGCACGGCGGCGACGAGCTGGCGCGGCGCTTCAAGGCCGACCACGACGACTACAACGCGATCCTGGCGCAGTCCCTGGCCGACCGGCTGGCCGAGGCCTTCGCCGAGTGGGCGCACCGGCTCGTGCGCACCGACCTCTGGGGCTACGCACCCGACGAGCAGCTCGCGGTCACCGACCTCATCCGCGAGCGCTACGCCGGCATCCGCCCGGCGCCCGGGTATCCCGCGCAGCCGGACCACACCGAGAAGCGCACGCTCTTCACCCTGCTCGACGCCGGCAAGGCCGGCCTGGAGCTGACCGAGTCCTGCGCGATGACCCCGACGTCCGCGGTGTCCGGCCTGATCTTCGGCCACCCGGAGGCGACCTACTTCGCCGTCGGCAAGCTCGGCCGGGACCAGGTGGCGGAGTACGCCGACCGCAAGGGCTGGAGCCTGAGCGAGGCGGAGCGGTGGTTGGCGCCGAACCTCGGGTACGCGCCGTAGGCGACGGTCCTGTACGCCGGCACGCCGGCCTGCGATCCTGGGAGCACCGGGAAGCACCCGGCCACGCCTTTCGTGAAGTGGTGACCGACATGACGACCAACCCCGACGAGCCGGCGCCGAGCCCGGGAACCTCCCCCGACCAGGCCGGTGGCGCGGGTCCCGCGACGCCGGGCCCTGCGCAGCCCGGGTACACCCAGACGGGCGCGGGTACGCCTGGATCGAGCGCACACCCGCCGCCCGCCGCGCCGTACGGGTCGAGCTACGGACCACCGCCGGGGCAGGCCGGGCAGAACGCACCGTGGGACCACGACCCCCACGGCCAGGCCGGTCCGGCACCTCAGTGGGGCCAGCCGGGCCAGGCAGGTCCGGCACCTCAGTGGGGCCAGCAGTGCCAGGCGGGTCCAGGTCCTCAGTGGGGCCAGCAGGGCCAGGGGGGCCAGGACGCGCCCTGGGGCCAGCCGCCGCACGGCGGTCCGGGTGCCCAGTACGGTCCGCCACCGGCCGGCGGGCCGGGCTACCAGGGCGGCTACCAGTACCGCCCGCCGGTCATGAACGAGGCGGACCAGCGGCTCTGGGCGACGCTGGCGCACCTGAGCGGTCTGATCTTCCCCCTCTTCGGTCCGCTGGTGATCTGGCTGGTGCTCAAGGAGCGTGGCGCCTTCGTCGACGACCAGGGCAAGGAGGCGACGAACTTCCACATCACGCTGGTGATCCTGGGATTCGTCTTCACCGTCGTCACGGTTCTCACCCTGGGTCTCGGCTCGATCCTGTACCTGTTCTACATCGCTGCGGTGGTGTTCGCGATCCTCGCCGCGATCGCGGCGAACCGCGGCGAGCGGTACCGCTACCCGCTGACGATCCGCCTGATCAGGTGAGCCGCCCGTCCACGCGGTGAGTGCCGGCGACCAGCGGGCACCCGCACCGTCCGGGTCGCTGATCAGCGAGCGCCTCCGCCGTCCGGGTCGCTGATAAGCGACCCGCGCCGTCCGGGCCGCCGATCAGCGAGCGTCCGCACCGTCCGGGTCGGCCGCGCGGTAGACCTCGGCCGCGACGACCAGGTCCTCCCACGGCATGCCGGTGGTCTTGAAGAACCGGGGACGAGCGGGGTCGACGGCGTGGCGCCCGGTCACGACGTCGGCCAGCGTGACGACGTCCTCCTCGCGCAGCACCCCGGACCCGAGCGGGATCACGACGTCGCCGCCCTCGCGCAGGGTGGTGGCGCGTGACTCGACGACGACGGTGGCCCGGCCGACGAGCGTGTCGTCGGTCTCGCGGGTGTCGGTGAAGTGCGAGCCGATCGCGACGACGACGGCCGAGTCCTTCACGAGGGCGCCGTCGAACAGTGCGGTGCGGGCTCCCGTGCACAGGCAGATGATGTCGGCCTCGCGCACCGCCGCCGCGCAGTCCTCGACCGGGTGGGTGCTGACCTCGACGCCGGCGGCGCCGAGCTCGTCGGCCAGCTCCCGCACCGCGTCCGGCTTGCGGCCCACGACGTCGATCGAGGCGACGTCGCGCTCCTCCAGCAGCGCCAGGGCGTGGGCGCGGGCCTGCGGGCCGGTGCCGAAGATGGCGACGCGCTCCTGCCGGGCGGCGGGCGGCGCCAGGTGGCGCACCGCCAGCGCCGAGACCGCCGGGGTGCGCAGGTTGGTGAGCGCGATGCCGTCGATCAGCGCTGCCGGCCGCTGCCCGGGTCCCTCGAACAGCAGGTACGCGCCCTGGATGGCGGGCTGGTCGCGCACGGCGTTGTCGGGGGTGGACGAGAGCAGCTTGACGCCGGAGAGGCCCGCGAGGGTCGAGGGCATGATGAGCAGCTCACCGGTCTGCGTCGTCACCCGTGAGCGTGGGACGTCGTGCTCGGGGTCGAGCCCGCTGCGCAGCGCAGCCTCGAGCGCGTCGACGGCGTCGGTCGTCGACGTCCGGGCGGCGACGTCCGCGGCGGAGATCAGGCGCATGCCGCCGAACTCGGTCGGGGTGATGGTCTCGAGGGTCATGGCGCCTTCCGGTAGGTGCGCGCGATCGCGCGGACAGTGGGTTCTCCTGGACGGTACCTACCGGGCGGCGTGCGCGGGAGCAGGCTGGGCCCAGTTGCCGCGGACGTGCCCGAGGTGCAGCGCCATCACCCGCTCCGCGGCCTCCGCGTCCCCGGCGACGATGGCGTCGAGGAGCTCGACGAGCTCGCCGGCAGAGGCGTGGAGCCGGTCCACGGTGACCGAGTGCAGGCCGGACAGGCGGGTCTGGTCACGCAGCTGCCCGACGATGCGGAGCAGGCGCGTGTTCCCCAGCGCCTGCAGCAGGGACAGGTGGAAGTCACGGTCGGCGGCGAGGAACTCGGTCAGGTCCAGCCGCCGGGCCGCGGCGTCGCACCGCCGGGCGTGCTCGCGCACCAGGTCGGCCGCGTCCCCGAGGCCGACGCGGGCCAGCCGGCCCATCGCCGGGACCTCGAGCATGACGCGCAGCTCGACGACCTCCCTGAGGTCCTCCTCGCTGAACGGGACCACCCGGAAGCCGCGGTTCGGGACGACCTCCATGATCCCCTGCTCGACCAGGGTGAGCATCGCCTCGCGGACGGGGCCGTTGGACGTGCCGAGCCGGGCAGCCATGGAGGCGGCCGACTGGATCTCCCCGGGCCTGATCTCGCCCGACACCATGCGCTGACGGATCACCGCGAGCGCCTGGTCCTTGAGGCTGGACCTGTTCAGCATCGTGATCGCCTCCCTCGTCCCTGGCGCGCCGCGCTCATCGCCCGGCGGGCAGGTGCCCGAAGCGGTGCAGGGTGCGGGAGACGGCCTGCTCGCGCAGGACGGTGAGCAGCTCCCGGCGTCCGGTGGCGAGCACCGGTCCGGCCAGGACGGTGACGGCCGGCGAGGAGAGCTCGTCGACGATGCGGTCGGCCTCCGCGCCGGTCCCGACCACGCGGATGCGCTCGACGGGCTCGGCGCGGACCTGACCCAGGAACTGCTCGAGAGTCTCGCCGCGGCTGACGATCTGCGACAGGCGCCGCAGACCGGCGCGGGCCGCGTCGCCGGCGGCGTCCAGCGCCTTGAGCGCGGCGCTGGTGCTCGGGTCGAGGCTGACGCGCACCTCGGCGCCGGCCAGCTCGGCGGCCAGCAGCACGCGGACGAGCTCGACGACGGAGACGCCCGGGACGGTGCGCAGCGTCAGCGGGGCGGGCCGGTAGCGGAAGACGTTCGCCTCGACGTCGAGCCCGGACTCGTCGTGCTCGAGCCCGAGCTCGGTGGCCCAGGCGTGGGCGTCGGAGGCGACGGCGGAGCGCAGCCAGGACCGGTCGGCCTGCGAGGAGACCAGGCCGGTGTAGTCGTCCTGGGCGGTGCGCACCCGGGCCGGCACCGCGGCCTGCTGCGCCGGGGTGCCGTCCGGCGCCCACGTCCCGAGCTGAGCGACGTAGTTGGGACCGCCGGCCTTGGCGCCCGGTCCGACGGAGGAGGACTTCCAGCCGCCGAAGGACTGGCGGCGCACGATCGCACCGGTGATGTGCCGGTTGACATAGCCGTTGCCGACCTCGACGTGGCTGAGCCAGTGGTCGATCTCGGCCTCGTCCAGGGAGTGCAGGCCGCCGGTGAGACCGAACGCGGTCGCGTTCTGCAGGGCGATGGCCTCGTCCAGGTTCTTGGCGTACATGATGCCGAGCACCGGTCCGAAGGCCTCGGTCTGGTGGAAGAAGGAGCCGGGGGCGACGCCGTCCTTGAGCCCGGGAGACCACAGCCGGTCGGTGTCGTCGAGCCGGCGGGGCTCGACGAGCCACTCCTCGCCCGGCTCGAGCGTGGTCAGGGCACGGCGCAGCTTGCCGGCCGGCGGCTCGATGACCGGCCCCATGGTGGTGGACAGGTCGTCGGGCCGGCCCACGCGGACGGATCCGACGGCGTCGACCAGCTGGCGGCGCAGCCGCTCGGAACGCCCGGCGGAGCCGACGAGGATCACCAGGGAGGCGGCGGAGCACTTCTGGCCGGCGTGGCCGAACGCGCTCTTGACGAGGTCGGCGACGGCGAGATCGTAGTCCGCGGCCGGGGTGATGATCAAGGAGTTCTTGCCGGAGGTCTCGCCGAGCACGCGGGCGCCGCCGGGGCGCCCGGCCCGCCAGGAGGTGAACAGCTCGGCGGTCTCCGCGGCGCCGGTGAGGATGACGGTGTCGACGCCCTCGTGGGCCACGAGAGCCTTGCCGGTCTCGTCCTCGTCGGTGCGCACCACCTGCAGCACGTCGCCGGGGATCCCCGCGGCGTGGAGGGCGGCCACGGCGATCTCGGTGCAGCCGGGGACCGGGGGTGCCGGCTTGATGACGACGGCGGAGCCGGCGGCGAGGGCGGCGAGTACTCCCCCGATCGGGATGGCGACCGGGAAGTTCCACGGCGGCGTGACGAGCGTCAGGACGTCCGGGGTGAAGGCGGCGCCGTCGGTGTGCAGCGACGCTCCGGGCTCGAGCTCGAGGGCGCGGTCGGCGTAGTAGCGGGCGAAGTCGATGGCCTCGGAGACCTCGGGGTCGGCCTGGTCGATCGTCTTGCCGCCCTCGTGGACCATCTGGGTCACGAGCTCGCCGCGGCGGGCCTCGAGCTCGTCGGCGGCACGGCGCAGCAGCGCGGCGCGCTCCGCGGCCGGGCGGGCGGCCCAGCCGGGCTGCGCGCCGCGGCCGGTGGCGACGACGTCGTCCACCTCGGCGGGCGACCCGAGCACCGGGGAGGTCAGCGGGGCGGGCTCGGCGGTGACCACGTCGCGGGCCCACTCGCGGACCGACGGCAGGGCCGCGTCGGAGTCGGTGGCGTTGGTGAAGGTCTGTCCGGCGGGCTCGCGGTCGGGCGAGCGGCGCGGGGCGGTCGAGGTGGTCGCGATGTCGTCCACGGAGGCCCGGAAGCGCGACTCCTGGTCGGCCATCGCGCTCTCACCGCCGGCGAAGAGGCCGTGGAGGAAGTTCTGCGACTGGGCGTTCTCCTCCAGGCGGCGGATCAGGTACGACACCGCCACGTCGAAGTCCTCCGGCGCGACGACCGGGGTGTAGAGGATGACCGTGCCGACGGTGTCGCGCACGGCGCGGGCCTGCGACGGCGCCATCCCCTGCAGCATCTCGACGTCGAGCGCGGCGGAGACGCCACGCCTCTCCGCGAGCAGGTGGGCGAGGGCGACGTCGTAGAGGTTGTGCGAGGCCACGCCGAGGCGCACGGCGCCGGCGAGCTCGGGACGCAGCGCACGCTCGACCAGCCGCAGGTAGTTGGCGTCCACGCCGGCCTTGGTGCCGTAGGGCGCCTGCTCCCAGCCGTGGAGCTCGGCCTCGACCCGCTCCATGGACAGGTTCGCACCCTTGACCAGGCGGATCTTGATCGGCGCCCGGCCGGCCGCCACCCGCTCGGTGGCGAAGGCGACGAGCTTCTCCATCGCGGCGTGGGAGTCGGGCAGGTAGGCCTGGAGCACGATGCCGGCCTCGAGGTCGTGGAACTCCGGCTCGGAGAGCAGCGCGGTGAAGACCTCGATCGTGAGGTCGAGGTCGCGGTACTCCTCCATGTCCATGTTCACGAACGCGTGCGGCGAGCGCGCCTTCGCGGCCCGGTAGACAGGCCGCAGCCGCTCGATGACCCGCTCCACCGTGCCGGCGGTGTCCCAGGTGGAGATCTGCGAGACGAGGGAGGAGACCTTGATCGAGACGTAGTCGACGTCGTCGCGCTCGAGCAGCGCCTGGGTGCGCGCCGCGCGCGAGGCCGCCTCGGCCTCGCCGAGGACCGCCTCGCCGAGGAGGTTGATGTTCAGCCGGAACCCCTCGGCCCGCGCACGCGCCAGGTGCTCGGCCAGCGCGGGGTCGTGGGCGTCGACCACGAGGTGGCCGACGAGCTGGCGCAGCCGCTTGCGGGCGAGCGGCACCACGACGCCGGGGGCGAGAGGGGCGACCTTGGCCCCCACCGCCAGCAGCGCCCGGTCGGTGGCGGAGAGGAACCCGGCCGCCCCGGCCGACAGGCCGGCCAGCTCGTGCGCGGCGACGCGTGAGTCCTCGGGCCGCGCGACGCGGTCCACGAAGCGGACCGCGAGGTCCAGCCCCTTCGGGTCCCCGACCAGACCGGCGAGCTGCTGCGACGTCGCCCGCTCCTTGTCCGACTGCCCGGCCTCGGTGGCCGCCAACCACGAGTCCGCGAGGACGACGGCGTCCTCCACCAGGGCGCTCAGGTCCGCGGGCACCGGTGTGCCCTGCGGCGCCTGCTCATCGGCGTGCTGCGTGGTGCGAACGGCCATCGAAGACCTCCTGAACGAGGACTGGCTACGGCGCCAGGTGGTGAGTGATTGATTACCGGCTACTACTACTCGGACCGTATGGGCGGCGTCGCGCTCAGTCAAGGCGGGCGGACGCACCGGGCGACGGTGCCGAGCCGCCCGACGCGATGGCGCGCCGGCACGCCACTCGCCGCGCTCGGTGACGACGACGTCGGCAGCCCCGGCGTCGCGCCGGGGCTCGTCGCCTCGACGGACGACCGACGACCGCTCCGTCAGCACCGACGGCGGAGCGGACGCGGCCTGAGCGACGCGGCTCTACAGGCCACCGACCGCCTTGAAGCTGGCGTCGAGCGCACGCCGCGTCGCCGCGAAGTCACGGGCCGCGACGCCGACGAACACACAGTCCACGAGGGTGAGCTGGGCGATCCGGCTGGCCATCGCGCCGGAGCGGAAGGTCGTCTCGTGGGACGCCGTCGTCAGCACGAGGTCGGTCGCCCGGGCCAGCGGCGAGCCGGGATGGTTGGTCACGGCGACCGTGCGCGCCCCCACCTCGCGCGCCAGCCGCACCGGCTCGAGCACGTCCGAGGTCGCACCCGAGTGCGAGATCGCGACGACGACGTCCCCGGGCCCCCGCAGCGACAGCGCCGTCATCGCGGAGTGCCGCTCGACGAAGACCCCGACCGGCAGACCCAGCCGGACGAGCTTCTGGTACAGGTCGGTCGCCGAGACCCCGGAGGCGCCGATCCCGACGAGGTCGATGCGCCGGGCGCCGACGAGCGCGTCGACCACCTGCTCCAGCACGTCGACGTCGACGCCCGCGACGGTGTCCTCCACGGCGCGGGCGTCGGCGTAGCCGATCTTCGCCACGATGTCCGCGAGGGTGTCGGAGGGGTCCAGCGTGCCCGAGAGCGGCGTCCGGGAGCTGCGGCCCTCCTCGATGCCGGCCGCGGTCGCCAGCGCGAGCTTGAGCTCGGGGAAGCCCGAGAACCCCGCTCTCTTGGCGAAGCGCACCACCGTGGGCGCCGACGTCCGGCACCGCTCGGCGAGCGCGGTGACCGACTCGCGCGCCACCAGGTGCGGGTCCGCCACGACGGCCTCGCCGACCCGCCGCTCGGCCGGCCGTAGCTCCGGCAGCAGCGCCCGGACCCGGCTGACCAGGCTCGCGCCGTCCTGCCGCGGCCGGCCGTCCCGGCGGGATCCGTCGCCCGTCGCCGTCTCGTCGGTGCCGGGGTGCGCCGTGGTGGCGGTCGTCCGCGGTGATGCCATCCGCTCGTCCATGTCGCCACCCTTTCGTCCCGCCGCGGGGCACGAGCGCATATCGCGCGGAGAATTGTGAAACAACACTATCGCCGTGGCGACAAACTTGGAAACTCTTGACACACCGGTGGGGACACGCGACCCTCCTCCTGGAAGTCAGGGCCGACGTCCGGTCGGCGCCACGGCCGAGAGCATCCACGGTCCGACGACGACGCGGGCAAGGCAGCCCGTGGGGTCTCGGGCCGCACCCGGCGGCGCGTCCGCGGCGTGGCGCACATGATCAGCACCGACGAGAGGAACCCGCGATGCACCGCAGGAGAGTCCTGACCGCGACGGCCGTGGCCGCCGTCCTCGCCCTGGCGGCGTGCGCGCCGGGCGAGGACGCCCCGGAGACCGGGGACGCCGGCACCAGCGCCGGCGGGGGCGGCGAGGAGTGCGCCGACCGGACCACGCTCGACGTGTGGTCGTGGCGCACCGAGGACGCCGACGCCTACGAGCAGATCTTCGACGTGTTCGAGGAGGCGAACCCCTGCATCACCGTGGCCTTCCAGGCGTTCAAGAACACCGAGTACAACCAGATCCTGCAGACCGGACTGACCGGCTCGGACGGCCCGGACGTGGCGCAGGTGCGCTCCTACGGCCTGCTCCAGCCGCTCGTCGACGGCGGGAACCTGGTGGCGCTGGACGACGTCGTGCCGGCGCTGGCCGAGTTCGACGACGCCATCCTCGACGGTGCCCGCGGCCAGGAGGACGGCGCGATCTACGGCGTCCCGTTCGCCAGCCAGACCATCCAGGTCTACTACAACACCGCGATCTTCTCCGAGCACGGGCTCTCCGAGCCGGAGACGTGGGAGGAGTTCATCCAGCTCAACGACACGCTCGAGGCCGCCGGCGTCACACCGCTCGCCGTCGGTGCCAAGGACGCCTGGTTCGTGCCGACCGTGCACGACGCGCTGACCGCGGCGCAGTACGGCGGCGCCGAGTTCCAGCAGGCGCTGCGCGAGGGTGCGACGGACTTCACCGACCCGGCCTACGTCGCCTCCATCGAGACCTTCAAGGACCTCGAGCAGTACATGCCCGAGGACGTCGTCGCGGTCGGCTACACCGACGCGCAGGTGCTGTTCACCGCTGAGCAGGCGGCCATGTTCGCCGGCGGCTCCTACGAGCTGGCGTTCTTCCAGTCCACCAACCCCGACCTCGAGCTCGGCGTCTTCCAGGTACCGCCGCCGCCGAACTCCGCGCTGGACCACCCGGTCAGCGCCGGCTACGCCGACGGGAACTGGGGCCTGTCCGCCGCCTCGGACTCCACCGAGGAGGCCGAGACCCTGCTGAGCTGGCTGGCCGGGAGCGAGTTCGGGCAGATGGTCGCCAACGACCTCAAGCAGTTCTCCCCGGTGCCCGGCGTCAGTTTCGACGAGCCGCTGATGCAGGAGATGTGGAACCTGTACCAGGAGAACCCGGCCCCTTACCTGCTGCTGGTGGACTACCGCTACGGCGACCCGGTAGGCACCGACCTCATGGGTGAGGGCGGGCAGCAGCTCTTCCTCGACGAGCTCGACGCCGCCGGGGTGGCGGCCAGGATCCAGGACGGGCTCTCGGCCTGGTGGACGCCGGGTCAGTGAGCACCTCGGCGTCCGCACGGACGAGGCGGCAGGGCCGGGTGCGCTCGGCCCTGCCCACCTCGACCGCGCTGGTCTTCCTCGCCCCGGCAGCGATCCTGTTCGCGGTCTTCGTGCTGTACCCGATGGTCACGGCCTTCACCTACTCGCTGTTCTCCTGGCGCGGGACCTCCCAGGACGAGTTCGTGGGGCTCGGCAACTTCGTCGCCCTGTTCACCGCCGAGCCCTACGCCTCCCAGGTGCCGCGGGCGTTCGGTCACAACCTGCTGCTGTTCGCCGGGGCGATGGTGGTGCAGAACTCCCTCGGCCTGTTCCTCGCCGTCGTGCTGCAGCGGCGGGAACGCTTCCGGCGGCTCTTCCAGGTGCTGTACACGATGCCGTACCTGGTCTCGCCGCTGGTGATCGGCTACCTCTGGTCCCTGCTGCTGTCGCCGCTGTTCGGTCCGGTGAACGCGGCCCTGGAGGCCGTGGGGCTCGACGCGCTGGCGCTGCCGTGGCTCGGCGACCCGTCGACCGCCCTGTGGGTGGTGGTCATGGTGACCGCGTGGCAGTGGGTCGGCTTCCCGCTGCTCCTCTACGGCGCGGCCCTCGGCGGTCTCGACCCGAGCCTGGACGAGGCGGCCGAGCTCGACGGCGCCACCGTGCGCCAACGCTTCTTCCGCATCACCCTCCCGCTGCTGACGCCGGTCATCGGCACGGTCAGCGTGCTGACGTTCATCGGCGCGATGGAGTCCTTCCCGATCCCCTACGCCCTCGGCGGCTCGACCGGCAGCCCGGCGGGCGCGACCGACGTGATGTCCCTGCTCTTCTACCGGACGGCGTTCCAGTCCGGCTCCTCCAACGCCATCGGCACCTCCTCGGCGATCGCGATCCTGCTGTTCGTCGTGATCTTCGGGCTGTCGGTCCTCTTCACCAGGTGGTTCCGGCGGACCGAGCGGAGGCTGTTCTGATGGCGGCCGACGCCCCTACCGTCCCCGTGGTCCGCACCCGGGCCGCCACGCCCGGCGCCGTCCCCGACGGCGGCTCCTCCCGCCGTCGTCCCCGCGGCGTCGCCGCGCTGCTCACCTCCGGGCTGCTGTGGCTCTACGCCGCGGTGGCGGTCGTGCCGCTGGCGATGATGGTGCTGAACTCGTTCCGCACCGACCAGGAGCTGGCGGCCGAGCCGCTCGGGCTGCCCGCCGAGCTCAACCTCGCCGCCTACCAGGAGGCGTGGATCGAGGCGTCGTTCTCCACGTACTTCGTCAACTCGATCGTGGTCACGGTGACCTCGGTGGTGCTCTCGACGGCGGTCTCGCTGCTGGCCGCGTACGCGCTGGCACGCAGCAGGTCCCGGCTCATGACGGCGATCGAGCAGGTCTTCGTCTCCGGCCTGATGATGCCGGTGTTCCTCATGATCGTGCCGATCTTCTACCTGCTGGACACGATGTCGCTCACCTCGACGAGGACCGGGCTGATCCTGGTCTACGCGGCGGTGTCGATCCCGTTCTCGGTGTTCGTGCTGACCACGTTCTTCCGCCAGCTGCCCGGCGAGCTCGAGGAGGCCGCGCGGATCGACGGGGCCGGACCGCTCCGGATGTTCTGGTCGGTGATGCTGCCGCTGGTGCGCCCGGCGGTGGCGACGGTGGTGGTCTTCCGCTTCGTGCCAGTGTGGAACGACTTCTTCTACCCCCTCATCCTCATCCGCGACCGCACCCGATACACCCTGCCGGTGGGTCTGACGACATTCTTCGGGGAGTACCAGACGAGCTGGTCGACCCTGTTCGCCGGCCTCGTCATCGCGACGATCCCGCTGGTGCTGCTCTTCCTGGTGGCGACGCGGCAGATCATCTCCGGCCTGACGTCGGGCATGGGCAAGTAGCCCTACCCATCCGCTCCTCCTCCGGCTCCGAACCTCTCAGGAGAACCGGTGCGCACCGAGGTCCCCGAGACCACGTCGCCGCACCGCCGACACGGGGAGGAAGACGATGGCCTTCGACATCGACAGGTTCGCACGCGACTCCGAGGGGGTGACCTGGGACGACCTGGACCTCGACGTGTTCCGTGACGACCCGCTGCCCCCGCGGACTCTGCGCACGCTGCGGTACATGTGCGACGTCGAGTACCACACGGTGTGCTACCTGCGGGACATGCTCGTGACGCCGTCACGGGCCGACCCGGAGGTCGGCACCTTCATGACCATGTGGAACCGCGAGGAGTTCTGGCACGGCGAGGCGCTGGCGCACGTGCTCGAGCTGCACGGGATCACCGTCACCTACGACGACCTCAAGGCCCGGCGGGTGAAGCTCGGCTGGCGGGACCGGATCGCGCCGGTGCGGCAGTCGGTGCTGTCGAACATCGTCGGCAAGGACTTCGTCGCCGTGCACATGCTCTGGGGCGCCGTGAACGAGTGGTCCGCGTCCGCGGCCTACAAGCGACTCGGCGTGCTGGAGCCGCACCCGGCGCTCGGTGGGCTCCTGCGCCGGATCGTCGCCCAGGAGGCCCGGCACGTCGCGTTCTACACCACCCAGGCCCGCGCCCGGCTGGCGGACAACCCCAAGGCGCAGCGCCTCGCCCGACTCGCTCTGCGCACCGCGTGGCAGCCGGTCGGGTCCGGGATCTCCAGCGAGTCCGAGGTCACGCACGTCATGAACCACCTCTTCTCCGGGCGTGAGGGGCGCAAGGAGATCGACGCGATCGACCGCCACATCGCCAGGCTGCCGGGGATGAGCGGTCTGCGTGTGGTCGCCGACGCCATGGACGCCCGCGGGGTGGCGGCGTGAGCCCCGCGTTCGACGTGCGCGCATACGCACGAGCGCCCGACGAGCTCCGACCCACCGACCTCGACCTGGACACCCTGCGCAACCTCGGCGGCCCGTCCCTCGCGGTGCTGACGTACCTGTGGCGCACGGAGGGCGGCGACCTCGACGGCCTGCGGGACGTGCTCGTGACCCCCACCCACGCCGACCCGCGGGTGACGGCCTTCCTGATCACGCGGTCGTACGAGCAGCACTGGCTCGCCGAGTCGCTCCGGAGCATCCTCGCGGCGAACGGCCACGCCCCGGTGGGTGCCCGGGACACCGCCCTGGGACGGGCGCGGCGCACCTGGGACGAGCGGGGCAGACCCGTGGTCGCCGCGGTCGGCACGAACCTCCTGGGAGCCGACGTCACCGCGGCGCAGATGGTGACCGGCTGGCTCGACACCGCCGCGCTCGCCCTGGCCTACCGTCGTCTGGCCGACCTCGAACCCTCCCTCGCCGCGGTGGCGGCCGCCGTCGACCGGATCAAGGGACGGCACCTGGCGTTCTACGCCGACGAGGCAGTCACGCGGCTGGCGCGCAGCTCGTCGGCCCGTCGCATCGCCGGTGCCGCAGTGGCACGGTGGCGCTGGCCCGGGGCGCGGCGCGCCGGCACCGGCGCCGTCCGGCCCGTGGTCACGGACCTCCTCGCCGGTCCGCGCAGCCGCCCGGCGGACGACACGATCGACACGATCGACGCGATCGACGCGATCGACGACAGCGTCGCCACGTTCCCCGGTCTGGCCGGCGCGCGCCCGGTGCACGCCGCGCTCGACCGGCTCGCCGGCAGGTGCTCGGTCTTCGCCCCGCGCACCGACCCATCCGGCCGGCCCACGGCTCCGAACCCTTGGTGACAGAGCAGGACGCCCACCGAGGAGCCCATCATGAGCACCATCCGTCCGATCCGTCCCACCGCGACGCTGGCCGCGGCCCTCGCACTGACCCTGGGGCTCGCTGCCTGCAGCGGCTCCGCCGAGGAGGCGACGACCACGTCGCCGCAGGGCGAGGCGACCACCTCCGAGAGCGCGGCGCCCACCCAGGAGGGCATGGACATGGCGGAGCACTCCGCCGTCGAGCCGGTCAGCACCGGCGACCCGTTCGCAGATGCCCGCACGGCCGCCCAGCACATGCCCGAGACGGCGGCGACCCTGGCCACCGGATTCGTCACCGCCCTGGAGATCCCCGGTTCGGTCGACTCCGACGCCGCGGTCCTGCGCGCGAACCTGACAGCGCTGCTGCAGGAGCACGTCTACCTGGCCGGGATCGCCGTCGCGACGGCGTACGCGGCCGGTCCCGACTCCGCCGAGTTCGAGGCGGCCGCGGCGACTCTCGACGAGAACTCGGTGGCGCTGTCCGAGGCGGTCGGCTCGCTCGCCGGCGAGGAGCAGGGCGCCGCCTTCCTCGAGCTGTGGCGCGAGCACATCGGCTACTTCGTCGACTACGCCGTCGCGGTCCAGGGTGGGGACACCGCTGCCCGGGACGAGGCGCTGGCCGACCTCGACGGCTACACCGGCGAGGCGGGCGCCTTCTTCGAGCAGGTCAGCGGTGGCGAGCTGCCGGCCGCCGACATCGCCTCGTCCCTGCAGATGCACGTGACCACCCTGACCGCGGCGATCGACGGCCTCGCGGCCGGCAGCCCGGAGGCCTACGACGCGCTGCGGGCTGCCGCGGGCCACGTGGTCGAGGCCGCCGGTGTCCTCGCCACGGGCCTGGCCACCGCGACCGGGACGGAGGGCGACCCGAACGACGAGGCCGCCACCCTGCGTGCCGAGCTGACGGCCGCGCTGCAGGAGCACGTCTACCTCGCGAGCGTCGCCGTCTTCACCGCCTACACCGCCGAGGGGGGCACCGACTCCGAGGCGTTCCAGGCCGCGGCGGCCACTCTCGACGCCAACACGGTGGCCCTGTCCGAGGCCGTCGGCGCCCTGGCCGGCGAGGAGCAGGGCGATGCGTTCATGGCGCTGTGGCGCGAGCACATCGGCTACTTCGTCGACTACGCGGGCGCCGCGGGAGACGACGAGGCGGCGCAGACCGCGCTGACCGAGCTCGACGGGTATCGCGGCGAGGCCGGGGCGTTCTTCGAGGAGATCTCCGCCGGCGAGCTTCCTGCCGACGCCGTCGCCGAGGGCCTGGCCATGCACGTCCAGACGCTGGCCGGTGCGATCGACTCGCTCGGCGCGGCGCTGGTCCAGGCCGGCTGAGTCCCCGAACCGGCGACGGGCCGCGGCCCCCTGCCACGGCGGCCCGTCGCCTCCGGCTCACGCCCCGACGTCTCGGCCCTGCCGGTGCGCACGTCGGGCGGGAGGTCGAGATCACGGCACAATGGCACGGTGACATCTCCCGGACGCGCGCCGAGCGAGGGGTCGACCGACCACGGCGGCCGCGCGGACCTGGTGAGCCGCCTCCTCGTGGAGGTGGCCGACGGCGACCGCCACGCCTTCGAGCTGCTGTACGACGAGACGGCACCCATGGTCCACGGTGCCGCGCTGCGCGTGCTGCGGGACCGGGAGCTGGCCGCCGAGGTCACCCAGGAGGTCATGGTCGAGGTGTGGCGCGGTGCGGCACGGTTCGACCCGGCCCGGGGCAGTGCCCTGTCCTGGATCGTCACCGTGGCCCGGCGTCGGGCCGTCGACCGGGTCCGCTCGGTCCAGGCGCAGCGTGACCGGGACGAGCTCGCCTCGGTGCGCGACTACGACCGCCCGTTCGACGACGTCGCCGAGACGGTGACCAGGTCGGAGGAGCGCGACCGGGTCCGGAACTGCCTGGGCACGCTCACCGACCTCCAGCGCGAGGCGGTCGTGCGCGCCTACTTCGGTGGACGGACCTACCGTGAGGTGGCCGAGGACGTGGCGGCCACGCTGCCGACAGTGAAGTCCCGCATCCGGGACGGCCTGCACCGCCTTCGCACCTGTCTGGGGGTGGACCGATGACCGACCACCGCGCCGAGCGAGAGCTCCTGGGCGCCTGGGCGCTCGATGCCGTCGACGACGTGGAGCGCGCCGCCGTCGAGCGGGCGATCCGCGAGGACCCCGAGGTCGCCGCGGAGGCGCGGGCGCTGCGCGAGACGGTCGCCCGGATCGCCGAGGCCGACGCCGTCGCCCCGCCGCCGTCGCTCCGCGGCGAGGTGCTGACCACAGTGACGACGACTCCGCAGGACGGTGGCGCCGTCGCGACGCCGTCACCGGGCAGCGGCGACGACGCCCGCGAGGACCCGGGTCACCTGTCCGGCGACGAGGGCGTCCGCGTCGTCGGCCGTGGCGCCGGGCGCGGTCGGCGCGTCCGCCACCCGCAGCGCTGGCTCGCCGCCGCTGCGGTCGTGCTGGCCGCCGCCGTCCCCGGCACGCTCGCCGTCCAGCAGCACCAGCGGGCGGAGCAGGCCGAGGAGCAGCTCGCCACCGTCGCGGAGGCGCTCGCCGAGCCGGACGCCCGGCTCCTCGGCGCGGACGTCGCCGGGGGCGGACGCGCGGTGGCGGTCGTCACTGGGGCCGGCGCCCTCTTCACCGCTCGGGACCTGCCCGACCCCGGCGGCCGGCAGGTCTACCAGCTGTGGGTGATTGCCGACGGCCGGCCGGAGTCGGCCGGCGTCCTGCGGCTCGAGGACGGGCTGGTGACCGCCCGGGTGCCCGACCTGCCCGACGAGGCCGTCCTGGCGATGACGGTCGAGCCCGACGGCGGGTCGACCCAGCCCACGTCCGAGCCGGTGGTCGCGCTGCCCACGGCATGACGCCTCGCACCGCCGCACTGCCCCGCCGAGCCCGCTCGGGGTCACCGGCGTGCGCCAACCTCAGTCCTACGGCGCCAGCAGCTCCTTGATGTCCGCCGCGCTGAGCGGTGCGGCGAGGCTGCCGCCGTCGTCGACCACCTTGTCGAAGAGGTCGCGCTTGCGCTGCTGGAGCTCGACGACCTTCTCCTCGATGGTCTCCTCCGCGACCATCCGGTAGACCATGACCGTCTTGTCCTGGCCGATCCGGTGGGTGCGGTCGACGGCCTGCGCCTCGGCCGCGGGGTTCCACCACGGGTCCAGGATGAAGCAGTAGTCGGCCTCGGTGAGGTTCAGCCCGAAGCCGCCGGCCTTGAGGCTGATGAGGAAAACCGGTGCGTCGCCCGTCTTGAACTCCTCGATCCGCCGGGCCCGGTTGCGGGTGCGGCCGTCGAGGTAGCAGTAGTCGGTCCCGTCGGCGTCGAGCCGGTCGCGCACCGTGGCGAGAAAGCCGGTGAACTGGCTGAACACGAGCGCGCGGTGCCCGCCGGCGACGACCTCCTCGAGCTGTTCGAAGAGGACGTCGACCTTGCTCGAGCGCACGCCGGCGTACTTCTCGTCGACCAGGGCGGCGTCGAGGCTGAGCTGGCGGAGCAGTGTCAGCGACCGCAGGATCGTGAAGCGGTTCTTCTCGACGTCGTCGAGGAGGCTGAGGATCTTGCGTCGCTCGCGCTGGAGGTGGGTGTCGTAGATCTTGCGGTGCCGCGGGTTGAGCTGGACGTGGAGCACCTGCTCCTGCTTCGGCGGCAGGTCCGTGGCCACCTGCTCCTTCGTGCGACGTCGGATGAACGGGCGGATCCGGCGTCGCAGCGTCTCGAGCTGGCCCGGCCGGGTCCCGCGCTCGATGGGCTTGCGGTAGAGCTCGGTGAAGACCTTCGGGTCGGGGTACATGCCCGGCGCGACGATGGAGAGCAGCGACCACAGGTCCATCAGGCTGTTCTCCAGCGGGGTGCCGGTGATGGCCAGCTTGAACGGGGCACGGAGCCGACGCGCGACCTGGTAGGTCTTGGCCTGGTGGTTCTTGACGAACTGCGCCTCGTCGAGGATCAGCCCGCTCCACGTCAGCTCGCGGTAGGCCGCCTCGTCGATGCGGAACAGCGCGTAGGAGGTGACCACGAGGTCGGCACCGGCGACGTCGTCGGCCAGGGCCCGTCCGGACTTCTTCTGGGTCTCGCCGACGGCGACGACCTCCAGGTCCGGGGCGAAGCGCCGCGCCTCCTCCGCCCAGCCGGCGACCACCGAGGTGGGCGCGACCACGAGGGCCGGTGCGGTCAGCGTCCCGGTGGCCTTCGCCCGCAGCAGGGTCGCCAGGGTCTGCACGGTCTTGCCGAGCCCCATGTCGTCGGCGAGGATCCCGCCGAGGCCGGCCTCCCACAGGTAGCTGAGCCACCGGAAGCCCTCGAGCTGGTAGGGCCGCAGGGTCGCGGTCAGCCCTGCCGGGGCGGCGGGCGGGTCGGCCCCCTCGCCGGCGAGGAGCCGGCGCACCGACCCGGTCCACCGTGCGCTCTCCTCCTCCACCACGCCGAGGGCGGCGAGCTCTTCCCACAGCCCTGCCTGGTAGCTCGTCAGCCGCAGGCTGTTCGCCGGGCGGTCCTGCAGGTGGCTCGCCTCCTCGATCAGGTGGCGCAGCTGGTCGAGCTCGGGCCGGTCGAGGCCGAAGTACGTGCCCGAGAGCAGGACGAGGTGGCTGTCCCCGCGCGCGAGCGCGACGAACAGGCTCTCGAAGGGGATCCGCTCGCCGTCGATCTCGACGAGAACACCGAGGTCGAACCAGTCGCCCTCCTCGGCGTCGGTCGCCGAGACCTTGATGACCGGTGCGGAGTCCGAGCGGCGGTACTCCACCGGGGTGCCGACCTCCTCGACCACGACCCCCTGCTCCCGCAGCCCCGGCAGCGTCTCCTCGACGAAGACGGCGGCATCCAGCCCGCGCAGCTGCAGGGTCGGCGCGGGGCCGGACCGACCAGGGCCGTCCTGCAGCGCGGCCGGCAGGTCCAGCTCCCGGAGCAGACGCTGCTCGGTGGTGCTGTCGCGGCCCGGTCCGCGGGTGGCGTCGAGCGGCACCCGGCGGGCGGTGCCGGCGACGTCGTAGCAGAACGCCCACTCCAGGGTGAGGTGGTGGTCCGGCTCGTAGGTCAGCGTCAGGCCGAGCCGCGGCGGGACGATCGTCGGCAGCTCGACCGAGCCGTCGGAGGAGCGCACGGTCACCAGCTGGCGCAGCGTCGGGTAGTACTCGGCGAGGAAGCGGTCGACGTCCTCGGCGGGCACGTCGAGCTCGCCCGCCGCGACGAGGCTCGTGGCCCGGGCGGTGAGGGGCCGCTCGAGCGGGGCCAGGACGAGGCCGACGTCCGAGCGCCCGCTCGCTGCGCCGGGTCGTCGCGGACCGTTGGTGCCCTGGTGCCCGCTCCTGCCGACGCGGGCGTCCGCACCGGGCCCCGCGACCTCGGCACGGGCACGCCAGGTCGACCTGCCGGCACTGCTCGGCCCCAGCGCGGCGGCGCCGACCAGATCGAGGACGACCCCGTGGGACGGCCGGCCGACCAGCATGACGCCGCCGGGGCGGCCGTCGTCGTCGGTCTCGGGGAGCTCGAAGCCGGGGACGTCGACCACGGGGACGGCCAGCAGCCCGTCGTCGTCCCGGCTCAGCTCGAGGGAGACGGTGGCGGGGCCGTCTGCCAGCACCACCGCGCCGGCGGCGGCGCGGCTGTGGACGAACGGCACGCCCGCGTCCGCGACGGCCCGCAGCAGCGGCCAGAGCGCCGGCCCGAACTCGTCGAGGAAGACGGCCGGGTCCGAGTAGGTGTACGCGCTCGGCTGGTGCGCCTGGTGGAGCGCGTGCAGCGCCTCGCGGTGCGCGTCGACCCGGCCGTACGCGCCCCAGCGGAAGGACAGGTCGCGCCACCCGATCCCGCTGCGCACCCAGGGACTCTTCTTTCCGGGCACCACCGGCCGCAGCCGCACGCGCACCCGGTCCGGGGCGCCGCGCCAGCCCGGCTCGACCACCGGCTCGAGCTGGAGGCCGATGGGCACCTGCTCGGACTCGGTCTCCTCCTCGACGACGTCGGCGAGCTGGCGCTCCCAGGACCTGGCCGTCCGGCTCAGCGGCGTCAGGTCGTCGCGCGCAGCCAGGAGGACGGCGGCCACGTGCTTGCAGTCCACCGCCACCGGGCAGGTGCAGCGGCCCTCGCTGAGCCGGTCACCGCGGGCGTCACCGACCTGGACGATGGTCTGGTACGGCCGGCTGTCGGTGCCCTCGACGGCGGCGAAGAGGACCCGGCGGTCCGGGTCCGACGTCAACCAGCTGACCCGGCCGGACTTGGCGTAGGCCATGCCGCGCGCGAAGGTCGGGGCCCCGACGACGGCGAGGATCTGGTCCTCGCCCGGCAGGTCCGACCACGGGCGCAGGTCCTCGCGGCGGGTGACGGTCACCGGTCCAGCGTAAGTCGCGCCGCCCACATCCCCCCGCACCGCTCACCGTGGCGGTTCGATGCCCTGCCGTCGCTTGAGCTGCTCGAGCCGGGCGTCCGCGGCGGTGCCGGTCTCCAGCTGCTCGAACGCCTCGCGGACCTGCACCGAGTCCGGGTCGGTGCCCGCCAGCTCGTCGTAGGCGGCGGCACGCGCCTCGAGACGCCGCACCTCCCGCTCGGCCGCGAGCGCCGCGGCCTCCGCACCGACCGCCTCGCGGCCCGCGGCGGTGGCGGCCTCGCGCATCTCGAGGCTCGCCCGGGCGGCACCGTGGGCGGCGCGCAGCGACTGCAGGTGCAGGCGCGAGTCCTCGACCCGGCGCTCGAGCCGGCCGAGGCTGTCCTCGAGCTGGCGCACCTGGGAGTCGAGCGTGCGGTGCTGGGCGGTGAGCGTCTCCGCCCGCCGGCCCGCCTCGATGGCGCGCCGCAGGTACTCCCGGGCGCCGTCGTCGTGCCTCATGGCCACGGCCGCCTCGGCCTGCCGGTTCCAGGACTGCTCGTCCGCGCGGGCCCGGTGCGTCAGCACCTCCACGCGCCTGCGCTGGGCGGCGAGGTCAGCGACGCTGCGGCGGGCCCGGTCGAGGTGCTCGACCTGCTGGGCGTGGGCGGCCTCGACGGTCTGGACGGGGTCGGCGGGCGCGCTCTTCCGGGCGGCCCGGTTCGCGCGGACGATACGGCTCAGACGTGCTCTGATCGACATGGCCTGCGACGCTCAGGCGGTGCGACGCGAGCGGTAGGAGGTGCCCCAGGCCTGCATGGCCTCGACCTCGAGCGCCAGATGGTCGCTCACCCGGGCCAGGTGGTTCGGGGCGGCGGCCATCTCGATGCTCAGCACGGAGCGGCGCAGGTCGGCGGCGAGGCGGGCGTGCTCGTGGACCTGGTCGGCGAGCCAGGTGGTCCACACGCGCCGGAGCTCGGCGTCGGGCTCGGTCTCGGCGAGGGCGAGCTCGGCGTCGAGCTGCTCGCCGGCGCGCACGAGGTTCGCCGCGATCGAGGACAGCTCACCGACCGGTGCCCCCTGCGCGCGGGCGCCGCCGACGGAACGTTCGGTGGCCTGGATCGACCGGCGCAGGTCGAGCCGCATCCGGGCGAGCCGGCGGCCGGGGTCGTCGTTGGCGACCGCGCGCACCGTCAGGCGGCCACGCTCGATGCCGCGGCGCACCCGTCGGGAGCGTCGCACCCGGCGCACCAGGAGCCACGTGCCCAGCACGGTCGCGAGCCCGAGGCCGAGCAGGACGGCGCCGCCGACGAGCACGACCTGGGCCACCGCGTCGACGACGTCGGCAGCCGCACTGGCCTCGGCGGCAACGGGAGCCATGTCTACCTCACCTCTCGAACGGCGGTGGGCGCCATGGGCCCACCCCCTCACCCTACGTCTGACGAACGGCGGCCTGCCAGGGTTCCAGCCGCCGTCACCGTCGCCGTCACCGCGCCGCCCGCACCCGGCGCAGGTAGCTGTGCACGAGCCCGACGGCGAGCGCACCCTCCCCCACCGCGGAGGCGACGCGCTTGACCGACCCGCGGCGCACGTCGCCGACGGCGAAGACCCCGGGGACCGAGGTCTCGAGCATCGCCGGGCCCTGCCCCAGGGCGTCGGCGTGTGCGCTGCCGCCGGCGACGTCGTTGCCCGTGAGGACGTAGCCGCGCCTGTCCTTCGCGACCGCCTCCCCCAGCCACTGCGAGTGCGGCTCGGCACCGATGAGGAGGAACAGCACCCCGTGGACGGTCTCCTCGGTGCCGGTGTCGAGGTCGCGCAGCCGGAGGGACTCGAGGAACTCGGTGCCGGTGGCACCGACGATCTCGGTGCGGTAGCGCACCTCGATGTTCGGCGCGGAGCCGATCGCGCGGATGAGGTACTCCGACATGGTCTCGGCCAGGGTCGCGCGCCGCACGAGCAGCGTCACCCGGGCGGCGTAGCGGGCCAGGTGCGCGGCGGCCTGCCCGGCGGAGTTGGCGCCGCCGGCGACGAAGACCTCCTGGTCGTGCATCGCCGCGCCCTCGGAGACGGTGGCGCCGTAGAACACGCCGCGGCCCTGGAGCGCGTCGATCTCCGGCACGCCGAGGCGCCGGTAGGCGGCCCCCGTGGCGACGATGACGGCAGCTGTCCGCACCGCCGTCCCGTCGCTGAGGTGGACGGCGTGGCGACCGCCCTCGGAGCTGAGCCCGGTGGCGGCGCGGCTGAAGTGGAAGCGTGCTCCGAAGGTCCAGGCCTGCTGGTAGGCCGAGGCCGCCAGCCGGCTGCCCGAGATCCCCGCCGGGAAGCCCAGGTAGTTGCGGATCAGCGACGACGTCCCGGCCTGCCCGCCCATCGCCTCGGTCTCCAGCACGATGGTGCGCAGCCCCTCGCTCGCCGCGTACACCGCCGCACCGAGCCCGGCCGGGCCGGCACCGACGATCGCGACGTCGAACTCCTCGTCGTCGGCCACCGGCTCGAAGAGCCCGAAGGCGTCGGCGATCTGGATCGCTGTGGGGTTCTGCAGGACGGGGTGCCCGGGCCGGAAGGGCAGGATGACCACCGGCAGCGCCGGGTCCGTCAGGCCGGCCCCGTCGAGGACCGCGCGCCCGGCCTCGGAGTCGGCGTCGTAGAAGCCGGTCGGGACACGGTTGCGGTCGAAGATGTCGCGCAGCTGCTGGGCGCGCGGGTCCCAGCGCTGGCCGACCAGCCGTACCGCCTCGAACGCGGTGCCGCGCCGGGCCGCCGCCTCGTGGAGGAACTCGGTCATGGCGAGGTGGAACTCCTCGTCGGTGGGGAGCTCGGGACAGGTGACCCACCGGTCGACCCGGCCCATCCCGATGGCGTCGAAGATGGGCCGGGCGGTGCCCCAGTCGCCCCAGCGCACGACGGCGACCCGCAGCGCGGTCCGCGCCACCGGGAGGTCCGTCAGGACCTCCAGCCCGTCGGCCTCCGCCTCGCCGAAGCCGGCCAGCACCACGGCCGGCGGCACGCCGTCGCGCGCGAGCGCGGCCAGCGCCTCCGTCGCGTCCGCGACGGTCTCGCAGGTCAGCACCTGGTAGTCGGCGGCGTAGCGGCGCCGCAGCGCGCGGTCGACGAGCCGGCGCATGCCGGGGTTGCGGCTCAGCAGGACGATCGCCGGCGGCCGGGGCTCCCCGTCCGCCCCCGCTCGCGACGCGCTGTCGGTACCGGTCATGTCGGCCGTCCTTCCTGCCGGTCCCACGCTTGCGGGAGGTGGCCGGCTGACCCACGCTGGTACGTACAGGGTCCACGGCCGGGCGCCCGGGGACCGTGGCGGTGCGGGAGGTGGCCCATGCGGTACCGGCTCGTCTCGGTCTGGCACCTTCCGGCGCCCTCCGACGAGGTGTGGCCGCTCCTGTGGGACGTCGACGACTGGCCGCGGTGGTGGCCACAGATGTCCGCGGCGCAGGTGGTGCGGCCCGCCGGCCCAGACGGCACCGGGCTGCGGACCGTGCTGGCCCTGCGCAGCCCGGTGGGGTACCGGCTCACCTTCGGCATCGAGACGACCCAGGTCGAGCCGCCGCGCCTGGCGCGCGCCCGGGTGGTCGGGCAGCTGACGGGCACCGGCACCTGGGTGCTCCACGACGTGCCCGACGGCACGCGTATGGAGATCACCTGGGACGTGACGGTGCGCCGCTCCTGGATCCGTGCGATCGCTCCGGTCGCGGCCCCGGTGTTCCGGTGGGCGCACGCGGCGGCGATGCGCGCGGGCGAGCGCGGGCTCGTCGCGCTCATGACCTCAGCGCCCCGCGGGTGAACGGCACCCGGGCATCGGCGGTGACGAAGGCGGCGATCCCGGTCGCGGCCACCGCCGTCGCCATGCCCATGACGACCAGGGCCGACGGCGCGTCCCAGCTGACGTCGGGGGCGAACCTGCCGAGGACCACCAGCTGCAGCGTCCCGAAGACGGTGTACGCCACGGCCGGCGTGCGCAGGAGGGCGAGGTCGTCCGCGCGCACGAGCATCCCGGCGGCCACGCCGTACGCCACCAGCCACGCCCCGACCGAGCGGGCTGTCAGGGGCGTCAGCGTCCAGGGCCAGAGCACCTCCGCCGTCGTCGGCGCCAGGTAGATCGCGGTGCCGACGACGAGCAGCACCGCCCCCTCGACCAGGAGCAGAGCCTTCAGCCACATCGGCACGGCGGCGCGCAGGGCGGACCGGCGCACCGGTGAGACGCGTCGCTGGAGGATCAGCACGACGGCCAGGCCGACCGGCACGATGACGTAGACGGCGAGCCAGAACCAGGCGGCGAGGCGGGGCAGCGGGTCGGCGGCCCGGAGATGGAACTTGTCGAGGTGGACGACCGTCGCCACCAGCGTCAGGGCCGTGAAGGCCAGGATCGTCACGAGCGGGACCCGGGTGCGCGTCCAGCTCCGGCCGGCCAGCGACAGCACCACGAGCACCGTCCCGGAGGCGTAGCCGGCGCCCATGAACCCCGCGGTGGCGGGCGGCTCGATCGTCCACGCGAAGGTGGTGGCGGTCTCCTCGGCCCGCACGAGCAGCACGGCGACGGCGAGCAGCGTGAGCGCGGCGAAGAGGACGAGCAGCGCTCGTGTGGCCGGCAGCAGCCGGTCGCCGCTGCCCCTGCGGGACCTGTCCATCTGCGTTCTCCGCCGTGGCGGTCTGCGTGTGGTGCGCCGAGGTGGCGTGTCATCCCCCGCGGCGGCCTCGTCACCGCCGTCACGCACGAGCGTACGCCCGCTGTCCATCCCCGCTTCGCGTCCCCACTCCGACCTGTAGGCGGACTCCCTCGTCTGTGACGGCACGGCACCCGGGATGCCGGCGTCCCCGACGTGCGCGCCGTCGTCTGCCGACCTGCGACTCGTGGGGCGACGACGTATAAGGGTCAGATGAGCACCCCGCTGGAGGACTACGCCCTGCTGTCCGACCTGCACACCGGACCGCTGGTCTCCCGGGAGGGGAGCATCGACTGGCTGTGCCTGCCCCGGTTCGACTCCCCGGCGGTCTTCTCCGCCATCCTCGGTGACCCCGACGACGGCCGCTGGCGGCTCGCCGCCGTCGACGGCGAGGTCGTCGAGCGCCGCTACCTCCCTCAGACCTTCGTCCTGGAGACCACGTGGCAGACACCGACGGGGAAGGTGCGGCTCACCGACTTCCTGCCACCCGGCTCCTCGCGGGCTGACCTCGTGCGCCGGGTCGTGTGCCTGGAGGGCAGGGTGGAGATCGAGCACGACCTGCGGCTCCGGTTCGACTACGCCCGCGCCACGCCCTGGATCCGGATCATC
The DNA here is from genome assembly GCF_009193155.1 of Georgenia subflava. Lineage (GTDB taxonomy): Bacteria > Actinomycetota > Actinomycetes > Actinomycetales > Actinomycetaceae > Georgenia > Georgenia subflava. The sequence goes on from NZ_VUKD01000001.1 coordinate 917,054, forward strand.
GACGACCACGACGAGCCCGCACTGCTGTCCCTCGCCGGACCGGACGGTGTGCTGATCTCCGGTCCGCTGCTCCAGTGGTCGCACACCGACTCCGACGGCACCGACTCCCCCACCGGCGCGGCGGCCCAGCCGGGCGCCTACCGGCCCGCCCGGCAGGACGAGGCCGGAGCACGCGCCCCGCGGCTCGCCGGCACCTTTTCCCTCGACGCCGGGGAGAGCCTCGACTGGGACCTCACCTGGTTCCCGTCCTACGAGGAGAAGCCGACACGGGCTGACCCGGACCAGGCGCTCGCCGAGGCCGTGCACTTCTGGACCGAGTGGTCCTCCGATCTCACCGTCCACACCGACCACGACCCGGTGGTGCTCCGCTCGCTGCTCGTGCTGCGAGCCCTGACCCACACCGAGACCGGCGGCATCGTGGCCGCCCCGACCGCCTCCCTGCCGGAGTACTTCGGCGGTGGCCGCAACTGGGACTACCGCTACGTCTGGCTCCGCGACGCCGCCCTGACGATCGAGGTCATGATCACCCACGGCCTCACCAACGGCGCCGAGCTCTGGCGCGACTGGTTGCTGCGCGCGGTCGCGGGTGACGCCCACGACATCAGGATCATGTACGGCGTCGCCGGCGAGCGAGACCTCACCGAGCTCGAGCTCGGTCATCTCGCCGGCTACGAGGCCTCCCGACCCGTACGCGTCGGCAACGGCGCCGCGGACCAGTACCAGGCCGACGTCGTCGGCGAGGTGATGATCGCCCTGGGCCAGCTCCGCGACGCGGGAGTCGCGGAGGACGAGTACTCGTGGGGCCTGCAGAAGAGCCTGCTGGACTACTGCGAGACCAACTTCGACCGCAAGGACCACGGCATCTGGGAGATGCGTGGCGACCTGCACTACTTCACCCACGGTCGGGCCATGATGTGGGCGGCCTACGACCAGGGCATCCGCGCCGTGGAGCGGCACGGACTGGACGGACCGGTCGGGCGCTGGCGCGAGCTGCGCGACAGGCTCCGCGAGGAGATCGACACCCACGGGTTCAGCACCGACCTGGGCTCCTTCACCCAGACCTACGACAGCACCGAGGTCGACGCCTCCCTCCTGCAGCTTCCGCACACCGGCTACCTCCCCTACGACGACCCCCGGATGCTCGGTACCGTCGAGCGCATCGAGGGCGACCTTCGCGACGAGCACGGCCTGCTCCACCGCTACCGCACCGCCGCCGCCATGGACGGGCTGGAGGGGGCGGAGCACCCGTTCCTCATCTGCAACTTCTGGCTCGTCGAGCAGTACGCCTGCAGCGACCGGCTGGAGGACGCCAAGAACCTCATGGAGCAGCTCGTCGGCTACGCAAACGACCTCGGCCTCCTCAGCGAGGAGTACGACCCCGCAACCGATCGCCTCGTCGGCAACTTTCCTCAGGCCTTCAGCCATCTCGGGCTCATCCGCGCCGCCGACGCCATCATGGGCGCCCGGCGCGCCACCGCCGAGACGTAACCGCCGGACGGCGACGCGGGCCACGATGCCTGGCCAGGAGCGGCCATGGCAGGTCCTGCGCGACGCTGCCGCTTCTCCGCGACGTCTCGCAGCGCTACCTTCGCTCTTGCCGGGGGCGACGGACGCCCCCTGCACCGACCGGGACGCGGAGGCATCGCGCCCCGAGCGTGGCACGTCGGCAGGCGTGCCCGGCCATCGACCGAGGGAGCGAGATGACCACGACGTCCCGGCGCCTGCCCGTCAGCCGCCTGACCACCCGCCTGGGCGCCTGCGTCGGTGCCGCCGCACTCGTCGGGGCGGTGGCCGCCCTGCCCGCGTCCGCCGCGGGAGCTGATCCCGAGCACCTCGGCAGCGCCGCCGACCTGGGGGTCGCCGCACCCACCGAGACCGAGCCACGACCGGCGATCTCGGGGCGGTGGTTCGTCGAGGTCGAGGGCGACCCGGCCGCGCAGGGCGGCAGCGTCGCGACGGCAGCCACGACGCAGGACGCCGTGGTGGCCGAGGCGGCGGACGCCGGGGTCGAGCTCGAGGTGCGCGAGTCGTTCACCACCACCTGGAACGGGCTGTCCGTGGAGGTCGCCGACGAGGACGTCGACACGCTGCGCGAGCTGCCCGGCGTCGTCGAGGTCCATCCCGTCTTCGCCGTGCCCATGCCGGACGAGCCGGTCGCCGCCCCCGAGCTGTCCTCGGCGCTGGCGATGACCGGTGCGGACGTCGCCCAGAGCGAGCTGGGCTTCACCGGCGCGGGCGTCAAGGTCGGTGTCATCGACTCCGGCATCGACTACAACCACGTCGACCTCGGCGGCGGCGGGACCGACGACGACGGCGAGTTCCCCACCGCCAGGGTCGGCTACGGGTACGACTTCGTCGGCGACGACTACGACGCCGGCGCCACCGGCCCGGCCGCGACCCCGCAGCCCGACCCGCTCCCGGACGACTGCGGCGGGCACGGCACGCACGTGGCCGGCATCGTGGGCGCCGCCGGGAACCCCGCCGAGAACGGCGTGGTGGGCGTGGCGCCCGAGGCCACGCTCGGCGCGTACCGGGTGTTCGGGTGCGACGGCTCCTCCGACACCGAGGTCATCCTGGCCGCGATGGAGATGGCCGCCGACGACGGCATGGACGTGGTCAACATGTCCCTCGGTGCCGCGTTCATGACCTGGCCCACCTACCCGACGGCGCTCGCCGCGGACGCGATGGTCGACGACGGCGTCGTCGTGGTCGTCTCCCAGGGCAACGAGGGCGAGGCCGGTACCTTCTCCGGCGGTGCCCCGGCGGTGGGCAGCAAGACGATCTCGGTCGCGTCGTTCGAGAACACCACGATCACGGCGCCGGCCTTCGTCCTCGACTCCGGCGAGCGCATCGGCTACGCGAACGCCACCGGCGCACCGCTGGCGCCGACCGAGGGCACCCTGCCGGTGACGGCTGCCGGCCCGCACCCGGAGGAGTCGCCGATCCCGGAAGGCTCGCCGGTGCTCGGGTGCACGCCGACGGAGGGTGCCGAGGGCTCCGCGCTGCTCGTCAGCCGAGGCGTCTGCTCCTTCCACGAGAAGGCCGTCGCCGCCCAGGAGTCCGGCGCGGCGGCGCTGATCATCTACAACAACGTGCCCGGTGCGATCAGCGCCACCGTCGAGGGCGCGGTCGAGATCACCATCCCGGTGGTCACCGTCTCCCTGGAGGACGGGCTCGTGCTCCAGGGCGCGCTGGCCGACGGCTCGGCGACGATGACGTGGACCCCGGAGACCGTGCAGACCGTGAACCCGAACGGCGGGCTTGTCTCGGGGTTCAGCTCCTACGGCCTGGCCGCGGACCTGACCCTCAAGCCCGACCTGGGCGCACCCGGGGGCCAGATCTACTCGACGTACCCGATCGAGGAGGGCGGGCACCGGTCCGTCTCCGGCACGTCCATGGCCGCCCCGCACGTCGCCGGCGCCGTCGCGCTCCTGCTCGAGGCGCGTCCGGACCTGGAGCCGCTCGAGGTGCGGGACCTGCTGCAGAACTCGGCGGACCCGCAGACCTGGTCCGGGATCCCGGACGCCGGTCTCCTGGAGCCGGTCCACCGCCAGGGTGCCGGGCTGCTGGACATCGACGACGCGATCCTCGCGCGGACCACCGTGACGCCGGGGAAGATCTCCCTCGGCGAGAGCGAGGAGGAGCGGCGGCGCGACCGGGACGACCGGGACAACGACCGCGACCGCGGCCGGGACCGCGACGACCGGGGTCGCGGGTGGGAGCGCGACCGGGACGACCGGGACCGGGACGGGCGCGACGGACGGACGACGCTGCGCGTCACGAACCACTCCGACGCCGACGTGACGTACGAGATCTCCGCCTCGCACGGCGTCGCGACGGCCGGCTCCACCCTGGTGCCGGAGTTCTTCGGCGCCGAGGCCACCGTCGAGGCGCCCGGGTCGGTGACCGTGCGCGCCGGTCGCACGGCACGCGTAGAGGTCGAGATCACCGCGCCCGAGCCGGAGAGCCTGGTCGGCCTCGTCTACGGCGGCTGGATCACGCTCACCGCCGAGGACGACCGGCTGGTGGTGCCGTTCGCCGGGCTGGCCGGGGACTACCAGGACGTGCCGGTGTTCACCGACTATGTCGGGACAGCGCTGCCGAGCCTCGGCCGGGCGGTCGACGGCGCCCTCGTCCTGGCGGGGCCGGGGGCGACCTACACGATGGCGGGCGATGACGTCCCGTACTTCGTCTACCGCCTGGAGTACCCGGTGAGCGACCTGCGCCTCAGCGTCTTCCACGCCCGCGCGGACGGGTCCAAGGGCCGCGCCGTGCACAGGTACAACACGTTCCTCACCACCGGTGAGCTCGGGCGCAGCGCCATGCTCGACTTCGTCTCCTGGGACGGCACCCTGACGCAGGAACGCCGTGGCCACGACAAGGTCCGCACGGTGCGCGACGGCAGCTACGTCGTCGAGATCACGGCCCTCAAGGCCCTCGGCGACCCGCGCAACCGTGACCACCTCGAGACGTGGACGTCACCGGCGTTCACGATCGACCGGGCCGACGAAGGACCGGGTCACGGGCGCAGCTGACCCAGCACGGCCGGCGGTACGGGCGCAGCTGACCCAGCACGGCCGGCGGTACGGGCGGAGCTGCCCCGGCACGGCCGGCGGTACGTGCGCAGCTGACCCAGCACGGCCGGGTCACGGGTGCAGCCAGCACGGCCGGCGGTCAGGACCTGGCGGACCGGTCGGCGACGTACTGCTGGACGACCGAGACGTCCTGGTCGCCGAGCCCCCGCTCGGTGAGGGTCGCGAAGATGTGCTGGAGGACGGGGAGCTGCTCCACCGCCACGCCGGTCCGCTCCGCCTCGGCGGCGGCGAAGGAGAGGTCCTTGATCATGAACTTCGCCGGGCCGGCCGGGCTGTGGTCGTGGGAGACGAGCCGGGACTTCTTGACGTCGAGGACCCGCGAGCCGGCGTAGCCGCCGCCGAGCAGGTCGAGCAGCCCGGCCAGGTCGAGGCCGGCGCGCTCGGCGATGACGGTGGCCTCGCCCAGCGCCACGGTCGTGGCGGCGACGATCAGCTGGTTGCAGGCCTTGGCGACCTGGCCGGCGCCGATCGGACCCAGGTGTACGGCGGTGCCCATGGCGCCCAGCCACGGCATCACGCGGTCCACGTCGGCCGGCGCACCGCCGACCATGATCGACAGCGTGCCCTCGCCCGCGCCCTCGACGCCGCCGGAGACCGGCGCGTCGACGACTGCGAGGAGCCCGTCGGTGCGCACGGCGAGGTCCTCGGCCAGCTCACGCACACCGTCGGGCGAGCTCGTGGAGGAGATCACCAGCACGGTGGGACCGGTGAGGCCGGCGAGCAGGCCGTCGTCGCCCTCGAGGAGGTCGGCCACCTGCGGCAGGTCCTGGACCATCGAGATCACGACGGCGCAGCGTGCGGCCAGCTCGCGCGGCGTCGTGGCCCAGGTGGCGCCGGCGCCGACCAGGTCCGCGGCGCTGATCTCGCGGCGGCTGTGGAGGATCAGGTCCCGCCCCCGCCCGCGCGCGGCCCGCAGCAGGTGGGACGCCATCGGCCGGCCCATCGCCCCGAGCCCGACCAGCCCGACGTCGCCGCGTCGCTCCTCCACCATTCCGCCCTCCGTGCCCCTCGCCCTGTCTGTGAGGCCAGCATAGCGAACGGGGTTCACTGGACTGATCGTGGGTTATCGTGGTCGCAGACCGCCCCACGACACCGGGCAGACGCCCCACGACACCGGGCAGACCGCCCCGCGACACCGGAGGACCCACCCGTGAGCACGAGCCCCGACCGCCTGCGCGTGGTCGTCGCCACCCCGCTGCCCGACGAGCTCTGCGAGTACATCACCCGCGCGGAGCCGCGCATCGACCTCGTCGTGGACCAGGACCTCCTCCCTCCCATGCGCTTCCCCGGCGACCACGACGGCGACCCGGCCTTCACCCGTTCCCCGGAGCAGCAGGCACGTTTCGAGGAGCTCGTGGACTCCGCCGACGTCCTCTACGGCATCCCGGACACCAACCCGGCAGACCTCACCCGGACCGTTCGCGCCAACCCGCGGCTGCGCTGGGTGCACACGATGGCCGCCGGCGGCGGCGGGCAGGTCAAGGCCGCCGGGCTCACGTCGGCGGAGCTCGACCGGGTCGTCTTCTCCACCTCGGCCGGCGCGCACGCCGCGACGCTGGCGGAGTTCGCGCTGTTCGGGGTCCTCGCCGGCGCCAAGGACCTGCCGAAGCTGCAGGCCCACCAGGCGCGCAAGGAGTGGGCCCCCCGGTGGGCGATGCGCCAGCTCTCGGAGATGACGGTGCTCGTGGTCGGGCTGGGCAGCATCGGTCGCGCCACCGTGGCGAAGCTCAGCGCGCTCGGTGCCAAGGTGGTCGGCACGTCCCGCCGCGACGTCGACGTCCCCGGCCTGTCCGCCGTCGTGCATCCCGACGACCTCGCCGCGGCCGCCGCGGAGGCCGACGCCATCGTCTCCACCCTGCCGGGCACGGACGCCACGCACCAGATGATCAGCGCCGACGTCCTCGCCGCCGTGCGGCCGGGGACGATCTTCGTCAGCGTCGGCCGCGGCACCGTGGTGGACGAGCAGGCCCTGGTGTCCGCGCTCGAGGACGGGCGCATCGGGTTCGCCGCGCTGGACGTCTTCTACACCGAGCCGCTGCCCTCCGACAGCCCGCTCTGGCAGCTGCCGAACGTCGTCGTCGCCCCGCACACGGCAGCGCTGAACGACGCCGAGGACCGACTCATCGCCGAGCTGTTCGTCGAGAACGCGGGCCGCCTCCTCGACGGCCGGCCGCTGCTCAACGTCGTGGACACCGTCGAGTTCTACTGATCCCCGCCGCGGCGGCGCGCGTCCGCCGGGAGACGTCACGAGAGGCGGCGCAGTGACCGAGATCGGGCACCTGGTCGAGAAGAGCCCCGCGCCCGCCGTCACCCGGGCGGCCGCGCTGCTGGACCTGCTCGCGCAGGCGCACGGCGGCCTCGGCCTGACCGAGATCGCGCGTGCGCTGGGCCTGGCGAAGTCCTCGACGTCGAACATCTGCGTCGCCCTGGAGCAGGCGGGCCTGATCGCCCGCCGGGAGACCGGGTACGTGCTGGGCCGCCAGGTGGCCCGCCTGGGCGGGGCGTACCTGCGCGGCTTCGACCTCGTCCGCGAGTTCTACCGGGTGTGCGAGGCCTCGCAGGTCCTCTCCCGGGAGCTGCTGCAGCTCGCCCTGCTCGACGGCACGCAGGTCCTGTACCTGGCGCGGCACGAGGGCCGGGCGCCGCTGCGCCTGTCCGCCACGGTCGGCGACCGCTTCCCGGCGCCGATCACCGCCGTCGGCACCGCGCTGCTCAGCCGGCTCGACCCCGCCGAGGTGCGCGAGCGCTTCGCCGACCCGGTGACGCTCCCGGTGTGGACCGACAGCTCGGTCCGGACGGTGGAGGACCTGCTGGCCAAGCTCGCGGCCACCGCCGAACGGGGCTTCGCCGTCGACGACGGCGAGACGCACCCTGGGGTGTACGGCGTTGCCGTCCTGCTGCCCGCGGCCACGGCGGGGGGTGAACCGGTCGCGCTGGGGTGCTCGATGATGAAGGCGTCGATGACCGCCGAGCACCGCGACACGGTCGTCGACGCGCTGCGGTCGGCACGCGAGGAGCTGGCCGACCCGATGCGTGCGGCGGACTGACGGGGCGGTGCGGTGCTAGCCCGCCAGCCAGGCCAGCGCGGCGACGACGACGGCCGCGGTGCCGGTCCGCAGGGTCGGCTGGACGACGGGCGCGAACCCGGGCGAGTGGTTGCCCGGGACGTCCTGCGTGACGGTGCCCCGCTCGGCCGCGGACCGGTACAGCTCCGGGTCGATGCCGCCGATGCCCCAGTAGGTGTAGGGCACGCCGAGCGCGTCCGGGACGGTCGAGAAGTCCTCGCTGGCGGTCTGCCGCCCGAAGTCCGTGGCCGAGTCGCCGAAGTAGGACGCGAACGCCTTCCCCACCCGGGCGGTGACGGCGGGGTCGTTGGAGGTCAGCGGGTAGCGGTCGTAGCTCTCGAGCTCGGGCTCGCGGGGTGACCCGGACGCCGCGCACTCGGCCCGCACGATCCGCTCCACGGCGCTGAGCATCTGGTCGCGCACCTCTTCGCTGTAGGCGCGCAGGTTCAGCTCGAGCACCGCGTGGTCGTCGATGATGTTGCTCTTGGCGCCCACCACCATCCGCCCCACCGTCAGCACCGCGAACTCCCCCGGCGCGATCTCGCGGGAGACCACCGACTGCAGCCGGACCACGATCATCGCCGCCAGGACCGCCGGGTCAACCGCCAGGTGCGGCATGGAGCCGTGGCTGCCCCGGCCGAAGACGGTGACCCGCACGCTCTCCGCCAGCGACAGGAACGGCCCCTCGTGCGTCCCGACGGTCCCGGCCGGGTAGGCGAGGACGTGCTGGGCGAAGGCGACGTCGGGCGTGGGCAGGAGCGTGTCGAGCCCGGCGTCGACCATGCGGCTCGCGCCGTTCGCGAGCTCCTCGGCGGGCTGGAGCAGCGCGACGAAGGTGCCCGACCACGCCTCCTGCGCCCCGGCGAGGAGCCGCACCGCCCCTAGCAGGCTGGCCACGTGCACGTCGTGGCCGCACGCATGCATCAGCGGCACCTCCTTGCCCGCGGCGTCGGTGGTCGTGGCCTCGGACGCGTACGGCAGCCCGGTCGCCTCCTTGACGGGGAGCCCGTCCATGTCGGCACGCATCAGCACCACCCGCCCGGGCCCGTTGCTCAGGACGCCGACGACGCCGGTCCCGCCGACGCCCTCGTGCACCGTGAGGCCGTGCCGCCTCAGCTCCTCGGCGGCCACCCCTGCCGTCCTGGTCTCCTGGTGCCCGAGCTCGGGGTGGGCGTGCAGATCCCGGTAGAGGTCTTCCTGCCACGCGCGCATCTCGGGCTCGCCGGCGAGCACGGCCTCGACCGCGGAGCGTCCGTCCATCTTCCTCGACCCGTCCATCCCGGAGATTCCCCTCGATCCGTGGTCCGCACCATCGGCGTGGCCGGCTGCGGGCGTTCGTCGCTCACCATCCTCCACAGCCACGGGATGCGCACACCGGGGTACTCGTCGCAGTGGCCAGGTCGGCGCCGTCGAGCCGGCAGTCCACGAACGTGGTGTGCCGCCAGCTGCCGTGCGGAGAGACCGTGCCGTCTGACGTGCCGGGCGACCGACGCGCGGGCCACCGCGCTGCAGCTGCACGGGTGCGACACGGTGCTCGTCACCCGCCTGCGCGCGGCAGGTCGTCCCGCGGAGGACCACTCACGCCGTGTCGGACGGTTGGTGCTCAGCGAGGCTCGCCGGGCATCCGGCGCCGCCGTCGTCGCCCCTCGCCGCGGCGCGGACGCAGGGAGTGCACGTCGTCGCCCCGTTCCCGTCGATGCCTGGTCAGGGCGCGCAGCTGGGTCGGGCTCAGCCTCAGGCTCCAGTCGCCGTGCTCGGGCAGGCGCCAGTTGCGCCAGCGGGCGAGCACGCTCAGCCCGGCACCCACCACGATGGCGGCGAGCATGCCCAGCTCGGGCTCGCCGGCGGCGTCCACGGCGATCAGCGCCCCGGACGCGAAGATGGCGCTCGTCGCGTACAGCGTGTTCCCGCCGAAGACGGCCGGGACCTGGCCGACGGCGACGTCCCGGATCATGCCGCCGCCGACGGCGGTGGTGACCCCGAGCAGGACCGCCGGCAGCACCCCGAGCCCGAGCGAGAGCGTCTTGGCCGCGCCGGTGGCCGCCCAGCAGCCGAGCACCATGCCGTCGGCGAGGATGAAGAAGCGGTTCCACCACGTGCCGTCGAGCCGGATCACGAACGCGACGGCGGCTCCGGCGAGCGCGGTGCCGAGGTAGTACGGGTCGGTCAGGGCGACCGGCGTGCCGGCCTGCAGCAGGGTGTCGCGCAGCATGCCGCCGCCGAGGGCGGAGACGATCGCCAGCAGCGCGAAGCCGACGGCGTCGAACCGCCGCCGCCGGGCGATGATCCCGCCGAGGACGCCGTTGAGGAACACCCCGGCGAGGTCGATGCCGCGGAAGAGCTCGGGCAGGACCGACTCGATCTCCGCTGCAGCCACAGCGCCTGCCTACACCACGGTCGTCCCGAAGGCGAGACCGAGGACGTAGGTGACGGCCGCGGCGCCGATGCCGATACCGAGCTGGCGCAGCGCCCGGCGCAGCGGCGGCGCCCCGGAGAGCACGCCGACGACGGCGCCGGTGCCGAGCAGCACGACGCCGACCAGGCCGGCGGCCAGGAGGATGGCCGGGAGGCCGGACATGCCGAACAGGTAGGGCAGGATCGGCACGAGCGCACCGGAGGCGAAGAAGCAGAAGCTGGAGATCGCGGCCGCCCACCCGTTGCCGATCTCCTCGAAGCTCTGCACCTCACGGTCGGGCACGCCCTGCCCGGCGGTGACGCGGGCGATGACCCCGGCGGCGTGCTCCTGGGCCTCGGCCGCCTCCATGCCCCGGGCGCGGTAGACGAGGGCGAGCTCGTTGGCGCCGACGTCGAGGTCCGGGATGATCTCGTCGGCGCGCGCGTCCGGCGTCGACGCCTCGAGCAGCTCGCGCTGGGAACGCACCGAGACGTACTCCCCCGCCCCCATGGACAGGGCGCCGGCCAGCAGGCCGGCGATGCCGGTGACGAGCACGGCACCCGCCGAGATACCGGTTGCCCCCACGCCGAGGACGAGCGCGAGGTTGGAGACGAGGCCGTCGTTGGCGCCGAAGACGGCGGCACGGAAGGTGCCGGACATGCGGGCACGGCCCCGCGTGGCCAGGGCGCGGACCACCTCGCCGTGCACGCGCTCGTCGGCGGCCATCGCGTCGGTGGCATCGGCGTCGTGGGCGTAGGCGGAGCGGGCCTCGGCGTTCTGGGCGAGGGCGAGGACGAAGACGCCGCCGAACGTGCGGGCGAGCCGGCCGAGGACGCGGGTGCGCAGGTCGCCGCGTCGCGGCTTGCCCACCTGGTCCCCGAGCAGGGTGCGCCAGTGCTGCTCGTGACGGGACTCGGCGTCGGCCAGACCGAGGAGGATCTCGCGCTCCTCGCCGGTGCGGCGCGAGGCGAGCTGCCGGTAGACGGCGCCCTCGGCCCGCTCGTCGGCCAGGTACTGGCGCCAGCGGCGCACCTGGGCGGGACTCGGGCGGCTCTCGGGGCCGGAGGAAGCGGACATACGTGCCATCGTGGCAGCCGCACGGACCGCGGCCCAGTGCCTCGCGAGTGGGATCACCCACTGTTCGCCGCACCGAAGAAACGGCACCAGGACGCCAGAAACTCGGTGTCCCGGGTGACCCGTCGCCGCCCCGTCGACAACCCCGGGACGGTGCTGGCGGGAAGCACGAAGCACCTGGGAGGTCGGGTCGTGTCCACGCCGAAGGATCTGTACCGACTATCGGTACGAACCCTTCGGTCAGCCCCTGGGGCGTCGGGTCGCGCCCACGCCGGGAGCTCGGGTCGTGTCCACGCCGAAGGGTTCGTACCGACTGTCGGTACGAACCCTTCGGTCAGATCCCACCCTCGGGCGTTCCGAGACGTGCCTGGAGCCCGGCTCGGACGGCCGGCCACTCCTCGGCGAGGATCGAGAAGATCACCGAGTCCCGCCACGCTCCGTCGGCGCGCCGGCGATGGTGCCGGGCCACGCCCTCACGCACCGCGCCGAGCTTGGCGATGGCGGCCTGGGAGCGCGCGTTGACGGCGTCGGTCTGGAGCTTGACCCGCCCCAGGCCGCAGTCCTCGAAGGCGTGGCCGAGCAGCGCCAGCTTGGCAGCCGGGTTCACGGACGTGCCCCACACGCGCGGGGCGTAGGCCGTCCAACCAAGATGGGCGCCCTCGTTGACGAGGTCGACGTCGCCGAGGGTCGTGGTCCCCACGAGCTCACCCGTGCCGGTCATCGTGACGGCGTAGGCGACACCGCCCGTGCCGGCGCGCATGTTGCCCGCCACGAACGCCCGGGCACCGGCCAGGTCCCGCGGCCGCGCGGACGGGCCCGCGCCGTATCCCGAGGCCCAGACGCGCTCGTCGTCGAGGACGGCGAACAGTTCGGCGGCGTCGTCGAGCACCAGCGGGCGCAGTGTGACGACATCGTTGGTGAGGACTCGGCCGTCCGGAGCAATCGCGGGCACGATCCGCACAGTAGCTCGCGTCGCGCGCCGGCCGATGCTGCGGTGCGGCGAACGACAGGCGCTGCGGCGGCCCTCAGATGCAGGCGGCGCGTGGAAACTCCGTACGGATTATCCGTACGGACCTTCCAGGCGCTCCGCGAGCCGACGGCCGTGTGCCGGTCGGCGTCCGAGGGACGCCGCCGCGGTGGGTGCAGCGAACCCTCGGCGCCGTTGCAGGTGTGCTTAACGCGCTCGCGACCGACAGGTGACCGCGAGCAACCCGTGGTGTGCCGGTCAGACCTGTGGCTGCGGCGGGGTCGGCTCCAGCGGGCCGTCCGTGCCGCGGCCGGTGTTGCCGGCCGGGATGTCGCTGGAGTGCGCGCCGCCCGAGCCGGACAGCTTCTCCTTGACCGTCGCGGCGACCTTGTCGGTCACCGCAGAGCCGCGCTCCTTGGCTACGTCGGTCACCTTGGTCTCGACCTTCTGGACGTTCGCCTGGACGCGCGGGTTCTCCCAGACCTTCGAGCTCGCCTTCTTGATCTTCTCGTACTGGCCGCGGCCGGCGCGGGCGCCGAGCACGTAGCCGAGACCGGCGCCGAGTACGAACGAGAGCTTGCCCATGGATGACCTCCGTGCGGTGAGTGGTGCGGTGCTGGTCCACGAGCCTAGGGCGCATCTGTCGGTCGTGCGCGCGCTCGGCACCGTCGTTGACGGCCCGGCACCGCCGTTGGCGGCCCGGCGCCGTCGCTGGCTGCCCGGCACCGTCGCTGGCGGTTCGGCACCACCCGGCGTACAACCGGGGATGTGCCGACGACCATCGCCCAGACCCGGCCCAGCCGGTGAGGGCGCAGGAGCTCTACGCCCGCCTCGTCCGTCCCCAGGGCGACGCCACCGACGACCTGGCGTCCGAGGCGGCCCGAGACCTGCCCCGCAACGGGCTGCGCCAGGTGGCGGCGAACGGGCTGCAGAGCATCGGCGACGAGATCGTCAACGCCAAGACGGTCCTGCCCTGGCTCCTCAGCGCGCTCGGCGCACCCGGTGCCCTCGTGGGGCTGCTGGTTCCCGTCCGGGAGTCCGGGTCGATGCTGCCCCAGGCGGCGCTCCTGCCATGGGTGCAGGGCCGCCGGGTGCGCAAGTGGGCTTGGGTGGCCGGTGCGGCGGGGCAGGCCGCGGCGACGGCGGTGATGGCCGGTGCGGCGGCGACCGCGAGCGGGACCGCCGCCGGCGCCGTCGTGCTGGTGGCCCTCGCCGTCTTCGCGCTCGCCCGGGCGCTGACCTCCCTGGCCGGCAAGGACGTCCTGGGCCGCACGGTGCCGAAGGGTCAGCGCGGCCAGATCACGGGGCTCGCCACGGTGCTGTCCGGCGTCGTCGCCATCACCGCGGGCCTGGGCATCCGCCTGCTCGGAGGCGACGACGTCACACCCCTGGCCGTCCTGCTCGGTGCCGCCGCGCTGGCCTGGGTGGCGGCCACGGCTGTCTACGCGGGCATCCGTGAGCCGGCCGACGAACCGGTCGACCCCGGGCCCGACGACGTCGGCTGGCTGGGGAGATCGTGGGCGCTGCTGCGCTCGGACGTGACGTTCCGGCGCTTCGTCGTGGTTCGCACCCTGCTGCTCGTCTCGGCGCTGAGCCCGCCGTTCATCGTGGCACTCGCGGCGCGGGGCGGGGGCGGGCTCGCCGGCCTCGGCCCGTTCGTCATCGCCTCCGGCGTCGCGAGCCTCGTCGGCGGCCGCCTGTTCGGCCGCCTCGCCGACCGCTCGAGCCGCCGCGTGATGATCTGGGGCGCTGCCACCGCGTCCGTCGTCGTCCTCGCCCTGCTGGCGCTGTACACGATCGGCGACGGCGCAGGTGCGGCCTGGATCTTCCCCCTCGGCTACCTGCTGCTGGCGCTGACGCACACCGGAGTGCGGGTGGCCCGAAAGACCTACGTCGTCGACATGGCGGAGGGTGACCGGCGCACGGAGTACGTGGCGGTCGCCAACACCGCCATGGGAGTGCTGCTGCTGGTGGCCGGGGCCGTCTCGAGCGGGCTCGCGCTCCTCGGCACCGAGGTGGCGCTCCTCTTCCTGGCGGCGCTGGGTCTGGCCGGGGTCGTCGCCGCACGGTCACTCCCCGAGGTGAGCAGCTGACCGCGGCGCCGCCGATGCGCTCGGACCGGCCAGCCCGTCGCCGAGTTCTGACGATCAGCGAAACAGGGGGGACAACCGTCGAGAGGGCGACCGGGAGGGATCGCCGTCGGGAGGGCGACCCGGAGGATTACCGTCGGGACGGCGCCCGGGGAGAATCCCCGTCGGGAGCGCGACCGGGAGGATCGCCGTCGGGAGGGCGAAGCGAAAGGTCACCGTCGGGAGGGCGACGGGGAGGATCACCGTCGAGGGGGCGACTCGATCCGCCTCGGTGAGAACCGTCGGGTGAGCAGATGGACGACCGCACCGGCCGCGAGGAGCAGGCCGCCGTAGACCCAGACCTGCACGGACTGCTGGCTGAGCAGCACCCCGCACGACACCAGCGCAAGCACGGGCAGGACCACGGGCGTGCGGAAGTGGTCGTGCTCGACCCGGTCGCGACGCAGGACCAGCACCGCGAGGTTGGTACTGACGAACACCACGAGCAGCAGCAGCACCACGGTCTCGGCCAGCACCGCGAGATCACCGACCAGCGTGAGGGCCACGGCCACGGCGGTCGTCACCACGATCGCCACCCACGGCGTCCGGCGGCTGGGCAGCACCCGGGCGAGCGGGGCGGGCAGAAGTCCTTCCTCGGCCATGCCGTAGGCGAGGCGGCTGGCCATGATCATGGTCAGCAGCGCACCGTTGGCGACGGCGACCAGGGCGATCGCGCTGAACGCCCACCCCGGCACGGCGACGCCGCTGGCCTCGACGACGTCCAGCAACGGGCTCGACGACCCGGCCAGGTCGGCCGGCGGCATGATCACCGCGGACGCCACACCGATGAGTGCGTACACGACGCCGGCCACCGCCAGTGCACCGAACAGGGCTCGCGGGTAGACACGGCTGACGTCCTGGACCTCCTCGGCCACGTTGGCGGACACCTCGAAGCCCACGAAGGAGTAGAACGCGATCAGCGCCCCGCCGAGGACCGCGGCCGGCACCCCGACGCCGTCCGGCACCTCGAGCACCCGGCCCGCGTCGCCGGCACCGCCACCGAAGGCTACGGCGACAACCACGATCACGAGCACGAGGCCGGACACCTCGATGACGGTCATCGCCACGTTCGAGCGCACCGACTCCTTGATGCCGCGTGCGTTGACCAGCGCGAGCAGGACCAGGAAGACCGGCGCCGCGAGCGCCGTCGGGACGTCGATGAACGTGGCCAGGTAGTCACCCGCGAAGGCGATCGACAGGCCGGCGGCGCTGGTCACGCCGGCGGCGAGCATCGAGAAGCCGACGAGGAAGGACACGACCGGGCGGCCGAACGCCCGCTGGGCGAAGACGGCCGCCCCGCCGGCCCGCGGATACTTGGTGACCAGCTCGGCGTAGCTCGAGGCGGTGAGCAGCGCCATCGCCAGCGCGAGCATGAGCGGCGCCCACATCATCCCGCCGGACTCGGCGGCGAGCTCACCCGCCAGGGCGTAGACCCCCGCACCGAGCACGTCGCCCAGGATGAACAGGAACAGCAACGGGCCGGTGATGCCCTTCTTCAGCCGTGAGGTCTGCTCGGGACGGGTGTCGGTGGTCACGGGCCAACGTTCGGGCCTGCCGTTGGGTGCGGCAACCTGAGGCACCTTGCCCGGCCTCCGCCGCCGCGATATCGGCTAGCATCGTCGTATGGCGATGACAACGACCGTGCGCGATAGCCGAGCGACGCAAGATTCGACGGACGCGCCGGAGGCGGTAGCGGGTCCGGCCTCGCTCGACCCCGCGGCGGCGTTGTTCCACAGCCTGTCGGACCCCACGCGGCTGCGGATCCTCCAGCACCTGACCGCCGGGGAGCACCGGGTCCGCGACCTCACAGAGCATCTGGGCCTGGCGCAGTCCACGGTCAGCACGCACCTGAGCTGCCTCAGGGACTGCGGCCTGGTGACCTCCCGCCCGGTAGGCCGCGCGTCGCTGTTCTCCCTGACCACCGAGCCGGAGCTGCTGGCGGTCCTCCGCGCCGCCGAGACGCTCCTGGGCGCCACCGGCTACGCCGTCACGCTGTGCTCGACCAACGGCTTGGCGCAGGCCGACGCATGACCACGACACCGACCGACGCACACACGGTCGACGACCACGACGGCGGCGGCCGGCTGTGAGCCACGACCACCATCACGCAGCGAACCGGCGACGCCTCGCGATCGCCCTGACGATCACGGCGACGATCCTGCTCGTCGAGGTCGTGGGTGCCTGGTGGACGGGGAGCCTCGCGCTGCTGGTGGACGCCGGGCACATGCTCACCGACACCGGTGGGCTCGTCATGGCCCTGACGGCGGCGACGCTCGCCCTGCGGCCGGCGACGGCGCAGCGGACCTGGGGCTACCGGCGGGCCGAGGTGCTGGCCGCCGCCGCGCAGGCCCTGGTGCTCTTCGGCGTCGGGATCTACGCCTTCGTCGAAGGTGTGCGGCGACTGGTCGCGCCACCCGAGGTGCCCGCCGACGGCCTGCTGCTCTTCGGCGTCCTCGGCCTGGCCGGCAACGTCGCCGCCATCGTGGTGCTCAGCGCCGGACGGTCGACGAACCTCAACATGCGCGCGGCCTTCCTGGAGGTCGTCAACGACGCGCTCGGCTCGGTCGCCGTCATCGTCAGCGCCGTGGTCATCGCCGCCACGGGCTATCTGCGGGCCGACGCCCTCGCCGGGATGTTCATCAGCGTCCTCATCGTCCCGCGCACGGTGATGCTGCTGCGCGAGAGCACCCACGTGCTGCTGGAGGCGACGCCGCGCGGGCTGGACCTGGACGACGTGCGCCGGCACATCCTCGGTCTGGAGCACGTGGTGGACGTGCACGACCTGCACGCCTCGCAGATCGCCACGGGGCTGCCCGTGCTCAGCGCGCACGTGGTGCTGGACGACTCCTGCTTCCACGACGGGCACGCCCCCCGGGTGCTCGACCAGCTCCAGGCGTGCGTCGCCCAGCACTTCGCCGTCAGCGTGGAGCACTCCACGTTCCAGCTCGAGCCCGCCGCACACGGCACGCACGAGCCGGGCGCGCACTGAGCCCGGACGTTCGCCGACGCCGCGCTAGCTCCGCACGGCCGCCGGAGCCGGTTCCGTTGCCGCCACCTCGGTGCCGAGCGCGGCCGCCGTACCGGCGTCGGGGCTCAGGTCCAGCCGCCGGAGCAGCTGGGCGTTCAGCGCCACCACCACGGTGGACAAGGACATCAGCAGCGCACCGACCGCCATCGGCATGACGAACCCGACGGGCGCGAGCACGCCGGCCGCCAGAGGCACCGCCGCGAGGTTGTACCCGGCGGCCCACCAGAGGTTCTGCTTCATCTTGCGGTAAGCGGCACGCGAGAGCTGGATGACCGAGAGCACCGAGCGAGGGTCGTCGGAGGCGAGCACGACACCGGCAGAGGCGATGGCCACGTCGGTGCCGGCCCCGATGGCGATCCCCACGTCCGCCTGGGCGAGCGCGGGAGCGTCGTTGACGCCGTCGCCGACCATCGCGACGGTCCGACCGTCGCGCTGGAGCTCGGCGACCTTCTCGCTCTTGTGCTCGGGACGCACCCCGGCGAAGACCTGGTCGATCCCGAGGTCGGCGGCGACGGCCCGGGCGACCGGTTCGGCGTCGCCGGTGATCATCACGACGTGGAGGCCGAGGGCGTGCAAGGCGTCCACGGCCTGCCGAGACTCGGGTCGCACGTCGTCCGCGAGCGCGAGGGCGCCGGCGACCGCGCCGTCCACCAGGACGTGGAGCACCGTCGCACCGTCCGCGGCCCACGAGTCGGTGGCCTGGAGCGCGGACCGGTCCTGCTCGTGCAGCAGCGCGGGGCCGCCGACGTGAACGGTGCGACCACCGACTGCGCCAGTGACGCCGACGCCGGTCCGGGACCTGATGTCCTCGGCGCGGGGGACGACGAGACCGCGCTGTGCCGCGGCGGCGACGATCGCCCGGGCGAGCGGGTGCTCGCTGTCTGCCTCCACCGCGGCAGCGAGCGCGACGACCTCGTCATGATCCGCGCCGTCGGCGCCGGTCACGTGGGTGACGACGGGCTCACCCCTGGTGAGGGTGCCGGTCTTGTCGAAGAGCGCCGCGTCGACCGTCCGCATGCGTTCGAGCGCCATGCGGTCCTTGACCAGCACCCCGCCGCGCGCAGCGCGCTCGGTGGCGATGGACACCACGAGCGGGATCGCCAGGCCGAGAGCGTGCGGGCACGCGATGACGAGCACCGTGATGACGCGTATCCAGGCCTGCTCCGGCGTCCCGACGAGCAACCACACGACCAGGGTGATCGCAGCCGCGCCGAGGGCGAACCAGAAGAGCCAGCCGGCGGCTCGGTCGGCGAGCCGCTGGGCCCGGCTGCCAGAGGACTGCGCCTCGGCGACGAGGCGGCCGATCCCGGCCAGAGCGGTGTCGTCACCGACAGCTGTGACACGCACCCGGAGGGCGTTGTCGGTGGCGACCGTGCCGGCGACCACCCGGTCACCGACCCCGCGACGCACGGGGGCGGACTCCCCGGTGATCATCGACTCGTCGACGTCGGCCCCGCCGTCGACCACCTCGCCGTCCGCAGGGACGCGGCCGCCGGGCCGGACGATGACGACCTCACCGAGCCGGAGGTCGGCCGGTGAGACCGTGACGACGTCGTCCCCGTCGATCTTCTCGACCTCGTCCGGGAGAAGGGCCGCCAGCGAGTCCAGCGCGGAGGACGTCTGCGCGAGCGAGCGCATCTCGATCCAGTGGCCGAGCAGCATGATCACGACCAGGAGGGCGAGCTCCCACCAGAACTCGAGCTCGTGGGAGAGCAGCCCGAGCCGCGCGCCCCAGGAGGCGACGAAGGCGACGGTGATCGCCATGCCGATCAGCAGCATCATCCCGGGCTTGCGGGCCCGCAGCTCGCTGACGGCACCGGTCAGGAAAGGCTGACCGCCCCAGACATAGATGACCGTGCCCAGGATCGGGGCGACCCAGGTGACTCCCGCGACGTCGGGGAGCTGGTAGCCCAGGATCTCGGCGAACATCGGGCTGAGCAGGACCGTCGGGACAGCGATCACGAGCATGATCCAGAACAGCCGTCGGAACTGGCCGACGTGGTCGCCGTGCCCGCCATGCCCGCCGTGACCGCCGTGCGCGTCATGGCCGGCATGCGCGTCGTGACCGGCGTGCGCATCGTGACCGCCGTGCGAGTCGTGGCCGGCGTGCGCATCGTGACCGCCGTGGCCGGCATGCGCGTCGTGACCGCCGTGCGAGTCGTGGCCGGCGTGCGCATCGTGACCGCCGTCGGCCCCGTCCGCCTCGTGCATCGCCTCGGCGTCGATGCCGCCGTGCCGGTCGTGCTCCGCGGGCGCCGAGTCGTGCTGATCATCGAGCTCGTGACGCATAAGCCCTCACCGCTTCCGTTCGCTCCAACCTCAACCATACCCCCCTGGGGTATGCAAGCAAACGCCGTCACCGAAGATGGCTATTCCCGCGACCTGCAGTCTCGCGTCAAGCCGGCATCGACGGGTCCGTCGGACGCTACGTCGACGCCGGCGGTCGGAGCAGTACCCGCGACCGCGGCGCCGAGCCGGTCACGCCATGGTGGTCAGCAGCTCCGTGCAGACCTTCTCGCACGCCCGGCACGCCTCCGCGCACACCCGGCAGTGCTCATGCATCTCGGCGTGCGACTCACACTCGTCGCCGCAGGTCCGGCACGCCACGACGCACGCCTGGAGCTGCGCCCGGACGAGGGCGTCGTCCGTTCCGGTCTGACGTGAGAGCAGCCGCAACGTGGTGGCACACACGTCCGCACAGTCCAGGTCGGTACGGATACATCGGCGCAGCTCGGCGACCATCTCCTCGGCGAGACAGGCGTCAGCGCAGGTGGTGCAGGCCTGTGCGCACTCGGCCAGCGCGTCGATCGCCCGGGCGAGGAGTGCGGTGTCCCCGGCTGCGCCGGGGTGGCTGGCAAGCATGTCGTCGGTTCGCACGAGGTCCTCCGTCGGTTCCAGGACGCACCGAACGGTGCGCGCTCTCGACGGTAGGCAGCGCAGTGCGACGGCGCATCCGGGTGGCGGGGCACACCTGCCGGTGCGGAGCACGCCCGGACGGGCGCACGCTCCAGAACGGCGGCCTCAGCCGCCACCGCAGCGGTGTCACAATCCCACGGTGAGCACAGACCGGACACCGCCCGCCGCCCTGGACACCGCGGCCGCGACGGCGATGTGGGCGCAGTACTCGGCCGCCCGACCCGACGTCGTGCGGTCGTCGCCCGAGTACACGATCGACCGGTTCGGCGACTCCGTGGAGCTCTCCGACGCGCTCCTCGGTCTGGTCGTGCACGGGTCGAAGCGGGCCACCGCGGACCTGGTCGACGAGTTCGCGGCGCGCGGCGAGGAGCTCCCCCGCCTCGGCTCGCACTGGATCGCGTGCGACGGCTCCGGCGTCCCGCGCGTGGTGCTCCGCAGCGTGGAGCTGCGGGTCGGGACGATCTCGAGCGCCGACGAGGCCTTCGCGCGGGACGAGGGCGAGGACGACCGCACGCTCGCGTCCTGGCTCACCGAGCACCGCCGGTACTGGACGCGCACCTGCGCGGCCCGCGGGGCGACCTTCACCGACACAGACGAGATCGTCTTCGAACGCTTCCGGGTGGTGTGGCCGCCCGAGCTCGCCGACTGACCGCACCGGGACGAGTCCCATCGCTCCCGGGTCCCCGCCCGGGCCGGTTCACCACTCAGGCCCGGTCCTCGCCCGGGCCCGGTCCCCACACGGGCCGAGCACGTGCGTCGTGGCCGAGGCAGTGATCTGCAGCCGACGTTCTCGGCGCACGGGCTGGCGGGCAGGCGGCCTGGCGGGCTGGCGGGCTGGCGTGCGGGTCAGAGGTTCGCGCGCACCGTCCGGGTGGCGGCGACCAGGTTCTCCAGGGCCGCCGTCGTCTCCTCGTAGCGCCGGGTCTTCAGCCCGCAGTCAGGGTTGACCCACAGCTGCCGCGCCGGGACGGCGTCCACCGCGGCGGTGAGCAGCTCGGTGATCTCCTCGACCGAGGGCACACGCGGGGAGTGGATGTCG
Source organism: Georgenia subflava (assembly GCF_009193155.1). Classification (GTDB taxonomy): domain Bacteria; phylum Actinomycetota; class Actinomycetes; order Actinomycetales; family Actinomycetaceae; genus Georgenia; species Georgenia subflava. The sequence continues at coordinate 938,262 of NZ_VUKD01000001.1, forward strand.
TACACCCCCGGTCCGATGCCCCGCTCGAACCCCGAGGAGTGGATCGCCGGCAGGATCTCCATCTTCGAGCGGGCGGCCTCGATGCTGGTCACGTCCGCGTCCAGGCCGTCGATGGCGCCGATCACCTCACCGAACTCGGAGTAGCACAGGTGCGTGTGCACCTGGGTCGTCGGCGCCACGCCTGAGGTGGCCAGCCGGAAGGCCCGCACGGACCAGTCCAGGTAGGCGGCGTGGTCCGTGCGGCGCAGCGGCAGCAGCTCACGCAGGGCCGGCTCGTCCACCTGGACGATGCCGATCCCCGCCGCCTCGAGGTCGGCGAGCTCGTCGCGCAGGGCGAGCGCCACCTGGTTCGCGGTCTCGGCCAGCGGCTGGTCGTCGCGCACGAAGGACCACGCCAGGATCGTCACCGGCCCGGTGAGCATCCCCTTGACCGGCCGGTCCGTCAGCGACGCGGCATAGCTCGCCCACGCCACAGTCATCGGCGCCGGCCGGGAGACATCGCCCCACAGGATCGACGGACGCGTGCACCGCGAACCGTAGGACTGCACCCACCCGTGCTGCGTCACCGCGAACCCGTCGAGCAGCTCCGCGAAGTACTGCACCATGTCGTTGCGCTCGGGCTCACCGTGCACGAGCACGTCCAGCCCCAGCTCCTCCTGCAGCCGCACCACCTTCTCGATCTCGGCGCGCATGGCGGCCTCGTAGGTGTCCCGGTCGATCTCGTGCTTCCGCAGCGCCGCCCGGGCCCGGCGCAGCTCGGTGGTCTGCGGGAACGACCCGATCGTCGTCGTCGGGAGGACCGGCAGGTCCAGCACCTCGGCCTGCGCCCCGGCCCGCTCGCCGTACGCCACCCGGTGGAAGTCGGCGTCCTTCAGGCCGGCCACCCGCGAGCGCACCTCTTCCCGCTCGACGCCCGCATGGGCGGCGCGGGACGCCCGTGCCTCGGCCGCCTCGCCCAGCTCGCCGGCGACGGGGTCGCGGCCCTCTAGCAGCGCCTGCGCCAGCACCTGCACCTCACCGACCTTCTGGTCGGCGAACGCCAGCCAGGTGCTCAGCTCGCGTCCGAGGTGCTTCTCCCGCTCGACGTCGTGCGGGACGTGCAGGAGCGAGCACGACGTCGCGACGGCGATCCGCGCGCCCTCGCCGAGGCCGTCGCGCACCTGCTCGAGCACGCCGAGCGCGCGGTCGAGATCGGTGCGCCACACGTTGTGCCCGTCGACCACGCCCGCGACGACGACCTTCTCCCGCAGTGCCGCCAGCGCATCGCGGCCGGGGACGGCTCCGCGGACAAGGTCCAGGCCGACGGCCTCGACGTGGCTGCCGGCGAGCACCGGGAGCGCGTCGCCGAGCGAGCCGTACGGCGCGGCGAGGAAGATCGCCGGCCGGGCCGGGCGGGCGACCGCGCCGGCTAGTGCCTCGAGGCTGCGGGTCAGTGCCGCCAGCACCCGCTCCCGCGGCACCTCCCACGTGTCCGACACCAGGGCCGGCTCGTCGATCTGCACCCAGGGGGCGCCGGCCTCGCCGAGCCCGTGGAGCAGCTCGGTGTAGGCCGCCAGGACGTCGTCGAGACGGTCGAGGGGGTGGAAGCCCTCGGGGGCGCCGTCGGCCGGCTTGCTCAGCAGCAGGAAGGTGACGGGCCCGACGACGACGGGCCGGGTGGTCGCGCCGTCGCCGGCCGCCTCGAGGAACTGGTGCACCACCCGGTCGTCGGCGTAGCGGATCGGGGTGTCCGGGCCGATCTCGGGGACGAGGTAGTGGTAGTTCGAGTCGAACCACTTGGTCATCTCGAGCGGGGCCAGGTCACCCTCGCCGCGTGCGAGGGTGAAGTAGCCGGGCAGGTCGAGCACGCCCCCCTCGGGCACCCGGGAGGCGAACCGCTCGGGGATCGCACCGAGGGTGGTGGCGACGTCGAGCACGTGGTCGTACGCGGAGAAGTCAGACGGGATGGCGGCGTCGTCGACGTTGAGGCCGAGCCGGCCGAGGCGCCTGCGGGTGTCGGCGCGCAGGCCGGCGAGGCTGGCCTGCAGGTCGTCCAGCTCGCTGTGCCCGCCCCAGTACGCCTCGAGGGCGCGCTTGAGCTCGCGGGCGGGCCCGATGCGGGGGTAGCCGAGCACCGTCGCGCCGGGGAAGTACGGAACCGTGCGGTCGACGGCGGGCGGCTGGGTCATGGTGGGCTCCTCAGTGGGTGCGCGCGTCGGAGGCGGCGCGGGCGGCGTCGTAGCGGGCGGCGTGGGTGACCGGCCGGGTGGCGGCACCGTCGACGATGGCGGGGTTGCGGATCCCGCGGGCGCGCAGGTGGTCGAGCACGTCCAGCGCCGGGCGGTCGTGGTTGAACGTGTACAGGTGCAGGCCGGGGGCGCCGACGGCGAGCACCCGGTCGATCAGCGCCAGGGTCGCGTCGATGCCACGCCGCAGCCGCTCGGCCTCGTCGTCGACGGCGAGCAGCGCGTCGATGGTGGTGGGCACCGGCACCCCGGTCAGGTCCGACAGCCTGTGCAGCCGGCCCCGGTCGGTCAGCGGGATGATGCCCGGCAGGATCGGGATGTGGACCCCGACGGCGCGGGCGTCGGTGACGAGCGAGGCGTAGGCCTCGGCGTCGAAGAAGACCTGGGTGATGGCGAAGTCGGCGCCGGCGTCCTGCTTCTCCCGCAGTGCCGCGAGCTCGGCCTCGCGCGTGTGGCTGCGGCCGGCGGGGTAGGCGGCGACGGCGACCGACACGACGTCGGCGGGCGAGACGCCCAGCTCCTGGGCGACGACGGACGGCGGCTCCGACGTCGCCTCCCGTCCGCCGTCGGGGCTCGCCGCGCCGAGGCGCTCGGTCTCGACGTCGCGGATCAGGGCGACGAGCTCGCTGGAGCGGGACAGGCCACCCTCGGGCGGCGCCCAGTCGCGTTGCCCGGCCGGCGGGTCGCCGCGCAGGGCGAGGAAGTCGCGCACGCCGTGGTCCAGCAGGGTGCGGACGTGGTCGGCGAGCTCCTCGCGGGTGGCGCCGACGCACGTCAGGTGGGCGATGGGCGGCACGGCGGTCTCGGCGAGCACGCGACGCACCAGCTCGGCCGAGGCGCTCCGGGAGGACCCGGAGGCGCCGTAGGTGACCGAGAAGAAGTCGGGCCCGGCCTCGGCCATGCGCAGCACCCGCTGCCAGATCGTCTCGTCGAGCTCGGGCCGCCGCGGCGGGAAGAGCTCGAAGGAGACGGTCGGGTGTGTGGTGGGCACACTCAAGAGGCTAGACGTGGACATGGTGCAGATCACACTCCACCTGGCGTGAGCACCGCACACCGGATGTCGGCGGCGGCTGCGGCGTCGTGGAGCCAGGACTCTCGGCCGCTCGAGGATGGACGGCTCGATCCTGGCGGGAGAGCGGCCGGCCCGTCGGGCGGAGCGGGGCGTTCCCAGCGCGTGAGACGCAGCGGTGCCGTCGTCTCAGAGCGGCGCCGTCGTCGGACGGTCGCGAGCGACGAAGCGTCGACTACGACCGGGCCGTCAGGACCACCGGGCCGTCCTCGGTGATCGCGACGGTGTGCTCGCTGTGCGCGCCGCGCGAGCCGTCCGAGCTGCGCAGGGTCCACCCGTCGTCGTCGGTGTAGATCTCGTCGGTGCCGATGAGGAACCACGGCTCGATGGCGATGACGAGGCCGGGGCGCAGCGGCCAGCCGCGGCCGGCGCGCCCGTCGTTGGGCACGTGCGGCTCGCCGTGCATCGTCCGGCCGACCCCGTGGCCACCGAAGTCGGTGTTGACCCGGTACCCGTAGGAGGCGGCGACCTCGCCGACGGCGGCGGAGATGTCGCCGATCTTCTTGCCGACGACAGCGGTATCGACCGCGGCGGCGAGGGCCGTCTCGGTCGCCTCGATGACCCGCAGGTCCTCCTCGCGCGGTGTGCCGACGACGACGCTCAGGGCGGAGTCGGAGACCCAGCCGTCGACGCTGGCGGCGAAGTCGACGGACAGCAGGTCACCGTCGCGGAGCGAGTAGTCGTGGGGCAGGCCGTGGAGGACCGCGTCGTTGACCGACGTGCACAGCGTGTGCCCGAACGGGCTCGCCCCGAAGGAGGGGTGGTAGTCGATGTAGCAAGACTCCGCCCCGGCCTCGCGGATCATCCGGTGCGCGAGGGCGTCGAGGTCGAGGAGGTTGACCCCGACGTCGGCCGCCGCGCGGAGCGCCTGGAGCACCTCGGCGACGAACTGTCCGGCGGGCCGCATGGCCTCGATCTCGGCGGGGGTCTTGAGTTCGATCACGCCTCCAGGGTATGACGACGCGCGCGCACCGCCCGCCCGGCTGGGGCGAAGGACCCTGGCGGTCGAGCGGCCGGGGGGTGATGCTGTACCCACGAGCGAGGGAGGTCATGTGGCCGCGAAGAAGAGGTCCTGGAGCGACCTGAGCACGGGGCAGAAGGCGGTCGTGGTGGTGATCGGGTCGGCGCAGCTGGGGTTCGCTGTGTCCGCGTGGGCGGACCTCGCGACCCGGCCCGCCGAGCAGGTCGAGGGGTCGAAGCTGAAGTGGGCGGCCGTGATCGCCATCGACTTCGTCGGTCCCGTCCTGTACTTCACGAGGGGACGGCGGCACCTCCCGGGGCGCCGACGGCGGTAGCCCCCGCGCGCGCTCGGCCCGGTCACCGACCAGCCCCCTGCTCGCGGGGCGCCGACGGCGGTAGCCTTCGCGCGCTCGGGCAGGCTGCGGACCGACCGCCGCCCGTGCGCGGCCGACGCCCGGACCGTCCCGGCGTGCGGCCCTACAGTGACGCCATGCCCACCGCGCCGCGCGGCCGGGGCCGCCGGCCGGGCGGGCCCGACACCCGCACCGAGATCCTCGACGCCGCGCGCACCGAGTTCGCCGAGCGCTCCTACGCCGGCACCACCGTGCGTGCGGTTGCCGCACGCGCCGGGGTCGACCCCGCGCTCGTCCACCACTACTTCGGCACCAAGCGCGACCTCTTCGTGGCGTCGCTGGAGCTCCGGCTCGACCCGGCCGAGGTGGTCGAGAACCTCGAAGCCGTACCGGTGGAGCAGCGTGGCACCGTGCTCGTGCGGACGTTCTTCTCCGTCTGGGACGACGCCGCACGACGGGCGCCGTTCGTCGCGCTCATCCGTTCCGCCACCTCCGACCCGCAGGCCGCGCGGATGCTGCGCCAGTTCATCGAGCAGGTCATGCTGCCCGCCGTCCGGCCGCTCGTCCCGCCCGGACCGGACGTCGACCTGCGCCTGCAGCTCGCCGTCTCCCACCTCATCGGCGCCGCGCTGCTGCGCAACGTCGTCGGTGCGCAGCCGCTCGCCTCGGCCGGCGTCGACGAGGTGACCGCATATCTCTCGCCCACCGTCCAGGGCTACCTCACCCCCCGATGACGCGTACCCGACGCCTCAGGCTCCTGCCGCCAGCCTGCTGAGAGCGGCCGGTGTGCTTGCGTGGCGCCGAGCTGTCGCGCACGGCTTGTCCCCGGCCCCCCCGACTCCGAGAGTGAATCGCAGTGAAGGGCGCACCCGCCAGGGGCAGGACGACTGATTCGTTGACGCGGTGCACCTTCCGCGCGCATAATTCACGACATGATGAATTCGGCGGTCGTGGTGCGGGACCTGCGGGTCGTCCGTGGGTCCACGACGGCGCTGGACGACGTCACACTCACCGTCCCGGCCGGCCGGGTCACCGGGCTGCTGGGACCGTCCGGCTCCGGCAAGACCACGCTGATGCGCGCGATCCTCGGCGTGCAGGTGGTGACCGGTGGGTCCGTCACGGTGCTCGGCGAGGACGCCGGAAGCCGCGGCCTGCGCCGTCGCATCGGGTACGTCACCCAGGCGCCCAGCGTCTACGAGGACCTGACGGTGGCGGAGAACCTGCGCTACTTCGCCCGCGTGCTCGGCGTGAACGGGCGCGGCGGCCGGCACGGCGGCGGTCGCGGTGTCGACGAGGTGGTCACGACGGTCGGGCTCCGCGGACAGCGTGACCAGCTCGTCGGGTCCCTCTCCGGCGGTCAGCTCTCCCGGGTGTCCCTCGCCGCGGCCCTGCTCGGCAGCCCCGAGCTGCTCGTCCTCGACGAGCCGACCGTGGGGCTCGACCCGGTGCTGCGGGAGGCGCTGTGGTCGACCTTCCGCGAGCTGGCGGCCGCTGGCACCACCCTGCTCGTCTCCTCGCACGTGATGGACGAGGCCAACCGCTGCGACGGCCTCGTCCTGCTGCGCGACGGCCGGGTGCTCACGCAGACCACCCCGGACGAGCTGCTCGGGCGGACCGGCGCCCCCACCGCGGAGGCGGCGTTCCTCGCCCTGGTCGCCGACGCCGGGACCGAGGACGACCGATGATCGCCACCGCCCTGCGCGTCCTGGCCCAGCTGCGGCACGACCCCCGGACCATCGCGATGATCGTCGTGGTCCCCGGCGTGCTGCTGACCCTGCTGTGGTGGATCTACGACGGCGGCCCGATCTTCCAGCGGATCGGCCCGGCGCTGCTGGCGCTCTTCCCGGTCATCATCATGTTCCTGATCACCTCGATCACCACGCTGCGCGAGCGCCGCTCGGGAACGCTCGAGCGGCTGCTCACCCTGCCGCTGGGCAAGGTCTCGTTCATCCTCGGCTACGCGCTCGCGTTCGGTGCGGTGGCGGTCGTGCAGGCGCTGGTCACCTCCGCGCTCATGCTCGGACCGCTCGGGCTGGAGCCGGCCGGGCCGTGGCAGCTGCTCATCCTGGTGGCGCTGCTGGACTCGCTCCTCGGCGTCGCGCTCGGGCTGTTCGTCTCGGCCTTCGCGCACACCGAGTTCCAGGCGGTGCAGTTCATGCCGGCGGTCGTGCTGCCGCAGTTCCTGCTGTGCGGGCTGCTGGTGCCGCGCGACGAGATGCCCCGCGCCCTGGAGTACGTCTCGAACGTCCTGCCGCTGTCCTACGCGGTCGACGCGATGACCGCAGTGTCCACCGAGTCCTCGCCGGACCTCACGCTCGAGCTCACCGTGCTCGTCGCCTTCATCGTGGGGGTACTGCTGCTCGGCGCCGCGACGCTTCGCCGCCGCACGCCGTAACCGCCGCGCCGCGCCGCTCACGGTCTCGGCAGTCGTGCCGTGTCGTGTAAGGGCTGCCGGCGAGCCCGCCCGCCGTCCTGCACGGGGCGCGTGTCGCGACACCGCGGGACCTGGCCGATACTGAGGACCTGTCCAGCAGTGGAGAGGGGCGTCGTGATGCTCACCCAGACCGTGACCCGCAGGATCGCGACCTGGAGCGGCGTCGCCGCCCTGTCGCTGACGCTGGCCGCGTGCGGCGGGACGGACGAGGACGACCCGTCTGTCCCCGGTGCGAACGCGCCCGGCGGGACGACGGAGACACCCACCGGGGCCGAGAGCCCGACGGCAGGGTCGGACGCCGCGCCCGGCGGCGAGCTCACCGCGGAGAACGCCGTCGCGGCGATCGCGACCGTCGAGTCCGACGGCGGCGTCGTCCACGACCTCGACCGCTCGGACGACGAGAGCGCCTGGGAGCTGGAGGTGGTGCGCGACGGCGTCGAGCACGACGTCACGGTCTCGCCCGACGGTGCGAGCGTGCTGGACGAGATCGACACCGGCGAGGTGGATGCAGACGACCTCGCCGAGCACGACGCCGCCGGCATCACGATCACCGAGGCCATCGAGGCGGCCGCGGCCGAGCGCACCGAGCCGCTCGAGGGCGCCTCCTTGGACGAGGACGACGGCACGCTGGTGTGGACCGTGGAGTTCGACGGCGGCGACGACGACGTCGAGGTCCACGTCGACGCCGCCGACGGAACGGTCCTCGGCACGGAGACCTGAGCGGAGCACGGGTGACCGGTCACCGGGGCCGAGACCGGGCGCCGGCGCGACTGCGCGCGGGCCTGACTCCACCGCCTGCGTCAGCGACCGCGAACCGGGCTTGGCACCGCGCGTAGGCTGTGCGCCATGTCGACCCGAAGCCATGAGCAGCAGATCGGCGACGAGCGGCTCCGCGAGGCCACCGGCCGGTCCCGCGTCGAGTGGTACGCGCTGCTGGACGAGGCCGGCGCGCGCGAGTGGGACCACACCCGGATCGCGCGCTGGCTCGGCGGCGAGCACGACGTCGACGGCTGGTGGGCGCAGGGCGTCACGGTCGGCTACGAGCAGTCCCGCGGGCTGCGCGAGCCCGGCCAGCGCCCGGACGGCACCTTCGAGGTGAGCGCCACCAAGACGATCTACGGCGCGGTCGCCGACATCTGGCCCTACCTGGCCGACGACGAGCTGCGCCGGGACTGGCTGGACGTCGACTGGAAGCTGGTGGGCACCACCGAGCCCAAGACCGTGCGTCTGGTCGCCGACGACGACTCCCGGGTGCTGCTCTCGCTCGACCCTCTCGCCCCCGGCAAGGACGGACGCACCAAGGCCCGTGTGGGGGCGGCCCACTCCCGGCTGCCCGGCGCCGACGCCGTCGGGGAGACCAAGAAGTTCTGGCGCGACGCCCTCGCGAAGCTCGCCGCGCTCCTCAACCCCTGACCGCCGTTCCGCCCGCCCCCGACGCCGAGTGACACAAAGCGCGCCACGCCGCGCGCCGGGCGGCGGGTCCACCGGAAGCCCGACCGGATCACGAGACGCACCGGCCGTCCCTGACGGTTCTTGTACGAAACCTTTACCGTGGAGGCATGGCAGAGGTCGCGATCACCACCCCGCGCGGGGTGACGTTGGCCGGCACCTTCGAACCGGGCACCGGCTCGACGGCGGTCCTCTTCGCGCACGGCTTCCTCTCGGACCGGCACTCCTCGCTCCGCTTCGACATCCTCGCCTCGGCGTACCGCACTGCGGGGCACGCCACCCTGCAGATCGACTTCTCCGGCTGCGGGGCGAGCGACGACGATGTTGTCACCGTCGCCGGCGAGGTGGAGGATCTCCGCTCGGCCTCGGCGTGGCTCACCGAGCAGGGGTTCGGGGTCCAGGCGATCCACGCGCACTCGTTCGGCACCCTCGCGGCACTGCGGGCGCAGCCGACGGACGTGGTGACGATGGTGCTCACCGGCCCGCTGACCGGTCCGATGTCCTACCCGTGGGAGGAGATCTTCTCCCCCGCCCAGCTCGACGACCTCGAGGCCGTCGGGCACGCCCGCATCCCGGACGACAACGAGGCGGCGGCCCGCGAGTACTCGGTGATCTCCCGGCAGACGCTCGCCGACTACTCCCTCATCGACCAGGCCGAGCTGCTCGGTGCGGCCCGCGTGCCGGTCCTGCTCGTGCACGGCGAGTCCGACGCGAACGAGACCGAGCTGGTCACGCTGAGCCGCGAGGGTCTGCCGCTGCTGCCCGACGGGTCGCGCCTGGAGATCATCGACGGCGCAGCGCACGGCATGCGGGACCGGATCGACGTCGTCGCCGAGCTCGCGCTCGCCTGGCTGGCCGAGCACCTGCCCGCACCGGCGTAGCGGGCTCAGGCCGCGGTGCCGGTGGGTGCTGCGGCCAGCGGGCCGTCCGCCGTCGCGCCGTCGGTGCCGACGTGCGACGTGATCTCGGCCGGGGCCGACGTCGCCCCGGCCACGTCGAGGCGGCGCTGCCACGCCCCCTCGATGCTCGCGAGCACGAAGCCCATCCGGACGTTGATGGCGAGCATGTGCGCGTTCTCGCCCGCGTTCCAGGTGTGCACGCGCCGTGCGGCGGGCTGGGCCGCCGCCAGCAGCTGGAGGTTGGCAGCCTTGACGAGCAGCCCGAGGCGCCGGCCCCGGTGGTCGCCGTGGACGAGGGTGTTGTACTGGAACACCACCTCGGGCTGGGCCTGCGGCATTACCAGGTGGGTGAAGGCCACCAGCGACCCGGTCGGGACGTGCTCGACGGCGGTGAGGACGTAACGCTGCCCGGCACGGGCGATGTCCTCGTCCATGTCCCGCACGCGCGCGGCGTCCCACACCTCCTCCTGGAAGTCCAGGCCGGCCACGGGGACGTCGACGCTCATCCGACGCTGGAGCTCGGCGAGGGCGTCGAGCCACCGCTCCGGCGTCCGGTCCTGCCATTGCACCACGCGGTAGTCCCCTCCGGCGGCCGCCTCCGCCTCCGCCCGCCAGCCGGCGAGCAGGCTGGGGTCGACGGGCAGCCGGAGGGTGGACTGCCGCTCGCCCTGCTCGAGCGAGAAGCCGTGCGCGAGGGCGAAGCGGGTCGCGGGGTCGTCGGTCGCGATGCGTCCCGCACCGGTCGGCGGGACGAGTGCGCCGGCTCCCTCGGGCGCCTCGGAGGCGTGGGAGCTCCAGGTCGTCACCGCGCTCCGGCCGGCGGCGCGCGCACGCCGCTCGACCTCGCGCCACAGCGCGCCGCCGATGCCGCGACGCCGGGCGGCCGGCCGGACCGCGAGGTCGACGTGGGCGAGGTGGGTGTTGTCGGTGAGGGGCATCGACACCGCGGCGTACCCGAGGACGGTCGCCGGGTCGGTGATCGCGTCCGCCGGGTCCGTGATCGCGTCCGCCGGGTCGGTGACCGCGGCGGCGGCCTCGACGCCCGCGGCCACCGCACGGTCTCGTGCCGTGGTGGTCACGGCCAGGAGCAGGGTCTTGCGGGTGTGCTTCTGGTCGGCGTAGCCCGCGGCGAGTGCCGCCGGCGGGTCGGCGAAGTCGTCGTGCCCGAGGATCTCCACCATCGACTCGGCGAAGATGTCGTGCCACGCCTGGTAGACCGCCGGGGGCCGGGTGCCCGCCGGGATCGACGTGCCCGGCGCCGGCACCGGGAGCTCGACGATGCGGATGGTGTCCATGGCGCGAGAATGGCACCGGGGCACGCCGGCGGGCCACTGATTTTGTGCGCCGTCACGGGCCGCCGGTGACTGCGTCACGACCGCACCCCGGAGACCCTTCGCCGGCTGTCGGGGCGTCCCCTCGGCTGAGGCGGCCGGCGTTCCTCGACAGGGCGGCCAGCGTCCCTCGGGCTGAGGCGGCCGGAGTCCCTCCGTCAGGCGCTGGTCAGGAGGTCTGGTCCACCGGGCGCACGCGTACGACCAGGCCGCGGTGGTCGCTGTCCCCGCGGTCGACGACGAGCGCCTCGGTCGTCTCGAAGCTGTCGCCGTCGACGAGGACGTGGTCGATCGTGGAGCCGATCAGGGACGGCAGGCGGGCCGGCCAGGTGGCGATGCCGCCGACGCCGCCGTCGACGGCCGCAGCGGTGCACCGGCCGAGGTCCTGCAGCGGCGCGTGGTCCAGGGTGGCGTTGAGGTCGCCGGCGAGGACCAGACCGGCAGGTCCCCGGTCGGTGCAGAGTCCCCGCACGGCCCGCAGGTCCCTGAGCCACCGGTCGGTGTTGTCCGAGGCCGGCGGCACCACGTGGACGCCGACGACGACGGGCCCGACCCCGGTGGCCGGCTCGACGCGCACCGCGCCGAGCTCGGTGGCCGGGCCGGTGGTCTGGACGTACTCGCCGAGGGAGGAGGAGACGAGCACCGCCGTCGCCCCGGTGACGTCCTCCCCGGCCGCGGCGGTGAACACCTGGAACGACTCCCCGCCGCCGGCGAGGAACGCGGCGACCTGGTCGGCCAGCTCGGCGCTCGTCTCGGTGAGGACGAGGACGTCGACGCCGTTCGTCTCCGCCGCCGCGGCGATGTCGTCCACCCCGGTGTCGCCGTCGCGGGTGTTGTAGCTCAGCACCGTCAGCGAGCCGTCACCCGGGTCGTCCGGGCGCAGCCCCGGGTCGGCGGTCAGCTCGGCCCGGTTGTCCAGGCCGCGGTCCCACAGGAACCAGCCGTGGCCGACCGCGACGGCGGCGAGGACCAGGCCGAGGACGAGCGTGCGGTTGCCGCCGTGGAACCCGACCTTCCGGACGACGCCGACGACCAGCACGATGATCGCGCTCACCGCGAAGACCCCGGCGAGCAGCGGCCGCAGGGCGATGACCTGGTTGACGGGGTAGGTGGTGGTCAGGCCGGCCCAGTCGTCGTTGACGCGGCCGAGCCACTCGGGGTCGAGCGTGAGCGCGGCGACGGCGGCCAGCACCAGGACGAGGACCCACCCGATCACGCGCACGCCGCCATCCAATCATCAGCGGGCGGCTCGTCCCGGGACTTCGGCGGCCCGCCGAGGTCGGCGCCCGGCCGCCACCGGAGGCCGGCCGGGATCCCGAGGACCGAGAGGGCGTCCGGACGATGGCACCTACCGCGGACGGCGCCGGCGCGGTCTGGGGTGCAGCAGGGTGAACGTCTCCAGCACCACCGGCATGTCCGGGGCAAAGGTGCGGCCGACAGCGGCGAGGGACTCGGTGAAGTACTCCTGGTGGCCGCTGCGCCAGTGCGCCAGCGACCGGTCGCCCTCCCCCTCGGCGGTGGCGTGCTCCTCGCCGACCTGGTCGAACGGCACGATCTCGACGTCGTCGGTGCGGATCAGGGCGCGCGGCTCGCCGGCGCCGTCGCACAGGATCGCCAGGTCTCCCGGGGTGGGCGGCTCCTCGTGGTCGGCCTCCCACTCCCACCGTGCGCTCGCCGTCGCCGTCTTCTCGCCGGCCAGCACGAGGTCGAGGAGCTCGTCGGCCATCTCGGCCGTGGACCCGAACGACCAGGCCGGCGGCACGAGCGAGGCGGTCGTGTCCATCCCGACGATGCCGTCCAGGTGGGTGAGGCCGGCGATCTTGCGGGCCTCGGCCCAGAACAGCTCGAGCGCCTCGTCCTCCGGCGGCGTGATCTCCATGGACCGAGTGTGGCAGGGGCTCAGCGGCGGTCTGCGAGGAACGTCCGCACCTCGGCGAGGATCTCCATCGAGATGCCGTGCCCCAGACCCGGCTGGACGAGCGCCGTGAGGGAGGTGTGGGCGGGCAGCCACGTGTCGGCCCGCTCGACGAGGAACGGGGCGATCACGGGGTCGGCGGCGCCGCGGGCGTAGAGCACCGGCGGGCGCCGGTCGGCCAGCTCGGCGTCGCCGTCGACCTCGCCGGGGGCGACGAAGCCGGAGAGGATCACCACGTGGTCGACGGCGGCCGGCCGGTGGCGCATGACCTGCATCGCCACGGCACCGCCCTGGGAGAACCCGAGGAGGCCGACGGCGGACGGGGCCTCGGCGAGCCCGTCGACCCAGTCCAGGACCGCGAGCGCGGCGGCATTGGTGCCGTCCTCGCGCAGCCGGTCCGTCGTCTCCGTCTGCCGGTGCCCCGCCGCGCCGGCGAGCTCGCCGTCGAGGGAGAACCACTCGTAGCCCATGGCGTTGGCGCCGGGTGCGCGCAGGGAGGCGACGACCAGGTCGGCGGGCAGGTGAGGGACGAGGGCGAAGAGGTCCTGCTCGTTCGAGCCGTAGCCGTGCAGGAGCACCAGCAGCGGGCGGTCCGCCCGCTCGCCCTCGGCGGCTGACCAGCGGACGGCGGCGGGATCGACGACGAGGGGCATGACTCTCCTGGGTGGTGGGGAAGGGGCTCGAGGGTGCCGGCCCCGGGGCACACCTGGTCAACCGCGTAGGGAGGCCGATCCATCCCGCCTCGAGGTGGCGCTGCTCACGGCGGGGCGCCGCGCAGGCCGGCCTCGCGGCGCGCGACGCCGATCATGATCAGGCCGGCGAGCGCGAACGCCACCATCATCACCAGCGCCATGGTGAGCACGGACCCGCCGAGCAGTCCGGAGAGCGGCGCACCGACTGCGGCCATGCCGAACTGGGCTGCCCCCACGAGGGCTGCGGCGCTGCCGGCGTCGTGGGACAGGCGTGCCAGCGCGATGGCGGGCACGGCGGGAAGCATCATGCCGACGGCGCCGACGGTCGGCAGGATGACGAGGAGCAGGGGAACGAGCCGGCCCGGCCCGGTGCCGACCCCCACAGCGACGACCGCGATCGCCGTCGCTCCCAGCAGTGCCGCGACGAGCGCGCCGCCGACGATGCGCAGCGGGCGGACACGACCGAGCAGGACGCCCGTGACCTGCGTGCCGAGGGTGACCATGACCGCGCCGGCCCCGAACACGAGGCCGTACTGCTGGGCGCTCAGTCCGTAGGTCTGCTGGAAGAAGAACGTCGACGCGGAGATGTAGGTGAACTGCCCGGCCATGGTGATGCCCGCGACGAGCACCAGCCCGAAAAAGGTCGGGTCGCGCAGCAGCGCCACGTACGAGCGGGTGGCCGCTGCCGTCCCACCTGTCCGGCGCAGCTCGGGCGGGAGCGACTCGGTCATCACCAGTGCCACGAGGAGGAGCAGGACGAGCCCGAGCACGGCGAGCACCACGAAGAGCAGGCGCCAGGAGCCGACGAGGAGCAGCTGCGAGCCCAGCGCGGGGGCCAGCACCGGCGCGACGCCGACGACGAGCATCAGCCGGGAGAGCGCACGGCCCACGACGTAGCCGTCGTAGGTGTCGCGCACGACGGCCATGGAGATGACGAGTCCGGCCGAGCCGACCAGCCCCTGGGCCAGACGGAGCACGAGGAGCAGCTCGATGCCGCTCGCGACGGCGATGCCGAGGGAGACGACGACGTAGACGGCGAACGCCGCCAGGAGGGGCCGCCGACGCCCGACAGCGTCGGAGACCGAGCCGACCAGCAGCTGGCCCAGGGCGAGCCCGACGAGCGTCGCCGTCATCGTCAGCTGGACCTGCCCCTTGCCGACCCCGAGCTCTGCGGCGATGACGGGGAAGGCAGGGAGGTAGAGGTTGATGGTGAGGGGCGCGAGCGCGGTGAGCGCGCCGAGCAGGACGAGGAGGCCGGCCCGGAGGCGCTGCCCGTCGCTGGTCATCGCCCGAGCGTAGGCCCGTGCGAGGCGCACTCCCTTCTTGCGCATCACACCTGCATGCCTCATTATCTGCGTATGCACGCAGATACGCAGACGCCTGACGACCTCCCCGGCGGAGAGCTCGTCGACCTCGCCGTGGAGATCTTCTCGATGCTCGCGGACGCGACCCGGGTGCGCGTCGTGCTCGCCCTCGCCGACCGTGAGCTGTCGGTGTCCGACCTGGCCGCCACCGTCGGGAAGTCCCCCGCCGCGGTGTCCCAGCACCTGGCCAAGCTCCGGCTCGCACGCATCGTCTCCACCCGCCAGGACGGCACGCGGGTGTTCTACCGCCTCGTCGACGAGCACGCACGCAAGCTCGTCACCGAGGCGATCTTCCAGGCCGAGCACGCCGTCGGCGGCACGCCGCGGCACCACCAGGCCGCGCCGGCCGACGCCCGCGCACTCACCGACCGGGCCGACGCATGACCACCGGCGAGCGCCACTCGCACGAGACCCGCGCAGCGCTCCTGCGGAGCACGGACGCCGGCTCGCGCGACGGCCAGCACGACCACAGCCCCGACCACGACCACGGCCCTGCACATGACCACGGTCACGCGAACGACCACGACCACGACCACGACCACGACCACGACCACGGTGACGGCCACGCGCATGGCCATGGCCATGCCGACGATCACGACCATCCGACCGGGCTGCGGGGCTTCGTCCAGCACCTGTTCGTCCCACACAGCCACGACGCTGCCGACTCCATCGACGACGCGCTCGAGGCGAGCGAGCTGGGCATCAGGGCAGTCAAGTTCAGCCTGGTCGCGCTCGCGCTGACGGCCGGGCTCCAGCTCGTCATCGTCGCCGTCAGCGGCTCCGTCGCGCTGGCCGCGGACACGGTCCACAACTTCTCCGACGCGCTGACCGCCGTGCCGCTGTGGATCGCGTTCGTGCTCGGCCGCCGCCGGCCCACGCGCCGGTACACCTACGGCCTGGGTCGCGCCGAGGACCTCGCCGGCCTCTTCATCGTCGCCATGATCGCCCTCTCGGCGATCATCGCCGCCGTCGAGTCCGTCCGTCGTCTGATCGAGCCGCAGCCGCTGCAGAACCTGGGCTGGGTGCTCGCCGCAGGCATCATCGGCTTCGCCGGCAACGAGGCGGTCGCCGTCTACCGGATCCGCGTCGGTCGCCGCATCGGCTCGGCGGCGCTGGTGGCCGACGGCGTGCACGCCCGCACCGACGGCTTCACCTCGCTGGCGGTGGTGCTCGGCGTCATCGGGGTGTGGCTGGGATTCCCCGTCGCCGACCCGGTCGTCGGCCTTCTGATCTCCGCCATGATCGCCGTCCTGCTCTGGGGCACCGCGCGCGACGTCGGCCGTCGCCTGCTCGACGGCGTCGACCCGGGCCTGACCGAGCGCGCCGAGCGGTCCCTCGCACGCGTGCCCGGAGTGGCCGCGGTGGACGTTCTCCGGCTCCGCTGGACCGGGCACCGCCTCGACGTCGTCACCGAGGTGCGGGCGGCCTCGGGTATGACGCTGCACGGCTTCGCCACCCTCGCCCGCGACGTCGAGCACGCCGTGCGCCACGAGCTGCCGGGCGTCGGATCGGTGGTCGTCGCACCGTCGACGGCGTGAGTATCAGCGCGGGCGGCCGATCAGGTCGCGGAGCGCGTCGCCGGCCCGGCCGCCGAAGGGGCGGCGGACCCACCGGTCCGGCTGCTCGTGTCGCAGCCGGGCCCGCTCTGCTGCGCCTGCAGCCTCCTCGAGACGGACGCGCGCGATGATGTCGTGCGGATGACCGATGTACGGATCCATGGTCGTGTTCCCCTCAGGCTGCCGGTGCGTGGGAGTGGCGACGTCCCGTTACGGGTCCGTCATCCTCTGAGACGGTCCTGACGGCGTCGGTGTGAGGTCGCCCGGCCGTGCGGTCCGGCTGCCGCACGGCGCGCGGGCGACCGAGAATCTCCTCGCCCGCTCCGGCGCTGACTACCGACCGCCGGATGGCGGAGTGGTCCACGTCGTCCCTGCGGACGGCCCGGATCACGAAGAGCGCGTACCCCAACCAGGAGAGCGCGGCGATCGACCAGATGACCAGTGAAATACTCATGGCAGGAATTCTTCGCCCACATGATCTCTGCCACCAGTGGCAGAGATGCCGTTACCCATCGATTTCCTGCCATGACCGTGGGAGGATGGGGCCATGATCAGCAACGTGGCCGTCATCGTCATGGACGGGGTCGAGCCCTTCGAGCTCGGCGTCGCGTGCGAGGCGTGGGCCGTCGACCGTTCTGAGATGGGCCTGCCGACCTTCGACCTCGCGGTCTGCGCCGCACGTCCCGGAACGGTGCGCACGGGTGCCGGCTTCGGCATCCAGGTCGAGCACGGGCTCGAGCGCGTGGCCGCCGCGGACCTCGTGGTGGTGCCTGCGGTCAAGGGCCACCCCGACCCGCCGGCCGACGTGCTCGACGCGCTGCGGGCCGCACACTCGCGCGGGGCACGGGTGATGTCGGTCTGCACCGGCGCCTTCGCCCTCGCCGCGGCCGGACTGCTCGACGGACGCCGCTGCACCACCCACTGGATGTACACCGACGAGCTCGCCGCCGCCTACCCGGCCGCCGAGGTGGTCCCGGAGGTGCTCTACGTCGACGACGACCTGGTGCTCACCAGCGCGGGAACGGCCGCCGGCATCGACGCCAGCCTGTACCTGTGGCGCGAGGAGTTCGGCGCCGCCGCGGCCAACCTGGTCGCCCGCCGCATGGTCGTCCCGCCGCAGCGCGAGGGCGGGCAGGCACAGTTCATCCAGAGCGCGGTGCCCAGCTGCGACACCGAGACTCTCGGGCCCGTCCTGACGTGGATCGTCGAGCACCTCGACTCCGAGCTCGCGGTGGAGCAGCTGGCTGCCCGCTCGACGATGTCGCCGCGCACCTTCGCGCGCCGGTTCCGGGCCGAGACCGGGACGACGCCGCACGCGTGGATTGTCGCCCAGCGCGTGCACCGAGCCGAGCAGCTCCTGGAGGAGACAGACCGGTCGGTGGACCAGATCGCCGCCGACGTCGGCTTCGGCAACGCGGCAGCGCTCCGCCACCACCTGGGCCGGGTGCGTGGCCTGAGCCCGCAGCAGTACCGCCGCCGCTTCCGTCGCACCGAGCCCCTGGCCGTCGGGGCTACGGCCCGGGCCTGAGTGGCGAGGCCGCTATTGCGGACGACCGACGCGGCGTCCATCGGTGACAATGGGTCACCGTGAGCGAGGACCAGAGCAACGAGGAGCGGGCGGCGCAGCCGTCCCCCGCCGGTCCGCGCACCCCTCGCCGTCGACGCGGCGGCCGCGGACGTTCCACCGGCAACGTTCGAGCCGCGGAAGCCGGAGCCACCGACGCGACGAGGACCGCCGAGCCGGAGAGGCGCGCACCCACCGAGGGACGCGACGCACCGCGCCAGGGCCGGTCCGACGGTCGGGCCGATGGTCGTCGGCGAGCAACCTCCCGCGGCGGCTTCCGGCCCTGGTCGCCCGAGCAGCTCGAGGCCCGCCAGGCGGCGCTCCCCCGCATCACCTACCCGGAGCAGCTGCCCGTCTCCGCCCGCCGCGAGGAGATCGCCGAGGCGATCCGCGACCACCAGGTGGTGATCGTCGCCGGTGAGACCGGCTCGGGCAAGACCACCCAGATCCCCAAGATCTGCCTCGAGCTCGGCCGCGGCATCACCGGCACGATCGGCCACACGCAGCCGCGCCGCATCGCCGCCCGCACGGTCGCCGAGCGGATCGCCGAGGAGCTCGGCGTGGAGATGGGCGGGGCCGTCGGATACCAGGTCCGCTTCACCGACCAGGTCTCACCGACCACACTGGTCAAGCTCATGACCGACGGCATCCTGCTCGCCGAGATCCAGCGCGACCCGCAGCTGCGCCGCTACGACACGATCATCGTGGACGAGGCGCACGAGCGGAGCCTGAACATCGACTTCATCCTGGGCTACCTCGCCCAGCTGCTGCCACGGCGCCCCGACCTCAAGGTGGTCATCACCTCCGCCACCATCGACTCCGAGCGCTTCGCCGCCCACTTCGGCGAGCGCGAGGCCGGCCGCGTCGACGGCGAGCCGGTCCGGCCCGCGCCGGTCGTGGAGGTCACCGGACGCACCTACCCCGTCGAGATCCGCTACCGCCCGCTCGTCCCCGACGAGGACGGCGACGGGGACGACGACGGAGGCGGCGACGGCAAGGACACCGCCGGGCCCCGGCGCTCCGGCCCAGGACCCGCCGGCGGGAAGCAGCCGCCGCGCGAGGAGCCGCTGGACCAGACCACCGCGATCACCCAGGCCGCCGACGAGCTCATGGCCGAAGGTCCGGGCGACATCCTCGTGTTCCTCTCCGGCGAGCGGGAGATCCGCGACACCCACGTCGCCCTCGCCGAGCACCTGGGACCGCGCTACGTCGCACCCGGGACCGCGCGGCAGTCCGCGCACGCCGTGGGCGCCGTCGAGGTCGTGCCGCTGTACGCGCGGCTGTCCTCCGCCGAGCAGCACCGGGTGTTCGAGGCGCACACCACCCGGCGCATCGTGCTCGCCACGAACGTCGCCGAGACGTCCCTGACCGTGCCGGGCATCCGGTACGTCATCGACCCCGGCACCGCACGCATCTCGCGCTACTCCACCCGCACCAAGGTCCAGCGGCTGCCGATCGAGCCGGTGTCCCAGGCCAGCGCCAACCAGCGCTCGGGCCGCTGCGGCCGCGTGGCCGACGGCATCGCGATCCGGCTGTACTCCGAGTCCGACTACGCCGCCCGGCCGGAGTTCACCGAGCCGGAGATCCTGCGCACCTCGCTGGCCTCGGTGATCCTGCAGATGGCCGCGCTCGGCCTCGGCGACGTCGCCCGGTTCCCGTTCGTCGACCCGCCCGACACCCGTGCCGTGCGCGACGGCGTCCAGCTCCTGCACGAGATCGGCGCCCTCGACCCGACCGCCGAGGACCCCCGCCGCCGGCTCACCGACGTCGGGCGCCAGCTCGCCCAGCTGCCGATCGACCCGCGCCTGGGCCGGATGCTCCTCGAGGCGCAGCGCAACGGGTGCGCCGCCGAGGTCATGGTCATCGTCGCCGCGCTGAGCGTGCAGGACGTCCGCGAGCGCCCGGCCGAGCACCAGCAGGCCGCGGACGAGAAGCACCGCCGGTTCACCGACCCCACCTCGGACTTCCTCGCCTACCTCAACCTCTGGCGCTACCTGCGCACCCAGCAGCGCGACCTCACCGGCTCGGCGTTCCGGCGCCTGTGCCGCGCCGAGTTCCTCAACTACCTGCGGGTGCGCGAGTGGCAGGACGTCGTCGCCCAGCTGCGCCAGCTCGCCAAGCCGCTCGGCCTGACGATGAAGCCGATCGCCCTGCCGCACGAGGGCGAGATCGCCGCGACGGCGGAGAGCACCCACGACGCCCGGCCGGACTCGGCCAGGGCCGCCGTCGCCGTCGGCCGCTCGGGCGAGGCGGTCAGCGCGGACGCCCTCCACCAGTCCCTGCTCGTCGGGCTGCTGTCCAACGTCGGCTCCTACGACGAGCGCAAGCGCGACTACGCCGGAGCGCGTGGCACCCGGTTCGTCATCTGGCCGGGCTCCGGGCTGGCGAAGAAGACCCCGGCGTGGGTGATGGCCGCCGAGCTGGTGGAGACATCGCGGCTCTTCGCCCGCACGGTCGCGCGCATCCAGCCGGAGTGGGTCGAGCCGCTCGCGGAGCACCTGGTGAGACGCACCTACTCGGAGCCGTACTGGTCCACCAAGCAGGGCGCCGCCATGGTCAAGGAGAAGGTGCTGCTCTACGGCATGACCCTGGTGGCCGACCGCAACGTGCTGCTCGGCCGGCTCGGGGACCTGCCGATGGGGGACGTCACCGCCGGCGAGCTGGCCCGGGAGATGTTCGTCCGCGAGGCGCTGGTCGGCGGGCAGTGGCGCACCCATCACCAGTTCTACGCCCGCAACCGCGAGCTGCTCGCCGAGGCCGAGGAGTACGAGGCCCGGGCACGCCGGCGCGGCCTGGTGCTCGACGAGGACGGGCTGTTCGACTTCTACGACGAACGCGTCCCCGAGTACGTGGTCTCCGCCCGGCACTTCGACTCCTGGTGGAAGAAGGCGCGACGGCAGGACCCCGAGCAGCTCACCTTCACGATGGACCTGCTGGTGCCGGACGCCGGCGCCGTCACCGGCGCGGACTTCCCCGACACGTGGCACCAGGGCGACCTCACGCTGCCGCTGACCTACCAGTTCGAGCCGGGCAGCTACGCGGACGGCGTGACCGTGCACGTGCCGGTGGAGGTGCTCGGCCGGCTGCGGCCGGACGGCTTCGACTGGATGGTGCCGGGTCTGGCCACCGAGCTCGCCACGGCGACCATCAAGGCGCTGCCCAAGAAGACCCGCGTGCAGCTCGTGCCGGCCCCGGACGTGGCGCGTGGAGTGGTCGACCTGCTCCCGCCGTGGTCCGACGTCGCCGGCGCCCCCGGGGTCGGTCCCGACGCACCGACCTACCAGCAGGCGTTCGGCGACGCCGTCCGTCGCCTCCGGGACGTCGACATCCCGGACGAGGCCTGGGACGAGGAGCGGCTGCCGGACCACCTGCGGATGACCTTCCGCGTGCTCTCCGAGCGTGGCGCGGTGCTCTCCGAGGGCAAGAACCTCGTGGCGCTGCAGCGTGAGCTGGCCCCGCAGACCCAGCAGGCGGTGCGCTCGGCGGTGCGCGGGGCGGTGCAGGTGGCCATGGAGGAGGCCGCGGCACGATCCGGGAGAGACCTGGCGGGGCCTGGCACCGACCGCGCGACCGGCGGCCGCGGCGGCCCGGACACGCCGGGCGACGGCGACGCCGTGGTGCAGGCCGGCGCGGCGGCAGCTCCGGTCATCCCCGAGCAGCACGACCTCACCACGTGGCCGGAGCTCCCGGAGGGGGCGATCCCGCGTCAGGTGGAGTCCCCCGGGCCGCACGGCCTGGTGGTGCGCGGCTACCCGGCCCTCATGGAGGTTCCCGGGCCGCGCGGCGGCGCCAAGGCCGGCGCGCCGACGGCGAGCGTCGCGCTGCGGGTGCTCGCCGACGCGGCGGAGCAGGCCCGCGCGCACCGGCTCGGGCTGCGCCGCCTGGTGCTGACCGAGGCCGCCCTGAACGTCCAGCGGGTCACCACCCGGTGGACCGGGAAGCAGGCGCTCACCCTGGCGGCGAGCCCCTACCCGAGCACCGAGGCGCTGGTCGCGGACGTGCAGCTCGCCGCGGTCGGGGCGCTGGTCGACGAGTGGACGGCGGAACGTGGCGGTGGCCAGGTGCGCGACGTCGAGACCTACGGCCGGCTCCTCGC
The DNA here is from genome assembly GCF_009193155.1 of Georgenia subflava. Lineage (GTDB taxonomy): Bacteria > Actinomycetota > Actinomycetes > Actinomycetales > Actinomycetaceae > Georgenia > Georgenia subflava. Next base: position 960,169 of record NZ_VUKD01000001.1, read on the forward strand.
CCACGTGCGCGGGGCCCTCGAGGACCGCGTGCACCGGGTCGTCGGACAGGTGGTCGCGACGCTTGACGCGTGGCGAGAGCTCGAGGCGGCGATCAAGGACGCCACCTCGATGTTCCTGCTCAACACGCTCACCGAGGTGCGCGACCAGACGGCCCGCCTGGTGTTCGACGGCTTCGTCTCCGCGACCCCGCCCGGACAGCTCGTGCACCTCCCCCGCTACCTGCGGGCCGCGCAGCGCCGGGTCGAGCGCGCGCAGGTCAACGTGCACCAGGACGCCAACCTCGCGTGGACCGTCGGCGAGCTCGAGGACACCTACCAGGCGGCGGTCGACGCCGCCGACCGGCTCAGCCCGGACCCGGCCCGCGACGCCGCGCTCGAGCACGTGCGCTGGATGATCGAGGAGCTGCGGGTGAGCCTGTTCGCCCAGCAGCTCGGCACCCCGGTGAAGGTCTCGGAGAAGCGCATCCGCAAGGCGCTCGCCGAGGTCTGAGCGACGGCGCCCCGTCGTCGGCAGCGCTACGGCGTCCCGTCGTCGTGCCGGGCGTGACGGAACGGCGACGCGGCCAGCAGGAGCGCCACGACGACGAAGCCGGCGAGGGCGATCCACATGGTCGGGCGGTAGCCGAGGGTGTCGGCGAGCAGACCTCCGACCGGTGCCCCGACCACGATCATGGCGCGGTTGACCGAACGCATGGTGGTGTTCATCCGGCCCTGCAGCTCGTCCGGCGTGACGGCCTGCCGGTAGCCCATCTCGTTCGCGTTCTCGGCGCCCATCGTGAAGCCGTAGACGAGCTGGCCGGCGGCCAGGACCGCCACCGTCGTCCAGCGGTCGCCGTCGGCCGGGGCCAGCGCGATCACCACCCAGCCCAGCGGCATCACCAGGCGGGCGGCGATGACCGCCCGACCGGCTCCCCAGCGCATCCCGATCCTGGTGGAGAGCAGGCTCCCGACGAGCGCCCCGACGCCCGCGCCGGCGAGGGCGATCCCGAGCTCGGTCGCGGTGAGGCCGAGACCGACGAGCACGAACGGGACGAACACCGTCACGAGCATGCTGTTGAACAGGAACCAGCCGTGGGTGCTCAGCGCCTGCGGCGCAAGAGTGCGGTGCCGGTAGACCCACCGCACACCTTCGGCGACCTCGGCCCAGAGGTTCACCGACGCGCGGCGGACCTGCGTCGTTGACTCCTCGAGCCGGATCCTGGTGAGCGTCACGGCCGAGAACAAGTAGCTGCCGGCGTCCACCAGGACGGCGAGCGGGGCCCCGAGCACTGTGACCAGCCCGCCGGCGACGGCCGGCCCGGAGGTCTGGACCACCGCGCCGACCTGGTCGAGCCGGGCATTGGCCGCGAGCAGCGACGAGCGGGGCACCAGCCGCGGCAGGAACGACTGGGACGCCGCGTCGTTCAGCAGGGACAGCAGCCCGAAGGCGGCGACGAAGGCCACGACGACCGGTACGGAGAGCCGGTCGAGCGCCCAGAGCAGCGGGATCAGGCCGAGCAGCAGCGCACGGCCGAGGTCGGTGACCACCATGATCGGCTTGCGGCGACGGCGGTCCACCAGCGCCCCGATCACGAGCCCCAGGACGAGGTACGGCAGCCAGCGTGCCGCGTTCACGAGGCCGACGTCGGTCGCCGAGCCGCTCAGCGTGACGACGACCAGGACCTGCAGGGCGAGGGTGGTGATCTGGTTGCCGAGGCCGGAGACGCTCTCGGCCGTCCAGAAGGCCAGGAAGCCGGGGAGCCGGAAGACGTCACGGGGTTCGGACTCACGACCCCCGTGCTCCGTCACGGACCCCATGATGTCGTCCGCGAGGTCGCGAGATCCACCTGCAGGCCGGCTGTCGGTGCCCACGGGACCAGGGCGCGGAGATCATGACCCACCTCCTGGACCTGCGGTGGCCCGCGTGATGAACTCCATCTGCGCCTGGGTGGGGCCGCCGTGCTCGCGCTCGATGGACTCGGAGTTCTCGGCATGCATCGCGTAGAGCGAGTCGCGCATCTGCTCGTCACCGCGGTGGAACTGCTCCAGCAGCGCGAGCCACTCCCGCCCCAGGCCTCGTCCCTCCGCGCTCGCCGGGTCCACGCCGTCGTCGACGGCGCGCTGTACGCGGGCGATGAGCTCGGGCCAGGCCGCCTGCACGGCGGCGATCTGCTCACCCTCGTGCTCGCGCCGCTCGGCGAGATCGGCGAGCTGCTGCTTGGTGAAGTACTTCTTGACTGTCTCGTCCACGACGATCACTTTCCTGATCAGTGCGAGGAAGTCAGCGCTCCGGCGGTGCTCGGTAGACCCGGCCGCGGCGATCATCGCGCCCAGCTCGGCCCGCAGGCGACGCAGGGCGGCGAGCTGGTCGTCTATGACACGCCGGTGCTGCTCGAGAACGTCCTCGAGGAGCGACGAACCCTCCAGCAGCGAGCCGATCGTGGGCAGCGGGACACCGAGCTGACGCAGGGCGATCACCTGGTAGATCCGCTCGACGTCGGCGCGGGCGTAGAGCCGGTGCCCCGATGCCGTGCGGCCCGAGGGCACGACCAGGCCGACCTTGTCCCAGTGGTGCAACGTGCGCACCGTGAGACCAGTCGCCCGGGCGAGCTCCCCGACCTTCCAGCTGTCCTGCTCCACCGTGCTCCTCCGACTTCCACCGGCACCTTTCGCGCCGGTGATGTGGACGGTAGGTCCTGACGCTACGTGAGGTTCAAGCGCCGGCCAGACGTAGCCCCTCGTCCTTGCCGGCTGCCGGTCGGCGGCGGAGGCGCAGCCACTATGCTCCCGCCATGACGTCACCGTCGGCCGGGGCGGCGCCGCCCGGCCGCCCGGGGGTCCGGCCGTGTCCTTGACCGGCCTCACCAGACGCCGCCTGGCCGGGCACCCCGCGGCCGCGATCGCCGCACTGGCGACCATGCTCTTCGCGGTCCTGGTGCTGACCACCCTGCAGACCTTCTCCGTGACGCTCGCCCAGCGGACCGTGACGCAGGTGGTCGGCGCTGCCGCACCGGAGCAGCGGGCCGTCGAGGTCGTCACCAGTCTCGGTCCGGACGAGCTCACCGCCATGGACGACGCCGTCGCCACGCTGGCCGAGCAGCTCTCCCGGGACGTCACGGTGCACCTGTCGACCCGGTCGGTCTCCTACGGCCTGCCCGGCCGCGCAGGGGCCACGGAGGAGCACCCGGATCTGGCCCGGCTCGCCCACCTGGCCGGTATCGAGGGGCACGCGACCCTCGTCGACGGCGCCTGGCCGGCCACCGGGACGGGCGCTTCCTCGGACGACGGCGGGGACGGCGACGGCGGCACGAGCGACGACGCCGTCGTCCCCGCCGTCGAGGTGGCCGTGCCGCAGGCGGTCGCAGAGCCGCTGGACTGGCAGGTCGGCACGACCGTGACCCTGGCCAACCGGCTCCCCACCGGCCCGTCCGGCGTGTCGGTGACGGTGTCCGGGATCTACCTGCCCGACGACCCGGCGGACCCGTTCTGGCTCGGGGACGCCTTCGCCAACACCGGCGTGCAGCAGGAGGAGTTCACCACCTACGGGCCGTTGGTGACGACGGCCGAGGACTTCTCCGCCCACCAGACGGCAAGCTCGAGCGCGACCTGGCGGCTCTACCCGGACGTGTCCGAGCTGACCTCGGCGCAGCTGCCGGAGCTCCGCCGGGAGACCCGGACGCTGCTCGCCGGCCTGGCCGACGACCCGGCCCTGCCGGAGGCGCGCGTGCACTCGCCGATCCCGGAGCTGCTCGCCACCGCGGCGAGCACCCGCGACCGGGCGGCCACCGCACTGCTCACCCCGGCGGTCCTCCTGGCGCTGCTCGCCGGCGCGGCGGTCGCGCTCACCGGCACGCTGCTCGGGACCCTGCGCGAGAACGAGGACCGGCTGCTGGTCGCCCGCGGCGCCTCGCGCGGGCAGCTGCTCGCCCTGAGCCTGCGCGAGTCCGGCACGGTCGCGGTGCTCGCCGCCCTCGTCGCCGGCCTGACGGCCCCGCCGCTCGCCGCGCGACTGGCGGCGGCCGGCACCACGGAGCCGATCCACGCCGAGCTCGTCGACGCACCGGTCTGGCTCACGGCGACGGCGACAGCTGCCGGCCTCGGCGTCCTCCTCGTCCTCACCGGCGCACGCACCGCGCTCGGTCCCCCGGCCGGCACCGTCCGGGCCGCACGCCCGCGGCTGGCCGTGGTGCGCCGCTCCGGCCTCGACCTCGTGCTCGTCGCGCTCGGGGCCGTCGGCTACCTCCAGCTGCGCCGGCACGCCGGCTCCGAGACGTCCGGGACCGACCCGCTGCTCGTGGTGGCCCCGGCCCTGGTGGTGCTGGCCGCGAGCGTGCTGTGCCTGCGGCTGCTGCCGCTCGCCACCCGCCTCGGCCGGCGGCTCGCCGCCCGGAGCCCGGGCCTGCCGGCCGCCTGGGCGGGCTGGCAGGCCGACCGGCACCTGCCCCGGCAGAGCGGCCTCGTGATCCTGCTGGTGCTGGCCGTCTCGATGGGCTCGCTCGCGCTGGTGCACCGCGCCACGAGCGCCCAGGCCCGGCAGGACCGGGCCGCGCACCAGGTGGGGGCCGACCTCCGCGTCGACCTCCCGACGGCGCCCGCCGCCGACTCCCTGACGGTCGAGCACGCCCTGGCGACGGGCGTGGGCGGCGAGAACCTGCTGCCGGTGCTGCGCGGCGGCACCCGCGTCGGCCCCCTGGACGACGTCGAGGTGCTCGCCGTCGACGCGGACCGGGCCGACGTGATGCTGATGAGGCCGGACCAGCTCGGTGCGGCGAGCCCCGCGGAGCTCCTCGCCCCGCTGCGCGACGCCCGTCCGGAGGCCGCCGTGCTGCCCCTGCCCGGCGTCCCGGACGAGATCGTCCTCGACGTCACCCTCGAGCTGCCGGGCGACCCGGCGGAGGCGATCGGCGTCGCGGACCTCGCCGTGGTGCTCCAGGACGGCTCGGGCCTGTGGCACCGGGTGGAGCTCGGCACCCTGCCGGGACCGGGCGACCACCGGCTGCGGGCCGCGGTCGGCGCCCGGCCCGGCGAGGTCACCGGCCCGCTCGCGGTCGTCGGCCTGGTCGGCCGGGTCCCGGCCGTCCTCCCGGGTGCCCCGCAGCCGTCGATCGCGGTCCGGGCGTTCGGTGCGAGCACCGACGGCGGGGACCCGGTGCCGGTCGGCGGCGGCACCGACTGGACCTGGGTCGCGGGCGACGCGCGCGTACCGGGCGACGCGGCCGTGCGGATCGGCCTGCGCGAGGTGGTCGACGCCGGGGACGTCGAGCCGATCCCGGCCGTGGTGACCCCGGGGGTCCTCACCGCCGCCGGCGTCGGGCTCGGCGAGACGGTCCGGCTGCCCTGGCGCGGCGGCCGGCTGCCGGTGCGGCTCAGCGCCACCGTGGACTCCCTGCCCACGCTGGCGGCGGGCCAGGACGGCGTTCTCGTGGACCTGCGCTCCGTCGTCGCCCTCGGCGCCACCGTCGGTACCGACGGGATCGGTGCCGAGGGTCTGCGCTCGCCCGAACGGATCGTGCAGTGGTGGATGGACCTGCCCGCGGACGCGGCCGGTGGCCTCGACGACGCGCTGCTGGCCGAGCTCCCGCCGGGCACCCGGGTGCTGGACCGTGCCTCGATCGTCGAGGACCGAGCGCGGGACCCGCTGAGCGTGGGGATGTCCAGCGCCCTGGTCCTGGTCACGTTCGCCGCGCTGGTCCTCGCCGGCCTGGGGTACGCCGCGACGGCGGTGGTCCACACCCGGCGCCAGCGCGGCGAGCTCGCGGTCCTGCACTCCCTCGGAGCCCGGCCGCGCTCGGTCCGGGTCGCCCTGCTGCTCGAACGGGTCGTCCTCGTGGCCATCACGACGGCCCTGGGCCTCGTCCTCGGCACCCTCGCCGCGGTCGCGGTGGCACCGCTGACCGTCCTGTCCACCGACCCGACGACGCCCGTCCCGCCCGTCCTCGTGGCCGTGCCCTGGGCGGCGCTCGCCGGCCTCGGCGCGCTGGTGGTCGGCCTCCTCGCCGCCGTCACGCTGACGGTGGTCCGCCCGTTGCCGCCGGCCCAGGTGGTCGGCGAGCTCCGCCGCGGAGAGACGACATGACGGCCCGGGGACGCCGGGGCGCGCACCCCGGCACGGCGCTCCCGGACGGCGTGCGCCCCGGACGCACCCGCAGCGCCGCCTGGCTGCTCCTGCTGCGCCGCCAGCTGCGCACGGGGCGCGGGGTGCACACGGTGCTGGCGCTGCTCGTGCTGCTGACGACGTTCGTCGCCGTCGCCGCCCCGCGGGCCGCCGATGCCGCCTACGACGCCGCCCTGACCGAACAGCTCGAGCGTGCGCTGCCCGTCCAGCGTGACCTCACGGTGCTGGGCGGGGCCGCCCGCTTCTACCCGGTCCCGTTCACCGACGACCTCGTCGAGAGCACCGAGCGGGCCGTCCGCGACCAGCTCGGCCCGGCCGCCACGAACCTGCTCGCCGACACCACGTTCGCCGCGTACACGCAGCCGGCGGAGGCGCTCCTCCTGCCCGGCGGCACCCAGCCGGCGGGCGAGCCGGTCCGGCTGGTCCTGCGCCAGCAGGAGCGCTGGACCGAGCACGCAGAGCTCGTCGACGGCCGGGCGCCCCTCCCCGACGCCGGCACGACGGCTGTCGACCCCGACCTCCTGCTCCCCGGCGAACCGGTCGACGTCCCCACCCTCGAGCTGGCCGTCTCGGACGCCGCGGCCCAGACCCTGGAGCTGACGGTGGGCGACGCGCTCCTGCTCGACAGCCTCCCCGGCGGGGCGCCGACGCCGGTGGTGGTCCGGGTGGTCGGCGTCTTCCGGGCCGGTGACCCGGCCGGCGGCTACTGGGGCGCCGACCCGCTGGCGCTGGAGCCGGGCCGGTTCCCCACTGCCGACGGCGGCCTGGGCTGGCTGCTGACCGGCCTGCTCGCCGAGGACGACTACCGCGGTCTGGCGAGCGCGATCACCCTGCCCGACGGCCGGTTCGACGGCCTGCCGGGGTTCCCGCAGGGCGGCACCCAGGTGCCGCCGTCGCTCACCCACGCCTGGCGCTTCGTGTTCGACGCCGATGCCCTCGACGCAGCCGACGTGGAGGTGCTGACCGCCGCGGTCGGCCGGGTGCTCACACCGGCGGAGTCGGTCGCCCCGTTCCCCGTGCGCGGGCAGACCGGCCTGCCGCAGCTGCTCGAGCGGTACGAGCACGGTGTCGGGGTGACCCGGACCCTGGTGTCGGTGGCGTTCGCCGCGGTCCTGGCGATCGCCGGGATCTCCGTCGTGCTCACCGCGCTGGTGGCCGTCGACCGGCGCCGCGACGAGCTGCGGCTGCTGCGCTCGCGCGGCTCCTCCATCCCCCAGCTCGTCGGCCTCGTCGACGCCCAGGCCCTGCTCTGGGTCGGCCCGGCCGCCGTGGTCGGCACCGTGGCGGGCCGGCTGCTCACCCCGGCCGGCCACTCCGCGGCGCCGTACCTGCTCGCCGCCGCCGTTCTCGTCCTGCCGCTGGCGGTGCTGCCGTGGGCGGTCCGGGCCGCCACCCGCGTGCTGCACGGCGCCGGGGACACGCGTCGCACCCATCCGCTGGCCCGGCTCGGCCCGGAGGTCGCCCTGGTTCTCCTGGCCGGGCTCGGCGCCTACTCGCTGCGCCGTCGCGGCCTGATCACCGACGCCGGATCCATCGACCCGTACGCCGCGCTGGTGCCAACATTGGTGGTGCTGGCGGTGGCCGTGGTGGTGCTGCGCGCCTACCCCTTCCCCGTGCATCGGGCGGCGCACCGCATCGCCCGCCGGTCCGGCGCGGTCGCGTTCCTGGGGCTGGCCCGCGCGTCACGGGAGCGGATGTCCTCGGTGCTGCCGCTGGTGGTCCTGCTCCTGGCGGTCGCCGTCTCCGTCTTCGCCTCGACCGTGCAGACCACCGTCGGCGGCGAGCAGGACCGGGCGGCGTGGCGCGAGGTCGGCGCCGACGTCCGCGTCGACGACCCGGCCCTGACGACGGCGGAGGTCACCGCCCTCGCCGACGCACCCGGCGTCACCGGTCTGGTCGCCGCCCACCGCGACACCGAGGCCGCCGTCGCCGACGGGGGTCGGGTCACGCTGCTCGCCGTCCCGCCCGCGGAGTACGCCGCGCTCCTCGTCGGCACGCCGCTCGCCGCCGACGAGGAGCTGGCCGACCTCGACGCGCAGCCACCGGTCGGCGACGCCGGCACACCGCTGCCGGCACTGGTCTCCGCCCCGCTCGACGACGCCGCCGCCGCGGGCGGCCCGGTCACCGTCGGCACGCTCGGCCGGCAGCTCCCGCTCGACGTGCGGGCAGTGGTGCCGGCGCTGCAGCGTGGGGCGGACGCCGAGGACGTCGTCGTGCTCGTCCGCCTCGGCGATCTCGAGAGCGCCACCAACGGCGCGGTCGAGCCCACCACCGCGCTCCTTCGTGCCACCGACGCCTTCGCGGTCGACGACGTGCTCGAGCGCTCGCCGAGCCGCGACGTGGCCGACCGGGTCGAGGTGCGGGCCGCCGTCGCCGATGCGCCGCTGCCGTCGTTCCTGCGGGCCGCGTTCCTCAGCACCATGGTGCTCGCGGCCGCGTACTCCGTGGTCGCCGTCGTGCTGCTGCTGGCGCTGGGCGCCGCGGACCGGCAGGCCACCGTCGCCCGGCTGCGCACCATGGGCATGCGCCCGCCGCAGGTCCGCGGCCTGGTGGCATGGGAGCTGGTGCCGCTGGCCGTGGCGGCCCTGCTGCCGGGGATCGCCGTCGGACTCGCTCTGCCGCTCCTGCTCGGGCCCGCGCTGGATCTCGGTCCCTTCACCGGCGGACCCGCTGCTCCGCCGCTGCGGCCGGGTGCCGCGGCCGTGCTGGGACTGGGCGTCGGGCTGGTGGCGGTGGTCGCCGTCGCCGTGCTGGTCGACGCGGCGCGGGACGTCCGTGCCAGTCTGTCCTCGTCCCTGCGGATCGGAGAGTGATGACCGCGACCGTCCCCGACTACGGGCATGCCGCGCAGATCGTGTGCGACAACCTCCTGCGGATCTACCGTGCCGAGGGGGTGGAGGTCGTCGCGCTGCAGGGTCTGGACCTGCTGGTCGACGACGGCGAGCTCGTCGCCGTCATCGGCGCCTCGGGTTCCGGGAAGTCCACGCTGCTGCACATCCTCTCCGGCCTCGACCGTCCCACGGCGGGGCTCGCGCGGGTGGCCGGGCAGGACCTGCTGACCATGTCCGCCCGGGACCGGCTGCGCTACCGCCGCGAGGTGGTCGGGTTCCTGTACCAGCAGGCGAACCAGAACCTGCTGCCCTACCTCGATGCCGCCGAGAACCTCGCGCTGCCGATGCTGCTGACCGGCGTGGACCGTGCCGACCGGTCCGCCCGGGTCGCGGAGCTGCTCGACATGCTGGACCTGACCGACGTGCGGGGGAACCGCCTGGACGAGCTCTCGGGCGGTCAGCAGCAGCGCGTGGCCCTCGGGGTCGCCCTGGCGAACCAGCCCCAGGTGCTGCTGGCCGACGAGCCGACCGGTGAGCTCGACACCGAGAGCTCGGACCAGGTCTTCGCCGCGCTGCGCACCGTCAACGCCGAGCTCGGCGTGACAGTCGTCGTGGTCACGCACGACGACCTGGTGTCCGAGCAGGTCCAGCGCACCGTGGGCATCCGGGACGGGCGTACGAGCTCGGAGGTGCTGCGGCGCACCGAGGTCGACGAGCACGGCCGCGAGTCGCTGGTGGCGGAGGAGTACGCGGTGCTGGACCGGGCCGGGCGTCTGCAGCTGCCCCGGGACTTCACCACGGCGCTGGACATGCGTGACCGGGTGCGGCTGGATCTCGAGGCCGACCACATCGGGGTCTGGCCCGCCGCGAGTCCCGCGAGTCCCGACGACGGCCCCGATGACGGCGGCCCCACACCCGACGGGCGGGAGCCGCGATGAACGAGCACGTGGTCGTCGAGGACCTGCACCGCACGTACGGCACCGGGGCGACGGCGGTGCACGCGCTGCGCGGGCTGCACCTGCGGGTCCCGCGCGGCCAGCTGCTCGCCGTCGTCGGCCGCTCCGGGTCGGGCAAGACGACGCTGCTCAACCTGATCGGCGGTCTGGACTGCGCCGACGGCGGCCGCGTGCTCCTGGACGGGGCCGAGGTCACCGCGATGGACGAGGAGGAGCTGCTCGCGCTGCGCCGCGGCACGCTGGCCTACGTGTTCCAGTCCTTCGGGCTGGTGCCGATCCTCACCGCCCGCGAGAACGTCGGCGTGCCGCTGCGGCTGCAGCACCGCCCGCCGGCAGAGCGGGAGGAGCGGGTGGCGCACCTGCTGGAGCTGGTGGGGCTGTCCGCCCACCGCAACCAGCGCCCCGGCGAGCTCTCGGGCGGTCAGCAGCAGCGGGTGGCGCTCGCTCGCGCTCTGGCGCCGGGGCCGAGGCTGCTGCTCGCGGACGAGCCGACCGGGCAGCTCGACTCCCACACGGGCCGCGACATCATGGACCTGATCCAGCGCCTGGTGCGCGAGGAACGGATGACAGCGATCGTCGCCACCCACGACCCGGTGCTGCTGAAGGTGGCCGACCGCGTGGTCCGGCTGCGCGACGGCCAGCTCACCGAGGCCTGACCGCTGCGGGCGCCCGATCCGCCGGCACGCGCAACCCGCTCGTCAGCCTCGTGCGCTGCCCAGCCCCCGCATACGAGCCGTGAGGATGTGCGCGACGTCGGGCGAGCGCAGCCGCTCCATGAACAGCTTCCCCTCCTTCGCGATGCGTTCCTCGAGCGCGTCGGAGTCCCGCATGAGGCTCTTGGTCAGACCCACCGCCTCGGGTGCCCGGGCGGCGACCTGCCCGGCCGCCCTCCGCGCGCGGTCGTCCAGCTCGTCCGGGGGCACGACGGCGTTGGCGAGACCCCACCCGAGTGCCTGCGCGGCGTCGACGGTCTCGCCGAGCACGAGCACGGCGAACGCCCGGGCGTGCCCGATCCGTGCGGGGAGCGTGAGCGAGGAGGCGGCCTCCGGCACCAGGCCGAGGTCGACGAACGGCGCGGACAGGCGCGCGTCCTCGGCCAGGTAGACCAGGTCGCAGTGCAGCAGCATGGTCAGGCCGACGCCGACCGCCCGGCGCTGCACCGCCGCCACCACCGGCACACGGGTCCGCGCGAGGGCGGTAAGGAAGGCCGACACCGTCGCCCACAGCTGCTGGGCGTCACCACCCTCCTCCGCGCGGTCACGGACCGTGAGGAAGTCGGCGATGTCGTTGCCCGCACAGAAGCTGTCGCCCTCCGCGCGCAGCAGCACGCACCGCACCTGCGGGTCGTCCCCGGCGGAGGTCACGGCCTCGGCCAGCACTTCGTACATCGGCGCCGTCAGCGCGTTCTTCTTCGCCGGCCGGTCCAGGGTGAGCACGAGCACGTGCCCGTCGCGGTCGACCCTGACATGCTCCGAAGCCACCATCGGCCCTCCTCGTCCCGCCGCCAGGCTATCCGCCCCGGACGGCGTTCCCGTCGGCGACGGCGGCGCGCAGGCGGTCGGCGAGCCGTCGGACCACCGGCCGCAGCTCGGGGGGCTCGAGGATCTCGAAGTCCACGTCGAGGTCCACGAGGAAGCCCGCGAGATGCATCAACGACGGCCCACCGGTCTCGATCACACAGGTCGTGGGCCCCTCGGCCGTCACCGCGCCGTCGTTCCAGTCCAGGCGCCGGGCCATGACCTCGGTGCTCGCGTGCAGCCGGGCCCTCGCCCGGAACGGCCACACCGCCGTGCTGGTGCCGTGCAGGACACGGGCGACGGCGTCACCCGCGTCCCGGGGGGTGAACCGGGGCCCGGTGGGGACCTTCGGCTGCAGCCGGTCCGCACGGAAGGTGCGCCAGTCGGTCCTGCCGACGTCCCACGCCAGCAGGTACCACCGCCGCCCGGTGTACACCAGGCGGTGGGGCTCGACGTCGCGCCGGCTCTCGGTCCCGCCGTGGCTCGTGTAGTCGAACCGCAGCCGCTCGTGCCGGTGGATCGCGGTGGCGACCGCGCTCAGCACGTCCGGGGCGACGGTCGGCCCCTCCGACGGTGCCGTGTCCGTCGCGGACCGCACCACCTCGAGCGTCGGCCGGAGCCGGGCCGGCAGGGTCCGCTCGAGCTTGACGAGCGCACGCGTCGCGGTCTCCTCGATCCCGGTGACGGAGCCGGAGGCCGCGGCACGCAGGGCGACGGCGATGGCGACCGCCTCGTCGTCGTCCAGGAGCAGCGGCGGGACGGCCGTGCCGGCGTCCAGCTTGTACCCACCGGCGGGGCCGGTCCGCGAGGTGACCTCGTAGCCGAGGAGCCGCAGCCGCCCGAGATCGTTGCGCACCGTGCGGGTGGTGACGGCGAGACGTTCGGCGAGCTCGGCGCCCGTCCAGGTCCGGCCGGTCTGGAGGAGTGCGAGGAGCCGCAGCAGACGGACGGAGGTCTCCAGCATCGGTCCATCATCGTCGACGATGAGGAACCGCACATTCCGCATCTCTTCCTAGCGTTCTCGTATGCGCTCGATGCGGCGCGGGGAGCTCGTCCGGCATCGTCACCGGCCCCGCCCGACAGGCCACCGACGGACTGCCCGGCACCGGCCGGGCATGGAGGGAAACGAGGACGAGGGGCACACGATGACGCACATATCCGAGCAGATGGTGAACATCCTGCACGAGGAGCGCCTGGCGAAGGCGGAGCACGCCCGCCTGGTCCGCTCCTACGAACCGGACCGTCTCGCGCCGCGCCGGTGGTTCACACCGCGCCGACCACCCGCACCAGGAGGACCTTGACGATGACTCCAAGTGCGAACCGCGCTGCGTAACCCGGCAACGACTCCCTCGTCGTCGGTGCGGCCGTCGGCAATGGCGTAGGTGGTGCTGACCCTGGTGCCCTTGGCCCCGGGTCGCGACCACCTCCGCTCACGGTCGTCCTCAGCGTCCCCGAGCAGTCGCTCCCCCTAGGATCCGCCCAATGACGACTGATCCGTACGGCGACCCTGATCTCGTGGCGCTCTATGACGTCGACAACCCAGGCGGCATCGATCACGACCACTACCGGGCACTGGCGGAGGCGCTGGATGCGCGGACGATCATCGACCTCGGCTGCGGCACAGGACTCCTCACGCGCAGCCTGGCCACATCAGGTCGGTCGGTGTCGGGTATCGATCCGAGCAGCGTCATGCTCGACTGGGCACGACGGCAGCCCGGAGCCGAGAACGTCACGTGGATCCTCGGTGATGCCGGCTCGATCGTGGCGACCGGCGCCGTCGACCTGGTTCTCTGTACTGGCAACGCGATCATGCACCTGAACGCCGACGACCTCCGACGAGCGCTACGCCGGATCAGCGGCGCACTTCGCCCCGGCGGCGTCCTGGCCTTCGAGTCTCGTAACCCGTCCGCACGAGAATGGGAACGGTGGACCCGCGAAGCCACCCTCGGTGAGCGCGACACCGACCTCGGACGACTGACCGAATGGCTCGAGGTCACCGACATCACCGGTGATCGGGTGACTTTCGACGCCCACAACGTCCTGCTCGACGGCGAGGACCGCATATACACCAGCACCCTGTACTTCCGTCGTGCCGAGGCCTTCCGGACGGCACTCCAGGACGCGGGCTTCGGTCAGGTCGATGTCGCCGGCGGGTGGAACGGCGAGGACATCACACCAACATCCCGCGTCCTCGTGTTCCACGCTCGTCGGTCCTGAGCTCCTGGGGTGCCGTGGAGGAGAGTCTTCAGCGGTGCACGCAACCCGCTGGTCCCTCGGACCCTGCGGGGACGGACGGACCGGTCGCCTCGGCTGGTCGGGATGATCAGGCGTCCGCAGAGCCGACGGACCGCGTGGGCCGGTCACCGAGGTGGTCCAGGATCCGGGTGACGGCCTCCCGGCCGGCCCGGTTGGCGCCCACGGTCGACGACGACGGGCCGTAGCCGATCAGGTGCAGCCGCGGCTCGCCCGCCACCTGGGTGCCGTCCATCGTGATGCCACCCCCCTGGCCGCGCAGGTGCAGCGGGCTGAGGTGGTCGAGCGCGGCCCGGAAGCCCGTGGCCCACAGGATGACGTCGGCGGGCTGGAGGGTGCCGTCGGCCATGCGGACGCCGTCGGGCTCGATCCGGGTGAACATCGGGTGGCGGGCGAGCGCGCCGCGGGCGGCCGCGGCCCGCAGCGTCGGGGTCCAGATGAGCCCGGTGACGGAGACGACGCTGCGCGGCGGCAGACCCTGGCGCACCCGTTCCTCGACCATGGCGACGGCGCGGCGGCCGGCGTCGGGGTCGAACTCGGTGTCCCGCCAGACGGGCTCGCGGCGGGTGACCCACGTGGTGGTCGTGACCTTCGAGATCTCGTCGAGGAGCTGGACGGCGGAGATGCCGCCGCCGACGACGACCACGTGCTGACCGGCGAACTCCTCGGCCCGGACGTAGTCGGCCACGTGCAGCTGCCGGCCGGCGAAGTCGAGCTGGCCGGGGTAGCGCGGCCAGAAGGGCTTGCTCCAGGTGCCGGTGGCGTTGATGACGGCCCGGGCGGTGACGGGGCCGGCGTCGGACTCGACGAGGAGCCGGCCGCCGGGCTCGGCGTCGACGCGGCGGACGGCGCTGACGCGCACCGGGCGCAGGATCGCCAGCTCGAGCTCGCGCTCGTACTCGGCGAAGTAGCGGGGCAGCGCCTCGGCGCTCGGCTCCCCCGGATCGACGTCGGGCTGGGCCATGCCCGGCAGGTCGTGGATGCCGTTGACGGTGGCCATGCGAAGCGAGCGCCAGCGGTGGCGCCAGGCGCCGCCCGGACCGGACTCGGCGTCGAGGACGAGATAGGTGCCGACCGCGTCCGGGGCCGGCTCGGCGGGACCCAGCAGCCCACCGTCGCGGATGTCGGCGGCCGGGACGAACCCGCGCCGGCGCAGGTGGAACGCGGCCGATAGCCCGGCCTGGCCGGCGCCGATGACGACGACGTCGGCGGTCAGACCCGATGCGCCGGTCGTCGACCACTCTGCCGTCACGACGGCGGTGCCGCGGTCGGCGGGCGTGGTCACGGTGGTCATGTCCATGGCAACGCACGCCGGGCCCGCGACCTTCCGCCGTCGGCGGTGGTATCGACCACGTCCCGGCCGGCCGCCAGGCGTGCCACTCGGCGGAGCCGGGCGCGCGTGCACAGGCCGCCCGCGGTCTGTCGGCACCGCCCCGTACCCTCGGTGCCGACGGGTTCCGACCGGCGGGGCCCGCTGGCGCGCGGAGGTGGGGCATGGAGCTGACGGCGGTACGCGCCCTGGGCGAGTCGCTCCTGGCCGAGCACGGCCTGCGGTCCTGGCGCTTCGCCTTCGACAACGCCAAGCGCCGGGCCGGTGCGTGCAAGTTCCAGGCGCGCACCATCTCTGTCTCGCGGCACCTGATGTCGCTGTACGACGAGGACCAGGTGCGTGACACGGTGCTGCACGAGGTCGCCCACGCGCTGGTGGGGTCGGCGCACGGGCACGACGACGTCTGGCGGGCCAAGGCGCTGGCCATCGGCTGCTCCGGCTCCCGGCTGGTCGCGCCCGACGCGCCGCGGGCGCCGGCACCGTGGCAGGGCACCTGCCCGCGCGGCCACTCCTACGACCGCCACCGCCGACCCGCCCGACCGGCGAGCTGTGCGCGCTGCGACCCGGGCTTCAACCCCGACTTCCTGCTGCGCTGGACCTTCCACGGCCGCCAGGTGCCGATGGGCGCCCGGTACGAGCGTGAGGTGCTGCGGCTCCTCGCCGGCCACGAGCGGCGCCGGGCGGCCGAGGTCCTCGCCGACTCCCGCCTGGTGGGCGCCAACGCGCTGCTCGAGGACGAGCCGGTCACCGAGCAGCCCGCCCTGTGGTGGGAGCGTGAGCTCGACGACGGCCCGCCCGGCGCAGCCGCGTGGGGCGCCGACGAGCGGGCGCCCGACGACTGGGTCCTCGACGACGACGGCCGCCGCTGGCGGGTCGAGGAGCCGCCGCCCGAGATCGAGGACCCGCCGCTGACGCCCCGGATGCAGCTGCGCGAGGCGGCGGCGCGCGGTCACCTGACGCCCGGCTGGGTCGTGCGGATCACGGCGCAGGGCAAGTACCTCGGCGTCGAGGCCACGATCGTCAAGCGGGCCCGGACCCGGTACCACGTGCGTCGCGGGAAGGACGTGCTGACCGTGCCGTTCGAGCTGGTCGAGCCGGTCCGCGCCGCGTGACGGCCCAAGCCCGGCTGCCCGTGGAAGATCCGTCAGGCATGTCCGTACGGATGTACCAGGTGCGTCGCCCGGTCGGGCCGGTGCCGGTCCGCGTCGCGTGACGGGCCGGGCCGGTGCCCGTGGAACATCCGTCAGGCATGTCCGTACGGATGTACCAGGTGCGGCGCGCCCGTCAGGCCGGTCCGCGCCGCCTGACGGCCCCGGTCAGCAGGTCTCGAGCAGCCGCTTGAGCACCCGGGCACCGAACTTCACGCCGTCGACCGGCACCCGCTCGTCGACGCCGTGGAAGAGCGGGGCGAAGTCGAGGTCGGCGGGCAGCCGCAGCGGGGCGAAGCCGTAGCCGTCGATGTCGAGGCGCCGCAGCGCCTTGTTGTCCGTCCCGGCGGAGAGGCAGTACGGGAGCAGGTGCGCCCCCGGGTCCTCGGCGAGGATCGCCTCGCGCATCGTGTCGACGAACGCGCTCTCCGTGGGGGCGTCCAGGGCGATGCCCAGCTTGTCCACGATGAGCTCGACGTGCTCGCCGGCCAGCTCCCGGATCGTGTCGAGCATGAGGTCCTGGTGGCCCGGCAGGAAGCGGCAGTCGATGGCCGCCTCGGCGCTTCCCGGGATGACGTTGTTCTTGTAGCCGGCGTCGAGCATGGTGAGGTTGGCGCTGTCCTGGAGGGTCCCGGCGACGAAGGCCCGCGCCCCGCCCATGAGCGGCAGGAACTCCTCGATCCGCTCGTCGTCGCGCTCCACGCCGGTCAGCTCGGTGACGCCGTCGAAGAGCTTCGTGACCGAGGCGACGAACTCGCGCGGCCACTCGTGGGCGTCGATCCGGTCGATGGCACGCGCGAGACGCACGATGGCGTTCTCGTCGTTGGGCACCGAGCCGTGGCCGGCCCGCCCCGTCGCCCGGATGCGGATCCAGGCGAAGCCCTTCTCGGCCGTCTGGAGGAGGTAGGCGCGGACCGGGTCGCCGGTGGTCTTTTCCGGCACCGTGATCGAGTAGCCGCCGACCTCGCTGATGGCCTGGTCGCAGCCCTCGAAGAGCTCCGGGTGGTGGGTGACGAGCCACTGCGCGCCGTACGTGCCGCCGGCCTCCTCGTCAGCGAAGAACGCGATCACCAGGTCGCGCGGCGGCCTGGTGCCCGTCCGCGCCATGTGGCGGACGTTGGCGAGGATCATGCCGTTCATGTCCTTCATGTCCACCGCGCCGCGCCCCCAGATCATGCCGTCGCGGATCTCGCCGGAGAACGGGTCGACGGACCAGTCAGCGGCGTTGGCGGGGACGACGTCGAGGTGGCCGTGGACCACGAGGCCGGGCCGCGAGCGGTCGGCGCCCTCGAGCCGGACGATGACGTTGGCGCGCCCGGGCTCGCTCTCGATGAGCGTGGGCGAAAGCCCGACCTCCTGCAGCAGCGTCATGACGTGATCGGCGGCGGCCCGCTCGCCGGGCCCCGTGCCGTCGCCGAAGTTGGTGGAGTCGATGCGGATCAGCTCCTGGGTGATCCGCACCGCCTCGTCCTCGATGAGGCTGATGGTCTCGTGGCTCTCGTCGGTCATGCTGTGCTCCCCTGCCTCGGCGGTGCGGTCTGCTGTCGGTCGGTGGACGGGACGGTCGGGACGGCGGCGTGCAGCGCCTCGACGAGGCTACCCACGTCTCCGTCGATCACCCGAACCACCGCCTCGTGGACGGCTGCCGCGGCGCTCGCGCTCCCGGTGGCGGCGACGAGCTTGGCGCGGTGGTCGTCGGGGCCGAGGGGGTTGCGGGGGCTGCCGCGCGGGTTCTCGACCTCGGCGGCGAGCGTGCGCCCGTCGGCGCGCGTCACCGACACCCGCGACCAGAAGCTGCGCCCGCCGTCCGCCGCCGGGCCGCGGTCGACGTGCTCGCGGGCGGTGCGCGAGACCAGGGCGTCGACCTCCGGCTCGACCGGCGCGGTCCCGAGGTGCTCGAGGTCCGGACGGCGACCGGTCAGCTGGAGGGCGACGACGTACTCGACGCTGAACCGCCCCTCCTCGCCGGTGCGCGGCCTGGTGTGCCGCAGCGCGGTGTCGCCGCCGCGGGGCACCGTGACGACGACGTCCCTGATCTCGTCGACCCGTCCGGTCCTGACGACCTCGGCGAGCGCTCCGCCGGCGAGGCTCGCGGCGGCGTCGGAGGCGGACATGGCGGCCGAGCAGAACGGGTGCTGCTTGAACCACAGCCCGGGCTCGAGGATCCGCCAGGAGCGGCCCCAGCCCGCGTGGAGCTCGTCGAGGTCACCGGCGGCGCCGTGGGCCGCGAGGAACCCGGCGCGGGAGTCGAGGAAGTCCGGGTTCGCCTCGGCGCCGGCGAGCGCGAGCTGCACGGCCTGGACGGCGGACTGGGCGGCCAGGCCGGCCTGCAGGGGCTTGGCGGAGGTGCCGAACTGCGCGCGCAGCCCGCCGGCCTGCGACGCCGCGAGGCTGACCGCCGTGGCGGTCGTCGCCGCGTCGAGGCCGAGCAGCCGGCTGCCCGCGACCGCGCCTGCGAGCGCACCGGCGGTGCCGGTCGGGTGCCAGCCGGCCTCGTAGTGGCGCGGGCCGAGGACCCGCCCGAGACGGGCCATGAGCTCCAGGCCGACGACGTAGGCGTCGAGGACGTCCGCGCCGGCGGAGTCGGGCTCGGCGAGCGCGAGGAGGGTGGGCACCAGCACCGCCGACGGGTGCCCGCGCACGTGCTCGTGCGTGTCGTCCACGTCGAGCAGATGTGCCTGGAAGCCGCCGACGAGGGCGGCTGCGCCGGCCGCGACGCCGTCGCGACGGCCGAGGACGGGTCTCGGCCGCGCGGGCACGCCCTGCGCCCGCGCGTACCGCACGAGACGACCGACGGCGGGGTCGTGGCGCGCCATCAACGACGACGCGACGACGTCCTCGAGCGCGGTCACGGCCGCCGCGCGCGCCGCGGGCGACGGGCGGGCCGTCAGCAGCTCGGTGGTGAGCGTGCGCCAGTCAGCCGAGGGGGATCTCAAGGGCCCGTTCTCCGCCGTCGTCCTCGGGCGGCTCGGGCCGCCGCGGGCGCTCGGAGCCGGAGCCGAGCTCGCGCAGGAACCGCCTCGTGCGTTCGTGACGCGGGGCGGCGAGCACCTGCGAGGGCGGTCCCGCCTCCACGACGGACCCGCCGTCCATGAAGACGACCCGGTCCGCCACCTCGGCGGCGAACGCCATCTCATGGGTGACGATGACCATCGTCGTGTGCTCCTGCGCGAGGGTGCGGATCACGGCGAGCACCTCGTTGACGAGCTCGGGGTCGAGCGCCGAGGTCGGCTCGTCGAGCAGGATCGCCTTGGGCCGCACGGCGAGCGCGCGGGCGATGGACACGCGCTGCTGCTGCCCGCCGGAGAGGGTGATCGGGTACTGCTGGATCGTGTCCTCGCTGAGCCCCACCCGGGTGAGCAGGCGCCGGCCCGTCTCGTCGGCCTCCTTCCGGGGCATCTTCTTGCCGACGACCAGCGCCTCGGTGACGTTCTGCAGCGCCGTCTTGTTCCGGAACAGGTTGTAGCTCTGGAAGACCATCGCCGTCTGCTGGCGCAGGGCGTGCGCCTCCTTGGCGGTGTAGCGCGGCGGGTTCACGGTGACGTCGTTGATCGTGATGGTGCCGCCGTCGGGCTCCTCGAGGAGGTTCAGGCAGCGCAGGAGGGTCGACTTGCCGGAGCCCGAGGGCCCGATGACGGCGACGACGTCGCCCTGCTCCACCTGCAGGTCCACGCCGTCGAGCACGAGGTTCTTCCCGAAGCTCTTCCGCAGCCCGCGGACGTCGATCATCAAGGCACTCACCTCCGGTAGGCCCGGCCGAGGAAGGTCTCCAGCCGCTGCTGCAGCCAGGAGTAGACCACCACCAGAGCCCAGTAGATCAGGCCCACCACAAGGTAGGTCTCGAAGAAGCGGAACGTGGAGGAGGCGATGATCTTCGCCTCCGCGAACATCTCGGTCAGGCCGAGCGTGAAGGCGAGCGACGTCTCCTTGATGAGGGAGATGAAGATGTTGCCGGTCGCCGGCAGCGCGTTGTACGCGGCCTGCGGGAGGATCAGCCGCCGGTAGATCTGGGACTTCGTCATGCCGACGGCGAGGCCCGCCTCGTACTGGCCCTGGTCGACCGACGTCAGCGCGGCGCGGAAGATCTCGGCGAGGTAGGACGCCTCCTTCAGGCTGAAGCCGATGATGGCCGCCGTCATGGCGTCCATGGTCGACATCACCGGGAAGATCTGCGGCAGCCCGTAGTAGATGATGAAGAGCTGGACCAGCGTCGGGATGCCGCGGAACAGCGAGATGTACGCCATCGCGAGCTGGTTGAGCACCGGCACCTCGGTGAACCTGATGATCGCCAGGACCAGCGCGATGACCAGGGCGAACGCCATGGACACCACCGCGAGGACGAGGGTGATCGGCAGGTACAGCAGGACCTGCGGCAGGACCTCGAGCATGTACGTCAGGCTGATGTCCATCCCTCACCTCTTCCTCTGCGATGCGTTCTGGTGGACCGTGGTCGTGCGTCCGCCGGGGCGGTCCCGGCTCGCGGCCCGTCCGATCATGCCGTCTACGGCCGCGCGGCACCGTTCGACCGCCTGGCACCCACCGCGCGGCACCGACGGCGTGGCACCGTTCGCGCGGCGCGTCGGCGCCGCCCGGCGGCCGGCCGCACGCGGCGGCCTGCCGCGTGGCACCGCCCGGCCGGACGGCGCCACGCGCCGGTCACTGCTCCGTGAGCTCGGCCGGCTCGGACGTGATGTCCTCGCCGAAGTACTTCTCGCTCAGCTCGGCCAGGGTGCCGTCCTCGCGCAGCACGCCGACCTGCTCGGTCAGCGCCGCGTGGAGCTCGGCCCCCTCGTCGGTCTTCGCCAGCGGGAAGCCGACCCCCTCGTAGGCGATGGGGTCGCCGACCATCTTCAGGGGCGCGTCGGTGCGCTCGATCTCCGCGAGCAGCACGGGGCGCGAGTTGATGTAGCCGTCGACGCGGTTGTTGATCACGTCCTGCGTGGCGCCGTCGCGGGTCTCGTAGGTGCGCACCTCGACCCCCGTGCCCGACTCCTCCGCCCAGCGCTCGAGGTGCGCGGTGTTGTTCGAGCCGAGGACACCGGCGACGGTGCGGCCGGCGAGGTCCTCGAGCTCGTTGATGTCGTCGTTGGCCTCGTTGGTGACGATCTGGGCGCCGTAGTAGGCGTAGGGCTCGGTGAAGTCGTAGATCTCCGAGCGCTCCTCGGTGATCGCGACGGCGTTGGCGACGGTGTCGAGCCGGCCGGCCTCGAGCTGGCCCATCAGCCCGGCGAAGTCGGTGTTGGTCCACTCGACGTCCCAGCCGAGGTTGGCGGCGGCCGTCTCGATGACCTCGACGTCGAAGCCGATCAGCTCGCCGTCCTCCTGGAAGCTGTTCGGGTAGCTCTGCCCGGTGGACCCCACACGCAGGGTGCGGCTCTCCTCGCCCCCGGCGGCCGCGGTGGTCTCGTCGTCGGTCGCGGTGCCGGAGCACGCGGCAAGGACGGTGGCGAGGGCTGCTGCCGCGACGGCGACGGTGGTCTTGCGGTTCATGGGTGTTCCTCCGTGCTCATGGGTGCTGCTGCTGGAATCGCTCGTACGCTGCTGCGTCGAGCACTTTCGTGAGGTAGACGGTGATGTGTCCCCGGCCGAGGTCCGTGCGCCCGGTCTCCCGGTAGCCCAGGCGGGTGTACATGGCGGTGAGCCAGGGGTGGTGCTCCGCGGTGCCCAGGCTCACCGCAGGGGCGTGGAGCCGCTTGCGCAGGACCTCGTCCTCGACGTGCGCGACGAGGCGCTGGGCGTGGCCCTCGCGCTTGCGGTCCGGCGCCGTGGCGATCCAGCCGAGGTGCGGGAGGCCGTACGGCCCGGGGTTGGGTCCCCAGGGGTACCGCACCGAGACCGAGCTCACGAGCCGCCCCGCGTCCTCGAGCACGTAGACGACGTTCTCGGTGAGGTGCACCGCGACCTGCTCCGGGCCGGCGCTCGCGGCGGCGAAGTTGATCCCGAGGTCGCGGATCTCGCCGTAGGCCCCGGCGACGAGCTCGGCGTAGGCCGGCAGGTCCTCGGTGGTCGCGATGCGGATGTCGGACAAGTCAGATGCCTGCCTGCTCGGCCGCGGCGACGACGCGGTCGACGGTCGTCCCGGCGGCGCCGAGGTACTGGAGCGGGTCGAGCCACTCGGCGATGGCCTCGGCGGAGACCCTGCCGTCGAGGCGGGGATCCTCGCGCAGCACGTCGAGCAGCGGCCGGCCGGTCTCGACGGCGGTCATGGAGGCGTCGTACACCACCTGGTGCGCCGTCTGCTTGCCGAGGACGCGGCCCACCTCGAACATGACCTTCTCGGAGAGCAGCAGCCCGCCCTGCAGGTGCAGGTTGCGCGCCATGGCGTCCTTGTTGACGACCAGGCCGGGCAGCACCCTGGCCATGGTGCCCAGCTGGGCCGAGAGGTAGAGGTGCAGCTCCGGCAGCGAGATCCACTCGGCGCGCCAGCTGATGGCGTCCCGCTCGTGCACCGTGTTCATCGAGTCGAACGTCAGCCCCATCGCGTGCTTCATGGGGTTCGTCAGGGCGGCGACCCCCTCGAGCAGCGCGGGGTTGCGCTTGTGGGGCATCGTCGTCGAGCCGATCTTGCCGGCCGCGAAGGGCTCCTCGGTCTCGCCGATCTCGGTCCGCATGAGGTTGGTGAGCTCACCGGCGATCTTGCCGAGGCTCCCGGAGACGAGCGTGAGCACGGCGGCGTACTCGGAGATGCGGTCCCGGGCCGACTGCCAGGAGATGTTCGGGACGTTCAGGCCCAGGAGCTCGAGGGTGGCGCGCTCGACCTCGGGCCCGGTCTCGCCGAAGGCGGAGTAGGTGCCCACGGCGCCGTTGACGTTCCCGGTCAGCACCCGGTCCCGCACGGCTGCGAGCCGTTCGAGGTGCCGGACGAACTCGTCGAGCCAGACGGCGACCTTGAAGCCGAAGGTGGTCGGCAGCGCCTGGACGGCATGGGTGCGGGCGGTCATCGGGGTGTCGCGGTGCTCGACGGCGAGGGCCTTGAGGGCACGGGCGACGGCGAGTGCGTCGCGCTGGACGAGGTCGAGGCCCTCGCGGACCTGCAGCACCGTGGCGGTGTCGACGACGTCCTGCGTGGTGACGCCGTAGTGCACCCACTCCCCGTGCTCGCCGGCGGCGCGCTGGAGCGCGCTGACGGTGGCGTTGAGGGAGTGCATGGTCCGCGCCCCCTCCGCGGCGAGCGCCTCGACGTCCAGCCGACCGGCGTCGGCCGCGCCGCTGATGGCGTCGGCGGCCTCGGCCGGGATGATGCCCAGGGCTGCCTCGGCCCGGGCGAGCGCGCCCTCGACGTCGAGCTGCTTCTGCAGCCGGTTCCGCTCGTCCCACACGGCGCGCATCTCGGGCGTGCCGAAGCTGTTGCCGATGGTGAGCATGTCGACGACGTGCGATGGCATGGGGTCCCTCTCTGTCGGTACCGGCGACTGGAGGCACCACCTGCGTCCAGCAAGCGGACGCGACGGCTCGCCCTGTGGGCGACAGCCTGCCTCGAGCGAGGCTAACGGCCGGGCCGCGCTGTTTCATTCCCGGGACCAGCCACGTCCCGCGACCTGAGACGAGCCGGGCCCGCGACGTCAGCGGGTGATCTCCTCCAGCAGCTCGAGCACGTGTCGGTACGGCCGCGACGTCGCCGACGTCATGCCCATCTCGCAGGTGCGGTTGCAGGAGGCGTAGGCCTCGAAGGCTCCGCGCTCGCGCTCGACGGCGGCGAGCTCCGCCGCCTCCGCCTCGTTCGCGCCCGCCGGGAGCTCGGGGTGCAGCATGCCGCGGTCGCCGGCGGTGCCGCAGCAGCCCCAGGTCGCCGGCACGGTCACGTCCTCCGCCACCGCGGCGGCGACCTCCACGAGGTCCTCGACCATGCCGAGGTGCACCGCCGAGCAGGTCGGGTGCACCGCCATCGTCGCCAGGCGCCGGCCCGGGTCGACGTCGAGCGCGGGCAGCAGGTGCGTGCGTGCGTAGGTGACCGCGTCCACCAGCTGCAGGCTCGCCCACCGCTCGGCGAGCTCGCCCTCGAGCCGCCCGCCGATGCCGTCCAGACCGTGGGTGCAGCTCGACGCGTCGCACACCAGCGGCACCCGGCCGCCGTCGGTCAGGTCCCACACGACCTCGGCGACGTTGCGGGCCATGGTCGCGGCGCCGTCGACGAGTCCCTTGGACTCCCACACGGTGCCGCAGCACAGCGAGTCGATCCCGGGCGGCACCGCGACCGCGAGGCCGGCCCGCTCGCACAGCCGCAGGAACGCCGCGCCGGCGCCGAGCCCGTCGCCCTCGGCGGCGAAGATCGAGCCGATGCAGGCGGGGAAGAACACCAGGTCCGGCGGTGCCGTCTGCCCGACGGCGGCCGAGGCGGCGGCCGCCTCCGCGCGCGAGCCCCCGGGGCCGGGCAGGTCGTCGCCGAGCTCCGGGACCCAGTCGCGCAGCGTCTCGCCGGCGACGGCGCGCAGCGCCCTGGTCGTGGCGCGCAGCACCGGTCCCGGGACGGCGTCGGCGACGCTCAGCGCCCCGCGCAGCGCCGCCGTCGTGGGCCCCCACGACTTCGCGAGGAGGTCGCCCGCCGCGCGCACCGGCGCGGGGTTGGCGGCGGCCCGGAGCTCCTTCATCACCTTGCCGGTGTCGATCCCCACCGGGCACGCGAGAGAGCACAGCGAGTCGGCGGCACAGGTCTGCACGGCCGAGTAGGTGTAGTCGCGCTCGAGCTCGGCCCGCCGCTCGGGGGCGGCGACGGCCATCTCGCGCAGCAGCACGATGCGCTGGCGCGGCGTGGTCGTGGTGCTGCGCGACGGGCACACCGGCTCGCAGTAGCCGCACTCGACGCACCGGTCCACGTCCGGGTGCGCGGCCGGGAAGGTCTTGATGTTCTTCAGGTGCGCGCGAGGGTCCTCGTCCAGCACGACCCCGGGGCTCAGCACGCCGGCGGGGTCGCACAGCCGCTTGACCTCGCGCATCACGTCGTAGAGCTCGTCGCCGTACTGCCGGCGCACGTACGGGGCCATGATGCGCCCGGTGCCGTGCTCGGCCTTGAGCGAGCCGTCCGCGCCGAGGATGAGGTCCACCAGGTCCTCGGTGAAGGCGGCGTAGGCGTCGAGCTCGGCACGCACGTCCAGGCGCGGGTTGATCTGGAAGTGCAGGTTGGCGTCCTTGGCGTGCCCGAAGATGACAGCGTCGTCGTAGCCGTACCTCTCCAGCAGGACGCCGAGGTCCTTCACGGCGCGAGGCAGCGCCGGCGGCGGGACCACGATGTCCTCCAGCAGGGCGGTGGTGCCCTGCGGGCGTGCCCCGGCGACGGCGGCGTAGAGCACCTTGCGGGTGACCCACATGCGGGCCCGCGCGGTGGGATCGGTCGTCAGGTCGGCCGGGGCGCTCAGGTCCAGGCCCGCGACGACCGGCCGGATCCGCTCGGTGGCCGCGGACAGGCCGTCCGCGGTGGCGTCCTGGACCTCCACCAGCAGCGCGGTGTGCTCCTGGACCGTCAGGGCCCGCATGGTCTCGGGCGACTTCGGGTCCCGTTGGGAGACCCGCAGGGAGGAGGCGTCGAGCAGCTCGACGGCGACGGCCCCGGCCTCGGTGAGCGGGATGATCGCGTCGGTCGCGCGGTCGATGGAGTCGAAGACGCACAGCGCCGTCGCCGCGTGCGGCAGCGCGGGCACGGTCCGCAGCGTGACCTCGGCGACGTAGGCCAGGGTGCCCTCGGAGCCGATGACCAGGTGCGCGAGGATGTCGACGGCGGAGTCGTGGTCGAGGAGCGCGTTGAGGCCGTAGCCCATCGTGTTCTTCATCGAGAACTGGTGCTCGATGCGCGCGCGCAGCCGCGCGTCGGAGCGCACCCGGTCGCGCAGCCCCAGCAGCCCGGCGTGGAGCTCGGGCTCGAGGCCGCGCAGCAGGGCGTCGGCGTCCGGGCGGGCGGTGTCGATCACCGTGCCGGAGGGCAGCACGAGCACCATCGACTCGAGCGTGCGGTAGGCGGTGGCGGAGGTGCCCGACGTCATCCCCGAGGAGTTGTTCGCGACGACCCCGCCGATCGTGCAGGCGATCTCGCTCGCGGGGTCCGGCCCGAGCCGGCGACCGTACCGGGTCAGGGCGGCGTTGACCCGCCGGAGCACCGCGCCGGGCTGGCAGCGGACCCGCGCGCCGTCGTCGAGGACCTCGACCTCGGCGAGGTGACGACGCACGTCCACGAGCACACCTTCGGTGACGCCCTGCCCGGACAACGACGTGCCGCCGGCACGGAACGTCAGCGCGGTGCCGGTGCGGGTGGCCTCGGCCAGCACGGCGGCGACCTGCTCGGTGGAGGTGGCGGTCACCACGGCCGCCGGGGTGAGCAGGTAGTGCGACGCGTCGTGGGCGAGCCGGGCACGGTCGGCGACGGCGGTGGAGACGTTGCCGCTGCCGGCCGCACGAGCGATCACGGCGAGGCCGGCCTCCGCCGGCGCGAGGGGAGGTGCCGGGGCGTCGTCGGCGACGGTCATGCAGGGGCCCTTCCTGGCTGGGTGCGTGCGCCACCACTCTGCCACCGCCCGCCCCGGGTGGCGGTCGGTGAGCGCCGTGCGAGCGCCCGTGAACCGCTCCTGGAGCGTCCCTGCGTCGTGTCAAACGATCCAGGTCCCGTTCCGGTTCCGCCAGACGGTCATCCCCCTGACCGGGGGCGTGGTCAGCGATAGCGTTGCAGGTACCCACACCCCTTCGTCCGCCGGGGGGCGACTGCCCGAGGAGGGCTCATGAGATCCGCGTCGCGCCGTCGCACGCTCCTCGGAGGTGCAGGCGCCGCGGTCGCGCTGGCGCTGGCGGCCTGCTCCCCCGGCGCGCAGGACGTGGAGGCAGGGAGCTCGGGGGCCACGGACGCCTCGGGCATGACGACGGTGACCTTCCGGCTGTGGGACGAGGTGGCCGCCCCCGCCTACGAGGAGTCCTTCGACGCGTTCGCCGCCGCGCACCCCGACATCCGGGTGGAGGTCGAGGTGGTGCCCTGGGCGGAGTACTGGGAGCGCCTGCCGCAGGACGTCTCCGCCGGCGAGATGTCGGACATCTACTGGACGAACACCTCCACCTTCGGCCCCTACGCCGAGAGCGGCGACCTCATCGACGTCTCCGACGCCCTCGGCGACGAGCACGACGAGTGGGAGGAGTCGGTGGTCGACCTGTTCACGCGCGACGGCTCGCTCTGGGGCGTGCCGCAGCTCTGGGAGTCCGTCGCGCTGTACTACAACAAGAGCCTCGTGGAGGAGGCCGGCGTCGACCCGACGGAGCTCGTCTGGGCACCGCCGGCCGAGGACTCCGACGCGCCGGTCGGCGAGGCGGACACGCTGCTCGCCGCCGCCCGGGCGCTGACCACCGACGCCGCCGGGGTGCACGCCGGCGCGGACGGCTTCGACGCCGGCGCGATCCAGACGTTCGGGATCAACGCCCAGGGCGACCCGCAGGCGGTCTACGTGCCGTTCCTCGCGCAGAACGGGGCTCGGTTCCTGAAGGGCGGCGAGCTCGCCTTCGCCACACCCGAGGGTGCGGCGGCCTTCCAGTACCTGGTCGACCTCGTCCGCGTCCACCGCGTCGCCCCGTCCGCCGCGGCCCCGGACGCCGACGGCGACCCCGCGCGCGACCTGTTCCTGCAGGGCAGGCTCGGCCTCTTCCTGTCCGGCCCCGACGACCTGCGCACGATCTCCGACGACGCTCAGCTCGAGTGGGGCGTCGCCCCGATGGTCGCCGGGCCGGAGGGCCGCATCGGCGTCGTGAACGGGGTCGCCGCCGTGGGCAACGCGCACACCGAGCACGAGGACGCCACCGTCGAGGTGCTGAGGTGGCTCGGTTCCGCCGACGGCCAGGCGGCGCTCGCCAGCCAGGGGGTGGGCTTCCCCGGCGTCGTCGACGCGCAGGGCACCTTCGTGGAGTACTGGGCCGAGCGCGACGTCGACGTGGAGGCTTTCGTCGACGCCGCCCAAGAACCCGTCGTCCCGGCGCCGGTCGGCCCCGACGTCGAGGCGGCGATCGACGCGCTCGCCCCGGTCCTGCACGAGATGTTCCGCGGCGCCGTCCCCGTGCCCGAGGCGCTGGAGCAGGCGCAGAAGGCGGGCAACGAGGCGCTGCGGGAGTAGCCGTCCTCGTCCCGGCGCTGCCCGGGCCCACCCGCCGGTGGGTCGGTCCGCTCAGGTGCGCAGACCGGTGAGCCAGGCATCGACGTCCGCCTGGCTGCGCAGCCGCACGAGCACGACGTGGGGGGAGCGTGCGGCCAGCCGGGCGGGTAGGTCGTCGAACTTGTGCCGGGTGTCCCACGCCCAGCGCACGATGTGCTCGCGGTCGTGCAGCACGGTGCGCAGCGGCGGCTCGATGTTGCCCGCCGCCCACAACGACTCCCGGCGCAGGCGGCGCCGGACCGTGCGGCGCAGCACCCGTACCATCCGCACGGGCACCGGCAGGTCCAACCAGACCATGAGCTCGGCACGGTCGGCGATGAGCGGTCGCGCCGCCGTGTACTGCCACTCGGTCACCCAGCGCTCGGTCCGGACGAACGCCTCGACGTCGGCCAGGAAGTCGGGGCGCGGTGTCCAGGCGGGCCCCCAGTGCAGGCCGTCGATCTCGACGTGCGGCAGCTGGAGCCGGGTGGCCAGCCGCTCGGCGAGCGTGGTCTTGCCGACCCCGGCGGTGCCGACGACGGCGATCCGTCGCGGCACGATGGGCAGCGGGTCCGTCGGGCCGAGGGTGCGCACCGCGGGAGCCTAACGGAGCGGGCGCGCGCCGGTTCGGACCGAGCCGGGAATTGCCGGGCTCGCTCAGACCTCCTTGAGGGCGCCGACGACGGCGGCGAGGGACTCCTTCGCGTCACCGAAGAGCACCTGCGTGCGCTCGGCGAAGAGCAGCTCGTTCTCGATGCCGGCGAAGCCCGGCCGCATGGAGCGCTTGAGGAAGATGGTCTGCCCGGCCTCGTCGGCGTTGATGATCGGCATGCCGTAGATCGGGGCGGCGGGGTCGGTGCGCGCGGCGGGGTTGACCACGTCGTTGGCGCCGACCACGACGACGACGTCGGTGGCCGGCATGGCGGCGTTGACGTCGTCGGCCTCGACGAGCAGCTCGTAGGGCACGTTCGCCTCGGCCAGCAGGACGTTCATGTGGCCCGGCATCCGGCCGGCGACCGGGTGGATGCCGTAGACGGCGTCCACGCCCCGTGCGCGCAGGGCGGTGACGAGCTCGGCGACGGTGTGCTGCGCCTGGGCGACCGCCAGGCCGTAGCCCGGCACCACGACCACGCGGGAGGCGTAGGCGAGGGTGATGGCGACGTCCTCGGCCTGCGCGCGGCGTACCGGCCGGTCGGAGGCCTGGGTGGAGCCGGCGGTGGAGCCGCCCCGGAGGGCCCCGAACAGGATGCCGGTGACGGAGCGGCCCATCGCCGTCGCCATGGCGATGGTGAGGATGGTGCCGGCCGCGCCGACGAGCGTGCCGGCGACGAGCAGCATCGTGCTCCCCATCGCCCAGCCGGAGGCGGCGACGGCCAGTCCGGTGAAGGCGTTGAGCAGCGAGATGACGATGGGGACGTCCGCGCCGCCGACGGGCAGGACGAGGAGGGCCCCGAAGGCGAGACCGAGCGCGAGGAGGGCGACGCCGAGCCACACCTGACCGGTCAGCGCGACGCCGACGGCGAGGGCGAGCCCGGCCAGGAGCGCGAGGACGAGCACCGGTCCGGCGCCGGGTACGACGATGGGGCGGGCGCTGACGGTGCCCTGGAGCTTGCCGAAGGTCAGCAGCGAGCCGAGCAGCGACGTCGACCCCACGAAGATCGCGAACGCCGTCGCGGTGGTGGCGACGTGCCCGCCGGTGCCGGACCACTCGGCCAGCTCGACGACGCCCACCAGAGCCGCCGCGCCGCCGCCCACACCGTTGAAGACGGCCACGAGCTGCGGGATCTCCGTCATCTTGACGCGGCGCGCCGCGGGGACGGCGACGACGGAACCGACGCCGACCGCACCCAGCACCACGGCGAGGTTGGCGCCCTCGAACTCCGTGGACAGCAGCACCGTGGCGACGGCCAGGGTGGCACCGGCCGCACCGATCAGGTTCCCGCGGCGGGCACCGCGCGGCGACGACAGCCCCTTGAGGGCGAGGACGAAGCAGACGGCGGCCACCAGGTAGAGCAGCTCCGCGACCG
Source organism: Georgenia subflava (assembly GCF_009193155.1). Classification (GTDB taxonomy): domain Bacteria; phylum Actinomycetota; class Actinomycetes; order Actinomycetales; family Actinomycetaceae; genus Georgenia; species Georgenia subflava. The sequence goes on from NZ_VUKD01000001.1 coordinate 990,417, forward strand.
TGCCGGGCAGGACGTTCATCGGTGGTCGCTCCCCACCGGCTCGTCCGTGCTCCGCCGCCGGGGCCGGCCGGAGAACATCTCGAGCATCCGGTCGGTCACGACGAAGCCGCCCACGAGGTTGACGGTGGCCAGGAAGGTCGCGAGCGCGCCGAGGGCGAGGAGCACCGGCGAGGTGGCGTGGGCCGTCACCACGATCGCGCCGACCAGGATGATGCCGTGGATGGCGTTGGCGCCGGACATCAACGGGGTGTGCAGGGTCGTGGAGACCTTCGAGATGACCTCGACGCCGACGAAGGCGGCGAGGACGAACAGCGTCAGGATCGTCAGGCCGGTCATCGGGACTCCTCCGCGTGGCCGACGCGGACGGTGTCCTCGCCGGCGTCGTCGTCGATGGTGGGGGCCGGCACGGCCGCGCCGTCCGCCCCGCGGGTGGTGCCGTCGTGGGTCAGCGCCATGCCCGCCACGATGTCGTCGTCGAGCGGCACGGACAGGGCGCCGTCGGCGTCGGTCAGCAGCGCGACGACGTTGGCGACGTTCTTGGCGAAGAGCCGCGAGGAGTCGGTGGGCAGGTCGGACGGCGCGGACCCGAGGCCGACGATCGTCACCGGCCCGCCGCCGCGCGAGCTCGGCACCGTGACGTCCGTCCCGGGCGTCGAGCCCTCCACGTTGCCGCCGGACGCGGCGGCGAGGTCGACGACGACCGACCCCGGGCGCATGGCGGCCACCATGTCGCCGGTCACCAGGAGCGGCGCGCGCCGGCCGGGGACCGCGGCGGTGGTGATGAGCACGTCCGCGTCGGCGACGTGCGGGGCGAGCGCGGCCTGCTGCCGCTCGCCGGCGGTCGCGGCGAGCTCGCGGGCGTAACCGCCGGCGCCGCTGCCGGCGGCGGGGTCGATGCCCACGTCGATGAAGGTGGCGCCGACCGAGCGGACCTCCTCGGCGGAGTCCGGGCGGATGTCGTTGGCCGCCACCTTCGCACCCAGACGCCTCGCGGTCGCGATGGCCTGCAGCCCCGCCACCCCGACGCCGAGCACGACGACCTTGGCCGGCGGCACGGTGCCCGCGGCGGTCATCGCCAGGGGGAAGAAGCGGGGCAGGCGCACGGCCGCCTCGAGCACGGCGCGGTAGCCGGCGGCGAGTGCCTGCGAGGACAGGACGTCCATGGCCTGGGCGCGGGAGGTGCGGGGCAGCCGTTCGAAGGCGAGCATCGTGACCCGCCGCCCGTTCGCGGCACGGAGCCGCTCCTCGTCGTCCAGCGGGGCGTCGAGGCCGACCGTCACCGCGCCCTCCCTCAGCCGGGCCAGGGCTGCGGCGGGCAGCGGGCTCACGTGGGCGAGGACGTCCACCTCGGCGAGGTCGACGGCGGGGACGACGTCGGCGCCGGCTGCGCGGTAGGAGTCGTCGTCGTAGTGGGCCGCGACGCCGGCCCCGGCCTCGACCAGGACCCGGTACCCGGCCCGCACCAGCGCTGCCACCACCTCGGGGACCAGGGCCACCCGGGTCTCGGGTGCGGGTTCTCGCGGCGCTGCGACGGTGATCACGCAGACGAGCGTAGGCGCGTCGGCAGGCGAATTCTGGGACTTCGTCCCCTCGCACGCGAGGAACGCGGAGGTGACGCCCCGCCTACAGCGATCCCCAGCGGAGCGCCACCGGCCGGTGGTAGTCGTGCATGTCGATGAGCACGTCGGCGCACGCGACCGGGTCCACCCGGTCCCGGTAGAGGCGCAGGGCGGGCAGGTACCGCTCGCGCAGCAGCCTGGCGACGAGCTGGATGTCCGCCTCCACCGCGGCCGTGTCCGCGGACATCCCGTCCACGACGCCGTCGGCCTCGGCGCGGTAGCGCTCCAGGTACCGCGTGAGGGAGACCTCCTCGGGGACGGAGAGGTAGATCGTCAGGTCCCACAGGTCCACGAGCTCGGGCCGCTGCAGCCCCATCCCGTTCACGAGCACCACGGTCCCCGGCGGGTCGGCGTCGGGATCCCCCTCGGTGATCTCGCGGATCCGGGCGAGGTCGAAGGCGTTCTCGTAGAGCCAGGCCGGATCGGCAGCCACGTCGGAGCGTCGGACGTGGGACGGGACCATGAACTCGTCGGAGGTGAAGCGGCGCACCTCGGCGCCGTCGGTCAGCAGCGGCCGGAGGAGGTCGTCGAGCTCACGGGCGAAGGTCGCCTTGCCGGCCCCGTCGAGACCGTCGACGGCGACCCGGAGCACCGGGACGGAACGTGCTCTCTCCGCCAGTCCTCGGGCGATCCGTCCGAGAACCTCCTGGCGTACCCCCGTCGCCGTCATGGCCTGATCGTAGGTACGAGTCCCGTGGTCCGTGCCGAAACGGGCCGCACGGTCCGGCCGTCTCACGGATCGGGCGGGGAAGCGGACATTTCCGGGCATCGGCGACCACCATCCGGACGCCCGCGGGCCCGACGGCTCCGAAAGGTCGCCGGGCGCGGAGCCCGCTGTCACACCAGCAGCAGCACCCCGCCGAGCGCGAGGCCGGCCGAGATCACCGTGGCCAGCAGCCCGAGGAGCAGCGCCGGTCCGCCGCGGCTGATCAGGGTGCGCACGTTCACCCCGGTGCCGAGCGCCACCATCGCGACGGTGATCAGCAGGGTGGAGGCCGTCTGGACGGCGTCCTGGACGACCGCCGGCACCGGCAGCAGCGACCGCACGGCCACGAGCACCAGGAAGCCCAGGACGAAGCCGGGCACGATCGGCGGCCGGGAGGTCGGGACGACGGCAGGGTGCGGCGCACCGGTGACGACGCTCGCGGACTCGACGGCGACCAGGTGCTCGACCTCGGCGCGGGCACGTCGGCTCCGTGCGTAGCCGACGCCGGCGACCAGCGGGGCCAGCAGCACCACCCGGCCCAGCTTGGTGACCACCGCGGTGGCCAGCACGGCCTCGCCCACCAGCCCGCCGGCGGCCACGACCTGCCCGACCTCGTGGATGCTGGCGCCGAGGAAGACCCCGGTGCCGTGCGCGCCCAGGTCGAGGGCGCCGGCGAGCCCGGGGAGCAGGAGCATCGAGAGGGTGCCGAAGATCGTCACCGCGGCGACGGCGGTCGCCGCGGCGTCCTCGACGTCCTCGTCGTCGGCCTCGGCCGGGGCGCGGGCGCCTGGGGTGCCCCGGGTGTCCACCACGGCCGCCATGGCAGCGACGGCGGAGGCCCCGCAGATGGCGGTGCCGGTGGCCAGCAGCATGCGCAGGGCCGCGGGCACGCGCATGAGCCGCCCGAGCAGCAGGGTCAGGGTCCAGGTTCCGGTGACGGTGATCGCGATGACGGCGACGGCGCCCCAGCCCAGGCCGACCACCTCGGGCACCGACAGCTGGAGCCCGAGCAGGACGACGCCGAGGCGCAGCACCGTGCGGGCGCTGAAGCGGAGCCCCTCCTCGGCGCCGGCCGGCACGAGCCGCAGGTTGCGGACGAGCACCCCGACGGCGATGGCGACCAGCAGGGCGGAGACCACCGGGACGGCACGGTTGACCGCGTAGGCCAGCAGCGCGACCGCCGTCGCGAGCAGGAGCCCCGGGGCGCGACGGCGCCAGGTGGCGAGGGAGGCAGGCACGGGTGACAGCATGGCACCGCGACCGCCTGTGCCGGCTCGCGCGTGCCACGATCTGGCCGCCGGCAGCGGGTGAGTTGTCCGTCGGCGGCGGGCGGGTTGGCGGTCCCGCCGAGCGACTGGCGCGCGGGCCGTCGGCGGCCGGTGAGTTGTCCGCGGGCCACACAGCGGCTGAGTCGGCCGCCGTCCCACCAGCGGGTCGCTCGGTGCGGGCGACATCGCGCCGTGCTGGAGTAGAGCCGTGGGGGTGACGACGCAACGGTCCGCGCCGCGGCGCCCGTCGGCGGCTGCGGCGGCACGGCGGGGGCCGGCGGCTGCGCGGCGGCGGTCGGCAGCGCAGCGGCCGTCGGGGTCGTCGGCCGTGCGCCGTCGGATGGTCCGACGGCGTGTGCGGATCATGCGGGCCGCCGTCGCCCTGCTCCTGCTGTCCGTCGCCGCGATGGTGATGTGGCCGTCGCGGCCGGCCGCGCCCGCCCTGACCATGAACGTGGCGCCGGTCGCGGCGTTGCCGGCCGCACCGGCGGCGTGGACCGGCGATGACACGGGCTGCGTTGTGCCCGACCCGACCGGCACCGGTGGGTGCGTCGCCGGCTCGACCGCCTGGATGATCGACCAGCTGCGCAGCGGTTTCGGAGAGCTGCCCACCACCTGCTGGAGCGAGCACGCCTGGAACCCGGCCTCGGACCACCCCGCCGGCCTGGGTTGCGACTTCTTCTTCGGCGCGACCGGTGAGTTCCCGACGGGTGCGGAGCTGTCGCTCGGGTGGACCGTCGCGGAGTGGCTGCGGGTGCACGCCGCGGACCTGCGTGTCAGCTACGTGATCTGGCAGGGCCGGATCTGGACGCACGACCGGGCCGTCGAGGGCTGGCGGCCGTACACCGGCGGCGGCGTGTACGACGCGCAGGACGCCACGGGCGGCCACTACGACCACATCCACGTCTCCCTGCGCGGATGAGGCGGTCGTCGCTCTGGTCGGACCCGGCCGGTCGTGGCCGGCTGGGCGTCCCCGGCTGGTCGTGGCCGGTGGTCCCGCCCGGCTGGTCGGGCCCGGCTGGTCCTCCCCGGCTGGTCGGGCACGGGGGGTCGGTCAGTTTCACTGCCGATGTGGTTGCTATAGCGACCGCATCGGCAGTGAAGTTGGCGTCGGGCACGGGCCAGCCGTGGCACCTCGGCGAGCACAGACCCAGGCCGAGGCACAGGCACAGGCACAGGCACAGGCACAGGCACAGGCACAGGTAGCCCCGGCCGCACCGGGCGCTGAGGTACTGGTCAGGCCGCTCGGCACGGATGGTCCTAACCGGCGCGGCCAGTCCCGCGGCGTGGTCCGGCGCGTGCCGTGTGTCTAGTCTTGCCGGATGAGCGAGCAGACCGCCTTCGACGACGGCGCGACCCTGACCGGTGAGTCCGACGAGCGGGAGATGCTCGGCTGGGCGGAGTTCGGCGAGGCCGCCCGCGAGCTGGCTCGTCAGGTGGTCCGCTCGGGGTGGATGCCGGACCTCGTCATCGCCGTCGCCCGTGGCGGCCTGGTGCCGGCGGGTGCGGTCGCCTACGCGCTCGGGACCAAGGCGATGGGCACCCTCAACGTGGAGTTCTACACCGGCGTCGCGGAGACGCTGCCCGAACCGGTCGTGCTGCCGCCGCTGATGGACACCTCCGAGCTGCCCGGCCGCAAGGTCCTGGTGGTCGACGACGTCGCCGACTCCGGCAAGACCCTTGCCCTGGTCATGGATCTCATCCGCTCCAAGGGCCTGCCTGCGGACGTCGACGCCGACGGCGTGGCTCAGGAGACGCTGGCCGTGGACGCGCGTTCCGCCGTCGTCTACGCCAAGCCGCGGTCGATCATCGACGCCGACTACGTCTGGCGCCGGACCGACCGGTGGATCATGTTCCCCTGGTCCTCTCAGCCGCCGGTGACCGAGGAGGTCTGAGCCAGCCGCTCCTGCAGGTACTCGACGATCCCCTCCGCGCCGCGCTCGACGACCTCGAGGGTGTCGTAGAAGCCGGAGTGGTCGCCGTACCAGGGGTCCGGCACGTCGAGGTCGTACTCCCCCGTGGCCGGACCGGGTGCCTCGGCAGTCGCGTCGAACTCGCGCCAGAGCCGCACCTCGGCGCTCGCTGTGGGGTCGCCGGACGCCGTCTCGGCGCGGGCGTCGATCTCGGCGCGACGCTGCAGCGCCCGCACGTGCTGGTTCGTCATGGCCAGCACGAGGTCGTAGTCGGCGAGCTCGCCCGGCCCGACCTGGTGGGCACGGTGGTCGTGGATCGGGTAGCCGTGCTCGGTCAGCACGGCGCGGGCACGGCGGTCGATCGGGTTGCCGTGCTCCTCGTCGCTGATGCCGGCGGAGGCGACCTCGACGGCGGCGTCCAGGCCGGCGTCGGCGAGGCGCTCGCGCAGGACGATCTCGCCCATGGGCGAGCGGCAGATGTTCCCGGTGCACACGACGAGCACGCGGAAGGGACGGTCGGCGGGGAGGTCTGGCATGACCCCATGGTGCCAGCGCCGGACATGGGCAAAGAAACGTGTGGACAGGCCGGGGCGGACCGACTTAGCGTGGGTCGTACACGAGGAAGGAGGTGGTCCAGAGGTGAATATTCTTCGGACGCGTGAGGTGGCTACCCGCTAGCCCGTCAAGCGGACGGACCTGAGGTCCTCCCGCCGACGGCGGCGAGAACCAGGTGGTCACCGGAGCCCGCGGGGCCGTGGACATCGTCCACCACGGCACCTGACCAGGACGGTCGGGAACCCGCGGGCTCTTCCATGCCCGCTTGCGGGACGGGACCCACGTGGCTCAAGAAAGGCCGGCGTCCCCTCGTGGCTCAGGCCAGGCCGGCGTCGTGCACGCAACGGGCGATCTGCACCCGGTTCGCCACCTCGAGCTTGGCGAACAGGTGCCCCACGTGGGTCTTGACCGTGGCGACGCCCATGTAGAGCTCGCGGGCGATCTCGGCGTTGGACAGGCCGCGCGCGATGGCGACCGCGACCTCCCGCTCCCGCTCGGTGAGCCGGTCGAGCCGCTCACGGGCCGAACGCTCCCGGGAGTCGTCCTGCGGCTGGGCCACGGCAGCGATGAGCTGGGCGGTGACGCTCGGCGAGAGCATCGGCTCACCGCGGGCGACCCGGCGCACGGCGTCGACGAGGTCGGGCGGCGGGGTGTCCTTGAGCAGGAAGCCGGCGGCGCCGTGCCGCAGCGCGGTCAGCACCATCTCGTCCGCGTCGAAGGTCGTCAGCACGATGACCCGCGTCGTCGAGCCGCGCTCCGTGAGACGGCGGGTGGCGGCGAGCCCGTCGAGCCGCGGCATCCGGATGTCCATGAGGACGACGTCGGGACGCTCCCGCTCGACGACGTCCAGCGCCTCCTGCCCGTCGGACGCCTCGCCGACGAGGTCGATCGCCGGGTCGCCGCCGACGATCATGCGCAGGCCGGCCCGCACCAGCGGGTCGTCGTCGACGACGACCACCCGTACCGCCGTCGGGCTCACTCGTTCGTCTCCCACGGCAGCCACGCTCTCACGGCGAAGCGACCGTCCGGCTCGAGGCCGTGCTCGAGCGTGCCCCCGGCCAGCTCGGCGCGCTCGGTCAGCCCCGTCAGGCCCATCCCCGCCCCGGGGGCCGCCGGGCGCTGCGCGACGGCGGGCGGGTTGTGCACCTCGAGGGTGAGCACGCCGCCCGGTCGGCCGCCGAGGCGGATGTCCACCGGTGCGCCGGGTGCGTGCTTGCGGGCGTTGGTCAGTGCCTCCTGGACGATCCGGTAGACGGTGCGCGAGGTGGTGGCGGGCAGGCCGCCGAGTGCGGACCTGTCGCCCGCCGGAAGCCCGGTGGTGTCCAGCCGCACCTCGGTCCGTCCGGCGGCGGCGTCGGCCAGGAGCGCGTCGAGGTTGTCGAGCGTGGGCTGGGGCGGCTCGGCCCGCCCGGCGCTGCTCTGGCCGCTGCCGGTCGCCCGGCCGCCGGGCTCGACGTCGGTGCCGACACGCAGCACCCCGAGCACCTGGCGCAGTTCGGTGAGCGCGAGATGGGCGTTGTCCTGGATGACGCCGGCCGCCTCGGCGGTCTCCTGCGGGGTGAGGTCGCGGCGGTAGGCGAGGGCGCCGGCGTGCATGGCGACCAAGGAGATGCGGTGGGCGAGGACGTCGTGCATCTCGCGGGCGATGCGGGTGCGCTCGGCCTCACGGGCGGCCTCCGCCTTGAGGGCCTGCTCGCGCTCGGCGGTCTCGGCGCGCTCGTGCAGGGAGGCCAGCAGCTCACGGCGGGCGCCGATGTAGTAGCCGGTCACCACGAAGACGGCGCAGGCTGCGACGCTCAGCCCGCCCGATGCCATCGCGTAGGGCACGTTGAGGCTCTCGTCGAGCACGCCGGGGCGCACGATGCCCTCGTAGACGAGGGTGGCCACCAGCCACACGACCGCGACGACGGCGACGCCACGCCACCGTCGACGTGTGCTCATCGAGACGGTGGCGACGGCGGCGGCCCCGACGGACGAGGCGGACACCGCCGAGAAGGACACGGTGACGGCCGCCGTCAGAACCGGCCACCGGCGACGCAGCGGGAGCAGGCACAGCCCGATCGCGCCGAAGACGAGGTCGAGGAAGAGCAGGGCGCCGACCGCATCGGTGGCGCCGCCGGGGCCGTCCTCGGCGCCCTCGGGCAGCAGGTCGACCGACACGGCGAGCCAGAGCATCAGTCCGATGCCCGCTGCCGCCAGGTACCGCCAGATCCGTGACCACGGCCGCAGCGGTGGCGGGTCGGCGCGGCCCGCCGTCGGGACCCGGACCGCGGTGGTCGGGACGCCGCGCGGGGCGGCATAGGGGTCGGCGGACCGGGGCGGTGTCATGGCCTCCAGAGTAGGCAGCGGCGGCTCTGCCCGGCTCCACCGCCCGGCTCGGGCCGCTCCGACCAAAGGTGGATCGGGGTGAGACCGCGCGCTGATCCGCGGGCGCCGTCTCGCCGGGAGAGTGGACGCCATGATCACCGCAGAGAACCTGACCAAGCGCTACGGCAACCGCGCCGTGGTCGATGACGTCTCCTTCACCGCCCGGCCCGGCCGGGTCACGGGCTTCCTCGGCCCCAACGGAGCCGGCAAGTCGACCACCATGCGCATGCTGACGGCGCTGACCACCCCCACCGCCGGGCGCGGCACCATCCTCGGCCGCACGTTCCGCGACCTGCCGAACCCCGGCCGGCACGTCGGTGTGCTGCTCGACGCCTCGGCGCAGCACGTGGGCCGCACGGGGCGCGAGACCCTCCTGCTCTCGGCACAGCTGATGGGCACGGGGCCGCATCGCGTCGACGAGGTCCTCGACGTCGTGGGTCTGACCGCGCGAGAGGCCTCGGCACGGACCCGCACGTACTCGCTCGGCATGCGGCAGCGCCTCGGCCTCGCGCACGCCCTCCTCGGCGAGCCCGAGGTGCTGATCCTCGACGAGCCCGCCAACGGCCTCGACCCGGCCGGGATCCGCTGGATGCGCAACCTCCTGCGTTCCTTCGCCGACGGCGGGGGCACCGTGCTGCTGTCCTCTCACCTGCTGCTGGAGGTGGAGGCCGTCGCGGACGATCTCGTCATCATCGGCAACGGACGCATCCTCGCGCGGGGCAGCACGGAGGAGCTCCTCGCCACCCCCGGCACCCAGGTGCGCAGCACCGACGACGGCGCCCTCGCCGGCGCGCTGACCGGCGCCGGCCACGACGTCGTCCGTACCGGTGCGGGCCTGTCCACGTCCGCGACCACCGAGGAGGTCGGTGGCCTCGCCCTGGCGGCCGCCGTCGTCCTCACCGATCTTCGACCTGCCGCCTCGACCGGTCTGGAAGAGCTGTTCTTCGACACCACCGCCCAGCACGGGCGAGAGGAGATCTCCGCATGAGCACCTTCACCGCATCCGTCCTGGACCCGGCCCGCTCGGCTGCCGGAGATGCCGTCCACGGGAGCCGATCGTCGAGACGAGGCCCCGACCGAGCCGTGCGGCCGATCCCGTTCACGCGCCTGGCGTCCGTGGAGCTGCGCAAGCAGCTCGACACCCGCGCCGGTGTGTGGCTGCTCGCCGTGATCGCCCTGATCACCGCGGGCATCATCGCCCTGGTGCTCTTCACCGGCGCGCCGGCCGACCTCACCTGGAACAACCTCACGGGCATGACGTCGATGGCCCAGGTCCTGCTACTGCCGCTCATCGGCATCTTGGCGGCGACCAGCGAGTGGTCCCAGCGCACCGCGCTGACGACGCTTGCGCTCGAGCCTCGCCGCACCCGGGTCAACGCCGCCAAGCTGGTGTCCGCGTGGCTGCTCGGCCTCGTGCTCATGGCCGTGACGCTGCTGGTGGCGGCCGTCTTCAACGTCGTCGGCCAGGTGTGGTTCGACGGCGACGGCTCGTGGACGATGCAGTGGGAGCTGCTGGCCGGCATGGTGCTGGCGCTGCTCCTCCTGGTGACGCAGGGAGTCGCATTCGGTCTGGCTCTGCTGAGCACGCCGATCGCGATCGTGGCCTACCTCGCGCTGCCGACGGCGTGGTCCGTGCTGACGATGCTGGTCTCCGGGCTGCAGGATCCGGCGAAGTGGCTCGACATCAACACCACGATGATGCCGCTGATGACCGGCCAGATGACCGGCACGGCGTGGGCGCATCTGGGGACGTCGGTGGCGGTCTGGATCCTCGCGCCGCTCGTCTTCGGGGTGTGGCGTACCGCCAGGCGTGACGTGGCCTGACCGAGCTCTGCTCCGCGGCGGGCAGGTCGGGTCGTCCACCCGGCCTGCCCGTTGGTCGAGCTGGCGACTCGGGGCAGGTACGCCTACTCAGCCAGCCCGCGCCTTGAGCCGTGCGAGTCGCTCGTAGGACTGCGCCAGCCGTTCCTCGCTGACCTCGCCGGATGCGACCAACGCCATCAGGGCGTCGTAGGCGCGGGCACCGAGGTCGGGCGTGAAAAAGTCGATGTTGTTGGAGAACGCGAGAAGGTCGGTGCCGGCGAGCACGGCGAGTCGGATGGCCTCCTCGAGGCTCCAGCCGTCGGTGATCGCGCGCATCTGCAGGTCGTCGCTGACGACCACGCCGTCGTAACCCAGCTCGTCGCGCAGCAGGCCTGTGATGGTCCGGTGGGAGAGCGAGGCGGGCAGGTCAGGATCGAGCTCGGCGTTGAAGACATGGGCGACCATCACGGAATCGGCGAGGCCGCCGTGGATCAGCTCACGATACGGCTCGAGCTCAACCGGTGACCATACGTCGGTGACGTCGACGAACCCGGCGTGGGAGTCACCTCGAGAGCTGCCGTGGCCGGGGAAGTGCTTCAGCGAGGTCAGGACTCCCTCGTCGTGGTGACCCTGGACGAAGGCGGCGGCCTGCTCCGCGACGACCGCCGGGTCGGCTGAGAAGCTGCGGTCCAGGGCTCCGATCACGGGGTTGGCCGGGTTGAGGTTGACGTCCACGACGGGCGCGAGGTTCAGGTTGATTCCGGCGTCACGCAGCGTCCTGGCGATCGCAGCTGCCGCTTGCCGGGTGGCTGCCGGGTCGTCGGCGGCGCCGAGCTCGGCGGCCGAGGCCGTGGCTGGAAAGCCGTGCTCCGGACCGAGGCGGGCGACGCGGCCACCTTCCTGGTCCGTGGCGACGAGCAGCGGGCTGTGCGCCTCCGCCTGGAGGGCGGCGGTCAGCTCGGACAGCTGCTGTGGTGAGTCGATATTGCGTACCGGGTCGCCAGACGGGACGTCGTGCGCGAAGAGCACGACGGCGCCCAGGTGCCGGTCGCGCAGGTCCGCGACGATCGGGTTGTCGGGTGCGAGGCTGGTGCCGCGGAATCCGACCATGAGCATCTGGCCGACCATCACCTCCACCGGCACGGATGTGGCCGACGGCGACGGTTCAGTCGCGGGCGGTGGCGAGGTATGACCGGACGTCTTCCCGGGCGACGGGCTGGCGGTTCCTGGCGATGGCGCCGGGGAGTCCGCCCGGCATGCCGCAAGGAGGGCACCGGCGAGCAGTCCACCTGCACCGGCAAGCACGTGACGGCGGCCGTAGCGTCGCTGCTCTGGAGCGGTCATCGAGCCCATGCTGCCATCCCACGGAAAGTGCACTCGAGACCATCCTTGAACGCTCGGCGAGGACGCACCGGGGTCAGCCCTCGCGCCCTCGGCACCGGAAGTCACATCAGTGCGCGAGGTGCCTTCGGGCGGGCGCGCTGCGGCCGAGTGCCCGCGCGGGCTGCGGCCGAATCCCCTGCCGAGCCGCGGCTGAGTGCCCGGGCTGCGGCCGGGTGCCCGCGGTCGACGTTCGACGTGGGCTAGAACGGCGGGGTGTCGTCAGCGCTCTGCTGGGGGTCGGGTGGGCTGGCGCCACCGCTGTTTCCGCCGCCGGTGCCGCTGGTCCCGCCGGCACCGTTCCGGCGGCTCCCGGCGCCGCCGCTGCCTCGGCCGCCGGCTCCACCGCCACCTGGACCGCCCCCGCCGGCACTACGGCTGGTGGGTGTGCCGGGGATGGGTTCGGGTCGGCGTCGGTAGGTGTGCCCGGTGGGTGCGGTCCAGACGATCGACCCGTCCGCAGTCCGCCTGGCGCCCCACTTCTTGTTCGTCTTGAGGTTGTGATGCCGCCTACACAGCGGGTGGAGGTTGACCTCGGTGGTCTGCGCGATCCGCGCCGCACACGCCGGGTCATAAGCGACGATGTGGTCCAGGTCGCAGCACACCGCCGGCTGGCGACACCCCGGGAAAGTACACGTCACATCCCGCGCGACGATCGTGCGGGTCAGGTCCGCGCCGGGGCGGTACTTCTTCGTCCCCAGGGCACGGAACTGGCCATCGGCATCGGTGAACAACGCCCGCCACGTCCCGTCCTGCGCGATCTGGCGGGCCAGGTCGGCCGGGATCGGCCCGTACCCACCCAGCATGCCCGGCTCGTCATCGACACCCAGCAGGGTCCCGGCCCCGACGGTGACCTGCACCGACACACCCCCACCCGCGGTGCCGGTGCGGGTGGGCAGAGGCTGGCCGGTGAGGTCGACGCCCCTGTCGGCCAGGGTGGTGAAGACGTCCACAAACGCGTCCGCCCGCACCTGGTCCAGGGACCTGGGATCGGTGTCCTTGCCACCTTTCGCGGCCTTGGCGACCGCGTCCAAGATGGTGCGGACCCGGGCGGCGTCGTCCGCGCGCACGTACGCGCTGATCCAGGCCATCGCGTCCGGGGCCGGGTCGAAGACCACCCGCCGGTCCGCGTGCTCCTTAACCCGCCGTTTCGCTCCCGCGTCGGGGTCGATGGTCAGCGCGGCCTTGCGCAGCCTCGCCTTGAGCGCGGTCCCGGACAGCTCACCGGCCTCATCCAGCAGCTCGTCCACCGCCCGACGGTGGTCCTCGATGCTCATCCCCGGCTCCCGCGAGGACAGGATCCCGGCCTTCTTGGTGTCGATGGTCCCGGTCGTCAACGCGTCGGCGACCCTGGGGAACAGGCACAGCCCGGAAGCGAAGTGGACCTTCGCCTCCCCCGCCTTGGTCGTGGTCCCCAGGCGGGCGCCGATCTCCGCACCGGCCTCGGTCAACGCGTTCGAGCCGCTCCCGCGCCGGTCGGTCAGCTCCGCGACGAACCTGGCCTGGGCCGACATCGCCCACGACGCCAGACGCTCGAACCCCGCGATCGCCTCCACAAGTTCTTGCTCGCCGACCCCGGCGGGCTCGAGCGCGTCCAGCACGTGTGCCAGGACCGGACCCCCGGGCTGATCCTCCAAGAACCGGGCGGCGACCGAGACAAGCCCGTGCGGCGACCTCCGTGCATCGACCTCGTCAGGGTCCAGGACCATCGACTCCAGCTCCCACACCCCCGGCGGCCGAGCGAAGTCCACCCCGGAACCGCCGGCGGCGCAGCCGGTCACCGTCACACGACGTGCGTCCACGCACACCACGCCGGCCGCCCGGCGATAAGACGAGACCCGCCCGCGCACATGCGCCTCGAGCGGCGAGAACTCCATGGCATCGTCCGGTGTGTCGACCGACGCAGCGCCCGGCACATCAGCCGGTACGGCGTCCGGCACGCCGCCGTCGACCGGCGCGGCGCCCGGCCGGTCGACCGGCGCTGCGCTCGGCCCGTCGACCGGCACGCCGCCCGGCCCGACCGGTGCACCACCGGCCGACCCCGACACCTCGTCCTCGAGCATGTCTCAAACACTATTTCGAGCCACCGACATCCGACCCAGAGGGGGTGGAGGCCGCTCAGCGGCGCGGACCTGCCACCGGCTCAGCTCGGCCCGACGGGTGCCGGGAACGTCCCCGCCCGGCGCGCGACCGCCCGCTCGACCGCCTGGGTGAACGTCGTGAACGGCTCTGCCTCGATCCGTCGCCTGGTGCCGCTTCCCGTCCGCCGCCAGGTTCCGACGACGCGCCCACCGGCGACGACCGTCGGCCGGAACATCCCGTTGCCACCCGGGACGATCCGGTCGGCATGCTCGGCCGGGAGCGTTGCGGAGCGGTCCTGGTAACCGAGGATCAGCTCGTCGAAGCCCGGAAGCAGCAACACCCCGCGAGCGGCGCGGCGGTTCTCCTCGAGCAGCTGAGGGGTGGCGGGGTCCAGGAAATGATCCGCGCCGTCGACGTCGATCACCTCGAGCTGGGGGCGGGCGACGGCGAGCGCAGCGGTCACCTCCTTGCCGGTGAGCTTCGTCCACCACATGAAGTCCTTACGAGTCGCGGGGCCGTGCCCGCGGAAGTAACGCAGTGCCCACTCCCCCAACGCCTCGTCCCGCTCGAGCGCCCGCGGCCGCGGCACCCACTCGTCGAGCAGGACGATCCGCTGCTCGCCACCGACCAAGGGGCCGAAGCACGTCAGTCCCCGCTGCGAGAGATTCCACAGCAGGTGGTAGCCCCTCTGGCCGGCTTCGAGGAGGCCCGCCCTCTCCCACAGCGCCATCAGCTCCGTCCGACTCAGCGAACCTCCTCCCCGCAACGCTTCCTGCACGACCTCGGCGGCCCGGTGAAGCATCGGCTCGTCGATCCCGAGCTGCTGCCGGCGACGTGCAGCGCCGGCGATCAGCCGCTCGGACGTCAGCGACAGCATCCAGCCCAGATCCTCGGCCGGCACCAGGTGCAGGGTGCCTCGCATGGGCCAGGAGCGGACCACCTCGCCGACGGCGAGAGCGCCCACGATCCCGCCGTCGGCGGCGTCGGCGTCGGAGGCGATAGGGGTGGTGGTATCGGCGGCGGTCGCGGTGGTGGTGGCGGTGACGCCATCGGCCGCAGCGACGGCAGCGGCGCCGCCGTCGGCCACAGCGGCGGTGCTGGTGATAGCGCCACCGTCGGCAGCGGCGGTGGCGGTGGTGGCGGCATCCTCAGTGGCAGTGGTGCGGAGCATGACCGAGGCGAGAGCACCCGGGAGGTCCTGCGCCTGCATGCAGGTGAGGTGTCGGACCACCTCGGTCGCGGTCGGCAGGCCGGGCCCGACCAGGCGCTGCGCGACGAGCCGGAGGAACGAGAGGTCTTTGCCGGTTGTCATTGGGAGCCTCCCGGTCCATGGCCTGCGGGCTGACGCGCGACCTCGTCCAGGATGGCGCGGACAGCGGGAGCGAACAGCTCCGACCAGACCGGTGCCTTCTCCGGCGCGAGCAGATGGTCGCCGATCGCCCGGAACAGCAACGCGCGCAGCAGCAGCTGGGGGAAGTCGGTGTCGTCCTCGGCCAGGGTGCGATCGATCAGACCGGTGCCGGCCGCGTGGAAGACGACGGCGTCCACGACCACGATCGCCGAGGCATAGGCGACGGGACGCCAGCACGGCGAGAGATCGATGACGAGCGGCGCCCGTCCCGGCTCCAGGAGCACGTTCTCCGTCAGGTCACCGTGGACCAGCTGCCGATCGGCCTCGGCCGGCCGACGTGCACCGAGCAACGCGTCGACCGGTTCGTACCGGGCGGTGACGCCGGGAGGCTCATCGCCCCAGGCGATACGGTCCGCGCGCGCCCAGACGTCGTCACGATCCTCGAACCACGACGGCTGAGGAAAGTGGCGCAGGTGGTGGTGGAAGGTCCTCCCGGCCGCCAGGACGTCGGTCCACCGCCCGGTGGCCGGCCGGCCGGGCTCGAACCGCCACGCGGACCAGCCGGCCACGGCCAGCCGGCCGTCCGTCGCACGCTGCGGCGGGGAGACCCGGATGTCCGTGGCCCCGTCGAGCCCACCGAGGACCGAGGCCTGCCACTCCAGCGCCTCGACCGACATGTCCAAGGGCTTGAGCATGACCCGACCGCCACGCCACGCTCGGTCCCCGCCGCCGGGGAGCGGCACGACCTCAGCGTCGACGCCGAACGCACGCAGCACGTCGGGCGGTGGCGGTACCCGCATGGTCGCTCCCCTCCGGTACCAGCGTAGACATCCCGCGTGGGTGCGCGCCGGTGCCCACCCGGACCGGCAGGACGTGGAGGGCCGGCGGCTGGCAGGGTGATGCACATGGACCTCCGAATCTTCACCGAGCCGCAGCAGGGCGCCTCCTACGACGACCAGCTCGCCATGGCGCAGCGCGCCGAGCAGCTCGGCTTCGACGCCTTCTTCCGCTCCGACCACTTCCTGCGCATGGGCGACGGCGACGCCCTGCCCGGTCCGACGGACGCCTGGACCACGCTCGCCGGCCTCGCTCGCGAGACCTCCAGCATCCGGCTCGGCACGCTCGTCACGTCGGCGACGTTCCGCCACCCCGGGATCCTGGCCGTGCAGGTCGCGCAGGTCGACGCCATGTCGGGCGGACGCGTCGAGCTCGGGCTGGGCACCGGCTGGATGGCCGAGGAGCACGTTGCGCTCGGGGTGCCGTTCCCGGAGCGGCGCTTCGGCCTCCTCGAGGAGCAGCTCGAGATCGTCACGGGCCTGTGGTCCACGCCGGACGGCGAGTCCTACGACTTCGACGGCGAGCACTACCGGCTCACCGACAACCCCGCGCTGCCCAAGCCCGTCCAGCGCCGAGTCCCGATCATCGTGGGCGGCAACGGACCGCGCCGCACCCCTCGCCTGGCCGCGCGGTTCGCCACCGAGTACAACCAGTCGTTCCCCGAGAAGGCCGACGTCGCCGCTCAGGTCGCCCGCGTTCGCGCGGCCTGCGAGGACGCCGGGCGTGACCCGGACGAGCTGACGTTCTCCGTCGCGTTCGTCGCCTGCGTCGGCGCCGACGAGGCCGAGGTGCGCCGTCGGGCCGATGCCATCGGACGCGAACCCGCCGAGCTGCGGGAGCACGGGCTCGCCGGCACGCCGCAGGAGGTGCTGGACGGTCTCGGCGCGCTGGCCGAGACGGGCGTCTCGCGGGTCTACCTCCAGTGCCTCGACCTCACGGACCTGGAGCACCTGGACCTCATCGCCGCTGCCGTGATGCCGAACGCCGGCTGAGCGACCGGCGCTCGCACCGACGGGGGCGGGTTCGGCTCTCGCACCACGCGGGGCGGGCGGCTCTCCACCACAGGGCGGTCCGGCTCCCGAACCACGGGGCAGTCCGGCTCCTGAACCACGGGGGCGGTCCGGCGTCCGCACCACGGCGGCAGTGCGGACGCCGGCCATCACGACGCGCAGACGGGCGGCTGCGAACGTCCACGGCACCACCGGGCGAGCGTGTCAGGCGATCGGCCGGGCTCCGGTCGTCGGGCATGATCGTCGGCATGGACGACGACGCCACCGACCTGCGCCTCGGCTTCTCCACCGGCTACTGGTCGGCGGGGCCGCCGCCGGGCACCGCCGAGGCTGTCGCTGCCGCCGACGACCTCGGCCTGGACTCCGTGTGGACGGCCGAGGCGTACGGCTCCGACGCGCTGACCCCGCTGGCCTGGTGGGGCGCGAGCACCCGCACGGTCCGGCTCGGCACGGCGATCGCCCAGATGGCCGCCCGAACCCCGACTGCTGCCGCGATGGCGGCGATGACCCTCGACCACCTCTCCGGCGGCCGGTTCGTCCTCGGCCTCGGTGCGTCCGGCCCGCAGGTGGTGGAGGGCTGGTACGGCCAGCCCTACCCCCGCCCGCTCGAGCGCACGCGTGAGTACGTCGACGTCGTCCGCCAGGTCCTGCGTCGTGAGGCGCCGGTCCGGCTCGACGGTGCGCACTACCAGCTGCCGTTCCGCGGCGGGACGGGCCAGGGCAAGGCGCTGCGGCCCACGGTGCACCCGCTGCGCACCGATCTGCCGATCCACCTCGCCGCGCAGGGGCCGAAGAACACCGCCCTGGCCGCGGAGATCGCCGACGGCTGGCTGCCGTTCCTGTTCTCCCCCCGCCTCTCGGACACCTACGCCGAGCACCTCGCGGCCGGGTTCGCCCGCCGCTCACCCGACCGCACGCCATCGTCCGCCTTCGAGGTCTCCGCCGCCGTCCCGGTGTCCCTCGGCGACGACGTCGAGCAGGCCGCCGACGCGCTGCGCCCGCACTTCGCCCTCTACGTCGGCGGGATGGGCTCCGCCTCGACCAACTTCCACCGCGACGCCGTGGAGCGCCTCGGCCACGAGGCCGCGTGCGCGGAGATCGCGCGGCGCTGGACCGACGGCGACCGGGCCGGCGCCGCCGCGGCCGTGCCCACCGAGCTCGTGCTCGACGTCGCCCTCGCGGGCAACCCCGCCCAGCTGCGCGAGCAGATGCTCGCCTGGCAGCGCAGCGTGGTGACCACGCTGATCGTCCAGACCGACCCCCGGATCCTGCCCGCCGTCGTCAGCGCTCTGCGTCCCTGACCCGCACGACCTCCTCACCTTCCCCGGACGGCACCTCGAAGCCGGCGAGGAACCGCTCGAGAAGCTCGGGCGGCACGGGGAAGGCGTCGGCGTCGTCGCGCTCGAGCCGTGCGTCGAGCCGGGCGCGCAGGACGTCGGGCGGGACGTCGAAGTACACCAGCCGCCACCGCCCGCCGCCCGCCTCGACCAGCGCCTTGTACTCGTCGCGGTCCGCGCGTCGCCAGAACGAGAGGTCGACGACGACGTCGCGCCCCTCGCGCAGCAGCTCGACCAGCCGCTCCTTCACGAGCGGGCGCACGGCGTCGTTGTACTCCTCGAAGCGCTCGACCGGGATGTCGACGCCGTAACGCCCGAAGCGACGGCGCACCTCGACGTCGTGCGACAGCCGCACGTAGCCCTGCCGCTCGAGCCCGCGCGCGTAGGTGGACTTGCCCGCGCCCGCCGGTCCGCAGGTCAGCACCGCCGTCGGCCTTCTCTCCGCCATGTGCCCAGCCTGCCGCACGGTACCGACGGCGGACGATCGGCCTGGACCGATCCGGCCCACCGGTGCGCGGTCGAGCCTGGACCGATCCGACCCACCGGGACGCGGTCGGCCGAACCGATCCTGCCCACCGGCGCGGTCGGCCTGGACCGATCCGGTCCGCGGCGGGACGATCGGATCGGGAGAGAGGAGAGGGCGATGACCGACATCCACATCATCGAGCTCCAGGAGCAGCAGGTCGCAGGCGTGCGCCTGCGGGTCCGCATGGACGAGATCACCACGATCTTTGACACTCGGTTCACCGAGGTCCTCGACGCGCTGACGGCCGCGGGCGCCCAGCCGGCGGGCGCACCCTACGCGCGGTACCGCGGCAGACCGACCGACACGGTCGACGTCGAGGTCGGCTTCCCGGTCACCGCGCCGTTCCAGGGCACCGGCGAGGTGCGCGGCGGGACCCTGCCGGCCGTGCGCGCCGCGGAGGCGGTCCATCCCGGGAGCTACGACACGCTGCCCGAGACGTACGCCGCGGTGGAGCGGTGGGTCGCCGAGAACGACTTGCAGACGCTGGAGGAGTCGTGGGAGGTGTACGAGTCCGGACCGGAGTCCGACCCGGACCCCAGCACGTGGCGCACGCGGGTCGTCTTCCCGCTGACCGGGCCTCAGGTGGGTGCGTAAGCGGCACCCGGACGCGTCCTTGACGCACCGCTGACCGGGCCGCAGGTCGGTGCGTAGCGGCACCCGGACGCGTCAACGGCGCACCACCGGCGGGCGCGGAGGAGCTGGGAGCCCGGCGGCCCCAGGCGGACGCCGAGGAGCTCGGAGCCTCGGCTCAGGCGGGCGCCGACCAGCGGTCGAGCGCGTCGACGGTCAGCCGAACCACCTCGTCGAGCGTGCCCGGCTCCTTGAAGAGGTGGGTCGCACCGGGGACGACGGCGATCTCCACCTCGCCCGCGAGCGCCCGGGCCGCCTCCCGGTTGAGCTCGAGCACCTGGGTGTCCGCACCGCCCACGACGAGCAGGGTGGGGACCCGCACCCTCGACAGGGCCTCGCCGGCGAGGTCCGGCCGCCCGCCCCGTGAGACCACTCCGGCGACGCGCTCGGGCCGGTCGGCCGCGGTGATCAGCGCCGCGGCGGCGCCGGTGCTCGCCCCGAAGGTGACGACCGGCAGCCCCGCTGTCGCCGTCCGTCGGCCCTCCCCCGTCCACCAGTCCACGGCACCGGTGAGCCGGGTGGCGAGCATCTCGATGTCGAAGCGCAGGTGCCGCGTCGTCGCGTCGACCTGCGCCTCCGCCGGGGTGAGGAGGTCCATCAGCAGCGTCGCGTAGCCGGCCGCCCGCAGCGATGCGGCCACGTGCCGGTTCCGCGGGCTGCGGCGCCCGCTGCCGGAGCCGTGCGCGAAGACGACCAGGGCGCGCGCACCGGCAGGGGTGCCGAGGTCGGCGTCGAGCGCGACGTCGCCGACCTGGATACGCACCGACCGCTCGTCCGCGTCGCTCATCGTCCCGGAGGGCTCCCCCGACGGGTCCTGCCGGTGCCGGCGAGCGCCGCGCGCACCTCGTCGTCGCTGGTCTGGGAGAAGTCGAGATAGCCCTGGCCGACGCCGTAGAAGGGCTCGGGCATCCACGGGCACACCACCTCGTCGGCCTCGGCCCCGACGGCAAGGCAGCTGGGGGCGGAGCCGACCGGTACCGCCACGACGAGCCGGCTCGGCGCCTGCTGCCTCAGCGCGGCCAGGGCGGCCCGCACGGACGAGCCGGTGGCCAGCCCATCGTCGACGACGACCGCCACCCTGCCGCTCAGCGGTTCTCGGGGACGGTCACCCCGGTAGAGCTCCTCCCGACGGCGCAGCTCGGCGGTCTCGGCCGCCAGCACCCCGTCGAACGCCTCCCGGCCGACGGCGGCACGGTCGAGCACCCGTTCGTTGCGCACCACCGTGACCGTCTCGCCCACGGCGGTGATGGCGCCCATGGCCAGCTCCGGCTGCCCCGGCACGCCGAGCTTGCGGACCACGACGACGTCCAGCGGCGCACCGAGGGTTGCCGCGACCTCGGCGGCCACCGGGACGCCGCCGCGCGGCAGGCCGAGCACGACGACGTCGTCCCGCCCCGCGTACGCGGTGAGCTCGTGGGCCAACACCCGACCGGCCTCGGACCGGTCGGCGTACGGCTCGTCGCGCCTCATCGTCTCCCCCGTCAGTCCGCGCTGACGCGTCGAGCGTAGGCACGCCTGTCCGCCGTCGCACCCTGGCCATGGTCGGCCTCGGCTCGAGGCTCTCGGCCGCACCCGCACCCTGCGTGTGAGCGGCCGGCTCGCCACGCAGGGGGTCGGTCGGCTCGGCACGGCGTCTGGTCGGCGGCTCAGCTGCAGCGCTACGGCCCGCCGGGCGCCTGGAAGAGCCCGAACGGCGAGCCCTGGTCGTCGCGGCACAGCTTGAACCGCCCGTACGTGGCCTGGGACTCCTCGTCGCCGTCGACGTCGGTGCCCTCCACCGAGCCACCGAGCTCGTGGACCCGTGCGACCGCGCCGTCGATGTCGTCCACCCGGAAGAAGAGGTACGGGGACGAGCCGGCGTCGCCGCCGTGGATCCCGCCGGGGACGTTCGGGGTCGTGATCATCGCACCGTCGCCGCCGGCGGGTCCGGGGGCGAAGCTCCAGCCGAAGAGTGCCTCGTAGAACGCCCGCCCGCGGGCGGCGTCGGCCACGCCGAGCTCGAAGAACGCCAGCTCACCGGACATCGTCGTCTCCGTTCGTCGGTGCGCCCGACGCTACGGCCCGGCCGGAGCTCGCGGCAAGCCCCCTGTGCGGACCGGTAGGAGAAGGGGCACGTCCGGCTACGAGCGACTCAGGCCGCGTCGTGACCGCCGCCGCCAGCCTCCTTCTCGAGGCCGGGCAGCATCTGGTGGGGCAGGTCCTCGACCGGGATGACGACCATGTCGTCGATCTTCCAGTCCAGGTCGATCGCGGCCTCGCGGGCCAGCCGGAGGTCCTCCATGGTCGGGTTGTGGCCCTCCACCGGCACCACGAACGACTCGACGTGGAAGACGTGACCCTGGTCGCGCACCCGCGAGCGGACGTCCGCGACCCAGGAGAGGTCACCGAGACGGTCGTCGATGGCCGGCACCAGCGGGTGCGGGTCC
Organism: Georgenia subflava; assembly: GCF_009193155.1. Lineage (GTDB taxonomy): Bacteria > Actinomycetota > Actinomycetes > Actinomycetales > Actinomycetaceae > Georgenia > Georgenia subflava. Next base: position 1,012,227 of record NZ_VUKD01000001.1, read on the forward strand.
TGGCCGTCGTAGGTCTCGGCGCGGGCGTCCATCAGGGCGCCGACCGCGACGCGGAGGTTCCTCACGCCGTCGTGCAGGATGCTGCCGGAGATGAAGAGCGCGGCGGCCGCGTCCGCCCACCACAGCCCCAGGCCGATCCCGAGGATGCCGAGGATCCCGCCCACGGCGGTCATCCAGTCCGCCTTGTTCATGTCCGCGTCGGCGAACAGCACGCGGTCGTGCAGCTTCTCCGCCAGCGGCATCTTGGCCCGGCCGAGCAGCACCGGCGGCACCGCGGTGTAGGCGAGCACCGCGATCATGAGCCAGCCGGACCAGAACGCCTGGCCACCGAGCTCCATGAGACCGACGGGCGGGTGCTCCGCCTTGACGAGCCCCGAGGCGGAGTCCCAGACCATGAACGAACCCATCGCGCACAGTGCCGTGGCGGCCACCAGGTGCCCGACGCCGACCGCCCGGTGATAGCCGTAGGGGTGCTGGGGGCTGGGGCGGCGCTTGGTGCGGTGGACGGCGACGAGGAACGCGATCGGCGGGATGAAGGACAGCATGTCCTCCATCCAGGCGGCCTTCATCGCCTGCGAGCTGCCCATCGCCAGGTAGACCCCGGTGACCGCGGTGATCAGGAACGCGATCGTCAGCCACGACAGCCGGACGGCGCGCCGCAGCGCCCGCTCCTGCTCCTCGGGGAGCTCGGTGTGCCCGAACCTCGCGCTCATACCGGCAGGTCCTGGTCGAGGAGGAAGCGCTCCAGCTCCACGAGGAACGCGTTCTCGCCCATCGGCGTGGCCATGACGTGCAGCTCGTCCTCGCCGTGCGGTCCGGTGGTGACGGTGTAGCGGTAGGTCAGCGCGACCTTGCTCGACCAGGGCGACTTCGCCGTCAGGCCACCGATGATCAGGTCGAGCCCGTCGTGCTCGAGCTGGCCGACGAGGTCCTCCTCCCCGCCCGGCACCCAGACGATCTCCGCGTCGATCGACCGCGCGAAGTCCTGGACGAGCTCCACCTCGGTGCCGGCGGGCTCCCCCTCCGGACCGTCCGGCAGGGACGTCCACGGCGGGTTGGGCGAGACACCGACCCGGAGACTGCCGCCCGTGACGTGGTCGAGCGTGCCGTCCGGGTCGGTCGGGATGGTCGCCGAGCAGCCGCCGAGGGCGAGCAGCAGCCCGGCTGCGGCGACGAATCTCCTGGTCACAGGGCCAGTCAACCCCAGAACCGGAGGCGCGCATCTCGGGCGAGGCCAGCCGTGCCCGGAGCCCGCCGTGCAGCGGGCGGCCCGGTCGGCTGCCGACCGGGACCGCGCTCAGGAGGGCGGGTTCAGCTGGGCCAGAGCGGCCTCCCGGTGCTCCGCCTCCCCGGTCCGGATCGCGTAGAGACCGTAGGCGACAGGGCCTGCCGCCATGAGCTCCGCGCAGTGCTCGGCGAGGCGCGGCCAGACCCGGCCGCCGGCCCGCGTGTACGCCTCGACGGTCACGGCGAAGGCCTCCGGCGTCGTGATCGAGTGGTGCAGGGCGAAGTCCCGCCCGGGGTCGGAGACCTTGGCCGTCGTCCAGTCCAGCACGCCGGTGACGGAGTCGTCCTCTGCCACGAGGACGTGCACCGGGTACAGCTCGCCGTGGGTCATGACCGACCAGTCCGGCCAGTAGCTGTCGTCGTCGAGCCACGCGGTCCACCGGTCGACCAGGTGCTCGGCGACATCCAGCTCGGCGCGGACGGTGGCGACGTCCGCGCGCCAGCGTTCGCGCACCTCGGCGGGCCCCTCGACCGTGACGCCGGCGGCCCGGGCGACCTCGACGTCGATGCCGTGCAGCTGCGCGAGCAGCTCGCCGAACGCCGCCGAGTACCGGGCGGAGGTCATGTCCAGGCGCCACGTGAGCTCGCCCGTCGCGGCGTCGAAGGTCAGACCTGGTTCGCCCGGCAGGAGCGGGTAGGCGAGCAGGTCGCGTGCGCGCACCTGCCAGTCCGGCACCGCCACCGACAGCGCCGGGCCGACGAGGTCGAGGATCGCCCCCTCGGCGTCGACGCCGTCCGCGACGTCGGGGCGGCGCGGGATCCGCAGGACCCACGACTCGCCGTCGACGGTCCTCGCCATCGCCACCCGGTAGTCCAGCCCGGTCTCGTCGACCCGGACCGACCCGGGCTCGATCCGCAGGCCGTGGGTCCGGGCGAGCGCGACGATCTCGGGCACTGTCTCGGCAGTCACAAGGGCAACGTCCCACACGGGCGCTCCGGCCGTGAAGCGGAATACGGCCGACCGGCGCGCCCGCCGACGTCCCGGGCCCGCACGCCGCCCGCCGGCCGGCTCGCCCCGGTACCGTGAGGGCGGCGACGGAGCCGGTCACGAGCCGCGGGACCCGGTCCCGGCCGTCGCCTGGCCATCCGGACGTGCGGGGCGACCCCCCGGCGCGTCCAGACCACGCGAAGGAGCTGGACGGATGAAACTTCAGGGCAGCACGGCCGTCGTCACCGGTGGCGCCTCGGGGCTGGGAGCGGCCACCACGGCCGCCCTGGTCGACGGCGGGGCAAGGGTGTTCGCCGTCGACCTGCCGGCGGCGCTCGATAAGGTCGCCCGCGTCGACGGCGCGGAGTACCTCGCCGCAGACGTGACCGACGCCGACCAGGTGCATGCCGCCGTCGCCACCGCGGCCGGCTCAGGGGTGCCTCTGCGCATCGCCGTGGCGTGCGCCGGCATCGCGCCCGGCGCGCGGATCCTCGGAAAGCAGGGGGTGCACGACCTGGCGCTCTTCGCCAAGGTCGTCGACGTCAACCTCGTCGGCACGTTCCATCTCCTCGCCCTGGCCGCCGAGCAGATCGCCGCCACCGAGCCTGACGCCGACGGCCAGCGCGGCGTCATCGTGAGCACGGCCTCCGTCGCCGCCTACGAGGGCCAGGTGGGCCAGGCCGCGTACGCCGCGTCCAAGGGCGGCGTCGTCAGCCTCACGCTCCCCGCCGCGCGAGACCTCGCCCAGCACGGCATCCGGGTCAACACCGTCGCCCCGGGGATCGTCGACACCCCGATGATGGGACAGATCGACGAGGAGTTCCGCGAGCGCCTGGCCGCGGGAGTGCCGTTCCCCCACCGGCTCGCCCGGCCCGAGGAGTACGCGAAGCTCGTGCTCGCGATCATCGACCACGACTACCTCAACGGCGAGACCGTCCGCATGGACGGCGCCCTGCGCATGGCGCCGCGCTGAGGGCCGACGATGACCGACACGACACCGCGTCAGGCGGCTCCGCACCGGACCCCGCACGCCGCCCCTGCCGAGAGGTTCACGACGGCGGACCCGTCCGGCATGCGCACCACACCGGTCCCGCGGGCCGCGGGCCCCGCACCGGACACCTTCGCGGGCCTGGATCTGCTCCGTGCCGCCGAGGCGCTCCCCGACGACGAACGCACCCGGCTGACCGAGCTGCACCACCTGCTCCAGAGCGCGGTGCGTCGCCAGTCGATCGACTGCTGGAACAGGGAGGAGTTCGCCGGCGACCTCGTGGCCGTGCTGGCCGAGGCCGGTCTCGGCGCGCTCCAGCTCGAGCCCACCAGCGCCCTGTTCCGCGGGCTCGTCCACGCCGAGGTCGCGCGCGCCGACCTCTCGCTGTCCACGGTCGTCGGTGTCCACAACGAGCTCGTCGTCGGCCTGATCGACGCGCTCGGCTCCCCCGAGCAGCGCCGCGAGCTGCTGCCCGGGCTGGCGACGATGCGCACGATCGGCGCCTTCGCGCTCACCGAGCCCGACCACGGCTCCGACGTCGCCGGCGGCCTCGCCACCACCGCACGGCTGGACGGCGACGAGTGGGTCATCGACGGTGCGAAGCGGTGGATCGGCCTGGCGACGGTCGCCGACTTCGCCGTCGTGTGGGCGCGCGACGTCACCGACGCGACGGTCAAGGCGTTCGTCATCGAGACCGACCGGCCCGGATTCCGAGCCGTCCCGATCCGCAACAAGATCGGGCTGCGGATCATGCAGAACGCGGACGTCACCCTCGACGACGTGCGCGTGCCTGTCACCAGCCTCGTGCCGGGCGCCGTCGGGTTCGACTCGGTCAACACCGTGCTGCGGCACTCGCGCGCCTGGGTCGGGTGGCAGGCGGTCGGGCTCCAGCTCGCCGCCCTCGACGTCGCCCGCGCGTATGCCGCACGGCGTGAGCAGTTCGGCCGTCCGCTGGCCTCGTTCCAGCTGGTCCAGCTGACGCTGGCGCGGATGGCGGGCAACACCGCGTCCTCGCTGGCGCTGATGATGCAGGTGGCCCGGCTGCAGGACGCGGGGATCCTGGAGATGGCGCACTCCGCGATGGTCAAGGCGACGTGCACGACCCAGGCGCGCGAGTCCGTCTCCCTGGGGCGGAACCTCCTCGGCGGGAACGGGATGACCACCGACGGCGAGATGGCGAAGCTCTTCGGCGACGCCGAGGCGATGCACACCTACGAGGGCACCTACGAGATCAACCAGCTCATCGTCGGGCGGGCGCTGACCGGGGTCTCGGCGTTCGTGGGGTGAGCCGTCAGTGGAGCGCGGGCACGCTCACCACGGTGACGGGACCGCGGCGGGCGACGAGCTCGGCCGACGTGAACGGGCCGTGGGAGCTGTCCGGGATGGTGGAGAACCAGCGGGGGCCGTCGATGGTCATGAGCTTCTGCCAGGCCACGCCGCCCGCGCACCGCACGATCGTCAGGTCGGCGAGGTCCTCGGCCTCGACGGAGCTGTCGACGTCGGGACGCTCGATCGGGCTCGCGTAGGTCTCGTCCATGGTCACGGCCATGCCCGCCGTCGTGAGCCGGGCTCGCACGGTGGGGCCGACGGGCACACCGACGACGTCGATGAGCCGCCGGGCGGCCAGGCTCTCGAGCGTGGCCTCGAGCCTGACGTCGAAGGTCCACACCGCCTCGCCGAGCCGGAGCCGTGCCGCGAGCGTGTCGAGGACGAGCTCCTCGACGGGGGTGAACTCCGCCTCGGTGGTCGTGCCCGACCGCTGCACGGACGCGTCGGGTCCGTGCACCGATCGGTTGCCTCGGGCGCTGCTGTGGTCACGCATACCTACAGCATCGACCGTCGCGAAGCTCTCTTGAAGCACGGCCCATGGGGAGAACTCCCCATGGCGCGCACATGGCCGTGGGTTTATGGGCCGGCCGACGCCCGGTGAACGGCGCACCCGCCGCGCTACAGGGATCGCGCGGTCACGCGCTCCGGCTCGGTGCGCGCCGTTTCGGACGGTAGGTCCGGCCGAAAGAACGTGGACTGTCCTCGTAGATCTCGGCCAGCTCCCAGTCGACACGTTGCCCGCCGGGGACGTCGAAGATGCGAACGCCGTCGCCGAGGAACACCGGAGCGACGAAGACCTGCAGCTCGTCGATGAGGTCGTGCTCGAGCGCCTGCCGCGCGATGTCGGCGCTGATGATCTGCACGTCTCGGTCGCCGGCGATCTCCTGAGCGCGACGGATCGCCTCGGTGATGTCGCAGTTCAGCGCCACGACCGTCGGGTCGTCGGCGAGCTCCTCCGGTCGGTGGGTCAGGATGATCTCGGTGCCGGACCAGGCGCCGCCATATGCTGCGGACGTCTGCTCGTCCCGCTCGTCCTGCTGCGCCTTGGCCGCGTCATAACCGGCGCGGCCCGAGATGATCACCGCGGCGGCTGCCGCCATCCGTTCCTCGGTGCCTTCGGCCAGCGGCTCCGCGGCGGAGAGCCAGCTCATGTCGTGGCCCGGTCCAGCGATGAAGCCGTCGATCGAGCACGTGAATCCCCAGGTGACCTTGCCCATGTCTCCTCCTCGTCGGTCCGTAATCCCGTCAGCGGCCTCACTCTCAGGAGCGGGGACGGCATCCCTTGACCCGCTACTACTCCCGAGATCATCCTCGCGCTCCAGCTCGAGATCGTGGCAGGGTCAGCAGACAGGACGCCCAGCACCGCACCACCCGCGAGGGGTTACATGGCGCAGTTACGCCGACGGGTTCACATCCCCGCCCCCGCCGATCTGCGCTCTCCCCCCAAGCGCAGCGAGCGCGGTGCCCGCGAGCGCCAACGCCGCCGTGGTGAGCATCCCAGTGACGATGAGTTGGAACTTCTTGTTCTCGCTATCCTTTGTGGCTTCTGCGTCAATCGCGTCCTTGAGTAAGCCGAGAATCACAAAGCGGTCTTCAGATGAGCTGTCTTCTCGCTCAAGCTCACGGCTGAGGATCTGTCGATACTGCTCAAACGCCTTGTGTACCTTCTTTTGGCTTTTCCAATTAAAGGTGCGAGCTCGGGTTGCCTCTTCCTCGACCTGCTTGAACGTGTCGAGGACTAGATCCTTGAAGTTGGGAAACTGAGCGACGACTTTTAATGCGACCTCCCTGTCCATGTTCGGGAGGTCGGAGACAAAGGTCATGAACTTGTCCTTTGAAAGGTTCCTCCACGACTCGATGCCGAGTCGCTTCATCAACTCGACCTCGGCGGAGTCGCTCTGCGTCTCGCTCATGTTCTCCTCCTGGGCACCGTTGCCAATTGGGCGCTTCCTCACAACTCTATCTTGCGTCTCGTATGGGTGATCCAGCCCAGGGTCCCTAATGGTTCTTGAAGATCGAGGGTGCAGTCCACGGCTGCATCCGCCTGATTCTCCGGTTGCTGCGCCCAGTCGGACGCACTGGAGCACATGAAGGGGCACTACCTCAGAGGCACGCCAGAGCCATATTCCAGCAGGCGGGCGCCCCCACTCCCATCTGTAAGGTGTGCGCGTGCCCCCACGGGTGGGTACTCCTGTCCATTTCCGACCTCCTGCGTTCGTGGAGAGTCGGCACGCAAAAGGCCCGGAGCCGCAGAATCTTGCGGCTCCGGGCCCCTGGTCAGCCTGTTCGGGCTAGCGGGCTACTGAGAAGTCTCAGAAGTCCCAGTCGTCGTCCTCGGTGTTCACGGCCTTGCCCATGACGTAGCTGGACCCGGAGCCGGAGAAGAAGTCGTGGTTCTCGTCGGCGTTGGGGCTCAGCGAGGACAGGATCGCGGGGTTGACGTTGGTCTGGTCCTTGGGAAACAGCGCCTCGTAACCGAGGTTGTTCAACGCCTTGTTAGCGTTGTAGCGCAGGAACGCCTTGACGTCCTCGGTCAGGCCGAGCGGGTCGTAGAGGTCCTCGGTGTACTGCTCCTCGTTCTCGTACAGCTCGAGGAGGAGCTCGAAGGTGTAGTCCTTCATCTCCTGCCGGCGCTCCGGCGACGCCTTCTCCATGGCCTTCTGGAACTTGTACCCGATGTAATACCCGTGCACGGCCTCGTCGCGGATGATCAGCCGGATCAGGTCCGCGGTGTTGGTGAGCTTCGCGCGCGACGACCAATACATCGGCGCGTAGAAGCCGGAGTAGAAGAGGAACGACTCAAGCATCGTCGAGGCGACCTTGCGCTTCTCCGGGTCGTCACCGCGGTAGTACTCCATGACGATGGCGGCCTTGCGCTGGAGGTTCTCGTTCTCCTCCGACCAGCGGAACGCCTCGTCGATCTCCCTGGTGGAGATGAGCGTGGAGAAGATGGAGGAGTAGGACTTCGCGTGCACCGACTCCATGAACGCGATGTTCGTGTAGACAGCCTCCTCGTGCGGGGTCACCGCGTCCGGGATGAGGCTCACGGCACCAACCGTGCCCTGGATGGTGTCCAGCAGCGTCAGACCGGTGAACACCCGGCTGGTCATCAGCTTCTCGTCGTCGTTCAGCGTCGCCCAGGACTGGATGTCGTTGGACAGCGGCACCTTCTCGGGCAGCCAGAAGTTTCCGGTCAGGCGGTCCCAGACCTCGACGTCCTTGTCGTCCTGGACGCGGTTCCAGTTGATGGCCTGGACGCGGCTGACCAGCTTCAGTTTCTCCGACACATTCAATCCTTGACTAGTTGATCGCGATCGTTGATGGGTGAGTACGTCGACAGGCTGGCGGGGGGGCATGCCCCCCGCCAGCCCACACTCACACCATCTGAGTGATGGTGCCGCCCGGGTTCCGACGGGCGGTCTGAGCTGTCACGAAGCGACCAGTCGCAGCAGATCGGTTTACGGCTGTCTTATTCGACGTCCCCGTCCCGATTCGCTCGATAGTCGTCGTGCGAGGGGATCGTGCCGCCCACTCCTTCGTGACGAATCGCCCCGTGCGAGCGCTTCGTGCTGCCGATGTTGCCAAATTCATCACCTCATTGGTGTCTCCCCAGAGTGAGTCCCGTCCGTTAACGGGAGACAACTCGTGTAGGCTCAACACACCATTCACTTGGTGAGCCTCTCTGGGGCAATGAGGGTCGGACTTTGCTGAGTCCGGCCCTCAAGGCTTTTGGGTCAGAGCATGCAGCTGACGCAGCCCTCCACCTCGGTGCCCTCGAGCGCGAGCTGCCGCAGGCGGATGTAGTACAGCGTCTTGATGCCCTTGCGCCAGGCGTAGATCTGCGCCTTGTTGACGTCGCGGGTGGTGACCGTGTCCTTGAAGAACAGCGTCAGCGACAGCCCCTGGTCCACGTGCTGGGTGGCCTCGGCGTAGGTGTCGATGATCTTCTCGGGGCCGATCTCGTACGCGTCCTCGTAGTACTCGAGGTTGTCGTTCGTCATGTACGGCGCCGGGTAGTACACGCGCCCGATCTTGCCCTCCTTGCGGATCTCCACCTTGGAGACGATCGGGTGGATCGAGGAGGTCGAGTTGTTGATGTAGGAGATCGACCCGGTCGGCGGCACGGCCTGGAGGTTCTGGTTGTAGATGCCGTGCGCCTTGACCGACGCGGCGAGCTGCTTCCAGTCCTCCTGGGTGGGGATGTGCACCCCGGCGTCGGCGAAGAGCCGGCGCACCCGCTCGGTGCGGGGCTCCCACGTGCCGTCGATGTACTTCTCGAAGTACTCGCCGGTGGCGTACTTGGAGTCCTCGAAGCCCTTGAAGGTCTCACCCTTCTCGATGGCGATCTTGTTGGACTCCGTCACGGCGTGGAAGGCCACCGTGTAGAAGTACATGTTCGTGAAGTCGAGGCCCTCGTCGGAGCCGTAGTGGATCCGCTCGCGGGCGAGGTACCCGTGCAGGTTCATCTGCCCGAGGCCGATGGCGTGCGAGTCGTTGTTGCCCTGCTCGATCGACGGCACGGACCAGATGTGGGTCTGGTCGGCGACGGCGGTCAGGGAGCGGATCGCGGTGCCCACGGTCTTGCCCAGGTCCGGGGAGTCCATCGTCTTGGCGATGTTCAGCGAACCCAGGTTGCAGGAGATGTCCTTGCCGACCGAGCTGTAGGACAGGTCGTCGTTGTAGGTCGACGGCGTGGAGACCTGGAGGATCTCCGAGCACAGGTTCGACATCGTGATCTTGCCCTTGATCGGGTTCGCCCGGTTCACCGTGTCCTCGAACACGATGTAGGGGTAGCCCGACTCGAACTGCAGCTCGGCGAGGGTCTGGAAGAACCCGCGGGCCGACAGCTTGGTCTTCTTGATCCGTCCGTCGTCGACCATCTCGTGGTACTTCTCCGAGACGTTGACCTCGGAGAACGGCACGCCGTACACGCGCTCGACGTCGTAGGGCGAGAACAGGTACATGTCCTCGTTGTTCCGCGCCAGCTCGAACGTGATGTCCGGGATGACGACGCCGAGCGAGAGCGTCTTGATGCGGATCTTCTCGTCCGCGTTCTCCCGCTTGGTGTCGAGGAACTTCATGATGTCCGGGTGGTGGGCGTGCAGGTACACCGCGCCCGCGCCCTGGCGCGCACCGAGCTGGTTCGCGTAGGAGAAGGAGTCCTCGAGGAGCTTCATCACCGGGATGACGCCGGAGGACTGGTTCTCGATCTTCTTGATCGGCGCGCCGGCCTCGCGGACGTTGGTCAGCGACAGCGCGACGCCGCCGCCACGCTTGGAGAGCTGGAGGGCGGAGTTGATGCCGCGCGCGATCGACTCCATGTTGTCCTCGATGCGCAGCAGGAAGCAGCTGACGAGCTCGCCGCGCTGCGCCTTGCCCGCGTTGAGGAAGGTCGGCGTCGCCGGCTGGAACCGGCCGGAGATGATCTCCTCGACCATGTTCAGCGCGAACTGCTCGTCACCGGCGGCCAGCGCGAGGGAGACCATGACCACGCGGTCCTCGAACCGCTCGAGGTAGCGCTTCCCGTCGAACGTCTTGAGCGTGTACGACGTGTAGTACTTGAACGCGCCGAGGAACGTCTCGAACCGGAACTTCTTCGACCACGCGAAGTCCCAGATCTTGGTGAGGAACTCGAACGAGTACTGCTCGAGCACCTGGCCCTCGTAGTAGCCCTCCTCGACCAGGTACTCGAGCTTCTCCTTCAGGTTGTGGAAGAAGACCGTGTTCTGGTTGACGTGCTGGAGGAAGTACTGGCGGGCAGCCTGCCGGTCGGCGTCGAACTGGATGTTCCCGTCCGCGTCGTACAGGTTGAGCATCGCATTCAGCGCGTGGTAGTCGAGCTCCGGCGCGCTGGCGACCTCTACGCCGGTATCTGTGAGCGTTGCTGCCAAAACTGCCCCAATCCCTCTCGGACGCGCGAGACGTCCTCAGTCGTTCCTAGTAGTTCGAATCGGTACAGGTACGGGACGTCGCACTTCGCGGCGATGATCTCGCCGGCGAGGCAGTAGGCCGCACCGAAGTTCAGGTTGCCCGCGGCGATGACGCCACGGATCAGCGAGCGGTTGTGCGGGTCGTTGAGGAACTTGATGACCTGCTTGGGCACGGCGCCGCGTCCGTTGCCCCCGCCGTAGGTGGGCAGGACCAGCACGTACTCGTCGTCGACGGTCAGGAACGGGTCGGCCGGCCGCAACGGGATCCGGTGAGCCGGCAGGCCTACCTTCTCGACGAAGCGGTGGGTGTTGTTCGTGGCTGAGGAGAAGTAGACGATGGTGGCCATCACTGCCCTCCCTGGACGACTGCTACCGCGGGCCGGCCCGGCGGCCGCGTGGCTTGGTGTTCAGCCGGACCACCGGGTCACGGTGGTCCGGCTGAAGTCTGTGAGGTCCCTCAGGCGCTGACGACGGCGGCCTGCTGGGCCGCGAGCGCCTTGATCTTGTCCGGACGGAAACCGGACCAGTGGTCGCCGTCCGCGAAGACGACCGGCGCCTGCTGGTAGCCGAGAGCCTTGACGTTCTCGAGCGCCTCGGCGTCGACGCTGATGTCGACCACCTCGTACTCGAGCCCCTGCTTGTTCAGCGCGCGGTACGTGGCGTCGCACTGGACGCAGGACGGCTTGCTGTAGACGGTGATGCTCATCTGAGCCGATCTCCTTGTCTCGGTGCGTCACCACAGGTCAATGGCGTGACACGGCTGTAACAACAACTGTGTGGTTCGCCAACGGGTATGGCGTTCCTTGGTTCTCCGAACACTACACCTGGGGGTGCCCGGGAGACAGCACCCCAACATGCTGTGTCGGCGCGTCGTGTCGCGGGAGTGCCTTCCACAGGTGCCTCCTCCCCTCTGTGGACCCCGTCCGGTCATCATGGGGACGCCGTGTGGACATCTGCCGGACGCCGATCCGGCCGCCCGGCCGACCCGCGTCACACGTTGCCACCGACCACTGACATCGGCGGTGTCCGTGCGCTTCCCGGTGGACCGGGCGGCCACTTGTGGACGGTTGTCACCACCCTTGTCCACAGGTTGTGCACGAGCGCGCCGCGGCCGCGCTGGCCGATCCGTTCCGAGGACGAGAACCTGCGGCGTGTCGAGCCCGTTCGGCGTGTCGGACTTCGCGCCCGGAAGCAGGACGGTGGCGCCGGCCTTGTTCCCTTCCGGTAGCGGGACGGTGGTGCCAGGATCAGCGGCACCGGGCTGTGGACCGGTGGCAACGACGCCGCCGGTCCGCCCGCCGCACGAGGAGAGCGCCATGACCACCTACCCCGCGGACCCCGCCCTGGAGTGCGACGTCATCATGAAGGGCGGCATCACCAGCGGCGTCATCTACCCACGTGCGGTGTGCGAGCTCGCGAAGACCTACCGCCTGCGCTCGGTCGGCGGCACCTCCGCCGGCGCGATCGCGGCAGCGGCCGCGGCGGCCGCCGAGCTCGGCCGTGACGCCGGCGGGTTCGACGAGCTCGAGCGCCTGCCCCACGACATCACTGCCGAGTCACCCGCGGGCGGCTCGACCCTGTTCCGGCTCTTCCAGCCGAGCCGGAAGAGCGCCCCGTTGTTCCGCGCCTTCACCGCAGGCATGGGCCACCACGGGCCGGCGGGCACGCTCCGCACCGGCGTCGCCCTCGTGACCGGCTTCTGGGCGTGGACGCTGCTGGGCATGCTGCCCGGCGTCGTCGTGGTGGTCCTGGCCGCTACGGGTGAGGGCGCCGCACGCTGGGCGGGCGTCGTCGCCGGGGTGGTGCTCGCGCTGCTCGGCGCGGCGGTGGGCATCGGCGCCGGTGTCCTGCGGGTGCTCGGTGGTCCGGTTCCCCGTGCGGGGTTCGGCATCTGCACGGGCATGCCCGGCGCAGGGTCCGGCGGCGCCCCGGCACTGACGCCGTGGCTGCACGAGCGGCTGCAGACCATGGCCGGACGGACGGGACAGGCGCCGGTGACCTTCGGCGACCTGGCCGGCGCCGGCGTCGAGCTGCGCACGATGACCACGAACCTCACGCGGCACCAGCCGATGGCCATGCCGTGGGAGGAGCGTGAGTACTTCTTCGACCCCGCCGAGATGCGTGCGCTCTTCCCCGAGGACGTCGTCGCCTGGATGGAGGAGCACCCGCCGCCCGGCCGGCCGTCCTGGGACACGGATCTGCTGCGGCGCCAGGCGCTGCCGCTGCGGCCTCTCCCGGCCGGGCCTGATCTGCCCGTGCTTGTCGCCACCCGGATGTCGCTCAGCTTCCCGCTGCTCATCACAGCGGTGCCGCTGCACGCCGTCGACTACGCCGACCCGGTCAACCGGGGCGCTGCCGACGCCGCCGACGACTACCGGCGCACGCACCCCGACGCCACGGTGGAGGAGGCGGCCGCAGCAGTGGCCGCCCGGCGGTTCGACGTCAACTGGTTCTCCGACGGCGGCATCTGCTCGAACCTGCCCGTGCACTTCTTCGACGCGCCCCTGCCCACCCGCCCCACCTTCGCCGTGGACCTGGCCCCCTTCCCCGCCGGGCGCACGAAGAGCGCCGACGAGCGGGAGAACAGCTACCTGCCGACCACCAACCTCGGCGGCCTCCTGCGGCGCTGGTACCGCATCCCGACGACGGGGCTCGGCTCCCTGGGCGCGTTCCTCTTCTCGGTCGTGGAGACCGCCCGCGGGTGGGTCGACGAGGCCCAGCTGGTGATGCCCGGCTACCGGGACCGGGTGGTGACCATCTGGCACGACGAGGCCGAGGGCGGGATGAACCTGGCCATGCCGCCCGACGTCGTCGCGGGGCTGGCCGCCCGGGGACGCGGTGGCGCCGCCAAGGTGGTCGAGCGCTTCGCGGGACCGGTGCCGGGCAGCACGCCGGGCCCGGGCTGGGAGAACCACCGGTGGATCCGCTTCCGCACGGCCACCGCGGGCCTCGACGAGTGGGTGGGCGAGCTCGCCACCAAGTACGCCGCTGACGTTCGGGGCACGACGCCGTACCGCGACCTGGCAGGTCCTGGCGCCGCCGCACCGCTACCGTCCTACCCGCTCGGGGCGGGTCGGCGCGAGGCGGTCAACACCCGCACCGGCGGCCTGCTGGAGCTCGCCCAGCGATGGGCGCAGCCGCCGGAGGACGCCTTCACCGAAGGAGCGCCCAGGCCCCGCCCGCGGCTGCGGCTGGTCGCCGACGACGACCCCGGCGGCCGGTAGGCGTCCCGGTCGGGTAACCTGCCTGGCCTGTCGGCAGGGCTGCACGCCGACAGGTGAGAAGGTGGCGCCATGGCGACCGTGAACACCTGGCGGACCGGCGGCACCGCCCGGATCGAGCTGAACCGGCCCCGCGCCCTCAACGCGCTCGACCTGGAGATGATCCGTGACATGCGCGCCACGCTCGAGGCGTGGCGCGACGACGAGCAGGTCACCGAGGTGCTCGTCACCAGCGCCTCGGACCGCGCCTTCTGCGCCGGCGGCGACGTCCGGGCCGTGCGCGAGGAGATCCTGGCCGGCCGCGGCGGCGCGGCCGGGGAGTTCTTCGCGGAGGAGTACGCGTTGAACCGCGCCATCGCCGAGTACCCCAAGCCGTACGTCGCCGTGATCGACGGGGCCGCGATGGGTGGCGGCCTCGGCATCTCGGTGCACGCCCGGCAGCGGGTCGTCACCGAGCGCGTCGTGATGGCGATGCCGGAGACGGCGATCGGGTTCGCCCCCGACGTCGGCGCCAGCCACTTCCTCACCCGCCTCAGCGGCGACCCGACCGGCGCGCTGGGCACCTACCTCGCCCTGACCGGCACCCGCGTCGGCCCCGCGGACGCGCTCGCCACCGGTCTGGCCACCCACCTCGTGCCGTCGGCCGCCGTCGCGGACCTCGTGGCGCAGGCCGAGCACGAGGGCGTCGCCGCCGCCCTGGCACACCACGTCACCGACGTCCGCGAGGCAGGCGCACCCGTCCTGGCCGCGCACACGGAGATCGACCGACACTTCGCCCCCACCACGGTGCCCGAGATCCTCGAGCGCCTCACCGCGGCCGACGACGAGTGGGCGGCGCAGGCTCGGACGACCCTGGAGCAGATGTCGCCCACCAGCCTCGTCGCCACCCTGGAGCTGCTCCGGGCGGGGACCGGCGCGACCCTGGCCGCGTGCCTGGGCAACGAGCTCCGCCTGGCCACCTGGCTCACCGGCCGCCCCGACTTCGTCGAGGGGGTCCGCGCCGTCCTCGTCGACAAGGACCGCCGCCCCCGCTGGGACCCCTCCGCACCCGGCGCCGTCGACGTCGGCGAGATCCGTGCGGTGCTCGGAGGGTGAGACCTCGCCGACGCGCACGGCGTCGCCGGGCCGGTGTGCTTCCACCCCGGGCCGGTCATCCAGGGCCGCTGATCTCGAGATCCTGAGAGCGCCGTGAGGAATGATGGGGAGCTGCACCATCCGACCGGCACACAGGGAGTTCGCCATGAAGCAGATGAACACTGAGAGCTTCAACCTCGACCACCGGGCGGTCGCCGCGCCCTACGTTCGGATCGCCGACACCAAGCGGCTGTCGGACACGGTGGTCGTGAAGAAGTACGACGTGCGCTTCTGCCAGCCCAACGTCGACCACCTCGAGTCCGACGTCATGCACTCCCTGGAGCACACCTTCTCCGAGGCCGTGCGGAACCACTCCGACGACGTCATCGACTTCTCGCCGATGGGCTGCCAGACCGGCTTCTACTTCATCCTCGCCGGCGAGCACCCGCTTGAGGACGTCCGCGACCTCATCGCCGCCGGGATGCAGGACGTCGTCGACGCAACCGAGGTCCCGGCGTCGAACATCCAGCAGTGCGGGTGGGCAGCCAACCACACGCTGAGCGGTGCGCAGGACGCCGCTCGCACCTTCCTGGCCCGCCGGGACGAGTGGTCGCAGGTCATGGCGTGACGACCCTCCACGGGACCACCGGGGACCCGTCGGGCATCGCCACCCCTGCCCGGCGGGGTCCCGAGGTGGACGCCGTCGTCCTCGGCGCGATGGACGAGGAGGTCCGACCCTTCTCCCGACGCGCCACGGACGCCGGCCCGCTGCGCCAGCGCGGTCGTGCCCGCGGGCAGGTGGTGACCATCGGCGGTGCGCGCGTGCTGCTCGTGCGCAGCGGCATCGGCCTGGTCAACGCCGCGGCCGCCCTGGTCGCCGCGCTGTCCGAGTCCCACCCCCGCGCCGTCATCTCCACCGGCTCGGCCGGCGGCCTGGCCGCCACGATCGAGGTCGGTGACATCGTGGTCGGCGACTCCTACACCTATGCGGGGGCCGACGCGACGGCGTTCGACTACGTGCGTGGGCAGGTCCCGGGCATGCCGGTGGGCTACGACGCCGACCCCGACCTGCTCGCGGCGGCCGCCCGCGCGACCGCCCCGGCGGGGATGGTCCGGACCGGGCAGATGGTCTCCGGCGACTCCTTCATCACCGACGTCAACGTCGCCGAGGTGCGTGAGGCGTTCCCCGACGCGCTGAGCACGGACATGGAGACGACGGCGCTGGCACAGGTCAGCTACTCCTACGAGCTGCCGTTCCTCTCGGTGCGCGGCATCTCCGACCTGTGCGGTCCCGAGGCCGGGCAGGACTTCCACCTCGGCGTGGACGAGGCCGCCGAGCGAGCCGCGGCGGTGGTGCTGGCGGTCCTGGGCGCCTGACGTCGCCCGTCGTGGCGGCCGACGTCCGACGACATCCCGACGACGGAAGGAGGCCACGATCATCGGCACCGTCCGCCTCCGCTTCGCCGAGCCGCTGCGGCTCTTCCTGCCCGCCCGGCTCCGGGCCGCCGGCATGGTCGACGTCGACCACGAGCCGGGCACGCCGCTGCGGCACGTCGTCCCCGCGGCCGGGGTCCCGCTGACCGAGGTGGGGATCCTGCGCGCCGACGGAGAATCGGTCGGCGCGGACCACCGTCCCCGCCCCGGGGCGGTTGTCGACGTGGCGGACGTCGTCCGGCCGCAGCCCGTGGCGGCCTGGCGGTTCATCCTCGACGTGCACCTCGGTGCCCTCGCCCGGCGGATGCGGCTGCTCGGCCTCGACGTCGCCTGGTCCGCCGACGCCGAGGACGACGCGCTCGCCGCCCGCGCGGTGGACGAGACCCGAGTGCTGCTCACGCAGGACCACGGGCTGCTCCGCCGTCGGGTGCTCGCCCCGGACGAGGACCGGCGCGCGCGGGCGGCGCACGTGCGCGGCAGCGCGGCCACCGAGCAGATCCGCGACGTGCTCGACCGGTTCGCCCCTCCGCTCGCGCCGTTCACCCGCTGCACGGCCTGCGGCGGTGCGCTGGTCCCGACGTCGAAGGACTCGGTCGCCCACCTCCTCGAGCCCGGCACCCTGCGCACCTACGACGAGTTCGTGCGGTGCCTGGGCTGCGGGCGGCCGTACTGGCACGGCGCGCACGCCGCACGGCTGGTGGCCATGGTCCGCTCCGACGTCGACGCCGCGCCGGGTGGGCGGGATCACCGGCGCGGCCCATCGACGCCCCTTCTGGGACCTTCGGCACTGGCCTAGACTTGGCGGCGGCCGGTTGCCGCCGTGGGCGGGCCAGGCCGCGGCCCGAGGACGTGCCGGTTCATCGCCCCGCCCGGGGATGTCCCACCGAGCCGAGACGGACCATCGTGACACCGAGCCCCAGCACGCCCCAGCCGGACGGCCTGACGCTTCGTGGCGAGGAGCCGACCGGCCAGCACTTCCCGCACGAGGCCGACGAGGACTTCTCGGTCCGGGCCGCGCTGCGCTCCCCGCGCCGCCTGCGCACCGAGCTGGTCGCCGGCCTGGTCGTCGCGCTGGCGCTGATCCCCGAGGCGATCTCGTTCTCGGTGATCGCCGGCGTCGACCCGCGCGTCGGGCTCTTCGCCTCCTTCACGATGGCCGTCTCGATCGCGTTCCTGGGCGGGCGTCCCGCGATGATCTCCGCCGCGACCGGGGCGATCGCGCTGGTCGTCGCGCCCGTCGTGCGTGAGCACGGGCTCGACTACCTCATCGCCACGGTCATCCTGGGCGGGACGATCCAGGTGGTCCTGGGGCTCCTCGGCGTCGCGAAGCTCATGCGGTTCATCCCGCGCAGCGTGATGATCGGCTTCGTCAACGCCCTCGCCATCCTCATCTTCCTGGCGCAGATCCCGCACCTGGTGGACGTGCCGTGGATGGTCTACCCGATGGTCGCCGTCGGCCTCGCGATCCTTGTCCTCTGGCCGCGGCTGACGGCCGTCGTGCCCGCGCCGCTCGTCGCGATCGTCGCCCTGACGCTCGTCACGGTGCTCGCGGCGATCGCGGTCCCGACCGTCAGCGACGAGGGCGAGCTGCCCGACTCCCTGCCCTCCCTCCTGCTCCCCGACGTCCCGCTGACGCTGGAGACCCTGCAGATCATCGCGCCGTACGCCGTCGGCATGGCGCTGGTGGGGCTCATGGAGTCGCTGATGACGGCGAAGCTCGTCGACGACATCACGGGCACCCACTCGGTCAAGACGCGCGAGGCGTGGGGCCAGGGCGCGGCCAACATCATCACCGGCTTCTTCGGCGGCATGGGCGGCTGCGCCATGATCGGCCAGACGATGATCAACGTGAAGTCCTCGGGCGCCCGCACCCGGATCTCCACGTTCTGCGCCGGGTTGTTCCTGCTGATCCTCGTGGTGGTGCTGGGCGACGTCGTCGGCCAGATCCCCATGGCCGCCCTGGTGGCCGTGATGGTCATGGTCTCCGTCGGGACCTTCGACTGGCACTCCGTGCGGCCCTCGACGCTGCGGCGCATGCCTCGCTCGGAGACCCTCGTGATGGTGGTGACCGTCGCCGTCACCGTGGTCACCAACAACCTCGCGATCGGCGTCGTCTCGGGCGTGCTGACGGCGATGGTGCTCTTCGCCCGCCGCGTCGCCCACCTGACGCGGGTCACCGAGCTCGAGCAGCCGGACGCGTCGGTGCGGGTCTACCTCGTGACCGGTGCGCTGTTCTGGGCCTCCAGCAACGACCTCGTCTACCAGTTCGACTACGCCGACGACCCGGACGACGTCGTCATCGACCTCTCGGCCGCCCAGGTCTGGGACGCCTCCACCGTGGCCACCCTCGACGCGATCGTGCGCAAGTACGCCGAACGGGGCAAGCGGGCGCACATCGTGGGGCTGGACACGCACTCCGCCGCCCGCCACAGCGCCCTGACCGGCCGGCTCGGGGACGGTCACTGACCCCCACGGTGGCGCGTCGTCGCTGGTCACCGGGCACCTGGCGCGGCGGCACGGGCACGGTCTCGGGTGGCCGGACGCCTGCACCTCCGCTTCTATTGGAGAAACGCAGGGCCGACCGAGGAGGAACGTCCGATGGATACGTGGATCTGGATCGTGCTGGCCGTCGTCGTGCTGGCGATCATCGTCATCGCCGTCCTGGCGACGAGCAGGAAGAAGAAGGAGCGCGAGGAGCGGGTGCGGCGCGAGAACCGTGCGCACGCCGCGGACCTGCGGGCCCGCAGCGAGGAAGAGGACATCGCGGCCCGCGAGCGCCGGGCCGACGCCACCGCCGCGCGGGCGGAGGCCGAGCAGGCGCGCGCCGAGGCGGAGAAGGCCCGGGTGCAGGCCGACCGCCTCGAGCACGACTCCGTCAAGCAGTCCGAGGACGCCGAACGCGTCCGGCACGAGGCGGACACCCACCGGCAGGACGCCGCGGCGCTCGACCCCGACGGCGACGACTTCAGCAGCGACGACGTCCAGCGTGGCCGCCACGAGGACACCTCGCCCGGGCCGGACGACGACTCTCGGCGCGGTCTCGCCTCCGACGACGACGTCCGGCCGGAGGACCGCCCGCGCACCTGACCCGGCCTGTCACCGGCCGGGCGGCGGGATCGACGACGCCCGGTCGGTGAGGACCGTCCGCCAGAGGTGGACGACCATCGCCACGAAGACCAGCGTCCACACCAGGAAGGCGAACCACAGCTCGACGGCGCCGATCACGCCGACCACCGGGAGCTGGTCCGCCTGGCCGAGGTAGATCCCGGCGACGGCGTACATCCCGAGCGGGAAGACGATGCTCCACAGGGTGGCGTCGTAGGTCAGCGGGACCCGGTGGCGCCAGTGCCGCCACCACCCGGCGGCGATCAGCGGCGGGATCAGCCAGGTGGCGAACGCCCAGAAGACCACCGACAGGCCGGCGACGAGCCCGCGGGTGGCGTTGACCATCGGGGCGTCGGCCATCTCCACGATGCGCGCGCCGGCGAGGACGGTGATGGCGCACGCCCCCATCGCCACCCAGTAGGGCGGATTGAGGTCGATCGCGCGCAGCTCGTACAGCAGCATGCGCATCGCGACGATCACGCCGGCAGAGGCGTAGAGGAAGATCCCGACCGACCAGGAGACGACGGCGAGCAGGGCCAGCCAGCCGCTCAGCTCCTGGTCCGAGCCGGGCTGCAGCGACGCCGAGGCCACCGCGACGGACTGGCTGGCCACCACCCAGATGAACCACGTCCCGTTCGCCGTCGCCACGACGGGCCGGTTGGTCCGCCCCAGCACGGCGGTCCAGGGCACCACGTAGCCCAGGACGATCCACGACCCGAACGAGAGCACCAGGAGCGCCGCCGTCCAGAACACGTGGCCGTCCATGGACAGCCGCACGCCCAGGACGTTGGTGCCGGCGACGAACGTGAAGTAGCCGAAGGCGCGGCGGGCGTCGGTGAACTCGTCGAGGATGTCCGAGCGGTAGCGCAGCAGCCGCCAGACGGTGAGCACCAGGAGCAGCGCGTAGGCGATGCCGCAGACCCAGGCGAGGAGCTGGGAGAGGAGCTCGAAGCCCTCGAGCCGCATCCCGACCGAGATGATGCCGCTGCCCATGACGAGGGCGAAGTAGCCCGGGGCGAGGGTGCGCACCGCACGGCGGACCCGGTGCATCGGGCCCGTCCCCGCCGCGTCCTCGGTGATCGCCGCCATCTCGGCGAGGTTAGCGCGCCGCGCGTTCCGTGCGCCCCGGGCGCACGGGTCCTCCACCTCGCCTCGCCGCCCGACGTGAGCTCCCGGACGCCCTCGGGCGCACGGGGCTCTCGGCTGCGCCCGCCCGGTGGTGCGCCCGGCTGCACGCGGTGTGTGATCAGGTACCGGCGTGGCGTCCTACCGATGTCGGTAGCGGGTGCGATCGTGATCGGGACGGAGAAGGCCGGCGAGCAGCTGCTGCTCCGCCCGCCCCCGAGAGGAGAAGCCGCCATGGCCGTAGCCACAGCTCACGAGGTCGACCTCGACGCACCGCAGCTCCGGGGGCCGGACCTCGTCGTCGCCACCGACGACGTCGACCCGGACGGCCTCCTCGTCTTCTGCGAGTTCTCCAGCGGCTCCGCGCGCACGCAGGGTGGCTTCTGCCTCCACTGCGGCGCGTGCGACCACGAGTACGTCTGAACCGGGTCGGCCCGAGCCCCTGGGGTCCACGCACCCGTCGGCGGCCACCCGGCGCTGCCCTGAGCGGCGCAGCACGCACGGCAGCCTGACGTCCGAGGCCACCTCACCCCAAGGCGGAAGGCCCGTGCCCCTCGGGCGGAAAGCCCGTGCTTCTCGCCCGGAGGCCCTTCGTGGGGCCCGCCGGGAGGCCACGTCGGATCGCGCGTTCTTGCGCGGGGACGCCGCGCGGAGCGTTCACGGCGCGAAGCTCGCCGGGGAGCCGGTACAGCCGTAACGTCAGGCCGTCCTGCCTCGAACCGAGAGACGGCCTGTGCACACTCAGAACGCGTCCACCACCTCGCGAGAGCGTCACGCCCTCGACGAGCTCGCGGACGCCGTCGAGCGCTTCCGCGCCTCGCTGCCGCAGAGCGAGGAGGCCGTCCGGGCTCGCGACCACGCCATCCTGCTGGCCCTCGAGCGAGGCGCGGCCCCGGCGGCCGTGCGCGCGCTGGCCGCGATGAGCGACGTCGCCCTCGAGCTGGCGGTGGCGCGGGCGACGTACTTCCGCATCGCGCCCCTGCCGTTCGGGCGCTGACCTCGCCGCCGGCCGCCCGTCAGGTGCCGCCGGCCGGGTGATCGCGTGGGCGGGCCGGCCCCGGCATTTGTACCGGCCCGCGCACCCCGTCAGTTCTGGGTCGCCTCCGCCGTGGCGGGAGGCTGGTCGACGAGGTCGTTCGACTCTCCGACGACGGCGGGGCTCGGCCCGTCGACGGCGAGACCGGCGAACATCTTGGTCAGGTCCAGCCCGGTCAGCGCGGAGACGACCTCCCGGCCCTCGCCGAGGACCTGGCCGGCGATCTTCGAGACCGCACCGGCGCCGTCGGTGGAGACGACCGTGATGTTGTCGATCTGTCCGACCGGCTCGGCGGCCGCCCGCACGATCTCCGGCAGGACGCCGACGAGCTGCTGCATGATGACGACGTCACCCTGCTCGGCGAGGGCGTTGGCCTGCGCCTCGGTGGCGGCGGCCTTCGCCAGCCCCTCGGCCTTGGCGGCCTCGGCACGGGCGTTGCCCAGCGCGGTGATGGCGTCGGCCTCGTTGCGCTGTGCGGCGAGCTCGGCGTCGGCCAGGGTGCGGCGCTCGAAGGCCTGCGCCTCGGTCTCGGCGTTGCGGGCGTCGCGCTCACCCTCGGCCTGCTTGGCCGCGGCGTACGCGGCGGCGTCGGCGGGCTTGCGGACGTCGATGTCGAGCTGCTGCTCGGCGACCTTGGACTTCTCCTGCAGGGCCTCGCGCTCCTGGGCGGCGACGACGCGGTCCTGCTCGGCCCGGGCCAGCTGGCCGGCGGCCTGCGCCTCGGCCTCCGCGCGGTCGGTCTGAGCCTTGATGGCGGCCTGCTTCAGCGCGAGGTCGCGCTGGCGCTCGGCGATCCGCTCCTGCGTCTCGATCTGGGCCGCCTCCGAGGCCAGTCGCGCCTCTGCCTCACGCACCTCGGCGACCTGGCGGGCCTGGGCGGCCTGCGCGCGACCGAGGTTGGACAGGTAGTCCGAGCCCGGGGTGGTGATGTCGGAGAGGTTGACCAGGTCGATGTGGAAGCCCTGCTGGTGCAGGTCGGGGCGGATGGACTCCAGCACCTGCTTCTGCAGCGCCTCCCGGTCCGAGATGAGCTGCTCGACGGTCATGGACCCCAGCACGGGCCGGAGCGCGCCCTCGAGGGCCTGCTGGAGCGGCTGCTCGAGCTTGGCCTGCTGGCTGGTGAACCGCTGGGCCGCGCGGCGCACGCCGTCGGCGTCGCCGCGGACCTTGAAGAGGACCGAGGCACGCACGCCGACGCCGATGAAGTTCTTGTCCACACCCTCGACGGTCAGCGAGAGCTGGCGCTGCTCGAGCGAGATCTTCGTGACGGACTCGAAGAACGGCTTGACGAAGGTCCGCCCACCGATCACGACGCGCGGGCCCCGGCCGTCGACCACGCCGTCGGTCGGCAGTGCGTCCAGGCTGCCGGTGGGCCCGCCCTTGACGTCGTTGCGGCCCACGATGACCAGGGCCTCGTTCAGGTCGACGGTCCTGATGGACTTCCGGACCAGGATGAAGACGACGATCACGGCCACGAGGGCGACGGCGATCACCGGGATGCTGCCGAGGATGAGCTCCAAGAACCGTTCCTTTGCTCGGGGGCGCCCGAACGGGCGCGCGGACTTACACGACCGATTGTGTCGGATAGACGGCGCCCGGTGGGCGAAGTGGCCGCCCGGTGGGCGAAGTGGCCGGGCTGTCCTGCGCGCGCCCCCGTCGCGTCGGCGGTGGACGGCGCAGACCTGGCCGTTGACACCTGCCTGCTGCGGCGATCAGGCTCGACGGGTGGCGAACTCTCAGTGGCGCTCTCTCACCGCCGGCCTCCTCGTTGGCAACAGCGCACCGCACCTGGCCAGCGCGGCAGCCGGACGGCGGCACCTGACGCCCCTGACCGGGCGGGGATCCGGCCCCGGTGTCAACGCCGTCTGGGGTCTGGCCAATCTCGTCGGCGGACTGACGCTCCTGCGCTCCGCCACCCACGACCGGGCTCTGACGCGCTGGGACGGCCGACTGCTGTGGTTCGAGGTCGGCGTGGCCGTCTTCGCCGCCTGGATGGCGGCCTCGGAGGCGACCCTGCACGTCAACACCCGCGACGTCGGCACCCGCCCCTGACCCTGCCGCCTGAGCACCATAGGGGCGCACGTCGCGCCCAGCCTCCCAGCCCGTGCCGCGGCGGCGCCGAACTGTCAGTCTGGCGCCATGGAGCAGATCGCCGAGTCGCTGTACTCCTGGGCCTCGGTCCTGGACGACCAGACCCTCCAGCAGGCGCGGCGCACGGCCACCATGCCGTTCATCTCGCCGCACATGGCGCTGATGCCGGACGCGCACCTCGGCAAGGGTGCGACCGTGGGCTCGGTGATCCCGACGGTCGGCGCGGTCATGCCGGCAGCGGTCGGCGTCGACATCGGCTGCGGCATGGTGGCGGTACGCACCCAGCTCACCGGGGCCCGGTTGCGCAAGGCCGGCCGGTTGGCGACCCTGCGTGAGCAGATCGAGCGTGCCGTGCCCCTGAGTCCGGGGAAGTACAACCGCAAGGTCTCGGGCACGGCGCCGGGACGCGTCGCGGAGCTCGAGGACCTGGCCGGCAGGCGCGGGGTCGAGCCTGCCCGCTTCGCCGACAGTTGGCGGCTCCAGCTCGGTTCCCTCGGCGGCGGGAACCACTTCATCGAGGTGACGGCCGACGAGCAGGGCAACGTCTGGGCCTTCCTCCACTCGGGCAGCCGCGGGGTGGGGAACAAGATCGCCCAGCACTTCATCGACCGGGCGCGCCGGCTGGCGGCCGAGCGCTCGCTCGAGCTGCCCGACCGGGACCTGGCGTACCTCACCGAGGACGACGAGGCCTTCGGCGACTACCTCGACCACCTGCACTGGGCGCAGGAGTTCGCCCGACTGAACCGCGAGGTGATGATGGACCGCCTCCTCGACCAGCTGGCCCGGTTCACGGGCGAGGACGTCCAGCGGCTCGAGGAGGTCAACTGCCATCACAACTACACGGCCGTCGAGGAGCACTTCGGCGAGCGAGTGCTGGTCTCGCGCAAGGGTGCGATCGACGCCCACGAGGGCGTACGGGGGCTGATCCCCGGCTCGATGGGGACTGCCTCCTACGTCGTGACCGGCAAGGGGAACGCGATGTCGCTGTGCTCCGCCCCGCACGGCGCCGGCCGGGCGTACTCGCGCTCGAGAGCGCGCAAGACGTTCACGCAGGACGACCTGCGCCGTCGCATGGCCGGTATCGAGTACCGCGACCTGCCCGACTTCGTCGACGAGATCCCCGACGCCTACAAGGACATCGACGTGGTCATGGCCGACGCCGCGGACCTGGTCTCCGTCGACCACGTCCTGCGACAGATCGTCAACGTCAAGGGGCAGTAGGCGAACCGGCCAACTCGACGCCCGGCGCCCTTCGTCGCCCGGTCCGGCGGCCGACGGACAGGCCGTGGTGCTCACCACGCCCTGGCACCCGTCGTCGCCGGCCAGGCGACGACGCTCAGCCGGCGGCGACCGTGGCCGGTGCGACTCGGCGGCGGGTGACGTGCCCCGTCGGGATCTCCTCCCGGTGCTCCGCCGCGGCGAGCCACTCCGCCCAGTCCGTGACGTCCGGATGGCGCTTGAGCAGGGCCCGGCGTTCCCGCTCGGTCAGCCCGCCCCAGACCCCGAACTCGGTCCGGGACTGCAGCGCCTCGGCGAGGCAGGCCATCCGCACGGGACAGCCGAAGCACAGCTCGCGGGCGGTGCGCTGAGCGGCGCCACGCACGAACAGCGTGTCGGGCGATACCTGGCTGCAGGCGGCTTCGGCGGCCCAGGTCTGGTAGTTCTCGGCGACGGACATAGTGAGCTCCCTCGGGGGAGCCGCCTGCCCCGCGCCCCCGCCCGGGTCCCCGCTCGTTGTGAATCTGGATGCCGGTGAGCCTGTCCACCGTCCCGAGGGGGATGGGCTGCATCACCGGCAGGACAAGAACATCAGCGACGGCGGACGCCCGTAACGTCTCGACCGGGTGATGGGAGGATGAAATCGGACGGGTGACCCGATCTCACCCTCGACGGAGGCCGTCGTGGCTCTGGCTCAGCGCCCGGAACAGGCGGCGCCACGCTCACCGCACACTGCTACGGCTGAGTCGAAACCCGCATTTTGAGGAAATCTGGCCGATACCATCGGCTGCGCCCCCTCCTAAAAGGAATCGCCCGTGGACGCCTTGGTCATCCTGCTCCTCATCGCTGTCGTCGTGTGGTTGGCGGTTCGCCGGTCGAGGCGGCCCAAGGGCCCCGTCAAGCAGATGCCGGCCCCACCGCCGGCTCCGGCGTCAGCTCCGGCGTCGGCCCCACGCGCACCGGCCCGTACTCGGCCGCGTGCCGACGGGGCGAGCCCGCGGCAACAGACGGGCATGCGGTTCGCCGAGCCGGGGCGGAAGGGACAGCTGTTCAGCTACGCCGGCCCGGGTAACGGCTCCGGCTACGTCCACGACGGCTCTTTCGCTGTCATCGACGTCGAGACCACTGGCTTCTCACCCGCCAAGGGTGACCGGGTCATCGAGATCGCCATCGCACGCGTCGACCGAACGGGCCGGATCGAGGACGAGTACGCCACCTTGCTCAACCCTGAGGGGCGCGACACGGGTGCCGTCTTCGTGCACGGCATCAGCAACGAGGCCGTGCGGGACGCCCCACGGTTCTCCGAAGTGGCCGGTGACGTGCTGGCCCGCCTCGAGGGCACCGTCGTCGTAGCCCACAACGCCGTCTTCGAGGAGCGCTTTCTCGCCGCCGAGCTCGCCCGCGCTGGGATCACGACGCCGCACCTGCCGGCGCTGTGCTCGCTGTGGCTGGGCCAGCAAACCTTCCAAACCCCTAACCACAAGCTCGGCACCCTCGCCCAGCACGCCGGCATTCCCCTGGTCGACGCCCACGCCGCCCTCGGCGATGTCAGGGCGACCGCGGCACTGCTGCCGATGATGCTGGAGCGCTACGGTGCACCACTGGCATTCGGCTGCACTCCAGCCTCCGGCCTGCGCGGCCACCACCGGGCGGGTGCCGTCAGCCCGGTCACCCGGGCAAGCTCCCTACGCAAGGGCAACGACGGGTGGATGGCCTCGTTGATGTCCCGCCTGCCCATCAGCGCCGGCGAGGTCGTCGACGCCACCGCAGCGGTATATCTAGACGCTCTGGCGGCGGCACTCGAAGACGGCAAGATCGTCGGCGAGGAGGCCAAGGCCCTGGCCCGCATCGCCGGCAACGCTGGCATGGGAGCGCCACAGGTCGCCGCCCTGAACGAGCGCTTCCTCGAGATGATGCGTGAAGCCGCTCTCGCCGACCAGGTCCTCACCAAGACAGAGCTGCGCGAGCTCACGCGAGCCGCCTCGCTCCTGGGAACGTCGAACTACTTCGACGACCTCACGCCAACCCCGGTCACCGCCCCCGCATCGGGCGCCGTGGCGACTGCATCCAAACCGGCACCGACCAGTGCGCCAAAGGCCACCAGAAGGTGCGGGCACTGCCGCACCCCCGGTCACTACCGCTCCACCTGTCCAGAGCTGAACTAGCGCGAGAGCCGGCGAAGTTCCTTCGTCCCCGGACTTACGGGCTGAGCACTTGCTGGCGTCATCTCGACGAGGCCTAGCCACATCGCTCAGCACATAGACAGAAAACGGCCCCTGTCCTGGAACCTAAAGTCCCAGGTCAGGGGCCGTCTTCGTGCGGTGCGCGAGGGGGGAGTTGAACCCCCACGCCCTTTCGGGCACACGGACCTGAACCGTGCGCGTCTGCCTATTCCGCCACTCGCGCGCTGTGAACAGCGAGAGAAACGTTAGCACGCAGCAGGTTCACCACCGAACCACCGGGTCGCAGCGCACACGTGATCCTCGACACCGCAGCCGGTGCGTCCCGTCGAGCGACACGCCGCACACACGTGCCCGACCCGCGGACGCCACGCGCCGAGAAGTTGCCGTCGAGCTGGACCTTCCGGACCGCGCCGAGCGCTGGGATCCCACCGCCACGCACCGCTCGGTGGCGGGCGGCGCCGAGCGGACGTCCCGAGCCGTCCACGGCGCCCGGACCAGCCTCGATGCTTATTCCGACCGGCGCGGGAGTCGCTCAGATGCCGCTATTTCAGCACTGCCTCGTTACGATCGTGATGCCGGACCTGTGCACCGGCACCGGGCACCAGTCCGGGAACAGCGCCGGGCACGACCCCGGGGCACGAGACATCCGGGCCACGTCCCGGGCAGGAGCCGGCGACAGCCGGACACGAACCGGGCCGCGAGCCGTGCCGGGGAAGGAGGTGCACGATGGGTGTCCTCGACCGCTTCGAGAAGGGTGTCGAGCACGTCGTCAGCGCCGCGTTCGCCAAGGCGTTCCGCAGCGACGTCAAGCCCGTGGAGATCGCCTCCGCCGTCCGTCGCGAGATGGACGACCGGGCCGCCGCCGTCTCCCGCGGCCGCACGGTGGTGCCCAACGAGTTCGTCGTCGAGCTCTCCTCGAGCGACCTGAACCAGGTCGAGCAGTGGGGCGCCGACGCCCTGGCCGACGAGATGATCGGCGCAGCCACCGAGCACGCCTCCTCGCAGCGCTACTCGTTCGTCGGCCCGGTCGACGTCAGCTTCACCGAGGACGAGTCACTCACCACCGGCCGCTTCCAGGTCCGCTCGGCCACCCGCCGCGGTGCCGTCGCGCCGGCCACCTCCTCGGTCGCCTCCTCGCGCCACCCCATCGTCGACATCGACGGCCAGCGCTACCTCCTCACCGGCCCGGTCACCGTGATCGGCCGGGGCAGCGAGGCCGACATCATCGTCGACGACTCCGGCGTCTCGCGCCGCCACCTCGAGATCCGGGTGACGCCCGGCGGCGTGATCGCCACCGACCTCGGCTCGACCAACGGCACCTTCGTGGAGGGACACCGGATCGACGCCGCCACCCTCGTGGACGGCAACACCATCACCCTGGGGCGCACCCGCATCATGTTCTGGACCGGCGCGGACGAGGGCGACGACCTCGACGACGGCAGGTGAGCCGTCGGTGAGTGAGCTGGTCGTCACCCTCCTGCGCGTCGGATTCCTCGTTCTTCTGTGGCTCTTCGTGCTGGCGGCGCTCAACGTCCTGCGCAAGGACGTCTTCGGCACCCGCGTCACCCCGCGCGGCCCCGGCCGCAAACGGCCCCGCACCGAGGCGACGGCGGACCGTGGCGGCCGCCAGGCGTCGCGTTCCGCTGCCACCCGCCTCGTCGTCACCCAGGGACCGCTGACGGGCACGACCATCCCGCTGGGGCCGTCGACGATCCTCGTGGGCCGCTCGCCCGGCTGCTCCCTCGTGCTCGACGACGACTACTCCTCGAACCGGCACGCCCGCTTCTTCCCCAAGGACGGCACCTGGTGGATCGAGGACCTCGGCTCGACCAACGGCACGGTGGTGGCCGGCGAGCGCATCTCCCAGCCGGTCCAGGTGCTCCCGGGCACCCCGGTGCGCATCGGCCAGACCCTGATCGAGCTGCGCCGGTGAACGGGGCGCACCGATGAGCATCCAGCTCCGCTTCGCGGCCCGCTCCGACGTGGGCCTGGTCCGGGCGTCCAACCAGGACTCTGGGTACGCCGGGCCCCATCTCCTCGTGCTCGCCGACGGCATGGGCGGGCCCGCCGGCGGGGACATCGCGTCGTCCGTGGCCGTGGCGCACCTGGCCGTGCTCGACGACGCCCACGGCGCCGACGACCTCCTGGACCTGCTGCGCTCCGCCGTCGACGCCGCGCACGCCGAGCTGATGGAACGCTCCGAGGCCGACCCGGACCTCACCGGGCTGGGCACCACCTGCATCGCGATCCTGCGGTCGGGCAACAAGCTCGCCATGGTCCACATCGGCGACTCCCGGGCGTACCTCCTGCGCGACGGCGAGCTCACCCAGGTCACCACCGACCACACCTTCGTGCAGTACCTCGTCTCCACCGGGCGCCTCACCGCCGAGCAGGCGGAGCGCCACCCGCAGCGCAACGTGATCCTGCGGGCCCTGGGCGACAACGACAGCGAGGTCCAGCTCGACGAGTCGCTCCGCGAGGCGGTCCCGGGCGACCGCTGGCTCCTCGCCTCCGACGGCCTGTTCGGCGTCGTCTCCGCCGAGACGATCACCGAGACCCTCACCGAGGTGGACGACCCGGGTGCCTGCGCGGAGGACCTCATCACCCTGGCCCTGCGCGCCGGGGGTCCGGACAACGTCACCTGCGTGATCGCCGACGTCCTCGACGACACCCTCATCTCCGCAACCCCCTCCACCTCCCCGCAGGTGGTCGGGGCGGCTGCCACCGACAGGCTGCGGACCACTCGTGGCGGCAACGGCTCGGCCGCGCGCGCGGCTGCCCTGATGAGCGCCACCCGGACGTCCTCGCCGGACCCGGCGATCGAGGACGACGACCCCGCGCCCTCGCCCGCACGTCGCTGGGTGGGCCGGCTCGTCGCGACCCTGCTCATCCTGGGGACCGTGCTCGGCCTCGGCTACGCGGGCTACTCCTGGACCCAGACCCAGTACTTTGTCTCGCCGTACGGCGACTATGTCGCGGTCTACCGGGGCATCCCGCAGGAGGTCGGCCCGATCCGCCTCGCCAGCCTGCACGAGCGCACCGACCTGCGGGTGGACAGCCTCACGCCGGTGGCCCAGGACCGCCTCGAGAGCCCGATCACCCGCGGGTCGCTCGCGGCCGCCGAGGACGTCGTCGACACCCTGCGCGACTCCGTCGACGAGAGCGCCGGGCGCGACGACGAGGCGACGGCGGAGCCGACCCCGGAGGCCACCACCGCGGCCCCGTCCCCGACGGAGACCGGCTGATGGCCATCGTCAGCGAGCAGCGCGCCAGCACCGGGCGCCTCGCCGAGCTGGGGCTGCTCGCCCTGGCGCTGGTGATCGTGCTGGCCGCCTACGCCCAGGTGGCCCTGGCGACCACCGGCTCCCTGCCGGCGAACCTGGCCACCCGCGGCGGCGGCCTGGCGGGCCTAGCGCTGATCGCGCACCTGCTCGTGCGCTGGCGTGCGCCCTATGCCGACCCCGTCCTGCTGCCGATCGTCGTCGCCCTCAACGGCATCGGCCTGACGATGATCTACCGCATCGACCAGGCTCTCGTCGCCCGTGGGAGCACCGCCGCGAACGCGGACCGGCAGCTGCTGTGGACGCTGGTCGGCGTCGTCGCGGCCGTGGCGGTGCTGTGGTTCCTGCGCGACCACCGCGTGCTGCGGCGCTACACCTACACCGCCATGGTCGCCGGCCTCGTGCTGCTCGTGCTGCCCCTGGTCCCCGGCCTGGGCGTCAGCATCAACGGCGCACGCATCTGGATCAACCTGCTCGGCATGTCCTTCCAGCCGGCCGAGCTCGGCAAGATCGTGCTCGGCGTGTTCTTCGCCGGATACCTCGTCACGAACCGGGACACCCTCGCCCTCGCGGGACCGAAGTTCCTCGGCCTGCAGCTGCCCCGCCCGCGCGACCTCGGCCCGATCCTCCTGGCCTGGGGCGTCTCGCTCGCCGTCCTGGTGCTCGAGCGGGACCTCGGCACGTCGCTGCTGTTCTTCGGGCTCTTCGTCGCCATGCTGTACGTGGCGACCGAGCGGCTGAGCTGGGTGCTCATCGGCCTGCTCCTCTTCGCCGGCGGCGCGGTCGCCGCCGGGGCGCTCTTCCCGCACGTCGGCGCCCGGTTCGACGTCTGGCTCCACGCGCTGGAGCCGGAGATCTACAACCGCAACCCGGGCGGCTCCGGCCAGGTGGTCCAGGGCCTGTTCGGCATGGCGTCCGGCGGGCTCATGGGCACGGGCTGGGGCGAGGGCCACCCCGAGCTCGTCCCCTTCGCCAACTCCGACTTCATCATCGCCTCGCTCGGCGAGGAGCTCGGGCTGACCGGCCTGCTGGCGATCCTCGTGCTGTACCTGATGCTGGCGCAGCGCGGCATGCGCGCCGCGATCGGCGTGCGGGACGGCTTCGGCAAGCTGCTCGCGTCCGGGCTCGCCTTCACCCTCGCGCTGCAGGTCTTCGTGGTCGTCGGCGGGGTCACCCGCCTCATCCCGCTCACCGGCCTGACGACGCCGTTCCTCGCCCTCGGCGGCTCGTCCCTGGTCTCGAACTGGATCATCTTGGCGCTCCTGCTGCGCATCTCCGACGCCGCACGCCGCCCGGCCCCGCCCGCCCCGCTGCCCGCCCCCGAGGAGCGCGGTCCCCGCGCGGCCACGGAGCGTCCCGAGAGCCCCGACGACGAGCGGGGCCCCGACGCCGACGGGCAGGCGACCGAGGTGGTGCGGCTGTGAACACCCAGATCCGCCGTCTGGCCACCGTGATGGCGCTGATGTTCCTCGCCCTGATGATCTCGGCGACCTCGGTGCAGTTCTTCCAGGCCGGCGCCCTCAACAACGACGGGCGCAACGTCCGCGTCATCTACCGCGAGTACGGGCGCGACCGCGGGCCGATCGTGGTGGCCGGCGAGTCGATCGCGTCCTCGGCCCCGGTCGACGACGTCTACGGCTACCAGCGCTCGTACACGCCCGGGCCCCTCTACGCGCACGTCACCGGCTACTTCTCGACGGCGTTCAACTCCCTCACCGGGCTGGAGAAGACCGAGAACGACGTGCTCAACGGCACGTCCAGCTCCCTGCTGCTGCAGCGCATCCAGAACCTGATCACCGGCCAGCAGCCGCAGGGCGGCGCCGTCGACCTCACCCTCGACCCGGCCGCGCAGCAGGCCGCCACGGACGCCCTCGCCGGCCGGCGCGGCGCCGTCGTCGCCCTCGAGCCGGACACCGGCGCCGTCCTGGCGATGGTCTCGAGCCCCAGCTTCGACCCGAACGCCCTCGCCACCCACTCGCGCGCCGACGCCCAGGCGGCCTGGGACGCCCTGACCGCTGACGAGGACGAGCCCCTGGTCAACCGGGCGATCGCGGGCGACCAGTACGCCCCGGGCTCGGCCTTCAAGGTCGTCACGGCGGCCGCCGCGCTGGAGACGGGCGACTACACCGCCGAGACGATGGTGCCCGGCCCGACCGAGCTGTCGCTGCCGCAGACGGACCACGTCATCCACAACCCCGGCGAGCGCGCGTGCGGCGACGGCTCCGGAGAGGTCACGCTGCAGGCGGCCCTGCGCCAGTCCTGCAACACCACGTTCGCCCAGCTCGCCATGGACATGGGCGCGGACGCCCTGCGCGACCAGGCGCAGGCGTTCGGCTTCGGCGAGCCCCTCGAGGTCCCGCTGACCGTCACCCCGTCGCGGTTCCCGGCAGACCCCACGCCGCCCGAGGTCGCGATGAGCGGCATCGGCCAGTCCAGCGTGGCGGCCACGCCCATGCAGATGGCGATGATCGCCGCGGCGATCGCCAACGACGGGACGCAGATGAAGCCGTACCTCGTGGCGCGGGAGCTCAGCCCCGACCTCGAGGTGGTGAGCACGACCGAGCCGACCGAGCTGCGCGAGTCGGTCTCCGAGGGCACTGCCGACCAGCTCACCCAGATGATGCTCGACGTCGTGAACAACGGCACCGGCACCCCCGCACAGATCCCGGGCGTCCAGGTCGCCGGGAAGACGGGGTCGGCGGAGATCTCCGCAGGCGTGGCGCCCCACGCCTGGTTCATCGGCTTCGCGCCCGCGCAGGACCCGGAGGTCGCGGTCGCCGTCGTCATCGAGAACGGCGGCGACGGCGGGGCCAACGCCGGTCCGGTGGCCAAGGCAGTGATGGAGGCGGTCCTGCGGTGATCATCTCCGGAGCCACCATGCGCCCGCGCGCCGGGCTGCTCCTCGGCGGCCGGTACGAGCTGACGGAGCGGATCGCCGTCGGCGGCATGGGCGAGGTCTGGCGGGCCACCGACCGTCGCCTGGGCCGCACCGTGGCCGCGAAGGTGCTGCGGACCGAGCTGGTGGGGGACGAGCAGTTCCTCGCCCGGCTGCGCACCGAGGCCCGCAACTCGGCGGGGCTGCGACACATCAACGTCGCGATGCTGCTCGACCACGGTGAGCAGGAGGGCTCCGGCTACCTCGTCATGGAGCTGGTGGAGGGCGAGACCCTCGCCGACCGGCTCGAGCGCCGTGGCACGATCCCCGCCGTCGAGCTGGTGCCGGTGCTGGTCCAGGCCTGCCGGGGGCTGCACGCCGCGCACACGGCCGGCGTCGTCCACCGCGACGTCAAGCCGACCAACCTGATCATCACCGACGACGGCACGGTCAAGATCACCGACTTCGGGATCTCGCTCGGCATCAACCAGGCGCCGATGACGTCCGCCGGCATGGTCATGGGCACCGCCCAGTACCTGCCGCCCGAGCAGGCGATGGGGCGTGCGGCGACCCCCGCGGGCGACGTGTACGCCCTCGGCGTGCTGGCCTACGAGTGCCTGGTCGGCCGGCGCCCCTTCACCGGTGCCACCCAGGTCGACATCGCGTTCGCCCACGTCAACCAGCCGCTGCCGCCGCTGCCCGGCTCGGTGCCCGCCGACGTCCGCGCCGCCGTCGAGCGCATGCTCGCGAAGGACCCCCGCAGCCGGCCGGTGAGCGCGCTAGCGTGCGCGCGTGAGCTCGAGGCCACCGGGTCGGCCACGGCGACGGGCTCCCGCGCCGCGCCGCCACGACCGGCGGCCGACCACGAGCCGCCCCCGTCACCGGTCTCGCCGGCCCGGCCGGTCTCGGGCTTCACCCCGGTCGCCGAGCCGGGCCCGCCCCCCACGCCGCGGCGCCACGAGGTGGCGGTCGCACGGGACCAGTCCCCGCCGTCGCCCGCGCGCAGGTCCTCACCGGAACCGTCCCGGCGGTCCGTGCCGGCAGCGACCCGACGGCGGTCCGGTGCTCACCGTGCCGGACCCGACGACGCACCCCTGGGTCCGCCGACGACGGCGACCTCGGCCCCGCTCACCCGACGGGAGGCGGCCCGGGACCCCGACGCGGACCGCGGGCGCACCGACGCCGGGCCGGGGCCGCGACCGGCCACCGCGGGCGGGCACGACCGCTGGTCGCTGCCCACCTGGGCCGAGCTGGCCGCGGACCGGGTCTGGCTGGCGGCCATGGCGGTCGTCCTGGTGGTCCTCGTGATTCTGGTCGTCGCCGCCCTCGGTAGTCTGAGTGGCGCCGACGGCTCCGCTGCCGGCCGGGTACCGGCGGTTCCCTATCCCTCGAACACAGTGAAGGACATCTAGTGGTGGACGAGATCCCACGCGTTCTTGCCGGCCGCTACGAGGTGGGCGAGCTGATCGGGCGCGGCGGCATGGCCGAGGTGCACATCGGCTACGACAACCGGCTCTCGCGCACGGTGGCGATCAAGGTGCTGCGCTCCGACCTCGCCCGGGACGCGACGTTCCAGGCGCGGTTCCGCCGGGAGGCGCAGTCCTCGGCGGCACTGAACCACCCGTCGATCGTCGCCGTGTACGACACCGGCGAGGAGCAGGTGGCCACGTCCGGCGGCCAGCACGTCACGGTGCCGTTCATCGTCATGGAGTACGTGGAGGGCCACACCGTCCGCGGTCTGCTCTCCGGCGGGGACCCGGTGCCGATCGACGAGGCCGTGGAGATCGTCGTCGGGGTCCTCTCCGCGCTGGAGTACTCACACCGCGAGGGCATCGTGCACCGGGACATCAAGCCGGGGAACATCATGCTCACGCCCACGGGCGCGGTGAAGGTGATGGACTTCGGCATCGCCCGCGCGATGGCCGACTCCGCCGCGACGATGACCCAGACCCACGCGGTCGTCGGGACCGCGCAGTACCTCTCGCCCGAGCAGGCCCGCGGCGAGGTCGTCGACGCCCGCTCGGACCTGTACTCCACCGGGTGCCTGCTCTACGAGCTGCTCACCGGACAGCCGCCGTTCTCCGGCGACTCCGCCGTCGCCGTCGCGTACCAGCACGTCCGCGAGACCCCCCGCAGCCCCTCCTCGGTGACCCCGGACATCCCCGAGGTCCTCGACCGGGTGGTGCTCAAGGCGCTCGCGAAGGACCGCGAGGACCGCTACGCCGACGCCCCGCACATGCGCACCGACCTGCTCGCGGCCGTGCGCGGCGGTCGGGTCCACGCCCCGGCGACCGCGGTGTGGGGCGCGGCCGGCTCGCTCACCGGCGCGACGGCCGCGACCGCCCCGCTGGCGGCGGCCGAGGCCACCCGCGCCATGGGCGCCGCCCCGGCCACAGGCACGACCGCCACCGTCCCGCCGGAGGACGAGCCCCGGAGGTCGCGCTGGTGGATCTGGCTGCTCGCGCTGCTCGGCGTCGCGGCCGCCGTCGGGATCGTCTACATGTACCTCAACCCCGCCGAGGACGAACCGCCCCCGGTCACCACCGTGGAGATCCCGGACCTGAGCGGGCTCGACCAGGTCGGCGTCCGGCAGGAGCTCACGGAGGCGGAGCTCGTCCCGAACTTCGTCGACCCCGTGCCCTCGGACACCGTCGAGGTGGGGCTGTTCGTCCAGTCCAGCCCCCCGCCCGGCACTGTCGTCGACATCGGCTCCGCGGTCGACGTCGCCCTCTCCTCCGGTCCGGAGGCCGTCGAGGTGCCCGACGTCGCCGGCATGACCCAGGAGCAGGCACGCGCCGAGCTGGAGGCGTCGGAGCTGCGCGGCGGCGCGACCACCGAGGAGAACAACGCCGCGATCGGGGTCGGCGACGTCATCCGGACGGAGCCGGGCGCCGGCGAGCAGGTGGAGCCGGGCAGCACCGTGGACCTGGTCATCGCCAGCGCGAACGTGGACCTGCCGGCGCTGGAGGGGCGCCCGGAGGCAGAGGCGTCGCAGGTGCTCGACGACCTGGATCTTGGTGTGCGGATCGAGCAGGCGGAGTCGGCGGACGTGCCGGCCGGCAACGTCATCTCGCAGTCCCACCCCGCGGGTGTGGTGGCACGGGGTACGACCGTCACGCTGACCGTCTCCAGCGGCGCGCCGCCCGAGCCGACCCCGGAGCCGACCACACCGGAGGCCTCCGAGGAGCCGACGGAGCCGGGTGACGGAGCGACCACCGAGGCGCCGCCGGAGGGCTGACCGCTCCTGAGGACGTCGAGGGGCCCCTGAGCAGGCGACCGTACGGTGGCCGCTCAGGGGCTCTTCCGTCGTCGGGCGCGTCGGGTAGTCGTCCCGCGGGTCAGCGACGTCCGGCAACGTCTGCGAGGTCCGCGACGGCCAGCGAGCTCCGCGACGTCCGCGCCGGCCGGCAAGGTCGAGGTCAGTGCCGGACGAGCGGTGCGAGTCCCTCGGAGCGCGCGACCGCGCCGTCGTCGCCGGTCACGGCCAGCCAGTTGGCGAGGAGTCGGTGCCCGCCCTCGGTGAGCACCGACTCCGGGTGGAACTGCACGCCGTGCAGCGGCAGGGACCGGTGCTGCAGCCCCATGACGATGCCGTTGTCGGTCTCCGCGGTGATCTCCAGCTCGTCGGGGACCGTGTCCCGGACGACGGCGAGGGAGTGGTACCGGGTGGCGGTGAACGGCGCGGGTACTCCGGCGAAGACGCCGGAGCCGCCGTGGCTGACCCGCGAGGTCTTGCCGTGCATCAGCTCGGCGGCGTGCGTGACCACTCCGCCGTAGACCTCGCCGAGCGCCTGGTGCCCCAGGCACACGCCGAGCATCGGCAGCTCGCGCGCGGCGCACGCCTCGATCACCGCCATCGAGGCGCCGGCGTCCTTCGGCGTGCCAGGACCGGGCGAGACGAGCACGCCGTCGTAGCCGTCCAGGGACTCCGGCACGGCGTCGTTGCGCACCACGGTCGTGTCCGCGCCCAGCTGCTGCAGGTAGCCGACGATGGTGTAGACGAAGCTGTCGTAGTTGTCCACGACGAGGACTCGTGTCATCCCCGGCTCCCGGTGGTGTCGAAGAAGTGGTGCTCTGCCACCGCGGGGAGCCTCCAGGTGGACGGCGTCATGACTCACTCCCGGTACCGATGTCGTCGAGGACCTCGGCGTGCCGGAGCGCGAGCGTCCCTGAGTACGCGGGCATCTCGGTCTCGGTGAGGCCATTCATCGACCAGCCTAGCCCCACCGCCTCGACGTACTGGAGGTAGATCTGCACCCCGGGGGCAGCCAGCAGGGAGCTCTCCAGCTCGTCCGGGTCGCCGATGGCCTCCACGACGTACGGCGGGGAGTAGGTGCGTCCGGCGATGTGCAGCACGTTGCCCACGCACCGCACCCCGGTGGTGGAGATGACGCGGTGCCCCTGGACGGTCATCGCCTCCGCGCCACCCGCCCAGAGCGCGTTCATCACGGCCTCGAGGTCCTGCTGGTGCACCACCAGGGTGTCCGGTGCGAAGGCGGGGTCGGCGTCGTCGCGGGGCGGGGCGTCCCACAGCTGCACCCGCAGCCCCGGGCCCTTCACTGCCTGCAGTCCGACGGCGTTGGGTGGTCCGGAGACACCGTCGACCGCCTGCTTCCCCTGCGGCTGAGACTCGACGAAGGGCCGGATCGCCTCGCGCAGCTCGGCGTTCTCCTCCTCGAGCGCGACCAGACGGTCGGTCTCGGCACGGGCGAGTCCCTCGAGGTCCTGCGGGTGCCGGGCGTCGGTGCCGGCGAAGACCGACGCGTTGGTGGCGAAGAGCAGACCGGCGGCGAGGGCGACGACGGCGGTCGCCACCGACCCGCGCCGCCAGCCCGTGCGACGTCTGGTGGGCCCGCGCCGCGCCCCGGTCGCGCGGTGGCCGGACCCGGCCGGCTGGTCGTCGGGGACGGCGGGCGGGCGTGCGTCGGAGGAGGGCGGAAGGGCGCTCATGGTCCTCCTCCCGCGGGGCGGCAACGCGCCCTGAATCGTACGTGCGAGACTACGCTAGGTGATCGGCACGCCCCGGCGGGCGATGCCCGTGACAGCGTGCCGGAGGTTCCCGGCGCGGACGACAGCGGTGCCCCTCCGGGGCAGTACCCGTGAGGAGAGCCATGCCCGAGTCGAAGAAGCGCAAGAAGCCCACCACCCCTCAGCCTGCGGGCGGCACGGCTGCGGCGTCGCAGCGACCCAGCCCCCGGTGGTGGGCCCCGACGATGGTCACCCTCATGGTCATCGGCCTGGTCGCGGTGGTGCTGACCTACCTCACCCAGGGTGACCTGCCGGTCCCCGGCCTGGGCAACTGGAACCTCGCGATCGGCTTCGGCGTCATGATCGTCGGCTTCTTCATGACCCTGCGCTGGCGCTGAGAGCGCACCGACCGGCCGGGCAGCCCGAACATCTGGAGTCGACCGTGGGCGCACTGACCAGCATCGTCCTCGGGGCCGTCGGCCTGCTGGTCTTCTACTTCGTCACCCGCGCGGCGGTGAAGGGCGGAATTCTGGATGCGGATCGGGTCCGTGCGCGAGAGACGCACGGGACCTCGACGTCGGATCACCCCGCGCCGGAGTAGTCCCTTCCGAGCGTGCGGCCGGCACTGCGCGCGGGTGGTGCAACGCGCGGCTGCCGCTGCGGGTGGTTGGCGCTGCGGGCGGTTGGCGCTGCTTGCGGTTGGCGCTGCGTGACGTCGAGCGCGCCACTTTGCCCACAGAGATCTCCCCAGCTGGGGATACTCACACCGGTGTAACTATCCACCGCTGTGTACATCTCTGGGGATGGTTACACCCATGTCATCCACACCTGTGCACACGGGTGTGGACAGAACTACACCGATGTGATTCGCCGCCACTCGGCGCTCTGACAGGTGCACGCGACGTGGCCGTCCGACCGGTGCTCAGACAGTCGTGTAGCGCACGACGACGAGCGCAACGAGCAGCGCGGCGACGGCGACCGTGGCCAGCACGCCGAGGAGGGTGCGTCGCTCGCGTGGCGCGTAGACGTACGCGGCAGCCAGGACGGCGCCGGTGATCGCCCCGCCGAGGTGCGCCTGCCAGGCGATCCCGGCGATCACGAATCCGAGGAAGAAGTTGATGGCGATGAGCACGACGATCTGGGTCGTGTCCCGGCCGAACCGGCGCAGCACGAAGAACACGGCCGCGAACAGCCCGAAGACGGCGCCCGAGGCGCCTACCACCGTGACGCCCCAGGACGGGCCGGTGGGGTCGGCGAGGAGCAGGACGCCGACCGACCCACCGATCGCGGAGAGCAGGTACAGCGCGAGGAATCGCCAGCGCCCGAGGGCGGGTTCGAGGATGCTGCCGACGATCCACAGCGCGTACATGTTCAGCGCCAGGTGCAGCGCGCCGCCGTGCAGGAACGCGGACGTGATGAACCGGTGGGGCTCTGCCTCGGCGAGGGCGGGCATGAAGATCAGGTTGGGCAGGATCATCAGGCCGGGCACTCGCTGAGCCAGGTAGAGCACCACGCACAGCGCGATGATCGTGATGGTGACGACCGGCCGGTCCCCGCGCGCCCGCCCACCCAGCACGGTCCGCGCGACAGGCCTGCGGGCCTCGGCCTCGCGGACGCAGTCGACGCACTGCACCCCGACGGCGGCGGGCCGTTGGCAGCGCGGGCACGCGGGCCGGCCGCAGCGCTGGCACCGCACGTAGGAGACGGTGTCGGGATGACGAGGGCAGACCGGCACCTGCGGGGTGCCGGTCTGCCCGGGCTGCTGCGCCGTCATCGAGCTACTCGGAGACCGTCACCGAGTTGATGGTGATGTCCTCGACCGGGCGGTCGTTGCGTCCGGTGGCGGTCGTGCCGATGGTGTCGACGACCTTGCGCGACGCGTTGTCGACGACCTTGCCGAAGATCGTGTGCTTGCCCTGCAGCCACGTGGTGGCGGCAGTGGTGATGAAGAACTGCGAGCCGTTGGTGCCGCGGCCGCCACGCTTGCCGGCGTTGGCCATGGCCAGGACGTAGGGCTCCGTGAAGTTCAGCTCGGGGTGGATCTCGTCGTCGAACTCGTAGCCCGGGCCCCCGGTGCCGTTCCCGAGCGGGTCACCCCCCTGGATCATGAAGTTCGGGATGACGCGGTGGAAGATCACGCCGTCGTACAGCGGTCGGGTTGTCTCCTCACCGGTCGAGGGGTCGGTCCAGGCGCGCTTGCCCGTCGCGAGCTCGGTGAAGTTCGCGACCGTCTTGGGTGCGTGGTTCGGGTAGAGCTCGACAATGATGTCGCCGGCAGAGGTGTGCAGAGTTGCTTCCATGGCTCGATCCTCGCACGACGGGGGCCCCGGCGGCACGGCGCACCGGCGCGCGGTCCGGCTGGTGCCGGTAGCGTGTGCGCACGTGCTGGGCACCAGTGGCCACCAGGCGGCCGCTCCCCGGGACGGAACCATTCATGCACGGGCGCGTTGGACCTAAAGAGTGCAAGATGGAGGCCAGTGAAGCGCGGCCTACCGGACCGCGCGGACCGCAGGACCAGTCCTTCGAGACGACCAGGGAGAGCAGATGTCGCGCAAGCGCAAGACCAGCGAGATCGACACGGAGCGGGTGCGCAAGCAGGTCGCCGAGCTGGGTGCCCTCGCCGGCGCTCAGGCCTCGCTCGCGGGCAAGCAGGCTGCGCTGCTCGCCGAGCAGAGCAGGGACTGGGCCGCTCCCCGCGTCGAGGCGGCCGCGGCGTGGGCCGGCCCCAAGGTCGACAAGGCCTGGCGGGAGACCGTCAAGGTCGCGGCCCCCAAGGTCGAGAGCGCCACCGAGCGCGTCCGCCCGGCCGTCGACAACGCGTACGAGAAGATCGTCGACGACTACCTGCCGCGGGTGTCCAAGGCGATGCACGACGCCGCCGACGCCGCCGCGGGTGCGGACGGGATCACCTCCAAGGCCGGCAAGGCGGGCAAGGCCGCCCGGAAGGCGCTCAGCGAGCCGCCCAAGAAGAGCCACGGCGTCGCCAAGACGTTCGGCTGGATCCTGGTGGGGACGGCCGCAGCCGGGACCGGATACCTGCTGTGGCGTCGTAGTCAGCCCGTGGACGACCCGTGGGCCGAGGAGTACTGGGACGACACCACCGTGACGTCGCCCGCGGAGAAGCCCGCGGACAGCTCGCCGTCCATCGGCGAGAAGTCGTCCGCTGCGGCGTCCGACGCCAAGTCCAAGGCGGCGACGGCTACGTCGTCAGCGGCGACCAAGGCGTCCGACACCATCAAGAAGGCTGGCCACAAGGCCGACGACGCCGCGCAGAACGCCGGCGACAGCGTCGAGCAGGCAGGGGACTCGGCCGCCGCCAAGGCCGACGAGGACAAGGGGACCACCGGCACGGTGTGACCCCATGATCGTCTGACAGGAATGGCCACCGGTGCCCAGTGCGCCGGTGGCCCTTTCTTGTGTCGGCCATGATGGTCCCCGGCACCTCCGGCAACGGCTTCAGCTGCTGCTCACGTTCAGGCGTCGGCAGCGTGATCGGTCCAGACTGCCCGCAGGACGCGTACGACGTCCTCGATGTCGAGACCTTCGGCGGTGCCGGCGGCCGCCAGCTCCCTGGCTCGCGCGAGGATGTTCTGGGTCGTCGCGCCGGCCCACAACGCCTGGCGACCAGCCCTCACGTCTACACGCCCAGCATCGACAACCTCATGACCTACTGCCGCTGGTGGCAAGCACCGCCGCAAGTCCTTCTTGTAGGTCTTCGACGAAGTACTCGGGCACCTCCAGCGATGGGAAATGCCCGCCGGTGTCGGGCGACCTCCATCGGACGATCTGCCGGTACCGCTCCTGTGCCCACACCCGAGGCCACCTCTCGATGTCCCGGGGATAGATGCTTACCGCTGACGGGACGTCGACCCGGAGGTCGGCATCGAGCGAGTCGTGGCTTTCGTAGTAGATCCGGGCGGACGATGCGCCGGACCGCGTCAGCCAGTACAGGGTGACGTTGTCAAGGACTCTGTCTCTGGAGATCTTCTCGAACGGGCTGTCCTCGGTATCGGTCCACTCAGCGAACTTGTCCAGGATCCAGGCAAGGAGCCCGACTGGGGAGTCGACGAGC
Organism: Georgenia subflava; assembly: GCF_009193155.1. Taxonomy (GTDB): domain Bacteria; phylum Actinomycetota; class Actinomycetes; order Actinomycetales; family Actinomycetaceae; genus Georgenia; species Georgenia subflava. The sequence goes on from NZ_VUKD01000001.1 coordinate 1,054,372, forward strand.
GAGTAGCCGATGGTCTGCGGTTGGGTCGCCTGCAGCTTCGCGTACGCCGCGTGGTGGCTCCAGAAGTCACGGGACTCCTCGATCGATCTGAGCTCGGCCGCCGTCAGCCCGGCGGTGGTCAGCCCGGGCGGTGGCTGCGCGACCGTTGTGTGGATACCGATGACGTGCTCCGGGAACCTGCCGCCGAGGATCGTCGTGATCACGCCTCCCCAGTCACCACCGTGGGCCACGAACCTGCTGTAGCCGAGCCTTCGCATCAGCTCCACCCATGTGGCAGCGATCTTTTCGATTCCCCACCCGGTCGTGACCGGCTTGTCGCTGTAACCAAAGCCTGGCAACGACGGGACGACGACGTGGAACGCCGGAACGTCTGCCCCTTTCGGATCTGCCAGCTCCTCGACGACGTCGACGAACTCGGCGATGCTGCCTGGCCAGCCATGCGACAAGATCAGGGGAGTTGCATCTGCGCGCGCGGATCGGCGGTGCAGGAAGTGGATTCCCAGGTCGTCGATGGTCGTGCGGAACTGACCGATCTCGTTGAGGCGCGTTTCGAACGACCGCCAGTCGTACCCGGTGCGCCAGTAGTTCACGACGTCTACGAGTTCGGCAAGGGGAACGCCCTGTTCCCATCGGTGAGGGTCGGGCGCGGGGTTCGACACCGTCTCGGCTTCCGGCAGCCGCGCTGCGGCCAGCCGTGCGCACAGGTCGTCGAGGTCAGTGTCGGCCGCGTGGGCCTCGAACGGCTCCACACCGCTGGCTCGGTGGTTCATGAGATGTTCCCTCCGGGTGAGCTGAGGTAGTGACCACGCCACGATCAAGAGTGGCCGCAGCGTCGGTGGCGCACCAGTGTGTGGGCAGGCGCGTCGACGAGCCACCCGCGTCGTGTTCGCGTCAAGGTTCCAACCGCTAGGGATCCGCTGACACGGCCCCTGCCATCAGTCCAGGCCAGGGTCGCCGCCCTTCGTTAGGCTGGATACATGGCCGTGACCGGGGACTCGCGCAATCTGCGCGAAAGCATCGCGGCACACCGCGACGAGCTGGACGGCGTGCTGCGCCGCTACCGCGCCCGCAACCCACGACTGTTCGGCTCGGTCGCGCGCGGAGAAGCGACCGCCGCGAGCGACATCGACATCCTCGTCGACCTGGAGCCCGACGGCGGCAACGAGCTCCTGCGCATCGCCGGCCTAGGCGAGGAGTTCAGCCAGGTGCTCGGCACCCGCGTCGACGTCGTCACGCCGTCGCTCCTGCGAACGCGAGTCTCGGAGACGGCCCTGGCCGATGCGGTCGCACTGTGACGCGACCCGCGGAGGAGCCGCATCACCGACATCCTGGAACGACTCGCCGCAGTGCTTGAGTCCCGGCCACCGGCAGACGCCGGGGATCCGGTATGAGTAGCCGAGCGGCCCATGCCGTGGTGGAGCCAGCGGGACTCGAACCCGCAACCCCCTGCTTGCAAAGCAGGTGCGCTACCAATTGCGCCATGGCCCCCTGCCCCGAGGGGCTGGGTGCATCGTATTCGATCAGCGAGGGGGCTCCTCGCCGAAGCTGTCGGTAACCTCGGCCCACAGGTCCCGCTCCTCACGGTCCTGGCGCACCTTGATCCAAGCGGCGTACCCACCGATCGCGGCGGCGGCCATCAGCAGTGCCTTCTTCATCGCGGTCCTCCTGGAACGTGCCCCTCGGGGCCCGCAGGGGCGGTACGGGGTGGGCCTAGCTGGACTCGAACCAGCGACCTCTTCCTTATCAGGGAAGCGCTCTAACCGACTGAGCTATAGGCCCGCGCACCCCGACGATCCGAAGATCAGCGGGGAGCGTGCGCTGTGCGCGCCGAGCAAGATTACCCCAGAGCCGGGGGTCGTCCCAAACCGGTGCACCCCGGGGTGACCAGACTCACGGTCAGTCGTCCGTCAGGGTGAGGTGCAGGCCTCCGACCAGCGCAGCGATGATGTTGTACAGGAACGAGCCGATCGTGCCGAGCGCCGTGAGCAGCAGGATGTCGACGACGCCGACGATGGTCGCGAAGGACATCACCCGGTCGAACTCGAGGTAGTCCATGAGCTGAAGGAAGTTCTCCGAGCCGATGGAGACGAGCAGCTCCTCGATGTCGGCGAACACGTGCATCGAGTCGAGCACGAACCAGACCACCGCGGTGGCGATCACGATCATGATCCCGAGCGCCACGGAGAGCAGGAACGACAGCTTCATCGCCGACCACGGGTCGATCCGCGAGATGGACAGCCGGACCCGGCGCGGACCGCCGGCCACCCGCTGCGTCGACGCCGGCCGGGGCTCGTCACCGGACGGTCGGGCCTGCTCCGGCGGCGGGGCGGGGGCCGGCGCGGCCGAGGAGGCCGACGGCGCCGTGCCGGCGGGCCGGCCGGCACCGCCGTCGCCCTGGAGGCGGTCGGCGAGGCTGCGCCTCAGCGTGGTGGTGCGGGAGGTGTCGTCCGGGCCGGGAGGAGGGGGCGGCGGGGTGTCGCCACCCGTGCCGGGCGTCGTCGTGCTCATGCGTCTCCTCCGTCAGGGCCGTCCGCGGTGGCCGCGCCGTCAGGGGACGACGCTACCGCGTCGGCACCCTCGGACGCCGTCCCGGCGGCCTCGGCCGCGTCAGCAGCCTCCTCGGGCGAGGCGGCCGTGCCGTCCGGGGTCGGTGCGGTGCCGAGCTCCTCGGCGACCTGACGGTCGGCGTTGCGGGCGACGGCGATGATCCGGTCGCCCTTGTCCGGCCGGGCGAAGGTCACACCCTGGGTGTTGCGCCCGGTGAGCGAGACCTCGTCGACGGCGGAGCGCACGATCTTGCCGCCCTGCATGATGACGAGCACCTCGTCGTCTGGTGCGGTCAGCAGCGCGCCGACGAGGTCGCCGCGGTCCTCGACGAGGTTGGCGACCTTGATGCCGAGCCCGCCGCGCCCCTGGACGCGGTACTGGTTCACGGCCGTCCGCTTCGCGAAGCCGCCCTCGGTGACGACGAAGAGGGCCGCGTCCTCGTACCAGTCCCGGACGACGTCCATGGCGAGCAGCTCGTCGTCGCCGCGGAACTTCATGCCGGTCACGCCGGAGGTGGCGCGGCCCATGGGGCGCAGCGCCTCGTCTGTCGCCGTGAACCGGATCGACTGCCCCTTGCGGGAGACCAGCAGCAGGTCGTCCTCTGCGTCGACCAGGCGGGCCGCCACCACCCGGTCGGGGTTGCCCTCCTCGTCCTCGCGCAGGTTGATGCCGATGACACCGCCCGTGCGGTTGGTGTTGTACTCCGACAGCCGGGTCTTCTTGACGAGCCCGCGCTGCGTGGCGAGCACGAGGTACTCGTTCTGCTCGTAGTCGCGAAGCGAGATGACCTGCGCGATGCTCTCGCCCGGCTGGAACGCCAGCAGGTTCGCCACGTGCTGCCCCTTGGCGTCCCGACCGCCCTCGGGCAGCTCGTAGGCCTTCGCGCGGTACACCCGGCCGAGGTTGGTGAAGAACAGCAGCCAGTGGTGGGTGGTGGTGACGCCGAAGTGCTCGACGATGTCGTCCTCGCGCAGCTGGGCGCCGCGCACGCCCTTGCCGCCACGCCGCTGGGAGCGGTAGTTGTCCGTGCGGGTGCGCTTGGCGTAGCCGCCGCGGGTGATCGTGACGACCACGTCCTCCTCGGGAATGAGGTCCTCGATGGACATCTCGCCGTCGAAGGGGACGATCGTGGTGCGCCGCTCGTCGCCGTACTTGTCGACGATCGTGGTCAGCTCCTCGCCGACGATCTCGCGCTGACGCTGCGGGGACGCGAGGATCGCCTTGAAGTTCTTGATCTTCGCCTCCTCCTCGGCGTGCTGATCCATGATCTTCTGGCGCTCGAGCGCGGCGAGGCGGCGCAGCTGCATCGTGAGGATCGCCTCGGCCTGGACCTCGTCGATCTCCAGGAGCTCCATCAGGCCGGTGCGGGCCTCCTCCACGGTGGGCGAGCGGCGGATGAGGGCGATGACCTCGTCCAGCGCGTCCAGCGCCTTGAGGAGCGCGCGCAGGATGTGGATGCGCTCCTCGGCCTTGCGGAGCAGGAACCGGGTCCGGCGGACGATGACGTCGACCTGGTGGTTGACCCAGTGGCGCACGAACCCGTCGAGGCTGAGGGTGCGCGGCACCCCGTCGACCAGGGCGACCATGTTCGCCGGGAAGTTGTCCTGCAGCTGGGTGTGCTTGTACAGGTTGTTGAGCACGACCTTGGCGACGGCGTCGCGCTTGAGCACGATGACCAGCCGCTGGCCGGCGCGGCCGGAGGACTCGTCGCGGATGTCCGCGATGCCGGTGATCCGGCCGTCCTTGACGCCGTCGACGATCTTCTGCGACAGCCGGTCGGGGTTGACCTGGTAGGGCAGCTCGGTGACCACCAGGCACTGGCGGCCCTGGAGCTCCTCGACCGTCACCACGGCGCGCTGGGTGATGGACCCGCGGCCCGTGCGGTACATGTCCTCGATGCCCCTGCGGCCGAGGATCTGCGCGGCGGTGGGGAAGTCGGGTCCCTTGATCCGCAGCATGAGCTCGCCGAGAAGCTCCTCCTTGGTGGCTTCTGGGTTCTCGAGGAACCACCGGACGCCGTCGGCGACCTCGCGCAGGTTGTGCGGCGGGATGCGGGTGGCCATGCCGACGGCGATGCCCTCGGAGCCGTTGACCAGCAGGTTCGGGAACCGCGAGGGCAGGACGACGGGCTCCTGGTTGCGCCCGTCGTAGTTGTCCTGGAAGTCGACGGTCTCGGCGTCGATGTCGCGGACCATCTCCAGGGCGAGCGGCGCCATCTTGCACTCGGTGTACCGCGGGGCCGCCGCCCCGAGGTCGCCGGCCGAGCCGAAGTTCCCCTGGCCGGCCACGAGCGGGTAGCGCATCGACCACGGCTGGACGAGGCGCACCAGCGCGTCGTAGATGGAGGTGTCACCGTGCGGGTGGTACTGCCCCATCACCTCGCCGACGACGCGCGAGCACTTGGAGAACGAGGAGTCGGGCCGGTAACCGCCGTCGTACATCGCGTAGAGCACACGCCGGTGCACCGGCTTGAGTCCGTCGCGCACGTCCGGCAGGGCCCGTCCGACGATGACGCTCATCGCGTAGTCGAGGTAGGACCGCTGCATCTCGAGCTGCAGGTCCACCTGCTCGATGTGGTCGCGCACGGCGACCGCGATCTCCTCGCCGACGCCGTCGGTGCCCTCGGTGGTGCCCTGGTCCTCGGGTGGCTGGGTCACGTTCGTCCTTCTCGTCTCAAGCTCCGGGGCGACGGCGGACGCCGGTCACCCCCCTGTCGGGTGCGCTGGGTGCTAGATGTCCAGGAAGCGCACGTCGTGCGCGTTGCGCTGGATGAAGCCCCGGCGGGACTCCACGTCCTCGCCCATAAGGATGGAGAACGTCTCGTCGGCGGCCGCCGCGTCCTCGATCGTGACCTGGCGCAGGGTGCGGGTCTCGGGGTTCATCGTGGTGTCCCAGAGCTCCTGGTCGTTCATCTCGCCCAGTCCCTTGTAGCGCTGGATGCCGCTCTCCTTCGGCAGCCGCTTGCCGGCGCGGGCGCCCTCGGCGAGGAAGGCGTCCTTCTCCTTGTCGGAATACACGTACTGGTGCGCGGCGTTCGACCACTTCAGGCGGTACAGGGGCGGCTGCGCGAGGTAGACGTGGCCGCCCTCGATGAGCGGGGTCATGTACCGGAACAGCAGAGTGAGCAGCAGCGTGGAGATGTGCTGGCCGTCGACGTCGGCGTCGGCCATGAGCACGATCTTGTAGTACCGCAGCTTCGCGATGTCGAAGTCCTCGCCGATGCCCGTGCCGAACGCGGTGATCAGCGCCTGGATCTCCTGGTTGCCCAGGGCCCGGTCGAGGCGTGCCTTCTCGACGTTGAGGATCTTCCCCCGCAGCGGCAGGATCGCCTGGTGCTCGGGGTCGCGGCCCTGGACGGCGGAGCCGCCGGCCGAGTCGCCCTCGACGATGAAGATCTCGGACTTCGTGGCGTCGCGGCTCGAGCAGTCCTTGAGCTTGCCGGGCATCGAGTTGGACTCGAGCAGTCCCTTGCGCCGGGTCGCCTCGCGGGCCTTGCGGGCCGCCATGCGCGCGGCCGCCGCCTGCTGGGACTTGCGGAAGACGTCCTTCGCCTCGTTCGGGTGCGAGTCGAGCCAGTCCCCGAGGGAGGAGTACAGCTGGGTCTGCACGAAGGTGCGCGCCTCGGTGTTGCCGAGCTTGGTCTTCGTCTGGCCCTCGAACTGCGGCTCGCCGAGCTTGATGGAGATGACGGCGGTCAGGCCCTCCCGGATGTCCTCGCCGGTGAGGTTCTCGTCCTTCTCCTTGAGCAGGCCCTTGTCGCGGGCGTACTTGTTCATCAACGACGTCAGCGCCGCACGGAAGCCCTCCTCGTGCGTGCCGCCCTCGGTGGTGTTGATGGTGTTCGCGTAGGTGTGCACGGCCTCGGAGTAGCCGTTGGTCCACTGCATCGCGATCTCGACGGAGATCCGGCGGACGGTGTCCTCGGCCTCGAAGTCGATGATCTCGGGGTGGACGAGGTCGACCTTCTTGGTGGCGTTGAGGTGCGCCACGTAGTCCCGCAGGCCGCCCTCGTACATGTACGAGACCTCGCGGTGGCCGGTGCGGGCGTCGTCGGCGGTGCCGGCGTCGTCACCGGTGATCTCGTCGCCGGCGTCCGTCACGCCCGCCCGCTCGTCGGTCAGCGAGATCCGCAGGCCCTTGTTGAGGAACGCCATCTGCTGGAAGCGGGCCCGCAGGGTCTCGAAGTTGTAGTCGGTCGTCTCGAAGATGTCGTCGTTCGCCCAGAACGTCACGGTGGTGCCGGTCTGCTCGGTGGCGTCGCCCTTCACGAGCGGACCGGTGGGGACGCCGTCGACGAAGCCCATGCGCCAGGCGTTGCCCTGGCGGTGGACCTCGACCTGGAGACGGCTCGAGAGGGCGTTGACGACGGACACGCCGACGCCGTGCAGGCCGCCGGACACCGCGTACCCGCCGCCGCCGAACTTGCCGCCGGCGTGCAGGACCGTCAACACCACCTCGACGGCCGGCTTGCCCTCGGTGGGGTGCAGGTCCACCGGGATGCCGCGGCCGTTGTCGACCACCCGCACGCCGCCGTCGGCGAGGAGAGTGACCTCGATGGTGTCGGCGTAGCCGGCCAGCGCCTCGTCGACCGAGTTGTCCACGACCTCGTACACGAGGTGGTGCAGCCCGCGCTCACCGGTGGACCCGATGTACATGCCCGGGCGCTTGCGCACCGCCTCGAGGCCCTCGAGCACGGTGATGTTGCCGGCCCCGTACTCCTGGGTGGTCGGTACGGTGCCGGAGCTGGCGTTGGTAGAGCTCTGCTCGGCCGGTGCCTGCTCTGCCGGTGGCACGCTCTCGGTGGGGTCGTTCTCGGCAGCGTCAGCACTGTGGTCAGCCACGGTCGCAGGCTCTCCTCGTCTCGCGGGCAGCGCACCGCCGTCACCTGGTGAGCCGGGTACGGGGGCCGCCGCTTGATCCCCTCAGGCGTCTTGGCGCGCCAGTCGGGTGGGTCGTTCGATTCTACCGTGCCTGAGCCGAAAACCACGAATATCCACAGGTGTTTTCCACAGGGTGTCCGTCACTGTGGACGCAGCCCTCGGGGCGCGAGTCCCCGGCCGATCTCAGCCGTAGGTGTCGCGTGGCCCGCGACCACGCACCGAACGGTAACCGTGCTTCCACGACGGCCCGCCCGGCCCCAGCACGGTGATCGACGACACCGTTCCCTCGCCGACCTCCTCGGCCAGACGCCGCTCGAGCTGGGGCAGGAGCAGACGTACCTGGGTCGCCCAGGCGGTCGAGGAGGTGCGGAGCACCAGGGCACCCTCCTCGAACGTCTCGACCTGGCAGTGGTCGGCGATCTGGTCGCCCACGACCTCGCGCCACCGCCCGACGACGCCGCCGACGCTCAATGGGACGCGCCACCCGCGCTGGGCGAGCATGCGCTCGGCGATCCCACCGAGCGACTGCGGGTCCCGGCGGGAGGGGCCGGGACCACTGATGCCGTAGCCGAGGCCGGGACCGGGGCGCCACCGCCGCGTACCGGTGGAGTCCTGGTCGCCGTCGTCCGGGCCGCCGTCACCCGGGCCCGCCTGCGCGTCCGTCGCGGCCGCTCCGGCACGCCGTCGCGGGGCGCCGCTGCGGTAGAGCCCCTTGGCCCGGGCCGCCTCCCGAGCCCGTTCAAGAGCAAGGCGGGCGACGGCGTCGCGGTCCTCGGCCTCGTCGGCGCTCGCGGCGCTGCCGGGGACGACGCCCTCCGGCACGGCTCCCGGTCGTTCAGGCACGGGTCACCTCCCCGTCGTGGACGTCGAAGCGTGCGCCGGCGAGCGTCTCCGGGACGTCCTCGGGCACGGCCGCGGTGATGAGCACCTGCTGCGCCCCTGCCACCATGGCCGCCAGCCGCTGCCGGCGTCGGGAGTCGAGCTCGGCGAAGACGTCGTCGAGGATGAGCACGGGCTCGCCGTCCCTGCCCCAGGGCGAGCCGTCGTCCTCGCGCAGCACCTCGTAGGAGGCGAGCCGCAGCGCGAGGGCGTAGGACCAGGACTCGCCGTGGCTGGCGAAGCCCTTCGCCGGGAAGGTGCCGAGGCTGAGCACCAGGTCGTCACGGTGCGGACCGACGAGGCAGACACCCCGCTCGATCTCCTTCTCCCGCAGCCGACCCATCGCCGCGACCAGCCGTTCCTGCACGGCCGCGGTGTCGAGCAGCGCGGTCTCCCGGGCCTCGACCCCCTCCCGTGCGGCCGCCCCGGCGGCGCCCTCGTCGGCGAGCTGTTCCGCCGTCGGGTCCGGGACGGAGTCGCTGACGTCGATGTTGGCGCGGTAGTCGATGCGGGCCGCGCCCTGCCCGGCGCTGACCTGCTCGTAGGCGTCGGCCACGTGCGGGCGGAGGCGGCGCACGAGCTGCGTGCGCGCCGTGACCAGCTGGGCGCCGGCCGCCGCCAGCTGCCCGTCCCACACGTCCAGGGTGCTCAGGTCGGGCCGACCCCCGCGACGCCGGACGGCGCCGGCGGACTTCAGCAGTGCGCCGCGCTGGCGCACCACCTTGTCGTACTCCGCCTTGACGCCGGCCAGACGGGGCGACAGCAGCACCACCAGCTCGTCGAGGAAGCGCCGCCGCTGCGTGGGGTCGCCCTTGACCAGCTCGAGGTCCTCGGGGGCGAAGAGCACCGAGCGCACCACGCCGAGGACCTCTCGGGTCCGGGTGGGTGCCCGGTTCAGCCGCGCGCGGTTGGCCTTGCCCGCGACGATCTCGAGCTCGACCATCGTGGGCCTGTCGCCGTGGACGACCTTGGCGCGCACCACGGCGCCGTCGGTGCCCTGGCGCACGAGCGCGGCGTCGGCCGCGACCCGGTGGCTCGAGAACGTCGAGAGGTACGCGATCGCCTCCACCAGGTTGGTCTTGCCCTGGCCGTTCTGGCCGACGAACGCGCTAACGCCCGGCTCGAGGCCGAGGACGAGCTCGCGGTAGGAGCGGAAGTCGTTGAGGGCGAGGTCCGAGACGTACATCCTCGCCCTCCTCCTTCCTCCGTCCGTCTGCCCTGCTCGCCTCCGCCGGTCCTCCTCGCCGCCGGTCCCGGCCGGGGCGTCGCCCGGCCGGCCGCGTCCTACTCCGCGGCCGGCGTCTCCGTCTCGGCGGCCTTGACGGCATGTCCGCCGAACTGCTGCCGGAGCGCGGCGACCGCACGCATCGCCGGGGAGTTCGGCTGACGGGATGCGAAGCGCGCGAACAGCGCCGCGGAGATCACCGGCACCGGCACGGCGTTCTCGATCGCCTCGTTGATCGTCCACCGGCCCTCGCCGGAGTCGTCCACCCAGCCGGAGATGTCGTCCAGACCGGGGTCCTCCTCGACCGCGCGGACCATGAGGTCCAGCAGCCACGAGCGCACGACCGTGCCGCGGCGCCAGGCGCCGAAGACCGCTCCGACGTCGGGAATCAGGTCGTCGCGGGCCTCGAGGAGCTGGTACCCCTCGGCGTAGGCCTGCATGAGGCCGTACTCGATGCCGTTGTGGACCATCTTGGAGTAGTGGCCCGCGCCCACCGGGCCGGCGTGGACGAAGCCCTCGTTGCGGGGTCCCTCCGGGCGCAGCGCGTCGAAGACCGGCATGAGGAGCTCGATGTCGTCCTGGGCGCCCCCGGCCATGAGCCCGTAGCCGTTCTCCCGGCCCCAGATGCCACCGGAGACGCCGACGTCGACATAGCCGATGCCCTTCGCCGCGAGGGAGTCGGCGTTGGTCCGGTCGTCCTCGAAGTGGGAGTTCCCGCCCTCGACGACCACGTCGCCGTCGTCGAGCAGGCCCTCGAGCTCCGTCAGCACCGCGGCGGTCGGCGCGCCGGCCGGCACCATCACCCAGATGACCCGCCTGGGCTGCGGCAGCGCCGCCACGAGCTCGGCGAGCGAGGCGACCTCGGAGTTCTCGGGGTTCGCGTCGTACCCGGTGACGTCGATGCCGGCGGCGCGCAGGCGTTCGGCCATGTTGCCGCCCATGCGGCCGAGGCCGACCATTCCGATGTGCATCTCAGCTCTCCCTCCGGGACCGATGCCCCGTCCGTCTGTGCCGGTCGGGTGACCGGCGCGGCTGCCCTGGTGGAGTCCGGGGCGTCCGGCCAGTCTCCCGCGCCGGGGGTCAGCCGGCGAACCGGATGGGCATGAGCAGGTAGCGGAACTCCGGCTGGTCGTCGCCCTCGAGCTCGGCCTGGCCGGTCATGACCGCCGGCTTGCTCGGGTGCGTGAACGACATCCGCACGTAGGGCGTCGTCAGTGCCCCCAGACCGTCGAGGAGGTACTGCGGGTTGAACGCGGTGGTGATCTCCTCGCCCGTCAGCGCCGCCTCGAGCGCCTCCGAGGCCTGGGCGTCGTCGCCCTGCCCGGCCTCGAGGACCACCTGGCCCTCGGAGAAGCTGAGCCGGATCGGGGTGTTGCGCTCGGCGACCAGGCTGACGCGGCGCGCGGCCTCGACCAGGACCTGGGTGCCGACGACGGCGTGGGTCGTCGTGGTCTCCGGGAAGAGGCGACGGACCGGCGGGTAGTCACCCTCGACGAGGAGGGAGGTGGTGCGGCGGCCGCCCGCCTCGAAGCCGACGAGCGCCGCAGGACCCTCCGAGGACAGGGCGACGTCCAGCGCGCCGGCGCTCGTCATGGACTTCGCGACGTCGGAGAGGGTGCGGGCGCGCACGAGGGCGACCTCGGACAGGGACGGGGCGCCCGGGTGCCAGGTGAGCTCGCGCATGGCGAGGCGGTAGCGGTCGGTCGCGAGGAGCGTGATCTTCTCGCCCTCGATCTCCACCCGCACACCGGTGAGCAGCGGGAGGGTCTCGTCGCGGCTCGCAGCGATGGTCACCTGGGCGACCGCCTCGGTGAGCACCCCGGCGTCGACGCTGCCGCTGGTCTCCGGCATGGTCGGCAGCGCGGGGTAGTCGTCGACAGGCATCGTGAGGAGCGTGAAGCGGGAGGCGCCGCAGGTCAGGACCACCTTCGAGCCGTCGACGTCGACGTCGACCGGCTTGGCGGGCAGCGCCTTGCAGATGTCGGCGAGGAGCCGGCCGGAGACGAGGACGACACCGGGCGAATCCACCTCGGCCGGGACCTCGGAGCGGGCCGAGACCTCGTAGTCGAAGCTGGAGAGGGTCAGGGTGCCGTCGGAGTCGGCCTCCAGCCGAACCCCGGCGAGCACGGGGACGGGCGGCCGCGTGGGCAGGGAGCGCGCCGTCCAGGTGACAGCCTCGGACAGGACGTCACGTTCGACCCTGAACTTCACGATTGTTGACCTTCTCTCGATGTCTCGCCGGAGGGTGCACGCGGCGCAGGCCAACCCTACGCGAGGTGGTCAACGCCTCGGTACCCGAATGAGGACACCGGTGTCATTTACCCGCCGAACCAGTGCCGGCCCGGTCACGTTGGTTCTCCACATCATTCTCATCCAATAGGTGTCTTCATCGTCATAGCCCTTGTGGAGACTGTGGAGAACCGGTGTTCCTGCAGGTCAGAATGACAAGAAGGGTGTGTGTGGACCAGTGGCCCAGGCTGTGCGCGGCCGCCGGTGGCAGTGGATCTGTCATTCGTCCTCAGACGACGTCCACGGATCCACCCCGCCGCGTCCACCGGCACCGACGGAGTTGTCCACGGCTATCCACAGGAATGTGCACAGCTGTGCATCTCCATATCGGGTGACCGGCGTCACGGTCAAGGGGTCAGGCCGTGATTGGCATGAAGTTCTCGGTTGGTCCCGAGGCGGGGGCGGCTCCCGCGGGGCACTGGCGGCTCGACCCCGAGACGGGGGACGAACGCCACCTACGAACGCGACCTACCCGGACCGCCCGACGGCGTCCCGGCGCGGGCGTCGTGTTCGGCGTCGGCCGGTCAGGCTCCACGGGCGTGCTGATCGGCGGCCGTCAGGCGCCGTGTGCCTTCTGCTTGGCGGCAGCTGGTCAGGCGCCCCGTGCCTTCTGCTTGATGCGGTTCGTCAGCTCGGTCACCTGGTTGAAGGTCGATCGCTTCTCCGCCATCTGCTCGCGGATCTTGCGGTTGGCGTGCATGACGGTGGTGTGGTCACGGCCCCCGAAGAGCTGACCGATCTTCGGCAGGGACAGGTCGGTGAGCTCGCGGCACAGGTACATGGCGATCTGACGGGCGTTGACGAGCACCCGTGAGCGGTCGGCGGAGCACAGGGCCTCGATCGAGACCGAGAAGTAGTTGGCGGTCTGGCTCATGATCAGCGACGGCGTGATGTCCTCGCCGTCGGGGTCCGTGATGAGGTCCTTGAGCACCATCTCCGCGAGGGAGAGCTCGACCGGCTGGCGGTTGAGGTTCGCGAACGCGGTGACCCGGATGAGCGCACCTTCGAGCTCGCGGATGTTGGTCGAGATCCGCGACGCGATGTACTCGAGGACGTCGTCGGAGGCCTGGAGGTTCTCGTTGACGGCCTTCTTGCGCAGGATCGCGATGCGCGTCTCGAGGTCCGGCGGCTGCACGTCGGTCAGCAGACCCCACTCGAACCGTGAGCGCAGCCGGTCCTCGAAGCCGTTGAGCTGCTTGGGCGGCAGGTCCGAGGTGATCACGACCTGCTTGTTGTCGTTGTGCAGGGTGTTGAAGGTGTGGAAGAACTCCTCGACGGTCTGCTCCTTGCCGCCCAGGAACTGGATGTCGTCGATGAGGAGGACGTCGACGTTGCGGTACCGGCGCTGGAAGTTCTCCGCCTTGTCGTCGCGGATGGAGTTGATGAAGTCGTTCGTGAACTCCTCCGAGTTCACGTAGCGCACGCGGATGCCGGGGTAGAGGTTGCGGGCGTAGTGGCCGATCGCGTGGAGGAGGTGCGTCTTGCCGAGTCCGGAGCCGCCGTAGATGAACAGCGGGTTGTAGGCCTTCGCCGGTGCCTCGGCGACCGCCGTCGCCGCCGCGTGGGCGAACCGGTTCGAGGAGCCGGTGACGAAGGTTTCGAAGGTGTACTTAGGGTTCAGCCGGGTCGACTCCATGGAGTTGCCGTCCACGGAGGTGCCGCGGTCCGCCGTCGAGCGGTGCGGGGCCCCGGGCCGCTCCTCACCATTCCTCGCCGGCGTCCGTGCCGACGGGGGTGCCAGGTGGTCGACGACGGTCGCCGGCGCCGCGATGGGCGTGGGCTCGGGCGGGGGTGCGCTCTCCTCCAGCGTGGGGTCGACGGTCACCGCGAACCGCACGCTCGAGCCGACGACCTCGGCCAGGGCGTCGGTGATCGCTCCACGGGCACGGGTCTCGACGAACTCCTTGGCGAAGTCGCTCGGCACTGCGAGCAGGATCGTCCCGTCGATGACGCCCAGCGGCTTGGTGAGCTTGACGAAGGCCAGCTGCGCCCGGCCGATCTCCCCGCGGGAGGTCAGCAGATCGACTACCTGGGTCCAGCTCTCGGTGATGGTCTGGTTCTCCGACAACTGTGGACTCCCTGGCGACGGTGTGTGACTGAGGACTGAGTGTGTCACGCGAGTCTAGGTGTCCACACAGTTATCCACAGATGTGGGTAGTCTCTCGGCCGTACCGATCGGCACCATGGTGCCGCCGGCGGTCGCCGCGCACCTGAAGGGCCGGCCTGGTGTGTCCGGTGTGATGTCCACAACTGTGGCATTTCCTGGGATTGACCGCCATGACGGCGCTCGCGTACCGTAAGCAGGCCGTCTCGACGGATCCTGAGGTGTGCCCGCGTACAGGAATGCGGAGCGGGCAGGGGACGTCGACGCAACCGATCGTGCACTGCCGACAACCGTGGCGGGGCCTCAGAGAATCACCGAGCGTTTTGGAGTCATGCCGTGAGCAAGCGCACTTTCCAGCCGAACAACCGGCGCCGGGCCAAGGTGCACGGCTTCCGTCTGCGGATGCGTACCCGTGCCGGCCGCGCCATTCTCTCCGCGCGCCGTCGCAAGGGACGTTCCGAGCTCTCTGCCTGAGAGCCGGTGCTGCCTCCCCGGCACCGGATGCGTCGCGCTGACCAGTTCTCCGACGCAGTCCGCCGGGGTGCCCGTAGCGGAGCGCGACGCCTTGTCGTGCACCTGGGGGCCGGGCGGACCGACGACCTCGAGCCGACGAGCAGCCGCACCGACGACGCGGCTCTCGTCGGCTTCGTCGTGCCCAAGGCCGTAGGGAACGCCGTTCGGAGGAACGAGGTGAAGCGCCGGCTGCGCCATCTGATGGCAGCTCGTGCTGGCGACCTTCCGGCCGGCACCCACGTCGTGGTGCGTGCACTTCCCGCCGCTGCGGGTGCCACGAGCACGGAGCTGGCGGCCGACCTCGACGCGGCACTCGCCGGAGCGCGGCGTCGGGCGGAACGAACCACCGCAGCAACGAGGGGGCGGCGATGAACGGTGACCGGCAGGACGGTACTGCCGACCCGGAAGGCTCCGGCGTCGAGCGGCCCCGCAACCCGCTGACGTGGTTGCTCCTGGCGCTGGTGCGGGTCTACCAGCTCGTCGTCTCGCCCTGGCTGCCGCCGAGCTGTAAGTACTACCCGTCGTGCTCGGCATACGCGATGACCGCGTTGCGGCGGCACGGGTTCCTGAAGGGCAGCGCGCTCGCCGTCTGGCGGCTGCTGCGCTGCAACCCGTGGAGCCTCGGGGGCGTGGACCATGTCCCGCCGCCAGGACGCTGGTCGAACGACGACGACTCCGCCCGCACGGCGGAGAGCACCGAGAACGTGGGTCAGACCCACGTCCCGAATGCCCGTACCCTCGGTGCAGGTACATGGGGGGCGCGGACGACCGCGCCGCAGGATCACTAGGAGTTCTGACGTATGGACTGGTTCGACACAATCCTGTACCCGATCATGGTTGCGGTCGCGTGGATCATGGTGCGGGTGCACGAGCTGCTCGTGCTCCTCGGGATGTCCGAAGGTTCCGGGCTGGCCTGGATCCTGTCCATCGTCGGCCTCGTGATCGTCATCCGGATCGTGCTGATCCCGTTGTTCTTCAAGCAGATCAAGGCCGCCCGCGGCATGCAGCTCGTCCAGCCCGAGATGCAGAAGCTGCAGAAGAAGTACAAGAACAAGACCGATCCTGCGTCCCGGCAGAAGATGCAGCAGGAGATGATGGCGCTCTATCGGGAGCACGGGACGAACCCGTTCGCCTCCTGCCTGCCGATCCTGCTGCAGATGCCGATCTTCTTCGCGCTCTTCCGGGTGCTGGTCAGCCTCGGTGACATCGCGACGGGCGCCCGGGAGGGCATCGGCCCGCTGACCCAGGAGCTCGCGATCCAGGCCGAGGGCTCGACGCTCTTCGGCGCGCGCATCTCGGAGACCTTCCTGCGGTCGGAGGACCCGACCGTCAAGGTCGTCACGGTCATCCTCATCATCATCATGTCGGCCACCACGTTCTTCACCCAGCGGCAGCTGACGATGAAGAACATGCCGGCCGCCGCGCTCGACAACCCCATGGCGCGTCAGCAGCGGATGATGATGTACGTCCTGCCGCTGATCTTCGCCTTCTCAGGCGTGAACTTCCCGATCGGTGTGCTCATCTACTGGTCGACGACGAACATCTGGTCGATGGGCCAGCAGTTCTACACGATC
This sequence comes from Georgenia subflava, assembly GCF_009193155.1. GTDB lineage: Bacteria > Actinomycetota > Actinomycetes > Actinomycetales > Actinomycetaceae > Georgenia > Georgenia subflava. Next base: position 1,070,383 of record NZ_VUKD01000001.1, read on the forward strand.
CGCCAGCAGCCGGCGCCCGGCTCCGAGGCGTACAAGGCTCGCCAGGAACGGATCGCCAAGAAGCGTGAGCGCAAGGGTCTTCCCCCCGTGGAGGAGGAAGAGCAGAAGGCCGCCACGGAGGTCGAGGTGGCGAAGGGGCAGCGCGTGCAGCCCAAGCGGAAGGACCGCGCCAAGAAGGCCGGCCCGGCCGGCGCCACTGCCGCGTCGGTCCCGGCGCCGAGCCCGGATGACGCAGAGCCGGAGGACGACGAGGACGCGGACGGCGGCGCACCGATCGGCAAGGACGGCCTGACCCCCGCGGAGCGCGCGCAGAAGCGGTACGACGAGCGTGCGGCCCAGCGGCGCGCGGCCGCGGCGAAGCGCAAGGCCCAGGGAAAGAACCAGGGCAGGAAGAAGTAGCATGCGTGCCCGGACACCGGGCCACACGCCCATGACCCCTCCGCCGGTCGGCGGATCATGCAAGAGATGAGGACACCCGTGAGCGAGGACGAGAAGGCAGGCGTCGAGACCCCGCGCCCCGCGAGCTCAGAGACAGTCAAGCGGCTCGAGGAGGAGGGCGAGATCGCGGCCGACTACCTCGAGGAGCTGCTCGACATCGCCGACCTTGACGGCGACATCGACATCGACGTCGACCACGGACGCGCGGCTGTGGAGATCGTGTCCGAGGACGACGGGTCGCGGTGGCTGCGGCGCCTCGTCGGCGAGGACGGCGAGGTCCTGGACGCCGTCCAGGAGCTGACCCGGCTGGCCGTGCAGGCCAAGACGGGTGAGCGCAGCCGTCTGATGCTCGACATCGCCGGCTACCGCAAGGACCGGAAGGCCGAGCTCACCAAGATCGCCGAGGCTGCCATCACGAAGGCCCGGACGTCGGGCGGCCGCGTCGCGCTCGAGCCGATGAACCCGTTCGAGCGCAAGGTCGTCCACGACGTCGTGGCGGCGGCTGGTCTGGTCAGCGACTCCGAAGGTGTGGAGCCGAACCGCCACGTCGTGATCCGCCCCGCCTGATCCCGTTCTGGGTTGGCGGGGATGGAGAAGGACGAGGAGGCGCTCACCGAGGTCGAGCGACCCACTGCGGAGGTCCAGGAGCTGTTCGGCCTTTCGTGGTCTGCGATGGAGCACTTTGCGCAGATGCTGGTCGAGGAGGGCGAGCTCCGGGGGCTGATCGGCCCGCGTGAGCTGCCTCGTCTGTGGAGCCGGCACCTTGTGAACTCGGCGGCGGTCTCACCTTTCGTGCCCGACGAGGCCGCGGTCGCGGACGTCGGGTCGGGCGCCGGCTTCCCCGGGATGGTGCTGGCGATCATGCGGCCCGACGTGACGGTGCACCTGATCGAGCCGATGGAGCGGCGAGTCGTGTGGCTCGACGACGTCGCGCGAGAGCTTGAGCTCGACAACGTCGAGGTTGTCCACGCACGGGCCGAAGAGCTGCACAAGAAGGTGCGCTTCGACGTCGTCACGGCCCGCGCGGTGGCCGCGATGGACAAGCTCGCTCGGTGGACGCTCCCGTTGGTCCGTCCGGGCGGGCGCCTGGTCGCGCTGAAGGGCAGGCGTGCGGAGGAGGAGCTCGAGGCGGCGAAGTACGTCCTTCGGAAGCTGGGGGCGGGCGACGTCTCCGTGGAGGAGGTCCGTCCGGTGCGTGAGGGTGAGTCGACGGTCGTGGTCGTCGTGACCAAGAGGTAGGTGCACACGGGGGCCGCGGCACGGGCGGCCCCGACGCTACTAAGAACCGTTATCATTACGCGGTCGGGAGGGCCCCACGTCGGCGGCCAAGCGCGCAACTGCGTGCTGTCGCCTCTGTGACGGTCCCGAACCGAGGTCGGGTGGCGACCGCGCGTTCTGCGACCCGCCGGCGCGGGGATCGTGATGCTCGCTGCACTCAGCACCGCAACACCTTCCTGGCCGGCATGGACGCGTCATGGGGCACTCGGAGCTTCCTTCGATGGCGCCGGGTGCCGCACGGGGCGATACTCGCTGGCACTCGCCAAGCTCCCGCGGGTGGAGTGGACGCCATGCCGGCGGTGTGCGGCCCTCCATCCACCGGGTCCCACGTGAAGTCGCCTACGGACCGCTTCCGAATGTTGACCGTTGTCTGAGTAGCTGTGCTCGATAGCAGGGTGCATCGCGGTTCCACGTGAAACGATCCCGCTTTGCGGTTGATGTCGACAAACCGGTGCCTTTGCGGATGAGATCGATCAACCGGTGCGGTGATCTGGGCGGAACCTGCGCGACCCCCGACCCGGAGCGGTGACCACGGACAGTTGCCCTCTGAGCTCCTGGTTGCCGTTGAAGAATGTCAGTAGCGCCTCGTTCGAGCTGGCCACAGGCAGTTCGCCATTGGCGCTCAGAACGTTCCGGATCGGTGACTCGCACTTCGAGCAGGGGCCGTTCACCGTTTCACGTGAAACCGGCCCTTCCTCTACGTCGAACGCGGGGTGAGTTTCCAGATATGGCTGGCTCGCGTTCCACGTGAAACGTCGGGAGGAACGAATCCGAAGGCATCAATATATGTGTGGCCGACCGGTTCCGCCGCCGCAGTCGACACGCTCTCTCCGCCCTTCATCTGCGTTCAAAGGTTCTGACTGCAACGCCGAACCCTGGGCCGGCTGACTGCAACGCCGGATCCTGGCCGACGGTGCGCGTGAATGGTGCCCTCGGATCCTGGCAGTCTGGGCCTAGAGCGCAGGCTACGCTCAGGGCGCAGGTACGGTCGAGGAAAGGGCTTTGGTCGCGGCCCAGGTGCTATACGGAATGGCTTGAGCGACTGTGTCTCCCCTTGGCCCTGGCATCTACGTCGATTCCTCACTGGCGAGTCCCTAGATCACTACCCGTGCCGCCTCGTGGAGCCTCTGCCGCACAAGTGCTGGTTACGAGATGCGCGCCGTTTCACGTGGAACTCTGCCCGCCGACAAGAGGCGGGTACCTCGCCATCAACCAGCTTGTGATCTGTGAGTAGTACGGGGGCTGCCTCGTCACTCTGCCGAAATTGGGATTGGCCAGCCTCCGGCGCGGCCTGCAGGCGTAAAGAATGCGGTAACCGACTGGCATCAGGCCCCAGGATTCGCCGGCGGTCGGGGCAGTGCGAAACACCCACGGTGTCGCCTCGCTTGATTCTGGGAGCTCTGCCGTCTGTACGCGAACGCCGCGCCCGACCAGTACCCGCCATGTCTGGGGTTGTTTCACGTGGAACCTGCCGCGGTTCGCACCAGGGTACGGACGTACCGAAAGGGCGGCTGGAACGGCGCCGACGACGACTCCGCACTCCTGTCAGGACCGCTGGGGCCGACGCAGTCACAGGTGCGTTCGAACGGTCGCCGTGGGCGAGCAGAGCGGCGCCGAACTCCTGTCCACTCATGTCGGCGACGCTCTGCGTCTGAGCCGAATCGCGTGCAGCGTTGCGAGCGGGTCGCAATAGAACTGGGCCGGCCCATCGCCTGCGTCGTGGGCTGGGCCCCGTCAAAAGCGGCGTTCGCTCACTGCGCAGACATCGGCGATCGTCGGTTTCACGTGGAACAAAGCGGTACGGGAGGCTCGACTGTCGGGCGGACGCCTACGCCCAGCCTTCCCACGCATAGTTCGGGGCTCTGGTGTACCGCGATTCAGCACGGACGACCACGGTTTCAATCCGCGCGCGTAGGCAATCGCTGCGGCCAAAGTCCGGCACGCCAGACCGGAACGGGCAGGTACTAACCGCCGGCGAGCCGTATCTGCCGACCTGTGGCGTGTGACTGAAAGTGCCAGGATCCAGCCGTGGCCGCGTGTTCCACGTGAAACGTGCCTCTGAGTGATCCGGTTGAGCAGTTTGAAGAGGCGAACGGGAGACCGCCTCCCTCCTCGGCTACGCGCGGCATACCGGGAATGGCCCACACTCGGGAAGACGAGATGCCGGTGGCTCGGCGTCCGCGAGCTGCACCCCGGCGGATTCCACGACCAGGCGCTCGGCGGAGCCGCTCGAGACCGCAGGCGCACTCAAGCGCCGCAGGCAAACTGCCTCTCGTTTGACTGTCTATGCGCGAGTTCCAGTGCGGACCACCCACGGCTGACGTCACCGCAGCCACCGCACCACCCGGGTTAGGACGTTCTCCTCAGCGCACGGTCCTCGGATGAAGGCATCGACGCGCGGAGCTCACGCTGTCGGTCAGAACCGAGGCTGTTCGTCCGAGCGACAAAGTTGCAGAGGTGTCGAGGAGCGGCGCCCGAAATCCGACGATCGCGCCGCCGTCCAATCGCGGTCGCAGGCGGGCCCCAACGAGACAACGTTGTGCCCTGGCTGTTCGGGGCTGGATTCCGCGGCGCGGTCCCGCCGACCAACGTTTCACGTGGAACGACGCTCGACCCGTGCGACACCGCATCCCCCGGGGAGATGGGGCGCGCGCCGATGGCGGCGCGACATGAATCATCAGACGCCGGCGTGGGAGCGGCCGCGGCGGTTTGGACCGAAAGCTGTGGCGCCCTGACGCGGGTTGTCTCGGTGCAGTTCGGCGGACATGCGCCTTCAGCGAACGCACCATGGTGGTCCCGCTCTAGCGGATGGCGATGCCCGGCTTCCCTTCAGTCTCCAGACTCGTGCGGCAGGGATCTGTGGAGGCGAATCGGTCAGGGGCGGCCTTAGCGTCTTGGTTCGAGCGGGGCTGTCCCGCCGAGTGTCGGCGTAGCAGGCAATCAACGACAGCTCCTCGCGCTCTCCGCGAGACACCTCGGCGGGCCCCTGAGTCGTTGACAGGGGCGCGGCCTCTTCGGCGGGTGTGCCTCGAGCCCGGTTTCACGTGAAACACGACTCACTGGGACGAATACCAACGTTGTCGTGCGCGCAGATTACGATGTGGGAAGGCCACCGCACCGAGTGAAGGGGACGCCGTGCCTCCGCAGGACCAGAACGGCTTGACGCAGGGTATCACTGCAGGTCAGAGGGCTGCTGCGCCTGATGAACGCCGGCGAGCAGCACTCATTCGGAGTGTCCCGGAAGCTGACGACACCACTCCGCTCGCGGCCCAGCTGGCGGAGGACGCACGGCGTCGAATCAAGCTCCACGGCGTCCGCTTCCCCAAGCCCACGACGACCCGGATCTTCACCATCGCGAACCAGAAGGGCGGAGTGGGAAAGACCACCACCACGGTCAACGTGGCCGCCGCGCTGGCGACCGGCGGACTCAACGTCCTAGTGATCGACAACGACCCGCAGGGGAACGCCTCCACCGCGCTCGGGATCGACCATCAGGCAGGCGTTCCGTCCATCTACGACGTCATCATCGACGACGTCCCGCTCCAGGACGTCATCCAGCCGTGCAAGGACGTCGAAGGCCTGAACGTCGCTCCGGCAACCATCGACCTGTCCGGTGCGGAGATCGAGCTCGTGTCGCTTGTCGCGCGTGAGAACCGGCTCCACAACGCGATCCGGGCTTATCTCGACTGGCGTGCCGAGCAGGGGCTCGAGCCGATGGACTACATCCTGATCGACTGCCCCCCGAGCTTGGGGCTCCTCACGATCAACGCCTTCGTCGCGGCGCGTGAGGTGCTCATCCCGATCCAGTGCGAGTACTACGCCCTCGAGGGACTGAGCCAGCTCCTGAAGAACATCGAACTCATCCGCGGGCACCTGAACTTTGATCTACACGTGTCGACGATCATGCTCACCATGTTCGACAAGCGGACGAACCTCGCGCACGAGGTCGCTGCCGAGGTTCGCGAGCACTTCCCCGACCAGACCCTCGAAGCCTCGATTCCGCGCTCGGTGCGCATCTCTGAAGCGCCGAGCTACGGGCAGACCGTCCTGACCTACGACGCGGGATCGACGGGGGCGCTTGCCTACCGCGAGGCGGCGCAGGAGATCGCCCTTCGAGGCACCCAGACAAGCAACGACCAGACGACAGCGGCTGCGGCCGAGGAGGAGAACTGATGAGCGAGAAGCGTCGCGGGCTGGGCCGGGGTATCGGCGCGCTGATCCCCTCGGCACCGACCGGCCAGTCGGGGCAGACCCAGACGTCGGCCAGGCCCATGGACGTGTTCTTCCCGTCCACCTCCACATCGGCCACTTCCGGAGACGAGGCTTCGACCAACGGATCAGCGGATCAGGGCGGCGGAGACAGCAAGCAGACGAACCGGTCGGCATCCGCACGGGGTAGCGCGCGATCGCTCATGGAGCCTGGCAAGCCACGCAGCCGCACCACCAAGGGTGCGAGCACGAGGACGAAGCCCGCGGCATCGCGCGCCACGACGGATCGGTCGGACAAGAACGCCAAGTCGGTCGTGACGCCCGCCAGCCCGGTCGCCGACACGGTCGCGGTACCCGACGACCTGCCCGCCCCGACCGAGGCTGAGCACACGGCGGACCAGTCCGACGCCGTCGTCAGCGCCGGCGTCGCCCGTGAAGCAGACGACACCGGCGCCACCAGCGCAGTCGACGAAACCCGCACCAGGCCCGGATCGAGCGCCGCGGCTCCGACGGGCTCCGCCGAGGGCCCCGACGCCGACGCCGCGGCCGGCGACGACGGACTTGTGCCCGTTCCCGGCGCGAGTTTCGCAGAGCTGCCGGTCGACGAGATCGTGCCGAACAGGCGCCAGCCCCGCCAGGTGTTCGACGAGGAGGACCTGGACGAGCTGGCGGCATCGATCCGAGAGGTCGGTGTCCTGCAGCCCATCGTCGTGCGCCGGATCACCGGCGGCGGCGACGGTGAACCCGGGTACGAGCTCATCATGGGCGAGCGCCGGTGGCGCGCCTCCCAGCAGGCCGGGAACGAGACGGTCCCCGCGATCATCCGCGACACCGGTGATGGTGACCTGCTGCGCGACGCGCTGCTCGAGAACCTGCACCGCGCCAACCTCAACCCCCTGGAGGAGGCGGCCGCGTACCAGCAGCTGCTCGAGGATTTCGGCTGCACGCACGACGAGCTCGCCACCCGCATCGCCCGGTCCCGGCCGCAGATCTCCAACACCCTGCGCCTGATGAAGCTGCCCCCGCTCGTGCAGCGCCGGGTGGCCGCGGGCGTACTCTCCGCCGGGCACGCACGCGCCCTCCTCGGCCTCTCCGACGGCGCAGCGATGGAGCGTCTGGCGCAGAAGATCGTGGCCGAGGGCCTCAGCGTGCGCGCGACCGAGGAGATCGTCGCGCTCGGCGACGAGCCCGTGGCGCCCGAGATGCGCCGCCGGCCGCGCACCGGGGAGCACGCGGAGGACCTGAACCGCCTGGCAACGCGCCTCGCCGACCGGCTGGACACCCGCGTCAAGGTGAACCTTGGTCAGCGGAAGGGCCGGATCGCCATCGATTTCGCGAGCGTGGACGACCTCAACCGGATCCTCGACGTCTTGGCCCCGGGCGAGAACCACATCGGGGAGAGGGAGCCGGTCGGCGCGAGCGAGCGTCAGGTCTGACCGGCCGGCGCAGCCACCGGGCGGTGCGAGCGCCAGCTCTGCTCTGCCGGCGCAGCCACCGTCCGGCGCGAGCTCCCCGCCCGGTCGATGATCGGTTGCCGAAGGACCTCCGGGTTCCTCAGTCGCCCAGGGCGGCCCGCACGATGGCGACGTAGAGCTCGTCGACGTCGGTCTGGTCCGCCTGGGCGGCCTGGGGGAACAGCGACGTCTCGGTCATCCCCGGCGCCACGTTGACGTCGAGGAACCAGGCCGTCCCAGCGTCGTCGAGGATGATGTCCGTGCGCGAGAGGTGACGGAGCCCCAGCGTGGTGTGCACGGCGACGGCGAGGTCGCTCACCGTTCGCATCTGCACCTCGTCCAGCCGGGCTGGGACGAAGTACTCGCTCCGTCCGGCGTTGTACCGGGCGTCGTAGTCGTACGGTCCGTCGGTGACGATCTCGACCGGCGGCAGGGCCCTGGGTCCGTCCCCCAGGTCGACGACGGAGACGGCCACCTCGGTGCCTGTCACGGCGCTCTCGATGAGCGCCTGGTCGCCGTAGGCGAAGCACGCCACCATCGCCTCCGGCAGCTCCTCCGCGGTCTGCACCACGGTGACGCCCAGCGCCGACCCGCCGCTTGCCGGCTTGATCACCAGCGGCATGCCGAGGCGGTGCTCGATGGCACCCAGAACGGCCCGAGCACCGACCTCCCGGAAGAGCGACTGCGGCAGCGCGGCGTAGTCCGGGGTGGCCAGGCCCGCAGCCCGGAGCAACGACTTCGCGACAGGCTTGTGCGACGCCAGCCGGCAGCTCGCCGCCCCGGTGCCGACGTAGGGCAGACCGAGCAGGTCCAGCAGGTTCTGTAAGGACCCGTCCTCGCCGGTCGAGCCGTGCAGGAGCGGCCACACGACGTCGGGGGCGACCTCACGCAGGCGCGGCAGCAGCTCGGCGTCGACGTCCAGGACCTCCACGTTCAGGCCCTTGTCGCGCAGGACGCCGGCCACGCGCCGGCCGGACCGGAGCGAGACCTCGCGCTCGTGCGAGAGCCCGCCGGCCAGGATGGCGACGGTCAGGTCGGTGCTGGGCTGCTGGGGCATCGGTTCCTCTTCCTCAGACCTGGTCGGGGGACGGCATCTCGACGGTGTGACCGGTGCGGTCGCGGTGCGGGCTGGTGCCGAACATCGTGACGAGATCGGTCTCGGCCCGGACCACGGTGGCCAGGCGACGCACTCCCTCCCGGATGCGTTCCGGCGTCGGGTAGCAGAACGACAGCCGCATGTGGTCGCGGCCCTGGCCGTCGGCGTAGAACGCCGTGCCCGAGACGTAGGCGACGAGGTTCGTGACCGCGCGCGGGAGCATCGCCTGCGCGTCCAGGCCGGCGGGCAGCGTCACCCACGTGTAGAAGCCGCCCGTCGGCACCGTCCACGAGGTGTCCGGCAGGAACTCGCCGAGCGCGGCCATCATGGCGTCGCGCCGCTCGCGGTACATGGAGCGGTACTCCTTGACCTGGCCGTACCAGTCGTACGTGGAGAGGTAGGTCGCGATCGAGAGCTGCCCCATCATCGTTGGCGACAGGATGGCGGACTCGCTGGCGAGCACGAGCTTCTCGCGCACCGCGTGCGGTGCCAGCGCCCAGCCCACCCGGTAGCCGGGGGCGAACGTCTTGGAGAAGGAGCCGAGGTAGACGACGCTGTCGGAGTCGTAGCTCTTCAGCGCCGGCAGCGGGTCGCCGTCGAACCCGAGCAGACCGTAGGGGTTGTCCTCCAAGATGAGGACGTGGTGGCGGCGGCAGATCTCCACGATCCGTGGCCGGCGTTCCGCCGAGAGGCTGACGCCGGCCGGGTTGTGGAAGTTCGGGACCGTGTAGAGGAACTTCACGGTCCGGCCGGCTGCCCTGAGCTCGGTCAGCGTACGGTCGAGCTCCTCCGGCACGAGGCCGTCGTCGTCCATGGGCACGTGCACCACGTCGGCCTGGTACGCGCGGAACACCCCCAGCGCCCCGACGTAGCTCGGCGCCTCGGCCACGACGACGTCGCCCGGGTCGATGAAGATCTCGGTGACGAGGTCGAGGGCCTGCTGCGACCCGGTGGTGACGACGACGTCGTCCGGGTGCGCGTGCACGTGGTCGTAGCGCATGACCTCCACGATCTGCTCGCGGAGCTCGGACTCGCCCTGGCCGCCGCCGTACTGCAGGGCTCGTGCCCCGCGGTCACGCAGCAGCTTGGCCGTCATCTCGGCGAGGAAGTCCAGGGGCAGGCCGTCGATGTTGGGCATCCCGCCGGCGAGCGAGACGACCTCGGGCCGGTTCGCGACGGCGAAGAGCGAGCGCACCTCCGACGCGCGCATGCCGTGGGCACGCTCGGCGTAGCTGGAGAACCAGGGGTCGAGCCGGGTGCCGGCCCGGGCGGCAGCAGCGGCGGCGTCGTGCCTGCCGTGCTCGCCCTGACCTGTCTGCGCACCCTCGTTCATCGTTCGTTCTCCTCGGTCGGTGACGACGGCCGCGACTGCCGCGACCGTCCCGTGCAGTCTGCCACTGCCCGGCCGTCCGACGTGTCGGGCCTCACCACGCGGGCGCGCCGGGCCCCCGATCCGGGGCAGCGGCGACAACCTCGCGGCTGAACCGAAGACTTCGTACCGCATACCGGTACAAGACGTTCGGACTGATCGAGGTGGCGCGCGGGATCCCGTGGGTGCGCCCTGGGATCAGATCGCCTTCGCGCATCGGGATCGGCCCGGGCACGACGACGCCCCCGGCGCTCGCTGCAGGGCGGCGTCGGGGGCAGTTCGAGGGCTTCAGGGCCTGAAGCTCAGGCCAAAGCCAATGGCGAGACCTCGGAGGCATCGGCGGAGGTGCGGTGTCAGGCCAGGAACTCGTCGAGCTCGCCGACGAAGGCACGCTTGGGGCGTCCACCGACGACCGACTTCACCAGCTCACCGCCGACGTACACGTTGAAGGTCGGGATGGAGACGATCCCGTACTTCTGCGCGATGGCCGGGTTCGCGTCCGTGTCGATCTTGACGAACTTCATCTTCTCGCCGTGCTGGGCCGCGATCTCCTCGACGATCGGGGACATCTGTCGGCACGGGGCGCACCAGGTGGCCCAGAAGTCCACCAGCACGGGCTTGTCGGAGCCGAGGACCTCGTCCTCGAAGGTGGCGTCGGTGACGTCGGTGACGGTGCTCATTCTTCTCCTGCTCAACGGCCGCCTCAGACGAGGACGGCGCCCTCGGGGGTCTGGGAGGCGTCGGAGGCGGGCTCGCCGGCCTCGTCCAGCTCGGCCAGGTACCGCTCGGCGTCCAGGGCCGCCGCGCAGCCGGTGCCGGCCGCGGTGATGGCCTGGCGGTAGATGTGGTCCACCGCGTCGCCGCAGGCGAAGACGCCGGGGATGTTGGTGGCCGTGGTGGGGTGGGCGACGGTGATGTAGCCCTCCGCGTCGAGGTCGACCTGTCCGGCCAGGATCTCGGTGCGCGGGTTGTGCCCGATCGCCACGAAGATGCCGGTGGCGTCGATCTCGCGCTCCTCGCCGGTGACGGTGTCGCGCAGGGTGGCGCCCGAGACCTTCTCGTCGCCGTGGATGGCCACGACCTCGGAGTTCCAGGCGAAGGAGATCTTCTCGTTCTTCATTGCCCGCTCGGCCATGATCTTCGACGCGCGCAGCTCGTCGCGGCGGTGCACGACCGTGACCTTGTCGACGAAGCGGGTGAGGAAGGTCGCCTCCTCCATGGCCGAGTCGCCGCCGCCGACGACCAGGACGTGCTGGTTGCGGAAGAAGAACCCGTCACAGGTGGCGCACCAGGACACCCCGCGCCCGGAGAGGCGCTTCTCGTCAGCGATGCCGAGCTCCTTGTAGGCGGAGCCGTTGGCCAGGACGATCGAGCGGGCCGCGAAGGTCTCGTCGTCGTCCGTGGTCACGGTCTTGACGTCGCCGTCGAGGTCGACGGACACGACGTCCTCGTAGCGCACCTCGGCGCCGAACCGCTCGGCCTGGGCCTGCATGTTCTCCATGAGCTCCGGGCCGAGGATGCCGTCCTTGAACCCGGGGAAGTTCTCGACCTCGGTGGTGTTCATCAGCGCCCCGCCGGCGGTGACGGAGCCGGCGAAGACGACCGGGCGCAGGTTCGCCCGTGCGGCGTACACCGCCGCCGTGTAACCGGCCGGACCTGACCCGATGATGATCACGTCGCGGACCTCGGGCGTGCTGGTGCTCTCCTGCGTCATCCGTCTTCCTTCGTGAGGGGCTGCTGAGGTACTACCGCTGTAACAGATGGTAGTTGGCCGATGTTCCGCCGCGAGTTGCGGCGCTCGTCTCAGCCGACCCGCAGCTCCGCCATCTCGATACGGTTCTTCCCGTCCGACGCCGCCACCGGCAGCCGGGGGAACCACAGGACGAGCGTGTCGGTCTCCACCGGCTCCGCGAAGGTGAGGACCGAGCCCGGGCCCATCTCGCCCTCGGCAAGGATCTCCCCCTCGGTCGGGGTGCCCGGGGAGGTGGCACGCACCTGCACGTGGCCGCCGCTGCCCATCAGGTCGATCTCGACCCGGCTGACGGTCGTGGCCTGCTCCAGCGTGATGGCCAGGCCGATGCCTTCCTTCATGCCGTACTCGGGGTTGACGTACGAGCGCGAGCGCCAGAACGTCGAGGGGTCGCCGTCCAGGGCCCGGGGGGTCAGGTCCGGGTTCTCTCCGCCGTCGCCCTGCGGGTCCAGCGGCGCCAGGGACGCGATCACCGGCGGTGCCGGGGGCTCGGCCGGCTCCTCGGGCGGCGTCGTCTCCGCCGGCCCGGGGGTCGCCTCCTCGGTCGCGACGGAGGTGCTCTGGCCGGTCTCGGGCAGCGTCACCGGCTCCGGCGGCGCGAAGAGCGTGCGGGTCGCGACCAGGAACAGCACGAGCACCAGCACGGCGACGGCGACCAGGACCACCGGCGTGGGGTTGATCCGCCGCTCGGCGAACGGCACCTCCGGGCCGTCGACGGCGGAGAGCAGGTCCTCGTCCGCGTCCGCGGGTCCGCCCGGTGCTGGTCGGTCCGCCGCGGCGGCGGCCCGCTCGGTCGCCCTGGCACGGCGCGCCTCGGCGACCTCGGCGGCCTTCTCGCGCCCGGCTGCGGCCTTCTCCCGTCCGGTGACGACGGCGGATCCAAGGCCCTTCTGGGCGGCCGCCGCGGCCGTGCGGGTGCCCTCCGCGGCTCGGTGTGCGCCGGCGCCGAGCGATGAGGCGGCGGAGCCGGCCAGCGCACCCAGGGCGGCCAGGGCTCCGGGGCGCCGGGTGTGCCGCGCCGCCGTCTGGGGACCGTCGGAGTCCAGGATGTCGTTGAACCGGGGCGCGTCGACGGGATGCTCGAGGAGCCGCGGCGACCAGGCCGGCGGGGGGGCGGTGACGATCCCGCCGGTGGCGCCGTCCTGCGCGAGCGTGGCGTCGGCGGGAGCGCCGACTTCGTCGACGGCTGTCGCGTCGGCGGCGCCCTCGGCCGCCGCGACCGGCTGGGCCGGCGGGGCGGGCGCAGGTCCGACGACGTCGGCCGGGTCCGGCGGTGCCGGCGCGGGGCCGATCGCCAGTGCGGGATCGTCGACGTGCGGCTGGTCGGCCGAGGCCGGTCCGGTGGTTCCCGGGTACACCACCGCCGGGGACTCGTCGGTGGTGCGAACCCGCACCCAGGCGGGGACCGTATGCGCGGGCGGGGGTGTGGCGCCGGCGGCCGCGGGGGCACCCGCAGCAACGGCACCGGTCGTGGCAGCCGCTGCACCGGCCCCGGCTGCCACGGCGGCACCCGCGGACCCAGCGGTCCCGGCCCAGGCTGCCCCTGCAGCACCCGCTGAACCAGCGGCCCCGGCCCCGACGGCCGCGCCGGCAGCCGCCCCCGCGGCCGCGGCGGGCCCCGCCGCACCACCGGTCTCCGAGCGGGTCGGCTCGTCCGTCGCCGGCGTGGGCTCGTCCGCCACCAGGTGCTCCTCGGTCGCTGTGGGTCGGCCCGTGCCGGGGCCGGTCAGGGCGGCAGGGTCGACGTCGGGCCACGGCGCCAGCAGCCGGATGAGCTCACCGGTGCTGCGCGGGCCGTCGCCGGCGAAGGTACGGGTGCACAGGGCGTCGAGGTCGCCCGGCACCTCCGGGACGAGCGCGCGCGGCGGTGGCGCGTTCTCGTCGTCGAGGTCGGGCCACAGGCCGGTGAGGGCGAGATAGAGCAGTCGAACCAGGTCGGTGGCGTCACGGCGGGTCGCTGTCAGCGGCGAGCCGTCGGGGTCGCCCGCGCCGAGGAGCACGGCGTCGGTACCCAGGCCGGTCACCACCACCTGCCCGTCCGCGGTGACGTGGACGCACTCGGGCCGCAGCGCGAGATGGTGCACCCCGTGCCGGCGCGCGGACTCCATCGCGCTGGTGGCCTCGCCGACGATCGCCCGCGCCTGCTCGGGGGGCAGCGCGCCGTCGACGGTGAGCTCGGTCAGGTCGCGGCCGGTCACGACGTCCGTGACCACGAAGGCGCTGCCGGCGTCGGTGCCGACGTCGTGGACAGCGAGCAGCCGGTGGTCCTCGACCAGGGCGGCACGGCGGGCGGCGTCGAGGACGTCGGCGACGCCGGAGCCGACCGCCGGCAGCACGAGGGCCTCGACGTCCCGGGCGAGGATCGTGTCGTGGGCACGGCGACGCTCGACGCCACCGACCGTCGCGGAGAGCGACGGGCCGAGCTCGTAGCGGTCGTCGAGCATCTTCCGGGTGGTGCTCCCGGCGTGCTCCTTGCCCCCGTCCAGTGCCGTGCCCCCCTCGCCTGCCAGGTGGTCCGCAGCAGGGCGGACGTCGTCGCCGAGTGTACGCAACCGTTCGGGTCGGCCCCGGACATTCGTCCAGCGCGGGGCCCGCGCGCCGGTCGGCGCGGCTCCGGCGGGCTCCCCCGCCGTGCCCACGACCGGCCGGTCGGTCGTGCCGGCAGCCGGCGCCCCGTCGTCGTCCCCGCGCCCCGTCGGACCGCTCCCGCCCCCGGCCCCCGGAGGATTGCCGCGCCCGTCGCCAGCCCCCGGCGGACCACCGGGCCCGTCGTCGGGACCCGCCGGCCCGTCGCCGTCCGGGCGATTGTCCGGGCGGTTGTCCGCACCGACGAGCCCCGCCGTCGCCGCCCCGGCCCGCACCAGGAGCGTGCCGACCGGGCCGGGCACGCGCCGGCCGAGCATGGCGACCATCCGCCCCACGGGGCGGGCGAGCACGCCCAGCTCGTCGACGTGCAGGGCACGCAGCAGTGCGACGTAGACCGCGACCATCAGTGCCCCGACGACGAGGATGCGCCACAGCGCCCCGATCACCGACAGGTCCGCCGAGCCGGTCCCGAGGAGGCGCAGCAGCCCCCAGCCGAGCGCCGTCGCCGGCACGACAGCCATCCCCAGCCGCAGGTGCGTGCGCAGCACGCGAGCGCCGTCGACCGAGCGCAGGTGCCGGCGCAGCCCCAGGTAGGTCAGGCCCGCACCGCCGATGTTCGACACGGCCATCGCCACCCCGACACCCACCACCGTCCACCGTGGCGGCAGGAGCTGGGACACCAGCGCCCCGACGACGAGCGTCGCCGTGATCGGCAGCTGCAGGAAGAACAGGGCCCGGGCGTCCTCGAAGGCGTAGTACACCCGCTGGACCACCGTGAACACGCCCACGCCGACCAGCCCGGCGAGCATCGCGACAGCCACGCGGGCGATGGACTGCGCCTCGACGTAGGAGACGGTCGCCGCGACCACCCGGACCACCGGCAGGGCGAGCACCATGAGGACCGCCGAGGCCAGCACGGTGAAGACGCCGACGGTGCGCAGGCCCAGGGAAAGGTCGGCGCGGACGGCGCGCAGGTCGTCCGTGGCGGCGCTGCCGGCCATCCGCGTGAACAGCGCGGTGACGAGGGAGACGACCACCAGCGAGGTCGGCAGCGAGTAGACGAGGTAGGCCGCGTTGTAGGCCGAGTTGCCGGCCACCGACAGGTCGCCCTGGCCCAGGCGGGAGGCCCGGGCCGCGACGTTGGAGATGACGACGGTCGAGATCATCCCGACGGCGAGCGCGGCGAACACCCAGGTGGCGACCTTCGACGCCCGGCCCAGCCCGGAGCCGCGCAGGTCGAGCCGGGGCCGGTAGCGGAACCCCGAGCGCACGAGCGGGACCACCAGGACGAGGGCCTGGGCGGCGACGCCGAGGGTCGCGGTGCCGGCGAGCAGCATCGTGCGGTGCGTCGTCCAGATGCTCGCGTCGCCCGGGTCGACGGCGTTCACGCCGCCGAAGACGCCGAGGTAGACCCCGAGCCCGGCGATGGCGACGACGTTGTTCAGGGCGGGGGCCCACATGTACGGCCCGAAGATCCCGCGGGCGTTGAGGATCTGGCCGAGCACCGTGTACATGCCGTAGAAGAAGACCTGCGGGATGCACCAGTACCCGAAGGTGACCGCCAGGTCGTACCACTGCGGGGGCAGGTCGCGGGCGAAGATCGTGACCAGCACGGCCGAGCCCGCGGCCAGCAGCGCGGTCAGCGCCCCGAGCCCGAGGATCGCCACGGTGACCAGCCGGTTGACGTAGGCCTGGCCGCCGTCGTCGTGCTGCTTGATCGCCCGGACGATCTGCGGGACCAGGACGGCGTTGAGGACGCCGCCCGCCACGAGCATGTAGATCATGTTCGGCAGCCGGTTGGCCACCGCGAAGGCGTTCGCAGCGCCGTAGTTGATGCCGATGGCGGCGCCGACGAGCAGCGGGTCGCGGACCATCCCCAGCAGCCGCGAGACGAGCGTGCCGGAGAACATCAGGGCCGACGAGCCGGCGACCCCGCGGGCGCGCGCGCTCACGGCGCCTCTTCCGGGTCGGGCACGACCTCGTCCGGGTCCATCCGCGGGCCCCGGCGCACGGTGCGGACCAGGCCGACGACGAGCAGGACGCCGAGCAGCCCCGCCGCGACGGCGGTGCCGACCGTCTCCCAGTCCGCGCGCACCCGGACCTGGAGGTCGGTGGAGGTGCCGACCTCACGCCCGTCCGCGGTGAGGAGCTCCACCTCGACGGGGACGTCGCCGCTGCCGACGGCCCGCACCGGCACCTGCGCGGTGGCCTGGGAGCCCGCCGGGACCGTCAGGGTCACGGCGTCCGGTGCCTGCAGGCGCTGGTCGGTGGGGTCCAGCCGGACCTGGACGGTGACGTCGGTGTCGAGGTCGTTGCGCACGTGCACCGGCAGGTCGGCGGAGGAGTTGATGAGGTTCAGGGTGGACGACGGCAGCGCGGTGACCTGGGTGTCGAGGGCCTCGACGTCGGCGCGCACCGCGGCGATGAGGTCCTCGCGCGCGCCCGGGTCCTCCCGCCAGGCGGACGAGAGCACCTGCTCCACGGCCCGCTCGACCGGTTCGACGATCTCGTCCGGCACCGTGGTGATGGAGGCGAAGGAGGCCGCCTCCGCAACGACGGCGTCCATCGCCCGCAGCACCGCGTTGTCCAGCTCGCCGGCCGCGACCTCGATGTCCGGCAGCGTGCCCCGCTCGAGCGCGGGGGCCTCCGTGGCGAGGACGTCGGAGACCGTGGTGGGCGTGACCCACGGCGCCGCCATGAGTGCGGCGAGCATGTCCGCGAGCGCCGTGGGGTCGCCGGCGAAGTCGCGCGGCAGCGCCAGCACCACCGCCCGCGGGTCGGCAGGGCGCTCGCGGGAGATCACGGCGGTCTCGGCGAGGAGGAGCTGACGGGCGTCGAGCGGGTCGAGGTCGAGGACGTCCCCGTCGGTGCCCGCGCGCGGCAGCAGCCTGCCCGAGAGGACCGCCGACGCCTGCTCGTCGGCGAGCACGGCGGGCAGCGTGGTCCCGTCGGCGAGCTGGAGGTCGGCCCGGCCGGCGGCCGTGTAGGTGAGCTCCTGCAGCGGGGTGGCCGCGCCCGCCGGCAGCACCACGGCGTCGGCCCCGGCGCGGGCGACCGCCTCCATCGTGACCTGGTCGGGACGGTCGGTGTCGGGCCAGGTCAGTGCGGTGCCGCTCGCCAGGCCGAGCGCGTGGCCGGCAGCGGTGGAGCGGTCGCGCTGCTCCGCGAGCAGGACGTCGGCGCCGGTGTGCGCGAGCGCCGCGACGTCGGCGTCGGCCCAGGGCAGGAGCCTGATCTCGCGGTCGGTGGCGTCGGCCCGGTCCGTGACACTGGCGACCAGGTCCGCCGCGCCGCCCGACGGCGGGGGTTCGTCGGTCGGTTCCGGCGCCGGGGCGTCGGTCGGCTCGCCGCCGGCCGGGTCGCTGCCGGCCTCGGTGCCGTCCTCCGTCGCGGTCGCGTCGGCCCCCGCCGTCCCGGTCGCCCCGGGCTCCGCCGTCGCCTCGTCCACCGCGCCGTCGGTGGACGTGTCGGTGGCGCCGTCGCTCGTGTCGTCCGTCGGCGCGGTGGGATCGGTCGGGTCCTCGACGGCCTCGCTCCCGGTGGCCGCGTCTGCGCCGAGCTCGGCGCCGGGCCTGCCGGCGGGCGGCGCGAGCAGCATGCCGTCGACGACCGTCGTGACGCCCGGCTGGTCGGTCGCCGAGAGCAGCTCGAGCAGGCGGGGTGCGGCGACCTCGGCGACCGGCCGCCCGTCGGCGACCGACGTCGCGCGCTCGGCCAGGTTCGGGGCGAGCGGCACGAGGAGGCTGACGGGCGTGCGCTCGACCTCCAGGTCGGGGTACCACAGGAGGATGCTGCGGTCGGCGCCCTCGACCTCGGCGTCCGCGGCGTCGCGTATCTCGACCTCGACGCCGTGGGGCCCCCACGCGTAGTGCGCGGACGCCAGCGGGACGTCCTCGACCGTGACGGAGAAGGTCGTGCTCTCCCCGGCGGGCAGCGCAGCGGGCAGGTCCTCGCGAGCGAGGAGCACCGTGGTGGAGTAGCTGTCGGGCTCGAGCCAGCGCTGCAGGGCGGAGCGGGAGATCGGGGTGTAGCGCTGCATGCGCAGCCGCAGGTCCGCCGTCTCGACGGCCTCGTCGGTGGGGTTGGTCACCGTGCCGCGGATCGTGAGCGGCCGGTCCGGCCCGAGCACCGGCGAGCCGACGTCGGTGATCTCCACCTCGAGCCCGGTCTCCTCCGCCGTCGGGTCGTCGGTCGTGGCGGCGGCCGGCGCGGCGAGCCCTGCGGGCACGACGGCACCGGCGACGGCGGCCAGGGCGGCCGTCAGGACCGCGACCGGGCGCAGGGACGCCCGTCGGGGAGTCATGCGCGCCCGGCCAGCACGTCCCGCGCGGTGGAGACCACCCGGCGCTCGTTCGGGTAGGCGAGCCGGGAGGCGACCTCGGAGAGTGCCACCCAGGCGACGTCCTCGGCCTCGTGGTCGGGATCGTTCTCGATCGTGAGCTCGCCGCCGGTGGCCTCGAGCAGGTAGTGGTGGACCACCTTGTGCACCCGCCGGTCGGTGCCGGCGAACCAGTAGTCGATGGTCGCGAGGTGGCGCAGGATGCGCCCGTCGATCCCGGTCTCCTCGGCGATCTCGCGCACGGCCGCCTGCTCGGGTGTCTCGGTGCCCTCCAGGTGGCCCTTGGGCAGGCACCACTCCAGGCGCCCGGCCCGGTTGCGGCGGGCGATGACGGCGGTGAACGCGCGTCCGTCCACCACGTTGACGACCAGGCCGCCGGCCGAGGTCTCGTCGACCACCGGGAGCGCGCTCGCACGGGCGTTCACCAACCGGCTCCGAGGTGGCCGCGGCACCCGGGGGCGCGGCACGGGGAAGGCGGTAGGCATGTGGCCACTGTAATGATCCGTGCGCAGGGCGGCGTGTGGGTACCGCGCTCGGCGTGGCAGGCTTGGCCGGTGTCCAGCCAGCAAGCCTCCCGACCCGACCGCCGACTCGAGCTCCAGCGCCGCGCGCTGGCCTCCCTCGCCTCGCTGCCGGCGTCCGTCCGGGAGCTCGGCGACCTCTTCGCCGGGCACGGCCACGAGCTGGCGCTGGTCGGCGGCCCGGTCCGGGACGCATTCCTCGGCGAGGCCTTCCACGACCTCGACTTCGCGACGTCGGCCCGGCCGGTGGAGACCGAGAGGCTGCTGCGCTCCTGGGGCGACGCGTCCTGGGACATCGGCAAGGAGTTCGGCACCATCGGGGCCCGGAAGGGCGACGTCGTGGTGGAGGTCACGACGTACCGCACCGAGGCGTACGAGGTGGGCTCGCGCAAGCCGGCGGTGCAGTACGGCGACACCCTCGAGGGCGACCTGTCGCGCCGGGACTTCACGGTCAACGCGATGGCGGTGCGGCTGCCGGAGCTGACCTTCGTCGACCCCCACGACGGCCTCGGCGACCTCGCCGAGCAGGTGTTGCGCACCCCGGTGACCGCCACCCAGTCCTTCGACGACGACCCGTTGCGCATCATGCGCGCCGCCCGGTTCACCGCCCAGCTCGGCTTCGACGTCGCCGAGGACGTGATGGCGGCGATGACCGAGATGGCGGCGCGGCTGGAGATCGTCTCCGCGGAGCGGGTGCGCGCCGAGCTCGAGCGGATGCTGACCTCGCGCTGGCCCCGGCGCGGGCTGGAGATCATGGTCTACACCGAGGTGGCCGACGTCGTGCTCCCCGAGCTCGCCGAGCTGCAGCAGACGGTGGACGAGCACAAGCGGCACAAGGACGTGTACGAGCACACCCTCACCGTGCTCGACAAGGCGGTCGCCCTCGAGACCGGCCCGGACGGGCCCGTGCCCGGCCCCGACCTGGTGCTGCGGCTCGCCGCCGTCATGCACGACGTCGGCAAGCCAGCCACCCGGCGCTTCGAGGCCGGCGGCGGGGTCAGCTTCCACCACCACGAGCTGGTCGGCGCCAAGCTCACCGCGAAGCGCCTCAAGGCCCTGCGCTTCGACAAGGCCACCATCAAGGACGTCACCCGGCTGGTCGAGCTGCACCTGCGGTTCCACGGCTACGGCGACGGCGCCTGGACCGACTCCGCCGTGCGCCGCTACGTCACCGACGCCGGCCCGCTGCTCGAGCGGCTCCACCGGCTCACCCGCGCCGACTGCACCACCCACAACCAGCGCAAGGCCATGCGCCTGTCCGCCGCCTACGACGACCTCGAGGAGCGCATCGCCGCCCTGCGCGAGCAGGAGGAGCTCAAGGCCATCCGCCCCGAGCTGGGCGGCGAGCAGATCATGGAGATCCTCGGCATCCCGGCGGGGCCGCAGGTCGGCCAGGCGTACAAGTTCCTCCTCGAGCTGCGCATGGAGCGCGGACCGGTCGGGCAGGACGCCGCCCGCGAGGCGCTCGAGGCCTGGTGGGCCGAGCGGGCCTGACGCGAGGACCCGCCCCGGGCTTGGGTCAGGGCACAGGTCGATCGGTGAGGAAACGACGCGCCAGTCGCACCGAACTCTCACCGATGACGCGGGGCTCCTCGGGAACAGTGCCAGGGCGTGGCGTGGTGGGCCGAGCACGCCTGAGCGACGACCGGACGGGTTCCCCCCGCGTCGAGTCGGCGGCACAGGTCGATCGGTGAGGAAACGACGCGCCAGTCGCACCGAACTCTCACCGATAACGCGGGGCTCCTCGGGAGCAGGCCAGGGCGGGCCTGGTGGGCCGCGCCTGACGCGTCAGCCCCGCTCGGAGGTCAGGACCGGCACAGGCCGGTCCGCCAGCCGGGTCACGCCGGACCGGTAGGTCACGGCGAGGACGACGTAGACGGCGGTGAGCGCGACGAAGACCCCGCGCGACCAGCCGGTGTCGGGCAGGGCGATCGCGGCGAGCGCCGCGGCGCCGACGAACGCGGCGTTGTAGAGGACGTCGTACAGCGAGAACGCCCGCCCCCGGTAGGAGTCGTCGGTGTCCCGCTGGACGATGGTGTCCACCGCGATCTTCGCGCCCTGGACGCCAAGACCCATGAGCACCGCGGCGACGACGATGAACCAGTACTGGGCCGACGTGGCGAGGATCGCCTGGCTCACCCCTGCGATGCCCAGGCAGACGACGATCCACGTCGAGGCGTGCATGCGCTCGTACGCCAGCGGGGTGAGGAAGATGGACAGGCCGTTGCCGAGGAAGGAGACGCCGGTCAGGACGGCGAAGGTCGCCAGGCCCGCGTCGGCGTCGGCGGGCTCGTTCAGCAGGTTCCGCGAGATCAGCAGCAGCGCGATGAAGTTCATCCCGTAGAGGAAGCGGTGCGCGGCCATCACCCCGAGCGCCATTCCCGGGGTGCGCCGGGCAACGAGGTACCGGGCGCCGTCGACCATGTCGCCGACAGTCGCCCGCATGTCCGCCCAGAGCTGGGCGCCCTCCGCACGGCGGGCGGGTCCGAGCTGGTCCTTGCCGAGGCGCAGGGCGAGCGCCGAGGCGGCGGCGAACAGCGCACCGGCGGTCGCCAGGACGATCCCGTCCTTGACCGGGCCGGCCGGTGCGACCAGGCCGAGGACGAACCCGATGGCGGCCCCGACGGCGGCCGAGACGGCACCGAGGGTCGGGGTGAGCGTGTTGGCGATGAGCAGCTGCTCGCGCGGGACCACGCGCGGCGTGCCGGCCGACAGCGCCGCGAGCAGGAAGCGGTTGATGCCGAGTGTGACCAGGGCGAGCACGTAGACGGGCAGCCCAACCCCGACGGTGGCCATCAGGACGGCGAGGATCGCTGCGAGCACCACACGGACCGCGTTGCCGATCAGCAGCACCTGCCGCCGGCGCCACCGGTCGAGCAGCGGGCCGGCGAAGGGGCCGACGACGGTGAACGGCAGCAGCAGCACGGCGAAGGCGGCAGCCACCGACGCCGCGGTCGCCATGTTCTGCGGGCTGAAGAAGAACAGCGTGGCCAAGCCGATCTGGAACATGCCGTCGCCGCACTGCGAGACCAGGCGGACGGTGAACAGCTTGCGGAAGCCGTCGTTGACGGCGACCGTGCGCAGGTCGGACAGGACGCTCATCGGCGGGGTGCCGGCCGCGCGGGGCGGCGGGCAGGAAGCATCGGCACGTGCTGCAGGCTAACCGATCGCCCACCGCGGACCTCTGGTCGGTCGTGTGCCGCACGCGGCCGCGGGCTGCGCAGCTCGGCCCTGGCCCCGCCGTCGGCTCGGTCACCTCCAGGCGTTCGCCGGCGTCGCGACCGCGGGGCGGAGCGGCAGCTCCCGCTCACGGTCCGAAGGCGGCGTCGGGAGGGACGTCGGTCCTCGTGCGCCCGTGGAGCACGGCAGCGATGATGAGGACGCCGGACGCCGGACGCCGAACAGCGGACGCCGGACGCCGAGAGCACCCGGAGCACCGAGAGGATCGCCGATGAGCGCAGGCACGAGCAGAGGCTCGCTCGAAAGCGACGAGTCCGGGGCGCCGGCCTGGCACACCGTGGCGCCGTCGGAGGTGTCCCGCGAGCTCGACGTCGACCCGCGCCGCGGTCTCACCACGGAGGAGGCCGGACGGCGCCTGGACGAGCACGGCCCCAACGAGCTCACCGAGGACGCCGCCACCCCGCTGTGGCGCCGGGTCCTCGCGCTGCTGACCGAGCCGATGACCGTGGTGCTCCTCATCGCCGCCGTCGTCAGCGCCGTGGTCTCCCGCGAGCTCGAGACCCCGATCGTCATCCTCGTGGTGGTGGTCTTCAACGCCGTGCTCAACCTCGTCCAGGAGCAGCGCGCGGAGTCCAACCTGCAGGCCCTCCAGGACATGACGGTGACGAGGGCCCGGGTGCGTCGTGACGGGCAGGTCCGCGAGGTCGACGCCGAGCACCTGGTGCCCGGCGACGTCGTCCTCCTCGAGGCGGGCGACGTCGTGCCGGCCGACGGGCGCCTGCTCGAGACGGCCGGCATGGAGGTGCAGGAGTCCGCCCTGACGGGCGAGTCGGCCCCGGTGCCGAAGAACGCCGACGCGATCGACGAGGCCGACTCCGCGCTGGGCGACCGGGACGGCATGGGCTTCATGAGCACGGAGGTCACCCGCGGTCGCGGCGTCATGGTCGTCACCGCGACCGGGATGGGGACCGAGATCGGCCGTGTCGCCGGGATGCTCGGGACCGCCGGGCAGGAGACGACGCCGCTCCAGCGCCGCATCGCCCAGCTCGCCAAGCTGCTGAGCGTCGTCGCCGGCGTGGTGGTGCTCATCGTGTTCGTCCTCGGGCTGCTGCGGGGCGCGGCGCTCGAGGACCTCTTCCTGACGGCGGTCTCGCTGGCAGTCGCCACGATCCCCGAGGGGCTGACCGCGGTGGTCGCCTTCACGCTCGCCATGGGCGCCTCGCGGCTGGCCCGGCGCGGCGCGATCATCAAGAGCCTGTCCTCGGTTGAGACGCTCGGGTCGACGGCGCACATCGCCACGGACAAGACCGGCACGCTGACCCTCAACCAGATGACCGCGCGGGTGCTGTTCGCCGAGCAGCGCGTCTTCGAGGTCTCCGGCGAGGGCTACGGCACCGACGGCGAGATCCGCGTGACGGGCGAGGAGCCGGCGCCGGACGTGCGCGCCGCCCTGCTCGCCATGGCACTTGCCGCCGACGCCGAGGTGCACGACGGCGAGCTCGTCGGCGACCCGACCGAGGGTGCGCTCGTGGTGCTCGCCGCCAAGGCCGGGCTCGACGTCGACGCCGCCCGCCGTGACTGGCCGCGGGCCGCCGAGGTCCCCTTCGACTCGAGCCGGAAGTACATGGCCACGCTCCACCGCTGGGAGGCCGCCGCATCCGAGAGCGCCACCGCGGAGTGGGCCCGGGGACTGGCGCCGGAGGACCGCTCTGGGCTGCGGATGCTGGTCAAGGGCGGTCCGGACGTCGTCTTCGGCCGCTCGGCGTGGGTCGACACCCCCGATGGTCCGGTACCGCTCGACGACGCCCAGCGCGCCCGGCTCGACGACCTCAACGCGGACATCGGTGCCCGCGGGCTGCGGGTCATGGCGGTCGCGCAGCGCGACTTCGCGGCGGAGGAGATAGATCCCGACGTCGCCGCCGACCCTGCCGAGCTCGACGGGCAGGTCCGGGAGCTGACCTTGCTGGCCCTGGTGGGCATCGTCGACCCGCCTCGGTCGGAGGCGCGCGACGCCATCACGCAGGCGCGGCAGGCCGGCATCGCCGTCCACATGATCACCGGCGACCACGTGGGCACGGCGTCCGCGATCGCCGCGGACCTCGGCATCGAAGGCGAGTCGGTGACCGGCGCCGAGCTGGAGAAGACGTCGGACGAGCAGCTGCGCGGGTCCGCCGCGGGCTACGGGGTGCTGGCGCGGGTGAGTCCCGAGCACAAGATCCGCATGGTCGACGCACTGCGCGCGGACGGCTCGGTGGTGGCCATGACCGGTGACGGGGTGAACGACGCCCCGGCGCTGAAGGAGGCCGACATCGGCATCGCGATGGGCATCACCGGGACCGAGGTGTCCAAGGGCGCGGCGAGGATGATCCTCACCGACGACAACTTCGCCACCATCGTCGCCGCCGTGCGCGAGGGCCGCGGGATCTACGACAACGTGGTGAAGTTCGTGCGGTTCCAGATCGCCACCGCGTGGGGCTTCGTGATCATCTTCCTCACCGCCGGCGTCATCGGGCTGGCCGGGGGCGCCCCGTTCACGGCGTTGCAGGTGCTGTGGGTCAACATCATCATGGACGGCCCGCCGGCGATGGCCCTCGGGCTCGACCGAGCGGAGGACGACGTCATGCACCGGCCGCCCAGACCGGTGGGCGAACCGATCCTCACCCGCGCCCGGGTGCTGCGCATCGTCCTCTCGGCCGTCGTCATGGCCGCCGGCACGTTGGCAGTGCTCGCGCTCACGCCCGGCGAGGAGCCGGCGCCCGGTGTGGCGACGGAGGCAGGCACGCTGGCGTTCACCACGTTCGTGCTCTTCCAGGTGTTCAACCTGCTCAACGTCCGCGGCCGCGACGAGTCCGTGTTCTCCCGGCACACGTTCACCAACCGGATCCTGTGGCTCTCGCTCGCGGCCATCCTGCTGCTGCAGGTGGCCGTGGTGTACGTGCCCTTCCTCCAGGGGCTCTTCGACACGACGGCGCTGAGCGCCGGTCAGTGGGCGCTCGCGGCGGTCGTCGCCTCCTCCGTGCTGTGGGTCGAGGAGGTGCGGAAGGCCGTGATGCGGGCACGCAGCTGAGGCTCGCGCGGGCGCCGTTCGCCAGCCCCGCTCGCCGGTCGACAGCTCACCTCCGGCAACGGTGAGGGGATGACACGAATCTCCACAGGGTTGTCCACAGCCTTGAACCGGTCGTCGCACGCCTCGTGATCCGGCAGCATCCCTTGCCGGCATGGTGACCAGGACCGAGATCGCCCACCTCGCCCGGTACGGCAACCAGGTCGTCTCGAGGAAGCAGCTCGTCGAGCTCGGCTGTCCGCCTGGCTTCCTGGCCGCCCAGGTCCGACGCGGCGTATGGCAGAGCCCCTACCCGGGCATCGCCGTCGTCCACACGGGCACGATGCGCTGGATGACACGAGCCCGGGCGGCACTGGTCTACTGCGGCGAGGGCGCGGCGCTCAGCCACACGGCGGCCGCCTTCCACTGGGGCCTGATCGGAAAAGAGCCGCGCATCGTCGAGGTGAGTGTGCCGTGGCGACGGCGAGTTGCCACTCAGCGTGGACTCAGGGTGCACCTGCGGAGGGTGATGCCGGACAGCTACGGCGGACTGCGCACGGTGCATCCACCGGAGACCGTCCTCGACCTCTGGGAGTCGATCACCGGCGCCGACGCCGCCATCGCACTGCTGTGTGACGCCCGGCGCGCCAGGATCAGCCTGGACGAGATCGCGCGCGCGGCGGTCGGCAGGCGTCGCCTCGCTCGGCGGAGCCTCCTCGACGAGCTCCTCGCCGAGGTTCGCTCCGGGATCGAGTCACCGTTGGAACGCCGCTTCCGTCGCGACGTCGAGCGGGCGCACGGCTTGCCGAGAAGTGCCCTTCAGGTTCGTGACAGGGTCGGTGGCCGGTTCGTCAGGGCGGACGTCAGCTACGCCCGATACGGCGTGCGCGTGGAGCTGGACGGCAATCTCGCGCACCCCGGCGGGCGGACCGCCTCCGACACCTGGCGCGACAACGCGACCCTGATCGAGCGCGGGGTCCGGACACTTCGGTACCGGTGGACGCACGTCGCGGTCACTCCGTGCCGGACCGCGGCGCAGGTTGCCGCGGCGCTCACGCAGGGTGGATGGGGCGGTGGGCTGCGGCGGTGCGGGCCCGACTGCCTAATTTGAGTGCTCGCCAGTGGCGCCCGTCGTCATCGGTGAGAGATCGATGCGATAGGCGCACCGTTTCCTCACCAAGGACGGCCAACGGCGGTTAGTGCGTAGACCGCACGGCGCGGACCTGGAACCTCGAGCGAAGGCACAGGACAGAGGGCTCGACTGCCTACTTTGAGTGCCCGGCTGTGGCGCCGGCGCGTCATCGGTGAGAGATCGATGCGATAGTCGCACCGTTTCCTCACCGATCGGGGCGGCGGCCGCCGGCGCGTCACCTAGGAACTGGCGCTGGCCCCGTCGCCGGGGACTGATGCCGGCACGTAGCCCTGGTCACGATGCCGGCGCCTGACGGCGGGAGATACGCGCCGGCCCCGCCACGAAGGTGACGGGGCCGGCTGCGGCGGTGGAGCGGCTCAGCGCTCGATGTCGCCGGCGATGAACGCCTCGACCGACTCGCGGGCCAGGTCGTCGGCGCGCTGCTCCGGCGGGGACTTCATGAAGTAGCTGGACGGCGAGAGCAGCGGGCCGCCGATGCCGCGGTCCATCGCGATCTTCGCCGCACGGAGGGCGTCGATGATGATGCCCGCGGAGTTCGGGGAGTCCCAGACCTCGAGCTTGTACTCGAGGTTGAGCGGCGCCTCGCCGAAGGCGCGCCCCTCGAGGCGGACGTAGGCCCACTTGCGGTCGTCGAGCCACTGGACGTAGTCCGACGGGCCGATGTGCACGTTCTTGGCACCGAGGTCGTGCTTCACGTTGGAGGTCACGGCCTGGGTCTTGGAGATCTTCTTGGACTCGAGCCGGTCGCGCTCGAGCATGTTCTTGAAGTCCATGTTGCCGCCGACGTTGAGCTGGTACGTCCGGTCCAGCACCACGCCGCGGTCCTCGAAGAGCTTCGCCAGGACCCGGTGCGTGATGGTCGCGCCGACCTGGGACTTGATGTCGTCACCGACGATCGGCACCCCGGCGGCGGTGAACTTGTCCGCCCACTCCTGGGTGCCGGCGATGAAGACCGGAAGGGCGTTGACGAAGCCGACACCAGCGTCGATGGCGCACTGCGCGTAGTACTTCGCGGCGTCCTCGGAACCCACGGGCAGGTAGCAGACCATGACGTCCGCCTCGGTCTCCCGCAGCACGCCGACGACGTCGACCGGCTCGGCCGTCGACTCCTCGATCGTCTCGCGGTAGTACCTGCCAAGCCCGTCCAGCGTGGGACCCCGGCGGACCGGGACGTTCAGCGGCGGGACGTCGCAGATCTTGATGGTGTTGTTCTCGGAGGCGTTGATGGCCTCAGAGAGGTCGCTGCCGACCTTCTTGCCGTCGACGTCGAACGCGGCGACGAACTCGATGTCACGGACGTGGTAGTTGCCGAACTGGACGTGCATCAGGCCGGGAACGGTGCTCTCGGGGTCGGCGTCGGCGTAGTAGTGCACGCCTTGGACCAGCGAGGACGCGCAGTTCCCGACGCCGACGACGGCGACACGGATAGCACTCATGCTTGCTCCTTGTTCGTTGGTGATGCATCACTTGAGGCGGGTGCGCCGAGGGCGTCCGCGCGGGTCGTCGTGCTTGCCGGGGTCTGTGCGGGGTTGATGCGGCCGTAGTCGAGGGCGCCCCGGGTCCCTCGCTCGGTGTCGATGACTCGCTCGAGCCACTGCACCTCGCGCTCGACCTGCTCGAGGCCGTGTCGGGCCAGCTCGGCCGTGTAGCTGTCCATCCGCCGCGAGGTGCGGCCGAACGACTGCCGCATCGCCTCGCGGCGCTCGACCATCCGCGCCCGCCGGCCCTCGAGGATGCGCAGCCGCGTGGTGGCGTCGGTGCTCCCGAAGAGCGTGAACCGGACGTCGAAGGCGTCGTCCTCCCACGCGCCGGGTCCGGCCGAGGACAGGGAACCCTCCAGGTGCGTGCGGCCCGCATCGGTGAGCTCGTAGACGATCCGGGCACGCCGCCCGGTCAGTGGCCGCGTGACTGTCGCGGCCGTCTCGGTGGTCTCCGCGGCGGAGATCAGTCCCCGCTCGGTGAGCGAGCGAAGTGCCGGGTAGAGCGAGCCGTAGGACAGGGTGCGAAATGCCCCGAGGGTGGCGTTGAGGTGCTTGCGCAGCTCGTACCCGTGCATGGGCGCCTCGCGCAGCCGGCCGAGGATGGCCAGCTCGAGAACCTGCCCGCGTGCGCTCACCGACGTCCTCCCCGCCTGTGTTGCCCGGAGACCTTGCCGCTCCGGATCCGATAGCGCAGCAATATATCGCATCGATATATCAGCGCATCACCTACGGACGGGGCGTGCCGGCACGGCGCAGGTGACGAACGAGCTGGAGCCCGACCAATCGAAGGAGCGGGAGCGTCCTGACGAGGGAGTAGGAGCGCCCGCGGAAGCGAAGCAGCGCGAGCGCCCGACGAAACGAGGGAGCAGGAGCCGGAGCAAGCGAAGAAGCGAGACCCTGCCAGACGAAGGAGCGAAGTCGCCACGACACGGAATATCGGGAAGCGCCCCGACAACCGGTCCACCGCGGAACGGCAGTGCGGGGACGAGTGGCGGAACGGCAGTGACGGGACGGGTGGCGGAACGGCAGTGACGGAACGGCAGTGGCGGGAACGGCAGCGCGGGGACGAGTGGCGACGCCGGCGTAGATCCGCGCGGGCGACGGGCGAGCGCCCGCGTGCGCACCTGTGAGTCGCACCGCACTCCATGCCTGGTGAAGACGGCTCCCAGTACCCTGCCCCATACTGAAGGGCGGATCTGTATCCGGCGACCACCGGCCCTCGCCCCGCGACGGCCGCCAGCCGGGGCACGCACAGACCGCGCCAGCGGATCGTCCGAGGGTGCGGCACGGCGAAAGGCATACCCGCGTGGCACGCACCCCCAACCGCTCCACGGGCAAGCGCTCGGCCCCCGCCGGGCGCACGGCCTCGAAGGGCCGCCGGGCACCGGCGAAGAAGAAGGGCTTCTTCGACTACCCACGGTCGGGCAAGGGCCCGGTCATGCGCTGGCTGCCCAGCTGGCGGGTCGTGCTCGGTGTCGCACTGACGGGCATCGCGCTCGCCGTCGGCGTGTTCATCGCCGCCTACGCCACCACCGAGGTCCCCGAGCCGGACGACTTCGCCCTGGCCGAGTCGACCACCGTCTACTACGCCGACGGCGAGACTCCGATGGGCTCGTTCTCGGAGGTCGACCGGACGATCATCGACGTCTCCACGCTGCCCGAGCACGTCTCCGCGGCGGTCATCGCCTCCGAGGACCGCGGCTTCTACGAGAACAACGGCGTCGACCCCAAGGGTCTCGTGCGCGCCCTGTGGAACAACGTGCGCGGCCTGCCCACCCAGGGTGGCTCCACCCTCACCCAGCAGTACGTCGAGCGGTACTACGTGGGCACCACCACCAGCTACCTCGGCAAGTTCAAGGAGACCATCCTCGCGCTCAAGATCGACCAGTCGCAGACGAAGGAGGAGATCCTCGAGAACTACCTCAACACGATCTACTTCGGCCGCGGCGCGTACGGCATCGAGCAGGCCGCGCAGGCGTACTTCGACAAGCCCGCCACCGAGCTGACGATCTCCGAGTCCGCGCTGATCGCCGGGATCATCCCCTCCCCGAGCAACTGGGACCCGGCGGTCAACCCCGAGCGTGCCGAGCAGCGGTGGAACCGCGTGCTCGACCTCATGCTCGAGGACGGCTGGATCACCCAGGAGGAGCGCTCCGCCGCCGTCTTCCCGGAGACGGTCGCACCGAACACCGAGAACATCTACGGCGGCCCCAACGGCTACCTGCTCACCATGGTGCGCGACGAGCTCGTCGCCTCGGCGGGCCTGACCGAGGAGGAGATCGACACCCTCGGTCTGGACATCGTCACGACGATCGACCAGGCGAAGCAGGACGCCGCCGTCCAGGCCGTGGACAACCTGCCCGACGACCGGCCGGAGAACAACCACGTCGCCCTGGTCTCGATGGACCCGAGCACCGGCGGAGTGGTCGCCCTGTACGGCGGCGCCGACTACGTCTCCAAGCCACGCAACAACGCCACGCAGGACCGCGCCCAGGCCGGTTCGATGTTCAAGCCGTTCACGCTGACCGCGGCCCTGCAGCAGGGCATGCCGCTGGAGACGACCTACACGTCGCCGTCGCCGATGGACATCGACGGGTACACGGTCCGCAACTACGACTTCCGCGGCCACGGCCTCGTCGACCTCGTCGAGGCGACGGAGAACTCGATCAACACCGCCTACGTCCAGCTCAACGTCGACGTCGGCCCGCAGGCGACGCTCGAGGCGGCCGTGGCGGCGGGCATCCCGGAGGACACGCCGGGCCTGACCGCGGACCCCTCCAACGTGCTGGGCCCGTCGTCGCCGCGGGCGATTGACCTCGCCCGCGCGTACAGCACCTTCGCCGCCCAGGGCGTGCGGCACAACCCGTACATCGTCGCCGAGGTGCGCGACGGGGACGGCAACGTCACGTACACCGGCGGCAACGAGGGCGAGCGCGTCTTCGACCCGCAGGTCACGGCGGACGCCACCTACGCGATGACGCAGGTGATCGAGGAGGGCACCGCCCGGGTGGCGAACGTCCTCGACCGTCCCGCCGCGGGCAAGACCGGCACCTCGAACGGCCTCATGTCCGCCGGGTTCGCCGGCTACATCCCCCAGCTCGCGACGGTGGTGTCGATGTACCAGGTCGGCGAGGACGGCGGCGAGGAGGCGCTCACGGGGTTCGGCGGGACCCCGTTCATCGGCGGCGGGCAGTTCCCGGCCGAGATCTGGCGCGACTACATGCTCGTGGCCACCGAGGGCATGGAGGTCCAGGAGTTCCCCGAGCGCTCCCAGCCCGAGCTGCCTTCGCCGGAGCCGACGACGGAGGAGCCCACCGAGGAGCCGACCACCGAGGAGCCGACGGAGGAGCCGACCACCGAGGAGCCCACGGAGGAGCCGACCCCGACCCCGACGCCGAGCCCCACCCCGACGCCCACCCCGACGCCCGCACCGACTCCCACTCCGGCGCCGACCCCGGAGCCCACCACGGAACCAGGCCTGCCGCTCCCGCCCACCGAGCCGCCCGGGGACGGTCAGGCCGAGCCGCCCGGCTCGGAGGACCCGGCCGGTCAGGCGGTCGGGCGCGACGACTGGGCCGACTGGTGGGCCGAGGTCACCAGCTGACCCCGCACACCCCGGGACGACGCCGGAGCGCAGGTTCCGGCGTCGTCCACAGGGAGTGTGACGAGGCTCGCGACGCCCGGCGTCGGCTGGCTACGGTAGTGTTGCCCGTTGGTCCCCACCATGTGCACACCCGTGCCCGTGAGGGGACCGCACGCTGCAGCCCTCCTGTCACGGAGAGACCGTGACCGCCTAGTCCAGAGGAGGTGGGTAACAAGCATGCGTCAGTACGAACTGATGATCATCCTCGACCCGGAGGTCGACGAGCGCACCGTCGCCCCGTCGCTCGACAAGCTGCTCTCGGTCGTCAAGACCGACGGCACCGTCGAGAACGTCGACATCTGGGGCAAGCGTCGTCTTGCCTACGAGATCGCGAAGCGTTCCGAGGGCATCTACGCCGTGGTCAACATGACCACCACGCCGGAGGTCGCCCAGGAGCTCGACCGCCAGCTCGGCCTGAACGAGGCCGTCCTGCGCACCAAGCTCATCCGCCCGGACGCCCACTGAGCCTCGCTCGGTGAGCACCACCTGAACCACCAGGGAGCACACACATGGCAGGCGAGACCGTCATCACCGTCGTCGGGAACCTGACGGCGGACCCCGAGCTGCGCTTCACCCCGTCGGGTGCGGCCGTGGCCAGCTTCACCGTGGCGTCCACGCCGCGCACCTTCGACCGTCAGGCGAACGAGTGGAAGGACGGGGAGACCCTGTTCCTGCGCTGCTCGGTCTGGCGCGAGGCCGCGGAGAACGTCGCCGAGTCGCTGACCAAGGGCACCCGCGTGATCGTGCAGGGCCGGCTGGTCCAGCGTTCCTTCGAGACCCGCGAGGGCGAGAAGCGCACGGTCGTGGAGATGCAGGTCGACGAGGTCGGTCCCTCCATGCGTTACGCCACCGCCAAGGTCACCCGCTCGCAGCGCGGTGGCGGCGGCTTCGGTGGCGGCGGCCAGGGTGGCCAGGGTGGCTACGGCGGTGGCAACCAGGGCGGCGGCTACGGCGGCCAGCAGGGTGGCGGCAACGCCCCCGGCGGCGGCCAGGCCGACGACCCCTGGGCCACGGGCGGCGGCTCGAGCGCCTTCAACGACGAGCCGCCCTTCTAAGTCAAGACTTTGCGCGCGCGCCTGCTGGCGTCGCGCTCGGAATGAGGAGCATCACTATGGCGAAGCCTGTTCTTCGCAAGCCCAAGAAGAAGGCCAACCCGCTCAAGTCGGCCAAGATCGAGAACGTGGACTACAAGGACACGGCGCTGCTGCGGAAGTTCATCTCCGACCGCGGCAAGATCCGCGCCCGCCGCGTGACCGGCGTGTCCGTCCAGGAGCAGCGACTCATCGCGAAGGCCGTCAAGAACGCCCGCGAGATGGCCCTGCTGCCGTACTCGAGCTCGGCTCGCTGAGGCTAGGGAGGCAGACATGGCAAAGCTGATCCTGACCCACGAGGTCTCCGGGCTCGGCGCCGCCGGCGACGTGGTCGAGGTCAAGGACGGGTACGCCCGTAACTACCTCGTCCCGCGTGGCCTGGCCACGCGCTGGACCAAGGGCGGCCAGAAGCAGGTCGACCAGATCCAGGCCGCGCGCAAGTCCCGCGCGATCCACACGATCGAGGAGGCCCGCGACGTGCGCGACCGTCTCCAGGCCGCCCCGGTCACCGTCGCCGTCCGCTCCGGCGACACCGGCCGCCTCTTCGGCGCCGTGACCACCACGGACATCGCCGAGGCCGTCAAGGCCGCGGGCGGTCCGGACCTCGACCGCCGCAAGATCGAGGTCCCGGCCCCGATCAAGTCGCTCGGTGAGCACAAGGTCCACGTGCGGCTGCACGAGGACGTCCAGGCCACGGTCGACGTCAAGGTCGTCCCCGCCAAGTGACGCACGGCGGTCCCGACGGCGCGAGCCGGCCGGGGCCGTAAGTCACCGCCCGGCCCGGTCCCCTCACGGGGGCCGGGCCGTCGGCGTCTCACCAGACCGCAGCGACGGGACCGGCCGCGAGGGGCGTGTGGCATCCCTCGGTGCCCTGCCCAGCCGTGCCCTCGAAGGACGTCCCGGGGCGCGGCGATGTCCGCTGGCCCCGGTCACGAGGGGCGACCCGTCCACGGCCGCGCGGTGGACGCCGCCCAGCGCCGACTCACAAGTACCGTGTGCCCATGGCACTGACTCCCCACGCTGTGACCTTCGACGCCGGTGACGCCGCCCGCCTCGCCGGGTTCTGGGCCGAGGCGCTCGGCCTGGCGGTCCACGAGGGTGCGACGGCGGAGTTCGCCGCCGTCACGGGCGCGGGTCAGTCGTATCTCTTCTTCGCCGTCCCCGAGGGCAAGCTGGCCAAGAACCGGGTGCACCTCGACCTCGAGGCCGGCCACCGCGAGGACGAGGTCGAGCGCCTTGTCCGCCTCGGAGCCACCCGGTTGGACGACCACGACGACGGAGCCCGGTGGACGGTGATGGCCGACCCGGAGGGGAACGAGTTCTGCGTGGTCCAGTCGCACTGAGCGGGCTGGGCGCCGCTATCGTCCCGCGCCGAGCACCATCCAGTGCGTGCCGCGCGCTCGTAGGCCCGTGGTCACGGCACGGGAGAGCATGAACGCCCCGCCGAACGCCGCCCAGAGCCAGGCGAGGCCCGCCGCGCCGTCCGGCGCCCAGGCGTGGACCGCCCAGGCGAGGGGCAGGTAGACGACGAGCGTGACGAGGCCTGCCCATGCGAGGTAGCGCCCGTCGCCGGCGCCGATGAGGACGCCGTCGAGCACGTAGACCCAGCCCGCGATGGGCAGGCAGGCTCCCGAGACGGCCAGCGCGACCGCCGCCGCGACGCGCACGTCGGGGTCAGCGGTGAAGAGCGGTGCGAGGAACCAGCCGCCGGCGGCGAAGAGCAGGCCGATCACGGCGCCGGCGCCGGTGCCCCACTGGAGGCAGCGGCGCATGACCGCGCGGACCCGACCGACGTCGCCGGCCCCGAGGCCGTTGCCGATCATGGCCTGCGCGGCGATGGCGAGGGCGTCGAGGGCGAAGGCGGCCAGCCCCCACATGACGTTGACGACCTGGTGTGCGGCCAGCGAGACGGCGCCGAGCGACGTGGCCACGGCGACGGTGGCGAGGATCGCACCGCGCAGGGTGAGGGTGCGCACCATGAGCGGGGTGCCTGCCCTGGCGGCGGCGACGATGCCGCCCAGGTGCGGCCGCAGGTCGACGCCGATGCCGCGTGCGCCGCGGAGCACGACGAGGATCAGCGCCACCCCCATGCCGGTCTGGGCGAGGGCGGTGCCGAGCCCGGACCCGGCCACCCCCATGTCGAGGCCGTAGATGAAGAAGGCGTTGAGGGCGATGTTGGACAGGGCGCCGGCCACGGCGACGACGAACGGGGTGCGGGTGTCCAGCAGGCCGCGCAGCGTGCCGGTCGCGGCCAGGACGAGCAGCATTCCCGGCATCCCTGGGGCCGAGTACCGCAGGTAGTCGACGGCGTGCGGGACGACCGACTCCGGGGCACCCATGGCGGTCACGACCCACGGTGCGCCGACGATCGCGACGGCCGTGGTGAGCAGCCCCAGCAGGAGCGCGAGCCACATGCCGTCGATACCTGCCGAGACCCCCGCCGCGCGGTCGCCCGCGCCGACGAGTCGGGCGGTCGCTGCCGTGGTGGCGTACGCGAGGAAGACGAAGATCCCGACGGCGGTGGTCAGCAGCGTCGACGACAGCGACAGGCCGGCGAGCTCGGCGGTCCCCAGGTGACCGACCATGACGGAGTCGATCAGGATGAACACCGGCTCGGCGACCAGCGCACCCAGCGCCGGGATCGCCAGGGTGAGGATCTGTCGGTCGAGCGAGCGTCGGGGACGTGGAGCCTCAGGTACTTCTTCAGGGTTGTCGGGTGCGCCGGGAGTGTCGTCCACGGATCTGGGTTCCTCTTTCTGTCCACAGCATGTGCACGCCTGTGGGGATCGTCTCCGGCCTGAAGCAAGGAATCCCACGGGTGTTACCCACAGAGTTGTCCACTACCTGTGCACAACGAGGTGGATGGGGTCCACAGCCGATCCACAGGATAGGTCCGACCCGTGCACAGGAGGGATTTCCTGGGGACGGCCCCGGCGACGTACCTTCGCGTGGGCGCAGGATGGCGCTGGTCCCGCCGCCTTTGTGGGTGGCGGGCGGTAGAAGTGTGCTGAGGGCGTCGAGAAGGAGGTTGGTCGCGTGACCATCGCGGAGGAGCGGGCGACGACCAGCCGGGAGGGCTTCGACCGGACCCCGCCGCAGGATGTCGCGGCCGAGCAGAGCGTCCTCGGCGGCATGCTGCTCTCCAAGGACGCCATCGCCGACGTCGTCGAGGAGTTGCGCGGCAACGACTTCTACCGGCCCGCGCACGAGATGATCTACGAGGCGGTCCTCGACCTCTACGGCCGCGGCGAGCCCGCCGACGCCGTGACCGTGGCGGCGGAGCTGACCAAGCGCGGCGAGATCGCCCGTATCGGCGGTGCGCCCTACCTGCACACGCTGATCTCCTCGGTGCCGACCGCCGCCAACGCCGGCTACTACGCCCGGATCGTGCGCGAGCAGGCGGTGCTGCGGCGGCTGGTCGAGGCCGGCACCCGGATCGTGCAGCTCGGCTACGCCACCGAGGGTGGCGACGTGGACGACCTGGTCAACAACGCCCAGGCCGAGGTCTACGCCGTCACCGAGCGGCGCACGAGCGAGGACTTCGTGCCGTTGCGCGACACGATCAACCCGACGATGGAGGAGATCGAGCACGCCGCCGACCGCGGCGAGGGCATGATCGGGGTGCCCACCGGCTTCGCCGACCTCGACGCCCTGACCAACGGCCTGCACGGCGGCCAGATGATCATCATCGCGGCCCGACCGGCCATCGGTAAGGCTCTGGCGCTCGACACGCCCCTGCCCACGCCGAGCGGCTGGACGACCATGGGCGATGTGCGGGTCGGCGATGAGCTGATCGCCGCGGACGGGACGCCGACCAAGGTCGTGGCAGCAACTGAGGTCATGACCGACCGGCCCTGCTACGAGATCACGTTCGACGACGGCACGATCATCGTCGCGGACGCGCAGCACCAGTGGCTGACCGAGACACGCGCCTCGCGGAAGTCGGCCCAAGCCGCGGCGGTGAAGTACAACCGGTATCAGCACCAGCGGACGTTCGCGACCGTCGCCACGACTGAGCACATCGCCGAGACGTTACGGTGTGACACCGCAGATCGGCGTCTCAATCACTGCGTTGTCAACACCAAGCCGCTCGAGCTCCCTGAACGGGACCTCTTGATCGATCCCTATGTGATGGGAGTCTGGCTCGGCGACGGGCACAGCGCCGGTGCGCGATTTACCTCGGCTGATCCCGAGATCGCGGTCCGCGTCGAAGCGGCGGGGTACGAGGTCAGACCGCAGTCGGGGAGGCTGCTCTACTCGATAGGCCTGCTCCCCCAACCAGTCCTCCAGGAGCGTCAGTGCGATGTTTGCGGGGAGCGTTTTACTCCCAAGCAAGCGCACGTGCGGACATGCGGCCGATCCTGTGGTGGCAAGAGGAAGCTCCTTCACCTTCCCAAGGTTCGCCCGGCCTGTCGCGAATGTGGTGCTGAGAGTTCCGGGTCCGGCCTGTGCAAGAAGTGCTGGATTGACCACGGCAGTATGCAGGCACTCCTGCGCAAGACCGGCGTGCTCAACAACAAGCACATTCCGATCGATTACTTGCGCGGCAGCGTGGGGCAGAGGCGTGATCTCCTCGCTGGACTGCTCGACACGGACGGCACAGTCAACCCCACCGGGTCAGTCCAGTTCGCGGTAACTGACGAACGGCTCGCATCCGACTTCTTCGAGCTGGTCAGCAGCCTCGGCTACCGCGCAGGTTGGTCGCGGAAGGCCGTGAAGGGACGTTCAGCCCGGACATCGGTCGCACACACCATCACATTCACCACCGACGACGAGGTGTTCGCGCTCGAACGCAAGAAGCTCGTTCACAAGGAGCGGCGCCGACGTGGCACACCTCGACGGACGTCGCGGTTCATCACCGATGTTCGCCCGGTGCCCAGTGTTCCGGTGCGGTGCGTCCAGATCGACCACCCCAGCCACCTGTACCTTGCGTCCCGATCGATGATCCCGACACACAACTCGACCATCGCCCTGGACATCTGCCGGTCGGCTTCTATCAAGAACGGTCTGACCTCAGTCATCTTCTCCCTGGAGATGGGGCGCACCGAGATCACGATGCGCCTGCTCTCGGCCGAGGCGCAGGTGCCGCTGCAGAACATGCGTAAGGGCACCATGCGTGAGGAGGACTGGACGCGGATGGCGACTGCCATGAGCCGGGTCTCCGAGGCGCCGATGTTCATCGACGACAGCCCGAACATGTCACTGATGGAGATCCGCGCCAAGTGCCGGCGACTCAAGCAGAAGCACGACCTGCGGCTCGTGGTGGTCGACTACCTGCAGCTGATGAGCTCGGGCAAGCGTGTCGAGTCGCGCCAGCAGGAGGTCTCGGAGTTCTCCCGTGCGCTCAAGCTGCTGGCGAAGGAGCTCGAGGTTCCGGTCATCGCCGTCGCGCAGCTGAACCGCGGTCCCGAGCAGCGCACGGACAAGAAGCCGATGATGAGTGACCTTCGCGAGTCGGGCTGCCTGACTGCTGATACGCGCGTGATGCGGGCCGACACCGGTGCTGAGGTCACGATGGGCGAGCTCTTCGTGTCCGGTGAGAAGGACGTGCCGGTGTGGGCTCTCGACGAGCGGCTCAAGTACGTTCGCCGGCACATCACATCGGTGTTCAGCACCGGCGTGAAGCCCGTCTTCCGGATGAAGCTCGCTTCTGGCCGGGAGATCACTGCCACTGGCAACCACCCGTTCCTCACGTACGAGGGATGGTCTCCGCTGGAGGCTCTGAAAGCCGGCGCTCGTATCGGTGTCCCTCGCCACGTTCCCGCACCCTCGCTCGAACTCGATTGCGACGAGGGGCAGGTTCGCGAGCTGGCGCGCGGACTCAGCCGTTCCCGCGAATGCGAGATCCCTGACGACGTGTTCTCGTTCCCGAAGAGGCAACTGGCACTCTTCCTCAGTCTGCTAGCGGACGACTCCGGCGATGCGCGTTTCCTCGCTACGTCGCGCGAGTTCCTCGACGGCGTCGCGCGGCTGCTTCTCCGGTTCGGCGTGCACTCGGAAGTGGCGAGAAACCGCTCTGGGTGGCAGCTCGATGTTCCGGACGCGGAAGACCGAAGGATTCTGAGCCGGTGGTTCAACGGCGCGGCCAGAGCCCGACTCGCGCAAGAGGGTTCGGACATGCCGATGAGCGTCGGCAGCGCGCCCTGGTCGGAGATCGCCCGGTTCCTTGAGCGCTCGGATGTTAGCGACTCGACCCGTGACGGCGCGTCAACCTTGAAGGTGGTCGCCGACGTTCTCGACCGGGAGGCGATGGACCTCACAGCGACCAACGATGTGCTCTGGGATGTTGTGCTCGACGTTGTGCCGGAGGGCGACGAGCAGGTTTTCGACGCGACCGTCGCCGGGAGCCACAACTTCATCGCGAACGGTATTGCCGTCCACAACAGCCTCGAGCAGGATGCGGACGTCGTCATGCTCCTGCACCGCGAGGACGCCTACGAGAAGGAATCGCCGCGCGCCGGCGAGGCAGACATCATCGTGGCCAAGCACCGCAACGGGCCGACCGACACGATCGTCGTCGCTTTCCAAGGCCACTACTCGCGGTTCGTCGACATGGCGCGATAGCCGTCGCAGCCCGCGTCATCAACGTTCTGCCCACCGACGGCGACAGTGCGCTGGAGAACCGGGCAGATGTGCTGTTGCAGCCAGCGGGTGCGCCGCGGTCAGGTCAGGACAGGACGCGATAGGTCACGTGCGTGACTGCAGTCGCCGACCGTGACGCCACCTGCTCAAGATCCAATGGCGGTACACCGTCGAACAAGCGCGTGCCCGCACCTAGCGTCAACGGCACGATGTGGAGCCGGAGCTCGTCGATCAAGCCTGCGGAGAGGTACTGGTTGATGGTCGAAGCGCCGCCCTGGATCGAGACGTCGCCGTCCCCCGCTGCGAAGCGAGCCTGCCGCAGTGCGGACTCGATGCCGTCGGTGACGAAGTGGAAGGTCGTCCCGCCGTCCATCGGCTGCGGATCGCGCGGGTAGTGGGTGAGGACGAACACCGAGGCGTGGAACGGTGGATCGTCACCCCACCAGCCGTTCCACTCCCGATCCCACTCGCCGCGCACGGGGCCGAACATGTTGCGTCCCATGACGAATGCACGCGCAGCTGCCATCCGGTCGACCTCGACGCGGTTCTCGTCCGGGGTCTCGAACATCCAGGCATGCAGTCTGTCGCCCCAGCCGTCTGCGCCGTCCTCGCCGAACGGGCGCTCCTCGGTCTGGTTGTGCCCTGCCGAGTAGCCGTCGACCGAGATCGAGAGGTCGCAGGTCACCGTGGTCATCGCTCTGTCCTCCTGGGGCCGGTGGCGCGGAGGCCGGCTCTATGCTCCTCTTCGGCCCGATCGGGGTACACAGAAGCGACAACATTCACGCGCCTCCGACATTCTCGCCTCCCCGGACGCCAACCTGTCCGGATCTTTGCGACAGGTGCCCGATTCGATGATCTGGCGGTGGCCCGGGCTCGCGGTAGCGGCGGGAACTGGTTGACTCTCGGAAAGGGCCGCCATGCGGCCGTCCACGGATGCCGGATTCGGTGCGGAGGAGTGCAGCATGGGTTTCGAGGACGTGGTGGAGCTGCTGGATCAGACCCAGGTTGTCGCCGTCGTGACCACCAGGTCCGGCGGTGCGCCGATCGCGACACCCATCTGGTCCGTCGTCGTCGACGGCGTGCCCTACGTCCGCTCGGCGTTCGGTGACGGCTCCTGGTGGTACCGGCACGTGCGGGCGGGCCGGCCGGTGGCAGTTGCGATGGGTGACGGCGCCGTCGCGGAGCGTGACCGCGACGCCGCGCTCGACCTGCCGCGCGAGCCCGTGAGCACGACGTACGTCCCAGCCGACGACGACGTGCAACGTCTCATCGACGACGAACTGCGAACGAAGTATGCACACGCGCGGAAGTCCTCGGTCGACGCGATCCTGAGCGATGAGGCGCTGGCCTGCACGCTGCGTATCGAGGCGCCGCTCTCATCAGAGTGAGGAGGTGGGTCCGGGAGCGTGCGTGGACCAGATCCTCCGTCTGGTTGTGCCCTGCCGAGTAGCCGTCGACCGAGATGCGAGAGGTCAGGGGTCCGGCCGTGATTGGCATGAAGTTCTCAACGGCGGTTTCGGCCAGATGCCGGCCGAATCGTAGCGCTTCGGACAGTCGATGCAACATATGGCAACCCGTTGCTCATCGTTGCCGACTGACCGAACCTTGCCATGGCGCTGTTGAAAGCGCATTCCGCACGTCCCATCTCTCGACCTCGACGGAGAGGCCTAGCCCCATGGAACGCATTTCACGTCCTTCAGCGCGCCCTCGAGCGCGTTGGCTCCTCGCCGGCCTGGCCGGTGTCCTGACCATTCCGCTCGTCTCCTCCGCCGCCGGTGCGGTGGAGACAGACCAGTGCGCCTACGGCTACACGTCCGAGGCGTCGGTCTTCTTCGGGGTGGGCGCCGGAGAGTCTGACGTGCCGAACTACGACACCGGCGACGGCTGCACCGTCATGGACGAGATTATGTCGGGCGCCCCCTTCACGAATCACGGGCAGTTCGTGAGCACGGTCGGCTCCGTGACCCGGACGCTCGTCCGGGACGACGTTCTGACCCAGGCCGAGCGCTCCGACGTGCTCGACGCGGCAGCCCGGTCCGAGGTCGGCAAGCCGCACCCGGTGACCGGCACCCGGTCCGTCGACCTGTCCAAGATCGGCCTCGTGGGCTTCACCGTCCGTGCCACCATGCCGACCGACGCGGTCGGCACGCTGGACGCCCTCGCCACCTGCGGCTTCCAGAACATCGAGCCGTCCGGCCGGGCCGGCAACTTCTACGGGTACACCGCCGAGACGCTCGCTCCGCTCACCGACGCAGCCGGGCTGAGCGTTCCCTCGCTGGGGGTG
This sequence comes from Georgenia subflava, assembly GCF_009193155.1. GTDB lineage: Bacteria > Actinomycetota > Actinomycetes > Actinomycetales > Actinomycetaceae > Georgenia > Georgenia subflava. The sequence continues at coordinate 1,111,880 of NZ_VUKD01000001.1, forward strand.
AGCCAGGACAACCTCGAGAACGACCTCGACCTCGTCATCTCCGAGGCCCACGCCATCGGGGCCAAGTACGTGCGCATCTCCGGATCGAGCAGCTGGACGCTCGAGGACTACTCGGAGACCGCGGCAATCCTCAACGAGGTGGGCGCGAAGCTCCAGGACGAGGGCATCACCGTCGCCTACCACAACCACGGCTACGAGTTCGAGACCGTCGAGGACGGGATCACCGGCTACGACGTCCTCGTCCGGGAGACGGACCCGGAGCTCGTCACCATGGAGCTCGACGTGTACTGGGCCGCCAGCGTCGGCGCCCACGCGGTCGACCTGTTCCAGACCTACCCGGGCCGGTTCGAGCTCCTCCACCTCAAGGACCTCGCCGCGGACGGCTCCTTCGCCGACGTCGGTGAGGGAACCATCGACTTCGCCGAGATCTTCGCCCACGCGAAGCTCGCGGGCGTCGAGTACGGCTTCACGGAGCACGACCGTCCTGTGCCGGACGGTGTGACCTCCGCCTGCAGGAGCATCGGCAACCTCGCCGAGCTGCGCTACTGAGCGGTGCTGCCGGCCCGCACCCTCGCGGGCCGGCAGCCACCGGCTCACGCACGATCACGACCGGAGCGGCATCGGTGCCGCACGAGACGAGAAGGAGGTGACGACATGTGGACGCTTGCCGGCTTCGCCGACGACACGGCACCCGACCCCGAGACGCAGTTCGCGGTGGCAGCCGAGCTCGGACTGCGGTTCGTGGAGCTCTCCAGGTTCCAGGGCAACGACCTGCTCGACCTCGACGACGCCCAGGTGCGTGACCTCCGCGGACTCCTGCGTCGGCACAACCTCCGGGTGTCGAGCATCGGGACCCCGGTCGGCGCCCTCTCCCTCACCCAGGACCTCGACCGGGTACGGCGGGCGGTGCGGGTCGCGGAGGCGCTCGAGTCGACCTGCGTCCGGATCTTCTCGCACCTCATCCCAGTCCCGGCGGACGCCGGCAAGGGTCGCGACGAGGTCCTGCGACGCCTGACGGCGCTGGCTGCCGTCGCGGCGAGTGCGAACCTCGTCCTCCTGCACGAGAACCGTCCAGGTACCTACGGCGACACCCCGGGGCGCTGTCTCGACGTCGTCGAGTCGGTGGGTTCCGAGCACCTCGCCCTGGCCTGGGACCCGGCGGGCTTCGTCGAGTCCGGCTCGCGGCCGTTCACGGACGGCTACGACCTGCTCCGGCCGTACCTGGAGTACATACACGTCAGGGCCGCCAGGAGCGACACGGGGCCCGTCGCCCTCACCGACCGTGGCGAGGGGCAGATCCTCGAGACCGTCCGTGCGCTCTGGTCCGACGGATTCACCGGCTTTTTCGCCCTCTCGCCGCACCCCGGCACGACCTCTGGCATCGCCGCGCTCACCGGCCCCGAGCTTGCGACCGAGGCGATGAAGGCCGTCACCGAGATCGCAGACGCAGTGGCGGTGCCTCTCCGGTGACCGACGACGCCGCGCCCCACGCCCTCGAACCCGCCACCCCGACAACGACGGAGAACTCCCGATGAGCACTACGCAGGAAGTCCGACCCGACCCGGCCGCACCAGCGGGGACCGTGACCGGCGGGCCCACAGCACGGGCACGGGCCGAGACCACGCTCTGGGGCAGAGTGCTTCATCTCTTCTCCATCTCTTGGCGGCCCGTCGCCGTGCTGCTCGCGGTGTTCGCCGTGTGGTGGTTCGTCGCCTGGCGCGAGATGGTCGCGCCCTGGCTCATCCCTGCGCCCGGCGCGGTGTGGGACACGATGATCGAGGACTGGGCGATGCTCCTCGAGCACACCTGGGTGACGACGATGGAGACCATCGTCGGCTTCGTGCTGGCCACCGTCATCGGCGTCGCGACGGCGGTCGTCCTCGTGTACTCCAAGACCGCCGAGAAGTCGCTCTACCCACTCATCCTCTTCGCCCAGGTCATCCCGAAGATCGCCATCGCGCCCATCCTCGTCGTCTGGTTCGGGTTCGGGATGACGCCGAAGATCGTGCTTGCCGTCCTCATCGCGTTCTTCCCTGTCGTCGTCTCGGCGGTGGCCGGACTGCGCTCGGTCGACCCGGAGCTGCTCGAGCTCTCGGCGACCATGGGCGCCTCCCGCTGGAAGACTTTCCGGAAGATCCGGTTCCCCGGAGCGCTCCCGCAGCTGATGTCCGGCCTGAAGGTGGCCGTCACGCTGGCGGTCGTCGGTGCCGTCGTCGGCGAGTTCGTCGGTGCGGATGCTGGCCTGGGCTACGTGCTCCTCCTCGCCAGCGGGAACCTCGACGCACCGTTGCTCTTCGCCGACCTGATCCTCATGTCGCTCATCGGCGTCGTCCTGTTCGTCCTCGTCGAGCTCTCCGAGCACATCCTCATCCCCTGGCACGCGTCGCGGCGCGGCAACCTCATGCTCGCCGCGTCCTGACCCTCCGATCCCGTCCCACCCCCGACAACCACCTCGTCCCCACCCCTCACGACCGCACGGCACCCCTACGCCGTAAACCGAAAGGACTCCCCATGCGCACTCTCAAGTACGGAATCACCTTCGCCGCCGCAGCCCTCGTGCTCGCCGGATGCTCCGGAGGCGGCGACGCAGACGCGGACGCCGACGCCACGGCCGGCGGCGGCGAGAGCGGTGCCCCCGCCGAGCTCACCGAGGTGAGCGTCACCCTCAACTGGGTTCCCTACGGCGAGCACGCGCCGTTCTACTACGGGGTCGAGCAGGGCTTCTTCGAGGAGGAGGGCATCGACCTCACGATCCAGCCGGGCAACGGGTCCGGGAACACGGTCCAGCAGGTCGCCCAGGGCAACACCGACTTCGGGTGGGCGGACACGCCGCCGCTGTCCAACGGGATCAACTCGGGCATGCCGGTCAAGAGCGTGGGCGTGTTCCTCCAGACCGGACCGAGCTCGGTGGAGTTCTTCGCCGACCAGGACATCACGGAGCCCGCAGACCTCGTCGGCAAGACGGTCGGCGGCACGCCCGGTGACGCCATGTACGGGACGTTCCCCGCCTGGCTCCAGCTCAACGGGGTCGACCCCGCCGACGTCAACGTCGTCAACGTCGACGCGGCCGGCAAGATCGCTGCCCTCATCGAGGGCCAGGTCGACGCGATCCAGGGCTTCTACCACGACCAGGCGCCTACCATCGAGAACCAGACGGGCAAGGAGGTCGAGGCGCTGCCGTTCGCCGACTTCAACATGAACCTGCTCGGCACGGGCCTGCTGACCAACGACTCGATCATCGAGGAGAACCCGGAGCTCGTCGAGGCCATGTTCCGAGCGACGTCGCGGTCGTTCCAGGAGGCGGCCGACAACCAGGAGGCAGCCGTGGCTGCCATGGCCGCGGGTGCCGAGCAGGCCCCGGAGGAGAGTGTGCTGGCGGCGCAGCTCGAGGCCACCATCGGCCTCCTCAACCTCGACGAGGCTGCTGCACCCGGCGTCAACACCGAGGAGCAGTGGACCGACACCCTGACGTTCCTCTCCGAGAACACCGACTTCGACGGGGAGGTCGACCCCACGCTCTACTGGGACGCCTCCTTCGGTGAGGGCCTGTGATGACGGAGACCCAGCCGGCCCGCTCGGCTGGGACGGTGGACCCCCGACCGATCATCGAGGTCGACGGCATCACGATGAAGTTCACCTCGAAGCGGTCCGAGACCGTGGCGCTCGACGACGTCTCGCTCACCGTCGGCGAGGGAGAGTTCGTCACCATCGCCGGCCCGTCCGGGTGCGGCAAGTCGACCCTCCTGCGGATCATCGCCGGGCTCGCGCGCGTCTCGGCCGGGAAGGTGAGCCTCTACGGCAAGCCGGTCACCGGACCGCAGCGCGACATCGGGTTCGCCTTCCAGCGCTCGGCGCTGCTCGAGTGGCGGGGGGTCCGCAAGAACATCCTCCTCCAGGCCGAGATGCGCGGGATGGACAAGAAGCACGCCGAGCGTCGGGTGAACGAGCTCATCGAGCTGACCGGTCTGACGGGCTTCGAGAAGGCGCTGCCGCACGAGCTCTCGGGCGGGATGCAGCAGCGGGTGGCGCTGTGCCGCGCGCTGCTGCACGAACCGCGCGTGCTGCTCATGGACGAGCCGTTCGGGGCGCTCGACGCCCTGACCCGCGAGCACATGAACATCGAGATGAACCGGGTGTGGCGGGAGACCGGCACGACCATCGTCCTCGTCACGCACTCCGTGCCCGAGGCGGTCTACCTGGGCAGTCGCATCGTGGTCATGAGTCCCCGCCCGGGGCGCATCGTCGAGACCCTCAGCCCGGGCCTGCCTGCCGAGCGTGACTACGGCACGACGCTCAAGGACCCGCGCTTCACCGAGGCGGCGGAACGGGTCCGGGACCTGCTCGGCGCGACGCACACCACTGACTGACCGGACCACACAGAAGAAGGAGGACCATGACGGCCAGCCCGATCGGGATCGGAGTCGTCGGGATGGGCAGCATCGGCAGGCTGCACGTGCGGGCCCTGCTCGAGCTCGGTTCCCGAGCAGCGCTCGTCGCGTACAGCGGGTCACGCACCCTGACCGACGAGCTGCTGCTTCCCGAATGGCCGGCGCTGCAGCTCCCGGCCGAGCAGGTGGTCAACCACCCCGATGTCGACGTGGTGGCCATCTGCTCGCCCAGCGCGAGCCATGCCGAGCTCGTCATCGCCGCGCTGGAGGCGGGGCGCCACGTCGTCGTCGAGAAACCGCTCGCCCTCACGGTGCCAGATGCCGCCCGCATCGCCGGCCTCGCGAGGGAGAAGGACCTCATCGTCTCCATGATCTCCCAGCGGCGGTTCGAGGCGGAGCACGAGCTGCTCAAGTCGGCAGTGGTGCAGGGGGCGCTCGGGGAGATCCGGCTCGCCACCACCCACGTGCACTGGTTCCGGGACGACGACTACTACCGGGCGGCGACGTGGCGCTCCTCCATGGCGGCGGGCGGCGGATCGCTGATGAACCAGGGCGTCCACAACGTCGACGTCCTGCGCTGGCTGTGCGGGCCCGTCGAGTCGGTGACTGCTCAGTACGGCACGCTCGCGCACTCGATCGATGCCGAGGACACGACCGTGGCGACGTTGCGGTTCAGGTCCGGCGCGCTCGGGGTCGTGACGACGACGACGGCCACGCCGCCCGGCTCGCCCGCCACGATCTCGTTGCACGGGTCGCGCGGCGCCGTGGTCCTCGGTCAGGGGGAGATTCACCATTGGGACGTGCCCGGCGTGCCGCCGCCCGGTCCGAAGATGCTCCTGCGAGACAACGGCGCCTCCGACCCGCTCGCGATCGGCCACGCCGGGCATCTCGCCCAGTGGCGTGAGGTGCTCACCGCGATCGAGAACGTCGAGCCGGCACCGATCGACGCGGACGACGCCGTCGAGACCGTGCGCCTGCTGTGCGCGATCTACCAGGCGGCGGAGACGGGACGAGAGGTCCGGCCCGCTGACCTCAACTGACCGGCACCCGGGTCCGCCGGGCGCGGGCCCGGCGGGTCACTCTCACGTCACGGTCACGAGCACGATCGTGACCGCCAGGACGGTGTCCAGCACCAGGCAGAACTCGGCCAGCGAACGGGCGACGACCCTCTCCGTCCGGTGATGGTGAAAGTCCCAGGCGGCGTGACCGAGGAGGCCTGCGGCGACAAGGTATCCACCGAGGTCGGGATCGATGCCCGTCGCAACGACGGCGGCGCCGCCGAAGCCGACGAGCGCGACGCTCTGCAGGGGCAGTCCGTGCGCGGGCCGGAGGCCACCACGCAGGAATCCGTAGACCGCCAGGAGAGCCGCGCCGCCGAGCAGGAACCAGGTTGCGTCGACGCGCTCGTCGAGGAGCAGCCGCACCAGCGTGATGACGAGCGCGGTGGCGAAGAACATGGGCCAGGCGGCAGCCGGCTTCCCCACGGCGGCGGCGCCGAGGTAGACCACCGCGGACGCGGCGAGCACCGGCGCGAGCTCCACCCCGCCTGTCAGGCCGATGCCGACGAGGGCGGCGAAGCCGACCCCGGCGACCGAAGGCCAGATCCGGCGGAGCTGCCCCACGGGCGCTGCCGGTGCCGTTGTCGTTGGTGTCTCGTTCATGTCGATCTCCTTCGTTCGGTGGCCCGCCCGGGCCGTCAGGACTTGCAGCGCCGCTCAGGCCTCGGCCTTGCGCGGCCTGCCCCGACCGCGTTTGCGGGCCACGACGACGCCGTCGACGAACACCTCGCCGCCCCAGACGCCCCAGGGCTCGGCGCGCTCGAGCGCACCAGCGAGGCATGCCGCACGCAGCGGGCACGTCCGGCACAGCGACTTCGCCAGCTCGACGGCCGTCGTGTGCTCGGCGAACCACAGGTCGCGACGATCTCCCTGGCACGGGGTGAGCGGGACCGGCTCGTGGTGGAGGTTCGCCAGTCCGACGGCGAGCGAGTGCATCGTGGCCCTCCCTGAGCGGCTCGTGAGGGGTTCTGTGTGCGATCCCGACCCCGACTTCGCCGGAGATCCCCTCTGGTAGAGCAAGCCTGCCTGGACTACCGTCGTACCCCTAGGGGGTATCGATGCGATGTCCGAAAAATTGGTTCACGCGGCCGGACGGCCGACAGCTCTTGCTGAGCGCACCGGTCATGCCGGCGCCGCTGACGTCGGCGGTGCCGCAGCCGTCGAACGTCTCATCGCGGTCGTCGCCTACGAAGGCGTCGAGCTCCTCGACGTCGCCTGCGTGACGTCGGCGGTCGCAGCGGCCACCAAGGTGGGGGCCGCACCGCCCTACCGCGTCGTGGTCCTGACGCCCGGTGGCAGCCCCGTGTCGTGCGACTCCGGGCTCCAGCTGCCCGGGCAGGCCGCGCTCGAGCACTTCAACGAACCGCTCGACACGCTCGTCGTCGCGGGCGGACGAGGGTTCACGGCCGCGTCCGACGACCGCCGCCTGGTCGGGCACGTCCGCCGCCTCGCGGCGCTGGCCCGTCGGGTGACCTCGATCTGCACCGGCCTCGGCGTGCTCGCGGCCACTGGTCTGGTCGACGGTCACCGGGCGGCGACCCACTGGCACTTCGTGGAGGAGATCCAGCGACGCTACCCCGCGGTCCACGTCGACCCCGCGCCCATCTACATCCGCGAGGGGAACCTCATCACCTCTGCCGGCGTGACGAGCGCGCTCGACCTCACGCTCGCACTCATCGAGGAGGATCACGGACCCGAGCTCGCGCGGCTCGTCTCCAGGATTCTCGTGACCTACATGCAGCGTCCCGGTGACCAGACCCAGATGAGCATGTTCACGACGGCGCCGCCGCCCCGGCGGACGGCCGTGCGCGGGGTCGTGGACCACGTCGCCGCGAACCTCGACGGCGACCTGTCCACCCGGGCCCTCGCCGCCGTCGCCCACGTGGGGGAGCGGCAGCTCGCCCGCCTCTTCCTCGAGCATGCCGGCGTCACCCCGGCGCGCTACGTCCGGCAGGCCCGTACCGAGGCGGCCGCACACCTGCTGGAAGCGACCGAGCTGTCCCTGGCGGCGATCGCCCGCCGGTGCGGCTTCCGGCAGACCGAGAGCCTCCGCCAGGCGTTCGTCAGTCAGTACGGCACGCCGCCGGGAAGATATCGGCAGGAGCTGAGCCGGGCATCCTGACGCTACGGCGCGCTCAGCGGCCCGATCGGCTCAGCGACAGGTCCAGCCAGGTCGCCAGTGCCTCGATCTCCCCGTCGACGTCGTGGGTCATCGCCCGGGTGAAGCGCACGTCCTGGTGGACGGCATGGACCGTGAGCGTGCGCTTCTTGCGGTCGGCCGTCGCGTCGAGCTTTCCGACCAGCCGGTCGTGGTGGAGGACCGGGAGGGCGAAGTAGCCCCAGCGCCGCTTGTCCCTCGGCTTGTACATCTCCAGGTAGTACTCGAAGTCGAACAGGTCCTGCGCCCGGTTGCGGTCGTGGACGAGCCTGTCGAACGGTGACAGCAGCGCGGTGCGGCCCGTGAACGGCGCGTCGAGCGCCTCCGGGTCGACCCGCCACTCGCCCTTCACGCCGTCCACCACCGCCGGCTCCCCGGCCTCGCCGACGTCGGCCGGCTCGACGGACTGCGCCGTCGTGGCGGCCCGCGCGATGCCCAACGCCTTGAGGCGGCGGCGGTCGCGCTCCTTCAGCGCCTCGTCCAGGGGCGTCGCGACGACGTCGGCCGGGTAGACCCGTTCGGCCAGGTCCCACACCCGTTGCCTGCCCTGACGGCCGGCGACGGCGACCACGCCCCGCCCGCCGAGGATCTCCAGCATCTGGGTGACGTTGCGGTCGTTGGACCACCCGGTCGAGGGCCACGGCACGGCGCTGGTGTCCGGGATGTCACGCGAGAGCAGCGGGCCGGAGTCGCGGAGGCGAGCGAGGACGTCGTCGCGGAAGGACTCGTTGGCCTGCAGCCACTCGCGGGTCTGCTGGTAGCGCGGTGCCCGCTGCATGTCAGCCACGTACAGGTGGAGGTCGGCCGTCGGGCGAGCGGTCGCCCGGTACTCGAAGAGCGTGCGGTCCCGGTCGAGGGCCTGCTGCAGCTGAGCCGGGTCGTACCCGCCGCCGAGCCTGGTCCAGGCGACCAGGTCCGCGCTCGGTGCGACGGCGGCGGTCGGGTCCAGCTGGAGGAACGTCAGCCGGTTCGCGACCGTGAGCAGGTCCGGCGGGCGCTGGGCGTCCAGCAGCTGTGCCCGGACCGCGATGCGCCGGGCCTCGTCCTGGTCGAGGGTGTGGACTGCCATGACGGTCAAGGTAGCGACGACGCCTGCCGTTGCGCACCCAGTCCGGTGACCACCGGTGGATCACTGTCCCGGCGTGACCCCCGGCGATGCGCATCGTTCGCGAGATGGCAGCTCCGTTCCCCCCGCGGTGGAGCACGGCAGGGCCTTTCGCTCGAACAGGTGTACGACTAATCTCGTGCCATGACAGCCGGTCCGTCGATCCTGCACGCCGACCTCGACGCGTTCTACGCGTCGGTGGAACAGCTCCTGGAGCCGACGCTGCGCCGTCGGCCGGTCGCGGTCGGCGGGAGTGCGCGCGGCGGCGTGGTCCTCGCCGCGTCCTACGAGGCCAAGGTCCACGGGGTGCGGGGAGGGATGCCCGGCTGGCAGGCCGCGCGGCTGTGCCCGGACCTGGTGTTCGTGCGCGGGCACTTCGACCGCTACCGGGGGCTGGCGGACCGGGTGATGACCGTCCTCGGCGACTTCACCCCGGCGATCCAGCGGATCTCGATCGACGAGGCCTTCCTCGACGTCTCTGGCTCGGTCCACCTCTTCGGCACCCCGGCCTCCATCGGTGCCCGCATCCGGGAACGCGTCCGCGCGGAGGTCGGGCTGCCGATCTCCGTGGGTGCGGCGAGCACGAAGCACCTGGCGAAGATCGCGTCGCAGGTGGCGAAGCCGGACGGGCTGGTGGTCGTCCAGCCGGGACGCGAGCGCGAGTTCCTCGACCCGCTGCCGGTCGGCCTCATGTGGGGCGTGGGACCCGTGACGGAGCAACGCCTCGCCGACCGCGGCATCCGGACCATCGGCGAGCTCTCCGAGGCGCCCGGGACGATGGTGGAGCGGCTCCTGGGCCGGGCCTCCGGAGCCACCCTGCACGCCCTCGCGCTCAACGACGACCCGCGCAAGGTCGCCGGCTCCGGCCGGGCCCGGTCGGTGGGCGCACAGTCGGCGCTCGGGCGGCGCCGGCCCACCCCCGAGCTGGTGCGGGCGGTGCTGTCGCACCTCGCCGAGCGCGTCGCGAGCCGGCTGCGCGCGAAGGGCCGTGCCGGGCGCACCGTCACGGTCCGGGTCCGGTTCGCCGGGATGCGCTCGGTGACCCGCTCGCACACCCTGCCGGGCCCGGTGTCGACCACCCTGACGCTGACCGAGGTGGCCGAACGCCTCGTGTGGCACGCGATCGGGAAGGAGGACTCGTCGGTCGAGATCACGCTGCTCGCCGTAGCCGTGTCGAACCTGACGTGGCAGCAGGCGGTGCAGCTCGAGCTGCCGCTCCAGCCGGAGGACCCGTGGCGGCCCGGCTCGGCCACCGGGTCGGCCAGGTGGGCGCTCGACCGGTCCATGGACGCCGTGCGCACCAGGTACGGACGCGACGCCGTCGGCTACCTCCCGGCGACGATCGGCCGGTCCGGCGGAGTCCCCGACGACTTCCGGGAGCTCGCGGAACGGGATGTCTGAAACTTAAGGACCCGACGCCTGGACCCAGGGGAGCGGGACGTGCGGGCCGGACGACGTGGCGGGGCGGGAGTAGTCTCGGGCGATGGCCGAGCGTGCTGTGCCAATCCTGCCGAGCCGGAACCTGCGCGAGACGCTCGAGTTCTACGAGGCCCTCGGGTTCGAGAACCGCGGGGCGCCGCCGGAGGAGTGGGACTACCTCATCGTCGGCCGAGGCAACCTCGAGGTGCACTTCTACCCGGACCCGCAGGTGGACCCGCTCGCGACGGCGGCGAGCTGCTACGCGTTCGTCGACGACGCCCAGCGGCTCTACGAGGACTGGGTGGCGATCGTCGTACCCGACCCGCCGACCGGCAGCCGCGTCGTCGAGGTCATGGACACCGACTACGGCATGCGGGAGTTCGCCGTCGTGGACCGCAGCGGGAACCTCGTCCGCGTCGGGTCGTCCCTGAACCGCTAGCGCCGCCGCAGGATTGTCGCCATGGACGTCCCCGTAGAGCTAGCGACCGAGCGGATGCTGACCGAACTGCGTGACGACCCACGGTTCCGTCACATGGCGCACGTGCTGGTCCGGACCGGCGGGCACGACGTCGCCGACGTGCACCTCCGCGGCCCGGAACGGCTGGATCTGTTCTCCGTGACGAAGACGGTGGTCGTGCTGCTGCTCGGCATCGCCGTCGAGGACGGTCTGCTCGGGATCGACGACCCGGTCGCCGAGCACCTTCCGTTCAGACCTCCGCCGACGATCAGCGGTCAGACCGTCCGCCACCTCGCCGCGATGACCCGCGGCGCGCGCACGGACGGCCCGTGGGACCTCGACGCGGTGGCCGGCAGCGGCAGGTCGTGGGGCCGGGCGTTCGTCGAGGCGCCGACCGTCGCCGCCCCGGGCACGACCTTCCGTTACGACAACGGAGGGAGCCACCTGCTCGCGACCGTCCTGGACCAGGTCACCGGTGGGCTCGGTGAGTTCGCCGGGAAGCGACTGTTCGGACCGCTGGGAGTCGTCGACTGGGACTGGCGTACGGACCCTGACGGTGTGCCAGTCGGGGCAGGGCACCTGTGCCTGACCGCCAGAGCCGTCGCCGACGTCGGCGGGCTCTTCCTCGACGGCGGCGCGGCGGAGGGACGACAGCTGGTCCCGCGCCGGTGGCTCGCCGCGATGCGCACCCCCACCGGCCACCACGGCGGACCCGAGAACCGCGACTACGGTCTCGGCCTGTGGGTGGAGGACCACGAGACGGCCTTCGGGGCCGGATGGGGTGGGCAGCTGATGCTCGTCCGACGCCGGGACCGCCTCGTGGTGGTGGTGCAGACCGACACCGGCTTCCGGCCCGGCCCGCCGCCGAGCGACGAGCTGCCCGGTGACTGGGCGCAGCCGCTGGAGCTCGTGCGCAGGCACCTGCTTCAAGCGCGTCGCCCTCCGGCGCACCCGTCGAGATCGCAGAGGGGCCGTTCGTCCCAGTCCCACCGATGACCCGGTGGAGCGCGCCGCCGTCCACCGCGCGGAGCGACACCGGCGGGACCGATGCTCAGACGGCGTGGTCGACGTCGCCCCGGGTGTGGACCTCCCCGTTCCCGTCGACCCGGCGCGGGGACCGGCCCGGCGGCTGCTCCGGGCGGGGCAGCAACGGCGTCGGACGACGCGTGGGCCGCCGGAGCACCGCGCCCTCGGCGAGCTCGAGCTCCTCGTCGTAGAGCCGCAGCGGCATGCGGCAACCCGGATCACCGATGAGCGTGCACGTCACCTCGTCGTGACGGACCGCCACCTTCAGGCACATCCCGTGCCAGCGCAGCCGGAAGGTCAGCCCAGCCACGTCGTCGGGCAGCGCCGGCGCCAGCCGGATGACGTCCGCGTCCTCGCGCAGGCCGCCGTAGCCGGCGAGCACGCCGATCCACGTCCCCGCCAGCGACGCGAGGTGGACACCGTGGGCGGTCGTGAACTGCAGGTCGTGCAGGTCGACGAGCGCCGCCTCGTGGAGGTAGTCGCGGGCGAGGTCGAGATGGCCGGCCTGCGCGCACATGACCGCCTGGGTGCACGCCGAGAGCGAGGAGTCCCGCACCGTGCGGCGCTCGTAGTAGTCGAGGTTGCGTGCGAGCTGCTCGTCGGTGAAGTGCTCCGGGCACCAGTGCATCGCGAGCACCAGGTCGGCCTGCTTGACCACCTGGCGCCGGTAGAGCAGCACGTAGGGGGCGTTCATCATCAGCGGGTAGGCCTCGCCGTCGGGATCGAAGTCCCACTCGCGGTAACGGGTGAAGTCCCGGCACGCCGGGTGCACGCCGAGCACGTCGTCGTAGGGCACGTACACGTGCGCCGCCGCACGCTCCCACCGCTCGAGCTCTGCCTCGCTCACCTCGTGCTGCGCGGCGACATCGGGGTGGCGGCGGCAGGCGGCGACGGCGGCCCGCAGGTTCCGCGCGGCCATCAGGTTGGTGAAGGTGTTGTCGTCGACGACGCCCGTGTACTCGTCGGGCCCCGTCACGCCGTCGAGGTGGAAGCGCCCGTGCCGGTCCTCCTGGCCCAGCGAGATCCACAGGCGGGCCGTCTCGACCAGCACCTCCAGCCCGTGCTCGCGCTCGATCTCGCCGTCGCCGGTGACCTGCCGGTAGATCTCGAAGGCGCGGACGATGTCGGCGTTGATGTGGAAGCCGGCGGTGCCGGCCGGCCAGTACGCGGACGTCTCCGCGCCGTCGATGGTGCGCCAGGGGAACGTGGCGCCGGACAGCCCGAGGGTGGCGGCCCGCTCCCGTGCGGCCGGCAGCGTGGCGGCGCGCCAGCGCAGCAGGTGGGCGGCCGCCTCCGGGACGGTCAGGGCCAGGACCGGCAGGACGAAGCCCTCGACGTCCCAGAAGGTGTGCCCGTTGTAGCCCGTGCCGGTCAGGCCCTTGGCGCCGATCGCGCGGCCCTCGTTGCGGGCACCGGCCTGCAGCACGTGGAAGAGGCCGAACCGCACCGCCTGCTGGAGGACGGCGTCGCCGTCGAGCTCGACGTCGGCGGCCATCCAGAAGTCGTCCAGGTACTCGCGCTGCGCGCGGCGGAGCGCCGACCACCCCGCGTACCGGGCGCTGGTCAGGGCGGCGGCCACCTGGTCGCGCAGCGCCGTCGCGCTGCGCGCGGCGGACCAGCCGTAGGCGAGGTACTTCACCACCCGGAGCTTGTCCCCGGGGCGCAGGTGCGTGACCACCGTGGTGCGGGCCCAGTCCGGCCGGACCTCGTTCTCGATGTCGTACTGGCTGTCGCACTCGACGTCGTGGTCCATGCCGGCGGCCAGCTGCAGCCCGGACTGCGCGGTGCGGTGCACCAGCACGGCGCCGCGCTGCTCGACGTCCTGGCTGACCGGGCGCAGCGGCGCGTCGAGCGCCTTCGCCACCCGGGGGTCCTCCGAGCCGACCTCCGGCGGTCCCTCGTTCGCGACGAGCTCGGACTGCACGATGATCCGCGTGTCCTCCACCGCCTCGACGGTGTAGGCGACGGCGGCGACCGCGCGCTGGGCGAAGGAGACCAGACGCACCGACTTGATCCGCACGGCCTTCCCGGCCGGCGAGACCCACTCCACCTCGCGGCGCAGCACACCGGCGCGCAGGTCGAGGGTGCGGACGTGGGAGCGCAGCATGCCGTAGCGCACGTCGAACGGCTCGTCGTCGACCAGGAGCCGGACGAGCTTGCCGTTGGTGACGTCGACCATCGACTGCCCCGACTCGGGGTAGCCGTACCCGCCCTCGGGATACGGCAGCGGGTGGTGCTCGAAGAACCCGGAGAGGTAGGTGCCGGGCGTCACGTGCGGTTCCCCCTCGTCGAGGTTGCCGCGCAGCCCGAGGTGACCGTTGGACAGCGCGAAGAGCGTCTCCGTCTGGCCCAGGTGGTCGAGGTCGAGACCGTCCTCGCGCAGCACCCACGGGTCCCGTCCGAGGTCCGCGTAGCCGTTGCCGCTCACAGCAGGGCCGCCAGGTCCTTCACGACGACGTCGGCACCGGCCGTTCGCAGCGCGTCGGCCTGGTCCAGCCGGTCGATCCCCACGACACGGCCGAAGCCGCCGGCCCGGGCGGCCTCGACGCCGGCGATGGCGTCCTCGAAGACGGCGGCGGCTCCCGGCTCCACACCGAGCTCGGCCGCGGCCGCCAGGAACGTGTCGGGCGCCGGCTTGCCCGGAAGATCGCGCTCGCGGGCGACGACCCCGTCGACCACGGTGTCGAACCCGTCCGCGAGCCCCGTGACGTCGAGGACGAGTCTGGCGTTGGCGCTGGAGGAGACCACCGCCGTGGCCAGCCCGGCGGCGCGGGCGGCGCGGACGTAGTCGCGGGCACCGGGCAAGGGATCCACGCCGTGCTCGCGCAGGAGCTCGAGCACCGCGACGTTCTTCCGGTTGGCCACCCCGTTGACCGTTCCCGCCTCCGGCGAGTCGTCGGGGTCGCCGGAGGGCAGGACGATGCCGCGGCTCGCGAGGAAGTCCCGCACGCCGTCCGCACGCCGCTTGCCGTCCACGTGACGTGCGTAGTCCGTCACGGGATCGAAGGCCACGAAGGCCTCTCCGGTCTGCTCGGCGCGCTCGCGCAGGTACGCGTCCAGGGTCGCGGCCCAGGCGCCGGCGTGGAGACCGGCCGTGTCGGTCAGGACGCCGTCGAGGTCGAAGAGGCACGCCCGCGTCCCGTCCGGCAGACCCAGCACTGCACGTCTCCTCACCTCGGCGTTGCGGCCCCAGCGTGTCACCGGAGCGCAGCCTCTGCCCGTTCTACGGATCAGCCGAGCATCCAGATGCCGCAGGTCCGAGCAGCTGCCGCAGGTCCGAGCGCGGTGCTGCCGCCCTGCACGGGCGCGCCCGGACCGCCGTTCTGTCCTCGCGTCAGGCGGTGGTGCCGCCCTCCCGGTTCGCCCACGGCGGCGGCGGGGGCGGCTGCACGGGCCGTGGTGGTGCGGGGTCGGGCGAGGTGCCTGCCGGGTGCTCGTGCGCGGACTGTGGGGCCGCAGGCGCACCCGGCGGCGGCGGCACCGAGCCGCCTGGTGGCGGTGGGACCGAGGCCGCGCCGGCGGCCCAGGAGGCTCCCTGAGCAGCCGCGCCGGGTGGCGGCGGCTGCGCGGTCTGCAGCGTGAAGGAGCGGATGGCACCGCGTGACTCCATGTCGTTCAGCGCCGCCACCAGCCGCTCGCGGTCCTCGGGCACGGGCCGGCCGGTCGCGTCCAGGTACGCCAGCAGGCCGAGGTCACGGAAGTACCTGTCGGCGTCACCGCCCCCGGCAGATCCGGGTCCGCCGAGCCCCGAGCTCGCCAGCGCCGTGTCGGCCCTGGCTGCGAGATCGTTCGCCGCCGCCTTCGCCTTGTCCAAGAACCCCATGACGACCTCCCCAGGTGCTCAGCCCCCTGCCTCGGCAGCAGCCTACGCACGGCCCGGTGTGCTCGATAGGGTTTGGCGCGACGGGCGCCGGGGGCGGGTGCCACCACCCACGAGAGGACGGGAACGCACATGGCCATCCACGGCACGCTGTTCAACGAGTTTCGCGAGAACGTCTCCCAGGACCCCTTCTCGCTGCAGAACAAGAAGCTCCTGAAGATCCAGATGCAGTACGGGCCGGTCTGGGCCCGGACCGGCTCGATGGTGGCCTACCAGGGCGACGTGCGCTTCGAGAACAAGGGCTCGGGCGGCCTAGGCAAGATGTTCAAGTCGGCCATGACCGGCGAGGGCGTCGACATGATGCAGTGCACGGGTCAGGGCGAGCTCTTCGTCGCCCACGACGCCGCCGAGGTCCAGATCATGTACCTGGAGAACGACTCCATCTCGGTCAACGGCAACAACGTGCTGGCCTTCTCGGCCTCGATCGAGTGGGACATCCACCGCATCCAGGCGCGCGGCGCCGCCATGACCGGTGGCCTGTACAACGTCTCCCTGCGTGGCACCGGGTACGTCGCGATCACGACCAAGGGCGAGCCCGTGGCGCTCGACGTCGCCGGCGCCCCGACCTTCGGCGACGCCCAGGCGGTCGTGATGTGGACGGCGGGCGTGAGCATGGACGTCCGGATCGACACCGGCGGCCTGAAGTCGATGGTCCGCGGCGGCACCGGGGAGACGTTCCAGATGGCCTTCGGCGGCCAGGGCTACGTGCTCGTCCAGCCCAGCGAGTCGGTCACCGCGGGCGGCCACCAGAGCAGCGGCAAGAGCTCGGGCGGTGGTCTCGGGGACCTCTTCGGCGGCTGACCGGTCCGGCCCCGCGTCGGTCAGGCCGGCTGCCCCTGGCGCTGCCGGGCCAGGCCCCGCCACCCCTGGACGGCGTACTGGCCGGCGGCGACCACGTGGCCCACGCACCCGGCAACCGTCAGGCCCCAGGCGACGGCGGGCAGCGCCGTGCCGACCAGCGTCTCGTGCGTCGAGAGCAGCAGGAGCGGCAGGCCCGCCATGAGCAGGGCGGTGCGCGCCTTCCCGACCACGCTCGGCCGGTTGCGCGGGACAGGACGCCGCCGGCCCAGCAGCACACCGAGGGCGACCCAGAAGATCAGGTCGGGCACCGCGAGCACGACGAAGACCCACCACGGTGCCGCCCCAGCAAGCACGAGCGTGAGCGCGACGACGACGAGACCCAGCCGGTCGGCGACCGGGTCGAGGACCGTGCCGACTCGGCTCACCTGGTCCAGGCGTCGCGCCAGGTAGCCGTCGGCCCAGTCGCTCACCCCCAGGACGACGAGCACTGCGGTGGCGGCGAGCACCTGGTCGTCGAGCGCGAGGACGACGAAGAGCGGGGTCAGGACCAGCAGGCGTGCTGCGGTGATCAGGTTGGGGACGGTCACGAGACACCCACCCGCCGACGGCGGAGCAGGAGCGTCGCCACGACGGCGGCACCCGCCACCGCGAGGAGCACCCACCCGGCGTCACCGAATGCAGATGCCACCCGCGGCAGCGCGGACCCGGCCGCGGCGCCGGCGCCGACCCACAACGCGGCCCACAGCGCCGCACCGAGCGCCGACGCCGCGAGGAAGCGCCGGTAGCCGAGGTCCGCCGCACCGGCGGCAGCCGGCACCAGCGTGCGCACGACCGGCAGCAGCCGGCTGATCACGACGGCGGCGGGGCCACGGCGGCGCAGGAGCCCGGTCGCCCGGTCCCAGTGCCGGGTGCCCACCCGGCGCACGGGACGCGAGTCGCGGAGCCGGTGACCGTGGCGGCGGCCGAGCAGGAAGCCGACGTGGTCGCCGGCGCTGGCGCCGACGGCGACGACGGCAGCGGCGAGCACGGTCTGCTCGGGGCCGATGGTGGCCGCCCCGACGAGCAGGACCACGGTCTCCCCGGGAAGGACCATGCCGACGCCGAGCGCGGACTCGGCGAAGGCGAAGAGCCACCCGACGATCAGCAGGACGGGACCGAAGGCGGCTGGCAGCAGCGTGAGGAGATCGGGCACAGGCACAAGCCAACGCGGTGGCGGCGGTCGCCGTCCATGGGTTATCGCCCTGGTCGGACCCTGGTCACGACTCAGGGTCCCGGGCGCACGCGGCGTCAGGTCGGACGCCTCTTCTGGGGGTGCGGCGTCTCGTGCCGCGCGAGCATCGCCACGAACTCGGTGATCTTGCGCTCCCGGGTCTCGGCCCGCCGGACCGAGCTCAGCCGGTAGATCAGCGCGAAGCGGTTGGTCGAGGTCAGGACGTCGAACATCGCCTGGGCGCGGGGTTCTGCCGCGATCGCCGCGGCGAGGTCGTCGGGTACCTCGGCGGTGGCGGGGCCCTCGTAGGCACGCTCCCACCGGCCGTCGGCCTGTGCGGCGCGGACCGCCGCACGGCCCGCCTCCTGCATCCGGCCCTCCTGCTCCAGCCGGGCCACCCGGTCGACGTTCCTCGCCGACCACGGGCTCCGCTGCCGGCGCGGGGTCATCCGCTGGAACGAGCTCGCGGCGTCCCGGCGGCGGGCCTGCCCGTCGATCCAGCCGAAGCACAAGGCCTCCTGCAGGGCGTCCTCGTAGGTCAGGGCGGTGACGTCGCCGCCCTTCTTGTGCAGGACCAGCCAGACTCCCGGTGAGCTCACGTGGTGCTCGGCCAACCAGTCGTGCCAGGCAGCCACGTCGGGCAGGAGCAGCTCCGTCAGCTCGTCCGCCATCGTCATCCCGTCTCGCGTTCCCCAGGCCGGTGCGGCAGCGGAGCCGTACGCGGGCCTGCGCGGCAGCGGTGCCGCGTGGTCCAAGTCCACCACACGGGACCGACACGACGGCGCGGCTTCGTCTCAGGTCTCGGGGCCGTGGCGATCTCGGCCGTTCTCCTGCCCGAAAGCTCTGGTCAGGGCCACTGCCACGGAGCATGCTGGTGCGGGAGCAGCGGGAGCAGCGGGAGCAGCGGGAGCAGCCGGAGCATGGATGGCATGCCGAGAGGAGCGAGATGGTGGGCCTCACGCACATCAACCCCGCCGGCATGCACGAGAGCCCGGCCTTCTCCCAGGGGGTCCTGACCAGCGGCCCCGGACGGTTGCTCGTCGTCGGCGGGCAGAACGGCGTCGACGCGTCGGGCCAGGTGGTCGGACCGGGGCTCGCCGAGCAGACCGCCCAGGCGCTGCGGAACGTGCTGGCGGTGCTCGCCGAGGTCGGCGCCACGCAGCGGGACGTCGTGAGGCTGGGGATCTACGTCGTCGCTGGCGAGGACGTCATGGCCGGGTATGCGGCGTCGGCCGAGGTCTGGGGTGCGCACCCGACCGCGGTGACGGTGCTGGAGGTGGCCGGGCTCGGGCCCCCGGGCGCGCTGGTCGAGATCGAGGCACTCGCCTATGTGCCCGAGCAGGACTGAGCGGCTCAGAGCTCGCTGACGTCCACCGCGTCGAGGCCGGCCATCCAGGCCAGCGGCTCGGTGGTGGTGAGGTCGTCGTCGGTGTGGATCTCGAAGTGCAGGTGCGGCCCGGTGGAGTTGCCGTTGGAGCCGACGGCGGCGATGACGTCCCCGGCGGAGACCTTCTGGCCGACGCTCACGTGCACGTCGCCGGGGTACATGTGGTTGTACCAGCTCTCGAAGTGCTCGCCGTCGACCTCGTGCTTGATCGTGACGAGCGTGGGCGAGCGACCGTCCTTGCCGTCGCCCACATAGGTCACGACGCCGTCGGCCACGGCGTGGATCGGTGTGCCGAGCGGGGCGGCCATGTCCGTGCCCGTGTGCATGCTCCGGCCACGGCCGAACGGGTCGGCGCGGACGCCGTAGGGGGACGTCGAGCGGTACGTGCCGGCCGCCAGGGGCATGACGACCTCGGGTGCCGGGTCCGCGACCGCCGCGGCCGCGCCGTCGGCGCCCTCGACCGCCTCTTCCGGCAGCGCCTCACGCTCGTTCGCCCGCGAGGCCGACCGGATCTCGGCCCGACTCCCCGCCAGCGGCGTCGCCGCGAGAGGAGAGGCGCTCTGCGTGGCGGCGATGCCCGCGCTGGTGAGCGCCTGCTCCAGGGTGTCGAGGGCGCTCGTGGCGAGCGGGGTGACCTCGGGGACCGCCTGGGCGGACTCCTGCGAGCTGGCCAGGCCGAGCAGCGGGGCGGCGACGGTCGCGACGCCGAGGGCGGCCAGCAGCGTGGCGCGGACCGGCCGTCCCAGTCGGGTCCCTAGACGGCCCGCCGTGCGATCGGCGGCTTCCTCGCGGATCTGCCGACGGGTCAGGGTCCCGGCGACGGGGGCAAGACGCTCGGTCTCGGCCTCGGGCACAGCGTGAGTCAAGAAGCCTCCAGGAATCGGCCCGGGTGGCCGTTCGTGCCGCCGTCCTGACCGGCGGCGGGGGATGATGCGGGGCCGACGGCCCCCGGAAGAAGTCGCGAAAGACTAACGACGCGGGCCGGGCCCGACCTATGAGGCGCGTCACGATGTGACCGACTCCACACGCGGCTGGTCCGGCGCGCCCGACGGTGCGTGGTAGGCGCCGAGGTGGGACCCGGGCGGAACCGCCCGGCTCAGCGCCAGCCGGCGGGGTCCACACCGCCCGGCACGTCGGTCCCGGGGTCGTAAGGGCTGCGTGTGAGATGGAAGGACGCGACGTCGAGGTGCCGTACCGCGCCGTCCGGGCCGCGGACCGCCCGGAGCGTCTCGCCCGCGTAGTACCCGTCGAGGCCGGTCCAGGTGTCGGAGCCGGAAGGGACGAACCGTGAGCCCCGGCCGGTCGGACCGGTCGGCACCAGGCTCAGGCCGCCGTCGGGAAGGGCGCGCAGCACCAGCGGGGCCGGTCCCCAGAACCACTGGCCGGCGAGCTCGAGCGAGCCGGCGCCGACCGGGCGCACCTGCCAGGCGGGCGGCGTCCGGGGCTCGCACTCCTCGAGGAGGCGCAGCAGGTCCTCGGCGACGGTGGCGGAGATCCCGGTGGTGGAGTTCGTCAGGACGACGACGCCGTCACCGCTCGCGACGTCGACGCGCAGGGCCGCCACGAACCCGGGCACCGAGCCGCCGTGGCCGACGAGCCGGCGACCCTCGAGGTTCCACACCTGCAGCCCGAGCCCGTACGCGCCGGTCCACGCCTCGCCGGGCACGTCGTTGAGGACCAGGGGCTCGGACATCTCGGCGAGGGTGTCCGGGGCGAGGAGGTCACCGGTGTCGCCGGCGAGGAACGCCGCCCAGCGGGAGAGGTCGCCGGCGGTGGACCACAGCTGTCCGGCCGGTGCCATCGCACCGGCGTCGTGCGCCGGCTCGGGCAGCACGACGTCGGCGAAGGGATGGACCGCGAGACCGGGCGCGTACGGCGCCACGGGGCCGGTGCTCGTGCGGGTCATGCCCAACGGCTCGAGCAGCTCGGTGCGCAGCACCTGGTCCCACGGGGCGCCGCGCAGCCGGGCGAGCAGCTCACCGAGCACGGCGTAGCCGACGTTGCTGTAGTGGTGACGCCGCCCCGGGCGGTGCCTGGTCGAGGCCACGGTCAGCGACCCCGTCAGCTCCTCCCACCCCGCTCCCGGGGTCCGCTCCCACCAGGGACCGTCCGGTTCCGCCTGCAGCCCGGCGGAGTGGGAGAGCAGCTGGCCGATCGTGGCGCCGCCGAGGGCCGTGCCGGGCAGGTGACGCTCGAGCGGGTCGAGCAGGTCCAGCCGTCCCTCGTCGCGCAGCCGCATCACCGCCGTGGCGACCAGGGTCTTGGTGATCGAGCCGATCCGGTACTGGGTGCCCGGCCCCACTGTCGTGCCGTCGGCGCGGCCGTCGGCCGTGCCCCGAGCGTCGCACCAGACCGAGGCGCCGTCACGGACCAGCGCCGCGCACACCGAGGGGAGCCGGCTGCCGGCCTGCTCGTCGGCGAGCCGACGGCTCAGGGCCTCGGTGGTGCCGCTCCGGATCACCTGCCGAGCCTACGACCCGGGCGGCCGCAGGGCTCGGCTCGCGCCGTCGTCGGCCACCGTCCAGCCGCCCGCCCCGCCATCCGCCCGACGGGACGAACGCCGCTACCCTCGCGGTCGCGGTGGCGCTCGCGCCATGATGGCCCTGAGCGTCGTGGAGGACCCCGGCGCCGGGACCGACCTCAGGGAGCGCGACGACGTGAGCGGACAGCAGGACATCTCCACGACGAGCCAGTGGCAGGCCCTCGCCGCCCATGCCGAGCAGCAGCGCGACGTCCACCTGCGCGAGCTCTTCGCGGCCGACGGCGACCGGGGCACGAATCTGGTGGCCGAGGCGGCCGACCTGTACGTCGACTACTCCAAGAACCGCGTCACCGACGAGACGCTCGCGCTCCTGCAGGACCTCGCCCGCACCGCCGGGCTGAGCGAGCGCATCGAGGCGATGTTCCGCGGCGAGCACATCAACACCACCGAGGACCGCGCCGTGCTGCACACCGCGCTCCGGGCGCCCCGCGGGACGAACCTGGTGGTGGACGGCCAGGACGTCGTCGCCGACGTGCACGAGGTGCTCGACAGGATGTCCGCGTTCGCCGAGAAGGTGCGCTCCGGGGAGTGGACCGGCCACACCGGCAAGCGGCTCACCAGGATCGTCAACATCGGGATCGGGGGCTCGGACCTCGGCCCGAAGATGGCGACGGTCGCGCTCCAGCCGTACGCCGACCCGGCGATCACGTCGGTCTTCGTCTCCAACGTCGACGGCGACGACATCGCCCGGGCGCTCGCGGACGCCGACCCGGAGGAGACGCTGTTCATCATCGCGTCCAAGACCTTCACCACCATCGAGACCATCACCAACGCCCGGACCGCCCGGACCTGGCTGCTCGAGGCCCTCGGTGACGAGGCCGCCGTCGCGAAGCACTTCGTGGCGGTCTCGACCAACGACGAGCGCGTCGCCGAGTTCGGCATCGACACCGCGAACATGTTCGGCTTCTGGGACTGGGTGGGCGGGCGGTACTCCTACGACTCCGCCGTCGGCCTGTCCGTGATGATCGCGATCGGGCCCGAGCACTTCCGCGAGATGCTCGCCGGCTTCCACGCCATGGACGAGCACTTCCGCACCGCGCCGCTGGAGCAGAACGTCCCTGTCCTGCTCGCGCTGATCGGCATCTGGTACCGCAACTTCCAGGGCGTCGCCACGCACGCGGTGCTGCCGTACAACCAGTACCTCTCCCGGTTCCCCGCCTACCTCCAGCAGCTCGACATGGAGTCCAACGGCAAGTCGGTGACCCGCGACGGCACCCCGGTGGACTACCAGACCGGCCCGGTGGTCTGGGGCGAGCCCGGCACGAACGGGCAGCACGCGTTCTACCAGCTGATCCACCAGGGCACCCAGACGGTGCCCGCCGACTTCATCGGGTTCGTCCACCCCGCCGACGAGATCCCCCACCACCACGACCTGCTCACCGCGAACCTGCTCGCGCAGACGGAGGCGCTCGCCTTCGGCAAGACGGCCGAGGAGGTCCGGGCCGACGGCGTCGCCGAGGGGCTCGTCGCGCACAAGACGTTCGCCGGGAACAGCCCGACGACCCTGATCATGGCGCCGCGCCTGACCCCGTCGGTGCTCGGCCAGCTGGTCGCGCTGTACGAGCACAAGGTCTTCACCCAGGGCGTGGTCTGGGGGATCAACTCCTTCGACCAGTGGGGCGTGGAGCTGGGCAAGGTGCTGGCGAACCAGATCGCGCCGGAGCTCACGGCGACGGACGAGCCCGAGCTCGGTCACGACTCCTCGACCAACGCGCTCATCCGGCGCTACCGGGAGCAGCGGCGCAGCTAGCGGTTCGGCGGCCGGCGCGCCGGGTGCCCGGCCGCCTGCGGGACCGAGCGGGTCGTTCTACGCTCGAGGCGTCCCGCACGGAGCGGGATGGGCAGGAGGACCGGCATGACGGACGTCGAGTTCCCGACCGTCGACGGGTCGCGGGCGTGCCTGACCGGGCTGGTGAGCGTGTGGCACGTCGGCGACGGCGAACGGGTCGAGCCGGGCCGGGTCGTCGCCGAGGTCGAGCTCGGCGACGTCGAGACCGAGGTGCTCGCCCCGGCGGCCGGCGTGCTGCGGCACCTCGTGAGCGTGGACGAGATCAGCGCCCAGGGCGTGCCGATCGCGCGCGTCGAGCAGGCCGAGGAGTAGGGCGCTCACCACCCCGCCGGCAGCGGGCGTCCCTCCTCGTACCCGGCCGCCGACTGCACGCCCACCAGAGCGCGCTCGGCGAACTCGGCGAGCGAGCGGGCACCGGCGTAGGTGCAGGAGCTCCGCAGCCCCGACGTGATCTCGTCGATCAGGTCCTCCACGCCCGGACGGTCGCGGTCGAGGTAGATCCGCGAGGCGGAGATGCCCTCCTCGTAAAGCGCCTTGCGGGCACGGTCGAACGCGGAGCCGTGCCCCGCCGTGCGGGCGGCGACGGCGCGGGCCGAGGCCATCCCGAAGCTCTCCTTGTACATCCGGCCGTTGCCGTCCACGTGCAGGTCGCCGGGCGACTCGTGCGTGCCGGCGAACCAGGAGCCGATCATCACCTGAGAGGCGCCCGCGGCCAGGGCCAGGGCGACGTCGCGCGGGTGGCGCACCCCGCCGTCGGCCCACACGTGCGTGCCGAGCTCGCGGGCGGCCGCGGCGCACTCCCGGACGGCGGAGAACTGCGGGCGTCCGACGGCGGTCATCATCCGGGTCGTGCACATCGCTCCGGGGCCGACGCCGACCTTGACGATGTCCGCACCGGCCGCGACGAGGTCGCGGACCCCGTCGGCGGTGACGACGTTGCCGGCGACCACGGGTACCTGCGGGTCCACCGAGCGCACGGCCTCGAGCGCCGCGACCATGCGCTCCTGGTGGCCGTGCGCCGTGTCGACCACGAGCACGTCCACGCCCGCCTCGAGCAGGGCCCGTGCCTTGCCGGCCACGTCCCCGTTGATGCCGACGGCGGCGCCCACGCGCAGGCGGCCGCTGTCGTCCAGCGCGGGCGCGTAGACGCTGGAGCGCAGCGCCCCGCGGCGGGTCAGCACGCCGACGAGCCGGCCGTCCCGGGTGACGGGCGCGAGCTTGAGGCGGGCGCGGGCGAGCTCGTCGAACGCGGCCTCCAGGCCGGCGGTGCCGCGCCCGTCGAGCGTCGCGGCGTCGATGACGCGCGGGTCGGCGGACATGACCTGGTGCACCTGCGTGAACCGGTCGACGTCCTCCCAGTCGGTCTCGGAGACGATCCCGACCGGGCGCCCGTCGTCCACGACGACGACGGCGCCGTGTGCGCGCTTGCCGATCAGCGACAGCGCGGTGTGCACGGTGTCGTGCGGGCCGACCGTCACCGGGGTCTCGATCACCGGGTCCTTCGCCTTGACCGACGCCACCACGTCGGCGACGACGTCCGCGGGCACGTCCTGCGGGAGAATCGTGATCCCGCCGCGCCGGGCGACCGTCTCGGACATGCGTCGCCCGGCGACGGCGGTCATGTTCGCCACGACGACCGGGATCGTGGTGCCGGTGCCGTCCGTCGTCGCGAGGTCGACGTCGAAGCGCGAGCCGACGTCGGAGCGGGACGGCACGAGGAACACGTCCGAGTACGTCAGGTCGGTGGTGGGGTTCTGCCCCGGCAGGAAACGCATGTGTTCATTGTCAGTCATACGTGGCCGGCTGCCCGCAGCCAGTCGTGCGGCACCGGTACCTGCGCCCGGCCGACCTCAGAGCGGTCCCAGGACGTCGTGCGGGTCCGCCCCGAGGGCGAGCGTGTCGAGCACGGTCAGCAGCTGGCGCTCCTCGTACCGGAAGTGGGACTCCATGATCGCGGCGATCCCCTCGATATGCCGGTCCAGCTCCGTGGGGGACGCGGCGCGCCCGATCGCCGTCTGCATGGCGGTGATCAGGTGCGCCATCATCGAGTGGTCCTGCTCCAGGTACCGCAGCGTCTCGCGGAGCTCCGGGTGGGCGGCGGCGATCGCGGGGAACAGGGTGCGGTCCTCGCCCTCGTGGTGCCCGGTCAGCGCCGTGCAGAAGCCGTGGCAGAACAGCAGCAGGTCCCGGGTTGCCGGCCCGGCAGCCGCGTCGTCGTCCAGGGCGGCACGGGTCACCCGCAGGGCTTCTCGCAACCGGTCGTGGACGGCGCGCAGCTCGTGGCTCCAGGCGACGAGCCTGGTCTTCTCGCCCTCAGTCACGTGAGGGCGAAGGGATCGACGGTGTCAACGTCGAGCTCCTTCGTGTCCGGCGCCTCCATGCCTGACACGGTCTGCCACCGGCACGCGACGCTGCGGTCACGATAGCGGACGGGAGTCGTCGAGGAGTCGAACCGCGTCTTCCGCGGTGCCCCAGGACTGGCTCACGCCCGACCCGCCGTGGCCGACGTTGTGCACGTACACGGTGTCGCCGCGCCGCTCGGCCGCGAGGTGGACACCGTCCTCGCGCCGCGGGCGCAGCCCGACCTGGGTGCCGAGGACGGAGACCTCGGCGAGACGAGGGTCGATCTCGGCGCAGCGGGCCACGATCTGCCGGGTCTGCTCGGCCCGGACCCGAGGGTCGTCGACGGCGTCGTCGGTCGCGGTGGCACCGAGGACGACCCGGTCGCCGTGCGGCCAGAACGCCGCCCACGCCGGACCGAACGGTGCCTCCATGAAGAACTCGTCGATGCCGGGGTTGGCAACGACGACGTGCTGGCCGCGCGACGGGCGCACGCTCGTGCCGGCGAGCTCCCGCGATCCCAGCCCCGAGCAGTTCATCACCGCGGGAGCGAGCCCGGAGACGTCGTCCAGCGAACCCAGGCGCCCGATCTCCACCCGCGTCCCGGCTGCCTCGAGCCGGCCGACGAGGTAGCGCAGGTACGGGACCATGTCGACGAGCGGGGTCTGCGTGCGGAACCCCCAGCCGAAGCCGTCGGGCAGCGTGGACGGCCCGGCGACGTCGACCGGCCGCCCGTCCAGGGCCATCGGGAAGGGTGGCTCCTGACGAGCCGCCAGGAGGCCGGAGCGGACCACGACGCCGGAGCCCGGGTCCTCGGCGAGCTGGGTGAAGACCTCCCGGCCCCGGCGTTCCCACTCGAAGGCCGGTTCGCCGGCCGGGAACAGGTTGGGCCCCACCATGGCGGACGCGACGGCCGAGGTCGTGTCCAGAGGCCCCTCGGCCGCCAGCACACGCACGTCGTCCCCGCGTTCGGCGAGCAGGACGGCGGTCGTCAGGCCCACGACCCCGGCACCTACCACGACGACGCCGGTCGTCGGCTGTGACATGTGCTCCCCTTGAATCGATCGCCGCGGTGTCTGACGAGACACCACGCCACCAGACCATCCGACGGCCGTCAGCTCTGTCAACGTCCTTTTCTGGGAGTCGCAGGTCGAGCGCGTCGGTCTCCCTGACTACCCGCGGCTCCCCACGCGCGCTGGTCGGAGCCGATCGCGGAGACTCCCGTTGACCGTCACCCAGCTCGTCAGCCTCGACGGCGTCTCACTGGGCCCGGGCTCTGCCGACGAGGACCCCAGGAGAGGGTCAGTGCTGGAACGGAGGCAGCACGCGCTGCTCGACCAGGGTGTCGAACAGCTCCAGCAGTCGCTTCGCGGTGTCCAGCGCGTCGGCGAAGCCGGCCTGACGGATCTTCACCGTGGACGTGATGTTGTCCGCCTCGTGGTGGAAGAGGAAGTCGCCCACCGGCCAGGCGACCAGCGTCTCGTACGGCGTGGGGGCCAGGCCGTGCCGCTCGACCAGCTGCCGCCACACGTCGGCCCGGGTGGGCATCGCCTCCGCGAGGGACATCTGCTGCGGCGGCGCGTACTCCATGCCGAAGTGCTCGGCGAACCGCGGCCACAGCTGCGACCAGCGGCACTGGTCCCCACGCTGAGCGGCCGGGTGCCCCGACGGCACGAGCTCCGCTCCATGGTGGTGAAACGGTGTGCAGAATCCTCAAGGTCGGGTACCTTGTGACGCATGGTAGCCGGTGAGGACACCATCCTCTCGAACTTGCGACGCGGCGCCCTTGAGTACTGCGTCCTCGCTCTGCTGCGCTCGGGGACGAGCTACGGGCTGGACATCGCCCGGGTTCTCAATCGCGACGGTGTCCTGATGCGCGGGGAGGGCACCTTGTATCCGCTGCTCGCCCGCCTGCGCCGGTCCGGCCTCGTCGAGACGACCTGGCAGGAGTCGGCGGCCGGGCCGCCCCGGCGCTATTACGCCCTGACCCCCGAGGGGGAGCGTGCCCTGGACGCCTTCGCCCGTACGTGGCGTCCGTTCCGTGACGCGGTCGACGCCGCCCTTCTCACCGAGGAGCCTTCATGAACTCGCATCCGTCCAGCACGACGGCGGCCGACCGGGTCGATCGCTACCTCGACGACGTCGGGCGCATGCTGGCCGGCATCGGACCGGCCGACCGTGCGGACGTGTTGGCCGGCGTCCGGGAGCACGTTGACACCGCCCTAGGGCCGGGTCCGTGGACGGACCGCGCGGTCGACCAGGTGCTGCTCGAGCTCGGACCGCCCGAGGAGATCGCGGCCGCGGCCCTGGAGGACCTCGGCCGCGTCGTGACCGGTCCCGGTGAGATGCCGCCCGTCGCCGCGCCGGCGCTCGCGCGGCCCTGGGTGCGCCCGGTCGTCGCTGTCGCGCTCGCCCTCGGGCTCGCCCCGACGCTCCTCGTCGTGCCCGGCTTCCTGTGGTTCGTGCCCTCGGGCAGCTATCCCCTCGACGTGGCTACCTACGACGTCCTCTGGAGCACAGCCGCCCTCGTCCTGACACCCCCGGGGTGGCTCCTGCTGGCCGGCGTCATTCTCGTCACCGCCTCGCCGGTGTTCGGTCGGGTCGACAAGGTCGCCGCCTGGTCGCTCCTGCCTTGGTGCACGGTCGTCCCGGCGCTCGCCGCGCTCATCGCACGCACGGCGGACGACTGTGCGACCGGCGGGCCGTGCACTGGTACGGACCGGTTCACTGCGCAGGCGCTCATGGTGGGAGCCGGGCTGGTCACCGCTGTCGGTGTCGTGGTGGTGCTCGTACGGCTCGGACGGGCCCCGCGGCCCGGGGACCGCGACCGGTGGCTGGCAGCGGCAGTCGCCGTCGGGCTCCTCGTATCCGCTCTTCCGGTCGCCACGCTGCCGTTGACCTTCCGGGCGGGGACCTACGTCTCCCGCAGCGCCGGCGGCCTCGTCGCCCACGCCGACACGCTGGTTCGCGTCCTCGGTCCGGTCCTCATTGCCACGCCGGTGTGGGTCTGCGTCGTCGTCCTGCTCGTCCGCTCCCGCCTGTGGACGCGGACGGCGAAGCTGGCGGGTGTCGTCGTCGTGCCGGCGCTGCTCGTCGTTGCGGTGCTTGCCACCGCTGCCCCGGCAGCCCTGACGCCGGCAGTGCTCACGGCCGGCAGCTGGGTCTCCGCGGTGGGCGCCCTCGCGGTCGTGGCGGTCGCCGCCTGGCTCTGGGGCACGTCTCTGTGGCGGGTCGACCACGGCTCGGCCGATCGACCTCGATGACCTGAGGCTGGTCTACCCGGTCCTGGGCATGTCACAGCTCAGTTTCCCGCGGGCTCGGGTAGAACTCTCTGGTGACCGCGCGCCGTGAAGCCGACGCCGACCATCGAGGAGGGCGCGAGGGCAGCGTGCTCGGCCATCGGGATTTCCGGCGGCTGTGGCTGTCGAACCTCTCGAACGAGGCCGGCGCCCGGTTCTCCCTGCTGGCGGTCAGCGTCACGGCGGTGTCGGTGCTGGGAGCGTCGCCGTTCGAGGTCGCCGTCCTCACCGCTCTGGCCGATGGCGCCTACCTGCTCCTGGGCATCCCGGTCGGGGTGTGGGTCGACCGATGGCGCAAGAAGCCGGTCCTCGTCACGGCTGACGTCGTGCGGGCGGCGGCGGTGCTCAGTGTGCCCTTGGCCCACCTCGCCGGCGCCCTGACGATCTATCAGCTCATGGCGGTCGTGGCTATCGTCAGCGCGGCCGGGGTCTTCTTCGACACCGCGCACACGGCCGTGCTGCCTGCCCTGGTGGGGCGGAGCCGTGTCTCGGAGGCCAACGCCCGGCTGCAGACCACCGACTCGATGATGCGTGCCGTCGCGCCGGGAGCCGCGGGGCTGCTGCTGACCAGGGTCGCGGCACCGGTGCTGTTCCTGTTCACCGCGGCGGTCAGCGCGGCCTCGGCAGCGTTGGTGGCGTCGATGAAGGTCGACGAGCCCCGGCGCGGGCGCGAGGAGCGGGATCCCTTCTGGCCCGCCGTCACGACGGGGCTGCGGTTCGTCGTCGGGCACCCGGCCCTCCGCACCTTGATGGTCTCCAACGCGGCCAACAACCTCGGCGCGGGCATGCTCATCGCAATCTTCCCGGTCTTCGTGCTCCGTGATCTTGGCGTCAGTCCGGCGGAGCTGGGTGTCGCCAACGCGATCGGCGCCGGCGGAGCGATCGTCGGATCCCTCGTCGGCCTGCCGATCAAGAGCAGGCTCGGGGAGGTTCGGACCCTGCTGGTGACCCAGCATGTCCGGCCGCTCGCCTTTCTGGTGTTGCCGCTGGCCACCGTCACCCCGATCGCCCCGGTGGTGATGGTGGCCCTGAACAGCTTCGCCGTGGCGTTCGTCCTCGTCGTCGGCTCCATCAGCTCGACCGGCATGCGCGCACGCGTCACCCCGCACCACCTGATGGGCCGGGTCTCCGCGGCCAGCAGATTCGTCACTCTCGGGACCGTGCCGATCGGTGCCCTTGCCGCCGGGGCGCTCGGCACGTGGATCCCGCACACCACCGTCCTCGTCGTCGCCGCGGCCACCGCCTCGCTCGCCGCCGTCGCCATGCTCCTCTCCCCTCTGCGCGCGCTCCGGAACCTGCCGCAACGGTGGGAAGACGAGGCCGAGCGAGCGGAGCTGAACGAGACGGTCAATCGCTGAAGCGCATCAGGTTGCCCTCAAGTGGCCAGCCTTCAGCGGTCATACACGTCGCGCCTGTGCCCGAGGGTGATGACAACGACCAGGAGCACATCGTCTTCGACCGTGTAGATGATGCGATAGCTCCCGACTCGCACCCGCAGCCCTGGTCGACCCTGCAACGCCTTGGCGCCGGGCGGGCGTGGGTCCCGTGCGAGCAGGGCGATTGCGCCACGGATGCGATCACGGTCGCGATGATCGACGCGTCGGAGTGCGCGGACCGCTGCAGGACGCAGCTCGATCCGGTAGATCATGCCCAGCCGAGGTCTTCCTTCACCTGAGCCCAGGGGATGTTCGGCCCTTCCTCCGCGAGGGCCTCATCGAAAGCAGCCATATCTTCGGCGTCCTCGACCGCTTCGAGCATGCGCTCATACTGCTCGGGGCTCACGACAACGGCGGCGCGCCTCCCGCGCCGCTCGATGAAGACAGCTTCTTCTTGGGAGCGGTCGATCAGCTCGGAGAAGTGCTTGCGCGCCTCTGCGACATTCATCGCCACCATGGCCACGAGTGTACATCTCGCACTCACAGATGTACATGATTGGCGCTTGGGCTGGTCGTGTCGCGATACGGCGCCGCAAGTGACCATGCTTCCCGCACTGGGAAGTCGTAGGTCTGGCCGTTCACCGGTGTTCTCGTCCTGCGTTCACCTGATCAAGGACGCCGCGGCCCTTGCGGAGTGCCGCGGTGCGACACACTTGTTGCGGTGGTGGACAGGTACTGGGTATGAGGCATGCTCCACGAACCCCTGACCGGGAACGCGCCTTCAGGTCGTTGTACGAGTCCGTCTACCCGGACCTCTTGAGATTCGTCCAGCGTCGCGCCCGCCCGGACCACGCAGAGGACGTGGTCGCCGACGCCTTCCTGGTCGTGTGGCGTCGCCTCGATGAGGTGCCGGGTCCCCACGCCGATGCCCGAGCCTGGATATTCGGCATCACCCGCAACATCTTGTTGAACACCCGGCGGGGTGAGGAGCGTCGACGCGCGCTGGGAGTGCGCCTCGCGG
This sequence comes from Georgenia subflava, assembly GCF_009193155.1. GTDB lineage: Bacteria > Actinomycetota > Actinomycetes > Actinomycetales > Actinomycetaceae > Georgenia > Georgenia subflava. Next base: position 1,143,136 of record NZ_VUKD01000001.1, read on the forward strand.
ACGCCGCGGAGCTCGCGTCCGCGAGCTCCGGCACAGCGGACGCCGAGGACGTCGTGAGCCGGGTCGACCTGAGCAGAGCCTGGCGTCGTCTCTCCGAGGTTCATCAAGAGGCGCTGGCCCTCGCGGCCTTCGAGGAGCTCAGCGCACCTCAGGCGGCCACCGTGCTCGGTATCTCTCCCGTCGCGTTCCGGCTACGGCTCAGTCGTGCCCGTCGAGCGCTCCGGCTTCACCTCGACCACCTCCCGCGTCAGGCCGCTGTGCCGGCCGATACCTCTGAAAGGACCGCCACGCCATGAACCGCATCGACGACATCACTGTCGCCCTGAGATCGCTGGACCCGGCGGACCGCCACGTCGATTCCGCGAACGCTCGCGCCCGTGCCGATCTCCAGGCCATCTTGGCCACCGACCCCGCCCCCGCGCGCCAGCACCCGTCGTCGCCATCCCGACCGGTGGCCGGACGGCCGCGTTCCGCCCGAGCCACTCGCCGGGTGGCGCTCGTCGGGGGCGTGGCGGCTGCGGTCACCACGGCCGTGGTACTGCTGCCGGCGTTGACAGGTGGCGACCAGGCATTCGCCACCTGGACACCCACTCCTGCCGGCATGACGGTGCAGGAGAGCGCCGATGCGGCCGCCGAGTGCCGTCAGACGCAGGAGGAAGGACCCGGCACGTCGTACGCTGACGAGCTCGGCAGTGCTGCACCGGTCATCGCCGAGCGGCGCGGTGTCTGGACCACCGTGGTCCTTGCGGGCACGGACGGGTTCTCGGCCCTGTGCATCACCGACGACTCCGCCCATCTCTTCGCCAGGGGCATGATCGGCTCGATCGGTACACCCGCCGACTACGCCGCGCCTGGCCCGCGTGACCTGGTTGCCTCAGACCTCGGCATGGGCACCATGGGCGCCGGCGACATCTCGCTGGCGGCCGGCACCGCGGGGTCCGACGTCGTCGGCGTCGTCTTCCACAGCCCCGACCACGGCGAGGTGGCCGCGACCGTGTCGCAGGGACACTTCGCCCTGTGGCTACCCGGCGACGCCCTCGACGGTGCGGCACGCAACGGGGTAGAGGTGGAAGTGACCTACCGCGACGGCAGCACGGGCACGAGCCGGCTGCACCTCTGACCCACGTCACAACCGGCGTTCTGCCCGCCGTGGCTGCTGCCCCGTGCAGCAGCCTGCGGGTGGTGTGCCGGAGGTCCGCACGGTGGATGAATCTCCCGTTGACGTGGGATGGGCATGCTGTTTCGCTGGGCGACGCCTTGGCGGGGCCCTCCACCCCTGGCGCCGCCCAGCGAGCTCTAGAGACCCGTCTGGCGGGTCAGGGGCAACGTGGACCGGGTGGCGGCCATCGATCCGAGCACTGCGAGCAGGGGGATGGTCACGAGCGTCGCGGCGATCATGGGCCAGGGGATGAGGACCTGCCAGGTGGGGTCGTGGCCGTTGACGTTGGCCTGCCAGGTCACGAACACGGCTCCGAGGGCGATGCCGGTCAGGACGCCGAGCGGGACCCCGATGAGCGAGATGACCGCTGCCTGGGCACCGACGATCCGCTTGCGGGTACGGGGAGCGGCTCCGACGGCGGCGAGCGTGGCGAGGTCGGGACGTGAGTCGGCTGCCGCGAGGCCGACGCTGACCCACGTGGCAGCGAGGCCGACCAGGGCGGCGGCACCGACGAGGGCGAGGAGTACCACTGCGGTACCCCGTTCCTGAGGCAGCTCCGCGCGGACGGTGATGTCATCGACCGCCGCGGCCACGGCCGCGTTGGCGGCGGCCACATCGCCGGCGTCTGCGGGTCGCTCGGGCGCGGCGATCATGCCGACGACGACCGGGACCAGGCCGAGCTCCTGAGCTGCCTGGGGCGTCAGGATCACCTGGTAGGTGTGGTTGGTCCAGGGCACGTGCTCGGCGGGGAACTCGGTCAGGACCGGTTCGCTGTTCTGGCCGGTCGACGGGTCGTAGGAGGAGAACCTCACCAGGACGGTTCCGTCGTCGTCGAGGTAGTCGGGGTCGGTGACGAGGATCTTGCCGTCGGTCAGGGCGTCGGCTGCTTCCTCCGCACCGGGTAGGCCGAAGAGCCGCACGGAGGAGCCGTCATCGATGTAGATGTCTTGGGGGCCCTCACCGGTCCACGCCCGGGCGCGGGAGGCGTAGGAGATGAACGCGGGCTCACCGATGTCGCACCGTGGGTCGTCGGCGTAGGCGGCCTCCTCCTCGGCTGTCGGTGCCCGGCCGAGCTCCCAGATCGGGCACAACTTCTCCGGCGGCATCTCGGGATAGATCGAGAGGAACTCCGCCTCCCTGTCAGGCAGTGCGGCGACATAGACCGGGGCGCTGTGCTCGATGGACAGCTCCTGGTCGAGGACGGCCACCGCGTCGTCGAGGCGGCCCGTGCGTTCCTCGGCACTGCCGGTGGCGGTGTCCAGCCCGATCTCGAGGTGGCCCTCGGCGAGGAAGGGTTGGAACATCTGCTGATGGTGGCGGGCGTCGGAGACGACGTAGACGCCGGCGGCGGTCATGCCCGCGACGGCTGCAAGGACAGCTGCGACGGCCGGAGCGGTGCGCCCGCGCTGGCGGGCGGCGTCGCGCAGGGCGATTCGCCCGGCCGGGCCGAGCCGCGGGGCGAGGCGCCCGACCAGAGTGATGATCCCGCCGGCCGCCAGGATCAGCCCGATCTCCAGCACCAGGGCACCGCCGAGCAGGAGGGTCACCTGGCTCGTCAGGGCACCGGCGGTCGCGCCTGCGAGCCCTAGGCCGGTGAGCACGAGACCGACCCAGGGCACCGCGCGCCGTGGGGTGGCCTCCCGGCGGTGCCCGGCGAGGGCGGCGACGACGTCCTGACCGGCTGCGCGGCGGGCGGGGAGCCAGGCCGCGGCTGCCCCGAGGAGGACGGCGACGAGGACCAGTCCGGCGGCCTCGGCCCAGGGCACGATGAAGTTGGGTATCGCGACGTCGCGTGCCCGGAGGACGACCGTGAGCGCACCAGCGGCTCCGACGCCCAGCACGGCGCCCGCGACGCCGGCCGTGAGACCGAGGACCAGGCCCGAGGCGAGGACGATCCGGCGCAGGTCCCGCGGGGCTCCGCCGTTCGCGGCGACCAGGCCCAGCTGGCGGGTGCTGCGCCGGGCACCGACGGCGAAGGCGGGGCCGATGAGCAGGACGACCTCGAGCAGACCGACGCCCACCACGGCGGCGACGATGCCGATGGTCTGGTAGCTCGTGCTGCCGAAGTCGAGGTCGGAGATCGGCATCGCCGCCGGGTCCGGTGGGTCCGCGATCACCGCGCGGCTGACGGCGGTGACTCCGATGTCGTTGAGGTGCAGGACGTTGTCCCAAGTCACCGGGGCATCTCCGACGACGTACCAGGCCTTGCCCAGCCGGTTCGCCGCATCGGCGAGGCCGGGCACGGTACCGGGCAGGGCGACGGCGGCGTCCTGCCTCTGGCCGACGAAGACGCCGGTGATCCGCACCTCGACGCTCGCCTCCTCCCGGGACTGCACGGTGAGGTGCTCGCCCGAGGTGACGTCGAGCGTCTCCGCCATGGGACGGCTGAGGGCGATCTCCCCCTGACGTGTGGGGAGCTCGCCGTCCACGGTGACGTACAACCCGGGCAGCTCGGTCACGTCGACCTCGGTCACCCAGAGGCTGTCCACCGCCCGGTCGGGGCTGCTGGCCGCGACGTCGGACGTCACGGCGGCGAGCAGGACGTCACCGTCCGGCAGCAGCCCGGCGATCTGGTCCTCTGTCGCCAGCTCGCCCTCCTCGGTGCCGGCGCAGGAGCCCATCCCGCCGCGCACGTCCTGCATCGTCGTGCCGATGCAGTCGGCGGTCAGCCGCGCCTGGGCCGTGTCGCCGAGTGTCATCTGGCTGAACGTCGCGTCGGTGGGCGTAACCGATCGGATCATCGTGACGATGACGGTGGCCGCCAGGATCGGTAGCGCGATCATCACCAGGATCAGGGCGGTGCGGCCCTTGTGGCGGCGCGCGTCGCGGCAGGCGATCCGCAGCGGCGGCCCCCAGCGCGTGAGGGCGCGCATCACCGGCTCCGGGAGAGCAGGTGCTCGGGGGCGTCGTCGCCAGTCGCGTCGACCACGCGGCCGTCGCGCAGGAAGATCGTGCGATCCGCCCACGCGGCGAACCGTGGCTCGTGGGTGACCAGCAGCCCGGCGGCGCCGGCGTCGACGCGGGCGCGCAGGACCCGCATCACGGCCTCGCCGGTCACCGAGTCCAGTGCACCGGTGGGCTCGTCGGCGAGCACGAGGCGCCGCGGCCCGGCCAGGGCACGGGCGATCGCGACCCGTTGCTGCTGCCCGCCCGACATCTCTTCGGGGAAGCGGTCGGCCAGGTCGTCCACGCCGACCTCGAACAGGGCCGCGATGGCCTCCGAACGGGCGGTGCGCAGCGGGACGCCGTCGAGCTCGCGCGGCAGGGCGACGTTCTCGGCAGCGGTGAGCGCTGGGATGAGGTTGAAGTCCTGGAAGACGTAGCCCACCTTGCGGCGGCGCAGCGCCGCACGCTTCCTGGCGTCCAGGTCGGAGATCACCTCCCCGGCCAGGGCCACCGCACCGGATGTCGGGGTGTCCAGGCCGCCGGCCAGGTTGAGCAGGGTCGACTTCCCCGACCCGGACGGTCCCATGACGGCGACCAGCTCGCCGAGCCGGACCTGCAGGTCCACCTCGTCCAGGGCGCGCACCTGCGCCGCCCCCTCGCCGTGCACCCGGGTCAGCCCGGACATCGCCAGCAGCACCGGGCCCGACTCGCCCGCGACCGGTCCGGCGGCCCGCCGCCCGCGCGCCGGCGGCGCGCCCGGGTCGTCCTCGCTCGAGACTCTCGCGTCTTGGTGACGGCTCATCGCCGGCTCCTCTCGCCGCCGGTGTGCGGCTGGTCGGCAGCGCTCTCGACGACGTGATGTTCTGCTGGGGCAGTCGTTCGTTGACGGGCGGCCCGCACGACCGCGGCCTCGATGTGGTCCAGCCACCGGACCTCCGCCTCCGTGGCGAAGATGAGGTTGTCGAGCACGAGCGACCACGCGAGCTCGTCGCGGTCCGCTGTCCCGGCGCGCGCCTTGAGCCTGGTGTAGTCGCGCAGAGCGCGCATCGACTCGGTGCGCTGGGTCTGGACGACCGCCGCCACATCGACGCCCGGTGCGCTGACCGCCAGGGCGATCTTGATCGCGAGCTCGTCCCGTCCGGGGTGCCCCCGCTCGACCGGACCGGCCCACCACCCGGCCAGCTCAGTCGTTCCGGCCTCGGTGAGCCGGTACAGCTCCACCCCGTCCAGCTCACCCGCCATCTCGACGAGGCCGTCGCGGTCCAGGCGCTGGATCGTCGCGTAGACCTGCCCGATGTTCAGCGGCCATGTCCCACCGGTCCGCACCTCGAAGTCCTTGCGCAGCTGGTACACCCCGGTGGGGTGCTCGCCGAGAAGGGCCAGCAGCCCCAGCCGGACCGACATGACAACCTCCATGGTTACCGAGAAACCTACGGTGGAGGTTACTGCGTAACCACTCCCTGTCAAGAGCGTCTGCGGCGCGCTCGGCCGTCATGGCGTCGCCCGACGTCCGAACGTGCTGCTGAGGGTGGGTCCCTTCCGTCATCAAGCAAGATCCCGCTGCGGGGTTACCGGTTGCGGGCCGCACCGACGAGGACGACCGTGGGCGCTCGGGTGAATGGCGTCCGGGGAGGCACGGTGTCCGAGGAGCTGCTGCGAGAAGGCGTCGCCTGGCTGGTGCGCATCATCGAGGCGGCTGGCGCCGTCGTCATCGGCGCCGGTGCCCTCACGGCGTTCGGGCTGTTCCTCGTCGCCGTCGTCCGCCGGGACACGACCGGCTTCGTGCGCGTGCGGCTGCTCCTGGGCCGTTTCCTCGCCCTCGGACTGGAGTTCCAGCTCGCCAGCGACGTCCTCACCACGGCCGTGGCCCCCACCTTCGAGGAGATCGGCAAGCTGGCTGCCATCGCGGCCATCCGTACGGGTCTGAACTACTTCCTGGCGCGTGAGATCAAGGCCGAGCGCCTGGAGCTCGAGCAGGGCGGCACAGCATCTGGCTCGGCGCCGCCGCCATGACCGGCGTCGTGGCGAGCGCGGCCGTCGCGATCACGGCCGCCGGCGTGGTCGTCGCACTTGCCGTGGCGGTGCGTGCCGGGCTGCGCACGGCGATACCCGTGCTGCTGGACTTCCTGCTCGCCGCGGGACTGCTCCGCCTGACCGTCGACCTCGAGTGGGATGCCATCGCCGGCACCGCGCTGATCGTCGCGATCCGGCACCTCATCACCGCGGGCCTCGCCTTCGGCGCGCCACCCGGTTGTGCGGGCAAGGACGCCGACGCCGGTCACGACCGTGACGTCGCGGGGTCCCGCGACGCTTGACGGCTACCTGCTGCCCGCACACTCGAAAAACACGAACGATCGTACTATTCTGGTCTGGTGTCCAAGGGCGTGAGCACCAAGCAGGCCATCCTCCACCAGGGTGTGGTGGCCGCCTACCGCGTCGGGGTGGGCGGACTGACGATCGGCATGCTCGCGACCGCGACCGGCATGAGCAAGAGCGGGCTCTACGCCCACTTCAGCTCCAAGGAGGCCCTCCAGCACGAGGTGCTTGCCCAGGCGCGCACCGAGTTCGTCGAGATGGTCGTCCGCCCCGCGCTCGCCGCACCGCGTGGCGAGCCGCGGATGCGGGCCCTGTTCGAGCACTGGCTCCACAGCGGCATGGTGCGCGCCCCGGGCGGCTGCCTGTTCGTCAAGGCCAGCGCCGAGCTCGACGAGCAGACCGGCCCCGTCCGCGACCAGCTCGCGCAGGACCACCGCGACCTCTACGACTCGATCGCGCGGATCTTCCGCACCGGCGTCACCGAGGGGCACTTCCGGCCCGACGCCGACCCGGACCAGTTCGCCGTCGACCTCGACGGCATCATGCTCGCCTTCTACCACTGGCACCGCCTGCTGCAGGACCCGCTCGCCGAGGAACGGGCCCGCCGGTCCTTCGAGAACCTGCTTGCCGCTGCACGAACCCAGGAGTCGCCATGACCACCACCACCTCGCCGACCGCGAGCAGCCCGCGCACCCGGCCGGTCGACACTGCGCGCCTCGTCGCCGTGCGCACCGCCTTCGCCACGCTCGACCGGGTCGCCCCGGGCCTCGCCGCCCGCTGGGCCCTGCGCCTGTGGTGCACCCTGCCCTCGAACGGCGGCCGGCGTCGCGACGAGCGCCCGTGGGCGGGGGAGCGGTCGACGGTCACGATCCCCGGCGGCCGCACGGTCGTCGTGGAGTCCTGGGGCTCCGGCGAGCCCGTCTACCTCGTGCACGGCTGGGGCGGGTGGCGCGGTCAGCTCGGTGCCTTCGTCGCCCCGATCGTCGACGCCGGACGCCGGGTCGTCGCCTTCGACGCGCCCAGCCACGGCGAGTCCGCCGCCGGCGGCCTCGGACCGCGCCGCAGCACCGCCGTCGAGATCGTCGAGGCCTTCACGGCGGTGGCCGCCGAGCACGGCGCCCCGCACGCCGTCGTCGGGCACTCCCTCGGGTGCACGGCAGCGGCGTTGGCGGTCGCCGACGGGCTGCCCGCCGGCCGGCTCGCCCTGATCGCGCCGAGCGCCGACGTCCTCGCCATGACCGGCCTCATGGCCCGCCGGCTCGGCTACACCGAGCGCACCCAGACCCGCTTCGACCGTCGGCTCGAGGCGCTCGCCGGGCGTCCGCTGGCCGACTTCGACCTCACCACCATGAGCGGCGCGGTGCCGGCCCTGATCGTCCACGACCGCCGCGACAAGGAGGTCCCCTACCGCGAGGGCGTCAAGGTGGCGGCGTCGTGGGACGCGGCAGAGCTGGTCACCACCGACGGGCTCGGGCACCAGCGCATCCTGCGCGACCCGGGCGTCGTCGAGCAGGTCACGCGCTTCGCGACCGCGTAGCTCCCGACGAGCACCGAAATGGTGTTTCCCCCAGCCCGGGTCGTACCGCAGCATGGGGACGCAACCACCAGCTCGACGACGGAAGGCCAGGCATGCGCACCATCGGACTCATCGGCGGGATGAGCTGGTACTCGTCGGCGGAGTACTACAAGGCGATCAACGCCGAGGTGCAGCGCCGGCTCGGTGGCCACCACTCGGCGAAGCTGATCCTCTACTCGGTCGACTTCGACGAGATCCGTGCGTGCCAGCTCGCGGAGGACTGGGCGGGCGCGGGCCGCCTGCTGGCAGACGCGGGACGTCGGCTCGAGCGTGCCGGCGCCGACGTCGTCCTCATCGGCACCAACCTCATGCACAAGGTGGCCGACGACGTCGAGGCCGCCGTCGACGTCCCGCTGCTGCACATCGCCGACGCCGTCGGGGAGGCAGCCGCCACGGCCGGGCACCGCACCCTCGGCGTCATCGGGTCGAGATGGGTGATGGCCGAGCCGTTCTACGCCGACCGGCTCGCCCGGCACGGCATCGGCACGGTCGTCCCGAGCGAGGCGGACCAGGAGATGGTCGACCGCGTCGTCTTCGACGAGCTCACCCGGGGGATCGTCTCGGACGGCTCCCGCACGGAGTACGTGCGCGTCCTGGAGGAGCTGCGTGCGAAGGGAGCCGACGCCGTCGTCCTCGCCTGCACCGAGATCGAGCTGCTGGTCAAGCCGTCGGACAGCCCGCTGCCGCTGATCGACTCCATGCGCACCCATGCGCTCCGGGCGGCCGACCTCGCCCTGGCCGGTGTGGGTGGCCAGGCATAGCCTCGGCCACCTCCGAGAGGATGGGGTGAACGTGATGGCACTGCGTTGGTACTCCACGGTCATCGAGGCCCGGGACCACCGGGCGCTGGCCGCCTGGTGGGCCGAGGCGATCGGCTGGGAGACAGCGTTCGAGACCGACGACGAGGTCGTGCTCTGGCCGCCGTGGGCCGCCGAGCTCGGCTCTCGGTTCAGCTTCGAGCAGGTGCCGCCCGGCCTGGTGTTCGTCCCGGTCGAGCACGACAAGCAGGGCAAGAACCGACTGCACCTCGACTTCGCCCCGCACGTCAGCGAGGACCGGGACGCGGTGATCGAGCGCCTGCTCGCGCTCGGAGCCACCCGTGCCGACGTCGGCCAGGGTGACGACGTCACCTGGGAGGTCCTCGCCGACCCGGACGGCAACGAGTTCTGCGTCCTCTCCTCCCGCGAGAGCTGACGCGCGGATCGCCGAGCTCAGAGGCGTTCTGGGTCTGGCCAACCGTCGACGGTGAGGAGGACCATGGACCCCGCCGGCAGGGTCACGGGCGGCGGCCGCCCAGGACAGGGAGGCGGACACCATGAACGACACCTACAGCATCCTGCGGAGGCCGGAGCCGGCGCTCAGCCCGTCGCCCTTCGACTCCTCGACCGGCCGGGCCGGGCTGGAGAGCGCCGGCCCGCCCCAGCTCGAGGTGGCCCAGCTCTCCAAGGGGGATCTGCTCGACGTCGCGCGCGACCCCGGTGTCCGCGCGGTCGCGCCGATCATGCCGACCCGGCTCATCGCGCCCGTGGCCGAGCAGTCCGACGTGACCGCCGCGTCCGGACCTACCTGGGGGGTTCAGGCGGTGGGGGCGGACACCTCGGCGCGCACCGGCGCAGGGGTGAGCGTCTCGATCCTCGACACGGGGATCGACTCCGATCATCCGGCGTTCGCCGGCGTCACGATCGTCCAGGAGGACTTCACCGGATCCGGCAACGGTGACAACCAGGGCCACGGCACCCACTGCGCGGGCACGGTGTTCGGCCGCGACGTCGACGGCACCCGCATCGGCGTCGCCCCAGGTGTCGAGCACGCCCTGATCGGCAAGGTGCTCGGCGACGACGGCAGCGGCGACTCGGCCATGCTCTTCAACGGGATGCAGTGGGCCGTCCGCGAGGGCGCGCACGTGCTCTCGATGTCCCTGGGTTTCGACTTCCCCGGCCTCGTCGCCCGGCTCGTCGAGGACGGCTGGCCGGCCGACCTCGCCACCTCCGCCGCCCTGGAGGGCTACCGCGCCAACCTCCGGATGTTTGACGCCATCATGGAGGTCGTCGCCAGCCAGGCGGCGTTCGGCCACGGCACGATCGTCACCGCGGCGGCCGGGAACGAGAGCCGGCGCAACGTCAATCCCGACCACGAGATCGCCGTCTCGCTCCCCGCAGCCGCCGACGGCGTCGTCTCCGTCGGGGCGCTCGCGCAGGACGCCGCCGGTCTGGTCGTCGCGCCGTTCTCGAACACGTTCCCCCACGTCGCGGCACCCGGCGTGGACGTCATCTCCGCCCGCGCCGGCGGCGGGCTCCGGAGTCTCAGCGGCACGTCGATGGCCACGCCGCACGTAGCCGGAGTCACCGCGCTGTGGTGGGAGGAGGTGCTCGCCTCCGCCCTGCCGGGGACGGCAGGCACCGTGACCTCGCGCATCCTCGCGCACAGCGATCTCGGGGCCCTGGCTCCGGGGGTCGACGTCGCCGACCGAGGCGTCGGGCTGGTCCGCGCCCCCTAGACCCGGCCAGCCCTGCGCGCCCGGACCGTCCGGGCCTCCGAGCTGCCCGGCCGGCGTCGCCCGCGGAACGCCGGCCGTTGCGCCGAGCGCGGACACGGGCGGGTCGGCCGGTCACGTCGTCGCACACTGGATGCGCCACCGACCGATCCGGATGTGTCACCGACCGAGAGGACCCACCGTGCGCAGACTCCCTGCCGCAGCCGCCCTGACCGGAATCGCGCTCGCCCTCGCCGGGTGCTCCGACGCCGAGATCCCCGATGTCGGCGAGATCAGCGAGTCCATCTCCGACGCGGCGGACAGTCTGGGCGGTGCGGTCGACGAGGCGCGGTCCGCGATCGACGACGCTCGCGCGGAGCTCGAGAACCTCGAGCCAGGGGCACGGTCCGCCGTCGAGGACGCCGTGGGTTCCGCGACGACGTCGATCGAGCAGGCGGAGGAGGCGCTCGGCGCCGGCGGCGACGACGCCCGTGCGGCCGTCGACGAGGCGGAGACGGCGCTGGCGGACGCCAGGACCGAGCTGGAGGAGGCGTCCGAGTCGGTCGACGGCACCGCCAAGGAGGCGCTCGACGCGCTCTCGGCGAAGGTCGACGAGCTCACACAGGAACTCGCCTCGCGCTGACCGCCGGGGCGTAGTCTCGACGCACGTCAGCACCAACCGGCCCGCGTCCCACGACCGTGGTGACGGAGCGGACGGGGGAGGCGATGCCGATACCGACCGGCGGTGCTCTCGCGCGGCCCCCGAGGCGGCTGGTATGTGCCGTGACGGCCGTCCTGGTGGGGGTGATGGTCGGCTGCGTCCTTCCGGCGGCCGAGACGACCGTCTCGGCGGCGGCCACCGAGCCGACCCGGTCCGTGCTCGTCGAAGCGAGCGCCGGCTCCGCGCCGCCGTGGCCCGCCGTGGACCAGGTGACCGGGCCCGTCGCGGCGTACCTCGACGCCGAGACCCGCCGGCTCGGCCTGCCCGGTGCGGCCGTGAGCGTGATCGTCGGCGGGGACGTCGTGTGGACGCACGCGACCGGGACGGCAGACCCCGCGGGGGAGCCGATGACCGCCGACACCCCGGTCCTGCTCGCCTCGACCTCGAAGGCCATCACCGCGATCGCCGTCGCCCAGCTGGTGCAGGACGGTCGGCTCGACCTCACGGAGCCGGTGAGCGAGTACCTGCGGTGGTTCACGCCGACCACGCCCGGGCCGCCGATGACTGTGGGGGACCTGCTGCACCACACGGCCGGGCTCGACCTCGGGCACGACGCCGGGACGCATCTCGCCGACGGCGGTCCGCACCCCCTCCAGGACCGGGTCCGCGACCTGGCCGAGGACGACATCGCCGTGGCGCCGGGGGAGTACAGCTACTCGAACGCGAGCTACGACGTCCTCGGTCTGCTCGTGGCCGAGACGTCCGGCCGGCCCTTCGGCGCCTACGTCGCCGAGCACGTGCTCGCTCCCCTGGGGATGGACCACGCCTACACCAGTGCGGAGACGGCGCGCGCCGACGGCCTCGCGGAGGGGTACTACCGGTGGTTCGGCCGGTGGTGGCGGGCCGCCGACATGCCTGCCCCGGGCGGCTCCCGGCCGTCGGCGACGATGTACGGCTCGGCGTCGGACCTCGGCCGGCTCGTCGCCGCCCACCTGACCCGGCCGGCGAACGTCCTGCCCCCGGCCGGCTGGGACCTGCTCACCGCGCCCGAGGCCCTGATAGCGCCGGACGTCTTCTACGCCGGTGGCCTGGTCGTCCGACCGCAGTGGGAGCTCGCCGATCCCTCCGGGACGTCCCCGGACACCTCGGCCCTCCCGACCGTCTACGAGCACAACGGGAGCTGGCCGAACTCCCATACGTTCCTGGCCTTCGTCCCCGAGCAGGACCGCGGCGTCGCACTCGTCGTCAACGGCAACGACCAGGCACGGGAGTCGGCCCTGGTGGGCCTGGACCACAACCTGCTGCGGCTGCTCGCGGGGCACGACGCGGTGCACGTGCCGGTGACCGACGAGCCCCTGCAACGCTACGGCTGGGCGATCGCGGCGGTCTTCCTGGGTCTGGAGCTGGTGAGCCTGGGTTGGTCCGTGCGCCGGCTCCGCGCCCGTCCAGCTGGCCCGTCCGGCGTCCGGTCCCGCACCTCCCTCCTCCGGACGGCGCTACCGCCACTGGTCCTTGACGCCGTCGTCGTGTGGCTGGTGCTCGCCTACATCCCGGCGCGGTTCTTCACCACGCCGGCCGAGCTGATCAGGCTGAATCCCGACCTGGGCGTGCTGATCGTCCCGGGCCTCGCGCTCGCGCTGGTGTGGGGTCCGCTGCGCACGGTGCTGCTGCTGCGGATCCATGGAGCGGGGCAGGTCTCTCCGCCTCAGGCCCGGGAGGAGGGCGCAGTGACCGCCGCCTGAGATGCCCGTCACCCGTGACGCGGTGCGGGGCCCGGCGGTGAGAGGATCGGGGCAGCACCCACAACCCCTGGAGGTCCCGAGAACATGGCCCTGCCCTACGACGACGAGCCGAGCTTCGCTGCATACGCCCACCCCGAGCGCCTGGTCTCCACCGAGTGGCTGGCCGCGCACCTCGGCGAGCCGGGGCTCGTCGTCGTCGAGTCCGACGAGGACGTCCTGCTCTACGAGACGGGCCACATCCCGGGGGCGGTGAAGGTCGACTGGCACCTCGACCTCAATGACCGCGTCACCCGCGACTACGTCGACGGCGAGGGTTTCGCGCGGCTGATGTCCGCCAAGGGCATCGACCGGGACACCACGGTGGTGCTCTACGGCGACATGAACAACTGGTGGGCCGCCTACGCCCTGTGGGTCTTCACCCTCTTCGGGCACCCGGACGTGCGACTGCTCGACGGCGGCCGGTCGAAGTGGCAGGCGGAGAACCGCGAGATGACCACCGACGTGCCGACGCCGTCGGCGACCGAGTACCCCGTGGTCGACCGCGACGACACCGTCGTGCGCGCCTACAAGGAGGACGTGCTCGGCTTCCTCGGCGGCCAGCTCATCGACGTCCGCTCCCAGCCCGAGTACACCGGCGAGCGCACCCACCTGCCCGACCACCCCGACGAGAGCACCCTCCGGGGCGGGCACATCCCCGGCGCCGAGTCGGTGCCGTGGGCGCGGGCCGCGAACGAGGACGGCACCTTCAAGGGGCGCGCCGAGCTCGAGGCGATCTACCAGCAGGAGAAGGGCCTGGACCCGGCGGAGCCGGTCATCGCCTACTGCCGCATCGGTGAGCGCTCCGCGCACAGCTGGTTCGTGCTCCAGCACCTGCTCGGCTTCCCGGACGTGCGCAACTACGACGGGTCGTGGACCGAGTGGGGCAACGCCGTGCGGGTGCCGATCGCCGTCGGGGAGGAGCCGGGGGAGGTGCCCGCCCGATGAGCGGCGACCTGCCGACCGCGTTCGCGGCGATCGTCGACGACTTCAACGCCGTCACCGCGCCCGACCGGCTCCAGATGCTGCTCGAGTTCAGCCGCAACCTCCCGGCGCTGCCCGAGCGCTACGCCGAGCACCCCGAGCTGCTGGAGCCGGTCCCGGAGTGCCAGTCCCCGATCTTCCTGATCGCCGAGGTCGACGGCGCCGGTGACGACGCCGTCGTGCACCTGCACTTCTCCGCCCCGCAGGAGTCGCCCACGACGAGCGGGTTCGCGGGGATCCTGCACGAAGGACTGGACGGTCTGACCGTCGCGGACGTCCTCGCCGTCCCGGCGGACGTTTCCGACCGGCTCGGGCTCGCGGAGGCCGTCAGCCCGCTGCGGCTGCGTGGCATGGCCGGCATGCTCGGCCGGATCAAACGTCAGGTACGGGAGAAGGCGGCGGCCTGAGGGCGACATGAGCTACCCGTCGATCGAGCCGTACGAGAGCGGGCTGCTCGACGTCGGCGACGGGCACCACCTGTACTGGGAGGTCTGCGGCAACCCCGCCGGCAAGCCCGCCGTCGTCGTGCACGGCGGACCGGGCTCGGGGTGCAGCGAGGGGATGCGGCGCTGGTTCGACCCCGCGGCCTACCGGATCGTGCTGGTCGACCAGCGCAACGCCGGCCGCAGCCTCCCGCACGCGGGCGAGCCGGTCGTGGACCTGTCCGCCAACACCACGGCCCACCTCGTCGCGGACCTGGAGCGGCTGCGCCTTCACCTCGACGTCGACCGCTGGCTCGTGCTCGGCGTCTCCTGGGGCAGCACCCTCGCGCTCGCGTACGCCGAGACACACCCGCAGGCGGTCAGCGAGGTGGTCCTCCTGGCGGTGACGACGACGTCCCGCACCGAGGTCGAGTGGATCACCCGGGACATGGGACGGGTCTTCCCCGAGGAGTGGGAGCGGTTCGTCTCCCTCGTCCCCGAGGTCGCCGACGGCGGCAACATTCCTGCCGCGTACGCCCGCCTCCTCGCCGATCCCGACCCCGCCGTGCACGAGCCGGCCGCACTGGCCTGGTGCCGCTGGGAGGACACGCACGTCGCGACGGTGCCGGGTTCCGAGCCCCGCATGCAGCGCTACGAGCCTCGCAAACGCCTCGCCGTCGCCCGCCTCGTCACCAGGTACTGGGCGAACGCCGCCTTCCTGCCCGACGGCGCGCTTCTCGCCGGCGCCGCTCGCCTGGCCGGGATCCCCGGCGTGCTCATCACCGGCCGGCTCGACATCTCCGGCCCGGCCGACACCGCCTACCACCTGCACCGGGCGTGGCCCGGAAGCGAGCTGCACGTCGTCGAGGACACCGGCCACGGGGCCGGCGGCATCGGCCTGGTGGAGACCACCGACCGTTTCGCCACCCGCCGCTGAGGGGCGGTGCCTGCACTTTCGACGGTGGTGTCGCCCTCGAAGGCTCACCCGGGCGTGCGGCGTTGTGCCGGGGAACCTGGGCGCCACTCACGGCTGCTCGGGACTCAAGCGGCCGTGAGCCATGGCACTGCGCATGCAGGTGCGCCGTGTCCAGGAGGGCTCCTACAGTGGTGCGGTGCGAGCGTCGGCGTGTGAGAGTGACGCTGCGGGCGGGACGTCCCGTTCGTGACCCCCTGACACGAGGACGGCCTCGTGGGGACAGGACTTGTCCATGATGTCCGCCACTGCTCGGTCGATCCTTACGCCCGCTGCGATCGGCCGCCTGATGCTGGGCTGGGGCACCTTCGTCGCGCTGATGCTCTCCGGCTCCCTGCTCGAGGCACCCGCACCGCCACTGCTGGTCGCGGCCCTTGCGGTGATCGTCGGCGTGATCCTGGTCTGCTCCTTCGGGGTGGTCCACGAGGCCGAGCACCTTGCTCGTCGACTTGGTGACCCTTATGGCTCCCTCGTGCTGACCCTCTCGATCGTGGTGATCGAGGTGATCCTCATCGCTGCCGTCATGCTGGGCCCTGGCGAGCACGCCACCATCGCACGAGACTCGGTGATGGCCGTGTCGATGATCATCCTCAACGCGGTGATCGGCCTCTGTCTCCTCGTCGGCGGGATGAAGCACAGCGACATGAGGCACAACCGCACCGGCACCTCCGCCTACCTCGCTGTGCTGGTCGTGCTGTCCTCGCTGGCGTTGGCCCTTCCCGGTCTGATCGGCCGCGAGGGCGCCTACACGCCGGGGCAGGAGCTCCCCGTCATCGTGCTGACCGTTGTCCTGTACGGATTCTTCTTGTTCCGGCAGATGGGCAAGCAAGCTGGTGACTTCCGGGAGGTCGACCCCCGCCTGACTGCCGCAGTAGCCCTGGGTGGCGACGTCCCGTCCGCCGAGGGGCGTCAGAGCGTCGCCCGGGTCATCGCCGAGCACCGCCGTGAACTGCTGCTGCGGGCTGCGCTGCTCGTAGCGACGGTTCTGCCCATCGTGCTGCTGTCGCACGACATGGCCGCGCTGCTGGACGACGGGCTCGGACGGATCGGGGCGCCGGTAGCCCTCGCCGGCGTCCTGATCGCCATGATCGTCTTCCTCCCGGAGGCGATCACGTCGCTGCGCGCCGCGCTGCAGGGTGAGATCCAGCGCGTCATCAACCTGTGCCATGGTGCCCTGGTCTCCACGGTCGGGCTGACCATCCCCGCGGTCCTCGTCATCGGCTCACTCACCGGACAGACCGTCGTGCTGGCCGAGTCGCCCGTCAACCTGCTGCTCCTCGGCATCACGTTGCTGCTGTCGGTGACCACGTTCTCGGCAAAGAGCGTGACGGCGATGCACGGCGCAGCCCATCTCGTGGTGTTCGCCGTCTACGGCATCGCCATATTCTCCTGAGCACCCGTGCGTGCAGCCCGCATTCCTCTCGGTGGACCTGCCGGAGCTCAGTCAGCTGTCGGCTTGTTCTGGCCCGCCACCGCGGGCGGTCAAGGCTTTCGGCCATGGTGGCGCCCTCCGGCGTAGCATCTGGACACCTCTCACGACGGTGGGTCGACGATGACCGAGAAACCCCTCATCCGGACGCCGGACCAGCGACTGCGTGTGTTCGTCAGCTCCACGCTGCAGGAGCTGGCGCCCGAGCGGGCAGCCGCGCGCGCGTCGGTGGAACGGCTCCGGCTCACGCCTGTCATGTTCGAGCTCGGCGCCCGGCCCCACCCGCCCCGTGACCTCTACCGCGCGTACCTCGACCAGAGCCACGTGTTCGTGGGCCTGTACTGGCAGCGCTACGGCTGGGTGGCACCAGGGGAGGAGGTCTCGGGGCTGGAGGACGAGTACCACCTCTCGGCCGGGCTGCCGCGGCTCATCTACGTCAAGGCGGGCGACGGCCGGGAGGAGCGGCTGGGTCTCCTGCTCGACCGCATCCGCGAGGACGACACGGCTTCCTACAAGGAGTTCGGGGACGCCGCCGAGCTCGCGAGCCTGCTCGAGGTCGACCTCGCGGTGCTCCTCAGCGAGCGGTTCGAGCTAGCCTCGCTCCCGCCCGGGCAGACCGTCGGTGATCCGCGCCCGGAGGTGGCCGCGAAGCTACCGCCGGCGCTGGCGACCCCGCTCACGCCGTTGGTCGGGCGCGACGACCAGGTCGGTGCTGTCGGCTCTCTTCTCGCGTCCGACGACGCCCGGCTCGTGACGCTCGTCGGCCCCGGCGGGATCGGCAAGACGCGGCTGGCGAGGGAGGTGGCCGCGCGGTCCGCGACGGTGTTCCCCGACGGCGTCTGGTTCGTCGACCTCGCCGCCGTCGCGGACCCCGCCCTGGTGCCCGACGCCGTCGCACGCGCGCTCGGCGTCCACGACACCGGGGACGCGCCGCTGTCCGAGAAGCTCCAGCGAGCGCTCGCGCGCCGACGGACGCTGCTGGTCCTCGACAACTTCGAGCAGGTGGTAGAGGCAGCGAACGGGGTCGTCGCCCTCCTCGGCGCCACCCCTGGTCTGAAGGTCCTCGTCACCAGTCGCGCCCTGCTCCGGGTCGGGGGCGAGCACGGGATCGAGGTGGGCCCTCTCGGCCTGCCCGCCGGGCGTGCGCCCGACGCCGTAGCCGCCGCGCACGCATCCCCGGCAGTCGAGCTGTTCCTCCAGCGCGCCCGCTCGGTCCGGCCGGACTTCCAGCTCGACGCGAGCAACGTCGGCGCGGTCAGCGAGATCTGCCGTGCGCTCGACGGCGTACCCCTGGCGCTGGAGCTGGCCGCCGCCCGCCTGCGGACCCTGCCCCCTTCCGCTCTCCTCGAGCGCCTCGACCGCGCCCTGCCGTTGCTGTCCGGCGGAGCCCGGGACCTGCCCGCGCGGCAACGCACGCTGCGCGGCACGCTCGACTGGAGCTACGGCCTGCTCGGCCCGAACGAGCGGAGACTGTTCACCGACCTCGGCGTCTTCGCCGGTCAGTTCCCGCTCGATGCGGCCGAAGAGGTCGCGGACCGGCCGGGCAGCAGCGTGCTCGACGGGCTCGGCGCGCTCGTCGACTCCAGCCTGCTCCGGCAGCAGGACCGCGACGGCACGCCGTGGTTCACGATGCTTGCGGTCGTGCGCGAGTACGCCCGTGAGCGCCTCGAGGCGTCACCGGACCTCGAGGAGGTCCGCGCCCGGCACGCCGCCCACCACCTCAGGGTGGCCGAGCGGGCGGGTCGGCGCCTGTACGGGCCCGAGCAGCGAGCAGTGACGGCCCGGCTCACCCTCGTGCACGACGACCTGCGTGCCGCCGTCGTCCATCTGCTCGACCACCACGACGGCGCGGCCGTGGTCCAGCTGGTGTGGGACCTGTTCCTCTACTGGTGGGTGGACGGCCACCTCGACCAGGCCAGACTCTGGATGGAGGAGGCGCTGGCCGGTGAGCAGCTACCGGCCCTGGAGCGCGCGCGTGCCCTCGCGCTGGGCCGGCTGGTCGCCTTCATGCAGAGCAACGACCCCTCGGTGGTTCGCGACGTCGAGGAGGCGATCACGACGTTCCGGCAGCACGGGGACGCAGGGGGCGAGTCCTTCGCGCTGTCCACGCTGGCACTCACCAGCTTCTCCGACCCCGAGGCTGACCTGGACGAGGCCCAGGCGAGGTTGGAGCGGGCGGTGCGACGTGCGCGTGACGCCGGTGATCGGTGGCGGGAGGCGATGGCGTTGTTCACCGCTGGCCGGATCGCGCTGGCTAGCGGCGAGCTCGCTCCCGCCCGTGACTTCCTCCTGCGTGCCCGGTCGGTGGCACGGCGCGCAGGGGACGAGTTCACGTCGATCGTCGCGCTGACCAACCTCGCCTGGGTCGCCCTCGACGAAGGGGACCTCGTTGCCGCGACGCCGAAGTTCGCGGAGGCGCTCGCGTCGGCGGAGAGCATCGGTCACGACGAGGGCGTCGCCTACGGCCTCGAGGGACTGGGCGCCGTCGCGGCACTGAGCGACGAACCGGATCGCGCTGGTCTGCTGCTCGGCGCCGCGGCGTCCCGACGGGCACGCAGCGGGCTGCGGAGCTTCAACCTGCCGGCGGCGCTCGACGACAGGGCCCGGACGTCGGACCCGGACGTGTTCGACCGTGCCTACGAGACCGGCCTGGCGATGTCCGACGCTGACGCCCTGGCGGCCGCGCTCGAGCGAGAGACTGGCGCCCGGCCGCGGCCCGGGCCCTGATCCGGCCCGGCTCCGACGGGTCGTCGCCCGCCTCGGTCCCGTCGGGGACGAGGTCTGGCGTCGCACGCCTCGCACCTGCCTGCTCTCAGCACCACCCGGCGACCGCCGAGCGCCCGGGCTCAGGCGGGATCCGGCCAGACGTTCTGGTTCAGCCGGAACAGGTTGTCGGGGTCGTACCTGCGCTTGACGGCCAGCAGGCGGTCCCAGGTCGCGTCCGGGTAGGCGGCCCGGACGCGGGCGGAGCCCTCGCGACCCAGGAAGTTCACCGTCGCCGGCCCGTCCGGGCGGTGCAGCACGGCGGCCGCACCGTCGACCCAGGCCTGCTGGCCGGCGCGGTCCGCCGGGTCCGCGTAGAAGGCGCCCAGGCTCACCAGCACCCGGCTCGACCGGTGGGCGTAGGCGGTGGCGTCGGCAGGCACCCGTGCGACGGCGCCGCCGAGTGCTCGCAGCTGCACGACCCGGCCGCCGCCCGGTGCCTCCAGGCGCTCCATGATCGCGGAGGCGGCCGCGTGGTCGACGTCGTCCACGAAGGACGTGCGGAACACGGCGCCCCCACCCGACGGCGGGTCCTCGCCGTACATCTCCGGGTAGCGGAGCGGGCGCACCAGGTCGGCGAGCGGCTCGGTCAGCGTCCGGAACGGCGCGACTGCCTTCTCCGCCGCCTCCACCGGTCCGGTGTGCACCATCATCGCGAGCACCACGAGACGGCCGTGCACCTCCGCCGGGAGGAACGGCATCGGCGGGCAGGCCATGACGCTGGCGATGGTGGTCAGCTCCTCCGGCGCGTCCTGCGCGAGCGCGACGAAACGCTCGACCACCTCCGCCGTCGCCGGCAGCACGAGCAGGCCCCCCACGACCTCGTCGACCTCGTGCAGCCGGAGCCGGAAGCGGGTGACGACGCCGAAGTTGCCGCCGCCTCCACGGATCGCCCAGAACAGGTCCCGGTGGTGCTCGTCGTCCACGAGGAGCAGGTCCCCGTCCGCGGTGACGATCTCCGCCGCGAGCAGGGAGTCGATGGTCAGGCCGTGCTTGCGCGCGAGCAGCCCGAGCCCGCCTCCGAGCGTGAGCCCGCCGAGCCCGACCGAGCCGGTGTCGCCGAACCCGGTGGTCAGGCCGTGCCGGCCGGTCGCCTCGACGTACTCCCGCGCCGTGAGGCCCGGCTCCGCCCAGGCCGCGCGGCCGGCGACGTCGATCTCCAGCGCCTTCATCTCGTGCAGGTCCAGCACGATGCCGCCGTCGGTCGTGCCGAACCCGGCGCCGCTGTGACCGCCGCTGCGGACGGCGAGCTCGAGCCCGGTCTCCCGGGCGGCGCTGATGGCGCTCGCGACGTCGGCGGCACCGGTCGCTCGGACGATCGTCGCCGGTCGCGCCTCGGGATCGCCGAACTTGGTGGTGCGGGCCATGTCGTAGCCGTCGTCCTCGGGGCCGAGGACCGTGCCGGCCACCTCGCGGCGCAGCCGGTCGAGCAGCTCGTCCGTCTTCTGGTCTGTCTTGACGTGCATGGGTCTACTTCCCGGCCGCGGGGGCGGCCTCGCTCCGACGAGTGGTGTCAGTCGTTCGGGTGGCGGCGTCGTCGTGCCGATGAGCGGCGTCGTCGTTCCGGCGGGAGGACGGGACAACCCGCCGGGAGACACACCACGTTCCTCCGCCACTTCACCGGCGGGCAACGACTTTTTTGAGCGGCTGCGGTGCTGAGTGGCTCCGTGTGGCCCAAGCACTGGCCCGTCGTCATGCCGTGCGTGCTACACCCAGTCGACTCGGCGCGATCCCGGGTGCCTGCTGACGGAGCTGCCCTCGGCGCTGTGCGTGCCAAACCCACGCCCCCTCGGCGCGGTCCGGACGGCAGTTGCGTCACCGTCGCCCGAAAACAGTGGACGCGCCGCAACGGCACGACGCACGATTGATCCATGCGACATTGATCCACATCCCGATCCCCGTACCCGCCGCGGGTCCTCCCGCTGGTGCGGACAGCCACGGCATGGGCGCTGATCGCCGACGCGATCCCGCTCTACCCGCTCTATGCCCTCCTCTTCGCCGAGACCGGGCTGAGCGCCGCGCAGATCTCGATGCTGTTCGCCATCTGGTCGGCCGTCAGCGTGCTCGCCGAGGTGCCGACCGGGATCCTTGCGGACCGCTTCTCTCGCCGCTGGGCAGTCGTCGCCTCATCGGTGCTGCAGGCCGCCGGCTTCGCGCTGTGGATCGCGGCGCCGGGCTTCGCCGCGTTCGCGGCTGGTTTCGTGCTGTGGGCAGTGGGTGGGGCGCTGTCCTCGGGCGCCTTCGAGGCGCTGCTGTACGACGCCCTCGCCGCCGCGGGGGCGGAGCGCCACTTCCCGCGGCTCCTCGGGCGGGTGGGCGCGATGGGTCTGCTCGCCCAGGTGCCGACGGCGCTCGCGGCCACAGCGCTGTTCGCGGTCGGCGGCTTCACGCTGGCCGGATGGGTCAGCGTCGGCTGCTGCCTCGTCGCTGCCGTGCTGGCGACCCGGCTGCGCGACGTACGACCGGTCGAGGCGGATGCCGCCGCACCGCCCGCGGAGGAACCGACCGTCCGTGCTGGTGCCCGGGTGATCGCCGGCCGGCCCGAGCTGCGTGGTCTGGCACTCGCCCTCGCTCTGCTGTGGGCGGTCGACGGGCTCGAGGAGTACTTCGGTCTGCTGGCTGCGGATTGGGGGGCCGCGACGGCGGCCATCCCGTTGACCCTGCTGGCCGTCCCGCTCGCCGGTGCGGCCGGGTCGGCTCTCGGCGGACGGGCGGCCCGGCTGAGCACGCGCACGCTCGCCGTCGTGCTGGGGGGCGCGGCTCTGCTGCTGGCGGGCGCCGCAGTGCTGGCGCGACCCGGAGGCATGGCGCTGGTGGCTGCCTTCTACTTCGGCTACCAGCTCGTCCAGGTGGTGATGTCCGCGCGCCTGCAGCAGCACGTGCCGAGCGTGATGCGGGCGACTGTCACGTCCGTTGCCGGCGCCGGCAGCGAGGTGGCGACGCTCGGCCTGTACGCCGCGTGGGCGTTCGGTGGCCTGCCGGTGGTGACGGCCGGGATCCTGGCGCTCGCGCTGCTGCTCCCGCTGCTGGTCCGGAGGAAGATGCCGAGGCGGACCTGATACGGCCTGCGCCGACGTGGCCTGCGTCGACGCGGCCTGCCGTCCGGCTTCGCTCAGGACCCGGCGCCCGGGCGTCGCCGTGGCGGGAGGGCGAACCGGTCCAGGTCGGCGGCTGCCGTGACCTCGGCGGTGCCTGCCCGCGCTCGAGCCTGGTCGGCGAGCACCGCGACGTCTGGATAGCGCGAGGAGAAGTGGGTCAGCACGAGCGTCCGGGCCCCACCGGCACCGGCCAGCGCACCCGCCTGGCCGGCAGTCAGATGCCGGTACGCCGTCGCGAGCTCGTGGTCCTCGTCGGCGAAGGTGCACTCCGTGACGAGCAGGTCCGCGTCCTGCGCAAGCTCCTCGGCCCCCGAGCACTGCGCTGTGTCCATGACGAACGCGAACCGCTGACCGGGCCGCGGCACGCTGACGTCCGCCAGCCGCACGTCCCCGAACCGCCCCTCGCGCTGCAATCGCCCGACGTCCGGTCCGGACAGCCCCACCGCCGCCAGACGGTCCGGAAGCATCGTTTGCCCGTCGGGCTCGGTGAGGCGATATCCGTAGGTCTCGACCCGGTGCTCCAGCGCCACCACCTCGAGATCGTCGGCGACCTGTCCGGCCGCCCCGTGCGGGTGCAGCCGCAGGTCGACGCCGCCGCCGGCCACCGCGACCAGAGCGCGCACCACCTCCTCGCCCGATGCGGGGTAGTGCAGGTGGACGTGGTGCTCGACGCCGTCGACGGCCATCCGCGAGAGCACCCCCGGCAGGCCGAAGCAGTGGTCACCGTGCACATGCGTGAGGCAGATCCGGTCGACCTTGGAGGTGGCGACGCCGGCGTGGATCATCTGCCGCTGGGTCCCCTCGCCGGGGTCGAGCAGCAGCCCCTGCCCGTCCCAGCGCAGGAAGTACCCGTTGTGGTTGCGCGTGCGGGTCGGCACCTGTGACGAGGTGCCGAGCACCACGAGCTCACGCATGGGCACGAGTGTGCCCCCTCGACGCAACGGCGCGAGCCGGCCCCGTTCCGTCCGCGCAAGACGCTGCACGCGTTCGCGAAGTGGACTGAGCTTCTGCTGGCCTCACCGGTCAGCCGGTACGGGAACAAGGACGGGGGCTTGACCGTTCAATCGACGTGCCCGGTGCAGGGCACGTCACCCGCACCACCGAGGAGGTCGCCCTGTGTCCACCACCCAGCCCGTCCGGACGACGACCGAACCCGTCGGCCTCCCGCCGGTCGGCGGTGCCTCCCAGTCCGTCGGCCTTCCGCCGGTCGGTGGTGCCTCCGAGCCTGCCGGCGTTCAGCCTGTCGGCGGCGTCTCCGGGCGCACCGACCGCCTGGCCGCGGGCAGTACGCCCGAAGCCAGGCGCAGGACGCGGCGCCGTCCGCTGACCGCCCTGCTGCGCGCGGCGAAGGCCCGCTTCACCAGGCGTTACCGGCAGGTCCTTCCCCGGCAGGCACAGACTCTGGTCGACTGCGGCACTCTCGTGCTGGACGTGCGGGAGCCGCACGAGTTCCAGGCGGGTCACCTCCCGGGCTCGCAGAACATCCCGCTCCGCGAGCTGGTCCGCCGCAAGAGCGAGCTGGCCGAGGCGCCGGTGCTCGTCGTCGACCGTTCCGGTCCCCGGTCCGAGCTTGCGGCCGCGATGCTCGCCGACGAGGGTCACGAGACCTACGACCTGCGCGGCGGACTGCGTGCCTGGGACTACTCGGGACGCCCGTTGACCACCGCCGACGGGGGCTCGGGCACCGTCCTCTGACACCTGGGATCGCGCGACCGGGCCGAAGAATTTGTACCGGATATCGGTACGAACCCTTCGGCTCGGCGTGGGTCGGCCCTCGGTCTGACGTGGGCCGGCTTCTTCGCTCTGACGTGGGCCGCCCCTCGGTCTGACGTAGGCCCGGTTCCCTCCGGCCGGCGTGGGCCGGTTCCCTCGCCTGGCGTGGGCCGGTTCCTCCGGCCTGACGTGGGCTGGTTTCTTGGGTCAGGCGGGGGTCGGCGGGTCGTTGCCCCCGGTTGTGGGCCCCTTCTGGGCGTGATTGTGTCGACGCAGACCAAGCCGCCAAGACAGGAGCCGCCATGGCCAAGCACGTGTTCGTCCTGGGACTGACCGACCTGCAGCGCGAGGAGCTCGAGACCGTCCGCGGAGCCGAGAACTACAGCTTCCACGGGCTGCTCGACTACGACACGCTCGTGGCCGACACCGACTTCGACCTCGAGGATCTGCTCGACCGGGCTCGCGCCGAGCTCGACGCCTTCGACGGCAGCGTCGATGCCATCGTCTGCCACTGGGACTTCCCGAGCTCGGTGCTCGGGCCGGTCCTCTCGGCCGAACGGGGCCTGCCCGCGCCGTCGCTGACCAGCATCCTCAAGTCGGAGCACAAGTACTGGAGCCGGCTGGAGCAGCGTGCTTCGGTTCCCGAGGTGGTGCCCAAGTTCGCCTGCTTCGACCCGTTCGCCGAGGACCCGCTGAGCCAGGTGGACCTGGACTTCCCGTTCTGGGTCAAACCGGTGAAGGCGCACTCGTCGAACCTGGGCTTCGAGATCCACGACGCGGCCGAGTTCGCCGACGCGCTGGAGCAGATCCGCGCCGAGATCACCGACATCGGCGACCCCTTCGACCAGGCGCTCGCCCGGGTGGACCTGCCGCAGGAGATCCGCGACGCCGGCGGGAACAGCTGCCTCGCCGAGCAGGTCGTCACCGGCATCCAGGCCGCGCCCGAGGGCACCGTCTTCAACGGCGAGTACCGCGTCCACGGTCTGTTCGACATGCACAAGGACGAGGCCGGCCACAGCATCACCCGGCTCGACTACCCGGCCGACAGCGTCCCGGAGGAGGTCCAGCAGCGGATGATCGACGTCGCCGGCCGCTACCTCGAGCACATCGGGTACGACAATGGCTGCTTCAACGCCGAGTACATGTGGGAACCGGAGACCGACAAGCTCTGGCTGATCGAGGTCAACACCCGTATCTCGCAGTCGCACAGCGACCTGTTCGCCAAGGTCGACGGCGCGTCAAACCACGAGGTCGCCATCGACATCGCGCTCGGGCAGCCGCCGCGCATGCCGTACCGCGAGGGCCGCTACGGCGTCGCCTCGAAGTGCGCGATCTTCCACGACGAGGACGGCATCGTGACGTCGGTGCCCTCGGACGCGGACAAGGCAGCCGTTCGGGAACTCTTGCCCCACGCCGTCGTGACCCTCGTGGTGCACCCCGGTGACCGGCTCTCCGAGCTGCCGCACCAGGACAGCTACCGGTACATCCTCGGCAACATCTATCTGGGCGGGGCGGACCGCGACGACCTCGTGACGCGGTACGAGCAGGCCCTGACCCTGCTGCCGTTCGAGTTCGAGCCGGTCGACCAGGCCGTGGGAGTCGGCGCCGCACAGGAGGGCACATGAGAACCGTCACCGACCTGCCGCACGAGATCGAGGTCGTCGAGAACGTCTTCATCCCCACTCGGGACGGCCAGCAGGTGGCGGCGCGCCTGTGGCTGCCGGTCGACGCCGAGCAGCACCCCGTCCCGGCGGTGCTCGAGTACATCCCGTACCGCAAGCGGGACAGCACGCGCGGCCGGGACGCGATGAACCACCCGTACATCGCCGGGCACGGCTACGCCTGCATCCGCGTTGACCTGCGCGGCAGCGGTGACTCCGACGGCGTGATGGTCGACGAGTACCGCCCCCAGGAGCACGAGGACGCCGAGGACGTCATCGCCTGGCTCGCCGAGCAGTCCTGGTGCGACGGCAACGTCGGGATGATGGGCATCTCGTGGGGCGGCTTCAACAGCCTGCAGGTCGCCGCCCGGCGCCCGCCCGCGCTCAAGGCAATCGTCTCCGCCTCGGCCACCGAGGACCTGTACGTCGACAACATGCACTACATGGGCGGGTGCCTGCTCGCGGACAACCTCTCCGAGGCGACCGTCATGCTGGCCTTCAACAGCCTGCCGCCGGACCCCGCGATCGTCGGGGACCGGTGGCGCGAGATGTGGCACGAGCGGCTGGCCGGCAGCGGCCTCTGGCTCGAGACGTGGCTGACGCACCAGCGGCGCGACGACTACTGGAAGCCCGCGTCCGTGTGCGAGAACTACTCCGACGTGCAGTGCCCCGTGATGGCCGTCGGCGGCTGGGCGGACGGGTACACCAACGCCATCTTCCGCCTGATGGAGCACCTCGAGGTGCCGCGCAAGGGCCTGATCGGCCCGTGGGGCCACAAGTACCCCCACCTGGGCGTGCCCGGTCCGGCGATCGGGTTCCTCCAGGAGGTGGTGCGGTGGTGGGACCACTGGCTCAAGGGCAAGGACACCGGACTGATGGACGAGCCCATGGTGCGCGCCTGGATGCAGGACCCCGTCCCGCCGTCGGCCGCCTACCAGGACCGACCCGGCCGCTGGGTGGGGGAGGACTCCTGGCCCTCGCCGCACGTCGAGCACCGCGACCTGACGCTGAGCCGTGCCGGCCTGGTGGAGCAGCCCCACGACGACCTGCCCTCGCACGCGCTCGAGCTCCAGTCGCCGCTGAGCGTGGGGATGTTCGCGGGCAAGTGGGCCTCGTACGCCGCCGTGCCGGACCTGCCCTACGACCAGCGCGAGGAGGACGGCGGCGCGCTCGTCTTCGAGGGTGAGCCGCTGACCGAGGCCCTCGAGCTCTTCGGGCTGCCGACGCTCAGCGTCGAGGTCTCCGCGGACAAGCCCGTGGCGCAGCTGGCCGTGCGCCTGTCCGACGTCGCCCCCAACGGGGAGGCCACCCGGGTCACCTACGGTGTGCTGAACCTGACGCACCGCGACGGCAGTGCGGACCCGCAGCCCCTTGAGCCTGGCAAGCGGTACCGCGTGGAGGTCCAGCTCAACGGCATGGCCCACTCTTTCTGGCCCGGCCACCGGCTGCGCCTGTCCGTCTCCACCTCGTACTGGCCGCTGATCTGGCCCGCGCCGGAGGCGGCCACCGTCACCGTCCACACCGGTACGGGGGTGCTGCGGCTGCCGGTCCGTCCCCCGCGGCCCGAGGAGGACGACGCGCTGCGGCCGTTCGGTGAGCCGGAGGCTGCGGAGGAGCTCGAGATCACCCAGCTGGAGACCGGCGAGCACCACTGGCGGGTGACCCGTGACCTGGCCACCGACGTCTCCACCCTGGAGGTCGCCAACGACCAGGGAGCCTTCCGGATCGACGAGACCGGCACGACCATCCGGCGCAGCACCGACGAGTGGTACAGCTTCCGGTGGAACGATGTGAACTCCGTGCGCGGCGAGACCCGCACCGTCCGGCGCTTCGAGCGGGAGGACTGGCGGGTGGAGATCACCACCCGGACCGTGCTCACGTCGACGCCCACGGACTTCCTCATCAACGCTCAGCTCGACGCGTACGAGCTCGACGCGCAGCAGGGTGACCCGCGGGTGTACTCCCAGAACTGGCAGCGGAGCATCCCGCGCGACCTCGTGTAGACCGGGACGGCCGCCGTCGATCTGGCCTCGCCGGTTGTGGGTGCGGTCAGCCGACCAGGGCGCGACGCACCGGTGTCAGGCGACCTCGTGTCGCGCGGGACGGCCGGCGTCGATTGGGTCTCGCCGGTTGAGCGGGTGCGTCAGACGCCCAGGGCGCGACGCACCAGGGTCAGGGCGTAGGAAGGGTCCAGGCCGAGCGCGCGGACCGTCTCGGCATAGGTTCGGGCCGCGGCCTTGGCGGCATGGTCGCCGTCGGCGTCGGCCACGAAGGTGCCCGCCCGGCCGCGTCCGTCCAGCAGCCCGTCCTGCTCGAGCTCGCGGTAGGCGCGCGCCACAGTGTTCGGGGCGATCCCCAGGTCGTCGGCCAGCCGGCGTACCGTCGGGAGCCGGTCGCCCGCCCCGAGCTTGCCACCGGCCACCTGCTCGGTGATCTGGGTCCGCAGCTGCTCGTAGGGCGGCACCGACGAGGCCGGGTCGAGACGCAGCATCAGAGGCCCGTCCGGCCGTCGGGCAGAGCAGCGCCTTCGCGTGCGGATCGACAGGTGTGCGGCCCATCGGCATGTGTGGCCAGGATGGCGGGAGGGACGACCGGCCCAAGTGGGACGTGCCGTGGCGACAGCGTCGAGGAGCGCACGTCATCCACCCTCTTCCATTCGATGTGCTGAGACAAGCTGCGGCGACCCTCGGGTCTATCAGGACGGGCCCCGACGGTGGGGAATACCCGGCAGCGTATCGGCGCTGCATCTTATGACACGGCTGAACCGTGTTCCTTTCGTGCCCAAGGGCGTGCTCGGAGAGCAACCTGCAACTTGGACAAGGAGGCGATATGCGCGACTTCATCGCTTGGATCAGCGAGACGATCGGTCGGTATGACATGGTCGACCGCGATCCGCTCTTCATCGTCTAGAACCGAACCTACAGGCCCCGCCAACCGTATTGCTTGGCGGGGCCCTCGCACGTCCGGCGAACTTCTCGTAACGTTGGTGGCCCTCTCCCGTGTCCGGGGACCCCTTCGTGCTGCCGGCGGGAGCGCTCGCCTGGGATCCTTCGCGCACGTCTGCCTGAGAACGCGCGGGGGCATCGCCGTCGACAGTCCGACTTCCTGCGCCTCCCTACGGCCAGAGCGCCGCCCGATCCAGAGTGCCGCCAGAGCCAGAGTGTCGCCAGAGTGACGAACCAAGCAGCCAGAGACCAAGGTCCCAGGGGTCGAGGTGTGACGCGGATACGTTTTCCACGACCGCACCCGTCAAAAATGGTGACCCGACAGCCGCAGGAGGCAACCATGGCCAGCACCGACGTCGAGCTCGACGTGCGCGAGGAGGCCCCCAAGGACCGCCACTCACTCATCTTCTCCACGTTCGCCGCGCTCGAGCCCGGCACCGCGTTCGTCCTGGTCAACGACCACGACCCGAAGCCGCTGCGGTACCAGCTCGAGGCGGAGAACGCCGGCGAGTTCACGTGGGAGTACCTCGAGGAGGGCCCGGATGTCTGGCGGGTGCGCATCGGGCGTACCGCGGCCTGACGTACCGGGCACGGTCGGGCGGACGGCGGTCTGGCTCACCGGGCACGGTCGGGCACACCGGTCACGGCCGGGCGGACGGCGGCCGGGCTCACCCGGTACGGTCGGCCTGGTCCACCGGGCTCGGCCGGGCGGATCGGTGAGGATTCGGTGCAGATAGCGCACCGATTCCTCACCGTTGCTCGTGGCCCGCCTGCTACTTGTGGCCGAGGGCAGTTCCACTCGTCTGGGCCGGCCTGTTGCTCGTGGCCGAGGGCAGCTCTGCTCATCCGGGCCGGCCTGCTACTCGTGACTGGGCAGCTCCTCGACCTCGCCGGCGGCGTGCCGGGCGAGCACGAACAACAGGTCCGATACCCGGTTGAGGTAGGTCAACGCCTCCTCGCTCACCGGGTGGCCCGCCTGGCGTGCCGCCACGACGTGCCGCTCGGCCCGGCGCACCACCGTGCGCGCATGGTCGATCGCCGCCCCCGTGGGCGTGGCCCCGGGGACGACGAACACCGGGCGCAGCGGACGCTCTGCGACGAGCTGGTCGATGAGCTCCTCCAGACCGGCGACCATCTCGGGCGTCACCCGGGACACACCGTCCCGTAGCCGTCGGCGCCGCTCGGGGTTCGTGGCCAGGTCCGCTCCGACCACGAAGAGCTCGCGCTGCAGCCGCAGGAGAAGGTCGGCGTGCTCCTCGTCCGGGCAGCCGGCGCGGGCGACACCGAGCAGGGCGACTGTCTCGTCGACGTCCCCGTAGCCGTCGACGAGGAGGTCACCCTTGGAGACCCGTCCGCCGAAGAACAGCCCGGTGGTGCCGTCGTCGCCGGTCTTCGTGTAGATCCTGGTCATCCAGGAAGCATGGCACCCCCGCACCCGGCGGGGGATGATGAGAACAGAAAACTGAAAGTAGACGTCCTGCCCCAGGGGAAGCCGGTCGAAGTCCGGCGCTGACCCGCAACCGTAGGTCGTCGGTCACCCACCGACGGCGAGCCGGGATGCCTGGCCAGGACTCCAGGCTCCATCCGTCGAGGTCTGCGGACGAGCCCGCACTCGTCGTGCCGTCGACCTGGGGTCGCGGGCTGCCGGGTCCGGGCCTGCTCGCAGGCTCACCCGAAAGGCATCGCATGAGCATCCGCACCCGGTTGAGGCGTTCCGCGCTCACCGCCGTCCTCGTCCTCCCCCTCGGCGGCGCGCTGCCGGCCGCAGCGACGCCGGCTGTTCCCGACGGCGCATGCGTCGGCTCCTCCGGGGTGACGGTCGTCGTCGACAGCACCGATCTCGGTGGTGACGTCGAGGTGGGGTGCGCGGAGGGCGACCCGGCCACCGGGCGTCAGGCCCTGGAGGCCGCGGGCTTCGAGCCGACCGACTCGATCCCGGGGATGATCTGCGCGATCGACGCCCTGCCGGACCCGTGCCCCGAGGAGTTCCAGGGCAGCTACTGGGCGTACTTCGGTGCCGAGCCAGGCGAGGAGTGGGCCGCGCAGACCGCCGGGGCGGACGCGGTCGACCCGGACCCGGGCAGCTTCGAGGGGTGGCGCTACAACGACGGGACGGCCGGCCCGGGGATCACGACGGCGCAGCTCGCCGGGGCAGCGACCGCCACGGCCGCCCCCGAGCAACCGGCGGACGACGAGGTCGCCTCCGATTCGCCCGCTCCGGGCGACCAGACCGGGGGAGCGCCTCCGGCAGCCGAATCCACCGACACCACCGACACCGCCGACACCGACGACGCCGACGGTGCCGACGATGCTGCCGACTCCGACGGTGCAGCGACCGAGGGTGACGGGCAGTCGGTGGACGCCGCCACGATCGCGTCGATCGCCGTCGTGGTCGTCGTTCTCGGTGTGATCGCCGCCGTGACCTTGCGACGCCGACAGGGCTGAACCCACGATGACGACGCACGCCGCGACTTCGGTGGGAGTGCCCGCCGAGGTCGGGCGTGCCCGCGGGCCGCGACGCACGCGCGGACGTTCTGATGGTCGGAGGCAGCCGGTCGGCACCGTCCACCCCCTCGCCTGGTGGGCGTGGGCGCTCGGCGTCGCGGTCGCCCTGACCCGCACCACGAACCCGCTGGTGGTGGCCGGCCTGCTGGGCGCCGTCGTGCTCGTCGTCCTCGCCCGGCGCGGCGACACTCCGTGGGCACGCGCCTTCGGTGCCTACCTGGTGCTGGGCGTGGTCGTCGTACTGGTGCGCGTCGGCTTCTACGTGCTCGTGGGGCTCGACGACGCGAGCCCCGTGGTCGTGCACCTGCCCGCCGTCGCGCTGCCGGAGTGGGTGGCCAGCGTGGAGCTCCTCGGCCCCGTCCACGCCGCCGGGCTGCTCGGCGCCGCCTACGGCGGTCTGCGGCTCGCCGCCCTGATCGTGTGCTTCGGTGCCGCCAACGCGCTGGCCAACCCGAAGCGGGCGCTGCGCAGCCTGCCCGCGTCCCTCCATCACCTCGGTACCGCCGTCGTCATCGCCGTCACCGTCACCCCGCAGCTGGTCGGCGCGGTGCGCCGGGTGCGGCGGGCCCAGCGGCTGCGCGGGCTGGACGCGCGCGGTCCCCGGGCCGCCGTCGCCCGGCTGGTCCCCGTGCTGCAGGACGCGCTGGACCACGCGCTCGTCCTGGCCGCGTCGATGGACTCACGCGGGTACGCCCGCAGCGCCCGGCCCGGCGGCGACCCGTGGGTCGGGGCCGCGCTCGTGGTGGCGCTGCTCGCCGGGCTGCTCGGCACCTACGGCCTCCTCGACGCCACCACGCCGGGCTGGCTGGGACCCGCCCTGCTCGGCCTCGGGGCGCTCGCCGCCGTCGCCGCCTCGTTGGTCGCCGGGCGCCGGGTCCACCGCACGCGCTATCGGCCCGATCCGTGGCGGCGCCACGAGACCGCGCTGGCGGCGTGCGGGGTTCTCGCCGCGGTCTGCACGGCGGCCGCCGCCGCGCTCGACCCCGTCGGCATGTCGGACGCGCTGAGCCCGTTGCGCTGGCCGGAGCTGCCTCCGCTCGGCGTCGTCGCGACGCTGCTCGCCGTCGTTCCCGCAGTCCTCGGCCCGGGGAGAGCCCGATGATCCGCTTCGAGAACCTCTCGGTCACCTACGCGGGGGCACGGGCGCCGACCCTGCGCGACGTCACCGCCGAGGTCGACGAGGGTGAGCTGTGCCTGGTGGTCGGTCCCACCGGCTCGGGCAAGTCCACCCTGCTCGGCGCGGCGTGCGCGCGGGTCCCGCACTTCAGCGGCGGGACGCTCGCCGGGCGCGTGGTCGTCGCCGGCCGGGACACCCGCGACCACCTGCCCCGAGACCTCGCCGACGTCGTCGGGGTGGTCGGTCAGGACCCGCTCGCCGGGTTCGTCACCGACTCCGTCGAGGAGGAGCTGGCCTTCGGCATGGAGCAGCTCGGCGTGGCCCCTGCGCTCATGCGCAAGCGCGTCGAGGAGGTCCTCGACCTGCTCGGCCTCGCCGCCCTGCGCGGCCGGCCGCTCGCCGACCTCTCCGGTGGCGAGCAGCAGCGCGTCGCCATCGGGGCGGTGCTCACCGCCCAGCCGCGCGTCCTGGTCCTGGACGAGCCCACCTCTGCCCTCGACCCGGCCGCCGCCGAGGACGTCCTCGCCGCCCTCGCCCGCCTCGTCCACGACCTCGGCGTCACCGTCCTCGTGGCCGAGCACCGCCTCGAGCGGGTGGTGCAGTTCGCCGACACGGTGATCGCCCTCGACGACGCCGGCCACGCCACGGCCGGGCCGCCCGCGCAGGTCCTGGCCACCTCCGCCGTCGCCCCGCCCGTCGTCGAGCTCGGCCGACTGGCCGGCTGGGACCCGCTCCCGCTCTCGGTGCGCGACGCGCGTCGCGTCGCCGGCCCTCTGCGGGAACGGCTCACGACGGCGGAGCAGATCGCCGTCCCCGAACGTGCGCCGGTCGGGCCGGCCGTGCACCCTCAGCCGGCTCTCACCGCCCGCCGGCTCGACGTCCGCCACGGCGATGTCCACGCCGTGCGCGCCGTCGACCTGACTCTGCGCGCCGGCGAGGTGGTGGCGCTCATGGGGCGTAACGGGTCGGGCAAGTCCTCGCTGCTCTGGGCGGTGCAGGGCCAGGGCCCGCGCAGCGGCGGGACCGTGCAGCTGGCCGACGGCGCGGACCCGGCCGGCATGCGGGCGGCCGTGGCGCGCCGGCACGTCGCCCTCGTGCCGCAGACGCCGGCGGACCTGCTCTATCTGCCGACCGTCGACGAGGAGTGCTCCGCCGGCGACGAGCAGGCCGGCGTCCCGCCCGGGACCACGCGTGGTCTGCTCGACCTCCTCGCGCCGGGTACCGGCGTCGACCACCACCCGCGTGACCTCTCCGAGGGGCAGCGCCTCGCGCTCGCGCTCGCGGTCCAGCTGGCGGCCGACCCGCCGGTGCTGCTCCTGGACGAACCGACCCGAGGTCTCGACTACACCGCCAAGGCCGGCCTCGCCGAGCTGCTGGCCCGTCTGCGCAGCCGAGGTCGCACCGTCCTGCTGGCCAGCCACGACGTCGAGTTCGTCGCCCGGTGCGCCGGCCGGGTGGTGCTCCTCGCCGACGGGGACGTGGTGGCCGACGCCGACGCCGCGACGGTCCTGCGCGACTCGGCCACCTTCGCGCCGCAGGTCGCCAAGATCCTGCGCCCGCTGCCGCTGCTCACCGTGGCGGACGTCCGGCGCGCGCTCGAGCCGGTCGGGACCGGAGGCGCGTCGTGACGTCCGGCGGCCGTCCACGGCGCGGCCGCGCTGCGACCGGTCGGTCGTACGTGGCAGACCGGTGGCGCGGCCGCGTCGCACCGTCGACGGCGGCCCCTCTCGCCGGCAGGTCCGCACGAGCGATCCCGGTAGGACGCCGCATGGCCGCCGCCCTGGTGCTGGCGTCCGCGCTCGGCGTCCTCGCCTTCGCATGGCCGCTGCTCGTCGACCCGGGCGCGGTGCTCGCCGACGGGACGGACGCGCCGCTCGTGCTGGCCCTGGTGCTCGGCGCGGCGCTGACGGTGCTGCTGGTCGGCCTCGGCGACGGCGGTCTCGACGTCAAGGCCGTCGCGGTGCTGGGACTCCTCTCCGCCGTCGGGGCGGTGCTGCGCCCGGTCGCCGCCGGCACCGGCGGCGTGGAGACCGTGTTCCTC
The DNA here is from genome assembly GCF_009193155.1 of Georgenia subflava. GTDB lineage: Bacteria > Actinomycetota > Actinomycetes > Actinomycetales > Actinomycetaceae > Georgenia > Georgenia subflava. The sequence continues at coordinate 1,177,636 of NZ_VUKD01000001.1, forward strand.
GTGATCGTCCTCGGCGGTCGGGTCCTGGGACCTGGCTTCGGCTTCGTGCTCGGGACGACGACCCTGTTCGCCTCGGCGATGCTCACCGGCGGCGTCGGGCCGTGGCTGCCCTTCCAGATGCTCGGGGCGGCGTGGGTCGGGCTCGGCGCGGGACTGCTGCCCCGGCGCGTGCGCGGCTGGCCGGAGGTCGTCCTCCTCGCGCTCTACGGCGTGGTGGCCGCCTTCGTCTACGGCTGGGCGATGAACCTCTCCTTCTGGCCGTTCCAGCTCGGTGCGGGCACCGGCCTGTCGTACGTGCCCGGCGACCCAATGGCGGAGAACCTGCGCCGGTTCGTCCTGTACTCGGTCGCGACCTCCCTCGGCTGGGACATCGGCCGGGCCGTGACGACGGCCGCCGGCATCCTGGTCCTGGGCAGACCGGTGCTCGCCACGCTGCGGCGGGCGGCGGTGCGCGCGGCCTTCGTCGCGGCGCCGCAGAAGGACCAGTGACGCCGACCCGCACCCCGGCTACGGTGGAACCGTGGACGCGCGGACCGTGGTCCACGACCTCGTCGGCCGCGAGACCGAGCTCGCCGAGGCGCGCGATCTCCTCCAGGGCCCGGTCAGGCTCCTGACCCTCACCGGGCCACCCGGCGTGGGCAAGACGCGCCTGGCGAACGCCGTGATGGCCGCAGTCGCGCCCGGCCTGGCCGACGGGGCGGTCTTCGCCGACCTCACCCCGGCGCGCGACCGGCACGGCGCGCTGGGCGAGATCGCCAGAGTTGTCGGCGTCAGCGCGGACGTGGGTCGGCGGACCGGTCAGCGCGTCCACCACGCGCTGCTCGAGCGCGAGCTCCTGCTGGTGCTCGACAACGCCGAGCAGGTGGTCGGGCTCGCTGACGAGCTCACCTCGATCCTCCAGGACTGCCCGCGTGTGCGGCTGCTGGTCACCAGCCGCGAGCGGATGCACCTGAGCGAGGAGCGCGAGCTGCCCGTCGAGCCGCTCGCCCTGCCGGTCGTCGACGCCGCCACGACGGCCGAGATCGAGTCGGCCCCCTCGGTCGCGATGTTCGCCACCGCCGCGCGGGCCGCGTGGCCCGGGTTCCGTGTGACGGACGGCAACGCCGCCGCCGTCGCCGAGATCTGCGTCCGGCTCGACGGACTCCCGCTCGCCCTCATCCTCGCCGCCGCCAGGGTCAGGATGTTCAGCCCCGCAGACATCGCCGCTCGGATTCGCGACCGCACGGCGATCCTCCGGGCTACCAGCCGCGACGTGCCCGAACGGCACCGCAGCCTCCGCGCGGCGATCTCGTGGAGCGAGGCCGTGCTCGGCGCGGACGAGCGCCGCCTGTTCCGCCGTCTCTCGGTATTCGAGGGGGCGTGGACGCTCCGTGCGGCCGAGGGGGTCACCGCCGAGCCCGGGCAGGACGTGGCTCGCACCCTGGAGTCGCTGGTCGACAAGAGCCTCGTGCAGCGCGTCGCGGCCCCTGGTGCGGAGGCGACCTTCGCGCTGCTCGCGAGCCTGCGCGAGTACGCCGCGGAGCAGCTCGAGGCATGCGACGAGGCAGCGCTCCTCGCCGAGAGGCACGCCGCGTACTGCATCGACGTCGCCCGTCGGGTCGAGACCTCGATCGGGACGGCGCGGGAGGGCGTCTACTGGAGCTGGACCACCCGGCACGAGGGCGACCTGACCCGCAGCCTGAGCAGGTGCCTCGCGACCGGACGGCACGAGGGTGCGCTGGTGCTCGCCACGGCTCTCGGGTGGACCTGGTACACACGCGGGCACCTCGGTGAAGCGGACAAGGTCCTCGATCGCGTGCTGACGGCCGCGGACGGAGCCGAGGTCGCGGACGACAACGACGTCCCCGACGTGCCCGACGACTCCGACGTCCCGGACGGCGTCGGACGGCTGCACCCCGAGGTCCTCGCGGCCGCCCGGATCATCGCCGGCGTCATCGCGTGGGGACGGGACGACCTCGAGCGCGCCGATGCGCTGCTGGAGCCGGCCCGAGCCGACTGCGCGAGACGCGACGACGCGCGCCGGCTGGCGATGGCCTGCGCGTTCCTCGGGCACGTCGCGCGCGACAGCGGCCGGCTCGACGACGCCCGCAGCCGGCACGAAGAGGCGGCGCACCTCTTCGACGGCGTCGGCAGCGCGCGCGGAGCGGCGTGGGCACGGTTCGACCTCGGCCGGGTCGCCTGGCGCCGCGGCGACCTCGACGCGGCGGGCGAGCTCTTCCGGGTCGCGCTGCGCGGGTTCCGGGACGACGGGTACCGCTGGGCGGTGGCGTGGTGCGCCTGGGCACTGGGGAACGTCGATGTCGAGGTGGGTCACCCCGACGACGGCGCCGGACTGCTGCTGCTCGCGCTCACCGAGTTCGACGCGACGTCCGACCTGCGCGGGGTCGCCTCCGCGTGCGAGGCCCTCGCCGTGGTGGCGACGGCGCGCGACCGGCACGCCGACGCCATGCAGCTGGTCGGGGTCGCGACCGGTCTGCGGCTCCGGATCGACGTTCCGCTCACCGCCGACGACGCGGCCCGGGTCGACCGGGTGGACGGCGCGGCCCGGCGCTCGCTGGGTGACTACGTCGCTGATCGCGAGCGCGAGTCCGGGCGACGCCTCTCCGTGGCCGCGGCGATCCACGTGGCGCAGCGGCTGATCACACCGGCGGCGGGACCGTCGGCCGGTCCGGACATCACCCAGCTCACGCCCCGCGAACGGGAGGTCGTCCGGCTCGTCGCCCAGGGGTGCACCAACCAGCAGATCGGCCGGCGGCTCGACATCACGCCTCGGACCGCCGAGACCCACCTGCACCACATCATGGGCAAGCTCGACGTGCGCAGCCGGTCGGAGGTGGCCGTCTGGGCGACCCGGCACAGCCTCTCCACGGCCTCGCCGGCGTGAGGCGACAATCCCGCACAACGGCACGCCCCTCTCCGCCGGCTTGTCTTCCCGAGGTGCCGCCGTACTACGTGCCGCACATCCGCAGTGCTTCTCCGCGGGCTTGTCTTGCCGAGGTGCCACCGCGCCGCGTGCCGCACGTCCGCAGTGCATCTCCGCCGTCGCCGGCCGCGGCAGATCGAGCACACGGGCGGCGCCAGGTGGCGGGGTGGTGCCCGTACGTGGTTCTCCGGATACCGGCGGCACCCGGGCCGGACGTAGAACGGTGGGACGAGCGAGGAGGCTCCCATGACAACGACACTTCCCACCACCACTGTCCGCACCGAGCTGAAGGACTTCAGCGGTGAGCTCATCGGGCCCGACGATCCCGGGTACGACGACGCCCGCCGCGTCTACAACGCCTCGATCGACCGCAGGCCCGCGCTTGTCGCCCGACCGCGTGGCCCGGCGGACGTCGCGCGCGCCGTCGCGTTCGCCCGGGCGCACGATCTGCCCGTCGCCGTGCGCGGAGGCGGCCACAACGGCGCCGGCCTCGGCACCGTCGACGACGGCGTCGTCATCGACCTGCGCCATCTGCGAGAGGTCGAGGTCGACGCCGCGGCCCGCACGGCCACGGTCGGCGGCGGCGCCACGTGGGGCGAGGTCGACCGGGCCACCAGCGCGTTCGGGCTCGCGACGCCGTCCGGCATCATCTCGACGACGGGGGTCGGCGGCCTCACCCTCGGGGGCGGCATCGGCCACCTCACCCGCCGGTGCGGGCTGGCGATCGACAACCTGCTCTCCGCCGACCTGGTCCTCGCGGACGGTCGTCAGGTCACGGCCAGCTCCACCGAGAACCCAGACCTCTTCTGGGCGATCCGCGGCGGGGGCGGGAACTTCGGCATCGTCACGAGGTTCGTGTTCCGCCTGCACGAGCTGAGCACCGTCGTCGCGGGGCCGGTGTTCTGGCCGGTCGAGCAGACCGCAGAGGTGCTCGCCGTGTACCGGGACCTCCTGCCGGCCGCGCCGCGTGAACTCAACGGGTTCTTCCTGGTCGGCGCGGTGCCGCCGGCGCCACCGTTCCCCGAGGAGCTCCATCTACGCACCGTCTGCGGCGTGCTCTTCTGCTGGACCGGAGAGGACGAGGCGGCTGCGGAGGCCGCCGTCGCCCCGTTCCTCGACGCCACCCCGCCGCCTCTGCTCAAGGCGCTCGCGCCGATGCCGCACCCGGTGATGCAGAGCATGTTCGACGGGCTCTACCCCACGGGTGACCAGTGGTACTGGCGCGCCGACTTCGTCACCGAGATCCCGGACGAGGCGCTCGAGATCCACGCCAGGTTCGGTGCCGCGCTGCCGACGTGGAAGTCCACGATGCACCTCTACCCGGTCGACGGCGCCGCCCACGACGTCGGGCCGAGCGAGACGGCGTGGAACTACCGCGAGGCGCGGTGGGGTGCCGTGTTCGCCGGGGTCGACGCGGACCCCGCGAACCTCGAGCGGATCAGGCAGTGGTCGATCGACTACTTCGAGGCGCTGCACCCGTACTCGGCCGGCGGGGCGTACGTGAACATGATGATGGACGAGGGGGAGGAGCGCGTGCGTGCCAGCTATCGCGACAACTACGGCCGGCTCGCGTCGGTCAAGACGGTGTACGACCCCGAGAACACGTTCCGGGTGAACCAGAACATCCGGCCCGCCACCTGACATCTCAGTCGCCCGACGGCGGCGGCTCATAGACAACGGGGAAGATCACCTGCGACGGCACAGTGATCTTCCCCGTTGTGTCGCGCGCGTCAGCGCGGCGGTCGCCACCCGGCACGGGATGTTCGGCCGCGATACGCGGCAGCACCTCCCCGGCGTGCCGGGCCTTGTCCTGAGCAGTGACGCACGCGCCCTCACGGCACTGCGCCTCCCACGGCATGTCACCTGGCAGCTACCGCTTGCGGCATCCCGCCGCACAGGGGCGCGCCAGGCGCGCCTACTCCCGACGCCACGTCCGCCACGCCACGCGGCAGCCACCGCTCGCAGCATCCCGACGCAGCAAAGGCGCCCCCGCGCCAGACGCCTCGCTCGACACGCCACGCCTCATGCTGGATCACGTGCCGACCACTACATATGGTGGTTGTGGCAAACATCGGACACCACATGTTGTGATGACAGGTCGTCAGAACAGGTTCACAATTGGTACGAAAGCCCCGTACCGACGCTGATGGCCAAGGCGAAGGAGCGACCATGTCCGTCACCCCGGCGAGCAGGAAGACCGGCACGACCCGAACCACCAAGCGACGCGGACTGAGCGTCCCGCGCGTGTTCTCCACCGCCGGGGCGCACCCCTACGACGAGGTCGCGTGGGAGCGCCGCGACGTCGTGCAGACCAACTGGAAGACCGGCGAGACCGTGTTCGAGCAGCACGGTGTTGAGTTCCCGACCTCCTGGTCGCTCAACGCCGCGACGATCGTGACGACCAAGTACTTCCGCGGCGCCGTCGGCACCGAGGCCCGCGAGACCAGCCTGCGGCAGATCATCGACCGCGTGGTCGGCACCTACACCGCCGCCGGCCGCGAGAACGGCTACTTCGCCACCGAGGCGGACGCCGAGGTCTTCTCCGACGAGCTCACGTGGCTCCTGCTGCACCAGGTCTTCGCCTTCAACTCCCCGGTCTGGTTCAACGTCGGCACCGCCTCGCCGCAGCAGGTCTCCGCCTGCTTCATCCTGTCGGTGGACGACACCATGGGCTCGATCCTCAACTGGTACCGCGAGGAGGGGCTGATCTTCAAGGGCGGCTCCGGTGCCGGCCTGAACCTCTCGCGGATCCGCTCCTCCAAGGAGCTGCTCTCCTCCGGCGGGAACGCGTCCGGCCCGATCTCGTTCATGCGCGGCGCCGACGCCTCCGCGGGAACCATCAAGTCCGGCGGTGCCACCCGACGTGCGGCCAAGATGGTCGTCCTCGACGTCGACCACCCGGACATCGAGGAGTTCGTCGAGACGAAGGCCCGCGAGGAGGACAAGATCCGCGCGCTGCGGGAGGCCGGCTTCGACATGGACCTCGGCGGCAAGGACATCGTCTCCGTCCAGTACCAGAACGCCAACAACTCCGTGCGGGTCAGCGACGCGTTCATGCGCGCCGTCGAGGAGGGTGCCGGCTTCGACCTCAAGGCGCGGCAGGACGGCCGGGTCGTCGAGACGGTCGACGCGAAGGGGCTCTTCCGCAAGATCGCCACGGCCGCGTGGGAGTGCGCTGACCCCGGCCTGCAGTACGACGACACGATCAACGACTGGCACACCTCGCCGGAGTCGGGCCGGATCACCGCGTCGAACCCCTGCAGCGAGTACCTGCACCTGGACAACTCCTCGTGCAACCTGTCCTCGATCAACCTCCTGACGTTCCTCCGCGAGGACGGCACCTTCGACGTCGAGCGCTTCGTCGCCGTGGTGGAGCTCGTCATCACCGCGATGGACATCTCGATCTGCTTCGCCGACTTCCCGACCGACGCGATCGCCGAGACCACCCGCGCCTACCGCCAGCTCGGCATCGGCTACGCCAACCTCGGCGCCCTCCTGATGGCCACCGGGCACGGCTACGACTCCGACGGCGGCCGCGCACTGGCCGCGTCGATCACGTCCCTCATGACAGCGACGGCGTACCGGCGCTCCGCCGAGCTCGCCAGGGCTCTCGGCGCGTACGACGGCTACGCCCGCAACGCCGCCGCTCATCAGCGGGTCATGCGCAAGCACGCCGCCGCGAACGACGACCTGCGGACGGTCGGCACCATGGACGCCGCCGTCCACGCCGCCGCGACCGAGCAGTGGCTGGCAGGGAACCGGCTGGGGGAGCGGGACGGGTGGCGCAACGCCCAGGCGTCGCTGCTGGCGCCCACCGGCACCATCGGCTTCATGATGGACTGCGACACCACCGGCATCGAGCCCGACTTCTCGCTGGTGAAGTTCAAGAAGCTCGTCGGCGGCGGTTCGATGCAGATCGTCAACCAGACCATCCCGCGGGCGCTGCGCCGGCTCGGCTACGCGGAGGAGACGGTCGAGGCGATCGTCGAGCACATCGCCGAGCACGGCCACGTGGTCGACGCGCCGGGGCTGCGCACCGAGCACTACGAGGTGTTCGACACCGCCATGGGTCGGCGGTCGATCGCCCCGATGGGCCACGTCAAGATGATGGCCGCCGTCCAGCCGTTCCTCTCCGGGGCGATCTCGAAGACGGTGAACCTGCCCGAGTCCGCCACGGTCGAGGACATCGAGAGGGTGTACTTCGACGGCTGGAAGATGGGCCTGAAGGCGCTCGCCGTCTACCGCGACAACTGCAAGGTGGGGCAGCCACTCTCCGACGCCAGGGCCAAGCCTGCGGCCGGGGAGTCGGCCGGGGCTGCTGCTGACACCGTTGCTGCCGATGCCGCCGGGACCGCCGTAGGCGCCGCAGCCGGGGAGGCCCCAGCCGGGGGCGCGGCGGGCGTGGCGGCAGCGCCGGTGGCCGACGTCCCGTACCGGGCCGTGCGCAAGCGGCTGCCGAAGCAGCGCCCCTCCGTGACGACGTCCTTCACGGTCGGCGGGGCCGAGGGATACATGACCGCCGGGTCCTACCCCGACGACGGTCTGGGCGAGGTGTTCCTGCGGCTGGGGAAGCAGGGGTCGACGCTCGCGGGCGTGATGGACGCGTTCTCCATCGCCGTGTCCATCGGCCTCCAGCACGGCGTCCCGCTGGAGATCTTCGTGCAGAAGTTCACCAACCTGCGCTTCGAGCCGGCCGGCATGACCGACGACCCGGACGTGCGCATCGCGCAGTCGATCATGGACTACATCTTCCGGCGGCTGGCGCTGGACCACCTGCCGTTCGACGTGCGCTCGGAGATGGGCATCTTCACCACGACCGAGCGCAACCGTTACGCCGAGACAGGCTCCTACGCGCCGGCGGAGGTGGACCTCGTCGACCTCAACGAGCCGGCCGCCGACGGGGCGCCCGGTGGCGCGACGGTCGGTCAGGCGGACGCGGTGCCCGGGTCCGCCGTCGGGCAGCCGGCGACGACGGAGGCAGCGGCGGGGGACGCGCCGGCGACGACGGCGGGGGCAGCGGCGGGGGACGGGCGGACTACGACGGCGGACGGGCGGACGACGACGGCGGGGGCAGCGGCGGCGACGTCAGGTGACGCGGCGACGACGGCACCGACGGCGACCACATCACCGACCGGTGCCACCCGCGGGTCGGCCCCACGCTCCGCGGGCAGGTCGGCGCCACGCTCCTCGGCGGAGCTCCTCGAGCTCCAGCAGGGCCAGACGGCCGACGCGCCGCTGTGCATGTCGTGCGGGATCAAGATGCGCCCGTCCGGCACCTGCTACGTCTGCGAAGGCTGCGGCTCGACCTCCGGCTGCAGCTGAGGACGGGTCTTCTCCGACGGTCCTGCCGGACAGGTGACGCCGGCACTGCCACGCAGCAGACGCCGAAGGGTTCGTACCGGAAACCGGTACGAACCCTTCGGGGTGTTTGGCTGGCCTCTCCCGAACCTCACCGACGGGCTCACCGCTCCCCGGCGACTCGTCGGCTGCCGCCCGGGGGTCGACAGAGACGCCGACGGCGGTCGCCCCGGGGGGACGACCGCCGTCGTGGTGCTGTGTGCGCCGGAACTCACACGCGGCGGAAGCTCCAGCTCGAGCTGTGCGCGCTGATCGGTGCCTCGGACAGCGGCATGCTCGGGTTCAGTGCCGAGATGTAGTTGCCGTTGCCGGTGTAGATCCCGACGTGCCCGGGCCACACCACGAGGTCGCCGGGGCGGGCCTCGGCGGCCGAGACGCGGGTGCCGACGCTCTGCTGGCCCGCGGACGACAGCGGCAGGTTGATGCCGAAGTTCTTGAAGACGTACCAGGTGAACCCGGCGCAGTCGAAGCCGGCCGGCGTCGTGCCGCCCCACATGTACGGGGTGCCCTGGAACTGCCGGGCGTAGTTCACGATGGCGGAACCGGAAGTCGACGCCGAGACCGCGGCCGGTGCGGCAGCGGTGGCAGTCTGTGCCGGCGCTTCCCGGGTGCCCGCACGTGAGGCTGCCTGCTGGCTCCGGTCGACCTGCTCGGTGACGACCGGCGCGGGCTCCGGCTCGGGAGCCGCGCTGACCTCGACGTCGGAGGCGACGGCGTCCACCGACCACTCGACGTCGGCCGGGACGGTCACGGTGGGGGTGGTCACCAGGGCGTTGCGCGCCGCGTCCGTCAGCGAGGTGACGTCGACCTCCGGCAGAGCGGTGGTCGAGGAGTCCGGGGCGGCGGTGGCGGTCGTGGCGGCCATCGTGAGCACGAGGCCCGAGGTCGCGACCGTCATCAGACCGCGCCGGGCGGACGGTGAGCTGGTCAGCAGGATGGACAGGGGGGTGTTCGGTCGACGAGCCGCGCGGTGGCGTCCGCCGAGGGTGGTGCTCGTGGTCAACGGTGGCCTCTCCTGGCTGCCTGCGGGGTGAGCTGTCGGGTTCGGGTGGGAGAACACCCGGCGCTCCCGGACGAACCGGTCGCGCTTCACCCCAAGGCCCTCGTAGAGGACCGAAAAGATCGGGTCCCCCGTCCCTGCCGCGGAACGTCTCGTTGGCTCCAGACGCGGCAGGGTTCGGCGTCCGTCCGGAGACTTCCCGATGGAGGGTGCGGGAAGCGATGGAGACGTTACCCGACGCAAAGTACGGATGTCACGTTTGGGTAACGCAACGCACAGTACGTGTCGCCGGCGCCTCAAGGAGCCGGTTCGGGACGGGACCAAGGACAGTCGCCCAGTGCCGCTCGCGGGCGACAATGGAGGCTGCGGACCGCCGAGTCGGTCCGGCCCCGAGGGCCCGGCTGCCGAAGGAGACGACATGCGCGACGACGCACAGCTCGAGGTTCTGTCGGTGGACGAGTGCCGGCGGCTGCTGGCCGAGGCGCTCGTCGGCTGGCTCGCCTTCTGCGACGGCGACCGGCCGGCACTTGCGCCGGTGAACTACATCGTCCATCTCGGCGAGATCGTGGCCCGCAGCGACTACGGCGCCAAGCTTGCCGCGGCCGCGCACGATCGCCTCATGAGCCTCGGCGTCGGCGGCATCGACGCGCAGACGCGGACCGGGTGGTCGGTGCAGGTGACCGGACGCGCCCGGCTCCTCGGCGACGACCTCGTCAACCCGGACCTGCCCGAGCCGGACTCGTGGGCCGTGGACGGCCCGGGCGTGCGCATCGGCATCCCCATCGAGGAGATCTCGGGCCGCCGCGTGGTGCGCGCGGGCTGACGGTGGTGCGCGCGGGCTGACGTCTGACGGCTGACGGCGCTGTGCGTGCGCCGTCGTGCGCTCAGTGCTTGCCTATGACGGCCTCGTACAGCTCGCGATAGCGACCGGCCCGTGCGGCGTAGTACGGCGCGCGCCCCTCCGCGGGGGTGCTGGTCGGCCCGGTCAGGACCGGTGCGCGCGGCACGTCCGGTGCGAGCGGTGCGAGGGCGACGAGGGCCGTGCCGTGCAGGGTGGACCTCTTGATCGTGACGGGAACCACCGGTGCGCCGATGGCGTCGGCGAGCACCTGCAGCCAGGCGGGGTGGTCCTGGGTGACCCGACCGCCGGCAAGGATGCGCCGGGGTGGGCCGGCGACCTCGCGGAGCTCCTCGGCCACGCGTGCGTAGGACAGCGCCACCCCCTCCATGGTGGCTCGGAACAGGGTGGCCGGGGTGGTCGCGGCCGAGATGTCGGCGATCATCGCCCGGGCACCGGCCGCCCAGCCGGTGCTGCGTTCCCCGGACAGGTAGGGCAGCACCGCCGGCGTGCCGGGGTCCGGGTCCGCGGCGAGCACCGCGGCCAGGTCGACGCCGTCCAGCCGGAGGGTCGAGCCCAACCAGCTCACGGCCCGCCCGACGTCGTTGAGCGCGCCGCCGAGCAGGGAGTGGCTGGCGCTGACCCGGTAGCACCACAGCCCGCTCGGCAGCTGGTCCGGCACGTCTGCGACGAGCACGCGGATGGCACCGCTGGTCGCCGCCGAGACGACGGCCGTCGTGGCGTCCTCGGCGCCCGCACCGATGTTGGCGGCCAGGCCGTCGGTGATGACCGGGAACCAGGTGGCGTCGCGCAGAGCCGGCCAGCGGGCGGCGACGCCGGTCAGCGGCCGGTCGGGGTCGCGGATCTCGGAGAGCTGTGCGGCGTCGATCCCGGCGACGGCGAGCATCGTGTCGTCCCAGGTGCCGGTGCGCCGGTCGAGCAGGCCCGTCCAGGCCGCCGTCGACGTGCCGACGGCGGTGGTGCCGAGGATGCGGTCGTAGAGGTACTCGCCCAGGGAGAGCCAACGGCTCACGCGCCCGAAGGTCTCGGGCTCGGTCTCGCGCAGCCAGCGCAGGCGGGCCGGCAGGTAGCTGGAGTGCAGGCGGGTGCCGGTGCGCTGCTGCACGTCGGACTCGTCGAGCTCCGCGCGCAGGGCCGTGACCTGGTCCGCGCACCGGGAGTCGGCGTAGGTGTAGCAGGGCGTCAGGGGCCGGCCGTCCCGGTCGACCCCGACGAGGGACGAGGCGAACGTGTCCAGCGCGACCCCGGCGATCCGCCCGGCGAGGTCGCGCCGGGCCAGGATGGTGAGGATCTCCTCGACCTCGGCGAGCACCGCGTCCGGGTCGACGACGGACGTGCCGTCGGCGTGGGTGGTGAACGCGTGGGGAACCTTGTGGCCGAGCCGGTGCACGGGGCGTCCGCTCGCGTCGTAGATGCCGCCGCGGCTGGCTGTGGAACCGATGTCGACGGCTAGCACGAGGGGGTCGACGGCGTCCTCGAGCTCGACGCGGAACTCTCCCATGCGATACCTCGTCACGTCGGGGGCGGCCAGGGATCAGCTTCAGGCCGATGGTAGTGGTCTCAGCCCGGTTCGCCTCGGCGCTTGCGCCGCGCCACCACCACGATGTCGACGGCCGCGGTGACTGCCATGACGGCTGGGACGACCACGAGGATCGTCGGGGCGTCGACCCGCGAGGCCCAGAGGGCGAGGAGGACACCCGCCACGAGCCCGAAGATCGCCAGGACGAGACGCAGCGTGAGGGCGCTGCGGGCCGGTGGTGCCCCGCCGATGCCTGACGTCGGGTCGTGGTGGTCCGGCAGACCGCGACGGAACTGATCCCGCTCGCCCGAGCGCTCGCCGTCGTCACTCATGCTGCCGAGGCTATTGGTCTCGCGCAGGAGGTGCCTGTCGGTCGGTCGGCTCTACGTCGCGCGGAGCAGCTCGGCGACCATGACGGGGTAGGGGCCCGCCTGGATGTCCTCGGTCGCCTGCTCCGGCGGGATGACGTTGTCCATGGTGATGCGCAGCGTGCTCGTGCCACCGATCGCGATGGTCCACCGCCAGCCGCCGCCGTAGTCCGTCGTGACCTCGAGCGCACCGTCGGACAGCGTCCCGGAGAGGAGGGTGACGGCCGGACGCTGGTGCCAGCTGTCGCCCCAGGCGACGTCGACCGACTGCTGACCCGGCTCGGGCGAGCCGACGAGCAGGATGCCCTCCTGCCGGCCGTCCTCGGGGTGGGCCCAGGTGTACGCGAGCACGACGCCGTACCCGCCTGCCGCCGTCGTGACGGTCGCCGTCGCCGGCGCCTCGTGGAAGTCGTCGGTCGGCATCATGCGGAACGCGTTGGTCCCCTGCCAGCTGCCGACGAGGTGCGCCAACTGGTGGGGCGCCGCAGTGGTGGAGGTGCTCTCGGTCATGCTCGCGAGTGTGGCACGGCAGTTGCGTGGCGGTGCGGGGAGCGGCCACCCCGTGGATAGGTCTACACAAACGTCCGTAACACATGTGGTGGGGAACACTTGCGCTTCCGACCGGGTGATGCCGTAGGCTCGTGGTCACAGTTGCAGTGCACTCAAAGTTTGTATGCCCTCGGCCCTCTCGGGTCGGGTTGCTTTTCCTTCTTGGAGCAGACGAGAACACCGTGACAATCGGTCCCGATCCGCGGGGCCGTTTGAATGCTCGGAAGGAGCAACCATGGCTACCGGAACCGTGAAGTGGTTCAACGCCGAAAAGGGCTACGGCTTCATCGCCCCCGACGACAACTCCGCTGACGTCTTCGCTCACTACTCGGCGATCGCCACGAGCGGCTACCGTTCGCTCGACGAGAACCAGAAGGTCGAGTTCGACGTCACGCAGGGCCCCAAGGGCCCCCAGGCGGAGAACATCCGCCCGCTCTGATCTGAGCACCGGGAGTCTCTGACACCCAGACGAAGGCCCTGGCACCGATTCGGTGCCAGGGCCTTCGTGCGTGTACGGCCGGTCGGTGCCGAGGTGCCAGGTGCTCCGGTGTTCGGGTGCTCCGACTGCTCGGGTGGTCGGGTGCTCCGACTGCTCGGGTGCTCGGGTGCTCCGACTGCTCGGGTGCTCGGGCGCTTCGGTGCTCCGACCGACCGAGGCGCCGGCCCGGATCATCCGGTACCCGCAGCTCCTCGGGTAGGACGGGCGCGCTGCTGGTCGGCGATGCCGTAGAGGAGTCGGTGGAGTCCTCGTTCGAAGAGCTGGTCGGGGTCCCACGTGGAGGGATCGGCCTGCATCAGCGAGGTGATCGCACGGGCCAGGTGCGGCCTGGCCGGGTCCGCGGCGATGGTGGCGAAGTGGCGGACCTTGGCGGCGGAGGGGGCGCCCATCGCCTGTCCCTCGAGCTGGACGAAGCTGGCGATCCAGGAGTGCATCAGGGTGATGAACTCCATGCTTGCGGGAAGGTCGAGCCCGGTCGGGGTGAGTGCCGAGAGGAAGAACTCCATGTAGTTCTGCGTGCTCGGTCCCCAGGAGGCGTGCGGTGCGAGCTCGGCCATCCACGGGTGTGCGTGGTACACGGCGCGGCCTCGGTGCGCGAGGAGGCCCAGGTCCGAGTTCCAGTCGCCGGAGGGGCTGTCGGGGAGCGCGTACTCCGCGAAGACGGCATCGACCATGAGGTCGTGGAGATCGTCCTTGCGGACGATGTAGCGGTACAGGGATGCGCCGCCGGTGTCCAGCTCCGTGGCGACGGCCCTGATCGACACGGCCGCCAGGCCCTTCCTGTCCGCGAGTGACACGGCGGCGTCCGTGATGTCGGCGAGCGTGTGAGCGGGGCGGGGCCCCTTCCGTGCCGGCCGGGCGCGATCCCAGATCACCGCGTCGCCCTCGGCGTCCTCCTTCGTCATGCCGAGCTCACCTCCTGCCTTTACTGCGATCGACGTTCTCAATATAGTGGCTCGCGTACCGCGAACATTGATCGCAGAAGGAGTGCCATGAACGGGACGTCGTCACCGGCTATCGCCGTCGAGGGACTGACCAAGGTGTTCGGCCGTGGGGACCGGGCCGTGACCGCGCTGGCCGGCATCGATCTCTCGGTGGACCGAGGCGCGGTGTTCGGGCTCCTCGGAGCCAACGGCTCAGGGAAGTCGACGCTGGTCCGAGTGCTGTCGACGCTGACCGTGCCCACCACAGGTACCGCACTCGTCGACGGCATCGACGTCGTCGCCGAACCGGGAAGGGCACGGGCGAGGATCGGCGTCACCGCCCAGCAGACGACGCTGGACCAGCGGCTCAGCGGGCGCGAGAACCTGCTCGTGCTCGGCAGGCTGTGCGGGCTGTCGCGCGCCGCTGCCCGCCGTCGAGCGGATGAGCTCCTGGACAGGTACGCGCTCAGCTCGGCGGCGGATCGACCTGTGAGCACCTACTCCGGTGGCATGCGTCGACGGACCGACATCATGGCCAGTCTGATCCTGCGGCCGACGGTGCTGTTCCTGGACGAGCCCACCACGGGGCTGGACCCGCACAGCCGCAACGAGATCTGGGACACGGTGCAAGAGCTCGCCGCCGAGGGCACCACGGTCCTGCTGACTACGCAGTACCTCGACGAGGCGGACCGTCTTGCGCAGACGGTGGCACTGCTCGAGTCGGGTCACGTGGTCGCCGAGGGCACCCCGCAGGCGCTCAAGGAGCGGATCGGGGTGCAGCTTCGGATCCAGCTGCAAGAGCTGCCGACAGCGCCAGCCACTCAGGAGCTGCTCCGCGCCATCGGGGTGGTCGACCTCGAGGTCGACGAGCCCTCGGCCACGGTCTCCGGGCTGATCGCCGCCGGTTCCTTGACGCTGCCGCCCATACTCGCTGCGCTCACCGACGCGGGGATCGGCGTGCGTGACATCGGGCTGGACCAGCCCACGCTCGACCAGGCCTATCTCGCACTCACCGGAGGTACCCGATGACGTCCACCGCTGCGCCGCCGAGCGCGCCGTTCGTGCACGGAGCGACCATCGTCTACAGGAACCTGCTGGCGCTCCGACGCAACCCCGCCCTCGTCGTGGCGAACCTCGCCGGTCCGATCAGCATGATCCTGCTGTTCGGATATGTCTTCGGCAGCGCCATGGGCGCGGCGGGGACTGTCGCCGACTACCGTGCTGCCCTCGTTCCGGCGGCGTTCGTCCTGGTCGCGGGAACGGGGTTGATCATGGTCGCCGGCTCCACCGCCGTCGATGTCCGGAACGGCGTCACCGAACGCTTCCGCTCGCTGCCGATGAGTCCCATGGCCGTGCCGCTCGGCCTGGCCGGCAGCCAGCTCGTCCTCTCAGTGCTCTCGCTCACCGTGATGGCAGCGGTCGGACTGGTCGTCGGCTGGCGGGTGCACACCGACGTCGTCTCGGCTGCCGCGTCCTTCGCCCTGCTCCTGCTGTTCGGCTACGCCCTGAGCTGGGTCGGGATCTACCTCGGCCTGCTCATCCGTGACGTCGAGGTGGTCCAGCAGCTCTCCGCCCCCATCTTCGGACTCGTGATGGTCTCCAGCGCCTTCGTCCCCACGGAGACGATGCCCGCCGGCATCCGTGCGATCGCCGAGTGGAGCCCGTTCAGCGCAGCGATCACGGCCACCCGTCACCTGTTCGGCAACGGGTCGATTCCCGACGGACCGCTCCCGCTCGCGCATCCCGTCATTGCCACCATCGTCTGGTCGATCACCCTGATCGCCGTCTTCGCGCCGCCGGCCGCGCGACGCTGCTCACGACCGAGCTGAGCCGCGCCCGGGGCGCAGGCGGCGCCGTTCACGAACGACTCGCCGGCCCGCACACAACCTCCGCGGTCAGTACAGCTCTCTCGTAGGCATCCGAAGTGGTGTGACGGCTCGACGCGCCAGCTCGCCGATGGCGGCGTCGACCACAGGCAGATGGCGTTCGGGTCTGACGGCCTGGGTGAGCACGGTGACGGCGATGGGGTGCTCGTGCGGGAAGTGCACCACTGCCGCCTCGTGCCGTAGGCGACCCAGCGAACCGGTCTTGCCATGGACGGCGACGTCGTCGTGCGGAAAGCCGGAGCCGATGCGGTGCCGCCAGGCCTGCTGGGCCAGCGCGGCCCGGACGAGTGCATGTGCCCGCCCGGTGCGCGACCAGAGGATGCGCAGCACGGTCGTGAGCTGGTGGGGTGAGGCGGCGCTGGCGTAAGCCGGGTCGTACTGCGAGGTGTCCGCCCTGCGGTCCGGGTCGGCGAGAGTCCGGAGCGCGCCCGCACGGTCGTCCGCACCCGTGTCGCGGATGATCGCCCGGGTCTCGTCGGCGGAACCTTGCCGGACCAGCGTCGTCGGCAGGCCGAGGCGCCTCAGATGGGCGTGGACGCGTTCGCGTCCGAGCAGGGCGAGGACGGCGTCGCCGGCAGCGTTGTCGGAGACCGTCACCATGAGGCGGACGACATCGCGTTGTGTCATCGTCACGTCGTCGTCCAGCAGCGCGACACCGGTCGGACCGGGCACCCGGTCGGTGGCGGCCAGGCACATGGTGCCGGTCGGGTCGACGTCGCCGCTTTCGACGGCATCGGCCCAGGCCAGGGCGAGCGGGAGCTTGTAGACCGAGGCGATCGCGACGGTCTCCTCCTGGGCCAGGCCGACCGAACCGGGTGGCCCGGAGAGCCGGCTGGCGTGAACACCCGCGACGACGCCCGCGTCCCGGGCGATGCGCCCCAGGTCGTCGCGAACGTGGTCGGGGCCGCTCACCGCGTGAGGGCCTCCTCGAGTGCTGCGATACCGGTGCGGTAGTCGACCTCCGGACGCCGGTGGCCGAGATGGGGCGCGACGACGCGCAGCCGCAACGGCGGGCACTCGGAGCCCTCCTGGATGCCGTCGCGTGCGGAAGCCGGAGTGATCTGCACGGCGGCACCGGCTGCGCGAAGCGCCCGGCGCTGCGTCACACCCGGCGCCTCGACGACGTCCCCGCTGTGCCCGGCCCGCCGAAGCGCGTCGACGAGCTGGTCGTGCGCCGGGGGCTGGTGGTGTCTGGGCGGGACCGCGATCGGCAGCTCGCACTGTGCCAGGCCGGCCGGGCTGCCCGACGGCTCCAACCGCGTCGGCAGGATGAGCACGGGGCCCGCGGCGAGGCCGTCGAGGACGCCGGGATGACGTACGACGGCGAGATCGAGCAGGCCGTCGCGGAGCAGGTCGACCAGCTCCACGCTGCCGGCCACCGTCGGGACGACGCCGGCCCCGGTATCGGCGAGGGCGCGCACCACGTCGTCCAGCAGGTCCTCGAGGTCGCCGGCTATCCCCAGCCGGACCCGGTCGGGGATCGCGAGATCGTCGGCCTGGTCCACGAGCTCGCCGGCCTGCCGGAGGAGCTCACGGGCGGAGGGCAGCAGCGCCTGGCCGGCCGTGGTGATGCGGACGCCGCGGGCGTCGCGGTCGAAGAGACGCACCCCCAGCTGTCGCTCGAGCCGACGGACCCCCTGCGAGAGCGGTGGCTGGGTCATGCCGAGGTCGCGGGCGGCGTCGCCGAAGTGGCGGGAATCGGCCACTGCCACGAAGAAGCGCAGGTGACGCAGCAGGTCCACGAACCCGACGATAGCGAAACCGACTGACGTCGGGTCGACAAGACTCTTTGACCCCCGTCGGTGCACCGTCGAGAGTGTCGGCCATGACTACAGCTCACACCGCAGTGACTCGGTCGGCGACCCGAGGCGTCGGCCGCCGCTCCCTGCTCGCCGTCGCGGCGAGCGCCCCGCTGGCCGGGCTCTGGCCGACCACCGCCACGGCGGCACCTCGGCGCAAGCCGTCGGGGTTCGCCTCGTTCGAGTGGCTGGGCACCGCCGGCTGGCGGGTGCGCACACCGACGACCACGCTGCTGGTCGACCCCTACCTGAGTCGCTTCGACACCGGTCTGGCTGCCGGCAGGTTCGATGCGACGACCCCGATCGCGCTCGACACCGCCGCCGTCGACAGCGCGATCGGGACTACCGGGAGCGCCGAGGGGGCCGTGGACGCGGTGCTGGTGACGCACACCCATTGGGACCACTTCGCGGACGTCCCGCACATCGGGGCCACGCGCGGAGCGACGGTGTTCACCACCCTCAGCGGCTACCACCTCTGCCAGTCGATGGGGCTCCCGGCCGCGCAGGCCGCAGTCGTCAAGGGCGGTGAAGAGCTCCAGATCGGCGACGCCGTGGTGCGGGTGGTCCGCTCGCTGCACAGCCGCAGCGGAAACGGCGGCCTGTTGTTCCCGGGCATCCGCACGGGGGTCCCCGAGCGACCTTCCACGATCGCGGATCTTCCCGAGGGCGACACCCTGGGCTTCGTCATCCGGTCCCCCGACGGTGCGGGAGTGCTTCTGCTCGGCGCCAGCGACTACGACGACCAGGCGCTGCGCTCGCTCGAGGTCGACACGGTGATGCTGCCGGTGCCCAGCACGGACATCACGGCCGGGTATGCCGAGCGGCTGATGGATGCGCTGGAAAGGCCCCGGACGGTCGTGCTGGTTCACTGGGACGACTTCGAGAGCCCCCTCGCCGACGTGCCTCGCACCGACGACCGTACGCGTGCCCGGATACGCGCGCTCACCGCTGAGATCCGGCTGCACTCACCGGCGACGCAGGTGCTGACGCCGAGCTACCTGACCCCCATGGTGCTGCTGTGATCGCGACCGCCGCCGCGGTCCGCGTCCGGCGGCCCGCCTGGGTGATCCTGCTCGGAGGTATCGGCGCCGGCGTCCTCGGTCTGCTGCCGTGGCTTGTCACGGGTATGCGGCTTCCCCTGCAGAACCTGTGGGCGGAGGACGTGCTGCCGGACGACATGCCGGTCGCGCTGCTGCCCTTCAGCCAGTACGACCTCGCTCTGCTCCTCGGCATGCTGGTCTGGGGACCCGCCGTCGCCGGGCTGATGGTGCGGCGCGAGCCGGTGGAGGCCCGGGCGAGGGCGGTGCTCGTCGCCGCGATCGGCTACCTGGTGGTGGCCGGGGTCGCGACGGCGCAGGCCGCGACGGTGGTGGCCGACGGTCTGCGTGCCGACGACCCCCGGTCCGTTCTGTACTTCAGGGGTGTGCTGGCGGTGATCCTCTGCTCCGTCCTCGTCGGGGTGGTGGTGCTGGTGCTGCTCGCTCGCGCACCACGGGCACCGGCGTCGAGCGGAGCGACTGTGGCCGCACTCGCCTGCGGGATCTGGCTCAACGCGCTGATCGTCCCCAAGGGGGTGGTGGCGTCCACGACGCATGTCGCGGTGCTGGGCCACGCCCGCTGGATCCCGGCGGTTCTCGTCGGCGCCGCACTGGTCTGGTGCGGACTCGGCGGCGTCGGGAAGGTCGTGGCGTGGCTCGTCAACATCGTCCTGCTCTGGGCCGTGCCGGCCGGGCTCACCGCTGTCAGCTACGCGGCGGGATCGCGGGTGCTCGCCGGCGCACCGGAAGAGATGCTCGCCGCCGGGGGCGCCGTGTTCGTCCGAGCACTTGGGCCGGATGGTTCGTCTCTCGGATATGCGGCGCTCGCCCTGGCCATCGGCGTCGTCGGCAGCGGCACCCGCACCTACCTCGCCCGTCGCCGCGCCGGCCGCGCGGTGAGCGGGGAGTCCGCCCAGCCCGTGCCGACCGGCAGCTGACCGCGGCGCCGTCGTGCTGGAAAACATGTGCCTCTGTCGTCGTCGTCGCGGGTGGCTACGTCATCAAGGTCGCGACTCGGAGTCGACCCGACAGGTCATCCACGCCGACATGAGGGCGCGGCTCCGCAGGCGGTGACCGGGCTAGCTTCACCCGCGTAAGAACTCTGGACTCGAGAGGTACAAGAACGTGGCTCGACGAATCATCCTGTTCATCCACAGCACTCTGAACGGCGTCGTGACGGGCGACCCCGACGGAGACAAGACCGACTTCAGCGGCTGGACCCGTCCCGGCAACGTCGTCGGCGAGGCGTCCGAGAGTCTGCTGCGGCTGTTCGACCGGGTCGACACCGTCCTGCTGGGACGCGCCACGTACGACGACCTCTCCCGGAAATGGCCGACGATGCAAGCCGCGACCGAACCGGTCGACGTCGTCTCGCGCCTGGCCGCCAAGATCAACGGTGCGACCAAGCTGGTCGCGACGCGCGACGATCAGGTCGCCCAGCTCCCCTGGGGAGAGTGCGCGCCCGCTGAGCCACTCGGGGGCGACCTCGCCGAACGACTCCAGCGCATCAGGGCCGGCGAGGGCGGTGACGTCGTGATCTTCGGCAGCCCGACGCTCGTCAGATCACTGATGGAGGCAGACCTGATCGACGAGCTCCACATCGTCGTCCATCCCGTCGTCGTCGAGGTGGGCGAGCGACTCTTCAGCGGTGTCGAGACGCGTACGGACCTGACGCTGGAGAGCGCTACCACCTTCAGCGAGGGCGGGGTTCTCCTCGCCTACGGACGCGCCGTGGCGTGAGGCCGACGCGCTCCGGACGGCGACCTGCCAGCGGCAGCAGCGCCGAAGACGGAGCGCTCGAGCCCGACAGGGGCCGTCGCGAAGACCGGGCGCTCGAGCCCGACGGGGGCCCGTCGCGGCGTCAGCTCGTGGACCTGCCCTCCTCGTGCAGGCGCGGCTCGGCGCCGCGCTCCGGGACCACACCGGTCTTGCCGGCGTAGAAGGCGCGGATCTTGTCCATGTCGGCCGAGACGTCACCCGTCAGCCGGAGGGTGGGACCGAGCCCGGTGGTCATGGTCCTGCGGTCGACGTAGCCGAGGGTCACGGGCAGTTCCGCCTCACGCGCGATCCGGTAGAAGCCGGACTTCCAGTACGGCGAGAGCCCGCGCGTGCCCTCGGGGGTGATGACGAGGTAGAACCGCTCCCCGGCCCTCACCCTGGCCACGATCTCGTCGACCAGGCCGGCGGGGTTCGAGCGGTCCACCGGGATGCCGCCGAGCGCGCGCATGAGGGGGCCGAACGGCTTCTTGAACAGCGACTTCTTGCCGAGGAACTTCGTCGAGAAGCCGGCACGCCAGCTGATGGCGAGCATGAGGACGAAGTCCCAGTTGGAGGTGTGCGGGGCGCCGATGAGGATGCCCGCGCCGTCGTCGGGCAGGGGCTCTGCCCGATAGTTCCATCGGCTCACCGCCCAGTAGGCGCGAGCGAGAGTGCGGCGGATCATCGGGTCCTCATGGCGCCGAGGTTACGGCAGGAGCGCGGTCGGGCGGTGCCGCCGCCAGGGTCGCGGAGGCAGCACGTCCCGCCGTCACCGGTTCGCGACGGCGGCACGTCCTGCCTGTCGACCCGAGAACAGGCAGCCGCCCAGGAAGGTGCCCTCCAGGGCGCGGTAGCCGTGCATCCCGCCGCCGCCGAACCCGGCGGCCTCGCCGGCGGCGTACAGCCCCGGCAGCACCGAACCGTCGGGACGGAGCACGCGCGCGTCCAGATCCGTCTCGATGCCTCCGAGCGTCTTGCGCGTGAGGACGTGCAGCTTCACGGCGATGAGTGGCCCGGCCGCCGGGTCGAGCAGCCGGTGCGGCGGCGCGACGCGGACGAGCTTGTCGCCCAGGTAGGAGCGGGCACCGCGCAGCGCCGTGATCTGGAGGTCCTTGGAGAACGGGTTGTCGATCTCGCGGTCACGCGCCACGACCTCCCGTGCGACCTGGTCGATCTCGAGGAGAGGTGCCTCGGTGAGCCGGTTCATCCCGCTGACGAGATCGTCCAGCGTGTCGGCGACGACGAAGTCGACGCCGCGTTCCTTGAAGGCCTCGACAGGTCCCGGTGCTCCGGGCCGCACACGTTGCGCGAGCAGCCGCAGGTCCTTGCCCGTCAGATCAGGATTCTGCTCCGACCCGGAGAGGGCGAACTCCTTCTCGATGATCCTCTGCGTCAGCACGAACCAGCTGTGGTCGTGGCCGGTCGCGCGGAGATGGGCCAGCGTGCCGAGCGTGTCGAAACCGGGGTAGAGCGGGACCGGGAGCCGCCGGCCCGTCGCGTCGAGCCAGAGCGAGGACGGCCCGGGAAGGATGCGGATGCCGTGCGCGGGCCACACCGGTGCGAAGTTGGTGATGCCCTCGGTGTAGTGCCACATCCTGTCGCGGTTGACGAGGCTGGCGCCCGCGTCGGCGCTGATGTCGAGCATGCGGCCGTCGACGTAGGCCGGCACTCCGGTGAGCATCTTCGCCGGGGGCGTACCGAGCCGCTCGGGCCAGTGGCGGCGCACGAGCTCGGGGTCGGCCCCGATTCCTCCGGAGGTGAGGACGACGGCGGGGGCACGGAGCTCGAAGTCGCCGGTCGCCGTCCGCGACGACGGCACCCCGCGGGCTGCCCGGGACGGCTCGAGGACCGTGCCTGCGACGCCGTCGACCGCGCCGTCGGTCATGAGGAGGTGGTCGACCTGGTGGCGCAGCGCCAGGGTGACCAGCCCCCGGTCGACGGCGTCCCTGACCTTCCGAGCGAAGGGCTCGACGATCCCGGGTCCGGTTCCCCAGACGATGTGGAAGCGGGGGACCGAGTTCCCCGGGCCGGTGGCGCCGTGCCCGCCACGCTCCGCCCAGCCCACCACGGGGAAGAAGCGCATCCCGAGGCTCCGCAGCCACGCACGCTTCTCCCCGGCGGCGAACTCCACGTACTCGCGCGCCCACCGCCGTGGCCAGTGGTCCTCCCGTTCACGGTCGAAGCCGGCGGTGCCCTCCCAGTCCTGCCAGGCGAGCTCGAGGGAGTCGCGCACGCCCATGCGCCGCTGCTCAGGGGAGTCGACGAGGAACAGCCCGCCGAACGACCAGAACGCCTGGCCACCGATGTTCGCGGCGCCCTCCTGGTCGACCAGGAGGACGCGTCTACCGGCATCCGCGAGCTCCGCGGTGGCGACCAGCCCGGCCAGGCCCGCGCCGACGACGATCGCGTCCGCGTCCATGGGTCTCCTTCGGCCACAGCCGTGCTCCGTCACCCGGCCTGGTGCCGACAGGGTAGCGAGCCGTCTCGGCGGGGCTGGAGAAGTCAGGCCAGGTCGGACAGGATGGGAAGGACCCCTCGCCGGGGTCGCCGTCGTTGGTGAAGGAGGCCTCCATGAGCCCGGTCCCGTCCGTCCCGCAGCTCACGCTGAGCTCTGGGGTGACCATCCCGCAGATCGGCTTCGGTGTCTTCCAGGTGCCGCCTGAGGACACTCAGGACGCCGTCGGCCATGCGCTCGCAGCCGGGTACCGCAGCATCGACACCGCTGCTCGCTACGACAACGAGGCAGGCGTGGGGGCGGCGATCGCAGCCTCCGGACTCGCGCGTGACGAGGTGTTCGTGGCGACCAAGCTCGCCAACCCGGATCAGGGCTACGAGTCGACCTTGAAGGCCTTCGACGCCAGCACGAGCGAGCTCGGCCTCGACGTCGTCGACCTGTACCTCATCCACTGGCCGTGCCCCGCTCGTGGCGAGGCGCTGAACTCGTGGCGGGCGATGAGAGAGCTGCGGGACGGTGGCCGCGTCGGTTCGATCGGGGTCTCGAACTTCATGGTGCACCACCTGCGCGAGCTCCTCGCCGCCACCGAGGTGGTGCCGGAGGTGAACCAGATCGAGGTGCACCCCTACTACCAGCAGACGGAGCTGCGCGCGTTCAACGCCGAGCACGGGATCGTGACCGAGGCGTACAGTCCGCTCGGTCGTGGCGGAGTTCTCAAGGACCCGGCCATCGCCGGTATCGCGGAGCGCCTCGGGCGGAGCCCGGCCCAGGTGATCCTGCGCTGGCACATCCAGCTCGGGAACGTCGTGATCCCGAAGTCCGTCACCCCGGAACGCATCGCGGCCAACATCGACGTCTTCGACTTCGAGCTCACCGAGGACGACATGAGCACCATCGCCGCGCTCGACCGCGGCGGTCGCACCGGGTTCCACCCGGACCACTTCAACGGCTTCCCCGAGGACTTCGCTCCTGACGCGCCGAGCCGTCAGGGCATGGTTCCTGTGGGCTGACCCGACGGCGGGTACGTTCGCACCATGAGCGACACCGGTTACGGCGACTTCGAGTTCGAGCGCAAGTTCTTCGTCCGCGCTCTTCCCGACTCGGTGCTTCGCGAGCCTGATCCTGTCCTGATCGTCCAGAGCTACTACCTCGCCGCCGAGGGTTACGCCCTCCGGATCCGCCTGCAGGCTCCGGCTCCAAGAACGCCCGTGACCGGGATGCCGGACGAGGATGCCCTGCTGGACGAGCTCGCAAGTGACTTCACCTTCTGCGCACTCACGGCGAAGGGTCCCTATGTCGGTGGCACCCGGTACGAGGCCGAGCGTGAGCTGGACGTCAACGTCGGTCTGGCGATGGTTCGCCTCGGCGGGCAGCGAGTGATCAAGTACCGCCACTCGGTGTGGCTCGGGAGCGACGGCTGGGTGCTCGACTCCTTCCTTGGGCGCAACGAGCCGCTCATCGTCGCCGAGTGCGAGCGTGGCGGTCCGGTCACGGACTTGGCCATCCCCGACTTCTGCGTCACCGAGCTCACAGGTGATCCACGGTTCGCCAACGACTCGTTGGCGGGAAACCCGTACGGCGACTGGTCGGCCGCGTTCGAGCGGGAGCTCGACGAGCACGGCCCACGCTTCCTCCAGGAGTTCGGTCACAACGAGCTCGGCCTGCCCTCGTAGCCTCGGCGGTCAGGTGGTCGCCCGATCGGCTGGACGCCACGGTCCCTCGTTGTGAGAGGGGGTGGCACGGGCTGCTGACTAGGCCCACCGACGCGGAGTCTCGGATGTCGCCCCGTCAGAACGGTGGCGGGTCGTCGTCCTCGCCGTGACGGCTCGCGTGGCCGGCGGTGGGGCTGGCGACTGGTGTGCGTCGGGCGGGGAGCATGGTGATGGTGCCGTCGGTCTCGCGTCGGTAGACGTGGCCGGTGGGTGTGGTCCATTCGAAGATGCCGGGCTGGGGTTGGACAACGGTGAAGGCACCGACGGTCTTGAGGGTGTGGTCGCGGGTGCACAGCGGTCCGTGGTTGGTATCGGCCGTGTGCCCGCCCTGGGACCACGGGATCGTGTGGTCGATCTGGCAGCGCTGGGCCGGGACCGAACAGCCCGGCAGGACGCAGGTGGTGTCGCGCAGGCGGACGTGCTCTTGGAGGTCCTCCGGGGGCCGGTACCTGGTGCGGCCATGGTCCAGGACGATCCCAGTGACGGGGTCGGTGATCAGGCGCCGCCAGGTGCCGCCGGCGGCCAGGGCGCGGGCAACGTCGCCGCTGATCGGTCCGTAGCCGTGCAGGACCGCGACCTCAGGAAGGGGGCCGTCGGGCGGCTCGGCGGCGGTGGTCGGGTCATCGCCGCGGTCGCGCCCGTCGGCCAACCCACCGCAGCCGCTGCCGCTCTCGCCGGTGCCGCTGCCGTCGCCGTTGCCGTTGCTGCTGGTGGCGCCGCAGGTGCAGGTGTGGCTGTCGCGGGCGTTGCCGCTGTCGTCGGCGCCGGTGTGATCGGCGGTGGAGGTGCCATCGGTGGTGCAGTTGCGGCCGTCGCTGGCGCTGCTGGCGTCGCCCGAGCTGCCGTCGCCCGTACCGGCGCGGTCGGCGTTCTGGCCGGCGAGGAGGACGTTGAGGGGGACGGTGACCTTGATCTGGGTGTGGGTGGTGGCCGGGCTGCCGCACCGCATCGCTTCGCCGGTCTGGAGGAAGGGCCACCACGGCGGCACCACGGCTTCGTCCGTCGGTGGGTCGGTGTTCTCGGGCGGGGCGGGCAGGTCGTCGGCGTGGCCGCCTGGTGGTTTCGCGGTCACGTGCTCGGCGTCGGCCTCAACTGGTGGCCGTGGTGGCCCGGTGGGCACAGCTGTCCCCTCGGACCTCGGTCCTGGTCTGTCCGCGGCGGCTGTTCGCCCGGATCGGGGGCTCTGCCCGGTCTCCTCGGCGGCGGGAGGGTGGTCGACCGCCCCGGCACTGCCGGAGGAGACACAGGCGATGCCGGCGGAGGCATCGCTACCGGAGGCGTCAGAGTCGGTGCCGCCTGTGGCGTCGGTCTCGACGGGCCTGTCGGCGGCTGAAGACGCGGCGTCACCGGCGGGCGGGTCGACCCCAACTGCCGGCGGCGGCGCCGCGGTGGGCGGCGCGCTCGTGCCGGGACCGGTCGGGCCGTTCCGGCTTGGCGTGTCTGCGGTGGTGGTGGCGTGGTGTGGTGGTGGGCCGGTCCAGCCGGTGTGGATGGTGCCGCGGGCCATGGCGGTCATGGCGTCGGCGCGGAGCTGGGTCATGGTGCGGGTATCGCCGGCGGCCTTGGCGGTGGTCGCGATCGCGTCCAGGGCGAGGTCGACGGTGACACAGTCCTCGGCGGGCAGGACGGCGTAGAGGGAGGCCATGCCGTCGGGCAGGGCCTTGGTGTGGTTGACGTGCCGGCCGGCCCGGGCCCGGGTATGGCGGTCCTGGGCGTCTTCGGGGTCCACGGCGATCAGGGCCTTGTTCAGGTCGCGCTGGAGCTGGGAGGGGGTGCGCCCGTCGGCCTGGTGCAGGACCTCGGCCTCGACCTCGGCGGCCACCGGGCCCGGGGTGTGGGCCAAGGTGGTGACGATCTTGGCCGCTTTGCGGTAGTCGATCGCCCCGGCTGCCAGTGCGGCACCGGTCTGGGTGAACGCCCGGGTCAGGCCGTGCCCGACGGTGACCAGGTCCCTGGCCTCGGTCTTGGAGATCGCCAGCCGCAGCGCGATCTCCTCCCCGGTGGCGTCGATCTTCTCCGGCAGTGACGGGTGGTGGAACGTGGTGGCCTTGTCCGCCAGGGTCGAGGCGGTCCGTGCTGCGGCGGCGGCGGCCCAGGCTTCGATCCGTTTGTATCCGGCCAGGATCTCCAGCGTCGCGAACCGGTCGATCTGGTCCTGGTCCACCCCGGCGAGCAGCGCGGCCAGGACCGGGCCCGCTTTCGCCTGCCCCAGCGCGGTCAGGCTGATCCCGAGATTACGACCGGACTCGGCCTCGACCTGCGCGAAGACCTCCGTCAACGGCCGGTCCAGCACCCGCGACCACGACCCACCGACGTCGCCGACCGTATCGGCGTCGTCGATATCGACCTCGATCACGGTGTCGGTGCTGTCGGCGTGCGTTTGCTCGTCGGTGCCGTCGCCAGGTGTGTCGGTGAAGGACGCGTCCGCTGCCGGCGCAGCCGCAGCGGCGCCGTCCTCGCGGGAATGATTGGACAGGCCAGAGTGCGGGTCGGCGACAGCACCGACGACCACCTTGGAACCGGAGCGAGGGGCGAGGATCGCGGCCGCGTCGCGGTCCGGCCGGTCGGGGACCGGGTAGAACCGTGGGTCGTCGGCCAACGGGTCCGCGCTCGTGGGCGGCGGGCCGCCCGCCCAGTCGTCCTCCGGGCCGTCGAGGAGTACCTCCAGCGCCTCCAGCGCGGCCGAGTCACCCTCGTCCGCCGCCTCGACCAGCCCCGTGAAACCCAGCCGGGACAGCCGCCGCGTGCGCTCGATGCGCTCCTGCGCCGCGACCGCGAGCGCGAGCTCACGCAGGTGCGAGCACGGGCGGCCACCGTAACCGTCCTGCTCGCAGCAGAACCCACCGGTGTCACCACCAAGCGAACCCGTCCACCTCGACATGTATACGAACCTATGCGCGACCACTGACATCCGGGCCAGACCCGCATGAACCTGTGGATCTGGGTCAGTCGACCCCGCTGCCGCCCGCGATGTCGAAGCTCCAGAGCTCGGCCGAGACCCCGACCGGTCGCCGCCCCTCGCGTTGGGTGCTGCCTTCCTCGCCGGAGGGTGTCTCGCCGCTGTGCGGTGCCGATCCACGTCCTGCGTCATCGACGGCCGAATCGCCCCGTGCCCCTGCGCCGCGCCCGTGTCCGGCTGCGAAACCCTCCGAGCCCACCCATGCCTCGTAGGCGACGTCGTCCCGCCAGCGCGTGACGACCAACCAGGTGTGCCGACCGTCCGTCGGGCGGAGCAGCTCGAAGCCGAGGAAGCCGTCGATGCCGTCCATCGCCCTGGTCCGGGCGCTGAACCGATGGGCGAGCTCGTCGCCGCTGTCGGGGGGGACGGTGATGGCATTGATCTTCACGATGCTCATCCGTCCAGTATCACGGCTCTGCAATCAAGTCTCAGGGCAAGAGCCCTGTCGCGCGGTTCCGGCCCGCAGGTCCGCGGAGGCGAGGTCGCTGCCGGCTCTCCGGCCACCTACCGTGGGTGGATGCTGACGTTGGAGAAGCTGATGGACAGCGAACGTGAGCTCGCCACCGGTAACGGCGACACCTACCGACGGATCATGACCGACGAGGCGCTCTTCGTCCTCCCAGGCATGGTGCTCGACGCCGAGGAGTGCGCCCGCGCGATGGATTCCAGTCCGGGGTGGGACGAGGTCGTTCTCGACGACGCCCGGCTGCTGCCGCTCGAGGAGGACTGTGCCGCCGTCGTGTACTCGTTCACCGGCCTCCGGGGCGAAGACCGCTACCGCGCGTGGCTGTCGAGCATCTACGTCGAGCGCGACGGCGTACCGCGGCTGGTCCTCCACCAGCAGACGCCCCTGACCTGAGCGCTCTGCCAACATGGTCCGGTGAAGGTCGACATCGCCCTGGCCGGTACCGAGGAATGGCGCACTCTCCGCGACGTCCGCCTGCGCGCGCTTGCGGAGGCGCCCTACGCGTTCGGCTCCACCCTCGACCGCGAGCTCGCGTTCGACCGGGAGGACTGGGTCGGACGACTCGCCGCGGGACGAACCTTCTTCGCCCGGCAGGGGGACCACGTGGTCGGCCTGGCCTCGTACTACGAGGAGGAGGGTCGCGAGGGTGAGCGACAGCTGGTCTCGATGTGGGTCGACCCTGCGGCGCGCGGCTCGGGAGCCGCGCCCGGTCTGGTCGTCGCAGTCCGCAGCGCTGCCGCCGCGGAGGGGGCCCGGAGCCTCACCCTCTTCGTCGCCGACGGCAACGACCGGGCGCGTCGGCTCTACGAACGGCTCGGTTTCCGCAGCACGGGGGAGCGGCAGTCGTTGCCGTCGGACCCGTCGATCGGTGAGGAGCGTTACGCCGTCGCCCTGCCGTGACGGGGTTGTTCGGTACCGGGGCGACGGCGGCCCGGAACCTCACGCGACGACCGCCACGAGCGTCTACCGAATGATCAGCTATTAGCCCGGTTCAGCACACCCGGTCTCCCGCATCCCGCCACGGCGAACTAGGGGTGCCGGGCTGCTCAGCGTCAGTACTTACCTCGAGGCATGCAATGAAGGAGCACCCATGGCAAGGCACGCGATGACTGACTCGCCAATCGGAACGCTGACGATCGTCGGGGACGAGGACGGCGCCGTCGTGGCTGTCTACATGGCAGAGCACCGCAACATGCCCGACCCGCGGACCTTCGGTGACCGCGACGACACCACCTTCCCGGATGCCAGGCGCCAGCTCGCGGAGTACTTCGCCGGGCGGCGCAAGGCCTTCGACCTGCCTCTCCGGCCCGTCGGCAACGACTTCCAGCGCAGGGTGTGGGACGCACTGACCCGCATCCCGTACGGCGAGACCCGCACCTACGGACAGCTCGCTACAGCCCTCGGCCTCAGCGGACAGGCCGTCCGAGCAGTAGGGACGGCGAACGGCAAGAACCCGCTGAGCATCATCGTCCCCTGCCACCGCGTGATCGGGGCCGATGGCCACCTGCGGGGCTATGCGGGCGGTCTCGAACGCAAACGGTTCCTACTCGACCTCGAGCGCCCGGACGGCGCGGCGCTCTTCTGATGTGGAACGGCCTGTCAAGTGGGCAGGGCTTGGCGCGTAATTGCTCTGTTTCGGGCGCGCAGAGGCTTCGGGTCGAGGGCGGCTGGCCGGCGATGCGACCTGCGGTCAGAGCTGGGTGGAGCCGCCGGTCAGACGTGCGTGCGCCCGGCAGGGTCGATCTCGACGCGCTTGCCCCGGCGCCCGAGCAGCAGGCCGAGGGCCGTCATGCCGACCCCGAGTGCGAGGTGCAGCCAGTTGTCGGCGGTGTTGAGCGGGACGAAGTTCGCGGCAGAGTCGTGGTCGATCACCAGGCCGTAGATCCACAGGGCCAGGTACACGATCCCGCCGACGACGAGGTACGCCTTGGCGCTGCGGGAGCTCCGCGCCGCCGCCAGCCCGACGACACCGAAGAGCAGGTGCACCACGTTGTGCAGGATCGAGACCTGGAAGATCCCCAGCAGCATGGCCTCGGAGTGGTGGCCGGCGAGCTGAAGCGTGTCGTAGTCGGTGGTCACACCGGGGATGAACCCCAGGATGCCGACGAGCAGGAAGACGGCCCCCACGACCGCTGCGGCGATCTGCAGCAGCGACCGGGGTCGGTCGGGATGGTGGTGCGCGAGAGTCGGGTCAGACATGGCAGCCTCCGCCTGTGTTGGTGCCCATCCGGTCGAGAACGTCGTCAGGCCGAGAACGCCGTCAAGTCGAGAGCGTCGTCCTCGACCTCCTCACCAGGCTAGGCCTGTGACGACGGCGCGCCACACGACGGCGTCGTCAGGCGGCGCGCCACACGACGACGTCGTCAGGCGGTGCGCTGGACGACGACGTCGCCGCTGACGGTCCGCGCGCGGAGCAGCAGGGCGTCGTCTCCGGGCCCAGGCTCTGCCCCGGGCTCGAGCGTCGACCGCAGCGTGCCCGAGACGGTGCTGCAGTCGAGCAGGACGGCGGTGCCCTCGAGCACGCGCACGCTGACGTCGCCGGACGCCGTCTTCGCCTCGATCTCGCCGCGGACGGCACGGCGGATTACGACATCCCCGGACGCCGTCCGAACCACGGCCCGCCCGGAGAGCTCCTTGACGAGCAGGTCCCCGGATCCGGATGCGCCCTCGAGGTCGGCGGCGGAGCCGACCACCACGTCGCCCGACCCGGACCGCGTACGCAGGAAGCGCCGGGCAGCTCCGACGGTCGCGTCGCCGGAACCGGTCACAAGCTGGCCGGTGCCGAGTGACGCCACGGTGACATCACCCGACCCCGTGGTGACCTCGACCTCCTCCGCCTCCGCGAGGTCGACGTCCCCGGACCCGGTGCGCAGCTGCGCGCCGGAGAGGGCGCCGGAGGTGGACACGTCGCCCGAGCCGGACCTGACGTCCAGCTCGGACCCGGTCGGCACCGTGATCGTGATGCGCAGCCGCGCGCTCGAGCCGAAGAGCCTCGAGCGCGACGGCGGCACCTCGATCCGGAGCACGTTCCCGGCGAGCTCGACCAGTGTCTGCTCCGCCAGGGACTGTCCCTCCGTGTCCGACCGGGTGGGGTCCAGACGGACCGCCACCCGGTCGACGTCGGCCGCGGTGAGCACCAGGTCGCTCGACCGGACAGCAGCCTGGACACGGACGGTCCCGGCGACGGGGAAGTCGTACTCGGTCATCTCCGGCTCCCGATGCTCAGAGGGTGTCGGCGCCAGTGCGCCGGCGGGTGGGCGCGAACGGCGTGGTACGCCGGCGCGCCGGGCTGACGCGGCGGTTGTGGACCGCCTCGGCCTCGCGGATGAGGTCCCGCGAGCGGACCTCGTGCAGCTCCAGCCACTGGTCCATCAGCTCTTCCTCCTCTCCGGGTTGCGGGTGCGCCACGCGCGGTGCGTGCGGCGCTCGTTGAGCATCTCTTCCATCGGCACACGCAGAGATCGTGCGGCGAAGGCGTCAAGAGTGCTGGGATCCATGACGGTTGCCTCTCTCAACGGACCCAGCCGGACATGTGCCGGCCGGTCCTGGTGAAGTTCTCGGTGACAGGTGCCTGACCTGGGCCGGTCAGTGCCTGCTGTGCGGCTCGGACGAGCCACGTGTTGACGGAGACGCCTTCTGCTGCGGCTGCCTGGTCGACCTGGCCCTTCAGCCCCTCGGGCAGCCGGAGCGAGATGCGGGCGGTGCTGCCGTCCTCGTCCGGTGCCGGGGGAGCGGGCGGGGCAGGAGGTGCCGGTGGCGCCTCCCCACCCCGCGGCCGCTGCTGGACGACGACCTCGGGGACGCCGCCACGCAGGCGGATCTCCACGACGTCTCCGTCGAGCTGGACCGTGACCTCCGCGGCGATGTCCGACACCAGCTCCATCAGCCCGAGCCGCATGGCGGGCTCGAGCGTCTGGGCCAGCCGCTCGGCCGCCTCCTGCACCTCGGCGGACGAGGTGCGCGTCGCGGTGGCGAGCGCCTGCTGCAGACCTGCGAGGTACGGGTTGAGATCCATGACATCAGCGTGGCATCACGATGACATCATGTCAACATCAATCCGACGCCGCCCTCGAGGTCTCCGGGATGTCGGTCAGCGCGTTCCGTCAGAGCGCGTTGGTCGGGCAGTGGCCCGGCGCGAAGGTCGAGCCGCTGGTGGTGCGGGTCCGACGTCCGGCCCGGCCGCGCACGACGATCTGGAACTCGTCGTGCGGGACGCCCAGGTAGCGGGCGGTGAATGTTTCGAGGTTGGGATCCATGACGGTGCCCCCCTTCCGGTCGGCGTCATCCGGCAGGCGTGTGCCTGCGGAGATCGGTGAGTCGTGCGGTGCTGGTGCTGTGCAGGCTCAGCGGTCAGACGTCGCGTCAAGGACGCGGTTCGTCATCTGGGCCTGGGAGCTCCGCAGCCGTGCTGCGGAGGGGCGGTCGCGACGTCGTCGCCGGTGGACCGCCGGTCAGTCAGCTGCGCCGGCCGCCGCAGAGAGCGGCGAGTGCGGGCACGACCCCGAAGGATCCACCGACCACGACGGCACGGCCACGGACGCCGGCGTCGATGGCCGGGATGATGGCGGTGCGCGTGGTGGACATGGAGATATCCGACCACGGGGTCGACGAGCCGTGCAACGGATTTAATCGGGAGTCTTCTCTGAGGCTCACCGCGCCGGGAGAGGCGGGCTCGGCGCGCACCGTGAGCGAGCGCTCACGGTCGTCGAGGGCGTGTTCACGGGTGTCGATCCGGTGGCGCGAGCACGACCGTTCCTGGGCTGCGAGCCTCCCCTCCGAGGGGTAGGAAGGAGGGGGCGGGCCGGCCTTCGGACCCGTCGGAGCGAGGGGAGGGCGCATGAGCGCGACGTCGAGCGAGGTGCTGGCGGGCTGGCCCGAGGAGTCTCGAGAGGCCGCCCAGCTGGTGGTGGACAAGTACGGCGAGCCGAACGAGGTGATGCCGAGCTATCTCCTCTGGCACCGGCCGGGCCCGTGGAAGCGCATGGTGGCGTCCAAGTCGTTCGACGACCACCAGTTCCCGGCGCCCCACAACGACAGCGTGACGTCGGTGCTCGACTACCGGGTGCCGCCGGAGCGCGTCTCCGATCTCGCCCAGTTCGACGGGAGCGTCGTGGTCGACCGCACGCGCGGCGAGATCTCGGCCCGCTGCCACGACGAGGAGGCGAACAACCTCGCGCTGAACCTCGCGCACGACGTCGTCACGGGCGCACGCAGCGTCGGGGACGCTCGCGCCTACTATGCCGAGGAGTTCGCGGGCTACCGGCGCGGCGATCCGACTCCATACATGGACGCGCTGCGCATCGAGTCCGGCACCGGCACCGCCGACCCGGACGAGAGGGTGC
Organism: Georgenia subflava; assembly: GCF_009193155.1. Lineage (GTDB taxonomy): Bacteria > Actinomycetota > Actinomycetes > Actinomycetales > Actinomycetaceae > Georgenia > Georgenia subflava. The sequence goes on from NZ_VUKD01000001.1 coordinate 1,211,048, forward strand.
TGTCCGACGCCGAGCTCGAGCAGGCTGCCGAGGAGGGCAAGCAGAAGAACGGTTCGTAGGGCGGCCCCGGCCTCGCGGCCGGTGCCTCTAGCCGAGCCAGGTCGGCTCGACGGTGATCTCCCACGGGTGCCGCTCGAACGTGCGCCACCACGTCTCGGCACCGGGTGGCAGCCGGTCCGCCGGAACCTGCCCGACGGCGGCCCGTAGCCGACGCTTGAGGTCGCCGAGCTCGCTGAGGTCACGCGGAGGCGGGTCGTCGGCATCCGGGCTGCCCGCCGTGGGGCTGCTGGCCGTCGCCTCGCTCGCTGGCCTGGCGCCGCCGGCCGTCGCCGCATCCGTTGCCGGGGAGCCGGAGGCCGATGCCCTCACGCTCGCAGTGGCCGCTGCCCCGGCTGGTGCGGCGTCGGGCGCGAGCAGGTCGGTCTCGAGCTGCCAGATCTCCCGCCGGAGCCCGACGATGTCGCGGGTGAGCTGCTCCTCTGCGGGCTTCGCGCGCTGCACCGCCTCGGCCGCGCGCAGGTAGCCGTAGTCCATCGAGATGGCGGTCAGGCCGGGGTCGACGGTCAGTGCGTCGTGGACGTCGAGGTCGGGGGCGATGACGACGGCGCCGACGTTGCGGGCATAGGCGACCTCGTCCCGCAGGCCCTCGTCCGACATGATGCCGGCGGTGCTGCGCAGCACGATCGAGAGCAGGTCCTTGTGGGCATAGCTCTCCTGCCGTGGCAGGCCCTTGGCGGAGGCGACGACGGCGTAGCACCGGTCCACGCCCAGGTGCTCGACCGCGACCTCGACCGGCAGGGTCTCGCGCACCCCGCCGTCGACGTAGGTCTCCCTCCCGAGCGCGACCGGTGGGAAGACGGCCGGGATGGCGCAGGACGCTCGGATGGCGTCGACCAGGTCCACCGGCTCCTCGTCGACCGGCCGGTTGTCGCGGTCCACCAGCGCGCCGGTCTCCGTGACGTACCGCAGCTCGCCAGACTCCAGGCTCACGACGGCGACCCGTAGCGTCACGCCGGACGTCGCCACCCGCTCGGGCACGAAGACGCGCGGGTCGAGGAGGTACTCGACGATCGGTCCGGGCCGGTACATCGAGCGCGCGTTCTCCGCCCCGCGGAGGATGACCTCGATGTCGGGCCGGGCACGTCCCACCTCGCGCAGGGCGGTGAGGATCTCGACGACGCCGATCGGGTTCCAGGTGCTGCCCGCCGTCGGTTCCTCGGCGGCGACGGCGTCCGGTGCGGTCTCGTCCGACTCCGGCGCGGTGCCGGTCCGGTCCGGCGTCCGCTCTTCCCGGTCCGGTGCAACCCTGAACCGGCTACCTGCCCTCTCGGTCCCGCCCGGCGTCGACCGTGTTCCGTCCGGCGACGCCTCGGAGCTGCCTGTCGGCTGCTCAGCCATCACCTCGGGGCTGTCCGCCGTCTGCTCCGCCATCACCTCGGGGCTGTCCGTCGTCGTCGGGCGTCTGCCGTTCGTGCCTGCCTTACGGACGGACTCGCGCAGTGGCGCCAGCCGTTGCGTGGTGAGGTTCGCGACCCGCGCGAAGGACCGTCCCAGCGGCCGTTGGCGCTGCTGGCGGCGGGAGAGCACCTCGAGCCAACCTGGACCGCGCTCGCGGAGCCGTGCGAACCAGTCGAGCTCGGTGAACATCTCTGAGCTGGCGTCCATGCCGAGCCAGATGCGCTCGAGCTCGGCGAGCGCAGCCCGCTGACCGTCGTGGTCCGCGGCCTGGGCGAGGACCGAGCCGAGGATCGAGCCGGCGGAGGTGCCCGTGATCACCTGCGGGGTGATGTCCGCCCGGTCGTAGAGGTAGCGGAGCGCGCCGATCTGGAAGCTCGAGCGCGAGCCGCCGCCGCTGAGGACCAGGCCGGTGGTCCTGGGCTCCGGCTCGAGCATCTGGCGCAGCTTCGACCGCACGTCTATCGAGCGCATGGGCCCCACCCTAGGTCGGTCACCCCGGGCCCGCCGACGCCGGACAGAGATGGGCGAGCTGGGCGGGATGGAGCTGACGGTGTGTTGGTCGCACGTGTGGTGGATGGCGCCGGGGGCGGCCCCGCCCGGTGAAACCGTACGTGGTGGACGAGCACGCCTGCTGCAGCATGCGTGGTCGTCCACGGCATGCGGTTTCGAGCGAGAACGGCTGCCGCGGGCGGGGAGAACGGCTGCCGCCGGCCCGCCGACGTGGAGCAGAGGCCGGCGGCCGCACGCCCTCCGCGTGCGGCCCGCCGGCCTCGGGTGTGCCACCCGTGGTGGCGGTTCAGTGCGCCGGCGCGAGGTCCAGCGCGGACTCGGCGACGGCGATGACGGACCAGACGCGGCCGTCCTCGGAGGTCAGCTCGTAGGCGGGGACCAGCAGGGCCGCACCCGACGGGGTGACGTGCTGGGCGAGCCCCAGCCGGGCCTCGCCGATCGTGACCTCTTCCACCGGCCACGGCACGGGGGTGCCGGCCGCGGGCGGTGCCGGGGGCTCGTCAGTCGGCCCCTGGACGGCCACGTCGCCACGCATCGGTCCGGCTATCCCGTCCGCGGCCAGGGTGGTGAAGCCACCGAGGCTGCCGAACCGCGGGTCGTTCAGTCGGGTGACTGCCTCCTGCGCGCTGACGACGGGCTGCAGGCCGAGCTCGGTCAGCGGCGCGAGCGGACCGTTGGCGGACTGGACGCCGGCTGCGGTGAGGTTCACCCACCAGGTGAGACCGGTGCGCTGGCTCCCTACCAGCTGGTGTGCGGTGACCGACGTCATCGGCGTGATCTCGTCCGCGTGGACCTCGTACTCGTAGGCAGCGGCGTCCAGGCCGAGGTCCGCCAGAAGAGTGCGAACCTGCTCGACCGCCGCGTCACCGACGGGGGCGGGGCCGAGGTCGACCGTCCGGCACTCGCCCTCGGCCGACGCCCCGACGTCACCCTCGGCCGGCCCCGAGACTGCCGCATCTCCGTCGGCAGGTGCCGGCAGCACCTCCATGCAATGGAACGGGTCCGCTGACGAGTTGTAGAAGTTCAGGCTGGTGAACCCGTCCGAGAAGACCGTCAGGCTGGGGGCCGTCCCGTCCTGGGGGCCGACCTGCCAAGCGCCACCGGTGAGCTGCGGCTCGCCCTCGACGCCGAGCACCTCTGCAGCCTCGGCGGCCCGCCCGGCCGTGAAGCTCTGGGTGGGGTCGAACGCCCACGTGATGATCGAGGCGGTGTCCTCGCTGAGCCCCACCCCGCGGAAGGTGGTCCGGCCGAACGTCGCCGGCCAGGTCATCGACACGTCTGAGGCGTAGGCCTCCTGCGAGCCGCGGAAAGGCTGGGCGCCGCTGATCCCGCCGGAGCCGTCCGCCCCGACGCCGGAGCCCAGGCTGATGGGTGGCGCAGCGCTCGGTGCCGGCTCGGCCGTGCCCCTGCCCAGGTCGAAACCGGCAACCCCCACGACCGCCGCGGCCGCCGCGACGGCGGCCACGCTCATCCACCGCCTGCGCCGGTCGCGCGCCGCGTCCAGCTCCGTCACGGTCGCCGTCGTGCCCCCCGGAACCGTCGTGCCCCCCGCAACAACCGGCGGGATATCGATCTCGTCCGGGTCGGCGGCGATGCGGGCGTCGACCTTCTCGCGCAAGCGGTGCAGGTCGGTGAAGGAGCGGGCGGCCGGGTCCGCGGCTCGCAACCGGTCGAGCAGGACGTTCTCGACCCCGTCGGTGTGCTCGTTCATGGTCTCCTCCTACGCTCGGCGACCCGGACAGGTCGCGGCGGCGAGTGCTTCTGGTCTGTCTGTGTCGCAGACGAGCAGGATCTTGCGGCGGCGGCCCGGGTCTTGCGCCGCGGGGTGGGTCGCAGGGGTACGGGACCTTGCCGCGGCGGCCCGCGTCTTGCGCCGCGCGGCGGGTCGGAGCGGTGCAGGATCTTGCCGCGGCGGCTGGAAGGGCCGCTACGCCTGGGACCACGCCAGCGCGAGGCGCGCCCGTGCTCGGGAGAGGGCGGCGTCGGCCCCGCCACGCGAGATGCCCAGCACCGCGGCGAGGTCGTCACCGCCCAGGCCTTCCCAGGCGTGCAGCAGCAGGATGCGTCGGTCGCGGGGGCTCAGCCCGGACAGTGCGCCACGGACCAGCTCGTCGGTGACGACGGCGTCTGCCGGGTCCGCGTCGTCGCCCTCCTCCGGGAGCACCTCGAGAGCGACGTCGGACTTCTTGCGCCGGTGGTTGGCCAGCACGAAGCCCGCGGTCCGGTAAAGCCAGGGCAGCTCCGCGCCGTCCGGCACGTCTGCGCGCCGTCGCCACGCGATCGTCAGGACCTCGGCGGCGAGGTCCTCGGCATCCTGGGGAGCGCGGCGCAGCAGGTAGCGGTGCACGGCCCGGGCGTGCGCGCGGAAGAGCGCGTCGAACCACGCGTCATCGTGCTCGGCCACGTCCGCTCCCTCGCCGTCCCAGTGCCCCTGACTGTCCTGTGTGCCGTGTGCTCCTCATCTTGCACGCGCCATCCAGCCAATTCTCAGGAACCAGGATTCGCGAGGGCTACGTCCTTGCCGCCCGGCGTGCGACGAGCGCCTCGACGCCGTCGAGCAGGAGGTCGAGACCGAACCGGAAGTCGGCGTCCTGGACCCACTCCTCGCCACCGGCGAAGACCCCGGAGGCGACGACACGGCTCAGCGTCGGGTAGTGCTCGGCGTCCAGCAGCTCGGTGAGCAGGGCGCCGTAGTCGTCGACCGTGCCGAGACCGTCCGGACCCCGCGCGGCGGCCGCGGCGGTCAGGCTGTGGGTCAGGAGGGCGTCGCTGTTGGCGTACCCGGTCAGCGTCGTGGCGATGCTGATCTTCTCGCCGTCGTCCAGCAGCGTGTCCGCCATCGCCGCCAGTGCGCGGTCGAGCCAGTGCATGCTCCGCGGGCCGACCGGTGGTGCCGTGCGCGCGACGTGCAGCATCCAGGGGTGCGCCAGGAGCATGTCGCGGTTCGCGCGGGTCCACACGGCGAGGTACTCGCGCCACCCGGCGTCGCCGAGCGGCGGCGGCCCGGCGGGCACGGCGTCCAGCATGGCGGTGAGGAGCTCGCTCTTGCTGCCGACGTACCGGTAGAGCGACATCGTGGCCACGCCGAGACGCGCGGCGACGGCGCCCATGGAGACGCCGGACAACCCCTCCTCGTCGGCGATGGCGATCGCTGCCGCGGTGATCTGCTCCAGCGTGAGGCTCGGCCGGGGACCTCGGCGGCTGGGCTGCTCACGTCCCCACATCCGGGCGACGACGGGCGGCAGGCCGCGTTCGTCAGGCATCGGTCTCCAATCCTCTTGACCGCACCCTAAAACTGCGTATCTAATACATGCAACAGCGTGCGCGATACACAGTAAGGCGTACGTAGATCCAGATCGGAGGCATGTGATGACCGGACCGGCGATCCTGGCCGACCAGCTGACCAAGTCGTTCGGGGACAACCGTGTGCTCGACGGCATCGACCTGCGGGTGCCGACCGGCTCCCTCCTCGCCCTGCTGGGACCGAACGGCTCCGGCAAGACCACAACGGTTCGCATCCTGACGACGCTCCTCGGCGCCGACAGCGGCACGGCCCAGGTCGCCGGGCTCGACGTCGCCCGCCAGGGTGCCGCCGTACGCCGTCGGATCGGCCTGACCGCTCAGCAGGCCACGGTGGACGACCTCCTCACCGGGCGCGAGAACCTCGAGCTCTTCGCGGGCCTCTACCACCTGCCTCGGGACCAGGCCCGGCGGCGGGCCGGTGAGCTGCTCGAGCGCTTCGGCCTGAGCGGCGCGGCCGGACGCCGGGTGTCGGGCTACTCCGGCGGGATGCGCCGTCGTCTCGACCTCGCGGCATCCATGGTGGCCGCCCCGCAGATCCTCTTCCTCGACGAACCCACCACGGGGCTCGACCCGCGCAGCCGCACCGAGCTGTGGTCGGTGATCCGCGAGCTGCTGGCCGCGGGGACCACGATCCTGCTCACCACGCAGTACCTGGAGGAGGCGGACCAGCTCGCGGACCGCATCGCCGTCATCCACGGCGGTCGGATCGTCGCCGACGACACCCCGGCCGCGCTCAAGCAGCGGGTGGGCAGCGAGCGGCTCGTCCTCACGCTGCCGACCGCTGCGGACGTCGAGAGGGCGGGCCTGGTGCTCGAGCGCACCTCGAGTGGGTTCCGCGGCACGAGCGACGGCGCTGCCCACCACCGGGCCCCTGGCAACGCCGTCCGGGGCACCGACAGGGGTCTCGACGGCGGTCCCGGCGCCGGCGGAGTCCTCGACGGCGCCGGTCGCGACGGCGGCGCGAGCGACGACGGCGGCCCGCACCTCGATCCCGCCGCCCGGCGGGTCACCCTGGCGATCCAGGGCCCGGACCACCTGCGACTGACGCTGCAGCGACTGCACGACGAGGGGATCGCGGTGCAGACGGTGGACCTGCGGACCCCGACCCTGGACGACGTCTTCTTCGAGCTCACGGAGGCAGCAGCATGAGCACCGCTACCCTCACCCACACGCCGGCACCCGCCGCGCCGGCGACCCGGACCAGCTCGGTCCACGACCTCCGGCTGCTCGTCGGCCGGGCCCTGCGGCGCGACTCCCGCATGCTCGACGCGATGATCGTCAACGTCGTGCTGCCCGTCGCGATCATGATCACGTTCGTCTACGTCTTCGGCGGGGCGATCGACACCGGCACCGGGGGCCTGCCGTACATCGACTTCGTCGTGCCGGCGGTGATGCTGATGTCCGGCGGCTACGGGGCGGCGGCCACCGCCGCGGCCATCACTGAGGACATGACCGGCGGGATGATCGACCGGTTCCGCACGCTGCCCGTCGCGAGCTGGACCGTCCCGGCGAGCCACGTCGTCGCCTCGCTCGCACGCAACCTCGCCACCACCGGGATCGCCCTGGCCGTCGCGTTCGCCCTGGGGTTCCGTCCGGACGCCACGGTGCTCGACTGGCTCCTGGTCGTGGTCGTCGTCGCCGCCTACATCCTGACGGTGTCCGCGATGGCGGTGGTCTGGGGGCTGCTGGTCAGGTCGGTCCAGGCGGCCAGCGCGTTCTCCTTCGCCGTGCTGTTCGTGCCGTACGTGTCGGACGCCTTCGTGCCGGTGGAGTCGATGCCGGCGGTGCTGCGCGCGTTCGCCGAGCACCAGCCGACGACGCCGCTGGTCGAGACGCTCCGCTCGCTCCTGCTCGACCTGCCCCTGGGTGACGCGGGCTGGTGGACAGCGGCCTGGCTCGCGCTCGGCACCGTCGTCGCCGTGCCGGCAGCCGCGGTGCTCTTCCGCCGCCGGACGGCGCGCTGAGCCGCTGCCGAGCGGGCGGGCTGCCCGCGCCGTCCGAGGTGCGGTCAGCCCTCCTGGCCGGCCGTGACACGCACGGAGTGCGCGACGACGTCGGCGAGCTGACCGGTCCGGCTCAGCACCTCGCGCTGCCGGCTCGCCCCGTTCCCCCGGGTCAGCACGGCATCGACCCGTTCGGTCACGAGCTCCTCGTCGCCGAAGACCGCCAGGGCCGGACGGAGGTACGCCACGAGGTCGGCCAGCACCTGCCCGGCCGGGCGAGGACGACCGGTCAGCGGTTCCAGGAGCTGCCCGGACACGCCGTCCCGCGCGGCCTGCCACATCGCGACCCGCAGCATCGCGGCCGGCACGGGGGCCGGCGGCTCGCCGGCCGCCCACTCGCGGGCCGCCGTCTCCACGAGCGCCCGGCCCAGCGCCGCGACGAGAACGGCATCCGCGGCGTCCAGGCACACGTCCGCCGCCCGGATCTCCACCGTGGGGTAGCGGTGCGAGGCGCGGGCGTCGAAGTACACCATCGCGGTGTCGAGCGGGACGCCGGTGGCGACGAGGTCGGCGACCATCGCGTCGTAGACCTCGGCCGAGCCGAAGATCTCGGTCGGCCCGGCCGTCGGCCACCGGACCTGCAGCTGCGAGCGGTAGCTGTCGTAGGACGAGTCCTGCCCCTGCCAGAACGGGGAGTTGGCACTGAGCGCCAGCAGGAGCGGCAGACGCACGCGGATGCGGTCCAGCACCGCCACGGCCTCCTCGTGGGAGTCGACGGCGACGTGGACGTGACACCCGCAGGTGAGGTTCTCCGTCGCCGTGAGGCCGAAGTGCTCGGTCATCGCCCGGTAGCGGGGGGTGGCGACCGCGCGCGGCTCGACCGGCAGGGGACAGGTCGCCAGCGCGGCGACCCGCGCACCCACCTGCCGGGCGGCGTCGATCGCCGTGCGCCGCCAGCCGCGCAGCTCGTCCTCGAGCGCGCCGAGTTCGGTGTGCGGGCGGGTGTCGGTCTCGATCTGCTGCTGCTGGAGCTCCTTGTCGAGGATCCCGCCCGGTGACTCGGCAGTCGGCGCGCCCGCACCCACCGACGCGGTCGCACCCGCCTCGGCGATCTCGGCCGCGGTCGCGGCAGCACGCGCGAGAACCCGCCCGGCGACGGACAGCGCCCGCCCGCTACCGCTCTCGACGAGCAGCAGCTCCTCCTCGACCCCCACCGTCCGCATCGGGCAAGTGTGGATCAGCTCCCGCCGGTCGGCACGTGGCGCAGCAGGAAGTCCCGCACGAGCGAGGCCGTCGCGTCCGGCCGCTCGAGGCTCGGCAGATGGCCAACGCCGGCGAGACGGACGCGCTCCGCGCCGGGCACCGCCGCGGCCACCCGGTCGGCGACCCCGGCGAAATCGGAAAGGTCGAGGTCGCCGCTGACGGCGAGCGTGGGTGCGGTGACGTCCGCGAGGTCCACGTCCGCGTCGTCCGCCTCGACGGCACCCTCGACCAGCTGGAGCTCGAACGCCCGCTGCTGCATCTCGGTCACGAGCGTCCGCGCGGCGTCGTCCGCCTCGGGTCCGAGCCACGACGAGACGTTCAGCGCGACGGCGCCCGCGACGTCGCCGTCGTCCAGGAGCTCTCCCTCCGCGCGCCAGCGCCCCCGCAGCTCCGCCGACGGCTCGAGACCGGGCGCCGCCGGGCACAGCAGCACGAGGGCCAGCACCCGGTGCGGCCACCGGGCGGCGAGCTGCAGGGCCACGGAGCCGCCGGCCGAGGCGCCCACGAGCGCGAACCGTCCGAGCCCGAGGCGGTCCACCAGGTCGCGCACGTCCGCCGCCTCGTCGTACGGGGTGGTCGCGGCCGGCGTGCCGCCGTACCCGCGCAGGTCCGGGCAGAGCACCCGGTAGCCGGCGGCGGCCAGCACGTCCCGCTGGTGCTCCCACATCCGTCGGTCCGCGACGCCGGCGTGCAGGAGGACGACGCCGGGCCCGGAGCCGGTGATCTCGTGGTCGAGCAGCATGCCCGAACGGTAGGGGCACCGAGGCGCGCGCACCAGGGACGCCGACGAGAGCCGCGTCGTCGGTGCGGCTGACGGATCGGTGACGGTTCGGTGCTCCTGGTGCACCAGATCCTCACCGATGTCCCGGCCGACGCCGGATCACCGGGTGATGCCCCCAACACGGGGCCGCCCGCCGCGGACGGTCATAGGCTGAGAACCACCGCACGAGGGAGGCTCGCCATGTCGCTACCACCCCAGCCCCCGCCCCGTCGGCCGCACGACCCGCACTTCGAGGACCCCGTGCTGCTGGAGGAGGACGAGACGGTCCCACCCAGGCCCGAGGAGGAGGCCGCCGACCTGCTGCGCGCCGAGCCCGACCCGCACTGACGAGGTCAGCCGGCCAAGACCCCGGCGACGACGTCGTCCTGGCCTACTCGATCTGGCGGTCCACCCGGAAGGTCGCGCCGCGCACCTGCTCGTGCAGCCGGTCGAGGACGGCGGCGTGCTCGCGGGCCTGGTCGGCGAGCGCGGCGAAGCGCTCGCGCGGCAGACCGAGCTCGGGAGCGAGCTCCGTCAGCGTCTGCCAGACGCCCAGCTTACCCACGACCGCAGAGCGCATCAGCTCGATCTCGAGCTGGACGCTCATGGGGGAGCGGCTCGTCAGCCGCCCGTTGAGCTTGAGCCGCCCGACGTGCTCGCCCACCCAGGCGGCGGCCTGGCGGTGGGGCCGCCGGTGCAGGCCGAGGGTGGTGAAGAGCTGCTCCAGGAGCTCGCGCTCGGCGGCGATGTCGCGTGCGAGACGCTCCAGGTCGGGGGCGAGGCTGGTGTCCGCGTAGGCCTGGGCCATCCGCCGGACACGGCTCAGCCCGGCGGTCGCGCCCGTGAGGTGGTCGGACAGGTACAGGCCGAGCAGGTCGCGCTCGATCGTCGCGGGCACGTGCGCGCCACCGGGGATGCTGTCCTCGTCGTAGGACGGCGGCGCGGCGTCGGCCGGCCAGCGCCGTCGGGGCCGCATCGGCCCGCTGGCGTGCCCGGCCCCGGCGGCCATGCCCTCCATCAGCTCGCGCAGCGTCTCCTCCGCGTCGTGGACGGGTGCCCAGCCGAGCTCGGTGCGCGCTCGCGTGGTGTCCATCAGCGGCGCACCCATGCCCATGTCGAGCCAGCCGGGGTCGGTGGGCACCAGCCGGCCCTGCCAGGCCAGGGACAGCAGCGGGCGCAGCGCCTTCGGCGGGATCTCGACCAGGCGTCCGTGGTCCGCGATGCGCGCCAGGTCGGGCCCGGTGAGCACGGGGTCGGTCGCGACGTTGAAGGCCCCCGACGCGCGCCGGAGGACCACGCGGAGATAGGCGTCGGCGATGTCGTCGGCGTGCACGACCTGCAGACGCAGACCGGTCGGCAGCGGCAGGACGGGGAGGCGCCCCGGACGCAGCAGAGCCGGTGGGACGAGGGCACCGACGAAGTAGCGGACGATCTCGGCGCCGGCGTCGTCCTGGAAGATCAGCGCGGGACGCACGCGCGCGACCGTGACGTCGGGGTGCGCGGCCTCGAAGGCGTCCAGCACCCGCTCCTGGTCAGCCTTGTCAACGCTGTAGTGGGAGGTCGGCACCCCGGTGGTCGACCACGTCTCGTCACGAGGGATGTCGTCGTCGACTGGGGTGTAGGCGCCCACCGACGAGGCGACCACGAGGTGCGGGACCCCGGCTCGGGCGCACGCCTCGGCCACCCGGGCGGTGCCGTCCACGTTGGTCCGGCGCATGATGTCGCGCTCGTGGTTCGGCTGGATCAGCCAGGCCAGGTGGATGACGGCGTCCGCGCCGCGCAGCGCGTCGATCAGCCGCGTCAGGAGGCTCTCCTCGTCGGCGTCGTCCTGCGTCTGCTCGCCGACGTCCAGGTCCACCCAGTCGGCGACGTCGTACGGCGGCTCGTCCGTGTCCGGCTCGCGGCGCGCGAGACCGACCACGGAGGTGATGGCGGGCTCGTTGGCGAGGGCTCGCATGATCGCGGTCCCCGCGTTGCCGGAGCCGCCGACGACGACGACCCTCATGGCGCCGGGGTGGGCGACGGCGGCACGTGCGGTGCGGCTGTCGTGCCCGTCGTGCCGGTCGTGCCATTCGTGCCATTCGTGCCACTCGTGCCACTCGTGCCAGGTGTGCCCGTCGTGGTAGCGGCGGCTGTGGTGCCGGTGGCGGACGCCGCGCCGGACGTCGGCAGCGTGGGGTCGAGGACGACCTTGATGGCGCCGTCCTGCTTCTTCTGGAACTTCGAGTAGGCGCCGGGTGCGTCCTCGAGCGGCAGCCGGTGGGTGCGCAGGTCCAGCACGCCGAGCGGGTCGGCGGTGTCGGAGACGAGGGGGAGGACGTCGTCGATCCAGCGCTTGACGTTGGCCTGCCCCATCCGGAGGGTGACCTGCTTGTCGAAGAGCGTGAGCATCGGCATGGGGTCGGCAGCGCCGCCGTAGACGCCCGAGAGGGAGATGGTGCCGCCGCGGCGGACCACCTGGACCGCGGCGTGCAGGGCGGCGAGCCGGTCGACACCGGCGTGCTTGAAGACGGGGCGCGCGATGACGTCGGGCAGCAGCCCGGCGGCGGCCTGGACCCCCTTGGCGACCGGCGAGCCGTGCGCCTCCATCCCCACGGCGTCGATCACCGAGTCCGTCCCCCGCCCGTCGGTGAGGTCGCGTACGGCGGTGGCCAGGTCGTCCACGTCGCGCAGGTCGATCGTCTCGATGCCGTGGCGGCGGGCCATCGCGAGGCGTTCGGGGACGCGGTCGACGGCGATCACCCGGCCGGCGCCGCGATGCTTGGCGATGCGGCTGCTCATCTGGCCGATCGGGCCGAGACCGAGGACGGTGACGGAGCCGCCGGGTGGGATGTCGGCGTACTCGACGGCCTGCCAGGAGGTGGGGACCACGTCAGAGAGGTAGAGGTAGCGCTCGTCCGGCTCGCCGTCGTCGGGCACGGGGATCGGGCCGAAGTGGGCCTGCGGGACCCGCAGGTACTCCGCCTGCCCGCCCGGGACCTGGCCGTAGAGCTTGGTGTAGCCGAGCAGCGAGGCGCCGGAGTCGTGCTCGCGGACCTGGGTGGTCTCGCACTGCGTGTGCAGCCCCTTCGTGCACATCCAGCACGAGCCGCAGGCGATCACGAAGGGGATGACGACGCGGTCGCCGGGCCGGATGTGGCTGACCTCGGCGCCGACCTCCTCGACGATGCCCATCGGCTCGTGGCCGAGGACGTCGCCGGCGTCGAGGAATGGAGCGAGCACCGTGTACAGGTGCAGGTCCGAGCCGCAGATGGCGGTCGACGTGATCCGCACGATCGCGTCCGTGGGGTCCTTCAGCACGGGGTCCGGGACGTTCTCCACCCGGACGTCCTCCTTGCCCTGCCAGGTCACTGCGCGCACAGGTCCTCCTTGGGGCCCCGAGGGTCGCTGGACGCCCGCCGGGGACGTGATGGTTGCTGGGTCGCTCCGACGGCTCAGGCCTGGCCGGTGCCGTACTCCTCCGGGTTGTCCTCGCCCTCGGCCTGGTCCGGCTGGTCCGCGGGTTCGCGCGACTCGAGCTCGCCGGGGTCGGCGTCGGGGTTCTTCGAGGCGTCGTACGGCTCCTCGGACGGAGTGTTCGGGCTGCTGGTGTTCTCGCTCATGCGTCAACGGTCGCACCGGGCAGGTGGTGCCGCATCTGGTGGCAGCGGCGACCTGGTCGCGCCCGGCACCGGCGACCTGGCCGCGCCCCGCACCGTCCGCCACAATGGGGCATGCGCTCCTCCCGTGGCGGCGCCACGGCGCTGGTGCTGCTGCTTCTCGCCGCCTGTTCCGGCCCGCCGGACCGATCCGGGTCACAGGCCGAGGACGTGCCGCCCTCCGACTCCCCGGCGGCTGACCCCTCCGGACCGGGGACGACGTCGACGACGCCCGGTGGGTCCTCCGACGGTTCCGCGCAGGGTGGGGCGCCGTCCGACGGATCCGCGTCCGACGGATTGACGTCCGACGGGTCGACGTCGGACCCGGCCGCGGAAGCAGCGGAGCCGGGAGTCCTGGTCACCGGGCTGCACACGCCCTGGGGCCTCGCCCTCCTGCCCGACGGCGACGCCCTGGTCACCGAGCGCGACACCGGCGAGGTCCTGCGCGTGACGCCGGACGGACAGGTCCGCCGCCTCGGCACCGTCCCGGACGTCGCGCCGGGCGGGGAGGGCGGCCTGCTCGGCATCGCCGTCGCCCCGGACGTCGCCGTCACCGGCATCGTGTTCGTGTACCTGACGACGGCGCACGACAACCGGGTGGTCCGCATGCGGCTGACGGACGACTCGCTCGAGCCGGACTCCGTGGTGCTCGACGGGATCCCGCGGGCGAGCAACCACAACGGTGGCCGCCTGGCCTTCGGGCCGGACGGGTACCTGTACGTCACCACCGGCGACGCGGGGGAGCCGGGCCGGGCTCAGGACCCCGAGTCGCTCGGCGGCAAGATCCTGCGGATCGACGCCGACGGCGGCGTGCCGGCCGGCAACCCGTTCGCCGGCTCACCGGTGTGGTCCATGGGGCACCGCAACGTCCAGGGCATCGGCTGGGACGCCGACGGGCGGATGTACGCCAGCGAGTTCGGTCAGAACACCTTCGACGAGCTCAACCTCATCGAGCCGGGCGGCAACTACGGCTGGCCGGTGGTCGAGGGCGCCGGCGGCGGCGAGACGTTCGTCGACCCGCTGCACCAGTGGTCCCCCGACGAGGCGTCCCCCAGCGGCCTCGCGGTCACCGACGACGCCGTCTACCTCGCCGCGCTGCGGGGTGAGTCGCTCTGGCGGGTGCCGCTGACGGGCGACGGCACCGTCGGCGAGCCCGAGCGGCTCCTCGTCGGCGAGTACGGGCGGCTGCGCGCCGTCGAGGTGGACGGCGCGGGTGCGCTGTGGCTGCTCACGTCGAACCTCTCCCGCGGCGAGCCGACGCCCGACGACGACCGCCTGGTCGTCGTCGACCCCGGTACCGCAGCCGAACCCGAGCAGCGCTGAGAGCAGGGCTGAGAGCAGGCCGCGAGACGTGCGCCGGGCGCCGTCGTCCGATCGGGCGGACGACAGCCCCCGTGCGCACGATCAGCACCACGGTCCCGCGGCACGATCAGGGGGCGCGGCGCACCCCGAGGGAGTCCTCGCCGTCGCCGTCCCAGTCGCCGACGTAGACCTCGTCACCGGCCCGTCCGTAGGTGACCTCCCGGTCCGCCTTGCCCGGGGCGATGGTGTTCTTCACGAAGTACTGCGACCCCCGCCGGACCGCGAAGGTGTCCTTGCCGTCGCCGTCCCAGTCTCCGGCCAGCGTGATGTCGGCGGGCCTGCCGTAGACGACGACCGCGTCGGCGGCACCCGGGGCGATGGTGTTCTTCACGAAGTACTGCGCCCCGCGCCGGACCGCGAAGGTGTCCTTGCCGTCGCCGTCCCAGTCACCCACGACGACCTGGTCCCCGGGGCGGCCGTACACGACGACCTGGTCGGCCGGACCCGAGAGACGGTTCATGTCGTTGAGCACGTGGTACTCGGCGCCGCGGCGAACGGCGATCCCGTCGACACCGTCGCCGTCGAAGTCGCCGACGACGACGACGTCGTCCGGGCGGCCGTAGGTGATCACCTTCTCGGCGTTCCCGCCGGCGAGGGCGTTGTTGACGAAGAACTGGCGTCCCCGGCGCAGCAGGACGGTGTCGTCGCCGTCGCCGTCCCAGTCGCCCATGAGGACCTCGTCGGCGAACCTGCCGTAGTGGAAGACGTGGTTGGCCTTGGCGGTCCAGCTGTCGTTGAGGAAGAAGCCGTGCTGCTGCGGAGCAGGTGGCACGGTGCTGCCGCCGCCGGGCCGGTTCATGGTGAAGCCGGTGCCACCGGCACAGAAGCTGCCAGCGTTGGTGTGGTCGACGGAGCCCCAGACCGACCCGTCGTGGTGGAACTGGCCGCGAAGCGTGTCGGTGCCCCCGGCACCGTCCGGCTGCTGCGCGCTGAAGCTGCCGTCCGCGCCGATGGCGACGGACTCGAAGGTCCCGGGCCGGATGCCCGCGTAGCTCAGCCCGCAGAACCAGCTGTAGGACCGGGCGAACTCCGTGATCCGGCCGTTCACGACGGTCAGGGTGCCGCCGGATCCGTCGCGGTAGGTACCGGGTGCCACTGCCACGGGACCGGTGGGCCGCGGTGGCTCGGTGGCCCTGGTGGCCTCGTTGCGCAACCAGAAGTACGCCATGTCGCCGCACGCGTGGTCCGGCAGCTCGAAGCTGTACTGGCCCTCGGCGATCCCGTCGGCGGTGACTTCTCCCTCGAGCTCGCTGACGGCGACGACGGTCTGACCGTCGACGTCCAGGTTGTGCGTCACGTCGGCGGTGAAGCTGCCGTCGTCGGCGATGGGCAGCGGGGCGCCGAGCGTCGCGGTGACGCCCTCGGGTGCGCAGGAGGGAAAGACGGTGATGGTGAAGTCGACGACCTTGCCGTCCGCGGAGACCTGCAGGCTCGGCCTGTTGTCGTCCGAGTCGCTCCCGGTGTAGGTGCCGGGCTGCACCGACGGCGCCGCGTGCGACGGTACGGCCGCCCCGACGAGCAGCAGGGAGGCTCCGGCGATGGCCGCGAGGCCGGTGCGCACGATCAGGGAGGCCCGGATCGAGCCGGACGAGCGGTCATGGGACGGGCGGTGTAGGAAGGCGCGGTCACGGGCTGGGTCGTGGGTGGGGCTCATGGACGTGGTCCCTCTGCAGGCCGGCAACGGTGTCGGTCGCGCCCCGCGACGAACAGTTCAGGGCACGGACCGACCGTATCGGCGGCCTTCCGTCCTGTCCGCGGTTCGGTGGTCGGACTCGTCAGACGAACCGGACGTGCTCCTGCAGCCGCGTGCGGAGCTCGAAGAACGCGGCGTCCGGCAGCCTGCCCGAGCCGGGCAGGCCCACGGTGAGCAGGAAGCCCAGCGAGCTGCGCCGCACCGCGAGGCGGGCCGGTCGGCGTCCGCGGCCCCGGCGCAGCAGGATGACGTCCTCGTCCAGCGCGCCGTCGGGCAGCACGACCACCAGGGCGGTCACGGCCACCCGCCACGACCTCGCGATCCGGGCCCGGCGGGCGAGCGACCTGACCGGCTGCTCGCCCGGCGCCAGCGCGGCGCTCGCCAGCTCTGCGCCACGGGGGCGCACCGGAGCACCCCAGTCCTCGGACTGCAGGACGAACACGCCGGTCGGCCCGAGCACCACGTGGTCGATCTTCGCCGCCTCGGTCGACGCGATGTCGGCGTCGTCCGCCCACCCGCCCCCGCCGGCCGCGGTGGCGACGTCGTGCCACACCGCGAAGGCTGGGCCGAGGGCGCTGAGCGTCCGCGCGGTGGCCTCCTCGGCGAGCGCGTCGGCGAGGGCGTGCCGGATCTCCGCCGGGGCGCGCTGGACGAGGTCCTCCTGGTAGGGGTCGGACAGGTCGACGCCGCGGCCGACCCACTCACGCATGAGCGTGAGGTAGCGCTGGCGCGACGCCCCGCCGGGATGGCCGTACGAGCGCGCCCGCCCCGGAGCGCTGGCGCTCCCGCGCCGGGTGCCGGTCGTCCATACCCGCGTGCCCTCGTCGTCCTCGGCGAATCTCGCCGAGCGCGGCGCGCCGCCGGCCGTGCGGTCGTACTCCGCCCGGCCGGCCGCGGTGCCGACGCGCTCCCACGCGAGCTGCACCGCGTGGAACGCCGCGGGATCGCCACCGAGGTCCGGGTGCGTCTGGCGCTGCCTGCGTCGGTAGGCGCGGCGCAGGTCCTCGGCGGACGCGTGGCGGTCGACACCGAGGACGTCGTACGGGGTGGCGCCGGACGCTACGTCGGTCATGGGAGCCTGCGGGGAAGGGAGCGGGGGCGGATCTCACCGTACATCGCGCCGCTGCCGGCCGGCGGCCACCCGGCGACCGGTGTTGTCGGGCCTGGCGTGCTGCCGGACCTGGCGGTCAGGCCTGAGGCGCGGCGTTCATCTTCGGGACGACGCTGATCCCGCCGGAGCTCTCGAGGACCGCCCACTTGATCTGGTCCATCCGTTCGAGGCCCTGCGACTCCCGGGCGGCAGTCATGACGTCGTCCTCCGTGAGGTGCTCCTTCGCCAGGACGTCCTTCAGCACCTTGCCGTCCTCGACGACCACCAGGGGCACGGACTCCGTCACCCGGCGGAACCGCAGCGAGCGCCAGCCCAGGTAGTCCGCGGCCCGCTCGAGCAGGAGCAGCGTGGTGACCACCAGGGCGGCGTGGGTGAGAGAGAAGTCCTCGCCGAGGATCGCCTGCTGCGTCGCCTCGCCGACGATCAGCAGGATGACGAAGTCGAAGGTCGTCACCTGGGACAGCGAGCGCTTGCCCAGGAGCCGGAAGAGCAGCAGCAGGATCCCGTAGATCGCCACCGCGCGAAGAACGCTGTCCATCCGAGCCTCCTCAGGGCATCACGAACTGGCTGAATGCGACGGAGTCGGACCCGACGGCGAGCTCGGCCGCGAGCGTGCCGTGCCGCTGCGCGCGGAAGCTCAGCGACACCTCGGTCTCCCCGGGCTCGTCGACCATGAACTCGAGCACCATCCCGCCGGGCACGAGGAGCTGCTCGGACGGCTCGGGCGAGATGCCCGACAGGTCCACGCCGGAGGGCCAGTCCCCGGTCAGCTCGGCCGTGATGGTGCCGTCCTGCACGGCCTCGGGCCCGAAGACGAAGGTGATCGAGTCGTCCGCCTCGTGGCGCGTGACCCGGTCCAGCTCGACGGTGACGGCTCCGTCGTTCACGGTGGTCCAGCTCAACGGGCCCGTGCCGAGGAGCCCCAGCAGACCGGCGAGCACGAAGAGCGTCAGCAGGAGCCAGCCCGCACGTTGCCAGCGCCACTCGAGATGCTGGAACTTCTCGTGCTTCCTGACGTCCAGGCTCACGGGTCCCTCCCCTCGTCGTGGAGCGAGCACGGCGCCGAGGCGCGGCTCCGTCGTCCTGCGAGCATGGCGCCAAGGGCGCGGCTCCGCACGTCGAGGACGGACGACGTGCCTGGTCAGCGCGGTGCGCGCACGGGCGGCGAGGGCGCCCTGCACCTCCTCGGTGGACCGCGACTACGCGAGTCCTACGGCCACCAACATGGTCTGGTTCAGTGGTGCTCGTCCCGGTCGGCGTGCCGGTCCGCCGTCCGGTCGGCGTCGTCACCGTCGTGCCGGCCCGCTGCGCGGTCCGCGCCGTCGGCGTCCGGGTCATCGGTGCGACCGCGGGACTCGCGCAGCGCACGCCCGCGCTCGACGTCCTCCTCCGCCTTGGCGGCCTTCTTGTCGCTGGCCCGGGTGTCGCGCGCCGGCAGCTGGATGGACTCCTCGGCGGCGATCCCGGCCTGCAGCTGACGTCCGCGCTCCAGCTCGGCGTCGAACTCGGCGCCGAAGAGCAGCGCCAGGTTCATGATCCACAGCCAGAAGAGGAACACGATCACGCCGGCCAGCGCCCCGTAGGTGGCGCTGAAGTTCCCCGCGATCGAGACGTACAGCCCGAACCCGAGCGTTGCGAGGGCGGCGACGACGATCGCCACCACCGCGCCGGGGCTGATCCAGCGGAGCTTGGGCTGCTTGACGTTCGGCGTCGCGTAGTAGAGGAGGGCCACCAGGACGATGACCACGACGACGAGCACCGGCCACTTGGCGATGTTCCACACGGTCATCGCCGTCGGGCCGAGGCCGATGGCGTTCCCGATGGTCTCGGCGATGGGTCCGCTGACGACGAGCAGGAGGGCCGCGAGGGCCACCAGGACGAGGAGCACGGTGGTGAGCGCGTACATCCACGGCCGCAGCTTCCAGATCGGCCGGCCCTCGGGGATCTCGTAGATGCGGTTCATCGCCCGGCCGAAGCCGGTCACGTACTTCGACGCCGACCACAGGGCGATCAGGATACCGACGATGAGGCCGATCCCCGGCTCCGACGCGGTGGTGAGCTCGTCGACCACGGGCCGTATCGTCTCGTCCGCGCCCTCGGGGAGCAGCGGCGTCACCATGTCCATGATGCCGTTCGTGGTCGACTCGCCACGGCCCACCAGGTTGAGGATGGAGACCATGGCGATGAGGGCCGGGAAGATCGACAGCACGGCGTAGTAGGTGAGTGCGGCGGCGAGGTCCGTGCACTCGTCGGCGATGAACTCCCGCATCGTCTTGCGCAGGACGTACATCCACGACGGCTTGCGGATGTCGCCGAGGGAGTCCGGCTTGCTCGGATGCTCCTCAGACGGTGCCTGACGTTCCCTGGCCATGGTCGTTCCTTCCGCTGCACGATTCCTGCCAGAGTGCGGGGGCCGGGGTGGTCCCGCAACCGGACGGCAGACCGGGCACGGCAGCGATTCCACTTGCGGACGTCGGGGCGCGAGCTCCTCGGTTCTCCGGCTCGCCGCGCCGGTCTGGGGGCGCCGGCACGGAGGTCGACGTGCCCGATGCTGGCGTCAGGTTGGCGTGCGCGATGCCGGCGACAGGTCGACGTGCGAGCCCGGAGCCTCGGGGTGATAGTGGACGCTCCCGGCGCGAGGACGCGTCATGCACCCGCAGTGAACAAGCGCCATCGGCGCCTCCGGCGAGCGACGACGTCGCCGCCGGTCATACCGGACGACCGATCACCGGTCATACCGGACCGCCCCATCCCCACGGCGACGCCGTGGCGAGGAGACCACCGATGTTCTTCCACAAGCAGGAGCTGCAGTACAAGTCCACCCCCGAGAAGCCTGACGCTGTCTACGCCCGCAAGCTCCAGGAGGTGCTTGGCGGGCAGTACGGCGAGATCACGGTCGCGATGCAGTACATGTTCCAGGCCTGGAACATGCACATCCCCGGCAAGTACCGAGACCTGGTCTACGGCATCGGTGCCGAGGAGTTCGGCCATGTCGAGATGCTCGCCACGATGATCACCCAGCTGCTGGAGAAGGCGCCGGTCGGCATCACCGAGGACGCGGTCCAGGACGATCCGACCGTCGCCGCGATCGTCGGCGGCATGGACGTCCAGCACGCCATCGTCGCCGGGGCCGGGGCACGCCCCGTCGATTCCAACGGCAACCCGTGGATGGGCTCCTACATCATCGGCAGCGGGAACCTGCTCGCGGACTTCACTGCGAACGCGAACGCGGAGATGCAGGGGAGGTTGCAGGTGGCCCGGCTCTACCACATGACCGACGACTCCGGCGTGCGGGACCTGCTGTCCTTCCTGCTCGCCCGCGACACCATGCACCAGAACCAGTGGCTGGCCGCGATCGAGGAGCTGAAGGCCGACGGTCTCGAGCAGCTGCCGGTGCCGAGCAACTTCCCGCAGAAGAAGGAGCACACCGAGGTCTCCTACCAGTACCAGAACTTCTCCGACGGCCAGCAGGCGTCCGAGGGCACCTGGGCTGGCGGCCCCTCGCCCGACGGCAACGGCGAGTTCACCTACCACGACGGCCCGACGACGACGGCGCAGATGCCCGCGGTCACCCACCCCGACGCCCGGATCTACGGCACCACCGACGTGCCGAACCGGGTGGAGAAGATCGCGGGCACGGTCCAGGACAAGCTGCACCGCGAGTAGGTGCAACGGTCCACACACCGTGCACGGTGATCGGTGGGAACGGTCCGTTCACCCTGCACCGCGAGTAGCGGCAACGGTCCGTTCACCCTCCAGCACGGGTACTGGCAACGGTCCGCACACCCTGCACCGTGATCGGTGGCCACAGGTCCGCCGACCAAGACTCAGACGGAGAAGAGATGCTCGAACGACACGTCGCCGACGGCGTCCACCGGCTCACCCACGCCCATGTCAACTGCTATCTGATCGAGGGCGACGGCGGCCGGCTCACCCTCGTCGACGCCGGCCTGCCTGCGTTCTGGCCGCTGCTCGCGCAGGCGGTCCGCGAGCTCGGCCGGCGTCCGAAGGATGTCGCCGCCCTCGTGCTGACGCACGCGCACTTCGACCACGTGGGCGTGGCGGCCCGGCTGCAGGACCGGCTTGGGCTGCCGGTGTGGGCGCACGAGGACGAGCGGTACCTCGCGGCGCACCCGTACCGGTACGCGCACGAGAACCCGCGGGCGCTCTACCCGCTGCGCCACCCGCGCGCGATCCCGATCCTGGCCGCTATCGCCCGGGCAGGCGCGCTGCGGGTCAAGGGGGTCTCCGGCACTCTCGCGCTCAGCCCCGGTGAGGTCCTCGACGTGCCGGGCCGGCCGCGCGTCGTGCTCAGCCCCGGGCACACGTTCGGGCATTGCGCGCTGCACCTGCCCGACCGGGACGCGCTCATCAGCGGCGACGCCCTCGTCACGCTGGATCCCTACACCGCGCGCACCGGCCCTCGGATCATCGCGGGCGCGGCCACGGCGGACTCCGCGATGGCTCTGCGCTCGCTCGACGCGCTCGCGCAGACCGGTGCCCGGGTCGTGCTGCCGGGCCACGGTGAGACATGGCAGCAGGGGGTGGTCGCCGCCGTCGAGCACGCGCGGGCAGCGGGCCCGGCCTGAGACACCGAAGACACGACAACCACGACAACACTGGAGGAATCATCATGGCTACCGGCGAGACCGGGTTCGACGACGTCACGTTCGACCTCATATCCGTGCAGTACCACTCCCTCAAGGCCGGGCACGACTACGGCCAGTACGTCCGAGACGCACGCAACGCGGGCAAGGAGGACATCGCCACGTTCTTCGAGAAGGTGATGGCCGAGGACTCCGCGCGTGCGAAGCAGTGTCACGAGTTCCTGCGACAGCTCGGCGGCGGGACCGACAACACCTCACCGCAGGGCTAGGCGGTCGGCAGGCACCCGACCGCCGGCCGCCGGTAGCGCCGGTCGCTGGTCGCGCTGGTCGCGCTGGCCGCCGGTCGCGCCGGCTGCGGTCGTGGCGACCGCTCGCTGCGTCGGCTGCCGGTCCATCTGGCTGCCCCGGTCATGCCGGCCGGCCTGGTCGCGCTGACTGACCGCCATGCCGACCGCACCGGCACGGTTGCCCGAACGGTTCGTACCGGATATCGGTACGAACCGTTCGGTCTGACATGGGGCAGGTACCAGGGTCCGACGGCCGCCCGGTGGCGGAACAACGGGGCGAGATGGATCGTGGAGGCAGCGGACCGCCGGACGGGCGGTCCCTCCGTCGAGGTGGGGGCCCGCGCGTGCCAGAGACCAGCACGACGACGAGCGAGCCCCGCGCGGCCGTGAGGACGCGGGCATCCCAGCTCGACGCACCGATGGTGCGGGCGGCCGGCGCTGCGGCGGCCGCGGCCGGCGGTGTGGTGCTCGGCGTCGTCGTCGCGGGTATCGCGGTGCTGCGCCGGGCCAAGCCCCTGCATCCTCGTGGCGCGGTCGTCCGCGCCACCGTGCACCTCCATTCCCGACCGCCGGAGCTCGGGATCGCGCTGGGGACGCCGGGCCGGCGCGATGCCGTCGTGCGCTTCTCCCGGGCGGTCGGTCTGCCCGCGGGCTGGCCGGACATCCAGGGCCTGGCGATCCGGCTGCCACGCGACGAGGGGCCCGTCGACGTCCTGCTCGCGTCCACCGGCCGGGGGCCGCTCTCCCGGTACGTGCTCACGCCACGACGGACGCCCCACGACGGCGCCTGTTCCACCCTGATGCCGTACCGCGGCCCGCGCGGGCCGGTCCTCATCGGGGCGGAGCCGTCGGACGACCCCAGGATCTTCGTGCTCGAATGGGCGACCCTGCGCGGACCGTGGCGGACGTTCGCGACGCTCGAGTGCGCCACGGCGCAGGCGGCCGGCACGGACGCCGCGATCCGCTTCGACCCGGTCGAGCACCACCCGGACGGCCTGGTGAGCTACCCGTGGGCGGCCCGGCTGCGACGCCACGCCTACCGATGGGCGCGGTCGTTGGCGCCCGCGCTACCTCGCAGCGCAGGCACGCGGCACGTCATCCGCGGTGCCGGCCAGAGCCCGTCTCCTGCACGGAGTAGTAGATGGTCTGCGCGACGATGAGCCCGTCACGCACGACGAAGGAGTCGACGCCGTCGCGCACCGCCACCTCCGGTGCCCTCCCGGTCCAGCGCAGCATGCCGACCTCGCCCTCGACGAGCACCTCCTCGTAGGCGAAGGCTCCCTCGCCGAGGTAGGAGCTGAGCACCTCGGCCCGCCGCCGGATCTCGTCCTTGCCGCGGCCGGTTCCCTCGCCCCACGACACCAGGGCGACGTCGTCCTGGTAGTTCTCGGCCAGATCAGCCTCGAGATCGCCCGCCTTGCGATGTGCCAGGTGGGACTCGAGAACCTCGCGGGTCGATCTCATCGCTGCTCCTCCGGAGACGGCTACGTTGCCGCCCACAACCTATGGCGCGGCGCGGCGCGGCGCCACGCCGGGCGGCGCCGTCGCCGGCTCCACGAACGGCCCGTCGGTGACGGGTGGGCGCCCCTGTCTCCTCGGGGCCGTCCCGCTGCACGAGCGTCGGTCACCCCAGGACCGCGACCTCGATCCGATCGACGGGCCTGTCGGTCATCACCGTGTGACGGCGCCGCACGATCAGGTTCTCGGCATCAGAGCACGGGTGAGGTCGTCCGGCGTCGTCACCGGCAGGTCGCACACGAAACCGCGACACACGTAGGCCGCTGCGCCGCCGTTCACGAGCGGACGGTCGGCCAGCAGCGGCACGCCGGGAGCGTCCGGCTCGCCGACGGCCACGACGAGGCCCGGCGCGGTCGAGCGCCTCGTGAGCATGGCCAGCTCGGCGGCCGCGGTGCCCTCTCCCACGACGGCGACCTGCAGCGGACCGGCCAGAGCCGCCTCGGCAACCGCGAGCGTCCAGCCGGCGAAGCGCGGGTTCTGCTGCGCGAAGGTCCCGACCGAGGCGACCGCCGCGTCCGCGGCATCGCGATGCCGGGTCGAACCGGTCAGCGCCGCGTAGGTCAGCAGCGCACCGGCGAGGGCGGACTGACCGGACGGCTCGGCGTTGTCGGCCGGGTCGCGCGGCCGGGTGACGAGCCGCTCGGCGTCGTCCGCGACGTCGTAGAACCCGCCGGCGCCGTCGCCGAAGTGTGCCAGCGCCGTCTCGAGCAGCTGCCCGGCCGCGTGGAGGTACTCCGGATCCCCGGTGGCCTGGTGCAACGCGAGGAGCCCCTCGGCAAGGTTGCCGTGGTCGTCGGCGACCGCTGCGGCACGGCCGACCGTGCCGTCGCGGGAGGTGCGACGCAACCGCCCGTCGACGAGGTGCGACCCCAGCACGAAGTCCGCGCACCGACGGGCCGCGTCGACCCAGGCCGGCTCGCCCAGCAGCGCGCCCGCCTCCGCCAGCGCCGCGATCGCCAGGCCGTTCCAGGAGGTGACGACCTTGTCGTCCCGGCCGGGCTGCGGACGTCCGGCCCGCGCGGCCAGGAGCCGCTCGCGCACCCCGGCCCACCAGGTGGCGTCGTCGGGGTCGCGACGCAGCTGCAGCGTGGAGGTGCCGTGCTCGAAGGTCCCCTGCTCGGTGACGCCGAGCAGATCGGCGGCGCGGACGCCGTCATCCCCACCGAGCACGTCGACGAGCTGGGCCGGGCTCCACGCGTACGTCAGGCCTTCCACGCCGTCGGCGTCGGCGTCGAGGGACGAGGCGAACGCCCCCTGCTCGGTCAGCAGGTCACGCAGCAGGAAGACGACGGTCTCGCGCACCACCCGCTCGGCGAGCGCGGAGCCCGTCGCCCGGTACAGGTGCAGGTACACCCGCAGCAGCTGGGCGTTGTCGTAGAGCATCTTCTCGAAGTGCGGAACGACCCAGGCTGCGTCGACCGAGTACCGCGCGAAACCGCCGGCCAGCTGGTCGTACATCCCGCCGCGCGCCATGGCGTCGCAGGTGCTCTCGACCATGTCCAGCAGGTCCTGGTCGCCGGTGCGGGCGTGCTGGCGCAGCAAGAGCTCCAGCACCATCGACGGTGGGAACTTCGGGGCGGTGCCGAACCCTCCGTTGGCCCTGTCGAAGGTGCGCGCCAGGCGGTCGGTCGCGTCGTCGAGCGCGGCGGCGTCCAGCGTCGTCGCCGGCCCGAGGTCCACCACGCTGGCCAGGGCCTGCGCGATCCGGGCACCGCTCCCGGCGACCTCGGCACGGTTGGTCGTCCACGCGTCGCTCACGGCGGCGAGGAGCTCGAGGAACTGCGCCCGCGGGAAGTAGGTGCCGCAGAAGAACGGCTCGCCGTCGGGCGTGAGGAAGCACGTCATCGGCCACCCGCCCTGCCCGGTCAGGGCGGTGGTCGCCGTCATGTAGACGGCGTCGATGTCCGGCCGCTCCTCCCGGTCGACCTTCACCGACACGAAACCGGCGTTCAGCGCGGCAGCGACGTCGGGGTCCTCGAACGACTCGTGCGCCATCACATGGCACCAGTGGCAGGCGGCGTAGCCGATGGAGAGCAGCACCGGCACGTCGCGCTCGCGGGCCTCGGCGAAGGCATCCTCGCCCCACTCCTGCCAGTGCACGGGATTGTCGGCATGCTGGAGCAAGTAGGGGCTGGTCGCACTGGCGAGGCGGTTGGCCATTCCTCTAACTCCTGACGAGTGTCACGTGCATCAGATTCCCTCGAGTGATGCAGGACAGTGATGCATTGTTTTGCAGTGGGTCGCTCGGCGGCCCGGTGCCACCAGCCTAGGAGGCGGCCTCGTGGGCACGCGCCCTCAACCGAAGCTGCTCGCTCAGGGCAAGCCGCGCATGCTCGGCGGCGCGACACGTGGTTGGCGGGTGCGGCTCTACGCACCCGGATCGGGCAGCAACAAGTACCAGGTGTACTTCAAGGCGCCGGCCGGCGAGGGCGAACCCTGGAAGCGCGTACTGCGGCGGGCTGCATCCGAGGAAGCGCGCTGGATCTTCGCGCAGGCCGAGGGTGCGCTGTCAGGCGCGCGCGTTGACGATCACTCGTGGAGATCGTCGTCTCGAATTTCCAGATAGGGCCTGAACGCGGGATGCACCCTGTAGCGAAGGGTACGACTTTCCGCAGTGCTATTACGCGATGCAACCCGCATTTTCCTCCTCGCCGCAGTCTCGCCTTCCACATACTCAAACTTCCCCTCAGCCAACTCCACCCCCAAAAAGGAAGCCGCGACGAGCCAATCTCGGAGCTTTGCGGGCTCCGGAGCGCTGGCGAGTACCTCGCCCAAATCGTCCGCCGTGAGCGTGGCCCCGACACCCGCGAACTCGTAGAGCAACTCTTCCAGGTTGATGTCCACCGATTCGCTCTCCACAATCAACGCCTCCATCGCGAAGCGCGAATACTCGCGCTCGGCGTAGGAAACATCCTGCGCTTCTACGGTCGAATGCCGTCGGTTTATTGCAGTGGTAAGCGCGGCGTTAGCGAAATAAACGAAGTCGCGCGGTCGGCGCAATGCTCGCCAAAGGAAGTAGTCACGCGCAGGGAGCCCACGAACTTCTTTGCTGAACAACTCGTCCCACATCGACCCGTCTCCCGCGTTCCGCGCGTTCGCGGCATAGCGTTCCTCCAAGACGCGAACAAGAAGTTGTTCATCACCCCAGTCGACAGTCCGTGCACCGATCTTGTCCGGCTCGCGCGCGTAGGTTCGCACGACGTCGAAGATGTCTGTTCTAATGAACAGTGCGAGCGTGGCTCGAAGCTGATGGGCCGCGCCGGACCGACTGAAGTCTTTCTCTATCTTCCCGGCGGTAACAAGCAGCGAAAGGATAAATCGTGCGTTTCCTTCGAAATTTGTGCCGCGTTCCCAGTTTTTGTCTAGATTGTCAATTAGGATCGCTACCCGTTCGTGCTCGTGCAGCAGTTGTATCGTTAGCGTACGCAGCCGTGACAGTTCGTCGGAACGTATCGCCTTCGCAACCGCTGCGTGATCACTTGTTCCGTTTTCGCCGAGTTGAGTCATGACGCGGTCGACTACGCGCTCAAGACGCGCCGACAGGTCCTCGCCTTCCTCGATGTCCATCGCGCGAAGAAGGGAGCGCAAGTTGCTCAGCGCGCCCTGATCTGCCTGGGACAGCGCGCGCCCCTCGCTAAGTTCAAGCAATCGAAGTGCGATCTCGCTCTCAATGAGGTAAACCCAGGCCGTCATCAAGAAGTACTCGGCATGTGCTGGATTGCCGAATCTATTCAAAATAGATAGCAAGCCACCAAGCTCGTAGGAGGATGGCTTGATTGGCACCACAAGAACCTTGCGATCGAGTGATAATTCATTACTAACCTGTGACATCGTCGCAGTCTTGCCAGTTCCCTTCCGTCCAGCGAAAACTGTTGCGGCGCCAGAGACAACCGCCGAAAACTCGCTCGTCTGGATGAAGTACTTACCTAGATCTTCGAGTTCGTACTCGGCGACATACTGGCCAAACGACCGGAGGGGAAGTTCGATATCGAGTTCCAGCCGCCCTAGCCGCCGGTTGGTCCCTTTCGGCTTGGGCATCGTCTCGAGCCACGTCTTAACCTTCTGTTGCAGCGCTGCGGATGTGTCGTACTGGAAGAGCATATCTCGATAGTCGAGAGGGCTTACGAATCCGCTTTGTACGACCATTAGCAGTGGCAACTCAAGGCCGTGAGCGAACCCTGCGAGAAAACTAGCGCGAGCATTGTGCTCACGCGATCGCTTCCGTGTTTCGCCGAGCAGATGAAGAATGACCGCGCTTGACCGGTAGATCTCCCGTGCGTAGAACTCCAAAGGAGCGATCATCAGGTCGTCACTAGATCCTAGGATCTTCAAGTGTGACTGTCGCTCGAGGAGGCTTTCGAGTGCCGTAGCTGGCGCAATCTTTATGGGCAGCGCCGGAGCAAACACAGCGTTCGCCTCGCGAGGTTTAGCTCCCGCGAGGATGGTTTCCGCTAGCGGCGGGGTGCTGGCGGGCGGAAATGCCGAGTACCGGGCAATAAGCTTCTCGGAATTGCCTCCATAATTGGTGCGGCCGATAGTGGAGAAAATCGCAACGTCGCTCCAAAGCCGTTCGGCGTCACCGTCGGTTTCGTCGAAAGCCAGCCATGTAGGCTTATTTAGGGCCACCGCATACCCCAACTCAAACAAGACGTTCGGGTTCATCGAACTGACTTCGGCTATCACGGAGGAGGAGGCGCGGATACGCTCGGTGATGGTGTCGACCAGAAGTCGTCCGTCGATTTGCAAGTCTTCCCAGCCATCTGCCCGCTGGCCCCGAGTGTTCAAGCCGGCAATTGCTGCACGCATCGTCTCGGCTCGCAGTGCGGGCTGCGAGCCGTAGGCAAAGAACGTCGGACCGGGTTTTGGCGCGGAAGTCATGGGTGAACTGTGTCACAGTCGCACAGTCGCACGGTCGCACAGTCGCACAGTCGCCCGGACCCCGAAGCACGCGACTCTTGGCGCCGGGCGTCTCGCGTGGAGGACACGAGAGCTCTCACACCGCGACTTGGCGGCACTCGCGCCGAGCGTGTCGCGAGCACGGGCATAGCGCACGGCTCATGCCAGCACGAACGGTCGCCGCGGGCTTGCCGCTTTCGGCGCGGTACCCGCACATGCCGCGAAGCGGGCGGCCGTTCCACCGAGGGCGCTCCCGCGCAGGACAGCGGCGCGCTGGTCAGCAATCGGTCCTTCGGTGCGCCTGTACCCGTTCGACTTACGGGACACAGGCTAGCGCAGACATCGTCCCCACCTGACCGCGGGGACGGACTCCCACCGCCACGGGCCGGATGCTTGCCGGCATCTTCGCCTCCCTGGCCGTAGTACGAACGGGACCTCATGCACGAGCGAGCCGCCGCCGCACACTAGTCAGCCCACCTCCGGGGCAAGCGCACCGGCCGCTCGCCAATCTCACTCCGGTTCGGGCCCGGTAAGTCTGCTCCCTGCGGCGCCAGCGGGGAGTCCATCTTCGAGCTCATCCGCAGCTTTGGCGTCTGCCGCGGGACCCTCTACCACGCTATCAGTGCCGCCGATCTCACCGCGGACGGGGAGCCGGCTGCGGCAGGAGGAACCATCCGGTACGACGACATCGGGCCTGTAGTCCTATCGGGACCGCCCTGCAATGTCTGAACGCGCGAGACTGGTGAAGGCGTCAAGCTCATCGTAGAGCTCCTGTACCCCAGACGTTGGGCTGGTCTCGCAGAGGAGGATGCCCACCGCGACGTCGTCAGCGGTCGTGGCTATCCGCTCACTGGCGGCTGCGGCTGCCACGCTACCCACGAGGTAAACCTCAGCGGCCGCGTTCCGCACCGATTCCATCTGATCGTTGGCGAGCTGAACCGTGTCCCGCTGCGGGCTGCCCCGGGACTCGCAGGGCTCCGACGCGGCCAGGTCTGAGCCCGCAGCCTCGACGGCAGCGATCAGCCGGACATAGGCCGCCTGACGCTCGCTGCGCTCCATCCTGCGATCCTCGGCCGTCGACTGCAGGTGCGTACCGAACAGGCCTCCACTAACGCCAACGATCGAACCAAGTAGCGCCGCCCCGGCCGAGATCAGGGCGATGTTGGACTGCGAGCGATTCTTGCCGTGCACCGTCGTCATCCCAGGACCCTAGTCACGGTCAGTCCATCGGCCGAAACCGCTTCGGAGGCATCATCGGTTCAGGCATCGCCCCCAGCATGAACTTGTCGAAGTGCGACACAGTGAACGCCACGTAGCCGTGTTCGAGCGTGTAATTCAGCCCAATGTTGATCAGCAAGGACACCCGCGCCCGACGGGCTCGCTAGCCCTCGTGGGGGAGTCGCTACGCGCTGGGGCCGTACCAGCGCACGTCGCCGTTCGCGCTGTCTGCACGGCCCAGAGCGGCGGAGGCTGCCTCGGTTGCTGCGGCCGCGCGCTCAAGGTATACGGCGGCCGTCGCTGTCCCGGTCGCAGCATCACCGCGGTTCGTCCTCCCCGTCGTAGTGGACCCCGTCAACGACGCGGGCGTGCCAGGCGCTGGTCGGCGACACCCTTGTTCCAGCGAGCCGACGGCGGAGGCGGAGCTCACCGAGCGGGGCGTAGGAGTCGGAAGGGTCTGGACGTCGCGTGTGGAGTGGGCGAGGGCGCTGGCCGACCCGCCATCTCGGTTGTCGCTGCCATGAGCATGGGACCGTTCTGACCAGTTCTCTGCCGGGGCCGTCAACGAGATCGACCTCGACCTGTCCGAAGGTGGGGTGGCCGGGTTCGTCGGTGCCGAGCTCGCGGACGCGTCGGCACGAGGCTGAACGCCCACCTTGACGGCGGCGTCCCGCAACCGACTTCCTCGCGGGACGCCGGCAAGCGAGTCTTCTTCGAAGCCAGCCACGGAGAGCGGAACCCCGACGGCGGTTCGGCTATCGGGGAGGCCTCGAGCGTTTCAACGCTGCAACCTGACATCCTACAAGGCATGGCAACTCCAGCCGAAGAGGCAGGCGAGCAGCTCTCCAAGACCACGCTGCGTGACTTTGGCCCGCCGATTCCGCACGAGGAGCGTGACTATGGCCTCCCCTCATGCCTGGTGACCCTGTCGCCGCAGGAAGCTCCGATCGGTCAAGTCCGCTGGGGTGGTGTACGAGGTTCGGCGTGATCCTTCGGGGGTTAGGCGCTGATGGCGCCGATGACGGGGCTGTCCTCCTCGATGGTCTCGGTGTCGATCAGGGTGAGGCGGGCCTTGGCCAGGGTCTCGAGGCCGAAGTAGCGGCGGCCCTCGGCCCACTCGTCGTGCTGCTCGGCGAGCACGGCGCCGACGAGGCGGATGATGCTGGTCCGGTCGGGGAAGATGCCGACGACGTCGGTGCGGCGGCGGATCTCGCGGTTGAGACGCTCGTTGGGGTTGTTGGACCAGATCTGGCGCCACAGCTCCTTCGGGAAGCCGGTGAAGGCCAGGATGTCCCCGCGGGCCTCGTCGAGGTGGGCGTGGACGTCGGGCAGCTGGGCCGCTACGGCGTCGAGGAGCTTGTCGAACTGGGCGTGGACGTCCTTCGCGGCGGGCTGGTCGTAGACCGAGTGCAGCATGGCCTTCACGGCCGGCCAGGACGCCTTGGGGCACTTGGCCATCAGGTTCGCCGAGTAGTGGGTGCGGCACCGCTGCCACGACGCCCCGGGCAGGCACGCCCCGATGGCCTCGACCAGGCCATGGTGGGCGTCTGAGGTCACGAGCCTGACCCCGCTCAGGCCGCGGGCGACGAGGTCGCGGAAGAAGCCCAGCCAGCCCGCGCCGGACTCGGCGGTGGCGACCTGGACCCCGAGGACCTCGCGGTGGCCGTCGGCGTTGACGCCGGTGGCGACCATGACCGCGACCTTGACCACCCGGCCCCCTTCACGCACCCGCATCGTCAGGGCGTCCGCGGCGACGAAGGTGTAGGGGCCGGCGTCCAGCGGCCGGGTGCGGAAGTCCTCGACCTGGGCGTCGAGGTCCTTGGCCATCACCGAGACCTGCGACCTCGACAGTGCCCCGTGATCCCCAGGGTCTGGACGAGCTTGTCCATCCGCCGGGTCGAGACCCCCAGGAGGTAGCAGGTCGCGATCACCGAGGTCAGGGCCGCCTCGGCGCGGCGGCGCCGCTGCAGGAGCCACTCGGGGAAGTACGTGCCCGAACGCAGCTTCGGGATCGCGACGTCGATGGTCCCCGCGCGGGTGTCGAAGTCGCGGTGTCGGTAGCCGTTGCGCCGGTTGACCCGCTCGTCGGAGACCTCGCCCCAACCCGCGCCGCACACGGCGTCGGCGTCGGCGGAGAGCAGGGTGTTGATGAACGTGGTCAGCATCTGCCGCAGCAGATCCGGCGACGCCTGGGTCAGGTGTTCGTGCAGGAACTGGGCAGGGTCGATACTTGAAGGAGCGGTCATCGCGGTTGGTCCTTTTCGAGAGTGCTTTGGAAGGTTCACTCGAAGGATCACGCGGTGACCGCACTCGTCTACGACGACACGCTCACCGAGCTACCGGTACACCACTCTGCAGGACTCAACTCTCCGATCCCGGTGTTGCTCCGACACGCGTTGACCCTCATCGGGATTCCCTACAACGGTCCTGGGGAGAAGGTGGCCTGGTGGGTAACGTTCACCTACAAGGGATACCCCTGCGAACTCGTCCACCAGAAGTTCGGTCTTCGGCTACGTATCGGCGGGGACCTCACCGAAGAGCAGGCGAGTGACCTGTTAACCGAGATGCGGAAGAAGTTGGTATCTGCCGTCAGGACCGTGGAAGGACTGCTGGCCGAGACTGCGCGCGACACACTCAACGCAGGCAACGTCACAGTCGTAAACCAGCACCGACAATTGCGCCGGGCCTACGACTATTTCCGCGAGCGTGCGACCAACCCCGACGTGGTGGAGGACGTCTCGGAGAGCGGGACGAGCGAGTCCGGCGGCTCTTGGTCGACATTCCTGTCGGGAAGGAACGTCATGGCGATGAACGCCCTCCACGACCTCGTGGCCGCGATCTCCGCCTTCCTTAGCTCTTTGGAGCATGACCTCGTCCTGGCGCTGCCATTCCTAGACTTCGACCCATCCGCAGACGATCTAACCCGAATCATCGGTGCCCGCTGGGGCGAGAAGTGGCGCCGCGTGGTGGACCACAAGGACCATGAAGCGATGCGTCTGCGCGAGCGGCTGGTCGCAGTAGTCGAACGGTGGCGCAACCCCTACTCACACGGTGGTTTCGAGAAGGGGCACGGCGCCACAATTTACGTGCACACACAGGGCCTCGGCGCGCTGCCGGTCGGACTGTCCGGCATCCGCGAAAGTCCGCTGTTCTCGTTCCACGCTGCGTCGGAGGAGGACATCGAAGGCGTATTCACGTTGTTCGACGAGATCGACGCCTACTTCGCCAGGACGATGCCGCACGCAATGGAGTGGATCGACTCTGGACTCGACGTCCGGTTCGACGCCAACTTCATAGCGGGGGCGATCAGCTGCATCGAGTCTTATGGCACCTTGGAGAGGCTGATCGACGTGCACGCCTACCGGGAAGACATGATCGCCAACATGGACTTCTAGCAGCTGGGCGCCGCAGACCGGGGCGCGGCACCGGGCGGAGCCATCCGACATCGAACCGCTCCGCTGCCCGCCGCAGCGGCCAGCCGTCCTCGAGTCACGTCGACGCCCCGGTCCCGTAGCCAACCTCCGTGGTCAGTACAGCTAGTCGGGATCCGGGTCAGACCGACACCATTCGTGCATTTGAGCGGCCTGGCAGACTTATAGCGTGCTGCCACAATGGCTGAGACGGAACGCGTTGTACGTGTCTTGCTGCGTCGTGCTCGCCGCCGCGGTCGTAGGCGGCCTGCTCATCGTGCGACAAGGCTCTGCGCCGTTCGCTACGGACCCCACGGCCGCCCCTGTACTGGCGGCCTCCATCGTTTTGGCCGGTGCGATCGTCACGGCCGCCGTGACGCTCACCGGGCTGCTGCTCCGGCAGACCATCGATGCCCGCACTGCGCGCCTCGCAGATGAAGCTGCTGCGAGAGCGGAACGCGAGCATCAACGCCTACGCATGCAGACCGCGATGGAAACGCTGAAGTTGCTCGCGACCTCGTCCGGATCGCCGGCATCCGCAGAGCAAGTGTCAGCGGCTCTTATCGTACTAAGCCGCCTCCATGAGACCGAACTTGCGCTTGATTTGGCAGCCGAGCTTTGGCCGAAGGGGCAAGTCACACCAAGCGCTGCTGTTTCGCTCTGTGACGATGCGATCCGTTCGAAAACGCCAGCACTTCAGCGCGCGGCGGCGGTCCTATTGTTCAACAACAGGGACCGGCTCACACAGGAGTCTGGTCAAGTGCAATGGCCCTCTAGCCTGCTCACGTGGCCCGACGGTCTAGACGAGGAGGCGCGCAACCGAATCCGCTTATTGCTGACAGAATGGCTGGCGAAGCGACCCCCATCTACTTCGACGGACTTTCGGTCGAGCCTCCTTCGCGAACCGTAACCCGAATCACCGGCTAGACACCTGGTTCGTCAACGCCTTAGTTTCAGAAAGGTGCGCTCGACGGCGTTGTGAAAGGCATCGAAACGCTCGACAAGTTGTTCCATCCAGCGAATCAACACTTCCAAATCTTGACCGGCAGGCTGGGGCGAACGTTCGATTCGAGCCATGAGGAGTACGTGGGCCGCCACAAGGTCGAGGAGCCCTCGTGCAACTTCCACCGGCTCAAGGTCTCGGCGCGAATCACCCACTGCCTTGACGACGCGGTGGGCGGAGTCGCGCGATCTGATAATGAACAACTCAAGCCGACGGAACTCGCTCGACGGAGCCGTGCTGCGAAGGTCCATTATGATCTCTAGGCGCGCTTCTTCGAGCGCTTGTAAAATGAGGTCCATTCCGCGGTCATACTGTGCCATCTCGGTCTCGGGGGTGGACGTCGCCTCTTCCGCAGTCGCGAGTTGCTGCGTCGCCTTCTCCGCAGTCCGCGACGGCTCGTCCAGGAAGACAGTGGCCATGGGGATTGGCTCCCCAATTACGCGCGTTGTATCAGTTGCTGCAGTTCCATCTCAAGCAACTGCATATCGAGTGCAGCGTCAGCCTCACGGCTTCGGACCAGATCCGCTTCCAGTCGGTCGAGCAGCGAATGCACTGCTGTCCATGACGGCTTGCCCAGGTTCGGCCGAGCGGTAGACGGCAGTCCGCGTGCAAGAGATTTCAAGTGAAGCAGTACGTCTTGCCAGTTGGGGGCACCGAGCCGCTCGAACGCCTGAATCCCCCGCAGCATTGCGCAGCAGATTTCAGGCACGGACAGCTGTGTGGCGGCAGCGGGTTCATTCAAAATGCGCTCTGCGGCTTCTAAGAGGCTCGCAGCTGATCTTCGCCGCTGGAAAGTGTCTGGGGTCCTGGCCACGGTTGTACACCCCCATCGGTTGGCAGTGTGCTGCAGCGTACGCCCATGTCATAGCCGTCAGCACGCTTTCAGGCGGTTTGGAAGGGTGACGCGAACGGCCCCCGAGCTGCTGACCCAACGGCCCCCGAGGTGTTGACCCAAGCGGTTGGTGTGAACGTGCCTCAGTGCTTCGGGCGGTCGAGTCCTTTGTCACGTCTCGGCCTCGCCCTGCCCCAAGATGTGCGCGGACTGGGCCGCAGCCCATCATTGCCGGACGTCGGTTTGAGGACGCGCCAATTGAGTCCTGCAGAGTGGTGTACCGGTAGCCCGGTGAGCGTGTCGTTGTAGACGGGGGCGGTCACCGCGTGATTCTTCGAGGACCAACCGCGATGACCGCTCCTTCAAGTATCGACAGTGAGGACGGGGCAGGCATCCCCGACGGGGTCTGACTCAAGTATCGATTGACGCCCGGTGGGCTCTCCTCGCAGGGATCCGTCGACCTCGTCGGAGGGTGCCGATCCATGCGACCGGACGCTGACCGAGGCGCTCGAGCTGACCGATGCGGCGGTCGTCGTCGCCAGCCACGACCGCCAGCTGCTGCACGACGTCGCGCACTGGCCGCACCTCGCCCTGGCCGCCCCGGCGACAGAGGAGGCAGGGGTCGACCCGGGGTAGGAGTGCCGGCCCAGGGCATGACCGGCCCGGTAGATCACCCTTCACGGCGGAGCTCGCCCTCGCAGGCGAGCAGCAGCACCCCGACGCTCCAGGCGTGCGACAGCGTCAGCAGCATGCCCTTGGGCTGGAAGCAGTCGGTCTGGTAGTACCGCTCGGTGACCATGCCCCGGTAGGCGTTGAGGTCGCCGTCGTGGCGGGGGAGCAGCTGCCGGAAGCAGGCGAGGGTCTCCTCGGCGCGCTCGGCGTAGTAGGTGTCGCCGAGCGCCTCGGCCAGCTCGCGCAGCTCGGCGGTGCAGACCAGGCCGTAGGCGTGCAGGTGCTGGTTCGACGGCGACGCCTGGTCCGCGCCTCGGGTGGCGAACCCGTATGCACCCAGCATCGTGCGGTCGTCGAAGTGCACGTTGTACGTGTAGCGGAACGTGAGCATCCAGTCGGCGGCGCGCCGGGCCAGGTCGAGCCACCTCGGCTCGCCGGTGCGCCGGTGCAGGGCGACGTAGGCCATCACCGCGAGGTAGCCGTCCTCCGACGTCGGCGCGAGGCCGACGTCCTCCGGTGCGCCGTGGATGAACTCCGCCTCGACGAACCGGGCGTAGTAGTCCCCGGCCCGGCGCGCGGCGTCGAGGTACCGGCCGTCGTCGTCGAGGTCCTGCGCCTCGGCGAGGGCGGCCACCCACACCAGCCCGGCCGCCCCCTCCCACGAGAGCACCTCCCCGGACGTGGCGTCGTGGAGGGCACCGAGGTTGCCGTCGGCGCGCTGGCGGCCCGCGACCACCTCGAGGTTCGACCGGGCGGCGCGCGTCCAGGTGTCGGGGGCGGCCGGGTCGAGGGCGAGCGCTCGCAGCAGGAAGAGGGTGGCCTCGCCCAGGGTCCTTGCGTGCAGGCTGTTCGGCACCGGGCTCCAGCTCTGCCGCCACCCGGCGTCCCGGTACCAGACGCCCCAGAACGTGCCCGACGGCGAGAGGTTGGCGCAGACGTGCTCGATCACCGCGCGGGCGGCGGCGGTGCCGGCGTCGTCGTTGGTGCGCAGGCCATGGGCGAGCAGCGCGTAGGCCCACGGCACGCCGCTGACCCACCCCACGTGCATGGCCTGACGGTCCACGCTCAGCCCGTCCCTGCCCGTGACCTCCCGGTCGAAGCCGACCGTCTCCAGGAGCACGCCGGGGTCGGGGTCGTAGTGCCAGCGCAGCAGCCCCTCGGCGGCCAGGTCGGCCGCCTCCGACACTCCTACCCATGGGACGACGTCGTGGGCGGCGCGCCCGACCTCGGCCACCGCGCGCAGGATCGGGGCGTAGCCGTGCCGGTCCGGGCCGAGGACGTGCAGGACGGCGGTCAGCACGACTTCCTCCCCGGGCACCCACCGGTGGCCGGCCGTCCACGGCGGGCGCGGGGTTGCCGAGCCGACATACGTGACGGGCTCCTCGCGGTACGGGAACGTGAGGTGGACGCTCGCGGTGCCGCTGGCTGCGTCGTGGGCGAGACCGAGGCCGGTCATGCCGAGCGGGCCGCGCTCGACGCCGATCAGCGCCGCCCCGCCGCGGGTCCCCCACGCGAATACCGCCGGGGTCGCGGCGCGGTCCGCCCGGAACTCCCACCGGTCGCTGACCATGGCGTCGCGGTCGCGGTCGCCGCTGCCGCCACCGCCGTCATCGGCACCGACGGCGAAGCGCGGGAAGACCCGGTCGTTGCCGGCCGGGCGGTTCTCGCCGTAGAAGAGGCCGGGGATCAGCCACCACGGCTCCGGTGCGTCCGGTACATCCGCCCTCAGTCGCACGGTCGCCTCGCGCTCCGTCTCGCCCAGGTACGTCACCCGTACGGTGACGGCCCGGCCACCGGTCGTGCCGCCGGGCGCGGCGACCTCGAGCTGGATGCGGAAGTCGTCCGCCTCGTCCTCGACCTGCATCTGAGAGGTGTCGCCGACCAAACACGAGGCCGCGGTGACCAGGGCAGCACTGTCCGGACGCAGGACGTCGACCGCGACCCGGACAGCACCGCCCCAGCCGGCGCCGGGCTGTACCGCGGGCGCGTCCGGATCGGCATGCCTGTCTACGGCGCCGGCGCTCGCGGGCGGCTGGTCACTCATCCGGCCGGAGCTCCTGCTCGCCCGGCGAGAGCCGCTCGGCCGGCTCGGTCGCGTCCGAGGCCTCGTGGTCGGACGCCTGCCCGTCCGGGCCGCGCTGCACGAGCCGGACGACAGGCAGCGGCTCCACGCTGAGGTCGCCGCCCGACTCGCCGACCGGCCACTCGATCAGATCCACCTCTCGAACCGGGGCGTCCGGGGCTGCCGGCACCGTGAAGGTGCGGAGCTGGTACGCGCCGAAGTCCGCCTCTACGACCCGCCCGGCGACGCCCAGCTCCAGCCGGGCGCGGCCCGGCCGCCCGGTGGTCTCGACCGCGCGCACCACGAGGTCGACACCTCCGGCGTCGCCGTCGTCCTCGCTGCCCTTGATCGCCGTGACCATGACCTGGCCGCCGCCGTCGGAGGCGAAGCTCAGCCGGTCCGGCAGGACACCGTCGTGGAAGCTCTCCAGCATCGCCCGCACGGGTGACCCGAGCTCCGCGGAGCGGCGCGGCAGGCCGGCCGCGCGCAGGTCACCGGCGTGCGGGACGAGCAGGTAGGTGAAGTGCTGCACGCCCTGGTCCTGGTGGGAGTAGAAGCCGTCCGGGTCGAGCAGGCGGGGGTCGTGCCAGGAGTACACCGGGCTGCGTACCGCGGTCATCCCGATGCTGGGGCTGGGGTCCGTGGAGACGTCGAAGGCGTGCTTGGCGTTGTTGACGAGTGCCAGGCCGGCCGGCGTCGTGCCCGTGCCGGCTCCTTCCCCTGTGCCGGTCTCGACCGTGCCGCTGAGGTCGACCCACGTCTGGGCCGGCTCCTCGGCGCCGTCCACCGGCCGCTCGATGGCGGCGAACGGGATCTCGTAGGTCGCCCGGGACTCGGTCAGGGCGGTGGGGACGCGGAGCTTGAGCAGGTGCGCCTCCTCGCGCCAGTCGATCGTCACCCGGACCTCGAGCGCGTCGCCGTCGTGGTCGAGGATGAGCTCCTCGACCAGGCGAGAGCGGCCCCACGAACGCTCGATGCGGATCCGCCCACGCAGCGGACCGCGCTCGCGGACCACCACCCGCTCGGTGCGCATCGCCTCGCCCGGCCACGCGTAGGAGACCACCCGGTGGCCCCACGTGTCGGTGGGGTCCGCGCACACCACCGTGTGCTCGCCCTCGGCGCCGGCCACCAGGTCGGCGCCGGTGCGCTTGTCGAGCAGCGAGGACAGCCAGCCGGTGGCCGGGTCGATCTCCACGCGGACATGGTCGTTCTCGAGCACCGTGTCGGTGACGGTGAGCGTCCCCGGCGCCCGGCCGCTCCACGGCGCGTCCGGCGCGGCGTCGCCTGGGCGCAGCCGGTACAGGCGGTAGCCGAGCGGGGGCACCTCGGCCCGGAAGGCGACGGCGCCGCGGCCCTTGTCGTCGGTGGTGGCCGTCGACTGGATCCGCTGCGACGGCGTCCGTGCGCCGTCGGCGTCAACGACGTGCACCCCGGTGGGCTGGACGCCGTACTGCAGCTCGACCGTCGGCCGGACCGGCCAGGGGTGGGGGTTGAAGACGAGCACCGGCTGCGTCGCGGGGTCCGTGGGGATGTCGACCTGCCGGGCGATGACGTTGTGGGTGCGGGTGATGATCCGCTTCGCGATCGCGACGGCCTCGCCGAGCTGGTCGCGGGCGTCGTCGTAGGCCGGCTCGATGGCCGAGCCGGGCAGGATGTCGTGGAACTGGTTGAACAGGATCTGCTGCCAGGCCCGGGCGAGGTCCTCGCGCGGGTACGGCAGGTCCCCGGCGAGGGTGCCGACGGCGGCCCACCGCTCCGCGGAGAGGATCGCGGCCTGCGCACGCCGCTGCCAGGCCTTGATGCCGGAGTGGGCCGAGTAGCAGCCGGGCGCGTGGTGCTGCAGGTCGCCGCGCCACACGGGCAGCTCGGACATGCCCGCCGCACCGCGCCGGGCCGCCAGCTCGTCGAAGTACCGCCGCGGCGACGACATGCTCATCCTCCCGAAGGTGCCCATCCGGTCGTAGCGGTGGATCGACTCGATGTTCTCCTTCGTCGGGCCGCCGCCGTGGTTGCCGACGCCGTAGAAGATCATGACGTCGCCGAGCGTCTGGTCGACGGCGGCGAGGCCCTTGTCGGCCTGCCCGCCGACCTCGCCCCTGGGGCTGCAGTACTCGTGCGGGATCCGGTAGCCGAGCACCCGCGAGCCGTCCGGCGACTCCCACCAGAACGCCGTGCCGGCGCTGGCCGTCTCGTGCGGCCCGGGCCGCAGGAAGCAGTACGAGTCCATGCCCTGGCCGCGCAGGATCTGCGGGAGCATCGCGTGGTGGCCGAAGGGGTCGACGTTCATGCCGACCGTGGCGGTGACGCCGAACTTCTCCCTGAGGTAGCGCTGGCCGTACAGGCCCTGCCGGACGAAGGACTCACCGGTGGGCAGGTTGCAGTCCGGCTCCACCCACCAGCCGCCGACCATCTGCCAGCGCCCCTCGGCCACCCGCTCCTGGATGCGGGCGAACAGCTCCGGGTCGGACTCCTCGACCCAGGTCAGCAGCACCACCTGGTCGCAGGTGAAGACGAAGTCCGGGTACTCATCCATCCGGTGGATCGCCGACCAGAACGTCGCCCGGGCCTCCTGGTAGCCCTCCTGCCACGGCCAGAGCCACACCGGGTCGAGGTGCGCGTTGCCCACCATGTGCAGCGTGCGGTCAGGGGTGGCGGCGGGCCGCTCGTCACGCCGCAGCCCGGCCGGCTGCGGGCCGGACGGGGCGTTGGAGGTCGGGGCGACGGCGCGCGGTGCGCCGGTGGGCGTGCCGTCGACGGACGGTGGCGTGGTCGGTGGCACGTCGGCCGGCGCAGCGGGGCGCGGGGCGGGTCGGGCGGTCGGGTCGGCCGCGCGGGCCTCGTCGGTCACGGGGTCCTCGTCTCGTCGGGGTGGTCCACTGTCGGGGCGGTGGTCGGTCGCAGGCGCAGGGTGACCACCTGGAACGGGCCCAGGGGAAGCTGGACGGTGCGGCCGTCCCGGGTCAGCGGCGCGAGCGCGGCGATGTCGGCGTCGTCGCGCTCGAGGAGGTCGGTGACCCGCGCGTCGGCGACGTCGAACGAGGCCTCGACCCGCGCCGTCGCCCGGCCGCCGAGGGACTCGTACAGGCGGACGACGACGTCGCCGGAGCGGTCGTCGGCCAGCTTCACGGCCTCGACGACGACGGCCGGGTCGCCGACCTGGACCAGCGGCTCCACCTGGGCGGCGGCGCCGGTGCGGCGCCGGGCGGGCAGGTTGGCGCGGTAGCCCTCGCGGACCGCGTCGGCGACCTCGGCGCCGCACACCAGGGCGTAGCCGAGGCGGTGGTGGCCCTGGTCGGTCTGCGGGTCGGGGTAGCGCGGGGCGCGCAGCAGCGAGAGCCGCAGCGTGGTGGGACCGGCGCCGCGGGCGTCGCCCGGTCCGGGGCGCGTGACGTCGTGGCCGTAGGTGGCGTCGTTGACGACGGCGACGCCGTACCCGGGCTCGGCGACGTGCACCCAGCGGTGGGCGCAGATCTCGAACCGGGCCGCGTCCCACGAGGTGTTGGTGTGGGTGGCCCGGTGCACGTGGCCGAACTGGATCTCGGAAGTCGATCGCTCCGCGTGCACGGCCAGTGGGAAGGCGGCCTTGAGCAGGCGCTCGCGCTCGTGCCAGTCGACCTCGGTGACGAAGTCGACGCGCCGCTGACCCGCGGCGAGGGCGATCGTCTGGACGTACTCCGACGCGCCGTCGCGACGCCGCACCGAGACGACCGGGCGGGCGGGGTCGCTCGTGTCGACGTCGAGCGAGGTCACGGCCGTGACGTCGTGGCGGCGGTTGCGGTAGAACTCGTCGACGTCCCACGCGTCGAAGCGGTTGGGGGTGTCCGGGTGCAGCTGCAGGAGGTTCGCGGGCCCGGCCAGCACCTCCCGGTCCGCGCCGAGGTCCCGGACGGAGGTCACCGTGCCGTCCGGCCCGACGACGACGCGCAGCAGCCCGTTGTCGAGGACGGTGCCCTCGGGTCCGTCGTCGACGTTCACGGCGTCCCATGCGCCGGCCACGGGTGCGTTGTCGTGGAGGGGTGCGTCGGCGTGAGCGGGTGTGCCGCTGTCGACGGGTGATGCGCCGTCGGCCAGTGTGCCGCCGTGGGCGGATGGTGCGCCGCCGAGGGCGGGGACGCCGTCGCGCTCGTGCGGGGCGGCGTTGAAGACCAGCTCGGTGGCGCCGTCTCCGGCGAGCGCGTCCAGGGCGGCGTCGATGATCGCCTCGAGCTCGGCCTCGAGCCGGGCGTAGGTCTGCCGCGCCTCGCGGTGGACCCAGGCGATCGAGCTGCCGGGCAGGATGTCGTGGAACTGCAGGAGCAGCACGTCCTGCCAGAGCCGGTCGAGGGTGTCGTACGGGTAGGCGTGCCCCCGCTGCGCGGCGGTCGCCGCCCACAGCTCGGCCTCGCGCAGCAGGTGCTCGGTTCGCCGGTTGCCGCGCTTCATCTCGTGCTGGCTGGTGTAGGTGCCGCGGTGGAACTCGAGGTACATCTCGCCGGACCACACCGGCGCGGTGTCGTACTCCGCCTCGGCGGCCGCGAAGAAGGCCGCAGGCGTCTCGATCGTCAGCCGTGGCGAGCCCTCCAGGTCCGCGACGCGGTGGCTGATCTCGAGCATCTCCCGGGTCGGGCCGCCGCCGCCGTCGCCGTATCCGAACGGCAGCAGCGAGCGGGACGAGCGGCCGTGCTCGGCGAAGTTGTGCACGCCGCGGGCCAGCTCGTCGGCGGAGAGCTTCGAGCTGTACGTGTCGGCCGGCGGGAAGTGGGTGAACACGCGCGTGCCGTCGATGCCCTCCCACCAGAAGGTGTGGTGCGGGAAGGCGTTGGTCTGGTTCCAGGACATCTTCTGGGACAGGAACCAGCGGAACCCGGCGAGGCGGGCGAGCTGGGGCAGCGCGCCGGAGTAGCCGAAGGAGTCCGGGAGCCACACCTCCTCCGGCTCGACGCCGAGCTCGTCGGCGAAGTACCGCTTGCCCTGGGTGAACTGGCGCACGGTCGCCTCGGAGCCGGGCATGTTCGTGTCCGACTCCACCCACATGCCGCCGACGGGCAGGAAGCTCCCGCTGGCCACCTTCTCGGTGATCCGGCGGTAGATCTGCGGGTGGTGCTCGCGCATCCACGCGTACTGCTGTGCGGAGGAGCAGGCGAAGACGAGCTCGGGGTAGTCCTCGGCGAGCGCGGTGACGTTGGCGAAGGTGCGCGAGCACTTGCGGATGGTCTCGCGCACC
This sequence comes from Georgenia subflava, assembly GCF_009193155.1. GTDB lineage: Bacteria > Actinomycetota > Actinomycetes > Actinomycetales > Actinomycetaceae > Georgenia > Georgenia subflava. The sequence continues at coordinate 1,253,797 of NZ_VUKD01000001.1, forward strand.
GGCCACAGCCACGCCGAGTCGATGTGGGCGTGCCCGACGGCGGAGATGCGGTGGGCGCTCGTCGCGGCCGGGGCGGCCAGCACGCCGGCGAGGCGCTCGCGGGCGGCGGTCGCGCCGCCGACGACGTCGCCGACGTCCAGCTCGTCGAGCATGAGCTCCAGCGCCCGACGGATCTCGTGCCGGCGCGGGTCGGTCTCGCCCAGCTCCTCGGCGAGGCCGTGCAGGACCTGGACGTCGAGGACGAGGGCGTGCACCTCCTCCTCGAGCACGGCGATCTCGGCCCGGTCGAGCCGGTAGAGGAGGTCGTCCGGGAGGGTCTCGGGGTCCCCGAGTGCTGACACCCCGCCGTCGAAGCGAGGGTTGGCGGCCGCCTCGACGTAGATCTCGACCGCCTCGCCGCCCGCGGCGCTGCGGAGGAGCGGGACGTAGGCGGTACGCGGCTCGACCCCCTTGATGGGCACCGCGTCCGCGGTGTACGCCAGGCCCTCGCAGCGGAAGCCTGGGCCGCCGGTGCCGAAGCCGAGGTCGACCAGCAGCTCGACCCGGCGGCCGCGCATGGTCTCCGGCACCTCGCCGCGCAGCCGGAACCAGGTGGTCGACCAGGCCCTGCCCCACGGCTGCCCGACGGCGAAGGGCGCGTACTCCATCGCGATCGCCTCGGCGGCCGGGACCGGCTCGCCGGGGAGGTGGACGGCGGCCACCTCGGCGGGGACCGCCGAGCCGTAGATGGCCGGGACGAGGCGCTCGGCGAGGGTTCTCTCGATCCGTTCGGTCAGGTTCGAGACCGACCTGTGCATGACACTCCGTCGTGTGTGCTCGGGAGAAGCGCGGCGCTGCCGCGCCCGTGGGCGTTCCGAGCACGCAACCACGTGCTCGGGGAAGAGGTCAACGCGCGATGGGCCGCCCCTCGGGCGGAGCGGCGGTCGAGCCCCGGCGCACGACGAGCGCCGGCACCACCTCGGTGCGCGGCGGTGCGTCCGGTGCGGCGAGCCGGTCCAGCAGCAGGTCGACGGCGGCCGAGCCGATCGCCACGGCGTCTTGCGCGACCGCCGTGATGCCGGGCGTCACCATGGACATCCACGGCGCGTCGTCGAACGACACGAGGCTGAGGTCGTCGGGGATGGTGAGGCCCAGGTCGGCGCTCGCCCGCCAGACGCCCTCGGCGAGCACGTTGTTGGCGGCGAACACGGCCGTCGGGTGGTCCGGGTCGGCGAGGAGGGCGGCGGCGCGGGCCCGGGCGACGTCGACGTCCCAGCCGGAGGAGACCACGAGCGCCGGGTCCGGCCGGATCCCCGCCTCCTCGAGCGCCTGGCGGTACCCGGCGTGCCGGTCCCGTCCGGTGGTCCAGTGCGTCTCGTCGATGAAGAGCGCGATCCGCCGGTGCCCGAGCTCGGCCAGCCGGGTGGTGACCTGCCGCGCGCCCCGGGTGTTGTCGACGACCACGGCGTCGGAGAGGCCCTCCGCGAACTGCCGATCGACCTCCACGGTCGGGATGTCGTGCTCGCGCAGGTAGGCGCCTAGGTCGGGGGAGACGGGGGTCAGGATCGCCCCGGCGACGCGCATCTGTACGAGCGCCCGTGCTGTTGCGGGGTCGCCGGTAGGGGCGCCGTCGTCGATGAGCATCATCGTGTAGCCGCGGTGGCGAGCCTGCCGGGCGGCCCCCGCGGCCAGCTCGGCGTAGAACGGGTTGGCCAGGTTGGAGACGACCAGGCCGAGGCTGTTGCTCACCCGGCGCCTGAGGTGCTGCGCGGTCGCGTCGGGGACGTAACCGAGCGCCTGGGCGACGTCGTGGACCCGGCCGCGCACCGCCTCGGCGACGTACCCGTTCCCGGTGAGGGCGCGCGAGGCGGTCGACCGGGAGACGGCTGCCGCCTCCGCGACGTCCCGGATGGTGACCCGGCGGCCGGCGGGTGCGCGGGGCGCGGAGGTCCGGGAGGTGGCCGGACCGACGGTGCCGGCGCTCGCGGCGATGGTGCCCGCGGTGCCGCCGCCGGTCGCGGCCGGGGCGGGCAGCGTGTCCTCGCTCATGTCGCCCGCCCGGTGAGTGCCTCGTCGTAGCCACGGCTGGGCTCTCGACTGCGGCCCGGCCGCTCGGGGTCGGCGGCGGCGACCACGTCGACCAGGGCCTCGGCGTGCTGGCCGAGCCGCAGGTCGCCGATCGAGACGTCGACGGAGATGCGCGCCCGGCGCTCCGGCCGCGGCCCGGCGGTGACCCGGAACGAGGCGGTCCCGTCCTCCCCGGGACCGAGGAGGACCTGGCTGCTCGCCGGCTCCACGCCCCAGCCGGCCGGGACGACCGGCCGAAGGTCCGCGCGGTCGGCGTACCGGTGCGGGTTGTGCACGGTCACGGTCATCTCCACCGCCCCGCCCGGGGCGGTGTCCGAGACGTAGGGCGTCAGGCGGACCAGCGCGCCGTCCGCCTCCATGTCGTAGTCCTCCAGCGGCAGCAGCGCGTGGTGCATCTCCACGAGCTCCTCGCCGCGGCGGGTGAGCATGTCCAGGTAGCTCTCGTCGACCCACCGCGGCTCCCAGTGGCCGTTGACCATGAGGCCGGGCGCGACCCGCCGGTAGAGCTGGGCGGAGCGGCGGTAGTCCTCGATCCGGAACCGGTTGCGGTACTGGTAGTTCAGGATCTCCTGGCGCCCGCCCGGCACGCCGCGGGCGTCCTGCTGGTCCCCGGTCACCAGGACCTTGACGCCGTCGACCTCGAACTCGAACGCCGCCGCGAACAACGTGTGGCCCGGCTGCTCGTGCACGGTGATCTCGTACTCCTGCCACCGGAAGGTCTCGCCGAGCGGGAGCACGCGGTCGGTGGGGATCGGGTCGGGCCACTGGCAGGGCAGGTCGTGGTGCATCGGCCGGGCGAGGATCGGTGCGACGTTCTCCGGTGACCACACCTCGGTGCCCTCGACCTCGCGGAGCTGGTTGATCCCCGCGACGTGGTCGTCGTGGTAGTGCGTGGGGAGCACCGCCCGGATCTTGCCCACCCCGTACTGCTCACGCAGGGCCGGCAGCGAGGCCAGCCACGGCCGCCGTGCGGCACGGTCGGTGCCGGCCGGCATGCCGGTGGTCATGTCGTAGCCGTAGTCGATGATGAGCGCCTCGCCGCTCTCCGAGAGCAGCACGTAGCTGCAGGACATGGACGTCTCGTTCAGCAGCAGGTGCTCGGTCAGGCGCACGTACGGGTCCTCGAGGCGCAGCCGGAGGTCCCAGGGGAAGGGCCGGCGCGCGTCGACGTACGCCTGCATGCGCTCGGCGAGGAGGCCGAGCGCCTCGTCCGGGTCCGTCATCGGCTCGCCGTGGGAGGGCAGGAGGAGGTCCAGGTCCTGGCGGGCGAGGAGGTAGCACGAGAGCACGAGGATCGCCGGTCCCTCGTTCTCGGTGTACGTCCACTGCGTCGCCGCGAGCGACCACACCTTGCCGGGGGCGTAGATGAGGTCGCCGGAGAACGCGTACCGCCGGCCACCGCGGTCCAGGACGTAGGTGACCGAGCCGGTGGTGTGCCCGGGCGTGGGGTGGACGGTCAGTCTCACGCCGCCCCACGTGCCGGTGCGGTACTCCGGGACGGTGCCGGCGACCGGCACGGGGTCGAGGAGGGAGAACCGGTCCTGGCGGAGGTTGTAGTCGTTGACCAGCGTCCGGGTGGACCACATCTCGTCGACCTTGTCGAAGAGGTCGCGCTCGACCGGCGGGACGTGGACGGCGATGCCGGCGGCGACCGCCCGCGGGAGCCCCTGGCCCTGGTCGCGGTGGTGGTGGGTCATCACCACGTCGGTGAGGTGCTCGATGCCCATCTCGGCGAGGTGGTCCAGCACCATGCCGGAACCGAAGTCGATCGCCACCCCGGTGGGGCCGTCCTCGGACCGGACGACGTAGACGTTGCAGGTGTCGCGGACACGGAAGACACCGGGACCGACCTCGTCGACGGCGCTCATGTGTGGCATGGTATCGATCCCAGAGAGCCGCTACAACAACCTGCCGGCAGGGGTTCATGACGACCGAGACGCCCGCACAACCGCACATGCGCGCCGTTCTGGCCGGACTGCTGCCCCGCCCGCGCTCGGTCACCGGGGCGGCACGGCCGATGACGTACGACCGGGTCGAGGTGCGCGCCGACCCAGCCAGCCAGGACGCCGCCGTGCTGGCGCGGGCTGCCGGTGACGCCGGCGGCAGCCGGTCCGGACCTGTGCTGCGGATCGACCTCACCACAGGCGGCAGCGACCTGCCCGCCGAGGGCTACGCCCTGACGGTCGTGCCGGGCGCCGACGGACCACGGGCACGGATCCACGGCACCGACGCCGACGGCACGTGGTACGGAGTCCGAACCCTTCTCGACCTCGTGGCCGCGGCCTCCAGCGACGACCGGCCCGCCGTTCCAGAGGTCGAGCTGCGGGACTGGCCGGAGCTGGCGTGGCGCGGCACCGTCGAGGGCTTCTACGGACCGCCGTGGTCCCACGAGGAGCGGCTGGACCACCTGCGCTTCGCCGGCCGCCGCAAGCTCAACTCCTATGTCTACGCACCCAAGGACGACCCGTACCACCGGCAGGCGTGGCGCGAGCCGTACCCGGCGGACGAGCTCGCGCGCCTGGCCGAGCTCGTCGAGGTCGCCCGCGAGAACCGGGTCCGCCTCGTCTACGCCCTCGCACCGGGCCTGTCCATGCGCTTCTCGGGCGACGCCGACAACGAGCGGCTGCACGCCAAGGCGGCGCAGCTGTGGGACATCGGGGTGCGCGACATCGCGCTGCTCTTCGACGACATCCCCACCGAGCTGTCCGAGCCGGCGGACCTCGCCCGCTTCGGCGCCGGGCCCGGCGGGGCCGGCGCGGCGCACGGCTCGGTCTGCGCCCGGTTCGTCACCGAGTTCCTCGCCCCGCGCGGCCACGACCGGCCGCTGCTCATGGTGCCCACCGACTACGCCGGCCTGGAGACGTCCGCCTACCGGGAGCAGCTGGCCGCCACCCTGCCCGCCGACGCCCTGGTGTGGTGGACCGGCCACGACATCGTGGTCGGTGAGGTCACCCGGGAGCACGTCGACCGGGCCGCCGCGACCTACGGGCGCCGCCTCCTGCTCTGGGACAACTTCCCGGTCAACGACTTCGACCGGGCCCGGCTCTTCCTCGGACCGCTGCAGGGGCGGACGACGTCGCTCGACGGATCCGCCCTGGCCGGGATCAGCGCCAACCCGATGATCGAGGCAGCCGCCTCGCAGGTGCCGCTGGCGACGGTGGCCGACTACGCCTGGAACCCCGGCGCCTACGACCCGGCGAGTGCCGCCGAGCGCGCCCTGGCCGCCGTGGCCGGGCCGGACGCCGCGGCGCTGGCACCTCTGGTCGAGGCCTGCAGCAGCTGGCCGCCCGGCGACCCGCAGAGCGCGCGAGTGCTCGCACTCACCGAGGCGACGCTGTCCGACGACCCGGCGGTCGCCGCCCACGGTGCCCGCGCGCTTCACGACGAGCTCGCCCCGCTGGCCGGCGCGCGGGAGCTGACCGACAGTCCGCTCGCGACCCAGCTGCGCCCGTGGGCCGTGGCCGGCTCGCACATGGCGCAGGCGGGGCGCGCGGCAGCGGCACTCGTCCTGGCCGGTCTCGGGAACAGTGACGCCACCGTCAGCACCGACGACGTGCGCGATCTCGAGGCGGCGCTGCGCCGTGCCGAGCAGCACTACCCGAACGTGCTGCGAGACCTCCTCTCGCCGTTCGTCCGGGAGGTGCTCCGCCGTCGCGGCTACGTCGACGTCGCTCGCCCTGGCGGGGTCGGCTCGGACGTGGCTCGTTCCGAGGGCGGCCGCGCGGTGAGCAGGGGCCCGGAACCCGCACAGACCACCGGTGCCGCCGCTGGCGGCACCTCCCACCCGGCCGGCGGCGCTCGCCACGGGACGCGGGTGCTCGTCCTGACCGGACCGGAGCCGCACCCGGGCGAGGTAGCCGTCGCCGAGCTGCTCAGGAAGCGCGGCGTCGGCGTCGTCGTCGACGACGTGGTAGCCCGGACGGAACGCGCGGCCGGTACCTCGGACGACCCGCGGCGCGCGGCCGCTCCGGACGACGCGGCGACCGGCCCCGGCCCGATCGCCACCCAGCCGGCTGCGGTCGTCGTGACCCGCAGCGCCGCACCCGACCAGGCGCGCGCCGCGGCGCGGCTGAGCGTCCCGCTGCTGGCATGGGCGCACCTGGTCGACCTCGGACTCGCCGGCAGCTCGGGCGTGGAGCTGCGGGGCGAGCACGCCGACGTCATCGCTCCGGGACACCCGCTGGCCGGCGGTGCGCAGGGGCGGGTCCGGTTGTTCCCGGGCCCGACGAGGATGACGTGGGGCGAGCCGGGCCCGGCGGCCCTGGTGGTGGCCCGGACCATCGAGGAGGGCCGGCCGACGATCTTCACCTACCGAGCTGGCGACGCCCTCGCCGACGGCAGCACAGCCCCGGCAGACCGGACGGCGGTCTTCCTGGCGCGGGAGGCGCTCGCACCGTGGCTGCGCGCGCCCAGCGGCACCGCGCTGGTCGAGGCGGCGCTGGACGAGCTGGTGCCCGCCCGCACGTAGCGCCGGTGACGTCTCAGAGCCCCAGCACCTGGCCCTCGTCGCGCAGGACGTCCTGGACGTCGGCGACGTCGACCGCCTGGACGTCGCGTCCCGTGCGCACGGCTGCGGCGGCCGCGACACCGGCCGCGTGACCGAGCATCTGGTACTGCACCTCCATCCGCACCGACGAGAAGGCGACGTGCGAGGCCGAGACGCACACCGGCACCAGCAGATTCGTGCAGTCTTCGTAGCGCGGCACGAGCGAGCGGTACGGGACCGCGTACGGCACCACCGGCACGGACAGGTAGCCCTCGGTGAACACCATGGCCACCGGGTTCGGGTGCTCGTGCACCCACCGCCACGTGCGCTGCACCTCGCGGACGTCGAGGTGGTAGGACCCCATCGCGACGACGTCGCCCTGGCGACGCCCGGCCAGCAGGTCGTGCTCGGTCAGCACGTACTCGCCGACCATCCGGCGCGCCTCGCGCACGTAGAGCTGGTGCGGCAGGTGGTCGGTGTCGGCGAACTCCTCTCGGGGCAGGCCCCAACGCTGCATCTCTGTGCGCACCGGCGCGGGCACCGCCGGGTCGTGGGAGAGGAACCACAGGAAGTCCTGGGCGTGGTGGAGGTGGTGCAGGCGGATCTCCTCGCGCCGGGCCGGACCGGCGTCCGGATACTCCCAGGCGGACCCGTCGAGCACGCTCAGCGAGAACGGCCCGAGGGAGTTGGCGTCGGACTTCCCGTGCGGGAGGTTCGGCTCCAGCCCGATCAGCCGGCCCGCCGACACCTCGACGCCCTGCCCGGCCCAGTGGTGGAACAGCCGGCGGCCGAGCTCCCAGTGGGCCTCGTCGTACCCCGGCCGGCGCTCGAAGGGAATGCGGTCCGGCGCCGTCGTCAGGCAGACGCGGTAGCCGTAGGACATCACGCCGCCGTCCCCGGCGCCGACCGGCGCCATCGGTCCGGGGCGGATCTGGGGCAGTAGCGGACCCTCGCGGTTTCCGACCGGGTCGCCCACGAACGGGGAGATCCACGGCGGCATGGTGTGCCGGCCGGGCACGAGCTCCTGACGGCCCGCGTACCGCTCGCCGTGCAGCGTCCGGTCCTCGCGCCCGACGGCGTAGGGCACCCCCGCGGCGGCGAGCAGGTCCCCCTCGTAGCTGGCATCGACGAACACCCCGGCGGAGAACGCCTCGTCACCGGCGGTGACCGACCTGATGCGCCGGTCCGGCCCCACCTCCGCACCGGTGAGCCGGCGCCCGTGGAGGACGGTCACGCCGACCTCCTCGAGCCCCCGGTCGAAGATCGCCTCGGCGACGTGCGGCTCCGGACCGGCGTACGTGCCGGGCGCGACTCCGTAGTGGTCCGCGACCGCCTGCCGGAACCTCCCGGCCATCCCGCCCACCACCCGCGGATCACCCATGTCCGTGTACCCCAGACCGCCCGACGTCATGCCGCCGACGTGGTGCCCGGGCTCCAGGAGGAGCACCTGGGCACCGTGCCGGGCGGCGGCCACGGCCGCGCAGACACCGGCCGACGTCGCGGCGTAGACGATGACGTCCGCGGAGGTGATCGTGCGCGGCGCGCGCGCTGCAGCCGTGCTTGCCGGACCCAGGTCGGGGCCGGCGTGCTTCGGCGTCGCCGCGTCGTCGTCGTGCTCCCTCACCGCCGCACCCCCGCCGTCGTACGTGCCCGGTACTCGGCCCAGGACCTGGCGACCAGCGCCAGGTCGGCCTCGGTCAGCGGCTCTCCGGAGCGGTCGATCGCCTCCGCGTAGTACAGCGCCGGGACGCCGAGGTCGGCCTGGGCCTCGACGTAGGAGCGCCACTGCGCCCGGTCGGGCATGGGCCACTGGTCGGTGTCGACGAGGTGCCTAGGCATCGTCGCGGAGACGACGGCGTGCCGGAAGCGCAGCTGGTCCGCCACCGGGACGACGCCGGTGGCAGGGTCGCGCTCGAGCACGTCGTTCAGCCGCACCATGTCGCACACGTCCGCGAAGGCCGGGTGCGGCGTGTGGGTGATCATCAGCGCGTCGGGCTTGGCGGCCTTCATCGACCGGTACATCGTCGCGAGCATGGTGTGCAGCGCCGCCATGCCCCACACACCCTGCGGGGAGCGGGCGCCCCGGCCGGCGGGACCGGGATCGCGGTCGGCGCCGGGGGCGGTTGGGGCGGGGCCCGGGTCGGTGGGGGCGGGGACCGGGTCGGCGCGGGCGGGGACCGGGTAGGCCCGCAACGACCGGCCTGCCGGGGCCCGCTGGGTGAAGTCGACCTTCACGCCGTCGGCGTCCAGGCCGTCCGGCCCCACCATCTGCGCGACGGTCCGGGCCAGCCTCTCCAGGTAGGCAGGGTTGCCCGGGTCGACGGCGACGGGGGTGCCGCCGGGGTCGCGCACGCACTCCCCGGCGGGGACGCCGTCGGGATCCCACGCCTTCCACCACAGCAGCACCCGCTGCCCGGCGGCGTGGCGCGCGGCGATCCAGGCGCGCAGGTCCGCCCAGTGCTCGGGATCGGGCTCCCCGCAGCCGTACCGCGACTGCCAGCGGTCGTCGAGGACGACAGTGCCGGGGACGACGTCATGGGCGGCCAGGTGCTCGAGCACCTCGTCGTAGAAGTCCTCGCGGGCCATGTCGGCCGCCACCGCCACCCCGGCCGGGACGACGGCGGGCGCGAGGTCGGCGAGGAAGTACGGGTGGGAGGGTGGCGCCCCGGGCAACGGCGCGCGGGCACACTGGGCGCCCCAGCCGCAGAAGATCGGCTCGCGCCACCACGCGGCCGGCTCGTGGACGGGGCCGGCGGGCGCGAGGCCGTGCCGGACGAGGTCCTCGCGGTTCTCGGTCAGGGCGGTGAACGGGTCCGCCGTCGGGCTCAGCACGAGGGGAGGTGTGGTGAACTCACCGCGCACGCGGGTGTGGCCGTCGTAGTCCAGCCGCAGCAGGAACCCGCCGTCGACCGGCTCGTAGCGCAGCTCGGTGAACGTCATCTTCTCGATCCCGGCCCGCAGCGCCAGCGAGAGCCAGCGGCCGGCGGGCACGTCCGTCGCGTGCGCCGCCTCCTCCCGGCCGAGGACGAGGCACAGCGGGGGAGGGGAGAAGACCGCGTGCAGCCGGCCGGCGTGGGCGTCGCCTACCACCCCCAGCGTCGCGGCCGAGTGCGCCGGCCGGACCACCTGCACGGGCTCGGTCGGGGTGGGGCAGAAGACCGACCGGTACTCGATGGAGGACCGGAAGGTGCCGGCTGCGCCGCTGGCCCGGACGCCGCGGCCGCCGAGGAGGCTGACGTCCGCGAGGTCGCCGTCGCCCCGGACGGTCACGGTCAGCTCCAGGGAGGTGGGGCGGCAGACCAGGCGCACCTCCTTGTGCTCCCACACCGAGCTGCTCGACACCGCCACCACCGTGACGCCGTCCTCGCCCCTCTCGACGACGGCGGGACGCGCCGCGTACGACTCGTCCACGCCGTCGGCCCGGTCGACCGACGCCGTCAGGCTCAGGTGGGACCAGATCCGGCCGTCCGGGTCGGCGAGGACCGCCTTGGGCGGGTCGTGCCGCACCTCGAGCACGTACGTCTCGGCGGTGACGGTGGTGGCGCCGGGGCTGGTGGTCAGGTCCATGGGTCTCCGGGTGTCAGGAGCCGGCCGTCAGGGCCCGGTGGGCGGGCGGTCGGCTCGTCGGTCGGCTCGTCGGTCTGCCCCTCGGTCGGCCGTACCGGGCGGGTCAGCCGTACCGGGCGGGTCAGCCGTACCGGGCGATCACCTGCTCGGACGGCATCCGGCCGGTGCGGGCGAGCTCGCCGTAGAAGCGGCCCGAGTCCTTCACCGTGCGCCGGCCGGTGGCGTAGTCGACGTGGACGAGGCCGAAGCGGGGCCGGTAGCCCATCGCCCACTCGAAGTTGTCCAGGAGCGACCAGTGGAAGTACCCCCGCACGTCCACCCCGGCGGCGATCGCCTCGGCCATCGCCTGCACGTGCTCCCGGAGGAAGGCGATGCGTCGGGTGTCGTGCACCAGGCCGTCGTGGGTGGGTGTCTCGCCGAAGACCCCGCCGTTCTCGGTCACCAGGATCGCGGTGCCGGGGTGGTCGCGCCCCAGGCGCAGCAGCAGGTCGCGGAAGGCGGCGGGGCTCACCTCCCACCCGGCGTCCGTCCGCTCGACGTCGCCGCTCGGCGGCACCACCTGCCAGGGGAAGGGGCGCCCCGGCCCGGTGGCCGCGGCTGCCATGACCCGGCGGGTGTAGTAGTTGACGCCGAGGAAGTCGCTGCGGCCGGCGATCGCCGCCTCGTCGCCGTCGCGGACGAAGTCGAGCGGGCCGACGGCGCGCTCCCAGTGCTGGCGCATGTCGGCCGGGTACCCCTGCCCGAGGAGCGGCTCGAGGTACCAGCGGTTGACGTAGCCGTCGGAGCCGTGCGCCGCCTCGACGTCGGCGGCCGAGTCCGTGGCGGGGTCGCACGGGAAGAGGCTCAGCGCCGCACCGACACGGCCGGCGCCGTGGCCGCGGATGACGTCCGCCGCGGCGCCGTGGCCGAGCAGCAGGTGGTGCCCGGCCGTGACGGCGGCCCGCAGGTCGGCCACCCCGGGGGCGTGCAGACCGAGCTGGTAGCCGAGCAGCGAGACGATCCACGGCTCGTTCTGGGTGATCCACCACGGCACCCGGTCGCCGAGCCGGGCGGCGACGGCGTCTGCGAGCCCGGCGAAGGCGTCGACGCTGCCGCGGCCGGTCCAGCCGCCGTCGGCCATGAGTGCCTGGGGCATGTCCCAGTGGTTGAGGGTGAGGACCGGGGTGACGCCCCGAGCCAGGAGCGCGTCGACGAGGCGCTCGTAGTGGTCCAGCCCGCGCTGCTCCACCGGGCCGGCGCCGTCGGGCAGGATGCGTGCCCAGGAGACGGAGAAGCGGTAGGCGTTCAGGCCGAGCTCGGCGAGCAGGTCGACGTCGTCGGCCCACCGCCGGTACGACTCGCACGCGCGGGAGCCGTCCGCGCCACCCTCGACGGCACCCGGGCGGCGCGCGAAGACGTCCCACACCGACTCGCCGCGCCCGTCGACGTCCTGCGCTCCCTCGATCTGGAACGCCGACGTGGCGGCGCCCCAGAGGAACCCGGGCGGGATGCTCATGGTCAGACCGGCGTCGACGATCCTCGATCAGCCCTTGACGCCCGTGGTGGCGATGCCCTCGACGAAGTGCCGCTGGGCCAGGAAGAACAGGATGACCATCGGGATGGTTGTGATCACGCTCGCGGTCACGACGATCTCCCACTGCGACTCACCGCCGAAGCCGAACTGGTCGAGCATCGCCTTCAGGCCGCGGGGCACGGTGAACGTCGACGAGTCCCGCAGGTAGATCAGCGGCGCCATGAGGTTCGTCCACGACGCCTGGAACTCGAAGATGAGCGTGACGATCAGGGCCGGTTTGCACAGCGGCATCGCGATCCGGGTGAAGATCGTCCAGTTGTTGGCGCCGTCGGCCCGGGCGGCCTCGAAGAGGCTCCGGGGCAGACCCAGGAAGAACTGGCGCAGCAGGAAGATGTAGAAGGCGCTGCCGAAGAGGTTGCCCGCCCACAGCGGGGTGAGGGTGCCGACCATCCCCAGCGCGTTCCAGATCAGGAAGACGGGGACCATCGTCACCGCGCCGGGCAGCATCATCGTCGCCAGCACGACGCCGAACAGGGTCTTGCGCCCGCGGAAGCGGAAGTACGCGAACCCCCACGCCACCATGGCGCTCGCGAGCGTCACGGCGGTGGCCGCCAGCACGGTGACGATGACCGTGTTGAGGATCCACAGCGCCAGCGGCGCCTCCTGCCACACCTGGATGTAGTTGTCGAAGGTGAAGGTGTCCGGGATGAGCTTGTTGTCGAACACCTCGCCGCGTGGCTTGAACGAGGCGCTGATGAGCCACACGAACGGGTAGATGAACAGCAGGGTGAAACCCAGCATCAGCACCGCGAGGACGATCTTCACGACCAGCGGCCGCTTGGAGCGGTCCGGGCGGAGCTCGTAGGTGGAGGCCGGGGCGACGGCGCGACCCGCCGCGTCCGCGCGCGGGTCGGTTGCCAGCGATGCCATCAGTCGCCCCCCTCGTAGTACACGTAGCGCTTGCTCACGACGAACTGGATGGCGGTGATGACCATGATGATCACGAACAGCAGCCAGGCCAGTGCCGACGCGTAACCCATCTCGAGGAACTCGAACGCCTGCTGGAACAGGTAGATCGCGTAGAACAGCGCGGCCTCGTTGCTGTAGGCGGAGCCGAAGTACGCGGTGTAGGCCTCGGTGAAGGACTGGAAGCCGGCGATCGTGTTGACGATGACCAGGAAGAAGATCGTGCCGCTGATCATCGGGATGGTGATCTTGACGGTGCGCTGCCACCAGTTGGCGCCGTCGACGCGGGCCGAGTCGTGCATCTCGGCGGGCACGTTGCGCAGCGCGGCCAGCAGGATGATGACGGTCGAGCCGACCGACCACAGGCTCATGCCGATCAGGCCGGGCTTGATCCACGGACCGTCGGTCGTCCAGTTCGGCCCGTCGATCCCGAAGAAGCCCAGCACCTCGTTGACCAGGCCGTTCTGGCCGTTGAACAGCAGCAGGAGCATGACCCCGACGGCGACCGGCGGGGTCATGTTCGGCAGGTAGAACGCGGTGCGGAAGAACCCGGCCGCCCGCCCGACCTCGTTGAGGAGGATGGCGAGCGAGAGCGAGAAGATGATCTGCAGCGGGACGAGGATGGCCGTGAAGAACGTGGTGTTCCACAGGGCCGTGCGGACCTTGGGGTCCTCGACCATCTCGCGGTAGTTGTCCAGCCCGATGAACTCGGGTGCGTTGATGACGTCGTAGTCGGTGAGGGACAGGTAGCCGCTGTAGGCGATCGGCCAGACGGTGAAGACCGCCGCGCCGATGATCCAGGGGCTGATGAACAGCAGCGCCGCGCGGAGGTTGCGGCGCTGCTTCTTGCGCAGCGCCGGGCGCACCTTCTCCTTGGGCTGCCGCCCCCGACGGCCCCGGCTCTCGCCGGAGACGTCGGGGGCACTCGCGTCAGCGATGGCAGCCACTGCTCAGCCCTCGTCCCAGGCTTCCCAGCCCTCGTCCAGAGCGGCCTGTGCCTCTTCCTGGGCCCGGTCGAGGGACGTCTGGACGTCCTCCTGGCCGTTGAGCACGCGGTTCACCGCGTCCTCCCAGGCGGTCTTGAACTCGGCGTCCGCCGGGCTCGCGGTGTAGTTGAACGCGTAGTCGTTCGCCTCGTACATGGCGTCGATGGCGGTGTCCCACTTCTCGTCACCGGTGGGCTCGATCATCTCGCGCACGGCCTCGTCCGCCACGGTGTTGCCCGTGAGGATGCCGGTGAACGTGCCGCCCTCCTCCTGGCGCAGGGCGATGCGGGCCTCCGCGGCGGCGATCCAGCTGTCGACCTCCGTCATGACACGTGCGAACCGGCACGCGGCCTCCGGGTTGTCGCCCTGGGTCGGGATGGCCCAGGCGCTGCCGCCGGCGTAGGCCAGCGGGGTGCCGTCCTTGCCGACGTAGGCGTCGAACGCGACGGGGGCGTCGGGCGACTCCTCGTTGAGGACGTTGATGTACCACTGCTCCATGGGCATCGCGCCGAGGGTGTTGGTCGCGAACTGGTTGCCGGCACCGAAGAAGTCGGCGGTGTCGCGGTAGGCCTTGACCGGGCCGAAGCCGCCCTGCGCCTCGTAGAGGCCGACGGCGTACTCCAGCGCCTCGACGACTGCCGGGTCGTTGAGCTGGGCGGTGCGCGAGTCCTCGGAGATGAGGTCGGTGCCGTTGGACCGCGCCCACAGCGGGAAGAACTCGGGCAGCTTCGGGTCGTAGCCGATGACGCTGATGTTGCCGCCCTCACCCTGGAAGATCGCGTCGTTGGCTGCCGAGAGGGCGTCCCAGTCCGAGCCGTTCACGTCCTCGATCGTCAGGCCGGCGCCCTCGAGGAGGTCGGAGTTCGCCATCGTCACCTGGACGGTGTTGAACTCCGGGATGCCGTAGACCTCGTCGTTGAAGGTGACCTGGGCGAGCGCGTTCTCGCGGAAGTTGTCGACCTCGATGCCCTCGCCGGCGATGCACTCCGTCAGCGGCATGATCGCGCCGCGCGAGGCGAAGGAGCCGATCTGCTCGCGACCGGTGTAGATGATCTCCGGCGGGTTCCCGGAGGCGACCGAGGTGAGGAACTGCTGGATGTCGAGCGCACCCTCGACGTGCTGGATGCTCACGCCGCTGCCCAGTGCCTCCTCGGCCCGCTCGAACCGGGCGGTGGCGACCTCGTCGCCGAGGCCGAAGCCCATGATCTCGAAGTCGCCGTCGAGCTCCGCCTCGGGGTCGTAGGTGACGCCGCTGCCCGCGGTGCCGGTGCCGTCGTCGCCGGGGTCGTCACCGCCGTCGCTCGTGCCCTGGGCACAGGCGGTCAGGGCCAGGCCCAGGGTGAGGACGACTGCCGCCCCCCGCGCGTGTCGGACTCTCATGTGCTTCTCCTCTGGGATCGGCGAGGAGCGCGTCCTCGGCATCGGGATCGAGACGGGAGCTGCCACGACGCGACTCTCCTGCGAGCCGACGCCGGACCGGCACCGCTGCCGGTGTATGGGAACGTACTCACACAGTCCGGGTCGGTCAACGACTTGTTGCTAACGATCCGGCCACGAACGACGTGGCGGTCCGTGGACCGGCCTCCCCGGGCAGCGGGGACGACGCTCGGCGCCGGGTGCTCCTGCCGCGCTCGTGCGGCGGCCGGATCTGCCCATGCTCCGCGGAGAGACCTCCAGCTCGCCGCTCGATGCACCTCTCACCCCCTTGCGCGGACCATCGTTGGACCTGGGGCACACGGTAGGTTCAGTCCGGCCGGTTCGCGCGTCGAACCGGCCCGGCGTCCTCGATCGCCCGGCCGTCGCGGCCGGCGCCGGCCTCAAGAGCCGCGCGCAGCCCGCTGAGCGGTGAGCTGAGCACGGGTGTGTCACCCGCGCCCCGGGGGTCGGCCCGCCACGCGTCCGCCATCGAGGCCTGGGCCAGGACCACCACGTCGGACGTGCCCGCCGCCGCGACCACCGCGGACCGCACGAGCTCGTCGTGAGTGGCCTGCTCCCCGCGCCGACGGGCGTCGGCCGCACCGGGCACCACGGCGGCGTCCACAGCCACGTCGGCCGCACCCGCGGCCGCGGCGATGAGCCGGCTCGTCGGCCCGAGGGTGGTCTCGACCGTGGCGAGCACCGAGATGCGACCCCTGGCGCCGGGGGCCGTGGCGATCCGTACCGACTCCTCGGCCATGGGGCGGTCCACGCGCAGCACCGGCACGTCCGTGCGGTCGGCGGCGGCGTCGGCGCACTCGCCGATGGACGAGCAGGTGACCAGGACGGCGTCGGCACCCTGCTCGGCCAGGTGCCGGGCGTGCGCGGCGGTCCGGGCCGCCAGCTCGGGGGTGATGCCGTCGGCGGCGCGGGCGAGCAGGGCCGGGTCGACCACGTGCACGAGCTCGAGATCAGGGTCCAGCTCCGTGCCGAGGTCCTGGAACACCTCGGCCAGAGCCGGCACGGTGTGGAGCAGGCCCAGCCGGGTCACGCCTCGCTCCAGGGACGGGCGTACCTGTCGACGACGTCGACGAGGCGTTCCAGCCGGGGGACCGAGACCTCGGCGAGCCGGGCGGGTACGTCGTCGGTGCCGACGACGTCGCTCCACAGCGCCCGACCGGCCAGGAAGCCGCTCGCGCCCGCGCGGCAGGCGGCGGTGACCGCGCCGAGGTAGTCGTCGCGGTGCACCCCCTGGGACAGCACCACCCAGGGGCCGGTGATGGAGCGGTTCAGCAGGGTGCAGGCGCTCTCGAGCTCCTGGGCCGTCCCCCGGCCCGAGCGGGGCACCTGCACCTTGTAGAGGCTCTGCCCCACGACGGACAGCTCCTCGGCGGCCTCCCGGATCGCGACGTCGGCGTCCCAGGTGCCGTCGGACTCCTCGACCGGGGTCGCCCGGACCACCGGCTCGAGGACGGAGAGGACGCCGAGCCGGGCCGCCGCGGCGACGAAGTCGCGGGCCAGCGCGACCCTTTGCTCCCTGCGGTCGTCGCGCCGCCAGATGATCAGCAGCTTGATCGCGGCCACCCCCGCCAGGTCGAGCTCGGGGGCGACGACGACCTGGTCGAGCGACGTCTCCTCCACCGGGCCGCCGGGATCCTGCTCGAGGTCGTCGGCCGCGAGGATCAGCCCGGTGGTCGCCGGCAGCTGCTCACGCACGTCCTCGAAGCCGAAGTGCCGGTCGATGAGGAAACCGGACGCCAGGGGCCCGAGCGCGCGGGCGACCGCGAGCTTGAACTCGACCATCCGGGCGTCGTCCACCCGGCCCGCGCCCGCGTCGTCGAACATCGTGCGCAGGCTCTCGCGCTGGTCCATCGCGACCATCGCCAACCCGCCCGAGGGCCGTGCGATCGGGCCGAGGACCCTGCTCGTGCCGGACGTCGCGGACGGTGCGGTCATGGCTCTCCCTCGGTGGCGTCGTCGCCTGGCGGTACCTCAGGCAGGAGTCGCCGTCCGTGGGCGCTGCCCGGCCTCGGACTCTACGTCACCTGCCCCGGCGGGCAGGTGGATCCGGCCGCCGAACTCGCGGTACTCGCGGATGATACGGCCGAGCACCGCATGCCCGGCCTCGTCCTGGACCACCACGGACCCCAGGTCCACCTCCACCTCCGGTCCCACGATGCGGTGCACGGCACCGAGCATCTGCCGGAACTGGGCGGCCTCCTCGACGCCGAGGTCGCCGGTCACCGTCACGGCCGTGCCGGATCCGTTGCCGCCGAAGGACATCGTCAGCTCCACCATGCAACCCTCCCCAAGGATCGTCGCGAGAACCGTCTGACCTTCGACGGTAGGCCGCTTCGACGCCAGAAGCGACCCCAGAAGCGGTTCTCGTCGAATCTCGTCGTACCGGCCTCCGGCGTCCGTATCCACGGGCGCGAGCAGCGTCATCCGGCGTCCGTTTCCATGGCAGGTGCGGCGTCGTCCCGGCAGGTGCGCCGTCGCCCGTGGCGGGTGCGCCGTCGCCCGTGGCGGGTGCGCCGTCGCCCGTGGCGGGTGCGCCGTCGCCCGTGGCGGGGGCGGCGTCCGAGTCCCGCACCCTGTGGCGGCGGCTGCCCGAGGTCCGTCTCCGTCGCCTGCCGCACCGGGGCACAATCGCCCGATGGGCATGCATCGGTGGGAGCGAGTGGCGCAGGCGTCCGGACTCATGGCGGCGGACGGCACCGTCACCTCGACGATCTTCGCGGAGATGTCGGCGCTGGCCACCCGGACCGGAGCGGTCAACCTGGGCCAGGGCTTCCCGGACGCCGACGGGCCGGAGCACGTCAAGGACGCCGCCGTCGCCGCCATCCGTGCGGGCCGGAACCAGTACCCGCCGGGGCCGGGTGTGCCGGCCCTCCGCCGGGCGGTCGCGCAGCACCAGCGCCGGTACTACGGCCTCGACGTCGACCCGGACACGGAGGTGCTGGTCACCGTCGGCGCCACGGAGGCGTTGACGGCGGCGATCCTGGCGCTCGTCGGACCCGGGGACGAGGTGGTCACGCTCGAGCCGTTCTACGACTCCTACGCGGCGGCGATCGCGCTGGCGGGTGCCGTCCACCGGACGATCCCCCTGCACCCGGGTCCGGACGGCTTCCGCCTCGACCCCGCCGAGGTGGCCGGCGCCTTCACGCCACGCACGAGGCTCGCGGTCGTCAACAGCCCGCACAACCCGACCGGCACCGTGCTCACCCGTGCCGAGCTGGAGGTCGTCGCCCGGGCGGCGACCGACCACGACGTGCTCGTACTGACCGACGAGGTCTACGAGCACCTGACCTACGACGGGGCGACGCACACCCCGATCGCCACGCTGCCGGGCATGGCCGCGCGGACCCTCACCGTGTCGTCGGTGGGCAAGTCACTGTCCTTCACCGGGTGGAAGGTCGGATGGCTGCACGGGCCCGCCGAGCTCGTCACCGCCGTCCGCACGGTCAAGCAGTACCTCACCTACGTCGCCTCCGGCCCGTTCCAGGAGGCGACGGCCGTCGCCCTCTCCGACGACGACGGCGCCACGTCCACGTACCTCACGGAGCTGGCCGGGTCGCTGCAGGACCGGCGTGACCTGCTGTGCCGGGCGCTGTCCGACGCCGGCCTCGCCCCGGTCGTGCCGCGGGGCACGTACTTCGTCGTCGCCGACGGCTCGGGCCTCGGCCACGACGACGGCGCCGAGCTGTGCCGCGAGCTCCCCGGGCGGACCGGCGTGGTCGCCATCCCGGTGTCGGCGTTCTGCACCCCGGGTGGCCCGGTCGCCGAGGAGCTGCGCTCCTGGGTCCGGTTTACCTATGCCAAGTCGACGACCACGCTCGAGACCGCCGCGCACGGGCTGGCCAGGCTGAAGGGCTGAAGAACCTGCTCGCGGGTGCTCGGGCCGGACCTTAGCCCGCGAGCGCCCCAGCCTCCCGAGACCCTGCCTCCGAGACCCAGGCTCGCGAGACCCAGGCTCACGGGCGCTCGGGCCGGACCTCGGCCCGCGAGCGCCCCAGCCTTTCGAGACCCAGCCTTTCGAGAGCCAGCCTTTCGAGAGCCAGCCTTTCGAGGCCCAGGCTCCCCGAGGCCCAGGCTCCCCGAGACCCAGGCTCGCGGGCTCGGTCGCTCCGAGCCCTCGCCCAGGCTGCCTCTCCCGAGGCTTCGGCTTCAGGACAGAACCGACTCGGCCTCGGCGAGCGCCGCCCGTACGCCCGCCGTGACGTCTCGACCCGGCTCCTGGCATCGGTGGAGCGCGAGCTGCAGGCGGCACCAGACGATCCTCGCGGGCAGGCCGTCGGTCTCACCCGCCGCGCGGGCGTGGCCACGCAGGGCTGGCGCGACGGCGCTCGCCGGTATGCCGACGAAGTCCCACGCCGCGTCGAGCAGCCCCGCACCGGCGAAGTCGATGAGCCCGACGTACCGGCCGTCCGCCGCGATCACGTTCTCCGCGTGCACGTCACCGTGGCACAGCACCAGGTGCTCGCCGTCGAGCGCGGACGGGGCGAGGAGCCCGAGCAGCCTCAGGACCCTGGCGGCGAGGTCGCGCCCGACCGCTCCCGATCCCCGGAGTGTCTCGAGCGACCGGCGGGGGTCCACCTCGGGATGCTGCCGGAAGGTGCGCAGGCCGGAGGGGGCTGCTGCCGGCTCGACGGCGTGGAGCGCCGCCAGCTCGGCGCCGACCGACTCCCAGACAGCCGGGGCGCCGTCGCCCGGACGCAGGCTCGCACCCGGAAACAAGGACGTGACGAGCACCGGCACCGGCGCCAGGTCCGGGTCGTCCTCGATGCCGAAGATGCTGGGTGCACTGACGCCCAGCTCCCGTGCGAGCCCCGCCACCCGGGCATGGGTCATGCACGCCGCCACCGCCTCACCGGCGAGATGGGGCACCTTCAGCCCGATCTCGCCGGTGAGCCGCAGGACCGTGCTGGTCGCACCCACCCAACGATCCGGCGACGGCGCCACGGCCGGGAGACCGTGCCGTCGGCCGATCTCGGCGACGGCAGCTGGTGCGAGCGTCGTGGGCGTGGGCGTGGGCGTGGGCGTGGGCGTGGGCGTGGGCGTCGACGGCGTGTGTGTCGCGGGAGTCTGGACGTCGGCCACCTCTCGAGTATCCGCGGCGACTCTCGCTCCTGCGGTGGCTCCGTACACGCACGCACAGGCATCCGAAACCACAACCCGCACCCGAACCCGCTCCCGAGCCGCGCCTCCTGCCCCGACCGCGGAAACCGCTGGCCCGGCGATCACCCCGGCTCCGCCGTCGGGGCGCCCGAGCGGCTGAGTCGGGCCAGGGCGCAGGTGGCCGGCCCCTCGAGGACCTCGCCGCCGGCGGTGAAGCGGGAGCCGTGCAACGGGCAGTCCCACGAGTGCTCGGCATCGTTCCAAGACACGATCCCACCCAGGTGCGTGCACGCTGCGGACAGCCGCGTGGTGCGGCCGTCGACGGTGCTCACCGCCACCGGGCGCTGCCCGTCCAGCTCCACCCGGCCCTCCCCCTCGGGCGGGGCCACGCCGGTCGAACGCACCCGCGGGCTCGCCCAGTCCGCCGCGAGGCGGGCGGCGACGCCGGCGTTGAACCGGACGGCCTGGTCCAGGCCGGTCAGTGCGCTGGGGCGCCAGGTGCGCAGCGAGTGCGCCCAGGGGATCTGGCCGTCAAGGACGATCGCCGAGAGCGTCAGCGCCGCGCCGACGGCCATGGCCATGCCCCACTTGTCGTAGCCGGTGGCCACCAGGACACGGTCGGAACCGGGGACCAGCGGTCCCACCGAGGGCAGCTGGTCCATGCCCCGGTAGTCCTGCGCCGACCAGACGTGGGTCGGCGTTGCCCCCGGGAAGTGGTCCGCGGCCCACCGGGTCAGCTCCATCACGTGCTCGCGCTCGGACAGGGCCCGCCCGGTGGGGTGACCGGAGCCGCCCACGAGAAGTCGCTCGTCGCCGTCGGCGCCGGCGGTACGCAGCGACCGGGTCGGGGCGTCGGCGGAGATGAACATGGGACGCGGGATGTCGCCGGGCACCTGCAGCGCGATCGCGTAGGAGCGGGAGGGCTCGAGCCGGGCGAAGAACGCTCCGCGGTCGAGGACCGGGGTGCCGGTGGCGAGCACCACCTGGTCGGCGACGATCTCGCCGTCCGCGAGCCGCAACCGGCACGGCCGGGTGCCGTCCAGGCCAAGCACACGGCGGCCAGTGAAGATCTCGCCCCCGTGTGCCTCCACGTCAAGCGCGAGCGTGGTCAGCACGTCGAGCGGGTCGAGCTGCGCCTGGTCGGCGAGGCGGACGGCCCCGAAGGTCTCGAACGGCAGGCCCGCGTCCTCCAGCCACTCCACCGGCAGACCCGCCTCGTGCACGGCGTCGTGCTCCGCCCCGACCGCGTCACGTCCCTGCTCGGTCGCGGCATAGGTGATCGCCGGGCGGCGCTGGACGGGCACGTCGTGCTCCGCGCAGTACCGCAGCAGCCACTGCTGGCCCTCGATGTTCCCTGTGACGTAGTCCCGGACCGTGCTCGGGGAGTGACGCCTGGCGATACGCGAGAGCTTGGTCCCCTGGAGCACCGTCACCTTCGCAGTGGTGTTGCCGGTGGTGCCCGCCCCCACGTGACGGGCCTCCACCACGGCGACGGAGCACCCGGAACGTGCGAGCAGGAGCGCCGTCGTCAGGCCCGTCAGACCCGCGCCCACGACCACGACGTCGAACCGGCGGCCGGAGGGCGGTGGCGGGTAGGCGGGCAGGTCGGGGCGGTCCAGCCACAGCGACGTCATGACGTACCTCCGTGCTCGGGGTTCCATCCTCTGGCCAAGCAGACGCAGGGGCCAGCGCAGAGCACGGTCCGGAATCTTCCGTGCCGGGTCCTGTCCCTGGTGGCGGTTCCTGTGCCACGCTTGCGGCATGACCGCGCACGACGACGGGCAGCCGGCGCCCGACGGCACCACCGCGCACGAGGTGGGGACGGACCGCTCCAACGGGATCGGTGCCGTCAGTCTGCTGACCTCGGAGGTCCGTCTGCGCCTGATCCTGTCGGGTGAGGTCGAGAGCAGCCTGCGGAAGGAACTGACCGAGGCGATCGACGACGCGGAGTCGACCGGGCTTCCCGTCGACGTCGACACCAGGTCCGTGACCTTCATGGACTCCTCGGTCATCGCCCTGCTGGCCCGCCTGGCCTACCGCCGGCCCGAGCAGCGGCTGCGGTTCATCGACCCACCGGACCTGGTGCGCTTCCTGCTCGGGGTGACCCAGCTCGGTGCCGTCGTGGACGTCCTCGACCACGACCCAGGATTCCCCGAGAGCTCCACGGCGTACGGGCGGCCCTCAGGGCTCTGACGCGAGGCCCGTGAGGTTGCACCCGGGTGCGGGCGCGAGCCCTCGGTGCCTCGGGGATGCGGCGCCGTTTCCGCACCCGCACCGGAGTGCAGCGCCGTCCCGTACCCACATCTGCGGTGCAGCGCCGTCCCGCACCCGCCCCGGGGTGCGGCGCCGTCCCGCACCTCCGGGTGCGGCTGCCGACCAGGCGGTCCAAGGTTGGGCAGGGCCTGTGCGGCCGCGCCTGCAGGTGCCGCACGCCCGTGCACCGATCAGATTCGTCGAGGGGACTCGCCATGTACGAGCCACGCCACACCCATGCCGATCAGCTGTTCTTCCAGAGCCCGGTGAGCCGGTACTCGGCCATCGAGCCGCCCGAGCAGCACCAGGACGAGCCGGGCCTCGACGCCGACCTCGTCCCGCAGGCTGACCTCGGCGAGTTCTCGTACCGCGGCACCGGGCGCCTGGAGGGACGCAAGGCCCTCGTGACCGGGGGAGACTCCGGGATCGGCGCCGCCGTCGCGATCGCGTTCGCCCGCGAGGGGGCGGACGTGGCGATCACCTACCTGCCCGCGGAGGAGGTCGACGCGCAGAAGGTCGCGCAGCTCATCACCGACTGCGGCAGCAGGGCCGTCACGATCCCCGGCGACCTCACGAATGCCCGGTTCTGCCAGGAGGTCGTCGACCAGGCTGCCGCTGAGCTCGCAGGTCTGGACATCCTGGTGAACAACGCGGGGAAGCAGGTGATCTCGCGCAACCTCGAGGACCTCAGCGACGAGCAGGTGGAGCAGACGTACCAGACGAACATCATCGCGATGTTCCGTACGACCCGGGCGGCCCTGCAGCACCTGCCCGAGGGGTCGACCATCATCAACACCACCTCGGTGGAGGCGTACCAGCCCGCGCCGATACTGCTGGACTACGCGTCCACGAAGGCGGCGATCAACAACTTCTCCAAGGGGCTCGCGCAGCAGCTGGCGCCGAAGGGCATCCGGGTCAACGCCGTCGCGCCGGGGCCGATCTGGACACCCATCCAGCCTTCGGACGGCCAGCCGCCGGAGGAGCTGCCCGAGTTCGGCAAGAGCACCGCGCTCGGCCGGGCCGGCCAGCCGACCGAGGTCGCCGCCGCCTTCGTCTTCCTCGCGTCGCCGGAGTCCAGCTTCGTCGTCGGCGAGACGCTCAACGTCAACGGCGGTATGCCGACGCCGTAGGGCCGGCAGCAGCAGGCCGTGCGGCGGTGGGCAGTGCGGCACTAGGTCGCGCGGCAGTGGCCGAGCGGACGTGGGCCGGGGCGGACGTGGACCGAGCGGACGTGGGCCGGGCGCGTTCGACCGGCCGCTGCCCGCGAGCGGCGTGAGCCGAACGGTGTGCGACGGGGTCAGGCGGGGAGGTGGTCAGACGGGCTCGATGCTCACCTGCTCGGCGAAGGTCTCGATCTGGTCCCGTCGCCCGGTCCCCAGACCGCGGCGGGTGACGTTGAGGGCACCGGCGGCGACGCCGAGACCGACCGCGGAGCGCAGGTCAGCGCCACGTCCCGTGCCGACGGCGATCCCGGCGGTCATCGAGTCACCGGCTCCCTTGTTCTCCCGGGTGCTGACCTTCGGTGGTGTCAGGAGGTGGGCGCCGTCGTCGTCCACCACCAGGGTGGGGTCGGCCGCACGTGAGACCACGATCGCCGCAAGGCCGTCCTTGATCATCGACTTCCCGGCCGCACAGAGCGCACCGAGGCTGTCGTCGTCGGCGAAGCCGCCCTCGATGAGCTCCTCGTGGCTGATCTTCAGGATCACACCGTCGGCGCCGACCACCTCGCGGGCCTGGTCGCCGGAGAGGTCCGCGACGACCGGTTTCCCCGCGGTACGGAGATCGGCTGCCAGCCGGCCGAAGAAGCTGGCCGGCACGCCGAGGTCGTCGTCGGCGCCGGTGATGACGCACACGTCGGCCTCCATGGAGTTGACGAGCATGGTGCCGTAGATGTCGTCCTGGGCATGCCGGTCGAGGGCGGGGGAGCGCATGACGACGATCTCGTCCCGCTCGCCCTGCCGGTAGTCGATGATGTGTGCGCTGATGCCCGTGGTGTGGGTGACCTGCAGCTCAAGACCTTCGGCTCGTGCGAGTGCTGCGGCGGCCATGCCGGTCTCCCCGCCGAAGGGCCCGCACAGGACCGAGCGGGCGCCGAGGGTCGTGGCCATCCGGGCCACCCAGAGCCCCTGGCCGCCGGGGTGGACGTGCACCTGTGGGTCGTCGGGAGCATCCGCTGTCGTCTCGACGGTGATCTCGAGCAGCGGGCCGACGGACAGCACCGAGACGACCGGGCCGGACGGGTCTGCCTGGGACTCGGTGCTCACGGGTTGCTCTCCCTCGGTGCGGTGCGGATGCGGTGTGCGGGCTGCTGCGCGTCGCCTGGCTCGTCAGTATTCGGGACCGCCATCCCTCCCGCACCACGGGCGCAGCGGCGCACCCGGACGCCTGTTGCGCCACGGGAGGTGTTGGCGGTATCCGAAACCCTGCTGCGTCGCGGTGTGCCGGGCGGCACCCGAACGCCTGCTGCGTCGTGGTGTGCGGGCGGTATCCGAACGCCTGCTGCGTCGTGGTGTGCGGGCGGCACCCGAACCCCTGCTGCGCCACGGATGTGCGGGCGAGGCAGAACCTCTCCCGACGGCACCCACGCGCAGTGCGCGCACCTCCCGCACCAGCGGGAGGCGGGCACGGACCGACCTCGCCGGTGACGCCGCCAGATCGCGCCGGTGGGCGGGGCCGTCTCCTCAGGAGCACCATGGTCGCATCGCAACGGTCGCAACGGTCGCAACGGTCGCAACGGTCGCAACGGTCGCAACGGTCGCAACGGTCGCAACGGTCGCAACGGTCGCAACGGTCGCAACGGTCGCAACGGTCGCAACGGTCGCAACGGTCGTGGCGCCCGCAACATCGCGGCTGCAAGCACGGCCAGCACGGCCAGCACGGTCAGCAGGACCAGGGCGGCCGGGAAGGCAGGACGGGCAGGACGGCCGGGACAGGCAGGACGAGCAGGACAGGCAGGACAGGCAGGACGGCCGGGACAGGCAGGACTGCCACGACCGTGAAGGAGGTGCTCCATGACCGGACGCCTGCCCGACCAGCCGGTCGGTCTCCCGGTGAGCCTCCAGAACTGGGAGTCGCTGACGTTCCTGCACTGGGCCATCCGGCCCGAGGTGGTCCAGCGGCTCCTTCCGGACGGGCTCGAGGTCGACAGTTTCGACGGCGACGCCTGGGTGGGCGTGACACCGTTCCGGATGCGGGACGTGCGCGCCGGCGCCCTCCCACCGGTGCCGCTCCTGTCCGTCTTTGCGGAGGTGAACCTGCGCACCTATGTCCGAGCCCGTGACGGCACGTCCGGACTGTGGTTCTTCTCGCTGGAGTGCCCGCGGCTTGCGGTCGTCCTTGCCCTGCGAGCATTCGCCGTCCCGTACCGGTGGGCCGACGTCGAGATGGTGGATGGCGCGGACCGGTACGAGTACCGCAGTCGCCGGCGCGACGCGCAGATGCGAGCCGTCGTGACGGTCGGTGAGTCCGTGGAGGCTGACGAGCGCCTCGACTTCCTCACCGGCCGCTGGTCGGCCTACACCCACCGGTGGGGCCGGCTCTGGCGCGTGCCGGTGGAGCACGAACCGTGGCCGCTGCACCAGGCCGAGGCCCACGTCGCCGTCGGGTCGCTGCTCGCGGCAGCCGGGCTGCCCACGGTCCGGGAGCCGCCCCTGGTGCACTTCTCACCGGGCGTGCACAGCAGGATCGGCGCACCGCGGCCCGTGCCGGCACCCCGGGTTTCGAGGAGGTGGAAACCTCCGAGCATGTCGAGGAACGTCTGAGGCCCCGACGGCGGGGCCCGCCTTCCTGGTCCCGACGCACCCCCTGGGTCGGGCCACCTCTACATCGGCAGCGCCGGCTCCCGGCGGCCGACGTCGTCGTTCGTCGTGCCAGGTGCGCGTTCAGGCACCGACGTCCGCGTGCGCCGTGCGGCGCAGCGCGGCATGGAGGCGGTCCGGAGTGAGGAGCCCGACGACAGATCCTGCGCCGTCGGTCACGCGCACCACGCCGTCGCGACTGCCGGCCAGGGCCGAGAAGGCGACCTCGAGCGTGTCACCCAGACGCACCTGCCCCGTCGAGACCTCGGTCGCCGCGACGTCGTCCGGAAGGAGGTCTCCTGCCTCGAGCCTCGCCAACGAGAGCAGGCGTACTGCGCGGGAGTCGCCGATGAAGCTCTCGACGAACGGGGTGGCGGGCCGGGTCAGCACTGTCACCGGCGGGGCGACCTGCTCCAGCCGACCGCCCTGGCTGAACACGGCGACCCGGTCACCGAGCAGGACTGCCTCGTCGATGTCGTGAGTGACCAGCAGGACCGTCGTACCGAGCTCGTCGTGGATGCGGCCGAACTCCTCCTGCAGCGATCGCCGGCCCTCGGGGTCGACGGCACCGAAGGGCTCGTCCATGAGCATCACCCGCGGGTTCGTGGCCAGGGCGCGCGCCACCCCGACCCGCTGGCGTTGCCCGCCCGAGAGCTCGTGGGGGTACCGCGGCCCGTGGAGGGCCGGATCCAGCCGGACGAGAGTCAACAGTTCTTCGACGCGTGCGGCGGTCCGTCGTCTGTCCCACCCGAGCAGGCGCGGGACTGTGGCGATGTTCTGGGAAACCGTGCGGTGGGGGAACAGGCCGACGTGCTGAATGACGTAGCCCATCCCGCGGCGCAGCTCGACCTCGTCCTGGGTGGCGATGTCCGACCCGTCGACGAGAACGCGCCCGGTGGTCGGCTCGACCAGCCGGTTGACCATGCGCAGCAGGGTCGACTTTCCTGAGCCGGAGGGACCCACCAGCGTCAGCAGCTCGTGCTCGGCGACATCTAGGTCGAGGCGCTCGACGGCGACGGTGCCGTCCGCATAGGTCTTGCCCACGCCGTCGAAGCGGATCAGCGGGTCGGCCGGGCTCTCGGTCTCGGGCACGCCCCGACGGTACCGCTGGCCGGGTGCCGGCGACGGTTGTGCCGAGGACCTGTCGCTCCTCGTGCGAGATCTTCCGACGACCCGTCGCGCCTCGTGGACACCGTCACCTCCCGCCCGGCGGTGCTGCCACGATGCACCAGGAGCGTAAGGGAGGGGTGCGGTTGCCCAGCGGTGTGCTGCTCTCGGTGCTCGCCTCCGTGATGTTCGGGGTCCTGTACTTCCTCCCCGCCAGGCTGGGACTCACCGGCGAGGAGTTCTACGGCTGGCGGGTGCTGCTGACCGTGCCGCTCGTCGCCGTCCTGCTGGCGGCGTCGGGTCGATGGCGGACCGTTCGCGAGATGGCGGGCAGGATCCGTGCGCGCCCCGGCGTGCTCGGCAGGCTCGCGGCCACCGCCGCGCTGCTGGGACCGCAGCTGTGGCTGTTCTCCTGGGCGCCGAACAACGGCCATGCGCTCGAGGTCGCGCTCGGCTACTTCCTCATGCCCTTGGTGATGGTCGTCATCGGGCTCCTGCTCCATGGCGAACGGCTCTCACGGTTGCGTGTGCTGGCCGTGCTGTGCGCCGTCGTCGGGGTCGGCAACGAGCTGCTGCGCGTCGGGGCGCTGTCCTGGTCCACGGTTCTCGTGGCGTTGGGGTATCCGGCGTACTTCGAGCTGCGTCGCCGGCTCGGCACCGCAACCACCGGCGGGATGTGGTTCGAGCTGGTCCTCATGCTCCCGGTAGCGGGGTGGTTCCTGCTGACTGGTCCGACCGGCGGCGCGGCCGTCGACCGGACCGGTCTGCTCGTGCTCATGGGTCTGCTCAGCGCGACGGCGCTGGTGTGCTACCTCGTGGCCTCCCAGGTGCTCTCCTTCAGCTTGTTCGGACTGCTGAGCTACGTCGAGCCCGTGTGCCTGGCGCTGGTCTCGGTGGTGCTGCTCCACGAGGCCATCACCGCGCGGGAGTGGTTCACCTACGGCCCGATCTGGGCAGCCGTGGCGCTGCTGGTGCTCGAGGGCGCCGCGCAGGCCCGCCGGATGCGGGGTCTGCGAGCGGGCTGACCTCCGGCGGCGCGGGCAGGGGCGCGATAGCGTCTCGGTCGTGGAGCCGACAGCCGTCGCCGACAACCCGTGGATCTCCTGGCGGTACGTGGAGAACAACTGGGGCACGCTCGTCGACCTGACCGGTCAGCACGTCAGCCTCACCGTGCAGGCCGTGCTCATCGCCCTCGTGCTGGCAGTGCCGCTGGCGCTGCTCGCCCGCAACCGGCCGACGCTGGCCAGTCTCCTCCTGGGTGGCTCCGCCGTCCTGTACACCGTGCCCTCGCTCGCGCTGTTCGGCCTGCTCGCACCGTTCACCGGCATCGGCCGCGTCACCGTGCTCATCGGCCTCGTGGCCTACGCGATGCTGGTGCTGGTGCGCAACACGCTCGTCGGGCTGCAGGGCGTGCCCGCCGACGTCAGCGACGCCGCCCGGGGCCTCGGCTACTCCGGCACCCGGCGGCTCGTCACCGTGGAGCTCCCGCTCGCGCTGCCGGCAATCATCACCGGCGTGCGGCTCGCCACGGTCACGACGGTGGCGCTCGTGACCGTCGGCGTCGTGGTGGGATACGGCGGGCTGGGTCAGCTGATGTTCCGCGGCTTCAACTCCTCGTACCGCGCGGAGATCATGACCGCCACGCTGCTCTGCCTGGCGATCGCCCTGGCGGCCGATCTCGTCCTCCTTCTCCTCGGGCGCGCGGTGACGCCGTGGTTGCGTCGGAGGTCCGCATGAACGACGGCACGTCGGCGCTCGCCGACGCGTTCACGTACCTCAACGACCCGCTCAGCTGGTCCGGCAGCCGGGGCATCCTCGCCCTGCTCGGTGACCACCTGTGGATGACTCTGGTAGCCGTGCTGCTCGCGGCCGCGCTCGCTCTGCCGATCGGGCTGTGGCTCGGCCGCGCCGGGCGCGGCGGCTCCGTGGTGGTGGCCGCCGCCAACCTCACCCGTGCACTGCCGACGCTGGCACTGCTCTACCTCTTCACCGCGGGCATCGGGCTGGGGCAGTGGCCGACGATCCTGGCGGTCGCGATCTTCGCCGTCCCGCCGATCCTGTCGAACACGTGGACCGGTCTGCGCGAGGTCGATCCCGCCGCGCGCGACGCGGGACGGGGGATGGGCATGTCGTCGGGGCGCCTCCTGCTCTCCGTCGAGCTGCCGCTCGCGCTGCCTCTCATCGGCGCCGGTCTGCGTACGGCCGTCGTGCAGGTGGTGGCCACCGTCTCGCTCGCGGCGCTCGCGGCCGGGGGCGGTCTCGGCGTGATCATCACCAACGGCATCTTCACCCAGCGCTACGGGCAGGCTCTTGCCGGAGCGCTGCTCGTGGTGCTGGTCTGCCTGGGCCTGGAGGGCATCCTGGCCGCCGTCCAGAGGGTGCTGACCCCGGCGCCGATGCGCCAGTCCGGGCCCTCCCGGCGTCCGCATGGGCGTCGTGGGGCGTCGGTCGTCGGAGCGTGAGCCGCCCAGCCGGCTCGAGGCAGACGGTCGGCCCGCCGTGGCTCGGGCAGAAGCCTGTTCCGTGACCGGCGGGTCCCGCCCGGACGCTTCGGCTGGTCAGCGGGTTGCGCGCGGGGCCGCGCCGGTATCGAATGTCCCCGTCCAGCAACTCCGTGCCGGAGGTCTCCCATGCGTCGTTCGCTCACCGCCGTTCTGGGCGGACTCGCCGTCCTGGCCCTCGCCGCCTGCGGCGAGCCCGGATCCGCCGGTGGAGGCGGTGGCTCCACGTCCGACCCTGCGGCGACGGACTCCGACGTGCAGGCCTGCGCGCCGATCGCCGGCGACCAGCTCGTGGTCCTCGAGGACGACCAGCAGCTGCAGACCGTCGACAACGTCATCCCGGCGATCAACGCCGAGGCGGCCGAGCCGGCGATGATCGCCGCGCTGGATGCCGTCTCCGCGAGCCTGGACACCGACCAGCTCATCGAGCTCAACCAGGCCGTCGACATCGAGCGGAACACCTCGACGCAGGCGGCGGCGGAGTTCTACGAGACCGCCGGCATCGAGATCACGGACACGTCCGGCTCGGGGCCGGTGGTGGTCGGGGTGGCGAACTTCTCCGAGTCGATCACCCTGGGCGAGCTCTACGCGCTCGCCCTGACCGATGCCGGTTACGACCCCGAGGTCCGCACCATCGGCAACCGTGAGACCTACCTTCCTGCCCTTCAGTCGGGTGAGCTGACGGTCGTGCCCGAGTACGTCGGCACCTTGACCGAGTTCCTCAACAAGTCCGTCAACGGTCCGGACGCCACGGCCGAGAACCCGATGGCCAGCGCGGACCTCGACGCCACCGTCGAGAACCTGCGATCGCTGGGCGAGGAGGCCGGTCTGGTCTTCGGTGAACCGTCCGACGCCGCCGACCAGAACGCCTACGCCGTGACCCAGGCGTTCGCGGAGGAGCACGGGGTCAGCACGCTCAGCGAGCTCGCCGAGACCTGCGGCGACCTGGTGCTCGGCGGGCCGGTCGAGTGCCCGGACCGCCCCTTCTGCCAGCCGGGTCTGGAGGAGACCTACGGATTGGACTTCGCCGAGTTCGTCTCCCTCGACGCCGGGGGACCGCTCACCAAGCAGGCGCTCACGGCCGGTGACATCGCCCTGGGCATGGTGTTCTCCTCCGACGCCGTGCTCGCAACGGACTGAACGAGCACTTCCCAGGCGCTCGCCTGACTGCGTGATCGCTAGCCGAGCGTGATGAGGACGACCGCGACAGCGGCACCGGCCAGGCCCAACGACCGGCGCGCGGTGAGGCGCTCACGCAGCACCGTGATGCCGAGCAGCACGGGTAGCACGGGGTAGAGCGAAGAGAGAACCACCGCGATGGTCATCAGCTGTTCACGGGTGGCCAGCATGTAGAGCGTCAGGCCGAGGGCCGCCATGCCGCCGGTGGCGACTGCCGCGAGCGAGACCGAGACCGGCAGGGTGCGCAGTCCGGTCCCAGTGCGCCTTGCCATGGGTAGGACCACCAGAACCGCAGTCACGCGGCCGGCGACGATCGGCCACAGGCCGACCCCGTCGGCGACCTGGGCCAGAGCCGTGTACTGGACCGCGATGCCGACGCTGGAGATCAACGCGTCAGCCGCTCCGTCGGCTCTCGCCTTCACGGCGCCTTTGCTCGTGGTGGAGATGAGCCACAGTGACGGCAGCGCAGCGATGATCCCGATCCAGGCGACTGCGGTCGGACGGTCGCCGAGGATCGACACCGCGATGAGGACTGGCAGCAGGGTCCCTCCGACGGCAACCAGCGGGACGACGACGCTCATGCTGCCGCGGCTGAGACCGCGGTAGAGGAACACCATGCCTACGCCCGTGCCGATTCCCGAGAGTCCGCCCCAGGCCAGATCGACCATGGTGACGCCGGTTGCCGGAACGAACGGTGCGGCTAGAACGGTGAGAACGAGCGCGCCGACCTGTCCGACCAGCGCGACGGTCGTCGGGTCGGCGCGGCGTGACAGGAGTCCACCGATGAAGTCGGCGAGCCCGTAGAAGAACGCCGATCCAAGGGCGAGGAGCACGCCCACCGTCAGACAGCCTCACGGGACGACATGGCCACCAGCCAAGCACCGTGCCATCACTGACGCGCGGCAGCACATCCTCGGCCGGCCCGTCCTCCGTCCGGTTCTCGAGCGCGCGCCGGGTCGCCGCACTTGGCCGCCGTCGCCAGGACGACGGCGCTCCTCCTCCTACGGTGACTTCGATGGCGAGACGGCGCTGCGGTCGCACCCGCTGCGCCGGATCCCGGTGCATGGCCGCGGGGGAACGTCGTCAGTCGGCGTAAGGGAGGGTGATGGTGGTGCCGTCGCGGCGCGTGAAGGTCCAGTGGTCGCCGGTGCGTTCGATGGTGATGTTGTGCTGGTGGACGTACTCGTGGTGGTGCCAGCACAGCAGGATCCCGAAGGCGGCGTTGGTGGGGCCGTACTGGTCGTACCAGAACAGCGAGTGATGGATCTCGCCCTCGCCTGGTGGGGCGTCGCAGCCGGGGTACTTGCAGCGACGGTCGCGGGCGATGATCGCTCGGGTCTGGGCGGGGGTGAAGAGGCGCTCTTCGCGTCCGTGGTCCAGGATCTGTGAGTCCGGTCCGAAGATGGTGCGGTGGAGCTGGCTCTGGCAGGCGAGCCGGGCCAGGAGCTGGTGCGGGATCGGTGTCCCGTCGCTCAACGTCGCGGGGTCGGCGCCGACGAGGAGGTCGTAGTCCAGGTCTGTGGAGATCACCATCGCCCCGCTGCGGTCGGTGCTGTCGGTGCTCTTGGTGTCCCTCGAGGCCGAGGCATCTGAGGTGGCCCGGTCGGCCGGTGCGATGACGGGCCGGTGGCCGTCGGTGTCTGTTGTGCAGCCGGAACCGGCGCCTGTGCGGGCGCCTGTGCTGGTGCCCGCCTCCGTGCTGCCACGCTGGTCGGGTCGGTTGGCGGCGATGAGGCGTCGGAAGGTGTCGTAGGTGACGTTGACGCCGATGTGAGGCCGGATGCGGGCGCCGGGCTTCAGGGCACCGGAGTCCAGGCTCAGGTGGGTGAGGGAGACCAGGGCGCCGGCGCGACGTTGTTTGGTACTGCGGTTGTCGTCGGCGGCCGGGGTGCCGATGCGGGCGTCGAGGGCTTCTTGTAGGGCCTGGCCGTTGACGGTGGAGAGCCAGCCCTGGAGGTGGTAGCCGCCGGTGGTGGGGGCGAGCGTGAGCTCCTCGCGGTCGGACTCGGCGATCCAGTGTCGGTCGGCGGCCTCGGGGTCGGTGCGGATGGCCCAGTGGCGCACGACCTTGTCGAAGTCGGAGGCGTCCATGGTCTTGGCCTGGGTGATGAGGAAGTCCTCGCCGAGGTGGGGGTCGGTGAGCTGGGCGCGCCGGTCTGGGGTGTCGGTGGTGTGCCGGGTCATCACCGCGACGTGGTCGGCGCTGATGCTTCCGGCCTTGAGGGCCGCGGCGGTGGCGGGGAGCTGGTCGCGCAGCAGCCGGGCCTGGCGCACGGCCCGGGCGGCGGAGGTGTGCTTGCGGCCCGTGGTGTTGCGGTACCAGGCCGCGAAGGACCGTGCGCCGCTGGTTGCCCACATCCCGTCGGCCTCCGCTGCAGTCAGCACGCGTGCGGTGAGGGACTCGACCTGCCGGGTCAGCGTCTCTACCTGGGCGACGGCGTCGAGGAGCTCCTGGGAGGCAAGGCCCTGCAGATCGAGCCCGTCCAGGGTGGCCAGGTCGGCACGGACCGCCTCGAGCCGGGCAGTCAGGCCCGGGCTGCCCGGCCCGCAGCTGCCGGCGCCGGGCGAAGGAGGTGGTGTGCTGGTCGTCGACATCGCTGCCACCTCCTCGTGGTCGCCGGCTCGGTTCCGGCGTCGTCGCCGGTGCCGCCATCCGAGTGTCGGACTCGCTCTCCGACTACCACAACGGTATCGAACGGGCGTTCTACGGCGCAAGAGGAATGGCGGAATTCCGCCAAATTTGTGGACAGCGTGGCAACAACGGCCCACTGTGGAAAACCGTGAGCCGCTCGCTGTTGGCACGTCGAACGGTTCGGGAGTCGTGTGTGCCTCGGGCTTCGGTCCAGTTGCCTGCGCGTCGGGCGTCCCATCTGCGGCAACGAACCGGGCACGGCGGTCGGCCTCGAAAATGACGTCCAGTCACGGACGCCATGTGGACATCGGCCCTCGTGCGCCTCGGGGCACGGGCAGCCGCGGTCGCCCAGGGCTTTCTGGGCGACCACGGGGATGGAACTCAGATGCTGTGCCGCATCGCACGGATGCCCACGGACAGGCCCAGCGCGGCGAGCACGAGAGCGGCGAGCGCCCCCTGCCACACCGCCGGCTCGGTGAACATGCCGTTGAACAGGGCGCGCTCCGCGTCGACCATGTACGTGAGCGGGTTGAACTGCGCGAGGACCTGCATCCACCTCGGCCCCGACTCCAGCGGCAGCAGCATCCCGGAGAGCAGCATGAGCGGGAAGAGCAGCCCCTGCTGCACGGTCCAGAACATCCAGTCCCGCTCGCGGGAGGCGATGGCGAGCGCGTAGCTCAGCGCCCCCAGCCCGAGCCCGAAGACCGCGAGGATCACCAGGCCGAGCGCCATGCCGGGGATCGACGGCCGGAAGCCCCAGATCGCGGCCACCCCGGCGATGACCAGTGCCTGCAACACGAGCGGCACCATCTCCTTGCAGGCCCGCCCCACCATGAGCGCCGATCGAGCGACCGGCGCGACAAGCATCCGCTCGTGCGCGCCCGACTGGATCTCGAAGAGCAGGTTCGAGCCGGTCATCGCGGTTCCGAACAGGGCGATCATCACCACGATGCCGGGAACGAACCACTGGAACGCGTCGGCGATGGGCAGCCCGGTGATGCCGCCGAGGAGCGGGCCGAAGAAGGCGAGGAACATCAGCGGCTGCATCAGCGAGAAGACCAGGCTGAAGGGGTCGCGGACCATCGGGCGCAGCTCGCGCACGAACACGCTGCCGGAGTCGCGGACGACACCGGACGGGCGGGCGGCGGGGGCGGCGTCGAGGTGAGTGGTCGTGGTGGTCATCGTGCAGCTCCAACGTGGGTGGTCTCGGGAGTGGGCACGCCGTCCGCCGTCTGGTTCTCCTCACGCAGGCTCCGACCGGTGAGGTTGAGGAAGACGTCGTCGAGCGTCGGCCGGGCGAGCTCGGCCGTCAGGACCTGGTGCCCGACCCGGTCCAGCTCGCGCAGCAGCGCGGGCAGGACGCGGTCGCCGTGGTTGACCCCGACGACGATCCGCGTTCCGGCGCCGGCCGGCGTCACCTCCGGCTCCGGGTCGGCCGCGGCGGAGTCCGCGGCCGCCCGCCGGACCACCGCGACAGCACCGCCGGGATCGCCGTCGACGGTCAGCGTGATCCGGTCACCGGCGAAGCTGGTCTTCAGCCGCGGGGCGGTGTCGTCGGCGATGATGCGCCCCTGGTCGACCACCATCACCCGCTCAGCGAACTGGTCCGCCTCGTCGAGGTAGTGGGTGGTGAGGAAGAGCGTCATGCCGTACCGCTCGCGCAGCTCGAGGATGTGCTGCCACAGGTGGGCGCGGGACTGCGGGTCGAGCCCGGTGGACGGCTCGTCCAGGAAGAGCAGGCGCGGCCCGGGGATCAGGCCGAGCGCGATGTCCACCCGCCGGCGCTGCCCGCCGGAGAGCTTCATCGTCGGCTGGTTCACCAGCTCGGTGAGACCGAGGATCTCGACCAGCTCGTCTGCCCGGCGACGGGTCTCCGCCCGGCCGAGGCCGTAGAGGGCGCCCTGGCTGAGCAGCTCGTCCCGCACCCGCTGGTACTGGCCGGCGCCGTTCTTCTGGCCGATGTAGCCGATGCGCGCGCGGACCTCGGCCGGCTCGCGGGCGATGTCGTGGCCGCACACGGTCGCGGTGCCGCCGGTGGGCTCGAGCAGGGTGGTTAGCATCCGCAGCGAGGTGGACTTGCCCGCTCCGTTCGGCCCCAGGAACGCGGTCAACGACCCGGGTGCGACGTCCATGGTCAGGTCGCTCACGGCGACGACGGTCTTGCCTCCCGGCCCGCGGAAGTGCTTGCTGAGCTCGCGGGCGCTGATGATCGGTGGAGTAACCATGACGACCACGCTAGAAGGGCATCAGGCCAGATCCTGTCCGCGATGCGGCGTAGATTTCCCGACATGTCAGATCCGACGTCCCGAGCGCTCCGGCTCCTCTCCCTGCTGCAGTCGCACCGCTTCTGGTCCGGCCCCGAGCTGGCCGACCGTCTCGCGGTCTCCGAGCGCACCCTGCGCCGCGACATCGACCGGCTGCGCGAGCTGGGCTACCGGGTGGCCGCCCAGCCCGGGACGGCCGGCGGCTACCAGCTCGAGAGCGGCAGCAACCTGCCCCCGCTGCTGCTCGACGACGACGAGGCGGTGGCGATCGCCGTCGGCCTCCGCACGGCCGCGATCCAGGGCATCGGCAGCGGCGAGCAGACCTCGCTGAGCGCGCTGGCGAAGATCGAGCAGGTGCTGCCCCGGAACCTGCGCCGTCGCGTCGCCGCGCTGCAGGCCCACACCATCCCGGCCGTGCGTGCCGACGCGCACGTGGCCGCGGAGGCGCTCGCCCAGCTCGCGCTGGCGTGCCGCGACCACGAGCGGCTGCGCTTCCGGTACACCGACAGGCAGGGGCAGGTGACCTCCCGGCTCGTCGAGCCGCACTCGCTCGTCCCGCGGGACCGGCGCTGGTACTTCGTGGCGTGGGACGTCGACCGCGGCGACTGGCGCACCTTCCGCATCGACCGGATGAGCGCGCTGCTGGGCACCGCCGTGCGGGTGGCGCCCCGCGAGCTGCCCGCCGAGGACGCCGCGGAGTTCGTCCTGGCCGCGCACTCCGCCCTCCGGTACCGCTACGACGCGGTGGTGCGGATGTCCGCGACCATGGAGCAGGTGCGGGGCCACTTCGGCGTCTGGGCGAGCGGTGCCGTCGACGGTCCCGACGGCACCGTCGACTGGCCGATCGGCGGCGGCTCCATCCCTGAGCTCCTCATGAGCCTGCTGTGGATCCCGCGGGAGATCGAGTGGCGGCTCGAGTGCGCCGAGGAGGTCGCCGCGGTGCTGCGCGAGTTCCGGGGGCGGCTGTCCACCGCCCTGTAGGTCACACCAGGCCCTCCTCGCGCGCGAGGATCGCCGCCTGCACCCGCGAGGTGCAGCCCAGCTTGGCCAGCACGTGGGAGACGTGCGTCTTCGCCGTCGCCTCGCTGATGTGCAGACGGGTCGCGAGGTCGGCGTTCGACAGGCCCTGCCCGAGGCAGATCAGCACCTCGCGCTCCCGGGCCGTGAGGCCGGCGAGCGCCGGCGACCCGCCGGTCCCCGCCGCAGTGGCGGGCGGCGGTGCGGCGGCGAACGCGGTGAGGAGCCGCCGGGTGACCTCCGGCGCGAGGACGCCCTCCCCGGCGGCGACGCGGCGCACGGCGTCGGAGAGCGTGGCGGCGTCCGCCGTCTTGAGGAGGAACCCCGCGGCCCCGGCGCGCAGCGCACCGAAGACGTACTCGTCGAGGTCGAAGGTCGTCAGGACGAGCACGTCGGCGAGCTCCTCGCCGATGATGGTCCGGGTGGCGGCGATGCCGTCGACGCCGGGCATGCGGATGTCCATCAGGACGACGTCGGGCCGCAGCGCGCGGGCGTTGGTGACGGCGGCGCCACCGTCGCCCGCCTCGCCGACGACGGATATCCCCGGGGCGGCCTCGAGGATGAGGCGGAGCCCGGAGCGGATGGCGGCGTGGTCGTCGGCGATCAGGACCGTGGTGGTCAACGCGTCTCCTCGATGGGCAGGGTGGCGCGGACGCGCCACAGCTGATGGTCTCGCGAGCCCGGGTCGGCTCCGGCGACCCACCCGGCCTCGAACGTGCCCCCCAGCGCCTCGGCGCGCTCGCGCATCGTCAGGAGACCGATCCCCGTGCCGCCGGGGTCGGGCCGCCGCGCGGTCCCGGACCCGCCGGTGCTCGTCACCTGCAGCCGGAGCGCCGCACCGTCGACGTCGACGACCAGCTCCACGTCACCGCCTCGCGCGTGCCGGCTGGCGTTGGTCAGCGACTCCTGGACGATGCGGTAGGCGGCCTGGTCGACGGCGGACGGCAGCGGCGGGACGTCCGGGAGGCGGACCTGCACCGACAGCCCGCCGGCCCGCGCCGTCGCGACGAGATCGTCGAGCTCGCTCAGCCGGGCCGGGGACCTCACCTCGTCGTCGCCGGAACGCAGCAGGAGGATCATGGCGCGCATCTCCTCCAGCGACGAGACGCTCGCAGCGCGGATGGCCTCCAGCGCCCGTCGCTCGGGACTGGTGGACGCGTGGTCCCGGGACCCGTCCCCCGCCCCCGGCGCCGTGAGGGCGGCCTCGGTGTGGATCGCGATCGCGGAGAGGTTGCCCGCCAGTGCGTCGTGGAGGTCACGGGCCATGCGGGTGCGCTCCTCGTGGACGACCTCCGCCTCGCGCAGGGCGCTCAGCCGCTCCAGGTCCGCGGCCCGCGCCGACGCGAGCTGGGCGAGCTCGGCCTGCTGGCGCACCGACCGTCCCCACCACAGCGGGGTGACGAGCACGGCGACGAGCGTCAGTGCAGCGGAGACGGCCGACTGGACCTGCCCGGTCACCACGAACACCACTGTCGGTGTGCCGATCGCGACCACCGCGACGGCGGACTCGATCCGCCGCACCGCTGCCGCACCGGCGTAGAGCGCTGTCGCATGGATGAGGTCGATGAGGGCGACCATCGTGCCGAGGCTGCCGCCGAGGCCGGCGTCGACCGCGACGATCACGACCCCGACGGCGAGCGTCAGGACCGGTCGGCGCCGCTTGCCGAGCATGACGGCACAGATCGCGAGCAGCGGCAGGGCCGCCCACCACCGGCCCGCGTCGTCCGCGACCGGGCCGGACCAGAGCCCAACAAGTCCCACGGCGATGAGGGCGAGCCCGACGGCGAGCGTGAGCACGGCGTCGCTGACGTCGCGAGCGCGCGGCGTACCCCGCACCGACGTCCGCCACCACCGAGCCAGAGCCGCCATGCGGTCATCTCAGCACAGCCTGCCGCCCGCGCTCCTCGGCCGAACGATGTAGGCCCTGGACGTCCGGTCGTCACAACGCCTGATTCCGCGCGCACCGTGCCCTGCCACGCTCGTGCCATGACCATCACGACCGTCGGGAGCCTGCTGGTGCTGGCGCTGATCGACTCCACCAGCTTCGGCACGCTGCTGATCCCGATCTGGTTCCTGCTGACCCCGGGCCGCGTCCGGGCTGCCCGGGTGCTGGTCTTCCTCGGGACCGTCGCGACCTTCTACCTGCTGGTCGGGATCGCCCTGGTCGCCGGTGCGGACGCCTTCCTGGGCGACCTCGACGCCCTGCTCGACCATCCCGTCGCCGCCCGGGTCCAGCTCGTCGTCGGTGTCGCCCTGCTGGTGTGGAGCTTCCGGATCGGCAGGAAGAAGACCGACGACGACGGCGCACCACGCCCGGGCAGGATGCTCCGCTGGCGCGAGCGGGCGATGGGCGAGCGCGAGAGCGGCTCGGGCATCGCCGGACTCATGGGGCTGGCGCTCGGTGCGGCGGTCCTCGAGGTCGCGACGATGCTGCCGTATCTCGCCGCCACCGGGATCATCAGCACCGCCGACCTGCCGGCAGCCGGACGCCTCGGGGTGCTCGCCGCCTACTGCCTCGTCATGATCGCCCCGGCCCTGCTCCTGCTGGCCACGCGCCTCGTGGCCCGACGCCTGGCCGAGCCGGTCCTGCACCGCGTCGCGCGGTGGATGGAGAGGAGCAGCGGCGAGACGACCGCCTGGATCGTCGGCATCGTCGGGTTCCTCGTCGCCCGCGATGCCCTCGTCCGCATGCCGGGTCTGGTCGCCTTCCTGGACTCGGTCTGACGTGGTCCGTCACGGCTCCTGCAGGTAGCCGAGCGTGCGCCGGAGCGTGGCGGCGTCGTCGTCCGTCGTGTCGACGGTGAGGTGGTCGTCGACCCACGCGGCGTAGTAACGCGCGACGACGTCCTCCCACGTCGGTTCGACGAACCCGGCGATGTCCCGACGGCGACCGGCCAGCCGGGAGTGGTGCGTCTCGGGGTCGGGGCACACCGTCTCGATGAAGCGCAGCGGCACCCCGGTGCGCGTGGCGAGCTCGCGCCACTGCCCACGGGCCGGCTCGACGGCGTTCACCGCGTCGATGATGAGCGACCGGCCGGCGCGCAGGTTCTCCTCGGCGATCGCCTCGGCCACCACGTAGGCGGCCAGCCCGGTGGGCAGGGGGTCGCCGGGTCCACCGACGCCCGCGCGCCACATCGCCGCCTCGATGGGATCGACCGAGACCACCGGGACCCCGAGCTCGTCCGCGAGCCGGGCGGCGAGGTGGCTCTTGCCCGACCCGGGCAGGCCAGCCATGGCGATCAGCATCCGGGGCGACCCGCCGGCCGGGCCTGGCGTCGTCGCATCAGTCCTCGACCGCCCGCAACGGTACGAACCTGAAGGAGCCGAGTGCTCGGGTGCGCACCTCGTCGCCGTCGCGGTCGACGACGACGAGCTCGCCGCGCACCGGGATGACCATCCGGCCACCGTCGGCGAGCTGGCCCACGAGCGGCTCGGGGAGCCGCCGGGCCTCCGCCGAGACGAGGATCCGGTCGAACGGCGCCGACTCCGGCCTGCCGACCCGTCCCGGCTCCGCCTGCTCGATCCGCGCGCCGTCGACCTCCGCGGTGCGCAGGTTGGCCTGCCCGGACTCCACCAGGTCGGGCTCGATCTCGACGCCGACGACGGATCCGTCGGCTCCGACCAGGTGGGCCAGCAGGGCCGTCGTCCAGCCGGACCCGGAGCCGACGTCCAGCACCTTCTGGCCGGGCTGGGCGTCGAGGAGCTCGAGCATCTGCTCGACCGTGCTCGGCTGCGAGCAGGTGGCGCCGTGGCCGATCCGCAGCGGCTGGTCCGCGTCGGCGAAGCGGAGCTGGTCGTCGGGCAGGAAGTCGCGCCGGTCGACGGCGGCCATCGCCTCGCGAACGCGGTCGGTGCGCATCGTCTCGCCTCCCTCGTCGCCGCCCTGCCCTCATCCTCCCGCGCCGATGGTCAGCGCGCCTGCGCGGCCGGATCGGTCAGGTGGTAGCCGTACAGGTCCTGCTGCGTCTCGTTGACCCACAGCTCGGTCCCGGCCGGTGTGGTGACCCGAAGGGTGCGGCCGTAGGACTCGTCGATGATCCGGGCGTCGAGACCGGCGTCGGAGGCGCGCTCCAGGAGCGGCTCGAGCCTGCCGGTCTCCAGGCTGACCTCGCACGCAGGGGCGCCGTCGACGTCGGTCAGCTCGCCCTCGTGGAAGGCGAGGATCCCGTGTGCGGTGAGATCGGACCAGCCGCCGGAGTCGCTGGCGACGCGAGGCCGCCACCCGAGCGCCGCCGCAGCGGCGCCGTGGTTCGCGGGCGTCGGTGTGTAGACCAGGCCGACGACCGAGAGCGTCTCCGACGTGACCTCGCCCATCCCGGCGTCACCCCGTCCGGCGACGCCGGGCTCGGCCTCGTCGACGACGACGGGCAGACCGGCCACGTCGACCGTCGACGCAGGACCGTGGTCGGTCGTGATCGGCTCGCCGCGGACCCCGGCAGCAGCTGCCGCCGACCGGTACGCGTCGGTGCCGACCACCTCGATGCCGAGCTTGGTCCGGCCGGCCGGCGGGCTCTCGGGGCCGGCGGCGTGCAGCGCGAGCCGGCCCGACCCCGCGGCGAGCTCGACCCACTCGCCGTCGTGGTCCGCGATCTCGACGAGACCGAGCCCGCCGTTGTCGTCCGACCGGCCGGTGCCCGGACCGGTGGGAGTTGTGGACCGCCCGCGCCGGTAGCCTCCGACCATGACCACGACACCGCACGGGTTCGAGCACGTCCGCTGGGGGATCATCGGCGTCGGGGACGTCACCGAGCGCAAGTCCGGCCCGGGCCTGCAGCGCGCCGAGCGCTCCTCGCTCGTCGCGGTCATGCGCCGTGACGGCGCGAAGGCGGCCGACTACGCCCGCCGGCACGGGGTGGCGCGCTGGTACGACGACGCCGACGCGCTGATCGCCGACCCGGACGTCGACGCCGTGTACGTCGCGACCCCGCCGGACAGTCACCGCGACTACGCCGTCCGGGTCGCCGCCGCCGGCAAGCCGGTCTACGTCGAGAAGCCGATCGCCCGCACCGCGGACGAGGCGCAGGAGATGCTCACCGCCTTCGAGCATGCCGGTGTCCCGCTGTTCGTCGCGTACTACCGGCGCGCCATGCCGCGGTTCGTGCGCGTCAAGGAGCTTCTCGACGGCGGCGCGATCGGCACGGTCCGCGCTGTCAGCGTGCGCACGCAGAAGCCGGCCGGGATGTGGGAGCCGGAGCACCTGCCGTGGCGCGTGCAGCCGGAGATCTCTGGCGGCGGGCTCTTCGTCGACCTGGGATCGCACACCCTGGACCTGCTCGACCACCTCCTCGGCCCCATCACGACCGTGACCGGCGTGGCGACCAACCTCGCCGGGCAGTACCCGGCCGAGGACCACGTGGCCGCCACGTTCGCCTTCGCCTCCGGCGTCGTGGGCACCGGCCTGTGGGCCTTCGACGCGGCGGTGGACGAGGACTCGGTCGACATCGTCGGAACGGCCGGGAGCCTGCGCTTCTCCTCGTTCGGCGTCGAGCCGCTGCTCCTGCGCACGGCGGACGGCGAGCAGCACATCGACGCGCCGTACCCGGAGGTGGTCCAGCAACCCCTGATCCAGCTCGTCGTCGACGAGCTCACCGGCCACGGCACCTCCCCGAGCACCGGCGAGAGCGCTCTGCGCACCGCTCGGGTCGTGGACGCGGTGCTCGCCGACTACCGTGCGCAGCACACGACCACGAGGTGATGGGGGTAGCGCGATGACGAGGCAGGACAGCGGCAGCCGGAACGGATTCGTCAGCTTCCTGCGCGGCGTCTCGGCCTCGACGTGGGTCGGGCTGGCGCTCGCGGTTCTTGCGGTGGTCTTCGTCCTGCAGAACCAGGCGGTGGCCAGCATCCAGCTCTTCTGGGTCAGCGTGCGGGCCCCGATCTGGCTGGCGCTGCTCGCTGTGTTCCTCGTCGGGTGGCTCGTCGGCGCCCTCGTGCGGCACAACCGGGCGCGCTGAGCTACGCGCCGTCCCACACCAGCGTGCCCGGGCCCTTCCTGCGCGCACCTTCGGCCACCGGGTGGGGCCGCCGGGCGCCGTCGTGCATCAGGTGCCGGACCTCGACGTCGTGGCCCAGGACCGCGACATCGGCGATCAGCCGCCGGTGGCACCGCCACCAGACGGCCTCGGAGCACATGACGACGACCCCGGCGTCGTCCGTCGCCTGCTCGAGCAGCTCGGTCATCGCCGCACCGAAGTCAGCGCTGCGCGTCCAGCCGGCGTACGCGCGGAACGCTGCGACCTGCCACCAGGTGTCGGGCGAGACGGCGTCGTCCTCCTTGCGCAGGTGCCGGCGGCCGCCGAGACGCTCCTCCCACCGGTAGTCGATACCGGCCTCGGGCAGCCAGCGCTCCAGGGCGTCCCGCTTGACGTCGGGGTTGGACCGCGAGCCCGGGAAGCGGCGCACGTCCACCAGGTGCGTCACCGACGCCGAGCGCAGGAGCCGGGTCAGCGCGTCACGGTCGAGCGCGGCGTGACCGACGGTCAGCAGCACGGTGCTCGCCCCCGGAGGAGGCCGGACGGTCCGAGATGCATGCTCACCCCACCCTCCTTACCGTGACAGGACACCGTCCGCCATCGCTCGAGGAGGAACCCATGGAGAAGGCACGCGACATCATGACGCGCGACGCCCAGTGCATCCAGGAGACGGAGACCCTGCTGGTCGCCGCCCAGAAGATGCGCGACCTGGACATCGGTGCCATGCCCATCTGCGGCGCCGACGGCAAGCTCAAGGGCATGCTGACCGACCGCGACATCGTGGTCGGCTGCATCGCCGAGGGCGGGGACCCGTCGACGGCCACCGCCGCCGAGTTCGCCCGCGGCAAGCCCGTCACGATCGGTGCCGACGACTCGGTCGAGGAGGCCATGCGAACCATGGCCGAGCACCAGGTCCGGCGGCTGCCGGTCATCGACGGTCATCAGCTCGTCGGCATCATCAGCGAGCAGAACATCGCCCAGGGCGGCAAGGACCGCAAGGTGGGCGACACCGTGGAGTCCGTGACCAAGGGCTGAGCACCGGACAGCGCACGAAGCGGTCGACAAGGCAGGAGCCCGCACCTCGGGGTGCGGGCTCTCGCCGTCGTACCGGCGGTCGCACACCGGGCCGTGGGAAGGTTGGACCGTGAGCGGATCTCTCGGCACCCTCGTGCTCGTGCGGCACGGGGAGTCCGTCGG
Source organism: Georgenia subflava (assembly GCF_009193155.1). GTDB lineage: Bacteria > Actinomycetota > Actinomycetes > Actinomycetales > Actinomycetaceae > Georgenia > Georgenia subflava. The sequence goes on from NZ_VUKD01000001.1 coordinate 1,297,835, forward strand.
CAACGCTCGAGAGCTGTTCAGCGGGGTGCTCGATGTCGACCTCACCCCCGCCGGCGAGGAGGCGTGCCACCACGCCGGGCAGCGGCTGGTCGAGTCCGGCTGGCGCCCGGACGTCATCGTCACCTCCGAGCTGGTCCGCGGCTGGCGGACCGCCCAGCTGGTGGCCGGGTCGCTGGGCACGTCGGCGCCCGTCCGGCGCACGTGGCGGCTGAACGAGCGCAGCTACGGGGCCCTGTCCGGCCACCTGAAGTCCGACATCCTGGCGGCGCACGGCAGGGAGCAGTTCCTGCACTGGCGTCGCTCGCTCGAGGGTCGGCCGCCCGCTCTGGACCCCGCCGTGGTCGCGCTGTGGCGCACCCTCAGCCCGTTCGACCGGCTGCCGGCCGAGGCGCTGGCGGCGACCGAGTCCCTGGCCGACGTCGTCGAGCGCATCCACCCGTGGCTCGCCGACCTCGAGGCGCACCTGCGGGCGGGCCGGCACGTGCTGGTGGTCGCGCACGGCAACTCGCTGCGTGCGTTGTGCGCACTGCTCGACGACCTTACCGGCGCGGAGCTGCGCTCGCTCAACCTGCCCAACGCACGGCCGCTGCTCTACCGCATGGTCGACGACGGCGCCCGGCTGCGCCCGCGTGAGCGCGGCGGGCGCTACCTGGATCCCGAGCTCGCGCGGGCCGAGGCGCTGCTCATCGCCCACCAGGGCGGCACCTGAGCCCCGCTCGCGAGGGTGCGCCCGTACCCGCCGGCCGGCCGCCGTCGCCGCGGTGCCGGAGACGACCTACTTGTGGAAGGACGACCTACTTGTAGAAGCCCTCGCGCAGGTTGATGCCGTGCTCGACCCAGGCCTTCAGAGCGGCGAGCATGCCGGTCCAGCCCTCGCAGTTGCCGAAGGCGTTCCTCGCTCCGTCCGCGGTAGGCAGCCAGGACGACTCGGAGATCGTCACGAGCGTGCGGGTGTCGCCGTCGATCGGCTCGAACTCGAAGGTCGTCGTCGTCACGCCCCTCGTGCCCGAGCTGGCCTCGCCCTCCCACTCGATGACGATGCGCCGGGGCGGGTCCGCGGCGACCACGGTGACCGGGAAGGCTCCCGGGAAGTCATGGAAGTCCCAGCTGACGTCGGCGCCGGGCTCCAGGCGGCCGCGGGCACCTCCGGTGGTGAAGTACTGCGAGAGCTGCCGCGGGTCGGCGACGGCCTCGTAGACCTCGGCGCAGGGACGTGACACACGTCCGGAGACGGTGAAGGAGAGCTCGCGCAGCGAGTCGTCGGTGTTCATGTGATAGTTTTACAACATGTCTGAGGGCGACGGCAAGGGGTCGGACGACGACCTGGTGTTCAAGGCCCTGGCATCGCCCACCCGCCGCCGCATGCTCGACGCCCTGAGGGCGGGGCCGTGCACGACCGGCACACTCTGCGAGCAGTTTCCCGAGCTGGACCGCACGACCGTCCTGCAGCATCTGCGGGTGCTCGAGCGGGCGGATCTCGTCATCGGCAAGAAGGTGGGTCGCGAGCGGCACCTCACCCTGGCTCCCGCACCGCTCAAGCGCATCTACGACAGGTGGATCGGGGAGTACGCGCGTGCCGCCGTCGACCTGCTGGAGCGGCTCGAGGACGGGTGACGTCGCAGCTCGCGCCGTCGGGCCGGACTCTGGCCGCCGCGCCGACGCGACCTCGGTGCTGACGCCCGTCGTCCGACGCGCTGCCTGTCCCGCACGCGCGGCGGGACCCGAGGCGTCCGGCATGATGGCGCGGTGATCTCGCGCCAGCTCCGCCGTCGTCGGGCGGTCGGCGCACCGTGACAGTGCTGCTCGCGAGCTTCTTCTACTGTCTGCTCTCCGCGGTCGCCGTCGTGCTGCCGGCCGAGGTCTATGTGGTGGGCGTGGCCCTGGCCACCGACGTGGCCCCGGGCTGGCTGGCGCTCGCGGCCGCCCTCGGCCAGGTGGCCGGGAAGATGCTGTACTACCTCGTCGGCCGCGGCGTGCTGGATGTCGCCCGGCTCCGCCGTCGCGGCACCGCCGGCGGTCGCTGGGCACAGCGGATGACGACGGTGGAGCGCTGGTGCGAGGAGCACGTGTGGGGTCCGAGCGCCGTGACCCTGGTGAGCGCCTTCGCCGGCCTGCCGCCCTACGCGATCGTCTCGGTGCTCGCAGGAAGCGTCCGGATGCGCTGGTGGCTCTTCGCGCTGCTCTCCGTCCTGGGTCGCTTCGCCCGCTTCTGGGCGATACTCCAGGTCCCTCACCTCCTGCCCGACGCGCTCTTCGGCCTCTGACCGCCGCCTGCAACTCCTGGCAAGGCGTGGTCCGCGCACCGACCCGCCCGGTACGGTCGGTCGAGCACCAGCCATCCGATCGGAGTGCACCTCGTGACCGAAGACACGTTGACCGGCATCCCGCCCTGGCCGAAGAGGTCCCGTGGGCCCCGACATCTCGTCGTCATGGGCGTCTCCGGCGGCGGCAAGACCACCATCGCGATGATGCTCGCCGGCAAGCTGGGCTACATCTTCGCCGAGGGGGACGAGTTCCACAGCCAGGCCAACCGCGACAAGATGGCCGCCGGCATCCCGCTCGACGACGACGACCGCGCCCCCTGGCTGGAGTCGATCCAGGCGTGGATGACGTCGGAGGCCGAGGTCGGCCACTCCACCGTCGTGACCTGCTCGGCACTGAAGGTGAAGTACCGGGACGTGCTCCGCGGCGCGAAGGGCAGCACCATCTTCGTGCACATGGCGCCCCCTGCCGACATCACGCTCGAACGGATGTCGCAGCGCGAGGGTCACTACATGCCGCCGAGCCTCCTGGGCTCCCAGATCGACACCCTCGAGGAGCTCGAGGACCACGAGGAGGGGTTCAAGGTGCTCAACATCGGCGCCCCTACCGAGGTCTTCACCGAGGTGCTCGGTCAGCTCAAGGACTACTGACTCCGTACCGGATCGGCGATGATGGGTGCATGAAGCTGATCCTCGTCCGACACGGCCAGACGACGTCCAACGTCGGCGGGCTGCTCGACACCGACGAGCCCGGCGCCGACCTCACCGACCTCGGCCGCCGGCAGGCCGCCGCCCTCCCGGAGGCGCTGGCCGGGGAACCGGTAGAGGCCATCGTCGCCTCCACGCTCGTGCGCACGCAGCAGACCGCCCGACCGCTCGCCGACACCGTCCGCCTGAAGACCCAGGTGCACCCTGGCGTGCGCGAGATCCGCGCCGGAGACCTGGAGATGCTCGGCGACCACGCGTCGGTGCGCGCCTACCTCGGCACGATCTTCGAGTGGAGCGCCGGCAACATGGCCACCCGCATCCCCGGCGGCGAGAACGGCACCGAGTTCTTCAGCCGGTACGACGAGGCGGTCGCCGAGGTTGCCGCCAGCGGCGTCCGCACGGCGGTCGTCGTCAGCCACGGAGCCGCCATCCGCGCCTGGACGGCCGCCCGGACGGACAACGTCAGCGTCGATCACGTCGCCTACAACCCGGTGTCCAACACCGGCGCCGTCGTGCTCGAGGGCAGCCCGGACGAGGGCTGGACGGCCCTCACCTGGGAGGGCCACGCCCTCGGTGGCGCGGCGGTCGACACCCCCTCGTCCGACGGCCCCGCAGGCGAGCCGGTCGACGTCCGCTGACGGGCACCATACGCACTGGTGCGTATGGTGCCGCCCGCCTGGTCTCAGGACACTTTCGGAGCGACGCCGCCGCAGGGGTGGCGCGCTTTCTGGAGGAGGATCCAGTGACCGGGATTCTTGACCGCGGCGTCGCCCGCGGCTGGGCGCGACGCGCCGGCACGGTGACGGCCGCCGTCGCAGCGCTCGGCATCGCCACCGCGACCACAGCGTCCGCCCACCACTGCTACAAGATCGACTGGAACGACAGCGCCCGACAGCAGCTCGCCACGCATCGCACGGCCTGGATGCCGTTGAGCGACCTCGGCGAGATGATCATCGCGGCCCCGGCGGAGCAGGGCGGGTACGACCGGCCGGACTGCGCCGCGTCCGCGACGGCTGCCGTCGAGGCGTGGATGGCGGCCGGCGGGATCGAGGAGGAGCCGCTCATCCACTCGCGAGCGACGGTCGGCTCGGGCGCCGCCTACCAGGGGAAGGCGCCGAAGGGCTTCGCCTACCTCGAGGAGGCGGACTTCGTCCTGCTGACGCAGGCGATCGAGGCGGACCTCCTTGAGACGTGCGACGGGTTCGAGCTGCCGGCCTAGATCACCGACGGGGGGTGCGGGGGCCGGGGCGACGGCGCCCATCCTCGCCCCGCACCCTCCGACGGGAGCAGTCCTTCGCGCTGAGCCGACAGGACCGCCGACAGCCGGTCCACGGCACGGAGCTTGCGGTACAGGTTCTCCTGGTGCTTGTGGACGGTCCGGGGCGAGATCCCGAGCCGGACGGCCATGCCGTTGACCGTGCTGCCGGCCGCGATGCCCTCGAGGACGAGCTGCTCGCGGGGGGTCAGCATCGAGGAGCCGGCAGGAGTGTGCACGCCGTCTGCGGCGCGCCGGAGCTCGCGGAGCATCAGCACATGGCGGTCCAGGCCCACCACCAGCGGCTGGAGCTCGCGGGCGAGCTCGAGGTCCTTGTCGCCGTACTGCGAGTCGCCGACGATGCCGTAGGCGTCCGGTCCGCCCGGACCGGGAAGGGGCAGCGCCAGCTGGTGCACCGTGAGTCCGAGCGCCGCGATGAGCTCGCGCGCCCACGGCGACAGTCTCCGCCCGGCGGCCTCGGCGTCTGCGAGGCTGAACGGCGCGCCCGTGCCGGTCGCGGCGAGATGCGCGACGAGCGGTTGGTCGGCCGCACGTGCGAGTGCGAGGGAGCGCACCTCGTCGGGCGCGCTGAATCCCGCGGGCCAGGGCGGGGCCCAGGTGTGCCCGCCGGCGCCGGCGCTGGTGCGGACGATGCACATGGCGCCGAACTCCTGAGCGAGCGCCGCGAGTAGCCGATCTTCTGCCGAGCCGGCGTCCGGCTCGGCAAGGACGTCACCGGCGACGCGGAGCCACCGCCGCGCCGTGCGCGCTGCGACCATGGCGAACCTCCCAGGCCCTCGAGAAGCGAAACGATAGGGCTCGGCGAGGGCACGCGCGTAAGAATCAGCCCTGGTCGCGCCAGCGACGCACCGCCACCGCCACGACACCGCCCAGTGCGCCGACCGAGACCACGAGCCACAACCACATCGGCAGCCCCGCGGCGCCGGTCTCCTCCGGCTCCGAGGTGGCCTCCACCGTGACCGTCGCGTCCGGCGTCGTCGCCTCGTCCGGGGAGGGTGCCGCGTCCGTCGTCGTGGGTGCCGAGGGCTCCGACCCGGCGGCCACCGTGAAGCCGAGCTCGCCGTCGATGCGGTGCCCGTCGGAGGAGACGACGGACCAGGTGACCGCGTAGTCGCCGTCCGTCAGCTCCGGCAGCGGCACGGACGCCGTGCGGCCGGCGACGACGGTGGGCGCGTCCGTGACGGGCTCCCCGGCCGTGTCGGTCACGAGGATCGCCTGCGAGGCGTCCAGCAGCTCGTTGTTGAACGTCAGCACCACCTCGGTGGGCACCTCGGTCAGCTCTGCCCCGTCCGCTGGGCTCGACTCCAGCAGGACGTCGTGCGCGCTCGCTGCCGGCGCGAGCGCGGCGGAGAGCGTCCCGAGGAGGGCGACGACGGCGAGGACGGGCAGGAACAGCCGGGCGACGGGGCGAAGATAGGTCACCTCGTCACTGTAAGCCGCTCCTGAGGGCCTCTTGGAACCCGTTCTCGCGCCAACCCGGTCGAGGAGGCGTTCCGCCGTCGTGCGTCAAGCCGTTACGGTGCCGCCGTCGTCCCGATCGCCAGGCCGAGGGCGGCTGCGGCCACCGTGGACACCAGCGTGCCGGCCGCCAGCCGCAGCGCCGCGGCCACCCGACGGTGGCGCAGCAGGTCGACGACGACGACAACCGACGTGGAGAACGTGGTGTACCCGCCGCAGAAGCCGGTGCCCACGACCAGTGCCAGCGGGCCGGCGCTCTGCCCCAGCAGGCCGGTGACCAGGCCGAGCAGGAACGAGCCGGTGATGTTGACGAGGAGGACTCCAGCAGGGTTGTCCGGGCGAGTACGGGCACGGACGGCGCCGTCGACGAGGTAGCGCGACACCGCGCCGAGACCGCCGGCGAGCGCGAGCAGGAGGACGGTCATCGGCGCGCTCCGTCGTCGGCAGGTCCGTCCGTGGCGCGAGGATCCGGTGTGACGGTGGTGTGCGGACCGACCCGTCGGTCTGCCGCGTGGGGATCGAGCGGTCTGCCCGCCGCGGGCGGTCCTGACGTTCCGCCGGTCACCCCCGGGCCGGACCGTCCGCGCCGGAGGCGCGTGCCGAGCAGCACCCCGCAGCCGGCGGCGAGCAGGCCGCACAGCACCAGCCCGACGCCGTAGCCCAGGGCCGCGCGTGCGTCCCGCTCCAGCAGCGTGACGATCTGGACCGCGAACGTGCTGTAGGTGGTGAAGGCGCCGAGGAAGCCGGTCCCCGCGAGCAGCAAGGCAACCTCGCGTGCTCGATGGCCGGTCGCGCGCCGGGTGCCGATCTCGAGCACCAGCCCGAGGAGGAACGCCCCGAGCAGGTTCACCGCGGCTGTCGACCACGTCAGGGCGTCGGCGGCCCCGGCCAGCGTGTCCACGCCGTGCCGGGCCAGGGTGCCCAGCGTCCCGCCGATCCCGACGGCAGCCCAGGACCCCGGACGCAGGTAGGCAGGCGGGTGCCGGTCCGCCGCGCCGTCGTGCGTCGCTGCTGTCATGACGACGTCCCGACTCGCCGGGCGACCTGGTAGCCGTCGGCGTCCAGCACGAGCTCGTAGTCGACGCCGTGCCGCGACTCGGCGAAGGCGGCGGCGTCGGTGATGTCCCGGTCCGGCCACGTGCGGCGCAGGGTGTCCAGCAGCACGAAGTCCGGTGCCGGATTGCCCGCGTTGCCCACCCAGTACACCTGCGCGCGGGGGACCAGGTAGGCCATGAGGTAGATGTCGGCCTCCACGGTGCTCCCGGGGGCGACCGCATCGATCGCCGCCGTCGCGCCGTCGTGACGGTCCGACACGGCGTAGGTGGCCGGCTCCACCAGCCGGGCGAGCGGAAGCGTCGGCATCATCAGCGCCGTGGTGGCCACGGCGACGCCCACGCCGATCGTCGCCCAGCCGCCCGGCGCGGCCGGGCGGCGCGCGGCGCTCGGGTCCGGCGGCCGGGTCACGGCGTCGAGCAGGGCCGCGGCCGCGACCGGCATGAGGATCGCCGAGTAGTGCCAGCTCCAACCCCAGTAGAACTCGACGTTGCCGACGAACCGCCAGGCCAGCGTCGGTACCCACAGCCACACCAGCGGGGAGCGGACGCCGACGACGCCCGCCGCGGCGACCAGGAGCAGCAGCGTCACGTACTTCTCGCCCGGGACGAGCGCGCCCAGCAGGACGTCGAGCAGCCCCTGCTGCTCCTCCGACCCCACGCGGTCGTAGTAGTCCCAGGTACCGCCGGGGTTCAGCGCCGGCAGGATCACCCAGATCGCCAGCACGAACCAGACCATGCCCCATGCTGCGAGGAACGCCCCGGCCCGGACCTGTCGCCCGCTCGCGGCCTGTCCGGACGCACGCCGACGACCGCGCCAGAGTAGTACCAGGCCCAGGGCGGCGACCGTCAGGCCGAGGTCCTCCTTGACGAAGACGAGAGGTGCGGCCCATGCCGTGCACGCCCACCACCGGCCACGCAGGAACGCTGCGAGCGCGAACGCGAGGAGCGGCACGGCGAACGCGATCTCGTGGAACTGGGCGGCGACGGCACCCTGCAGCCCCCAGCCCAGGGCGTAGGCGACGCCGAGCGCGGTGCCGCGTCCGCGACCGACGAGCTCGCGGGCCACCCTTGTGATCGGTACGGCCGAGACAGCGAGCAGCACCGCCTGGACCACCAGCAGCGTGAGGCCGGACGGGAAGAGCCGGTAGAACGGGGCGAGCAGCACGAGCATGGGGTGGAAGTGGTCGCCCAGAAGGTTGAAGCCCTCGCCCTTGATGGTCACCACCGGCGCGTCGAGCCCGGAGTACGCCTTCGCCAGCTGGGTGAAGATCCCCAGGTCCCAGGACGGCACCTCCAGCAGCCGCCACTGGGTCACCGCGTACACCGAGTACAGCGCCGCGGTCACCACGGCGACGACCCACGGCACCCACCGGTCGGTCGGTCCGTAGCCGACAGAGCCCTGGCCCAGATGCATCGCTCTCGTGGGCCGAGTCCGCATCCCTCGCCTCCTGGTCGCCTGCCGGTTCGACCGGCCACCCGGGCCCCGGGTCGCCGACCGAGCTTCGGTGTTCTCGTCGCCGCAGACCCTATCGGGACCGCGGTCTGGTCAAGGCGCGCAGATGCCCAGACCAGACGCAGCTGGTCCGGGCATCTGCGCAGTGACCGTCCGGACGGTCACCGGTGGGCGATGGCTCGCCGCTACTGGGTCAGTGAGACGGTGACGCCGCCCGAGAACATCGAGTCGTGCAGCGTGATGCTCGCCGGGACGGCGTCGACGGGGATGTCGAAGACCACAGCACCTGAGACCGAGTTCCCCGGGTTGATGTCGTTGAAGAACATGTCGTTGTCCTCCAGATAGATGCCGGCCGCCGTGTTCGCCGAGTGCTCGCGACCCGCCGTGTCGACGAGAGTCTGGTTGCCGTCATAGAAGGCCTGCGCCTCGTCGCCGATGTTGGCCACCGTCAGGTGCACGAGGACGAACTGCCCTTGTGCCTGCTCGTTGAGGAACTCGTTGCCCACCGTGGCTACGCCGGGTTCGATGCCCGTGACGGTGAACTCGAACTTTCCATCCCTGACCGGGGTCCCGACGCCGGCCGCCGTCGCATCCGGAGCCGATACCTCGGTCTCCGCGGCTGCTTCGTCTGCGGGAGCCCCGTCGCCGTCGCCAGGGTCGGCGGGCTCGACGTCGCCGGGGGCCGTGGCATCGCTGTCGGCGGGTGCGGCGGGTGCGGCAGCGGACGGGACGGCGTCCGGTTCCTCGCCGCCGTTGCCCACGGCCTGACCGAGGGCGACGAGGGCCACGATCACCAGGACGATGGTGAGGATCTTGTGCCGGGCGAACCAGCTCTTCCTCTTCTCGGGTGCTGGGGCCGGCGGCTCCGGTGGGCCCGGGAAGCCGTAGGACGGACCCGGTGCTCCCGGGCTCGCGTAGCCCGGGGCACCCGGCGGGACGGGGGACTGGACGGTGGCAGGCTGACCGCCGATCGGCGGGTACGGCTGGTTGGTGCTCATGACACTCCTTCGGTTGCGGGGACCGGCGACGGGCCGGTGGTCGTGTGCTTCGAGCCTCCGGCACCCGCCTCGTCGCTCGCATCGCCCGATCGGCCGGATGGTCCTGTCCGACCGGCTGAGCGCTCCAGTCCGATCGACGGCCGTTGGGTGGTGCCGAGACGTGGGTGCACCGCCCTACCGTTGGCCTCATGACCGAGCGCACGGCCCCGAGCGGGCATCACACCTGGTGGTGGCTGCGAACCGTTGCGTACGTCGTCCTGTGTGTCTTCATGTCCGTCTCAGGGGTGGTGTTCACCCGCACGGCCGAAGCGACCGACGGGTGGTCCATGGCCGCGAACTTTCTCGGGCTCCTGGCCGCGCTGGCGATGCCCGTGACGCTGTTCTGGCGGAGACGGGCACCGTTGGCCGTCACCCTCGGAGCCACCGCGGTCGCCCTGCTGCTGCCGATCGGCACCTCGACCGCCCTCGTCGCGCTCGCCGGGCTGGTAGCTCGCCGTCGGGGCCGGGAGGTCTGGTGGACGGTCGCCGCGGTGACCGCGGTGACCGTCGTATCGGCGATCCGTGACGTCGCCGGACCGACGAAGGACACCTCCCTGTTCAAGCAGGTCTTCGCGCCGACGAGCCTCGGCGGTGACGTGCCGTTCGAGCTGAGCTGGTGGGTCGTCGGGATCTGGGTGGTGGTCTTCCTGGCGGGCGCCGTCGGGGCCGGACTCGTCCTCCGGTCGCGGCGGGAGGTCGCGGTCGCATCACAGCAGGTGGTCGAGGTCAGCGAGACCTCGGGGCGCCTCGGTGACCAGCTGGCCAGGCAGGTCGAGCGTGAACGTATCGCACGGGAGGTCCACGACGTCCTCGGACACAGGCTCTCGCTGCTCAACCTCCATGCCGGCGCACTCGAGACACGCGCGACCGCCGATCCGGAGCTCGCGGAGAGCGCCAAGCTCGTGCGGGAGAGCGCTCGCAGCTCGATGGAGGACCTGCGGTCGCTGCTCGGTGTGCTGCGCCACCCGCTCGGCGGCGAGCCGGCCGCTCCCGCGCTCACTCTGGTGGATCTGCCCACGGTGATCGAGGAGACGGTGACCACCGGCGTACCTGTCTCATCGACCATCTTTCTCGACGGCGCCGAGCAGGCCGGGCCCACCCTCTCGCGCGCGGTCTACCGCATCGTCCAGGAGCTCTTGACCAACGCCCGCAAGCACGCCGCGGGGGAGCAGATCCGCCTGAGCGTCAGCGGTGGGCCTGTCACGGGTGTGACCATCGACGCCCGCAACCGCTACCTCGGTCCGGTGCAGGGTCCTGCCGGCCACGGACTTCAGGGCGTGGCCGAGCGCGTCGAGCTGCTCGGCGGAACCCTCGTCTATGGCCTCGACGACGGTGGCCGCACCTTCCGCGTCACCGTCCAGCTGCCATGGAGCACTTCGTAGGCCGGGCGGAGGAATCTGTGTCGGTGGGGCGCCCTACGATCGGGATGTGTCCCCGCGTCCGCACCGCGTGCTCCTCGTCGACGACGACCCTCTCGTCCGTTCCGGCCTGCGCCTGATCCTGACCAGCGAGCCGGACCTGGAGGTCGTCGCCGAGGCGGCGGACGGCGATGAGGTGGTCGGGGCAGTGCTCGGACACGGTCCGGACGTGGTTCTCATGGACCTTCGCATGCGCCGCACGGACGGCATCACCGCGACCGCGGCGGTCCGCGCACTCGCGCGAGCGCCGCACGTCATCGCTCTGACCACCTGGGACGTCGACGAAGCCGTCATCGGATGCATCCGGGCAGGTGCCTCGGGGTTCCTGCTCAAATCAGCATCCCCAGAAGAGATCAAGGCTGCGGTGCGCGCGGTCGTGGCGGGAGACGCGGTCCTCTCCCCGCGCAGCACGCGCCAGGTTCTTGAGCACCTCGGCCGCGACGACGGCGAGCGGGAACGTCGGGAGGCGCGCGAGGTGATGGGGGCGCTGACGGACCGCGAGCGCGAGGTCTCCATCGCCGTGGGGCGCGGGCTCACCAACGACGAGGTCGCGAGGCAGCTCTACCTATCACCCGCCACCGTCAAGACCCACCTGTCCGGTGCGCAGACCAAGCTCGGTGTCCGTAACCGGGTGGACGTTGCGGTTCTCGTGGAACGCGCCGGCCTGCTCCGGCCCTGAGGCGACCGGGCAGTCGACCGCATGGAACGCGGCTCAGCCCACGGGGAGCGCGACCGGGGCTCCAGCGCCCGTCGCCGAGCCGTGCACGGTGAGTGTGGCCGGCACGGTGCCCGGCGGGACGTCGAAGACCACCACGCCCTCGGCGCTCTCGCCCTCCTTGAGCTCGGCGAACCACAGCCTGTTGCCGTCCACGGCCATCCCCGCTCCGACGTCGGGGAGGTGCTCGGTGCCGTCGGCGTCCGTCAGTCGCTGGTCGGTGTCCACGAACCACGCGCCCGGGGCGGTCGCCGTCACCCGCAGCCGCACGACGACGTACTCGCCCGCGGCCGTGGCGCTCGCGGTGGTGCCGCTGAGCTCGCTCAGCCCGGTCGTCACGCCGAGGACCTCGGCCCGCACGGGTCCGTCGTCCACGGTGGCGCCGACGGTCACCTCGCCCTCGGGTGGTGCGACGGCGGTCGGCGAGGGGAGCGGGCTCGGTGGGGGCAGCGGCGAGAAGCTCGGCGACGGTGCGGGCGAGGTGAGCGTGGGCGCCGTCGTGGGGTCCGGCTCGTCGTCGTCGCCGAGCGTCGCCCCGATGACGGCGAGCACCAGGAGGACACCCACGCCGAGTCCCGACGCGACGGCCCAGCGTCCGCGGCGGCTCCTTCCCGAGGGCGTGCCGCTCGTGCCGGCGCTGCCGGTGCCTGTGCCTGTGCCTGTGTCGGTGCTGGTGCTCCCGCCCGTGACGGCACCCCAGCGCATCGCCGGCGACGACGTCGCCGGGTACCTGACAGTGATCTCGGGGCTGCCCTCCCTCGACGGCGCAGCCTCCTCCGAAGCCTTCGCGACGAGTCCCGAAGGGTCCGCCCGGTGCTCGCCGCGCGGGCCGTGGCGCCGGGCGCGGAACGACCGGCGCTTGCGCGGCTTCCAGGAGGAGCGGCCGCGGCTGCCCGGCTCGTAGAAGCTCTCGTACCCGGTCGGCGCACCGTCGCCGAGGTCGGTGGCCTGCGCCGCGGCCGGTGACGCCGTCCCCGGCGGCCGACCGGTCGGGTCCGCCGACCGGCTCAGCCAGTCCGGCACCTCGCCCGGGTCCGGGCCTCCGGCGTCGACGGGCACGTCGCCGTACGGGTTGGAGGCGTCGGTGTGCAGCGACGCGGGCGCGTACGGCTCCGCCTCGGAGTCGTCGGCGTACGGCTCACCGGTGAAGGCGGCGCCGTCGTCGTCCGGACGGCCGTACTGCCCGGGGAACCACGGGGGGCGAGAGCTCATCGGGTCAGAGGGCGTCCTTGCGCTGGAGGTGGCGCAGGGCGGCCCAGCCGATCGGCACGCGACCCCAGAAGGTGAGCACCCGGAAGAGCACGGCCACCGACACGGCGGTCGCGGCCGGGATCCCGGCCAGCGTCAGACCACCGGTGAGCGCACCCTCGACCGGCCCGATACCGCCGGGCGACGGGATCACGGCACCGATCGAGTTCGAGGCGAGATAGGTGATGGCGAGGTTCGTCAGCGGCAGCTGGTACCCGAAGGCGGCCAGCGAGGCACCGAAGGCGATGACGTAGCCGGTGGTCATCACGAGGTTCCCCACGATGCCGACGACGAGCCGCCGAGGGTTGGAGACGACCCACACCAGCCGGGGCCACACCTGCTGCAGCGTGGGCGCGGCCTTCTCCCAGAGCCAGGCCCGCAGCTGTGGCACCAGCAGGGCGACGCCGATCGCGGCGACGACCAGGGCGACGCCCGCGATCACCGGTGGGGCCGGGGCGCTGAGCGTCCCGGCCGAGCCGGTCACCAGCGCGACGACGACGAGCAGCAGGATCGTGGTGATGAACTGCGAGACCTGGACGAGCCCCACGGTGGCCACCGCCAGCGGCGTGGAGATCTTCGCCTTGTTGAGGTAGCGCAGGTTCAGGGCCGCCGGGCCGATACCGGCCGGCGCCACCAGCGAGACGACGGAGGCGGCCACCTGGACGAGGGTCGTGCGCCACATCTTCAGCTTCTCCGGCGAGAAGGCCACGAGGCCCATCGCCGAGCCGACGTACGTGAGTAGGCCCATCACGAAGGCGACGAGCATCCACGCCGGGTTGGCCCCGGCGATCGCGGCGGTGACCTCCTCGAAGTTGAGCCAGGAGAGCAGCACCCAGGCGACCGCCACGGCGAGCGTCATGGTGACGACCGTGCGGACCGAGAACCGGGCGAGCTGCAGCGGGGCGACGTCCGCCGTCGGGACGAGCGCGACCAGCTCCGTGCGCAGCGTCGCGAGCAGGTCCCGGTGGTCCGGAGCGGCCGCACGGGTCTGCGAAGGCATCGCGACCGGCTGGAGGAGCGGGGCCATGGACGCCATCTGGTCCCGGGTGAGCACCCGGGCCGCCGAGGCCAGGGCTCGCTCGGTGCCCACGAGCACCGCGAGCATCGCGAGCAGCTGCGCCAGGTCCAGCCGCCGCGACAGCTCGGAGGAGATGATCTCGCCGTTCTCCCAGTCGAGGACCCACACCCCGTCCATGGCGTCGACGAGGACCGCCTCGGCGTGCAGGTCGCGGTGCGCCAGGCCCTTGGAGTGGGCGGCGCGCACCTGCGACCAGACCTGGTCGAGCAGCGTGTCGTCGAGCTCCGAAGGGGCGAGCTCGTCCAGGTGCCGGGCGCCCGTCACGTGTTCGGTCACCATGAGGACGGAGTCGCGCGACTCGGTGATGCCCACCAGCTCCGGCGCGCGCACGCCGGCCGCACGGGTGGCGAACGACATCAGCGCGGCGCGGTTGGCCGCCTCACGCAGGGTGGTGGCCGGACGCCGGTCGAGCCCGCGCAGCCGGACGCTGTCCCACACGCTGGCGAGCACGCCGACGACGTGCCGGTCGCCGTCCAGGACGGTGACGTCGTGCCGGGTGCCGTCGGCCCCCCAGACGGCGTACAGGCGGTGGGCGCTCTCCACGTCCAGCGTCAGCGCCGCCGAGGAGGACGCCGCGCGCAGCACCCGGTCGGGGTCGGTGAGCGCGTCCGGCGCGATCGTGTCGGCGGTGCTGGCGCCCTCCTGGTCGACGGCGGCGAGCAGGTCCGCCGGCGTCAGCGGCTCGTCGGTCGTGACCTCCGGCTCCTTGTGCGTGCGGAGGGGCTGGTGATCCTCGGCGTCGCTCCGGCGCTCGCGCAGCCGCTCGGTGTACCCGATCGGCGAGGACGTGGTGACGGTCCACGCCTGGGCGCTGGTGCCGGCGAGCAGCGGGTCCATCCGGACCACCCGGACGGGGTCGAGCCCGGCCCGGCGCAGCCCGCGCACCAGCGCGATCCCGGTGGCCCGCTCGTGCAGGACGCCGGAGGCGTAGCGCATCCCGAGCCCCGCGGACCGGCCGAGGAGGACGGCGACCACGGCGCCCGGCAGGGTCTGGTTGCCCTGCACGACGGAGAGCCCGAGGACGACCCAGAGCAGGTTCCACGACCACCGCAGCATCCGGCTGTGCGAGCGGTCCCCGACGGCGGTCAGCAGCCCGGCGATGCCCGCCGCGTAGGCGTTGAGCGCGATGACCGTCGCGCCCTCGGAGGTGATCGTCAGACCGCGGGTGAGGGTGGAGGGGGCGACGTTGTCGAGCAGCCAGAGGGCGCCCAGGGCCAGCAGGTAGGCGGCGACGCCGGTGCCGAGCGCCTCCAGCGCCGAGCGCCAGCTGCGGCGCACGAGCCGGTCGACCAGCACCGCCAGCGGGACGAAGAAGGTCACGAGGCCCTCGAGGACCGTCACCGGGAGCAGCAGGACCTGGCGCAGCGTGTTGGCGACGGCGGACTGGACGTCCTCGGTGACGCCCTGCGTGGTGGCGTGCGCGTAGACGGCCAGCACGAGCACGAAGGCGATGCCGAGCGCGGAGGCGACGAGCGCGACGAGGTCGCCCGGGCGGCGCACCCGCGTCTGCGGGGCGTCGACCAGCAGCACCTCACGTCGTGGCGAGGAATCCTCCGCGGGGGCGTTCGTGGACACAGCCGTGCCGCCCTCCCCCAGCTCCTGCCTCATGTCGGGGAGTCTACGGCGCGGGGTGTGCCGTCAGTCGTCTGCTTTTGTGTGCGGCGCGCGGGCAGTCTGTGCGGCTCTGGTGAAGACGTCGGCGGCCGCTCACGCGAGGCCGAGCACCGCGAGGACGCTCTCCGGCAGCAAGGCGTAGCCGACGAAGGCGACCACGTCGATCAGGGTGTGGGCGATCACCAGAGGCATGGTCCGCCGTCGCCGGCGGTAGTACTCGCCAAAGATCAGGCCCATGATCACGTTGCCCACGAACGGCCCGAAGCCCTGGTAGAGGTGGTAGGCGCCGCGCACGACGGCGCTCGCAGCCAGCACGGCCGGCGGGCGCCAGCCGAGCTGCTCGAGCCGGGTGATGAGGTAGCCGGCGACGATCACCTCCTCCAGCAGGGCGTTCTGCAGCGCGGCGAGGATCAGCACCGGAACGGTCCACCAGACCTCGTTCAGCGTGGCGGCCTGGACCTCCACCGTGATCCCGAGCGCCCGTCCCAGGAGGTACAGCCCCAGGCCGGGCACACCGATGAGCGCGGCCAGTCCGACGCCGGCGCCGAGGTTGCGCCACGGACGGTGCAGATCCAGCCCGATGCGCGCCGTCGCCCGCCGGCCCGGCTCGGAGAGCAGGTACAGCGCCAGCGCCACCGGCACCAGGGCGAAGCCGATGGACAGCAGCTGGTAGGTCAGGTCGAGGTACGGGCGCGGTGAGCGGGACGGGTTCAGCGCCGTGGCCTGCTCGCCCAGCGGAGTGGTGACCGTGAGCCGGGCGATGATGTTCACCACCGCGTACACCGCCGACTGCCCCAACGACAGGCCCAGCACGATCAGCACCTCGGTGCGCATCCTCGAACGCAGTCGCGAGGGTGCCGGTGCCGGCAGGGTGTCGGTGCTCGGGGTGGGGGTCGGCGCGCTCACCGTGCCAGTGTCCACCAGCGCGGCAGGAAGCGTGCGGGCCGGTGGGGCACGATGGGAACCATGAGCGAGCCCAGCAGCATCGAAGCCGTCGTCTTCGACATGGACGGCGTCCTGACCGACACCGAGACGATGTGGGACGAGGTGCGCCGCGGCCTCGCCGCGGAGGACGGTGTGCCGTGGCCCGACGGTGCGACCGAGGCGATGCTGGGCATGTCGACGCCGGAGTGGTCCGAGTACATGGCGACCACCATCGGCGTCGACGGTGACGCCCCGGCCGTCGCGGACCGAACCATCAACCACATGGCGGCCCGTTACCACGAGCATCTGCCGACGCTCCCGGGTGCGGTCGACGCGGTCGAGCGTCTGGCCGGGCGGTGGCCGCTCGGTCTCGCGTCGTCGTCGCCGCGTCGGCTCATCGACACCGTGCTCGCCGAGCTCGGGCTCGACCACCACTTCCGGGCGACCGTCTCCACCGAGGAGGTCGAGCGCGGGAAGCCGTCCCCGGACGGGTACGCCAAGGTCGCGGAGCTGCTCGGTGTCGACCCCCGCCGCGCCGTCGCCATCGAGGACAGCTCCAACGGGATGCGGTCGGCCGCCGCGGCCGGCATGCGCGTGATCGCCGTCCCGCACGAGGCGTTCCCGCCCGACGCCGATGCGCTGGAGCTGACCGCGACACAGGTGGGCAGCCTCGACGAGGTCACTGTCGAGCTCGTGGAGAACCTCGGTCGCTGAGTCGCTGAGTCGCTGAGTCGCTGAGCCGCGGAGCCGGGGCGTAGCTGGGCCGGTGCGCCGTCGCCCCAGACCACGGGACGCCCAACGGTCCCGGACAGGCTCGCCGATCGGCCCCAGGCTCACACCAGACCGGCGTCGTGGGCCAGGAGCGCGACCTGCGTGCGGTTGCTCAGGCCGAGGGCGGCGAGGATGTGCGAGACGTGCGCCTTGATCGTCGCCTCGCTGAGGTGCAGCCCGGCGGCGATCTCGGCGTTGGTCTCGCCCCGCGCCACCGCCGCCACCACGGCGCGCTCACGCTCGGTGAGCCGGGCCAGCTCGGTCCGGGCGCGGTCCGCCGGTGCCGCCCGGTCCACCGCCTGGTCCATCAGCCGGCGCGCCACCTGCGGGGAGAGCACCGACTCCCCGGCGGCCGCCCGCCGCACGGCATCCGCGATTCGGGTCGGCGGCGTGTCCTTCAGGAGGTAGCCGGTGGCACCGGCGCGCAGGGCGCCGATGATCTCCTCGTCGGAGTCGAAGGTGGTCAGGACCAGCACCTCCGGGGCGTCGGACCGCGCGCGCAGGAGGGAGGTGGCCGTGGCGCCGTCGACCCGCGGCATGCGCAGGTCCATCAGCACCACGTCGACCGGGTGCCGCGCCAGGGACTCCGGCACCTCGGCGCCGTCACCCGCCGTCCCCACCACCTCGATCCCGTCGAGGCCGTCGAGCATCATGGTGAGTCCGTCACGGACCAGCGGGTCGTCGTCGACGACGAGGACCCGCACCGGTGCGTTCATCCTGGCCAGGGTAGCCGGGCGTGCAGGCGGAAGCGGCCGGGCGGCGTCACGCCGTGCTGCAGCGTGCCGCCCGCGAGCGACACGCGCTCGCTCAGGCCCACCAGCCCGGTGGAGGAGCCGGGCAGGGAGGACGGCGGCGTCGGGCCGAGCGGGTTCGTCACCTCCACCTCGAGCCCCGCACCGGGGGAGCCGGTGACCAGCACGTCCGCCACCGAGCCGGGTGCGTGCTTGCGCGCATTGGTCAGGCCCTCCTGGACGACGCGGTAGACCGTCCGCCCGCTGAGGCCGGGGACCGTCGCCGCGTCGTCGACGTCCTCGCGCAGCCGCACGACGGTGCCGGCCGCCCGTGACTCCTCGACCAGCGCGGCGACGTCGCCCAGGCCGGGCTGGGGCCGGGGCAGCGCGCCGTCCGGGGAGTCCTCCCGGAGCACTCCCACGACCTCACGGAGCTCTTCCAGGGCCCGGTGCGTGCCCTCCCGGATGACGCCGGCGGCCCGGGACAGCTGTTCCGGGGCGGCGTCCGGGCGCACCTCCAGGGCTCCCGAGTACGTGGCGACGAGCGAGAGCCGGTGCGCGAGGACGTCGTGCATCTCCCGCGCGATGCGGGTGCGCTCCTGGACCCGGGCCTCCCGCTCGGCAGTCTCGCGCACGGCCTCCGCGCGCTCGGCCCGCTCCACCAGCGCGGCGATCACCTGCGCCCGTGAGCGTCCCAGGGCGCCCCAGCCCAGGAGGGCCGCGTGCACCGCGACGACGATGATCACCCACCAGCCGAACGGCAGCTCGCCCATCGGCCGCCAGAGCCCGCGCACGACGTGGGCGGCGGTGGCCGCGGCTGTGACGGCCACCGCCCTGCGCGTCGGCAGCGCGCGACCCGCGTGCAGTGTGGCGAGGGTCGACGGCGGGGTCGCGGCGGGCGAGAGCGCGGCGAGCACCGCGAGGGCGACGGCGGCGGTCGCCGGTCCGCGGAAGACCAGCGGCAGCAGGGCGACGGCGGCCAGCCCGGCGGCGATGTCGAGCACCGGGCGCAGCTGGTCGGACTGGGCCTCGCCGACGATCGTGAGGCCGACGAGGACGGCGACACCGATGACACCGGCGGCCATGGTCGCCGGGCCCGGTCTGCGCAGCTCGCACCCCGGCAGCAGCTCGTCGTGCTGTGTCCTCACCTTCCTGAGGGTAGAGAGCAGGCGCCCGCTCCGGTACCGACGAAAGTCGATCCTCCCGGCAGCGATGGCACGCCGGCCTCCCGGCACCGACACTGACCGCATGGAAGGCACAGACGCGCCGCTCGCCCTGGTGACGGGCGCCACCGGCTACATCGGTGGTCGCCTCGTGCCGGAGCTGCTCGCGGGCGGTTTCCGCGTGCGGGCGATGGCCCGCCACCCCGACCGCCTGGACGATCGTGAGTGGCGCCTGGAGGCCGAGGTCGTACGGGCCGACGCCTCCAGCGCCGACGACCTCGCGCGGGCGATGCAGGACGTCGACGTCGCGTACTACCTCATCCACTCGCTCGGGACCGGGCGCACCTTCGAGAAGCGCGACCGGCAGACGGCCCGCACGTTCGCCGTCGCCGCTCGATCTGCCGGGGTGCGCCGCGTCGTCTACCTCGGCGGGCTCCATCCGCGTGGCGAGGAACTCTCGCCGCACCTGGACTCACGCCGGGAGGTCGGTGAGATCCTCCTCGCCGGCGGCGTCCCGGTGGCCGCGCTCCAGGCGGCGGTCATCATCGGCTCGGGCAGCGCCTCCTTCGAGATGATGCGCTACCTCACCGAGCGGCTGCCGGTCATGGTGGCGCCGCGATGGATCGACAACCGGATCCAGCCCATCGCCGTGCGGGACGTGCTGCGCTACCTCGTCGGCGCCGCCTCGATACCCGAGGAGGTGAGCCGCACGTTCGACATCGGCGGCCCCGAGGTCCTGACCTACCGGGAGATGATGCAGCGCTACGCGGCGGTCGCCGGCCTGCCGCCACGGGTCGTGCGGTCCGTCCCGGTGCTGACCCCGGCGCTCGCGAGCCAGTGGGTCGGGCTCGTGACGCCCGTCCCGGCGGGCATCGCGCGGCCCCTCGTCGGCTCGCTCGTGCACGAGGTCGTCGCGGACGAGGACGACATCAAGCAGTACGTGCCCGACCCGCCCGAGGGCCTCCTGGGCTTCGACCGTGCCGTCGAGCTCGCGCTGGCGCGGGTGCACGAGTTCGACGTCCGCACGAGCTGGGCGTCCGCAGGGACGCCGGGGGCGCCGTCCGACCCGCTGCCCGACGATCCCGACTGGGCCGGCGGCAGCCTCGAGGTGGACGAGCGCGAGACCGTGGTGGCCGCGGACCGTCAGACGTTGTGGTCGGTGATCGAGGGGGTCGGTGGCGCGCACGGCTGGTACTCCTGGCGGCTCGGCTGGGCCGCGCGCGGGGTGATGGACCGGGTCTTCGGCGGGCCCGGCCTGCGCCGTGGGCGGCGCCACCCGGACGAGCTGTCGGTCGGTGACGCGCTCGACTGGTGGCGGGTGGAGAAGGTCGAGGAGGGGCACCTGCTGCGCCTGCGGGCGGAGATGCGGCTGCCCGGCCTGGCCTGGCTCGAGCTGATCGCCGACACCGACGAGGCAGGCAGGACGGTCTTCCGCCAGCGTGCCATCTACCACCCGCACGGACTGGCCGGGCAGGCGTACTGGTGGGCGGTCTGGCCCTTCCACGGCGTCGTCTTCGGCGGGATGCAGCGGAACATCGCCACGGCGGCCGAGGAGGCCGCACGCGCGGCCGGCCGGCCGGTGCGCGACACGCGGGCGGATCGTGCGGTGCGACGAGCCGAGGAACCGACGACAGACGGGCTGGGCGCATGAGGTCGACCGAGGAGCGGGCCGCGCGACCGCGGGTGCGCCAGGTGGTGGTGACGCTGGCCTACCTGGTCTGTCTGGTGGGTTCGGTGGTCGGTGTGGGCGCCTTCGGTGGCACCCCGATCGCGGAGGCGGCGGGCGGGCTGCTCGCCGCCGACTCGACCCACCTCGCGCCCGGCTCGGGCGCCTTCTCGATCTGGACCGTGATCTACGTCGGTCTGGGGCTGTACACCGTGTGGCAGTGGTGGGACCGCGACGACGCCCGCCGGCTCGCCCCGCTGATCGTCGCCTCGCTGCTCCTCAACGCGGCGTGGATCCTGGTGGTCCAGGCCGGGTGGGTCTGGCTCAGCGTTCTCGTCATCGTCGCGCTCCTGGCCGTGCTCGCGGCGATCTTCGTCCGGCTCGTGCGGACCCGGCCCGGCACGGTGGTCGAGGCCGCCGTCGTCGACGGCACCTTCGGGCTCTACCTCGGCTGGGTGGCCATTGCCACGTGCGCCAACGTGGCCGCCGCACTCGCGGGTGCGGGGTTCACCGGCGCCGGGGCACCCGAGTGGTGGGCGGTGGGTGTGCTGGTCGTCGCCACGCTCGTCGGGCTCGCGCTCGCCGTCTTCGGACGCGGCCGGCTGGCGCCGGCGGCCTCGCTGGGCTGGGGACTGGCATGGATCGCCGTCGCACGGACGACCGGCGACCTGCTCTCCCAGACCACGGCGGTCATGGCCGGCCTCGCCTGCGTGCTCGTGGTGGTCGGCACGGTCGCCGTCCGTGGACGGCGAGCGCTCGGCGCACCGCACGGACGACCGGTCGGCCCGTCGTGAGCTAGGTAGGCGCACCCGCGGACGAGTCGTCGCGCCCCGCCTCCGGTGCCTTGGGCGTCAGGGGCGCCACCGCGCCGAACCTTCCGAGCTCGTCCGCCATCCGCTGGAGGAACGCCGCGGCCGCTGCCCGGCACTCCGGTGCCACGGACCGCGCCACTGCCGCCATCCGCTCGTGCATGTGCCCCAGACGCTCGCGCACCTCTTCGTGCGCGTGCGGGGTCGCCACGACCACGACCGAGCGGCGGTCGCGCGGGTGCGGCTGCCGGACGAGGTGGCCGGACAAGGTCAGTCGGTCGAGCAGCTTCGTGGTCGATGCCGTGGAGATTCCCAGCCGGCCGGCGATGGTGCGTGGCGTGATCGGCTCGCCCGCGCGCTCGGCGGCAATGACGAGCTGGAGGGTCTGCATGTCGGTGATGTTCATGTCCATGTCGCGGCTGATCCGGCGGCGCATCTCCTCGTCCGCACGGCGGAACGAGCGGAGCGCCTCGAGCAGGGCGATCACGGCGTCGTCGCCGTCGTACCAGTACCCCGCCGTGTGGTGAGCGTCCTCTCCCGGAAGCATGCGACAACACTACCCAAGTCCCCTAGCCTGGAATGTAGTTAGCCAATCTAGTAATCTTCGGAGCCAGCTCACATCCGACACCGCCGGAAGGGACCGACATGGCATGCGCAGGCGACCCACCCGTGGTCCTTCGCGAAACGGTCGACACGACGAGCGCGGCCGGATGAGCGCCGGCGCGGTCGAGGACGCCATCGCCCGGTTCTTCGTCGACGGCGCCGGGCGGGTCGGCTCCGCCGACCACGACGCCCTGTGGTCCGCGCTGCGTGAGGCTGCCGAGGGCGGCAAGCGCATCCGGCCGATGCTGCTGACCACCGTCTACGAGGCGCTCGGCGGTACCGACGAGAGGGTCGCCGGTGAGGTCGCAGCCGCGCTCGAGCTCCTGCACACCGCCTTCGTCGTCCACGACGACGTCATCGACGGCGACACCGTCCGGCGCGGGCGTCCGAACGTCTCCGGCACGTTCGCGGGGCAGGCCCGCAGCTTCGGACTCGCCGCGGAACGCGCAGCCCGGTACGGCGACGCCGCCGGCATCCTCGCCGGTGACCTCGCGCTGGCCGGCGCCGTGCGGACGCTGGCGCTCTGCGGGGCCGGCCATGAGACGGTGCGCCGGATGCTCGACCTCGTCGACCGGGCGCTCCACGTGACAGCGGCCGGTGAGCTCACCGACGTGCGGCTCGGCATGCTCGGCGGTCGTGACCTGACCGAGACGCTCACGATGGAGGAGCACAAGACGGCCGTGTACTCCTTCGAGCTGCCGCTCCAGCTCGCCGCCGTCCTCGCCGGCTCCGACGACGCCTGCACCGAGGCGCTCGGCCGCTTCGGGCTCCTCCTCGGCGTCGCCTTCCAGCTGCGCGACGACCTCGACGGCATGTTCGGTGACCGGGCACGGACCGGGAAGTCGGCCCTCTCGGACCTGCGCGAGGGCAAGTGCACCCCGCTCATGACCTACGCCCGCGACACCGACGCGTGGCCGGAGATCGCCCCGCACCTCGGTGCGGAGACCGTGGACGAGGGCACGGCGGCGCGCGTGCGCGACCTGCTCCTCGCCTGCGGCGCCCGTCGCTTCGTCGAGGACCTCGCCAGAGGCTATGCCCAGGCGGCATCGGAGGTCGTCGCGCACCTCACGGTCGCGCCGCTGCTGCAGGAGTGGGTCACCGCGGTCACCGACGAGGTCAGGAGCGCCGCATGAGCCTTCCCGACCCCGCTCCGGCCCACCGCGAGCCACCCACGGGTGCGGCGGCCCCCGGGCTGCACGTCGTCCCGACCGGCGACCGGATCTTCGACCGGGCCGCCACCGCGAGCGCCGCGGTCGTCATCGGCGAGTACTCCACCTCCTTCGGGTGGGCGTGCCGCCTCCTGGCAGAGCCGGTGCGGAGCCACGTGCGGAACGTGTACGCGCTGGTACGCGTCGCCGACGAGGTCGTCGACGAGCCCGACCCGACGTGGCCCGCAGCCGAGCGGGCGGTCGTGCTGGACCGCCTCGAGCAGGAGACCTACGACGCCCTCCGGACCGGTCGTAGCGCCAACCTCGTCGTCCACGCCTTCGCCTGCACAGCCCGGCGGTATGGCATCGGTCGCGATCTCGTCGAGCCGTTCTTCGCCTCGATGCGCGCCGACCTGTCCGTGGCGACCCACGACGACGTGAGCCTGGCGGACTACATCCACGGCTCGGCCGAGGTCGTCGGCCTCATGTGCCTGCGCGTCTTCACCGGCGGTGACCGGGCGGCCTACGCCCGGCTGGCGCCAGGTGCTGCGCGGCTCGGTGCGGCGTTCCAGAAGGTCAACTTCCTGCGCGACCTCGCCGACGACCACGATGCCCTCGGCCGCACGTACTTCCCCGGTCTCGCCCCCGAGTCGTTCGACGACGCCCGCCGCGACGCGCTGCTCGACGAGATCGACGCCGACCTCGCTGCCGCCGCCCGCGCCGTGCTCGAGCTGCCGGTCTCCAGCCGACGGGCCGTGGCTGCGGCCCGTGGCCTCTTCGCCGAGCTGTCCCGTCGCCTCCGCGCCACCCCGGCGGCCGAGATCCGCCGCACACGCATCCGGGTGCCCGACCCGGTCAAGGCCCGCATCGTGCTGCACGCAGTCCTCACGGGAGGCCGAGCATGACGGCCGGCCGTCCCGCAGTCGTCATCGGCGGTGGCATCGCGGGTCTCGCAGGCGCCGCACTGCTCGCCCGGGACGGGTGGGACGTCGACCTCCTGGAGCGTGGACCCGCGGTCGGCGGCCGGGCCGGGAGCTGGGACGCCGGTGGATTCCGGTTCGACACCGGACCGTCCTGGTACCTCATGCCCGAGGTGTTCGAGCGCTTCTTCGGCCTGCTCGGCACCTCGGCGGACGAGCAGCTGGACCTCGTCCCGCTCGACCCGGCGTACCGCGTCTTCTTCGAGGACGACGAGCCGCTCGACATCGCCGCGGACCTCGAGGCGAACCTCGCGACGTTCGAGCGTGCCGAGCCGGGCGGCGGCCGTGCCCTGGAGCGCTACGTCGACTCGGCCAGGCGCACGTACGCCGTCGCGCTGCGGCACTTCCTCTACACCAGCTTCACGTCGCTGCGGGAGCTGGCCGCACCGGAGATCGCGACCCAGGTCCACCGGCTCGTGCCGCTGCTCGCCCGCTCGCTCGAGTCCTTCGTGGCCGGCCGGTTCAGCGATCCACGGCTGCGGCAGATCCTCGGATACCCGGCGGTCTTCCTTGGCTCCGCACCGCGGCGGACGCCCAGCATGTACCACCTCATGAGCGCCCTCGACCTCGACGGCGGCGTGCTGTACCCCCAGGGCGGGTTCACCCGGCTGGTCGAGGCGGTCGCCGCGCTCGCCCGCGCCGAGGGTGTGCGTATCCATACCGGGTGCGACGTCACGGCGATCACCACGGCACAGGTCGGAGCCCGGACCCGTCCGGACCGGCGCGCAAGAGTCACCGGCGTGCGAGCGACAGGCCCCGACGGCACGACGCAGCACCTCCGCGCCGACCTCGTGGTCGGTGCTGCCGACCTCCACCATGTGGAGACGGGCCTCCTGCCGCCGTCACTGCGCACCCACCCCGAGCGGCGCTGGCGCAGGCGTGACCCCGGACCCGGCGCCGTGCTCGTCCACCTCGGCGTCCGTGGCCGGCTGCCCGAGCTGGCTCACCACACGCTGCTGTTCACCAGGGACTGGCGCCGCAACTTCGACGACATCGCGCAGGGCCGCATCCCCAGCCCGGCGTCCGCCTACGCCTGCGTACCTTCCCGGACGGACCCGTCCGTCGCGCCCGCCGGGGACGAGAACCTCTTCCTGCTCGTCCCGGTCCCCGCCGACCCCGGCATCGGTCACGGCGGGCTGGACGGTGGTGGGGACAGCGCCGTCGAGGAGGTGGCCGACGCTGCCATCGGCCGGCTCGCCGCCTGGGCCGGGATCCCGGAACTGCGCGAGCGGATCGCCGTGCGGCGCACCGTGGGACCCGCGGACTTCGCCGAGGACCTGAACGCGTGGCGCGGCGGCATGCTCGGACCTGCCCACACGCTGCGTCAGAGCGCGATGTTCCGCGCCGGGAACCGGTCGAGAAAGGTGGCCGGGCTCTACTACGCCGGGTCGGGCACGATTCCCGGCATCGGCCTGCCCATGTGTCTCATCAGTGCCGAGATCCTGCGCGACCGGGTCCGCCGGGAGTGTGTGCCGGTCGCCGGGCGGACGGCGGTGCCATGATCGCCGTCGCCTACCTCGCCGCCCTGCTCGGCGCTCTCGCGTGCATGGCGCTGCTCGACCGCCGCTACCGCCTCGTGCTCTGGGCGGACGCCCGCCGCGGCGTGGTCGTGCTCGCCGTCGGGATCGCGTTCTTCCTCCTGTGGGACGTCCTGGCCATCGGGGCCGGCTTCTACCACCGCGGGGGCAGCGAGGCGATGACCGGCATCATGCTGGCCCCCGAGCTGCCGCTCGAGGAGCTCGTGTTCGTGACGTTCCTCTGCTACCTCACCCTCGTCCTGCACGGCCTGGTCGGCCGGACGGCGAAGGAGCGGCGATGACCTACCTCGGGCTGGCTGCCCTCTTCCTCGTGCCGGCGGCGGTGCTCGCCGTCGCCGCGGCGGTGCTGCGCGGGCTCGGTGCGCGCTGGTGGGCGACGACAGGCGTCGTCGTCGCCGTCCTGGTGCTCCTCACCGTCGTATTCGACAGCCTGATGGTCGCCGCCGACCTGTTCCGGTACGGCGAGGGCGCGCTCAGCGGCCTCCGGCTGTGGCTGGCACCGCTCGAGGACCTGGCGTGGCCGGTGGCCGCCGCGCTGGCGCTGCCGGCCCTCTGGGAGCTGCTCGGCCGGCGGGCCAGGGAGCCCGTCAGCGCCGCGGACGGCGTCGAGGAGGAGCGATGACGGCGGCGACGGCCACCACCGGCGGGTCCGCCGTGCGTCAGCTGCTCGGGGCGTCACGGCCGGTCAGCTGGATCAACACGGCCTACCCGTTCGCCGCCGCCTACCTCCTCGCCGGGGGCGGCGTCGACCTGGCCCTCGTCGTCGGCACCCTGTACTTCCTCGTGCCCTACAACCTGCTCATGTACGGGGTCAACGACGTCTTCGACTACGAGTCGGACCTGCGCAACCCGCGCAAGGGCGGCATCGAAGGGGTGGTGCTCGACCGGCGCTGGCACCACGTGACGATCTGGGCGGCGGTGCTCGTCAACCTGCCGTTCCTCACGGCCCTCGTGCTGCTCGGGTCGCCGGCCGCGTGGGCCGTGCTCGCCGTGAGCGTCTTCGCCGTCGTGGCCTACTCGGCGCCGGGGCTGCGGCTCAAGGAGCGCCCGGTCCTGGACTCGATGGCCTCGAGCACCCACTTCGTCAGCCCTGCCGTCTTCGGTCTCGTGCTCGCGGGCGGCCAGGTCACCAGGGCCGCGCTGGTCTCGTTCGTGGCGTTCTTCCTGTGGGGCATGGCCTCGCAGGCCTTCGGGGCGGTTCAGGACGTGGAGTCCGACCGCGCCGCCGGGATCGCCTCGGTCGCGACGTGGCTGGGAGCGGCGTGGACCGTGCGACTCGCGATGGTCCTGTACGTGCTGGCCGGGGTGGCCATGGTGGCGGCGGGGTGGCCGGAGGCCCTCGCGGGTCTCCTCGCCGTGCCCTACCTGCTCAGCATCGCGCCCTTCCGGTCGCTGGCGGATGCTGACAGCGAGCGGGCCAACGCGGGCTGGCGCCGGTTCCTGTGGCTGAACCTCGTCTCCGGGTTCCTGCTCACCCAGCTCCTCGTCTGGATCTCGCTGAGGGGATGACCGTGTCGCTGCTGCATCAGCCGAGCCGCACCCAGGGTGCACACGACGCCAGGCCTCGGGACGGGTGGCGAGAGATCCTCGCCGTGCCCGGCCCGCCCTGGGCGCGGGTCGCCACCGACGTCGTCGCCGGCCTGGGCGTCGCGAGCCTCGCCGTCGCCACCAGGGTCGACGTCGTCGCGGTCGCCGTCATGGCGCTCGTCCTGCTCGGTCTCACCGTGCCGCGCGTCGCCGGCGTAGCGGTACAGCTGCAGGCGGCAGCCGGTGGCGTCCTGCTCGGCGCGGCCTGGGCAAGCGTGTTCCGCGGGTACGAACAGGTGCCGTGGCTCGACGTCGTCGCGCACGTGCTCGCCACCGGAGCGCTCGCCGCCGTCGCCGTCGCGGTGCTGCTGCGCGCAGGCATGCTGCTCGTCCCGCAGGGTCGACGAGGCCGCTGCGGACTCGTCCTCGTCACGGCCTCCGTCGGGCTCCCGCTGTCGGTGCTGTGGGAGCTGGGGGAGTGGTTCGGCTCGAGGTATGTCGAGGAGACGATCAACGTCGGCTACGACGACACCCTCGCCGACCTCGCCGCGGGTGGGGTGGGGGCGATCGTCGCCGGCGGCGCTCTCGCCCGGCTGCTCCGCCGGACGCACGACGATCCGGCGCCACGATGAGCGCCGTCCTGCCCGCCGTCAGCGTGGTGATCCCCGCCCGCGACGACGCCGTCGCACTCGAGCGCTGTCTGCAGGCGCTCGCCCGCCAGGCGGTCACGCCGGCCGAGGTCGTGGTCGTGGACAACGGTTCGAGCGACGGCACGGCGGCCGTGGGAGCGGCCCACGGAGCCCGTGTGGTGGCCGAGCCGCGGGTGGGAATCCCGGCGGCAGCCGCCACCGGCTACGACGCCGCCCGCAACGAGATCGTCGCGCGCCTCGACGCCGACTCCGTGCCGGACGAGGACTGGGTGGGCGCCATCGCGTCCGCCATGTCCGACGCCCGCGTGGACGCGGTGACCGGCGTCGGCCGCTTCTACGAGCACGGGCGTGCGGGCGGCGTCAGTGCCGGCGCGTATCTCGGCACGTACTACCTGCTGTGCCACCTGGCACTCGGGCACCACGCCCTGTGGGGCTCGAACATGGCGGTGCGCCGGAGCGCCTGGCTGGCCGTGCGCGAGCGCGTCCACCGCGCGGAGCCGGACCTGCACGACGATCTCGACCTGGCGTTCGCGCTCGGCCCCGGGCGCACGATCCGGCTCGACCGCACGATCAGCGTCGGGGTGTCGGCGCGCTCGTTGCAGGGAGCCGCCCAGGTGCGACGGCGGTTCCGTCGGGCGTTCCGCACGCTCGGAGTGAACTGGGCAGAGGTGCCTCCGTGGGAGCGCTGGGCGCTGCGGCTGGCGACGTAGGGGCGGTGAGCGATGCGACTGTGGTCCCTGGACCCGCAGTACCTGGACAGGCAGGGCCTGACGGCCTGCTGGCGTGAGGCGCTGCTCGCCCAGGCCGTGCTGGCCGGACGGACGCGCGGCTACCTCAACCACAGCCAGCTGCACCGGTTCCGGGCTCAGGCTGACCCGGTGGCCGCCGTCGGCGCCTACCTCGTCGGGATCGCCGCGGAGGCGACGACGCGTGGGTACCGGTTCGACACCGGTCGTATCGACAGGCCTGCCGCCGTCGCGGGCGATGGGACGCTGCTCGGTGAGCGCGTGGTGCCTGAGCGCGTGGTGCCTGAGCGCGTGGTGCCTGGGGGCGTGGTGCCTGGCCGCGTGGTGCCTGAGCGCGTGGTGACCGAGCCCGGCGTGATCGGGGATGTGGTGGCTGAGCGTGTGGTGTCCGGAGGATCGCGGGTCGTGGCGCAGCTGCCGGTGACCGACGGCCAGCTCGCGCACGAGTGGCGGCACCTGTCGCTGAAGCTGGCCGGCCGCAGCCCGGAGCGCGCGGCCGCGCAGGCGCGGGTCGAGTCACCGGCTGCCCATCCGCTGTTCGTGGTGGTGCCCGGCCCGGTGGAGCCGTGGGAGCGCGGGGCGAGCTGACGAGTACCGACGAAAGTCGATGCCCGTGCCACCGGACGGTGGCCGACCTCGCCCCGGTCGGCCGATGTCTGCCGGCGGTCCGGCGAGCAACGTGGTGGTCGTGCACCACAGCGGTGCCCGACCGGAAGGAGACCCATGACCACCGCGACAACCACCCCCGCGGCCACCACCCTCGACGTGCCAGTCCGACGCCGGCGTACGGCCGGGGTGCTCGCCGCCACCGCGGCCGGCCTGGCGGTCTGGCTGATCGTCACCGCCGCCCTCGGCGTCGAGCTCGAGGCCACCGGCGTCGGCGCCGTGTCCTGGCCGTCGGTCATCGCGGCCGGGCTCCTCGCCGGGTTCTCCGGCTGGGGTCTGCTGGCAGCGCTCGAGCGTGCCGGCAAGCCGGCCGGGCGCTGGTGGACGGTCATCGCCGTCACCGTGCTCGTGCTCTCCCTGCCGGCTCCGCTGGTGCAGGGCGCCACGCTCGCGGCCGGCGTCGGCCTGGTGACGCTGCACCTCGCCGTCGGCGCGGTGCTCATCCCCATGCTCGCCCGGACGGCTCGCCGATGAACGGCCTCGGGACGCAGCCGCCCGGCTACGCGCCAGGACCGCCGCCGGCGCGTGCCGAGGTGCCCGTGCTGCCCAGCACCGCAGCCGCACGGTCGGAGCTGATCCGGCCGTTGCGCGGCACGGTGGTGGAGATCGGTCCCGGCGCCGGCGTGAACCTGCACCACTTCCATCGTGACGTGCGCTGGGTCGGGTTCGAGCCCGACGGCGGCCTGCACCCGGCCATCCGCGACGAGGCTGCCCGACTCGGGCGTCAGGTCGACGTCCGGGCCGGCCGGGCCGAGGAGCTCGACCTCCCCGACGGCGGTGCGGACGCCGCCGTCGGGACGCTGGTGCTGTGCTCCGTCGACGACGTGACCCGCTCGCTCGCCGAGGTCAGGCGGGTGCTCCGTCCCGGCGGCACCTACGTCTTCGTCGAGCACGTCGCCGCGCCGCGGGGCACATGGACGCGTCGCGGTCAGGCGGTGTGGTCGAGGCTCGCGCCGGACGGGTGCCAGTCGGACCGCGAGACCGGCCTGGAGATCCTGCGGGCGGGCTTCGACGACGTCCGGCTCGAACGGGCTGCGATGCCCGGGCCGCTCGGTACGCGGGTGCCACTCATCCTCGGCCGGGCGCGCAGGTGAGGTCGTCGTCGGACCAGGGTTCCGGTCTGTCGGGCACCGCTCTCGGCCGGTGCGCGGTGGCAACCGCAGGGGCAACCGCAAGGTGCAGCTCCGCAGGGGACGACGGCGCACTGTGACAACCCGCACAGTGATGGGCGGGGATCCGGCCCTGTGCCGTCGGATAAGGCATACTTGTCATATCAACAACTGAACAGCCACCGAACCGCGGCGGGAGAGTCCCGCCTGGTGCGGGCGCCGAAGGAGCAACCTCCCCGGGAATCTCTCAGGCCCCCATGACCGCCGCGGCGAGGCTCCTCTGGAAAGCGACCTCCGGGTCCGCCGATGGTGCAAGCGGGCGCTGCCCGCGAAAGCTCTCAGGTCCCATGACAGAGCGGGGAGACACCGCCCCTTCGGCGTGCCGTCGCGCGCCCTGTCTCGAGGAGTTCCGTGGCTCTGTCTCTCGGTGCGCCCCAGCGCGCGCCCCAGTCCCCCTCCCGCCGGCCGGCCGGCCCGACCCGTTGGTCGAAGCACCGCCTCGGCGTCCTCGCGATCGTCGTCTCGGCCACCGCGATGGGCACCGCCGGCCTGTTCGGCCGGATGGCGACGCCGCCGGGTGCAGACCTCGGCGACGCGCTGACGCTCGGGCGCATGCTCGTGGGTGCCCTGGGCATGCTCGCACTGCTCGCCGCCGGCCGTCGGCTAGGCCTGCTCCGCCGCTCGCGGCCGTCCGCATCGGTGGTGCTCGGCGGCGTGTTCCTCGGTCTCTCCCTGGCGACCTACCTGTCCGCGACCGTGCTCATCGACCTGGCGCTCGCCGTCGTGCTGCACTACATCGGACCGGTCCTGGCGACCGTGCTGGCCCGGGTCGTGCGCAAGGAGCGCATCACCGGCCTGGACGCCGTCGGCCTGCTGGTCAGCGTCGTCGGGATGGCCCTGGCCGCAGGGCTGGTCGGCGGGTCCCCGGCGCCCACGTCGGACCAGCAGACGTGGGGGACTGTCCTGGGCGTCGCGTCCGGCGTCTTCTACGGGGCAGCGCTGCTGACCTATCGCTACCGCTCCGACATGCCGGCGGACATCCGCAGCTTCTGGAACTTCGCCTTCGGTGCCCTCGCGGTCGGTGCGATGGTCGCCGTCAGCCGCCCCGACCTCTCGGGGATGACCGGGCAGAACTGGGCCTGGGCGATCGCGTTCTTCCTGATCTGCGGCCTGCTGGCACTGGGCCTCCTGGTGGTCGCGGGCCAGTACCTGCGGCCCGCCGAGCTCTCCGGGCTGTCCTACCTGGAGGTGGTGGTGGCGCTCCTGCTCGGCGTGGCCGTCTACGGCGAGTCCCTCTCCGCGCTCGCGGGGATCGGTGCCGCACTCGTCGTCATCGCGGCCCTGCTGCCCCTCGCGGCCGGCCGGAACGGTCGCTCCGATGATCGGGCCTACGAGCCCGAGCCGGGGCTCGAACCGGCGGCGGCGCCGGACTGACGCGCCCGCGGAGTCCGCATCTGCGCGTTGGTCTCGGAGACCTCTTCGGCGGCTGACCGGTCCGACCCCGCGCCGGTTGGACCGGCCGCACCCGCACCCGCACCTTGCACGCGCGGTCGCAATGATGCAGCGAGGCCGCTCAGGTCGCCGATGTGGTCGTAATAGCGACCAGTTCAGCGACCTGAGTGTGTGGGCTCTTGCCTGAGGGTTCCGGTGGCCGGTGGCCGGTGACCCGTGACCCGTGATCCGTGCCCGGTGCCCGGTGCCAGGCGCCCGGCGCCAGGCGCCCTGGGCTAGGCGAGGTACGGGGTGCCTGGCTCCGCCTCAGGCCGCCCGGCGCAGCCGCAGCGAGTTGCCCACCACGATGACCGAGCTCGCGGCCATCGCCGCGCCGGCGATCATCGGGTTGAGCAGTCCCAGCGCAGCCAGCGGGATGGCCGCGACGTTGTAGGCGAACGCCCAGAACAGGTTCTGCTTGATGATGCGCAGGGTCCGGCGGGAGATCTGGATCGCCGTCGGCGCCGAGCGGAGGTCGCCGCGGACCAGGGTGATGTCGGAGGCCTCGATGGCCACGTCGGTGCCGGTGCCCATGGCGAGGCCCAGCCCGCGCTGCCCGGCCTGGGCGAGCGCCGCGGCGTCGTTGACGCCGTCACCGACCATGCCGACGACCTTGCCCTCGTCCTGCAGCCGGCGAACGACGTCGAGCTTCTCCTCGGGCAGGACCTCGGCGATCACGTTCGCCTTGTCGATCCCGACCTCGGCGGCCACGTGCTCGGCGGCCGCCCGGTTGTCCCCGGTGAGCAGGTACGGGGTGATGCCGAGCTCCTTGAGCTGGACGATCGCCTCGGCGGAGGTCGTCTTGATCTGGTCGCGCAGCGTGAGGACCCCTCGTGCCTCGGCGTCCCAGGCGACGGCCACGGCGGTGGCGCCGTCGGACTCGGCGTGACGGTGGGCCCTGGTGACCTGGTCCTCCGGGCCGACGCCGCGCACGCCCTGCTCGGCGAGCCACGTCGGCCGGCCGACCAGGACCTGGCGGGCGGTGCCGCCGTCGTCGATGGTGGCGGAGACGCCCCGACCGGCGTGGTTGGAGAAGTCCGTGGCGCGGGGGAGCGGCCGCCCGCCGGCCGAGGCGGCCTCGGTGATCGCGCGGGCGATGGGGTGCTCGCTGCCCGACTCGGCGGCCCCGGCGAGGTTCAGCACCTGGGCGCGCAGGGCGTCGACGCCGGTGTCCGCGGCCGCCCCGACGACGTGCCGGGTGGGGGCCGAGGACGGCGCGAGGACATCGGCGAGCTCCATGCGTCCCTCGGTGACCGTGCCGGTCTTGTCCAGCACCATGGTGTCGACCTGCCGCGTCGACTCGAGGATCTCCGGGCCCTTGATGACGATGCCGAGCTGAGCGGCGCGCCCGGTCCCCACCAGCAGCGCGGTGGGGGTGGCCAGACCGAGGGCGCACGGGCAGGCGATGATCAGGACGGCGACGGCGGCCGTGAAGGCGGACTGCACCGGGTTGCCCAGCAGCAGCCACACCACGAGGGTGGCCAGCGCCAGCACGAGGACCACGGGTACGAAGACGGCGGAGATCCGGTCGGCCAGGCGCTGCACCGGTGCCTTGCCGGTCTGGGCCTGGGTGACGAGTCGGCCGATCTGGGCCAGCGTGGTCTCCTCACCGACCCGGGTGGCGCGCACCAGGAGGTTGCCGGAGGTGTTCACCGTCGCCCCGACCACGTCCGTGCCGGGGCCGACGTCGACCGGTACCGGCTCACCCGTCAGCAGGGAGGTGTCCAGGGCGGAGGTGCCCTCGACGACCACGCCGTCGGTGGCGACCTTCTCGCCCGGGCGCACCGCGAACAGCTCACCGACGGCGAGGGCCTCGACCGGGACGCGGGTCTCCGTGCGGTTCCCGGCGTCGTCCAGAGTCACGCGGGCGACGTCCTTGGCGCCGAGCTCGAGCAGCGACCGCAGCGCGTCGCCGGCGCGGCGGCGGGAGCGGGACTCGGCGTAGCGGCCCGCGAGCAGGAACGTCGTCACGACGGCGGCGACCTCGAAGTACAGCTCCGGCGTCCCGACGTGCCCGCCGAGAACAGGGATGAGCTGGACGTCCATCCGCATGCCGATCTCGCCGGCGCCGCCGAGGGTGATGGCCCACAGCGACCACAGGGTCGCCGCGGTGACACCGATCGAGACGAGGGTGTCCATCGTGGAGGCGCCGTGCCGGGCGGCCCGGGCGGCCGAGGTGTGGAACGGCCACGCGCCCCAGGTGACCACCGGCAGCGTCAGGACGAGCGCTACCCACTGCCAGCCCGGGAACTGCAGCGGCGGGATCATCGACAGCGCCAGCACCGGGAGCGTCAGAACCGCGGAGACGGTCAGCCGCCGACGCAGGTCGGCCGCCCGGCGCTCGGCGGGGGAGGAGGTGTCGGCGTGGTCGGCGTGGTCGGCGCCGGCGGGCGTCGCGTGCCCGGACAGCGCCATCTCCCGGGCTGCTCCCGGGGCGTCGTGACCATGGCGGCCGTCATGGCCGTCGTCGCCCGCGTGCCCGGCCGGCCCGGTGTGCCCGCCCGTGCCGGTGCCCCCGCCGGGTGACGCGGCCGCGCCGCGCCGCCGCGTCACCGTGGCGGTGTAGCCGGCGCGCTCGACAGCGCCGAGCAGCGCCTCGTTGTCCACGTCCTCCGCGAGCTCGACGTGCGCGGACTCGGTCGCGAGGTTGACGGTGGCCTGCACGCCCGGCACCTGGTTGAGCTTCTTCTCCACCCGGCTCACGCACGAGGCGCAGGTCATCCCTTCGACGGCGAGGTCGACCTCGGCGAGGGGGACCAGCGGCGCGTGCGGTTCGGTACGGGTGGACATGGGGCCTTCTTCCGGGAGAGCGGGGAGGAGCGCGGTCGGTCGGGGATCAGGCGTCGCGGCGGATGCCGGTCACGGTGTAACCGGCCTCGTCGACGGCGGAGCGCAGCGCGTCGTCGTCCAGCACGACGTCGGAGACGACGGTGACCGGGGAGACGCCGCCCGCCTGCAGCTGGACGGAGACCTGCTTGACGTTCGCCAGGCCCTTGATCTCGTCCGTGACGTGGGCGACGCAGTTGCCGCAGGTCATGCCCTGCACGTCGACGACGGTGGTGCGGTCGATCTCGGTCGTGCTCATGGTTCTCCTCAGGGGTGTGCGGTGCGTGCACGGGTCGACTGGCACGCGTGGATGGGTCGGGTGATGCCGGGACGGTCGGAACGAACGATGCCGGGACGGTCGGTTAGGAACGACGCCGGGACGGTCGGTTAGGAACGACGCCGAGGTGTTCGGCAGGAACGGCGCCGAGCTGGTCGGCTAGGAACGGACCAGGCGGGCGATGGCCTCGGCCGCCTCGGTGACCTTCGCCTGGCCCTCCTCGTCCGAGGAGCGGGCGGCGTCGACCACGCAGTGGCCGAGGTGGTCCTCGACCAGGCCGATGCCGACCGCCTGAAGGGCCTTGGTGACGGCGGAGATCTGAGTGAGGACGTCGATGCAGTAGGTGTCCTCGTCGACCATGCGCGCGATGCCGCGGACCTGGCCCTCGATCCGGCGCAGCCGCTTGGCGTAGTCGTCCTTGGTGCCGCTGTACCCGGCCATGTCGCTCCTCCCGTTGCCGTGGGTGCCCGTGCCGGGCCTCCACACCGGAGACGTTATACCCCTAGGGGGTATGACGCAACGGGACCAACGTCCCGGGTCACGAGCGGCCCGCCGGGACCGAGCGGGATCGCCTCGCCGTCGAGTGCGCGCGTAGGCGTCGAGTCCGCGGATCGTCTCGACGACCTCTGGCAGCTCCGGGGTTCGCCCGCTCAGCTCCGGGGGCCGTCGTCGTCCGTCGGGGTGGCCGCCCCGGCCTCGGCCTCGGCGGCCAGGTGCTCGCGCAGCCAGTCCGGGACGTTCTCCTCGGCGCGCGGGTAGCGGTGCAGGTCCACCGTGTACTGCCCGGGCTCGAGCGGCTTGGACCACTTCTGCTCGTGGGTGTAGTCGAGGTTCAGCGTGAGCTTGCCGGCCGGCTCGAGGGTCACGAGTGCGGCGAACCACGTGCCCTTGCCCGGTTCGAAGCTGTTGTGCCGCATCTCGGCCATCGCCTTGCTGACGTCGCCCGGCAGTCCCGGCAGCGCGACCTCCTTGCCGTCCGCACCTGTCGCTCCGGCGAGAAGCTCACCGCGCGTGCCGACCATCCGGCACAGCACGCGTGCCCGCGTCCACCCGGTCGGCGCCACGGTTACCAGCCCCTGCGCGATCCGTCGGAGGTGGTCGGCGTGCTTGGTCATCGGGTTCTCGCCGCCCTCGCCCGCAGGCGTTCCCACGGTGACCACCGGTGTGCCCACCGCGGGGCGCGCGCCACCGGCGGTGCGCGCCGGGGCGCTCGTCGCGGGATCCTCCGGAACCGCGCCCTGGGCCACCTGTCCGGGCTTGGCCCAGGCCTTCGGGATGCGCTGGGCGTAGACGACGTCGGTGAGGGCGGACAGCGCCACCGTGGCCTCGTAGACCCCGGCGTCCACCTTGTCCATGTGCAGCCGTTCCGCGACGTCGGCGTCGTGCGCGAGGGAGGTGATGCGGCAGAACTGCTCGCCCTCCTTGTTCGGCCCCTGGTCGACGATCCGCACGGGGATCCCGTGCCAGCGGGCGCTGGCGTGGATCTCGAACAGCTCGGGCACCTCGGCGGCGGCGAGCTGCTTCGCCCAGGTGCCGGCCTTGGTCTTCGTGAAGCCGTGCTCCTCGGCCTTCGGCCCACCGCCGGCGACGGCCAGCGTGACGACGGTCGGGGCGCCGGCGTCGTCGGTCCGCACGTCGGCCGCGAACGTGCCGAGGGCGATCTTGGCCACGTGACCGACGTACTTCGACGGGACGATCACGTGGAAGGTGTCGTCCTCGAGGTGGTTCTGCCAGCCGAAGACCACGCCGTGGTAGGTGCCGATGAGCTCGGGCTCGTCGGCGCCGGGGGAGAAGCGCCACAGGCGCGAGCCAGGGCTCAGGCGCGTGTGCTCGAGCCACGACAGCGGGGCGACGACGTCGCCGGTGGCGGCAAAACCCGTGCCGGTGAAGGGCGGACGGTCCAGGAAGGTTCCGCCGGTGGCCTGCCGACCGGACTCGTCGTTCCCGCCGGTGGCGGGCACCAGGACTCCGGTCGGCGACGACGGCAGGTGGAGGATGTCGATCGGGCGGTCGGGCGCGAACGGCGAGCCGGGGAACCCGAGCCCGTGCAGCTCGTAGAGCGACTCGGTGGTGGTCACGGCGGCGGCGTCCGCGGCCGGGACCACGTAGCCGGACACCCGGTCCAGCCCGCGCTCGAGGTACGCGGCCGACATCTGCGGCGTGACGGCCTTCTGCAGCATGGTGCTCATGAGGTGGTTGGGTCTCCGGTCGGGGGTGGCGTCCGATCTCGACTCTATGTGTTCCTGGCCACGCGTGCGGACCTGGCTCGTGCGCGCACGACGACGTCCCCGCCGGTACGTCCTGACCGAGCATCCAGCCGGTTGACTGTCCGGTTGGGACGTTCTCCCCCGGTTGACTGCCCGGCAAGGACGTTCTCGCCCGGTTGACTGCCCGGCAAGGACGTTCTCGCCGCTTGAGGCCTGAGGGGCTCTGGGCTCGCGAGCTCGCTGCCGCCAGGGGAACGGCTACCGTGTGCGGATGCGCCTGGGCGTCCTGGACATCGGTTCCAACACCGTGCACCTGCTCGTCGTCGACGCGGTCGCGGACGCCCGGCCGGACCCGGTGGCCGGGGAGCGCACCACGCTTCGGCTGATGCGCTACCTCGACGACGACGGGACGATCACCGCCGAGGGCGTCGCCGCGCTGGAGGAGGCCGTCGCCGGCGCACGGCGGGCGGCCGAGCGCCTCGGGGCGGAGGAGATGATCGGGATCGCCACCTCGGCGGTCCGCGAGGCCGGCAACGGGGCGGAGGTGCTCGCGCGGCTCGAGGAGGTCGCCGGCGTCCGCCTGCAGGTGCTCACCGGTGCCGAGGAGGCCGAGCTGACCTTCCTGGCGGCTCGCCGCTGGCACGGCTGGGCCGCCGGCCGGCTCCTGGTGCTCGACATCGGCGGCGGCTCGCTCGAGGTCGCCCTCGGCATGGACGAGCGACCCGACTTCGCCGCGTCGGTGCCGCTCGGTGCCGGACGCCTCACGCACGACTTCCTGCGCTCCGACCCACCCACGGAGAAGGAGCTGCACCGCCTGCGCCGGCACGTCGACGACGAGCTCGCACCGGTGGCCAAGAAGCTCGGCCGGCTGGCAGCCCCCGACCACGTGGTGGCGACGTCGAAGACCTTCCGCTCGCTGGCCCGGCTCGCCGGCCAGCAGGTGGCCGTCGTCGGTCCTGAGGAACGGCGCCGGATGAGTCTGGCCGACCTCCGGGACTGGACCCCGCGGCTGGCCAAGATCCCCGCGGAGCAGCGCATGGAGCTGCCCGGCATCACCCCGGAGCGCACCTACCAGATCGTCGCCGGCGCCGTCGTCGCGCAGCGGACCATGAAGGCGCTCGGCGTCGAGGCGCTGGAGATCTGCCCCTGGGCGCTCCGCGAGGGGGTACTCCTGCGGCGGCTGGACCAGCTCAGCGCCTGACTCGCCGGGATGCGGCGCCGGGCGATGTGGTCAGGCGTCGTCGTTCCCGGCGACGTCGGTGCCGGAGGCGTGTTCACGGTGCTCGATCCGAAGCGCGCGCACGCGTGCGACGACGAACCACGCCAGGAGCAGGATCACCGCGACGATGACGACCCTGGAGAAGATGCCGACGTACTCCTCGACCACGTGCCACTGCTCGCCGAGCCAGTAGCCCGCCACGATGAGCACGGTGTTCCAGATCAGCGAGCCCGCGAGCGTCAGGGCGGTGAACAGCACCACTGGCATGCGGGTGACGCCCGCGGGGATGGAGATGAGACTGCGGAAGATGGGGATCATCCGGCCGAGGAAGACGGTGCCCTTGCCGTGCCGGTGGAACCAGGCCTCGGTCTTGTCGACGTCCTCCATCTTGACCAGCGGCAGCCAGTTCATGATGGCCCGGGTGCGGTCGCGCCCCAGCAGAGCGCCGATGCCGTAGAGGACCCAGGCACCCACCACCGAGCCGCCGGTGCACCACACGATCATCTCGACGAGCCCGAGGTCGCCCTGCGAGGCCGTGAATCCCGCCAGCGGCAGGATGACCTCGCTCGGCAGGGGCGGGAACAGGTTCTCGAGTCCGATGAGGAGCGCCGCGCCGAAGCCGCCCAGTGTCTCCATCACGCTCACGGCCCAGCCGGCGATCCCGTCCAGGGGCGCATCGGATCCGGACTGGGCGGCCAGCAGCAAGGGGGTCACGTCCGCCAACGCTACGGGGGCCCGCCGGGATTGTCCTCAGGCCACGGTCGTGACGCTGGTCATCCCCGGGGCGGACGACGGCGTCCCGCCATGTCATCCTGACCACTCGGGGCCCATCCACGCGTGGCGACCTCACCGACCGGTCATCACACCTGGCAGGCGTCAGGGTGGCAGATACGGTGGTCGCCGTCGTCGTGCCGACGCCATGCGCGAGCCGCGTCGGCCCGGGGGACGCCGAGGTGCTTGCTGACCTGCCGCTGGGCGAGGGCGAGGGGGCGGTGCTGCTGGCATGCCGCAGCGGCGAGACACACGGGAGGAAAGAGGAGCGATGGCGCGGATGCCCGCCGCCGAGGTGGACGTCGACGAGCCGCTGGTGCGCCGTCTTCTGGCCGACCAGCACCCGGACCTCGCCGCGCTGCCCCTGCGCCTGCTCGCCAACGGCTGGGACAACGTCATCTGGCGCCTCGGCGACGACCTGGTCGTCCGGGCCCCACGCCGGGCAGCGGCTGCCGGCCTGATCGAGAACGAGCAGCGCTGGCTGCCCCGGCTCGCCGCGCACCTACCCGTGCGGATCCCCGTCCCGGTCCGGCTGGGTCGCCCGACCGCCTACTACCCCTGGTCCTGGACCGTCGGCACCTGGACCGCGGGCGTCTCGGCCGCGGTGGTTCCGGCCGCGGCGCGCGACAGTGTCGCCGAGCCGCTCGCGGAGTTCCTGCTCGCCCTGCACCGTCCGGCCCCGGCCGACGCCCCGCACAATCCCGTGCGCGGCGTCCCGCTCGGCACGAGGGACCGGGCGGTGCGCGAGCGGCTCGCCGGCGGCGCCGTCCCCGACGCCGCTCGGGTCGCGGCGCTGTGGGACGACCTGAGCGCGGCGCCACCCTGGACCGGCACCAGCCTGTGGCTGCACGGCGACCTCCACCCAGCCAACCTGGTCCTCGACGCCGACGGGGCG
The DNA here is from genome assembly GCF_009193155.1 of Georgenia subflava. Classification (GTDB taxonomy): domain Bacteria; phylum Actinomycetota; class Actinomycetes; order Actinomycetales; family Actinomycetaceae; genus Georgenia; species Georgenia subflava. Next base: position 1,337,873 of record NZ_VUKD01000001.1, read on the forward strand.
CTCGCCGCGGTCATCGACTTCGGCGACCTCACCGCCGGTGACCCAGCCACCGACCTGGCGACCGCATGGCTCACGTTCGACGACGACGCCCGGCGTCGCTTCGTCGAGCGTGTCCACGACGGCGCCCGCCACGACGACGCGACCTGGGCGAGGGCCCGCGGCTGGGCGCTGTCCCTCGCGACGGCCCTGCTCGCCCACTCCGACGACGCCCCGGTCCTCGGCGCACTCGGCCGGGAGACGCTGGCCCGGGTGCTGACCGGCCCCGACCGCTGACACCCGCCGGCCGACAGGCCGAACGGTTTGTACCGATTATCGGTACGAACCCTTCGGGCCGCCGGCGTCAGGGGTCGAGGTGGCGGACGAGCGACGCGGCGATGCCGGTGTACGTGCCGGGCTCGAGGGCGAGGAGACGCTGCTCGACGTCGTCCGGGAGGCCGAGACCGGAGATGAACTCGCGCATGCCCGCCCCGTCCACGCGACGGCCCCGCGTGAGCTCCTTGAGCCGCTCGTAGGGGTCCTCCATGCCGGTCGCACCCGCGATGGACGCGGCGCGCATGGCCTGCTGCACCGCCTCGCCGAGCACCTCCCAGTTCCCGTCGAGGTCCCGTGCGAGGGCAGCGAGGTCGACGTCGAGGCCCGCCAGGCCGCGGCGGACGTTGTCGATCGCCAGCAGCGAGTGGCCGAACGCGGTGCCGATGTTGCGCTGGGTGCTCGAGTCCGTGAGGTCGCGCTGCAGCCGGGAGGTGACGAGCGTGGCCGCCAGGGTGTCCAGCAGCGCGCAGGAGATCTCGAGGTTCGCCTCGGCGTTCTCGAACCGGATCGGGTTGACCTTGTGCGGCATCGTCGACGAGCCGGTCGAGCCCTGGGCCGAGAGCCGCTGCGCGAAGTAGCCCAGCGAGATGTACGTCCACACGTCCGTCGCGAGGTTGTGCAGCACCCGGTTGAACCGGGCGACGTCGGCGTAGAGCTCGGCCTGCCAGTCGTGCGACTCGATCTGGGTGGTCAACGGGTTCCACGTGAGCCCCAGGTGCTCGACGAACCCGCGCGCGACGCCCTCCCAGTCCGCGCCGGGCACCGAGATCACGTGCGCGCCGTAGGTGCCGGTGGCGCCGTTGATCTTGCCGAGGTACTCGGCCGCGTCGATCCGGCGCAGCTGACGGCGGAGCCGGTGGGCGAGCACGGCGAGCTCCTTGCCCAGCGTCGTCGGGGTGGCCGGCTGGCCGTGCGTGCGCGAGAGCATCGCGGCGCCGGCGTGCTCGCGGGCCAGGGCGGCGACGTCGTCGGCCATGGCGGTGGCGGCCGGCAGCCACACCTCGGTGACGGCGTCGCGCACGGTGAGCGCGTACGAGAGGTTGTTGACGTCCTCGCTCGTGCAGAAGATGTGGACGATCTCGTGCACGCGGGGCAGAACGGTTCCCTCGCCCAGAGCCGAGGGAGCGGCGTCCAGGCGGCGCTTGAGGAAGTACTCCACGGCCTTGACGTCGTGCAGGGTCTCGCGCTCGATCGTCGCGAGCTCGGCGATCTCGTCGGCCCCGAAGGAGTCGACGACGCCGCGTAGGTACGCCTTGTCCGCGTCGGTCAGCCGGGGTGCCCCGGGCAGCACGCCGGTGTCGGTGAGGTGGATGAGCCACTCGACCTCGACGCGCAGGCGCGCCCGGTTCAGCGCAGCCTCCGAGAGGTGGTCGACCAGCGGGGACACGGTGCGGCGGTACCGCCCGTCCAGGGGGCCCAGAGCCACGGGCGAGGTCAGGTCTGCCAGGTCGACGCGCTCAGTCATGGCCCCATCATCCCAGCAGCCGCCGAGCTCGCCGCCGACCGTCCCATGCTCCGGCCGAGGGGCAGCTCCAAGAATTCGTGTCCGTTCCGCCCCGGAACTTCCACTTCTCGTGGTTGAGTCCGCGTACCTGCCGACCTCAGCGACCGACGGAGTCCCCATGAAGCGACAGCTCGCACCCCGCCCCCTCGTCCTCTCCGTCGTCGTCGCCCTCTGGTTGGCGCTGCTGTCCGCGCTCCCCGCCGCGGCCGGGCCGTCCTGGCGCGACCAGCTCGCCGTGCAGCTCAGCTCCGCGGCCGGCGTCCGACAGACACCGGTGGCCCTCCGGGACGGCCTCGTGGCAGATCTCCTGCCGGAGGTGGGCGACCAGCTGACCGCCGAGGCCCTCGGAGCAGTTGCCGCGGACTCCGCCGCACTCTTCGTGGACGACCGGCGACCACGCGACGCCGAGTCGTCGAGCCGGGCCTTCGCCCACGACAAGACCCTCGCCACCGCCCTCCAGGTGCGGCTCAACCGCGGCGGCACGGCACCGCTGCGGGACGGGGTGAGCGATCTGCTCACCGCCGAGCGGGCGACGACGGCCACCCTCGTGGCGGACCTCGAGGTCCTCACCGAGCACGCGGGCGGGACCGAGCGGCTCCTCGACCAGGCCGAGAGGCACCTGGACAACGGGGACGCCGCCTGGGGCAAGGGGCAGCCGGTCTCCGCGGTGGCCCACTACTCGCAGGCTGCGGCCCGGGTCTACACGGGGCTGCAGCACCACGGGCTGAGCTACGACGAGGACGCCGACGCCGACGGCGACGGTGTCCCCGACCTCCTCGAGCTGGTCTTCGGCGCGAGCCCGCTGGTGGCCGACACCGACGGCGACGGGCTGACCGACGCCTTCGAGATCGGCCAGGCGACCGGTGCGCACGAGCCGGACCTCGCCGACACCGACGGCAACGGGGTCGACGACGCGGGCGAGGACGTCGACGGCGACTCCCTCGACGCGCTCGCCGAGCAGCGTGCCGGCACGAGCCCGCTCCGGGCGGACACCGACGGCGACGGCCTGACCGACGCCGCGGAGGTGCACGAGCACGGCACGGACCCCGTTGTCGCGGACACCGACAGCGACGGAGCCGACGACGGCGCCGAGCTGCGTGCGGGAACCGATCCGCTGGTCCCGGACACCGACGCCGACGGCATCGTCGACGGTGCGGACGTCGCGACCGGAACGGTGACGGCCGACGGAGGCCTGGTCGTGCGGCTGACCGGCACCGGTGACCTCGCCGGCGGGGTGAGCGTGCGCCCCGTGACCGACGAGCGGCTGCGCAGCGCCCCGGGCCGTGTCACCGAGCCGGTGGAGGTGGATCTCGCGGACGACGTCGCCGACGGTCTGCAGACGGCTCGGCTGACCCTGCCGGTCGACCGCGGGGCCATCGCGGACGGCGCCGACGACCTCAGGGTGTTCACGTTCGACCCGGCGCTCGAGCACTGGGTCCCGGCCGGCACGGACCCGACTGTCGACCCGGTCGCGGGGACCGTGAGCACGACGGTCGAGCACTTCTCGATCTTCGCGGTCTTCGACGTGCGCAACTGGCACGCCACCCTGACCGGTCTCGGCGGGACGTGCGCCCCGGCGCCGGGTGGCGGCACCGGCGAGCCCGTCTACGTCGACGTCGCCTTCGTGCTCGACTCCTCGGGTTCGATGCTGAGCAACGACCGCAACGGCCTGCGTCGGGAGTCGGCGAAGCAGTTCGTCGACGCGCTCCTCGACGAGGACCGCGGCGCCGTCGTCGACTTCGACTCCGGCGCGCGGATCCTCCAGTCGTTGACGAACGACAAGGCGGCGCTGCGGGCGGCGGTCGACCGGATCGACTCGTCCGGCGGCACCAACATCGGAGCGGGCGTGAACGCGGGGCTGACCGCCCTCGCCGCGAACACCGACGACACGCGCGTGCAGATGATGATCCTGCTGACGGACGGGCAGGGCGGGTACAGCGCGTCGTACACGCTCGCCGCCGCCCGAGCCGGCATCACGATCTACACCGTCGGCCTCGGCAACGGCGTGGACGCCGGCCTGCTCACCGCCATCGCGGAGGGGACCGGCGGGCTCTACTACGCCGTCGCCACCGCCGAGGACCTGCCCGACGTCTTCCGCGAGATCGAGGAGGACGCCGGCGACGACGGCCGGGACACCGACGGCGACGGCATCAGCGACTGCGACGAGGAGCAGGGCGTCTCCGACGGCTCGGGCCTGACGTTCACGTCCGACCCGCGCGATCCCGACACCGACGACGACGGCCTGCCGGACGGGGAGGAGGTGTGGTCCACCACCCTCACCGCGGACGTCGAGCCGGTCACGATCTGGACGCTCTTCTCGGACCCGCGTCTGAGTGACAGCGACGTTGACGGGCTGACCGACCCCGAGGAGCTCGACCTGGGCACCCGGGCTCGCAGCATGGAGACCGACGGCGACGGCGTGGGCGACCTGGAGGAGGTCCAGGACCACGGGACGGACCCGACGGCGGCCAACACGGACGGCGACCGGCGGGACGACGGCTGGGAGCTGCGCAACGCCGCGGCGGGCTTCGACCCGCAGATCCCCGACCGGGAGATGAGCACGTGGGACTACGCCGGTGACTTCGTCCTCGGCGGGATCTGCCCGCTCGGGTGGACCTTCTGCGAGCGGGACAGCATGGCCTGGCTCGCCGGCAACCTCGGCGGCGGGTTCCTGGCGTACAAGGACGTGCTCGACATCATCGGCGGGCTCACCACCCTCGACCTCGTCGGCGCCGGGCTGAGCGGCGCCGCGTTCTTCCCGGTGGCCGGCGACGCACTCTCGGTCGGCACCAAGGGGGCGCGGTTCGTCCAGCGCTCCGCCGAGCACGGTGGCGACGCCCTCAAGCTCCTGCTCACCGGGCTCCCCACCGGCGGTCAGACGACCGTGCTGCGCACCATCGACTCCGGCGCCGTCGACCGGATCCTGGGTCACGGCCTGTCGGAGTCGCACCTGGCCGCCCAGGCGATGAAGCGGATCGACCTGCGTCACCTGGACGACGTCCTCGACGGCGCGAGCAGCGTGCGTCGTTCGCCGAACCTGTACGCCCGGGAGAAGGACGCGGAGAACTACCTCAGGTCGCTGGACCCGGACAACCTGCCCCGCCAGGTCGGGTTCCGTCCGCCGGGCTGGACCCCGGGGTCCGGGACGAGGGGATACCGCTACCCCGACGTCTACAACCCCGTGACGCAGACGGCCACGGAGGTCAAGAAGGGCTACTGGGACGCGGTGCCCTACGTGGAGCGTCAGATCGCACGCGACGTCGCGCTGCGTGCCGACCCGGCCGGCGACATCGCCAGGGTGGAGTGGCACTTCTTCCCTGACTCCGGCGCGATCTTCGGTCCCAGCGAAGACCTGCTCGGGCTGCTGCGATCGAACGGGATCCCCTATATCGTGCACCTGCCATGATCGATTTCGGGACGCTGGACCGCGCCGAGGCGCAGGCGTACCACGAGGCGTATGTCGCGGCCGTGCCGGACCGCGTGGCATGGCTCGCGCGGGAGGTCCGGCGCACCGGCGGGCCCGAGGCCGCCGTCGACGGCTCGCCGGAGAGTCTCGGCCCGCTGTGGGCGTGGTTGAGGGGCCGGCTCGAGGAGCAGGGCGGCCCGCGGGTGGACCTGCCGGGTCGCCCGCCCTGGTACGACCCGGCACGACCGAACCCGCATCTCGGTGACGGTGCGCTGTGGCTCGTCGATGCCGTGGGCTGCTATCTCGCGGTGCTCGTGCTGTCGGCGGTCCCGGACGCCCGGTGGGAGCTCTACCGCGTCGCGAAGCGCTTCAAGGACGTCATGCAGAACCGCACCGTGCTCGCGGGGTCGGCTCTGGGCCGGCCGGCCGACCCGGCCCGGATGGTGTACACGGCAGTGATCCGCACCGTCATCCACGACGAACCGTGGGACCCGGCCGCCCTGCGCGGTCTGTACGACTCCCTCGTGAACGGCTGACCGCCCGGCGCGCCGTGCCAGGTTGGACTGGGGGCCGTCCAGGTCCACCTCCCGCGGCGCGCGCCAGGTCCACGTCCCACGCACCCGGTCCCACCGTCCACGGTGCTCCCGTGTCCCACAGATGCGGACCGCTGCCGCAGGCGGCATGCTCGGGCCCATGTCCGAGCTGATCGTCCTGCGCCACGGCGAGACCGAGTGGAGCGTGTCCGGGCAGCACACCGGCACCTCCGACATCCCGCTGACGGAGCGCGGCGAGGAGCAGGCGCGCCACCTCCTGGACGACCTCGGTGACCGCGAGTTCGTCGAGGTGCTCGTCAGCCCGCTGCAGCGGGCGAGCCGCACGGCAGAGCTCGCCGGCATCGAGGAGTTCGAGACCGTGCCGGACCTCGCCGAGTGGGACTACGGCGAGGTGGACGGGCTGACGACGGCGGACTACCTCGCCCGGCGCGAGGCCGACGGGCGCGGCCCCTGGAACCTGTGGACCGACGGCGCCCCGGGCGGTGAGTCCCCCTCCGCGGTCGCGGAGCGGGTGGACCGGGTGCTCGGGCGGGTGAGGCGGTCGCTGGAGAAGGGTGACGTGCTCGTCGTCGCGCACAGCCACCTGCTGCGGGCTCTCGTCGCCCGCTGGCTCGGCCTGGACGTGAGGCACGGCGAGGGATTCCTCATCGACGCCGCGCACCGCAGCGTGCTGACCCACAAGCGCGAGTCGCCGGTCGTCAAGTACTGGAACGTCCCGCCGACGCACTGACCGGTCGACCCACCGAACCGCCGACCCACCGACGCGACGACGCGCCGACGTACCGACTGGAGGAGGCATGGCCAAGGCGAGCACGCCGGCGACCGAGCTGGAGGTCGGCGGACGCACCGTGCGGATCAGCAACCCGGACCGCGTCTACTTCCCCGGCCCCGGGCACACCAAGCTCGACCTCGCGAGGTACTACATCGCCGTCGGGGACGGCATCGTCAACGCCCTGCGGGAGCGGCCGTGCATGCTGCACCGGTTCCCGGAGGGCATCGAGGGCGAGAAGGTCCACCAGAAGCGGCTGCCGCACGGGGCACCCGACTGGATGGAGACCGTCCGCGTGCACTTCCCGCGCTACGACCGTGACGCGGACGAGCTGTGCGTCACGGAGCTGGCCCAGGTGATCTGGTGCGTGCAGATGTCCACCGTCGAGTTCCACCCCTGGAACAGCCGACGGGCCGACGTCGAGAAGCCCGACGAGTGGCGCATCGACCTCGACCCCGGGGACTCGTGCGACTTCGCCACCGTCCGCCGCGTGGCCGGAGTCGCGCGCGAAGTGCTCGACGAGCTCGGCGCCACCGGCTTCCCGAAGACCACTGGCGGCGACGGCCTGCACGTGTACGTCCGCATCCGGCCCGAGCACGGCTTCACCGACGTGCGCCGGGCGGCGCTGGCGTTCGCGCGGGAGGTCGAGCGGCGCACGCCCGACGACGCGACCACGACCTGGTGGCGCAAGGACCGCGACCCGGCCAAGGTGTTCGTCGACTTCAACCAGAACGCCCGCGACCACACGATCGCCTGCGCCTACTCCGTCCGCGGCACGTCGGCAGCCACCGTGTCCGCCCCGCTGACCTGGGACGAGGTGCCGGACTGCGACCCGCAGGACTTCACCGTCGCGACCATGCCGGGCCGGTTCGCGGAGGTGGGCGACCTCCACGCCGGCATCGACAAGGCCGTCTTCGACGTCGCCCCGCTGCTGGAGTGGGCGGAGCGGGACGAGGCCGAGGGCGCCGAGGAACCGCCCGAGCCCGACGCCGCCCGCTGACCTGTGCCCGAGCCCGGCGCTCGGCACCGGGCTCCGGTCGGGCGGAACGCCGGACTGAGCCTTCGGCCGACCGCTCTCCGTACTGCAGCGCGGGCTGCGCCTTGCCTGATCGGTGAGGATCCGATGCGGTTGTCGCACCGAATCCTCACCGATCAGGACCGGCGTCGTCGCCCGCGCCGGGGCGCGCGTCAGGCGAGGTTGCCCGCGCGGCGGCCGAACACGGCGCCGGCCGCGAGACCGGAGCCGCCCGGGTAGTTGCCGGAGAACAGCCCGCCCAGCGCCTCGCCGCAGGCGAAGAGGCCCTCGACCGGCGAGCCGTCCTCGCGCAGGACCCGACCCTCCAGGTCGCCCTTGAGCCCACCGAAGGTGAACGTGATGCCGCAGGTGACGGGGTAGGCGTAGAACGGCGCGGTCTCGATGGGGTAGGCCCAGTTGCTCTTGGGCGGCTGGACGTCGGCCTTGCGTCCGTCCTTGACGTTGGGGTCGGGCTTGACCGAGCGGTCGATCGAGGCGTTGAACTCCTCGATCGTGGCGACGAGCTGGTCGGCGTCGATCCCGGCCCGCTCGGCGAGCTCGGTGAGCGTGCCGGCCTCGACGACGCCGACGCCCGGCATGTCGTACTCCTCGCTGCGCAGCATCGGTCGCAGGGTGGCGTCGAAGAGCTGGAAGGCGATCGACCCCGGCTCCTTGAGGATCTCCGCGCCGTACTTGGCGTACGTGTAGTTGCGGTAGTCCGCGCCCTCGTCGACGAACCGGCGGCCCTCCCGGTTGACGACGACGCCGAGGGGGTAGCTCTGCCGGGTGAGCCGGTTCGTGAGCTCCCGGTTGGACTCGTTGTTCTCGGCCCAGGCGTCCCACGCCGTGGCGTGGCACGACGACCAGTCGCCGCCGCGGGCGGCGCCGAGGTCGATGGCTCGCTGGAGGAGGATCCCGGTGTTGAACGGGGTGCCGCGCAGCTTGGCGTTGGCCCAGCCCTTGCCCAGGTGCTGCTCGCGCATGCCCGGGTCGGACTCGAACCCTCCGCTGGCGAGCACGACCGAGTCGGCCCGGAACTCCGCGACGCCGTCCGCGGTGCTCGCGCGGACGCCGACGACGCGGCCGTCCTCGACGAGCAGGTCGGTGACCTTGTGCCCGTAGCGCACGTCCAGGCCGGCGCGCTCGGCCGCGACGACGTAGTCCGCGATCATGCCCTCGCCGCCGCCGACGTTGCCCACGTGCAGGCCGCCCCAGAAGAGGAACGTCCCGTCGGGGCGCTCGTACGCCTGGCGCTCGTACATCAGGCGGTACCGCATGCCGTGCGCGGAGTGGAGCCAGCGCAGGGCGTCGGCCGCCTCGTCGGCGAGCACCCCGGCCATCTCGACGTCGCCCCGGCCCTCGGTGACCTTGGCCAGGTCGTCGATGTAGTTCTGCCGGGTGTACGGCGGCACGGTGCTGCGCGCGTGACGCTCGTCGGCCTCGACGAGGTCGGTGAGGTCCTCGAGCCCGTCGTGGGCGATCCGGGTGGCCCCGGCGGTGTAGTAGCTGTTGCCGCCGGCCTGCTCACGCGGCGCGGCCTCGAGCATGACGACCTCGCGGCCACGGTCGCGTGCAGCCAGCGCGGCGCTGAAGGCCGCGTTGCCGGCCCCGACGACGACGACATCGGTGCGTACGGGGGAGTTCACCACTGGCCTCCAGGGCGGGAAGAGATTGGATGCAACATGGATACAAGCATGGTGTCAGGTGCCTGCGCAAGCCCCGGCGCCTGATCCGGCCGGTCCGGGGCCGCCGGGGAGGGGCGGCTGGTGGCACTCCGGTGCGCCATCGCCGCGTGGTGCCGAAGTCGTGCGGCCCGCCGGTCCGGTGGGTGCGCCGTATGTTGCCTGTGTGGCACCGACTGTCCCTGCGGAGGCTGATGTCCGAGCGCGTGCCGGCGACCGGGCAACCCCGTCGCGCGTGCTCTCGCGACTCCCGCTCGCGACGACCTCCAGCGACGGCCGCGACGCCGTCCTTCGACGGTCGGTCGAGCCGGGGGCGCCGGCGAGCGCGGGTGACTGCCGTCGGCCGAGCCGGGGGAGCGATGCGCGGTCATCGGGCACCTCCGTCGTCGGTCGGCCTCCGCCGGTGCGTAATGTATGCAACGTGGGTGCAGGCTGGCAAGGCATGACGGTGCCGTTGTGACGCGCGCAGACGGCGAGGTGGCGCGGGGTGTGACCCGCTACCTCCAGGCGGTGACCTTCCTCAGCTCCTTCGACCGGATGCTCATCGCGCCTCTCCTGCCGCTCGTCGCCGCCGACCTCGGCGTCCCGGTCGCCGTCGCGGCCGCCGCGGCGACGTCGTACTTCGTCGGCTACGGGGTCATGCAGTTCGGGTGGGGCATCGTCTCCGACCGGATCGGCCGCGTCGCGACGATGCGGCTGTCGCTCGTCATCGCGGGACTGGCCGCGTGCGCGTCGGCGCTCGCCCCGACGCTCGGCGCGCTCGTCCTCCTGCGTGCCCTCACCGGTGCCGGCTTCGCGGCCGTCGTTCCGGGCTCGCTCATCTACCTGGGCGACACCCTCGACGTACGGCACCGTCAGCGGCCGCTCACCGACATCATGCGCGCCATGGCCGTCGGCATGGCCCTCGCCACGGTCGCGGCCGCTGCGATCGCCGAGGTCGTGGACTGGCGCGCCACCTTCGCCGTGCCCGGCGTCCTCGCGCTCGCCGCCGCAGCGGCCGCCGTCCTCCCCGAGCCCCTCCCCGGGCCGGCGCCGGTCCGCGGCGCGTCGGCGGCCGCGGACCCCCACGCCGGGCCTGCCCCGCCTTCCTCGCCGGGCAGGCCCACGCCGGTCCGGAGCGGGGCCGGACGGGTCCGCGAGGTGGTGCGCAGCCGGTGGGGGCCCCTCGTGTGCGCGTTCGTCTTCGTCGAGGGCATCGTCATCCTCGGGGCGCTGCCGCTCCTGCCGGCCGTCCTGCAGGAGGGCGGCACGTCGGTCGTCGCCTCCGGGCTCGTCGTCGCCGGCTACGGGGCGGCGATGGCGTTGTGGACGCCGGCGGTGAAGTCGCTCGTCGGGCGAGTGCCCGCGCACGTCCTCATGGCCGTCGGCGCCGTCCTCGGGGTGGCCGGGAACCTGCTCCTCGTCCTCACGACCGAGCCGTGGTCGGTGCTGCTCGCCAGCGTGCTCCTGGCCGGGACCTGGTCCTTCTTGCACTCGACCATGCAGACCTGGGCGACCGAGGTCGTCCCGCAGGCGCGGGCGGCGATGATCAGCCTCTTCGCGACGGCGCTGTTCCTCGGCAGCGCCATCGGCACGGCGGCCGGCTCGGCGCTGCTCGGGGCGGACCGCGTCGGCCTGTTCTTCGGCCTGTCCGCCGCGGGCCTGGCGATCCTGGGCGCGGTCGTCGTGCCCGCCCGGCGCAGCCAGGGCGGTTGACCCGCCGGCTGCGGTCACGGCAGCTGACCGCCTGTCGCAGCCAATCCAGGTGACCCGCCCGGCGCCCAGGGCAGGTGCCGCTCGCCGCGGCCACGACAGGTGATCCGTCGTCGTGGCCACGGCAGGTGGCCCGCTGTCGCTGCCACGGCAGGTGACCCGCCGTGCTCTGCCGGCGCAGCGGTCGGCGGGCCGACTGCCGGCGCGGCGGTCGGCGGGCCGCCGTCGGGGGGTGTGGCAAGGTGCGCACCGTGGACGCGATCTATGTCGGTGACCAGCGCTACGCCGTGGACCGGGCGAGCGCCGACGACCTTCCCGCGCTCGTCGAGCTCCTGCGCGACGACGAGCTGGGTGCGGCACGCGAGAGCGCGCCGCCCGAAGCGTACGAGGCGGCCTTCGCGGCGATCGACGCCGACCCGAACCAGTTCCTCGCCTGCGTGCGCGACGGCGCCGGAGACGTCGTCGCGACGATGCAGCTCACGCTCATGCCCAGCCTGTCCAGGGGCGGGGCGGTGCGCCTGAACGTCGAGACGGTGCGCGTCGGCAGCGGTGCCCGCGGCCGGGGCCTCGGCGGCGCGATGTTCGAGTGGGCGCACGAGTTCGGCCGCCGCCGCGGCGCCTCGATCGTCCAGCTCACCTCCGACAAGGGCAGGATCGCCGCCCACCGGTTCTACGCGCGGCTCGGCTACGAGGCCACTCACGAGGGGTTCAAGCGGCCCCTGTGACCGCCGGCCCTCAGGGCCCGTAGAGCCGCGACCCCTGCGCGACCTCGGCGCTGACGGCGCGCAGGACGTCCCGCATCGCGATCTCCGGCGGCGTGGGCACCCGGGACGCCGCGCGGGCGAGGAAGATCCGCCGGGACGGCGTCGAGCCCCCGAGCGGGACGACGCGCACGTCCGCCCGGAGGTTCGCCAGCGCCAGCCGCGGGACGAGGGCGACGCCGAGGCCGACGGCGACCATCCCCTGCGCCTCCTGGTAGTCGTGCGCCTCGAAGGCGATGTTCGGCTCGAAGCCGGCGGCGTGGGCGCTGCGCCTCAGGACCTCGACGACCGGGTGGTGCTCCGCCCGGGTGATCCACCGCTCGCCGACGAGGTCCGCCATGGTCGCGCCACGCGCGCCGGCCAGGCGGTGGTCGGCCGAGACCAGCAGGACGGTCGGGTCGGTCATGAGCTGCTCGACCGTGAGGCTCGGATCGTCGACGGGCGACCACTCGTAGTCCCAGAGGAGGGCCTGCTCGACGTCGTGCGCCTGGAGCATGGCGAGCAGCCCGGAGATCCGGGCGCTGCGCAGGTTCAGGTTCACGCCCGGGTGGGCGGCGGTGAACCGGGTGACCGCGACGGGCAGGATCGACGCCCCGGCCGTGGGGAAGGTCCCCAGCCGCAGCGAGCCCTCGTGCAGGCCGGCGATGTCGGCGAGGCGCACGTCCAGGGCCGCGAGCTGACGGGCGATGACCTCGCCGTGCTCGACGATCGCCAGGCCCGCGTCGGTGAGCGTGACACCGCGCGGACGCCGGTCCAGCACCGGCATACCGACCTCCGCCTCGAGCTTGCGAACCTGCTGCGAGACGGCGGACAGGGAGTAGCCCAGCGAGTCCGCCGCGCCGGTCATGCTCCCCTGACGTGCGATCTCGGTGAGGACGCGGATGCGGTGCAGGTCCAGTGCCACACACGAACCTTAAGGCTTCCTTAAGTGAAGGTCGACAATGTGCAGATTGTGTGGAACCGGTCAGTCGTGCAGAGTGTGTCCGCAATCGGTGTGCAGGATGCATGCAACTCGACGAGGAGGAGTGGCTGTGCGAGTACCGGGTGTCATCATGCGTGGTGGGACGAGCAAGGCCGTCTTCTTCCACGAGCGCGACCTGCCGGCGGACCCGGCAGAGCGCGACAGGTTCATCCTCGCCGCGTACGGCTCGCCCGACCCGTACCGCCGGCAGATCGACGGCCTCGGCGGCGCGACGTCGACGACGAGCAAGGTGGCCGTCATCTCCGACGGCCGCGACCGCGGCGTCGACGTCCTGTACGACTTCGGCCAGGTCTCCATCGACAGCGCGCTCGTCGACCGGCGCGGCAACTGCGGGAACATCTCCTCCGCGGTCGGGCCGTTCGCCGTCGACGAGGGGCTCGTCGAGGCCACCGACCCGGTGACGATCGTGCGGTTCCTCAACACGAACACCAACAAGGTGATCGTCGCGCACGTGCCCACCCGCGACGGCAGGTTCCACCCGGTCGGCGACTTCGAGCTGCCGGGCGTACCCGGTACGGGCGCACGGATCCAGCTGGACTACGTCGAGCCGGGCGGCTCCGTCACGGGCAAGCTCCTGCCCACGGGCAACGTCCGCGACGAGCTCGAGGTCCCGGGGCTCGGCACCGTCGAGGTCTCGCTGGTGGACGCGGCCAACCCGCTCGTCTTCGTCCGCTGGGAGGCTCTCGGTCTCACCGGTCAGGAGAACCCCGAGGAGATCGACGCCGACCCCGCTCTCCTCGGCCGCATCGAGTCGGTGCGCGCGCACGCCGCCGTCCTCAGCGGCATCACCGAGACCCCCGAGGAGGCGACCCACGAGGTCCCCTCGGTCCCCAAGCTGGCGTTCGTCGGGCCGCCCCAGGACTACCTCCTGAGCAACGGCTCCCCCCAGAGCGGCGAGGGCACCTCCCTGCGTGCCGCGATGATGTCCATGGGCCGGGTCCACCGGTCGTACGCCCTGACCGGCGGCATCTGCACCGCCGTCGCGGCGGGCCTGCCCGGTACGCTCGTCAACGAGGTCGCCGGAGAACGTTCGGTGCCCTGTCTCATCGGCCACCCGGCCGGTGTGCTCGAGCTCTCGGCCGACGTCGCCCGGCAGCCCGACGGCACGTTCTCCGTGCCGAGCGTCGCCGGCTACCGCACCGCCCGCCGGCTCATGGAAGGGACCGTGCTCGTACCCGACGAGCTGGTCCGCTGACCGTCCCCCACCTCCACCCCTCGACGGCCGGCCCTCCCGGCCACCAAAGTCACCACGGGTCGCCGACGGCCCGTGGCGAAGAAGGAGAGACAGATGAAGAAGACCTACACGCGCCGCACCGCCCTTTCCGCGTTCGCAGCGGCCTCCGCCCTCGCGCTCGCCGCCTGCTCGAACCCGCAGGGCGTCGGCGGCTCCGAGGGGGAGACCGGCGAGGACGTCGCGATGCCGGACCGCGTCAACATGCTCATCCCATACTCCGAGGGTGGCGGCACGGACACGTGGGCGCGCTTCCTCGCCCCGTACCTCGAGGAGAACGTCGAGGGCAACCCGTCCTTCGTCGCCGAGAACGTCCCGGGCGGTGAGTCGATCACCGGCTCCAACCAGTTCGTCCAGAACGGCGTCACCGACGGCTCCGAGGTCCTCGTCACCTCCGGGACGACCTACTTCCAGGCGCTGCTCGGGCGCCCGGAGGTCGAGTTCGACTTCACGAAGCTGCGCCCGCTCATGTTCAACGGCACCGGCGGCGTCATCTACGTGTCCTCGTCGACGGGGATCGAGAGCGCCGAGGACCTGCAGGACCTCGAGGAGCCGCTCGTCTACGGCGGTATCAGCGCCACGGGCCTGGACCTGTCGCTGCTCCAGGCGTTCGACGTCCTCGACATCGACATCGACGCCACGTTCGGGTTCGAGGGCCGCGGCCCGGCCCGGCTCGCGCTCGAGCGCGGCGAGATCACCCTCGACTACCAGACGACGTCGGCCTACCTCACCCAGGTCGAGCCGATGGTCGAGGCCGGCACCGCGGTGCCCCTCATGACCTTCGGTTTCGCCGAGGACGGGGAGATCGTCCGCGACCCGAACCTGCCCGAGCTGCCCACCGTGGCCGAGGTCTACGAGCAGATGAACGGCGAGGAGCCCTCGGGCGAGGCCTTCGAGGCCTACCGTGCCTTCCTCATCCCCGGGTTCGTCTACCAGAAGGGCCTGTGGGCGACCGAGGGCACCCCGGACTCCATCGTGGAGGCCTACTGGGCCGCCGCCGAGGCGCTCGAGGACGACGAGGAGTTCCAGTCCAGCGCCGAGGACGTGCTCGGTGGGTACCCGCTGTACTCCGGCGAGGTCGCGCAGGACGATCTGCTCGAGGCGTTCGACATCTCGCCCGAGGTTCGTCAGTACACGCTCGACATGCTCCAGAACGAGTACGACACGACCGTCGAGTCCTCCTGACGGCCGGAACGTCGCCGGGCCCCGTGGACGGGGCCCGGCGACACCCGTTCCGCCCGAAGCCCTCCGAAAGGTCCACCGATGCTTGAAGCAGCGACCACCGCGCTCGCCGCACTCGTCGATCCCGCCTCCCTGATCTTCCTCTTCGCCGGCATCCTGGCCGGGCTCGTCATCGGCATCATCCCGGGCCTGGGGGGCACCGGCGCCGTCGCGATCCTCCTGCCGTTCATCTTCGTGCTGGAGCCGAACCAGGCGCTGGCGCTGATCATCGGCGCCGTGGCGGTGGTGCACACCTCGGACACGATCGCCTCGGTCCTCATCGGCGTCCCAGGCTCGGCGTCGGCCGCCGTGCTCATGCTCGACGGGCACGAGATGGCCAAGAAGGGCCAGGCCGCCCGGGCGCTGGCGATCGCCTTCATGTCTTCGATGTTCGGCGGTCTCCTCGGCGCGCTGGGCCTGACCCTGTCGATCCCGCTCGCGCGGCCACTCGTCCTCTCCTTCGGCTCGCCAGAGCTCTTCATGCTCACGGTGCTCGGCATCTCGCTGACCGCGCTGCTGTCCAAGGGCAACATGATGAAGGGCCTCATGGCGGGCGCCTTCGGGCTCCTCCTCGGGCAGGTCGGTGGCGCGCCCGCCGCGCCCGACTACCGGTTCACGTTCGGCTCGCTCTTCCTCACCGAGGGGCTCGGGCTCGTCGCCGTCGCCCTGGGTATCTTCGGCGTCGCGGAGGTCGTCTCCCTCGTCGCCAAGAAGAGCTCCGTCGCCACCGGCTCCGGCATCGGCGTCGGGTGGGGGAGCGGTGTGCGGGACGTCTTCTCCAACTTCAGCCACGTCCTGCGCGGTGCGCTCGTCGGCATCTGGGCGGGCGTCCTGCCCGGCCTGGGTGCCACGGCGGGCACGTGGATGGCCTACGGGCAGGCGCGGGCGACGGCCAAGGGCAAGGACAAGAAGCGCTTCGGCAAGGGCGACCCGCGCGGGATCATCGCGCCCGAGAGTGCGAACAACTCCGTCGAGGCCGGCGACCTCATCCCCACGCTGCTCTTCGGCATCCCCGGCGGCGCCCCCGCCGCCCTGCTGCTCGGTGCGCTGCTCGTCTTCGGCATCGAGCCCGGTCCGCGGATCATCACCGACCACCTCGACACGGTGTACACGATCGTGTGGTCGTTCGCGATCGCCAGCGTCGTCGGTGCGGCGCTGTGCTTCGTCCTGTCCGTGCCGCTGGCGAAGCTCAGCTTCGTGCGCTTCCCCGTCCTCGCCGCGGGCCTGGTGGTCATCCTTTTCACGGCGGGCTTCCAGGAGAGCAAGGAGATCCAGCTCCTCGTCATCATGCTCGTCCTGGGCGCCGTGGGCTGGCTGATGAAGATCGCGCACATCCCGCGCGCGCCGTTCCTCATCGGGTTCGTCCTCGCGATCCCGCTGGAGCGGTACTACTACCTCACGGCGAACCTGTACACGCTCTCGGAGTGGGTCGTGCGCCCGGCCGTGCTGGTCATGCTCGCGATCCTGCTCTTCCCGGTCGCGACGGCCGTCTACCGCCGCCTGCGCGCGCGCCGCGACCCCGACGTCCCGCAGCTGCTCCCGGAGGACGACGATGAGGAGGCCGCCGAGGGCGCCGAGGCGCCGTCGATCTGGCGCATCGTCATCGCGGTGGGGTTCCTCGTCCTGTTCGTCGGTGCGTTCTTCGTCGCCCAGGGCTTCTCCGACCGTGCCCGGCTCGTGCCGGCGCTCGTCACCGCGCTGGGTGCGGTGCTGGCCGCAGTCGTGCTCATCCTCGAGCTGCGTCGGCGCCGGGCGGCCGATGCCGCCGCCGACGGGTCGGACTGGCGTACCCATCGCCGGGACGTCCTGGTCTCCTTCGCCTGGCTCACCGGGTTCGTCGTCCTGGTCTACGTGCTCGGCGGGCTGCTCGCCGCGGTCGTCTTCGTCCCGGTCTTCCTGTGGCGGGTGGCAGAGATGAGGTGGTGGCGCATCGCGATCTACACCGTCGCGGTCGTCGCCGTCCTCCTCGTCCTCCAGGAGTTCGCGGACGTGCGGCTCCCGATCGGCTACCTCACCCCCGTCGGGCTGCTGTGACGGACCCGCGCGGCTGAGGCGGACCTCGCGGGCACGCCACACGGGCGCTGCGCTGGTCGGGCCGTGAGGAGCGCCCCGGCAGGCCCGCGGCGCCACGTGTGCTGCCCCGTGCTCACCCGCACGACGGCTGCCCTCCAGGAGGGCAGCCGTCGTCGTGGCGGGTCAGCTGCCGAGCAGCTCCTTCAGGCGCAGCTCGCGGGCCCGGCGCATGTGCGCCTTGGCCGCGGCCTCGGCGGCGTCGGCGTCGTGGGCGGCGACGGCGGCGATGATGTCCTCGTGCTCCGTGAGCACCTCGGCCGCCCGGCCCGGGGTCTGCAGGGTCGTGGCGTTGAGCCGGCGGACCGCGTGCTCGACCTGGAGGAGGAAACGCCCCAGGTAGGAGTTCGAGGACGCCTCGCGCAGCACCCGGTGGAAGGAGAGGTTCTCGCGGGCGAGGGCAGCCATGTCGCCGCGCTCGGTGTGCTGCCGCATCCTCTCGTTGATGTCCGTCAGCGCCTTCACGAGCGCCTCCGAGCCGCGGCCGGCGGCCAGGCGCGCGGCGAGCCCCTCGAGGTTCTCCCGGACCACGTAGAGCGCGAGGATGTCCTCCAGGGACAGCGGGGCGACGACCGTGCCCTGGTGCGCGGTCTTGACGGCGAGCCCCTCGTCGGAGAGACGGCGCAGCGCCTCGCGGACCGGGGTGCGGCTCACCTTGAGCGTCTGGGCGATCTCGTCCTCGCGCAGCCACATCGACGGTGCCAGGACGCCGTCGAGGATCGCCTCGCGCATCGCGTCGGTCACGGCCTCGGTCGTGCGCCCGCGCAGCGTCCCCGGCTCGAGGTACGTACGCAGCGCGGAGATCTCCTGCTCGGCGGTTTCCATGGCCGCACCGTACGGGATACCGGCCGTCGAGCGGCCGGAGGCCTGCGGGCTCATGCCCGCACCCGCTCGACGACTGCGGCGGTCACCGCGGCCGTGCCGCCTTCCGGCGAGCCGGTCGGCAGGATCGTGATCGCGCCGTCCTCGAGGGCCGAGCCGATGGCGCGCTCGACGAGCTCGGCGCCCTCCCGACGGCCGCTGTGGTCCAGCAGCATGGCCAGGCTCAGCAGCTGGGAGAGCGGGTTGGCGAGGCCCTTCCCGGCGATGGTCGGGGCGCTGCCGTGGATCGGCTCGAAGTAGGCCGCGTCCGTGCCAATGTTGCCGGAGCCGCACATGCCGAGCCCGCCCACGGTGCCGGCGCCCAGGTCGCTGAGGATGTCGCCGAGGAAGTTCTCCATGACGACGACGTCGAACCGGTCGGGCTCGACGACGAGCGCGTGCGCCGCGGCGTCGGCGTACAGGTGGTCGGCCTCGACGTCCGGGTACTCCGCCGCGACCTCGTCGAAGACGCGGCGGAAGAGCGCGAAGCTGCGCAGGACGTTGCTCTTGTCCACACAGGTCACCCGGCGGGCGCCGTCGCGCGGGGCGCCGTCCCGGTGCCGGGCGAGCTCGAAGGCGTAGCGGACGACCCGTTCGGTGCCGACCCGGGTGATGAGCATCTGGTCGCTCGCCGCGTGCGGCGTCGCGACGCCGTTGCCGCGGGAGAGATAGAGGCCCTCGGTGTTCTCCCGGACGATGACGTAGTCGATCTGCCCCGGCGCGTGCCGTGTCGGGCCGGTGACCCCCTGCCGCAGCCGGACCGGGCGCACGTTGGCGTAGGTGTCCAGGCCGATCCGCAGCTCGCCGCCGAGCAGGCCGCCCTCCGTGCCGTCCGGGCGGCGCACGTCCGGGAGGCCGACCGGGCCCTTGAGCACGCCGTCGGCCTCGCGCAGGCGGTCGAGGGCGCCCTCGTGGAGGGGTCGCCCGGTCTCCCGGTAGACGGCGGCACCGCCGGGCTCGTCGTGGACGTCGATCTGTGCGCCGGTGGCCTCGGCGACGGCGCCGAGCACCTCCAGGGAGCTGTCCACGAGCTCCGGTCCGATGCCGTCACCACGGATGACCGCGATGCGAAGGGGGGCGGTCTGCGTCTCTGCCATACGGTAAGTATGCAACAAGGCTTGTTCTCCACACACGTTGCATGCAAAGATTCGTCGACATGGCAGTCATCGTGAGTTACATCCCCACGCCCGAGGGCCGCGCTGCCCTGGACTTCGCCCTGCGGACCGCCCGGGAGCGCGGCGACTCGCTGCGCATCGCGGACGGGTCCGGCGGCCGTCACCGCCTCGAGCACGAGGAGGGCCAGGTGCCGTTCGACCGGGTGGGTGAGCTCGTCGAGCCGACCGGCGTCCCGTACGAGGTGCTCTCCCCGGCCATGGCCGGGGTCCCCATGGACGAGGTCGTCGAGGCCGCCGTGGACGACCCGACGGCCGACGTCATCGTCATCGGGATCCGCCGCCGCAGCGCCGTCGGGAAGTTCCTGCTCGGCTCCAGCGCCCAGCGGCTGATCCTCGACGCCGAGTGCCCGGTCACGGTCGTCAAGACCACCGCCCGCTGACGTATCGGCCCGACGGCGGGCCGACCTAGCAAGAGGAGTCACCGCATGAGCATGACCAACGACGTTCACGCCCAGGACGAGGTCGAGGTCGACGTCGTCGTCGTCGGTGCCGGCAACGCCGCCCTGACGGCGGCCCTGTCCGCCCACGAGGCCGGGGCACGGGTCCTCGTGCTCGAGGCTGCCCCGTATGCGGAGCGCGGGGGCAACAGCCGGTTCACCGGCGGCATCTTCCGGTGTGCGCACGGCGGGCTGGAGGACCTCCTGCCGCTCGTCGTCGAGGAGTCCGCCAGGTGGTCGGAGTCGGTGACGGTCGAGCCGTACACCGCCGAGGACTACACAAAGGACCTGCAGTCGGCGACCCAGGGCCGCATCGACCCCGACCTGCAGGACGGGCTCGTGGGCCGCTCCCTCGAGACCGTCCGGTGGATGGCCGGCAAGGGCGTGCGCTGGGAGCTCACCGTCGGCAAGCTCATCGACCCGGACAAGATCCCGGCCGGGGAGCGGTACGTCCTGCCCCCGGGCGGGGCGCTGCGGTCGTACGACGAGGGCGTCGGCCTCATGGAGGACCTCTTCGGCGCGGTCGAGCGGGCCGGCATCGAGGTCTGGTACGAGTCCCCGGTCCTCGACCTCGTCATGGAGGGCACGACCTGCCGGGGCGTCGTCGTGCGCCGGCCGGAGGGCGACGTCGTCGTGCGCGGCGTCGTCGTGCTCGCGGCCGGCGGGTTCGAGTCGAACCCCGAGATGCGCCAGCGCTGGCTCGGCCCGGGGTGGGACCTGGTGAAGGTCCGGGGCAGCCGGTTCAACATGGGCGCCGTCCTCGCCGCCACCCTGGCGCGCGGGGCGCAGCCCACCGGCCACTGGGGCGGGTGCCACGCGGTGCCGCTCGACGCCGACGCGCCCCCGGTGGGGGACCTGCGGCTCACCGACAAGATGAGCCGCTACTCCTACCCCTACGCGATCCTCGTCAACGCCGAGGGCGAGCGGTTCGTGGACGAGGGGTCCGACCACGTGTGGATGACGTACGCCAAGACCGGGCAGACGATCCGTGCGCAGACCCGGGCCTGGGCGTTCCAGCTCTTCGACCAGAAGACCCTCCACCTCCTCGAGTCCCGGTACTCGACGGGCACGCCCGTGGTCGCCGACACCCTCGAGGAGCTGGCCGAGCTCGTGGGGGTCGAGCCTCGCGCGCTGCGCCAGACGGTCGAGGACTTCAACGCGGCCTGCCCCGACGGCGGGTTCGACGCCTTCCGCAAGGACGGCGTCGCGGCGAACCCGGCCGGTCAGCCCGCCAAGTCGAACTGGGCGCAGCCGATCGACGCCCCACCGTTCGTCGCCTACCCGGTCACGTGCGGCATCACGTTCACCTACGGCGGCCTGCGCATCGACGCCGGCGGCCAGGTCGTCGACGTCGCCGGGCGGCCCATGCCGCGGTTGTTCGCCACCGGGGAGATCACGGGCGGGTTCTTCTACCACAACTACCCGGCGGGCTCGGGCCTCATGCGCGGTGCGATCTGGGGCCGGACCACCGGCGCGCGTGCGGCGGAGGTGGCCGCGGCCGCACGTGCGGGAGTGCCGGCGTGAGGCCGAACCTCATCGTCCTCGACGACTGGGAGGGCCGCCTCGCGCGGTCCGAGGGCATCGCCCGCATGCGGGAGCTGGCCGACGTGCGGGTGCTGGACCGCCCGCTGGCCGAGGTCCCCGACGGCGAGCTCGCAGGCGTCGACGTCGTCATGGCCGTGCGCGAGCGCACCCGCTTCGACCCGGCGACGTTCGACCGGCTGCCCGCCCTCAAGCTCGTCCTGCAGTCCGGCGGGCACGCCTACCACCTCGACGCGGGGGCCGCCCGGACCCGGGGGATCGTCGTCACCCTCGGCCGGCGCGGCGCCGGTCCGCGCGCCGCCGTGCCGGAGCTGACCTTCGCCCTCATGATCGGGGCGCTGCGCGGCTTCCCGACGGCGGTGCGCACGATGGACGCGGGCGGGTGGCCGGCCATGACCGGCCGCACCCTCGCCGGGCGCCGCCTCGGCATCCTCGGCACGGGGCGGCACGGCGCACGGGTGGCCAAGCTCGCCGAGGCGTTCGGCATGGAGGTCGTCGCCTGGGCGCGGCCCGGCTCCTCGGGTGCGGACCCGACGATCCCGCGACTGCCGCTGGCGGAGCTTCTCGGCACGAGCGACGTGGTGAGCATCCACCTGCGGCTGTCCGAGGAGGTCCGCGGCCTGCTTGACGCGCGGGCGCTCGCCCAGGTCAAGCCCGGTGCCGTGCTCGTCAACACCTCGCGCGGAGCGATCCTCGACGAGGCGGCCCTGGTCGACGCGCTGCGGGACGGCCCCCTCGCGGCGGCCGGCCTGGACGTGTTCGACGGCGAGCCGCTGGCCGCCGACTCGCCGCTGCGTGGCCTGCCCAACGCGCTGCTCACCCCGCACATCGGCTGGACGGTCGAGGAGGTGCTCGACGAGTTCGCCGCCATCGCGGCGGACCAGCTCGCCGCCTACCTCGCCGGGTCGCTCGACCCCTCCGAGCTGCTGCCGGAGGCCGCGCCGCTGTGACGTCGGGCGCGGAGGGCCCCGGCCGGGGCGGGCGGGCGCGACGCGTCGCCGGGGTCGTCCGGGTGCTCGTGGGTGCGTCCGCCGGTGCCGCGCTCCTGTCGGTCCTCGGCGTCCCGGCGGGCGTGCTCCTCGGGTCCGTCCTCGGGGCGGCCCTGGCCAACCGGGCGGTGCCCGGCCTCTCCGTCGTGCAGATGCCCCGGGGGGTGCGGGTCGTCGGCTTCGTCCTCCTCGGCTGCGTGACCGGCGTCCAGCTCGAGCCGGCGGCGCTCGCGACCCTCGGGCACGTCATCGGCCCGCTGCTCGGCGCCGTCGCCGTCCTGCTCTGCCTCAACATCGTGCTCGCCCTCGTCCTCGTCCGCCGCTACGACGTCGACCCCATGACGGCGGTGCTCGCCACGGCGCCCGGCGGGGTGAGCGAGATCGTCGGGGTCGCCATGGACCGCGGGGCGCGCATCTCCCTCGTCCTGGCCGTCCACTCGGTGCGGGTCCTCGTCATCGTGCTGATCGCGCTGCCGCTCCTGCTCGCCTACCTGTCCGCGTCGTCGTGAACTGGCTGGAGGTCCTCGCCGTCCTCGGCGGCGGCACAGTGTGCGCGCTGCTCTTCCGGCGGGTCCGGATACCGATGTGGCCGATCACGGGAGGGCTCGTCGGTGGCGCGGCGGTGCACCTGGTCATCGGCGGCACGACCGTCATGCCGGCGTTCGTCTCGCCGGCCGCCCAGGTGATGGTGGGGGCGGCGATCGGAGCGACGATCGGCCCAGCCATCTTCCGCGACTTCGCGAAGTTCCTCACCCCGGGCACGCTCGCCGTCGTGCTCGTCGTCGGGGCCGGGGTGGCGCTGGGCTTCGGCCTCGCCGCCACCGGCCTGCTGCCGGTGGGCGAGGCGGTGCTCGGGATGGTGCCGGGCGGCGTCGGAGAGATGGTCGCCGCCGCGATCTCCTTGGACATGGACGCCGCGGTCGTGGCGGGCATGCACCTCGTCCGCCTGCTCGTCGTGCTCTGGACGATGCCGTTGCTCATCAGGTTCGCCGGCCGGCTCGGAGGGCCGAGAACCTCCGACCCGGGCTGAGCTATTCCGCGTTGGTCGCGTCGAGCCGGGGACGCCGGAGCGTCCGCCCACGGCCTAGGTGCGGCCGTCGGTGAGGATTCGATGCGGTTGGCGCATCGAATCCTCACCGATCCGCCGGGAAGGCAACGGGGAGGACCGGTACGCCGAGATCGGCGCACTTCGCGCCGGCACAGGTGACGGTGTATGTCCCTTGTCAACGACGGCTCCAACTACTACCTTGTCACGCATGGTACCTGGTGAGGAGAGCATGCGCTCGAACCTCCGGCGCGGAGCGCTCGAGTACTGCGTGCTCGCCCTGCTGCGTTCGGGGCGGTGGTACGGCCTCGACATCGCCCGGGTGCTTACCCGGGACGGGGTCCTCATGAGTGGCGAGGGCACGCTCTATCCCCTGCTCGCGCGACTGCGGAAGGCCGGGCTGGTCGAGACCAGCTGGGAGGAGTCCGCCGCCGGCCCGCCCCGTCGCTACTACTCCCTCACCGAGGACGGCGAGCGCGCGCTCGCCGCCTTCACCCGAGCCTGGCACCCCTTCCGGGACGCGGTCGACGCGGCCCTCGAGCAGAGAGCAGACCTGTCATGAATGCCATGCGTGAGCGCATCGCCGCCTACCTCGACGACCTCGGGCGCATGCTCGAGCCGGCGGAACCTGTTCTGCGCAGTGACGTCCTGGGCGGGGTCCGCGAGCACATCGACGCCGCACTGGCCGACGGCCCGCAGCCACCGACGGACCGCGAGGTCGACCGCGTCCTGGTCGAGCTCGGTCCACCCGAGCAGGTTGCCGCCGAGGCGCTCGCCCACGACCGGCCGGCGCCGCAGCGACCATCGGGCCTTGACCGGGCGTGGGTGCCCTCTACCGTCGGGCTTCTCCTGCTGATCACCGCGGGGCTCTATCTGGTGGTCATAGGCGCGATGGCCGGCTTCCTGGCCGCGGAGACCGCGCCCGTCGTGCAGGCCGACGCCGGTGACGGGTTCGATGGGTCTCGGACGCAGGAAGCCGGGACCGCCCTATTGCCGGCAAGCTACGACATGGTCTGGTCGGCCCTCGCGCCGATCCCGTTGGTCGCGCTGCCGTGGTTGCTCACCGTGGTGCTCCTGACCGGTTCGTCGCTGTGGTCCATCCGCCAGAAGTGGCTCGGCGCACTGCTCTTGCCGGCGCTGGTGCTGGTCTGCGGGCTGCTGATCGTCACGACCGTGCTCGTTCCCGTCGGCGCGCTGCGGGGGGTGCTAGTCCTCGGCGTCTTCGTTGCGGTCGTAGCCAGCACAATTTGGGCTGTCGCACGGCTCTGGCGGACCGGGGCGCAGCAGGCGAGACGAGTGGTGTCCGCGGGCGCTCGCGCCGACCGGCTGTCGATCAGTCCGTAGTCAGTGGCAGAGGGCCTTCGGCTACCTCGACCAGTGCTCGGCGACGACGGTTTCTGCGGCCGTGGCCGAGCCGCCAGAGGGCAGGCCGGCAGCCTCGCTCCCCGACGGCGTCGTGCTCGGGAGTGTCCGTGCCCCGTGTAAGGATTGGCGCCATGACGGACCCCTCGGTCGCGGCACCGCCGGCAGGCGAGACCACACCTGGCGGCTACGGACCCTTCGCCTACCTCAGCACGCCCAACGCGCAACTGTACCGTCGCGTCATGCGTGCGCTCATGGCGCAGAAGGAACGGTTCACGGTGCATGTACGTCCGGAGCAGGTCTCCGCCGCCCTCGACGCCGACGGCGGAGAACCGGTCGAGGAGGGCGTGGTCGCCGAGGCGCTGGAGCGACTGTCGCAGCCCAGCTGGGGGAATCTGCTCGCCTTCCCGGACTCGAGCAGGGTCACGGCACTGGAGGACTTCTACCGACGACGGATGCTCTACCAGATGTCCCGCCCGGGCGAGGCCGCCGAGCGGGCGCTGGCGCAGTACGACGCCGCACTCGGCACCCGCGGCGCGCTGCAGTCCGTGGCGCTGGAAGACATCGTGGTCCTGCTCACCAACCTTCGAGACACCGCCGCAGTACACGCTGGAGGTGCGGCGGTGGACGCAGCCCTGGTCCACCAGACCCTGCGCAGCCTTCGCGAGCGCTTCGTCGAGCTGGCCGAGAACGCCGTGGCGTTCATGGGGTCGATGCAGCGCACCATCGACCTCCACGATGCTGACGTCGAGGCGTTCCTGGCGTACAAGGAGCAGCTCATCGAGTACCTGGAGCAGTTCATCCACGACCTGCTCACGCGCGGGGCCTCGATCGCGGAACTGCTCGGGAGCATCCCGGCGGACGGCGTGCGGTTCCTCGCGGCCACCGCCGCCGAGCGGGAGGCCGTCGACGCAGCCCCCGGCGAGGCCGACACCGCCCGGACGAAGGTGTGGGAGACCTGGTTGACGCAGTGGTCGGGCCTGACCGACTGGTTCGTCAGCACGCCCGCGCGGGAGAGCGAGTCCAAGCTGCTGCGGGCCCGGGCGCGGGCGGCCATCCCGGCACTGCTCGCCGTGGTGCGGGCGCTGCACGAGAAGGCCGGTGGCCGCACCGACCGGACCCAGGACTTCCTCACCCTGGCGAAGTGGTTCGCCGCACTTCCTGACGATGCTGATCGGCACCGGTTGTGGCGCTCGGCGTTCGCGCTGGAACCGGTGCGCCACCTCAGCATCACCGCTGCCACCGAAGATGCGTGGGCCTCCGCGGAGCTGGGGAACACGACGCCGTGGGCCGAGGCGCCACCGCTGGAGATCAGCCCGCAGCTGCGCCGGAGCGGGTCGTACGAGCGCCGAGGCAAGGCGGTGCGGGTCGCGGACCGCACCGAGGGGAAACGGTTGCTGGTCGAGCGCGCCCGGCACGAGGCGGAACAGACCGCGGCGGCACGTCGCCGCATCCTCACCGACGGACCCAGACCGCTCTCCGCCTTCGGCGAGCTGGAGCCGGCGGCCTTCCGACTGTTCCTCGGACTCCTGGGTGATGCGCTCGCGGCCATGGGGCCGCAGGCAACCACCGCGCAGGTCCACACGTCCGACGGTGAGCTCACCGTCACCCTCACCCGGATCCCGGGCGCAGGGACCATGGTCATCACCACGCCCGAGGGAGCACTGACCGGGCCCGACCATCTTGTCGACATCGCCTCCGCGGTCGACATCCCGGAGCCGAGCCCCGTGCAGGAGCAGCCCGTGGAGGCGTACGCGTGAGCCCGGTCGACCTCGCTCCGAGCATCTCGGGGGCGCTGGAGGCCCGGGAGGCGGAGGGCCGCACCCGGGTGCTGCGGGCGCTGCTCGTGCGACCCCTCCTGCGGGCGCAGACGGACGGCGAGCTGTTCCGGCTGGCCCGGCGCCACGCCGAGGCACTGCGTGGGTGGTTCGACCGGGAGACGGGCTGGCGGCTCGTCGTCGAGTCGCAGACCGTCCGTCTGCTGACCTCCTACGTCCCCCACGGCACTACGGCGACCGCCGTCGCCGAGCGGCACCCGGCCCGCGGTCGCAAGGGCGACCCGCCGTTCACCCGGCGACGCTACGTCCTGCTCTGCCTGGCGCTGGCCGTGCTGGAGCGCTCCGACCCGCAGATCTCCCTCGGCCGGCTGGCCGAGGACGTCGTTCTCGCCGCCCGCCAGCCCGGCCTGGACGGTGTGGCATTCACCCTGAGCGGGCGCGAGGAGCGTTCCGACCTCGTCGCGGCGATCCGGCTGCTGCTCGGCTACGGCGTGCTGGTCCGGGTGGCGGGCGATGAGGAGTCGTACGTCTCCGCCGACGGCGACGCGCTGTACGACGTCGACCGGCGGGTGCTGGCCGCGATACTGTCGACCAGCCACGGGCCCGGTCTCGTCGGTGCCGCGCTCGGCCCTGCTCCGACGATCGACCGGATCGAGGCGACCCTGCACGAGCCGCCACCGACGTACACCGACGAAGAGTCCACGAGGCGCCTGCGCCATGCCGTGTCTCGCCGGCTGCTGTGCGATCCGGTCGTCTACTACGACGAGCTGCCCGACGACGAGCGCAACTACCTCGTCGGGCAGCGAGTCCAGCTGACCCGGCGCCTGGCCGAGGCCACCGGGATGGTGGCAGAGCTGCGGGCCGAGGGCATCGCTCTCGTCGACCCCGACGACCAGCTCACCGACACGCGGATGCCGGAGCAGGGCACCGACGGTCATGCCACACTGCTGCTCGCTGAACAGCTGGCGGACTCCGGCCCGGCGGACGTCGCGTCCTTGCGGCGGCAGGTGACGCGGCTCGCCAAGGACAATGCGGCCTACTGGCGCAGGACGAGCCAGGAGCCGGGGGCGGAGAACGCGATCGTCGCGGGCGCGCTCGACCGTCTCGTCGGTCTCGGCCTGGTGCGGGTGACCGGCGAGGGGCCGGACGCCGTCGTCCACCCGCTGCCGGCACTTCGACGGTTCGCCGTGGCCGCCCCGACCATCACGAGCAGGGGAGCCCGATGAGCAGCCTCGACGACGTCCGTGAGCGAACCCACGGTTACCGTGCGGAGCCCGACGGCGACCTGCCACGCCCCACCAGCGAGCGCTGGCAGCCTCTGCGGCTCGGCCTGGTGGACCTCTTCTACTACGACGACGAGCAGTTCTGGTTTCATGACGGGCGCCTGCTGCTGCGGGGCAACAACGGGACCGGGAAGTCCAAGGTGCTAGCCCTCACGCTGCCGTTCCTGCTCGACGGCTCGATCGCCCCGCGGCGCGTGGAGCCGGACGCCGACCCCAAGAAGCGGATGGAGTGGAACCTCCTGCTGGGCGGTGCCCACCAGAGCTCGGAGCGCACCGGCTACTCCTGGGCGGAGTTCGGACGCGTGGACGCCGATGGTACTGAGCACTTCACCACGCTCGGTATCGGCGTCAAGGCCGCCGCCGGGCGCGGCATTGTCAAGACGTGGTACTTCACGTCCGCCCGCCGGATTGGCGACCTGCGTCTGCTTGACGGCAACCGGACGGTGCTGAGCCAGGAACGTCTCCGTGACGAGCTGACGTCCACCGGGTCGGGGCAGGTCTACGCCACCCAGGAGACCTACCGGCGGGCCGTGGACGAGGCGATGTTCCGGCTGGGGGAGGAGCGGTACGCCGCACTCATCGACCTGCTGATCCAGCTGCGCCAGCCGCAGCTGTCCAAGAAGCCCGACGAGAAGGTGCTCTCCGCGGCGCTGACCGAGGCCCTCGCACCGCTGGACCAGGCTGTGGTCGCCGACGTCGCCGAGTCCTTCAGGTCGCTGGAGGACGAGCGCGCCGGCATCGCCGAGGCCAAGGAGACGCTCGCTGCGGCCGAGGGCTTCCTCCGTCACTACCGCGTCTACGCCCGGGTCGCGTCCCGGCGGCACACGACCGCGGTGCGGCTGGCCAACTCGGCCTACGAGCACGCTGGCCGGGATCTGCGCGACGCCGAGGAGCGGTTGAGGACCGCGGGGAACGAGGTCGAGCGGCTCGCCGGCCTCCACGAGGCGGCGACGGAGCGGCAGAGCGTTCTGCAGGGGCAGGAGCACGCGCTGCGGGAGAGCCCGGAGATGCGCGATGCCGACCGTCTGGACCGGGCCTCGCGCGAGGCCACGGAGACCGAGCGCCGGGCAGTGGCTGCCGGCATTGAGGCGGAGCAGGCGGCCACCAGGGCCCAGCAGGAGATCGACGGCGAGGCCGCCGCAGCTGGTCGACACGAGGCGTCGGTACGCGAGAGCGAACAGCACGAGGCGACGGCGGCCCGACTGGCCGGAGCAGCCGGGCTGCGCGCCGATCACGCGGCGATCTCGGCCGATGCGGACGCTGCCCGCCGGGCGCTGACGCGACGGCGGGAGCAGCTGGCGCACGTTCGCCGGGTGGTGGAGGCGGTGCAGCAGGCCGAGTCGAGTGCCGCTCAACAGCGACAGCTGCTCGATGCCGCCGAGGCCGCCGTGGCCGGTCGGGTGGAGGGTCGGCAGGCGGCGCACGAGGCGTTAGAGGCCGCCGTGGCGGCCTACCGCGACGGCGTTCGGGACCACCTGGCCGGCCTCACCGCCATCGTCCTGGACACCGGGGTCGACGAGCTGGTCGAGCAGGCCGAGGGATGGGCGCTGAGCATGTTCGGGGAGCCACCCGCGCGATCCGCGGTGGAGGCGGCCGCCACACAGGCGCTGACCCGCATCGAGCGGGAACGGGCCGAGGCCGCGCACACTGAGGAACGCCTGGCCGACGAGCTGGCACAGCTCCGCACCGAGATCGCCGACCTCGAGGCGGGCCACGATCCGGAGCCGCCGCCCGTGCCTGCTCGTGACCGTCGCGCACGTGAGGACCGGGACGGCGCCCCGCTGTGGCGGCTGACCGACTTTGCCGGCTCCGTGACCGATACCGATCGGGCGGGCGTGGAGGCGGCGCTGCAGTCCGCCGGGCTGCTGGACGCCTGGATCTTCCCGGACGGCACAGTGCGCGCCGGTGGCGAAGTCGTGCTCGGTCCGAACGGTCCGGAGGTGGCGACCTCGCTGGCGGCGGTGCTCATCCCCGCTGCCGGGCCCGACGACGCAGTCGGTGCCGACGCGGTCCTCGCGGTCCTCGACCGTATCGGGTGGGGCGAGGCGTCAGGGGCTGACCTGTGGGTGGACTGGGACGGGAGCTGGGGAGCAGGCCCCGCGCGCGGCGCCTGGGGCAAGGAGCGGGCCGAGTTCGTCGGCGCAGGCGCCAGGGAGGCGCACCGGCACGAGCTGCTCGCCACGTTGCGCACCCGGGCCGAGGAGTTGGAGACCGGGCATGCGACCGCGCACGAGCGGGTTGCAGAAGCGGAGCGGCAGGCCGGGAACGTGCGCACCGAGCGTGCCGGCTACCCGGGCCGGCTCGAGCGCGGGCTCGGCTCGGCGCATGATCGCGTCGCGGCGGCGAACCTGGAGCTGGAGCGGGCACAGCAGGAGGCGAACGAGGCGCACGAGACATG
Source organism: Georgenia subflava (assembly GCF_009193155.1). GTDB lineage: Bacteria > Actinomycetota > Actinomycetes > Actinomycetales > Actinomycetaceae > Georgenia > Georgenia subflava. Next base: position 1,367,942 of record NZ_VUKD01000001.1, read on the forward strand.
GGAACGTGCCGCCGAGGTTGCCGAGAAGGCCGCTGAGGAGCTTGCCGAGCAGGCCGTACAGCTCGGGGTTCCCACCACGGTCCGCGAGATCGACGTTGCACTGGCCGCCGTCGCCACCTACGCCGAGGCACTGGTGGAGCTGCGAAGCGCAGCACGTGCACTCGCGGACGCGGCGGCCGCCCGCGACCAGGCGGCCGCGCGCGCCGCCGAGGCGGTCGAGCTCCGTGAGCGGCAGGCGGCCGAGCACAAGGTCGTACGAACGCAGGCAGCCGGCCTGCGGTCGAGGTACGAGGCGCTGCGCGCCACTGTCGGCGCTTCGGTGGCCGAGCTCCAGGCCCGACTGGGCGAGACCACCGCAGCGTTGGGCCAGGTGGCTGATGAGCTCAAGAGGATCGCCAAGGACGAGCTCGCGGCCGCGGCGAGGCACGGGAGCCTCGAGGAGAAGGTCAGTGACCTCGGGCGACGACGCGAAGAGACAGCGGCGCTGCGCGAGGAGAAGATCGACGCCCTCCGGGCGTTCGCGGGGACCGGGCTGCTGCGGGTCGCTGTGCCGGACCTCCTCGTCCCGGCGGTGGACGACGCCGAGGGGTGGAACGTCACCGCGGCGCTCAGCCTTTCTCGCACCGCCGAGCAGCAGCTGAGCGAGGTCGACGAGTCCGACGACGCGTGGGGCCGCGCCCAGCAGCGGGTGTCCAGCGCGTCGACGGAGCTGAGCGCACAGATGAGCAGGCACGGGCACACCGCCTTCGTGGAGCAGCGCGGCGATGTGCTGGTGGTGCGGGTGCTCTACCTCCACGACGAGGTTGACGTCGACCGACTGGCAGATCGGCTGGCCGAGGACGTCGCAGACCGTGAGCGCCTGCTCAGCGCCCGAGAGCGCGAGATCCTCGAGAACCACCTCGTCAACGAGGTGGCCGGGCACCTGCACGAGCTGCTGCTCACCGCCGAGGGCCAGATCGACCGGATGAACCGCGAGCTCGCCGATCGCAAGACCGCGACCGGGATGCAGCTGCGGGTCCGGTGGCGCGAGCGCGGCGACGGCCCGGCCGGGCTGGTGGCGGCCAGGGACCTGATGATCCGGTCCGACGCCACCTGGACGCCCGGGGACCGCACCGCGATCGGAGACTTCCTGCAGGCGCAGATCGCCGAGGTCCGCCAGAACGACCCGGCCGGCGGCTGGCAGGAGCACCTGGAGCAGGCGCTCGACTACCGGCAGTGGCACACCTTCGTCGTCGAGCGGTGGCAGAACGGGCAGTGGCGCTCGGCGTCCGGCCCCGCCTCGGGCGGCGAGCGGGCACTGGCTGTCTCGGTGCCGCTCTTCGCCGCCGCCTCCGCGCACTACAACTCGGCCGGCCCCCACGCGCCGCGTCTGATCTTGCTCGACGAGGCCTTCGCGGGGGTGGACGACGACTCCCGGGCCAAGTCGCTCGGGCTGCTGGCGACCTTCGACCTCGACGTGGTGATGACCAGCGAGCGCGAGTGGGCCTGCTATCCGGAGGTGCCCGGTATCTCGATCGCACAGTTGTCCCGCGTGGAGGGCGTCGACGCCGTGGGCGTCACCCGATGGCGGTGGGACGGCCGGCGGCGGCACCGGAGCGCCGAGGTGGACGCCGCGGCACGAGCCGGCAGCGATTCGCCGGCCTCGTCGCATGACGCGACCTTGTTCGGATGACCGAGGGTCAGGAACAGCGCCCGGTGCCACCGGCCGGAGACCGGGCCGCACTGGACCGGCTGCTGGACGTGCCCGAGATGGTGTGGTTCGTAGCCCGGGTCCGGGGGCGGATCCTCGCCGCCGGAGACACGCCACTCAGCGGTGTCCTCCAGTTGAACGAGCCGACCGCCGGGCAGCGGTCCGCCGCCGTACGGCTCGTCGGACGACCGCGGCGGGCAGGGTCCTCGTTGCGGATGGACCTTGCCGTTGTGGAGGAGATCCTGCGCCGCGGGCCGTGGCCCGCCGGCCTCGCCGACGCGGTCGAGACCCTGAGCGGTCCGGTGGTCGACGGCAGGGCCGAACGGGCGCGGGAAGCAGCCGCATGGGAAGCGGTGTGCGAAGGCCTGGCACCAGCGACAGCCCGGTTCCCGGGACTTGACGACTGGTGGAACGCCTGGTGCGCGACCGGTGCCCTCAAGCGGGCCGCGAGGGCGGAGGCGGCGCGGATCTCCGCTGCTACGTCGCCGGCGGTCGCTGCCGACCTGGTGAGCAGGTTGGCCGCGGTGCTCGAGATGCTGCCGTCCGCCGGGCAGCCGCTGGCCGTCTTGGCCCGGGAGGCGGTCGGAGATGCCCACGGCCTGGACTCGTCCCGGCCGCTCGGTCGGCTTGCCGCCGCGGTGGTCAGGGCGGCTTTCGTGCCGGGTGCGGCAGACGGAGAGCTGTCGACCCGCGACAGCTGGGCGGCGGCGGGTGTCGTCCTGTCGAATGTGGCCTCCACCGCGCTGTGTCTGGGCGTTCCGGGTGTGAGTGCCGGCGCCGCCGTCGCTGACCACTCGCCGCAGACGGCGACGGCGGGCTCGCTGGAGGCCATGCGGGCAGCGCGCATGCCCATGGTGCTGACACTGGACCAGGTGCGCTCCGGCGGAGTGCGAGCGATCCCGCGTGGCGGTGTCATCCACGTCTGCGAGAACCCGACGGTCGTCGAGGTGGTGGCCCAGCGCTGGGCGCGAACCACAGGCGTGCTCGGCCCCCGCGCATCTGGCGTGTCCGGCGGGTCCGGCGCGCCCGGCACGTCCGGTACGTCTGGCGCGTCCGGCACGTTCGGAACGGCGAGCTCTTCCGTCACCACCGGTGCCGGCGGCCCAGTGCTGGTGTGTACGTCGGGCCAACCGAGCACGGCAGTCATCGACCTGCTCAGCGCGCTCGCCGGAGAAGGGGCAGAAGTGCGCTACCACGGCGACTTCGACTGGGCGGGCCTACGGATCGCGCAGTCTCTGAGCTCTCACGTCCTCTGGGTGCCGTGGCGATACACGGCCGCCGACTACCGTGCGGCCGTACGGCAGGGGATGCCCTCTCGGAACCTGACGGGAACTTCGGCGGAATCACCGTGGGACCCCGAACTGACGGTAGCCATGGCTGAGGGTGGGCTCGTGATCGAGGAGGAGGCCGTCGCGAACCTGCTGGCGGCGGACGTGCTGGCCGGTTGGGTACCGTCGATCAAGCCAGCGTGACGGCCCGAAGCTGTCAGTGAGGACGTTGCTGGGACCGGCCGCCAGTGCGTCGTCCTCTCCGGTCGATGCCAACAGTGCGGAAACGGCCGGCGACAGGCGGCTTAGGCCGACTGTGCTACCGCCGCCGCGCGTGCCGCCCGCGGGAGGGCCGCGAGGATCGCCTCGACCGCCGCGTCGTCGTGCGCGGCGGAGACGAACCACGCCTCGAAGACGCTCGGTGGCAGCGCCACCCCGGCGTCGAGCATGGCGTGGAAGAACGGCGGGTGCCGGAAGGTGTCCTGCGCCTGGGCGTCCGCGTAGGAGCGCACACCGTCGCGGGCGGCGGCCTCGCCGAAGAAGACCGAGAACAGGTTGCCGGCGCGCTGGAGGCTGTGCGCCACCCCGGCGGCCTCGAGCGCCTCCGACGCCGCGTCGCCGACCGTCGTGGCGACGGAGTCTACGTGGGCGTAGACGCCGGCGTCTGCCAGGCGCAGCGTGGCGAGGCCGGCGGCGGTGGCCAGGGGGTTACCGGACAGGGTCCCCGCCTGGTACACCGGCCCGGTCGGGGCCAGCATGTCCATCAGCTCCGCGCGCCCGCCGAGCGCGGCCAGCGGCATGCCGCCGCCGACGACCTTGCCGAACGTGATGAGGTCGGGCGTCCAGGGCTCGGAGCCCGTCGCAGTGACGTCGCCCCCCGCCGCCGCGCCGTCGAGGCCCCACCAGCCGGCCGGGCCGACGCGGAAGCCGGTGAGGACCTCGTCGAGGACGAGCAGCGAGCCGTTCGCGGCGGTCAGTCGGCGCAGCGCCGCGTTGAAGCCGGGCTCGGGCGGCACCACGCCCATGTTCGCCGGCGATGCCTCGGTGATGACGGCGGCGATCTCGTCGCCACGTTCGGCGAACACGGCCTCCAGCGCGGCGACGTCGTTGTACGGCACCACCAGCGTCTCTGCGGCGCTCGCCGTCGTCACCCCGGCCGAGCCGGGCAGCGCGAAGGTGGCCACGCCCGAGCCGGCCTCAGCGAGCAGGGCGTCGACGTGCCCGTGGTAGCAGCCCGCGAACTTCACGATGAGGTCGCGGCCGGTGGCACCGCGCGCCAGGCGCACCGCTGTCATGGTCGCCTCGGTGCCGGTGGAGACGAGCCGAACCTTCTGCGCGGCGGGCACGCGGGCGCGGATGACCTCGGCGAGCTCGACCTCGGCCTCCGTCGGCGCCCCGAAGGACAGACCGCGCGCCGCGGCGCGCTGCACCGCGTCGACGACCTCGGGGTGCGCGTGGCCCAGCAGCCCCGGACCCCAGCTCATGACCAGATCCACGTACTCACGCCCTGCGACGTCGGTGATGTACGGGCCGCTCGCGGAGGCGATGAACCGCGGGTCGCCCCCCACGGAGCCGTAGGCGCGGACCGGGGAGCTCACCCCGCCGGGGATGACGGCGCGGGCCCGCTCGAAGACCTCGTGCATGGGATCGGCGGTGGTCATGTCGTGACTCGTCTCTGTCGGGGCTCAGGCTCGGGTGAGGGTAGGTAGACGTCCGTGCTGCCGGTTCCGGCGCGGATCGGTGAGGAAACGATGCGCCAGTCGCATCGGATCCTCACCGATCGCTTGGCGGGGTTGCCCGGCCATCGCCTGGAGGGGCGGCCCGGCGCGGCGGGCGGTGAACCTTGCTCACCGCAGCCAGCCGGCGAGCTCGGTGGCCCAGTAGGTCAGCACGAAGTCGGCGCCGGCGCGCTGGATCCCGAGCACCGACTCCTCGACCGCGCGGCGCCGGTCGATCCAGCCGTTCGCGGCGGCGGCCTCGATCATCGCGTACTCCCCGGAGACCTGGTACGCGGCCACCGGCACCGGCGACGCGGCCGCCACGTCGGCCAGCACGTCGAGGTAGCTCATCGCGGGCTTGACCATGACGACGTCGGCACCCTCGGCGAGGTCGAGCGTGGCCTCGCGCAGCCCCTCGCGCCGGTTGGCCGGATCCATCTGGTAGGTCTTGCGGTCCCCGGTGAGCGTCGACTCCACGGCGTCGCGGAACGGGCCGTAGAAGGCGGAGGCGTACTTGGCGGAGTAGGCCAGCACCGCGGTGTCCGTCCAGCCGTCGGCGTCGAGCGCCTCGCGCACGGCGGCGACCTGGCCGTCCATCATCCCGCTCAGCCCGAGCATCGGGGCGCCGGTGGCCGCCTGCGCGAGGGCCATCTCCTGGTAGCGGACCAGCGTGGTGTCGTTGTCCACCCGGCCGGCGGCGTCGAGCACCCCGCAGTGGCCGTGGTCGGTGAACTCGTCGAGGCACAGGTCAGACATGACGACGACGGCGTCCCCGACCTCCTCGACGAGTGCGCGCAGGCCGACGTTGAGGATGCCGTCGGGGTCGGTGGCGCCGCTGCCCACGGCGTCACGCTCGGCGGGGACGCCGAAGAGCATCAGCCCGCCGACGCCCGCCTCGGCCGCCTCGACGGCGGCGTGGCGCAGCGTGTCCAGGGTGTGCTGTACGACGCCGGGCATCGAGCCCAGCGCCACCGGCTCGCTCGCGCCCCCCTTGACGAACATCGGCAGCACCAGGTCGGCCGGGTGCGTGCGGTGCTCGGCGACCAGGCGTCGGGTCGCGGCGGTAGAGCGCAGGCGCCGCGGACGTGCGGCAGGTGCCGGCGCTGTCGCAGGCCGGGGACCGGCTGCCGGCGCTGTCGCCGGGCGCGTACTGGGCGCCGGCGTTGTCGTCGGGCGCGTACCGGGCGCCGGCGTCGTCGCCGGGTGTGCGCCCGGTGTCGGCGTCGTCGTCGGGCGTGCGCCTGGTGCTGGGGTGGTGCTCATCGCTGCTGCTCCGTCTCGTCGCGGGCCAGGGCGTCGACGACGGCGGCCGCGAGCCCGGTGGGGGTCTGTTCGGTGGCGACGGCGTGCACGGTCAGGCCGGCCGCCGCGGCCGCGGCGGCCGTCGAGCCGCCGATCGCGCACAGGCGCACCTTCGGCGTCGGGGGACCGTAGAGGTCGACGAACGCGGCCACGGTGCTCCCGGAGGTGAGGACGACGGCGTCGATCTGGTCCGCCGCGAGCGCCCGTGCGACCGCCGGGTCCGGCTCGCTCGCCGGAAGGGTGCGATAGGCGACGACGTCGTCCACGAGCCAGCCCCGCTCGCGCAGGCCGGTGGCCAGGGTCGGCGCGGCGAGCACCGACCGCGGCAGCAGCACGATGCCGCCGTGCGGCGCCGGTGGCCAGACCGCCGCGAGTGCCGCGGCCGACGACTCGGGCCCGGGCGGCATCAGGGCGACCGGGACCCCCGCCTGCTCGACCGCCGTCGCCGTGGCGGGCCCGACGGCGGCCACCGGCGTGTTCCCGACCAGCGCCGCCAGGGTGGACCCGAGGTGCCGTGCGCGGCCGACCAGCACCTGCACGGTGGTGGCGGAGGTGACCGCCAGCCAGGAGTGGGCACCCTCGCCGAGCGCCGTCAGGGCCTCGTCCAGGCCTGTCGCGGGCTCCACGACGGGGTGCGTCACCAGCGCGGTGGGCAGCACGTCCGCGCCCGTGGCACGCACGGCTGCCACGATGGGGTCGTCGGGTCGCATGCGCGGCACGAGGACCCGGCGGCCGGTCAGCGCCGGGCTCATGCCGAGCGGTAGGGCCGCGGGGCCGGGCCGACGGTGCCGCCCTCCTCGGCCCGGGACGGCTCCGCCGCGGGCAGTCCCGCGATCTCGGCCGCACCGTCGGCGAGCAGCTGCTCGGCCAGCCCGACCCCGAGGTCGACGGCCAGCGTGAGCGCGACGTCCTGCGCCTTCGCCGTGCCGCGGGCGATCACCGTGGCCCGCTCCGGGTGTCCCGGCAGCTCGACGCCCCGGCTGCGCCGCAGCTCGCGCGACCCGTCAGGGGCGAAGACCCCGACGCTCAGCTCGAGCACGGACGTGCCGTCGTCGCCGGTGCCGAGGCGGGCGTGGGCGCCGACGGGCGCGGCGCAGCCGGCCTCCAGCGTGCGCAGCACGGCTCGCTCCGCCAGCACGGCGAGGCGGGTGGGGACGTGGTCGATCTGGCGCAGGGGGTCGCCGAGCGCATCCTCGCGCAGGTCCTCGGTCCGGCACTCCACCGCGAGGGCGCCCTGGCCCGGGGCAGGCAGCATGACGTCCGTGTCGAGCGCGTCCGTCACCCGCTCGAGCAGCCCCAGCCGGTCCAGCCCCGCCCGGGCGAGGACGACGGCGTCGAGGTCGGTCCCGACCCGGGCCAGGCGGGTGCCGACGTTCCCTCGGATGTCGACCACGGTCAGGTCCGGGCGGGCGAGGCGGAGCTGGGCGGCGCGCCGGGGAGAGCCCGTGCCGACCCGGGCGCCGTCGGGCAGCTCGGCGAGGGTCAGGCCGTCACGGGCGCACAGCACGTCCCGGTGGTCGGCCCGTCCGGGCAGCGCGCCGATGCTCAGCCCCGGGGTCGGTGCGGTGGGCAGGTCCTTGAGCGAGTGCACGGCGATATCGCACTCGCCGGCCAGGAGGGCCTCACGCAGCGCCGCGGCGAAGACGCCGGTGCCGCCGAGGCTCGCGAGGGAGGCGGTGGATCTGTCACCCTCGGTCCGGATGCGCACCAGCTCGACCTCGCGGCCGGTCGCTGCGGTGAGCGATCTCGCGACCGTCGTCGACTGGGTGAGGGCGAGATCGCTGCCGCGGGTCCCGAGGCGCAGGGGAGGTGTCGACGAGCTCACCGAGACAGTCTGCGCACCGCCGGAGGAATTGTCGAGACGGCTTTGACGACAATGCGTCAGCATCATTGTCGTGACGATCTGTCAGATAACGTCCTGACGGTTCGTCAGAATAATTCCTGCCGGGCCGAACAATGCGGTTCGCGTCGTCGACGCCGCGATTCTTCGCCGATTCTTCTGACCGGGACGACCGGTGGGTCCGCCTCGTCGTCGTGCGCCGTGGGCGTGCGTGCCGGTCACCCTCGTGACGGCACCGTACGGGCGGGTGACGGCGCCGCTCGTGGGGGTGTGGTCCTCATCTCGTCAGCCGGCCGGCGACGGCGTGCGCGTGGGGGACCACGGAGGCCAGGCCGGTCCCGGCGACCCACGTGCCGGTGACCGTGAGACCCGGGAGGGTGGCGGTGCGCCCGACGAGCTCGGCGACGGAAGCGCGGTGCTCCGGCGTCGCCGGCGCGAGGGCACCCTCGCGCCGGACGACCCGCGCGTCGAGCACCTCCTCGATCTCGGCGCCGAGCAGCAGGCGCGCATCGGCCAGCGCGTCGTCGACCCCGATCTCCTCGGCCGGCGCGCCGGGCCGGCCGTACGACAGCCGCAGCACGTGCTCACCGGGCCGTACCGTCGCCGCCAGCCACGGCCACTTGGCCGAGGCATGCGTCAGCGCCTTGGCCCGTACGACGGGGTCCCCGGGCGCCACGAGCAGGCCCGCGCCCCGGGGCGCGCCGTCGAGCGCGGGGGCCCGGACCACGAGCGTGACATGGGTGATGGTGCTGCCGGCCGGCAGGCTGAGGTCGGTGCCGGTGAGGATCCCGCCGAGCAGGTCGAGCGCCGCGCGGGCCGGCGTCGCCAGGACCAGCCGGGGCGCCCGCACGGACGTCCCCTCGTCGACCTCGGCCTCCCAGCCGTCGGCCAGCCGTCGCAGGCGGGTGACCCGCCGACCGGTGCGGATCTCGGCCCCGGCCGCCTCGATCGCCGTCGCGAGGGCACGCGGCAGCTGCAGCAGCCCGCCGGTGGTGGTCGCCACGGCCGGCCCGGGCGGGGCGAGCGCCCGTATCGCTCGCACGGCGCCGGCGAGCGAGCCCTGCGCGGCCAGGGCGGCGCGCAGTCCCGGGGCGACGGCGTCCACCGCCAGGTCCGCCGGGTCCGCCGCGTGGATCCCGCCGGCGACCGGACGGACGAGCCGGTCCAGGACCGCCTCGCCCATGCGGGCACGCACCAGGGACGCCAGGTCGGCCGCGTCGGCGCCGACCGTGGCGTCGAGCTCGGCGTCCTGGGCGGCGCGGGCGACGCCGGCGTCGCCGAGCACCTCCCGCAGCTGCGGGGCGAGGGGGTCGGCGGGGATGCCCAGGACGCTCTCGGCGGGCACGGGGAACGTGCGCCCGGCGGCCCAGACCCACGACCCCGCCGCCGGTACCTCGACGCGCAGGCCGAGCGCCTCGGCCAGCTCGCGCACCTCACGTCGGCGCACCGCGAACCCCTCGGCGCCGAGGTCGATCTCGTAACCACCCACGGCGCCGCCGGTGACGAGGCCGCCGACGGCGCCGGAGGCCTCGAGCAGCACGGGCCGCAGCCCGGCCTCGGTCAGTGCCCGGGCGGCGACGAGCCCTGCGATCCCGCCACCGACGACGACGGCGTCCGCGAGCTCCGCCGGCGTGGCGGACGCCGTCACAGCGAGTGGACGAGCTCGACGACGCGCGTGAGGACCTCCGGCTCGGCCGACGGCGGCACGCCGTGCCCGAGGTTCACCACGTGCGCCGGGGCCGCCCGGCCACGGTCGACGACGTCGCGCACGTGCGCCTCCAGCACGGGCCACGGCGCCGCCAGCAGCGCCGGGTCGATGTTGCCCTGCAGCGGCGTGGTGCCGCCGAGGCGCCTGTTCGCCTCGTCCAGCCCGAGCCGGTGGTCCACCCCGACCACGTCGGCGCCGACGTCGCGCATGGCCACGAGCAGCTCGGACGTGCCCGTGCCGAAGTGCACCCGCGGAACCTCTGTCCCGTCCAGGTGTGCGAGGGCGCGGGCGCTGAACGGGGCGGCGTGCGAGGAGTAGTCCGCCAGGCCGAGCGAGCCGGCCCAGGAGTCGAAGAGCTGGACGGCCCGGGCGCCTGCCCCCACCTGCGCACGCAGGAACTCCCCGCTCAGGTCGGCGGTCCAGCGCATCAGCCGCCGCCACGTGGCCGGGTCGGCGTGCATGAGGGTGCGGGCGGCCAGGTGGTCCCGGGACGGGCGGCCCTCCACCAGGTAGGCCGCGATCGTGAAGGGCGCGCCGGCGAAGCCGATGAGCGGCGTGCGCTCGCCGAGCTCGGCCACCACCAGCCGGACGGCCTCGACGACGGCGGAGGGGTCGCCCGGGCGGTGGGCGATCAGCCGGTCCACGTCGCCGGCCGTGCGCACCGGCTCGGCGACGACCGGACCGACGCCGGGCACGATCTCGACGTCGACCCCGGCCAGGCGCAGCGGCACGACGATGTCGGAGAAGAGGATCGCCGCGTCGACGCCGTGGCGCCGCACCGGCTGCAGGGTGATCTCGGCCGCCAGGTCGGGGCGCAGGCAGGAGTCGAGCATCCCGACGCCCTCGCGCAGCGCCCGGTACTCCGGCAGGGACCGCCCGGCCTGTCGCATGAACCACACCGGGAGGCGTTCGGGGCGTCGCCCGGAGAATGCCTGGATCAGCGCAGGGACTGACATTTCCGTGGGTGCGGCCGGGGTGGTGGAGGTATTTGTCACGAGGCCATTGTGCATGGTGCGCCGAAGAATGGTTCATGATGGTTGCCGTGGTGCTCCTGATGCTCTCTGCGAATCACCACGACCTGGACCTCGCCGACATCGAACGGCTGAGCACCGGCGCCCGTGACGTCGGCAGCCAGGTCGTGGCGGAGCACCCTGCCCTGCGCGGCGCCGTCGTCCTCGCGACGTGCAACCGCTTCGAGCTCTATCTCGACGCCGGGGACGACGGTTCGGTCCTCGAGACCGCCCCCGCTGTGGCCGCCGCGCACCGCGTCGTCGCCCGGGCGAGCGGCACCGACCCCGCCGAGGTCGCCAGACTCATGCGCACCACGGCCGGCGAGCAGGCCGTCGCGCACCTGTTCGAGGTGACCGCAGGGCTCGACGCGATGGTGGTGGGCGAGCGGGAGATCACCGGGCAGGTGCGTCGGGCCCTGGCCACGGCGCGTGCGGAGGGACTGACGTCGCCCCTGCTGGAGCAGACCCTCCAGCATGCTGCCCGGACCTCACGCCAGGTCGCGGTCGAGACGGACCTGGCGAGGGCCGGGCGGTCGGTGGTCTCGGTCGCGCTGGACCTGGCCGGCGCCCGCCTCGCCGCGCTGGGCTGCGAGCGCGACGACGCCACCCGCGCCCACGAGTCCGCCGCCGACTCCGTCCCGCCGTCGAGCTGGGCGGGTCGTCGGACCCTGCTGCTGGGGACCGGCTCCTACGCCGGCGCGTCGCTGGCCGCTCTGCGCCGGCGCGGCGCGACCGACGTCGTCGTCTGGTCGGCCTCCGGACGTGCCGAGGGCTTCGCCGCCGGCCACGGCATCGAGACCGCCGACGCCGACCTCGCCGTCGCGCTCGGGCGCGCCGACCTGGTGGTGACCTGCCGGGGGACCGGCACGCCGGTGCTCGACGTCGCCACAGTCGCCGCGGCCGTGGCGGACCGCGCCGAGCCCCTCGTGATCGTCGACCTCGCGCTGCACCACGACGTCGAGCCGGCCGTGGCCGAGCTGCCGGGCGTGCTGCTGGTGGACCTGCCCACCGTCCGTGCCCACGCCCCGCAGACCACGGCAGACGAGGTCGAGCGGGCCCGGGCGATCGTCGCCGACGGCGTCCGCGCGCTCTCCGGGGCCACCGCCGAGCGGCAGATGGACGCCGCCGTCGTCGCGCTGCGGGCCAAGGTGTCCGACGCGCTGACCGCCGAGCTCGATCGGCTGCCGGCCGAGGGGGCAGTGCCCGCCGACCGGGCCGCCCAGGCGCTGCGCCGCCTCGCCGCCCGGCTGCTGCACGAGCCGACGGTCCGGGCCCGCTCCGCCGGGCGGGAGGGCCGCACCGCGGAGCATCTGCAGGCCCTCGAGGTGGCTCTCGGGCTGCACATTCCGTCGCCGGACTCCGATCTCGACCCCGGCGCCGCGCCGGCCGACGACGCGCCCGCCGGCGCCGCGCGTCAGGACGACGCGCCCGCCGGTGCCGTGCGTCAGGACGACGCATCCGCCGGCGCCGTGGCGGCCGACGTCGTGCCCCCCGGCGCGCCGGCCGTCAGCGTGGCCGCCGGCCCAGCACTGCCCCACAGCGCCGGCCCAGCACTGCCCCACAGCGCCGCCCCGGCGGCCCCGCTCCCGGCCTCGCGGCCGGCCGAACCAGAACGAGCAAGATGACCAGTCTCACCCCGTACGACGCTGTCCTCCTCCTCTCCTTCGGTGGCCCCGAGGCGCCCGAGGACGTCGTGCCGTTCCTGCGCAACGTCACCGCCGGCCGAGGCATCCCGGACGCCCGCCTGGAGGAGGTCGGTGAGCACTACTACGCCTTCGGCGGCAAGAGCCCGATCAACGACCAGAACCGCGCCCTGCTCGCCGCCCTGCGCACCGATATGGACTCCCGGGGGATCGACGTGCCGGTGGTGTGGGGCAACCGCAACTGGGACCCGTACCTCACCGACGTCCTACGTGACCTGCACGACGACGGCGCCCGCCGCGTGCTGACGGTCGTCACCAGCGCCTACGCCTCGTACTCCGGGTGCCGGCAGTACCGCGAGAACATCGCCGAGGCGCTCGCGACGCTCGCGGCCGAGGGACGCGACCTCGAGGTGGACAAGGTCCGCCCGTACTACAACCACCCCGGGTTCGTGGCCGCCAACGTCGACGCCGTCGTCGCCGCCTACCGTCGGCTGGCGACCGCCCGGCCCGGCGACGCGCCGCTGGTCCTCGTCACGCACTCGATCCCCACCGCCATGGAGACGGCCTCGGGCGCCCAGGCGCCGGGCGGTGCGACCTACAGCGCGCAGCACCTCGACGTCGGCGCCCTGATCGCGGCGGAGGCCGGCCGGCGGCTCGGGCACGAGCTGACCTGGCAGCTGACGTACTGCTCCCGCTCCGGCAACCCCGCCACGCCGTGGCTCGAGCCCGACGTCAACGACGCCCTCGCCGAGCTGCACCGCGGCGGCACCGCCGCGGTGGTGCTCGCCCCGATCGGCTTCGTCTCGGACCACATGGAGGTCATCTACGACCTCGACACCGAGGCGCGGGCCACCGCCGAGGACCTGGGCATGGCCATGGAGCGGGCCGCGACGGTCGGCACCGCGCCGGCCTTCGTCTCCGCGCTCGTCGACCTGTTCGTCGAGCGGGCCGGCACCGAGCGGGGTGAGGACCCGGTGCGCCCGGCCGTCGGCGCCGTCGGCCCGTGGCACGACGTCTGCCCGCCCGGGTGCTGCCTGCTGCGTGACGGCGAGGAGTCGACGGTGCCGGCCGCCTGCGAGCTCACGCCCGCCGTGCCCTGACCACCACCGCCACCAGCCCGGAGGAACCATGAGCCAGACCAGCCCTGCCCGCATCGGCGAGGGTGCCGACACCGAGCGCATCAACACCGAGATCCGCTACACGATGTGGTCGGTGCTCGCGACGGCGGCACCGCTGCCCGGTGACGCCGAGGCCCGGGCGGAGCTCGTCGCGGCCGCTCAGGAGGCGGTCGCCGGCTCCGGCGTGGTCGTGCGCGGCTGGTACGACGTCGCCGGGCTCCGTGCCGACGCAGACCTCATGGTCTGGTGGCACGCGGCGACCGTCGAGGAGGTGCAGGACGCCTACCACCGGCTCCGTGCCGCCGACCTCGGTGCCTTCCTCGAGCCGGTGTGGTCCGTCACCGCCCTGCACCGGCCGTCCGAGTTCAACAAGCGGCACGTGCCCGCCTTCCTGGCCGGGGAGGAACCGGGCGACTACCTCTGCGTCTACCCGTTCGTCCGCTCCTACGAGTGGTACCTGCTGCCGCCCGAGGAGCGCTCGGCGATGCTGCGCGAGCACGGCATGGCGGCCCGGGACTACCCGGACGTGCGCGCCAACACCGTCTCCGCGTTCGCGCTGGGCGACTACGAGTGGATCCTGGCCTTCGAGGCCGCCGAGCTGCACCGCATCGTCGACGTCATGCGCGAGCTGCGGGCCGTCGGGGCCCGGCGTCACGTGCGCGAGGAGATCCCGTTCTTCACCGGGCCCCGCGTCGAGCTGGCCGAGTGGGCGGAGCGTCAGCCGCGGGCGTGAGCGGCGCCTGCCCGGGTGTCGGTCGGCGGGCGTGAGCGGGACCTGCCCGGGCGTCGATCGAGGGCGTGAGCGGCGCCTGCCGGGGCGTCGGCCGGGGGCGTGAGCGGGACCTGCCCGGGCGTGGATCGAGGGCGTGAGCGGCGCCTGCCCGGGTGTCGGTCGCGGCCGTGAGCCGCACCCGTCCGAGCGTCAGCCGTGCCCCGTAAGCCGTACTCGCCCGGAGCGTCGACGCCGGCCCCGGTCCGGGACCGGCTGAGCGGCCGCGCGAGGCTGGGACAGCCGTGCACCAGCGCACTTTCGCTGCTGATCTGGTCGCTATAGCGACCGGAATGGCAGTCAAGTTGCCGTCGGAGCCTGGCCGCCGCGCGTGACTGGTGCAGGCGGGCCCCGGCCCGCAGCGGCGCACGAGGCAGAGCGCTTCCACTCAGGTCGCTGATGTGGTCGGCATAGCGACCAGATCAGCGACCTCGGTGCGGACTCAGGTGTAGCGGGCGGCCGTCGCCACGGTCTGGTCCCCGTACGTGCCGCCGAAGAGCGCGGCGTGCACGATCAGGATGTGCAGCTGGTGAAGCCCGACCCGCTCGCGCCAGCCGTCCGCGAGCGACGACACCTCGTCGTACGCGGCGACGATGCGGTCCAGGTACGGCGCCCCGAACACGCCCAGCTGGGCGAGGTCCGACTCGGCGTGGCCGCCGTGCGCCGCCGGGTCGATGAGCGTCCCGACGGCTGTGCCGTCGTCCTCGGCCCAGAGCACGTTCCCGCTCCAGAGGTCGCCGTGCAGCCGGGCCACGTCGCCGACCATGGCCGGCTGGGCTGCGTCGTGGTCACCCGCGGCCACGCGCTCGGCGCAGCGGCGCACGGTCCGGGCGCCGTCGTCGTCGATCGCCCCGTTCCCGACGGCGGCAGCCAGGTACGGCAGGATCCGGTCCGTCGCATAGAACTCGCCCCACGAAGCCGGTGCGGACCCACGCAGGGGCAGCGCTGCGCGGCCCATGAATCCGTCGCCGTGCCAGTCGGGCGGCGGGCAGCCGTGGTACGGCGCACCCGCCGCGTGGGTGCGGGCCAGTGCGCGCCCGAGCTCCTCGGCGGCGCGGGCGTCCGGGCGTGCCTGGGCAACCCGGCGGGTCTCGAGCCACCCCGGACCCTCGTCCACGACCTCGACGACGGCGGCCCCGCCGGCGGCGCCGAGCCACCGGAGTCCCGCCGCCTCGTACCGCACGCTCTGCGGGTCCCCGTGATCGCCCTTCCGGAAGCCTGCCATGGCTCCATCCTCGCGAGGCGGTGCACCGGCGCGCGACCGGTGGTCCACAACCGTGCACCGGCGCGCGACCGGTGGTCCACAACCGTGCCCCGGGTGCCACCTCCTCCACCGAAGCACCTCGCGGTCGCCCTCCGCGGGGGCCGCGCTCCTAGCGTGCCGACCGGGGGCCGATCCACGGTGCCGCCCGTCGACGACGCAGGAGGACGGATGGACGAGGCGATGCAGTGCTTCCCCGGGGACAGCGGCGGTGGCGTCTCAGAGCTCCGGGCAGGCCTCGCCGCCGCCCTCGCCACGCTCGGGCAGGCCCAGGGTGAGCTGCGGGCCGCGTTCCCCAGCGCCTGGACCGGCACCGGCGCGAGTGCCTTCACCCACGCCGTCCTCGCGATCCTGCACGACTCGCAGGCCGTGGACCGTGCGCTGCGGGAGGCGGACCGGGCGGCCTACCTGGCCGACCTCGAGGTCGACGCGCGGGTGTCGGGCACATGACCGCGCGACATCCGTCCGCGGACCAGGGGTGGGTCGCAACCCGGTCGAACCCCTGGGGGACCCGGATCATGGTCACCGGAGGGCCCGCGCCCATGCAGGTGGACACCCTCGAGCTCGCCGGCCTGGCCGCTCGCCTGCAGTATGCGGCCGTTCTGCTGGAGACCGCGGACGCCCATGCCGGGTCGGGCGACTCGCTCCTGCGCTACGTCAACCACTGGGTGAGCTCCGGCTGGGCGGTGGACGAGCTCGTCCGGACCGCACGCGCCGGCACCCCCGGGTTGCAGACCCTCGCGGCGAGCGCCCGTCGGCTCGCAGCCGACCTCGAGGTCCAGCGGCTCTGGTACGAGGAGGCCGAGCGCCGCAACACGACACTCTTCCGCCCGCCGGTGTGGCGCACGCTGGTCCGGCTGGCACCACCGAAGCTCTTGGACATCCGGATCCGACTCGCCCTGCGCGGTATCGACGTCGGACGGGTCGGCGGTCACCTCATGGCGGCGATGACCAGTCTTGAGGACTCCCCGGTGCCCGATGCGGTCCTCGCCCAGCGGCACACGGCCGCCCTCGCCGAGGAGCTGCAGTACATGAACGCGGACGTCCTGGACGGCAGCGTGATGGTCGACGGGGAGCTTGTCGACGTCCGTGACCTGACGGCGGTCCAACGCTCCGCCCTCGGCCTGGTGCCGCTCCTCGCGGCAGTCGGCCTGGTGCCGCACGGTCGTCGTCTCGACGGCGTCGACGTCGCGCTTCGCCATGACCCGACGGAACTCACGGCGCCCGGTGCGCTGGGTCGACACGGCCCCGCGGCCGCCGTCGGCCCGGGAGCCTCCGCCGTGCTCGCGACCACGATCGGTCGGCCGGTACCCGCGCCGCCGCGCACGAGCTCCCAGGCGCTCGGGCGCATCCACGCGCTGGAGGACCAGATCCGCTCCCGGGGCACCGGTGCCGTCGAGGTGCTGCGCACCACCACGCCGGACGGCGACCGGCACTGGACCGTCATCGTGCCCGGCACCCAGGACCCGTGGGCCGGCGGGCCCAACCCGATGGACAACGAGACGAACCTGCTCGCGACCGCCGGTGTCCGCAGCGACATGGAGGTCGGGGTCGCCGCCGCGATGCACCAGGCCGGCATCGTCCCGGGGGAGCCGGTGGCGATGGTCGGGCACAGTCAGGGCGGGCTCGTGTCGACCCGGCTCGCCGCCGACCCCGTGCTGGCCGGGCAGTTCAGCATCACCACGGTCCTGACGGCCGGCAGCCCGGTAGCCACCGTGGACGTCCCGCCCGGTGTCTCCGTGCTGAGCCTCGAGGACGTCAACGACCCGGTCGTGGGGCTCGACGGCGCACCGAACCCGCCGGCGCCCAACCATGTGACGGTCGCGGTCGCCAGCGGTGAGCCGGCCGCCGTCGGCGACCCGCACCAGCTGCCCGGCTACCGCGCGGCCGCCGAGCTCCTGCCCGACGTGGCCGACCCGGCGGTCCAGGACTGGCTCGTCCGGAACCGCGAGGCGATGGGCACCTCCGTCGAGGGCGCCCGCACCGAGTCGATCGTGTTCGAGATCCAGCGCCGGTGACCGTCAGAACAGCTGCAGCGGGAGCACCTCGACGGCGACGGCGTGGCGCACCCCGAGTTGCTGGCCGGTCGCGCCGAGGAACTCCGCCAGCATCTCGGCGGGCACCGGCGCCTCCGGGCCCAGGCCGGCGAGGTACTCCTCGTGTGCCTCCAGCGAGGCGACGCCCGCCGCGAAGCCGTCGGAGACGTCGATGCCGTGCGTGGCCAGGGGCGAGCCGACCGCCAGGACCGTGCGGACGCCGCCCCACGGGGCGTGGCCCTGGTCGACGAGCTCGGGGAAGACCCACCGGTTGCCGGCGTCCCGGGCGGCGTCCAGCACCGCGTGCCCCACCGCGACGTGGTCGGCCTGGTTGAGGACGCCGCCGGGCCACGTCTCGCGGAACGCGCCGGTCACGACGGTGTCGGGCCGGAACCGACGGATCTCGGCGGCGATCGCCCGCCGCAGCTCGATCGTGCGCTCGACGGTGCCGTCGGGGAACCCGAGGAAGCGGACGTCGGAGACCCCGACCCGCGCGCAGGCCTCGCGCTGCTCGCGCTCACGCAGCGGCCGCGCCTGCTCAGGTGGGAGCGAGTCGATCCCCGCCTCGCCGCTCGTCGCCAGCACGTAGCCCACCTCCACGCCCCGGGCCCGCCAGGTCGCCACCGCGGCGGCGCCGCCGTACTCCATGTCGTCGGGGTGGGCGACCACTGCCAGCACGCGGGAGAGGTCGGCGTCGTCGAACCGTGTCAGCGTCTCCATGACGCCAGCGTGCCGGACGCGCGACCGGCGCGCAGCCTTCGCGTCAGGGGCGCGGCCCAGCCGTCCGGGGCTGCCCTCCCGTCTGCGCGCGGCCCTCGCGACCGGCCCGCAGCCCCATATTCCGGCGCGTAGCCCACTTCCGAGGCGCTGCCCCTCGCGTCAGGCGCGCAGTCGTTTCGGACCGGCTCAGCGGTCGCCGGGGATCACCAGGTTTAGGAGCCAGCTCGCGACGGCGATGATCAGGCCGCCCAGCACGGCGGTCCAGAAGCCGTCCACCGTGAGCCCGAAGTCGGTGAAGGACGTGATCCACCCGGTCAGCATCAGCATCAGGGCGTTCACCACGAGGAAGAACAGCCCGAGCGTGAGGATGTAGAGCGGGAGCGAGAGCAGCTTCACGACCGGTCGGACGATCAGGTTCACCAGGGTGAAGACCGCGGCGACGACGGCGAGCTCGAGCAGGCGCATCGGCGTGTCCGACGTCGGGGCGAGAGAGATGCCGTCGACCAGGAGCGTGCAGAGCCAGATCGCGACGCCGTTGACGATGAGCTGCACGAGGAACTTCATGCGCCGATCATTCCATCGAAGGCGTCCGCGAGGTGCTGCTCCGAGCCGCGACACCAGGGTTTCGTGCGCTCGGTGCCGTCGTCGAGCTTTCGAACCCCTGCCGCTCGGCCGGACCGATGCGGTGCCGCCACGCCCGCCGGTGCATCCTTGAGTCATGGCCTCCCCACGTCCTTCGGTCAGCCTGCGCCCCGAGATCGAGTCCCTGCCCGCCTACGTCCCGGGAGAGCGTCCGACCCGCGGCCGGCAGGTCTACAAGCTCTCCAGCAACGAGGTCCCCTTCCCGCTGCTGCCCGCCGTCGGCGCCGCGCTGGCCGACGCCGCGGTCGACCTCAACCGCTACCCCGACATGTACGCCACCGAGCTCACCGAGGCGCTCGGCGAGCGCCTCGGCGTGCCGGCGGAGCGGGTGACCGTCGGCAACGGTTCGGTCGCCGTCCTGGAGAACGTCCTGCGGTCGGTGTGCGTGCCCGGCGACGAGGTCGTCATGGCCTGGCGGTCCTTCGAGGCCTACCCGATCTGCGTGCAGGTGGCCGGCGCCGAGCCCGTCCAGGTGCCGGTCGACGCCGAGGGCCGCCACGACCTTTCCGCGATGGCCGACGCTGTCACCGACCGCACCCGCGCGGTGCTGCTGTGCAGCCCGAACAACCCGACCGGGCCGGCGTTGACCCAGACGGAGGTACGGGAGTTCCTCGCCGCACTGCCGCGCCACGTGCTGGTCATCCTCGACGAGGCCTACCTCCACTTCGTCCGCACGGACGACCCGACCGACGGCGTCGCCCTCCTGGACGAGCACAAGAACCTGGTCGTCCTGCGCACCTTCTCCAAGGCCTACGGCCTCGCCGGCCTACGGGTCGGCTACGCCGTCGCACGACGCCGGCTCACCGCCGGCTTCCGCGCCGCCTCGACCCCGTTCGGGGTCAACGCGCTGGCCCTCGCCGCGGCGCTCGCCGTCCTGCGCTGCGAGGACGAGGTCCAGGAGCGGGTGCGCCAGGTCGTCATCGAGCGCGAACGCGTCGTCGCGGCCCTGTCCGGTCAGGGCTGGACCGTCCCCGACGCCCAGGGCAACTTCGTCTGGCTCGACCTCGGTCGGCGCGCGACCGCATTCGCCGACCTCGCCCGCAGCCGGGGTGTGCTCGTGCGTGCCTTCGCCGGTGAGGGCGTGCGCGTGTCGATCGGCGAGCCCGAGGGGAACGACCTCTTCCTCGAGGTCGCCGCGGACTGGCTCGCCCGGACGCCCGCGTGAGTCTCTCGCCCCGGACGACCGGCTGAGTCTTTCGCCCGGACGCCCGCCTGGGTTTCTCTCACCAGGATGCGTGGTTTCTCGCCAGGATGCGTGCGTGAGTTTCTCGCCAGGACGTCTCGCCAGGATGGCGGTCCGAGCTCCGAGCAGCAGGTGAGCACTGTGGAGATCCACAACGATCCGCGCCAGGTCCGCCAGTCGCGCCGGGTGATCTTTGGAGGAATCCGCAAAGAGTAGGTTACGCTCCCGTAGCCTACGCTTGCGTAGGTTAGTGGCGCCGCCACCACCCCGGTGGCCCACCCGCCCGCCGTCCCCGCCGCCACACCTCGCGGCGGGCACGGCGGGGTCACCTGGAGTACCGTGCGGCCCACGAGGCGCCGACGCCGAGGAGGATCGCTTGACCGAGCCGCTCACCACCCTGCCCGGGACCGGATCAGATCCCGAGGTCATGGTCCAGCTCCTCGACCCCGAGGGGCGTCGCCACGACCACCCGGAGTACGGAACGCTGGTCGCGGACCTCGATGCCGAGGCGCTGCGCGCCATGTACCGGGACATGGTCCTCACCCGGGCGTTCGACACCCAGGCCACCGCGCTGCAGCGTCAGGGCGAGCTCGGGCTGTGGGCACCCTGCCTCGGCCAGGAGGGCGCCCAGATCGGCTCCGGCCACGCGCTCGCCGAGCGGGACTTCGTCTTCCCGTCCTACCGCGAGCACGGCGTCGCACTGACGCGCGGGCTGGACGTGCGCGAGCTGCTGCCGGTCTTCCGCGGCACCCGGCACGGCGGGTGGGACCCGCACGCCCACAACTTCCAGCTGTACTCGATCGTGATCGGCTCGCACGCCCTGCACGCCGTCGGCTACGCCATGGGGATCCAGCGCGACGGCAACGTCGGCACCGGAGACCCGGACCGCGACCGCGCCGTCGTCACCTACTTCGGCGACGGCGCAACCTCGCAGGGCGACATCAGCGAGGCGTTCGTCTTCGCCGCCTCGGCCAACGCCCCGGTGGTGTTCTTCGTGCAGAACAACCACTGGGCGATCTCGGTGCCGACCGCCACCCAGTCGCGGGTGCCGCTCGCCGCCCGGGGCCCCGGCTTCGGCATCCCGTCCGTGCGCGTGGACGGCAACGACCCGCTCGCCTGCTTCGCCGTCACGAAGGCGGCGCTCGAGCGCGCCCGCGCCGGCGGCGGGCCGTCCCTCATCGAGGCGGTCACCTACCGCATGGGTGCGCACACCACCTCCGACGACCCCACCCGCTACCGCGACCGCGCCGAGGAGGACCTCTGGCGCGCGAAGGACCCGATCGACCGGCTCCGCCTCCACCTGACCGACTCCGGCGAGGCCGACGACGCCTACTTCGCCGACGTCGACGCCGAGGCGGAGACGCTCACCGCCGGGGTGCGCGAGTACTGCCGCTCCCTCGAGGCCGGCCCGACCGTCGAGATCTTCGACAACGTCTACAGCGCCCCGCACCCGCTGGTGGCGTCCGAGCGGGACGAGTACGCCGCCTACGAGGCGGGCTTCGAGGACTCGACGAGCGCCGAGGGAGGTCAGCGATGACGGCCATGCCGCTCGCCCGCGCCATCAACGCGGGCCTGCGCACCGCCATGGAGAACGACGACAAGGTCGTCCTCATGGGCGAGGACATCGGCCCGCTCGGCGGCGTCTTCCGCGTGACCGACGGGCTGCACAAGGACTTCGGCCCCGACCGCGTGGTGGACACCCCGCTCGCCGAGTCGGGCATCGTCGGCACCGCGATCGGGCTCGCCCTCGCCGGGTACCGGCCGGTGTGCGAGATCCAGTTCGACGGCTTCATCTTCCCCGGCTTCGACCAGATCACCACCCAGCTCGCGAAGCTGACCTACCGCTCCCTCGGCGACCTCTCGATGCCGGTCGTCATCCGCGTGCCCTACGGCGGCGGCATCGGGGCCATCGAGCACCACAGCGAGTCCCCGGAGGCGCTGTTCGCGCACACCGCGGGCCTGCGCATCGTCTCCCCGGCCACCGCGGCGGACGGGTTCACGATGATCCAGCAGGCCATCGCCTCGCCCGACCCGGTGCTCTTCCTCGAGCCCAAGTCGCGGTACTGGGACAAGGCCGAGGTCGACGTCGAGACGCCGGTCGACCTGTCCGAGGCGGGCTTCACCACGGGCCTGCACGCCGCGCGCACGGCCCGGGCAGGCAACGACGTGACCCTCGTGGGTTACGGCCCGACCGTCAAGACGATGCTCGCCGCGGCCGAGGTCGCCGCGGGGGAGGGCACGAGCATCGAGGTCATCGACCTGCGCTCGGTCTCGCCCGTCGACTTCGACGCCATCGCGGCCTCCGTCGAGCGGACCGGGCGCCTCGTGGTCGTCCACGAGGCACCGACGTTCTTCGGCCCCGGCGCGGAGATCGCCGCGCGCATCAGCGAGCGCTGCTTCTACTCCCTCGAGGCACCGGTGCTGCGGGTCGGCGGCTACCACATGCCGTACCCGACGGCGAAGCACGAGGAGGACTACCTGCCCAACCTGGACAGGGTCCTCGACGCCGTCGACCGCAGCCTCGCCCACTGACCCACGCCAGGCGACCCGCACCCACATCTCGAAGGAGCACAGCGTGCCGACCTACCAGCACTTCCGCCTGCCGGACGTGGGCGAGGGCCTGACCGAGGCGGACATCGTCACGTGGGCGGTGGCCGCGGGCGACACGGTGACGGCCAACCAGCTCATCTGCGAGATCGAGACCGCCAAGTCGGTGGTGGAGCTGCCGAGCCCCTACGCGGGCAGGATCCACGAGCTCCTCGTCGCCGAGGGCGCCACCGTCGAGGTCGGCACGCCCATCGTCGTCATCGACGTCGACCCCGACGGCGCAGCCCCGGACGGCACCGCCCCGGCAGCGGCCGGGCAGAAGGGCGACGGCGCAGCGGCCGGGGCGCCTCCCGCCGGGGACGGTGGCGACGGCACCACGACCGAGGACGCCGCCGACGCCGACGAGAGCTCCGGCAGCGTCCTGGTCGGGTACGGCACCCGGCCGACGGTAGGCGGTCGACGTCCGCGTCGTGCCACCGGCTCCGCGGCACCGGCCGCGACGAGCGCCGCGGCGTCCGCCACGAGCCCCGCAGCGGCTGCTCCGAGCCCCGCAGCGGCTGCCGCGAAGGGCGCCGCCCAGGCGCCGGGACCGGCGTCGCCGGGCTCGACGGCGTCACCGTCCACGGCCGGCCCGGCCGCCCGCGCATCGACGGGCGCACCGGCCGCGCCGTCGACGGCGTCACCGGCGCGAGCTGCGCGGGCGGGCGAGGCCGCTCAGGTGCCTGCCGACCCGGCCCGGCACGGCGCCCGGGTGCTCGCCAAGCCCCCGGTCCGCAAGCTCGCCAAGGACCTCGGCGTCGACCTCTCCACGGTCGGCGGCAGCGGGCCCGGCGGCATCATCACCCGCGAGGACGTCCTGGCGCAGCAGGCCCGCACCGAGGCCCAGCCGCTCGCGACGTACCCCGGTGACGAGGAGCCCTGGCTCGAGGGCGGCACGGTCTCCGAGGACGGCCGCCAGACCCGAGTCCCGGCGAAGTCGGTGCGCAAGCGCACCGCGGAGGCGATGGTGGCGTCGGCGTTCACCGCCCCGCACGTGACGGTGTTCCACACCATCGACGTCACCAAGACCATGAAGCTCGTCGAGCGCCTCAAGCTGGACCGCGAGTTCGCCGACGTCAAGGTCACGCCGCTGCTCATCGTCATGAAGGCGTTCATCCACGCCGTCCGCCGCCACCCCGAGGTCAACGCCTCGTGGGACAACGAGACGAACGAGATCGTCTACAAGCACTACATGAACCTCGGCATCGCGGCGGCGACACCTCGGGGCCTGGTGGTGCCGAACATCAAGAACGCCAACCGGATGAAGCTCCACGAGCTCGCGGAGGCGCTGGGCGAGCTCACCGCCAAGGCACGCGCGGGCAAGACGACGCCGCAGGACATGGCCGACGGCACGATCTCCATCACCAACGTCGGCGTCTTCGGCATCGACACCGGTACCCCGATCCTCAACCCCGGCGAGTCCGTGATCCTCGCCTTCGGCGCCGTGCGGCAGATGCCCTGGGTCCACAAGGGCAAGGTCGTGCCCCGCTGGGTCACCCAGCTCGCGCTGTCCATGGACCATCGGCTCGTCGACGGCGGGCTCGGCGCCCGGGTGCTCTCCGACGTCGCGAAGGTCCTCGAGGACCCCGCCCAGGTGCTCGTCTGGAGCTGAGCGCTCAGCCGGTGCGGCCGATCTCGTCGACCGCGGCGGCGAACACCCGGGGCAGCGTCCGTGCCGCCGGCACGAGGAGGCGGCGCGACGGCGGCCAGGCGGCGGCCGCCAGCAGCACCTCGGTGAGCAGCCGGTAGCGTCGCACGATCCGGCGCCAGTCGGTCTCGTAGGCCTGCGGCCGGCCGGCGACGATCGCGGCGACGGCGGCCTCCGCCTGGGCCAGCGCGAGCGAGATCCCCTCCCCGGTGAGCGCGTCGACGTAGCCGCTCGCGTCGCCCACGAGCAGCACCCGGCCCTGCACGCGGGCACGGGTGCGCTGGCGCAGCGGTGCGGCGCCACGGACGGGGGTGGTCGGCGCCGCGCCCTCGAGGCGGTCGAGGAGCGCGGGGAAGGCGGCGAGCTGCTCGTCGTAGGTGGTGCGTCGGGTGGTGAGCAGGGCGACACCGACCTCGTGCGGCCCGACGGGAGTCACGTACGCCTCGGCGCGCTCGGCCCAGTGCACCTCCACGAGGTCCGTCCACGGCTCGACCCCGTGGTGCCTGCGCAGACCGTGCCGGCGCGGTCCCCGGGCGGGCAGCGCCAGTCCGAGGCTGCGCCGCAGCGGCGAGTGCAGGCCGTCGGCGACCACCAGGTACCGCGCCGGCTCGCCGTCCACCAGCACGCCGCCGTCGAGCTGGTCCACGACGACCACCTTGCGCTGCTCCATCCGCACCCCCGCGTCGAGGACCGCCGCCCGGAGGGCGGCGTGCAGGACCGTGCGCCGGACCCCGCGCCCCGGCGCCCCGCGGAACAACGCCTCGGCCGCCGTCGTCCCGGCGAGGTAGCGGATGCCGCGCAGCGGACGGCCGGCCGGGTCGACCCCGAGCCCGGCGAGCCGCTCGACGGCGGCCGGCATGAGCCCCTCGCCGCACGCCTTGTCGACCGGCGCGTCGCGCGGTTCGCGCACCACGACCGACAGTCCCGCCCGGGCGGCGTGCAGGGCGGTGGCCAGCCCGGCCGGACCGCCGCCGGCCACCACCAGGTCGGTCATCGCGGCGCGTCCAGGAGCGCCCTGTTCTCCAACCGGATGCGCACCGTCAGCAGGGCCGCGTTGAGCACCGTGAACGTCGCGGCGGTCAGCCACGCCGAGTGGACCAGCGGCAGCGCGAACCCCTCCACCACGACCGCCACGTAGTTCGGGTGCCGGAACCACCGGTACGGCCCGCCGTCCACCAGCGGCAGGCCGGGGACGACGATGATGCGGGTGTTCCACCGCGGCCCGAGGGTGGCGATGCACCACCAGCGCAGCGCCTGCGCGCCGAGCGCCAGCACCAGCATCGGCCAGCCGAGCGGCGGCAGGAACTCCGGGCGCCGGACCCACACCTCCACCAGCGCCCCGACGAGCAGCGCCGTGTGCAGCACGACCATCACCGGATAGTGCCCGCGCCCGCTCTCGACGCCCCCGCGCGCGAAGCTCCAGGCGGCGTTGCGGCGGGCGACCACCAGCTCCGCCAGCCGCTCGAGGCCGACGGCGACCACGAGGGCCGTGAACAGGACCAGGCTCGTCATGCGCGCAGCAGCACCAGCTCGAGGCTGAAGCCGGGGCCCATCGCCATCATGAGGCCGTAGGTCCCCACCGCCGGCGGACGCCGGTCGTAGGTGTCCCGCAGGATGTGCAGCACCGACGCCGACGAGAGGTTGCCCACCCGCCGGAGGGAGTCGGTCGTCAGCGCCAGCGCGTCGGCGTCGACCCCGAGCGTCTCGACGAGGGCGTCGATGACCTTCGGGCCGCCCGGGTGGCACACCCACCACCCGATGTCCGCCGTGGTGAGGCCGTGCTCGGCGAGGAACCGCGCGACGTCCGGGCCGACGTGCTCGCGCACCAGGTCGGGCACCTCCGCGCCCAGCACGATGTGCAGGCCGGTGGAGCGCACGTCCCACCCCATCGCCTCCGCGGTGCCGGGAAACGTCCGGCTCCGGCTCGCCACGACCGCCGGCGTCCTGGTGGAGGGCCCACGCACCGCCCGGTGCCGGGTGCCGACGGCGGCCAGGGCCGCGGCGCCGTCGCCGAAGAGACCGCTGGCCACGAGGTTCGCGGTGGAGGTGTCGCCGTGCTGGACGGTCAGCGAGCAGAGCTCGACCGAGACCAGGACCGCGACCCCGCCCGGCCGTGAGCACAGGAAGTCGTCGAGCCGGGCGGTGCCGGCCGCGCCGGCCATGCAGCCGAGCCCCAGCAGGGGCAGGCGGATGATGTCGTCGCGCATCCCGAGCCGGGCGGCGATCCGGGCCTCGAGGGAGGGGACCGCGATGCCCGTGATCGTGGTGGAGATGAACAGGTCCACCTCCTGCGGGGAGATCCCGGACCGCTCCAGGGCCCCGGCCACCGCGCGGGCGCCGAGTTCGACGGCGTGGGCGATGAAGATGTCGTTGGCGTCGCCGAAGTCGCGCAGCTCCGCGTAGCGCTCCAGCGGCAGGGCGAGGTGTCGCTGCTCGACGCCGGAGCTCGCGTGCAGCCGCCGCATCAGCGCGGCCGTGCGGTCGCCGCCGCCGATGACGTCCACCAGCGCCTCGGTGATCTCGGCCTGCCCGTACCGGTGCTCCGGCAGCACGGGCTCCAGGCCCACGAGGTGCGTCATCCACCGAGAGTAGGCGGCTGGCCGGTCCGTCGCGCGCGATTGCCGCGGCCGGCGCCGGCTCGCGTGCCGCCTCCTCTACGCTCGGGCGATGGGCACCGTGGTCGCGCTGGCGCGTGCGTGCCACCCCGCGCCGACCGTGGCGGTCACCCTGCTCGCGGCGCTCGTCGGCGTGGTCGCGGGCCACCGTCCCGGCGTCCTGGCGGTCCTGGTCGTCGCGGTCCTCACGGGCCAGCTCTCCATCGGGTGGTCGAACGACCTCGTCGACGTCGACCGCGACCGGCAGGTGGGCCGCGTCGACAAGCCGATCGCCACGGGCGAGCTGGCCGTGCCCGTCGTGCGTGCCGCGCTCGCGGCGACGCTCGCCGTGTGCCTGGTGGCGTCGCTGCTCCTCGGGGTGCGCGCCGGCGTCGTGCACCTGGTCCTGCTCGTGGGCTCGGGCTGGGCGTACAACCTCGTGCTGAAGCGCACCGTCCTGTCGTGGCTGCCGTACGTCGTCGCCTTCGGCGCCCTGCCGGCGGTCGTGTGGCTCGCGCTAGACCCGCCGGAGCCGGCGCCGGCATGGATGGTCGCCGTCGGGAGCCTGCTGGGTCTCGGCGCCCACCTGGTCAACGTGCTGCCCGACCTCGCCGACGACGAGGTCACCGAGGTGCGCGGGCTGCCGCACCGCCTCGGGGCCCGCGTCACGGGGGTTCTCGCGGTGGTCGTCCTGTCCACCGGTTCGGCGGTCGCCGTCCTCGGTCCGGACGAGGCCGCGCCGGCCTGGGGGTGGGCCGTCCTGGCCGGCGTGGTGCTGGTGGCGACGGCGGCACTCGCCCGCGGCGGCAGGGCGCCGTTCCGCGCGGCACTGGTCATCGCCGTCGCCGTCGTCGTCATGCTCCTCGCGCGGGACTGAGAGGAGCTGGCCGCGGGCGACCCGCCACACCTTCCCTCGTGCTCCTCGCGCGGGCGCGAGGGATCCCGCCGCCCGGGATCTCGGCAGGTCGCCGCCCGGGATCTCGGCAGGTCGCCGACCGGGCAGGCGGCCCTTGGCAACTTACGGCCATGGCATCTAGTTGCCCGGTCACCGGCTAACACCTGAGGTCCCGTGGAAGTTAAGTTCGCACTGTGACCCCGTGACCAGGGGACACGTGACGGCGGCGACAAGGAACGGAGGCCGGCCATGTCAGAGCTCTTGGTGACGCTCCCCTTCGAGCCGCGTCGGACCGCAGCACCGCGTGCGGTGCCGAGCCACCTTAGGGCGGACACCTCGCAGAGCGACCTCGTCGCCCTCGCCGTGCGCGGGGACGTGGATCTGTACGCCCTCGAGTCGGCCGACTACCCGCTGTTCCTCGACGAGGTCGGACGGCGGATCATCGACGCCGCGACACCTGACCGTACCGACCGTCTCTTTCCGCCGGCGCTCGCTCTCATGCCCGCCGAAGGGGCGTGCCCCGAGGGCGGTGCGTGCTTCGGGCACGGTGCCGCCGGTGTGCTCTGGAGCCTCGTGGGAGCCGGCGTCGAGGTCCCCGAGGAGCTGACCGACTGGCTGGTCCGTGCGGCCGAGAAGCTGCCCGCGACCGCTCCGGGGTTCCTGGACGGGCTCGCGGGGGTGGCGCTGACGCTCGACCGGCTCGGCCGCTTCGACGACGCCGACCGCCTCTGGCGCACGGTCGAGGAGTTCCCGCTGGACCTGCTCGGAACGAGCCTCGCCGACGGGCTCGCGGGCATCGGCCTCGCGCTTCTCGAACGAGCCCCTGTCCGCGACGTCGCCGCACTGATGACGCGGGTCGAGGAGATCGGTGCCCTGGTCCTCGAGCGGCTCGCGCAGACGTCCAGCGGCGTCGAGCGCTCCGGGCTGCTGCACGGGGGCACCGGTGCTGCCCTCTTCCTCCTGCACCTGTACGCACTCAGCGAGGACCCCGCCCTGCTCGACGGCATCGAGGAGGCGCTGCAGCGGGACATCGCCACCCTCGGCTGGGGCCCGGACGGTCGCCGTCGCCGCGAGACGCCCGACGAGGCGTCGATCTGGCACGGCAGCGACGGCATCACCATGGTGCTGCACGAGGCGGCGCAGCACGTGCCGGCCCCGTGGCTCGCCCAGACGTACCGCTCGGCCGCCCAGGTCTGCGGCGACCGTCTCGAGCACCTGCCCAACGGCTTCCACGCCCGCGCCGGCACCCTGCTGGCGGTGCAGTACCTGAGCTCCGGCCCGTGGACACCCGACGCCGAGCGGCACGCCCAGGTCCGCCTCCACCTCGGGCGCCTCGACCTGGGGCTCGGCGACCGCCACCTCCGGCTGACGGGTGCGGCCAGCGCCGGCACCGAGAGGCTCACCGGTGCGGCCGGTCTTCTCCTCGCGCTCGGTGTCCTGATGGGCACCGGAGAGTGCAGGCTTCCTTTCTTCTGGTGACGGCTCGCCGCTGCGGCGGCGGGGAAGGGGGGAACGATGGCAGCTCTGACGACGGCTGGGCCGGACCACAACCAGCTCACCGCGTGCGAGATCCCCGGCGCTGCCGGTGCGATGGTGCGCGAGCTCGGCCCCCGGGCGACCGTCCACGGCTTCGACGACGAGGCCGGCGCCCGGATCCACGGCGACCTCCTCGACGGTGACCTCGCCGAGGTCCGCGAGGTGCTTCGTGCGGTCCTCGACGTGCCGGGGTGCGTCCTCGACCTGGCCGCCGGCTCAGGACACCTGACCATGCCGCTTCTGGCGCTGCGTCGTGAGGTCACGGCCGCGGACAGCTCGCCGCACCGCCTCGCCGGGCTGCGGCGTCGCCTCCGTGACGCGCCCGCGGCGATGCGGGCCCGGTGCGCTACCGCCTACGTCGACCTCGACGGCTTCGCGCTCGGGACCCGGTTCGCCGTGATCGTGCTCGGCGCTTCCATGGTCGCCGGCCTCGACGTCGAGGGGCGCGCACGCCTGTTCGGGTGCGTGCGCGAGCACCTGGCGCCTGGTGGACGGTTCCTGCTCTCGACTGTCGACCATGGCGAGCTCGCGCTGCCCACGGAGACCGAGAGCGCTGTGCGGACCCCGGGTGGGAAGGTGTACCGCGTGCACGAGTACTGGGAGCCGGGCGCGAGCAGCTGGTTCCTCACGGCCTACCCGGCGAGGCTCAGCACGGGCATCATGCCGGTGTGCGCCGTGCGCCGGCACGTCGTCGACGTGACCCAGCTCCAGGCTGAGCTCGGTCAGGCCGGCTTGACGGTCGTCTCCACCACGGCGCTGCCGGTCGCCGGTGCCCGGCACCGGCCGGTGCTCGTCGAGGCGGTGCGCAGCGAGGACCGCGGGCCGGCCTACCCCTTCCTCGCCTGACAGCGGGGTCGGTCGGCAGCAGGTCGAGCGGGCTACAGCCAGCCGCGTTCGACCGCCCGGGCGCCGAGCTCGAACCGGCTCGTGGCCTCCACCCGGGTGCTCAGCACGTTGATCATGCGCCGGACCGTGCGGATAGAGATGCCGAGCGAGCGGGCGATGGCCTCGTCCTTCATGCCGCGGGAGAGGAGCTGGAGGAGCTCGCTCTCCTCGGCCCGGACCTCGTTCTCGCTCGCCGGTCGCTCTGGCAGCTCCGCACCGGACTGCCAGAGCAGGTCGAAGAGAGCCTGGAACGCCGTGATGGCACCGGGGGTGTTGAGTAGGACGGCGCCCTGGGAAAGGTTGTGTGGATCGGAGGTGACTAGGGCGATCTTCTCGTCGTAGATCAGGACGCGTACAGGTAGGGCTACTGCGGTGCGTGCTTCACCACCATGATCGCGGAACCACTGGGCATACTCGATCACGGCGTCGTCGTGCCGGGCGGACGCCGGATACAGCGTGCGGAGCTTGACGCCGCGCGACAGCATCGGTTCCTCGTCGGCCTTCGCCTGGCCGAGGACGTGAGGCAGCGGGGCCTTGGTGACGATCGAATCCATGGAGAACTCGACGTTCTGCACCAGCTCGACGATCCTCGAGAAGATCTGGTCGGTGCCGACGAGGCGCTCGAACTCACCGTGCCGTTCGCTCTGCAGCGTCCTGTGATACTCGTCCACGAGGGCGGCGGCGTCCGACCGCATGCTGCTCAGCTGCTCCTGCTCGCGGTGGAGCTCCTTCTCGCGCTGTCCGACGAGACGCTCGAAGGCCACCTGCGGCGACTCGGTGCGCAGGTTCGTCGGGTCGGCATGCGACCGTCGGAGGAAGCCCTTCTCCTCCAGCAGGTCCAACGACTGCTTGAGCTCGCCGTCGGTCAGCTCGAGAATCTCTCCCAGCCGGGCGGGAGTGAGCGCGGGGGACTCCAGGAGCGCGCGGTACGCCGCGAGCGCGCGTTCGTCAAGACCCAGCGGTTCGAACATGTCACTCCCGTCCTAGCGCGACCAGGGACGATGCTATGCCGAAAGCGCACGTCAGGGCGTCACCCTCCCGGATCGCCGAGACATGGCGAGGAGAGTCGGTCACCTCGCGCGGGAGGCGGGGAGTACCTGCCATGGCAGGAAGTGACCACCTTTTCGGTGCGGCTCGCGGGCCGGATACGGGCGATGATCGTCGGGGGGCTGAAAGCAAGCGGGGGGCATCGACAACGAAGGAGGTAGCGACATGGTTCGCAAAGTGGTGGCGAGTGTGGTGCTCGCGGTGGGTATGACCGTGACGGCGGTGGCGCTGCCTGCAAGCGCGGCACCTGCCAAGGCCGCACCCGGTGGGGGCACGGTCTCCATCATGTGCGTGGTGTGCTGGCCGGAGATCGCGGCCAAGTAGTTCGCAGCGGTCCGAGGAGCGGGGAGCCTGGTGGCACCCCGCTTTTTCGGTGTGCCCCTCGGACGGCCGGGCAGCCGGATCTGACGGCCGGGCAGCCGGGTCCGCCGACCGGGCAGCCGAACCCGTCGGCCGGGCAGCCGGATCCGTCGGCCGGACAGCCGGACCCATCAGCCGAGGAGCTCGGGCAGCTCGGCGGTGCCGCCGCCGAGCACGTGCTCGGCGAGGAAGCCCAGCACCACCTGGTACCAGACCTTGGCGTGCTGCGGTGTCAGGACCCAGTGGTTCTCGTCCGGGAAGTACAAGAACCGGTGGACCGTCGAGCCGTCCGCCTCCTGCGGCAGGCCGGACGCCGAGAGCAGCTCGTACCAGAGCCGCAGACCCTCGCCGATCGGGACGCGGTAGTCCTTGTCCCCGTGGATGACGAGCATGGGCGTGCGGATGTTGCCCACGTGGTGGTGCGGGGAGTTGACCTCCTGCATCGCCGGGCTCATCTCCCGCGCCCAGTAGTACGAGGCGTCGGTCGTCGGACCGAAGCCCTCCAGCGCCCAGAGGCTGGCGTGCGTGACGATCGCCCGGAAGCGGTCCGTGTGCCCGGCCACCCAGTTCGCCATGTACCCACCGAACGATCCGCCCATCGCAGCAGTGCGTGAGGCGTCGATCTCGGGCAGGGCCTCGGCAGCATCCGTGGCGGCCATCAGGTCGGTGAACGGCTCGGCGCCCCACCGGCCCCACCCGCGCTGGACCATGGCCTGGCCGTAGCCGGTGGAGAGCGCCGGGTCCGGCAGCAGCACCGCGTATCCCTGCGCGACCATGAGCCAGGGGTTCCAGCGCCAGCTCCACGCGTTCCACGACCCGAGCGGCCCACCGTGGATCCACAGCAGCAGGGGCGCCGGACGGTCGCTGCCCGCACCGTGCGGGACCGCGAGCCACGACCGCACGCGGGTGCCGTCCTCCGTCGTCGCCTCGACCTCGCTGAGCGTGCCGGGCAGCTCGGGACGCGCTGCCGGGCCCCGCAGCGACGTCACGACCGCGCTGCCCTCGGTGAAGCTCGCGGTGATGCCCGTCAGCTCGACGCGCACGACCTCGGTCGGGTGGGCGTAGGAGGACCGGAGCGCGTAGACGCACGTACCGTCGGGCGCGACCACCAGGTCCGAGTAGGCACCGTCGTCGGTGAGGCGGGTGACGGCCCCGCTGGTGGCGTCGACGTGGAAGAGCGGGGCGCGGCCGTCGCGGTCGGCGGCCATGACCAGGCCGGTGCCGTCCGGCAGCCAGCGCAGCTCGCCCGGCCAGGCGTCCCATCCCTCGCCGAGGCGTCGCCGGGCACCGCTCGCCAGGTCGAGCAGCCAGAGCGTCAGAGCCGGCGCCTTCTCGGCCGTGGACCGCTCGTCCTGGACGTAGGTGAGGCGTCCGCCGTCGGGGCTGATCCGTGGCGACCCGTACTCGAGCTCCTCGTCGGCGGCGAGCAAGGTAAGGCGGTCGCCGGACGCGACGTCGATGCGCACCAGGTCCGACCGCTGCGACGCCCGGCCCTCGGGCACGAGCCACTCGGTGACGAGGAACGTACCGTCGGGTGCGACGTCGTGGCTGGTCTCCACCAGGTGTGTGGCGGCGTCGGGCGCGAGGTCGCGCAGCTCGAGCTCCGGCTCCTGAGCCGCCGCGGCGTCGGACGACGTCACGGCGCCGCCGTCGCCGAGATCGACGGCGTACAGCCGCGGTGCCGACGGGCCGAGGTCGTGGTCCCAGTAGCGCACCGGGTACCCCGCGTGGAGGATCGCGGAGACCTTCTTGTCCTTCCGTGCGTCCCGCAGGCGCTTCTCCTCGGCCAGGTCCGTGCCGCGTGGGAGCGCCGTGGCCTGCACGACGGCGGTGCCGCCGGAGATCGGGGTGTGGACGCCGTCGACCCCGCCGGGGTGCGTGACGAGGACCCGGGCCTCGCCGCCACCGCCCGGGATCGCCCAGAGCGCGGCGGGTTCGTCGTCGTCTCCGCCGGAGGGCCTGGAGGCGATGAAGAGCAGGTCGCCGGCCGGGGTGAACCGGGCCTGCGACTCGCCCTTGGCGCCGCGCGTCAGCCGGCGCGCGGGCCGCTCACCGGAGGGGTCGACCTCCCACAACGCCGTCACGTACTTGGTGCCGTCGTCGTCGAGCACGCTCACGCCCGTCACGAGGCGGGTGCCGTCGGGCGAGAGCGTGAGCGCCCCCAGCCGGGGCAGCGCCAGGTACGCGTCGAGGTCGTGGAACGGGGTGTCGGGCCGGGAGTCTGTGGCGTCGGTCACCCGCCCATCCCACCATGGGACGCACCCCGTCCGCGACAGACCCGCACGTCAGGAGCGTGGCGCCCGTCGCTCGCACACGGACTGCACGTCGAGCACGGCGGCGCCAGTCGTTCGCACAGGGACCCGTACGTCGAGCACGGCGGCGCAAGTCGTTCGCACGGCGCACCGGCTCGGTCCGGCTGCCAGGATGGCCGGATGAGCGAACCTGCCGGTGCGTCGTCCGTCGGGCGCCGGGCCGTCACGGTCCGCGTCCTGGGTGTGCTCGCCTTGGCGTCGGTCATCGTCGTCGGGCTCTGGCTCGGCTCGCGCCCGCTCGAGCCGGCGGACCGCCCCGACCGGCCGTCACCGGCGGCGGGGGCAGGAACGCCGTCCGCGAAGGCGAGCGAGGCGACGCCGAGTGCCGAGCCACCTCCGCTCGACGGGCTCCACGTGGTCCTCGACCCCGGGCACAACGGCGGTAACGCCGAGAACGTCGCGCAGATCAACGCCCAGGTGGGGGACGGGCGCGGCGGGGCGAAGTCCTGCAACACGGTGGGCACCTCCACGCTCACGGGCTACCCCGAGCACGCCTTCACCTGGGACGTCGCCCAGCGCGCCCGCGACCTCCTGCAGGCCGACGGCGCCCGGGTCACCCTCACCAGGAGCGACGACACCTCGGTGGGGCCGTGCGTCGACGTGCGCGGGCGGACGGCCGGCGACGTCGACGCCGACGTTCTGGTCTCGATCCACGCCAACGGCTCGGAGAACCCGGCCGCCCAGGGCTACTTCGCGATCGTCTCGGCGCCCCCGTTGAACGAGCCGCAGGGCGAGCCCTCCCGCGCCCTCGCCACAGCTCTTCTCGGCGCGCTCGGTGAGGCGGGCTTCCCGCCGTCCGGCTCCTACGCGAGCGCGTTGAGCGAGCGCGCCGACCTGGGGACGCTCAACTGGGCCGAGCGGCCCGCCGTCATCCTCGAGCTGGCCGAGATGCGCAACCCGGAGGAGGCGGAGCTGGTGCAGACGGAGGAAGGACGCCAGCGGTACGCCGAGGCCGTCGCGGCCGGCCTGGCGGCATGGGCCGGGTAGGCCCGACCGGCGACCCGTGCGCCCGCCCGACGACACGTGCGCCCGCCCGGCTGCCCGTGCGCCCGTCCGGCTGCCCGTGCGTCCGTCCGGCTGCCGGGGGCCGTCCGGCCGACGGGTCCGTGCACCGGTGGTCGGCCGCGCCCGGGACTCAGAACGTCTCGAACGCCGCCCGGGCCACCGAGAATCCCTGTCCGGTGAGCGTGCTCCAGCACGTCACGCCGTCCCGCTCGCTCGTGCAGGCGAAGTAGCCGGCGGTCGCCGACTGTCCGTACTCGAGCACGCCGTTGCCCGCGACGGGGCCCGCCGGGCAGTTCGGGGCCGCGGCCCCGCCGAGGCTCACGGCGAGCGTGACCGGGCCTGGTGAGCAGCCTTCGGGATCCGGGAAGTCCCGGTCGGTGATCGTGCAGGCGGCCGCGTCGGTCTCGGCGCCGAGGGTGCAGGCGATGTTCGCCGACGGGCTGGTGAAGCTGGTGCGCTCCTGGGCGCCGGGTGGGGCTGGTCGCGCGAGCCGCACCCACTCCGTCGCGTCGCCGAGCGTGGTGACGACAGCCGTCGACGTCTCCGGGTCGTCGAGCAGGGCCTGCTCGACGGCGACGGCGTAGGCCGGGTCGCAGGCGTCCTGGACGCCGCGCAGGGCCGTGAGCACGACCTCGCCGGAGGCGGGGTCCTGCCAGGTGCCTCCCGGCGCGGCGGCAGCGGCGAACTCGTCGACGACGGCGCTGTCGGCGGCGGCATCGTCGCAGGTCGTGGCATCAGGGAGGGCGACGAGTGCCGTGCGGGCGGCGTCGACGTCCGTCGTCGCCTCCTGGGTCGCGGCGGTGGTCGGTTCCGTCGTGGTGGCGGTCGTCGCCGCGCCGGTGGTGGCCGGCGGGGTCACGGGTTCGTCATCGCCGCGCGTCGCGAGGAACACGATCAGGGCGATGAGGATCAGCAGGCCGACCAGCGCCAGCAGCATCCACATCGGCCGGCGACCCCCGGGGTCGGAGGTGGCGATCACCCGGCGCAGACCCCCAGGCGGCGTCGAGGCAGGTGGGTCGAAGCCGAAGACCCGTGGCCCGGCGCCCGCGGCACCGGCCGCCGGCTCGCCCGCAGCACCGGCCGCGGGTTCGCCGCCTGCGGCACCGGCCGCCGGCTCGGCGGTCGCGCGCGCCGGTCGAGTGGGAGCCACGGGCGAGAAGACCTCGGTCGGGGCATCGGTCGGCATCGCCTCGACGGGGCGTGCGACCGGCTCCGACGGGGTGAAGGTGGGCGGTGCGGTCTCGCCGTCCGCCCGAAGGAGGTCGGGGTCGGTGAAGACCGCTGTGGCGTAGGGGTCGAACGGCTGGCCGTCGTCGGGCACCGGCTCGGCCCGCGGCGTCGTGGCGGTCTCATCGACCGACCGTGCCGGGACGTCCCGCTCCGTGGGCCCCTCAGCGGCCGCCGTGGGCTCCTCGGCGGCCGACGGTTCCTGCGTGTCGTCGTGCTCGCCGGCCGTGGTCTCCGCGCCCGCGGCAGGTGTGCCGGGCGTGGTCGCAGCGGGCCGGACGAGAGTCGGCCGGTCGTCGATCTCGACCTCCCGCTCGGCGCCGCCGGCGGCACGCGCCGGCGGCGCGACCGCCTCCGTCTCCTGCGTCTCGCCCGGTTCCGGAGCTCCGTCGCCCGGCCGTTCCGGCTGCGGTTCCGCCTCCGGCGCGGCCGGTCCCGGCTCGCCGGCGGGCGCGGCCGGCTGGGCCCGCCGGGCCAGCGCCGCATCGACGTCGGGCATGCCGAGGCGCCCGAGCCACTCGACGAGCGCCGGGTAGGTGGAGGGGTTCGCCGCGACCGCCGCGCGCAGCTCGGGGTGCTCCTGGGCCAGCTGCTGGAGCGTCGTCAGCGGGGTGCGCGGGTCGGCCGCCAGCCGAGCCAGCTCTCCGGCGTCGTCCGCCATGTCCTCACCTCCCACGCGCCCCGACAGTACACAAACGGGCACGTCATGGCCGCCCCGCGGCGGCGAGAGGACCGTGGCCGCGCGGATCGGCGCCCGCGCACCGGCGCACCTACCGTAAGGACATGCGACGCTTCGTGACGACGGCCGTTGTCCTCGTGGTGCTCCTCGCGGTGGGCGCCGTCGTCGCCGACCGGGTGCTGCACGCCCGGGCGGAGGATCGGGTCGCCGAACAGATCGACGGCTACCTCGACGTCAGCGGCGAGCGCACCGTGACGATCGAGGGCTTCCCGTTCCTGACCCAGCTCGCGACCGGGGAGCTGGACAGCGTCCGGGCGAGCGCCGGCGCCGTCGTGGTCGAGGGTGTCGAGCTCGTCGACGTGCGGGCTCACGCCCGGGCGGTCGCGGTCGAGCAGCCGATCACCGTGGGGGACCTCGAGGTGGTCGCCACACTCCCCGACGCCGCCCTGCAGTCCCTCGTCGACCGACGAGTGCCGCGGGCCGACGTCACCGTCGGTTCCACCGCGGACGGGGTGGAGCTGGGCACCGAGGTGCTGGGCGCCGACCTCGCCATCCTCGCCGAGCCCGCTGTGGAGAACGGCACCCTGACCATCTCGGTGAGCTCGATCAGTCTCGGGGGCGCGGAGATCGACGCCGACTCGCTCACCGGGATCGTCGACGAGGACCTGCTGTCCCTGGACCTGGACGTTCGGCTGCCGCTCGGTCTCGACCTCGTCGCCGCGGCGCCCGAGGACGGCAGCGTCCGCCTCACCTTCTCGGGACAGGACGTCGTCCTCGACCAGTGAGCCGCCGCTGAGGTGCCGGTGCCGGTTCCGGTCGCGCTGTCCTCGCGCGCTCGCGCTCACGCCCCGGGCAGCCCTGGGCCCGGCAGGATGCCGTCCTCGACCGCGCGCTTGTAGAGGTCGATCTTCGTGTCGGCCTGCCGGCCGGCACCGCGGTACTTTGCGCGCGCCCGGCCGATGTAGTCGTTGACCGTCTCGCGAGAGATCCCCAGCCGCGCCGCCACCCGCTCGGACTTCTCGCCGGCTGCGTAGAGCGCCAGCGTCTCGCACTCGCGCCTGGACAGCAGCACCGGTGGTCGCTCCGGCCGGGCGGCGGCGGGCACCTCCTCGCCGCGGGCGACGGCGACCACGGCTCGGGCGAGCAGGTCGCCGTCGGCGGTCTTCCGCACGACCCCGGCGACCCCGGCGTCGGCGGCGAGGCGCAGGAGGTACGGGCTGTCACCTCCCGTGAAGACGACGACACGCGAGCCCGACTCCTGCAGCGCCCCGACGTTCGCACCGGGCTCCGACCCGTCGGGGAGCCGTAGGGCGAGGAGCACCACGTCCACGCGCTCGTCCGTCGACAGCAGCTCGGCCACGTCGGTGAAAGCACCGCGGAAGCTGATCTCGGGCCGTGGGTGAAGCATCTGCGCGACGCCGACGGCGACCACCGGGTACTCCTCGACGAGCGCCACCGTCGTGGTCCCCAGCCGGCCGTTCGTGGCGACGCCGGTGGGCAGGTCCGCTGCGCTGGGGACCAGGCGCGTCATCGAGACCTCCTCGGGCACGGTGGCGGCCGGCCTGGGGCGGCCGACGCACCTACAGGTGGGGCGCCCCCACCGTCCCACCTGGGCGCCGGAGCTGTGGCGCGAACGGCGGTCAGACTTCGTGCGCGGACCGGTCCGCCCCGGCGGGCGGCCTAGGCCCGGCGGCTGGCCCCGGCCCGGCGGGTGGGTGCGGCTCGGCGGCCGTCCTCGGCTCGCCGGCGGCGGCGGCAGCGTCGTCGGAGGCCGACCGGGCCGCCAGCATCGCGTTGTACGCACGCAGCTCGGCGTCGTCGTCGCGGTCCGCCTGCCGGTCGGAGCGCCTGGCCGTGCGGGCGTCGTCCTTGGCCCAGGCGACGGCCACGCCGATCGCCAGGGCGAGCGTGGGGATCTCGCCGATGCCCCAGGTGATCGCGCCGCCCTTCTCCTGGTCCGCGAGCGCGTCCTGCCACCAGGGCAGCCCGAGCCGTCCGAAGAAGTCGGCGGCCAGCAGCGTGGTGGAGGAGATGATCGAGACGCCGAAGAACGCGTGGAAGCCCATCGTCGCCAGCAGGAGCAGGAGCCGCAGCGGGTACGACGGGCGGGTGGGGCCGGGGTCGATGCCGATCAGGGCGTTGGCGAAGAGGTACCCGGCGAGGGTGAAGTGCACGATCATGAGGATGTGGCCCACGTGCGTCGTCAGGGCCAGCTCGAAGAGCGGGGTGTAGTAGAAGACGATGAGCGAGCCGGCGAAGTTGATCGCCGCGATGACGGGGTGCGCGAAGAACTGCGCCACCCGCGAATGGACCAGAGCCAGCAGCCACTCGCGCGGCCCGCGCGAGCCGTCCCGGCGGTGCGGCAGCGCCCGCACGGCCAGCGTCACGGGTGCGCCGAGGACCACGAAGATCGGCACCACCATGGCCAGCAGCATGTGCTGGAGCATGTGCGCGCTGAAGAGGATCGAGCCGTACACGATGGGGCCGCCGTTGGTGACCCAGAAGAAGAGCAGAAAGCCGGCGACCCAGGCGAGCGTGCGCCCCACCGGCCACGCGTCCCCACGGCTGCGCAGCCGCCGGACCCACAGGAGGTAGACGACGACGGCGGCGGCGCTCAGGAACGCCGTCAGCGGGTCGAGACGCCACTGCGTGAGGTAGGTGAGCGCCGTCGGGAAGGGCGGCACCGGGTTGCCGGTGAGGAAGTACGTGGGCGAGGGGTCCTGGACGGGCTCCTGCGGCACCGGCGGGGCGGAGGAGCCGAGCGCGACGGCGACGCCCATCACCGCGCCCATGACGAGCACCTCGACGCCGGCGAGCCGCCAGAACGCCCACCCGACGCGGCGTGCACCCGTCCCCGACGCCGCGGCGGCGTCGGCCCGGACCGCCGGCAGCGTGGCCCGACGGTGGGCCCAGCCCGCGACGCCGAGGCCGACGGTCAGCACGATCTTGAGGGCGAGCAGCTGACCGTAGGGGTGGGTGACGAGCTCGACGGGGGAGCCGAGCCGGATCCAGCCGTTCGCGATGCCCGAGAGGGCGACGATGACGAAGCACCACAGCGCGACGGTCGAGTAGCGCTCCGCCGCGTCCGGCAGGTCCCGCCCGGTGCGCGTCGCCACGACGCAGAGGACGGCGAGCCCGCCGGCCCAGACGGTCACGCCGCCGACGTGCATCCACCAGGAGGAGACCGCCAGCTCGTGGCTGGCTGCGCCCGCCGCGTGGCCGGTGAGGGCGATCGGCACCAGCGCCACCAGGGCGAGGACGCCCGCCCAGGCGGCGGAGACGTAGCCGCCGACCGCCACCGCCACCAGCGACACCACGGCGGTCAGCGCCGTCGCCCAGAGCAGGATCTGACCGAGCTCGATGTCGGTGACGAACTGCTGCAGCTGCTCCCCGTAGCCGGGCCCGCCGATGGTCCCGACGATCGAGGCGTGCGTGAGAAGCAGGTGGGCCAGCTGGGCCAGGGCCCACACGACGGCGGCGACCGCGCCGGTGCGGGCGGCCAGCGGCCACGCCCGGCCGTCGACAGCCGTCCGCCGGGAGGGGCGCGCGGGCAGGTCCGTCCCGCCGTCGCGCCCGCGCTGCGGGCGGTGGTCCGGCCGCGGGCTGCGGTCCGGCGCGGGCAGCACGAGGGCGCACAGGGCGAACGCCCCGACGGTCGTGGCCGCTGCGGCGTGGGTGAGGAGGGTGACGAGCGGCAGGCCCCACCGCACGAGCGGTCCGGGGTCGAAGAGCGCCGGCGGGGCCGCGGCCCCGGTCAGCAGCAGGCCGGCGACGAGCCCGAGCACGCCCAGGGGCAGCGCGCCGGCGGCGTACCACCAGACCTGGGTGTCACGGCGGGCGTTCTGGGTCACCCGTCCAGGGTAGGCGCTCGTGCGCCGCCCCCTTCCCAGCTGCTCGCCTCGGCAGGTACGGTCCCGAGCGCGGTCCCCGACCGTGGGGAAGCTCGAGAGCCCCGCGCGCGGCCGCACCGGCAGGTCCCCCACGTGAGAGGAAGGTCCGTCAGATGGCATGTCGTATCAGTGAGCTCGTCCTGGGTTGCCGTGACCCCGAGGTGCTGGCGCGGTTCTGGTGCGAGGTCCTGGACTTCGTCGTCCTCGATCGTGAGGACGACGGCACCCTCGAGATCGGTCCGCGCGAAGGGTTCGGCGGCCCGCAGCCGACGATCATCCTCAGCGTCCGGGACGAGCCGGAGCCCGGGAAGTCCCGGCTGCACATCGACGTCAACGCCACCGACCGCGACCAGGACGCCGAGCTCGAGCGCCTCCTGAAGCTCGGGGCGGTCCCGGCCGACATCGGGCAGACCGGCGAGGAGCCCTGGCACGTCCTGGCCGACCCCGAGGGCAACGAGTTCTGCCTGCTCAAGGCCCGCCTCGCCCCGCTCTGACGACTCTGCGCGGCCCGTGGTTCGCTGCAGCCCGCATGCTGACCCCGCGCGGAGCCCGGGTGAGCGCCGGGCCGGCCCACGGCCCCCTCGCCGGGGGAGATGTCCCCCCACCGGCGCCAGCGCCGACCGGGACGATTGACATAGTCTCGGCGCAGTCAGGCTGACCGAGAGTGGGGGACGATGGACGCATCGGCAACGGGTTCGAGGAGCCGCCCGGGGCGCTCCGAGGTCTGGCTGGCGCAGCCGGAGCAGCAGCACCGGCAACGCGTGGACGAGGTCGGCACGATCTCCGAGTCCGACACGCGCCGCGCCACCGGGCTCATCGCGCGGATCAGCAACATCTTCGGCCAGCGCGTCGTCGGTCAGGACAGCCTGCGTGTGGCGCTCATCTCGACCATGCTCTCCGGCGGCCACGTCCTCCTGGAGTCCGTGCCCGGCCTGGCCAAGACGACCGCCGCGCAGACCCTCGCGGGCGCGGTCTCGGGCACCTTCCACCGCATCCAGTGCACGCCGGACCTCATGCCCAACGACATCGTGGGCACCCAGATCTTCAACTACGCCACCAACGACTTCACCATCCAGCTCGGCCCGGTCCACGCCAACTTCGTGCTGCTGGACGAGATCAACCGCTCGTCGGCCAAGACCCAGTCGGCGATGCTCGAGGCGATGCAGGAGAAGCAGACCTCCATCGGCGGTGAGGTCTTCGCGCTGCCGAAGCCGTTCATGGTGCTCGCCACCCAGAACCCCATCGAGGAGGAGGGCACCTACGTCCTCCCCGAGGCCCAGATGGACCGCTTCCTCATGAAGGAGGTGCTCACCTACCCCACCCCCAACGAGGAGGTGGAGATCCTCGAGCTGACCTCCTCGGGCGCCTTCACCCACCCGATCGAGGACGAGCCCATCGGCCTCGACGACGTGATGTTCCTGCAGCAGCTCGTCAACCGGGTCTACGTGGACCTGTCCATCAAGCAGTACATCGTGGCGCTGATCAACACCACGCGCGGCGGCGGTCCCCGGCCCCTGCCCAACTTCAACCAGCACGTGCGCGTCGGCGCCTCGCCGCGCGGCGGCATCGCGCTCATGCGCGTGGCCCAGGCCGTCGCCCTGCAGGAGGGCCGCACCTACGTGGTGCCCGACGACGTCAAGAAGCTGCGCCACCCCGTCCTGCGCCACCGCCTGGTCCGGACCTACGACGCGCTGGCGAACAACGTGGCGCCGGAGTCGCTCGTCGACGCCGTCTTCGCCACCGTCCCCACCCCCTGAGGGCGCCCGGCACGATGTCCACCGCCTCCCGCCTCGCCAAGGTCCGCGCCCGCCTGGACCTGCCGACGGTCCGGCGCGCCGCCGGGCTGCTCGAGGGGCGGCACCGGTCGATCTTCTCGGGGCACGGGCAGGACTTCGACGACCAGGTCGAGTACCGGCCGGGCGACGACGTCGGCGACATCGACTGGAAGTCCTCCGCCAGGGCGGGGCACCCCATCATCCGCCGGTTCGTGCGCGAGTCGAACCTGGCGATGGTGCTCGCCGTGGACACCGGCCGGAACATGGCGGCCACCGCGGCGTCGGGGCAGCGCAAGTCCGAGGTGGCCCTGTTCGCCGCCGACGTCGTCGCCTACCTGGCTCGCTCCCGCGGCGACCTGGTGGCCCTGGTGGCCGGTGACGCCGAGCGCATGACCCAGCTGCCGGGCCGGGGCGGCACCGCGCACCTGGAGACGCTGCTGCGCACCCTCGAGCGCGACCTCGTGCTCGACGCCCCGCCGTCGGACCTCGGGCGCGTGCTCGACCGGGTGCTGACCTGGTTCACCCGCCGGGCGCTCGTGGTCCTCATCACCGACGAGGCCCGGCCCGGGCCCGAGCACGAGGACGCCCTGCGCCGGCTGCGTACCCGCCACGAGGTGATGGTGATCGCCGTCGCCGACGCCCTGCCCACCGTCGCCGGCATCGGGCCGACGGCGGACGTCGACAGTGCGGCGCCGCTGCCGGCGTTCCTGCGCGACGACGACGCGCTCCACGCGGAGGCCCTCGCCGCCGTCGAGGGCCGGCGGTCCGAGGTGCGTGCGATGCTCCGCCGTCGCGGCATCGAGCAGGTGACCGTCACCAGCGAGGACGACGTGGTGGACCGGCTCATCGACCTGCTCCGGAGACAGCGCCGTGCCCGACGCTGACGTCCTGCCTCCCGAGGCCTACACCTGGTGGGTGCCGGTGCTCGGCCTCGTGCTCCTGCTCCTGGTCGCCGCCTGGTACGTCTTCGTGCACCGGTGGACCGACCCCGCCCGGGTGGCCCGCCGCCGCAGCCGGCGCGAGGCCCCCGGCCCGATGACGCCGTCGATGCGGCAGCGCTACGCCGCCGAGGTCGACCAGCACTTCGAGCGCTACGAGCGCGAGCACGACCTGCGCGCCCTGCACCTCGAGCTTGCCCGCACCATGC
This sequence comes from Georgenia subflava, assembly GCF_009193155.1. GTDB lineage: Bacteria > Actinomycetota > Actinomycetes > Actinomycetales > Actinomycetaceae > Georgenia > Georgenia subflava. Next base: position 1,411,436 of record NZ_VUKD01000001.1, read on the forward strand.
GCGAGTTCGCCTCCGAGCGCATCGGCACGGACGTGCGCGCCTGGACCCGCGGCGACATCGCCGGGTACGACCCGACCCGGCGGGTCGGTGACCTGCTCTCCCACTGGGAGGAGCCGAGCTTCGCGGTCCGCTCCGACGCCGAGGCTGCCGCCTCCGCCGCGCACGCCAAGGAGGTGGTCGCGCAGTGGTGACGCCCTGGCTCGTCCCCCTCGTGCTGGTCGTGATCGCCCTGGCCGCGCTCGCCGGCTGGTTCTGGCGCGGGCGCCCGTCTTCGGGTGCGGCCGTCACCTGGGTGGCGAACTCCGCCTACCTGCGGGGCCTGTCCGGCTACCGGCGTCGCCTGCGGGTCCTGCGCGGGGGGCTCGTCCTGGGGGCGGCCGCGCTGGCGCTGACGTCGCTGGCGGTGGCGTCGCTGACCGCCCGGCCCGTCGACCGCGACGTGCGCTCGGAGATCCTCGCCACCCGCGACATCGTGCTGTGCCTGGACGTCTCCGGCTCGATGATCGAGCTCGACACCGAGATCGTGCAGAAGTTCTCCGAGATGGTCGACTCCTTCGAGGGCGAGCGGATCGCGCTGAGCGTGTGGAACAACACCTCGCGCACCGTCTTCCCGCTCACCGACGACTACGCCCTGGTCAAGGCCGAGCTCGACGCCGCCGCGACCGCCCTGGACTTCGACCTCGACGCCTGGGTGTACGACCAGGAGGCGCTCGAGAACCTCGAGGAGTTCCTGACCGGGACCGTGTCGCTGGACAACGAGTCCTCCTCGCTGGTCGGCGACGGCCTCGCCACCTGCGCGCTCGCGTTCGACGCCGAGGACACGCAGCGGTCCCGCTCGATCATCCTGGCCACGGACAACCTCGTCCTGGGCACCCCGATCTACACGCTGCCGGAGGCGGCCGAGCTCTCCGCCGAGCGGGACATCGCCGTCCACGGCCTGTACGCGTCCATGAGCGACGCGGACTCCGAGGAGGCCCGCGCCGAGCTCGAGCAGGTGGTGACCGGCGGTGGTGGGCTGTTCTTCGAGGCGGACGACCCGGGCGCCGTCGACGGGATCATCGAGGACATCGAGGCGCAGCAGGCGGTGGACCTCGACGCCGAGCCGGAGGTCGTCATCACCGACCGGCCGGACCGCTGGTACGGATGGCTGGTCGGCGGCCTGACGGTGCTGCTGCTGGTGCTGTGGCGGGTGCGCTCATGATCCTGCGACTCGTCTGGCCCGTGTGGGCGCTCGTGCTGGTCCTCGGCCCGCTCCTCGTGCTGTGCGGGGCGGCGTGGTGGCGGGCGCGCCGCACCCGGGACGGCACGTCGACGAGCTGGCTGCGCCGCGGCGCCATGGTGCTGTGCACGCTGGTCATCGGGCTCGCCCCGGCCGTGCCGGCCGAGACCCAGCGGGTGGAGACCAACGCCGAGGTCTTCTTCGTCGTCGACCGCACGGGCTCGATGGCCGCCGAGGACTACGACGGCGCGCGGCCCCGGCTCGACGGCGTGCGCCACGACCTCGTGGCGGTCATGAACGCCGTCCCGGGGGCGCGCTACTCCGTCATCGCCTTCGACTCCCAGGCCACCCGGCAGCTTCCGCTGACCACCGACGGCCGCGCCGTGCGCACCTGGGCCGAGACGCTGCGCCAGGAGATCACCTTCTACTCGGCCGGGTCCACCATCGACCGTCCGGTGCGGGCGCTCACCGGCGCGCTGGAGGGGGCGGCGGAGCGGAACCCCGCCAACGTCCGACTCGTCTTCTTCCTCTCCGACGGGGAGAACACCGATGGCGACGACTCCTCGGCCACGGGGGAGACGGTCGGCTACGGGCACCTCGCACCCCTGGTCGACGGCGGAGCCGTGCTCGGCTACGGCACCGCGCAGGGCGGGCAGATGCGCAGCTACGACGGCACGGACGCCACCGGTCCGGGCACCGACGCGCCCTACATCACGGACGACACGCAGCCCGGGTCGCCGCCCGCCGTCTCGCGGATCGACGAGCGCAACCTGCGGCAGGTGGCCGAGGGCCTCGGCGTGCAGTACTCCCACCGGATCGCCCCCACCCCGGTGGACGACCTCGTAGCCGGCATCGACATCGAGGAGATCGCCTCCGACGGGCGGCGCGACCTGAGCACCTACCGCGACGTGTACTGGCCTGCCGCCGCCCTGCTCGCAGTCCTGGTGGCCTGGGAGGCGCTCGGCCTGACGTCGCGGTGGCGCCGGCTGCAGGAGGTGGCCGCATGAGCGATGCCCACCCGCCCAAGAAGCACACCGGTCTCGGGTACGGCCGGCGGGAGCCACGCGCCCCGCTGCCCGAGCACCTGCGGCTGCGCCGGCAGATGCTCGGCTGGTCCTCGCCGGTGGTCCTGGCCCTGCTGCTCGCCGCCGCCCTGCTGCTCGGTGTGACGCTCGGCAACGCCTACGCGGCCCAGGCCTTCGGCGACGGCCGCCACGCCACCGCCGCCGAGCGCTACGCCCGGCAGAAGACCTTCACCCCGGTCGTCGTCGAGCCGTGGAAGGCGCCGTTCAACACCGGCACCGCCGAGCTGCTGGCCGGCGAGCACTTCCGGGCGGTCGAGGAGCTGCGCGAGGCGCACGCGGCAGTGCCCGAGGGCACCACCGACGCCGACGGCAACCCCGACCCCACCACGCCGGAGTGCCGCGTCCGCACGAACCTGTCCCTGGCGCTGGAGGCCATGGGGGACGACGCCCTCGGGGACGGTGACCTCGCGATGGCGATCGCCCACTACATCGAGGCGATGAACACGATCGGGCCGTGCACCTCCGACGGCGAGTCCGCGGCCGAGGAGGAGCAGGAGCCGCAGGAGCAGCCCACCCAGGAGCCGCCGGGAGAACCCAGCCAGGAGCCGTCCGAGCAGCCCACCCAGGACCCGTCCGATGAACAGTCCGGTTCCGGTCAGGACCCGAGCGACCAGCCGTCCGGCGACCCCTCGCAGCAGCCCACGGACCAGCCGTCGGGCGAGCCCTCCGAGCAGCCGTCCGGTGAGCCTTCCGGGGAGCCGTCGGGCGAGCCCGGCCAGGGAGAGCAGGGAGAGCAGCAGGAGGGCGGGAGCCCCGACGAGACCGAGCAGCGCCAGCGCGACAAGGCCGACGAGGCCGAGCGCCAGCAGCAGGGCGGGCAGGGCGGCGACGAGCGGGACCAGGGCGGCCAGGGACAGGACGGCGCCGACGGCGGGGAGGCTCCCCAGGACGGGTCCGACGGTCCGAGCGAGGAGCCGGTCGACCCGCAGCAGCAGGAGCTCGAGGAGCGCAACCGCGAGGCCGAGCGGGACCGGCAGGAGCAGGAGCAGCAGGAGGGTGGCGGCTTCGGCGGGGGCCAGAACTGGTAGGCGTCGACGACGAGGCCCGGGTCGTGCGCGGTGTGGCCGGCGGCTCTGCGCGCCCGGCTCCGGCACCTGGCCGTCAGCTCTGCGCGCCCGGCTCCAGCACCTGCCCGAGCACCACGTCGACGGCCCGGCGCCGGGCGGCGTCGCGGTGCTCCGGCGCGAGCATGTCGTAGTCGAAGATCTCCCGGAAGGTCGCCCGGTTCGAGACACGGTAGAACGACAGGGAGCTGATCAGCTGGTGCAGCTCGTAGGCGTCCGGGGCGTCGGCGTCGGTGCGGAAGAGCCCCGCGGCGCGCCCCCGCTCCAGCAGGCGCTCGATCGTGGTGATGACGCCGCGGTTGAGCTCGCGCAGGGAGTCGATGCCGGCGATGTTCACGGCGCCCAGCGTGTTCTCGAAGCTCACCATCCGCACGAAGCTGGTCCGCTGCTCCTGGGCGTCGAACGTCGTGCGCACCAGGGTGCGCAGGGCCTCGACCGGCTCGAGGTCGTCGAGGTGGACGGCGTGCTCACGCTCGCGCATGCCCCGGTAGACGTGCTCGAGGGTCGCGATGTACAGCCCGAGCTTGTCGCCGAAGTAGTAGTAGATCATCCGCTTGGTCGTCGAGGTGCGCTCGGCGATCGCGTCCACCCGACCACCCAGGTACCCGCGCTCCGAGAACTCCTCCTCGGCGGCGGCGATGATCGCCCGCATCGTGCCCTCGGGGTCCCGGCGCCGACGCGGACGCACCGCAGCGTCCGCCGCGGCCGCGCCGTGCGCGGGTTCCGACCCGGTCGCGCCGTGCGCGGGTTCCGACCCGGTCGCCGGGGAGCTCGACACGCCAGTCCTCCTGTGGTCCGACCCGGGCTGCGGGCTGGTCCTTGCGAGCGTAGTCCACCCCGCACTGCACCCGGTCGGCATGATGGACCCCGACCAGCCGCGCCGATCCCCAGGAGTGCACCCGATGGCGACCCTCACCGTCCAAGGCGTCCCCCTCGGTGAAGGGCGCCCGAAGGTGGTCGTTCCCCTGACCGCGCGGGGCCCGGCGGATCTCGTCGCTGCGGCGGAGCACCTCGCCGGGCTCGACCGCGGACCGGATCTGGTCGAGTGGCGCGCGGACCACTTCGACCGGCTCGACGACGTCGCCGCCGTGGTTGCTGCCGCCAGGTCGATCGGTGCGGTGCTCGGCGGCACCCCGTTGCTCTTCACCATCCGTACGGCGGCCGAGGGCGGCGCGACGGAGATCGACGGCGACCACTACCTCACAGTCAACAGCGCCGTCGTCGAGGCCGGGGCGGCGCACCTGCTGGACGTCGAGCTGCGGACCGCCGAGCCCGGCCGGCGCGACCTGGTCTCGGCCGCGCACGCCCGAGGCGTCGCCGTCGTCGTCTCCTCGCACGACTTCGAGGGCACCCCGGACCGCGCGACCCTGCTCGACCGGCTGCGCCGCATGCGTGACCTCGGCGCGGACCTGCCCAAGATCGCGGTGATGCCACGCTCGCCCGCGGACCTGCTGAACCTGCTCGACGTGACGTGGACGTTCCGGCAGGAGTCGGAGCGCCCGCTGGTCACCATGGCGATGGGGGCCACCGGGGTGGTGTCCCGCCTGGCGGGTGGTGTCTTCGGTTCCGCGTGCACCTTCGCCTTTGTCGGTGCGGCCTCCGCACCCGGTCAGGTGCCGCTGGCGGAGCTGCACCAGGTCCTCGACGTCGTCCACGGCGATGACCGCACCGATCACGCCGAGCACCACGGGGCCGAACGGGCCTGAGCGCGGAGGGTCAGGCGACCTCGACCGCGCGGACCGGCTCGACGACCCGGGCGCCAAGCGCGCGCAGCACGAACTGCTCCGTGGCGTCGATGAACGCGCTGCGGGCGGGCTCCTCCGGCGGCACGCGCCGCCCGCTCAGGCAGGCGTGCACGAGTGGCACGACGGCGTCCAGGGGCTGGTCCGGGATGTCCCCGCCGGCGACGGCCCGGGTGAGGATCTGGCGGAGCAGGGTCTCGACCTGACCGACGTGCCGGCGCAGGTGACGTCCGGCGTCCTGCGAGATGACCTCGCGGAGGTCCGGACCAGGCGCGAAGTGGTAGGTGTGCTCGAGCTCGAGCTGCTCGCGCACGTAGACCCGCAGCTGCTCGACCGGGTCGTCGACCTCGTCCAGCGAGGCCTCGAGCGCCGCCACGTAGGCGGAGGTCTCGTTCTCGATGAAGGCGAGGAGCAGCGACTCCTTGTCCGGGAAGTGGTTGTAGACCGCGGTGCGGCCGATCCCGGCGCGGGCGGCGATGTCCGCCAGGGTGATCGCGTCGAAGCCACGTTCGCGCATGAGCTCGGACAGTGCGGTGAACAGCGCGGTGCGGGTGCGGTGCCGGTGCTCCGCGAGGGAGCCGCCGAGGATCTTGGGCATGGCACGATCATGCCACTTTCTGACGAAGCAAGATGAATCGTCGTAAAGATCGTGAGCGGACTCACTGGGGAGATCTCCCCGTCCGTGCGCCGTCGCGGCTCGCCTACGATTCGTCGGAGACGACGAACCAGCAGGGAGCCCGCATGACCAGCCCGGAGCAGTACTCCGCCTACGACGCCAGCAACCCCGCGACCGCGCCGGAGGACCTGGCGCGGATCGCCGAGCACCGCGGCGACCTCCGCGCGCTCGTCGCGGGCAACCCGGGCACCCCGCCGGAGGTGCTCAGGTGGCTCGGTTCGCTCGGCGACGTGGCGGTCGACTCCGCGCTGCGCCGTCGGGACTCCGGTGGTTTCGCGGCCCCGTCCGGGTCCCCGGGGCCGGCCGGCTCGGCCGGCTCCGCGCCGGCTGCCGGGGCGCCGTGGGGACGCCCCGTGGGCGGCCCGCCGTCGGCCGGACCGGGCGCCGGCAACCCGTACGCCGCTCCCGTCGACCCCTACGCGACGGGCGGCAGCACGCCGGCGCACGCCGGCTTCGGCCAGCCCGACGGCTCGCCGCGCGGTCCGCAGCCCGGCGCGACGCCGTGGGACCAGCCCGGCGCGACGCCATGGGGCCAGCAGGGCGCGACGCCATGGGGCCAGCAGCCGGGCGGCGTGCCCAACGGCGCGGGCGGCACCGCGGAGCAAGGCGCACCCCATGGTCAAGCTCCCCACAGCCAGGCTCCTTACGGTCAGACTCCTTACGGCGGGGCTCCCTACGGCCAGACCCCTTACGGCCAGGCGCCCTACGGCGCGCCGGCCGACGCCGGGTACGGCACCTCCGCGCCGTGGGCCGCCGGCAACGACGAGCCGGGCAGCAGCGGTGCGGTGAAGTGGATCATCGCCGGCGCCGTCGCGGTGATCGCAGCGGTCGCCGTCGTGGTCGCCATCGTCCTCTCCGGAGGGCAGGACGATCCGACCCCGGTGGCCGACCCGACGGCGACGGCGCCCGTCCCGGCGGCCCCGGGGCCGGACGGTGCACCCACCGGGCCGGCGAACGCGGAGGCGATGGAGTACGGCGACGACTCGTACCTGGACGGTCTGTGGGACGCCTGCGAGGCCGGTGACGCCCAGGCCTGCGACGACCTCTTCATGGACTCGGCGATCGACTCCGAGTACGAGGCCTTCGGCGCCTCCTGCGGCGACCGGTTCCCCGGCACCGGCCAGTGGTGCACCGAGCTGATGTGATCAGCGGGTCGCGGCCCGCAACGCGCGAAGGATCGGCCGGTCGGGGTCGAGCCAGTCGAGGTCGTCGAGCTCGTCCCGGGCGACCCAGCGCAGCTCGGCGTGGTCCTGGAGGGCCTCGGCGACGCCGGACGTGACCTCGGCCAGCCACACCCGCATGCGCAGGTGGTGCAGGATCGGCCAGTCGGCGCCCTCTGCCGTGGGGACGACCGGACCGAGGCGGACCTTGATCCCGAGCTCCTCGGCGAGCTCGCGGTGCAGGGCCGCCTCGGGCGCCTCGTCGGGCTCCACCTTCCCGCCGGGCAGCTCCCAGCGGCCGGCGAGCTCGGGCGGCGCCGAGCGCTGCGCGCACAGCATGGCGCTCGGACGCTCGAGGGAGTCCCAGATCGCGGCGGCGACCACCAGCCGCCTGTCGGTGGCGGTCGCTCCCGTGCCTGTCATGGCCTCGAGCGTAGCGGCGTGGCCAGCCCTGAGGCCGGGGGCCTCGGCAGAGGCGATCCCGGCTGTGAGCGCCGTCGTCGCCGACCGGCCCGGTCGACCGACCGGTGCTGCCTGACGCGTGCCGCCTCGCCGGAAGAGCGGACGCACCAGGCCCTGAATCGATACTGAAGCGTTTGTGACGCGGTTCGAAATGCGCCACGCCAGGGAGCGTGCTTACCGTCGATCACGAAGGCCGACAGAGCGCACCGCCGCAGCACCACTGGTGCCGAACCGAGCGCGAACACCGATTCAAGGGGGCAGTTTCCGCATGATCACGAACGAGCAGGCTCAGCACTTCATCGACAGCAAGGCCACCGTCTACGCGCAGGACGGAGACAAGATCGGCAGCGTGGTCCAGGTCTACCTGGACGACGCGACGGGTACGCCGAACTGGGTGACCGTCAAGACGGGTCTCTTCGGAAGCTCCGAGAGCTTCGTACCGGTGGACCGGGCAACCGTCCAGGGCGAGGACATCCACGTCCCGTACAGCAAGGACATGGTCAAGGACGCGCCGCGCGTCGAGGCCGACCACCACCTCAGCGTCGCTGAGGAGGACGAGCTCTACTCCTACTACGGCCTGGAGACCGGCACCGGCGGGTACGACACGACCGGCATCGCGGACACGGGCACCGCTGGTACCGCTGGAACCGGCTACGGGACTGACACGACCGCAGGCGTGGGCGCCGGTGTCGGGGCTACGGACACCGATCGGGACGCGTCCGTCGTCCGGTCGGAGGAGAAGGTGGACGTGGGGACCCGTCGGCGCGAGACGGGCAAGGCTCGGCTGCGCAAGTTCACGGTGACCGAGAACGTCACCAAGACGGTGCCGGTGACCCGCGAGGAGGTACGGATCGAGCGGGAGCCGATCACCGATGCGGACACGACGACCGGTGCTTTCGGCGACGACGAGGCAGAGGTCACCCTCCACGAGGACGAGGTGGTCACGGAGAAGGAAACGGTTCCCGTCGAGCGGGTCAGCCTCGACAAGGACACCGTGACCGAGGACCGTCAGGTCACCGAGGAGGTGCGCAAGGAGCAGGTCGACACCGACATCGATCGGGACCGCGACGTCCGTCCGTGACCACGCCGGCGATCGTCACATACGGCGATCGTCACATACGGCGACCGGCGCGAGGGCCCTGCCACAGGCAGGGCCCTCGCCCGCGTCCGAGGTCCCTTGTGCCCGCCCACGGTGCGAGCATCTCAGCCGTGCAGCTCGCGATCGAGCTCCGCCGTCGTCAACGCTGCGAGGTCGATCTCGACCGAGAGGTCGGCACCGGGGCCGAAGGTGCGGACGATCCCGCGGAGCGGGGAGACGTCGGCGTGGTCACGGCCCCAGCCGACCTGGACGTACCGGTCGTCGACCATCCGGTCGTTCGTCGGGTCGACGTGGATCCAGCCCCCACCCGGCAGCCACACCGCCGCCCACGCGTGCGGCGCGTCGTCCCGCTCCTCCCGGGCCGACGGCGTCTCGACGTAGCCCGAGACGTATCGCGCCGACAGGCCCATCACCCGCAGGCAGGCGATCAGCAGGTGCGTGAGGTCCTGGCACACGCCGCTCCGCTGCGCCAGCAGCTCCGGCAGCCGGGTGCCGACGGCGGTGGTGCCAGGCCGGTAGGCGATGTCGTGGTGGATCCTTCGGGACAGGTCGGCGACCACGCGGACCAGCGGCGTGCCGGGGCTGAAGGAGGGCAGCGCGTACTCCAGCACCTCCTCGTCCGGCGCCACGTGCTGCGACGGTAGGGCCGACTCCACGATGGCGACGACGGAGCCCGGTCCCTCGCCCTGCTCGCCCCGCCCCGTGGCGCGGATGCCGCTCACCGCGGCCACGACCTGCTCCCACGGGAGCTGCGGGACCGTCGCCGGGTCGGGCCGCCGTCGGCTCACCGTGACGACGGAGGTCGCCACGACCTCCAGGACCGTGTGCTCGGCGGTGACGTGGAAGTAGCTCGACCGGTTCCCGCTGACGTCGCGGTGCTCGGCCGCCTCCGCGGGCGTCGGCGTGACGGCCAGGCGCGAGCGGTGCACCCGCTGGCCGCCGACGTCCGACGGCAGCAGCACCGCGCGGCCGTAGGAGCTCGTCACCGGCTCGGGGTAGGCGTACGTGCTGCGGTGCTCGAGCCGGTAGTGGCGTGCGCCGCGTCGGTGGCTCATGCGACCGACGCCCGCTCGGGGCCGAGGACCCACACGTCCTTGGCCGTTGCCGCCGGGCCGGCGCCGGCCGCCTGCGCCGGCGGTCCTGCCTGGCCGAGGCCGCCGGCCATCACCAGGTAGGAGTCGCCGTGGCTGACGGCGAAGGTCCGCACCGCGAGCTCCCGGGGCACCAGGGTGCCGCCGGCGACGACGGGGACGGTGGACGCCTCGACCGGTTCCTGCCCCACCCAGGCGGCGGGCCGGGCGGCGATGCGGGCAGCGAGATCTGCGCGCTCCGCCAGGTTCAGCGTCCAGCCCGGCACCGCACGCTCGTCCCCGGCGACGTGCCGCAGCACCAGCCGGCCGAGGTTGGCGATGACGTGCGAGCACATCGACCGTTCACCGCACCAATACGTCGCCACCGACGCCAGCGCGAGCTCCTCGCCCCGCAGCGCCCGGGACAGCCGGGGGAGGTAGGTGAGCAGGGCGGGCGTCTGCACCACCGCGGAGCCGAACGGGTTGACGACGGCGACACCGCCGCCGCGCGCCGCGTGCAGGAGGCCCACGACGCCGACGGCGGAGCCCGGTTCGAGCTCGAGCGGGTCCGAGGCGGTGCCGGGCACGCCGCGCAGGAGCACGTCGACCGGTTCGCGCCGGCCGAGGGTGGTCCGCCACACGCGCCCCTCCTCGACCAGCAGGTCGCCGCCCTCGACGAGCGGGATGTCCAGGGCCGTGGCGAGGTGAGCGAGGTCGGGTGCGTTCGGGCTGGTCCGGCCCGGGGTCATCAGTGCCACGCGCGGCTCTGCGCCGCCGGTGGCGGGGCCGACGGCGTGGAGGGCGGCGCGCAGGGCGTGGAAGTACGGGCCGATCGGTCGTGCGCCGGAGCGGTGGAGAGGATCGGTGAGGACCTGGGCGACGGCGAGGCGGTCGGCCATCGCGGAGCCGTGCCCGGCGGGCACGTCGGTGCTGTCGGCGAGCACGGTCCAGGCGCCGTCGGCGTTCCGGGCGAGGTCGGCCGCAGTGTGGAACAGCTGGTGTCGCCCGGGAACACGGATGCCGTCGGCGGCGCGCAGGAACCCGGGATGGCCCAGGACGACCTCCGGCGGGAGCAGGCCCGAGGTGAGCAGCCGGCGCTCGCCGTAGAGGTCGGTCAGGATCTGGTCGAGGAGCTCGGCGCGCTGACGCACGGCGCGCTCCAGGTGCTCCCACTCGTGCTCGTCCACCAGGACCGGCAGAGGGTCGAGGCGGCGTCCGGCGCCCGCGTCGTGGAGCGCGACGGCAGCCTCGGCGTGGACGGCCGGCCGGTCCGCGACGCCCAGGCCGGTGAGCTCGGCCCACGCCGCCCGGGTGCGCCCGGACGAGCGCTGCATCTCGTCGTGCCCCGGACCGTCGGCGCGGTAGGGGTCGAGCGGGTCGACCACTGCGTCCTCCCCGGGCCGAGCCGGCACGCTCGGTGACGATGCCCCCTGCCAGTTGGAGGTCACTTTACCGAAGATTTGCCATCGACGGGGGAAGGTCGGGATCGTCGTCGCCTCAGGCGGCCGCCGGGTGCGGCTGCCGTCGAGGGTTCGTCGGCGGCCCGACCGGGGGAGGGGCAGGCTCGTGGTCGCTTCGACGCGTCGACGTGTCGAAGCGTCAGGCGGCGGCCGCGTGCGGCGCGAGCATGCTCTCGACCGCCCGCCACTGCTGGCCGGCGCTGCGCCGGCCCGGGCGGTGCACGTCACGGACCATGATCCCGCGGGCCGCGAGCTGGCGGCGGAGCAGCTCCGCGTCGCCGTGCTCACCGGCGGCGACCGCACGTGCTCGTGCTGACAGGAGCCGGAGGTCCTGCTCGGTCAGCCCGCCGGCCGGGCAGACCGGGACGAAGGCGTCGGCGTGGGGATCGGTGCTGACCGGCTCGGGGTAGCCGTGGGCTGCCAGCGCGCGACGCAGCTCGCCGCGGTCGACGTCGCACCGCACGCGTGCCAGCTCCACGCCGCCCGGTCCGAGCAGCACCAGGTCGCCGTCGAGTACGACGCTGCGGATGAGAGGACGGGGCACGCTCACGCGTGCGTCGTCCCACTCGAGGGTGATCGCGCGGTCGCTCACCTGTGCCCGCAGCGACTCCCCGAGCACCGACACCGCCAGGACGAGCCCGACCAGCAGCCCGAGACCGCCGAGGACCGTGAGCGCCACGGGCTCTCCGACGCGGTCACCGGCGCCCATGACGCCGTCGAAGGTCACGCTCGTCTCGGCGAGCCACTCCACCAGGAGGGCGACCCCCACGCCGAGCACTGCTCCGGCGAGGGGGTGGCCCGTGCACAGTGCGATGCGCACACGGAGGGGCAGGCGGATCGTCGTCGAGCTCGCCATGGCCGTCCTCCGTCCTCAGGTGCCGCAGGCCCTCCACCCGCGACAGGCACCAGCCTGTCGCGGGCCGGGTGCGCGCACCATCAGCCGGAAGGATGAAAGAACCCTGATCCGCTGCCACCTGGGGCGTAGGGGGTCCCCCTGAGGTAGGGCCGGGTCGCACCCCGAGAGGCGAGTTCCAGGTGCGGCCCGCGGCGGCGTCGCTGCGCCGTCGTCGGCTGGGTCGTCGTCAGGGCAGGCGCCGGTCGCCGGGACGCTTGACCCGCAGCCACCGGTACCCGTAGCCGTCCAGCGCGAGCTCGACCCTGCGCCTGTCGTCCAGCTCGCACTCGCCGGCCTGGAGCAGGTCCAGGAGGACCGTGCCCGGCTCGTCGTCGAGGGTGAGCGGGACGGTCACCGGCTCGGGGCCGAAGTTGTGCAGCAGCACCATCGAGGCCTCGTCCCAGGTGCACCGGTGGGCGAGGACGGCGTGGTGCGGCTGGTCCAGGGTCGTGTAGTCGCCCCAGCCGAGCTCGGGACACTCGCGGTAGCGCTGGATCATCCGGGTCATCAGCTGCAGCAGCGAGTCCGGCTCGCGGCGTGCGGCGGCGACGTTGACGTGCTCGGGCGCGAACCCGCCCTCGACCAGGGGAGCGACGAGCCTGCGCGGCGGCGCCGAGGAGAACCCGGCGTTCTGCTCGTCGGTCCACTGCATCGGTGTGCGCACAGCCATCCGCCCGGGGGCGTCCAGGTTCTCGCCCATGCCGATCTCCTCGCCGTAGAACAGCACGGGGGTGCCGGGCAGCGCGAAGAGGAGCGAGTAGGCCATGGCGATGCGCCGCGGGTCACCGTCGAGCATCGGCGGCAGGCGGCGCCGCAGCCCGCGGGCGAAGAGCTGCATCTCGGGCTCGGGGCCGAAGGCGTCGAAGACCTCCTGACGCTGCTCCGCCGAGAGCTTGTCGAGGGTCAGCTCGTCGTGGTTGCGCAGGAAGTTCGCGAACTGGGAGTCGGGCGAGATCTTGTCCAGCGGCCGCGCGGCGAGCGTCTCGGCCAGCGGCCGGGCGTCCCCGCGGGCCAGCGAGAGGTACAGGTTCTGCATCCCCATGAAGTCGAACATCATGGTCAGCTCGTCCCCGGCGGTGCCGCCGAAGAACTCGACCTGGTCGGCGAAGGGGACGTTCACCTCGCCGAGCAGGATCGCCTCGCCGTTGCGGCGCTGCAGGAAGTGACGCAGCGACTTCAGGTAGTTGTGCGGCTCGGAGAAGTCGTCCTTCTCCCGGTCCGTCATGCCCAGGTCGTTGAGGAAGAACGGCACGGCGTCGACCCGGAAGCCGTCGACGCCCAGCTGCAGCCAGAACCCCATCACCTTGGCGATGGCGTCCTGGACCGCCCGGTTGGAGATGTTCAGGTCCGGCTGGTGCTTGTAGAAGTGGTGGAGGTACCACTCGCCGGTCCTCTCGTCGAGCTCCCAGATCGAGTCCTCCTCGTCGGGGAAGACCACCTGGTCGGAGGTGTCCGGCGGCGGGTCCGAGCGCCAGACGTAGAAGTCCCGGTACGGGTTGTCCACGCTCTTGCGTGACTCCTTGAACCAGTGGTGCTGGTCGGAGGTGTGGTTGACCAGCAGGTCGATGATCACGCGCATGCCGCGGTCCTTCGCGGTGCGGATCACCTCGACGACCTCGCCGTGCGTGCCCAGGCGCGGGTCGATGCCGTAGAAGTCGGCGACGTCGTAGCCGTCGTCCTTGTCCGGGCTGGGGTAGAACGGCATGAGCCACAGGCAGGTGACGCCGAGCTCGGCGAGGTAGTCGATCCGCTGGGCCAGACCGGCGAAGTCGCCGGTCCCGTCGCCGTCGGCGTCGAAGAAGGTCTCCACGTCCAGGCAGTAGACGACGGCGTTCTTGTACCAGAGGTCCGAGGTGTCGGTGATCCTCATCGCGCCAGACCTCCGTCTCGTGCCGGTCCGATGTCCGTCGTGTCGGTGGTTCGCACGGTTCAGCTCTCCCTCAGCGCGGGCAGCACGGTGGTGGCGGCGGTATCGAGCCAGGCGCGCTGGTCCTGGCCGACGTGGTGGAGGTAGATCTCGTCGAAGCCGAGGTCGGCGTACTCGCGGATCCAAGCCACGTGCCGGCCGGGGTCGGCGGAGATGCGCACGGCGCCTGCGACGGTGTGCGCGGTGACGTCCCGGGACGCGATGTCGTAGTACTCGGGGGTGGGCATGTCGAGGCTCAGCGGCTCGGCGAAGACGTTGGAGCGCCACTGGTCGTGGGCGAGGGCGACCGCCTCGTCCTCCGTGGGTGCCCACGAGAGGTGGACCTGGATGGCGAGCGGGCCGCGTCCGCCGGCGTCGCGATAGGCGTCGACGACGGCGCGCAGCTTCTCGTGCGGCTGGTTGATGGTGACCAGCCCGTCCGCCCAGGCGGCGCCGCGGGCCGCGGTCGGTGGTGTGATCGCCGCAGCGATCAGCGGCACCGGCTCGGCGGGCAGGTCGTACAGCCGGGCGCGGTCGACCCGCACCCGCCCCGCGTGCGTGACCTCCTCGCCGGCGTGGAGGCGGCGGATGACGTCGACGCACTCCTCCAGCCGCGCGATCCGCTCGGCCTTGCCCGGCCACGGGTCGCCGGTGATGTGCTCGTTCATCGCCTGGCCCGATCCGAGGGCCGTCCAGAAGCGGCCGGGGAACATCTCGCCGAGGGTCGCGATGGCCTGGGCGATGATCGCGGGGTGGTAGCGCTGTCCGGGCGCGTTGACGCAGCCCAGGCGAAGCCCGGTCGTGGCCAGTGCGGCGCCGAGCCAGGACCAGGTGAAGCCGGAGTGGCCCTGCCGCTCGCTCCACGGCAGGAAGTGGTCGGAGCACATCGCCATGTCGAAACCGGCCCGCTCGGCCTCCTGGACGTCCGACAGCAGGCGGCTCGGGCCGATCTGCTCGTGCGAGGCGTGGAATCCGTAGGTGGTCACGCCCACTTGTCTAGAGGTACTGCGATGATCTCGCCTCCCGAGCGTGCGCCCGCAGTCCCGGACGACCGCCGTCGTCTCACGTAGATCGCCGGCGCCGCGTGCTCGCGCACGCCTCCCCGCGCCGCGTGCCTCACGACGCCCGTCGTGCGTTGCCTCGATGGCCGTCGCGGCCACCGCACCTCGAGCCGCGCGATGATGGGTCGGTGGAGGAGACGCTGGACGCCGTCGGAACCTGGTGGGCCCAGGCGTGGGAACGGCTGACGCCGACGGCACCGCCCGGAGCCCCTGGAGCTGCGCTGTGGTGGGTGCTCGGGGCGGTCCTGGCCGCCGTGGCCGTCCCGCCGCTGTGGCGCCGGTTGCGCGTGCTCGTCACGGTGGTGCACGAGCTCGGCCACGGTCTCGTGGGCGTGCTCTTCGGTCGCCGGTTCACCGGACTGGTGCTGCGGGGTGACATGTCGGGCCATGCGGTGACCGTCGGGAAGGCCGGCGGCGCGGGGCGCGTGCTGTCCACCTGGGCGGGCTACCCCGCGCCCGCGGTGGTCGGCGCGGTGCTGGTGCGGCTGGCGGGCTCGGGCTGGTCCCCGCCGGTGCTCGGGCTGCTCACCGTGGTGCTGCTCGGTGCGTTGCTGCGCGTGCGCTCGCTGTACACCGCGGCGGTGATGGTCGCCCTCACCGCGGGCACCGCTGCGCTGTGGTGGTGGGGCAGCCCGTCGCTGCAGGCCGCCGTCCTGCTCGGGCTGGGGCTCTTCCTGCTGGTCGGTGCATGGCGGCACCTCGGCGCACTGCTGGCCGGGCCGTCTGCGGGCTCGGACGCGACGGTCCTCGCCCGGCTCACGATCGTGCCGCGCTGGTGCTGGACGCTCTCCTTCGCCGTCGTGCTCGCCGGCGCGAGCTGGCTCAGCCTCGGGCCGCTGGCCAGGCTCCTCGGCGTCTGATCTCCCGCCGAGCCGCCGTTTGATCTCGTCGAACCCCGGTTGACCTCCCGCCGCCACCCTTTGGCCAGGGACGGGGGGCCAGGGGCGACCAGACAGGGCGCGACCTTGCCGGATGGACGGCAGGGCCTCAGACAGCGAGACGTCCCGGACCTTGCGGTGCCGGGACGTCTCGTTCAGAGCGGGTGACGGGAATCGAACCCGCGCTATCAGCTTGGGAAGCTGAAGTTCTACCATTGAACTACACCCGCGTCGCGCCGTGTCGGCGCCCGCCCACTATACCCAACCGGGGCGGCCGATCACGAAATCGGGTGGAGGATCTGCTGCCCGCACCAGCCCGCGCACAAGCCGAAGACTACGTACCGATATCCGGTACAAAAGCTTCGGTCAGACGGTCTACCGATCGCACGGCGGGTGGACGTGCGGCGTCGGCAGGGCGGCGGGCGGGCGTCGGTGCCAGGTTGCGGCGGCGTGGGCGGCTCAACGACGGCGACCGTCATCCGGAGGCCCGTGCCGGGCCTGTCGCACGCGGTGGCACTATGGGCGCGTGCTGCTCTCCGACCGCGACATCCGCGCCCAGATCGACACCGGCCGCGTCGAGCTCGACCCCTACGAGCCGGCCATGATCCAGCCTGCGAGCCTCGACGTCCGGCTGGACCGGTTCTTCCGGCTCTTCGACAACCACAAGTACCCGGTCATCGACCCCTCGCAGGACCAGCCCGAGCTGACGCGCCTGGTCGACGCCGGCACGGAGGACCCGCTCGTGCTGCACCCCGGGGAGTTCGTGCTCGGCGCGACCTACGAGCGGGTGACGCTGCCGGACGACGTCGCCGCCCGCCTTGAGGGGAAGTCCTCCCTCGGGCGCCTCGGCCTGCTCACGCACTCCACCGCGGGATTCATCGATCCCGGCTTCACCGGTCACGTGACCCTGGAGCTGTCCAACACCGCGACGATGCCGATCATGCTCTGGCCCGGAATGAAGATCGGCCAGCTCTGCTTCTTCCAGCTGTCCTCCGCCGCGGAGCGGCCCTACGGCTCCGGGGCCACCGGCTCGCGCTACCAGGGCCAGCGGGGCCCGACGGCGTCGCGCTCGCACCTGAACTTCCACCGCACCCCGATCGAGTGACCGTGGTCCGAACGATCCTCGACCGCGGGCTCGCCGAGCCGCACCACCTGCTGGTGCTGCCCGACGGGATCGCCGCCGACGAGCTGGAGGCGCTCGCCGTCTCGCGCAGCGCCGAGGCGGGCTGGGTCGGTCAGGCGGTCATCCAGCTGTCCACCGGGGTCCACCTCACCGGACCGTGGGACCTCGACGCCTCGCTGCGCGCCGCCTTCGACCTGCCACCGTGGTCCGCGCAGGCGTACCTGCTGCGCTGCCCGGTCCAGCGCGGCGGCGAGCTGCCGCCCGAGCTGCGAGGCATCGACCCGATGCTGGACGCGTTCGTCGAGGGCGTGCCCGTCGGCGCCGAGCAGGAGGCCCTGGACCACCTGCGGGCCTTCGCCCGACGCCTGGGCGGTGCGCTCCGGCTCGCTGGCACCGGCGCCGTCGTGGTCCCCGACCCGGAGGCCGCCATCGACCTGACCGTCTTCTCGCCGGTCTGGCTCGACCACGACGCGTGCCTGCAGGTGCTGACCTCGGCGCTCCCGCACGTCCGCTCGCTGCTGGACGACATCCCCGAGGAGATCGCGCGGGAGCAGGTGCTCGAGGGCTACGGCATCGTGGCGGAGCTCGGTGAGGACCTGGTGGAGATCAGCGCGAACGGCCTGCCGACACCGCCCACCGTCCTGCGCGGGACCGACTGGGCCGCCGACGGTGTGGTCGCCTACGAGGTGCGCTGGCGACCGCGGCACCCCGAGTCGGCCTTCGCCGTCCGGCCCCCGCTCGCCGTGCGCCGCGCACGTACCCGGGCCGGCGAGCTCATCGAGCAGGCTGCCGTCGCCCTCCACGCGGTGGTCGGCGGGGAGATCAGCGACGACGACGGGTTCCTCGTGGACCCGGCCGACCTGGCCTCCTGAGCGCGAGCCCGAGCACCGGAACCACGCACAGCGCGGACACGACGGCAAGGCCGGGGAAGCCGACCAGGGCCAGCATCGGCCCCGAGACGATCGCCCCGACGGCGGCCGCCGCGTTCATCAGCGCGTCACCCGTCCCCTGGACGAGCGGGCGCGAGCGGGCCGGCACGGACTCCGAGAGCAGGGTGGCGGCCGGCACCGTCACCACCGACCAGCCCAGGCCGAGGACGAAGAGGCCGACGGCGACGGCCACCGTGCTGCCCGCCCCGAGGAAGTTGACCGCCGCGGCCACCAGCAGCACCGCCTGCCCGGCGAGGATCACCGGGACCCGGCCGAGCCGGTCGGCGAGGGCGCCAACCACCGGGGAGAGCGCGAACATGCCCACCACGTGCAGGCTGATCGTCAGCCCGACAACGCTCACGCCGTGGCCGTGGTGGCTCAGGTGCACCGGCGTCATCGTCATCACCGAGACCATCGCGACGTGCGCGAGCACCAGGGCGGTCAGTGCGAATGCGGCTGCGGGCACGGACCGGACCTGCCGCAGCGCGGACGCGATCCCGGCGCGCCCCGGCAGCGGCCGTCCGCCGCGCCCGGCCTGCTCGGGGTCGGCCGCGGTGTGCCGCTGGGCGAGGAGCAGCGGGTCCGGCCGCAGCCCGAGCCGGAGCGTCAGCGCGGTGGCGGCGAGCAGCACCGCGGAGATCGCGAACGCGCCGGAGAGCGGTGCCAGGCCGAACCAGGACTCGACCGACTCCCCGGGCACGCCGAGGTTGGGGCCCACCACCGCGCCGAGCGTGCCCACCCACACCACCAGCGCCAGGCTGCGGCCGCGGTCCGCGGGCTCGGCCAGGTCGGTGGCCGCGAAGCGGGACTGCAGCCCGGCGGCGGTGCCGGCACCGGTGCACAGCATGCCGAGCACGAGCAGCGGCGTGGAGCCGGTGGCCGCGGCGGCGACGAGCGCCACGGCCCCCGCGGCCGCGAGCGACCAGGCCAGCGTCAGGGCGTGGGCACGCCCACGGCGGGCGGCGAGGGCGCCGAGCGGGAACGCGATGAGCGCCGCCCCGACGGTCGTGGACGATCGGGCGATCCCCGCCCAGGTCTCCGAGGCCGTGACCTGTTCGGCGAGCAGGACCCCGATCGAGGGCGCGGCACCGATGCCGAGCGTGCCGAGGACCTGCGCGACGATCAGGGTCCGCAGCGTGCGGCGCCGGGCCCGGACGACGTCGGGCAGCTCCAGCCAGGACGCTTGCTGGTGCACGGGCCTCCTTCCGGCCGACGGGGCAGGCGACACGCTACAGCCGTGCACCGAGGCCGAGCGGCGGCCGACCGACGGCCCCGGGCCGCCGTCGGTCGACGGGTCCCGGTCGCCGGCGCGACCCGGTCCCGGTGCCTCCGCGGACGCGCCGCCTCGGCCCCGGGTGGTGGGCGGACACACACTGAACGGCCGGTCCGCACTTGTTAAAGTGGCGGTGATCCCCTCGCCCGCACCGGGTCACCCTCGGTGCCAGGGCCTGCTCGATGCCGGGTTGCCGGGGGCGCTGACCTGACCACATATCGAGCTTCCGGGAGCGGCTTGTGCTGCAACTGCTGACGATCCACCTGGTGGCGGCCGTCGTCGCGCCCGCGATCGTCAGCTACTTCGGCCGCCGCGCCTTCCTGGTCCTGGCCGCCGTGCCGGCCTCCGCGGCGGTGTGGGCCGCGGCCCAGACGTCTCGGGTGCTCGCCGGGGACTACCCGACGCAGGAGATCGCGTGGGTGCCCAGCCTGCACATCGACCTGGTGTTCCGCCTGGACGTCCTGTCCTGGCTCATGGTGCTGATCGTCGGCGGCATCGGCGCCCTCGTCCTGGCGTACTGCGCCGCGTACTTCTCGGCCAGGGCGACGGCGCTCGGCCGCTTCGCCGGGGTCTTCGTCGCCTTCGCCGGCGCGATGCTCGGCCTCGTCACGACCGACAACTCCCTGATGCTCTACGTGTTCTGGGAGCTGACGACCGTCTTCTCGTACCTGCTGATCGGCCACTACCACGAGCGGCAGTCGTCCCGTCGCGCGGCCATGCAGGCCATCGTGGTGACGACCCTCGGCGGCCTCGCGATGCTCGGTGGGCTCATCATTCTCGGCGAGGTCGACGGCGGCTCCTACGTGCTCAGCGAGCTGGTTGCCTCGGCGGCCTCGGGCGAGCTGGGCGTCGAGGCGCACCCCGCGCTCGTGCCGGCCGCGGTCGCCGCGATCCTGCTCGGTGCGATCAGCAAGTCCGCCCAGGTGCCGTTCCACTTCTGGCTGCCGGCCGCGATGGCCGCGCCGACCCCGGTGAGCGCCTACCTGCACGCCGCCGCCATGGTCAAGGCCGGTGTCTACCTCGTCGCGCGGCTCGCGCCCGGCCTGGCCGACGTCCCCACCTGGCAGTGGATGGTCCTCGTCCTCGGGCTCGGCACCATGCTGCTCGGCGGGTACCGGGCGCTGCGCCAGCACGACCTCAAGCTCGTCCTCGCCTTCGGCACCGTCTCGCAGCTTGGCCTGATCATTGTGCTCGTCGGGCACGGTGACAGCGCCGTCGCGCTGGCCGGTCTCGCCATGCTGCTCGCGCACGCCCTGTTCAAGGCGTGCCTGTTCCTCGTCGTCGGCGTCATCGACTGGTCGGTGGGCACCCGTGACCTGCGCGAGCTGTCGGGCCTCGGCCGCCGCATGCCGGTGGCCGCCGTCGCGGCCGCCTTCGCCACCGCCTCGATGGCCGGATTCCCGCCGTTCGCCGGCTACGTGGCCAAGGAGGCGGCGCTGGAGTCCCTCGTCCACCTCGGGACGACGGTGGACCTGGTGGTGCTGGTCACGATCGCCGTCGGCTCGGTGCTGACGGTCGCCTACGGCCTGCGCTTCTGGTGGGGCGCGTTCTGGGACAGGCCCGGTGTGAGCGAGCCGGAGGCGCAGCAGACGTCTCGGCTGATCATGTTCGCCCCGGTGGTGCTCGCGGTGCTCTCCCTGGCCGTGGGCCTCGTGCCCGCCGGGCTGGAGCGGCTGCTGGCGCCGTTCGCGAACACCTACCCCGGCGAGGCCGGGCACCTGACCCTGTGGGGCGGCTTCGGCGTGCCGTTGCTCACCACCCTCGCCGTGCTCGTCCTCGGTGTCACGATGTTCGTCGCCCGCCGCCCGGTAGAGCGCTTCCAGCGGGCCTTCCGCGACTGGGAGGGCGCCGAGGGGCTGTACCGCAAGACGCTGCGCGGCCTGGACAACCTCTCGGCCGACGTCACCGCCTGGACCCAGCGCGGCTCGCTGCCCGCCTACCTCTCCACGGTGCTGGTCACGACGGTCGTGGTCACGACCGGCGCCGCGCTGCTGACCGACGCGGCGCTCCCGGACCGCGTGCGTCCGTGGGACGCCCCGATGCAGGCCGTCGTCGCGCTCGTCATCGCCGTCGCCGCCCTCCTGGCCGCCCGTGCCCGCCGACGGCTCAAGGCCGTCCTGCTCCTGGGCGTCTCCGGCTACGGCGTCGCCCTGCTCTACGAGCTCCACGGCGCGCCCGACCTGGCACTGACGCAGGTGCTGGTGGAGACGATCACCCTCGTCGTCTTCGTGCTGGTGCTGCGACGCCTGCCCGCCTACTTCTCGAACCGGCCGCTCGCCGCCTCGCGCTGGTGGCGTGCCATCCTCGGCGCCGTCGTCGGGCTGTCCGTCGGGGGTCTCGCCCTGGTCGCCAGCGGGGCGCGGATCCACGAGCGCGTCTCGATCGACTACCCCGACGAGGCGTTCCAGTTCGGCTACGGCAAGAACATCGTCAACGTCACCCTCGTCGACATCCGCGCCTGGGACACCCAGGGCGAGATCTCCGTGCTGCTGGTGGCCGCCACCGGCGTCGCCTCGCTGGTCTTCCTGCGGACGCGCATCGGCCAGATCGACCGGGCGACGCCGGAGAAGCGGCACGCGCACGCCGTGTGGTCCCGGCAGGGCGAGACCGACCGCGGCGCGCGGCTGCGCCAGCCCAAGGGCGGCGACAAGCCCTCCAAGAAGGTCCGGGCGCCGGGCCGCAACCGCCTCTGGCTGAGTGCCGGTGCCACCCTCGCGCCGCAGCGCCGCTCGGTGATCTTCGAGGTCGGCACCCGCCTGGTGTTCCACACCATGCTGGTGTTCTCCCTCTTCCTGCTCTTCGCCGGCCACAACGCGCCGGGCGGTGGGTTCTCCGGCGGACTGGTCGCCGGGATCGCCCTGACCGTGCGCTACCTCGCCGGCGGGCGGTACGAGCTGGCCGAGGCCGCCCCCATCCACCCCGGGCACCTGCTCGGCACCGGCCTGTTCCTCTCCGCCGGAGCCGGCGTGGTTCCGGTGTTCTTCGGCGGCACGGTGCTCCAGTCCACCATCTTCGACTTCGTCCTGCCGGTCTTCGGGGACGTCCACCTGACCACCGCCCTCTTCTTCGACATGGGCGTCTACCTGGTCGTCGTCGGGCTGGTGCTGGACATCCTGCGCTCCCTCGGCGCCGAGGTGGACCGCCACGGCGAGGTCGAGGGCAACCAGGCGCCCGACATCGCCTACGACGACCCCGCGCACATCCCCGACGACGCGATGCCCGCCGAGGACCGCCGCCGTGCCGAGGACGACGCGCTCGCCACCGAGGGAGGTCCCCGATGATCGACATGGCACCCTCGATGGCCCTGGTCGTGCTCGTCGCCGTGCTGGTCGGCACCGGTGTCTACCTGCTCCTCGAGCGCTCGCTCACGCGCGTCATCATCGGCATCGCGCTGCTCTCCAACGGCGTCAACGTGCTCGTGCTCATCGCCGGCGGACGAGCCGGCGGGCCGCCGATCATCGGCGAGTCCGCGCCGGAGGACATGTCCGACCCGCTGCCCCAGGCGATGGTGCTCACCGCCATCGTGATCACGCTCGGGATGACCGCCTTCCTGCTGGCGATGGCCTACCGGTCCTGGCAGCTCAACGGCCACGACGAGGTCCAGGACGACCTCGAGGACCGCCGGATCGCCCGCCGGGCCGCCCGCGACGAGCTCTCCGAGCGTGCGACCGACGACGCCGGCACCACCCTGGCCGAGGACGCCGCGAGCACCCGGGACGAGACCGCCACCGGCCAGGCCGAGCACGCCCCGCGCGGGCACCACCCGGCCGCCATGGGCGCCGACGACGAGGAGGCCAAGCCGTGACCTGGCTCGTCGCCCTGCCCGTCGTGCTGCCGCTGATCGGCGCCGGCCTGGCGCTCGCCCTCGCCCGCTACCCGCGGGTGCAGGGGATCGTCTCCGTCTCCGTCCTCTCCGTGGTGCTCGTCATCGCCGTCACGCTGCTGGTGATGGTCAACAGCGGACCGCTCGTGCTCGACATCGGCGGCTGGGCCGCCCCGGTCGGCATCGCGCTGGTGGCCGACCGGCTCGCCGCCCTGATGCTGGTCATCTCCGTGACGGTGACCCTGGCGGTCCTCGTCTACTCCCTCGCGCAGGGTGTCGCCGACGGCGACGAGGGCGCGCCGCTGGCGGTCTACCACCCCACGTTCCTGGTGCTGTCCGCCGGCGTGTCCAACGCCTTCCTCTCCGGGGACCTGTTCAACCTCTACGTCGGCTTCGAGATGCTCCTCGTCGCCTCGTTCGTGCTGATCACCCTCGGTGGCACCCGCGACCGCATCCGGTCGGGCACGATCTACGTCGTCGTCTCGCTGATCAGCTCGGTCATCTTCCTCATCGCCATCGGCCTGATCTACGCCGCGACGGGCACCGTCAACATGGCGCAGCTCGCGATGCGGCTGCCGGAGATCGACCCGAACACCCAGCTCATCCTGCAGCTGATGCTCCTGGTCGCCTTCGGCATCAAGGCGGCCATGTTCCCGCTTTCCGCGTGGCTGCCGGACTCGTACCCGATCGCCCCCGCCCCGGTGACTGCCGTGTTCGCCGGCCTGCTGACCAAGGTCGGCATCTACGCGATCATCCGCACCCAGGTGCTGCTGTTCCCCGACGGGCGGCTCAACGACCTGCTCATGGTGGTCGCCCTGGCCACGATGATCGTCGGCATCCTCGGCGCGGTCGCGCAGGAGGACATCAAGCGGCTGCTCTCCTTCACCCTGGTCAGCCACATCGGCTACATGGTCTGGGGCATCGCGACCGGTTCGGAGGCGGGGCTCTCCGCCGCCATCTTCTACGTCGCCCACCACATCACCGTGCAGACGTCGCTGTTCCTCGTGGCCGGGCTCATCGAGCGCCGTGGCGGGACGACGTCGCTCGTGCGGCTGGGCTCGCTGGCCAGGCTCGCGCCCCTGCTCGCCATCATGTTCTTCGTCCCGGCGATGAACCTCTCGGGCATCCCGCCGATGACCGGGTTCCTCGGCAAGGCGGGCCTGATCGAGGCCGCCGCGCAGACCGGTACCGGGCTGTCGTACGCGCTCATCGCCGGAGGCCTGGTCACCTCGTTGCTCACCCTCTACGCCATCACCAAGACCTGGAACATGGCGTTCTGGCAGGAGGCGCCCGAGCCGCTGCCAGAGACGACGATGCCGCGCGGGATGGTCGGCTCGGCCGCCGCGCTGGTCGCCTTCTCCCTGTTCCTCGCCGTGGTCGCCGGACCGCTGTACCAGTACACGGACCGGGCGGCGCGCGACCTGCGCGCACGCGTGCCCTACATCGTCTCCGTGCTGCCCGAGGGCGGTCGCGGCACCGGCCAGTCCCCCGACGTCACCGAGCAGGGCGATCGTGGCGACCTCGACGAGGAGGGCGCGGGCGAGGCCTCCGGCGCCCCGGCGAGGGGTGGTGAGGACCGATGACCGATCGACCGACGACGGACCGGGCAGCGCGGGAGGAGGCTCCCGACCGACGCCGCGCCCGCTGGCCGCGCGCCTCCTGGGGCATGATCGTCTGGCTGACGGCCGTCTGGGTGCTGCTGTGGGGCGACATCACGTGGGGCAACGCCCTCGCCGGGCTCGGCATCGCCCTGGTGGTCACCACCGTGGCACCGCTGCCCCGCGCACCGTTCGACGGACGCTTCCGTCCCCTCGGCGTGGTGCGGCTCGTCGCGAAGTTCGCGTACGACGTCGTCGTGGCCTCGGTCCAGATCTCCTGGATGGCGCTGACCGGCCGCCGGCCGCACGGCGCGGTGATCCGGGTGCGGCTGCGCTCGCACTCGGACACGTTCCTCACGGCGACCGCCGGCTTCACCTCGCTGGTGCCCGGCTCGATCGTGGTCGAGGCCCACCGGCTCACCGGCACCCTGTACATCCACATCTTCGACGTCCGCATGCACGGCGGCCTGGACGCCGCCCACCGGATCGTCCTCGAGCAGGAGGAGCGCATCATCCGTGCCTTCGCCTCCCGGGACCAGCTGATCGACGCCGGCTACGTGCCTGGTTCGTCGCCGAGGGCCGGGCGCCTGCCCGGTGGACAGACCGGCTCGAGGGGGGACGCGCAGCGATGACAGTCGTGTACCTCTACTGCACGCTCGCCCTGGCGGTGGCGGCCCTCATCGGGATCGCGCGGATGGAGCGCGGGCCGAGCATGCTCGACCGCGTCGTCGCGCTGGACGTCATCACCGCGGTGGTCCTCGGCGCCGTCGCCCTGATCTCCGCGCGCTTCCTGCGCACCGACCTGGTGCCGGTGCTGGTGGTCCTGTCGATCGTCGGCTTCGTCGGCTCGGTCACGATCGCCCGGTTCGCGGCGGCCGAGAAGGCGGAGGAGGCGCGCATCCTCACCAAGGACGAGCTCGCGGCGGTGCTCGCCGAACAGCGTGCGCTCGCCGACGAGGACGCCCCGGTGCACGACCCGGACGTCTCCGACGACGTCGACGCGCGGCTCGACGCCGCGCTGCCCGGGCCGGACGACGAGGGCCCCTACGGCGAGGGAACCGCCGCCGAGGGGCTTGACGAGGAGGGTCCCGACGACGAGGCGATGCGCGACGCGGGTGGCGTGACGCCGGGCACCGAGGAGGGCGGCGAGGGGACCGACGCCCCCGACGACGGTCCACCCAACCCCGACGTCGACGTCCGCGGCGGGACCGCGCCGGCCCGGGAGGAGGACCGATGAGCTGGACCGATCTCGCCGACGTCCTGGGGGCCGTCTGCCTGGTGCTGGGCTCGACCCTCACGCTGGTCGCCGCCCTCGCGGTCGTCCGGTTCCCGGACCTGCTCTCGCGGATGCACGCCGCCACCAAGCCGCAGGTGCTCGGGCTGGCGCTCATGATGGCCGGGCTGGCCCTCGTGGTGCGCAACCCGGTGGTCGCGTGGACCCTGGTGCTGGTCGTCGCGTTCCAGCTCATCACCGCGCCGATCTCGGCGCACATGGTCGGCCGGGCCGGGTACCGCACCGGCAAGGTCGACTCCGCCGCGCTGGCCGTTGACGAGCTGACGGAGGACCTCGACGCCTCCCAGCGTCAGGCGGAGGCGGAGACCGGCGAGGACCGGGACGAGCGCCCAGGACTCGCCTGACCCGACGAGCGTCCGGGACTCGCCCGCCCCGACCAGCGTCCGGGACTCGTCTGCCCCGACGAGCGTCCGGGACTCGCCTGACCCGACGAGCGTCCGGGACTCGCCTCACCGCGCCGCTCGCGCTCGGCGCCTCCCGGAGGTGGCCCACCACGCCCCGGTCGCCGAGTGGCACGAAGTGGTCGTCGCCGTGGCCCGCGAACGGTGCGCAACGTGCCGCTCGCCGGCGCGTGCGCGTCGAGTGACATCCCTGAAGGAGCGGTGGTGAGTCAAGGGGGTGTGGTGAGTCTGCTTGGGCTTGCTTTTTGCTTGTCCGGCTGGGTTTTGGGTGTGCTCGGTTGAGGCGTCGGGGTCAAGGCTCGCGCGGAGCGCGACCGCGCAGCGGCCGTAGGGCCTTGAGGCCGACGCCGTGCCGGGCCACGATGTTCAACCAGCGGAGAAGCTCAACACGGGTGTGTGCTCCCAGGTGTTGGTGGGTGGTTCCGGGTTGTGTCAGTTTCGCTCATCAGCGCCGTTTGTGGGCGGGTGTGCAGGCCCCCGGGGGGCTGCTCGGTCATCCCTTCGCCGGTGTTCCCCTCGCGTGAAAGTGTTAGTGAGCGAAGGGGCGGCATGATGGGGTTCGCAGGTTCGACCGGGACGGGATCAATCACTATGACGGCCGCGCCACCAGGTGGTGGGGGTCATGTCACTCTCGGTCCCGCGTCCCGGTCGAGATTCGGTGGCGCTCATGCCGCCGGGGCCAGCGCGCGGACGTGGCCGTCGCGCAGGGCGTAGAAGACGAACTCGAGTTGTTTGCGGGCGGCTGCGATCACGCCGATGTTGCGTCCGCGTCGGTCGGCGACCTGGTCGCGGTAGCGACCGACGCGGGAGGTCGCGGGCAGCAGCTGGACCGATTCCACCGCCGCCCACCGCACCAGGGGCGAGCCCTGCTTGGTGATCCGGCCGCGGTGGACCTTGGTGTCGGACTCGTGGTGGCGAGGGGTCAGTCCCGCCCAGGAGGTCAGCTGCTCGGCCCGGGTGAAGCGGGTGATGTCACCGATCTCGGCGATCAGGACCGCCGCCAGGACCGGGCCGATGCCCGGGATCGTGCGCAGGGCCGCGTACGAAGGGTCCTGTCGCAGCCGGTCGCTGATCAGCCGGTCGAACTGGCTGATCTCTACCTCCAGCGTCTGGATCAGGCGCCGCTGAGAAGCGAGCCGGGCAGCGAGCATCTCGGGCAGCTCGAGCCGGTCGAGCAGCTTGGTGCCCTTGACGCCGAACAGGTCCGAGAACGGCACCGCGATGCCACGCTTGGCCACCACCGCG
>NZ_VUKD01000002.1 GCF_009193155.1 Georgenia subflava
GAACTGCTGACTACTTGCGTACCCTTCCATCAGGGGCCTCCATCGTCGTTGAGAGTGAAGCCACCTCCAGGATCTACCTCTGGAGGGACTCCCGAGGAGCGGAGGCCCCGCTCCTTCATGCCATCACGTACTGGTCGCCGCGGTGGCCCGCGAGTGGTGCGCAACGTGTCGCTCGGCGGTGCCCAGGGGGAGGCGCGCTGGGGCTGCCATCAGCGGCGACGGCCCGGGGGGGGAGGGTGCGCCGGGCCACCTCGTCAGGCATGATCGGCACGGGCGCGCGTGCGGCGCGCAGGGACGACTGACGTGGAGGAGAGCTCATGGACATCGGCTGGAAGATCGTCAGCACGGGAGCCACGATCGGTGCGACGCTGCTCACCACCCGCATCGTGGCCGCGGGCTGGAAGGCCCTCACCGGTCACGAGCCGCCCACCGACGAGGACGACCCTGCCGTCGAGGTCTGGGAGGTCATCGCCTTCACCGTGGTCTCCGGGGCGGTCCTCGGCCTGGCCCGACACCTCGCCCTGCGCGGCGCGACCAAGTGGTACGGCGGACCGGTGGACAAGCGCATCAGCCAGGTCTGACGTCGCGGTGCTAGGGTCGACGTGAACGACAGGGGAGCGCCGAGGTGGCGCTGAGAGTGCGGACAGCCGCAGACCCTCGAACCTGCACCGGTTAGCACCGGCGAAGGAAGTCGGGAACGTCTCTCCCTGCGGCATGCACGGTGCCCCGGCGCAGCGCGGATGCCGCGGGCCCTCCTGCACTCGGGAGGAACCCATGACCAGCACGACCACGCACGACCACCGTCGGCCCACCGCGGGACGGCGCCCCAGGACCGTCCGCCTGGCCGCGACGGCCGCAGCCACGCTGCTCGCGCTCGCCGGCTGCAGCCTCACCGGGGGCGGCGACGACGAGCCGACCACCGCCGGGACGGCCGGCGGCGGCGAGCTGACGGTCGTCACCCACGACTCCTTCAACCTCGACCAGGAGCTGCTCGACGCCTTCGAGGCCGAGAGCGGCTACCAGCTCACCATGGTGGCCCCCGGCGACGGCGGGGCCCTGGTCAACCAGCTCGTCCTGACGGCGGACTCGCCGCTCGGCGACGTCGTCTACGGCATCGACAACTCCTTCGCCGCCCGCGCGATCGACGCGGGGGTGCTGACGCCCTACACCTCGCCGGAGCTGCCCGCCTCCGCCGAGCAGTACGCCGTGGACGACGCCGGGTCGCTCACCCCCGTCGACATGGGCGACGTGTGCCTGAACGTGGACCACCAGTGGTTCGCCGACGCCGGCATCCCCGAGCCCACGACGCTGGCCGACCTCACCGACGAGCGGTACAAGGACCTGCTCGTGGTGACGAACCCGGCGACGTCGTCGCCGGGTCTGTCCTTCCTCCTCGCCACGGTCGGTGCCTTCGGGCAGGACGGCTGGCAGCAGTACTGGCAGGACCTGGCCGCCAACGGCGTCAAGGTCGTCGAGGGCTGGTCGGACGCCTACTACGTGGACTTCTCCGGGTCCGAGGGTGCCGGCCCCCGACCGATCGTGCTGTCCTACGCGTCCTCGCCGGCCGCTGAGGTCCCCGAGGGGGCGAGCGAGCCACGCACCGGCGCGCTGCTCGAGACCTGCTTCCGCCAGGTCGAGTACGCGGGGATCATCGCCGGCGGCGGCAACGAGGCGGGAGCCCAGGCATTCATCGACTTCCTGCTCTCGGCCGAGGTGCAGGCGGACATCCCCGGCCAGATGTACATGTACCCGGTCGACGACGCCGTCGAGCTGCCCGAGGCCTGGGCGGCGCACGCGCCGCTCGCGGAGGACCCGCACGACGTGCCGGCCGAGGTGATTGACGCCAACCGTGAGGAGTGGATCGCCACCTGGACCGAGATCGTGATCGGCTGATGGCGCGGCGGCTGGGCTGGGCGTTCGCGGCAGGCGTGCCGCTGGCCTTCCTCGCCGTCTTCTTCGCCTGGCCGGTGCTCGCCCTCGTGGGTCGGGGGTTCGTCGTCGACGGCGCGCTGGACCTGGGCGGCTTCGCGGAGGTCTTCGCCCGCCCGCGCACCTGGCGGATCCTGGGGCTGACCCTGGCGCAGGCGGCGCTCGGCACGGCCTTCTCGGTGCTGCTCGGCGTGCCCGGCGCCTACGTGCTCTATCGGTGCCGGTTCCGTGGCCGCGGCGTCGTCCGTGCCCTGGTCACCGTCCCCTTCGTGCTGCCGACGGTCGTGGTCGGCGTCGCGTTCCGGGCCCTGCTCGCCGAGGGCGGGCTGCTGGGGTTCCTCGGCCTGGACGGGACGTTCACCGCCATCGTCCTCGCGCTGGTGTTCTTCAACTACGCGGTGGTGGTGCGCACGGTCGGCGGGATGTGGGCGCGGCTCGACCCGCGCGCCGAGCAGGCGGCCCGGGCGCTCGGTGCCTCGCCCGGTCGGGCGTTCGTCACCGTGACGCTGCCCGCCCTCACCCCGGCGATCGCCTCGGCCGCCTCGATCGTCTTCCTCTTCTGCGCCACGGCGTTCGGGGTGGTGCTCGTGCTCGGCGGGCTGCGCTTCGGCACGATCGAGACCGAGATCTGGGTCCAGACCACCCAGTTCCTCGACCTGCGGGCGGCCGCCGTCCTCTCGGTGGTCCAGCTGGTCGTCGTCGCGTCCGCACTGGCCGTGGCCGGTCGTGCCCGCCGGAGCCGGGAGCGGGCGCTGCAGCTGCGGACCGACGCCGACGCCGGTCGCCGCCTGAGCCTGGTGGTGCGCCGCGGCGGTGCCCCGCGCCCCGGCCCGGACCTGGCTCCCGCCGTCGTGACCGCCGCCGTCGTCGTCGGGCTCCTCGGCCTGCCGCTGGCCGGCCTGGTGGCACGGTCGCTGCGCACCCCCGACGGCGGGTGGGGGCTGACCAACTACGCCAACCTCGGGACCACCGGCGGGGACAACGCGCTGACGGTGACCGTGTGGGAGGCGACGGCGAACTCGCTCCGGGTGGCCGTCGACGCGACCGTCATCGCCGTCGTCGTCGGCACCCTCGTGGCGCTCGTGGTCTCGCGCCGCCCGCGCGCCCGCGCGGCCCGCCGGGCGGTGGGGCTGCTCGACGCGGTGTTCATGCTGCCGCTGGGCGTCTCGGCCGTCACGGTCGGCTTCGGCTTCCTCATCACCCTGAACCGTCCGCCGCTGGACCTGCGCTCGTCGTTGATCCTGGTGCCGATCGCCCAGGCGGTGGTCGCGATCCCGATGGTGGTGCGCACCGTGCTGCCGGTGCTGCGCGCGATCGACCCGCGGCTGCGCCAGGCGGCGGCCAGCCTCGGCGCCTCGCCGGGCCGGGTGCTCGCCACCGTCGACGGGCCGTTCCTCGTGCGCGGGCTCGGCCTGGCCATCGGCTTCGCCTTCGCGGTGTCCCTGGGGGAGTTCGGGGCGACGTCGTTCCTCTCGAGGCCCGACCGGCCCACCCTGCCGGTGGTGATCTTCCGGCTCATCGGCCGCCCGGGCGCGGAGAACTACGGCATGGCGATGGCCGCCGCGGTGCTGCTGGCGGCCCTGACCGCCACGGTGATGGGCGTGGCCGAGCGGCTGCGCACGAAGGAGGCCTCGGAGTGGTGACCGGACTGAGCGTGCGCGACCTCGTGGTCCGCTACGAGGGACCCGGGCGGGGGTGGACGACGGCGGTCGACCGGGTCGACCTCGACGTCGCCGACGGCGAGGTGCTCGCGCTGCTGGGGCCCTCCGGCTCGGGGAAGTCCTCGCTGCTGCGCGCGGTCGCGGGGCTCGAGCCGCCCGCCGCCGGCAGCGTCACCTGGTCGGGTCGGGACGTCACGTCGGTGCCCGTGCACCGCCGCGGGTTCGGGCTGATGTTCCAGGACGGCCAGCTCTTCCCGCACCGGTCGGTCGCCGGCAACGTGGCCTACGGGCTGGTGATGGCGGAGGTGCCGCGGGCCGAGCGTGGCCGCCGGGTGGAGCTGCTGCTCGAGACGGTCGGCCTGGCGGGCTACGGGTCCCGCGCGGTGAGCACCCTCTCCGGCGGGCAGGCGCAGCGCGTCGCGCTCGCCCGGGCGCTCGCGCCGGCCCCGCAGCTGCTGCTGCTGGACGAGCCGCTCTCCGCGCTGGACCGGGGGCTGCGCGAGCACCTCACCGGCGAGCTGCACGACGTCCTGCGCTCCACCGGCACCACCGCCCTGTACGTCACCCACGACCACGACGAGGCATTCACGGTCGCGGACCGGGTCGCCGTCATGGTGGACGGGCGCCTCGCGCAGGTTGACTCCCCGGGCCGGCTCTGGCACGCGCCGGTCAGCCGGGAGGTGGCAGCGTTCCTCGGCTACGGGCCGTTCCTCGCCGCCGAGGTCCGCGGCGACGCGGCACACACCCTCCTGGGTCCGGTACCGGTGCGTGAGCCGATCGCCGGCCCGGTGGTCGTGGGGGTCGGGCCGTCCGCCCTGCAGGTCGTGACCGGCGAGGGCTGGACCGGTGGCGACGACCTCGACGTGCCCGTGGTCGCCACCCGGTTCGTGCGCGGCCGCACCGAGGTCGACGTCACGCTGCCCGACGGGAGCGCCGCCACCGCCGTCGCCCCAGGGGCCACCGCCGTCGCGGATCGTGCCCAGGTCCGCCTGGACCCGGACGCCGCCGTCGTCGTCCCGGCGTGACCGCTCCCGCCCGAGACGCCGGTCTCGACGTGATCTCACCGCGCTGACACGACGTCCAGCGTCCGTGACACGATCGCGAACATGCCGCGCACACCCGACTTCGCGACCAAGCCCACGCTCGTCGGCGAACGGGTGACGCTCCGCCCCTTCCGTGACGAGGACGTTCCCGTCATGGCCGAGGTGCTCGCCGATCCCGAGGTGCTGCGGCTGACCGGCAGCGTGCACAGCACCGCCGAGGCCGACGCCGGAGCCCCGGACGACCCCGACGTGCTCCGGCGGTGGTACACGACCCGCAACGACCAGGATGACCGCCTCGACCTCGTCGTCGTCGACAACGCTGCGCAACGGTGCGTGGGGGAGGTCGTCCTCAACGAGTGGGACAGGGAGAGCGCCAGCTGCAACTTCCGCATCCTCATCGGCCCGGCCGGACGCGACCGGGGTCTCGGGACGGAGGCGACCCGGCTGACGCTGCGCCACGCGTTCGGCGCGCTCGGCCTGCACCGGGTGTCACTGACCGTCTTCGCGTTCAACCCGCGGGCACGACGTGCCTACGAGAAGGCCGGCTTCGTCGTCGAGGGGGTGGCCCGCGAGGCGTTCCGCTCCGACGACCGGTGGATCGACGACATCCACATGGCCGCACTCGCCCACGAGTGGCTGCCCGACGGATAGCTGGGCCACCGAGTCGCTCGACGGGTTCCCCACACCTCGTCGGCCGGCGGCACACGCCCGTCACTCTGCCTGGGCGTAGTTGTCCACGACGGCGACGTCGAGCGGGAAGTCGACCGGTGAGCCGCCGAAGAGCAGCTCGCCGGCGCGGGCCGCGGCCGCGCGCACCGCCTCCGCCGCCTGGTCGGCCACGTGCTCGGGACTGTGCACGATGACCTCGTCGTGCAGGAAGAAGACCAGGTGCGGCACGCCGGTCCGGGCGTCGCCGGTCGACGCGTCGCCGTCGCCCAGAGTGCGCAGCCGCAGCCGGAGGTCCGCCATCCAGCACAGCGCCCACTCCGCCGCGGTGCCCTGGACCACGAAGTTGCGCGTGAAGCGGCCCCAGTCGCGCGCCTGCTGGCGTGCCCGGCGCACGTCCGTCTCGGTCGCGTCGACCTCGCTGGCCCGGCGCTGGGCGGCGTGCCACGTCTCCGACGGCGCAGGGGACGTGCGCCCCAGCCAGGTGCTCACGACACCGCCGCGCTCACCCGTGCGGGCCGCCTGCTCGACCGTGCCGGTGGCACGCGGGTAGGCCCGCAGCAGCCGGGGCATGAGCTGCCCGGCCTCACCGGTCGTCGAGCCGTACAGGGCGCCGAGCATCGCGATCTTGGCGTGTGCGCGGGTGTCGACGATGCCCTGGTCCACCAGGCCCTGGTACAGGTCGGTGCCCCGGCCGGCCCGGGCCATCTGCTCGTCGCCGGACATGGCGGCGAGCACGCGTGGCTCGAGCTGGGCGACGTCGGCCACCACGAGCTTCCACCCGGGGTCGGCGGCCACGGCGGCCCGGATCTGCTTGGGCAGCTGGAGCGCCCCGCCCCCGCTCGTCGCCCACCGGCCCGTGACGACGCCGCCGGGCACGTAGTCGGGCCGGAACCGGGCCCGGGAGCCGTCGCCGGGCGGGCGCACCCAGGCATCCATCCAGGCCCAGCCGTTCGCGCTCAGCAGGCGCGCGAGCTTCTTGTACTCGAGCAGCGGGGCGATCGCCGGGTGGTCCACCTCGGCCAGCTCCCACTTCCGGGTGGTGCGGACCTCGATCCCGGCGGAGTGCAGGGCGCGCAGGAGCTCCACCGGTGAGTCGGGGTTCAGGCCGGGCGCCCCGAGATGGCGGCGGATCCGCCCGGCGAGCTCCTCGAGGACGACCGGCCGGGCGCCGGGACGGGGCTGGGGTCCGAGGAGCTCGGTCAGGAGGCGGTCGTGGACGGCGCGGTCCCACGGCAGTCCGTCGTGCGCCATCTCTGCCGCGACGAGCGCCCCGACCGACTCGGCCGCGAGGAGCAGGCGCAGGCGGCCGGGCGCGGCCGAGAGCGACACAGCCTCGAGCTGACGGGCGTGCTCGGCGTGCACCTCCGCCGGGTCGAGCGCGGGGCCGATGTCGTCCAGCAGCGTCGGCTCGCCCGTCGGGTCGGACGCCAGGTCCCACGGGCCCGGGTCGGCGGTCGCGAGGGGGGAGTCCGCCGTCGCCCGGGCGCGGCGCAGGATCACGTGGCACAGCCGCAGGTCGTGGCAACGCTCGACCCGGACGCCGCCTCGCAGGAGCCGCGGGTAGACGGCGGAGGTGTCTGCCCACACCCAGCGCGGCCGGTGGTCCCGCTCGAGTGCACGCACCGTGGCCGGGAGGTCGTCGTCGGTGACGGTCGAGGTGGTGACGCCGTCGGGCCCCGAGACGCTCAGCTGCACGCCACCGCGGGCGGCGGCCAGGACGACCTTCACCGCCGCATCGTAGTTCGGAGCGGGGACACCGCCGATGCTGCCGGGGTCACGCCCGAGTGATCGTTATGCGGGCAGGCCCTTGCCGCCGACGATGTCGACCTCGGTCGAGCCGGACATCCCGGCGATGAGCGGCATCGCCCGGGTGATGACCTCGCGGACCTCGGGAGGCTCCAGCGAGGCGTCGTGCGCGGCCTTGTCGGTCCACGCCTCCCAGACCCAGATGTCGTCCGGCTCGGCGGACGTGGCCACCACGTAGTGCAGGCAGCCCGGGTCCGCCTCGAGGGCCGCTGCCGCTCCGGTCAGGATCTCGACGAGCTCGTCGCGTCGGCCGGGCTGGGCGGTGAGCTTCCCGAAGAGTCCGTAGGTCACGGTGCCCACGCTAGGGCCCGGGGCCGACACGATCACGGTACGGTCGTCCCGCCACGCCGGGCGGACCTGCCATGCGGAGTCGTTCCGCGCGGCCGGCCGTCGGGGTCGTCACCCGCGGGCCGTGGTGGGTCGGCCGCTGCGCGGCGGCCCGGCAAGGTGGGCGCGCCTGCGCGGGCCGACTGTGAGGGGTGTGCGCCGCAGCGACCGGCGCCGGGAAGGGAGCGACGTGGGTTTCGATGTGCAGGCGCTGATGCCAGTGCTGTTCTTCCTCCTGGTGGCGGGCGTGATCGGCGCGATGGTCCTCTCGGTCGTCGCCACCCGCAAGCGCCGGCGTCTGCTGCAGGAGTGGGCGGCCCGGCACGGCTGGAACTACGCCGACCGGGACACCGGGCTGACGAGAGGACTCTCGGGCGGACCCTTCGGGCGGGGACACTCCCGCAACGCGAACGAGATCGTCTCCGGCGGCTACTCCGGGCAGCACGCCGCCTCCTTCCGCTACACCTACAAGGTCACCACCGGGAGCGGGAAGAACCGGCGGACCTCTACCTACCACCACCACGTCGTCTCGATCGTCCTGCCGGTGCCGCTGCCCACGATGGAGCTGCGGCCCGAGAACCTCGGCCGGCGCATCTTCAATTGGGGGGACGTCGACTTCGAGCACGCCGCCTTCAACGACGCCTGGCACGTGACCGGTGAGCACCCGAAGACGCTGTCGGACGTGATCCATCCCCGCACGATGGAACGGCTCATGCACCCGGACCTGCAGGGGAAGAACCTGCTGATCGAGGACGGGCGCATCTTCTGGTGGCGCAGCGGGAGCACGGACCTCGACGCCATCGACGCGGCTCTGCGCACCCTGACCGAGCTCGTCGCGCTGGTCCCCGGCTTCGTCTGGGACGACGCGCGCGCCCGCCACCGGCCGCTGCCGGGCTAGCGGACGGCTGACCGGGCCCGCCCGAACGAGCCCAGGGCCGTCCCGAGCTAGCCTCGGGAGCCCGTCTCTGCCGCGACGTCCTGCACGGAGCGGGACAGCACGCAGAACTCGTTGCCCTCCGGGTCGGCGAGGACCACCCAGCTCACGTCCGGGCCCTGACCGACGTCGGCACGCGTCGCTCCGAGACCGAGCAGCCGCTCGACCTCCGCGGCCTGGGTCGAGCCGTCGGCACGCAGGTCCAGGTGCAGCCGGTTCTTCACCGTCTTCGCCTCGGGGACGGGGACGACGTCGATGCCGAGGCCACCACCGGTCGGGGCGATGCTCACCACGCCCTCGTCCTCCTCGACCACCGCCCAGCCGAGCGCCGCCGCCCAGAAGTCGGCGACGCGGTGGACGTCGTGAGCATCGATGGCCAGGGCGGCGATGACTGAGGTCATGCTCTCGATCCTGCCCCTGTCGGCCGGCGCGGGCCAGGACATTCCGGCGATCACGGACGTGGTCGAGCGCCGCGTCCGAACCGATCCCTGGTGCGGCCCCCATGACCCAATGACGAAGCCACCGGCGTGGCGCGGAGCAGCCGTGCGGTGGAGAGCGGCCATGCGGTGGGGAGCGGCCATGCCGGGGAGCAGCCGTGCGGCGGGGAGCAGCCGTGCGGCGGGGAGCAGCCATGCCGGCGCCGGCGTGGACGCCGTCCGGAATGGTCCGGTCGCCGTCGGTGTTCGACCGGACATGGAGACCACAGTTCGCCAGGGCACGGGCCGGTACGAGATCGCCGCCGACGGAAAGGTCGTGGGCGTCGCCCTCTACCTCGACGACGGCGGCCGGCGCATCTTCTTCCACACCGAGGTCGCCGACGCCTACGAGGGCCAGGGACTCGCCGGAAAGCTCGTGCGCCAGGCGCTGGAGGAGACCCGCACCCAGGGCCTGCGGGTGGTGCCCGTGTGCCCCTACGTCAAGGGCTACGTCGAGCGGCACCACGAGTACGACGACATCGTCGACCCGGTCACGGACGAGGCCGTCCAGCTCGTCCGTGAGCACCAGGCGGCCGCACGGTGACCGCGCACGTCCCGATCGACACCACGCACCGCGGCGCCAGCAAGGCCCTCGCCGGACTGGTCGCGCAGGTGCGCATGGCGGCGGAACGGCAGGGAGTCTCCCGCCGCCTCATGGAGCTGGTCAACGTCCGCGCCTCCCAGCTCAACGGCTGCGCCCGGTGCCTCGACGAGCACATCCCCAGGGCGCTCGAGGCCGGTGAGACCATCCAGCGCATCGGCGTCCTGCCCGCCTGGCGGGAGACCCGGCTCTTCGACGAGGTCGAGCGCGCCGCGCTGGAGATCACCGAGTCGGTCACCCAGGACTCCGGCCATCTGGCCGACGACGACCGTCGACGCCTGCGCGAGGTGCTCGGGGACGAGCGGTTCTCCCTCGTCGCCTGGATCGCCATCACCATCAACTCCTACAACCGGGTCTCGATCCTCAGCGGCCACCAGCCACGCCACCGCGACTGACCGCCGGATCCTTCCGCCAGGCTCACGGGTCGTCCAGCTCTTCCAGCTCCGTACCCACGACGCTGGCGTGCTCCGCACCCGTAGACTCGGTGTGTCACCGAATACCTCGGTGATACACTTCGGTATGCCTACCACCCGGCGGCGCCATCAGATCACCGAGACCTCCGCCGTGGAGCGCGCCATCGAGACCGCGTTGCGACGCTGGCCCGGCGAGTCCCGCTCGAGAGCACTGCTCAGGCTGATCGAGATCGGTTCCGCACATCTCGACCGGGAGCTGCAGGTCGAGCAGACCGGGCGCAAGGAAGCTCTCAAGGCCATCGCCGAGGAGTACGACGGGCTCGTATCGCGCGAACAGCTCGCCGAGCTGAGGCAGGACTGGCCCGCGTGATCGTCCTTGATGCAAGCGTGATCATCGCGGCGCTCAACCCACGCGAGGCCCGGCACGCCGACGCGGTGGAAGTCCTGGCGGACCCACGTCACGCTCCGTTCCTCATGCACACCATCAACCTCGCCGAGGTGCTCGTCGGTGCTGCTCGGGCGGGCCGGGCCGCTGAGCTGGCGGCGGACCTCGCCGGTCTCGGCATCGTTGCCGCCGAGCCGGGAGAGGGTGAGGCGCTGGCCCTGGCGACCCTTCGCGTGCAGACGAGACTGAAGATGCCGGACTGTTGCGCCCTCGAGGTTGCGGCGAGACATCGGGCGCCACTCGCGACCCTCGATGGCTCGCTTCGCGACGCTGCCCGTAGCCGGGGCCTCACGACGCTCCCCTGAGACCCGCCGCCGGTCAGCGGAACCCGCGCATCGACGCCAGGTCCTGCGGTGCCACGAGGATGCCGTCCTCACGGCGCACCCAGCACTGGCGGGTCCGCCGCAGCTCCTCCACGGTCGTGTACCGGTAGCGGAACACCCGCGCACGGACGTAGCGCGGCCGTGCGCCGTCGAACGGGTCCCGGTGCAGGAGCCGGAGCGTGGCCGGGTCCGCCTCGAGCAGCCGCAGCAGGAACGCCGTGAACCAGCCGTGCTGGGACGGTGAGCCGAGCGCCAGGAACCACATCCCCCAGTCCAGTCGGAGGTGGTACGGCGCGAACTGGCGCGGCCACCGACCGGTCGGGCCGGGCTTGCCCCGGAACTCGTACTCGCGCCAGTCGGTGGTGAACGGGTCGTCGTCGTCGGTGCCCTCCACCACCACCTCGGACCGCCGCCGGGTGATCGACCCGAACGCCCCGTACGCGCCGACGAGGTGCCAACGGTTGAACGAGGCGTTCATCGCCTGGTGCTTCGACAGGAGGTTCTTCGCCGGCCACCAGCTCAGCACCAGCACCAGCGCGGTCACCGCCAGCACCACGACGACGAACCACACGGGCGTGGGTCCGTGCGCGGCGGGGCTCGCCGTCGCCGGCACGAGCGTGGCCAGCGCCTCGTCCCCGACGGCGGAGAACGCGAGCAGCATTGTCAGCCAGTTCAGCCAGGCGAAGTTCCCCGAGAGCACGAGCCACAGCTGGGTCACGACGACGATCGCGGCGGCGACGGAGGCGACCGGCTGCGGGGCGAAGAGCAGGAACGGGACGATCAGCTGGGTCACGTGGTTCGCGGCCACCTCGACCTTGTGCAGCGGCCGGGGCAGGTGGTGGAAGAACCAGCTCAGCGGTCCCGGCATCGGCTGCGTCTCGTGGTGGTAGTACAGAGCCGTCAGGTCGCGCCAGACGACGTCGCCGCGCATCTTGATCATCCCGGCGCCGAACTCCACCCGGAACACCAGCCACCGGAACATGACGATCACCGTGATCGGCGTCGCCACCTGGTCCGAGCCGAGGAACGCGGCGAGGAAGCCGGCCTCGAGGAGCAGCGACTCCCACCCGAAGCCGTAGAACACCTGGCCCACGTTGACGATCGACAGGTAGATCCCGTACATCGCCAGGAACACCAGCATCGGGACCCACGGCGGACCGGACTGCGGGAGCCCCACGACCACGCTGACCGCCAGCACCGCACCCACCCAGCCGGCGACGAGCAGCAGGCGGTCGGAGTACCACCGGCGGAACAGGGTCGGTCCGGCCCGGGCGCCGACCCGGTCGACGAAGCGCGGCACCGGCAGGAGCCCGTGCTCGCCCAGCAGCGGCCGGAACTGACGCAGCACCGCCACGAAGGCCACCAGGTAGACCGCAGCGATCCCGCGCTGCAGGACGAACCGGGCGGCGTCGTAGGTCTCCGCCCCGAACCAGTCCATGGCCGCGCCTCCTCCCGAGCCCACCAGCCATTGCACACCCGGGTGCAGGGCCACGCAGCGCAAGAGCTGGCGCACGGCCACGCAGCACAAGAGCGGGCATGTCCACCTACGACCACGCAGCACGAGAGCGGGCAGGTCCGCGCACCGCCAGGAGCGCAGGTCCACGCACCGCAGGAGCGGGGCACATCGCTACGTCGGGGCCGGATCTGCCGTTGATTGACGCGCGTCATGGTTCGCGGAGCCAGCCGTCCATAACGTCGGTGTCAGAGCCCCGGAGCAGCCGGGGCGGTCCCGAGAGGATGATCACGATGAGCGCCACCGCTCCCACCACCACCCGCACCGTGCTGCGCGCCGAGGGCTTCTCCTGCCCGTCCTGCGTGGCGAAGATCGAGAAGCAGGTCAACCGCCTCGACGGCGTCTCGGCCGTCAAGGTCCACTTCGCCTCCTCGCGCATCGAGGTCGACCACGACCCGGCCAGGGTCGGCGCCGACGACCTCGTGGCCGCCGTCGGCAGGGCCGGCTACGTCGCCCGGCCGTCGGCGTTCTGAGCTCGGAGCGCAGCCATGAACACGCTCCGGCAGTGGTGGCGCGGCAGGTGGACGGTCCCGGTCGTCTCCGGCCTCCTGATCCTCGCCTCGATCGTCATCGCCCGGGCCTTCGGCTCGGACGCCGTCTCCGACGCCGCCATGGTCGCCGCCGCGGTGGTGGCCGGCGCCGGGATCGTCGTCAAGGCGGTCCGGGCCCTGACGGCCAAGGTCGTCGGCATCGACCTGCTGGTCTCCGTGGCCGCCGTCGGTGCCGTCATCATCGGCGAGTACTGGGAGGCCGCAGCGGTCACCTTCCTCTTCGCCGTCGGGCACGCCCTCGAGGCGGCCACGCTCAGCAGGACCCGCTCGGCACTTGCCGAGCTCGTCGCCGTCGCCCCCGACGTCGCCGTGGTCCTGCGCGACGGCGAGCAGGTCGAGGTCCCGGCCGGCGCCGTCGTCGTGGGCGAGACGGTCCTCGTCAAGAACGGCGCGAAGGTGCCGGTCGACGGTGAGGTCGTCGGCGGCACCGGCGCGCTGGACGAGGCCTCCATCACCGGTGAGTCCATCCCGGTGGAGAAGGTGAGCGGCGACAGGGTGTTCGCCGGCACCGTCTCGCGCGGCGGATTCCTGCAGGTCCGCGCCACCGGCATCGGCGCCGACACGACCCTGGCCCGGATCATCCACCGCGTGGAGGAGGCCCAGGACGCCAAGGCCAGGACCCAGGCGTTCATGGACCGCTTCTCCGCCTGGTACACCCCGGCCATCATCGTGCTGGCCCTCGTGGTCGGGCTGCTGACCGGCGACGTCGTGCTCGCCCTGACCCTGCTGGTGATCGGCTGCCCCGGGGCGCTGGTCATCTCCATCCCGGTCTCGGTCGTCGCCGGCATCGGCCGCGCCGCCAAGGACGGCATCCTCATCAAGGGCGGTGAGTTCCTCGAGACCTCCGCGAGGATCACCGCCGTCGCGGTGGACAAGACCGGCACCCTGACCAAGGGCACGCCCAGGCTCACCGACGTCGTCGTGCTCGATCCCGCGGCCGACCGGGTGACCGTCCTCACCTGGGCCGCGCGCGCCGAGGCCGGCTCCGAGCATCCCCTCGCCCGCCCGATCCTCGACGGCGCAGCCGCCGAGGGCCTGGCCACCCCAGGCCTGCCCGAGCACACCGAGCCGGTCCCCGGCATGGGCATCACCGCCACCTCCGACGGGCGGCGCGTCCTCGTGGGCAACGCTGCCCTGCTCGCCCAGCACGGCCTCGACGACGGCGGAGCCGCGGCGGTCGCCGAGGAGCTCGCCGCCGCCGGGCGCACCCCGATGATCGTGGTGGTCGACGACGCCGTGCTCGGCGTGGTCGCGGTCGCCGACGAGGTCCGCGCGGACGCCGCCGACATGGTGGACCGCCTGCACGCCGCCGGTGTCAAGAAGGTGGTCATGCTCACCGGCGACGTCCCGCTCGTGGCCCACGCCGTCGGTGCGGTTACCGGGGTGGACGACGTCCGGGCCGGTCTCCTCCCGGAGGACAAGCTCGACGCCGTCCGCGAGCTGCAGCAGCAGGGGTACGTCGTGGCCATGGTCGGCGACGGCGTCAACGACGCCCCGGCGCTCGCGACCGCCGACGTCGGCGTGGCGATGGGGGCGGCCGGCTCCGCCGTCGCCGTCGAGACCGCGGACATCGCCCTGATGGGTGACGACCTCCGCAAGCTGCCCGAGGCGATCTCGCTGGCGAGGCGCACGGTGAGCACCATGCGGCAGAACATCGCCGTCGCACTGGTCACCGTGACCCTGCTGCTCGCCGGCGTCCTCCTCGGCGGCGTCACGATGTCGGTCGGGATGCTCGTCCACGAGGCGTCGGTGCTGCTGGTGATCCTCAACGCCATGCGGCTGCTGCGACGTCGGCCGGAGCACGCCGCCGCCCGGGTGGCCGCGGCAACCGTCCCCGCACCGCGCGTCCCCCAGGAGGCCTGAGCCCCGGCGGTCCCACGGACCCGACGCCGCCCCGTCACCGACCCCGTCGGTGACGGGGTCGGTGACCGGGGGCGGAAGTTGCCGGGGCTACCGGGCGCGCTGCGGGCCGTCGCCCTGGCCGACGCTGGTGACAGTCGTCAGCAGGAACACCGAGTCCGCCAGGGCAAGCACCGCGTGCCGCTTGTGGGTGAGGACGTCGAGCTCGCCGGCGCCGATCTCCGCGGTGTCGAGCCCGGTGACCCGGACCCGGCCGAGGAGGACCTGGATGCTGGCGGCGTCGGGGGAGTTGTGCTCGGCCAGCTCGACCCCCTCGCGCAGGGCCAGGATCGACTGGCGCAGGACGCCGTCGTGCAGGATCAGCTCGGCGCTACGACCGTTGGACTCGGCCTTGGCGGTGGCGAGGTGGGACGCGGCGAGGCTGGACAGATCGGCCACGAGTTCCTCCAGGTTCGGTAGGACGACGACACCCACTATGCCGCTCGGGCGCGTGACCCACTAGGCCGGTCGGGTGCGTGCGGGGCACCGCCGGGGTTCGCGTCACGTGCGGCGAAGCGGGAGAGTGGTTTCCGGGACCGGGTGGGCCGGGAGGAGCTGGAGGTAGCGATGAGCGCGATCGAGACCGAGGACGTCGAGCTGCTGGTGATCGGCGGCGGCAAGGCCGGCAAGTCGCTCGCCATGGATCGTGCCAAGGCTGGCTGGGACGTCGCCATGGTCGAGCGGGACAAGATCGGCGGCACCTGCATCAACGTCGCCTGCATCCCCACCAAGGCGCTGGTCGGCTCGGCCCGCACCCTCCTGACGGCCCGCGGCGCCGCCGAGATGGGCGTCGACCTGCCCGGCGAGCCGACCATCTCGCTCGAGCGTCTCCGCGAGCACAAGGAGTCGGTCGTCGGCGGCATGGTCGACGCCCACAAGAAGCTCTTCGCCGACTCCGGCATGGACTTCGTCCTCGGCACCGCACGCTTCGTCGCCGAGCGCACGGTCGAGGTCAGCACCGACGGCGGGAAGCGGCGCCTGCGGGGGCGCGACGTCGTCGTCAACACCGGGACGGCGCCGGCTGAGCCGGACCTTCCCGGGCTGGCGGACGCCGACGTGTGGAACTCCGAGACGATCCTGCACCTCGAGCGGCTGCCCGAGTCCCTCCTCG
Organism: Georgenia subflava; assembly: GCF_009193155.1. Classification (GTDB taxonomy): domain Bacteria; phylum Actinomycetota; class Actinomycetes; order Actinomycetales; family Actinomycetaceae; genus Georgenia; species Georgenia subflava. The sequence continues at coordinate 15,702 of NZ_VUKD01000002.1, forward strand.
TGCTCGGGGGCGGCTACGTGGGGTGCGAGTTCGCGTCGATGTTCGCCGTCTTCGGCACCCGGGTCACGGTGCTGCAAGGACGTGACCAGGTCCTGCCGCGGGAGGACCCGGACGTCGCCGGCGAGGTGGCCGAGGTCCTCCGGCGCCAGGGGGTGGAGCTGCGGCTCGGTGCGCGGGCGAGTGCTGTCCGCCGCGAGCCGGGGCACGGGGCCGTCGTCGTCACGCTCGACGACGGCTCAGAGGTCCGCGGGGCCGAGCTGCTCGTCGCCACGGGCCGGCGGCCGGTGACGGCGGACCTCGGGCTGGCCGTGGCCGGCGTCGAGCTCGACGACCGCGGTTTCGTCGTCGTCGACGAGCGCCTGCGCACCGGCGCAGACCACGTCTGGGCCGTCGGCGACGTGGCCGGCAGCCCGCAGTTCACGCACGCCTCCTGGAACGACTTCCGCGTCCTCAGGGCGAACCTCACGGGCGGGGACGCCGTCACCGTCGGGCGCCTGGTGCCCTACGCCGTCTACACCACCCCCGAGCTCGCCAGGGTCGGCCTCAGCGAGACCGAGGCCCGCGAGCACGGCTACGACGTCAAGGTCGCGACGTTGCCCCTCGCGGCGATACCGCGGGCCAAGACCCTCCACGACACGACGGGCATGTGGAAGGCGGTCGTCGACGCGGCGACGGACCGGATCCTCGGCGTCGCCCTCCTCGGTCACGGCTCCGGCGAGGTCGTCGCCGCCGTGCAGATGGCGATGCTCGGCGGGCTCACCTACCAGCAGGTCCGCGACGCCGTCATCACCCACCCGAGCATGGGGGAGGGGCTCAACCTCCTCTTCGACGCCCTGGGATGAGCGGGGCCGTGACACCCGCAGGACCACCGGCACCGGACGGCCGGACCCGGCTGAGCCTGACCGCGGACTGCGCCAGCTGCTTCGGGCTGTGCTGCGTCGCGCTGCCCTTCACCGCCTCCGCCGACTTCGCCGTCGACAAGGCGGCCGGCGAGCCGTGCCGGCACCTGCAGCAGGACTTCCGCTGCGGCATCCACTCCCGGCTCCGGCAGAGCGGCTTCCCCGGCTGCACCGTGTACGACTGCTTCGGGGCCGGTCAGCGCGTCTCCCAGGAGACCTTCGGCGGGCGGGACTGGCGCCAAGACCCGGCGACGGCGAAGCAGATGTTCGCCGTCTTCCCGGTCATGCGGCAGCTCCACGAGATGCTGTTCTACCTGAACGAGGCGGTCTCGCTCGTCGCCCGCAGACCCACCGCGACAGGCCTGCGCGACGAGCTGACGGCGGCGGTGGCGTCGACCGAGGAGCTCGGCCGGCAGGCTCCCGAGGCGCTCCTCGGGCTCGACGTCGGGGCGCACCGCGCCGGGGTCAACGAGCTGCTGCTGCGGACGAGCGAGACGGTCCGCGGCGAGCCGGTCCCCGAGGCCCGTGGCGCCGGAGACCCCGAGGCGGCACGTCGGCGCGGGCGAGACCTCCGGGGCGCCGACCTCATCGGCAAGGACCTCGCCGGCGCAGACCTGCGCCGCGCCGACCTGCGCGGCGCCTACCTGATCGCGGCGAACCTGCGCGGCGCGGACCTGCGGTCGGCGGACCTCATCGGTGCGGACCTGCGGGACGCGGACCTGGCCGACGCCGACCTGACCGGGGCGCTCTTCCTCACCCAGCCGCAGGTCAACGCCGCCAGGGGCGACGGCGGCACCCGGCTGCCGCCGTCGCTCATGCGGCCGTCGCACTGGACGGGTGACGACCGTCCGCGCCCCCGGCGTCCGTGAGGGTCCCGACGTCGGCCGGAGCGACGTCGGCCGGAGCCAACCGGTCGGTCAGGAACTCCTCCCAGGTGCGGCGGCCCACGGCGCGGGTCGGCGCGAGGTTCGCGCCGTCGCGCATCGCGCGGGCCGCCCCGCCGGGGGTGTGCATCGGCATCAGCAGCCGACGACGTCCGGTGGCCGCCAGGTAGCTGCGGACGAGCTCGTCCATCCCGTACACCCGCGGACCGCCGAGGGCGGGCACGAGACCGGCCGGCTTGCCCAGCGCCAGCTCGACGAGCCGCGCGGCTACCTCACCAGTGTCCACCGGCTGGAACGTGAAGCCCGACGGGACCGGCACCACGGGCAGCTTCGCCATGGCCTGGACGGTCAGCAGCGTCAGGTCGTGGAACTGGGTGGCACGCAGCGTCGTCCACGGGATGCCGGACTCGGCCACGATGCGCTCGGCCGCGCCCTTCGCGGCGTAGTAGCCGAACATGGCGCGGTCGAGCCGGCTCACCACCGGTACGGAGTCGGCGCCGACGACCGAGATGTACAGCAGGTGCCCGATCCTCGCCCGTCCCCGGGCGCCGGCCCGGGTGGCCGCCCGGACCAGGTTGCGGGTCTTGTCGTCGTCGCCCTTGGCGCTCCCGGCGAGGTGGACGATGGTGTCGACACCGGTCATCGCGGTCTCGAGGCCCTCCCCGGTGCTCAGGTCGCCGGTGACGAACCTGAGGCCGTCGGACGGCTCGTGGTCGTTCCGGCTCAGCACGCGCACCTGAAGTCCGGCGTCGCGCAGCAGCGGCGCGACGAGGCGTCCCAGGGTCCCGGTTCCTCCGGTGAGCAGGACGGTCGTGGTCATGATGGTCCTCCCTTGTCCGGACCGGGAGGGATGTCTCCCGGTCACACCCACGGTGGTTCGCGGGTCTACTGGGTACGACACGTGTGACGGGAGGAATGTGACATGGAGGACCACGAGTGGCTGGCGCAGCGCTTCGAGGAGCAGCGGCCGCGGCTGGAGGCGGTGGCCTACCGCATGCTCGGCTCGACCGGGGAGGCCGAGGACGCCGTCCAGGACGCCTGGCTGCGCCTCACGCGCGCGGATCCCGACGCCGTGGAGAACCTGGCCGCGTGGCTGACCACGGTGGTCTCGCGCGTGTGCCTGAACATGCTGCGCTCGCGGGCCACGCGCCGTGAGGAGTCCCTGGAGGCCGCGCACGTGCCCGACCCGGTCGTGACCGCGGAGCCCGGTGCGGACCCGGAGCAGGAGGCGGTGCTGGCCGACTCGGTGGGGCTCGCCATGCTCGTCGTGCTCGAGACGCTGGCGCCGGCGGAGCGCCTCGCCTTCGTGCTGCACGACATGTTCGCCGTGCCCTTCGACGACATCGCCGGGATGCTCGAGAAGTCCCCCGCCGCCGTCCGGCAGCTCGCCAGCCGGGCACGTCGCCGGGTGCAGGGCTCCGCGCAGCCCGACCGGGACCGGGGCCGCCAGCGCGAGGTCGTCGACGCGTTCTTCGCCGCGGCCCGCGACGGTGACTTCGACTCCCTCGTCGCCGTGCTGCACCCGGACGTCGTGCTCCGCTCCGACGGCGGAGCGGGGCACCCGCTCTCCGTCACCTATCACGGCGCGCGGACCGTGGCCGGGCAGGCGATCACGTTCGGCCGGCTGTTCCCGCTCGCGCACCCGGCGCTCATCAACGGGGCCGCCGGTGTGGTGGTCGCCTCCCGTGACCGCGTGCTGTCCGTCATGGCCTTCACGGTCGCCGACGGGCGCATCGCCGCCATCGACGTGCTCGCCGACCCGGAGCGGCTGAGCGACCTCGACCTCCCACCGCTCGCCGACGGGACCGGGAGCGACGGCCTGGGCGGCTGACGCCCGGCGCGGCGACCACGTCGGCGCAGAGGGAACCACATCGCTGGTGACGGCGGGCCCGGCACCCCGGATACTGGCGGTGTGGAGACGCGCGAGGTTGCCGACGTCATCATCGTGCCCGCGAACGAGGCCCGCTGGGAGGACCTCCAGACGGTCTTCGGGACGCGCGGCACGGCCCGGGTGTGCCAGTGCCAGCGGTACAAGCTGCGGCCGGGGGAGTCGTTCGCGTCCTCCCCGGCGGAGGAGCGCGCGCTGCGGCTACGCGGCCAGACCGACGCCGGCCACCCCGAGGCCACCACCACCAGCGGACTGGTCGCCTACGTCGGGGACGAGCCCGTCGGCTGGTGCGCGTGCGAGCCGCGCCCCGCTTACGCCGGGCTCGTGCGCACCTTCCGCGTGCCGTGGCAGGGCCGGACGGAGGACAGGGGCGACGCCGGCGTGTGGGCGGTCACGTGCGTCTTCGTCCGGGCGGGTTTCCGGCGCCGTGGCCTCAGCCGTGCCCTGGTGCGCTCCGCCGTCGACTTCGCCCGGGAGCGCGGCGCCCGGGCGATCGAGGGATATCCGATGACGACGACGAACGCGATCGAGGAGGAGCTGCACGTCGGGACCCGCGCCACGTTCGCGGCCGCCGGCTTCCACGAGGTGAGCGCTCCGACGCTTCGCCGGGTCGTGATGCGCCTCGACCTCGCCGAGCCGGGGCCCGAACCGGGGCTCGAGCCGGGGCTCGAGCCTGGGACCGCGTCTGCGCACGACGGGCGTGACGCGCCTGCGTACGACGGGCGTGATGCGCCTGCACGCGACGAGCGTGAGCCGTCATGACCGCGCGGCTCGACCTGGGACGGGCGCAGATCCTGGCGTTCCGACGCCGCGTCGGCGCCCTCGACGAGCGGCTCCCGGCGGGCAGCGACTCGCTGCGGCGCGCGGCCTGGGCCGGCCTGCAGGACAGCATGCCGCGGGCGGCGGTGCTGTCCGTCCACGCCCGCGTCAAGGGGACGTCACCGACCGTGTGGGAGGACCCCGCCCTCGCGCAGGTCTGGGGGCCGCGCTACAGCGCCTACGTCGTCGCCGCGCAGGACGTCGCCCCCTTCACGCTCGGGCGCCTCGCGGAGACCGGACGTCGACGGCAGATCGCCGAGGACCTCGCCGACCGCCTGCACGCGTACCTCGACGGCAGCCGGATGAGCTATGGCGACGCCGGGCACGCGCTCGGGGTGAACCCCAACCAGCTCCGGTACGCCGCACCCACGGGCCGGCTGCGGATCCGCTGGGACGGTGCCCGCCGGCCGGAGGTCTGGACCGTCCCGCCACCCGACGTCGAGCCGGCCGAGGCTCGCGCCGAGCTCGCCCGCAGGTATCTCCACGTCTTCGGCCCGGCCACCCCCGAGGGGTGGGGCGCGTGGGCCGGGATCCGTCCGGCGGTGGCCGCTGCCACGTTCGAGAGCCTTCTCCCGTCGCTGACACCGGTCCGCACACCTGTCGGCGACGCCTGGGTCCTCGCGGAGGACGAGCCGGGCCTCGACGTCGCGCCCGGTCCCGCCACCCCGGCCCGGCTGCTCCCCAGCGGTGATCCGTACTACCTGCTCCAGGGCGTCGACCGGGCGCTGCTCGTCCCCGACGAGTCGCGACGCAGCGCGCTGTGGACCTCCCGCGTCTGGCCCGGCGCGGTCCTCGTCGACGGTGAGATCGTCGGCACGTGGCGCCGCTCCCAGGCGACCGTGACGATCGAGCCCTGGCGCCGGCCGGCCCCGGCCGAGCGAGACGCCGTCGAGGCGGAGGCGGCGTCCCTGCCGCTGCCCGACGTCGGGTCGATCACGGTCCGCTGGCAGGGCTGAGCGGTCATCGCCGCCGGTGGTGGAATCGACCGCCGCCGCGGGCGAGCAGGGCCATGGCGGCGCCCACGAGGATCGGTGGCCCGTGGACGTTGCCGACGGCGGTCAGCAGGGCCGCGTACGCGAGCGTCGCCCAGCACACCAGGCGGGCGACCGTCGGGCGGCCCCGACCCGCCTCGCCGCCCGCCATGACGGCTGCCTGCGTGCCCAGGGCTGCGGCCGTCCCGATGACCAGGGCCGTCACCGAGATCGTGGCAGCCAGGGCGCCGCACCACCAGATCACGACCACCGGGGTCCACCGCGGAGCTTCGACGCCGACGACCAGGGCGACGGCGAGCGTGCCGGCCAGCCCGCAGACCGCGACCGAGTTGCCGGCACCGACCGGTTGCCAGGCGAGCCCCACCAGCTGGCCGGTCAGCCCGCCGACCACGTAGGACGCCAACCAGAGGCGGCGGGGCAGGACGCGCTCGGCCGTCGCACCGACCACCAGCAGGAACAGCAGGTTCGAGACCGTACCGAGCCAGCCACCGTCCTGGACGACGAGAGAGGTCAGCAGCCGCCAGACCTCACCGTCACGCACGGCGGGCGAGCGCTGCAGCGCGGTGAGCACTGCGGGGAACGGGATCTGGAGCAGGCTCGGCACCGCGGTGACGATGAGCACCGTCAGCGTCAGCCGCGATCTCGCGACAGCTTCGTGCACCGCGGACCAGCCCTTCTGGTGGACCTGTCGAGCCGGCGTGCGTGGCTCGAACCCCGAGAGCCCGCACGTGGGCCGTTCCCCACCCAGTCTCTCCCCACCGGCACGGGCGGGGCAGGTCCACGACGTCGCTGCACGCCGGTCGGCTCGTCCCGGCCGTCATGAGCGCCGTCGAGCACCGACACCCCTGCCCACATCGTGACGAATGGTGGGGCCGTCCCTGACGTATGGTCGACGTCATCATGACCGGAGCGGCTGATCGTCCGAGCGGGCACCGCCCGGTGGGGAGCCTGCCCGTCCCCGTCTCCCTCCTGGACCGCTCCCGCACCCGCACCGACGAGCCGCCCGCCGCGGCCCTGACCGCCACCGTCGAGCGCGCCCGACGCGCCGAACAGCTCGGGTTCCGCCGTTTCTGGGTGGCAGAGCACCACGCCGTGCCGGGGATCGCGAGCGGCAGCCCGCCCGTGCTCATCGCCGCGATCGCTGCGCGCACCGAGCGGATCCGGGTCGGCTCGGGCGGGGTGATGCTCTCGAACCACCGCCCGCTCGTCGTCGCCGAGCAGGCTCGGATGCTGGCCGCCCTGCATCCCGGCCGGATCGACCTCGGGGTGGGGCGGTCCCTGGGGTTCACGGCCCCGGTGCGCGAGGCCCTCGGCGTCAGCAGCTACGGGTCGGACCGCTTCGGGGAAGACCTCGCGGCTCTGCAGGACTTCCTCGACGACGCCGGACCGGTGACGGCCATGCCGCGCGCCGTGGAACCACCACCGGTCTTCGTGCTCGCCACCGGCGCCGGGCTCGTCGTCGCCGCCGAGCGCGGCCTGCCGGTGGTCGTCGGCGGACCCGTCCTCCATGGCGACCTCGCACCGCTGACCGACTACCGGCGCCAGTTCCGGCCCAGCCGCGCCTGCCCGAAGCCGTACGTGGTGGTCAGCGTCGACATCATGATCGCCCCGACGGCGGAACGGGCGCGCGAGCTGCTGCTCCCCGAGGCGTGGGCGATGGTGGAGTCACGGGCGACCGGCGCGTTCCCACCCCTGCGCGCCGAGCCGCCGACCCGCCTCACCGCCAAGCAGGAGTCCGTGGTCGAGGCGCAGCTCGACCAGGCGGTCTACGGGACGTCCGCGGACGTGCTGGGGCGGCTCGCCGATCTCGTGGCGCGCACCGGTGCCGCGGAGATCCTCGCCACCACTTCCACCTACGACCGCTCGGCGCTCGCCGAGGCCGACGCCGCGCTCGCGGCGCTGCAGCCCGACCGGTAGGTGCAGGCCGCCGCCGTCGGCGGTCAGACCGCCGGGTAGCCGTCGCGGCGCAGCAGACGTGCGAGGTGCGCAGCGTTGGCGGCCATCGTGGCCGTCGCCGACGCGGTCGCCTCCGGGGTCTCCTCGAGATCCTTGTAGTCGACCGTGTGCATGGCCTCACCGTTCCAGTAGGTGACGCCCTGCGCCGGGATGGTGAAACCGACGTCGTTCAGGGCCTGGTAGGCCACCGCGGTGATGTGGTGGGCGCCGTCCTCGTTGCCGACGACGACCACGAGCGCGACCTTGCCGAACGTCAGGAGCCGACCCTCGTCGTCGGTCTCGGACAGCTCGGCGTCGAGACGCTCGAAGACCCGCTGCGCCACGCTCGAGTGCTGCCCCAGCCAGGTGGGGGTGGCGAGCACGAGGATGTCGGCGTCCATGACCTGCCGACGGATGGCGGGCCACTCGTCGCCCTCACCCATGTCGAGCTCGACACCCGGCCGTACGTCATGGTCGACGACACGCACCTGCGAGCCCGTGACGCCGTGCTCGGCGAGCGCGGCGAGCACCTGCCGGCCCAGCACGTCGGTGCTCGACCCGGCCGGCGAGGGACTGAGGGTGCAGTTGAGCAGGAGCGCGGACAGCGGGGCGGGTTCGACGGTCATAGTGGCACCGTAGGCCGTCCGCCCGAGGTGCGCACCGGCGAGGGGCGGGTCGGGCAGGTGGGCCGGACGCCGGCGCAGGTGGGTCCGCGCCCGCCGGTGGCGCGCGGGCCCCTGCGTGACCCGCGGATACCGCGATGTGGTCGACGGGGGCCATCATGTCGGGGTGGCCTCCACACGTGCGGTACCCCTGGTCGGCCGGGTGTCCGAGCTCGAGCGGCTCGAGGCGCTGACCGGCCTGTCCGGTGACGCGCCGCCGCGCGCCGTCGTCGTCGCCGGGGACGCCGGCGTCGGCAAGACCCGCCTGCTCACCGAGCTCGCCGCACGTGCCGAGGCGGCCGGGGTGCCGGTGGTGGTGGGCCACTGCACCGACATCGGCGACGGCGCCCTGCCGTTCCTGCCGTTCGGCGAGATCTTCGGCAGGCTCGAGGCGTCCGAGCCGGCACGCTTCGCCGACCTGGCCGCCCGCCACCCGGCGCTCCTGAGGCTTCGTCCCGGCCGGGCCGCCGAGACGGACGGGCCGGACGACGTCGGGCGCACCGACGTCCTCGACGCCGTCCACGCCGCGCTCGAGCGGCTCGCTGCGGCATCCGGCCTCCTCGTCGTCGTCGAGGACCTGCACTGGGCAGACCCGTCCACCCGCGACCTCCTGACGATCCTCTTCACCCGCGGCTTCGCCGCCCGCGTCGCCGTCGTCGCCTCCTACCGCAGCGACGACCTCCACCGGAGACACCCGCTGCGGGCGCGGGCGGCGGAGTGGGCGCGGCTGCCCGGGGTGGAACGGCTCCAGCTCGGCCCGCTGCCCGACGCGGACGTGCGCCTCCTGGTACGCGGTCTCGGTCCGGGACTCGACGCCGAGGGCGACGTCGGCGAGATCGTGCGCCGGGCCGAGGGCAACGCCTTCTTCGCCGAGGAGCTCGCGCACGCGCGCACGGCGGGCGACGCCGCCCTGCCGGCTGACCTCGCGGACCTGCTGCTGCTGCGCCTGGACCGGCTCGACGGGACCGCCCGGACCGTGGTCCGGGCCGTCGCGTGTGCCGGCCGCCGGGTGACGCACGAGCTGCTCGCCCGCGTCGTCGACCTCGGGGACGACGAGCTGGAGCGCGCCGTGCGGTCCGCCGTCGACAGCAACGTGGTGGTGACGGTGGAGGGCGACGCCTACGCGTTTCGCCACGCGCTCCTCGCCGAGGCGGTCCACGACGACCTCCTGCCCGGGGAGCGCCAGCGCCTGCACGCGGGCTACGTGGCGGCGCTGCGGGCCGGCGGTGTCGACGGCTCGGCGGCCGAGCTCGCGCACCACGCCCTCGCGGCGCAGGACGTCGCGACGGCGGTGACCGCCGGCATCCAGGCGGGCGACGACGCTGTCGCCGTCGGTGGACCTCAGGAGGCGGCCGCCCACTACCTCCGGGTGCTGGAGCTCCTCGGCCGACCGGGCGCACCCGAGGTCGACGTCACGGAGCTGACCCTCCGGGCGGCGGACGCCCTGCTCGCGGCCGGCCACCCGCACCGGTCGGCGGACCTCGTCACCGACCTGCTCGATCAGCGACGGCACGGACCGGCCGGGCCGGACCGTGCCGGTCTGCTCCTTGCCCGGGCGGCGGCGCTGCGGGAGATCGACGTCGACGTCGACGACGCGCTGGACGTCACGACGGAGGCGCTCACGCTGGCCGGGGAGGAGCCCACACCGCTGCGGGCGCGGGCGCTGACCGCGCACGCGTACGCCACCTATGACCGCGGCCGCGACGCCGACGCGACCCGCTTCGCCGAGGAGGCGCTGGAGGTGGCGACGGCACTGGACCAGCGGCGGGTGGCGTCCGACGCGGCGACGCTGCTGGGCCGGCTCAAGGAGCGGTCGGGCGACCCCGAGGGCTCGCTCGTGGCGCTCGGCGACGTCGTCGCGCGGGCGCGGCGGGACGGTGACGTCGTCGCCCTGGTCCGCGGACTTCACCTGACCGGCACCATCCACTTCGAGATCGGCGAGCTAGCCCGGGCGCGGCAGGTGTACCTCGAGGCGGCCGCCATCGCCGTCGAGCACGGCCACCAGTGGTCGCCGAACGGCCTCGACGCGAGGCTGCTCGCCTGCCTCACGGCCTACATGACCGGCGACTGGGACGCGGTCGCGGTGGAGTCCGACCTGTCCGGCCAGTCGCCGCCGCCGCTGATCGAGGCGATGTTCCGAGCGATCGGGCTCACCCGCGCCGTCGCGCGGGGGGACGACGACGCGGCGGGGATGCTCGACCGCGTGCACCCGTGGTGGCCGCGGGACGGCCTCGTCTGCGTGCACTCCGCCGGCGCCGCCGTGGACCTGTACGGGCAGCGTGGGGACGTCGCCGGTGCGGTCGCCGTGCACGACGAGGCGGTCCGGACGCTCTCGGCGCTGTGGCACGCCGACGACGGGCTCTTCCAGGCCCGGGTGCGCCTCGGTGCCGTGCTCCTCGGCCGGCTCGCGGACGCCGCGGCACAGGCCGGGGCCGAGGTCGAGCACCTTCTCGACGTCGGCGTCGCCGAGGCCGACGCCGTCGAGCGGACCGTCGCCCGGGCCACTGCGACCGGCCGTCCGTACGGTATCGAGGGCAGGGCGTGGTGGGCGCGGGCCCGCGCGGAGCTGCTCCACCTGCGCTGGGCCGCCGGGATCGACCCGCCGGGCGACGACGAGCTCATCGGGACCTGGCGGCGGGCGGTCGAGGACTTCGAGGCCCTCGGCCAGCCGTACGAGCGCGCACGGTCGCAGGCCCGGCTGGCCCGCGTGCTCCGGGCGGCGGGCAGCACGCAGGAGGCGAGCCGGCTGGCGGGCTCGGCGCACCGCACCGCGGAGGCGCTCGGCGCCCGGCCCCTGCTCGCCGAGCTGCGCGACCTCACGGGGCGGTCAGCCGCGGACGCCTCCCGGGGGAGCGGCCCGGAGCTGACGCCCCGCGAGCGCGAGGTGCTCGCCCTCGTCGCCGAGGGGCGCTCGAACGGGCAGATCGCCCAGCAACTGTTCATCAGCACGAAGACCGCCAGCGTCCACGTCTCCAACATCCTGGCGAAGCTCGGTGCGTCCGGACGGACCGAGGCGGCCGCCGTCGCCCGTCGCCGGGGGCTCCTCGACCGACCCCGGTGAGCAACGGATGTCCGGCCCTGGGGACGCCGGACGGTCAGCTCGCGGCGGCGAGCACGGACTCCGGGATGGCGGGCCAGATGCCCTCCAGAACGGCTGCGTCGATCATGGCGCTGACCTCGTCCGTGGTTGCCGACAAGGCGATGGCGAGCTCGCTCTCGAACGGTCCGCGGGCGTCCCGGAGCAATTTCATCTCTCCGAAAGAAAGCCGGGTCTCGTCGTTCCACCGGGTCATGTCGCGGATGAGTCCGGCAATGGTGAGGATGTCGCCCGAGCGGAGCCGGTCCGTGCTGTTCTTGATGCGGCGCGACCAGACCTTCTCCTTTTTCTCGCCGGGTTCGAGAAGGAGCTTGAAGATGTCGCGGGCGTCCTTGACATCAATGACCGGCCGCACGCCGATCTCCTCGGCCTGGTCCATCGGCACCAGGATCGAGAGCTCGGTGTCGTGCACCGTGAGCGTGAGGTACTTGGTGCGACGGTTCCGGATCGTGCGGGTGGTGACCTGCGCGACCGTTGCCGGGCCGTGGTGCGGATGGATGAGGACCTGGCCTCGGGCGAGATTCATGCGTGACCCTTCGACGAGAGAGCGCCACGCTCGGCGTCGGTCAGCGCCCGAGACAGGCGGCGAGCGACAGCTGCCCCGGCCGCTCGTCGGCATTCTTCGCCTCAGGTGAAACCGATGTCTTCGAGCGGTCGAGAACACGGATGAGTTCGCAGTCACAACTGATGAGAGCGCCCGACCTCCGCGAGCCGGCCCAGGCATTGTCTCATTTATTTCCCGGAATTTCCAGTGACGTTCTTGGAGCTGCAGAGGTGGCGGTCGGCGGAAGGCGGAAAAGTGAAATCGCACCCGACGAGGTCGGCACCCGAGGCGACGCGGGCGACCGCGATCTGGGGCGACGGGCACGTTGATATGGTGCGAGCTCAGCCATCTGCGAAAGGAAGCTGTGCCGGCGAGCGCCTCGTCCCTGACGTTCCATCACCTCGACGACCCGGTGCCCGACGACGGCGCCGCACCCGAGGACCGCACTCCGGTCCGCCTGGTGGCCACCGACATCGACGGCACGATCCTCCCGTACCGCGGTGCCGTGAGCCCACGGACCCGCTCGGCCCTGGCCGCCGTCGTCGAGCGCGGCGCGCACCTGGTGTACGCCACCGGCCGGCCGCCGCGGTGGATGCCGCCCATCGTCGAGGCCACCGGCCAGGCGGGCCTCGCCATCTGTGCCAACGGCGCGATCGTGGTCGAGACGGCGACCGGCGCGGTCGTCGACCTGGTGCCGATCGTCGACGACCTCGTCGGGCACGCCGCCGCGGCGCTGCGCCGGGCGGTCCCGGACGTGCGGCTCGCGGTCGAGACCACGACGTCGTTCTGGGTGGAGGACGGCTACCTGGCGCTGCGGGGCGGCGGCCGTCCCGAGGGGCTGACGCCCGCCCAGGCGCCGGGCGATCCGCGCCTCGCCGGTCACATCGAGGACGTCCCCGAGCGGGACGGCACGTTCAAGGTCCTGGCCATCACCGGTTCCCTGACCATGGACGAGTTCCTGGCGGCGGCCCGCGACACGCTCGAGCCGGACCTCGCGGTCACCGCCTCGAGCCCCGGCAACGCCATCGTCGAGCTGGCCGCCCCTGGGGTGTCCAAGGGTGCCGCGCTTGCCACGGTCGCCGCACGTCTGGGCATCGAGGCCTCGCAGGTGGCCGCGTTCGGCGACATGCCCAACGACGTGGAGATGCTCGGCTGGGCCGGTCACGGCTTCGCGATGGACGGCGGCCACCCCACGGCGATCGCGGCCGCGACCCGCACCGCGCCGCCGTCGGCGGACGACGGCGTCGCGCGGGTTCTCGAGGGGATGGTCGCCTCCGGCCGCCTCCAGCCGGCCACGGAGCGGGCGGACGTCGGTCGCTGACCGCCGATCAGCGGCGACGGGTGGTTCACCAGCGGGCGCAAGAACGGGTGAGCGTCAGGAGCCGGCGCTGACCTGCGGTGGGCTCACAGGTGCCGCGTCGGGTCCATCCGCTGGTGCAGGATCCGCACTACGTCGACGCCCTCGGCGCTCTCGACGTAGAAGAGCAGGTGGCTGCCGATGCCGTACTGGCGGTACCCCTCGCGGATCTCGTTGCAGGCGCGGCCGCGGCGGGGATCGTCGGCCACGCGCTCGACTGCAGCTCTGATCTCGGCGATGTAGGTTTCGGCCTGACGGACGTCCCAGCGCTCCTCGGTGAAGTCCCAGATCGACGAGAGATCGCGCTGCGCGGCCGGGGTGAGCCTGTACCGGCTCACGCCTTCTTCGCCGCGACGAAGGCGTCGAAGTCGAAGGGCTCCGGCGCGCCGCTGTCCTCGCCTTCGACGAGTGCGGCCCGCAGTGCGGCCAGTAGCGTCTGCTGATCTTCCAGCAGCCGGAGGCCGGCGCGAACGACCTCGCTGGCGGACCGGTAGCGGCCCGAGGAGACCTCCCGGGACAGGAAGTCCGAGAAGTGATCATCCAGGCTGATCGAGGTGTTGTGAGCCATCACACGAGGCTACCAAGAATTGGTAGCGCGGCCCCTGGCAGGGCGGCTGCTCGGACCGGCAGAGGTCATCGACACAGGTTCCGGGAATGAAGCGAAAGAGTTCATAGTTGAGTGAGACAGACTCAAGTTTGCGTCGCTCCGTTTGACCTACCGTCGGTGGGCGCGCAGACTTGAGTGCATACGACTCAACCAGGCATCGGCGGCACGCGCCGGTGCCGAGACGAAGGAGCAACGCACATGGCACGAGCGGTCGGAATCGACCTGGGCACCACGAACTCGGTGGTGTCCGTCCTCGAGGGTGGCGAGCCCACCGTCATCGCGAACGCCGAGGGTGCCCGCACCACCCCGTCGGTCGTCGCGTTCAGCAAGTCCGGCGAGGTCCTGGTCGGTGAGGTCGCCAAGCGCCAGGCCGTGACCAACGTCGACCGGACCATCTCCTCGGTCAAGCGCCACATGGGCACTGACTGGAACCACGAGATCGACGACAAGACCTACACCGCGCAGGAGATCTCCGCGCGCGTGCTCGGCAAGCTCAAGAAGGACGCCGAGTCCTACCTGGGCGAGCCGGTCACCGACGCGGTCATCACCGTGCCGGCCTACTTCAACGACGCCGAGCGCCAGGCGACCAAGGACGCCGGCCAGATCGCCGGCATGAACGTCCTGCGCATCGTCAACGAGCCCACCGCCGCGGCGCTCGCCTACGGCCTGGAGAAGGGCAAGGAGGACGAGCTCATCCTGGTCTTCGACCTCGGTGGCGGTACGTTCGACGTCTCCCTCCTCGAGGTCGGCAAGGACGAGGACGACTTCTCCACGATCCAGGTCCGCGCCACCAACGGCGACAACCGTCTCGGTGGTGACGACTGGGACCAGCGGATCGTCGACTGGCTCGTCAAGCAGGTCAAGAACAAGGACGGCGTCGACCTCTCCAAGGACAAGATCGCCGTGCAGCGACTGCGCGAGGCGGCCGAGCAGGCCAAGAAGGAGCTCTCGTCCGCGACGAGCACCAACATCTCGCTGCAGTACCTCTCGATGTCCGAGTCCGGCCCCATCCACCTGGACGAGAAGCTCACCCGGGCGGCGTTCCAGGAGATGACCTCGGACCTGCTCGAGCGCACCAAGCAGCCGTTCCAGAACGTGATGAAGGACGCCGGGATCTCCGTCTCCGAGATCGACCACGTCGTGCTCGTGGGTGGTTCCACCCGCATGCCTGCCGTGACCGAGGTCATCAAGGAGCTCACCGGTGGCAAGGAGCCGAACAAGGGTGTGAACCCGGACGAGGTCGTCGCCGTCGGCGCCGCGCTGCAGGCCGGTGTCATCAAGGGTGACCGCAAGGACGTCCTGCTGATCGACGTCACCCCGCTGTCCCTCGGCATCGAGACCAAGGGCGGGGTGATGACCAAGCTGATCGAGCGCAACACGGCCATCCCCACGAAGCGTTCCGAGGTCTTCTCCACCGCCGAGGACAACCAGCCGAGCGTGCTCATCCAGGTCTTCCAGGGTGAGCGTGAGTTCGCCCGCGACAACAAGCCGCTGGGCACCTTCGAGCTGACCGGCATCGCCCCGGCTCCCCGTGGCATGCCGCAGATCGAGGTCACGTTCGACATCGACGCCAACGGCATCGTGCACGTCTCCGCCAAGGACCGTGGCACCGGCCAGGAGCAGTCGATGACGATCACCGGCGGCTCGGCCCTGCCGAAGGACGAGATCGACCGCATGGTCAAGGAGGCCGAGGCGCACGCCGCCGAGGACGCCAAGCGGCGCGAGGAGGCCGAGACCCGCAACACGGCCGAGCAGCTGGTGTACTCCACCGAGAAGCTGCTCACCGACAACGCGGAGAAGCTCCCCGAGGACGTCTCCGCCGAGGTGCGCGAGGCCGTCGACGCCCTGAAGAAGGCGCTCGAGGGCGAGGACATCGAGGCGATCAAGTCCGCCCAGTCCGAGCTCACCACCAAGAGCCAGAAGATCGGCGAGGCCCTGTACGCCCAGCAGCAGGCCGACGGCCCGCAGGGTGCACCCGGCTTCGAGGAGTCCGCGGCTGACGCCGGCACCGGTTCCTCCTCCGACGACGACGTCGTCGACGCCGAGATCGTGGACGACGAGGAGACCAAGTGACAGCCGCAGACAGCGACCGCCCCGAGGAGCAGGGCTACGAGAAGCCGATCGTGACGGACAGGCGGCGGATCGACCCGGAGACCGGGAAGGCCCGCAGGGCGGTGCCGGACGCGTCGGAGGCTGCGCCGTCGGACGTGTCCGGCGAGGCGGGGCAGCCGACCGTCGAGCAGGTGACGACCGAGGGTGCGGACGAGCTGGCCACGGCGAAGGCCGAGGCTCTCGACCTCGCCGACCAGCTCGCTCGCCGCAACGCGGACGTCTACAACGTGCAGCAGGAGTACAACGCCTTCGTGCGCCGATCCCGGACCGAGGCCGCCGCCCATCGGCAGGCCGGCGTCCAGGACGTGGCCGAGGCGCTCCTCGGGGTGCTCGACGAGATCGAGCTCGCCCGGCAGCACGGGGACCTCACCGGCCCGTTCGCGTCGATCGCGGAGAAGCTGGAGTCCACGCTGGCCCAGCGCTTCGAGGTCGTCCGGTACGGCGCCGTCGGCGAGGAGTTCGACCCGGCCGTCCACGAGGCGCTCATGCACACGACCGACACGGAGGCCACGGCCACCACGGTCACGCAGGTCCTGCAGCCCGGCTACCGTGCCGGGGAGAGGGTGCTGCGGGCCGCGCGGGTGGCGGTGAGCAGCCCCGAATGAGGGCTGGAACATTGACGCGGTGCCGCGGCGGACGATCCGCCGCGGCACCGCACGATCGAGGAGGTGAGGCGGGATGACCGGACAGGACTGGCTGGAGAAGGACTTCTACGCCACTCTCGGCGTCGCGAAGGACGCCGACGCCGACGCGATCAAGAAGGCCTACCGCAAGCTCGCGCGGCAGTACCACCCCGACCACAACCCGGGGGACGCGAAGTCGGAGGAGCGGTTCAAGTCCATCGGTGAGGCCTACGCGGTGCTCTCGGACCCGGAGCAGCGCAAGCAGTACGACGCGCTCCGCGCGATGGCCGGCGGCGGGGCACGTTTCTCCGCCGGTCCCGGCGGATCGGCGGGACCGGGCTTCGAGGACCTCTTCGGCGGCATGTTCGGCCAGGGCGAGCCGGGCGGGACGCGCGTGCGCTACTCCACACCCGGCTCCGGGCAGAGCATGCCCGGAGGCGCAGGCGGGTTCGAGGACATCCTGCAGGGGATGTTCGGCGGCTCCGGCGGCGGCTTCGGTTCCCGACGGCGCCCGCAGCGGGGGGCCGACGTCACCACGAGCGCGACGCTGCCCTTCCGACAGGCCGTCTCCGGCTCGACCGTCCAGCTCACTGTCGACGGCCGGACGATGACCACGCGTATCCCGCCTGGGGTGCACGACGGTCAGAAGATCCGGCTGCGCGGCAAGGGCAGGCCCGGCCAGAACGGGGGCGAGCCCGGCGACCTGATCGTCACGGTGCAGGTCGAGCCGCACCCCGTCTTCACCATCGACGGCAAGAACGTACGGATGACGGTGCCGATCACTTTCGACGAGGCCGCCCTCGGGGCCACGATCGAGGTGCCGACGCTGGACGGTCGCACGGTCAAGGTCAAGGTGCCGGCCGGTACGCCCTCGGGTCGCACGCTGCGCGTGCGACGCAAGGGCCTGGACGTGCCGCTCGCGCCGGACGGTGACCTCCTGGTGACCGTGAACGTCGTCGTGCCGAGCCGGCTCTCCAGCGCCGCGAAGGCCGCCGTCAAGGCGTTCGCCGAGGCCAACGACGGCGTCAATCCCCGTGACGGGCTCGTCGAGCAGGCAGCCCGGTAGCGGCACCGGGCCGGACGGGAAGCATCCCGTCCGGCCCCTGCATCTCGGACATCACGACGGCGCGACGAGCCGATCAGGGAAGGAGCGGACGATGGCCACGAACGACCGGCGTGAGGACGCGCCGATCCTGACGATCTCCGTCGCCGCCGGACTGGCGGGCATGCACCCGCAGACCCTGCGCCAGTACGACCGCCTCGGCCTCGTCGAGCCGCAGCGCACCCGCGGGCGCGGTCGTCGTTACACGTTGCGCGACGTCGCGATCCTGCGTGAGGTCCAGAGGCTCAGCCAGGACGAGGGGGTCAACCTCGCCGGCATCAAGCGCATCATGGATCTGGAGCGCGAGCTCGCCCGGGTCCGTGCCGAGAACGACCGGCTCCGCTCGCTGGCCGAACCGGGACACCGCATCTTCGCCGCCGACGCCACCGGAGACGTCGTGGCGGTGCCGCGCGGGACACGCGTCCGGCGTGTGTCGACGACCAGCGGCGGCGCGCTCGTGCTCTGGCGTCCGCCGGGGAGGTAATCACCGGGGCTGGTTGGGGGACCGGTCCACCCAACGTGGATCGGGAACGCTTGGCGCGGGTCAGGCGCTGGGGCGCTCCGCGTTGGCGAGGCGCACGACCCACTCAGGCGTGGCTCGGCCCAGGCGCTCATCAAGGACGAGACGCAACTTCGCTGCTGAGACCTCGGTCGGCGTTGCCCGGACGCGTCTGGTCGCTGTCCTGGCGGACGTCTGGTGGGGAGCTTCCCGGTCCGGGCTAACGCTCGTTGCCATCGGGCGCACCTCCTTCGCCGCCTTCGGGTTCCTCATGAACAACGTACTCGCCTTCCGTGCGGATGTCGTCGACGGACCGCTCCCAACAGGCGTCGATGACCGGTTCCTGTATGAGCCGCTACGAGCTGCTCGCCGCCTTCGTCAAGTCGCGTGAGAGCCGGGCCGCAACGGCGTCCAGCTCGTCTCGCGACGGCCGCGCGGGATCGCGGTCCTGCACGATGCGCAGGCCGTCGTCTTTGAACCGGGGAATCACGTGCAGATGCACGTGCCCAACGCTCTGGTCGGCGACAGCGCCGTCGGACAGGTGCAGGTTCACGCCCTCCGACCAGGCCGGGTCGCTGCGCATGAACGCCGCGATGCGGTGCGCGACGCGCCAGACCGCTGCACCGACGTCGACAGGCAGGTCCACCAGGCCGCTCGCGTGCACCCGCGGCACCACCAGCACGTGGCCCGGGTTGACCGGCACGGCGTCGAGGAACGCCACCACGGCGTCGTCGGCGTGCACGATGCTCGCCGGCTCCGCCCCTGCCACGATGCGGCAGAACAGGCAGTCGGCGCTGCCGCCGGGTTCGCTCGGCGCGACGGGGCCGCCGGGGTTGCTCGCCGCGCCGGAGATGCCGGGTTCGCTCGCCGCGCCGGCTGCGCCAGACGGGTCGGACGCGCCGTCATCCCCGTCACCGCCGGCGTGCGCTGTCATCCGATCCGCTGCCACAGGAACTCGAAGGCCAGCGCCTGCATCAGGGCGGCCTGGGCGTTGGTCGCCGCCCCGCCGTGCCCGCCCTCGATGTTCTCGTAGTAGGTCACGTCCTTGCCGGCGTCGATCATCTGGGCCGCCATCTTCCGGGCGTGGCCGGGATGCACGCGGTCGTCGCGCGTGGACGTCGTGAACAGCACCGGCGGGTAGTCCCCGGCCGCGTCGAACAGGTGGTAGGCCGAGAAGTGCCGGATGAAGTCCCACTGCTCGGGGTCGTCCGGGTCGCCGTACTCGGCCATCCAGGACGCTCCGGCGAGCAGGTGGGAGTAGCGCTTCATGTCCAGCAGCGGCACCTGGCACACGATGGCGCCGAACAGCTCGGGGTACTGGGTGAGCATGTTGCCCATGAGCAGCCCGCCGTTCGAGCCGCCCTGCGCACCCAGGTGCTCGGTGTCGGTGACCCCCCGGGCCACCAGGTCGCGGGCGACCGCGGCGAAGTCCTCGTAGGCCTTGTGCCGGTTCGCCTTCAGGGCCGCCTGGTGCCAGCGCGGCCCGTACTCGCCGCCGCCGCGGATGTTGGCCACGACGTACACACCCCCGCGCTCGAGCCAGGCCCGGCCGATCCCGCCCGAGTAGGCGGGCACGCGGGAGATCTCGAACCCGCCGTAGCCGGCGAGGAGCGTGGGCATCGGCGCCACCTCGGCGTCGTCGGCGACCGGCTCGCGCGAGACCTGGAAGTAGGGCACGCGGGTCCCGTCCGCCGAGGCGACGAAGTGCTGCTCCACGTGCAGCCCGGTGGTGTCGAAGTAGGCCGGCAGCGACTTGAGCCGCTCCAGCCCGACCGTTGCGCCGTCGTCGTCGAGGTCCAGGCGGGAGAGCGTGGTCGGCGTGAGGAAGCCCGTGGTGGTCAGCCACAGCGCGTCCTCGGCGTCCGGGTCCACGGCCCCGACGGCGATGGTCGCGAGCGCCGGCACCTCGCCGGTCGCCGTCCCGCCGGAGAGGTCGAGCGGACGACGGCGCCACACACCGGCCGCCCCGTCCGCCGGCGGGGTCAGCACCTCGAGCCGGTTGGCGACGTCGTCGAGGATGTTGAGCACCAGGTGGTGACGGGTCCAGCTCGCCCCGGCCAACGACGTCGTCGCGCTCGGGGTGTACAGCACCTCGAAGTCCCGCCCGCCGGTCAGAAAGCTCTCCAGTGCGACGGCGAGCAGGCTGCCACCGGGATAGGTGCGCCCGCCGACCTCCCACTCCTCGCGCAGCTCGACGGTGAGCCACTCGCGGAAGAGGTCCGGCTCGGCGGACGCCGGGAGGTCGAGCAGCGTCAGCGTGTCGTCCGGGCCGAGCAGGTAGAGGTCGGAGTCGTAGAACGCGCGGTGCCGGAAGACCAGGTCGCGCTCGAAGCCCGGCGTGAAGTCGTGCCCGGCGCCGATGAGCATGTCGGTCGTCTCGCCGGCGTAGAGCTCCGGAGCCTCCTCGATCGGCGTGCCGCGCCGCCACCGGCGCACGGTGCGCGGGTAGCCGGACGTGGTCATCGAGCCCTCGCCGACATCGGTGTAGACGAACACGACGTCGCCGGTGGAGTCGGCCCAGCCGATCCCGCCCTTGGACTCCTCGCGGGTGAAACCGTCCGGCACCCACGTCCGGGTGGTGAGGTCGAACTCGCGCGTGATGTCCGCGTCCGAGCCCCCGCGCGAGAGCTGCACCAGCGCCCGGTCGTACGAGGGACGCAGGACGTGGGCGCCGTGCCAGACCCAGTTGGCGCCCTCCGCCGCGTTGAGCGCGTCGACGTCGATCAGCACGTCCCACTCGGGCTCTGCGGTGCGGTAGGAGTCCCAGGTGGTGCGGCGCCACAGGCCACGCTCGTGGTCGGCGTCGGTCCAGAAGTTGTAGAGGAACTCCCCGCGCTGCACCACGGCGGGGATCTTGTCGGTCGAGTCCAGCACCTCCAGGGTGCCGCGGCGGATCTCCTCGAAACGTGCGCCCGCCAGCACCTCCTCGGCGTGGGCGTTGCGCTCGCGCACCCAGGCGAGCTGCTCGTCGCCCTCGACGTCCTCCAACCAGGCGTAGCGGTCCTCGGGCTCGATGGTGACGGCCGTCCCGGCGGCGTCGAGGGCAGCGGTGGCATCAGTGGCGCGGGTCATCGGGCTATCCCATCACGTCGTGGTCCAGGGAGCGTAGGGCAGCTCTCTGGTGGGTGGGGCGCGGTGCCGCAGTCCTCGCCGGCACCCCGGCGGTGACCGCGGTCCACGGTCCGCGCGCTACGACGCGCCGTCGGGCAGGGACGGCTCTGGAGCACCGGCACGCGCGAGCAGCTCGGTGAGCAGCTCGACGAACCGCACGGGCGCCTCCAGGTGCGGGCTGTGCCCCACGCCCTCGAGGACGACCTCCTCGTAGCGACCGCCGGCGGCCGCGTACCGGTCCAGGACCGTGCGGGTCTGCGTGACCATAGGCTGCGCCGGGTAGACGTCGGCGCCCGGCCAGCCGGGGACTGCGCCGATCGACCCGAGGTGGCCAAGGTCGAGCAGCGAGGTGTCCGAGACGATGGCGTCGACGTCGCCGCGCACCCAGGTCACCGGGCCGACCTGCGGCACGTCGGCGAAGTCGCTGAGGTCGTAGTACCTCGGCGAGAGCGCGTTGTTGATGCCGGTCGTCCCCGGACCGGTCCCCGGCCAGTTCTCGCTCGGCACGGTGCCGCCGGGGTAGTGGACCTCTCCGATGCGGGTGGACAGCACCGAGTCCAGCAGCAGGTCCTCGTCGGCGAGCTCGGTGCCGGGCGCCACGTAGAGCGCCCGGAACACGTTCAGCGGCGAGTGCGGGTGGTCGGTGGTGCGGTCGCCGGCCGCGATGGCGGCGGCGAAGTCCGGGTTGGCCGTGCCGCCGCCGGAGCCGGCGTGGTCGGGCCAGATCGGGGTCCCCTCGGCGTCCCCGGTCCCGCCGAAGCCGAACGGCGACGCCGGCGCCTCGAGCAGCACGGCACCCACCCGCTCCGGGTGGTCGACCGCGAGCTGCATGACCGCCCCCGCCCCGGCCGAGTGCGCCACGAAGGCGGCCCTCTCGATGCCCAGCGCGTCCATGAGCGCCGCGAGGTCGTCGGCGAAGTCACGCATGCCGCGGGTGGCGTCGATCGGCAGCGGCTCGGTGTCGCCGTACCCGCGCAGGTCCGGCGCGATCCCGCGCCAGCCGGCGGGCAGCTCGCCGAGGAGCCGGTGGAAGAACGCCGACGACGAGCAGTTCCCGTGCACCAGGACGACGGTGCCCGCCGGCGACGACGCCCCGCCCGGGTCGGTGTCGCGCACGTGGATGCGTGCCCGCGTCGTCGCGACGTCGTGCTCGGTGACCTGGCCCATGGAAAACCCCTTCGTCTCCCGACGGCGGTGGTCCCGCCGTCGCCCTGCTCGACGGCGGTGGTCCCGCCGTCGCTCTGCCTGCTGGTGGATGTCCCGCCGTCGCTCTGCCCGCCGGCGGCGGCCCGCCCCGCCGTGGCGGCGGTGCCCTCGCATCTCCGCCCCCGCCGGCGGTGCCACGAGGGCCCGCCGGGCGTCCGATCGGCGCCCGGAGGCGCCTCAGCCCTCGAGGAGGAGTGCTTCGCCCTGTCCGCCGCCGCCGCAGAGCCCGACGGCGGCGCGGCCTCCGCCGGCCTGGGCGAGCTGGTGGGCGGCGTGGACGACGAGCCGGGCGCCGGAGGCGCCGATGGGGTGGCCGACGGCGATGCCGCCGCCGTGCGGGTTGACCTTGGCCGGGTCGGCGCCGAGCTCAGCGGTGGAGTGGGCGACGACGGCGCCGAAGGCCTCGTTGATCTCGATGAGGTCGAGGTCGGCCACGTCCCACCCCTGCCGCTGCAGCGCCTGGGCGATGGCCCGGGCGGGCTGGGCGTGCAGGGAGGCGTCGGGGCCGGCGACCTGGCCGGGGGAGCGCAGCGTGGCCAGGACGGTCCACCCCCGCTCGCCGGCGTGGGCACGGGTGGTCAGGACCACGGCGGCGGCGCCGTCGGAGATCTGCGAGGCGTTGCCGGCGGTGATCGACCCCTCCGGGGTGAACGCCGGGCGCAGCCTGCCCAGGGACTCCACGGTGGTCTCGGGGCGGATGCCCTCGTCCCGCTCGGCGACCGTCTCGCCCTTGCGGCCCGGCACGGTGACCGGGACGACCTCGGCGGCGAAGACCCCGTCGTCCCACGCCTTCGCGGCGCGCTGGTGCGACGCGGCGGCGACCTCGTCCTGCTGCTCGCGGGTCAGCGGGTAGGTGGACGCGGTCTTCTTGTCGGTGGCCAGGCCCATGGCCTCGCGGTCGTAGGCGTCGGTCAGGCCGTCGTGGGCCATGTGGTCGACGGCCTCGACGTTGCCGTAGGCCCACCCGGCGCGCGATCCCATGAGCAGGTGCGGGGCGCCCGTCATCGACTCCATCCCGCCGGCGACGACGACGGTCGCCTCGCCGGAGCGGATCAGGCGGGCGGCGTCGATGATGGCGCTCAGCCCGGACAGGCAGACCTTGTTGACCGTGGTGGCGTGCGCGGACCACGGGATCCCGGCGCCGACGGCGGCCTGGCGGGCCGGGGCCTGCCCGGCGCCGGCCTGGAGCACCTGGCCCATGTACACGGCCTCGACCTCGCCGGGGTCGATACCGCCGCGCTCCAGGGCGCCGGCGATCGCCGTAGTGCCGAGCTGGACACCGGTCAGCGGGGCGAGCTGGCCCTTGAGCCGGCCCTGCGGGGTCCGGGCCGCCGCCACGACGACGACGTCGGAGCCGGCCGGGACGCCGGCTCCGGCAGCGGAGTGCGCCGCGCCCGGTGCGGGTGTGGTCTCGGTGCTCACGCGTCCACCTCCACGGCGCTGAGGTGCTCGGAGACGATCAGCTCGGGCTCGGTGCGCTCCTTGACCTCACCGGCCGTCACGCCGGGAGCGAGCTCGATCAGGACCAGGCCCCGGTCGGTGACGTCGATGACCGCGAGGTCGGTGATGATCCGGTCCACCACCCCACGCCCGGTCAGCGGCAGCGAGCAGGCGTCGACGATCTTGGCCGAGCCGTCCTTGGCGTTGTGGTCCATCAGGATGATGACCTTCTTCGCCCCGTGGACCAGGTCCATCCCGCCGCCCGGGCCCTTGACCATCTTCCCCGGGATCATCCAGTTCGCCAGGTCCCCATCCTTCGAGACCTGCATCCCGCCCAGGATCGCGACGTCGATCTTCCCGCCACGGATCATCCCGAAGGACGTCGCCGAGTCGAAGAACGCCGCCCCCGGCAGCGTGGTCACCGTCTCCTTCCCGGCGTTGATCAGATCCGGGTCGACCGCTTCCTCGTACGGGTACGGACCCACCCCGAGGATGCCGTTCTCCGACTGCAGCACCACCTGCATGCCCGCCGGCACATAGTTCGGGACCATCGTCGGCATCCCGATCCCGAGGTTGACATAGGACCCGTCGGACAGCTCCAGGGCCGCCCGCGCGGCCATCTCCTGACGCGTCAGTGCCATCAGCTCATCCCCTCACTACGCACGGTGCGCTTCTCGATCCGCTTCTCGGTCCCGGTCCCGACGTGGACCAGGCGGTGGACGTAGATCCCCGGCAGGTGCACCTCGTCCGGGCCGATCTGACCGGGCTCGACGAGCTCCTCGACCTGCGCGATGCACACCCGCCCGGCCATCGCCGCCAGCGGGTTGAAGTTCCGGGCCGCCTTGTTGAACACCAGGTTCCCGTACCGGTCACCCTTCCACGCGTGCACCAGGGAGAAGTCCGTCGCGATCGCCTCCTCCAGCACGTACTCCCCGCTCTGCCCGCCCAGGGAGAAGGAGCGCACCTCCTTGACCGGCGACGCCTTCGCCACCCCGCCCGCGCCGTCGTAACGCTGCGGCAGACCGCCCTCGGCCACCTGGGTGCCCACCCCGGTCGTGGTGAAGAACGCCGCGATCCCCGACCCGCCGGCCCGCAGCTTCTCCGCCAGCGTGCCCTGCGGGGTCAGCTCGACCTCCAGCTCGCCGGAGAGGAACTGACGCTCGAACCCCTTGTTCTCACCCACGTACGACGCCGTCATCTTCGCCAGCCGGCCCGCACCGAGCAGCAGCCCCAGGCCCCAGTCGTCCACGCCGCAGTTGTTCGACACCACCGACAGGTCCTTGGCGCCCTGCGCCAGCAGCGCCTCGATCAGCGCCATCGGGTTGCCCGAGAGGCCGAAGCCACCCACGGCCAGCGACGCACCGTCCCCGATGTCCGCGACCGCCTCCGCGGCCGAACCCACCACCTTTTCCAGACCGCGGGTGGGTCGCGGCTCCGTCGTCGTGCTGGTCATCGTCGAGCTCCTTCCAGGACGTTCGTGATCTTCTCCGCCACGGCGCCCGCGCCCGCGGTGCTCATGACGATCGTGTAGTGGTTGACGTCCGGCACGTCCGCCGTCGTCAGCGAGGGCAGCCGCTGCGACCAGCGTGCCACGTGCTCCGGCGCGTAGAGCGGGTCGCCGTCCTGCAGGCCGCGTGGTGCCCGCAGGAAGTGGGTGGGTACGGACAGCCCGTCGAGCGCCGGCAGCAGGGACTCGCCGGTGACGAGCTCGCGCTGGTCGCCGGTGACCGCGGGGAGGCGGGACGAGGGGCGCCACACGCCGTCGACGGCCTCGAGGTCGTAGTCGAAGTAGGTGCCGAGCCGCTCGGACCACTGCCCCACGAAGGCGGGGTGCCCGCGCCAGAAGTCCCGGTACGCCTCCGGGTCGGGGAACGTCATCGACAGCCGCTCGGCGGCCGGCCCCAGCACCGCCTGCATCACCACGTCGGGGTCCAGGTCGGTCGGGACGTCCAGCGGCAGACCGCCGTCGACCAGCAGGAGCGCGGACACCAGCTCGGGGTGGCGGTGGGCGAGGACCACGGAGGCGAAGCCGCCCATGGAGTGGCCGACGACGACGACCGGCCCGGCGCTCGTCTGCCGCAAGAGCGCGGCGAGGTCGTCCGCGTGCCGGCCCATGCCGTACGGCCCGGCCAGGGCGTTGCTGCGGCCACGCCCGCGCAGGTCCGGAGCGACCACGCGCACCCCGGGGAGCGCCGGCGGCAGGAAGTTCCACGCCTGGTGGGTGGCGGTGATGCCGTGCACCGCCAGGACCGTGGGGACCGTCGCGTCGTCGGCGACCGCGGCCGGCTCCCAGACGCCCGCGTGCAGCAGGCCGCCGTCGACCGCGACGTCGAGCTGGGAGTAGGTGAGCGTGCTCATCGCGCGTGCCACCCCCCGTCCAGGGTGTAGGAGGAGCCCGTGGCCATGGCGGCGTCGGGGCCGGTCAGCCAGCACACGAGCGAGGCCACCTCGTGCGGCTCCACCATGCGCTTGACCGACTGCTCGGTCAGCAGGACCTTCTCGAGCACCTCGTCCTCGGTGATGCCGTGCACCCTGGCCTGGTCGGCGATCTGCTTCTCGACCAGGGCGGTGCGCACGTACGCGGGGTTGATGCAGTTGCTCGTCACGCCCCTCGCGGCACCCTCCAGCGCCGTGACCTTGCTCAGCCCCTCGAGGGCGTGCTTCGCGGTGACGTAGGCGGACTTGAACGGCGACGCGACCAGGCCGTGCACCGAGGAGATGTTGACGACCCGGCCCCAGCCGCGCGCGTACATGTGCGGCAGCGCGGCGCGCACCAGCAGGAACGGTGCCTCGACCATGATCCGCTGGATGCGGCGGAAGTCCTCCGGGGCGAACTCCTCGATGGGGCTGACCACCTGGATCCCGGCGTTGTTGACGAGGATGTCCGCCTCGAGGCTCAGCTCGTCCAGCGCCCGGGTGTCGTCCAGGTCCACCGCCCAGACCTCGCCGGCCACCTCCTTGGCGACGACGGCGGCCGCCGCCTCGTCCCGGTCGGCGACGACGACGTAGGCGCCCCGGCCGGCGAGGGCCCGGGCGCAGGCGGCGCCGATCCCGGCACCGCCGCCGGTGACCACCGCCCGTCGGCCGTCGAGGGGTCGGTCTTCGCTCATGGTGCTCCTTCGGGGGAGAGGGCGCGCTCGACGAGGCGCATGACGTGGTCGAAGATCTCCGCCGGCAGGCCGTCGGGGGCGGCGCCGTCGGTGCCGGCGCCCGCACCGTCGCGGCCCCAGAGCACCCAGCGCATGCCGACCATCTCGCCGATGCCCATCAGGGCCCAGGCGGCGACCTCGGTGTCGACGTCGGGGGCGACCTGGCCGTTGTCCTGGGCCCCGGTCAGGCCGGCGACGTACCCGCGGGCGATCGTCTCGTAGTGCATGTGCAGCACCTCGGGCGCGACGAACTCGGCCTGGCGCATGATGCGGTAGAGCGCGGGGTTCTCGGCGGTGAACCGGAAGAAGGCGCGGAAGCCGGCCCGTTCGGCGTCGAGCCGCTCGGTCTCGGCGCTGGAGGCCTCGAACATGGCGCGGCGCACCCGCGAGTTCAGGTCCCGCACGACCTCCTCGAAGATCTCCTGCTTCGAGGAGAAGTAGAGGTAGAACGTGCCCTGGCCCACCTCGGCGGCCTCCGTGATCTTCACGATCGAGGCGTCGTGGTAGCCGCGCTCGGCGAAGACCTCGGTGGCGACGGCGAGAATCCTGGCCCGCGTGCGCGTCCCGCGCTCGGTCCTGGGCTGGGTGCTCATGACGACGCCTCCGTCCGCCCGGTGCGCAGCGCGCTGCGCCGGACCTTGTGCAGCGCGGTCCGCGGCAGGTGCTCGACGAAGCTCACCGACCGCGGCGCCTTGAACGTCGCCAGGTGCGCGCGGCAGTGCTCGACCAGCTCGTCGGCGCTGACCGTGGCGTCCGGCGCGCGGACGACGAACGCGTGGCCGACCTCGCCCCAGCGCTGGTCCGGCACGCCGACGACGGCGACGTCGACGACGTCCGGGTGCTTGGCCAGGGCGGCCTCGACCTCCGCGGGCGAGATGTTCTCCCCGCCGCTGATGTACATGTCGGTGAGGCGGTCCACGATCCGGTAGAAGCCGTCGGCGTCTCGCTCGGCGAGGTCGCCGGTGTGCAGCCAGCCGCCCTGGAGGGCGGTCGCGGTCGCCTCCGGGTCGCGGAAGTAGCCGGCGAACACGGCCGGCCCGCGCACCACCAGCTCGCCGCGGGCCGCGCCGTGCAGCAGCGCGCCGGAGGACGGGTCGGTCAGGGCCACCTCGACGTGCGGGTAGGGCTTGCCGACCGACCCGACGTGGTCGACAGCCTCCGCCGACGGCAGGGCCAGGACGTTCGGGGACGCCTCGGTGAGCCCGTACCCCTGGATGATGCGCACGCCGCGCTCGTTCCAGGTGTGCAGCAGCGGCTCGGGCATCGGCGCCCCGCCGACGACGGCGTGGGTCAGGCCGGCGAGGTCCGCCGCCGCGAACCCGGGGTGCTCGGCGAGGCGCTGGTAGGTGGTCGGCACGCCCATCATGGTGGTCACCCGCCGCCGGTCGAGCAGGTGGAGCACCGACCCGGCATCGAAGTCCGGCTCGAGGATCACCGTCGCGCCGGTCCACCACGCCAGCAGCGGCTGGATGTTCCAGCCGCCGACGTGGAACTGGGGCAGGACGGAGAGCACCACGTCCTGGTTGGTCATGCCGGTCGCGAGGGAGAGCGAGAGGTTGGTCCAGAAGCAGTTCTCGTGCGAGAGCAGCACGCCGCGCGGTGCCCGGGCCGTGCCGGAGGTGTAGATCAGCAGCAGCGGGTCGTCGTCGGCGACGCTGCGCGGGGCCGACGCCGGCACGCCGTCGGGCCGGGACGGGCCGGGGACGTGCTGCTCGACGCCGTCGGGCCCGAGGAGCTCCACGGGCGGCGGGACGTCGAGCTGGGCCAGGGCCGCGCGGGCGTCGGCGGCGAGGCCGGCCTGGACGGCAACGAGCGCCGGCCGGGCGTGGCGCAGCTGGTAGGCCAGCTCCTCGGTCGCCAGCCGCCAGGACATCGGGACCAGCACGAGCCCGGCCTTGGCGCACGCGAAGAACAGGACCACGTGGTCGGTGCTGTTGTGCGTCAGCGTCGCGATCCGGTCGCCCGGGGCGTACCCGGCGCGCAGCAGCCGCTCGGCCAGCCCGGTGGCCCGCGCGTCGAGCTCGGCGTAGGTGGTGGTGGCGCCGCGGTGGTCGACGGCCACCTTGTCGGGGGCCAGGCGGGCCCGGTCGCGGGTCCACCGGCCGAGGGTGTGCCAGCCGGGCTCGCCGGGCGGGACGGGCAGGGCACTCACGCCAGCTCCTCCAGGCGACGGCGCTCGGCGGACTCCTCGGCCGTCTCCGCGTGCGAGCCGGCGGACCGGGCGGTCGCCGGGCGCCGGCGACGCAGCCGGTGCGCACCGCCGGCGATGCCGCCGGGCATGAACAGCACCACGAGGATGAACAGCACCCCGACGATGAAGGCCGGCTCGCTCAGCGGCACGTGCAGCAGGGTGGGGAGGGAGTCCACGAGCTCCGAGGACGCGAGGACGCCCAGACGCTGGTCGAGCAGGGTGTAGACGATCGCGCCGACCACCGCGCCCCACCGGGACCCGACGCCGCCGAGGACGACCATGATGAGCACCTGGATGGTGAAGTCCGCGGAGGTGATGGTCGGCACCGCCTGGGACTGCAGCAGCAGGTAGACCATGCCGATCAGCGCGGCGAGGCCGCCGGCGATGACGAACGTGAGCAGCCGGATGAGGTACGGCGGCTGCCCGATGACGCGCACGCGCATCTCGTTCTCGCGGGTCGCCTCGACGACGTGCCCGGCGCGGGAGCGCTGCGTCCACGTGACGACGACGTAGACGAGCACCAACGCTGCCAGCGCCACCCAGAACATGTTCCGGGTGTTGACGACACCGATGAGGGCGTCGGGCACGAGGGTGGTGGTCAGGCCGACGCCCTCCTCGCCACCGGTCGCGCCGCCGGGGTCGCGTCGGACCATGACGTTGCCGGCCTGGGCGAAGGCGAGGGTCACCATGGCGAAGGAGACGCCGGAGACCCGCAGGGAGACGGCCCCGACCAGCGTGGACAGGACGATCGCCGCGACGAGGGAGATCGCGGCGGCGACCAGCAGCGGCAGCCCGGTGCGCTCGAGCAGGATGGCCAGTCCGTACGCCCCGGCGGCGAAGTACAGGGCGTGGCCGAAGCTGAGCATGCCCGCCACGCCGTAGAGCAGGTGGTAGCTCAGCGCGAGAGCGGCGAAGATCATGCACAGCGCCATCAGGTGCAGGCTGCCCGGCGTGTAGGTCGGTCCCGGGAGGATGCCCGGCAGCGGGATGTTCAGCAGCGGCAGGCACGCGGCGACGACGACGGCGACGACGCCGACGAGCCAGCCGGGTACGGCCCGCCGCCGCGGGGCGGAACGGGGCGCGGGCGCCGGCGCGGCGGTCTCGACGGGGGTCTGGGTGGAGGTGGGGGTGCTCATGCTGCTTTCGCTCCCATCAGTCCGGTCGGTCGCAGGAGCAGGACGACGGCGAGGGCGAGGACGGCGATGAGGTCGCCGTAGCCCCACAGGTAGTAGTTGGCGAGCTGCTGCGGGATCGCCACGAGCATCGCCGCGACGGCCGCGCCGCCGATCGAGCCCAGGCCGCCGATGACGGTGACGATGAAGGCGAAGATCAGCAGGGTCTGGCCGAGGTGTGCGGAGACGTAGTTGTAGTACTGCGAGGCCAGTACGCCGCCGAGCCCGGCGGCGGCGCCGCCGATGGAGAAGACCAGGGTGAAGGACCTGCGCACGTCGATGCCCAGCGCGGTGACCATCGACCGGTTCTCGACGCCGGCCCGGATGATCAGGCCGTACCGGGTGTGCCTGAGGAAGAGGACCAGGCCGCCGAGGAGGGCGGCGGCGACCGCGATGGCGAGGAAGTTGCTGTTGGGGATGCGCGCCCCGAGGATCTCGGTGGTCCCGGCCATCCACGCCGGGCCGGAGATGATGATGGCGTCCGTGCCCCAGAATCCCTCGAAGAGCGCGATGCCGACGAGGCCGAGCCCGACCGTGACCAGCACCTGCTCGATGTGCCGGTTGTACAGCGGCCGGATGAGCAGGAGCTCGGTCAGGGCGGCGACGAGGGCACCGGCGAGGGCGCCGACGAGCATGGCGGCGAGGAACCCGGTCCAGGTGCTCGGGCCGAGCCGAAGGGCGACCTCCCAGCCGACGAAGGCGCCGAGCGAGAGGAAGACGCCGTGGGCGAAGTTCAGCACGCCCATGAGGCCGTAGATGAGCGACAGGCCGGAGGCGACGAGGAAGTACAGCGCCCCCAGCCCCAGGCCGGTGACGAGCAGCAGGAAGACGGTGCTCACTGGGTTCCCCCCGGTGCGGTGGTGGCGGTGTCGGCGTGCACGCCGAGGAGGCGGTGGACGGCTTCGTCGTCGTCGAGCAGGGTGCGGGCGTCACCGGTGTGCACGACAGTGCCGGCGTCGATGACGACGACGTCCCCGGCGAGCCGTTCGATCACGGGCAGGTTCTGCTCCACGAGCAGGATCGGCACCGTGCGCGCCGCCTCCTCGAGCGCCTCGGCGACCTCGGTGACGATCTTCGGCGCCAGCCCCTTGGTGGGCTCGTCCACGAGCAGCA
Source organism: Georgenia subflava (assembly GCF_009193155.1). Classification (GTDB taxonomy): domain Bacteria; phylum Actinomycetota; class Actinomycetes; order Actinomycetales; family Actinomycetaceae; genus Georgenia; species Georgenia subflava. Next base: position 47,104 of record NZ_VUKD01000002.1, read on the forward strand.
GCCGGTTGGTGTTGAGCAGGGCACGGGCCAGCGACAGCATCTGCTGCTGACCGCCCGAGAGCGTGCCGGCCTTCTGCCCCGAGCGGCGGACGAGGTCGGGGAAGAGCTGGTCGACGAGCTCGCGACGCGGCGTGGCGTCACGGGCGGCCAGCCGGAGGTTCTCCGCCACGGTGAGGCCGGCGAAGACCTCGCGGTCCTCCGGGACGTAGCCGATGCCGCGGCGGACGATCTTGTGGGTGTCCTCGCGGTCGATGCGCTCGCCGGCGAACTCGACGCGGCCGGACCGGCCGATCAGACCCATGATCGCCTTCATCGTGGAGGTCTTGCCCACGCCGTTGCGGCCGAGGACGGCGGTGACGCCGGTCGCCGGGACGGAGAAGGTGACGTCCTCGACGACGAGCTGGCCGTCGATGGTGGCGGAGAGGTGCTCGACCTCCAGGATGGCGCTCATGCGGCGGCTCCCAGGTAGGCGCTCTGCACGAGCGGGTCGGCCATGATCTTCTGCGGCTCGTCCAGGGCCAGGATCGTGCCCTGGTGCAGGACGGCGACGCGGTCGACCAGGTCCATGACGACGTCGATGTGGTGCTCGACCATGAGCACGGTGCAGCCGTGGTTGCGGTGCATGCCGCGGATGACCTCGGACAGGCCCGGCACGTCGGCGCGGGCGACGCCGGCCATCGGCTCGTCGAGGAGGATCACGGACGGGTCCATCGCCAGGAGGACCGCGATCTCGAGCTTGCGCTTGTCGCCGTGGCTGAGCCCGCCGGCGGTGGCGTCGGCCAGGGGGACGAGCCCGACCTCGTCGAGGTGCGCCAGGGCGATGCGGGTGGCGTCGTCGCTCCGGCGCGGGAAGCGCAGCACGGAGAGGTTGCCGCCCAGGCGGCGTTGCGCGGACAGTCGCACGTTCTCGAGCACGCTCAGGCCCGGGAAGAGGTTGGAGGTCTGGAAGGTGCGGCCGAGGCCGGCACGGGCGCGTCGGTGGATCGGCTCGTGCGTGATGTCCTTGCCGTCGAGGAGGATGCGGCCGGCGGTGGGGGCGTGGATCCCGGAGACCATGTTGAACAGGGTCGTCTTGCCGGCCCCGTTGGGACCGATGACGCCGATGATCTCGCCGGCCGGGACCTCCAGGTCGACGTCGGTGAGGATCTTCGCGCCGCCGACGGCGAAGCTGAGCTTCTCGACGGTCAGCGCGGCAGAGCTGGGAGACATGGTGGCCTTCCGGTGGGGCGTGCGACAGGCCCCGGCCCGGGCGGACCCGGTGGGCGCCCGGGCCAGGGCCTGTCGCGGTGGTCGAGCGGACGGGGTCAGCCGGCCTCGGGCGGGGCGACGTCCTCGCCGGCGACCTCGCCGACGAGCTCGGGCACCCAGCCGCCGGAGCCGTCGGAGACGAGCTTGGCCTGGTACATCGGCTGGATGAGCGCGTGGTCGGACTCGCGGATGGTGTAGCTGCCCTTGGGGCCGTCGAAGGACCAGCCCTCGAGCGCGGCGATCATCGCGTCGACGTCGTCGGCGCCGCCGGCCTCCTCGATCGCGTGCACGATCATCTGGGCGGCGGTGAAGCCGTCCGGGGTGAAGAGGTCCGGCGTGCCGCCGTTGGCCTCGACGTGCTCGATCATCGCGGCGTTGATCTCGTTGTCCGCGGCGCCCGGGAAGTAGTGGTTGAGGAAGTCGATCTTGTCCGACGCCGCGCCGTAGGCGTTGTACGTCGAGGTGTCGCCGAGGCCGGTGACGACCGTGATGTCGTCCAGGACGCCCTGCTGGTCGAGCGCCTGCCACATGGCGCCGGAGGTGGCGCCGGCCCAGGCCACGAAGACCATCTCGGGTGCGGCGTCGAGGACCTGCGCGGCGAAGGGGGTGAACTCGGTGACGTCCTCGGGGACCATGACGGACGTGACCTCGGCGCCGGCCGCGCCGAGCAGGCCGTCGACGGCGGCGAGGTTGCCCTGGCCGAAGGCGTTGTCCTGCGCGAAGACGAGGACCTGCTGGCCCTCGACGTCGATGAACGAGCCGGCGGTGGCGACGTCCTGCATCGACTGGCGCCCGGAGCGGAACGTGTAGTCGTTGATGCCGGTCACGGCGTCGGCGGCCGCCGGGCCGGAGACGTAGAGGACCTTGTTCTGCTCGGCCTGCTCGGCCAGCGAGAGCGCGATGCCCGAGGACGCCGTGCCGGTGAGGATGGTGTAGCCCTGGCCGATGACGTCGCGGGCCTGGGCGACGGCGCGGTCGGTGTCGCCGCCGTCGTCGATGAACTCGACGACGATCTCGCTGCCGTTGACCTCGCCGGTGCCGTCGGTGGCGTGGTCGAGGCCGGCCTCGAAGCCGTCGATGAAGGTCTCGCCGTAGGCCGCGAGCGGCCCGGTGGTGGAGGTGATGAGGGCGACGTCGATCGGGTCGCCCGCCGGCTCCTCCGCCCCCTCGGTGGTCGAGCCCTCGCTGGACTCGGACGTGGTGTCCTCCCCGCCGCCCGTCGAGGGAGCGCACGCGGCGACGGCCATCATGGTCGCGACGCCGAAGGTCAGGGCGAGGGACTTCTTCGTGACTCGCATGAGACCGCCTTTCTTGGTTGAACCTCTCAACCTGAGAGGTGATTCAGGTAGTGGAATCATGTGGCGCACGCCACGCCCTGTCAAGCGGTTCCCCCCGGTTGTGGTCGCCTGGGAGGGCCAGAGGGTCCCCGCCGTGCGGCGTGGCTGGGTGCGTCGGGGTGGCCAGAAGTCCCGACAGACGCGGGCATGCCTGGGCGCCTCGGGACGGCAAGGCGTCTCGCCACACGCGGACGGGCCAGGGTGCCTCGGAGCGGCCAGGCGCACCGCCACGTGCCGGGCACTCCTGGGAGCGTCGACACGATCAGAAGTCCGGCGTGCGCACGTGGGTGTTGCTCGGTGTGCGCCCGGGGCGGCGCGCCGGCCGGCGCCGTTTCAGGCGCCGGGTGTGGTGCGGTGGAGCTCGGCGGCCGGTTCGGCACCGGCACCGACCGGGGCCGGTGCCGGTGCCGCGCCGGGTGCCCCGGGCCGGAGGTGGGCGGAGCTCGCCGGCGCGAGGGCCAGGACGACGAGCGCGGCGGTGATGACGGCCAGGCCGGTCCAGCCGACGGCGCTCAGCCGTTCGCCCACCACGGCGACCGCGAGCAGCGCGGCGACGGCCGGCTCGGCGAGGGTGAGGGTGGTCGCTGTGCTCGGACGCACCCGGGCGAGCCCGACGCCGAACAGCAGGTACCCGCCGAACATCGGCACCAGGGCCATGTACGCAGCCACGGCGAACGACTGGCCCGTGGCGAGCAGGGGTGCGCCGGTGAGCAGCAGGACCGGCATGAGCATGGCCCCGCCGGCCCCGAAGACGGCACCCATCGACGCAGCCCGGCCCACCCCGTGCTGCATGAGCTGGTGCACCACCCAGGAGTACAGCGCGTACGTCGCGCCGGCCACGAGGCCGAGACCCACCCCGGCCACGGTTGCCGTGACGGACGCCGCCGCGTCGCCGGCACGGGACAGGCACAGCATCGCGGCGCCGAGCACGCCGAGGGTCGCCGCCAGCATCCACCACCCGCTGAGGGGCTTGCGCTCCAGCGCGCGTTCGAGGAGGCCCGAGGCGAGCGGCGCCGAGGCGAGCGAGACGACGGTGCCGACGGCGACCCCGGCCAGGTGCATCGAGCTGTAGAACGCCAGCGGGTAGAGCGCCACCGCCGACGCCCCGACCGCCACCAGACCCGCACGGGCGCGCAGCTCCCGACGGGCACGGCGCAGGGCGGGCACGGCGATCAGCGCCTGCAGCAGCCCGCCCACCCCGAGGGCCGCAGCGCCGATCGCCAGCGGGCCGGCGCCGGGGGCGAACGTCGCGGCGGTGCCGGTCGTGCCCCACAGGACCGCGGCCGCCAGGACGGCGGCGATGCCGCCGGGGGTGCCTCTCACCTGACGGCCTCCAGGGGAACTGAGCATGCCCGAGGCGGTCGACCCGCCCTTCATCAGACCGATCAATCTACCCACCGTGACGGCTCGCGCGGAGGCGGCTCGACACGCGAGTGCGACGAAGGCGGCGGCTCGACACGCTGGCGCGACGAAGGCGGCCACCCCGCGGGGACGGCCGCCTTCGCGGACCTGCCGGCCGGCCGGGCTACTCGTCGCCGATCTTCTTGTCGGCGGCGCCGGTGCCCTTGTCCAGGTGCTCGTCGTACTTGCCGCCGGTCTTGTCGCTGGCGAAGTCCGAGCCCTTCTCCAGGGCGTCGTCGCTCATCTGCTCGCCCTTGTCGCTGTTCGCGAAGTCCTTGGCCTTGTCTCCGAGGTCTCCGATACCCATGGTCGTCTCCTCCGATCGACGCGCCGCCAGATGCGGCACTGCCAGATCGAGTCTCGCGGCGCCCCGGCGGCCCGGCAACCGGAGCGGACCGTCCGGACCGACGGCTCGCCGACGTTCGCGACCGCACCGGTGCGCCGCCTCCGCAGGTGCCGTTACGGTCGGTCCATGCCGGAGATCCACGAGCTCAGCGCCCTCGACCTTGCCGCCGCCGTCCGGGCCGGTGAGGTCGGTCCCGTCGAGATCGCCGAGCACACCCTCGAGCGCGCCCATCGCCTCGGTCCCGAGGTGGGTGCCTTCGTGCACGTCGCCGACGAGCGGGCCCGCAGCCAGGCACGTGAGGCGGCGGAGCAGCTCAACGCCGTCGGCTCCGCGACCGCCGACCTCCCGCCGTTCCTGGGGGTGCCCGTGCCGGTCAAGGACCTCACCATGGTGGCCGGGCTGCCCTTCGAGTGCGGCAGCGCCGCAATGCACGGGTACGTCGCCCCCGTCGACGACGGCGTGACCACCTTGCTGCGCGCCGCCGGCACGCTCATGGTGGGCAAGACGACGACGCCGGAGCTCGGGCTGCCGCCGTACACGGAGCCCGACGTCGCCCCGCCGGCACGCAGCCCGTGGGACCTGTCCCGCACGGCCGGGGGCTCGAGCGGCGGGGCCGCTGCCGCCGTCGCCGCCGGGATCGTCCCCGCGGCGCACGGGAACGACGGCGGCGGGTCCATCCGGATCCCCGCCGCCGCCTGCGGTCTGGTGGGCCTGAAGCCCTCGCGCGGACGCGTCTCCAAGGGACCGCACGGGGTGGACGGTGCCGGGCTGACGGTGGACGGCGTGCTCACCCGCACGGTGCGGGACACCGCCGCGTTCCTCGACGTGCTGTCCCAGCCGTGGCCCGGCGACTCCTACCTCCTGCCCGGCCCCCGCACCACCTACCTCGAGAGCTGCGACCGCGGCCCCGGACGGCTCCGGGTCGGGGTGCTCACGGAGCCGATCGCGGCCGCGGACGCACCGGTCCACCCCGAGGCGCTCGCCGCCGTCGCCCGGGCGGCGCGCCTGCTCGAGGAGCTCGGGCACGACGTCGCGGCCGCCCCGGTGCCGTACGCCGCGCAGGAGTGGGACGCCTTCATGCCCGTGTGGTCCGTCGGACCGCTCCAGGCACCGCTCCCGCCGGAGGCGGAGCAGCAGCTCGTGCCGCTGACACGGTGGATGCGCGAGGTCGGCCGGAGCTACTCCGGCGTGCAGTACGCCGACGCCGTCGCAGCCCTGCAGCACATCACCCGGAAGGTCGCGCTCGCCTTCTCGCGCTTCGACGTCGTCCTCACGCCGACGCTGGCGCAGCCGCCGGTGCCGATCGGGAGCATGCGCGACGACACCGACCCCGCCGCCGACTTCGCGGCGCAGAAGGCGTTCACGCCGTGGACCTCCACCTGGAACATCACCGGTTCGCCGGCCATCTCCGTCCCGCTGCACCGAGCGACCGTCGACGAGGTCGAGCTGCCGTTCGGCGTCATGCTCGGCGGGGTGCGGCCGGGGCAGGAGGAGACGCTCCTGGCCCTCGCGGCGCAGCTGGAGGCAGCCGACCCGTGGCCGCTGTTCGCGCCGGGCCTGCCCGGCTGAGCGCAAGCGGACCTGAGCTCGCTCGGCGGGTGAGTGGGCCGAGTGACACGTTCTGCACGGTGCTGGTGCTGGTGGGGCGACCGGTTCGTGTCGCTCGGCGGGTGAGGGTGTCGAGTGACACGTTCTGCACGGTGCTGGTGCTGGTGGGGCGACCGGTCCGTGTCGCTCGGCGTTCGCTCAGCGTTCGCCGACGGGGCCCGGGGTCGTCGGTGGCGTCGTCGGCGGGGCGGTCGGCGGCGTCGTCGGGTCCGTCGGTGCGCCAGGCGTCTGCGGCCCGGGCGGCTGGTCCGGGGCCGTCGGGTTGCGCTCGGGCTCGGGCTCGGGGGTGGAGGGGTCCGGCGTCGACGGAGGTTCGGTCTCGGCGCCGGGCCGCTGATCGGTGCCGATCCGGGCGTCGGCCGCATCGCGAGCACCGGAGACCTTGTCGGCGTACCTGCCGCCCGTGACGCGGTCCGCGGCGTCGGCCGCGCGGTCCAGCACGGAGTCGCTCACCCCCTCGGCCTTCTCCGAGCGGAGGGCGTCCTGAACCTTCTCGTTCTGCCAGGCGTCCTTGGCCTTGCGTGCCAGGTCGTCCAGTCCCATGCTCGTTCCTCTCTCCGGCGGGGCCGTGGCTGTGCTCGGCGTTGTGGTGCCGTGGAGCCGTAGCTGTGCCGCTGTGCCGTGGTGTCGCGCAGTGTCGCGGGTGCCGGACGTCGGGCCAGGACGGCAGCGACGGACGTCAGGTGTTGCGCGGGATCGATCCGGACGCCGGGCCGGGGCTGGTCGGCTCCTCCGGCGACGCGGCCGAGCGCACGGCCTCCGTGGGGTCGTCCCCGGGGATGGATCCCGGCGGCGGCCCGGGGCTGCGGGGCTCGTCCGGCGACTCCGCCGAGATCGGCGAGGTGTCTGCCCGGTGGGCGTGCGCCGGGTTGCCCGGGCTCCTCGGCTCGTCCGGGTCGGTGCTGTCGAGCGTGCTCACATCGAACTCCCTCGGTCGGTGGCGTGCTGCATGGCTCGATCCTCGCCCCCGCAGGCGTGCGGCGCACGCGGAACGTCACCGATCCGGCGCGTCCCCGAACGTCACCCGATCCGGCGCGTCCCCGAACGTCACCCGATCCGGCGCGCCCCCGAACGTCGTCCGATCCGGCGCGCCCGAACGTCGTCCGATCCGGCGCGTCCCCGAACGTCACCCGATCCGACGCACCCCGAACGTGTCCTCGCCGTCGCCGTCCCAGTCGCCCACGAGCGGGGAGTCCGTCGGTCGCCCGTACACCAGGGTCTTGTCCGCCACCCCGGAGGCCATGGAGTTCTTCACCAAGTACTGGGCGCCGCGCCGCACCGCGAAGGTGTCCGTGCCGTCGCCGTCCCAGTCGCCCGAGAGCACCGCGTCGGCCGGCCGGCCGTAGGCGACGACCGTGTCGGCCACGCCGGTGCTGATCGAGTTCTTCACGTAGTAGAACTGGCCGCGCCGCACGGTCAGCGTGTCACGGCCGTCGCCGTCCCAGTCGCCGACCAGCACCTCGTCGCCGGGCCTGCCGTAGAAGATCACCTGGTCGGCCTTGCCCGAGGTCACCGAGTTCTTGATGTGGTACTCCCGGCCTCGGCGCACCGCCAGGGTGTCCACCCCGTCGCCGTCCCAGTCGCCGACCAGGACGACGTCGCCGGGCTTGCCGTACGCGAAGACCGTGTCCGCGTTGCCGACCCTGTTCGCGTTGCGCACGAAGAACACCTGGGCGTCGCGGGCGGCGATCGTGTCCACCCCGTCACCGTCCCAGTCCCCGACGAACGGGGAGGTCTTGGTGTGGCCGTACTGGAAGACGACGTCGGCCTGGGTCGTGTACGCGTTGTTCAGGTAGAACGTCGCCAGCGGCAGCGCGGGCGACGTCGGTGCAGGGGGCGACGGCCGCACGGCGGGCGGCGTCGTCGGCCCGCCGGCTGCCACTTTCCCGGCGACCTTGGTGGTCATCGTCGGCAGGTAGTCCAGGATGTCCAGACCCGGGCAGGCGGTCGACGAGACCGCCCCGTGGCCGAAGATGCGCGGCAGGGCGTAGCCGGACCGGGCGTAGGTGCCGCCGGTGGAGGTCATGCCCGACCTCGTGGTCGCATCGATCCCGGCGAGCGAGAACCGCCAGGCGATCACGTCGGTCATCGCGTCCAGGCCCACCTGGGGAGCGTCGACCTTGGTGTAGTCGCCCAGCAGGGACACGCCGACGGTGCCGGTGTTGGCGGGCGCGGCGTGGGCGCCGACGACCATCTGGGACGCCGACGCCGTCAGGGAGCCCTTGCGCCCCTCGAAGACCTGCCCGTACTTGTCGACGAGGAAGTTGTAGCCGATGTCGCCCCACCCTCGGGTGACGGCGTGGAAGTAGTAGATGCCCCGCACGATCCCGGCGGACTGGGCCTTGGTGTAGCTGTTCGACCCAGCGGTGTGGTGGACGACCGCCGCCTTCAGCGGCGCCTCCCAGGGCTTCCACCGCATCTTCGTCTCGTCCGCGCGCCAGGCGGACCGCGAGATGATCGACGGCCGGCCGGCCGGCCCGACGACGGTGGGGACGGCCACGGGCGCGGTCGCGGTCGTCGCGGGGGAGAAGGCGACGGGGTTGCCCAGCGTGGCGGCGTCGACGGCGGGTGCGGCGATCTCCTCGGCCGGTGCGACCGCGGGGGGCGGGGCGGCGGTGGTGGTCACCTCGGTGGCGGTGGCGGCGTTGGACGGGATCAGCTCGAGGCGCAGGTTCGTGGGCAGATCGGTCACGGCACCGGTGATCTGGACCTGCACCGCGCTGCCGGCACCGGTGATGAACGGCTCGGACCCCGCCGTCGTCTCCACGCCGTCGCCCCTGGCGTCGTCGACCTCGAGCGGGGCCCAGTCCGTCCAGGCTCCGGCGTCCTGGACCCGCAGGTACATCTGGGCATCGGCCGCCAGGGCGTCGTCCACGTCCCAGGTCAGGGCGGCCACGGTGAAGTCGTCGGTGGCCATCGGTGGGGTGAGGACCGCGACGTCGTCGACGGTGATGGTGGAGGTGCTGAACATGCGCATCGTGGGCGTGCCCCCCGCGCCGCCGACGCCGGTCGGCTCGACCACCGTGCGGGCGGGGGCGTCCGCGTAATCGTCCAGGCCGTCGACCGCGACGTCGGTGCGGGTGCCGTCGGCGCCGGTCAGCGCGAAGACGGTGACCTCGGCCGGTGCGGGCAGGGGGTCGACGATGACCTCGGCCGGTGCGGGCAGGGGATCGCCGGCGGTGGCTGCCGCGGCGGGCGCGGCCGTCGCGGCCGCGAGCACGGTCAGGACGGTCAGGCTGATGGTCGCGCGAAGAGCACGCATAGGTCGTTCCCCCGAGAGGTGCAGCGTTGGTCGGGGTCAGACGTCCCGCCCGTCCTGTCCTATCGGCCGTGTGACAGATGAGGTTAGTGAGACTGGCGGTGCTGAATTCTGGATCGGTCGGGTGCCCGCGCCCCCAGGGCGCTGCGTCCGTGCCGATGACCGCCCGGCGGGCGCCGCGTCACGCGCCGTGCTTGTCGCGCAACCGCTGCAGGCGGCGGCGGGCCTCCCGGCGCGCTGCCACCCGGACCCGGTGCCGCTGCTCCATCAGGGCGACCTGCGCGACGGCGTCCGGCTTGCCGCGGAAGCGGTGTGCTGCGTAGCCGAGCAGCCCGAGCGCGATGACGCTGGAGACGACGAGGGTGACCCCCACCGCGGGGCCGCCGAACAGCCACCACTCGGGGCGCAGCGGCCACCACGGCGGCGTCGGCGGCGACCACAGCCACAACGCACCGAACGCGGCGACGAGCAGCGCACCGAGGATCGACATCATCATGCGCGGGACGGTCTCCACGCCCTCGGCCGCGGCGCGCCAGGCCCTGACCCGCACCGGCGCGACGAGCCGCCTGGCCAGGGCGTACTGGGTCGACAGGACCGCCAGGCCGGCGAAGGTCAGCAGCAGGCCCGGCCCGGGCAGGAACAGCGCGAGGACCCCGGCGAGCAGCAGCGTCCAACCGAGGATCTCCAGGGCCAGGCGTTTCGCGGCCCCGGCGGCAGTGGTCACGACAGACAATGCTAAGCCAGGCTGCCGGTCGCCATCCGCCGTCTGGGCGGCCGCTTCACGGTGTGGAGCACCGGGTCCGGTCGGCGGCTACCGACCCGCTCAGGCGTCGACCTTGCGGGGCCGGCCCCGGCCGCGCTTGCGGGCCACGATCACGCCGTCGACGAAGACCTGACCGCCCCAGACACCCCAGGGCTCGGCCCGCTCGACGGCGCCGGCGAGGCACTCCGCCCGCAGGGGGCAGCTCCCGCACAGGGATTTCGCGCGCTCGACGTGGACCGTGTGCTCCGAGAACCACAGGTCGCCCCGGTCCCGTTCCTGGCACGGCGTGAGCGCGACGGTCTCCGCATCGCCACGCACGGCGACGCCGCTCGGGGCGGGGTGGGCGGTCAGTGAGTACATGACGTGCCTCGGGGTCACGTCCCGTGGCTGCCACCACGGAACCATCATGGATGTGCAGGTCGTGCCCCCGAGAGCCTCTCCTCGACTAGTGTGGACGGTGTCCACATCGGGGGTGTTCACACTGTAGACACCGCTGCCGAAGGGAGGCAAGGGTGAAAGACGGCGGCCGCCGCTACCACCACGGAGACCTTCCCGCAGCCCTGGTCGCGGCCGGGCTGGAGCTGGCCCGCTCGGGCGGGGGTGAGGCGATCGGCCTCCGGGAGGTCACCCGGGTCGTGGGTGTGACGCCCAACGCCGCCTACCGCCACTTCGCCGACCGGCACGCCCTCGTGCTCGCCGTCGCCGCGCGCGCCCAGCAGGAGCTCGCCTCGGCCATGGCGACCCGGATGGCCGACGCCGACTCCGAGCCGGATCCAGGGTTGCGCGCCCGCCGGCGACTGCGCGCCGTCGGGCTGGCCTACATCTCCTTCGCCATCGACGAGCCGGGCTGGTTCCGGCTCGCCTTCTTCACCCCGGACCGGTCCACCGACGCGGACGGCGCCACCGGGCACGCGGACGCGCCGCCCTACCGGACGCTCCTCGCCGCCCTCGACGACCTCGTCGTCGCCGGGGTGCTGCCGGCCGACCGGCGCACCAATGCCGAGTGGGCGTGCTGGTCCGCGGTCCACGGCCTGTCCGAGCTCGCGACCCGGGGGCCGCTCCAGGGCCAACCGGCCGGCGTCGTCGAGCAGGTCGCTGAGTACGTCGTCGACTGCGCGATCGAGGGCATCCTCGCCGAACGTGCAGCGAGCGACAGTGACGGCTCGCCCGACGGCTGACCGGCCCCGTCACCGACGGGTGAGCCGAGACCTGGCACCCAAAGGTTGAGCGGAATAGACTCAACTTCGCCGCGGTTGATCCGAGCAGAACCGTTCCACCTGACCGGAGGTCCCATGGACAAGCTCACCACGAAGTCGCAGGAGGCGATCGCCTCGGCGATCCAGGCCGCGTCGGCCGCGGGCAACCCGCAGCTCGAACCGGTCCACGTCCTCGCCGCGCTGCTCGAGCAGGACGGCGGCGTGGCCGTCGCCCTCCTCGACGCCGTCGGCGCCGACCGTGCGGCCATCGCCCAGCGCGTCAGCGCCGCACTCACCACCCTGCCCGGCGCCTCCGGCTCCTCGGTGGCGCAGCCGCAGACCTCGCGCGCCGCGATGACGATGATCACCGACGCGGGCAACGAGGCCCGGACGCTGGGCGACGAGTACGTCTCCACCGAGCACCTGCTGATCGCCCTGGCCTCCTCCACCAGTCCCGCCGGCGAGATCCTGCGCGGCGCGGGAGCGGACCGCGAGGGCCTGCTCGCCGCCCTGCCGAACGTGCGCGGCAGCGCCAAGGTGACCTCCCCCGACCCGGAGGGCACCTTCAAGGCGCTGGAGAAGTACGGGCAGGACATGACGGCCGCCGCCCGCGACGGCAAGCTCGACCCGGTGATCGGGCGCGACGCGGAGATCCGGCGCGTGGTGCAGGTGCTCTCCCGCCGGACCAAGAACAACCCCGTCCTCATCGGCGACCCCGGCGTCGGGAAGACCGCCGTCGTCGAGGGCCTCGCCCAGCGCATCGTCGACGGCGACGTCCCCGAGTCCCTGCGCAACAAGCGGCTCATCGCGCTCGACCTGGCCGCGATGGTCGCCGGCGCGAAGTACCGCGGCGAGTTCGAGGAGCGGCTGAAGGCCGTGCTCGAGGAGATCAAGGCCTCCGCGGGCGAGGTCGTGACCTTCATCGACGAGCTGCACACCGTCGTCGGCGCCGGCGCCTCCGAGGGCTCCATGGACGCGGGCAACATGCTCAAGCCCATGCTCGCGCGCGGCGAGCTGCGCCTCGTCGGTGCGACCACGCTCGACGAGTACCGCGAACGCATCGAGAAGGACCCCGCGCTCGAGCGACGTTTCCAGCAGGTCTTCGTCGGCGAGCCCTCCGTGGAGGACACGGTGGCGATCCTGCGCGGCATCGCCCCGAAGTACGAGGCGCACCACAAGGTCACGATCTCCGACGGCGCCCTGGTGGCCGCCGCGACGCTCTCGGACCGCTACATCACCGGCCGCCAGCTCCCGGACAAGGCGATCGACCTCGTCGACGAGGCGGCGTCGCGCCTGCGCATGGAGCTCGACTCCTCGCCGGAGGAGATCGATGTCCTGCGCCGCGCGGTGGACCGCCTCAAGATGGAGGAGGCCTACCTCGTCGACAACGACGACGAGGCGTCGGTGGAGCGGCTGGAGAAGCTACGCGCCGACCTCGCCGACCGCACCGAGGAGCTCGCCGCCCTCACCTCGCGCTGGGAGCAGGAGAAGGCCGGCCACAACCGGGTCGGTGACCTGCGCGTCCAGCTCGACGACCTGCGCACCCAGCTCGACCGGGCCGTGCGCGAGGGCCGCTACGAGGACGCCGGACGCCTGCAGAACGGCGAGATCCCCGCCGTCGAGCGCGAGATCGCCGCCGCCGAGGCCGCGGAGTCCGACCGCGACGAAGCCTCTGCGCGGGCGCCCATGATCGCGGACAAGGTCTCGGCCGACGAGGTCGCCGAGGTCGTGGCCTCCTGGACCGGCATCCCGGTCGGACGCCTCCTGCAGGGCGAGACCGAGAAGCTCCTGCACATGGAGGACGTCATCGGCCAGCGCCTGATCGGTCAGCGCGACGCCGTCCGCGCCGTCTCCGACGCGGTGCGGCGCACCCGGGCCGGCGTCGCCGACCCCGACCGGCCCACCGGCTCCTTCCTCTTCCTCGGGCCCACCGGCGTCGGCAAGACCGAGCTGGCCAAGTCGCTCGCCGACTTCCTCTTCGACGACGAGCGGGCCATGATCCGCATCGACATGTCCGAGTACTCCGAGAAGCACTCGGTGGCCCGGCTCGTCGGCGCCCCGCCCGGGTACGTCGGGTACGAGGAGGGCGGCCAGCTGACCGAGTCCGTGCGGCGTCGCCCCTACTCGGTGGTGCTGCTGGACGAGGTGGAGAAGGCCCACCCGGAGGTCTTCGACATCCTGCTGCAGGTGCTCGACGACGGACGGCTCACCGACGGGCAGGGCCGCACCGTCGACTTCCGCAACACGATCCTCGTGCTGACGTCGAACCTCGGCTCGCAGTTCCTCGTGGACCAGAGCCTGGACGACGCCGCGAAGCGCGAGGGCGTGATGGCGGCCGTCCGGGCGGCCTTCAAGCCGGAGTTCCTCAACCGGCTGGACGACGTCGTGATCTTCGACGCGCTGAGCGTCGACGAGCTCGGCTCGATCGTTGACCTGCAGGTAGACCGGCTCGGTGCCCGCCTGGCCGACCGCCGGCTGCGCCTCGACGTCACCGACGGCGCCCGCGAGTGGCTCGCGCTCGAGGGCTTCGACCCGGCGTACGGCGCCCGGCCGCTGCGCCGCCTCGTCCAGCGCGAGATCGGCGACCGGCTCGCGAAGATGCTGCTCGGCGGCGAGGTCACCGACGGCGACACCGTGGTGGTGGACCGCGCCGAGCTCGACCCGGCGGCCGTGCTCGCCGGGACCGCACCCGGGGAGTCCGGCCTCGTGCTGAGTGTGCGCCAGGAGGCGCCGGCACTCTGAGCGCGACCCGGGCGCGGGCCGCGCACGCTTGCAGCGGACCCGGGCCCCCCGAGCCCGGGCCACAGCCGCCGAGCCGGGCCGGAGGTGGAAAGAACGTCCGGACAGTCCTGACGTTCTTTCCACCTCCGCGGCGGCCGGCGAGGGTCTGCCGCCGCCGCACTGTCGCAGCACCTTTCGGTGACCGCGAGCCATCTGCCGCCGAATACCGTCTCTCGGACACGTCCGCCGCACTCGGTCCCGGGTCGTCGCCGAGCGGCTCCTCACCCCGAGCTCGTGGCAGGCTGAGGGCGTGGATCCCTTCGAATCGCTGCGCGAGCTGGACTTTCCCGTCGGCGTGGTCGTCACCGACTCGGTCGACGCCGTCGCCCACTACGGCGACACCACCACCCCCTACCGGTGGGCGTCGGTGACCAAGCTGCTGTCGGCGACCGCCACCCTGGTCGCCGTCGAGCGCGGGATGGTGCGCCTCGACGAGGCCGCTGGCCCGGACGGCGCCACCGTGCGCCACCTCCTCGCGCACGCCTCCGGCGTCCCCTTCGACTCCGGCGCGACCCTGTCCGAGCCGGGGCGGCGGCGCGTGTACTCCAACCTCGGGATCGAGCTGCTCGCCGAGCACGTGGCCGACGCCGTCGGCACGGACTTCACCGGCTGGGTCGAGGAGACCGTCGTCGACCCGCTCGGGATGTCCACCGTGCTGATCGAGGGGTCGCCGGCCCACGGGGCGACCGGCTCCGCCGAGGACCTCGCCGTGCTCGGCCGCGAGCTGCTGAACCCGACGCTGCTCGGCCGCGAGCTCTACGAGGAGGCCACGTCGGTGGTCTTCCCTGGGCTGTCGGGCGTGCTGCCCGGCTACGGGCGTCAGGAGCACAACGACTGGGGGCTCGGCTTCGAGATCCGCGACCACAAGTCCCCGCACTGGACCGGTCAGAACTCCTCCCCGCGCACGTTCGGCCACTTCGGCCAGTCCGGCAGCTTCCTGTGGGTCGACCCGGAGGTCCACCTGTCCACCGCGTTCCTCGGCTCCGAGCCCTTCGGTGACTGGGCCGTCGAGGCGTGGCCACCGCTGACCGACGCGATCCTCGCCCAGCACGCGCCGCTGGGCTGAGCTGGCGGACGTCGGCCCGCGGAGGACGGCGCGGCTCAGCGGGTCTGGAGCGTGCCCTCGGCGAGACTCCCCATCAGGTCGCGGCCGGTGGTGTCGACGATGACGCACCGTGCGAACGTCACGCCCTGGTCCCACGCCGTGGCGTCCGGGGCGATCGTGGCGACGCCGATGCCGGAGGCGTCCACGGCCGGCGGGAGCATCTCGTTCGCGGTGCCGAGGCACAGGTCCTCGGCGACGGCGAGCACCTCGTCCTGGCCCGGGTAGTCCCCGTCGAGACCGACCTCGGCGAACGTCTCGGCCTGGTGCCACTGCGCGCAGTCCACGAGCTCCACGACGCCCTGGCCGCCGTCGAGGTCCAGCGCGCAGTCGCCGACGGCCATGGCGCCGATCGGCACCTGGCCGGTCCGGCCGCCGTCCGCGTCGGGGTCGATCGCGGACAGCGCGGCGGCCATCGCGGTGAGGATGAACAGCGTCAGCGCGAGGGTCGAGAGCGCACCGACGATCATGGCCGCGATGCCTGGACCGGTGGGACCGTTGCCCCGCCTGGCCTTGGTGTAGGAGATCGCGCCGAGGACGACGCCGAGCGGGCCGAGCGGCACCGCGACCGGGATCGCGACGACGCCGAGCGTGCGGCCCGCGGCCGTCGAGGGGCGCTGGTAGGGCATCGAGTTGAAGGGCTGCCCCGAGCCGAACGACTGCCCGTACGGGCGGGGCGCCGTGCCGACCGCGCCCTGGTGAGCCTGGCCGTACGCCGGGTACGGCCCGGCCGGGTCGCCGGGCAGGCCGGGCGACGGCGGACGGGGCGGACGGCTCATGAGGCGCACCTTACCGGCGGGCCCAGGTCCGCCCTCAGGCGAGATCGACGATCACGGGCACGTGGTCGCTCGCACCCCTGCCCTTGCGCTCGTCGCGGTCGATCTGCGCGCCGACGACGTGCGCGGCGAGCTCGGGGGAAGCCTGCACCAGGTCGATGCGCATGCCCTCGTTCCGCGGGAACCGCAGCTTCTGGTAGTCCCAGTAGGTGAACTGGGTGACGTGGGCGCGGGTGACCTCGGTGAAGCCGACGTCCTCGAACGCCCGGAAGGCCTCGCGCTCCGGCGCGGAGACGTGGGTGGCGCCGTCGAACTTGGACATGTCCCACACGTCCTCGTCCCGCGGGGCGATGTTCCAGTCGCCGACGAGGGCGATCTGCGCGTCCGGGTCCTTCACCACCCAGTCGCCCGCCGCGTGCCGCAGGGCCTCGAGCCACTGCAGCTTGTAGGTGTAGTGCGGGTCGGAGACGGTGCGGCCGTTGGGCACGTACAGGCTCCACACGCGCACACCGTCGCAGGTCACCCCCAGGGCGCGGGCCTCCTCGGCTGCCGGGTCGCCCCAGGTCGGCATGCCCGGAAACCCGATCTCGACGTCGCTGACGCCCACCCGGGAGGCCACGGCCACGCCGTTCCACTGGCTCAGACCGTGGGTGACGACCTCGTAGCCTGCCGCCTCGAAGGCCAGGAGAGGGAACTGGTCGTCGCGGCACTTCGTCTCCTGCATCGCGAGGACGTCGGTGCCCGACCGGTCGAGGAACGCCAGCACCCGATCCAGGCGCGTACGGATGGAGTTCACGTTCCAGGTCGCCAGTCGCATGCCGTGAACGCTACCCGGCACCCCCCTTACGCTGACGTCCATGGGAACCGCACTCGTCACGGGCGCCACCTCCGGCATCGGGCTGGAGCTGGCCTGGCAGCTGGCGACGTCTCGGCACCGCCTCGTGCTCGTGGCCCGCTCGGCCGACCGGCTCGAGAAGGTGGCCCACCAGATCCGCTCGGCGGCCGCCGTCAAGGTCGAGGTCCTCCCCGCCGACCTGTCGACCCGGGCCGGCCGGGACGCCGTCGTCGACCGGATCCGCCAGGCCCACCGGCCGGTCGGGCTGCTCGTCAACAACGCCGGGTTCGGCCTCGGGCAGCACCTGCTCGACGGTGAGCTCGCCCGCGAGGAGGAGGCGCTCGAGGTGATGGTCCGCGCCGTGCTCGTGCTCTCCAAGGCCGCCGCCGAGGCGATGGTGGCTCGTGGGCGCGGCGCGATCCTCAACGTCTCCTCCATGTCCGCCTTCACCGCGATGGGCACCTACGCGGCGCACAAGGCGTGGGTGCTGACCTTCACGGAGGCCCTCGCCGGGGAGCTGTCGGGCACCGGGGTCACAGCCACCGCGCTGTGCCCCGGCCTCGTCCGCACCGAGTTCCACCAGCGCTCCGGGGTCGACGCCGACGCCTGGCCAGACGCCGGCTGGATCGACGTCGAGCGCGTCGCCGCCGCCGGGCTGGCCGCGGTCCGTCGCGGGCAGGTCGTCGTCACGCCGTCCCTGCGCTACACGGCGCTCGCCGCCGGGCTGCGGCTCGCGCCGCGCCGGCTGGTGCGGGCGGTCGCCGGCCCGCGGGTCAGCAGCCGCGCGATGCGCTGAGGCGGGGCCGCCGCGGCCGTCGCTACGCTGGCCCGCGTGAGCAACCCCAACGACACCCTGCGCGGCCGGCTGGCCGCCCTCGTCCGTGACCTCGCCGTCGTGCGCGGCGAGGTCACCCTGGCCTCCGGCCTGACCTCCGACTTCTACGTCGACATGCGTCGGGCGACCCTGCACCACGCCGCCGCCCCGCTCATCGGGCACGTGATGCTCGACATGCTCGAGGAGGAGGGCTACGGCCCGGACGAGATCGACGCCGTCGGCGGGCTCACCATGGGCGCCGACCCCGTCGCCACCGCGCTCCTGCACGCCGCCGCCTCCCGCGGTCTGAACCTCGACGCCTTCGTGGTCCGCAAGGAGGCCAAGGGGCACGGGATGCGCCGGCGCGTCGAGGGGCCCGAGGTGGGCGGGCGCCGCGTCGTCGTGCTCGAGGACACCTCCACCACCGGCGGGAGCCCGCTGCAGGCCATCGAGGCGCTGCGCGAGGCCGGCGCCGAGGTGGTCGCCGTCGCCGTCGTCGTGGACCGGGACACCGGCGCCCGTGAGGCGATCGAGGCCACCGGCGTGCCGTACCTGGCGGCCCTCGGGCTGGGAGATCTCGGGCTCGAGGGGTGACGAGCGGGCCTTGTGCCCCAGGTCACTGTGATTGAATCGCGAGGCACACCAACAACGAGCGGGGAGACCGGCACGCATGGATGCGCTGGGCGTCGTACTGATCATCATCGGCGTGGTCGTGGTGATCGTGCTCATCTGGGCGATCGCGACGTACAACGGTCTCGTGCGGCTGCGCAACCTCGTCCAGGAGGCCTGGCGCCAGATCGACGTCGAGCTGCACCGGCGCTACGACCTCATCCCCAACCTGATCGAGACGGTCAAGGGCTACGCGGCGCACGAGCGCGCCGTCTTCGACGAGGTCACCGAGGCGCGGGCGGCGGCGGCCACCCCAGGGACCACCCCGGCGCAGCAGGCCCAGCAGGAGAACCAGCTGACCGCGGCGCTGGGACGGCTGTTCGCCGTCGCCGAGGCCTACCCGGAGCTGCGGGCCGCGGAGGCCTTCACCCGGCTGCAGGCCGAGCTGACGAACACCGAGGACCGCATCGCGGCCGGGCGCCGGTTCTACAACGCCAACGTGCGCCAGCTCAACACGAAGGTCGAGACGTTCCCGCCCAACATCGTCGCCTCGCTCTTCAGCTTCCGTCGGGCGGAGTACTTCGAGGCGAACGACCCCGCCGTGCGTACCGCCCCGGCCGTCAGCTTCGCCGACCGTGAGGGGGACGTGGGCATCTACCGCGGCACGGAGCGCACCGCGCCGGCCCGGGCGGACGCGAGCCCGTCCTTCGGCGGCCAGCGCGGCGGCTACGACCCGGCGCGCGACGGCGGACGGCCCACCGAGGGCGTCGTCCCGCCGGACGAGCAGGGCGCCCAGCGCTGATCGCGCCGCGACGTCCTCAGATGAGGTCGCGACGTCGTCAGATCAGGTCGATCAGGTCGGCGATGGAGTCCCCGACCTCGCTGGGCCGGTACGGGTACTTCTCGACGTCCTCGACGCGGGTGGAGCCGGTGAGCACCAGGTAGGTGCGCAGGCCCGCCTCCATGCCGGCGAGGACGTCGGTGTCCATCCGGTCGCCGACCATCGCGGTGTTCTCGGAGTGGGCGTCGATGCGGTTGAGCGCCGCACGGATCATCACCGGGTTCGGCTTGCCGACGAAGTACGGCGTGCGTCCGGTCGCCTTGGTGACCATCGCGGCGACCGCGCCGGTGGCCGGCAGCGGCCCCTCCTGCGAGGGGCCGGTGGAGTCCGGGTTCGTCGCGATGAACCGGGCGCCGGCGGCGATGAGCCGGATGGCCTTGGTGATCGCCGAGAAGGAGTAGGTGCGCGTCTCGCCGAGGATCACGTAGTCCGGGCGGGTGTCGGTGAGGATGTAGCCCGCCTCGTGCAGCGCCGTCGTCAGGCCGGCCTCGCCGATCACGTACGCGCTGCCGCCCGGCATCTGCTGGCTGACGAAGGTTGCCGTCGCGAGCGCCGAGGTCCAGATCCGCTCCTCCGGGACGCTGATCCCGGAGGCGGCCAGCCGTGCCGCGAGGTCCCGTGGCGTGAAGATCGAGTTGTTCGTCAGCACGAGGTAGGGCCGCTCGAGCTCGGTGAGCCGGGCGATGAACTCCGGCGCGCCGGGCAGGGCGCTGCCCTCGTGGACGAGCACGCCGTCCATGTCCGTCAGCCAGTTCTCGATCCGGTCCGTCATCACCGCTCCTGCGTGCTCGTCGGGGTACTGCCAGGAAGCCGTACCCAACCGGTCCGACCCTACCGACAGCGGCCGGCTCGCGGCGGCGCCGACGTTGGTGCCGGGTGGCGTCGACGGTGCTGGGCGGCGTCGGCGGTGGTGCCGGGCGGCGTCGACGATGGTGCTGGGCGGCGTCGACGATGGTGCTGGGCGGCGTCGACGATGGTGCGGGGCGGCGTCGACGGTGCCGGGCGTCTTCGGTGGTTCCGGGACGCCGGACGTACTGGTGGTCAGGACGGGCCGCACGTTAGGTTCAGGCCGGACACCACGGGGGAGAGACGATGAGCAACGAGCAAATCCCGGGCGGCGGGCACGGGCAGCAGGACCACGGTCAGCCCGGTCACGGCCAGCCCGGTTACGGTCAGGCCGGATACGTTCAGCCCGGCTACGGCCAGTCCGAGCAGCAGCCGTACGGCGAACCGGGGTACGGGCAGCCCGCGCCGCAGCTCGGGCAGCAGGGCTACGGTCAGCCGACCTTTCCTCCGCTGCCGTGGGGACCGGACGGCACCGCGGTCCTGCGGCCGGACAGCCAGCAGTACAAGAAGTTCCTCACCGCGACGCCGATCTTCCTGATCATCTTCGCCGTGTTCATGGTCGTGCGGCAGGGGATCCCGGGGCTGGTCCTCGCGCTGGTCGCCGCGGCGGTCGCGCTCGGCGGGACCATGCTCTACATCAGGCGCGCCAAGGTGGTCGTCACCCGCACCCAGGTGGGACAAGCCGCGTTCGGGGACCTCACGTGGCACAGCCTCGCCGACATCGGGCAGGTGCTCCTCTTCCCCTACCGGGCGAGCTCGCTGGACTCGCGCGTGCACCTGACCCTCCTCGTGCGCGGACGGGCGGGGGAGAAGTTCCTGAAGATCCGGTCGGACATGTGGAACCCGCAGGCCATCCTCGCCCTCGCGGGCGGCCTCGGCGTCACACCCACGACGGCGGACCAGCCGCTCTCGCCCAAGGAGCTCGAGGCGGCATTCCCCGGCTCGACCAGCTGGGGCGAGCGCCACCCCGTGCTGCTCGGCCTGCTGGTGATCCTCGCGGTCGTCGTCGTGGTCGCGGCCGCCTTCGCCGCGATGGGCTGAGCGGCAGTGGTCGCAGCGGCCGACGACGCCACGGTCGGGGTCGGGCCCTGGCCCGGCGGGCCGGCGGCGTGGCCGGACGACCCCCGGTACGACCCGCAGCTGCTCGCCGACGGGGACCGGCGCAACGTCCTCGACCGCTACCGCTACTGGACCGTCGAGGCGATCGTCGCCGACGTCGACAGCCACCGCCACCCGCTCCACGTGGCCATCGAGAACTTCGCCCACGACATGAACATCGGGTCGGTCGTCCGCACCGCCAACGCCTTCGCGGTGGCCGAGGTGCACATCGTCGGCCGGCGGCGGTGGAACCGGCGCGGCGCCATGGTCACCGACCGCTACCAGCACCTGCGCCACCACGCGGACGTCGCCGGACTGCTCGCGTGGGCCCACGAGGCGGAGCTGCCGGTCCTCGGGATCGACAACGTGCCCGGCTCCGTGCCGATCGAGGGCCGGGCCCTGCCGCGCGCGGCGGTCATGGTCTTCGGGCAGGAATCGGCCGGGCTCAGCGCCGAGGCCCTCGCCGGCTGCACGGAGGTGCTGCACATCCGCCAGTACGGGTCGACCAGGTCGATCAACGCCGGCGCCGCCGCGGCCGTGGCCATGCACGCCTGGATGGTCCAGCACGCCGGTCCTGCCGCCTAGATGTGAGGGCGCTCACCCCGGGCCGACCGTCCTATGTCTGGAGGTGCGCGAGGTGGGACAATCGCCCCGTACCGAGTCATCGAGCACAGGAGATACGACGTGCCCATCGCAACCCCCGAGGCCTACGCCGAGATGATCGACCGGGCCAAGGCAGGCAGCTTCGCCTACCCGGCCATCAACGTGACCTCGTCGCAGACCGTGACCGCCGCGCTGCGCGGCTTCGCCGAGGCCGAGAGTGACGGCATCCTGCAGGTGTCGGTCGGCGGCGGTGAGTACGCCTCCGGCTCGACCATCAAGGACCGCGTCACCGGCACCGTCGCCCTTGCCCGCTACGCCACCGAGGTCGCGAAGAACTACGGCGTCACCGTGGCCCTGCACACCGACCACTGCACCAAGGAGAACCTCGACTCCTGGGTGAAGCCGCTGCTCGCGCTCGAGGCCGAGGAGGTCGCCGCCAGCAAGCTGCCCACCTTCCAGTCGCACATGTTCGACGGCTCCACCGTGCCGCTGGAGGAGAACCTCGTCATCGCCGAGGAGCTCCTCGCGCTCTCCCAGAAGGCCCGCACGATGCTCGAGATCGAGATCGGCGTCGTCGGCGGCGAGGAGGACGGCCACGAGGCCGAGATCAACGAGAAGCTCTACACCACCGTCGAGGACGGCCTGGCCACGGTGCGCGCGCTCGGCACCGGCGAGAAGGGCCGGTACCTCACGGCCCTGACCTTCGGCAACGTCCACGGCGTGTACAAGCCCGGTGCCGTGCGGCTGCGCCCCGAGCTCCTCGGCCAGATCCAGGAGGCCGTCGGCAAGGAGGTCGGCAAGGACAAGCCGTTCGACCTCGTCTTCCACGGCGGCTCCGGCTCCACCGCCGAGGAGATCGCGACCGCCGTCGACAACGGCGTCATCAAGATGAACGTCGACACCGACACCCAGTACGCCTTCACCCGCCCCGTGGTGGAGCACATGTTCAAGAACTACGACGGCGTCCTCAAGATCGACGGCGAGGTCGGCAACAAGAAGGCCTACGACCCGCGCGCCTGGGGCAAGGCCGCCGAGGCCGGTATGGCCGAGCGCATCGCCGAGGCCTGCCAGCGGCTGCGGTCTGCCGGCACCAAGATGGCCTGACCGAGCTCAGCACCGCCGGAGGCCCGGCACCCCAGCGGGGGGTGCCGGGCCTCCGGTCTCGGCAGAGCCCGCGCGGCGCCTGGTGGCACGACGCCTCGGGTCAGGCGGCGCCGTCCGGCAGGTCGTCGTCGTCGCCGAACCCGGGGTCGGTGTCGAGGACGGCGATCACCTCGCCGATACGCGTGACCTCGAGCAGGAAGCGCACGACGTCGGGCGGCTGGATCATCGTGACCCGGCCGGGAGTGCGGTGCGCCAGGCGCGCCAGCATCGCGACGCCCGAGGAGTCCATGAAGGTGATGTGGCGGGCGTCGATCTGGACCGGCAGCCCGGCACTCGTCGCCTCCTCGACGGCGTCGGCGAGCTCGGTCGACAGTGCGGCGTCGATGTCCCCGGAGAGCACCAGCCGGGTGCGCGGCCCGGCAGCCATCACGTGGACCGAGCCACCTTCGGGCGCTGCGGGACCTGCGTCGTCCGCGTCGTCGTCGGGCGTCGGGGCGCTCTGCGGCGACGGCGTCCGGGGCGCCGTCATCCCGTCCGGCGACGCCGTCCGGGGCGCCGACACCCCGTCCGGCGACGGCGTACCGGCGGCGGGTGCGCCGTCGTGCGAGACCTCGCCCTCATGAATCGGGGTAGCTGCCGGCTCTGCCGGGTCCTGCGTCACGTCGTGCACCGCACCTCCATTTGCCGGCCGCGGCGTGGCAACCGCGTGCGCCGGGCCCGAACTCAAGGCATCGTAGGAACCGTAGACGATCGGAGAGCTCGATGGGGAATACCCCTGCCCTTGGCGCCGCTGGTACCACCGCCGCATTCGGCCCGACAGCGCCCGAGGGGAGCGGGTCCCACGCGGCGCGTGCGAGCGAGCACTGGGCGGTCTCGGTGCTGCGCCAGCTGCCCGACGCCGTCGTCGTCGTCGGAGCACGCCCCGACGGCAGCTGGAAGGTGGTGGCGGTCAACGACGCGGCCGTGGAGATGACCGGCATCTCCCGCGCCCGGCTGCTGCACGGCGGGCCGGACCTGCTGCGCGAGTCCGGGATCGGCTCCGACAGCCGCGAGGTGCTCTCGAACGCCCTCGCCACCGGCGAGCCGGCCACGCTCACCACCCGGATGACCCGCGACGGCAGACCGTACTGGGCGGCTATCGAGCTGGTGCCGCTCAGCGGGGACGACCTGCGGGAACGCGTGTGGGTCGCCGTCGTCCGCGATGTCTCCGAGCAGGTGGAGAGCGCCCAGCTGGAGCGGGTGCGGCTCGAGATCGAGCGACGCGCCCGCCTCGGCCTGAGCATCGTCGCCCGCGTGTCGGACCTTCTCCAGGAGGCCGACGCCGCCGACGTGCTCCGCGCGATCGCCGAGATGATCACCCGCCAGGTGGTGGCCTGGAGCGGCTTCTTCGTTCTCGAGCGGGGCCTCCAGCAGGTCGAGGGGATCGCCCAGCGGCCCCCGTTCATCAGCCCCCGGCCGGCACACGTGGACGCGGACGCCGACCCCGTCCTCGACCTGCTCGAGAGCAACGAGATGCGCACCGTGCGGATCGAGAGGGACGCCCCGCCCGCCCCGGGCACGATCACGGCCGACCTCGTCGGGCTCCTGCGTCCCCAGCTGGACGCGCACCCGGGTGGTGACGGCGGGATCCTCGTGCTGCCGGTCCTCGGCAGGCAGCGGACCCTCGGGCTGCTCGTCGCGCTGCCCCACGGCGGTCCCGCCGAGGCCACGATCTCCGACGCCCTCACCGACGAGCCAGTCGCCGGTGCCGTCGAGGTGCTGCCGGACGAGGTCGGCACCGTGCTCGAGCTCGTCGCCCGACGGGTCGGCATGGCGATGGACAACGCCCAGCTCTACGCCCGCGAGCACCTCCTGGCCGAGACGCTCCAGCGCGCGATGCTGCCCGAGCAGGCGGACGTGCGCGGCATGGACGTGTGGACCTACTACTCCCCCAACATCGAGCACGCCCAGGTCGGCGGGGACTGGTACGACGTGGTGAACCTCGACGACGAGACGGTCGCCGTCGTCATCGGTGACGTCGTCGGGCACGACGTCGAGGCCGCCGCCGCGATGGGGCAGCTCCGCTCGGTGGTGCGCGCCTATGCCCAGGAGCTCGTCGACCCCGCCACGGTGCTCGGCCGCGTCGACACCCTGGTGACCGGGATGCGGATCCCCCGCACGGCGTCCCTGGTGTACGCCACGCTGAGCCGCCGGGACGACGACGGCTGGGACCTGGCGTACTCCCGGGCCGGGCACCTGCCCGCGATCCTCGTGCGCGACGGCGTGGCCACGACTCTGGACGAGGCGGGCGGGCCGCTGATCGGCTTCGGCACCGGCGACCGGACGACCTCCCGGGTGGAGGTGCTGCCCGGCGACGTCCTCGTGCTCTACACCGACGGTCTCGTCGAGCGCCGCGACCGCGGCATGCGGGAGGGCCTCGACGCGCTCGTCGAGCTGTGCACGAGCGTGCTGGCCCCCGACGCCGCCGGCGTGGGGGAGGAGCTGCTTCAGCTCGCCGATGCACCCGAGGACGACGTCGCCGTCGTGGTCATCAGGGTGCCGGGCGGACCCACGACCGAGGACGACGCCGCGAGCCCCCGACGCCGACGGTGGCAGCTGCCCGCGGACGCCGCGTCGATCGGCCGAGCCCGGCACGCGGTCCGCCGCGCCTGCTCGGCCTGGGGCATCGACAACGTCGCCGCCGCCGAGCTGGTGGTGTCCGAGCTCATGGCCAACGCCGTCATGCACGGCTGGGGCCGCATCGGCCTGCGCCTGCAGGCGACCGGCGACGGGCTGCGCATCGAGGTCGAGGACGGCAACCCGGCGCCGCCGATCACCCGGGAGCACCACGCCGCTCGGGTGGGCGGCTTCGGGATGCACATCGTCGACCGGCTCGCGGACTGGGGTTGGCGTCCCACCGCCGGCGGCAAGGTGGTCTGGGCACGGCTGCGCGAGGAGTCCATGGGGCCGGTCCCGGTGAGCACCTCGGCGGACGGGACCACCTGAGCGGACGGGACGCCGACATCCCCGGGACGCCGGCCGCCCGGTCGCCGCGATGCGGGCAGCCCGTGGGCGGCCTCGCGGTGGCTCAGGCGCGCAGACTGTCGGAGTCGACGTGGGAGCAGCGGTGCTGGCGGTCGATCCGGAACATGTCCAGGGCGCCGCAGATCTCCAGGACGAACAGCTCGCGGTCGCTCGTGCCGCGCAGGACCGTCGCACCACCGCGCCGGGTGGCGGCGTCCGCCAGTG
Organism: Georgenia subflava; assembly: GCF_009193155.1. Taxonomy (GTDB): domain Bacteria; phylum Actinomycetota; class Actinomycetes; order Actinomycetales; family Actinomycetaceae; genus Georgenia; species Georgenia subflava. Next base: position 72,899 of record NZ_VUKD01000002.1, read on the forward strand.
CCATGAGGAACGCCGCGCCCGTGGAGTCCATGAAGGCGACCTCGCACATGTCGACCACGAGGAGCTGGCGTCGCAGGCCGCTCACCTTGGCCGTGATCTCCGGGAACCGGTCCCGCTCGGCGAGGTCGAGATCTCCTGCGATTGTCACGCTCGCCGATGTCGCGGAGGCCGAGATCTCGATCATGCGGTGCGTCCCCCAGGAGACAGCGCGCCCTCGGACGCGCGCTTGCGGTGGTCCCGGTCGACGGTAGTGCGCTCGTGGTCCGAGCGCACGCCGGGGCGGCCGGGCCGGGGGTGGACGCCCCGGGCGCCGTACAGGGACGCACGGTAACCTCGGGTGGGCGCCGACCGGCGCCCGCAGGGCAGCGAGAGGACGTCAGATGCCAGCCGTGGTGGTCGTCGGTGCGCAGTGGGGCGACGAGGGCAAGGGCAAGGCGACCGACCAGCTCGGTTCGCGCGTCGACTACGTGGTGAAGTTCAACGGCGGCAACAACGCCGGGCACACCGTGGTGGTCGGGGACGAGAAGTACGCGCTCCACCTCCTGCCGTCGGGCATCCTCTCCCCGGGCTGCACCCCGGTGATCGGCAACGGCGTCGTCGTCGACCTGGAGGTCCTCTTCGAGGAGATCGACGGGCTGAACGCGCGCGGGGTGGACACCTCCCGGCTCCTCGTCTCGGCGAGCGCGCACATCATCCCGCCGTACAACCGCACGCTGGACAAGGTCACGGAGCGGTTCCTCGGCAAGCGTCAGATCGGCACCACCGGGCGCGGCATCGGGCCGACCTACGCGGACAAGATGAACCGCGTCGGCATCCGCGTCCAGGACCTCTTCGACTCCTCGATCCTGCGCCAGAAGGTCGAGGGGGCGCTGGCGCAGAAGAACCAGATGCTGGTGAAGGTCTTCAACCGCCGGGCCGTCGACGTCGACGAGATCACCGACGAGCTGCTGTCCTACGCGGAGCGCGTGCGCCCGATGGTCGCCGACTCCGCACTGGTGCTGAACCAGGCGCTCGACGACGGCCGGACCGTCGTCTTCGAGGCCGGCCAGGCGACCATGCTCGACGTCGACCACGGCACCTACCCGTTCGTGACCTCCTCGTCGGCCACCGCCGCCGGGGCGTGCACCGGCTCGGGCGTCGGCCCGACCCGCATCGACCGGGTCGTGGGGGTCATCAAGGCCTACACGACGCGGGTGGGCGAGGGGCCGTTCCCCACCGAGCTGGACGACGACATGGGCGAGCGCCTGCGCCAGGTCGGCGGCGAGTACGGCACCACGACGGGCCGGCCGCGCCGGACCGGGTGGTACGACGCCGTCGTCGCCCGCTACGCCACCCGGATCAACGGCCTGACGGACCTCGTCCTGACCAAGCTCGACGTCCTCACCGGCCTGGAGAAGGTGCCGGTCTGCGTCGCGTACGACGTCGACGGCGTCCGGCACGACGAGATGCCGATCGACCAGTCCGCCTTCCACCACGCCCGCCCTGTCTACGCCGAGCTCGACGGCTGGTCCGAGGACATCTCCGGTGCCCGGACCTTCGAGGACCTGCCGGTCAACGCGCAGCGGTACGTCCTCGCGCTGGAGGAGATGAGCGGGACAAGGATCTCCTCCATCGGCGTCGGACCGGACCGTGAGGCCACGATCGTCCGGCACGACCTGCTGGACTGAGGCCGTTCGGTCGGTCACCGGGGCACGGCCGGGCTGATGCGCGGAGGGACGTCGTGCGAGCCGCTAGAGCCACTAGGGCACGGCCGCAAGGACGTCCTCGGTCAGCGCTCAATCACCGGGAACGTTCCCGGATGGGTCTTGCGGGACGCCCGATGCCGCGTGCAACTCCCGACCTGGCAGTTTCCCGCAGGAGGTTGGCCTATCGGGACGTCCGGACATGCCGACGACCGGCCTGGTCGTGGTTCGATCGGCGTATGACCAATTGGGCGGACCTTCGCGACGCGTACGGCTCGGCCGAGAAGGTTCCCGCGATGCTCGTTGCGGCGGAGGAATCCGGCGTCGAATTAGGACCGGCTTGGGACGCCGCATGGAGTCACCTGTGCCATCAAGGAACGGTGTACAGCGCGAGCTACGAGGCGATTCCGCTTCTGGCTGACATCTGCTCGCGGCTTCCGATGCGCGGTTACATGCCGGGACTTCAGTTGGCTGGCTCGATCCTTGCTTCCATCTACGGGCCCGTAAGCCCGACAGAAGTTCGAGCTACGTTCGCCACCGCGATTTCTCGACTGCGTGACATTGCGGAGTCCGCTCTGCCGCTGGCAGAAGGCGACCCCGAGTTCACCTATGCACTTGAGACTCTGGCCGCTTTCGAGGACCTGGGTGTATGGCAACGGACGCTCAGCTACCTCGCGGATGGCGAGGCGCCGCTCATCTGTGATCCGTGTGGGGCCGAGTTGCTTCTTCAGTTGGATGAGAGCCCGCCCAAAGTTGCGACCTGGAACGCAGGCGATGGCAAGCGAGACGTCGTGGGCATGGAGCCAACGCACGGAACCGCGGAGGCCAGGCTGTGGGGCCTCGCCGACACCCACGGACGCGCGGCAGTGGCCGAGAGCCTTCGCTTCTACTTCGGCTCGTCGACCTGTCCCGCATGTGGCAACGAGTTGAGCATCCCGGAAGCCTTCGCGTGAGCTGATCCGCTGTGTCGTGCCGCGGACAGCGTGCGCGCCATCAAGGATCGGTCTGCGGGATGCGGCTATCGGCTCGGGGCCGAGCGTGGCGTCGCGCCGTCGCACTGTGCGGATTGTCGACGGCCTCGGGCGGGGACTCACCTACGACGTCGAAGTATCGCGTACACGACAGCGCCAGCCGCGACTCCCGTAACGACGGCAACCACGATCCACCATCCATTGTTACAGGGAACCACGTAGCCGAAGTACGAATAGCACTCGGGCGGATCAGTGTCGATTCCCGAGGCCGGGGCGAGGAGTACGTGCGTAAGAACGGCTGCAACAAGAGCAGTCGCAATTGCTGGCCAGATTGATTTTGCTCTGGGTGGTCGAGGACCGTGGTCGATCACCCGACTGGGCTCTGTGGGCGTTTGCATCCAACTCATCTCCAGCGACGGTCGCAGTCCCCCGGTGACTAGCCCACGCTATCGAGCCGGGTCACTGCGGGACAGGCAGATTGCCGAGTGAGTCGCAATCGTTACGGCGGGAGTGGACCGTAGTCTGCGCTGAGGGAGGACGCCGTCCGCGCCGAGCGTTGGCCAGTCGCTCCCATAGGACTGAACTCCCTACGTCGACCGTCCCGTAAACCGACCGCCCTGCAGATCCTGGCCTAAACAGTGTCCCGTCGGGCACCCTCCTCCACGCACCGATCCCTGCAATCCTGGGCTTGTGAACCAGCCCGCCCCAAGAGTGTCTCTGAAGCGTCTCCTCGTCCTGCTGGCCCTGCTCGTGACCGTTGCCGGCGTAGCACTCCTCCGCCCCGTGGTGATGATCGAGATCGATGACGGATGGGCGATCCCACCGTCGAGTGACGCCCCGGACCTGCCAGCTGGCGTCACCATCGCGAGTGATGAACGCCAATGCGGATCCGGTGGATGCTGGCGCGAGCTCACACTGCATGGGCCAGAGCACCAGACGCCCGAAGAACTTGCTGCCACCCTCGACATCCCAGAAGAGGTCTGCCGCGCACGCAGCCTGCTAGACAGGCGTCGCGTGTGCACCGGCGTCACCACGCACGACCACGTCCGCGTCTACCTCCAGTTCGATCGACACCTCAACCTGTAAAGAAGAGAAGCCGAAAGCCCAGGCGTTACTTCGGGACACTGATCGTCGACCCTCATGGTGTGCTCCGTCCCGGCGAGCCATCCGCTCGTGGTGAGGTGGGCCTCTTTTCAGGGCAGGAGATCCCAGTACTGCTTGCGGGCTGGCATGGCGTGAATGACCAGTTCTTCGCCGCTCTCGAAGATGAGGACAACTGTCTCAAGCAGGCGAGCGTGGGTGTCGAAGCCGAGCCTCAGTTCGCGGTGAGGCCAGTCCTCCTCATCGAGTGGCTCCACCCAGATTGGCCAGTCGGCCGCTTGGACTGCGTCGTCTGCAAGCACTCCGTGCTTGAGAGCGCTGTCATGGACCTTCACGCTGCGAAGCCGGCCAACGCCCTTCGAATAGCTTCGGACCGCGAAATGTGCTCGCGCTCGGCGATGGCGTCGACCGCGGCGAGTTCCTCGGCAGTTAGACGCACTGCGACGACCTGCATCGGCTCAGCACCGCGCCCAGGACGGCCACGGCCGCGGCGCTTCATCTCCTCAACGTCGTACCCGTCCTCAGCCTCGTGAGCCCACTGACGGATCTCCTCCTCGCTCACCATGACCAAAATCGTATGACGAAAAGGCCGTCTCTGGAAGCACTCGACGAGGGACAGGTACTTGCCTACCGGGACGGAAAGGCAGTCGCTGGTGAGGTCGGGCTCCGCCCGCGCCCGAGTCGACCACATTCCGGTGGCGCGGCCGGGCCAATCCCTTGGGGAGGTGCGCCATGCGCGCACTACTTGTCGGGTACGCCCGATGCTCCACCGATCAGCAAGACCTCACATCGCAACGCGATGCCCTGCTCAGCCTCGGCGTCGAGACCGAACGCATGTACGTCGATCACGGCCTGACCGGCACCACCCGAGAACGCCAAGGCCTGCGCGAGGCCCTGGCCGCGTGCCGGGCTGGGGACACCCTGGTGGTCACCAAGCTCGACCGCCTGGCCGGTCCCTGCCCGATGCGCGGGCGATCGCGGACGAGTTGACCGCCCGACAGATCAGCCTCTCGCTCGGCGGGTCCGTCTACGACCCGACCGACGCAGTTGGTCGTCTTCTGTTCAACGTGCTCGCCATGGTCGCGGAGTTCGAGTCCGACCTGATCCGCTTGCGCACGGTTGAGGGCATGAAGGTCGCAAAGGCCAGGTCGGTTGAAGGGGAAGCAGCCCAATCAGCCGTAAGCAGGAAGCGCATCTGGTGTCGCTGGTGCACAGCGGCGAGTACAGCACTCTCGAGGTCGGCGAACTGTTCGGTGTCGGCCGCTCCACCGTCTACCGCGCCATCCAACGCCAACGGCTGGCAGCCAAGGCCGAGCTTGCGGATGCTTCGGCACGAGGCTGAACGCCCACCTCGACGGCGTCCCGCAACCGACTCGTCGCGGGACGCCATCAAGCAAGTCTTCCTCGGAGGCAGCCGCGGAGAGCGGATTCCCGACGGAGGTTCGGCTATCGGGACGGCGGGAAGATATGGCTCCGCCAACGCTCGGATCGCGGCATGGGCGTCGTCTCTAGGGGGAGACGTCTCAACGTCAGTAAGGGGGCAAGGCCAGTTCCCAAAGCCGGACGACGTACCGCAGCTCTGAGGCTTGCTGCCGTCTGTAGTGGACTTCATGAATGTGACGGTCGTTCTCGTAGAGACCGACGGCCTCCAGTTCGCCGAGGTGATCCAGCAGTTTGCGTCGACCCTTGGCCTCTAGCAGGTCTCCCACTCCGCCGAGGAAGTTGGTGGCGTCCGCTGGCGGCTCTGCAGGCGAGATCACCGTCAGATCAAGGCCGATGGGCCGAGACCCGAAGGGCACCGCTTGGCGATCTCCAATCGCTCGGCGTGCGGCTTCGAGTTGATCAATGACACGTTCAAAATGCGTATGGCCGGGATCTAGGAGCGACTTCGCCTCGTCTTTGACAGGCGGCCAACCGTCCACGCTGAAGGTGACCTCTCGTGTGTCCATCACACTATGGTCGGCAAAGCCGATCCAGTGCCAGCGGCAGACGCGGAGGGTCAAGTGCCGGCACCGTGGGCATTGTCCGCGTGCGGCACACCTCAAGCCGGTCTTGCCGGCACTGGCCGGCGTCTCGGTTCGCCGACTTCTTCTTCATCGAGATGGGGCCTTCTGCTCCGGTGCAGACATGGGTGATTGAGGTCGACAGCCTTCGAAACTACCGGGCCGTGACCACACACTCATGCGATCGTCGGTCGATGTCGATCGACGGGGCGCCCGTTCGACGTCCTTGGTAAGGGCGACGTCATCGTCTCCCCCCGACGAGAGGATCAACTCATGACCCAGTACTTCCTGACCATGCCCCACGACTCGGCGACCGAGCCGACGATGGCCTCGATGCGGGAGTCCGACCCCGCCGAGCTGGAGGCCGTGATGACCGCGGTCGACGAGTTCAACACTGCCCTGACCGACTCCGGGGCGCTCCTGTTCGCCGGCGGCCTCACCCCGCCCTCGACGGCGAAGACCGTCGACACCACGTCGGGCCAGACGCGGGTACTCGATGAGCCGTTCGTAGAGGCGTCGGCGTACGTCGGCGGCTTCTGGGTGATTGAAGCGGCAGATGAGGCCACGGCCCTCGAGTGGGCGACCAGGGCGTCGCTCGCAGTGCAGTCCCGCATCGAGGTACGCGCCCTGCAGGAGGCTCCCGCGGAGTAGCTCGAGCGCGACGACGGACACGGAGCCGGCCCGGCCTGACGTCCACCGTCGACTACCTCATGACCAGCTACGGTTCCCTGAGTGGCACGCTGATCTGTCGCGCGGGCCGTCCCTCACGGCAGCACGGTCACCGACCGCAGGTGGAATAGCGTCCTCGTATGACCCATCCGAGGAGCGCTCACCCCTGGTCGTCCCGACCGCGTATGCCTTTGATCCTGCGGCTGGTCATCGTCGGCGCCGGTGCGTTGGTCATCTGGCTCGCGATCGCGTCGCTGGGCACGGTGCTGTGGGACGAGGAGATGTCGCTGGCGAGGCACCTCGCGAATGCTCTCTCGGCTTTCGTGCTGGCTGGCTTGCTGGTCGTAGTTGCACGCAAACTGCTCGATCGCCGCCCCGTCGCGACGCTGGGGCTGACCCGAGGTCTCGTGGCGGTGCGGGACCTGCTTTACGGCGCATTGACGTGGCTGCTGCCGGCCGCCGTCGGGCTCGGAGTGGCGCTGGGAGCGGGGTGGCTGCAGATCGAGATCAACGCGACGGTCGCCGAGACCATCGGCGTCGTGCTGCTGTTGATCGTCCTAGTTTTCGTCTACGAAGCCTTCCCAGAGGAACTGGTCTTTCGCGGGTACATCTACCGCAACCTCACCACCGCCATGGCCCCGTGGCTTGCCATCCTGGCGCAAGCACTGATCTTCGCCGCTTTCGGCACCACCTTGTGGGTGGTCACACACGGGTGGGGCGTTCTTCTTGAACGACTCGTGATGTTCTTCGGGATGGCGGTCGTCGCGGGTTGCATCCGCCTGATCTCCGGCTCGATCTGGTCCGCCGTCGGCTTCCACCTGGCATTCCAGGTGGTGATGCAGATGTTCCTATCGGGCCAGTACCTTGAGGTCTCGCTCAGCGACGACCGGGCGTTCATCGTGGCCACGGCGGTGGTCGCCTTCGCGACAGCCGCCACGATCGCCGGAGCATTTTGGCGGGGTCAACCGAACTGGACCCGCCCTGAACCCGACACCGCACTCCCGGCGGCTCACGCCACCAGCCGACGCTTGAGCAAGTCAGATGTCGCCGCCGTGCGGCGTTCCCGACGATGAGCATGCACAAGCGAGGGGGGCGCTCGCGGGCGGCAGTGACCCGGGGATGACCGTGCGTCGAGCCGGCACGTCCGGCGGACGGAGGAACGCCCGGCGCCTCGTCACGGTAGTGCGTCCCACGGAACCCGATCACCGCAAGCGGGTCGGGTCGGTGATCGGCTGACTGGGCGGCGACCGGCGTAGTTGCCAGGGCGTCGGACTACAGTCGCGGTCGTGACGCGAGTTCTTGTGACCGGCATGTCAGGTACCGGGAAGTCGACCGTCCTCGATGAGCTACAGCGGCGCGGCCACGCCGTGGTCGACACCGACTACGACGGATGGACGCTCCCGAACGGCACCTGGGATGAACCGCGGATGGCGAAGCTTCTGGCCGATCATCGCGATGTCGTCGTGTCCGGCACCGTGGAGAACCAAGGCCGGTTCTATGACCGCTTCGAACATGTGGTCCTGCTCAGCGCGCCGCTCGAGGTGCTGCTGCAGCGCCTGAAGACCCGGACGAACAACCGCTATGGCAAGTCGGAAGAGGAAACGGTGGAGGTGGCGAACTACCTCCAGACGGTCGAGCCGTTGCTGCGGCGACGTGCGACGGTCGAGCTGGATGGTCGGCGTTCGGTGTCGGCACTGGCGGACGCGGTGCAGCGCCTCGTCTCGCTGCCCTGATTGGCGGCGACCGAGCGGATCCATCATGGTCCGGATAGCGACCCACGAACGGAACGTTCGCATGCGGGCGATAGGAGAGCCTGTTGCCGTCCGCCCAGAGTGACGCTGGCCAGTGGCGAATACAGCCGCGAGCCAGCGGCGATGATCGCCATGTGCGCCCGGCTAAGGTCCCGTCATGGACGCTATCCCGCTGACCAGTTTGCTGCCCGTGGGCTTCGATCCGAAGCAGTACAAGGTCCACTTCGCCGTCTGGAACCAGAGCAAGTATCCGATTGACGTGCTAGCGAACAACCACGAGGAGTGGCAGGGGTGGAACTCGTGGCGAAGTGCGAACAACGACTTCAATCGCGAGTTCATCTTCTCGATGGCTCAGGACAAACACGACGCGACGCTCTGGCTCTTCGGCGGGATCTGGGAGGTCCTGGAGCGCAGGCCTGAACAGCAGGCACATTCGTACACCGTGTCGCTACGTGAGGACCTGATGGGCCCGTTCATCCGCCGCCTTTGGGTGCGCCATAGGAGGTCCGGTCGGAACATTCGCCAGAGGATGGAATCGGTCCTGCCCGCGATGACAGTCTCCTCGATCCTCGAGGAGCCGTTCGCCGGTGACCCGTTCCCGGGGCACGATCGGATCAATCACAGCCTCGCCGATCTTCAGGCTGTCGTCAGCGCGGCTCGCGCTGACTGGCGGATCGCGTTGGAGAGCATGAAGGGCGTCTACGTCATCCACGACAAAGAGACCGGGCAGCGGTACGTCGGCTCCGCGTATGGCGACACCGGAATCTGGCAACGCTGGGACACATACGCGGCCACGCTGCACGGCGGCAACGTCGGGCTCAAGGCACTCCTCGAGGAGAAGGGCGATGAGTACTACCGGACCAACATGCGGTTTGCGCTCCTCGAGTACTGGTCGATGCGTACCGACGACCACCATGTCCTGCAGCGCGAGTCGTACTGGAAGGACGTGCTCCATGCGCGATCGTTGGGGCACAACAAGAACTGACTGACTGCCGAGCAGCGATGCCGAAGGTCTGACTCGGGTCCATGGATCGGCCACTCTTGTGAGCCGCGTCATTCCGCCACGAGCGACTGTTATGGCGAGCGGGGGGAGCCCGGCGCGGTGGCCGCCGCCGCCCCGAAGGTGGCCGTTAGGGGATCCGCTACTGGTGATCGGACCGTCGACGCGCGGGGATCGTCAGCTCCGCCCGCGAGGCTTACAAGACGGTCCTCCTGCGGGACTTCTGGATCTGCCGAGATTCGGATGGGTCCTCGCACTCACAAGCTGGGGGCTGCCTGGGTGGGAAGCGTGTCAGGACCGCCGCGGTCCAGGTCGCCTCCCTGCCCGCGGGGTCGAGGGCCGGAGCCTCCTTGCGGCGCACGATGGCCTGCTGCGGACGGGTGGTGCGACTCAAGGATTCTGTGGAATAGCTGTGGTGCCGGCGCCGCGCGCCGCGCTGACTCGGAGGCGGTCGGACAGAGCAAGGACCTCGTCGCGCAGGGCGTCCGGTGTGATCACCTCGAAGTCCCAGCCGAGCCCGGCGAGCATGCAGGCCATGCCGTCGAGGTGCTCGGCGCGCGTCTCGAGGAGCACACCGTCGACGTGCTCGCTCAGGCGTCCTACGCTCGGGGGCAGTCGCTCGGCCGCATCCGTAAGGGTGGTGCGCAGCACGACGGAGACCTCGTGCGACCACATGACCTTCGCGATGCCCGACACGACCTGCGTCCTGGGGTCGAAGTCAGCAGGCACGACGTAGGAGCCGTCGCCCTGCTCGACCGAGGCGATGCGGTCCAGACGGAAGGTGCGCACCTCATCACGGCCGTGGTCGTGTCCGGTGACGTACCACCGGCCGGAGTGGAAGACCAAGCCGTAGACATCGAGCTCACGCCGCGACTCCCGCCCGTCCCACGCGGTGTACGCGACCACGACGGTGCGCCGCGCCTGCGCAGCTGATGCGAGACGGAGCAGCGTGTCGGCGCCGACGGGAGCGGTCACACGCGCCGGGCTCGTGAACTGTGCACTCGACAGCAGGCTGTCGAGCCGCTGGCCCAGGACCTGCGGCAGTACACGCGACACCTTGGCCAGCGCGCTCGCCGTCGCCGCATGGGCGGTGGTGGCAAGCCCCTCGCGTTCCGCGGCCCTGAGGCCCAGGACGACAGCAACGGCCTCGTCGTCAGTGAGCATCAGCGGCGGCAGCTTGTAGCCCGGTGAGAGCCGGTAGCCGCCGTACCTGCCCCGCTGCGCCTGGACGGGAATGCCGAGGTCGGCGAGGTGCTCGGCATAGCGCCGGACCGTGCGCTCGTCGACCCCCAGCCGATCAGCGAGATCGCCGACCGTGCGCTGCCCGCCCGCCTGGAGCAGCTCCAGCATGGCTAGCACGCGAGCGGTCGGGCGGGTCACGGCCCTCCTCGGCGTTGGCGGGAAGCAACTGTGATGCAGATTCTGCATACCGGGCGGATTCTGCCCGCAAGCCAGCCTAGCGTTGTCTCCATGACCAACAACACCACCAACTACGTTCTCGTCCCCGGCTTCTGGCTCGGCGCCTCGGTCTGGCGCCCTGTCGCAGACGCGCTGAGTGAGCGCGGCCACGTCGTGCACGCCGTTGACCTCTCAGGCATGGGCGAGCGCGCCCATCTCGCCTCCCCCGAGACCGATCTGACGACCCACATCGACGACGTCGTGCACTTGCTCGAGCAGCAGAACCTGCACGACGTCGTACTCGTCGGCCACAGCTACGGCGCCCTCGTGACGACTGGCGCGGCGGACCGCGTGCCTGAGCGGGTGGCGCGCCTGGTCTACATCGACTCGGGGCCCCTGCCGGACGGCATGGCACAGGCCGACTTCGAGGGACCCGAAGCGCGCGCGGCCAACGACGAACTGGTCATGACACAGGGCCAGGGCTGGAAGCTCGCGCCGCCGCCCTGGTCCGTACTCGCCGCCGATGTGGCCGGAGTAGATGACACCGCCGTCGCCGCGCTGGTCGAAGGCTCGCAGCCGCAGCCCTGGCTCACCGCCACCCAGCCGGTCGCGCTCACCGGCGCCTGGGAGCGGCTGCCACGGACGGGCGTGCTGTGCAGCTTCAGCCTTGAGCAGCTGCAGCAGATGGCACCGCACGCACCAGTGTTCGCGCACATGGTCGACGGCGACTGGACCTACGTCGAGCTTCCGACATGGCACTGGCCGATGATCAGCCGACCGGCGGAGCTCGCCATGGTGCTGGACTCCGTCAGTCGCTAACCGCTCACGCCCACCGCACGCTCATGCCGCGAGATCTACCGGACGAGGGTCGCCCAGTGGGAGCGCAAAGTCCCCAGCCCGTACGCTGGAGACATGAACCGTTACCTGACCGATCAGCGCGATCGCCCGGTTAGCGCGTTTGTAGCCGTCGTCGTAGCGCTCCTCACCGCCGGCTACATGCTGCCGTGGGCGGTTGCGGCCCTGCGCGGCAAGTCGAACCACTGGACGATCTTCTGGATCAACCTGTTGGGCGGCTGGACGGTGATCCTGTGGGTCGTTGCCCTCGTGATGGCGTTCAGCTCTCACAAGACGATCGGTCGCTACTGATCGCGCCATCGCGACCGTGCCAGTTTCGCCTCAGCGAATCACCAACGGCAGTTCGCACGGGTCGTCGGCGCCCACGTCGAAGACGTCAATACGAGTCGTGGTCATAGTGCCCGGAACGTCCTGGGTCCTGGGGGCCTCGCCCCGGGCCGGCGCCCACGGAAGCGGATCGGCTATCGGGAGCGTGAGGCTCTCAACCGGCAACTCTGCCGAGGCCAGGCCCACCGTCTTGAACGCTCGGTCGAATGGCGGAATAGAGGAGCATGTCGACGGGGGTGCCGTCGATCACCTGATGTTGTCGCAAGAGACCCTCGCGGTGGTATCCGGCGACCTGGGCGACCCTTTCGGACGCCACGTTCCAAGGCTCGATGTGCAACTCGATGCGCTGTACCTCCGGTAGCGTCCACGCGAACGCCGTGAGAGCTTGCAGCGCTTGACTGGCCAGCCTGCGGCGGCGGTGCCTCGGCGCTATGCAGTAGCCCGCCGTGGCGCGGCCCTGATCAATGGACGCAAGCGAGAGCGCTGCTCCACCGACGGCTTCGTCGGACGCGGCCAAGGCGACGCAGAAGGAGTAGCCGGCCCCGGTGGTGAGCCGGTTGTGCTGGCGTTCGATGTAGCCCAGCGCTCCGTCACGGTCGGTGTTTCTGGGCAAGGTGCCGATCATTGAGAGGTACGGGTCGCCGGACAGGTCGACCAGCATAGGCGCGTCGTCCTCGGCGAAGGCCCGAAGCTGAACGTCGCCATGACGTGGCGCCTCGCCTGGCATCTGCAAGGGAAGATCCATGCCGGCAGCATCCAGCACGCGTTGCCCTGACGCCACGGAGAATCCACCACACCCTAGATATGCGTCCCGATCGTCGATCGCATTCGGTCCGCGGGCGGGCGGAGCGGACCTCGAAGCTGATCAGGCGTCGCAAACAATCGTGGCTGCACGACGAGGCCGAGGTGATCGACACCACGCACCTCACTGCCGCGCAAGCCGCTCTGCAGATCGCAGGGACCATCAAAGTGGAGGTGAGCGCGTCGACTCGAAGAGATCTCGACTCTCCCTGACGTATAGGCAGGTGTCGGCGCATACCGGCTCTTCAGAACCGAGGGTGTGTCGTTGTCTGAGGCGGCCGACCACAAGGAGCGACCGGCCGATGCAACTGGCGGGGTTGCGGAGCAGGCTGAGCCGTCAGGCCCCGGCCTCCTTTCGCGATGCCCGCGCCAGCCGTTCGACCAGATCGTCCGGGATCGGTTTGCGCGGCGAGAAGGTGATGCCAGTCTTGGTTGCCTTAAGGCCGGCGGCCGCGATTTCTTCGGCATGCTCGGAGATGGCGTTCAGCAAGCAGTGCGGGCTGTATCTCCTTCCAGGCGGCCGCATAGCTCGCCACGACCGAGCCGTCGATCTTGAACCCCGGCATGTTGTAGGCCACGATCTCCTCCGCTTCTGGCAGGGCGTGGGCCAGAAGTGCCCGCAACCGTTTCAGCGAGGGCCGGAAGGGCTCGGGCGCCGCGGCAATGTAGGCGTCGTGGTCGGCAATCGTCGTCATGGCTGTGGCTCGCTTCCGATACCCATTCTCTTCAAGGCCGTTGCTCCTGCCTCGTGCGTTTCTGTCGTCCGGGGGTTCGGACCAGCCTGCCACCCGGGGATGTCGACGGCCGCTCGCGAGTCGCACAACGGGCCGAAGTTGTCGAAGGTGTCCTCGACGTCGACCATCAGATCCACGGCGACCAGCTATCGGACGTCGAAGCGGTGCGGGATGGTGTCGCTGCCCTCCCGGTACGGCGTGAAGCCCATGGCCGAGTAGTAGGCCAGGGCAGGCGAGTTGTCGATGCCGATGCTCGCGTCGATATGCCTCAGCCCGGCGGCCTTTGCCGCTGCCAGCGACGTGGCGAAGAGGCGGCGACCTATTCCGCTTCGACCAGCGGCAGGATGGATGTGCGTGCCGATGATCCCCCACCCCTCAGCCACGTCGTACGGGTTCCCGGGCCACGCCCGCTTGAGCGACTGGAAGCCGACAACCCGACCCTCCTGCTCGGCGACGGTGCACGCGACCCTGTAACGCATGTCGAGGTAACGCTCGCGAACCAGTGCGACGTCGACCGGGCTCGCCCGCAGGCCTGCCCGGTAGATCGCGTTCTGAACCTCGGCCATGTCCTCAGCATCAGTTGGCCGTGCCGGCCGGATCTCCGTCATGTGTCCATCTTGCTGCCCCGGGCGGGCGCACGGTCGGGCGCTGACCGGCGTCTCGGCGTTCGTGGGGTGACGGCGTCGGGCGCCACGACTTGGCGCCGCGACCTCAGGCCTGCTCGCCCCGTTCCTGGGGGCGCTGCAAGAAGTACGCGCCGAGAGCGCCGGCGAGCGTGGCGAAGACGGCCACCGAGTACGCGGCGAGGAGCACCTCGATCAGCCGTGACGCCGGGTCGTCGGCCCCGAACGGCTCGCCCGTCATCGTCGCCAGCGCTGCTGCGTGCAGGGCGTCGGCGTAGGAGTCGAAGACCTCCATGATGAGCAGGAGCTGGCTCGACGCGAGCACGACGACACCCGTGACGACGGCGGCCCAGGCCACCCGCCCGGTCAGCAGCCGCCCTGCGGACCGGGTGCCCCGCACGGCGCTGGACAGCACCCCGCCGAACCGGACGAAACGGAGGAGGCTGGCCGCGCGCGCCACTCGCAGGAACGGCACGGCGAGGAAGACGACCTGCCACCAGTTGCGACGCCAGAAGCGCCGCTGGTCCTGGGCGACGTACGCACGCAGGACCAGCTCACCGACGAAGACCGCCCACAGCACCCAGCCGACCACCGCCAACCAGTCGGCCAGCGGTGGTTTCGCCACGTTCTGCCCGAGCACGACGAAGAGGAAGACCAGCCCCAGCGCACCCATCGGCTTGTCGAGTGCCCGGGCCAACGCCTCGGCCTCCTCCAGCCCGCGACGGCGGGGCTCTGCGTTCTCGGCCGTCGAAGTCGCCGCTGTCGCCGCGGATCGGTTCACCTCGGCGTCGCCCTCGGCAGGCCCGGCGGCAGGGTCCGGACGGGCGTGCGGGCCTTCGGGGTCCATGTCCTTGATCATGTCAGCGGAGCGTCAGGGCTGTGCGATCAGGACTCGGCACTACTCAGCTGAGCGCGGTTCGTCGATACGGAGGATGTCCACGGAACCGCCGACCTCAGCCTCGAGATGGGTGATCTCGGCGACAGCGTCATCGGTGACCAGGTGGGCATTCCAGTCGACAATAGGAGCGTGGCATACGGATCTGGAGCCCTGCCCCTACCGCCTGAGCGCGCCCCGGACGTCGAGGACGACTTTGCCGGCCCGCCGCGCCCAGGTCTGTGGGTCGACCACTACCTGCCGCACTGGACGACCCCGGACCGGTCGGCCGCGCGTTACGAGAACACGCCGGAGGGGCTGCGGCTCCGCATCGAGGCCGACCAGCCCGACTGGAGGGAGGAAGACGCGCCTCTTCGCGTGTCGAACCTCCAGACCGGCACCTTCTCCGGCGCCCGCGGGTCTACGCGCGGAACTCATCGCCACCGCGAGGACGGACTCACCGTCCGGACGCCGACACCGACGCGGCTGCTGTGGGCACCGACCGCGGGGCGCGTCGACATCACCGTCAGTGCCACTCGAGACGCGGGATGCATGGTCGCCGCCTGGCTCGTCGGCACCGAGCACGAGAGTGCTGAGCACGCCGGTGAGATCTGCCTGTTCGAGATCGACGCCGGAAGCATCGGGACGACGACGAGGGCACGTTGCGGCCTCAAGGCTCACGGCGACCCACGGCTCGTCACCGACATGGCCGAGGTCGAGGTCCCCCTCGACGCATCGCAGCCGCACACCTGGACGGCGGTCTGGGGCGACGGCGAGACCACCATCGGCTGCGAAGGGGTGACGGTCCGGCGTCTCCAGCAAGCCCCCGACTACCCGCTGTTCTTGATGCTCGACCTCTTCGAGATCGGGCGGCCCGGCGGTTCCTACCCCAAGACCGCAACCTTCCACCATCTTCGCGGATGGGCAGACCGAGGTCCCTCCCGATGAGGGATGTCGTGCTCGGTTCGAGGAGAAGTGGGCCGCGTCTGACTGCACCATCGGTCTCGATGCAGCCGGGAGCCTTGTGGTGCATCCGCGCGGCGAGGATCCTGGCCGGATGAAGCCCATCGAGTTCGAGCTCGAGCGGACGATCCGGGCACCGATCGAGCAGGTGTTCGCGCGGCTCGTCGACATCGAGGGGCACAACGACTGGATGGCGGGCACCGGAAGCATGCTCAAGCACACCCGACAGACGTCTCCCGGAGAGCCCGCCGTCGGTACGACGTTCGTCGACGAGACGAGCCAGGGTCCGATGCCTGGAGAGATCGCCGCGATGGAGGCGCCGCGCACGATCGTCTACCACTGGTGGGAGAGGTCGAAGTCGGGAAAGCTCAAGTTCGAGGGCTGGCCGAGCTACCACCTCCAGCCCGCCGGCGACGGCGAGACGCTGGTCCGTCATCGCGGCAAGTTGGTGTCGTACGGCATGTGGCGGCTGGGCACACCGATCTTGCGGCGGTTCGCCGTCAAGGAACGCACGATCACGGTTGACGCGCTCAAGGCCTCCTTCGAGCAGAATCCGGGCTCCGCTCCTGGGTGAGCGGCTCCACCCGGTCGAGGGGTCCTCGCCGGCGCAGTGGCTGGGTGGCGGTCGGCGCAGTGGATGCTGGGGCAGTGCCCGATCAGCCCTCTGGGGCGTGCCGGTCGAGGAAGGCGTACACCTCGGCGTCGTCGACTCCCGGGAAGGTTCCCGAGGGCAGCGGGCTGAGCACGTGCGCGTGCATGGTCGCCGTCGGCCAGGAGTTCTCCCGCCAGCGCTCCGCGAGCTCGGGGTCAGGCCGGCGGCAGCAGCTCTCCTCCGGGCAGGTCGAGGCGGCGCGGCGACGTGTCTCGCGGCCGCGGAACCACTTCGCGTGCGCGAACGGCACTCCCATGGTGATGGAGAACTCGGACTCGCGGCCGGTGCCGGTCTGGGTGCTGCACCAGTAGGTCCCGGCGGGTGTGTCGGTGTACTGGAAGAACTCGGTGGTGCGGTCGCGGCGGGTGAAGGCCGCGCGCGCCGCCCAGCGACGGCACAGCGGCTGTCCCTCGATGGCGCCGGTCGCGTCCGCCGGCAGGGGCACGCCGTCGTTGGCGTACCCCCGGTACAGGGCGCCGTCGTCGTTGGCCCGGATGAAGTGGACCGGGATGCCGAGGTGTTCCGTGGCCAGGTTGGTGAAGCGTTGCGCGGCCGAGTGGTGGGTGACGCCGAAGGCGTCGCGGAAGTCCTCCATCGCCAGGTCCTTGGCGGCCTTCTTCTGCTCCAGGAAGCTCACCGCGGCGAAGCGGGGCACGAGGCAGCAGGCCGTGAAGTAGGCCAGCTCCTGGCGCTGGCGCAGGAAGTCGCCGTAGCTGGCGGGCCGCTCGTGGCCGAAGAGGCGGTGCGCCATGGCCTGCAGCGCCAGGGAGCGCAGCCCGTACCCGCCCGGGATCGACGCGGGCGGCAGGTAGATGCGGCCGTTCGCCAGGTCGGTCACCGTCCGGGTCGAGTGCGGCAGGTCGTCGACGTGGATGATCGTGAAGCCGAGGTGCTCGGCCATCTGGGCAACCTGGTGGTGGGTCAGCGCCCCGCCGGTGTAGCCCACCGCGCGCACCCGTTCCTCGGCGATCCGCTCGATCTCCGGCAGGTAGTTGTTCCGCTCCTGCATCCTCAGCCGTAGCGCGGTGTTCTGGCGACGCGCCTCCTCCGGGGTGGCGATGGTCGCGCGTGCCCGGCGCTCGAGCTCGGCGTGCAGGGCGACCAGGGACTCCAGCGCGTCCATCGGCAGCCGGCGGCCGGGCCGGACCGGCGGGGCGCCGAGGGTGGCGAAGAGCGGGCCGCGCTGCGCCTGCTCCAGGGCGATCTCCAGCGCCGCCCTGCGGTCGGGCGGCGGCTCGGGGCTGAGCAGCTCGCCGGCGGTGGTCCCGAGTGCCTCGGCCAGTGACGTCAGCAACGACAGCCGCGGCTCACGCCGGCCGTTCTCCACCAGGGACAGCTGGCTCGTCGTGGAGCCGACCGCCTCGGCGAGCCGGCGCAGCGTCAGCCCGCGCGCCGTCCG
This sequence comes from Georgenia subflava, assembly GCF_009193155.1. Lineage (GTDB taxonomy): Bacteria > Actinomycetota > Actinomycetes > Actinomycetales > Actinomycetaceae > Georgenia > Georgenia subflava. The sequence continues at coordinate 90,702 of NZ_VUKD01000002.1, forward strand.
GGCGTGCCGGATGCGTCGGCCGAGGACGAGCGGATCGGTCGCGGGTCTGGTTGTCTTGTCGGAGACGGTCTCGCCAGCCATGAGTTGACGGTAGCGAAACATTCGCGAAAGTTACACGGCATCCGGCTTGAAGGAGGTCCAACGATGGGCGCAGAGTCGAAACAGGACGCGAGAGTGCGTCCGGACAAGACCCCGGAGGACAGGATGACGATGACAGACGCCGCGGCCGGCACGACCGTGGAGATCGGCGGGCTCGAGATCAAGGACGCCGATCTCTTCGCCTGGGTCCAGGAGATCGCGGCGCTCGCCCGGCCGGACCGCATCTACGTCTGCGACGGCTCCCAGGAGGAGTACGACGCGATCGCCCAGCAGCTGGTCGAGGCCGGCACCTTCATCCGGCTGAACGAGGAGAAGCGTCCGGGCAGCTACCTCGCCCGGTCCGAGCCGTCCGACGTCGCCCGTGTGGAGTCCCGCACCTTCATCTGCTCGGAGCAGGAGGCCGACGCCGGACCCACGAACAACTGGGCCGAGCCAACCGCCATGCGTGAGGAGCTCCGCGGGGTCTTCGCCGGGTCCATGCAGGGCCGCACGATGTACGTCGTCCCCTTCTCGATGGGCCCGGTGGGTGGTCCGATCTCGCGCGTCGGCGTCGAGCTGACGGACTCCCCGTACGTCGTCGCCTCGATGCGGATCATGACCCGGATGGGCGCCGCGGCCCTCGAGCAGATCGACGCCGGCGCCGACTGGGTCCCGGCCGTCCACTCGGTCGGCTACCCGCTCGTGGACGCCGACGGCGAGGCGCGCCCGGACGTCGCGTGGCCGTGCAACGACACCAAGTACATCGTCCACTTCCCCGAGACCCGGGAGATCTGGTCCTACGGCTCGGGCTACGGCGGCAACGCGCTGCTCGGCAAGAAGTGCTACGCCCTGCGCATCGCCTCGGTCCTCGGGCGTGACGAGGGCTGGATGGCCGAGCACATGCTCGTCCTGAAGATCACCGGGCCGGACGAGCGCGTCTACCACCTCGCCGCCGCCTTCCCCTCGGCCTGCGGGAAGACGAACCTCGCGATGCTCCGGCCGACGATCCCCGGCTGGAAGGTCGAGACCATCGGTGACGACATCGCCTGGATGCGCCCCGGCCCGGACGGCCGGCTGCGCGCCATCAACCCCGAGGCCGGCTTCTTCGGCGTCGCGCCCGGCACCGGCGAGACGACCAACCCGACGGCGATCGCCGCCCTCGGCCGCGACGTCATCTTCACCAACGTCGCGCTGACCGACGACGGCGACGTGTGGTGGGAGGGTCTGACCGACGAGGTCCCGGAGCACCTGACCGACTGGCGCGGCAACGACTGGACGCCGGCGTCGGACGAGCCTGCCGCCCACCCGAACTCGCGGTTCACCGTCCGGGCCGACCAGGCGCCGTCCATCGCCCCCGAGTGGGAGGACCTGGACGGCGTCCCGATCGACGTCATCCTCTTCGGCGGACGCCGGGCCTCCAACGTGCCGCTGGTGTCGGAGTCGTACGACTGGGCGCACGGGGTGTTCATCGGCGCCACCGTCTCCTCCGAGCAGACGGCGGCGGCCGAGGGTGCCGTCGGGTCCCTGCGCCGCGACCCCTTCGCCATGCTGCCCTTCTGCGGGTACAACATGGCCGACTACTGGGGGCACTGGCTCGAGATGGGGGAGAAGCTCGGCGAGAAGGCGCCGCGGATCTTCCAGGTGAACTGGTTCCGCAAGGGCGCCGACGGCTCCTACCTCTGGCCCGGGTTCGGGGAGAACTCCCGGGTGCTGGAGTGGGCGCTGCGCCGGGTCAACGGCGAGGTCGGTGCCGTGGACGCCGCCACCGGGCGCCTGCCGCGGGCCGAGGACCTCAACCTCGACGGTCTCGACCTGTCCGCCGAGCAGCTCGGTGAGCTCTTCGCCGTCGACCCGGAAGGGTGGTCCGCCGAGGCCGACCTCACGGAGGAGTACTTCGACCAGTTCGGTGAGCACCTGCCCGCGGAGATGACCCGCCAGCTCGCCGCCCTGCGCGAGCGCCTCGCGTAACCGGTCCTTCGGCGAGACGTCCAGAACGTCCCGAGCAGGCCCGTCGCCCCAGAGGGTGGCGGGCCTGCTCGTGCACCCGTGGTGAGGCGACCGCCGAGATCGTGCGGCCCGGGGCCGGCTCGTCAGCTGCGGGTCAGTCGCAGCGTCCAGGCATCCGGGCCCTCCTGGAGGTACTCGACGGCGAAGGCGCCCGGCTCACGCTGCTCGATCTGGGCGAGCAGCGGCAGCGGGTTGTGCGGAGCGACGAGATCCATCGCGAACCCCGGTGCGATCGCGCTGAGCGCACCGAAGACGGTGGCGTGGCGGATCGCGTGCGGGACGGCGCGCACGTCGAGGGAGGGGACGTTGTCGTCGTGCTCGCAGTTGCACCCGCCGGCGTGGGCCGCGGCGTCCTTGGTGGAGCGGATCTCGACGTGGTCGATGGCCATGACTTGTCCTTCGGTTCGATGAGGGGGACCACGACCAGAATAGATCAGGAGAATTCCGTGAAAAAGGTGGCCGCCATCCGCCGGTCGGTCGCGATCCGCCGTGTGCGGGTGGCCGGACGTACTGTCGGCGCTTCACGGAGAACGTGGTGTGACGCGCCCGCGCGGGAACTAGCGCGGCGGCGATCCCGCTGCGGGTTCGTCGGGCGTAGGGGCGGGGCCGTGGTGCGGTGTCGTGGGACCTGCGTCCGGATCAGTCGGTGCCGCGTAGGGGTCCCCGTGCTCGGGTGGTGCGGCGGCGCCCGCAGGTCCCGCAGGTGTCCCCTGCCGGTGGTCGGGCAGCGCGGCGGTGTCTGCGGCCCCTGGCTGCCCGGCCCCGTCCGGTGCCGCCCAAGCGGTCGGCTGACCGGGTGTCCCTGGCGCCACCTGCTGTCCGGGGACGCCGTAGGCGCCGGGCGCCGTCTGCGGGACGGGCTGACCGTAGCCGGCTGCCATGCCCGGCGCGCCCGGCACCCCGTAGGCGCCCGGGACCGGCTCGGCGCCGGGGGCGCCCGCCAGGTCCTCGTACGCGACGTACTCGCCCGGGCGGCCCTGCCTGCTGCTGCGAGCGACCAGGGCGACCACCACGGCGATGACGGCGAGCAGCAGGATCGCGCCGAGCACCCACCACCACCAGCTCGTCCCGGCGGCATCAGCGCCCGCGGTATCTTCGTCCGCCGCATCTCCGCCCGCGGCGCCGTCACGCGCCGCGCCGTCGCCCACGGCCTCGCCGGTAGCGGTGACGCCGTCGGCGAGGATCGCCGGGTCGGACCAGGTCACGGTGCTGCCCTCGACCTCGCCGCCGCCCGCGTCGATGACCGCGCCGGGGAACGTGACGGCCAGGATCACCTCCAGGTCCGGGATCTGTTCGAGGGACGCCTCGACGGAGCCGTCCCCATCGAGAGCAAACGTGTATACGCCGTCTGCCTCGGTGATGGTCAGACCCTGGCTCGTCATCTCGGACAACGGTGCCCCGATGACGTCGAACGAGCAGCCGAGGTTCCCGTCCTCCTCGAGATTCTCGACCGTGTAGTCGACGCTCGTCGGGAGCCCCGTGGTGTCCATCTCCGCCGCGAGACTCTGGCAGTCCAGGTCCTCCCGGGTGAGCGAGCCACTCTTGTCGAGCATCTCCAGGTGGATGTCCGCCGTGTCGTCGGCATTGATCGTGAAGGCCATCTCCATGCGGAAGCAGCCGGCCAGGAGCAGCAGGAGCGGTAGCAGCACGACGGCGCGGAGCCGCCTCACCGTCATGACGCGAGGAGCGTCGTCGGGGCGAGCAGGGCGCGGTCGTCCGGTCGTCATATGACGAACGTAGACCCGTTCGCCGCCTGGGTCCGCGGGAGGTCGGAACGGTCAGGACGGTGGCATGGCAAACCGGGGGCCGCCGGAGGCAGCCCCGGTGGCGGTGACAAGCCAGCGGTAGCGGTGACAAGCCCGCGGTGGGCGGTGACGGTCCGTGGTCACGGGCCGGCCGGTCCGCAACCGGCAAGTACCCTGCACGCGTGAGAATTCTGCTGGTCGGGTCCGGCGCGCGCGAGCACGCCCTGGCCCGGGCTCTGTCCCTCGACCCCGCGACCACGGCCCTCGTGGTCGGCCCGGGGAACCCCGGCACCGCCGAGATCGCCACCAACATCCCGCTCGACATCCTCGACGGCGCCGCCGTGGTAGCCGCAGCGAAGGAGATGTCGGCCGATCTCGTCGTCATCGGCCCGGAAGCGCCGCTCGTCGCGGGGGTGGTCGACGCCGTCCGCGAGGCCGGTATCGCCTGCTTCGGGCCGGACCGTGCCGCGGCCCGCCTCGAGGGCTCCAAGGCGTTCGCCAAGGAGATCATGGCCGCGGCCGAGGTCCCCACGGCTCTGGCCCACGTGTGCACGACCGTCGAGCAGGTCACGGAGGCGATCGACGCGTTCGGAGCCCCCTTCGTCGTCAAGGACGATGGACTGGCCGCAGGCAAGGGGGTCGTGGTCTGCGACGACCGCGACGACGCCCTGGCGCACGCCCGCGTCTGCCTCGCCAAGGAGGGCGGGGACGTCGCCACGCTCGGCGAGCCCGCCGTCGTCGTCGAGGAGTTCCTCGACGGCCCCGAGATCTCTCTGTTCTGCCTCAGCGACGGCACCGACGTCGTCCCGCTCGAGCCGGCGCAGGACTACAAGCGGCTGGCCGACGGCGACGCCGGCCCGAACACCGGGGGGATGGGTGCCTACTCGCCGCTGGCGTGGGCGCCCGAGGACCTCACCGCGCAGGTGGTCGAACGGGTCGCCCTGCCGGTCGTGCGGGAGATGGCCCGCCGCGGCACCCCCTTCGTCGGGCTGCTGTACTGCGGACTTGCCCTGACCTCCCGGGGGCTGCGCGTGGTGGAGTTCAACGTCCGCTTCGGCGACCCCGAGACCCAGGTGGTCCTCGCCCGGCTCGCCTCGCCGCTGGCCGAGCTGCTGCACGCGGCGGCGACCGGACGGCTCGGCCAGGTCGAGGCGCCGCGCTGGCACGAGGACGCGGCCGTGACCGTCGTGATGGCCGCGCACGGCTATCCCGGGCCGGTTCGCAAGGGTGACGTGATCTCCGGGACCGCGGACGCCGACGCGCTCGACGACGTGCATGTCCTGCACGCCGGCACGGCCACCGACGAGAACGGAGCACTGGTCAGCGCCGGTGGCCGCGTCCTCAGCGTGGTCGGCACCGGGGTGGACCTTGCTGCGGCTCGGACGGCTGCCTACGCCGGGGTCGACCGCATCGAGCTGCCCGGGGCGCAGCACCGCACCGACATCGCCGCCGGCCGCTGAGCCCGGCGGGCTGCCCGCGCGAGATCCGCAGATCCGGCCGATACCTGCTGTTTGCGCCGAAACCTGGTCCCGCACGCAAGTGCAGGTTTCAGACAGAGAATGCAGGTCTCACCGTCCAGGCGGGAGGGTTCGACACGAACGGCCGGTCACCCGAGCGGGTGACCGGCCGTCGTCGTGGTGCCGCGAATCAGGCCTGCTTCTCCTCCGAGCGGTCGGCGGACCACAGGGTGTGGAAGGTGCCCTCGGCGTCGACGCGCTGGTAGGTGTGTGCGCCGAAGAAGTCGCGCTGGCCCTGGATCAGCGCCGCCGGGAGACGCTCGGCGCGGATCCCGTCGTAGTAGCTCAGCGACGAGGCGAACACCGGGGTCGGGACGCCGTTGAGCGCCGCCTGGGACACGATGCTGCGCCAGGCGGTGACGCCCTTGTCCATCACGTCGGTGAAGAACTCGTCCGCGAGCAGCAGCGGCAGCTCGGGGGTGCGCTCGTACGCCTCGGTGATGCGGTTGAGGAACCGGGCGCGGATGATGCAGCCGCCGCGCCAGATGCGGGCCATGGCGCCGCGGTCGATGCCCCAGCCGTTCTCCTCCGACGCCGCGGTGATCTGGTCGAAGCCCTGGGAGTAGGCGACGACCTTGGAGGCGTAGAGCGCCAGGCGCACGTCCTCGATGAAGGCGTCCCGGTCGGTCACGTCCCACTTGCCGGCGTGGGCGGGCAGCGTGCCGCGGGCGGCCTCGCGCTGCGGCACGGAGCCGGAGAGCGCCCGGGCGAAGGTGGCCTCGGCGATGCCGGTCACCGGCACGCCGAGGTCGAGGGCGTTCTGCACGGTCCAGCGACCGGTGCCCTTCTGCTCTGCCCGGTCGAGGATGATGTCGACGAACGCCTTGCCGGTCTGCGGGTCGGTGTGCTTGAGGACCTCCGCGGAGATCTCGATGAGGAAGGACTCGAGGTCGCCGGCGTTCCACTCCTCGAAGATGTCGCCGATCTCGGCGGCGGACGCGCCCAGGCCGTGGCGCAGCAGGTCGTAGGCCTCGGCGATGAGCTGCATGTCGGCGTACTCGATGCCGTTGTGGACCATCTTGACGAAGTGGCCGGCGCCGTCGGGGCCGATGTAGGTGCAGCACGGGACGCCGTCGACCTTGGCGGAGATGTCCTCGAGCATGGGGCCGAGGCGGTCGTAGGACTCCCTGGTGCCGCCGGGCATGATCGACGGGCCGTTCAGCGCGCCCTCCTCGCCGCCCGAGACGCCGGAGCCGACGAAGTGCAGGCCCTTCTCACGCAGGGCGTTCTCGCGCCGGATCGTGTCGGGGAAGTGGGCGTTGCCGGCGTCGACGATGATGTCGCCCGGCTCCATGTGCTCGGCGAGCTGGTCGATCACCGCGTCGGTCCCGGCGCCGGCCTTGACCATGATCACGGCCACACGCGGCTTGGACAGCGATGCCACGAAGTCCTCGACCGACTCCGACGGGACGAACGTGCCGTCGTCGCCGTGCTCGGCCACGAGCTTCTCGGTCTTGCCGTAGGAGCGGTTGTGGACTGCCACCGTGTAACCGTGCCGCGCGAAGTTGCGGGCCAGGTTGGAGCCCATGACCGCCAGGCCGGTCACGCCGATGTCGGCCGTGCCGACGGGCTGCTCGCTTGCCATGTCTACTTCCTCCAGGTTGCGCTGAGGTGCTCGGGATTCGTCTGGAACGGTACGCGGTCCTGTCCCGCGGCGCCCTCAGGTGCCATCAGTTGTCGAGACGGTGCCTGCGGCCGGTGTCCTGGCTCGCCATCGCCATCGCCGTCGCCGTCGCCGTCGCCGTCGCCGTCGCCGCCGCGGCCGCGAACCGCTCGTGAGACGGGCCGGACCCGGACGGGACGACGCCTGCCCGCTGCTGACAGGATGTGGCCCATGAGCGACGACGGCGGTGCCGGCTCCTACCCGGAGCTCGAGGGCTGGACCCGGACCTACTCGGGGAAGGTGCGTGACCTCTACGTCCCCCAGGACGCGTCCGCGCGGGCCGGCGGCGACGTCGTGCTGGTGGTCGCCTCCGACCGGATCAGCGCCTTCGACCACGTCCTGCCCACCACCATCCCGGACAAGGGCAAGATCCTCACCGCCATGAGCCTGTGGTGGTTCGAGCAGCTCGCCGACGTCGTCCCCAACCACGTGGTGTCCACCGACGTGCCCGCCGCGGTGGCCGGCCGGGCGATGATCTGCCGTCAGCTGCGGATGTACCCGATCGAGTGCGTGGTGCGCGGCTACCTCACCGGCTCGGGACTCCAGGAGTACCGCAGCTCCGGCGCCGTGACCGGGCTGGCGCTGCCGGCCGGGCTCCGCGACGGCGACCGGCTCCCCGAGCCCATCTTCACCCCGGCCGCGAAGGCCGACCTCGGCGAGCACGACGAGAACATCTCGTTCGAGGAGACCGCGGACCGGATCGGGCTGCGGCTGGCCCGCCGCCTGCGCGACCGGACCCTCGCCGTCTACGCCCATGCCGCCGAGATCGCCGCGGACCGCGGCATCATCCTGGCCGACACCAAGCTCGAGTTCGGCGCCTCGCCGCAGCCGGGGGAGCCGGTCGTGGTGCTCGGCGACGAGGTGCTCACGCCGGACTCCTCCCGGTTCTGGAGCGCAGCCGACTGGGCGCCGGGCCAGGCGCAGCGCAGCTATGACAAGCAGTTCGTGCGCGACTGGCTCGTCTCGCCCGAGGCCGGCTGGGACCGCCGCGGGGACGCGCCGCCCCCGGCGCTGCCAGAGGACGTCGTCGCGCGCACCCGGGCACGCTACGTCGAGGCCTACGAGCAGCTCACAGGGCAGGTCTTCACGGCCTGAGGCCCGGCACGACGGCCCTGACCTGCGTGAACCTACGTAGCCGTAGGTTCCGGTAGAGACGGAGGCGTTTCCGTGTCACACTCGACGCGGCGCCAATGACGCCAGTGCGGCCCCAGGTCGTGCCCCTCGAACACCAGGCGGCGGCCCATGAGCCACACCCTCACACCCAGCACGCAGTCTCCCGCGGCCCGCGAGACCTCCGGGCGCCGGCCCGGCAGCGTCCGGGAGCGGCAGCTCAGCGACTTCACGGCCCTCACCGCGATGGTGAAGGAGGCCGGACTCATGCGCCGGGCGTACGGGTACTACTGGTCGAAGCTCATCGGGCTGACGCTGGCCGGGCTCGCCCTGGCCGCGGCGTTCGTCCTCATCGGGGACACGTGGTGGCAGATGGGCACGGCCGTCGTCCTCGCACTGCTGATGACCCAGATCGCGTTCCTCGGTCACGACGCCGCCCACCGGCAGATCTTCGTCTCCGGCAGGTGGAACGAGTGGGTCTCCCTCATCGTGATCAACCTGTTCGCAGGCATGGGCCTCGGCTGGTGGAACCGCAAGCACAACAAGCACCACGCCGCCCCGAACAAGCTCGACGCCGACCCCGACATCGAGTCCGGCGTGCTGGCCTTCACCCCGGAGGGGGCGGCGGGCCGCAAGACCCGGCTGACCCGCTGGCTGACCACCAAGCAGGGCTACTTCTTCTACCCGCTGCTGCTCCTCGAGGGCGTCAACCTGCACGTCCAGGGCATCAAGCGGGTCGTCTCGCGCGGTGAGGTCAAGCGCCGGTGGGTCGAGCTGGGGTTCATCACCTTCCGGCTGGTCACCTACTTCGGCCTGGTCTTCCTCGTGCTCTCTCCCGGCAAGGCAGCGGCCTTCATCGGCATCCAGCTGGCCGTGTTCGGCCTCTACATGGGCCTGTCCTTCGCGCCGAACCACATCGGCATGCCCATCGTGCCGCCGACGGTGAAGATCGACTTCCTGCGCCGCCAGGTGCTGATGAGCCGCAACGTCACCGGTGGCCGCTGGGTCGACACGTTCATGGGCGGGCTGAACTTCCAGGTCGAGCACCACCTGTTCCCCTCGATGGCGCGGCCGAACCTGCGCAAGGTCGCCCCGGTGGTGCGCGAGTACTGCGAGCAGCTCGGGGTGCGCTACACCGAGACGTCGATCGCGCATTCCTACCGGGCCGTCACCACCTACATCAATCGCGTCGGTCGCAACGGCCTCGACGTGTGGGCGTGCCCGCTGGCGGTGCAGTACCGGGTCTGAGCACCTGGGCGGTCGCGACCGCCAGGACACCTGGGGCCGCGCGCCTGAGCACGCCGCGGCCGCCACCGGTAGCGTCGCGCGGGTGACAGACGACCCGAGCACCGAGCCCGCCGCGCCCTGGCTCGTCGTGATCGACCCGCAACGCATCTTCGCCGAGCCGCCCAGCCCGTGGGCCGCGCCGGGCTTCGACCGGATCGTCGAACCGGTCCGGCGGCTCGCCGAGACGCACGCCGGCCGGGTGGTCGTGACCCGGTTCGTCGCCCCCGACCTGCCCGCCGGCTCCTGGCGTGAGTACTACCGGGACTGGCCGTTCGCGCTCGTGCCCGACGACGACCCCCTCTACGAGGTGGTGCCCGCGCTCGCGGACCTCGGGACCCGGACGGTCACCGAGCCGACGTTCGGCAAGTGGGGGCCGGGGCTGCTCGACGTCGTCGGCCCGGCCCCGCACCTCGTGCTGACGGGGGTGGCCACGGACTGCTGCGTCCTCTCCACCGCGCTCGCGGCGGCCGACGGCGGGGCGCACGTGCAGGTCGTCGCCGACGCCTGCGCGGGCTCCGACGAGGCGAACCACCGGCGTGCCCTGGACGCGATGTCGCTGTACGCCCCGCAGATCACCGTGACCACCAGCGCGGAGCTGCTGGCATGACCGGGACCGGAGGCACCGGCACCGACAGAGGCGCCGATACGGGCAAGAACCGCGGCACGACGTCGCCGCGACGCGTCGTCGTGGACTGCGACCCCGGCCACGACGACGCGCTCGCGCTGCTCATGGCCGCCGGCCACCCCGACGTCGAGATCGCCGCGATCACCACGGTCGGCGGGAACCAGACGCTGGAGAAAGTCACCCGCAACGCCCTCGCGGTCGCCACCGTCGCCGGGCTGGAGCACGCCGTCGTGGCCGCCGGCTGCGACCGCCCGCTGGTCGCCGACGCCGTGATCACCGCGCCGCGCACCCACGGGGCCAGCGGCCTCGACGGTCCCGTGCTGCCTGCGCCGACGGTCGCACTGGACCCGCGGCACGGCGTCGACGTCATCATCGAGACCGTCATGGCTGCCGAGCCGGGCACGATCACCCTGGTGCCCATGGGGCCGTTGACGAACATCGCCACCGCCGTGCGCCGCGAGCCCGCCGTCGTCGGCCGCGTGGCGGAGGTGGTCCTCATGGGCGGGGGCTACACCAAGGGCAACATCACCCCGGCGGCGGAGTTCAACATCTACACGGACCCCGAGGCCGCGCACGTCGTCTTCGCCGCACCGTGGCGGGTCACCATGGTCGGCCTCGACCTCACCCATCAGGCGCGCGCGACCGAGGACGTGGTCGAACGGTTCCGCGCCCTCGGGACGCGGGCCGGCGACTTCGTGGTGGACATGCTGGACTTCTTCGGCCCCGCCTACCGCGCCGAGCAGGGCTTCCCGGCACCGCCCGTGCACGACGTGTGCGCCCTCGTGCGCGCCGTCGAGCCGGACGTGGTGACCGTGCGGCCGGGCCACGTCGACGTCGAGCTGCGCGGGGAGCACACCCGCGGGATGACCGTCACCGACCTCCTCGGCCGAGAGGGACGTGACCTCGACCACCTCGTCGCCACCGAGCTGGACGTCGACCGGTTCTGGGACCTCGTGATCGGCGCCGTCTCGCGGTTGGACTGACGTCCGCGGCACCGGGCGCCGGCGTGGACGCCCCAGCCACGTGCTGGCGCCAGCGGATACCCTGGGCGCCGAAAGCCGTCACACCACAGGAGCGCAGTCATGGGACGCATCGTCGTCGAGGTCATGCCCAAGCCCGAGATCCTCGACCCGCAGGGCAAGGCCGTCGCCGGAGCGCTCCCGCGGCTGGGGCTGAGCCAGTTCACCGGCGTGCGCCAGGGCAAGCGCTTCGAGCTGAGCGTCGACGGGCCGGTGACCGAGGAGCTCCTCGAGGCGGCCCGCCAGGCGGCCGGCACCGCGCTGTCGAACCCGATCATCGAGGACGTCGTCGGCGTCCACGAGGCGGAGGAGAACTGATGGCTGCCACCGGCGCGCGCATCGGCGTCGTCACCTTCCCCGGCAGCCTGGACGACCGTGACGCCCAGCGGGCGGTCCGCCTCGCCGGCGCCGAGCCCGTGCGGCTGTGGCACGCCGACGCGGACCTGCACGGCGTGGACGCCGTCGTCCTGCCCGGCGGGTTCTCCTACGGCGACTACCTGCGCTGCGGGGCCATCGCCCGCTTCGCGCCGGTCATGACCGAGGTCGTCGAGGCAGCCCGGGGCGGACTGCCGGTCCTCGGGATCTGCAACGGCTTCCAGATCCTGTGCGAGGCCCACCTGCTGCCGGGTGCGCTCATCCGCAACGACCACCAGCGCTTCATCTGCCGCGACCAGCAGCTGCGGGTCGTCAACAGCTCGACCGCGTGGACCACCGACCTGCGCACGGACCAGGTCATCACCATCCCCCTCAAGAACGGCGAGGGTGGCTTCGTCGCCGACGACGCCACGCTCGACCGGATCGAGGGCGAGGGGCAGGTCGTCTTCCGCTACGAGGGGCTCAACCCCAACGGCTCGCTGCGCGACATCGCCGGCGTGAGCAACGAGCGTGGCAATGTCGTCGGCCTCATGCCGCACCCCGAGCACGCCGTCGAGCCCGGATTCGGTCCCGACATGGGCGGCGCACCGCGCAGCGGCACCGACGGCCTCGCCCTGTTCACGTCGGTCCTCGGCTCCCTCGTCAACGCCTGAGGATCGGCCCGCAGGCGACCGCTACCACGACCGCCTGAGCTGTGCCTCGGCGGTCAGCCGAGCACGTCGGTCAGCGGCGTCGCCAGCAGGGCGTGCGCGGCGGCGACCGGCTCGCACACCAGGGCGCCCTCGTGGGTGTTCAGACCCTTCGCCAGGGCCGGGTCCGCGCGCATCGCGTCGCGCCAGCCGTGCTGGGCGAGCTCGAGGGCGTACGGCACGGTGACGTTCGTCAGCGCGTAGGTCGAGGTGTGCGGGACGGCGCCGGGCATGTTCGCGACGCAGTAGAACTCCGTCTCGTGCACGCGGTACGTGGGATCGGTGTGCGTGGTCGGGCGAGAGTCCTCGAAGCAGCCGCCCTGGTCGATAGCGATGTCGACGACGACGCTGCCCGGCTTCATCCGGGCAACCTGCTCGTTGCTGACGAGGGTGGGGGCGCGGGCGCCCGGCACGAGCACCGCGCCGATGACGAGGTCGGCCTCCGAGACCGCCTTCTCGATCTCGTACGCGTTGGACGCGACCGTCTGACAGTGCCCCTGGTAGATGTCGTCCGCGTGCCGCAGCTTGGCGATGTCCTTGTCCAGGAGCCGCACCTCGGCCTGCATGCCGAGCGCGATCGAGGCGGCCCGCATGCCGGTCACCCCGGCCCCGATCACCACGACCTTCGCGGAGTACACGCCCGACACCCCGCCCATGAGGACGCCCCGCCCGCCCTGGGCGCTCATGAGCGTGTGGGCGCCGACCATCGGTGCCAGCCGGCCGGCGACCTCGCTCATCGGCGCCAGGAGCGGCAGGGAACGGTCGGCCTCCTCGACCGTCTCGTAGGCGACGGCGGTGACCCCGCGCTCGAGCAGCACGTCGGTGAGCTCACGGTCGGCCGCGAGGTGGAGGTAGGTGAACAGCGTCTGGCCCGGTCGCAGTCGGTGGTACTCCTCGGGCACCGGCTCCTTGACCTTGAGCACCAGCTCGCCGGCGTCCCACACGTCGTCCGCCCCGGCGACGACGGTCGCCCCAGCGGTCGTGAAGTCCTCGTCGGTGATGGACGAGCCGGTCCCCGCGCCGGCCTCGACGTACACCTGGTGTCCGTGCCGGGTCAGCTCGTGCACCCCGGACGGGGTGATGGCGACCCGCAGCTCGGTGTCCTTCACCTCGCGCGGAACGGAGATCCTCATACGTGACACATCCTTGTGGCTGGGCGGGACGGCGTGCGACCGTCCGGGGGCGCTGCGAGTCTACGGCCGCTGCTCCGGCGGGCCGGCGCATGCCACGGGGTCCGCCTGGGTGCCGGCGGGCGGAGCGGTGGCGCGCCAGCACGGACGCCAGCAGGATCTCTGCAGGATGCCTGCACGGATGCCCCACCGATGCCCGCACGCCGGGGACGCCCGCACTCCGCCGGCGCGCGTCGTCGACAGTGGCGCACGGTTCGTACCGGATACCGGTACGAACCCTTCAGTCGGAGCGTGCACCCGCGGCGCGAGAGTGCCGCGCCGTTACGAGCGGGGCGTCTCAGTCCGCGGCGAGCTCGGTGAGCTGTCCTGCGTCCATCAGCCAGCGACGGGTGGCGCGCACGTTGGCCAGCATCCGCCGGTCGTGCGTGACCAGCAGGACGGTGCCGGGGAAGGACTCGACGGCCTGCTCGAGCTGGACGATGGCCGGCAGGTCGAGGTGGTTCGTGGGCTCGTCGAGGACGAGCAGGTTGACGCCGCGGGCCTGCAGCAGGGCCAGCGCCGCACGGGTGCGCTCGCCGGGGGAGAGCGAGGCGGCCGGGCGCAACGCGTTCTCCCCGCCGAGCCCGAACTTGGCCAGCAGCGTCCGCACGTCCGCCTCCGGCCAGTCCGGCACCTGCCGGGAGAAGGTCGCCGCCACCGGCTCGGCCCGGTCGAACATGGCACGGGCCTGGTCCACCTCACCGACGGCGACGCCGGACCCGAGGGAGGCGCGGCCCTGCTCGGGCTGCAGCCGGCCGAGCAGCATGGCCAGCAGGGTCGACTTCCCCGAGCCGTTCGCCCCGGTGATGACGATCCGGTCGCCGTGGTCGACCTGCGCGGTGACCGGTCCGAAGATGAACGACCCGCGGCGCACGGCGGCGCCGTCCAGGACCGCGACGACGCTGCCGCCGCGGGGTGCCTGCGCGATGGACATGCGCAGCTCCCACTCCTTGCGGGGTTCTTCCACCTTCTCCAGGCGCTCGATGGCGCGCTCGGACTGGCTGACCTTGGCCGCCTGCTTCTCGGTGCGGGCGACGGCGCGGGCGATGAGGTTCTTGTCGTTGTCCCGCGCCTTCTTGCGGGCGTTGCGCACACCCTTGTCGACCCAGCTCTTCTGCGTCTGGACCCGCTCCTTCAGACCGCCGAGCCGCTCGGCGTACTCCTCGTAGGCCTCGCGGGCGCGCCGGCGCGCCACCTCCCGCTCGGCGAGGAAGGCGTCGTACCCACCCTCGTAGACGCTGACCTGCTGCTGGGCGAGGTCGAGCTCGACGATGCCGGTGACGGTGCGGGCGAGGAACTCGCGGTCGTGGCTCACGATCACCAGCGGCGCGCGGGAGTCGTGGACGAATCGTTCGAGTCGCTCCAGGCCGGTGAGGTCGAGGTCGTTGGTGGGTTCGTCGAGCAGCAGGACGTCGTAGCGCGCCAGCAGCAGGGCGGCCAGCCCGGCGCGGGCCGCCTCCCCGCCGGAGAGGGTGGTGGTCGCGGCGTCGAGGTCGACCCCGAGCCCGACGTCGGCCGCTGCTGCCCCGGCCCGCTCGTCCAGGTCGGCCCCGCCCAGGGCGAGCCAACGTTCGAGAGCCACGGCGTAGGCGTCCGCTGCGACGGGGTCGTCCGGGCGCTCGGCCATCGAGTCGGCGGCCCTGTCCATCGCCGCGGTGGCGGCGCTCACGCCGGTGCGTCGACGCAGCAGCTGCAGGACATCCTCGCCGGGACGCCGCTCCGGTTCCTGGGCGAGGTAGCCGATGGTGGCCTGCGGTGGTGCGAGCGTCACCCGGCCGTCGATCTCCGCGGTGGAATCCAGGCCGGCCAGCGCCGTCAGGAGCGTGGACTTGCCCGCACCGTTGGCGCCGACCAGGCCCCACACGTCGCCGGGTGCGATGGTGACGGTCAGGTCGGTGAAGAGCCGGCGCGCCCCGTGGGCGGCGCCGAGCTCGCTGACGTGGAGGGTCGCGGGCACGCACCGAGGTTACGTGCCGCGGACGTCGCCTCGCCCGCTGTTTCGAGCGGGCCGGCCGCCCCCGGGTACGGGTAGCTGAGCCGCACCGGACGGCGGCTGATGGCCGGGCGGGCTGAGCGGCACCGGACGGCTGCCGGGCAGGGCGGCGGCACCGGACGGCTGCCGGGACGGCCGGCTACGCCGCGCCGGCTGCTCGGACCGCGGACCGGGGAGCACCCGGTCCGCGGCAGGTCAGGGCCCCGAGTCGGGCCAGGCGGTGACCGGGTCTGCAGCCCCGGTCACTGGCCCCTTCTACAGGTTGCGCTCGGCGTAGACCTTCATCGCGTCGCGCACGAGGACCGCGCCCTGCTCGCCGCCGTAGTTGGCGCCGAAGCGCGGGTCGGCCACGTACATCTCACCGAGCCCGACGAAGTACTCCTTGCTCGGTCCGGCCGAGCCCGCCCCGGGTGTGCCCGGGATGCCGCGGAGCCACTCGAAGTGGCGCCGAGCGAGGTCCTGCGCCTCGTCGCTCTCGGGCGTGACGCCACGCTCGGCCGCGGTCGTCCAGTCGGAGCCGAGGCGCGTGGCCCGCTCCTGCCAGGCGCGCTTCTCCTCGGGGTCCAGGCTGCTCCACCAGCGGTCACCCGCGGCGTACGCCTCCTTGCCCCAGCGCTGCTCGACCTCCTCCTTGTACCGGGTGTGGTCGAAACCGTCGAACATCTCCTCTGCCATGAGCTGTTCACCTCCTTCCCTCTTCTCGATCGTGCGTCGCACCGACGCGATCTGCCGGTCGATGCGGTCCCGTTCCTGCTCGAGCAGCACAAGGTGCCTCCCGAGCGCGGTGGAGACTTCCTTCCCACCGGCGAGCACCTCGGCGATCGCCGGCAGCCCGAGCCCGAGCTCGCGCAGCAGGAGGATCCGCTGCAGTCGGAGGAGCGCGTCCTCGTCGTAGTAGCGGTACCCCCCAGCCCCGGTCCGGGAGGGCTCGAGCAGCCCGATCTGCCCGTAGTGGCGCAGCGTGCGGCTCGTTGTCCCCGTGATCCTCGTGACCTCGTTGATCGGCCACTCCATGGCGGGTTCCTCCTTTCCGAGTCGGTGCGCACACCAGTCTGCAACTTGACGCAACGTCAAGCGCAATGGGTTAGCCGAACTAGGGCCGGGGGCCGTCTGCATGTGCGCACGACCCGGCGGGACGTGCATGTGCGCACGACCCGGCGGGACGTGTGGCCACGGCCACCGCTGCCGCACGCTCGCCGCTCGGTGGCTGGTGACGTCATCTGCCCGGACGCCTCGTGCGGGGAGAGCCCGGACCGGACCGACACACCTGGGGAATTTTCAGTGCAACCCCGTCCTTATCCCTGGTAGATGCAAATGCATCGAAAGCGAGAAGGAGGAGCGGTGAGCAACTACATCGACGGCAAGGTCATCGTCATCACGGGCGCCGGCAGCGGTTTCGGCAAGATCGTGGCGGAGAAGACCGCCGAGCTCGGCGCGAAGGTCGTCGGGGCCGACATCAACGAGGCCAACCTGCAGGCGGTCGTCGAGGGGATCCGCGCCAAGGGGCAGACGGCCGAGTACCAGGTCGCAGACGTCACCAGCAAGGAGCAGATGGACGCCGTGGCCGCCCTCGCGGTGGAGAAGTTCGGCCGCATCGACGTCATGCTCAACAACGCCGGCATCATGCCGCTGGCCTACTTCGCGGACCACCAGGCTGCCTGGAAGAGCTGGGACAAGTCCGTGGACATCAACATCAAGGGTGTCGTCAACGGCATCACCGCCGTGTACGACCAGATGATCGCCCAGGGCGAGGGTCAGGTCGTCAACATCTCCTCGATCTACGGCAACTACGGCATCCCGGGGTCGGGCGTCTACAGCGCCACCAAGGCCGCGGTGAAGGTCATCTCCGACTCCCTCCGGGCGGAGACCAAGGGCAAGATCAAGGTCACCACCGTCAAGCCGACCGGCATCCCCGGCACCAACCTGGCCAGCGCGATCGTGAACGACGAGGCGGTCGCCGGGCTCACCGCGCACCGCACGGCCGAGTTCGCCGAGAACGCGGAGAAGTACTACGGCGACCAGATGCCCGCCGAGCAGCTCGACCGCAACAGCGTGAAGTACTGGACCGTCACCCCCGAGGAGCTCGCCGAGAACGTCGTCTACGCCATCAACCAGCCCTGGGGCGTGAGCATCTCCGACATCACGGTGCGCGCCAGCGGCGAGGACTACGTCTACTGAACCGGGTTCGCGCCGGCCGGGTGAACGGGCGATGAGCGCCAGGTGTCCAGTCGGTCCACAGGCAGATCGGCGAATGTGTGTGTATGTGCACAACCCTGTGGATGGAGTCCGTGGAAAACGTCGGCCCGGTCATCCCCGCTCAGTGGGGACGACCGGGCCGGTTCGCGCGCCCGCCGAGCCGGTCGATCAGGTCGGCCGACCCGGTCGACGGACGACCGAGCCGGTGAGGTACTGCCGCCCGGACCGCGGGTCCCACGCGGCATAGCCGGTGCCCGCACCGTTGGCAGCCGTCCCCTCGCCGCCTGATCCGGCCGCCGGGACGACGGCGAACGCCACGGTGGCGGGCAGCAGCACGGGCTTGCCGAACTCCACGGTCCACAGGAAGGACTCCCCGCGGACGGGCGCGGTGGCGGCCAGCGCGCGGGCGGCGGTGTACATCCCGTGCGCGATCGGACGGGCGAAACCGAAGAGCCGCGCCCCGAGCCGCGAGACATGGATGGGGTTGCGGTCGCCGGAGACCTCGGCGTACTGCTTCGCCACGTCGGTGCCGAGCCGCCACACGGCGGTCGGGGTGCGCGGCGTCTCGGCCGGTGCCACGTCCGCGGCCGCGCCGGGCACGATCGCAGCGTCGGCGGCCTCGGCGGCGTCGGTGTCGGCAGCGCCCTCGTCCGCGGCAGGTGCGGGCGTGCCCCCGGTGGCGTGCCCCGCCTGCTGGGCGGGTCCGCCGTCGGCGGCCGGGGCGCGGCCCTTCGCCAGATAGGTGGACACCCCGCGCCAGACCGCAGCGCCGTCCTGGTCCATGACCGTCACGACCAGGTCGACCTGTGTCCCCCGCGCGTGCGGACGGGCGTTCTGGGCCCAGGCGCGCACGGTCACCGCCTCGTCCAGCCGCAGCGCCCGGTGCTGCTCCACCCGGTTCGCCACGTGGACCAGACCGAGCACCTGCAGCGGGAAGTCCTCCCGCACCATGACCGCCATCGCCAGGGGGAAGGCGAGGACGTGCACGTAGCCGGCCGGCAGGACGTCGGTGCCCGCCTCGCCGAGCAGGTGCTGGTACTCCGACAGCTTCTCGACGTCGGCGCGGACGTCCTCCACCCGCAGGACCACCGGTGGCAGCGCGCCGGCGGCGGGTCGGCGGGCGAGCACCGTCGTGCGGATGCGACCCAGCGCCTGGGCGTAGAGCCGCCCGAGCGAGGGCATCGACCGCAGCCGCTCCTCCCGGTAGCCCGCGGGAGGCCCGGCCGGGTCGCCCGGGCCGGTCACTGTCCGGCCACCAGCTGGCCGCACACCCGCAGCACCTGACCGTTGATCCCGCCGGCCTGGGGCGACGCGAGGAACGCGATGGCCTCCGCCACGTCTACCGGCAGGCCGCCCTGCTGCAGCGAGCTGGTCCAGCGCGCCATCTGCCGCGGCAGGGGCGGCATCTTCGCCGTCATGTCCGTCTCGATGAAGCCGGGCGCGACGGCGTTGATCGTGCCGCCCGACTCGGCCAGCGGCGCGGCCAGCGCACGGGTCATCCCGATGAGCCCGGCCTTGGCGGCGGCGTAGTTGGTCTGGCCACGGTTGCCGGCGAGGCCGGAGAAAGAGGCGAGCGAGATGATGCGCGGCGCCGCCCCGGTCGTGCCCAGCGTGCCGGGTACGGCGAAGGTCTGGTTCATCCGCAGCGGCGCGTCGACGTTGACGGCCAGGAGGTCCTCGAACCTGTCGGCCGTCATGTTGGCGAGCAGCTTGTCCCGCGTGATGCCCGCGTTGTGCACCACGATGTCGAGGTGCCCGTAGCGCGAGGTCGCGGCGGCGAGGATCCGCTCGGCGGCGTCGTCGGCCGTGATGTCGAGCTGCAGTGCCGTGCCCGACACCTCGTTCATGACAGCGGTGAGGCTCTCGCCCGCTGCCGGCACGTCGACGCCGAGCACCTGGGCGCCGTCCCGGGCGAGCACCCGGACCACCTCGGCCCCGATCCCTCGTGCGGCGCCGGTGACGACGGCGACCGTCCCCACGAGCGGCCGCGCCCAGTCGGCGGGCACGGCCCCGCCGTCGGTCCCCACGGCCAGCAGCTGACCGTCGACGAACGCCGAGCGGGCCGACAGCAGGAAGCGCAGGCCCCCGCGGACGGACGCCGCGCCGACCGCCACGCCGTCGGCGAGGACGAGCCCGTTGGCGGTGGCGCCGGCGCGCAGCTCCTTGGCGAGCGAGCGGACGAACGCGTCCACGGCGAGGCGGCCGGCCGCCACCGCCGGGTCCGTCGCGTCGTCGGCGGTCGGGGCGGGGACCGGCGCCGGGGCGCTGCGCGAGACCGTGACGACCCGGCCGCCCGTGGCCAGGCGCCTCAGCATCGAGCCGAGCTGGAGCGCCGGTCCGGACAGGGCCGCAGGGTGGTCCAGGCCGGTCAGCACGACGACGACGGCGCCCCACCTGTCGTGCTCGCCGAGGTGGGTGTCCCGTCGCACGTCCAGGTCCCAGGCGAGCAGGTCCTGCGCGACGGTGTCCGCGTCGGCGGTCGCGCGCGCGTCGGAGAGCACCAGCACCGGGCCGGGTGTCAGCGGGGCGTCCACCGACGTCGGGTCGGTGCGCCGCAGCCGCGCCGGCCGGGGGAGGCCCAACTTCTTGGCGACGGCGGACGCCGGGCCGTTGACCAGCTCGAGGTAGGTGTCGCTCACGCCGCCTCCAGGATCATCGTGACGGCCTGCCCGCCGGCCGCGCAGACCGAGATCAGGCCCCGGGCGCGCTCGCCGGGCCGGACCTGGGACTCGCCGCGCTCGCTGAGCAGCTTGGCCAGCGTGCCCACGATCCGGCCGCCGGTGGCGGCGAAGGGGTGCCCGGCCGCGAGCGAGGAGCCGGTGACGTTCAGCCGTGCGCGGTCCACGCGGCCGAGCGCACCGTCGAGCCCGAGGCGCGACCGGCAGAAGTCGTCGTCCTCGAGCGCTGCCAGGGTCGCCAGCACGGTGGAGGCGAACGCCTCGTGGATCTCGACGAAGTCGAAGTCGGCGAGCGACATGCCCTGCCGTGCGATCAGCGTCGGGATGGCGTAGGCGCCGGCCATGAGCAGGCCCTCCTCGCCGCCGACGAAGTCCGTCGCCGCTGCCTGGGCGTCGACGAGGTGGGCGAGCACCGGCAGGCCACGCTCGGCGGCCCAGTCGTCCGAGGCCAGCAGCACCATCGAGGCGCCGTCGGACAGCGGGGTGGAGTTGCCGGCCGTCATGGTCGGTGCCGGGCCCTGGGGGTCCGCGCCCCGGTTGCCGAAGACGGGCTTGAGCTTCGCGAGCTTCTCGAGCGAGGTGTCGCCGCGCAGCGACTCGTCCCGGGTCAGCCGGCGGTAGGGCGTCATGAGGTCCTCGAAGAACCCTCGGTCGTACGCGGCGGCGAGATTCTGGTGCGAGGCGAGGGCGAGCGCGTCCTGGTCCTCGCGGGAGATTCCCCAGCGGGCGGTCGTCAGGGCCTGGTGCTCACCCATGCTCAGCCCGGTGCGCGGCTCGGCCACGTCCGGTGCGACCGGGGCGAGGTCGCGGGGACGCACGCTCGAGAGCGCCTTGAGCCGGTCCGGCAGCGTCTTCGCGCGGGAGGCCTTGAGGATGGCCTTGCGCAGCCGGTCCGAGACGACGATCGGGGCGTCCGAGGTGGAGTCGACGCCACCGCCGACGCCGACCCGCGCCTGGCCGAGGGCGATCTTGTTCGCGACGCCGACGATCGCCTCCAGGCCGGTGCCGCACGCGCGCTGGACGTCGTAGGCGGGGGTGCGGTGGTCCAGCGAGGAGCCCAGGACGGTCTCGCGGGTGAGGTTGAAGTCGCGGGAGTGCTTGAGCACGGCACCGGCTGCCACCTCGTCCAGCCGCTCGCCGGCCAGGCCGAAGCGGGCGACGAGCCCCTCGAGGGTGGCCGTGAGCATGTCCTTGTTCGAGGCGCCGGCGTAGGCGCTGCCGGCCTTGGCGAACGGGATCCGGTTGGACCCGACGACGGCCGCGCGGGGCGCGCCGTTGGTGGGGGTGGAGGTCACGTCGTCGTCCTCTTCCTGCTTCTCTCGAGGTCGTTCCCCGCGGCCGGGACGTTCGTCCCGGGCGTCGCGAGGACCATTGCGGTACTCACAGTACCTGATACTGTCGGTACCGTGATATCGAGCACTCACGACGACGGTAGCGACACCGCCGACGTCGCACCCGACGGCCGGGCCACCCGCTGGGCCGGGCACCGGACCTCGCGGCGCGCCGAGCTCGTGCGCGGGGCGCGCCGGGCCGTCCACCACCGTGGCCCCGACGTGTCGATGGACGAGATCGCCACCGAGATCGGCACCTCGAAGTCCATCCTCTACCGCTACTTCACCGACAAGACCGGGCTGCAGACCGCCGTCGGCCACGAGGTCCTCGGCCGGATGCGCGAGGCCCTGGAGCAGGCCGCAGCGAGCGCCGGCGGGCCGCGCGAGCGGATCTCGGCGATGGTCAGCGTCTACCTCGAGATGGTCGACTCCTCGCCGCACGTGTACACCTTCGTCACCCGGCCGGAGGCCGCCGCCACGGCCGGCGAGCTGCGCGGCTTCGCCGCCGAGATCGGCGACCTCGTGGTCGACTCGCTGCTGCCCGCCCTGCGTGGGGACGGCCCGGCCGGCGCCGACGAGGCGGCCGAGGTCGACCCCGAGACGCTGGCCGTCGCCAACCTCTGGGCGGCGGGCGTCGTCGGGCTCGTCCGCGGCGCGGCCGAGCGCTGGATGGGCGACCGGGTCGACGACGGCGCCCCGGTGACCGGCGGCGCCCCCGAAACGAGTGAGGGCCCTGCCCGCGCCGCCGTCGCGGCCGGCAGCCTCGACGCGCACGTGAGCGGCATGGACCGTGCCGAGCTCGCCGCCCATCTCGCCGACTGGCTCTGGGACGGCGCCGTCGGCGTCACCCGCCGCGCCCGCCGCCGCACCTGAGCCCCCGCACCACGAACCACCACGACCGCACCGCACGACGACGTGAACCGGAGATCCCGATGACCACAACCGTCCGCCCCGACCAGACCGTCACCCCCTCCGCGGCGACCCCGCCCAGCCCGGGAGCCACCCGTACCGACGTCGGCGAGCACATCGACGTCGAGGCGCTCGGCAAGCTCCTGGACGGGCGCTGGTGGGAGTTGCGCCGCGCCGCACGCGACCTCTCGCTCGACCCGGAGCTGCAGAAGATCGAGGGCCTGCCGGTGGCCGAGCACCGCGAGCGCGTGCTCGCCCAGGCCCGGCTGCTGGCCGAGCGGGGCGTGGTCCACCGCGCGTACCCGGCGTCGGTGGGCGGGCAGGAGGACCCCGGCGGCAACCTCGCGAGCTTCGAGGAGCTCGCGGTCGCGGACCCCTCCCTGCAGATCAAGGGCGGCGTGCAGTGGGGCCTGTTCGGCTCGGCGATCCTGCACCTGGGCAACGCGGAGCACCACCAGCGCTGGCTGCCCGGCGTCCTGGACCTGTCCGTCCCCGGGGCCTTCGCGATGACCGAGATCGGGCACGGCTCCGACGTCGCCGCCATCGCCACCACGGCCACCTACGACGAGGCGACCGAGGAGTTCGTGATCCACACGCCGATCACGGCCGCGCGCAAGGAGTTCCTCGGCAACGCCGCCCTGCACGGGGTGGCCGCCGTCGTCTTCGCGCAGCTCATCACCCGGGGCGTCAACCACGGCGTCCACGCCTTCTACGTGCCCATCCGCGAGAAGAGCGGCTCGGGCCTGCGCTACCTGCCCGGTGTCGACGGCTCGGACGACGGACTCAAGGGCGGGCTCAACGGCGTCGACAACGGCCGTCTGTGGTTCGACCATGTCCGCGTCCCGCGCACGAACCTGCTCAACCGCTACGGCGACGTCGCGCCGGACGGCACGTACTCCTCGCCGATCGACAGCCCCGGCCGGCGCTTCTTCACCATGCTCGGCACGCTCGTGCAGGGCCGCGTCTCGCTGTCGGGCTCCGCGGTGTCGGTCTCGAAGATGGCGCTGGCCATCGCGATCACCTACGGCTCGCAGCGTCGGCAGTTCACCGGCGCGGACGAGACGTCCGAGGTCGTGCTGCTGGACTACCAGCAGCACCAGCGCCGCCTCCTGCCGCTGCTCGCCCGCACCGTCGCCGCGAACCTCGCCCACCACGAGCTGCTGGACCGGTTCGACGGGGTGTTCTCCGGCGAGCACGACACCGACGACGACCGTCAGGACCTCGAGACCCTCGCCGCGGCGGCCAAGCCGCTCACCACCTGGCTCGCCCTGGAGACGCTCCAGGAGGCGCGGGAGGCCTGCGGCGGCGCCGGGTACATGGCGGAGAACCGGCTGGTGGGGCTGCGCCAGGACATGGACGTCTACGTCACCTTCGAGGGCGACAACAACGTCCTGCTCCAGCTGGTCGGCAAGCGGCTGCTCACCGACTACGGCAAGGAGATGGCGAAGATCGACATCGCCGGCGCAGCCCGCTACGTCGCGGCACGCGCCGCCGACATGACGCTGCACCGCACCCCGCTGCGCCGCGCCGCCCAGTCCGTCCTGGACTCCGGCTCGCGGGCCCGCTCGGCCGGGCACCTGCGCGAGGCCGACACCCAGCGTGAGCTCCTCGAGGACCGGGTCGAGGCCATGGTCGCCGAGATCGCCGGCGCCCTGCGGCCGGCGCGCAACGCCTCCCCGGTCGAGGCCGCGGCCCTGTTCAACGCCCACCAGCACGAGCTGATCGAGGCCGCCCGTGCGCACGGCGAGCTGCTGCAGTGGGAGGCCTTCACGGCGGCGCTGCCGAAGGTGCGGGACCCGCGCACTCGCGAGGTCCTCACGACGCTGCGGGACCTGTACGGCCTGACCATGATCGAGAAGAACCTCGCCTGGTACCTCATGAACGGCCGCATCTCGGCCCAGCGGGCCAAGACGGTGACCAGCTACGTCGACCGCCTGCTGGTGCGGCTGCGCCCGCACGCCGTCGACCTCGTGACGGCCTTCGGCTACCGGCCCGAGCACCTGCGCGCCACTATCGCCACCGGCGTGGAGGCCGAGCGCCAGGACGAGGCCCGTGCCTACTTCCGCCGTCGCCGTGCCGCCGGCCAGGAGCCCGTGAACGAGAAGATCCTGCACGCCAACCAGCAGAAGAGCGGTATGGCCGAGCCGGACGAGGACGACTGACAGCCGGCCGCGCCGCCTGACAGGTGGACCGTCGAGACCGATCGGTTGCGGCCTCCGGTGCGGTGGTCGAGGCTGCGTGAATGGACGCGCCGCAGCCACAGACCGTCGACGTCGTCGTGATCGGCGGCGGCTCCACCGGCGAGAACGTCGCCGACTACGCCCGTCAGGGAGGCCTGACGGCCGTGCTCGTCGAGCAGGACCTCGTGGGTGGAGCGTGCTCCTACTACGCGTGCATGCCGTCGAAGGCGCTGCTGCGCCCGGGACAGGCATTGTCCGCGGCACGCCGCGTCGCCGGTTCGGAGGCCGCGGCGCAGGGAGATCTGGACGTCGGGGCCGTCCTGGAGCGCCGCACCTCCTTCACGCACGACTGGGACGACTCCGCCCAGGTGGCGTGGGCCGAGGAGCAGGGCATCGACCTCGTGCGCGGCACGGCCCGCGTGCTCGCGGAGCGTCGGGTCGCCGTCGCCCGGGCGGACGGCACCGAGACGGTGCTGCAGGCGCGGCACGCCGTCGTCGTGGCCACCGGGTCCGCGCCCGCGGCCCCGCCGGTCGACGGCCTCGACCGGGTCCGGTACTGGACCACCCGGGACGCCACCTCCGCCACGGAAGTGCCCGCGCGGCTCGTGGTCCTGGGCGCCGGCGTCGCCGGGTCCGAGCTCGCCCAGGGGTTCGCCCGCCTCGGCTCGAGCGTGACGGTCCTGGCGCGCAGCCGGGTGCTCGGCTCGTTCCCCGAGCAGGCGGGGGCGCTGGTGGCGGAAGGCCTCGCGGCCGACGGGGTCACGGTGCGCACCGGGGTGAGCGCGACGGCCGTCGAGCGGCCCGACGGCGACGCAGGCGAGGTGGTGGTCACCCTGGACGACGGCTCCACCGTGCACGCGGACGAGCTGCTCGTGGCCACCGGCCGGAAGCCGCGCAGCGGCGGGCTCGGGCTGGCCGACCTGGGCGTCGAGCTGGAGGAGAGTGCCCCGCTCGAGGTCGACGACACCGGCCGCGTGACGGCCGTCCCCGACGGGTGGCTCTACGCGGCCGGGGACGTCACCGGCCGGGCGCCGCTGACCCATCAGGGCAAGTACGCCGCGCGGGTCGTGGGTGACGCCGTCACCGCCCGGGCGGCCGGACGGCTCGAGCGCACGCCGCCGCCCTGGTCGCGCTACTCCGCCGACGCCGACCACGTCGCCGTGCCGCAGGTCGTCTTCACCGATCCCGAGGTCGCGCAGGTCGGGCTGACCGCGGAGGCGGCCCGCGAGTCGGGGCACGCCGTGCGCACCGTCGAGCTGGACCTCGGGTCGGTGGCCGGTGCCTCGTTGCTCGCCGACGGGTACCCCGGCTGGGCGCAGCTCGTCCTCGATGACCGGCGCGACGTCGTCCTCGGGGCCACCTTCGTCGGCCAGGACGTCGCCGAGCTCCTGCACGCCGCGACGGTCGCGATCGTCGGCGAGGTGCCGCTCGAGCGGCTCTGGCACGCGGTCCCGGCCTACCCGACGATGAGCGAGGTCTGGCTGCGGCTCCTCGAGACCGACCGCCAGCGCTGAGAGGCAGGCGGCTCCGGCGGGGCGGGTGCCTGCGACCGCGCGCCGGCCCCCGCGTGCGCGCCTGCCGGGGCCGAGCGCGCCGGTGGCCGTGGCGGCGTGCCGTGCCCAGAACGTATGCCGTGGCCGAGCACGCATGCGGCAACATGCGTGCTCGGCCACGGCATGCTTGTTCGGCGCCAGCGGCCGGCGTTCCACGCCCGCCCGCTCGGCCCGGCCGGCTGCACGTGCGTCGTCCGGCCGGGCCTCCTGGGTGGGGCGGTGTGCAGCGTCAGTCGTCGATCTCGAAGCGGAGGATCTCCCCGCCACGCGGCACGATGCCCTTGTTCGAGAGGTAGACGTGGTCGTCGTCGACCGCGAGGCCCGCCGGGGCGAAGAGCAGCGGCCCGCCTGTCTCGTCGGTGAGCGGGTTGCCCTCGTCGTCGACGAACAGCTCGTGCTTCTCGTCCGGCTCGCCCTTGGGGACGAGGAAGAGCGCACCGGTCCAGTCGCCCGCCGGCCCGAAGGCGTTCAGCAGGGAGTCGCGGGCGATCTGCAGGACGAGCAGGTCACCGTCCTCGGTGAACGCAAGGTCGATGATGTGCGTGAAGCCGTCCGCGTAGACCTCCGGGTCCGAGCCGGGCACCCAGCGCCACACGGTCGCGGCGCCCGGGGCGAACGGGAAGCCGGTCAGCTGGCCGATGTAGTAGGCACCGTCCGGGCCCCTGACCACGGAGTTCGGCACGGCCTGGGCGGGCAGCTGGGCGGTCCCGTCGCCACCCGCGGCGGGCGGGACGGTGACGAGCTCGTCCTGGAACACGTACTGGGCCTCGATCTCGCCGCGGCGGCTCACGTGCAGCAGCGTGTTGGCGCCGGCGTCGGTGACGAGGTGGCCGTGCCGGCCCGAGACGAGCGAGTACGGGTTGGTGTCAGGGGCGAACGGGTGCAGGTTCGTCTCCGCCTCGAAGTCGCCGAGGTCCGCGATCTCGTGGACCGTGCCCCGCCGGAGGTTCACCCAGTTGACCGTGGCGAGGTGCTCGGCGACCTCCTCGCCGGCGAGGACGGTCTCGCGCAGCTCGGGATCGCCGCCGAGGCCGATCGTGGTGAAGAGCCGGCCGCGGTGGTCGAAGGAGACGTCGGTGACGCCGATGGCACCGCCCCCGCCCGGCGCGGCGAGCGACGGCAGCCCGTCGACGACGGTGCGGACGGCGGTGGCCGGGTCTCGGCGGTGCCGGTGGTCGTCGAGCTTGCCGATGGCGCCGGTGTCACCGAGGCAGGTCAGTCCCTCGGGGCCGATGAAGCACGGCAGGCCGGCCGCGGTCGTCTCCGCCTCCGTCATCCCGGCGGTCGCGGCGTCGTTGCCGCGTCCGGACAGGGCGACGAAGACGTCGCCGTCCCGGGCGACGGCGAGTCCCCGGGGGTTGTCGAGGCCCGAGGCGACGACCTTGAGCCTGTCGATCTCGAAGTCGTCGCGGTCACGGTCGTGGTGCCGGGAGTGCCCACGGTCGTCGGAATGGTCACGGTCGTGGGCCGCGCTCGTGGTGACACCGAGCAGCGGGACCAGCAGCAGCGCCGTCGCGGCGCTGGGAAGGATGAGCCGGGATCTGCGCACAGGACACCTCCGCACCGCGGGTCGACCCGGGCTGGCGGGCCGGTTCGGGTCAGAGGGGCAGGGGCTCGCGTCATCGCGGCCTGCGGTGAAGCACGAAGTATTCGCCCCGGTTCGGGGATGGTCAACGGTGCCGGCAGGTGAGGGCCCGGTGAGCGGACGCCCCGGCCAAGGTGACCGACGGGTTCACCCCGAGGGTGGTGGTCCGCCACCGCAAGGGCAGCGTCCTCGCGCACGAAGGGGCAGACCATGGCTCCCCGCGCGCCAGGGGATGCCCGCGCCGCGGCCTCGGCCCGGCCGACCACTGTGCCGCACGGAACAGGCGGCCCTGGGGCGCCGCGCGCGCCAGGAGATGGCCGCGCCGCGGCCTCGGCCGGGCCGACCATGTGCCGCACGGAACAGGCCGACCTGTGGCGCCCCGCACACCAGGGGTGGACGCCCGCGCCACGGCTCCCGCCCGGAGGACTACCGTGCCCGCGCCGACCCCCGACCAGGAGCACGTCATGGCTGAGAACCCCGCACCCGAGCACGACCGGTCCACGCGCGCGACGCACGACGGTGCACCGCGCCGTCTGGCCGTCGTCGGCTCCTCCGGCGGGAACCTCTACAGCCACGGCGGCGACGACCCGGTCGCGATGGTGGAGCAGATCCGCCGGCAGGCCGCCGCGGCCGGTTTCGAGGTGACGGCCGTGCAGCTGGTCGCCGCCGCTGCGTCGCTGGACGCCGCGCGGCCCGACACCACGGCGACGCTCTACACCCTTGTGGGGGACACCCTGACCGTCGCGGCCACCGGCACGCTGGCGGAGGTCGACGAGGTCGCGGAGCGATACGACGTCGAGCTGGCCACCCGGGTGGGCGACGGCGAGATCGACGCGCTCGTCCTCGTCAGCGCCGATCCCCTGGGCGTCAACGCCCGCACGGTCCGTGCCGCCGTGACGGCCGGGCTGCCGGCCGCCGGGACGGGCGGCAGCTCGATCGCGGCCGCGCAGGCCCTCGGGCTGCACCTCGTCGCGGCGTCGGGCACCACAGGCTCTACCAGCACCACGCGAGCGGTCTCCTACGTGGCCGGGCTCGCGCGCCACTTCAAGGTCCGGTACCGCCCCGTCCTGGGCAGCACCACCACCGACGACGACGGAGGCTCGCCCTGGCGGCGCATCTCCGTGCGCGGCATCATGGTCGGCTCGCTGCCCGCGTTCATCGCCCTCGCGCTGATCCTCGCCCTGGGCAAGGTGCCGTTCCTCGCTGCTCTGGCCCCCGTCTTCGACGCACTCATCGCCAGCCTGCCGGTGGTGGTGGCCGCGGTCGCCGCCCGACGGGTGTCCGGGCTCGGCGAGGTCGGCCTGGTGGCCGGTGTCGTGGCCGGCGTCCTCTCCACGTCCGGCGGCATCATCGGCGGTCTGGCCGGCGGGATCCTCGCCGGGGCGGCGGTGACCTACCTTCTGCGCTGGACGCTCGCGCACCGGTTCCCGGTGACCACGGCCAACATCGTGGCGGGCGGCCTCTCGGGCCTGCTCGGCGGGCTGGTGGTCTTCCTCCTCCTCGCGCCGGTCACCAACGCCCTCGGCGAGGGGGTCAAGAACGTCATCGACGCCCTCGTGGCCTTCAACCCGCTGCTCGCCGGCGCCGTCGCCGGCCTGGTGATGTGGCCGGCGATCATGGGCGGCGTCTACCACGCGGCCATCCTGCCGCTCGTGCTGCTGGAGATGAGCGAGAAGGGGCACTCGTTCTTCGGCGCCGTCGACATGGTCTCCCTGGTGATGGTGAGCCTGGGCATCACCCTGGCCAACGTGGTCCGACCGCGGACGTCGGGGGAGCGGGCGCTCGCGGCCTCCGGTGCCGCCGTGAACTTCGGCTTCGGCACCTTCGTCGAGGCCTCCTACCCGTTCATGTTCGCCGACCGGAAGGTCTTCGCCGTCGCCATCGGCTCGGCCACGCTCGGTGGTCTGGTGGTGGGCGCGACCGGTGCGGAGGCCACGGCGTACCTGCCGGCCGTCGTCGCCCCGTTCGTCGCCACCGACACCGTCGGCATGGTGTTGTCGATGCTCGTGGGCGCCGTCGTGCCGTTCGTCTCTGTCCTGCTGATCAACGTCCGCGCGACCCGGACGGCACGCACCGCCGGCAGCGCGGCCCGCGCCGCCGCCCAGGCGCGCTGAGGCCCAGCCGAGCAGCTCCGTCAGCAGGTCGGTGTACTGCGGGAGGTGCCGGTCGCTGAGGCGCAGCCGAGCAGCTCGGCCAGCGGGTCGGCGCGCTGCGGCAGGTGCCGGTCGCCGGCGCTCAGCTGAGCAGCTCGGCCAGCAGGTCGACGTACTGCAGGAGGTGCCGGTCGCTGAGGAACTCGCGCTGGACGCGGTCGCGGGCGGCGGCGCCGAGCTGGTCGGCGAAGGCCGGCTCGGCCAGCAGCCGGGCTACGTGCCGCATGAGTCCCTGCAGGTCGGTGGCGTCCCGCACGAGGAGGCCGTTCTCGCCGTCGGTGATCTGGTCCTGGATGCCACCGACCGCCGTCGCCACCACCGGCCGGCCCTTCCACAGGGCCTCGGCGACCGTGAGCCCGAAGCCCTCGGCGAGGCTCTTCTGCACCACGACCGTGGCCAGCCGCTGCACCGCGTTGACCAGCAGCGCGTTGTGCTCGGTGATGTTCGGCAGGCACAGGACGTGCACGCAGCTGCGGACCTCCGCCTCCAGGCCTTCCCACATCTGCAGGCACCGCGAGAGGACCTCCGCCCCGGCGGTGTCGCGGCTGTCGACCTCCGCCCCGGCCAGGACCAGGTGGGTGCCGGGCGGGAGCTCCTCGAAGGACTCGTCGAAGGCGATCAGGAGCCCGGTCATGTCCTTGAGCCGGTCCCACCTCGACAGCTGCAGCACCACCCGGGCGTCGGCCGGGACCGGGCCGCCCGCCGCCACGACACTCGATGCCCGAGACGCGCTGCTCGGGCCGTCGGCGCTCCCGCCGTCCAGGATCCCGGCACCACGGAGGAGCTCGGTGACCGCGGACGGCTCCAGCGGCCGGTTCTTCGGCGAGAGCGGGTCGATCGACGGGGCGATCACCCGCACCGTCGCCCGGTCGAGGAATCCGGGCCGGTAGACCGCACGGGTGAGCACCACCCGCTCGGCGTCGGCGAGGAACGGCTCGAGGAAGGTCCAGGCCCGCTCGGACACCTCGTCCGGGACGTCGGCGCCGACGTGGCTGCGCCAGATCACGTGCGCCCCGCGCCGGCGCAGGCCGGCGGCGAGCCCGGCCGTGGCGGGGTCGTGCAGGATGACGACGTCGCCGGGGGAGACCGCGTCGCGGACCTCGGCGAGGTTGCGCTCCAGGATTTGCTCGTAGTGGGCCATCTCCTCGGCCCCGAGCCCGCCGCCGTCGCCGGCGTCCCCGTGCATCGCGTGGGTCAGCCGGGCGGTGAGGTCGTCGTACCCGGGGTCGCCGTCGACGACCAGCCAGCGCACGTCGACCCCGGCGCCGGCGGCGTAGGGCAGGAGCGCCCGCAGCAGCTCGCCCACCCCGCCCCGCTCGGTGGCGCTGACGTTCCACACCCGGCGGCCCGCCAGCAGGTGTCGGGCGCGCTGCGCGCCGGCCTCGAGGCGGCGGGCCGACATCTCGTCGAGCGCCCCGGCGAGCGCCTGGAGGTCGGTGGCTGCGACGTCGACGGTTCTCATGCCCTGATCCAACTCCCACCGCGTCGCCGGCGAAAGCCGATCGGCTCACCAGCGGTGGCGACCTCCTCCGCGAAACCGGCTCACCAGCGGTTGGCGACCTCCTCCGCGAAACCGACCAGCCCGTCGACGCGACGGCGCGTGCCGGCGTCGTCCACCACCCATCCGGTCCACGTGCCGAAGCACTGGGCCGTGGTGGAGGAGACGAAGCCGAGGTTCGTCGACGCCACGCGTTCGTGGAACGGCTGCAGCCGCACCTGCACTCGCCAGCCGGTGACGAACCACGGTGCGGTGCGGTCCGCGACGTCGTAGGCCCAGGAGAGATCCTCGTCGAGGTAGTGCACCTGCCCGTCGAGCACGAGCGCGTTCTCGGTCGAGCCGGTGTCGTCCGTCCACTTCCCGCCGAGCTGCAGACCGGTGACGACGCCGTCCACGACGCCGGAGCCGGCACCCCAGTTCCACACCACGGAGTACGGCCAGCGGCCCCGCCCGTAGTCCGACACTGCCCAGGACGGGGCGGCAGCGTCGACCTGGATCTCGTCCTCGTCGAGCCAGATCGACCCGCCCACCGGCAGGGCCACGTCCTTGACCGTGTACTGGAAGAGCCGTTCGCTCCACGGCACGACGACGCCGAGGCACTCATGGCCGGCGGGGACCTCGACCGTGAGGTCCACGCGCAGGCGGGGGGTGATCGCGCGGATGCGCACGTCGGGGCGCGGGCCGTCCCCCGGGTACGGGTCGATGGCGATCGCGACCGATCCCGAGCGCGCCCGCACCGGCCCGGCGCCCCACCGCGAGGGCATGCGCACGTCCCGGGCGAGCGGCGCGGTGGCCGTGCAGTCGATCTCCTCACCGGTGGTGCGGTCCAGCAGCCAGACCTGGTGGTGGCCGGCGTAGTTCAGGGACGAGACGGTCAGGGTGAGCACGTGGGTCGGGGTCACGACGCACCAGTACTCCCACCGCTTGGTGCGGCTCCACATCGCCGCGCGGCCCAGCGCGTCGGTCAGCGTCTCGCGCACGTCGGTGGCCTGACGGAGGTTCGCGCGGTGCAGCGGCGCCCGGGTCCAGCCCACCGCTGCCGGGTTGAGTGCCCCCGACGGCAGGCACAGGTCCACCGGGGTGGTGATCTCCGCCAGCACACCGTCATCATGACTCAGATCACGACCGGGCACGCGGCGGACGGGCGCCGGACGGGGCCCGGAATTACGGTCGAGGATCGGCGGCCTGATGCCGTTTCCGGGCGGCCGACTCGCCCGGCGCGCCGCCCCGTCGCCGTCGCTGGACGCCCACGGCTCACCATCCGGATGGTCGCTAGCCTGTGCGGTAGAAGAGTCCCGATCCCGCGGAGGAAACATGACTGACGTGGCCGAGCAGCTGCCGGACACGGTCGAGCACGCGGCAGCCACCCCCGAGGTGGACCTGCCCTACCGCGAGCTCGGGCTCAAGACCGACGAGTACGACGGCATCGTCGCCATCCTCGGCCGGCGGCCCACCGCCGCCGAGCTGGCGATGTACTCGGTGATGTGGTCCGAGCACTGCTCCTACAAGTCCTCCAAGAACCACCTGCGCCAGTTCGGCCAGAAGACCACCGAGAAGATGCGCGAGCACCTGCTGGTGGGCATCGGCGAGAACGCCGGCGTCGTCGACATCGGGCAGGGCTGGGCGGTGACCTTCAAGGTCGAGTCGCACAACCACCCCAGCTACGTCGAGCCCTACCAGGGCGCCGCCACCGGCGTCGGCGGCATCGTCCGCGACATCATCTCCATGGGCGCGCGGCCGGTCGCCGTGATGGACCAGCTGCGCTTCGGCGCCATCGACCACCCCGACACCGCGCGGGTGGTGCACGGCGTCGTCGCCGGCGTGGGTGGCTACGGCAACTGCCTGGGCCTGCCGAACATCGGCGGCGAGGTCGACTTCGACCCCTCCTACCAGGGCAACCCGCTCGTGAACGCCCTCTGCCTGGGCGTGCTGCGGCACGAGGACATCCACCTGGCCAACGCCTCCGGCACCGGCAACAAGATCGTGCTCTTCGGCGCCCGCACCGGCGGCGACGGCATCGGCGGCGCGTCCATCCTGGCGTCCGAGACCTTCGAGGGCGGCATGCCCGCCAAGCGGCCCAGCGTCCAGGTGGGCGACCCGTTCATGGAGAAGGTCCTCATCGAGTGCTGCCTCGACCTCTTCGCCGCCGGCGTCGTCGAGGGCATCCAGGACCTCGGGGCCGCCGGCATCTCCTGCGCCACCTCCGAGCTGGCCTCCAACGGCGACGGCGGCATGCACGTCGACCTGGAGAACGTCCTGCTGCGCGATCCCACCCTGACGGCCGGCGAGATCCTCATGAGCGAGTCGCAGGAGCGCATGATGGCCGTGGTGGCTCCCGACAAGCTCGAGGAGTTCCTCGCCATCACCCGCCGCTGGGACGTCGAGACGGCCGTGATCGGCGAGGTCACCGGCACCGGGCGCCTGACGATCGACCACCACGGCCACCGCATCGTCGACGTCGACCCGCGGACCGTCGCGCACGAGGGACCCGTCTACGACCGCCCGTACGCACGGCCCGCCTGGCAGGACGAGCTCAACGACGACGCCGCCTCCGCCCAGCACCTGCCGCGGCCGACGTCGGGCGAGGAGCTGCGCGCCCAGCTGCTGCGGCTGGTCGCCTCCCCGAACCTGGCCTCCAAGGCCTGGGTCACCGACCAGTACGACAGGTACGTCCAGGGCAACACCGCCCTGGCACAGCCCGACGACGCCGGCGTGGTCCGCGTCGACGAGGAGAGCGGCCTCGGGGTCGCGATGTCCACCGACGCCAACGGCCGCTTCACCAAGCTGGACCCGCGCACCGGGGCGCAGCAGGCGCTGGCCGAGGCCTACCGCAACGTCGCCACGGTCGGTGCGCGGCCGCTGGCGGTGACGGACTGCCTCAACTTCGGCTCGCCCGAGGACCCGGACGCGATGTGGCAGCTCGTCGAGGCCATCACCGGCCTGGCCGACGCCTGCCAGGTGCTCGGCGTGCCGGTCACCGGCGGGAACGTCTCGCTGTACAACGGCACGGGCGAGCCCGGCCGGATCGACTCGTCGATCAACCCCACCCCCGTGGTGGGCGTCCTCGGTGTCCTCGACGACGTCTCCCGGGCCACGCCGTCGGGCTGGAGCGAGCCCGGCGCGAGCATCTTCCTGCTCGGCACCACGGCGCTGGAGCTGGACGGCTCGGCGTGGGCCGACGTCGTCCACGACCACCTCGGCGGCCGTCCGCCCGCCGTCGACCTGGCCGCCGAGCAGGCGCTGGCACAGGTGCTGGTCGGCGTCGCCGACGGCACCGCCCACGCCGCCCACGACCTCGCGACCGGCGGGCTCGCCCAGTCCCTGGTGGACGCCGCGCTGCGCTTCGGGGTCGGCGCGACGGTGGACCTGTCCGACGTGGCGGAGCGGGACGGGCTGGACCTCGCGACCCTGCTGTTCGCCGAGTCCGGGGCCCGTGCCCTGGTCGCGGTGCGCCCCGACCAGGAGGCTCGCCTCGTGGACCTGTGTGGCGAGCATCGCGTACCGTGCGCGAGGATCGGCACCACCGGTGGGGAGGAAGCGCCCGGCCTCACGATCGAGGGTGCCTTCTCCGTCGGACTGGACGAGCTGGGTCGGGCCTCCGCGGCCACCCTGCCGGAGTACTTCGGCTGACACCGCCACGACCAAGCGTCGAGCACACGAACCACCGGTGACCGCGCCGCCGAGCGCAGGTCGCCTGCGAGGAGAGAGAGCCACATGCAGCAGGAGCTCCAGGAGGTCTACGACGAGGTCCTCCACCGCAACCACGGCGAGCCCGAGTTCCACCAGGCCGTGCGCGAGGTCCTCGAGACGCTCGGCCCGGTGGTCGACAAGCACCCCGAGTACCGCGAGCACGCCATCCTGCGACGGGTCGTCGAGCCCGAGCGGCAGATCATCTTCCGGGTGCCCTGGGTCGACGACTCCGGCCGCGTGCAGGTCAACCGGGGCTTCCGGGTGCAGTTCAACTCGGCTCTCGGTCCCTACAAGGGCGGCCTGCGGTTCCACCCGAGCGTGAACCTGGGGATCATCAAGTTCCTCGGCTTCGAGCAGGTCTTCAAGAACTCCCTCACCGGCCGGGGGATCGGCGGCGGCAAGGGCGGCTCCGACTTCGACCCGCACGGTCGCAGCGACGGCGAGATGATGCGCTTCTGCCAGTCGTTCATGACCGAGCTGCACCGGCACATCGGCGAGCACACCGACGTCCCGGCCGGCGACATCGGGGTGGGCGGCCGCGAGATCGGCTACATGTACGGCCAGTACAAGCGCCTGACGAACCGCGCCGAGATGGGCGTGCTGACCGGCAAGGGCATCCCGTGGGGCGGCTCGCGCGCCCGCACCGAGGCCACCGGCTACGGGGTGGTCATCTTCGCCGACCGCATGCTCAACACCGTCAAGCAGTCGATGGAGGGGCAGCGGGTCGTCGTCTCCGGCGCCGGGAACGTCGCGATCTACGCCGTCGCCAAGGCCCAGGAGCTCGGGGCTGACGTGGTGACGGTCTCCGACTCCTCCGGGTACGTGGTGGACGAGGCCGGCATCGACCTCGCGCTGCTCCAGCAGGTCAAGGAGGTCGAGCGCGGACGGCTCTCGGACTACGTCGAGCGCCGCCCAGGCGCCCGGCTCGTGCAGGGTGGCCGGGTCTGGGACGTCCCGTGCACCGTCGCCCTCCCGTGCGCCACCCAGAACGAGCTCGACCACCACGCGGCCGAGACCCTGGTCAAGAACGGCACGGTGGTCGTGGCGGAGGGCGCGAACATGCCCAGCACGCCCGACGCCGTCGAGGTCTTCCAGGGCGCGCACGTGCTCTTCGGGCCGGGCAAGGCCGCGAACGCGGGCGGGGTGGCGACCTCGGCGCTCGAGATGGCGCAGAACGCCTCCCGGGAGCCGCTGACCTTCAACGAGGTGGCCTCCAAGCTCGAGGGCATCATGGAGCGCATCCACCACAAGTGCGCAAGCACCGCCGAGGAGTTCGGCTCGCCCGGCGACTACGTGCTCGGCGCCAACATCGCCGGCTTCCGCAAGGTGGCCGACGCGATGCTCGAGCAGGGCGTGGTCTGATCCCGACCGCAGCTCCCGCGCCGCGCCTGGAGATCGCGGTCCAGGACGTCGACGGCGTGCGGGTCGCCGCCGCCGGCGGGGCCGACCGGGTCGAGCTGTGCCAGGCACTCGCGGTCGGCGGGCTCACCCCGAGCGTCGGGCTGGTCGAGGTCGCGACGACGGTCGGGCCGGACGTGCACGTCCTGGTCCGGCCGCGCCCCGGCGGGTTCGTCTACACCGCCACCGAGGTCTCGGTCATGGTGCGTGACGTCGAGGCCCTGGTCGACGCCGGCGCGAGC
This sequence comes from Georgenia subflava, assembly GCF_009193155.1. Taxonomy (GTDB): domain Bacteria; phylum Actinomycetota; class Actinomycetes; order Actinomycetales; family Actinomycetaceae; genus Georgenia; species Georgenia subflava. Next base: position 127,392 of record NZ_VUKD01000002.1, read on the forward strand.
GGCGTCGTCGTCGGGGCACTCACACTCGACGACGGAGCGCCCGCCCTGGACCGCCATGCTCTCAAGGCCCTCGTGCGAGCCGCGGAGGGACGCCCGGTCACGGTGCACCGGTGCGTCGACGTGCTCCTCGGTGCGCCGCACCGCCTCGAGCCGGCGGACCTGGTGGAGCAGCTGCTGGCGCTCGGCATCAGCAGGGTCCTGACGTCCGGCGGGGCGCCGCGCGCCCTCGAGGGGACGCCGGTGCTCGGTGCGCTCGTCGGTGCCGCCGCAGGGCGGCTGGAGATCATGGCCGGCGGGGGAGTGCACCCCGAGCACCTGGCCGCCCTCGCCGAGGCCGGCGTCGACGCGATCCACCTGTCGGCCCGGGCCGCCGCGACCGACGCCGGACCCGCGGGGCCAGGCGGGGGCCCCGACTCCTACGACCGCACGGATCCCGACCTGGTGGCCGCCGCGCGCGCCGCGATCGACGCGGGCGCCGGCTGAGCGCCTAACCTGGCGGTATGCTCTTCGCCTTCTCCGTCGCCCCCACGACCGCCGACACCCCCGACGGCTCCGTCAGTGCCGCCGTCGCCGAGGCCGTGAAGATCGTGCGCGAGTCGGGGCTGCCGAACGAGACCACCGCCATGTTCACCACCCTCGAGGGCGAGTGGGACGAGTGCATGGATGTGATCAAGCGGGCGACGGAGGCGGTGACGGCGACGAGCCCCCGGGTCAGCCTGGTGATCAAGGCCGACATCCGTCCGGGGTTCACCGGGCAGATCGCCGAGAAAGTCAGGCGGGTGGAGGACCACCTGGCGTAGCCGGCGAGCGTCCCTCCTGGCCGCGGCGACGGAGCGCGTCGACGATCCCGACGACGAGGGAGAGTCCGAGCAGTGCCAGGGTGACCCGCAGCGCCACGCTCAGCGCCGGCCCGTAGCCGTCGGCCAGGGCGTCGGGGCCGGCCCCGGCGGCGAGGTCGGCGAAGAAGACGGCGCTGATGACCGCCACCCCGAGGGACGCGCCGATCCGCTGCGTCGTCTGCAGGACGGCGCCCGCGGTGCCGCCGCGGGCCACGTCGACGTCGGCGAGGGTGAGCGTCTGGTTCGGGGAGATCACGACGCCGTTGCCGAGCCCGGCCAGCGCCAACCACCCCGCCATGCCCCACGCCGCGGCGGTCCCCTCGAACCTGCCGACAGTGATGTCGACCCCGATGATCCCGAGCGCCATCACCAGGATCCCGGCGACGACGATCCACCGGCCGAACCGGGCCACGAGTGCTCCGCTGCGGGCGGAGGACACCGCGCCCAGGAGGGCGAACGGCGTCTGCACGAGCCCGGCCTCGAGCGGCGTCAGGCCGAGCCCGGTCTGCAGGTAGAGCGTCCCGACCAGGAAGATGCCGGTGAAACCGGCGAAGTACGCCGTGCCGAGCGCGGTCCCGAAGGTGAAGGACCGTGTGCGCAGGAGCGCCGCCGTCACGACCGTCGAGCGGCCGGCCCGTTCGGTGCGGCGCTCCCACCAGGCGAAGAGGGCGAGCAGCGCCGCGCCCGCGGCGATGAGCCACCACGGACCCCGGTCGGGATCCTCGGCACCGATGATGAAGGGCAGCATGAGGCACAGGGTGGTCGCCGCGACGAGCGCCAGGCCCACGAGGTCGACGTCGAGCCGGCGGAGCAGGTCGAGGGTCGGCCGCGGGTGCGCCCTGGGGAGGTGGCGCAGCGCGAGGGGGACCAGGACGGCGCCGATCGGGACGTTGACGAGGAACACCGCCCGCCAGCCCTCGGCCTCGCCGAAGAGTCCGATGAGGACCCCGCCGAGCAGCGGGCCGGTGGCGGTGGAGACCCCGATCGTGGCCCCGTAGAGGCCGAACGCCCTGCCTCGCTCGGCGCCGCGGAAGAGCTGCTGGATGAGGCCGATCACCTGCGGGTTGAGCAGGCCGGCGGCGATGCCCTGGAGCAGTCGGGTGATGGCGAGCATCTCCGCGGAGGTGGCGAACCCGCAGGCCGCCGAGGCCACGACGAAGGCGGTCAGCCCGACGACGAAGACCTCGCGCCGGCCCATGAGGTCACCCAGCCTGCCCGCCGGTATGAGTGCGAGGCCGAACGCGAGGGTGTAGCCGGCGACGATCCACTGCAGCTCGCTCGGTCCGGCGTCGAGGGAGGCCTCGATCGGCGGCAGCGCGACGTTGACGATGGAGACGTCGAGCAGCGTCATGAACCCGGCACCCAGGCAGATGGCGAAGGCCCGCCAGCGGGTGCGGTCGTCGTCGGTGGCGGCCGGTCCTGCCGCGCGGGTGCTCACCGCACAGGTCTAGCAGGCGGCGGAGAGAACCGAAACGTGGGCCCGACGACGGCGAGCCGTCTCGTCCCCGGGGGCTCCGGCCGTACTTGGCAGCGAGAGGCTCGGGTTCTCTGACGACCGCCGGGAGAACACTCGGAGAACTCTTGGATCGGCAGACCGAAAGCGGTGACCGGTGTCACAGCGCTCCACTAGGGTCCGAGACGCCACTGTCCCTCTGAGCATCGGGGTATCCCACAATGACTCATGCGAGTACGCGTCCACACGGACGCAGTTTCGTACGGCCAGCAGCGACGATCAGCGTCGCCTCGCTGGCCGCTCTTGGTCTCACAGTTCTACCGGCGGGCGCCGTGTCGACACAGGCGTTGTCCGTGACCGTCGATGTCCTGGCGTTCAACGACTTCCACGGTCGACTCGAGGCGAACCAGGAGTCGGCCGGTGCCGCGGTGATGGCCGGCGCGGCAGACGAGTTCCGCGCCGCGAATGCGGACACCGTGCTCGTCTCCGCCGGTGACAACATCGGCGCATCGACGTTCACCTCGTTCGTGCAGGACGACGAGCCGACCCTCGCTGCGTTGAACGAGATGGGCCTGTTCGCCTCCGCCGTCGGCAACCACGAGTTCGACCAGGGTGCCGACGACCTCACGGGGCGGGTGAGCGCCTCTGCGGACTTCCCCTACCTCGCCGCCAACGTGACCGGTGAGGCCGATCCGGCGCTGCCGAACGTCGACGAGTACGCCATCTACACCGCGCAAGAGGGGACCGCGAACGAAGTCACGATCGGGTTCGTCGGCGTGGTGACGCCGGAGGTGCCATCTCTGGTGACGCCGGCGGGGATCGAAGGGCTCGAGTTCGGCAACATGTCCGAGGCCGCCAACCGGGTGGCCGAGCAGCTCTCCGACGACGATGACGCGAACGGCGAGGCCGACGTCGTCGTGATCCTCGCCCACGACGGCGCCGCGAGCCCCGAGCTGGCGGCCGCCACGGGGGACACCGCTTTCGGTGAGCTCGTCAACCAGGCGAGCGACAACATCGACGCGATCGTCTCTGGGCACACTCACGTGCTGTACGACCACGACATCGACGGGCTGAAGGTCACCCAGGCGAGCCAGTACGGCGAGTACCTCACGAACCTCCAGTTCACGGTGGACCCCGTCTCGGGTGACGTGATCGCGTCGACCGTCGAGCAGGTCGACCTGGTGGACAGCAGCACCGAGGACGAGGAAGGCGAGACGCTCTACGTCGCGAACTACCCGGCAGACCCCGAGGTCGAGACGATCGTGACTGACGCCGTCGCGGTGGCCGAGGAGCGGGGGGCCGAGGTCCTCGGCGAGATCACGGCCGACTTCAACCGCGCTCGTCAGACGAACGGGTCGGAGAACCGCGGTGGCGAGTCGACACTGGGCAACTTCGTCGCGGACGTGCACCTGTGGGCGACGCAGGAGCTCGGTGCCCAGATCGCGTTCATGAACCCCGGGGGTCTTCGGGCAGACCTGACGTACGCCGGCGAGGAGGGCTCCGACACCAACATCGATGGCGTCGTGACCTTCGCAGAGGCCGCGGCGATCCAGCCCTTCGCCAACACGCTGGTCACCAAGGATCTGACCGGTGCCCAGATCATGCAGGTGCTCGAGGAGCAGTGGCAGCCCGCCGGTGCCTCACGGCCCTTCCTCAAGCTGGGCGTCTCCGAGGGCTTCGAGTACCTCTACGACCCGACGGCGCCGGCCGGCGAGCGGATCATCGGTGCGACGCTGGACGGCGAGCCGCTCGACCCCGCCGCAACCTACAAGGTGGTCATGAACTCCTTCCTCGCCTCCGGCGGGGACAACTTCACCACCTTCGCGGAGGGCACGAACGCCGCGGACTCCGGCCGCGTCGACCTGCAGGCGATGGTCGACTACCTCGGCCAGGAGGACGCGGAGCCCTCGAGCCCCGACCTCGCCCAGCGCGCCGTCGGCATCACCGCCGACGGTGAGCTCGTCGCCGGTACCGAGGTCACCTTCGACCTGTCCTCCCTCGACTTCAGCACCAACGAGACCGACGCCACCGAGGTGACGCTCTCGCTCGGCGGCGAGGAGCTCGGGTCGGACGAGGTAGACCCGGCGATCGTCGACACGACCGACGAGGTCGGTCGCGCGTCGATCACGGCGACCATCCCCGGGCTCTCTGCCGGTCTCCACGACCTGACGGTCACCACGGACGTCGGCACCGAGATCACCTACCCGGTCGAGGTGACCGAGGCCACCGAGCCCGAGGAGCCGGAGGAGCCCGGTGAGCCGGAGGAGCCGGGCGAGCCGTCCGACGCCAAGTTCGGGTTCTTCCTCAACGACGCGTGGGACACCACGGCGAACCACGTGTTCATGTACGGCCGGTTCGCCGACGAGGTCCTGATCGGTGACTGGGACGGTGACGGCACCGACTCCATCACGGTCCGTCGGGGGAACGTCTTCTACGTCTCCAACGAGCCGCGTGGTGGGGAGGCCGAGCACGTCTTCGTCTACGGCCGCCCCGGTGACACGGTCCTGGTCGGTGACTGGGACGGCGACGGCATCGACACCCTCGCGGTTCGGCGCGGCGCCGAGTACCACGTGAAGAACAACCTCGCCGGCGGCCCCGCCGACCAGGTCGTGGTCTACGGCCGCTCCGGTGACCAGGTCGTCGTCGGCGACTGGGACGGCGACGAGCTGGACACCTTCGCCGTACGGCGAGGTGCCCAGTACTTCGTCAAGAACACCATCGCCGCCGGCGAGGCGGACCAGGTCGTCGTGTACGGCCGGGCCGGGGACATCACCCTGGCCGGTGACTGGGACGGCGACGGTGACGACACCTTCGCGGTGCGTCGTGGTGCGACGTACTACGTGAAGAACACCATCGCCGCCGGCCAGGCCGACATCGTCCTGGTCTACGGCCGCGCGGGCGACGAGGTCTACGTCGGTGACTGGAACGGTGACGGCGAGGACACCCTCGGCGTCCGCCGCGCACCCTGATCCGAGACCGCACAGCACAACCTGGCAGTAGCAGCGAGGCCCGCACCCGAATCACCGGGGTGCGGGCCTCGCCGCGTCGGGAGGGCGTCGCCGAGGACGACTCGAACCCATGGTCGCCACCCCGCACCGCACCTGCTTCTCGCTCTTCTCGTCCGTTGCCTTGCCGACATCGGCCGAGTGAGTATGCTCGCGATCGTTACCAAGGGTGGTAACTGACGTCGCTCGTAGGGGCTCGGGCGTTCCTACGAAGTCACCGGGGCACGGCAGATGTGTCCTGGCTGGTTCGAGCGGTCACCCTCCGGCCGCCTGGACATCACCGAGGGACACCCGGCACGGGCGCCGCCCCGGTATACCAGGCCGCGCCGCACTGCTCCGGGGAGAGCGACGTCCGCCGATCTCCACATCGCATACCGCTCGTCGACGGCGGACCGCCGGGTTCACAGGCGCATTCCGTCCTCACGTCGGCAAGGCACACATCCTGCAAGACCCTCAGCTGGGAGGGAGGCCACGGCACCTGTTCCGCTCCGATTCCGCCTGTGGGCGCCTGGTCCGCGCTCGAATCACCCAGAACCTGGAGAGTCAACGATGACTAGACACCGTGGCCTCGTGCGAAGAGCGATCTATTCCGCACTCGGCGTCACCCTCTTCGCGGGGCTCATGGTCCCGCCCGCATCCGCTCAGGAAGACATGCCCTGGATGGACACCTCTCTCCCACCGGAAGAACGCGCCACGCTGCTCATCCAGGCGATGACCGAAGAGGAGAAGATCGAACAGATCGCGATGGAGCTCGACAACGCCGGACCGACCAACGACAACGAGAATCCTCCACCGGACGGCAACGAGGATCTGCCGGGCTGCGAGTGGTACGACGTCGGCCGCCACCTCGAAGGCATGCTCGAGAAGGGCATCCCCAGCATCCGCATGATCAACGGACCGTCCGGCGTCGGAGGTGGCGACTGCCGAGACGACCCGTCGGCGACCGGCCTCCCGTCCGGCATCGGCGTAGCGGCGTCGTTCGACCGCAATCTCGCCTACGAGTGGGGTGACATGGCCGGCGCGGAGGTTCGCGCGAACGGGCACGCGGTCTTCCTCGCACCTGGCGTGAACCTCGGCCGTGTCGCACAGGCGGGCCGGAACTTCGAGTACTTCGGCGAAGACCCGTACCTGTCCGGTGTCATGGGCGTGGAGCAGATCCTGGCCATCCAGTCCAACGATGTACACGCGAACGTCAAGCACTACGCCTTCAACGAGCAGGAGACGAACCGGCGGTCGATGAACACCATCATCCCGCCCCGTGCCGCGCACGAGCTCTACCTGCTGCCCTTCGAGATGGCGGCCAAGGACGGCGACGTCGCATCGATGATGTGCTCGTTCCCGCGCATCTACGGCGTCTACGCCTGTGAGAACCCGGAGCTGCTCACCGATGTCGCACGCGAGCGCTGGGACTGGCACGGCTACATCCTCAGCGACCGTCGCGCCACCCTGAGCACGATCGACTCGATCGACGCGGGATTCGACCTCGAGTTCCCCCGCCGGGTCTACTTCTCCGAGGAGCGCATCCGGGGCGCACTGGCCGGGGATCTCGGACCGACGGACGACGGGGAGAACGAGCTCCCGGCGGAGGAAGGCGAGATCACCTGGGAGCAGATCGAGACGATGCTCCACCGGCGTTTCACCCAGATGTTCAAGTTCGGTCTGGTCGACAACCCGGTCACCGGGTTCATGGAGGAGGACGCGAAGGAAGACCTGCTCGCGGACCACAACGACCGAGCCCTCGCCATGGCCGAGGACAGCATGGTGCTCATGAAGAACGACGACGGCACCCTCCCGCTCGACGCGGGTGCGCTCGACTCGGTCGCAGTGATCGGTGCGCGCTACTTCGCCGAAGACGCGAAGTTCGGCCCGAACTCGCCGAACCTCGACTCGACCGTCAATGCGCCGGACGAGTACATCGTCGGTGGTGTCGAAGGCATCGAGAACACGCTCGAGGACCTCGGCTCCGACACGGAGGTGGTGCCGTACTTCATCGACGCCGGCGAGGACAGCGAGGACTACACGACGGCCATCGAAGCCGCCGACGACCACGACGCCGCGATCATCATGGTCGGTGACCTCTCCGTCGAGGGCTCGGACCGCAGCACCCTGCGCCTGCCTGGTCCCGACGACGTTGTGGACCCGGACGAGGAGGGGTACATCAACTTCGACCAGGAGCAGCTCATCCGCGACGTGGCCGCCGTGAACCCGAACACGGTCGTCGTGCTGAAGAACGGCGGCCCGGTCCTCACGGGCTGGCGCGACCAGGTCCCGGCGATCCTCGAGGCCTGGTACCCGGGCCAGACGGACGGCGACGCCGTGGCCAACGTGCTCTTCGGCGTCGTCAATCCCTCTGGCAAGCTCCCGATGACCTTCCCGATCACCGAGCGGGAGGCCGCCTTCGCCACGGAGTCGCAGTTCCCGGGGATCCCGACGGACGCGTTCGAACCACAGCCTGGCGACCCGGAGTTCGGCACCGAGACGGACGAAGTGCTCGAGTCCACGTACTCCGAGGATCTCGAGATGGGATACCGCTGGTACGAGGCGCACAACATCGCGCCGGCCTTCGCCTTCGGGCACGGCCTGTCCTACACGACGTTCGACTACAGCGACCTGAACGTCATGCGACTAACGGGCAGCTCCGGTGAGCCGGCGCTGCGAGTCAACTTCACCGTCACCAACACCGGTGACGTCCGCGGTGCCGAGGCGCCGCAGGTCTACCTGACGCTGCCCGACGAGGCGGACGAGCCGTCCAAGCGGCTGGTGCAGTTCGACAAGGTCGATCTCCAGCCGGGGGCGAGCGAACGCGTCTCGTTGGTCATCGACTCCGGTGCCTCCAACCACCCGTTCTCCTACTTCGTCCCCGAGCCCAACGGGACCTGGGCGGACGGCGAGTGGGCCACGCCCGACGGTCCGTTCACGGTCCACGTGGGTACCTCGTCCGCCGACACGGCGCTGGAGGAGGCCGGCCTCACGCTGACCGCACCTCCGGAGCTCCAGCCGGTCACGCCCGCTCCGGTCACGTTCTCCGACACCAACAGCACCTACACGGTGCCGAGCACACCCGGGGTCGAGTACGTCGTCGGCGGTCAGGTGGTCGCGGCGGGAACGCACACCGGGAGCGGCATGGTGACGGTCATGGCGCGAGCGCTCGATGGCTTCGTCCTGGCCCCGGGGGCGACGGCGGAGTGGTCGCACACCTTCACCGCGCCGACCGGGCAGTTCGGGTTCTTCCTGAACGATGCGTGGGACACGACGGCGAACCATGTGTTCATGTACGGCCGGTTCGCTGACGAGGTCCTGATCGGTGACTGGGACGGTGACGGCACGGACTCGATCACGGTCCGTCGTGGGAACGTCTTCTACGTCAACAACGCCCCGCGTGGTGGTGAGGCGGAGCATGTCTTCGTCTACGGCCGGCCCGGGGACACGGTCCTGGTCGGTGACTGGGACGGTGACGGCGTCGACACCCTCGCGGTGCGGCGCGGCGCCGAGTACCACGTGAAGAACAACCTGGCCGGCGGCCCCGCCGACCAGGTGGTGGTCTACGGCCGCAGCGGTGACCAAGTGGTCGTTGGTGACTGGGACGGTGACACCCTGGACACCTTCGCGGTGCGCCGTGGTGCGCAGTACTTCGTCAAGAACACCATCGCCGCCGGTGAGGCCGACCAGGTCGTGGTCTACGGCCGGGCCGGTGACATCACGCTCGCCGGTGACTGGGACGGTGACGGCGACGACACCTTCGCGGTGCGTCGTGGCGCGACGTACTACGTCAAGAACACCATCGCCGCCGGTGAGGCCGACATCGTCCTGGTCTACGGCCGGGCTGGCGACGAGGTCTACGTCGGTGACTGGAACGGCGACGGCGAGGACACCCTCGGCGTGCGCCGCGCACCCTGATCCGAGACCCAACGGTGCGGTGCCCGACCGGGAGGACCGGGCACCGCACCACCCGAGACAACCAGACGAGAGGGGCGAGGAGCCAGCACCAGCGGTGCGGGCCCGCTCGTCCCGGTCGGCGGCCGAGAGACCGTCGGCCGTGGGGCAAGAAGGGAGGCCACGGCACCGTCTCACCACTTCGAGCGCCTGGTCCGCGCTCGATCGACCCGAACCTGGAGAGTCAATGATGACTAGGCACCGTGGCCCTGTGCGAAGACTGGCATATCCCGCACTCGGCATCGCTCTTTTCACCGGGCTTGTCGCCGGCCAACCGGCCGCAGCCCAGACCGTCGACCCCTGGCGGGACACCAGCCTGTCCGCGGAGGAACGGACCGAGGCTCTGCTCGAGGAGATGACGCTGGACGAGAAGTTCCAGCAGATCAGGATCTCCCGTATCTACGAGGACGCGGACACCGGACAAGGCCCGATCGTCATCGAGGGCCGCTCCGGTACCAGCGAGTACCAGAACGGCGTATTTCCGCCGCTCGGCACCCTGCCGGGTTGCACGTTCCAGGACACCGGCCGTCAGATCCAGGGCATCGAGCGTCTCGGCATACCGACAGTGCGCATGACGAACGGTGGCACCGGAGTCAAGGGTGGCTCCTGCGGGGACGATCCCGAGGCGACCGGCGTGCCGTCGACGAACGCCGCCGCCGCGACCTTCGACCGCGGACTGAATTACGAGCTCGGACGGATTCTCGGCGAGGAGACCCGGGCATTCGCCCATCAGGTCATGCTCGGACCGGGCATGAACCTCCTCCGGGTGCCGCAGGGCGGGCGGAACTACGAGTACTTCAGCGAGGACCCGTACCTGACCGGCGTGCTCGCGACGGAGCAGGTGCAGGGCATCGAGGACCAGGACATCCAGTCGCAGCTCAAGCACCTGGCCGGCAACGAGCAGGAGACCGAGCGCTGGACGATGGGCGTGCAGGTGCCCTCCCAGGCGATGAACGAGCTGTACATGCTGCCGTTCGAGATGACAGTGCGCGATGCTGAACCGGCGTCGGTCATGTGCTCCTTCCCGGACGTCAACGGCACGTACGCGTGCGACAGCTCCGAGCTACTCCAGGACGCCCTGCGGCGGAACTGGGGCTTTGACGGCTGGGTCATGAGCGACCGACGTGCCATCCACGACACCGTCGCGGCAATCCGGGCAGGCACCGACGTCGAGCTGGACTGGGCTCCGCAGTACTACACGGACGAGAAGCTCAATGCCGCGCTCCGAGCCGGACAGATCACCGAGGGCGACATCGACGACCTGCTGCGCGAGCGGTACATCAAGATGATCGAGTTCGGTCAGATGGACACCCCGTACGACGAGTTCATGTGGGACAGCGTCGACCTGATGGCGAACGGGCAGTCTGCTCGTGAGATCGCCGAGGGAGCCATCACGCTGCTGAAGAACAGCGATGAGTTCCTGCCGCTGAGCGGCGAGGAGCAGTCGATCGCCCTCATCGGCGCGGAGTGGTACGCGGGCATGGCGAAGATGGCGCCGCGCTCCATCCGGGCCAACAACGAGAATGTCGTCACGCCCTACACCGTCACCCCGGAGGAGGGGCTCAACAACGTCATCGACCAGCTCGGCTACGACTCCACGGTGACGTACAACGACGGCTCCGACCCTGAGGCGGCGGCCGAGCTGGCGACTGAGTCCGACCTCGTGATCCTCATGGCCGGCGACGACCCGCACGAGACGGAGGATCGCGAGACCCTCGGCTTCCCGATGATCGACGTCGACATCGCCCCCGAGGAGGATCCGGCGGAGTGCCTCGAGACGCCGGAGGAGTGCCTCGACCAGGAGGCTCTCATCGACGCTGTGCTGGCGGAGAACGCGGCCAAGACCGTGGTTGTGCTCAAGACCTCCGGTGCGGTCCTCATGCCGTGGCTCAGCAGGGTCCCAGCCGTCGTGGAGGCCTGGTACCCGGGCATGGAGGACGGCAACGCCGTCGCCAACGTCCTGTACGGGCTGGTCAACCCCTCCGGCAAGCTGCCGATGACGTTCGGGGTCACCGAGCGTGAGGCGGCCACCCAGACCGTCGAGCAGTTCCCCGGTACCAGAATGGACACCGGCAAGGCCGGTGGTCCCGGTGCCTACGGCGACGGGTCCGACCAGCTCATCGCCCAGTACACCGAGGGGCTCGAGATGGGCTACCGCTGGTACCTGGCGCACGACGTCGAACCCACCTTCCCGTTCGGGTTCGGCCTGTCGTACACGACCTTCCAATACAGCGACCTCGCCGTGACGCCGATCGTCGGCGAGTCGGGCGAGCTCGGGGCGCAGGTCGACTTCACCATCACCAACACCGGTGACGTCGCAGGCGCCGAGGCTGGCCAGGTGTACCTCACCCTGCCGGACGAGGCGGGGCAGCCGTCCAAGCGGCTGGTCCAGTTCCACAAGGTGTACCTGGAGCCGGGGGCGAGCGAGAGAGTCTCGCTGCCGGTCGACTCCGGTGCGTCCAACCACCCGTACTCCTACTGGGTGCCGGACGAGCCGGAGAACCTGGGCAACTGGGCGGACGGCGAGTGGGTCACCCCCGACGGGGAGTTCACGGTGCACGTCGGTGCCTCATCAGCGGACACCCCGCTGACGGAGACTTTCGAGCTCGTGGCCCCGACGACGCCGGAGGAGCCCGAGGAACCGACGGAGCAGCAGTTCGGGTTCTTCCTCAACGATGCGTGGGACACGACGGCGAACCATGTGTTCATGTATGGCCGGTTCGCTGACGAGGTCCTGATCGGGGACTGGGACGGGGACGGCACGGACTCGATCACGGTGCGTCGTGGGAACGTCTTCTACGTCAACAACGAGCCCCGTGGTGGGGAGGCCGAGCACGTCTTCGTCTACGGCCATCCCGACGACACGGTGCTCGTGGGTGACTGGGACGGTGACGGCATCGACACCCTCGCGGTCAGACGTGGGGCGGAGTACCACGTGAAGAACAACCTCGCGGGTGGTCCGGCCGACCAGGTCGTGGTGTACGGCCGGGCCGGTGACCAGGTGGTGGTGGGTGACTGGGACGGTGACACCCTGGACACCTTCGCGGTGCGTCGTGGTCCGACCTACTACGTGAAGAACACGATCGCTCCGGGAGAGGCCGACCAGGTTGTGGTCTATGGCCGGGCGGACGACATCACTCTCGCGGGTGACTGGGACGGCGACGGCGACGACACCTTCGCGGTGCGTCGTGGTGCGACGTACTACGTCAAGAACACGATCGCTGCCGGTGAGGCGGACATCGTGCTCGTCTACGGCCGCGCCGGCGACGAGATCTACGTCGGTGACTGGAACGGTGACGGCGAGGACACCCTCGGCGTGCGCCGGGCACCCTGATCCGACCAACCGGTGCGGTGCCCGACCTGGAGGACCGGGCACCGCACCAGCAGCACAGAGCAGTACCGGCGCGGCCCGCACCTCAGGTGCGGGCCCCGCCGCCGGTCGGGGTCCCGGTACGGCTCCCGGTCAGCCCCCGGGACCGCGGCCGGTCTGGTCCTGGAGCGGCCTGCGGCCCGCGTCCAGGGCCGCTCTCGGACGGGCTTGCCCGGCCCTGGTGATGCGGGACGCACCAGCGGCTGACCGCGCCCGCGCGGGTACCGTGGAGCTCGTGCCACCCCGCCGACGCATCGACCCCACCGAGGGCATGGCCGCCGTCGCCTCGTGGACGGCGGCCCAGAGCGAGGGGGCCGCAGCCGTACCGCCCGCCGTGGTGCGCACCGCCGTGCGGTTCACCCTCGAGGAGCTCGCGGTCAGCTCGCCCGGCAACTCGGTGGAGGTCCGCGTGCCACCCGCCGGCGCCGTCCAGGCCATCGCCGGACCGCGCCACACGCGTGGCACGCCACCCAACGTCGTCGAGACCGACCAGGCCACCTGGCTCGCCCTGGCCACCGGCATCCTGACGTGGGACGACGCCGTCGCCGCCGGCCGTGTCACCGCCTCCGGCACCCGGGCCGACCTCAGCACGGTGCTCCCGCTCGTCACCAGGACAGGTAGGTTCACCTCGTGACCAGCCCGGACCCTCCCGACGACGGCCCCCGTCCGGACCATCCCGACGACGGCCCCCGCCCGGACACCGCCGGCGACCGCACGCACCAGAGCAGTGCCGGCGACGGTCCTCGCCCGGACGCCGGGGGTGAGCCGCGCGCCGACGGAGCCGACGTGTCGCCCGGGCGCGAGCCGGCCGAGGCCGTCGGGCCGTCCGACGTCGAGGACGCGGTGCCACCTGCGGAGCAGAGTGAGACCGACGCCGGCCCGCACGCTGCGGAGCAGGCGACAGGCCCGGACGGCAGCATCCGGCCGACGCCGGACCCGGCGCGCCAGCAGTTCGTGGACCCCGCGACGTTCCGCAGGGCCCCGCGGTTCGGACGGTTCATCCTCCTCGGCGTCCTGCTGGGCGCCCTGCTCTCGCTCGCGCTGGTCCTGTTCACCGAACCGGGCGAGCTGGCGAGCTCGGACCTGTTCCTGCTGCTGTTCCTCTCGCTCGGCCTGTTCGGCGGCCTGGCCGGGGCCGTGGTCGCCGTCATCCTCGACCGCAGATCGCTGCGGCGGCGAGACCGGCGCGCCTCGTCGGCCCACGCGACGACTCCCGACTGAGCCTCACGCCCCTGCGGACGCGCCCACGGCGCAATAGTGTTCCACCGTGCCCACACGTCAGCTCACCCTCGACACAGCACCGCCCGAGCAGGTCCGCACCGCGCTCGAACGGCTACGGGTCGAGCTGGAGATCGAGCCTGACTTCCCGGCCGACGTCGTCGCCGAGGCCGAGGCGGCAGCCCGCGCTCCGTTGCCCGACGTCGACGCCACGGACATCCCCTTCGTCACCGTCGACCCGCCCGGGTCACGCGATCTCGACCAGGCACTGCACATCGAGCGCGACGGCGACGGTTACCTCGTGCACTACGCCATCGCCTCGGTCGCCAGCTTCGTCGAGCCGGGTGGCGCGATCGACCGCGAGGCGCACCGGCGCGGCGTGACCGTCTACGGACCGGCCGGCTCCTTCCCGCTGCACCCGTCGGCACTCAGCGCCGGCGCAGCCAGCCTGCTCGAGGGCGAGGACCGCCCCGCCTGCCTGTGGCACCTGCGCCTCGACGCGACCGGTGAGATCCGCGACGCGCGGGTCGAGCGTGCGACCGTGCGCTCGCGCGCCCAGCTCACCTACGAGCAGGTGCAGGACGCGCACGACGGCGGCCCCCGCCTGCCCGACGGCGTCCCCACCGACCTGCCCGAGCTGCTGCGCGCCGTCGGCGAGCTGCGCGAGCGGCTCGAGCGCGAACGGGGTGGCGTCTCTCTCGAGATCCCCGAGCAGCGTGCCGAGCAGAACGACCACGGCTTCATACTCAGCTACCGGGCGAACCTGCCGGTCGAGGGGTGGAACGCGCAGATCTCCCTGCTCACCGGGATCGCGGCGGCAGCCATCATGCGTGCTGCGGGGGTCGGCGTCCTGCGCACCCTGCCCGAGGCCGACCCACGAGACCTCGAGCGACTGCGGCGTACCGCCGCCGCCCTGAACGTGCCGTGGCCCGAGGGCACCACCTACGGGGAGCTGCTCCGCACCCTCGACTCGACGGTCCCCGCGCACGCCGCCTTCCTCAACGAGGCGACCACGCTCTTCCGCGGCGCCGACTACGTCGCACTCGGCGTCGCGACGCCGGAGGACGGCCGGGACCAGGAGCGCGCCGAGCCGAACACGCGCCACGCCGCCATCGCCGCCGAGTACGCCCACGTCACGGCGCCGCTGCGCCGCCTGGTCGACAGGTACGGGCTCGAGGTGTGCCTCGCGCACTGTGCCGGGACCGAGGTGCCGGACTGGGTGCTCGAGGCGCTGCCCGGTCTGCCGGCGACCATGGCCCGCACCACCCAGCGTGCCAACAGCTACGAGCGTGGCGCGGTCAACGCACTCGAGGCGCTCGTCCTCGAGGGGCGGGTGGGGGAGACGTTCGACGGCGTCGTCGTCGACCTGTCCGACGGTTCTCGGCGGCGTCGCCGTGACGGCGAGAGTCCTGCGGAGGGCGGTCCGGAGGTCGACTCCGGCACTGTCACCATCCGTGAGCCCGCCGTCCGCGGCAGGGTCGAGGGGCTGAACCTGCCCGTCGGCGAACGGGTGGACGTCACGCTCGCCGAGGTGGACGTCACCGAGCGGCGGGTGCTCTTCACTCTCGCTTGACCAAGGCGCACACGGGCTGTGACGTGCGTCCCGCACGGGCTGGACACCCCGCGAGGGACCGGTGCAGGTGTGCGACCATGGCGCGGTGGCACGCGGAGACGGACGGCTATCCCACGAGCTCCTGCCAGGCGAGAAGGGGCCGCAGGACGAGTGCGGTGTCTTCGGCGTCTGGGCGCCCGGGGAAGAGGTCGCCCGACTGACCTACTTCGGGATCTACGCCCTGCAGCACCGCGGGCAGGAGTCCGCCGGCATCGCCACCTCCAACGGTGGGCAGATCCTCGTCTACAAGGACATGGGCCTGGTCTCGCAGGTCTTCGACGACCGCGCGCTCGAGCCGCTGACGGGCCACATCGCCCTCGGCCACACGCGGTACGCCACCACCGGTGCGTCGTCGTGGGAGAACGCCCAGCCCACCCTGGGCCCCACCGCCGCCGGCACCGTGGCCCTCGGCCACAACGGCAACCTGACCAACACCCGGGTCCTGATGGATCTCGTGCGCGAGCGCTTCGGTAAGGACCTGCGCGGCGAGCTGGGCCGCGGCTCGTCCACGGACACGGCAGTGATCACGGCGCTGCTGGGCGGCACGAGCGCCGCCGGCGACCGGCTCGAGGACGTCGCGATGGAGGTCCTGCCGCTCCTCGAGGGCGCCTTCTCGCTCACCTTCATGGACGAGCACACCCTCTACGCCGCCCGCGACCCGCAGGGCTTCCGCCCGCTGGTGCTGGGCAGGCTGCAGCGCGGCTGGGCGGTGGCCTCCGAGACGGCGGCCCTGGACATCGTCGGCGCCACCTTCGTCCGCGAGGTCGAGCCCGGCGAGATGCTCGTCATCGACGCCGACGGCCTGCGCTCGCGCCGGTTCGCCGAGGCCGCCCCCAAGGGCTGCGTCTTCGAGTACGTCTACCTCGCCCGCCCGGACACCAACATCGCCGGACGCAACGTCAACGCGGCCCGCACCGAGATGGGACGGGCGCTGGCCCGCGAGCACCCGGTCGAGGCCGACCTGGTGATCCCGACCCCGGAGTCGGGGACGCCGGCCGCCATCGGCTACGCGCAGGAGTCGGGCATCCCGTTCGCCCAGGGGCTGGTGAAGAACTCCTACGTCGGCCGCACGTTCATCCAGCCCACCGACACCATCCGCCAGCTCGGCATCCGGCTCAAGCTCAACCCGCTGCGCGAGGTGATCGCGGGCAAGCGTCTCGTGGTGGTGGACGACTCGATCGTCCGCGGCAACACCCAGCGCGCCCTCGTGCGGATGCTGCGCGAGGCCGGCGCGGCCGAGGTGCACGTGCGCATCTCCTCGCCGCCGGTGAAGTGGCCGTGCTTCTACGGCATCGACTTCGCCACCCGCGCCGAGCTCATCGCCAACGGGCTCACGACCGACGAGATCCGCGACTCCCTCAGCGCCGACTCGCTCGGCTACATCTCGCTGGAGGGAATGGTCGCGGCCACCACGATCGACGCCGACCGGCTCTGCACGGCGTGCTTCTCCGGCACCTACCCGGTGGCGATCCGGGAGGGGGCCACGGTCTCCGGGGCGGACGCCCCGACCATCCCCGACGCCGGTGACGACCCGACGGCGGGGCCCGAGGTTCCCGGCGTCCCCGCCGAGGCCGCCGACCCCAGGGCGACGTCGCGCCAACCTGCGGCGACGCCGCCCGAGCCTGGGACGCCGCCGTCCGCGCCCGCCGAACGGGATGCGCCGTCGACGCGGCCCGCCGAACCGGGGGCGTCGTCGCCTGGGCCGGTCCGTCCCTCAGCAGCGCCCACGCCCTCGACCTCAGGAGCACCGCAGTGACCGAGCCGACCGACGCCCCCCGCGCACCGATCACCTACGCCGCCGCGGGGGTCGACACCGAGGCCGGGGACAGGGCCGTCGAGCTCATGAAGGAGGCGGTGCGCGCCACGCACACCTCCGGCGTCGTCGGCGGGGTGGGCGGGTTCGCCGGGCTGGTGGACGTCAGCGCCCTCAAGGACTACCGCCGGCCGCTGCTGGCCACCTCCACCGACGGCGTGGGCACCAAGGTCGCCATCGCGCAG
Source organism: Georgenia subflava (assembly GCF_009193155.1). GTDB lineage: Bacteria > Actinomycetota > Actinomycetes > Actinomycetales > Actinomycetaceae > Georgenia > Georgenia subflava. Next base: position 144,820 of record NZ_VUKD01000002.1, read on the forward strand.
GCTATGGACGTCCACCACACCATCGGCCACGACCTCGTCGGCATGGTCGTCGACGACATCGTCGTCGTTGGTGCCCGGCCGCTGCTGATGACCGACTACATCGCCACCGGGAAGGTGGTCCCCGAGCGCGTCGCGGACATCGTCCGCGGCATCGCCGAGGCTTGCGCCGTGGTGGGGACGCCGCTCCTGGGCGGGGAGACCGCCGAGCACCCGGGTCTGCTCGGCGAGCACGAGTACGACGTCGCCGGCGCCGCGACCGGCGTGGTCGAAGCCGACGCCGTCCTGGGGGCCGGACGGGTGCGGGCGGGGGACGTCGTCGTCGCCATGGCGGCCTCCGGTCTGCACTCCAACGGCTACTCCCTGGTGCGCCGCGTCGTCGACGTCGCCGGCTGGGCGCTGGACCGGCACGTGCCCGAGCTCGGCCGCACGCTCGGGGAGGAGCTCCTCGAGCCCACCCGCCTGTACACCCCGGCGTGCCTCGACCTCGTCGACGACCCCGCCATCGACGTCCACGCGTTCAGCCACGTCACCGGCGGCGGGCTCGCCGCGAACCTCGCCCGGGTGCTGCCTCGTGGCCTGGTCGCCGACGTGGACCGCGCCAGCTGGGTCGTCCCGCCGATCTTCGACCTCGTCCGCACGCTCGGCCAGGTGCCCTGGGAGGATCTGCAGGGCACGCTGAACCTCGGTGTCGGCATGGTCGCCGTGGTCGACCCCGCGGGCGTCGACGCCACTCTCGCCGCCGTCACGGCGCGCGGGGTGGATGCCTGGGTGCTCGGGACCGTGTCGACCGACGACGGCGCACCGGGCCCTGACGCGTCCGCGATCCGCGGGACCAAGGGCGTCGACGGCGGCGCCGTCCGCCTGACGGGTGCCTACCGGACCGCGTGAGGGGTCCCCTCCGCCACGGCGGGGGCTCCTCGGTCATGGCGGGGCCTCTCCGCCACGGCGGGGGCGTCTCCTCGGTGACAGCGGTGGGCTGCTCGGTTCCGTCGGGCGTCTCCTCGGTGACAGCGAAGGGGCTTCTCGGTCGCGCTGACGAGCGTCCTCCGTCATGCCGAAGGATTTCGTACCGATATCCGGTACGAAATCTTCAGTCTGCTGCCGCGCGCGCGGCGCGGACGTGGGCACGCCTGAGCACCGCAGGGTGGACGCGAGTGGCCTGAGCACCGCGGGTGGATGCGAGCACGCCTGAGCACCGCAGCAGCTGGTGGAGCTGGTGCGGTGCTGCAGGTTGGCGAGACGGACCGGTCGGTCGCTACCTGAACATCCACCCGACCCGAAGGGCCGGCCGGTGGATCAGTGGGACGAACGGATGTCGTCCCAGTCGTCCGTGGCGGGAGGGATGTCCTCGTAGTCGTCACCGGCTACGTCGTCAGTACTCGACGTGAGCTCTCGCTCGAGAGCTCGGTAGTCGGTCTCGGGGCTGAAGTACTTCAGCTTGCGAGCGACCTTCGTCTGCTTGGCCTTTTGACGGCCGCGCCCCATGGCGTCGACCCCCTCCAACGTAGAACCGGGGCAGGCACCATCTGGTGCGGCCCCGTGTTTATGGTCATCTGTGTCGTGGGGCCAACCGTACATGGTCGAACGCCCCCACAGCCATTCCTGGGGGGCTCCGGCCCTGTGTGAAGCGTCTCGGTCCGAGCGAACCATAAGCCGCAATCGTCCACATTGTCGGGACCATGGGCCCGGGTCCTGGGCCTCGGGCAGTGTTTCACTGGCGTCAGTGCGAGAGCGCACCGCGCCGAACTGCGAGGAGGGACGTCATGACCACGACCGAGGGGGTACCCGAGCAGCTGCTCACCCCGTCCGAGGTGGCTGCGAGGTTCCGGGTGGATCCGAAGACGGTGACCCGGTGGGCGAACGCCGGCAAGCTGTCCTCCATCCGCACGCTCGGCGGGCACCGGCGGTTCCGTCGCGAGGAGGTCGACGAGCTGCTCGTCGCCAGCGGCATGGTCGTGGACGGGCGCGACGGCGACGCCGCAGCGGGCTGAGGCGGCCGATAGTCGAGCGTTGTGACGGGTGCGCGCTCCGCTGGTCAGCGCCCGCGGAGGCGGAGCGTGACGATGAGCGCGACGACCGCGATCCCGGCGCCGAGCAGACCGAGCGCCTTAGGGTCGCCCGAGGTGACGTCGTCCTTGAAGACCTTCGCCTTCTCGCCCGCCTCCTTGGCGGCCGCCCGCGCGCTCTCCTTCGCGGCGTCGACCTGTGCACGGGGGTCGAGCCGGTCGCTGAGCTCGTTGACGGTGTTCGTCAGGTCGAGCCGGGTCTTGGCGAGGTCCGCCTCGATCTGCTCGGGGGTGCGCTTCTTGGCGTCCTCGCTCACTTCTTGATCCCCTTCTTCACCGCGTCCAGGTCTTCCTTGAAACCCTCCTGAGGCTTCGGTGCGTGCTGCTTGGAGGCATCGATCTTCTTCTTGCCCAGCATGGCCGCGATGCCGGCGATGATCAGCAGCACGACGCCGATGATGAGCGCCGAGAGCCACGCGGGGAGCACCGTGGCAAGGCCCAGCACGGCGGCTGCCAGGAGGACACCGACCGCGTAGAGCGCGACGACGGCGGCCGCGCCGAGGAAGCCCGCACCCGTGCCGAGCTTCTTGCCCTTCTCCGCGAGCTGGGTCTGCGCCAGCTGGAGCTCGTCCCGGATGAGGCTCGAAAGCTGCTCGGACACCGAGGCGACGAGCTCACCGATGGTCCGTCCCTTGCCGGGGCCCGGAACCGGGGTCGCCTCGACCACCGGGGTCGTGTGGTCGGCGGATGTGCTCACCGCGATCGTCTCCTCGTGGCGCTGCCAGGCGCCTAGGTTGCACTGTGGGCATGCCGCCCGGATCGCCCCATGATTGCGGTCCCTGGGCGTGCGTGCACGTCCAGGTGCTCAGGTTCCCACGAAAGCGCCCCGGGGGAAGACCGGTTCGTGTACCGGCGCCGGACGGCTTCGTGTACCGGCGCCGCACGGCTTCGTGCCCGGCGCCGGACGGCTCGCCGGATGCGGACGACTGGTTCGCACCTTGTCGAAGCACACTGTTCACCCGTCGTTACCCGCGTTCTCTACACAGGTTGCGCGAGTGCCGTTACCGTGAGTCGTCTCACTCCCCGGACCCAGGTCAACGGCGACCGGGTCCTTCCGACGAAGGAGCGCACGTGCGAAAGAGATCCGTCCTTCTGGTGCCGGCGATGGTGGCCGCCACCGCCGTCCCCCTCGGCATGGCGACATCCGCCGCGGCCGAGACGCCCACCGAGCTGTTCTTCTCCGAGTACATCGAGGGGTCGAGCAACAACAAGGCGCTGGAGATCTACAACGGCACCGGTGCCGCGGTGGATCTGTCGGGCTACAGCGTGGAGATGTTCTTCAACGGCTCCACGGCCGGTACCGAGTTCGAGCTGGCCGGGACGGTCGCCGACGGTGACGTCTTCGTCCTCGCCCACTCCTCCGCAGACCCGGCAGTTCTGGCCCAGGCCGACCTGACCAGCGGCGCCGGATTCTTCAACGGTGACGACGCGGTCGCGTTGACCAGGGACGGCGCGATCGTCGACGTGATCGGGCAGATCGGCTTCGACCCGGGCAGCCAGTGGGGCACCGGCGACGTCAGCACCGCCGACAACACCTTGCGGCGACTCGCGTCTGTCTGTGCCGGCGACACGGACGGGTCGGACCCGTTCGACCCGGCGACGGCGTGGGCCGGCTTCGCGACCAACACGTTCGACGGGCTCGGTGCCCACACGACGGAGTGCGAGCCCAGCGGACCCGTGGATCCGGTGATCAACGAGTTCTCGGCGAGCACCGCCGGGACCGACGTGGAGTTCATCGAGTTCCTCGCCGAGCCGCTGACGGACCTCTCCGGCTACGCCGTCCTCCAGGTCGAGGGCGACTTCAACGCGACGACGGACCCGCGCGGCGTGGTGGACAGCTCTCATCCTGCCGGCACCACTGACGCAGACGGGTTCTGGCTGGCTGCTCTTGACCCCAACACGCTCGAGAACGGGACGATCTCCCTGCTCCTGGTCTCCGGGGACGTCACCGGCGTCGTCGGCACCGACATCGACGTCGACAACGACGGCGTGATCGACGACGGGCTGCCGTTCGAGGTAGTCGACTCCGTCGCGGTCCACGACGGCGGTGCTGACGACCTCACCTACGGGGCACCGGCGCTCGGCGTCTCCTACGACGGACTCCCGTTCGCCCCCGGCGGTGCCTCACGCATCCCGGACGGCACCGACACGGACAGCGCCGCCGACTGGGTCCGCAACGACTTCGACCTCGCCGGCCTCCCCGGGTTCACCGGAACTCCGGCCGTGGGCGAGGCCTACAACACCCCGGGCGCCCCGAACGCCGTCGTCGAGCCGCCGGAGCCGGGCGACGACACCTGCGAGACGCCGATCACCCCGATCTACGAGATCCAGGGCGACGGCGCGGCGAGCCCGCTGGACGGGCAGTCGGTCCTGACCGAGGGCGTCGTCGTCGGTGAGTTCATCACCAGCGACGGCGACCGCGCGGTGTACATCCAGGACGCCGAGGGCGACGGCGACCCGGCGACCTCGGACGGCATCTACGTCTTTGCCGACGTCGCGGACGACATCGTCGTCGGCGACACCATCCGCGTCCGTGGCACGGTCGACGAGTTCTTCGAGATGACCGAGCTGACGAACGTCGCCGCCGTCTTCACCTGCGGCGACGGGACCACCGAGATCGCCCCGACCGAGATCGTCCTGCCGCTCGCCGGCCCGGACGCGCTCGAGCCGCTGGAGGGCATGCTCGTCACGCTCCCGCAGGAGCTGACGATCGCCGAGTACTTCGAGTTCGACCGCTTCGGGCAGATCGTGCTCAGCCTGGGCCGGCATATGACCCCGACCGCGGTCGTCGAGCCCGGCCCCGCGGCCATCGAGCTGGCGGCTCAGCAGGAGCTGGAGCGCATCAGGGTCGACGACGCCCGGGGCAGCCAGAACCCCGACCCGGCCATCCACCCCAACGGGGAGGAGTTCACCTTGGCGAACTCCTTCCGCGGCGGTGACCTCGTCACCGGCGTCACCGGGGTGCTCGACTACCAGTTCGGGAACTACGCCATCCAGCCGACACAGGGTGCGGAGTACACCGCTGTCAACGAGCGGCCGACCGAGGCGCCGGACGTCGGCAGTGACTTCACCGTCGCCTCGTTCAACGTCCTCAACTACTTCACCACCCTGGGCAGCCGCGGCGCGGACACGGCCGAGGAGCTGGAGCGCCAGGAGGACAAGATCGTGGCCGCGCTCGCGGAGATGGACGCCGACGTCGTCGGCCTCATCGAGATCGAGAACAACACCGCGGCGATCGCACGCCTCGTGGACGCGCTGAACGCCGAGATGGGTGCGGGCACCTACGACTACGTCGACACCGGCGTGATCGGTACCGACGAGATCAAGACCGCGTTCATCTACCAGCCGGCCTCCGCCGCGCTGGTCGGTGACTACGCGATCCTCGACTCGTCGGTGGACCCGGACTTCATCGACACGGCCAACCGTCCGGTGCTGGCCCAGACCTTCGAGGACCTGGCCACCGGGGGCGTCGTGACCGTCGCCGTCAACCACCTCAAGTCCAAGGGGTCGGACTGCGACGCCCTCGGCGACCCGGACACGGGGGACGGCCAGGGCAACTGCAACCTCACCCGCACCGCTGCCGCCGAGGCCATGGTGGAGTGGCTCGCCGGCGACCCGACCGGGAGCGGCTCCGAGAACAACCTGATCATCGGAGACCTGAACGCCTACGACAAGGAGGACCCGATCGACGCGATCGTCGGCGCCGGGTACACCGACCTCATCGCGCTCTACGAGGGTGAGAACGCCTACTCGTACGTGTTCGACGGCAAGCTCGGCTACCTCGACCACGGCCTGGCCAACGACGCGCTGCTCGACAACGTCACCGGTGCGGCCGTGTGGAACATCAATGCCGACGAGCCGGACCTCATCGACTACGACATGACGTTCAAGCAGCCCGCGCAGGACGCGCTGTACGCGCCGGACCCCTACCGGTCCAGCGACCACGACCCGGTGCTGATCGGGCTCGACCTCGCGACCCCGGACACGGTCGCACCGACCCTGACGGTGGAGCTCAGCCATGAGTCGTTGTGGCCGGCCAACCACAAGTACGTCACGGTCACCGCGGAGGTCACGGCCGCCGACGACTCCGGCGACGTCACGGTCGAGCTGGTCGACGTCACCTCGAACGAGCCGGACAACGGGCCCGGTGACGGCAACACGGTCGACGACATCGTGATCGTCGACGACACCACGTTCCAGCTCCGTGCCGAGCGCGCCGGGGGCGGTGACGGCCGGATCTACACCGTCACCTACCGGGCGACGGACGCGGCCGGCAACGAGACCACCGCGACGGCGACCGTCACCGTCCCGGTGGGCAGGGGGCGGTAGCCGCCGACCTGCTGACCGGCGAACGGTCCCGTCCTGATGGGCGGGACCGTTCGTCGTGCGGGACGCCGCTCACTCGTGGGTGACGGCCTCGAGGACCGGCAGGCCGGCCGCCCGGGCGCCGGGCCAGAGCGCTGCGACGACCCCCACCACGCCGGAGAGCAGCACCATGACGGCGAGCAGGTCCCACGGGATCGCGAGCTGGGTCAGCCCCTGCTCGGCGAACACCGTCGGCAGCGCCGAGGCCAGTCCCACGCCGACGACGACGCCGAGCACGGTGCCGTACACAGCGGTCAGCACCGACTCGATGGTGATGGTCCCGGCGAGCTGCAGCCGGCCGAGCCCGACGGCGCGCATCAGCCCGATCTCCCGCGTCCGCTCGATCACCGCCAGCGCGAGGGTGTTGACGATCCCGAGGATCGCGATGATCACGCTCAGCCCGAGCAGCGCGTAAAGGATCACCATGGCCTGGTCGACCTGCTCGGCGAGCGAGCTCCGCAGCTCGTCCGCGTCCTGCACGGTCAGCACCACGAACGGTTCGGCCGCGGCGTCCAGGGCGGCCCGGAGCTCGTCCTGGTCGACCCCGGCTGCGCCGTCGACGAGGACAGCCGTGATGGTGGTGCCCGCGCCGGGCACGGTCTCGGCGAAGAGCGCCTCGTCCATGACCACCGGGACGCCGAGGATCTGCGAGGCGATCACCGCGGTGACCCGTGCCTCCTGGCCGTTCGCCAGCTGGACGACGTCGCCCACCTGCCAGCCCTCGTCGACGGCAGCCGTCTGGTTGACGGCGACCTCGCCGTCGGCCAGGCCGTCCAGCGAGCCCGCCACCACCTCGACCTCGAGCGTCTCGCCGAACGCCCCGGCGGGCAGGCCGGCCACCGAGTAGGTGCCCTGCTCGCCGTCGGGACCGGTGAGGGCCGCCCGGCCGAGCGTGACGGTGTCCGCCCGGGCGACCTCGTCCAGCGCAGCGATCTGCTCGGCGGCGTCGGGCGGCACCGAGCGCGTGGCTGACTGGACCGTGAAGTCCGCGCGCGACTCGGTGGCCACGATCGAGCTCGTCGATGCCTGCGCGGACGCGGCGAGCACGGCGCAGGCTCCGACCAGCGCCATGCCGATCATCAGCGCGCCGGACGTGTTGGCGGTGCGGCGAGGGTTGCGCGTGACGTTGCCGCGGGCGAGCATGCCCATCGGTCGCAGCAGCACCACGAACGGCCAGGCGAGCACGCGCACAACCGCGCGGGCGATCGCCGGGGAGACCGCCAGCGCACCGAGCAGCACCGCGCCGGCTCCCACGCCGAGCCAGGTGCCGGCCCGCTCGGTGCCTTCCTGGACCGACATGATCGTGGCGCCGGTCCCGCCCAGCAGCAGGACGGCCCCGACGGCGGCCCGCAGCCGGAGCGAGCGCTCGACGACCACGACGTCGTCGCGCATGGCCTCCACCGGGGGCGTGGTGGCCGCGCGGCGGGCGGGGACGGCCGCGGCCACCAGGGAGATGCCCGTGCCGAGGGCGACGGCGGCCAGCGCCTCGGGGCCAGAGATCACCACCTCGCCGCCGAGCTCCATGTCCATCGAGGCGAGCCACGTCCGCACCACGGCGATCAGCCCGATGCCGCCGGCGATGCCCGCGGCCGATCCGACGAGCCCGACGACGGCCGCCTGTCCCAGCACGGTGGTCATCACCTGGCCGGGCGAGGCGCCCACGGCACGCAGCAGGGCGAACTCGCGCTGCCGCTGGCGGACCGACATCGCGAAGGTGTTGGCGATGATGAAGGCTCCGACGAACAGCGAGATCAGGGCGAACACGAGCAGGAAGGTGCTCAGGAAGCCGAGTAGCTGGTTGATGGTCTCGTTGGCCTCCTCGCGCACCTGCTCGCCGGTCACGACCTCGACGTCGCCCGCGCCACCGGCGTCGGCCAGGGCGGCAGCGATGTCCTCGCGCAACTCCGCCAGGTCGGCGCCTTCCTCCGCGAACACGGCGATCGAGGGCGCGAGCCCGTTGGGCGCGAACGCCTGCTCCCCGGTCTCGGCGTCCACGAGGACGAGGGTCGTGCCGACCATGGGGTTGCCGTAGCTGACCTCGCCGACCACCGTGACCTCGGTGAGCGACCCGTTGCCGATCACCACCTGGGTGGTGTCGCCGAGCTCGAGTCCGGAGGTCTCCAGGGCGGTGGTCTCCAGCGCGATCTCGGAGGCGTCGCGCGGGGCGCGGCCGGCCAGGAGCGTGCCGGAGGGGTCGTTCTCGCGCAGGGCGCTGCCCAGCGAGGGGGCCTGCCCGTTGATGACGGCCTGACCGTCCGCGCCGATGAGCACGACCGTGCCGAGCAGGTCGGGCACGGCCTGGTCCACCCCGTCGACGCCGTTGATGACCGGCACCAGGTCCAGCGAGACCGGCACCCGCTGCTCGCCCAGCATCGGGGTGCCGCCACCGGGGGCGGTCGGCTCCTCGCCGCCGTCGGGCGGGGCCGGCACGTCGGTCTGTCCGTCGGGCGGGGCCGGGACGGCGGTGGAGGAGGGATCCGGCGTCACGGGTACCCCTGGGGTTTCGCGCTCCGGCGTGCCCCCTCCGCCGTCGTCGGCGGCATCCGCGGTCGGGCCGCGCACGTACAGGTCACCCTGGGTGGTCGAGGCGATGATCGAGCTGAAGGTGTCCGAGAGCAGCGCCCGCAGGGAGAACGTGCCTGTCACGAAGGCGATGCCGAGCGTGACGGCGAGGACGCTGAGGACGAAGCGGACCAGGTGCGCACGGATCTCGCGCAGGGCGACGCGGAGCATCAGCGACCGGGGCCCGTCACCGCCACGGGGGTGCCGGCCGTACGCCGCTCCTCCCGTGCTGCGCCGAGCTCGCGCAGCGCGTCGAGGATCGTGTCGGCGTCGGGGTCGCGCATCTCCGCCTCCAGGCGGCCGTCCGCGAGGAACAGGGCGCGGTGGGCGTAGGCGGCGGCCGTGGGCTCGTGGGTGACCATGACCACCGACTGCCCCAGCTCCTCGACGCTGGAGCGCAGGAACCCGAGCACCTCGGCGGCGGCGGTGGAGTCGAGGTTTCCGGTCGGCTCGTCGGCGAAGACTACCGACGGCGCGGCGATCAGGGCGCGGGCGCACGCCACCCGCTGCTGCTGGCCGCCGGAGAGCTCGCTGGGGCGGTGGTGCAGCCGGTCGGTGAGCTCCAGGGTGCGCACGATCGTGTCGAAGCGCTCGCGGTCGACCGGCCGACGCGCGATGTCCAGCGGGAGGGTGATGTTCTCCGCGGCCGTCAGCGTCGGCACGAGGTTGTAGGCCTGGAACACGAAACCGATGCGCGTGCGCCGCAGCTTCGTGAGCTGGCGCTGGCTCATCCGGGAGATCTCCACGCCGTCGACCTCGATGGTGCCGTCGGTGGGGGAGTCGAGCCCGGCAAGGCAGTGCATGAGCGTCGACTTCCCCGAGCCCGACGGGCCCATGATCGCCGTCAGCTCGCCACGGGCGAGGTCCACGTCCACCCCGTCCAGCGCCCGGACCATCGTCTCGCCGGTGCCGTAGACCTTCGTGAGCCCGCGCGCGGACGCGATCGCGTCCCCCACGGGTGCGAACCGCTCGGTGACGAGAGCGGTCGCGTGCGCCGTGTCTGTGGCGCGTCCGTCGCCGACGTCCGCGCCGTCGGTGCCGTCAGGTGCGCGGTGCTTGCCCATCTGCCGATTCTCCCGCACGCCCCGCGGGTCTGCCGACATCGGTCGACGCCCTCGGCGACCTCAGCCGGTGAACCGCAGGGTCGCCATCATGTCGTCGAGCACGGACGCGCCCTCCTCGATCGGCAGCTCGTCGTCCCAGGGGAAGGCCTGCGCGAGGAGCGCCCGGGGTGTGCCGTCGGGACCGGGCGGGACGTCGACGACCCAGTAGACGGTGCGCGGGTCGTCGGCGAACGCCCCGCCGCCGACGAAGCTTGCCTCGATCCGCACCGCCCGGCGCTGGTCGACGGTGCTCTCACGTCGGTCGGTGACGGTCTCCGACGCGGGGTCCGGGTCAGCGGCCCGCTCCAGGTCGACGCCCTCCTGCACCCGCACGACGATCGGTCCGACGACGGCGTCCGAGGCCGCCGGCGGAGCCTGGATCTGGTCGGGGCTGAACCACACGCACGGCTCGGGCAGGGGCTCGTCGTTGACGTCCCAGCCCTGCGGGTAGGAGATCGTGAAGCCGAGCGGGTTCTCGCAGCTCTGCGACAGCCGGACCTCGCCCGGGTCGGTCGTCGCGGGTTCCGACGTCGCCGGCTCGGACGGCGCGGTGGGCGCCGGGGTGGCCGTGGCGGTCGGTTCGGTGGTCGGCGCGGCAGTCGTTCCGGACGTCGTCGGCTCGGCCGTCCCGGGGGTCGGCGTCGCGGCCGGCGTCGGGGTGTCGTCGCGGAGGTACACCACCAGCAGGGCCGCGAGCACCGCGACCAGCACGAGGATGACCGCCCACACGACCTTTCCCGGTCGAGCGGGGGCCGGGCCGTCGGGGGAGGGCTCGGTCATGGCGACCTCCTGGGCTGCGCGGCGGCGTCGTCTGCTCCTGGGCAGCGCGGCGACGTCGTCCCATTGTGCTCCCGAGGACGGTCTCCCGAGGGCCGATCCCGATCCCTTCGGGCCTGTTCATCGACCCGCCACGTTGCGGCCTATGGGCGTCCGCGTCGGCTGGCCGTAGGCTGCATCACAATCACGCTCAGTGTTCCCGCACCTGTGGGGCACAGCCATCACCGGGGGTCTGTATGCCGCGCCGTCGTTCTGTCGTCCGTTCGTCCCTGGTGGGCGTGATCGCCGCAGCCGTGGTGGCGCTGCAGCCGGCCGTGGCGCTGGCGGCGCCGCCGTCGGGGGGAGGGGTGGTGGGACCGCTCGACTCGGGCAGCTACGCGCTGACGTCCTACCAGGGCCCGAGGTGCCTGCCGATCATCCACGCCTCCACCTACCACGGTGGGCAGGACCTGGGCGCCGCCGCCGGCTCGACCCTGTACGCGATCGCGGACGGCCGCATCGTGCAGGCGAAGACCGACCCGGTGGCCGGCGAGTGGCTCCTCGTCGAGCACCAGATCGGCGGCCAGAGGATCTTCGCGAGCTACTCCCACACCCTCGACGCGGACCGGTTCGTCCGGGTGGGTGACGCCGTGCACCGGGGGCAGAAGATCGCCGAGGTCGGCTCGACGGGCGTCTCCACGGCGCCGCACCTGCACCTGGAGATCTGGCGGGACGGCTACCTCAGCGGCACGCGGATCGACCCGCTGGACTTCTTCCGCTCGCACGGCGTCGATCTCGCAACGCACGCCACCCGGGTCGTCCCGCGGGTGGTCCCGAGCTCGTGCCGCTACTACGCGGTCGGGACCACGAAGATCCACGCGTCGGCGTCGACCGGCTCGCAGGTGCTGACCACCGTGCCGCACCACGCCGCCATGACCTCGAAGCCGGGCACCAAGTCGAACGGCTTCCTGCCCGTCACGACCAACGGGGTCACCGGCTGGGCCGACGACGACAACGTCTCACCGACCAAGCTGGGTCTGCCGGACGCGCGGATCGTCAGGCAGGTGAGCATGCGCACCGCCCCCGGTGCCGACGCGGCCGCGATCGCCGGGCTCTCGGCGGGCACCGCGATCGACGACGTCGTGGCGCTCTCGAACGGCTGGTACCTCATCGAGGCAGGCGGGAAGAGGGGGTGGGTCCCGCGCGGGAACGTCGAGCTCGAGCCGGCCGCGGACCCGGGCATCAACTACGGGTTCTTCCTTGCCAACAGCTTCACCACGGCCGCCGACACGGTCTTCGACTACGGCGAGTACTTCGACGAGTTCTTCGTCGGCGACTGGGACGGCGACGGCGAGGACACCCTGGCCTACCGGCGTGGTCGGTCCTTCTACCTGCGCGACAGCAACTTCCCCGGGGAGCCCGACCGGGTGATCCACTACGGCCGTCCCGGTGACACCGTCCTGGTGGGCGACTGGGACGGCGACGGCGTCGACACCTTCGCGGTGCGCCGCGGCATGGTGTACCACGTCAAGAACTCGGTCAGCTCCGGCCCCGCCGACGCCGTCGTCCCGTACGGCAGGGCGGGGGACACGATCATGGTCGGGGACTTCGACGGCAACGGCGGCGACACGCTCGCGGTGCGCCGTGGGCCCGAGTACCACATCAAGAACTCCATGAGCGGCGGCAAGGCCGACCAGGTCGTCGTCTACGGACGCGGGGGTGACGACGTTCTCGTCGGCGACTGGGACGGCGACGGAGACGACACCCTGGCCGTGCGCCGCGGCGCCGAGTACCACATCAAGAACACCATCGCCCCGGGCAACGCGGACATCCGCGTGGTCTACGGACGCAGCACGGACGAGGTCTATGTCGGCGACTGGGACGCGGACGGCAGGGACAGCCTCGCCGTCTACCGGTACTGACGCGCCTGTCAGCAGCCGCTGACATCGCCCTGGCGAGCACCCTTGCTAGTCGGGCACCGTCGTCGGTCCCGACTGCGCGCGCGGACACCCGCTGGCTCCGGCACTGCGCTCGGGCAGCCTCGGCGCCGCCAGGGCCTGTTGCCGAGCGCACCTGGGTGCCGGTTTATGGCACAGATATGGCACAGACGTCCGCACCTCCGGTCGGCGAAGTTCCGATCACCGCGTTGACTCGACAAGGCAACTTGCGACAAGTAATCTTGTGACGTGGAGCCGGAACCGGTCATCCTCGACAGTGCCCACCGGCACGGTGTCTCTGACGCGGCGATGCTCCACGCGCTCCGCTTCCCTGTCCGCCACTTCGTGCAGGACGACACGATGACGATGTTCATCGGCCCCGATGAGACCGGCACCCTCGTGGAGGTCGGCGTCATCCAGTGGCACGGCGTCATCGCCATTGCCCACGCCATACGCCCGGCCCGACCCAAGTATCTGAGGTGAACCACCATGGCTCGACGCTCCATTGCAGACATCAAGGCTCGTGCTGACGAGTTCGCCGACGCTTTCGAGAACTACGAACCGAAGCCCGGCGATCAGGATGCCCCTGTTCCGCCCGTGATGGCAGTCAAGCTCGCCGCCTGGCGGCGCGACGCCGCCGAACGCGAACTCGCCGACGCGGTGCGCGCAGCGCGTGAGCAGCGGTTGTCCTGGCGTGAGGTCGGCGAGGCGATCGGCACCAGCGGTGAGGCCGCCCGCCAACGCTACGGCGCCAGTGCCTAACGGCGACGATGAGGGCATGGGGCGCTAGCCCGACGCGGGTGACCGAGTGCTCTGACCAGGAAGAAGGTTGGCGGAACGCCGAAGGCCCCGCACTCACGTGCGGGGCCTTCGTCGGTGGCTCCGACCGGCGTCGATCCGGTGACCTTTCGATTTTCAGTCGAACGCTCTACCAACTGAGCTACAGAGCCCTGACACGGACGCCCGGTCTTTCGACCGGGCGTCCGTACCGGCGACCCCGACGGGACTTGAACCCGCGACCTCCGCCGTGACAGGGCGGCGCGCTAACCAACTGCGCTACGGGGCCTCGTGTGAGGCGTGGAGCCTGGTACCTCTGTGGTGCTTGTCCTGCTGGTGGTGCGTACCCCCAACGGGATTCGAACCCGTGCTACCGCCGTGAAAGGGCGGGGTCCTAGGCCGCTAGACGATGGGGGCCCGTTACTGCTGTGGACTACCCGTGACGCCGGAGCGCCCCAAGACCTCGGACAGCATACGGGGAAGAAGGCTCCCGGAGCAAAGTCGGCCGCGTGTGCCGCTGGTCACGCGGACGTGCGTGCGAGGTGCGCCCGCTCAGGGGCAGGATGGTGCCGTGGTGGAGATGACGCGCGACGCCTTCGAGGAGGCCGTCTCGGAGGCCCTGGACATGGTCCCGCCGGAGCTGACCGACCAGATGGACAACGTGGTCGTGCTCGTCGAGGAGGAGCCGACGGCGGAGCAGCTCGCCGGCGAGGAGGAGCTGCTCGGCATCTACGAGGGCACCCCGCTCACCGACCGCGACGACTGGTGGGCCGCCGGCTCGCTGCCCGACCGCATCACGATCTTCCGCGGTCCCACGCTGCGCATGTGCGAGAGCGAGGAGGAGGTGGTCGACGAGGTCGCGATCACGGTGGTCCACGAGATCGCCCACCACTTCGGCATCAGCGACGAGCGCCTGCACGACCTCGGCTGGGCCTGAGCCGGCCGACGCCGGCGCTCGGGGGCGGTGGTCACACCGGAGCTTCGCCGTCCGGCCCGGACCTCTCGTCGTCGTCCTTGATCTCGCCGGAGGGCCGGTCGGCGCCGCTCGACATCACGGTGCCGGTGGAGACGTTCACCAGCTGCTCCTCGCCAGCGACGCTCTCGGCAGCCGAGTCGGCGCCGTCCACCCGGAGCATGGTCAGCCCCGAGTCGTCGTGGACCGGTGCGCGGAGCATCGTCACGGTCGCCCAGCCCCGGGCCAGGAGGTAGTGGTCGGTGCCCGGCTCCTCCTCGGCCTCGACGCCCGTGTAGGTGAGCTGCACGTATCCGGTGCCGAGCTCCTTCACGCGGGCCTGCACCGCACCGAAGCTGGCCAGCGTCGCGGGCCGGATACCCCGCAGCCGGTCCGGGGCGATGTCCGGGACGTTGACGTTCAGGACCCGCTCGTCGAGGGGCTGGTCCACCAGCCAGGCCAGCGCGTGGTCGGTGACCTGCCGGGCTGTCTGCCAGTGCTGCGGGTCGCCGGACGCGATGGACACCGCCATCCCGCGGATCCCGTGGGAGGACGCGGACAGCGCCGCCCCGACCGTGCCCGAGTGCAGTGTCGCCCGACCCGTGTTGGCGCCGAGGTTGATGCCGCTCATCACGACGTCCGGCTTGTCCCCGAAGGCACCGAAGGACGCCACGAAGGCGATGAGCCCGGGCGCGGCCTTGACGCCGTACGCCTCGACCTCCGCGGGCAGACCGGGTGGGCGCTCGTCCACCAGCACCAGCTGCCCGTCCTCCTCCTGGGCCGTCAGGGCGGCGCTCGCACCGGAGTACTGCCGGTGCGGGGCCGCCACGACCACGTCGTAGCCCGCGTCGAGCGCGGCCTCGGCAAGGATCGTCAGGCCCGGTGAGGCGATGCCGTCGTCGTTCGTGACCAGTACTCGCACTGTCAGTCCATCTCCTCGATGCTGATGCGTTCCGCGAAACGCTCGATCTGATCGCGCCGTCCGGTGCCGAGCCCGCGGCGCGTGACGTTCAGGGCACCGGCCGCGGCGCCCAGACGCACGGCGTCGGCAACGTCCAGCCCGCGGCCGAGACCCACGGCGATCCCCGCCGTCATCGAGTCGCCCGCCCCGCGGTGGTCCAGCGGGGTGACGACGGGCCCGACGGCGCGGCGGACCCCCTCCGTGGTGACGAGGAGCGCGTGCGCCTGGGCGCGGGAGACCACCATGGCGCCCACCCCGCCGGCGACGAGCTGCTCGGCGGCGGTCCGCAGCGAGCCCATCTCGTCGTCCGGGGCCAGCTCGGCCGCCACGACCTCCTCGTGGCTCATCTTCAGCACCGTCGGGCCGGCCTTCGCGGCGGCCCGGGCGGCCGCCCCCGAGAGGTCCGCCACCACCGCCTTGCCGGCCGAGCGCAGGTCACGCACGATCCGGCCGAAGAAGCTCGCCGGGACCACCGAGGACGGCTCGGCACCGGTGACGACGAGGACGTCCGACTCCAGCGCGTCCACCAGCACCGTGCCGTAGAGGTCGTCCAGCTCGTGGCGGTTGAGCGACGGCGGCGGCATGTAGGCCACCGTCTCGCGGTCCTCGCCGCGCAGGTCGTACACGTACGCGCCGTTGCCGCCGTTGTAGGTCACCCCGTGGATCGTCAGCTGGTCGGTACCGAGCATCTGGGCGACGTGCGCACCGACCTCGCCGCCGAACGGCGCGCACACCGTCACCTCCGCGCCGAGGGAGACGGCCATCCGCGCCACCCACAGCCCCTGCCCGCCGGGGTGGAGGTGGATGTCGGCGTGCTCGTTCGACATGCCGGAGTCCTCGTGCCCGGACGCGATCTCGACGACGAGCAGCGGGGTGGGGGCGACGACGCAGATCCGCGGCCGCACCGGCGTCCCGCCGCTGATGACGTCCGGCACCGTCTCGGTCCGCGGCCCGGCGAGGCGTTGGCCGGGGGCGCTGACCGCCGCGGGGGTGGTGCCGTCCATGGGCCGAGCGTAGGGGCCGCCGACGGCCCGCGCGAGGCATCCGCAGACTGCCTCTGGCAGGAACGCAGAACGGGATGCACCATAGGTGGATGACGAGCGAGTCCAGCACCACCGCGCCCGCGCGACCCGTCCGGATCCTCGAGGGACAGGCCGCCAGCGACCGCGCCGTCCGGGCGCTCGAGGCGTACTTCGCCGAGCTGGACGAGCGCTTCGCGGGCGGGTTCGACCCGGCCCTGGTCAAGGTCGCCGACCCGGACGAGGTGACGCCTCCGCGCGGGGACTTCATCCTCATGACCGAGCTCGCGACCGGCCGGGTGCTCGGCTGCGGCGGGGTGCGCGTCCTGGACAGCGGCGACGTCGAGCTCCGGCGCATGTGGCTCGTGCCCGACGCCCGCGGCCGTGGGCTCGGACGCTTCCTGCTGCGTGCCCTGGAGAACCGGGCCCGGGCGCTCGGCGGTCGCCGGGTGGTGCTGAGCGTGAACGAGACGCTCACCGAGGCGATCGCGCTGTACGAGTCGGCCGGGTACACCACCACCGACGCCTTCGAGGAGAACCCCTACGTCCAGGTCTTCCTCGGCAAGGACCTCTGAGCGTCTGACCACGCCGACGGCGGATCGTGCCGTCACGCGCCGGTCGCCCGGCCCGGTCGCCGTCCTCAGGGCCCGTCCAGCGATCGTCCAGGTTCCGGCCATAGGCTCGTCGTATGACCTTCTTGACCTCCGCGCGGGACGACACGTTCCAAGACCCCGTCGAGACGATCACCCTGGTCCTGTGGGTCGGTGGCGGGATCGTCGCCGGCCTCCTCGTCGCGCTCGTCATCGGGGCGTTCACCCGGCTGGTCGCGCGCCGCCACCCGCTGGCCGACTTCGTCAAGAGACGGTGCAGCCGCCCCTTCCAGGCGATCTTGGTGATCCTCGGTGCGTGGACCGGCCTCGTGCTGGCCACGCCGGTTGCCCGGGGCATCGCGGAGCCCACGTGGCGTGCGTTCGCCCAGCACGCTCTGCTGATCCTGCTCATCGCTGCGATCACCTGGTTCGTGGCGGGCCTGGTGCGCGTGGTGGAGGACGCGGCCGTCGCCAGGATGAGCGGCGACCCGGAGAGCGGCCGGTCACGGCGCGTGCGCACCCAGTCGCAGGTCATGCGACGGGTCGGCGTCGCCGTCGTCGTGACCCTCGGTGTCGCCGCGATCCTGCTGACCTTCCCAGGCGCCCGCGCGGCCGGCGCCAGCCTGCTGGCCTCGGCGGGCATCATCTCCGTGGTCGCCGGCCTCGCCGCCCAGACCACCCTCGGCAACGTGTTCGCCGGTCTCCAGCTGGCCTTCACCGACGCCATCAGGGTCGACGACATCGTGATCGTCGAGGGGGAGTTCGGCTACATCGAAGAGATCACCATGACCTACGTGGTGGTGCGGCTGTGGGACGACCGCCGGATGATCATGCCGTCCACCTACTTCACGACGACGCCCTTCGAGAACTGGACACGTCGCGCGCCCGGCCTGCTCGGCACGGTCGAGATCGATCTCGACTGGCGGGTCCCCGTGCCGGCCATGCGCGCCGAGCTCGACCGGCTGCTGGCCGGCACCGACATGTGGGACGGCCGCCTGGGGGTCCTGCAGGTCTACGACGCCACCAACGGGATGATCCGGATGCGGGCCCTCGTCTCCGGCAAGGACACCCCGACGCTGACCGACCTCAAGTACTACCTGCGCGAGCAACTCGTCGACTGGGTCCAGACGAACGCCCCCTACGCCCTCCCGCGCAGCCGCTTCGAGGAGCAGGACGTCGTCGAGCTCCAGGACAACGGGGCCGAGCTCTCCGGCGGGGCGCTGGGCGACGACATGGCCGAGCTCGCCGAGCTGGCGAAGCTCGACGGCGCCCACCACCGGGACACTGCCCTGGACGTCCCGGTGATCGACGAGGACCCGGACCAGCGCCGGGCGCGCGAGACAGCGGCCCGCAAGGCCCGCCGCGCCGCGGCACGGGAGGACCGGCGACGAGCCCGCGAGGGCGGTCGACAGGGGCGGCCGCCCCAGGAGCGACGCGTGCGGGCCTCGGCGGACGCGACCCAGGTCATGGACCTCGGCGCCCTCGGCCTGACCGAGGGACCGGCCGAGGAAGGAGCAGCGGGGGAGCCGGGGGAGCAGGTGGCCGATGCCCAGCGCACGCGTCGCACCTCCATCCTCGACCGGATCGATCTGCCCGCCGAGACCGCCGCGGACAGCACCGCCGTGCTCGCGGTCACCAGCACCGCCGGGCACGAGTCCTCGATGTTCACCGGGTCCAAGGAGGCGGAGGAGCGTGCGCAGGCCTTCAGCGGCCCCGCGGCGGAGGTCTACGAGGAGCGCGAGCAGACCGCCGAGCGCAAGCGGGCCGCCGAGGGGCAGGGCCGGCCGGAGGTCCACGGCAAGGACCCGGGCGCCGACGTCGACGCCGGACCGGCGGGCGGCGACGACAGCTGAGTCGGGTGACGCCAGCCAGCGACGCCGAAGCAGCCTGTGCAGGCGGTGGCGGCGCCGAGGACGAGACAGGGGAGGTGTCGGGCGCGCCAATGGCGCACCATGGAGTCATGACGAAGATCGAGAAGACAGACGAGCAGTGGCGTGCGGAGCTCGACGCCTTCGAGTACCAGGTGCTGCGCCAGGCCGCGACCGAGCGCCCGGGCACCGGCAAGCTCCTCGACGAGGACCGTGAGGGGATCTACCGCTGCCGCGGCTGCGGCGCGGAGCTGTTCCGCTCCACCACCAAGTTCGACGCCCACTGCGGCTGGCCGAGCTTCTACGCGCCGCAGGACTCCGACGCCGTCGAGCTGGTCGAGGACCGGTCGCACGGCATGGTGCGCACCGAGGTCCGGTGCGCGTCCTGCGGCTCGCACCTCGGGCACGTCTTCGACGACGCGCCGCAGACGCCCACCGGCGACCGGTTCTGCATGAACTCGGTGTCGCTGACGTTCGAGGAGGCCTCGGGCGCGACGGCGTGAGCAGCCTGCGCCTCCTCACGCTCAACCTCCAGCACTGCCTGCCGGCGCGGGGGAGCGGGGACGCCGGTCGCGCGCCGGACGCGGCACGTGTCGCGGCGCTGGCGCAGGAGGTCGGTGCCCTGGCGCCCGACGTCGTCCTCCTCCAGGAGGTCGACCGCCGCCAGGCCCGCTCCGGCGGGGTCGACCAGGCCGCGGTGCTCGCCGAGACCATGGGCATGCGGTACCGGTTCGCGGCCAGCGTCGCCGGCTCCGTCACCGGAGTGCGGCTGCCGGTGCGGCGCAGCGACACCGCGCGGGGTTACGGCGTCGCGCTGCTGACCCGCCTGCCGGTGACCACCTGGCACGTGCGGCACCTGCGTGGGTCCGGCCTTCGCCGTCGCCCGTCCGCCCCGTGGCACTCGGTGCGGGGCTGGACCTGGGACCCGACCCGGGTGCTCCTCGCGGCCGTGCTGCGCACCGAGACCGGCCCGCTCACCGTGGCGGTGACACACCTGTCCACCGCACCCGACGTCGCCCGGCGCCAGCTGGTGCGCTCGGTGACGTCGGTGGGCGCGCTGCCCGGGCCGCACGTCCTCGGCGGCGACCTCAACCTCGACCCCGCGGCGGTCGCCACCACCGTGGACCTCGACCTGCTGGCCCACGCCCCGACCTTCACCAACGCCCGGCCCCGCACCCAGCTCGACCACCTGCTCGGCTCGGCGGGCGTCGTCCCGGCCGGCCCGGGCACCGCGCACCATCTGAGCGTCTCCGACCACGCGGGCCTCAGCGTGGACGTGCGGCTCGTCGGCCTCGAGAAGGGTGCCAGGATGAGCGCTGGGCAGTGACGGGCTGAGCGCGGGAGGACATGACGTGGGCGGTGTGCTCACCGGCTTCGCCTCCCTGGCGGCGGTCGTGCTGCTCGGCTACGTGCTCGGGCGCTACAAGGTCCTCGGCGAGGGCGCCGACGTCGCCCTGAGCAAGCTGACCTTCTACGCGGCGACGCCCGCCCTGATGTACCTGACCCTCGCCCGGGCCGACGTCCTCACGGTCTTCTCCGCCGGCGCGCTCGTCACGGTCATCACCGCGACCGTCCTGGCACTGGTCTACGCCGCGCTCGCCGCGCTCGTCCTGCGACGTCGCGGTGCGGACCTCACCCTCGGCGCACTGTCCGCCAGCTACGTCAACGCCGGCAACCTCGGCATCCCGATCCTCATCTTCGCGGTGGGCGACGCCGCCGCCATCGCCCCGGTGCTCCTGTTCCAGCTGCTGGTGATGGTCCCGGTCGGCTTCACCTTGCTGGACGCCCAGACCGGCCGGGGCGGGGTCTCGCTCGCCCAGACCGTCACGATGCCGCTGCGCAACCCGCTGGTGATCGGCGTCGGCCTCGGCCTGGTCACCGCGCTGACGGGGCTGCGGCTGCCCGAACCGGTCCTGCTGCCGGTCGAGATGGTCGCCGACATGGCCGTCCCGGTGATGCTTGTCGCTTTCGGGATATCGCTGCGCGGGGCGCCGGTACCCGGGCGCGGGGAGGTCCGGGCACCCATGTGGTCCGCCGTCGCGCTCAAGACCCTCGCCGGGCCCGCGATCGCCTACGTGCTCGGCGCGCACGTCTTCGGGCTGTCCGGCCCGGCGCTGGCCGGCCCGGTCATCGTCGCGGCGCTGCCGACCGCGCAGAACATCTTCGTCTACGCGATGCGCTACGGGCGCGCCGTGCCGCTGGCCCGCGACGCCATCCTGGTCTCGACGCTGGTGTGCATCCCGGTGATCGTCGCGCTCTCGGCGGTGCTCGGATGACCGGGCGCCGGCTGCCGCGCGCGGTCCCCGCGCCGGCTCTGTTCATGATCTCCGGGATCAGCCAGCACCTCGGTTCCGCCGTCGCCGTGGGGCTCTTCGTCGTGATGCCGGCGACGACGGTCGCCTGGTGGCGGATGCTGGTCTCCGCGCTCATCCTGCTCGCGTGGCGCCGCCCGTGGCGCACCCGCTGGACGCGGCGCACCCTCGCCGGCTCGGCGATCTTCGGCGTCGTGCTGGGCGCGATGAACCTCCTCTTCTACAGCGCGATCGACCACCTGCCCCTCGGGACCGCCGTGTCCCTGGAGTACCTCGGGCCGGTCGCGGTCGCAGCCCTCGGCCGCCGCGGCTTTCGGGCCCGCGCCGCTATCGCCCTGGCGCTGCTCGGGGTGGTCTCGATCGGCGGCCTCGGCCTGGACTGGTCCGAGCCGGGGACGGCGGCCGGCGTCGCCTTCGCGCTCGCCGCCGGCGCCGCCTGGGCCGTCTACATCGTGCTCGGCCGGCGGATCGCCGGCGCCCGGAGCGGGCTCGACTCGCTCGCCGTCGGGATGGCGACGGCGTCGCTCGTCTACGCGCCGGTCGCCGTGCCGACCGCCGGGGCGGCGTTCTCCACCGCCTTGCTCCTGGCCGCCGTCGTCGGGGTCGCGGTGCTCTCCTCCCTGCTGCCGTACGCCATCGAGCAGGTCGCCCTCACCCGCCTGCCGGCGGCCACCTTCGCGCTGCTCACCTCGCTGCTGCCCGCCACGTC
This sequence comes from Georgenia subflava, assembly GCF_009193155.1. GTDB lineage: Bacteria > Actinomycetota > Actinomycetes > Actinomycetales > Actinomycetaceae > Georgenia > Georgenia subflava. Next base: position 166,797 of record NZ_VUKD01000002.1, read on the forward strand.
GCTCCTCGTCGGGCTGGTGGTCCTCCTCCAGGTCCCCACCGTCGGAGAGGTCGTGGGCCTGGTGCTCATCTCGCTCGCCGTGCTGCTCGCCTCCCGGGACGACGTGCCACCACGCGCCTCCCGAGCGGCCGGGCCGGCGCCGGTACCGCCCGCCGGGCCCACCGCACCGCCCGCCGGGCCTGCCACACCGCACGAGTGACGGCGGATACCGTCCGCGGTCACGGTGCACCGCCCGGTCCGCTGGGCGGCACTCCGGCCCGCCGTGTGACTCCCCACACCTCTGCCAGGCCCACGCGGCACGGCGTGCCATACTGGCCGCAGGTGGCGCCCCCGGCGCCCCGACATCGCACTGCACGGCCACCGCGCCGGCGGGCCCGGCCCGCCGATGACGAGTGAGCGGAGATGCCGGCGGTGACCTTCAGCTGAGAGAAGTACCCTTTCCGTGCCTCAGAACACCCCTGCGCCCAGCCACGCCTCCTTCGACGCCCTCGGTGTCCCCGGCGTGCTCACGCGCTCCCTCGCCTCGCGCGGCATCGCCGCGCCCTTCCCCATCCAGACCGCCACGCTGCCGGACACCCTCTCCGGGCGCGACGTGCTCGGCCGCGGCCGGACCGGCTCCGGCAAGACGCTGGCCTTCTCCCTCCCGCTGGTGGCGCGCCTCGCCGCGCTCGTGCCGTCGGGCGAGACGATCGCCGGGCGCACCCGCCCGGCCCACCCGCGCGGCCTCGTGCTCGCGCCCACCCGTGAGCTCGCCACCCAGATCGCCGAGACCATCACCCCGCTGGCTGCCGCCGCCGGCCTGCGCGTCACGACGATCTTCGGCGGCGTGAGCCAGAACCGTCAGGTCGAGGCCCTGAGCCGCGGCGTGGACATCGTGGTCGCCTGCCCGGGCCGCCTCGAGGACCTCATGAACCAGCGCCTCGTCCATCTCGACGCCGTCGCGGTCACCGTGCTCGACGAGGCCGACCACATGGCCGACCTCGGCTTCCTGCCCGGCGTGACCCGCATCCTGCGCGCCACCCCCGGCGGCACGCAGCGCCTGCTGTTCTCGGCCACCCTGGACAACGGCGTCGACAAGCTCGTCAAGCAGTTCCTGGCCAGCCCGCTGCAGCACAGCGTCGACCCGGCCGAGTCCCCGGTCACCGCGATGGAGCACCACGTCTTCGAGGTGCGCTCCACCGACGAGAAGAACGAGCTCGTGCGCACCCTGGCCTCGGGCGCCTCTCGCCGGCTGCTGTTCACCCGCACCAAGCACCAGGCGAAGAAGCTCGCCCGGCAGCTGACCACCTCGGGCATCCCCGCCGTCGAGCTGCACGGCAACCTCTCCCAGAACGCCCGGGAGCGCGGCCTGGAGGCGTTCTCCTCCGGCGAGATCCGGGTGATGGTCGCGACCGACATCGCCGCGCGCGGCATCCACGTCGACGAGGTCGACCTCGTGGTCCACGTCGACCCGCCGGCCGAGCACAAGGCCTACCTGCACCGCTCCGGCCGGACGGCCCGCGCCGGCCACGGCGGCGACGTCGTCACGGTCGTGCTGCCCGAGCAGCGCGGGGACTTCCGTTCCCTCGCGCGGGCCGCGAAGATCCGCGCCACCCCGGCCCTCGTGACCGCCCAGGACCCCAAGGTCCGCGCGCTCGTGGGGGACGTCGCCGCACCGGTCGACCCCGAGCACGCGCCGGCGGCCGCCTCGCGCAAGCCGGCACCGCAGCAGCCCGGCCGTGCGGGGGCCCGCTCCTCCGGCGGCTCCGGGCGTCGTCGTGGCGGTGCCGGGCGCTCCGCGTCGACGACGGCGGGCTCCGGCCATGCCGCCACGACCGCCCGTCCGGCGACCGCCCGTCCCGCCACCGGTAACGGTCGTGCACGCGCCGGGGCACCTGGCATGAGCGTCAACGGTCGTGAGGTCTCCGGGGGACGCCCCGCGGACGGTGCCGGTGCCCGCAACGGTGCCCCGCGCCGTCGTCGCCGCTCGACCTCGCCCCAGGGCGGACCCCGCGGCGGCGCCGCACGCTGAGCAACTTCTGACGCGCCCGTGCCCCGTTTCGGGATGCGGACGGGTCCGCCACCTGCCACGCTTCCTTCGTTTGCAGAGCGGTCCGCACACAGTGTGCGGACGACGAAAGGGAGGTGGCCCCCATGGTGGGTGAGCTCATCGGTCTCATCATCTTCGGCGCCGTCATCGGCGCCCTCGCGCGACTGGTCATGAAGGGCGACCAGAACATCGGCATCCTCTGGACGATCATCCTGGGTGCTCTCGGAGCCCTCGTCGGCTACTGGCTGGCAGGTCTGCTGGGTGTGGGGGACACCGATGGGATCGACTGGATCCGCTGGGTCATCTCGATCGTGGCTGCCGTGGTCTTCATCGGCATCTACATCGGCATCGCGGGCGGTCGACGAACCACCCGCTGATCACGACGAGAGGGCCGGCCGCACCGTCACGGTGCCGCCGGCCCTCTCGCGTGCCCGGGCGGGTGTTCCCACCCGGTGCCACGACCGGGTGAAGATCAGCGGCCGCCGCCGCCCCCGCCTCCGCCGCCCCCGCCCGAGGAGCCGCCGCCCCCGCCGCTGGAGCCCGACCCGCCCGAGGAGCCGGGCGTGGAGGAGAGCGTGGAGCTCGAGACGGACGAGAACGAGCTCATCGCCGTGCCCATCCGGGAGAAGGAGCTCGGGTCCAGGTGGCCGGGTCCGTGGATCCCGGCGTACCAGCGCGGGGCGGCCTGCCTGCCTTGCGCGGCGAGCTGGGCGAAGATCGCGCTCCAGCGCTCCGCCTCGTCGAAGACCATCGCGTAGGGCAGGTACCGGGAGAAGACGTCGATCCCCTCCTCGAACCGGACCTGGTCCGCCTCCGCCGTCGAGACGTAGAGCCGGAAGCCCCGCGCCTGCTCGTAGAGGGCGCGGCCGGTCGCCGTGCGGGCGCGGGCGGCCTTCGCGGTGACCTGGTGCATGATCACCCAGGCGACGAGGGTCGCGACGGCCACGACCGCGAGCAGCACGGCCGAGCCCGGCACGTTGCCCGGCCGCAGGACGTCGGAGCCGCCGACCCGCAGGGCGACCGCCATCGCGACGAACGCGACGATCGCCACCGGGATCCGTCGTCGTCGTCGCCGCACCGGGTCGACGAACAGGCGACGGGCGTCGAGCTCCGTGCCGAGCTGCTTCTTCACCCGGGCGAGATCGCTCGCGAACGTGTTCCTCAGCTGCTGGAGCCGCACCCGCGAGCGCCCGCCGAACAGCGACTGCAGGAGCAGCCGCTCGTACGGGCGAGGTCCCGGATCGCTCGGCGGGACCGCCTGAGGCGTGGCGGTGAACGTCCAGTCGTCGGCCTGGCCGCGCCAGTTCGTGCCTGCCTCGGCGATCGTGAGATAGCCGCGCGCGGCGAGGTCGATGATCGTGGCCGAGATGTGCTCGTTCGTGATCCGCTCGTCGACCAGCGCCCCGACCTCTGCCGGGCGCAGATCGTCGGGCGGGCTGAACCGCACCGTCTCGGCGGGCTCGTCGCTCAGCTGCGCGGTCCGGGCCGCGGTGGGGTCGTCCGGCACGACGCCCGGCGGGACGCCGACGAAGTGGTGGTCGCGGCCCCGGCGCACCCGGCGCCAGGCGAGTCCACCCACGGCCGCAGCCACGACGGCGAAGCTCGCCGGCGGGGAGGCGGTGACGACGTCCGCGACGGGGTCGGTCCAGCGGGCGATCGCGTCGCGCCGCTCGCGCTCCCGGCGCTCCTCGGCCTCCCGCTCCGCGCGCCACGCAGCCCGCGGGTCGTCCTCGAGGATCGGGGAGATCTCGCCGAAGGTCCCGGCCGGGAAGGCGGCCATCACCGTCTGGCCCTCGTAGGCGGCCAGGCCCGCGGACGAGTAGGTCGCCGTCGCGCCGTCGACCTCGAGGTTGTCGCACGTGGCAGTGGACCCGGCCGGGCCCTGGTAGCACGCCTGGTCGACGATGCCGACCGGGCCGGTCACCGTGGTGGTGACCTGCTGGAGCGGGTTGCGCCAGTCGGTGCCGGTGACGTTCCAGTACAGCTCGTCCTGGTCGGCCACGCCGTCCTGTCCCCGGATGGCGTTGAGCGCGCCGTGGACCGTGTAGCTCAGCACGTAGGTCTGCACGCCCGTGCGGGTGTCGCTGGAGCCGTCGGGCGCGCCGATGGCCAGCTCCAGGTCGGCGCCGTCGGCGACGGTCCACACCTCCGCCGGCGCCCCGGACGGGCTGGTGACGGCGATGTCGGAGTACTCGTACACCCGCATGAGGTCCGGGTCGGCCGGCCAGTCGAACTGCTGGGCGAGCACCCGGGTCAGCCCGAGGCCGTCGCGGTCACCGAAGTCCCAGGTATAGGTCTCGCTGACGTGCAGGACGCCGTCGGGAGTGATCTCGACGTCGATCGTGAGGTCCCGGATGACGTCGTCGTCCGGGTCGCCGTCGGCGTGCGCGGGCGGGGCCAGGGCCGGTGCCAGGAGGACCAGAGCCGTCAGCAGCAGGGCCGCCGTCGCCCGTAGGGCTGTGCGGGCAGCGCGGACAGAGGTCTCCCACGACAGCGGTGGTGGCATGGCAAGAACCGTACTGGACCTGTGGCGGGCTCTTTCGGGTCAGTCCCTCTCCTGCCAGGTGCACAGGCACACCCGGTTGCCGTCCGGGTCGACGAGTATCCAGAACGACGGCGCGTTGGCGTCGGTCTCCAGGGTCCCGCCGGCGTCGAGCGCGGCCTGCAGGCGGCCCTCGACCACCTCCGGCGGCACCCACACGTCGAAGTGGAACCGCTGCCGGGCCTCCTCGTTGCCGGAGGGCTGGAACCACATGTTCGGCAGAGTGTCGTCGCGCAGCTCGTGGTCGTCCGGACCGCCGATCTTCTCCATGTCGAGCAGCGCGCGCCAGAACGGCAGGACCTTCGCCCCGTCAGGGGAGTCGAGCGCGATCTCGATCTGCTTGACGGCCAGCGGGGCGGCGTCGACCCCTGCGGCGGCGGCGATCTCGCTGATGGTGCGAGCAAGACCGATGTCGCGCTCGGTGACCCCGCCGACGTCGTGGCTGACGAGCCGCACGTCGAGGTACGGGTAGCGCAGGTCGAGGTCGGGGTGGTGGTCCGCGTCCTCGGCCGCCTCGCCGACCAGCTGGACCAGGCGCATCCCGGTCGTGAAGTCCTTCGTCAGCAGCCGGGTGTGCAGCCCGTCCTGCAGGTAGGCCCAGCCCGCGAGGCCGGCGTCGGCGATCTGCTGCCCGGTGAGCCTGTCCATCGGCCCATGGTTGCGCAGGTCGCGTCGGGTGGGAAGAGCCTGCCGTGTGCGGGCGGGACGGAGCGGTGCTCGAGAGGACGGGGCCGCCCTCGGGTCGGTCGACGGGCTACCCGATGGCGACCAGCCCGCGAGCCAGCTCGAGATAGAGGGCGACCGGGCCGGCGGCCAGCCGTTCCCGGGCTCGGACAGCACGTCCCACCTCGTCGGTGATGACGCCGTCCACACCGCGGGCCAGGTAGTCCCGGAGCGCGCCGACGTCGTTCACGGTCCAGACGTACAGCTCGCGCCCCTTCCGGTTCGCCTCGAGCAGCATCCGGTCGTGGTAGGACCAGTCCTCGATGACGACGGCACCACCGGAGGAGGTGACGGGCAGGTCACCGATCTGGAAGCCGACCACGTACGCCGTCGAGCGGTCCGGGTCGAGGCGGGCGACCTCCTCGACCAGCTCCCGGTCGAGGGACTGGATCATGTGGGTGTGGTCGGGGTCGAGCCGGTCCATCTCCTCGACCACCCGTCGCGCGAACCCGGGTTCCTCCTCGCCGTGCGGCTTGACCTCCACCAGCAGACCGACGCCGCGCTCGTCGGCCGCACGGACGAACTCGTCAAGGGTGGGGATCGGCGCGGTCCGGCCGTCCTGCCGCAGCGTCAGCGCCGTGACCTCCGCCTCGGTGAGCTCGTAGACGTTCCGGTCGTCCTGCGTCAGCCGGCCCAGCCCGACGTCGTGCATGACCACGAGGCCGCCGTCGCGCGTCTCCTGGATGTCTGTCTCGACCAGGTCCGCCCCCGCACCGGCGGCGGCGGCCAGCCCGGCGAGGCTGTTCTCCACCGCCTGCGCGGGATAGCCCCGGTGCCCGATGATGTCCGGCGAGACGGTCGCGGCCAGATCGGCGGCATCGGCGGCGGCGACCACCCGTGGCGTCGCGATGAACGCGGCGAGGACGACGAGCGTCACCGACGCCGCGCGGGTGCCCCGACCGGCCGGTCGGGCCGGCGTGACCGCGGCGGGACGGTCGCGTACCAGACGGACGTAGGCGACGAAGAAGAAGGCGACGAACGCGGCCGCGGCGCCCGCGACGAGGAAGCGCGCGAGCTCCAGCAGCCCCAGCACGACGCCGGCCGCGGTGTGGCTCCCGGCCATGGCGACGGGGAGCAGGCCCACCCCGCCCAGCATCGCCAGGACGAGCGAGGCGACCAGCACCGTCGCCAGCATGACGGCCCCGAAGCCGAGCAGCGGCCGCCAGGTCGTCATCCGGAAGCTGCGGCCCAACGCCTGCACGATCGAGTCGTCGCCGCCGGAGACGACGGCGGGGAAGAGCAGGAAGCGCAGCGTCGCGTGCACGACGGCGCCGATCACCACCACGTAGAGCGCGGTGCCGGAGGTGGTCTTCAGCAGCTCGCCGCTGATGAACCTCGGCAGCGCGATGTGCTCGGTCAGGACCGAGGAGAAGCCCACCTCCGAGATCGGCAGCAGCAGCGTGAGGTAGGGAGCGAGCAGGAGCCCCTGCCAGCCGGCAGCCTTGCGTGCTGTCGCCACGGAGCGTCGCAGGACGCCGGCGAACGTCACCGGCTTGCCCTCCAGCGCCAGGTGCGCGATCACCGCGAACAAGGTCACCTCGGCGAGGACGAAGACGGTGGCCACAGCGGCGACCACCACCAGCACGAGGACGGCCAGCGGCGAGGTGACCACCGCGTCGAGGGTGCCGAGGTTCACGCCGTGGACGCCGATGCGGCGCAGGGTCCAGCGCCCGAGCGCAGCGAGGAGGGGAGCGGTCCACACCAGTGCGCCCTGCACACACAGCATCGCCACGACGACGGCGCCCCACCGGGCCCGCAGCAGCCCGGCCGCGGTGCGCAGCGCCCGTCGCACGGTCGTGCGGGTGCCCGCGACGGCCTCGCTTCTCATCGATCCACACTAGGCACAGGTGGGATGACGACTCCTCCGGGCGGTCCCAGCCGCCTTGAAGCGACAGCATCCCTGTCCGCGTCCCGAGTCCGCGTCCGCCATCCCATGGCAGGTGACTGGTTTCGCTGACATGCAGCAGCCGTGTGACGGCTCGCCGTGCGCTACGCGCATGCAAGTAGAAACTTGCCCTTGACGTGCAAGCAGCGACTTGCCTAACGTGCTTGGTATGGCGGATGTCTTCAAGGCGCTCTCTGACCCGACCAGGCGGGCGATCGTTGACGAGCTGCGCCAACGCGACGGGCAATCACTGTTCGAGCTCTGCGCACGGCTCGCGACCAACCACGGGTCAACCTCATCGCGTCAGGCGGTCTCGCAGCACCTCGACGTGCTGGAGGCCGCGGGACTGGTGCGTGCCGAGCGCAAGGGTCGGTACAAGCTGCTCTTCCTCGACACCGCACCCCTGACACCGATCGTCGAGAGCTGGCTGACCGAGCGAGCCGAAACGTCACCGACCCGCACCATCGCCCCGCCGGCTGGGGCCGCGCGACCGGGCATGCGGGTGACGTGGGTCAGCGTGTTCGTCGACGACCAGGAGCACGCCCTGCGGTTCTACACCGAGGTGCTCGGGTTCGTCACCAAGCACGACGTCCCGGTTGGAGAGGACCGCTGGGTCACGGTTGTGTCTCCCCTGGACCCCGACGGCGTCGAGCTCGTCTTCGAACCGACCAGCCATCCCGCCGTGCGGCAGTTCCGGGACGCGCTGACCGCGGAAGGCACGCCCTTCAATTCGTTCGCCGTCGACGATGTCAGCTCCGAGTACGAGCGACTCCGCGCCCTCGGCGTCCACTTCACTCAGCCCCCCACCGTCATGGGCGAGACCTCCACCGCGGTGTTCGACGACACCTGCGGAAACCTGATCCAGATTCACCACCATGCCGACCAGCCGGTCGGCGACCCTCAGAAAGGGGAGAACAATGACTGAATCGCACCTCAGGACGCAAGCATCCCGCTGGTGGAGCGCAGCGTCACAGAGCGCCAGATTGCTGGCGGGCCGGCCCACGCCGTCGTGCTCCGCCGTCGCTTCGACGCGCCGATCCAGCACGTGTGGGCTGCCGTCACGACACCCGATCGCATCGACCGCTTCTTCCTGCCGGTCGCTGGCGACTTCCGCGAGGGCGGACACTACGCGTTCGAGGGCCAGGCCAGCGGGAGGATTCTCGCCTGCGATGCCGCGAACCTGCTCCGGCTGGAGTGGGTTCCGCCGGACCGCACCGAGGCCGATCAGGTCGAGGTGCGACTGACCGCACACGGGGAGGACGGGACGTGGCTGGAGCTGGAGCACGCCTCCATCGCTGACGTCTTCCACACCGACCTGTCAGGCGACAAGTTCAGTCCCGCGATCGGCTGGGAAGGCCCGCTGCACTTCCTCGGCGAGTACCTTCGCGGCGTCCTTCCGGACCAGCCGAGCGTGGAGTGGTACGAGTTCGACGAGGCCGAAGAAGTCAGGCTCGCCAAGCTCCGCGCAGCAGAGTGGGTCAAGGCCGAGGCTCAGCATGCCGAGACCCGCTAGTTCGAGGCATCCCGCATGAGCGAGTCTCCGAGTTCACCAGGAGGCGACGATATGGTGGTTGCGAACCCGAGCGAGCCCTTCGGCACGCTGATCGATCCGTCGCTCCACGCAGCAGCGCCGCTGACCTGCGAGGCCAGGCTGGGTCCGAGAGAGGTTGTCAAGCTCGCTGACGTTGGGGGTCTGAACATCCATCTTCGGTGGGCCCCGTGGGGATCGAACCCACAACCCGCGGATTAAAAGTCCGCTGCTCTGCCGATTGAGCTAGAGGCCCCGGCCACCCGGTGCGATGCCGGGCGACGGGAGAACAGGTTACCTGCGCCGGCTGTGCTCCCGGACTGCACGGTGGTCGGGTGGACGAGTAGCGTCGGCGGCACGGGCGGTCCCAGAACCTGGGGCGGCACGAGGCACCCGAACCAGAGGGGGAGCAGGACGCATGAGCGAACGACACTTCCGCCGTCCGGCGATGCTGGACCCGGCCCAGGCCGAGCTCATCGAGGGGGACGAGGACCCGGCCATGCGGTCGGAGGTGGCGCACACGACCGCCCAGGCCCTGGTGCACGGCGGGCGTGAGAACGCCGAGGACGCCGACCTGGTCCGGCGGCTCGTGACGCTGGTGGACACCGAGGGCCTCGACGCGATCGCGGCCCTGTGGGCCCGCAGCCCGCACACCACCCTGCCCGGCACCCTGTGGCGCCTGTACCTGCTGCGCGAGTGGGTGCGCCGCGACCCGGCCACCGTGGCCGACCGGTACCGCCTCGGCCTCGAGCGTGCCGAGGTCGCCGGTGCCGTCGCCGGCGTGGAGGAGCCGCCGGGACCGGACGAGGTCTCCACCGTCGTCGACAAGGTGCTCTCCGGCCTCTTCGACGGCGACCTCGCCGTCGCCCTCGACCGCGCCGTCGCGTTCCTGCGCGTGCTGGCCACCGGCTCCGCGCTGCACGCCGACTGGATCGAGGAGGACGACGACGACCTCGCCTTCCGGGTGACCCGTCGCGCGGGTGCGCTCCTCGCCACCGCCGAGGAGCTCGAGGAGGCCGCGGCCCTCTACCGTGCCGAGCGGCTGGACTGAGCCCGCGACGAAAGTAGGTCCTGGGCGCTCCGTCCGTCGACGCGTCCTGGCCGTCCGGCCGATCCCGGCGGGCGGGCGTCGCCGCGAGGCTGTCTGCCATGCACACGGCCCAAGACCCCCGCACCGCCTCCGCCGCCTGGGCGCGCTCCCGCGTGCACCGCCGGCGCTGGTTCACCGTCCTGCTCGCCATGGCCACCGCCACCGCTCTCGGCGCGGTCGCCGGCCCGATCCTCGGGATCGACCTCGCGCTGCGTCCCGGCACTGGCCTCGTCCAGGAGGTCGGCATCCTGCCGATCAACCTCACCAGCCTCGCCGCCGGACTCCTCGGCTGGGCGCTGCTCGTGCTGCTGGAGCGGTGGACCGCACGGGCTCGGCGCATCTGGACGGCCGCCGCGGCCGTCGTCCTCGTCCTCTCCCTCGGCGGTCCGCCGGCCGCGGCGACGCCGGAGGCCACCGCCGTCCTCGCCACGCTGCACCTCGTGGTCGCCGCAATCCTCGTGCTCGGATTCCGCGGCACCATCGCGGGACCGCGGCGTCCGGCCCTTGCATCCCCGCAGAAATAGGTGATACTGCCAGTACCGGCAACGACGGCGGGAGGCATCCATGACTGCGACCGAGCAGTTCCAGAGCACGACCGAGAAGTCCTCGAACGGGCAGGCGACCCCGGCCCCCGAGGTGACCGAGCGCGTGGCGAGGCAGGTGGCCGAGGCCGCCCGCGAGACTGGCTGGACCCAGCCCTCCTTCGCGAAGGAGCTCTACCTCGGGCGCTTCCGCCCCGAGCTGATCACCCCGCACCCGCGGCCCGAGCCCGAGCTCGACGCCCGCGGCAAGGCCTACCTCGCCGAGCTCGAGACGGTCCTGCGGACGGTGGACCCCCTGCAGATCGAGCGTGACGCGAAGATCCCCGACGAGGTGATCGCCGAGCTGGCGCGGATCGGCACCTTCGGCATCAAGATCCCCACCGAGTACGGCGGACTGGGCCTCGGGCAGGTCCACTACAACCGCGCGCTGATGCTCATCGGCACCGTCAGCCCGTCGCTCGGCGCCCTGATCTCCGCGCACCAGTCCATCGGCGTGCCCGAGCCGGTCAAGCAGTTCGGCACGGACGAGCAGAAGCAGGCCTACCTCCCGCGGTGCGCCAGGGGCGCGATCTCCGCCTTCCTGCTCACCGAGCCCGACGTCGGCTCCGACCCTGCCCGCCTCCACGCCACCGCCACGCCGACCGAGGACGGCGACTACCTCCTCGACGGCGTGAAGCTCTGGTCCACCAACGGCGTCGTCGCCGAGCTTCTCGTCGTCATGGCCCGCGTGCCCGAGTCCGAGGGCCGCCGCGGCGGCATCACCGCCTTCGTGGTGGAGGCCGACGCGCCGGGCATCACCGTCGAGCGGCGCAACGCCTTCATGGGGCTGCGCGGCCTGGAGAACGGCGTCACCCGCTTCCACCAGGTCCGCGTCCCGGCCGCCAACGTCCTCGGTCGCGAGGGCCAGGGCCTCAAGATCGCCCTGACCACCCTCAACACCGGCCGGCTGTCCATCCCGGCGCTGTGCGTCGGCGCCTCGAAGTGGTCCCTGAAGATCGGTCGCGAGTGGGCCCGCGAGCGTGTCCAGTGGGGCCGCCCGGTGGGCCGGCACGCCGCCGTCGCCAAGAAGATCGCCTTCATGGCCACCGCCACCTACGCGCAGGAGTCGGTCGTCGAGCTGGCCGGGCACCTCGCCGACGCCGGGGCCACCGACATCCGGATCGAGGCCGCGCTCGCCAAGATGTACGCCTCCGAGGTGGCCTGGCAGGTCGCCGACGAGCTCGTCCAGGTCCGCGGCGGCCGCGGCTACGAGACGGCCGAGTCCCTCGCCGCCCGCGGCGAACGAGCGGTGCCGGCCGAGCAGGTGCTGCGCGACCTGCGCATCAACCGCATCTTCGAGGGCTCGACGGAGATCATGCACCTCCTCATCGCGCGGGAGGCCGTCGACACCCACCTCGCCGTCGCCGGGGACATCATCGACCCCGACGTCGACCTCGCCGGCAAGGCCCGCGCGGCCGGACGGGCCGGCGCCTTCTACGCCGGCTGGCTGCCGAAGCTGCTCACCGGCCCCGGCCAGGTGCCAACCTCCTACGCCGAGTTCGGCCCGCTCGCCACCCACCTGCGCTTCGTCGAGCGCAGCTCACGCCGCCTCGCCCGCAACACCTTCTACGGCATGGCGCGCTGGCAGGGTGGCCTCGAGCACCGCCAGGCGTTCCTCGGCCGGGTGGTCGACATCGGGGCCGACCTGTTCGCCATCGCCGCCATGTGCTCCCGGGCGCAGATGCAGCTCGAGGACGACGACGCCGCCACCGGCCGGGCCGCGCAGAAGCTCGCCGACGCCGCGTGCCGGCACGCGCGCCTGCGGGTCGAGAAGCTCTTCGACGACCTGTGGACCAACACCGACACGGCGGACAACGAGCTCGCCGCCGACGTCCTCGACGGCCTCCACACCTGGGCCGAGGCGGGCATCGTCGACCTCTCCGAGGGCACCGGCCCCCTCATCGCCGACGCCACGCCCGGTCCGACGACGGTCGCGGACGTCTCGCGCCGGATGCTGCCGCCGACCCGCTGAGCCGCGATTGCGCCCACGGCTCCCGCCCGATGGAATGGCAGCCGGACCATCGAGCGGGAGGCTGCGGCATGATCGAGACGGACGCACTGGACCAGGCAGCGGCGACGGCAGTGCTCGGCCTCGCCGGTGCGGTGGCCGCGGCCGACGGCGTCGAGGCGCTCTCGGAGCAGACGCTGCTCGAGGTGCGCACGCCGCTGCGCCAGGTCCACCACCTCCTCGTGCCGGGCGAGGACGGCCTCGCCGGCTACGCACAGGTGGACGCCGGCCCCGAGGGCGGAGCGAGCGCCGAGCTGGCGGTCCACCCCGACCACCGCCGTCGCGGCGTCGGGCGTGCGCTCGTCGACGCCGTGCGCGAGCGCGTCCCCGGCGTCGCGGTGTGGGCGCACGGGAACCTCCCCGGGGCCCGGGCGCTCGCCGCCGCCACCGGGATGGAGGTCGTGCGCGAGCTGCTCCAGATGGCGGCGCCGCTGGACCGGCAGGAACCCGCCGCCCCCCGCAGCGACGTCGACGTCACCACCTTCGAGGTGGGCGCCGACGAGGAGGCCTGGGTGGGGCTGAACGCCCGCGCGTTCGCCGACCACCCGGAGCAGGGCCGGATGACCGTGGCCGACCTGCGCGCCCGTGAGGCGGAGGACTGGTTCGACCCCACCCTGCTGTGGCTCGCCCGGCCGGCCGGCGCCCCGCAGGCCCAGCCGCTCGCCTCGATGTGGGTCAAGGTCGTCCCGGGCGAGCACGACGGCGAGATCTACGCCGTCGGGGTCGACCCCGAGGCGCAGGGGCGCGGTCTCGGCGGCGCCCTCACCGACCTCGCCCTGGCCGAGATGGCCGCGCGCGGGCTGCGCCGCGCCACCCTCTACGTCGAGGGGGACAACACCGCCGCCCTGCGAACCTACGCCCGGGCAGGCTTCGAGACGGTCGCGACCGACGTCCAGTACCGGTGACGGCCCTCGCCGCGCCCCCGGAAGAGGTCGTCCGCGGTCGCCGACGGGCCGCCGACGGGACCGCAGCGGATGCCGGTCTGCGGCCGGGACGAGATCCGAGCTGCTGCGTCACGCGCCGGACACCTTCTGATGACACGATTGGCTCCATGAGCAGCACCGAGGAGACCTCCGTGGACGGGGTCGGGGCCGACCCCGCGGACGTGAACGGCCAGAAGGCGTCGTCCGGAGCGCCCGACGCCGCCCCGGACGCCGCACCCGAGGCCACGGTCGGCGACGAGGAGGGGGCGGACGAGCTGGCCCGCCTCGAGGACGACGACGAGGACGAACTCGCCGCGCAGGCCCGGGCGATGACCCGCGTGCTCAGCGGCGTCTCGTCGTCGTCGGCCTCGCTCACCCGGCAGGTCGAGGCCGCCGAGGCGGAAGCCGCGGAGGAGGACCTGCCGCCCTGGGAGGCCGACCTGCCCGAGGGGCGCTTCGCCGACCGGGAGCTCAGCTGGCTCGCGTTCAACGAGCGGGTGCTCGAGCAGGCCGAGGACCAGGAGCTGCCCATCCTCGAGCGGGCGTGGTTCCTGGCGATCTTCGCCTCGAACCTCGACGAGTTCTACATGGTCCGCGTGGCCGGCCTGAAGCGCCGGATCGCCACGGGCATGGCCGTGCCGGCGGCGTCGGGCCTGTCCCCGCGCCAGGTGCTGGACGCGCTGAGCCACCGCGCCAAAGAGCTGGCGGAGCGGCACGCCCGCGTCTTCGCCGACGACGTCCAGCCCAAGCTCGCCGAGGAGGGCATCGACCTCCTCCACTGGGAGTCCCTCGCGGAGAGCGAGCAGGAGCGACTGCACAAGTTCTTCCGGAAGCAGATCTTCCCCGTCCTGACGCCCCTGGCCGTCGACCCGGCGCACCCCTTCCCCTACATCTCCGGGCTCTCGCTGAACCTGGCGGTGCTGGTGCGCAACCCCACCAGCGGCAAGGAGCACTTCGCCCGGGTGAAGGTGCCGCCCCTGCTGCCGCGCTTCATCGCCGTCGACTCCGAGGGCAAGCCCTACCGCCCGGAGGACGTGCCCGCCGACGCCGGTGGCCGCACCGCGTTCGTGCCGCTGGAGGAGGTCATCGGCCACCACCTCGACGCGCTGTTCCCCGGCATGGAGATCGTCGAGCACCACACCTTCCGGGTCACCCGCAACGAGGACGTCGAGGTCGAGGAGGACGACGCCGAGAACCTCCTCAAGGCCCTGGAGAAGGAGCTGACGCGCCGACGCTTCGGCCCCGCGGTGCGCCTGGAGGTCGCCGAGGGCATCAGCCCCCACGTCCTCGACCTGCTCAAGCGTGAGCTCGGCGTCGTCGAGCAGGAGGTCTTCCGCCTGCCCGCCCCGCTGGACCTCACCGGTCTCGAGATCGTGCACGACCTGGACCGGCCGGAGCTGAAGTACCCCAAGTTCGTCCCGGTCACGCCACAGGGACTGGCGGAGGTCGAGTCGGCGAACCCGACCGACTTCTTCGCCGCCATCCGCGAGCGGGACATCCTCCTGCACCACCCGTACGACTCCTTCTCCACGTCGGTGCAGCAGTTCCTGGCCCAGGCGGCGGCGGACCCACAGGTCCTCGCGATCAAGCAGACCCTGTACCGCACGTCGGGCGACTCCCCGATCGTGGACTCCCTCATCGATGCGGCCGAGGCGGGCAAGCAGGTCCTCGCCATCGTGGAAATCAAGGCCCGCTTCGACGAGCAGGCCAACATCTCCTGGGCGCGCAAGCTCGAGCAGGCCGGGGTGCACGTGGTCTACGGCATCGTCGGCCTGAAGACGCACGCCAAGCTCTCGCTGGTCGTGCGCCAGGAGGCGGACGGCCTGCGCCGGTACTGCCACGTGGGGACCGGCAACTACAACCCCAAGACCGCACGCGGCTACGAGGACCTGGGTCTGCTCACCTGCGACCGCGACGTCGGCCAGGACCTCACCCGGCTGTTCAACCAGCTCTCCGGCTACGCGCCGCGCACCCGGTTCCACCGGCTCCTGGTGGCCCCCCGCTCGGTCCGTCCGGGCCTGGTCGAGCGCATCGAGCGCGAGATCGTCAACCACCGCGAGGGCAGGCCCGCGTGGATCAAGCTCAAGGTCAACGCGATCGTGGACGAGACCCTCGTCGACGCCCTGTACCGCGCCAGCCAGGCCGGGGTCCCGGTCGACGTCGTCGTGCGCGGTATCTGCGCACTGCGGGCCGGGGTGCCGGGCCTGAGCGAGAACATCCGGGTCCGCTCGATCCTCGGCCGCTTCCTCGAGCACGCCCGCGTCTTCGCCTTCGCCAACGCCGGCGACCCCGAGGTGTGGATCGGCTCGGCCGACCTCATGCACCGCAACCTCGACCGCCGGGTGGAGGCCCTCATCCGCATCTCCGACCAGGGTCAGATCGACTTCCTGGTCGAGCTCCTCGACGTCTCGATGGCGGACACCACAGCCACCTGGCACCTCGAGCGGGACGGCTGGCACCGCCGGCACATCGGTGCGGACGGCGAGCGCCTGGACGACCTGCAGGAGATGCTGATGGCCCGGGCCCGCCGCCGCGTGGCAGCCAGCCGGTGAGCCAGCGTTCGGCGGTCGAGGCCGCCGGCGCCCTCGTCTGGCGCGTGCGCAACCGCAAGCTCGAGGTCCTGCTCGTGCACCGGCCCCGCTACGACGACTGGGCCTGGCCGAAGGGCAAGCTCGAGGCGGGGGAGTCGCTCGTCGAGTGCGCCGTGCGCGAGGTCGCCGAGGAGACCGGCGTGCACGTCTCGCTGGGACAGCCGCTGCCGACCGTGCGGCACCGGCTCAAGGACGGTCGGACGAAGATCACGCACTACTGGGCGGCGCACGAGGTCGACGACGACGCGCAGAGCGTGGCGTGCCGGGCCGAGGTCTACCCGGCCAAGGAGAGCGAGATCGACGACGTCCGCTGGGTCGAGGTGGGCAAGGCCGCGAAGATGCTCACCTACGCCCACGACCGCGATCCGCTGGGGGTCCTCGTCGACCAGTGGAAGGACAAGCGGCTGCGCACCTGGACGATGGTGGTCGTGCGCCACGCCCGCGCCCGCAAGCGCTCGTCCTGGCGCGGCGACGAGTCCACCCGACCGCTCACCCCGGCCGGCGAGCTCCAGGCGCAACGACTGGTCCCGGTGCTCGCGGCCTACGGCGTCGAGGAGGTCATCACCTCGCCGTGGGAACGCTGCGCGGCGACCGTGCGGCCGTACCAGGAGGCGACCGGGATCGGTGCCCTCGTCCGGGCCGAGCTGACCGAGCACGCGCACGAGAAGAAACCCAGGCCGGTGCGCGAGCTCGTCCGCCACGAGCTCACCACCCGCGACGTGCCCGTGGCCCTCTGCACGCACCGCCCGGTGCTGCCCACCGTGGTCAAGGAGGTCGCACAGCTCACGCCGCACCGCATCATGCAGCAGGTGCCCAGGTCCGACCCGTGGCTGAAGACGGCGGAGCTGCTCGTGGTGCACGTGGCCCAGCGGCAGGGGCGCGGCGTCGTCGTCGTCGCCCTGGAGAAGCACCGCGCGCCCATCCTGCCCTGACCCCGGGGCGCGGCGTTGCCGAACTGTGACCCGAAAGACAGCAGAGTTCACGCTGCGTTCATCGTCTGCCCGCGGGGAAGTCACCCGCGCTGCTTAGCGTCGCTTCTGGTCGGGCGCCCCCTGGTCCTGGCCCACCGAGACAGAGGATGGAATGACCGTGAAGCTTGCAGGTAGCCGCCGCCTGGCGGGAGTCGCCGCGATCAGCGCCCTTGCGCTCACCCTCGCGGCTTGCGGGAGCAGCAACGCCGAGAACGGCGCTTCCGAGGAGACCGCGGGCGGCGAGGAGAGCGCGGCCCTGTCCGGCACGCTCCCCGGCGCCGGCGCCTCCTCGCAGGAGAACGCCATGAACGGCTGGCTCGCCGGCTTCTCCGAGGCCAACCCCGACGTGCAGGTCTCCTACGACCCGACCGGCTCGGGCACCGGCCGCGAGATGTTCCTCAACGGCGCCGTGATGTTCGGCGGCACCGACTCCATGTTCGACGAGGAGGAGCTGGCCGCCGGCGCCGACCGCTGCTACGGCGGCGAGGTCGTCGAGCTGCCGCTGTACATCTCGCCGATCGCCGTGGCCTACAACCTCCCCGGCGTCGAGGCCGAGAACCTCAACCTCGCGCCCGAGACGCTCGCCCAGATCTTCGCCGGCGAGATCACCACCTGGAACGACCCGGCGATCGCCGAGACCAACCCCGACGTCGAGCTGCCCGACACCGCGATCGTGCCGGTCAACCGCTCCGACGACTCGGGCACCACCGAGAACTTCACCGAGTACCTCGCCGCCGCCGCGGGCGACGCCTGGCCGCACGAGGCCAGCGAGACCTGGCCGATCACCGGCACCCAGTCCGGCGCCCAGACCTCGGGCGTCGTCTCCACCCTCGAGTCCGCCGAGGGCACCATCGGCTACCTCGACGCCTCCCAGGTCCCCGAGGGCTTCGGCACCGTCGCGATCGGTGTGGGCGAGGAGTTCGTGCCGTTCTCCCCGGAGGCCGCGGCCGCCGTCGTCGACGCCTCCCCGGCCACCGAGGACGCCACCGACCTGCGCCTGACCATCGACCTCGCCCGCGACACCGCCGAGTCCGGTGCCTACCCGATCGTGCTCGTCTCCTACTCCTTCGCCTGCTCGGTCTACGAGACGGAGTCGGACGCGGAGAACGTCAAGGCCCTGCTGACCTACATCGCCTCCGAGGAGGGCCAGCAGCGCGCCGCCGACCCGAGCGTCGCCGGCTCGGCGCCGATCTCCGAGGACCTGCGCGCCAAGGTCACCGCCGCGATCGACCAGATCTCGGTCGCCTGACCCGCTGATCCGCACCGCCACGGGCGGGGTCGTGCTCCTGACGAGGGGGCGCGGCCCCGCCCGCGGTCGTCGTGCGAGCCGGCTCACGCGTCCAGGGTGGGGTCCGCGATGGAACAGTCGCGGATGTCCCCATAGAGTGAGCGCGGCTGTTTCCGGCAGACGTGAGGGGCGTGGACGTGCAGGCAGGATCCCGTCGGGCGACCGGTGCCGGGGCAGTCGGCGCCCTGGTGCTCGCGCTGACCGCCTGCGGCGGTGGCGGCGACGGCTCGGGCCTGTCCGGCCCGCTCCCCGGTGCCGGCGCGTCCTCCCAGGAGATCGCCATGACCGGCTGGCTCGCGTGGATGAACGAGAACCACCCCGACGTGCTCGTCTCCTACGACCCGGTCGGCTCGGGCACCGGCCGGGAGATGTTCCTCAACGACGCCGTGAAGTTCGCCGGCTCGGACGCCGCCATGAGCCCCGAGGAGCTTCAGGACGGGAGCGAGCGGTGCTTCGGCGGCGAGGTCGTCGAGCTGCCGCTGTACATCTCCCCGATCGCCGTCGCCTACAACCTCCCGGACCTCGGCACCGAGCACCTCCAGCTCGACCCCGTGACGCTGGCGCAGATCTTCGACGGGCAGATCACCACCTGGGACGACCCCGCCATCGCGGCGACGAACCCCGACGTCGAGCTCCCGAGCCTCGACATCGTGCCGGTCAACCGCTCGGACGACTCGGGGACCACCGAGAACTTCACCGAGTACCTCGCCGAGGCGGCCGGTGACGCGTGGCCGCACGAGCCCAGCGAGACCTGGCCGATCTCGGGCACGCAGTCCGGGACGCAGACGTCCGGCGTCGTGACCACGATGCAGGCGGCCGAGGGGACCGTCGGGTACATCGACGCCGCCCAGGTCACCGAGGACCTCGGCACCGTCGCGGTCGGCGTCGGCGACGAGTTCGTGCCGTTCTCGCCAGAGGCCGCCGCTGCCGTCGTCGACGTCTCGCCCCCGAGCGAGGGGGCCACCGACCTGCGGCTGACCATCGACCTCGCCCGGGACACGGCGGAGTCCGGCACCTACCCGATCGTGCTCATCTCCTACACGATCGCCTGCTCGACCTACGACAGCGAGCGGGACGTCGAGAACATCAAGACCCTGCTGACGTACATCGCCTCCGAGGAGGGGCAGGCCAGGGCGGCGGACCCGTCGGTCGCCGGCTCGGCGCCGATCTCGGACGCGTTGCGCGAGCGCGTGAACGCCGCGATCGCACAGATCTCGGCCGGGGGAGCGTGACGGTGCCGGCATGCGGTTGTGAGCGATCCGACAGGGTGGGTTCACCTCGTGTTCACCTGACGCCCGCCTCGCGGTCACCCGCTCGACCTACCGTTCAAGCGGTCGGTCCTCGAGCGGACGGTCCCCGGAGCGGGACCCTCGCCTGTCGATGGCCGGCCGACGGCGCCTGCCCGCGTGCGCGCCGGCACGAGCCCGGTCCCGGGCGCGCCGACACCGACCGAACGCCCTGCCCGACCCGACGAGCATCCATCCGGAGGACCCGTGGCATCCGCCAGCACCACTGACGCCTCGCCTGGCGGCAGCCCCGCCGCCCGGCTGAGCGACGCGCCGGGCCGCCTGGGGAACAAGGTCTTCGCCGGTGTCTCCACCGGCGCCGGACTCGCGATCCTCGTGATCCTCGCCGGGGTCGCCGGCTTCCTGCTCTTCCGCTCGTGGCCCGCGATCACAGCGTCCCAGGCCCAGTACGACGAGATCAGCTTCATGCGGGGCGAGAGCCTGGTGGGCTACATCGCGCCGCTGATCTTCGGCACGCTGCTCTCCTCGGTGATCGCCCTGCTGATCGCCGTGCCGCTGTCCGTCGCCATCGGCCTGTTCATCTCCCACTACGCCCCGCGCAGGGCCGCGCAGGGCCTCGGCTACCTCGTCGACCTGCTCGCCGCCATCCCGTCGGTCGTCTACGGCATGTGGGGCATGGCGTGGCTGGTGCCCGTGCTCGAGCCCCTCTTCGCGTGGCTCTCGTCGACGCTCGGCTTCATCCCGGTCTTCGCCGGGTTCCAGGCGCCCGCCAAGAACATCATGGCGGCGGGGATCGTGCTCGCCGTCATGGTCCTGCCGATCATCACCGCCACCATCCGCGAGGTATTCCTGCAGACCCCGCGACTGCACGAGGAAGCCTCCCTGGCGCTGGGCTCGACCCGCTGGGAGATGATCCGGATGGCCGTCTTCCCGTTCGGCCGGTCCGGCATCATCAGCGCCTCGATGCTCGGCCTCGGGCGGGCGCTCGGCGAGACGATGGCCGTGCTGATGATCCTTTCCCCGGGCTTCCTCATCAACTTCTACGTCCTCCAGCCCGGGCAGCACCAGTCGATCGCGGCGAACATCGCGAACCAGTTCCCCGAGGCGTCCGGGCTCGGCGCGGACGTCCTCATCGCCACGGGCCTGGCCCTGTTCGCGATCACCTTCGCGGTGAACCTGCTGGCTCGCTGGATCATCGCCCGCCGTGCCGAGTTCTCTGGAGCGAACTGATGACCGCGCCCACCACCTCGACCGGTCTCGAGCGCACCGGCAAGCTCCCCGGCTGGACCCCCTGGGCCGTCCTCGCCGGCTCGCTGCTGGTGGCGTTCCTCTTCTTCACCGTCGTCAGCACGCCCACCGTGGCCTCGGTGTTCCTCGTCGGCGGGATCCTGTTCGTCGTCGCGAACTGGGCCATCGCCCGGGTCGTGGAGGGCGAGCGCGACGCCAAGGACCGGCTGGCCACCTCGCTGGTCACGGGTGCCTTCGTGGTGGCGATGATCCCGCTCGTCTCGCTGGTATGGATCGTCATCGTCGAGGGCGTGTCCATCATGAGCTGGGACTTCCTGTCCACGGACATGACGGGCATCTTCGGCGACATGCGCGAGGGCGGCGCGCTGCACGCCATCATCGGCACGCTGTGGGTGACGGGCCTGGCCTCCGCCATCTCCATCCCGCTGGGCATCTTCACGGCGATCTACCTGGTGGAGTACGGCAAGGGCAAGGTCGCGCGCGCCATCACGATCCTCGTGGACGTGATGACGGGCATCCCGTCGATCGTCGCCGGCCTGTTCGCCTTCGCGCTGTTCACGATCCTCGTCGGCCCGGCCTACCGGTCCGCCGTGATGGGCGCGGTCTCGCTCGCCGTGCTGATGACCCCGGTCGTGGTGCGGTCGGTCGAGGAAATGCTGCGGCTCGTGCCGAACGAGCTCCGCGAGGCCTCCTACGCCCTCGGCGTGCCGAAGTGGCTCACGATCGTCAAGGTCGTGCTGCGCACCGCCGTCGCGGGTATCACCACCGGGGTGATGATCGCCATCGCCCGCGTGATCGGCGAGACCGCTCCGCTGCTCATGACGACAGGCATCATCGCGAACATCAACAACGACCCGCTCGAGGGCCGCATGGCGACGCTGCCGGTCTTCGCCTACCGCCAGTACGCCCAGGGCGGCGTCGGGTACGAGCGGGCCTGGGCGGCGGCCCTCACGCTCGTCGCGATCGTCATGCTGCTCAACCTCGTCGCCCGGCTGGTCAGCCGATACTTCTCCCCGAAGGGCGCCTCGTGACCGAGACCGCCCGCACGTCCGCCGCCCGTCCGGTGGCCCGCCCCCTCCGCCCCGGAAGGAACGCCAGTGTCTAAGCGCATCGACGTCAAGAACCTCAACGTGTACTACGGCGACTTCCTCGCCGTCGAGGACGTCAGCATGACGATCGAGCCCCGGTCCGTCACGGCCCTCATCGGGCCCTCCGGCTGCGGGAAGTCGACCTTCCTGCGCACCCTCAACCGCATGCACGAGGTCATCCCCGGCGCTCGCGTCGAGGGGGAGGCCGTCATGGACGGGCAGAACCTCTACGCCCCGGAGGTCGACCCGGTCCAGGTGCGCCGTCAGGTCGGCATGGTCTTCCAGCGGCCGAACCCGTTCCCGACGATGTCCATCGCGGACAACGTCCTGGCCGGCGTGAAGCTGAACAACCGCAAGATGAAGAAGTCCGAGTCCGACGAGCTCGTCGAGTCCTCGCTGCGCGGCGCGAACCTGTGGAACGAGGTCAAGGACCGCCTCGACCGGCCCGGCTCGTCACTCTCCGGCGGTCAGCAGCAGCGTCTCTGCATCGCCCGGGCTATCGCGGTCAAGCCCGAGGTCCTGCTGATGGACGAGCCGTGCTCGGCGCTGGACCCGATCTCCACGCTGGCGATCGAGGACCTGATGGCCG
The DNA here is from genome assembly GCF_009193155.1 of Georgenia subflava. GTDB lineage: Bacteria > Actinomycetota > Actinomycetes > Actinomycetales > Actinomycetaceae > Georgenia > Georgenia subflava. The sequence continues at coordinate 189,128 of NZ_VUKD01000002.1, forward strand.
ACCTCAAGAACGAGTACACGATCGTCATCGTCACCCACAACATGCAGCAGGCCGCCCGCGTCTCCGACCGCACCGGCTTCTTCAACATCGCGGGCACCGGCAAGCCGGGCCACCTCATCGAGATGGACGACACCGAGAAGATGTTCTCCAGCCCGTCCGTGAAGGACACCGAGGACTACATCTCGGGCCGCTTCGGGTGAGCACCGCGCACTGACTCCGGGTGAGCACTCCGCACTGACTCCGGGTGAGCACCGCGAACCGACTTCGGGTGAGCACCGCGTAGTGACGGGAAGAGCCCGGTCGGTCCTCGGACCGGCCGGGCTCTCGCGTGCGCGGCGTCGAGCCGAAGTCAGCGGTTGGCGCCCTCGAGGGAGCCCGTCATCTTCTCCTCGGCGAGGATGATGCACAGCGAGGTGCGGTCGTCGGCCTGGTTCCAGCTCTGCTCGCTCGGCGAGAGGGTGGAGAAGTAGATCTCCGACTCGACGTAGGGCACACCGACGAACTCCTCGAACCGGGTAATGCAGCCCTCCTGCGCCTCGGACTTGACCTCGTCCTCGCCAGGGAAGTCGCCGTCGTCGTGCGTGACCGCGCCGAAGATCTCCGCGTCGTGCGGCTCCGAGCACTCGAGCGTGGTCACCGAGCTCACTTCGGTGTCCTGCAGGTCGGACTGGTTCACGCAGTCGCCGACCTCGAGGGCGAGGACGTCACCGCCGCAGGCGGCGAGCGTGCCGGTCAGCCCCACGAGGGCGGCAAGGGTGAGGGCTGTGCGGGCAGGGCGGTTCATGGTGCTCCGAGTTCTCGGGGTGAAGGAGGATCAGCGTTTCCCGGGGTGAAGGAGATCTGCGGCCAGGATATCGCCGGGCAAAGTCCGCAACGGCCCGCCGTCATGGGGAGTACCCCCGGGGAGTGCCGCACACCCGCTGCGTCGACGAGCGGCACGTTGTGGTCGTCGTCGGGCCGGCGGAGCGGTGCGGAAGGTGTCTTTCGGTGCTGCCGCGTCGAGGCGCGGGGTGAGTCCCGCACGGGAGGCAGTGGGACCGGGACAAGCGGGCGCGGTGGGTCAGGGAAGGACCACGTTCAGGACGAGGTAGAGGCCGGCAGCGACGGTGCCCGCGGCGGGGATGGTGAGGACCCAGGCGACGGCGATGTTGCCGGCCACGCCCCACCGCACGGCGGAGAGCCGCTTGGTGGCACCGACACCCATGATCGCCGAGGTGATCGTCTGCGTGGTCGAGACCGGTGCGTGGAACAGGAAAGCGGTTGAGTACAGCACCGAGGCCGCCACGGTCTCGGCGACGAACCCGCGGGCCGGGTCGAGCTCGATGACCTTGCGGCCCAGCGTGCGCATGATCCGCCAGCCGCCCGCGTAGGTGCCGAGGGAGATCGCGGTCGCGGCGGCGAGCTTGACCCACAGGGGGATCGAGGTGCCCTCGTGCAGGCCGCCGGCGACCAGGGCGAGGACGATCACGCCCATCGTCTTCTGCGCGTCCTGGAGGCCGTGGCCCAGGGCCATCGCCGCGGCCGAGACGGTCTGGAGCCAGCGGAAGCGGCGCATGGTGCGCTGGTAGGGCCGGGACCGGAAGATCCACAGCACGGCGAGCATCGCGACGTACGCGAGGCCGAAGCCGACGAGCGGCGACAGCACCATCGGGAGGGCGACCTTCTCGCCGATCACCGTCCAGTGCACCTGGGTGGCCGAGGCGAGCCCGGCGCCCATCAGCCCACCGATCAGGGCGTGCGAGGACGACGACGGCATCCCGAACCACCAGGTGATGAGGTTCCAGACGATGGCGCCGATCAACCCCGCGAGCACGACGGCGAGACCGTTCGCCCCGCCCGGCGGCGAAATGATGCCCGAGCCGATGGTCTCGGCCACCCCGGTGCCGAGGAGCGCGCCGACGAGGTTCATCACCGCCGCCATCGCCAGAGCGACGCGTGGGGTGAGCGCCCGGGTAGATACCGAGGTGGCGATCGCGTTGGCGGCGTCGTGGAAGCCGTTGGTGAAGTCGAAGACGAGGGCGATCGTGACGACCACCAGCACAAGGACGAGGACGAGGTCCACTGCGCGTCAGGATTCCTTGAGTGCGATGGTCTCGACGGTGTTCGCGAGCCGTTCGAAGGAGTCCGCGGCCGACTCGAGCGCGTCGATGACGCCCTTGAGCTTGATGATCGCGATCGGGTCCTGGCCGTTGTTGAACAGGTCGGCGAGGAGGCGGCGGTACGCCTGGTCCGCGTGGTTCTCGAGGCGGTTGATCTCGACCCAGTAGTCGCTCAGCCCGGTCATGGACTTCAGCCTGGGCATGACCTCGGCGGTGAGCTCGGCGCAGCGCTGCAGCACGGCCACCTGGTCGCTCACGCCGGCGGGCAGGTCGCCGATCTTGTAGAGGACGATGAGGTCGCCGGCCTCGTCCATGTCGTCCATGCAGTCGTCCAGCGTGGACGCCAGGGCGTAGATGTCGTCCCGGTCGAACGGGGTGACGAAGGTCTGGTTCAGCTTCCGCAGGAGCGCGTGGGTGTTCTCGTCGGCGTCGTGCTCGACGGCGTGGAGCTGGGCGGCGAGGTCGGCCCGCTGCGTGCGGTCGGCCCCCAGCAGCCGGGTGAGGAGCTCGGCGCCGCGGACCAGATGCTCGGCGGTCCCGGCGAGGAGCTCGAAGAACGACGCGTCGCGCGGGGTGGGGCGAAATCGCACCAGAGTGCTCCCTCGGGGATGAACAGGGGATGGACTGCCGGCATCAGGCTAGAGCACTTCAGTGAAGGGCGAGCATTCTGTCGGGGCGGCTTTGGACCCCTTGCGGACAGGCATGCCGCGGCCGCGGACGGATCTGCGCCGCGACCGCAACGCTGGGCGCCCGCGACCGCGAGGCTGGACGCCCGGCGACCGCTACGCCGAAGCCGGTGCGACAGCGACGCCGGACGCCCGCGACCGCGACGCGAACGTGCCGCGACGGCGACGCCGGACGCTGGCGACCGCAATGCTGGGCGCCCGCGACCTCAACGGTGGAACCGCCGCGACAGCGACGCCGAACGCACCGACCGCCCGCGACCGCGAGGGCGAAAGAGGCGGAGTGTGAGGACGCCGGGCCGGAGAGCGCCAGTCGGCGCGAAGGCCGCTCTTGGCGGCTTGTGTTGGAGCCCGGGGCTTTCGCGACCCGACGTCACGCACCACTGTACGTCAGGGGGTCCGCTCACGCGCAAGGGGGCTGCGGAGGTCTGGGGACAGCGTGCCGAGAGCCGGGCTCAGGGCTCCACCAGCGCCTCGGGTCGGGCGTTCTGGGCGGCGTCGTCGGCCGTGTCCCGGCCGCGCACGTCGAACCGGTACCCGACGTTGCGCACGGTGCCGATCATCTGGTCGTGCTCGCTGCCCAGCTTGGCCCGGAGGCGACGGATGTGGACGTCGACGGTGCGGGTGCCGCCGAAGTAGTCGTAGCCCCAGACCTCTTGGAGCAGCTGCGCCCGCGAGTGCACCCGCCCCGGGTGCTGGGCGAGGTGCTTGAGGAGCTCGAACTCCTTGTAGGTCAGGTCGAGGATGCGTCCCCGGATGCGGGCGGTGTACGCCGACGCGTCGATGACCAGCTCGCCCGCCTCCACCTGCTCCGCGGCCTGCTCCGTCTCGCTCGGACGCGCACCCTCGGTGATCAGCCGCAGCCGGGCCTCGACCTCGGCGGGGCCGGCGCTCGCGAGGACGACGTCGGCCGCGCCCCACGACCGGGTGACGGCGGTGAACCCGCCCTCGGCGAGGACCAGGAGCACGGGCGGGGAGTCCATCGGCCCGCTCAGGAGGCGGCACAGGTTCCGCGCCGCCACGAGGTCGCGACGGGCGTCGAGGAGCACGACGGCGGCCTCGGCATGGTCGACGACGGCCGCCGGGGCCATCGGCGCGACGGTCACCTGGTGACCGAGCAGCGTGAGGGAGGGCAGCACGTGGGCGGGACCGCCCGTCTCGGCGGTGAGCAGCACGAGCTCGGCCACTGATCCCCTCCTCCCGCGTCGCCTCACTGTAGTGGCCCCGGACCCGGTGCCGTCGCCGCACTCCAGACGGCCCATCGGCTGGGCCCCACACGGCCGCCGACCGTTGTCCGCCTGTCCGCCTGTCCGCCTGTCCGCCCGCCCGGTCCGCCCCGGCGGCGCAGGACCCCGCCCTGCCCGCGCCGCCGCCGAAGGCCGGCCGTCCGGACTTCGGCGGCCGTCTGTCACAATCGGGCGGTGGCCGCGCACGCAACTCTCCCCGGTACGGGCCGGTCGACCCCGGAGCTCCCGGCGGCGTCCGGCCACGCGGACACCCACGGGCCCGCGGCGGACGCGCGAGTCACCGGGGCCGCGCCGTGATGGGGGCATCGAGCCGGGCAGCCGTCACCGCGTCCGGTGCCGCGCTCCTCGCCGTGGCGGGGTATCTCTCGCAGAACCTCCTCACCGGCGTCGTGCTCGTTCTCGGCACGCTCTTCGCCCTCGGCTGGCCGCGCCTCCTGGAGCTGCCGACGCGGCGCGGCGCGAGCATCGTCATCGCGCTCTCGGCCCTCGCGGGCCTGGCGGTGGTCAGGCTGGCCGGGGCCGGCGAGCTCGCCGTCGTCATGGGGCTGGCCGTGGTGGCCGCCTTCGTCCACCAGATGGCCCGGCGCGACGGTCGGCCGCGGCTGGTCGAGTCGGTCTCGGGCGTGGTCACCGGCGCCGTCGTCGTGGTCTCCGCGGCAGGCTGGATCGCCATCGACACCGGTGAGGTGACCGAGGCGCTCGTCGTCACCGCCGCCGCCACCATCGCGGCGGCCGCCGCCACCACCGCGGTGCCGGCACGTACCGAGCTCGTTGCCTCGGTCGCCACGGTCGTCGGCGGCGGGATCGGGTTGCTCATCGGGACGGTGCTCGCCGGGGTGGGGACCGTGCCGGGCATGCTGGTCGGCCTCGCGGCGGGAATCCTCACCGCCGCGCTGCACGTGCTGTTCGGTCGGTTCCCCGCCTCCCACCGGATCCGTCCCGCGCTCGCGGCGGCCGTGCTCGTGCTCCTCGTCTCCGGCGTCCCGGTCTACCTCGTCAGCCGGCTGCTCGCTGCCTGAGCGCCGGGCCGGCCGGCGGACGAGCGCCACCGGCGACGCCCGCCTGCGACGACTAGCCTGGTGGCATGGCGTTCTCCTTCCCTGACGACCTGGCTCCCGAGTGCTACCCCCTTGCCTGGCTGCTGGGCGGCTGGCGCGGCTTCGGCATGCTCGGCTACCCCGACGTGCCCGAGGGGCCCTTCGTCCAGGAAGTGGTCTTCGACCACGACGGCGGCCCCTACATCCGCTCGACGAGCACCATCCACCTGGCCGAGACCTCCAGCTCCGGGCCGATCTCCCAGGAGATGACCGGGCACGAGGGGGCGGACGCGCTCGTCCCGGGCCGGCTGTGGTCCACGGAGACCTCCTACTGGCGACCCGTGCCCTCCGACGGCACGACGGCGCCCGCCGAGGGAGACGGCGCCCGCACAGCCGCCGGCGCCCCGGTGCCGGACCCCACCGAGCTCGAGGTGCTGGTGGCCGACCCGGCCGGGCAGATCAGCGTCTACGTCGGAGCGGTCCGCGGTCCCCGGATCGACCTCGCCACCGACGCCGTCGTGCGCACCGCCACCGCGGCCGAGGTGACCGGTGCCACCCGCATGTACGGCCTGGTCCAGCAGGACCTGCTGTGGGCGATGGACCTCGCCGCGTTCGGTCACGAGCTGCAGTCCTACGCCTCGGGCCGCCTGAGCCGGAAGGAATGACATGACCACCCTCGACGAGAGCCCCGCCGCGCAGCGCTACCGCAGCCCCCTCCTCGCCCGCACCGGGGCGGTGGAGGCGTCCGGCCCGGACGCCGGGGTGGCCCTGCACCTCGGCGACCCCGTGCACGAGCAGCGCGCGCTCGCCCGCGGCGAGGCGGTGGTCGACCTCTCCCACCTCGGCGTCGTCACCGTCACCGGGCCCGACCGGATCAGCTGGCTCAACACGCTCAGCTCGCAGCTGCTGCTCGGCCTGGAGTCCGGGGCGAGCACCGAGCTGCTGCTGCTGGACGTCAACGGGCACGTCGAGCACGCCGCCGCCGTCCAGGACGACGGCGAGCGGACCTGGCTCATCACGGAGGCGGACGACGCCGCCGGGCTGGCGACGTTCCTCGACAGCATGCGGTTCATGCTGCGCGTCGAGGTCGCCGTCCGCGAGGACGTCGCCGCGCTCGGGACCGCCGCCGGCGGCTGGCAGCGCCTCACCGGGCACGAGGCCCACGTGCTCACCTGGCAGGACCCCTGGCCCCGCACCGCGCCCGGCTCCACGCACTACGGCCCGCCCGACGCCGAGCACCCCGGCACCGAGATCCACCGGGCGGTCTCCCTCGTGCGTCGCGACGCCCTGGCCGCCGTCGTCGACGCCTTCTGCGCCCCGACGGCGGACGGCGCACGAGCCGGCCGGCTCGCCGGCACGTGGCCGTGGGAGGCGCTGCGGGTCGAAGCCTGGCGCCCGCGCCTCGCCCGGGAGACCGACGAGCGCAGCATCCCGCACGAGCTCGACTGGCTGCGGACCGGCGTGCACCTCGACAAGGGCTGCTACCGCGGCCAGGAGACCGTGGCGCGGGTGGTGAACCTCGGACGTCCGCCGCGCCGGCTCGTCATGCTGCACCTGGACGGCTCCGAGCACCTGCTGCCGGACGCGGGCGCCGAGGTGCGCCACGGCGAGAAGGTCGTCGGCCGCCTCACCTCGGTGGTCCGCCACGAGGAGCTCGGCCCGGTGGCGCTCGCCGTCATCAAGCGCAACGTCCCGGCCGACGCGACCCTGCAGGCCGGTGACGTGGCGGCCGCCCAGGAGATCATCGTCGGCCTCGAGGGGGTCACCGACGCGCGTCCCGCCGAGCGACCCGGTGCCGGACTGCGTCGGCGCGACCTGCGCCCATGACCACCCCGGCGGGTGGTGACGACCCGCCGGCCGGACCGGAGCGCCGCGAGCCCGGGCAGGCGTCCTCCGACGCGCTCCGGCGACCGGCGCGGGCCGCCCGCCTCGTGGCCACCGGGCTGGGCCACTCGATGGACCTGCGCCGCTGGCGCGTGCTCGGCACGGTCTACCTGCGCCACGGCTCACGCCGCGTGCGCGAGGCGTTCGTGCCGGTCCTCACCGCCTCGCTGGCGGCGGCGCTGGCCTACTTCGTCTCCGGCGAGATCCTGGGCCACCAGGTCCCGATGTTCGCGCCGATCGCCGCCTGGGTGTGCCTCGGTTTCAGCCCCGACCGTCAGCTGCGCCGCGTGGCCGAGATGGGCGTCGGGGTGGCGCTGGGCGTCGGGCTCGGCGAGCTGCTGGTGCACCTCGTCGGCGTCGGACCGGTGCAGGTGGGCCTCGTGCTCGCCATCTCCGCGCTGACCGCCCGGTTCCTCGACCGTGGCCAGCTCCTCACCACCCAGGCCGGCGTGCAGAGCGTCGTCATCATCGCGCTGCCGACGTCGATGGTCGCCGAGGGGGCGATCGGCCGGTGGTCCGACGCTCTCGTCGGGGCGGCGCTCGCCCTGCTCGTCGCAGCATTCCTCCCCGGGGACGTCAAGCGGCGGCCGCGGCGGCTGGCCCAGTCCGCGCTCGACGAGCTCGCCGTCATGCTGGGGACACTGACCAAGGCGTTGCGCACGGGCGATCCGCAGCTCGCGGCCGACGCCCTCGCCCAGGGCCGGGGCTCGCAGTCCGTGCTGGACGCCTGGGCGGTGGCCCAGCGCAGCGCCGCAGAGCTCGTCCGCGTCAACCCGGCGCTCCGCGCGGACCGCCGCGTGATCGCCGAGCTCTCCCGGGCCGCCACCCTGGCCGACCGGGCGATGCGCAACGCACGGGTCGTCAGCCGTCGCGCGATCGTGGCGATGGAGGAGGACGGCGCCTCACCGGACATCGCCGACCACGTGGCGGCGATCGCCTCGGCGCTGCACTCGCTGGCGGGGGCGCTCGAGCACGGCGACCCGCCCGAGCACGCGCGCACGACCCTGCGCCGGGTGGCGGGCGAGCTGGCCCCGGAGGCGTACGCCCACGAGGGTTGGCGCAAGCAGACGCTCGTCTCGCTCCTGCGCTCGCTGGCCGTCGACGGCCTGCAGATGACCGGGATGTCGTCGGAGCAGGCGAACGAGCAGCTGCCGGAGGGCTGAGTCGCTGCGGTCAGCGAGCCCTTGAGGACCTCTCAGGCGAGGTAGACGTCCTCGCCCTCGACGGTGACCGGCACCGGGGGCAGCGGGTCCTCAGCCGGGCCCCGGACCACCTCGCCGCTCGCGGTGGAGAAGCGGGAGCCGTGGCACGGGCACTCGATGACGCCGTCGCCGATGCCGACCTCGCAGCCCTGGTGCGTGCACACCGCGCTGAAGGCCAGGACCGAGCCCGTCTGCGGCTGCACGACGACCACCTCGGTGCCGTCGTCGGCCGTGACGACCACACCCGAGCCGACCGGCACGTCCGCCAACGGGACGAGCCGCCCGGAACCGCTGCCGCCGGCGGTGCCTCCGCCGTCGGCCGGGCGCGGCGGGGTGCCCCCGCCCCCGCAGGCCGCGAGCACCGGGACGGCGAGCAGACCGGCACCGACGGTCAGGACGGTGCGGCGCGTGGCGGGCTCGGGGCTCATCGGCACATTCTGGCCCAGGCCCCGCGCGCCGGGAAGGGGAAGCCGGTCACGGCGGATCGTGCGGTCGGGTTCGCGCGGTCGGGTTCGCGCGGTCGGGTTCGCGCGGTGGGGCTCGCGCGGTCGGTCGCGGTCGGCCGACGGGATGCCGCGACCGCCCTCGCCGCCGATTAGGCTCGTGGGGTGATCTTCGTGACGCTCCAGCAGTACGTGATGCTCGCCCTCAGCCTCGTCCTGTTCGCGCTCGAGCTGTGGGCGCTGATCGACGCGGCCCGCCGACCGTCGGCCGCCTTCGTGGCGGCGGACAAGCGGACGAAGAACTTCTGGCTGGTGCTGACCGGGATCGCGGCCGCGATCGGGTTCATCAGCATCCCGCTGCAGGGCGGCGGGTTCAGCTTCCTGCAGTTCGCGGCGGTGGTCCCCGCGGGGATCTACCTCGCCGACGTGCGGCCGGCGGTCTCGTCCTACGGCGGCGGTACCGGGCGCCGCCGACCGCCGCGCCAGGGCGGCGGCTGGTGAGCCGCGCGGCATGAAGGCAGTGCTCCAGCGCGTCACGAGCGCCTCGGTGCGCGTGGCCGGCGAGGTCGTCGGCGCCATCGACCGGCCGGGGCTCGTCGCCCTCGTCGGGGTCACGCACGACGACGGGCCCGACCAGGTCGCCCGGCTCGCCCGCAAGATCGCCGAGCTGCGCATCCTGCGCGACGAGCTCTCCGTCGTCGATGCCGGTGCACCGGTCCTGGTGGTCTCGCAGTTCACCCTCTACGCCGACGTGCGCAAGGGACGCCGACCCACCTGGAACCGCGCGGCACCAGGGCCCGTCGCCGAGCCCCTGGTCGATGCCGTCGTCACCGAGCTGCGGGCGCGAGGCGTGGAGGTGGCCACCGGCCGGTTCGGGGCCGACATGGCGGTCGAGCTCGTCAACGACGGTCCGGTCACCGTCCTCGTCGAGGTCTGAGCGTCCACAGGGGCCGTGCCGACGCCGTCGGGGGAGGGCAGGATCGAGGGATGGAGATCGAAGCTGTCCGGGGCGACATCACCCGGGAGAAGGTCGACGCGATCGTCAACGCCGCGAACTCCTCGCTGCTCGGCGGCGGCGGGGTGGACGGCGCCATCCACCGCGCCGCCGGCCCGGGCCTGCTCGAGGAGTGCATGGAGCTGCGGCGCACCGAGCTGCCCGACGGGCTGCCGGTCGGTGAGGCGGTCCCGACCGCCGGTCACGACCTGCCCGCGGACTGGGTGATCCACACCGTCGGTCCGAACGCCCACCGCGGCGAGACGGACCCGGCGCTGCTGGCGTCCTGCTTCACCTCGGCGCTGCGGGTGGCCGCCGACGTCGGGGCCGGCACGGTCGCGTTCCCGGCGGTCAGTGCCGGCGTGTATGGGTGGGACGTCGCCGACGTCGCCCGCATCGCCGTGGACGCAGTCCGCTCCTACGCGGCAGCGCAGGACGGCCGGTCCACGGTGGAGGAGAAGGAAGACGCTGCCGCGGGCACCGCTCAAGGCAGCGATGCCGGTGCCGGCGCTGCTCATGCGGCCATAAGCGCGCCAGCGGTCGGTGACAACCAGGTCCGCCTCGTGCGCTTCGTCCTCTTCGACGACCGCGCACTCGAGGCCTTCGAGCGCGCGCTCGGCTGATAGACGCGTGGCCATGCTCGTCGGCCTGCACCGGTGAGTCCGGCAGTTTCGGCAGTGGGTTGTCCGCCGTTCACTCCTGGTCGGGACGGAAGAGGTCCTCGATCCGGCAGCCGAAGACGCCGGCCAGCCGGAACGCGAGAGGGAGGCTCGGGTCGAACCGGCCCCGCTCGATCGAGATGACGGTCTGGCGCGAGACCCCGAGCGCCTTGGCCAGCTCCGCCTGGGACCAGCCGCGCGCCGACCGCCGTGCCGCGACGTCGTTGTCCATCGGCTCTAGCCCCGCCGGAGGAGGACGAAGTACCGGATCGCCATGTCGGCCATGCCGAGGACGACCACGGCCGCGAGCACCGGGACCGCGCCGATCTGGATCCCGGTGATCGACAGGGCGAAGAGTCCCAGGCCGCACACCGTCAGCATGTCCGTCATCGCGCCGAACCCGGCCCGGTGCCACCACTGGAGCTCGACGTTCTCCGACGCGTGCGCGTCCTCCTCGACGACGTGCCTGGACACGAAGACGAACCAGCCGAGAGCGACCGCGGTCGGGAGGACCATCGCCGCGAAGACGATGGCGACCAGCCAGAAGTCTTCCTGACGGAACAGTCCTGCTGCCGCTCCGATGGCGACCGCGACGGCGACACCGAGGACCGCGGTCTTCACGTACGCCGATGCCGGCGCCTTGAGCTTCCTCGGCTCTTGTTGCTTGTTCTCCTGCTGCGGTACCGCGTCCATGAGGTGCTCCGAGGTGTGAAGTGAACTTGACGCTGCCCAGTCAAGCGTGCTTGACGTCACCCTGTCAAGCACGCTTAACAGCGTCGTGCTGCGCAGACCTCCTCGTCGTCCCGGGTCGGCCACCCAGGGCAGCTCTGCGCCGTCCCGGCGCTCTGTGACGGCGGCGCTCCGCTCTGGGGCGGGTGTCACGCCGGGGGCGTTCGGCCGTGAGTGTCCCGCTCCCACGCGCCGGCGCGAGCGGGGGTGGTGCCGTCACGCCGGTGGCGAACACGGGCAGTTCCCCCACGCTCCCGCCGTTAGCCTTGATGAACGCCGCCCAGACCGGTTGCTGCCGGGCACCGGCCGAGGTGGCCGCCCGTGAGGAGTGCAGATGTTTGAACGATTTACCGACCGTGCCCGTCGTGTGGTCGTCCTCGCCCAGGAAGAGGCGCGGATGCTCAACCACAACTACATCGGCACCGAGCACATCCTCCTCGGCCTGATCCACGAGGGAGAGGGCGTCGCCGCCAAGGCGCTCGAGGCCCTCGACATCTCGCTCGAGGCTGTGCGTGCCCAGGTGACCGAGATCATCGGCGAGGGCCAGCAGTCCCCGTCGGGTCACATTCCCTTCACGCCGCGCGCCAAGAAGGTCCTCGAGCTCTCCCTGCGCGAGGCGCTCCAGCTCGGCCACAACTACATCGGCACCGAGCACATCCTGCTCGGCCTCATCCGTGAGGGCGAGGGGGTTGCCGCCCAGGTGCTGACCAAGCTCGGCGCGGACCTCAACCGCGTGCGCCAGCAGGTCATCCAGCTGCTCTCCGGCTACCAGGGCAAGGAGCCCGTGGCCGCCGGCGGCCCCGCCGAGGGGCAGCCCTCCGGCTCCGCGGTGCTCGACCAGTTCGGCCGCAACCTCACCCAGGCCGCCCGCGAGGGCAAGCTCGACCCGGTCATCGGCCGCAAGCAGGAGGTCGAGCGGGTCATGCAGGTGCTCTCCCGCCGCACCAAGAACAACCCCGTCCTCATCGGCGAGCCCGGCGTCGGCAAGACGGCGGTCGTCGAGGGCCTCGCGCAGGACATCGTGCGCGGCGACGTGCCCGAGACCCTCAAGGACAAGCAGCTCTACACCCTCGACCTCGGCTCGCTGGTGGCCGGCTCGCGCTACCGCGGTGACTTCGAGGAGCGGCTGAAGAAGGTCCTCAAGGAGATCCGCACCCGCGGCGACATCATCCTGTTCATCGACGAGATCCACACCCTCGTCGGGGCGGGTGCCGCCGAGGGGGCCATCGACGCCGCCAGCATCCTCAAGCCGATGCTGGCCCGCGGCGAGCTCCAGACGATCGGGGCCACCACCCTCGAGGAGTACCGCAAGCACATCGAGAAGGACGCAGCCCTCGAGCGCCGCTTCCAGCCCATCCAGGTGGCCGAGCCGACGCTCGCGCACACCATCGAGATCCTCAAGGGGCTGCGCGACCGCTACGAGGCGCACCACCGCGTCTCCATCACCGACGAGGCGCTCGTGGCCGCCGCCACCCTGGCGGACCGCTACGTCTCCGACCGGTTCCTGCCGGACAAGGCGATCGACCTCATCGACGAGGCGGGCGCGCGCCTGCGCATCCGCCGCATGACCGCCCCGCCGGAGCTGCGCGAGCTCGACGACCAGATCGCCGAGGTCCGCCGCGAGAAGGAGTCGGCGATCGACGACCAGGACTTCGAGAAGGCCGCGCGGCTGCGCGACGACGAGAAGACCCTCGGCGAGCGCCGCCTCGAGCGGGAGAAGGCCTGGAAGAACGGTGACCTGGACGCCGTCGCCGAGGTCGACGAGGAGCTCATCGCCGAGGTGCTGGCGATGTCCACCGGCATCCCGGTCTTCAAGCTCACCGAGGAGGAGTCCTCCAAGCTCCTGCACATGGAGGACGCGCTGCACAAGCGCGTCGTCGGGCAGGACACGGCGATCAAGGCGCTCTCCCAGGCCATCCGCCGCACCCGCGCCGGGCTGAAGGACCCCAAGCGCCCCGGCGGCTCGTTCATCTTCGCCGGTCCGACCGGCGTCGGGAAGACCGAGCTGGCCAAGGCACTCGCCGAGTTCCTCTTCGGCGACGAGGACGCCCTCATCCAGCTGGACATGTCCGAGTTCTCCGAGAAGCACACGGTCTCGCGGCTCTTCGGCTCGCCCCCCGGGTACGTCGGCTACGAGGAGGGCGGCCAGCTCACCGAGAAGGTCCGCCGTCGCCCGTTCTCCGTGGTGCTCTTCGACGAGGTGGAGAAGGCCCACGCGGACATCTTCAACTCGCTGCTGCAGATCCTCGAGGACGGTCGCCTCACCGACTCCCAGGGCCGCACGGTGGACTTCAAGAACACTGTGATCATCATGACGACGAACCTGGGCACCCGGGACATCGCCAAGGGCCTGCTCACCGGCTTCCAGGCCGGCGGGGAGCTGTCCAACAGCTACGAGCGCATGAAGACGAAGGTCAACGAGGAGCTCAAGCAGCACTTCCGGCCCGAGTTCCTCAACCGCGTGGACGACGTCATCGTCTTCCCGCAGCTGTCCGAGGCCGAGATCGTCCAGATCGTCGACCTGATGATCGCCCGCCTGGACGTGCGGATGCGCGACCAGGACATGACTATCGAGCTCACGTCGGCCGCCAAGGAGCTGCTCGCCGAGCGCGGGTACGACCCGGTGCTCGGCGCCCGGCCACTGCGCCGCGCCATCCAGCGCGAGATCGAGGACGTCCTGTCCGAGAAGATCCTGTTCGGCGACGTCCGCCCGGGGCAGAAGATCATCGTCGACGCCGAGGGCGAGGGACTGCTGGGGCAGTTTACCTTCCGCGGCGTGGCAGCCGGCGAGATCGAGAAGCCCGAGCCGGTCGCCGTGGGCCACGGCTCCACGGTCGAGCAGCGTGACATGCCGACGGCGCCCGAGGTGGGCGGCGCCGGCGGCGGCGGGCAGCTCCAGCCCGGCGCCTGACCGCAGCACACACCGACAGGGCCCCGCAGCCGATCACCGGCTGCGGGGCCCTGTCGTTCGTGCACGGCCGCAGCCGAACGTCCGACGGGAAGCCGTCCGGTCGCCTCCCGCGCGACCGCCGGTTCCTGTCCGGCGCACGGGTTCGCACGCGGTGACCGCCCCGCCTGTGGAGAGCGCCGGCGTGGGGCGGCGCGACGGGCAACAGTGGTCACCATGAGCCGGAGGAGGCACGATGGGGACCGTGAGCACGCTCCCGCGGAGCCGGGCGTTGACCCGCGACGACCTGGACGCGATGCCCGATGACGGGCACCGTTACGAGCTCGTCGACGGTGCGCTCATCGTGACCCCCGCGCCTTCGACACGGCACCAGTGCGCCGTGCTCCGGATGGCCGTGCTGCTCGACCGGGTGTGCCCGGCCCGACACATCGTCATGGTGTCGCCCTTCGACGTGGCACTCGCCGCGGACACGGTTCTGCAGCCGGACGTGCTGGTCGCCCGGCGGGCCGATCTCACCGAGCGCGACCTGCCAACGGCTCCGCTCCTCGCCGTCGAAGTTCTCTCGCCGAGCACGCGGATGATCGACCTCAACCTCAAGCTCGCCCGTTACGAGGCGGCCGGGACTCCGTCGTACTGGGTGGTCGACCCCGACGTCCCCGCCCTGACCGCCTGGCAGCTGACGGCCGGCAGGTACGTCGAGGTCGCCCACGCGAGCGCCGGCGAGCCGTTCGACGCGTCGTCGCCCTTCCCGGTGGCGTTCACGCCCGCGCAGCTGGTGACCTGAGGCTCCGCGGCGCCGGGAACGCCCGTTCCCGCCTCCGTCCCGAGGGCCGACCGCCCGGCGCGCGGAGGGCTCAGCCCTGGGCGAGCGCCGCCGCCCGCTCCGGGCGGCGCGCACCCTGACCGGCCTGGCCGGTGCCGTAGCGACGGACGAAGGCACGCAGCACCTCGTGCGAGGCGCTGACGTCGGCCCGTGCGATCCGGTCGATCACGGCGTCCACTTCGTCGACCGGGAAGTACCCGGAGTGCCGGTAGACCTGGATGCGCGTGACCAGGGCCTGCGCATCCATCTCCGGGTGGAACTGCGTCACGTACTGGTTCTGTCCGAGGCGGAACATCTGGACCGGGCAGGCCGCCGACGACGCCAGCAGCACCGCTCCGGGCGGCAGGACCGTGCACGCCTCCTTGTGACCGACGTACGCATCGAACGACGGCGGCAGGTCGGCGAGCAGCGGGTCACGGACGCCCTCTCCGGTGAGCTCGATGCGCACCGCCGCCGTCTCCTCGGCGTGCGTGCCGTCGACGACCGCGCCGGTGAGCCGGCCGAGCGCACCGACCCCGTAGCACAGGCCCAGGAAGGGCAGGTCTCGGCGGTGGATCTCGGCCAGGACGGTGCTCAGCTCCGCCTCGACTCGGCGCTGGACGTTGCTCTTGTGCTCCTCCGGCGTCGAGACGGTGAACGGGCTGCCGCCCAGGAGGATCCCGGCGTAGCTGTCGAGGTCCAGCGGTGTGAACCGACCGGCCTCCATGCGGATGCGGACGAGCTGCTCGGGTGCCAGTCCTGACAGGCGCAGGAACGATGCGTACTCGTCGTCAGCCGCGACGTCCTCGCTGCGCGAAGCGAGCAGCGCGAAGGGCTTGGCGGTCATGAGGTCAGTGAACACGTGACCGCGTCGCGAGGTGCCGCTGTTCCGCCTGTCGTACACGGCCGGCGGCCCCTGCCCGAATGGTGGGACGGCTCCGTGCAGCGGTGGCGTGCTCGCGCTCGACGACTGCGGGCATGGCGGACCTGTGCCGCTGGGGGTGCGGGTGGTCGCGCGCCCGCTTAGCGTGGACGGTGGAACCCCGCCTGGGGCCCGCCGACGGAAGGAGCCCGTGATGGGTCTCGATGACAAGATCAGCAACGCCGCGGAAGAGGGCAAGGGAAAGGGCAAGGAGGAGGCCGGTGAGGCGACCGGCAACGACAGCCTGGAGGCCGAAGGCAAGAAGGACCAGGCCAAGGCCAACCTCAAGCAGGCCGGCGAGAACGTGAAGGACGCCTTCAAGTAGGCCTTCTCACGATCAGGACGAGGACCCCGGGGAGAGCGGTACCCCGGGGTCCCGCCGTGTGAGGATGAGCCCATGGCCGCCTCACCCGTCGCGTTCGTCCTCGGCGGCGGGGGTGTGCGCGGTGCCGCCGAGGTCGGCATGCTGCAGGCCCTCCTCGAGGCGGGGATCCGGCCGGACCTCGTCGTCGGGACCTCGATCGGTGCCGTCAACGGCGCGCTGCTCGCGGCCGAGCCGACTCCCGCCGTCGTCGAGCGGCTGCGCCGGGCGTGGACCTCTCCCGCCGCGAAGGCCGTGTACGGGGACTCGCTCGGCCGTCAGCTCCGCCGGCTGGTGTCCACACGCACGCACCTGAACTCGCCCGAGCCCCTGCGCCGGCTGCTCGAGGACGAGCTCGGCGAGATCCGGACGTTCGAGCAGCTCGCCGTCCCCCTGCACGTCGTGGCCGCCAGCATCGAGCGGGCGGCGGAGCACTGGTTCGACTCCGGACCGCTGATCCCGGCGGTGCTGGCCTCGGCCGCGGTGCCCGGTGTCCTGCCGGCCGCCCGGATCGGGGACGAGCACTTCATGGACGGCGGACTCGTCAACTCCATCCCCCTCGAGGCCGCCGTGCGCTCAGGTGCGCAGACGGTCTACGTGCTGCAGGTCGGGCGTATCGAGGAGCCGCTGAGCGCCCCCGAGCGGGCGCTGGACACCGCGCGCGTGGCTTTCGAGGTCGCCCGGCGGCACCGCTTCGCCCGCGACCTGACCCTCGTGCCCGAGGGCGTCAAGGTCCACGTGCTGCCCAGCGGCGGTCCGCTCGACGGCGACGAGAAGGTCAGGTCCTACCGGCAGATGAGCACGGCGACCCGGCGCATGGAGCGGGCCTACGCGGCAACCCGGGACTACCTCGGCGCCGTGGAGCTCGGCTGATGCGCCTGCCCCCGCGGTGGGTGCGCCGGACGGTCATCGCCCCCGCCGTCGTGCTGTCGGCGTTCACCCTGATCACCACCCTGCCGGTGTGGCTCATCGTGGCGACGGCGCTGACGGCCCTGATCCCCGGGTACCTCCGCCTGCCCCGCGTCCTGTGGATGGTGACGTTCTACCTGGTGTGGAACTCGGCCGCCCTCGTCTGCCTCTTCGTGCTCTGGGTGGCCTCCGGGCTCGGCTGGAAGGTCCGCAGCCCGGCCTTCCAGCGCGCGCACTACGTGCTCACCGGCTGGTTCCTGCACCTGCTTTTCCTGCAGGCGCGGTGGGTGCTGCGGCTGCAGATCGACGTCGAGGGCGACGTCGCCGGTGCGTCGCTGACCGGCCGGCCGGTCGTGGTGGCGAGCCGGCACGCCGGTCCAGGCGACTCGCTCATCCTCATCCACGCCCTGACCAACTGGTTCGACCGGGAACCGCGCATCGTCCTCAAGGACACCCTGCAGTGGGATCCCGCCGTGGACGTCATGCTCAACCGCCTCCCCAACCGGTTCATCGCCCCCGCGCCCTTCGGCGGCGACCGGCCGGGGCGCGCCACGAGCCTCACCGAGCAGGTCGGGAACCTGGCCGTCGGGCTGGACGCGAACGACGCCTTCGTCATCTTCCCGGAGGGCGGCAACTTCAGCCCCGAGCGGCGTCGGCGACGGATCGACGGCCTGCGCCGCGAGGGCCGGGCCGCGATGGCGGCGCGCGCCGAGGCCATGCGGCACGTGATGGCACCGCGGCCGGGCGGCATCCTCGCGGCGCTGGACGCCGCCCCGGACGCCGGCGTCGTCTTCCTCGCCCACACCGGCCTGGACCGGATGATCACCGTGCGGGACATCTGGCGCGAGCTGCCGATGGACAAGCGCATCGTCATGCACGGCTGGCACGTCCAGCCCGCCGAGATCCCCGCCGGGCGCGAGGACCGCATCGACTGGCTGTACGGCTGGTGGGAACGCGTCGACGGGTGGATCGGGGCGCGGGCGACGCCCCAGGACGCGTAGCGCTCTTCGGACGCGTCAGCGGTGCCGCGCACGTCGAGAGCTCGGTGCCGACGTCGCGCGGACGGGCCCCGACCTCGAGCGCCACGACTCGCCTCAGGAGCACTGGTGCACAACGGTGCGTTCACCGCCCGCGAGCCACGACCGGGCGGGCGGTGACCGGCGAAGCCCGGGTCCTCGCAGCGCCGTCAGCCGTACGCTGGCGATGAGCACCACCACGGCAAGGAGGCCCGTCATGGCGAAGTTCGTGTTCCGGTTCAGCGAGGGCGACAAGGACCAGAAGGACCTGCTGGGCGGCAAGGGGGCGAACCTGGCGGAGATGACGAAGATCGGTCTGCCGGTGCCGCCGGGGTTCACGATCACCACCGAGGCCTGCCGTGCGTACATGCGGGACGGGCACGTGCCGCCGGAGCTGCGGGTCGAGGTCACGATGGCGATCCGCGAGATCGAGGACACGCTCGGTCGGCGGCTGGGTGACTTCCACGAGCCGCTCCTGGTGTCGGTGCGCTCGGGGGCGAAGTTCTCGATGCCGGGGATGATGGAGACGGTGCTGAACGTCGGGCTCAACGACGCGTCGGTGAAGGGGTTGGCGGAGTTCTCCGGGGACGAGCGGTTCGCGTGGGACTCCTACCGGCGGCTGATCCAGATGTTCGGCAAGACGGTGCTGGACATCGACGGCGAGCTGTTCGCCGAGGCGCTGGAGGCGAAGAAGGGGGCGGTCGGCGCGGCCACCGACGTGGACCTGTCCGCGGAGGATCTCAAGGCGTTGGTGGAGACGTACAAGCAGGTCGTGCGCGAGGAGTGCGGGCGGGAGTTCCCGCAGCACCCGCGTGAGCAGCTGGACATGGCGATCGAGGCGGTGTTCGGGTCGTGGAACACCGAGCGGGCGCGGTTGTACCGGCGTCGGGAGCGGATCCCGAACGACCTGGGCACGGCGGTGAACGTGGTGACGATGGTGTTCGGGAACCTGGGGGAGACCTCGGGCACGGGGGTGGCGTTCACCCGGGACCCGTCCACGGGGCACTCGGGGGTGTACGGGGACTACCTGGCCAACGCCCAGGGCGAGGACGTGGTCGCCGGGATCCGGAACACGCTGACGCTGGCGGAGCTCGAGGGTCTGGACGCGCGCTCGTACGGCGAGCTGATGCAGGCGATGCGGCGGCTCGAGACGCACTACCGGGACCTGTGCGACATCGAGTTCACGATCGAGCGGGGCAAGCTGTGGCTGCTGCAGACCCGGGTGGGCAAGCGCACCGCCGGTGCGGCGTTCCGGGTGGCGACGCAGCTGGTGGACGAGAACCTGATCACGATGAACGAGGCGATCTCGCGGGTGAGCGGGGCGCAGCTCTCGCAGCTGTTGTTCCCGCAGTTCGACGGCGAGGCGGACCGCACGCTCCTGACCCGGGCGATGGCCGCGTCCCCGGGGGCTGCGGTGGGGGAGATCGTGCTGGACAACGCCCAGGCGCTCGAGCGCACGGGCGCGGGGGCGAAGGTGATCCTGGTGCGCCGGGAGACCAACCCGGACGACCTGCAGGGCATGATCGTCGCCGACGGCGTGCTGACTTCCCGGGGTGGGAAGACCTCCCACGCCGCCGTCGTCGCCCGGGGCATGGGCAGGACGGCGGTCGTCGGGGCGGAGGAGGTCGACGTCGACCGCGGCGCGGGCGAGGTGCGCGTGGCCGGGCGGACCCTGCACGCCGGGGACGTGATCGCCCTGGACGGCACCACCGGTGAGGTGTTCCTCGGCGAGGTGCCGGTGGTCGACTCACCCGTCATGCGGTACATCGCCGAGGGCCTGGACGCCGGTCTGGCCGCGTGCGGGGACGACGCGATGCGCGAGCTCGTGCTCGCCGTCGACCGGATCCTCACCCACGCCGACGCGGTGCGCCGGATGCGGGTGCGCGCGAACGCCGACACCGCCGCCGACGCCCGCCGGGCGCGCGAGCGCGGCGCCGAGGGCATCGGGCTGTGCCGCACCGAGCACCAGTTCCTGGGGGAGCGGCGCGAGCTGGTCGAGGCCGTCGTCCTGGCGGGCTCGGACGACGAGCGGGGCGCGGCGCTCGAGGCGTTGCTGCCGCGACAGCGGCAGGACTTCACCGAGCTGCTCGAGGCGATGGACTCCCTGCCGACCACGATCCGGCTCATCGACCCGCCGCTGCACGAGTTCCTGCCGGACCTGACCGAGCTCGCGGTGAAGGTGGCGGTGGCGAAGGAGCGCGGGCAGGTCGAGCCACGCGACGTCGCGCTGCTCGAGGCCGTGAGCCGGATGCACGAGGCCAACCCGATGCTCGGGCTGCGCGGGGTACGGCTCGGGCTGAAGATCCCCGGCCTGTTCGCGCTGCAGATCCGGGCGATCGCGGAGGCCACGGTCGCCCGCCGCCAGGCCGGCGGCGACCCCCGCCCGGAGATCATGGTCCCCCTGGTCGGCTCGGTCCGGGAGCTGCAGATCGTGCGCGAGGAGGCCGAGGCGATCCTCGCCGAGGTCGGCGAGGCCGCGGGGACGGTCCTGGACCTGCCCATCGGCTGCATGATCGAGCTGCCCCGGGCGGCGCTGACCGCGCACCGCATCGCCGAGGAGGCCGACTTCTTCTCCTTCGGCACCAACGACCTGACCCAGACCACCTGGGGCTTCTCCCGCGACGACGTCGAGGGTGCGTTCTTCGCCGACTACCTCGAGAACGGGGTGCTGACGATCTCCCCGTTCGAGACCCTCGACGGCGACGGCGTCGGTGCGCTCGTCGTCGCGGGCGTCACCGGCGGGCGCCAGACCAAGCCGAACCTGCACATCGGCGTGTGCGGCGAGCACGGCGGCGACCCCGAGTCCATCCGCTTCTTCCACACCGCCGGCCTCGACTACGTCTCCTGCTCACCCTTCCGCGTCCCCGTCGCCCGCCTCGAGGCCGGCCGCGCCGCCGCCCTCGCCGGCGACGACGCCACCGCCTGACCGAGTCCACGCTGCGGGCCACCGACGACGCCACCGAAGCGCCGTGCCACACTGACGCGGGTGAGCACGGTCACGGGCACGGACGTGGCCGCCGCGCTGCGCGCGGCGGTGGACGGCGAGGTCGACGACTCCGACCGTCGGCGGGCGGAGTTCTCCACGGACGCGTCCAACTACCGGGTGGTGCCGAAGGTCGTGGTCGCCCCGCGCGACACCGCGGACACGCTGGCCGCCCTGGAGGTCGCGCGAGGTCTCGGTGTGCCGGTGACCGCCCGTGGAGCGGGCACCTCGGTGGCGGGCAACGCCGTCGGGACCGGCGTGGTGCTGGACTTCTCGCGGCACATGAACCAGGTGACGGAGCTGGACCCGGCCGCCCGCACCGCGGTGGTCCAGCCCGGCGTCGTCATGTCGGACCTGCAGGCGGTGGCCCGCCCGCACGGCCTGCGCTTCGGTCCGGACCCCTCGACGCAGAACCGCGCCACGCTCGGGGGGATGATCGGCAACAACGCCTGCGGACCCCACGCCGTCGCCTACGGCCGCACCGCCGACAACGTCGTCTCCCTCGACGTCGTCGACGGCACTGGGCGCCAGCTCACCGCCGGGGCCGGCAAGGGGGCGCTGGACGCCGTGCCGGGGCTCGGGGAGCTCGTCCGGGGCGACCTGGCCACGATCCGCACCGCCATGGGCCGCTTCGGCCGGCAGGTCTCCGGCTACTCCCTCGAGCACCTGCTGCCCGAGCACGGCACCGACCTGGCCAAGATGCTCGTCGGCTCCGAGGGGACGCTAGTGACGGTGCTCGGTGCCACCGTCTCCCTCGTGCCCGTCCCCACCGCGCCGGTGCTCGTCGCCCTGGGCTACCCGGACATGCCGACCGCGGCCGACGCCGTCCCGGCGCTGCTCGCGCACCGGCCCCTGGCGATCGAGGGCATCGACGCGCGCCTGGTCGACGTCGTGCGCCGGCACCGCGGGCCGGCCGCCGTCCCGGAGCTGCCCGCCGGGGCCGGGTGGCTGCTGGTCGAGGTCGGCGCCGAGGAGGGCGAGAGCGCCGAGGACGTGCTCGCCCGGGCCCGGGCGCTCGCGGCCGACGGCGGCACGGCCGCGGCGAAGGTGGTGCCGGCCGGGGCGCAGGCGGCGGCGCTGTGGCAGATCCGGGCCGACGGCGCCGGTCTGGGCGGGCGTACCCCCGCCGGGGCGCCGGCGTGGCCGGGCTGGGAGGACGCCGCGGTCCCGCCGGAGCGGCTCGGCGCCTACCTGCGTGACTTCAGCGCGCTCATGGCCGACCGCGGCATCGACGGGCTGCTGTACGGGCACTTCGGGGACGGGTGCGTGCACGTGCGCCTCGACCTGCCGCTGGAGACCCCAGCCGGCGTCGGGCCGTCGCGGGAGTTCCTCGAGGCGAGCGCCGACCTGGTGGCCGCCTACGGGGGGTCCCTCTCCGGCGAGCACGGGGACGGCCGGGCGCGTTCGGAGCTGCTCGGGCGCATGTACGCCCCCGAGGTGCTCGACCTCTTCGCCCGCACCAAGGCGCTGTTCGACCCCGACAACCACCTCAACCCCGGCATCCTGGTCGACCCCCGGCCGCTGGACGCGGACCTGCGCCGCCCGCACGCCCTGCCCACACCCGCGCGACGCGGCTTCGCGTTCGCCGAGGACGGCGGCGACTTCGCCACCGCGGTGCACCGCTGCACCGGCGTGGGCAAGTGCCGCGCCGACAGCTCCGCGGCGGGTGGGTTCATGTGCCCGAGCTACCAGGCCACCAAGGACGAGAAGGACGTCACGCGCGGGCGTGCCCGGGTGCTGCAGGAGCTGACCAACGGCTCTCTGGTCACCGACTGGGGCTCGCCGGCCGTGCGGGACTCGTTGGACCTGTGCCTGTCCTGCAAGGCCTGCTCCTCCGACTGCCCCACCGGCACGGACATGGCGAGGTACAAGTCCGAGGTCCTCCACCGCACCTATGACGGCAGGGTTCGCCCGGTCAACCACTACCTGCTCGGCCAGCTCCCACGGTGGACGGGTCTCGCCACGGCCGTCCCGGTGCTCGCGAGGCTGGCCAACGCGGTGCTGCGCCTGCGGCCGCTGGCCCGGCTCGTGCTCCGCGCCGGCGGGATGGACCCGCGCCGGCAGATGGTCACCTTCAGCGAGGATCGCTTCTCGCGGTGGTGGCGCCGGCGCACGAAGGCCGGCGCCGCCGGGACCGCCCGGCGCCTGGTGGTGCTGTGGGCGGACTCCTTCTCCGAGACGCTCGACGGCGCGGGCGCCCGCGCCGCGGTCAGCCTCCTCGAGCAGGCGGGATACACCGTCGTCGTCCCCGAGGAGAACGCCTGCTGCGGACTGACCTGGATCTCCACCGGGCAGCTCGACGGCGCGAAGAAGCGGCTGAGCCACCTGCTCGGGGTGCTCGCCCCCTACGCCGCGAACGGCATCCCGGTGGTGGGCGTCGAGCCGAGCTGCCTGGCGGTGCTGCGCTCGGACCTGGTCGACCTCCTGCCCGACGACCCGCGCGCACAGATGCTCGCGGACTACACCTACACCCTGGCCGAGCTCCTCACCGCCCCCGCCCCGCTCGGCCCGGGCGAGGACTGGGCGCCGCCCTCGCTCGAGGGGGTCGAGGTGGTCGCGCAGCCGCACTGTCACCACCACTCGGTCATGGGCTGGGACGCCGACGCCGCGCTCCTCGTCCGCGCCGGCGCCAGCGTGACCCGGCTCGCCGGGTGCTGCGGGCTCGCGGGCAACTTCGGCATGGAGGCCGGCCACTACGACGTCTCGGTCGCCGTCGCCGAGAACGCGCTGCTGCCCGCCCTGCGCGAGGCCGGCCCGCAGACGGTGTACCTCGCCGACGGGTTCTCCTGCCGCACGCAGGCCGAGCAGCTGGCGGGACGTCACGGTGTCCACCTCGCCGAGCTCCTGGGCGGCAACCGGTAGCAGAGGGTGCCGTCGGCACCAAAGGTGTGAGCCTGGTCGTGGGCCGTCGGACGCCCTCGGAAACCATCGGAGGCCGTCGGATTCCATCCCGGGGGCTGTCAGACGGGCGACCGGTCGTGAGAAGATGGGGTCAGCCCCCTTTCACCCACGAGTCAGTCAGGTCGATGACCTATGCCGTTCTTCGAGTTCGACGACGGGCGCCTCGTTCCGGCCCGGTTCGGATACTCCGTGGCCGCGGAGATCGAGCCCTCGATCCTGGAGGCCGTGCGGAACCAGGTGCTCGAGGTCGTCGAGCGCCCGCTCTTCCCGGTCAGCTGGCACGGGGACGGCAGACGGACCGGCACCTACCGCGACTCCGAGGCCCCCGAGCCACGGCTGACCGCCATGGACCCCTCCGGCCAGGTGGTGACCGTCGAGGTCGTCGAGCGTCTGAGCCCGGCCGCCCTGGTTGACGCGCTGTCACGCTCGGGCCGGAACGCGGACATGGGCTGGACGGAGCTCGGCGGGATGTACCCGCGGGGGATGGCGGCATTCCGGCGCGACTGGAACATCTTCCGTGAGTCGATGCCGCCCCGGCCGGCCCCCGGTCCACGCCTGATCATCGTCGCGGGAGCCGTTGAGGACGAGGTACGCCCCGCGCTCGAGGTGCTCGGCCGGTCCGGCGTCGTCGTCCACGAGATCCGGCTGCGCCAGATGCCCGACGGCAGCCAGCTGCTGGACGTCGACGAGCTGCGCCCGGACGTGGTGCGGTACACCGGCACGATCCTCAGCGCGGACACGCAGCGGCGTGAGGTGACCGCGGGGCCGCCCGACGCGGTGACGATCGCGCGCGAGCGCACCGCGGCGGTCCCCCGAGAGGTGCAGGCGACGGCTGCCGCACGCGCGGAACAGACGGCCGCGGCCGACCGCGCGGCCGGCGACCGGGGCGTGCCTGCGGTCGGCGACCAGAGTGTGCCTGCGGCCGGCGACCAGAGTGTGCCTGCGGCCGGCGACCAGGGTGCGCCTGCGGCCGGCGGCCAGGGGGCCGCCGACGAAGGGCCGGCGGCGGAGCGCTCGGCACCCACGGGCCAGGCAGGGGCCGCGGCGGACCTCGCACTGATCGCCGCTGCGCTGGAGAGTGAGACGGATCTGCTGTGGTCGCAGCACCGCAGGGGGATCCGGCACGAGGCGACGCTCACGCCGGACGGCGTCGTGCGCCTGCCGGGCGGTGCGACCTTCACCGACCCGGATCTCGCGGCCCGGGCGGCGTCGGGGCGCGACGACGTCGACGGCTGGCGGGTGTGGCGCTTCGGCGAGGTGGGGCCGAGCCTGGCCGAGGCCCGTGCCGAGCTCGTCGCCGCCCGCGGCCGTGATGGTGCCCGGCCGGGCCGGGCCCGAGCCGGACGCCGGCGCGAGCGCTCCTACCGAAGGACGTAGGCCCGGCTCCAGCGCCGGATCTCGGCGTAGGCGCGCTCGCGTACGGCCCCGGCGGAGAGCAGGACGTCATGGATCGCCCCCTCGAAGCGGGCGACCGTGACCAGCGGACCGAGCTGCAGCGCACGACGACGGATCTGCTCCACGTCGAGGACCGTGTCGGTCTCGCGCATCAGCGGCGACCACTTCGGGCTGATGAGGGTGCGTCCCGACGACATCACCAGCACCGGGCAGGAGATCTCGAGCCCCTCGGCCACCTGGGCGTGCCCGTGCAGCACCGCGGAGAGCCAGCCGGCGCGGATGGTGGCGCCGGTGACGCGCCACGCCGGCTCGGGCGACCACCCGGTGTAGAACGGGTCGTCGGCGGCTGCGTCGTCGGGAAGGTCGCCGTCGTCGTCGGTCCAGCCGAGCAGCACCCGCTGGTAGTAGCCGAGGTCCGAGGTGGGGATGACGGCCCTGGGCTGCAGCTTCGCCAGGCGGTCGATGATCGGCTGGGCCACCCCGCGCAGCACGGCCGAGCCCTGCAGCTCGAGCCACGGTGAGTTCAGGACGAGCGCCCGCAGGGCTCCCGGGTGACGGTGCGCCCAGAGCGCGGCGACCAGCCCGCCGGTGGAGTGGCCCATGAGGACCAGGTCGGTGCCGACCCCCTGCTCGCCGCGCACGACCTTCAGTGCCGCGTGCAGGTCCTCGTCATAGGTGGACAGGTTCTCGACGAAGCCGCGGGTCTGGTGCTCGCGCAGCGAGCGGCCGTACTTGCGCAGGTCGAGGGCGTAGAACGCGCCGCCGAGCGCGGACCAGCGGCGGGCGAGCTCGTGCTGGTGGAAGTAGTCGTTCCAGCCGTGCAGGTAGAGGACGGCGAAGGACGGGACCGACGGCGTGCCCGTGAGAGCGTCGGGGTCGTCGGCGGGGACGTGGCGCACGAGGGTGGCGACGACGTCGCCCTCGTCGTCCCCGTGCAGGGGGAGGGTACGTGCCTGGAAACCGTGGCCGAGCACGTCCGGTGCCCAGCGGTCTGCCGGGGGTGCCGGCGGGAAGGTGACGGCCTCCTCGGGCTCGACGGCCGCCGTCGTCGCGACCTCGGGACGCACGGTCGGTTCCGGTTCGGCGGAGCGTTTGCGGGCCATGTGCTCATCATGCCGGTGCGGCCTCGGCCCGGCCCGCCGTCGGGTGCCGGGTCGCCGGCGGCACCCGAGGCGGCGGCGGTCACCGATACGGACTCAGGCAGCCCGCCGGAAGTTCTGCGGCGCGGTGCCCGGGCTCATCGGGACACCCGCGGGCTCGGGCGCACCCGGCGGCGGTGAGCCGGGGCTCTTCGGCACCACACCTTCTGCTGTGTACCCAGGCGTGGGATTGCCCGGGCTCTTCGGGACCGAGCGGGAGTACACCGTTCCCGGCGGCGGAGAGCCGGGACTGCTCGGGACGACGATCGAACTCTCCTGCGACGGCTTCAGCAGGATCACCTCCATGCGCGGGCACCTCGCCGGGCTCTCCGGCCGTTTCACGCCACATCGCCATCATTTGTAAATCGGTCGCAAATGGCAAGAAATATCGGCGGAAAGGAAGGAGAATCACATTGCGAGAACGGTCGACGAGAGTGCCGTCGCGGCAGCGGCGCCACGGTGCTGATCGTTCGCCCGGCCGGGCGCACGCCGGGGGGCGGCGCAGGAACCCACGAGGTCCCAGACCCGCGGGGCGAGGGTGGTCAGCGGACGCGGGCCACCGGGGCGACCGCGCGCAGGAACCGTCCCAGGAGGGCGGCGACCTGGTCGTGCTCGATGAGAAAACCGTCGTGCCCGTACGGCGAGCGCACGTAGGAGACCGGACCGGCGCCGGGGATCGCGGCGGCGATGCGCTCGGACTCCTCGGGGAAGAAGAGCCGGTCGGAGTCGACGGCCACCACGAGGGTCTCGGCCCGCACCTGGGCCAGGGCCGCCTCGACGCCGCCGCGGTCGCGGCCGACGTCGTGGGTGATCATCGTCTGGCTCAGCGTGAGGTAGCTGTTGGCGTCGAAGCGCAGTGCGAGCTTGCCGGCGTGGTGGTCGAGGTAGGACTGGACCGCGTAACGGCCCCCGGAGAGCGGTTCCTCGGCGTGCTGGGGGAGCCGGCCGAACCGGGTGTCGAGCTCGGTCGGCGTGCGGTAGGTGGTGTGCGCGATCTGGCGGGCCAGGCCCAGGCCGGTGTGCGGGCCCTGCCCGGGGGCGGCGTCGTAGTAGTCACCGCCGCGCCAGGCCGGGTCGAGCCGGATCGCGGAGCACTGCGTGTGGCCCCAGGCGATCTGTTCGGCGCTGCCCCGCGCCGAGGACGCGACGACGGCGATCGCGGTGACCCGCTCGGGCGCCATGACGGCCCACTCGAGCACGCGGTGCCCGCCCATGGACGCCCCGACCACCAGCGCCCAGCTGCCGATGCCGAGCTGGTCGGCCAGCTCGATCTCGGCGGCGACCTGGTCGCGCACCGTGAGCACCGGGAAGCGGGATCCCCACGGCGTGCCGTCCGGAGCGGCGGAGGACGGCCCGGTCGACCCCTGGCAGCCGCCGAGGACGTTCGGGGCTACGACGAAGTAGCGGTCGGTGTCGATGGCCCGCCCGGGGCCGACGACCTCGCTCCACCAACCCGGGTCGCCGTCGGGCTCGCCGGGTCGGCTGGTGACGTGGGAGTCACCGGTGAGGGCGTGCAGCACCAGGACGGCGTTGTCGCCGGTCTCGTTCAGCTCGCCCCACGTCTCGTACGCCAGGCGCACGTGCGGCAGGCGACCGCCGGCCTCCAGGGGGAGTGCGCCGATCTCGGCGAAGCGGCGGGCGCCCGGGTCGTCGCCCTCGCGCCACGCGCCCGACGCCGGGATGGTGCCCGGGTCGATCGGCAGCCGGGTGCGGCGGGCATGGTCGTGCCCGCCGGCCACGCTCCCCGCCGGGGCGGCGGCACGGGCCGCCGCCCCGACGTCGGGCCGACAGTCGCCTGCCTCGCTCACGCCCCTGCCTCCACCGAGGCGGTCTCGGCCGCCGGCTCGGCCGTGAAGCCGGCGGCGGCGGCGAGGCCCACCTCGAGGTCGGCGAGGATGTCGTCGATGTGCTCGATCCCCACGGCCAGCCGGACGAGGCCGGGGTTCACGCCCGCCGCCTCCAGGGCCTCCGGGCCGAGCTGGGAGTGCGTGGTCGAGGCGGGGTGGATCACCAGCGAGCGCACGTCGCCGATGTTGGCCACGTTGGAGTGCAGCTCGAGCGCGTCGACGAACGCCAGCCCGGCGGCGTAGCCCCCGGCGAGCTCGAAGGCGAGGACGGCGCCTGCGCCCTTGGGTGCGTACTTCTGCGCGCGGTCGTACCAGGGGGAGGACGGCAGGCCCGCGTAGGCGACCCGGGTGACCTGGTCGCTGGCGTCGAGGAACTCCGCCACCCGCTGGGCGTTGGCGACGTGCCGCTCGACCCGCAGCGAGAGGGTCTCGATGCCCTGCCCGATGAGGAAGGCGTTGAAGGGTGAGATCGCGGGGCCGAGGTCGCGCAGGAGCTGCACGCGAGCCTTGAGGATGAACGCCGGCGCGCCGAGGTCCTTGTAGACCAGGCCGTTGTAGCTCGGGTCGGGCGTGTTGTAGTTCGGGAAGCGCTCGGGAGAGGCCGACCAGTCGAACGAACCGCCGTCGACGATCACGCCCGCGATCGACGTGCCGTGCCCGCCGAGGTACTTGGTGGCGGAGTGGATGACGATGTCCGCGCCGTGCTGCAGCGGCCGGATGAGGTACGGGGTGGCGATGGTGTTGTCCACGACGAGCGGCACGCCGACCTCGTGGGCGACGGCGGCCACGGCCTCGATGTCCAGGACGGCGGACTTGGGGTTCGCGATGGTCTCGCCGAAGAACAGCTTGGTGCGCTCGTCGGCGGCGGCCCGCCAGGACTCCGGGTCGTCCGGGTTCTCCACGAACCGGGTGGTGATGCCGTACTTGCTGAGCGAGTGCTCGAGGAGGTTGACGGTCCCGCCGTAGAGGTTCGGGCTGGCGACGAGGTTGTCGCCGGCCTCCGCGATGTTGAGGATCGCCAGCGTCGTCGCCGCCTGGCCGGAGGCGAGGAGCAGGCCGGCAACGCCGCCCTCGAGGGCCGCGATGCGGCTCTCCACCGTGTCCTGCGTCGGGTTGGTGATGCGGGTGTAGATCGGGCCGGGCTCCGCCAGCGAGAAGCGGCCGGCCGCCTGCGCCGCGTCTTCGAAGACGAAGGAGGTCGTCTGGTAGATCGGCAGCGCCCGGGCACCGGTGGCGGCGTCGGGGGTCTGGCCGGCGTGGACCTGCAGGGTCTCGAAAGACCAGTCGGCCTGGGGGTTCTGGGTCTCGTTGCTCATGGTGTGCTCCTGGTGGGTGGGGAGCGGGCAGACGAGCCGCGGCTGTGCCGGTGTCCCGTCAGCCCGCGAGGGGGCTGGCAGTGACGTGCACGTTCAGGATCGGGGTGCCCGTTCGGGACCGACCGCGAGCGGGTCGTCCCACCCGGTCGGAGACCGGGACGAGGGCATGCCGAACGTGCGCGTCAGCGGCACATTCGACGGAACATGTCGCTGACTCTAAGAGCGCATCTCACATTTGACGAGGGGTGTCTCACGCTCCGAGATTAGCCAGTTGCGGTGGACCTGCCTCCTGTTTGAGGACGCGACTTCTGGCCGTGCACAGCCCGACGCCGAGTGGCCAGTGATGTCCGGTCCGGCGCCAACCGGCTCCGGCGACGACCGGGCCCTCGTGGCCGGGCGACGACCGGCTCCGGCGACGACCGTTCCCTGGCGACGGGGGCGACGACCAGCTCCGGCGACGCCCGATCCGCGCCGAGCGCCGTCACGGATAGCCCGACGGCGCTGATGGGGATGTGAACCGTGCGACTGAAGTGACTAGAGATTCTGCTGAGACTCGATTAACGTCTGTCCGGGCGTCCGACGGCGGCCTACCGCCGCGCGTGCGTGACGGCCAGAACGACCTGGAGGAAAGTTGGCGATCACTTCACAGCGCGGACGGCGGGCGACCGCCGCGCTCGCGGCGCTCACCCTCGGCGCCACGCTGCTCGGGACGACCGCGCACGCGGCACCGAGCGAGGAGGAGATCGCGGCGTCGCGTGCCGCCGAGAGCTCGACATCGAGCCGGATCGCCACCCTGGAGGTCGAGCTCGCGGAGGTGGCGGCGGCCGCCGAGGGTGCCATGGAACGCTCGGCCACCGCCAACGCGACCTACTTCGCCGCCGAGGGAGCGCTCCAGGCGGCCACCGTGGCCGCCGAGGCGGCGCAGGCCGAGGCGGACGCCGCTGCGGCGGACCTGGAGGTCGCGCGGCAGGAGCTGGGGCAGATCGGCGCGGCGCTGTACCGGGACGGTTCGGCCGGCCTGTCGCAGATCACCCCGTACCTGTCGGCGGACAGCTTCGCCGACGCGATGGCCCGTTCGTCCACGCTCGACCGGCTCGGTGGTCGGGCGGAGAGCCAGGTCCAGCGCTTCGACGCCCTGGAACAGGTCTTCACCACCCTGCAGCGCCGCGCCGACGACGCCGTCGCCAGCCAGGCCAGCGCCACCGAGGCGCTCCGCGAGTCGGCCGAGGAGGCGGAGTCGGCCGCCGGCGCCGCGCAGACCCAGCTCGCCGTCGCGAGCGAGCAGCGTGCCGCCCTCATCGTCCAGCTCGCGGAGCAGCGTGACACCACCGTCGAGCTCGAGCAGCAGCGTCAGGACGCGCTCGAGGCCGAGCGGGCGGCGCGGCTGGAGCGGCAGGCGCAGGCCGAGGTGCTCGAGCGGGCCCAGGAGGCGCGGCAGTCGCCGGCCACCTCGCGCAGCGACTCGAGGACGCCGACGGCGGCAGCTCCCGAGGCGCCGGCGGCGGCACCAGCCGCTCCAGCGCCGACCCCGAGCGCCGCCCCGGAACCGAGCGCCGCCCCAGCACCGAGCCCCGAGCCTGCCCCGACCACCGCTCCGGCGCCGAGCCCGAAGCCTGCTCCGGCGCCTGCACCCGCTCCGACGCCGCCCCCGGCGACCGCCCCCGCGCCGGCCGTGTCCGGAGCCGCGATCGTGGCGTACGCCCGGCAGTTCGTCGGCACGCCCTACCAGTGGGGCGGTTTCACCCCGGCGGCGTTCGACTGCTCCGGGTTCACCTGGTACGTCTTCCAGCACTTCGGGATCGACCTGCCCAAGTCCTCCTGGGGCCAGGGACAGATCGGCACCCGGGTCTCGGCGGCCGAGGCGCGGGTCGGCGACCTCGTCTGGTGGCCGGGCCACGTCGGGATCTACACCGGCAACGGCAACTACATCTCGGCGCTGAACCCGCGGATGCCGCTGGCCGAGGCCCGGATCAGCGCGCACAGCTCCAGCTGGACCTTCATCCGCGTCTCCTGAGGCGGGCGCTCCTGGCGTTCGCCTCCCCTGAGGCGAGCGCTCCCGCCGTCGGCTCTCCTGAGGTGAGCACTCCCGCCGTCGTCCGCCTCACCTGAGGCGAGCGCCCCGCCGTCCGCCACTCCTCAGGCGAGCGCCCCGCCGTCCTGAGCCGAGCGGGGGCCGTGCGAGCACGTGACACCGGGCGGCACACAGAGTGTTCCGCGGCTCGAGCCCTGACGCGACGAGGCCGCGCCGTCCGACGGACGGCGCGGCCTCCCGCGAACCTCAGGCGTTGGTGGCGTCGCCCGGGCCGGTCGGGTCGGCGTGCACGCGGTCCCCGTCGCCGGTGATGGCCTCGTCGGGCCGCTCGGCGGGGGAGCCGTGGCCGTCGTAGTAGCCGGTGTCCTTGGCGCGCTGGTAGGAGTTGCGGATCTCCGCCTCCGCCTCCTCGCGGCCCACCCAGTGCGCGCCCTCGACCGACTTGCCCGGCTCCAGGTCCTTGTACACCTCGAAGAAGTGCTGGATCTCCAGCCGGTGGAACTCGGAGACGTCGTCGATGTCGGTGCGCCACGAGGCGCGCTGGTCCGCTGCCGGCACGCACAGCACCTTGTCGTCGCCGCCGGCCTCGTCACGCATCCGGAACATCCCCAGCGCACGGCAACGGATGAGGCAGCCCGGGAAGGTCGGCTCCTCCAGCAGCACGAGCGCGTCCAGCGGGTCACCGTCCTCGCCGAGCGTGTCCTCGATGAAGCCGTAGTCGTCCGGGTACCGCGTGGACGTGAAGAGCATGCGGTCGAGCCGGATGCGTCCGGTCTCGTGGTCCACCTCGTACTTGTTGCGGTTCCCCTTGGGGATCTCGATCGTGACGTCGAACTCCACGGCTTCCCTTCCTCTGCCCGCCCGGGCCGGCGCCCGCGCACAGGACTCTTGCACGCCCGGCACGGACCTGGCCGGGCGCTCCTGGCCACTAGTGTGGCGCACCGGGGGCCGTCGTGCGGCAACGGCCTACGGACGCAGGGTCAGGAGACGTGGTGGCACGAGGTCGACGAACGGTGGGCGGGATCGCCGCCGCGGTCCTCGTCCTGGCGGGCTACGGC
Organism: Georgenia subflava; assembly: GCF_009193155.1. Lineage (GTDB taxonomy): Bacteria > Actinomycetota > Actinomycetes > Actinomycetales > Actinomycetaceae > Georgenia > Georgenia subflava. The sequence continues at coordinate 221,694 of NZ_VUKD01000002.1, forward strand.
GTCGCCGACGCGGCCGACGTCGTGCCCGGGGTCCTCACGACCGACCCGCCGCCCGCCGCCGCCGAGCCCTTCCCCGACGTGAGCCTGCCCGGCGGGGACCTGGTCGCCCCGACCGTCGAGGGCGCGGACGCGGGCGCACCGGCACCGACCCCCGCTGGGCTGGAAGCACTCGCGACGGAGTTCGCGGACGACTACCGCCGCACCGGCTCGTTCGGGCTCGTCGTGGCGGACGCCATCACCGGCGAGACCCTCCTCGACCACGACGGCGCCACGCCGCGGCTGCCCGCGTCCTCCCTGAAGGTCCTCACCGCCGCGGCCGCGCTCGACGCGCTCGGGGCCGACCGGGTGCTCACCACCTCGGCGGTCCAGCCCGCCGAGGGACGCGTCGTCCTCGTCGGTGCCGGCGACGTCCTGCTCGGGGCGGGCGAGTCCGACCCGCACGAGGTCGTCGGCCGCGCGGGACTGGCGGACCTCGCTGCACGCACGGCCGCAGCGCTCGCGGAGCAGGGCACCACGAGCGTCCAGGTCGACGTCGACGACAGCCTCTTCACCGGCGCCGTCCACCACCCCGACTGGCAGGGCATCGACCTCACCTTCGTCATGCCGGTCCAGGCGCTCGCCGTCGAGGCCGGCCGCATCGGCAACGCGTTCGTCGACGACCCCGCGCTCGAGGCGGGGGCCGCGTTCGCCGACGCGCTCGGAGAGCACGGGATCGAGGTCGTCGGGAACGTCGGCCGACGCACCGTCGACCCCGAGGCCGAGGTCCTTGGCGAGGTGGAGTCGGCGACGATCGGCGAGATCGTGCGCCACACCCTGAAGGTGTCCGACAACTCGGTGGCCGAGGTGCTCGCTCGTCTCGTCGCGGTCGAGCGGGGGGCGACGCCGGACTTCGCCGGGGCGACGTCCGCGGTGCGGCAGCAGATCGCCGAGCTCGGTGTCGACGTCAGCGGGGTGCAGATCGCCGACGGCTCCGGCCTGAGCGAGAGCAACCGCGTACCCGCCGCCGTCCTCGTCGACGTCCTGCGCACCGCGGGCGGCCCGGACGGCGCCTCCCTCCACGGCCTGCTCCCCGGCATGCCGGTCTCGGGGCTGGACGGCACGCTCGCCGACCGGCTGACCGGCGACGCCGCCGGCCGGGTGCGCGCGAAGACCGGGACCCTGATCCGTGCCATCTCCCTGACCGGCACAGTCGTGACCGCGGACGGCCGCCCGCTCCTCCTGTCTGTGCTCGCCTCGGACCTCGAGGTGGGTACGGCGCTGCAGGCCCGGCTCGCGGTCGACTCGCTGGTCCGCTCGCTCGCGGCGTGCGGCTGCCGCTGAGTACGGTGAACGCATGAGCAGCGCCGTCGACTGGCAGGTGGCCGTGCGCCGTGCCGGCAGCCTCGCCCGCCCCGGCCCGCGCGGGTCGCGCGCCGAGCTGCGCGCCCTGATCCAGGTCCTGCGCACGGCCGCCGCCGAGGCGCCCGGGCACGTCGCCGACATCACCGGGCTGCACGCCGCCGGTGCCACGGCGGCGCGCGTACCGGTCTACGTGGTGGACAGACCTCGCTGGGCCGAGGCCAACGTGGCGATGTTCGCCGAGCTGACGAACGGTCTCCTGCCCACCTCCAAGCTGCCCGGCTCTGCCCGGATGGCGGGGGAGGAGATGGGCGTCATGCTCGCGCTGATCGCCTCCAAGGTCCTCGGTCAGTTCGACCCCTTCAGCCCGACGACGACCCCGCCCGGTCGCCTGCTTCTCGTGGCACCGAACGTGCTCAAGGTCGAGCGCGAGCTGGACCTGGACGCGATGGACTTCCGGCTGTGGGTCTGCCTGCACGAGCAGACCCACGCCGTGCAGTTCGCCGCCGCGCCCTGGCTGGCCGACCATCTCTCAGCTCGGATGCGGACCCTCGTCGAGGGCGTCTCCGCCACGACCGACGGCGCTGACCGGCTGCAGCGCGCGGTCCGAGCCGTTGTCGAGACCCTCGGCTCCGCCGTCGGCGGTGGGGCGTCCTCGACAACGACGACCGACGTCGGCGGCCCCCTGGTCGATGCCTTCCTCGAGGCCGGCGAGCGCGAGGCCATGGGCGAGATCGTGGCCGTCATGAGCCTGCTGGAAGGTCACGCCGACGTCGTCATGGACGCGGTCGGCCCGTCCCGGCTCCCCTCGGTGCGCCGCATCCGGGCGGCGTTCGAGAAGCGCCGCGACGGCACCGGGACGCTCGACATCATGCTGCGCCGGCTGCTCGGCATGGACGCCAAGGTCGCCCAGTACCGCAACGGCGCCCGCTTCGTGCGCGCCGTCGTGGACCAGGTCGGTCACGAGGGCCTCAACGCCGTCTGGACCGGGCCCGGCCTGCTGCCCACCGCCGCCGAGGTGGCCGACCCGGCCGCCTGGGTGCGTCGCGTCCACGGCTGAGCCCGCCGTGCCCGGCCCGCACCCGGCCGTCGCGGCCGCGCGTCTGGCGGTCCGCGGCTGCCTGGCGGACCTCCCGCCCGGCGCCCGGGTGCTCGTCGCCTGCTCGGGCGGCGCCGACTCCCTGGCGCTCGCCGCCGCCACCGCGTTCGTCGCCGCTCGCGACGCCCGACCGGCCGGTGCGGTCGTCGTGGACCACCGGCTCCAGCCCGGCTCCGACCGAGTCGCCGCCCGGGCCGCCGCGCAGTGCGTGGAGCTCGGGCTGGAACCGGTCCTGGTACGAGCGGTCGACGTCGACGGCGGCCCGCGCGGCGCGGGTGCGGGCGGCCCCGAGGCGGCGGCGCGCGATGCCCGGTACGGGGCGCTCGCGGCGGCCGCGGAGGGGGAGGGCGCCGCTGCCGTGCTGCTCGGCCACTCCCTCGACGACCAGGCCGAGACCGTGCTCCTCGGGCTCGCCCGCGGCTCCGGGGCCCGCTCCCTCGCCGGGATGCCCGCCGTCCGCGGCCTGTGGCGCCGCCCGTTCCTCGGGCTACGACGGGCCCAGACCGAGCAGGTGTGCCGGGCGCTCGGCCTCGACTTCGTCCGGGACCCGGCCAACGCGGCGGCCGGGCCCTGGCGGGCGGCCGACGGCAGCCCGCTGCGCCGTGCTGCCGTCCGGGAGACGGCCCTGCCGGCGCTCGCCGCCGCGCTGGGGCCCGGCGTCGTCGAGGCGCTCGGGCGCACCGCCGCACAGCTGACCCGGGACGCCGACCTCCTCGAGACCCTCGCCGAGGAGCTGCTCGCGACGGCGCTCCGACCAGAACGTGTCACTCGGCGCGAGGGGGGTGACATCGAGCTCGACGTCGAGGTCCTCGCCGCCGCGCACCCGGCCCTGCGCTCGCGGGCGCTGCGCGCCGCCGCGGTCCGTGCCGGTGCCGCGGCCGGTGCGCTCGCCGCCGTGCACGTCGCGGAGCTCGACGCCCTCGTCGTGGGCTTCCACGGGCAGGGCCCCATCCCCCTCCCCGGCGGGATCGTCGCCGCACGCCGGTGTGGCAGGCTAACTCTCGGGTCGGCCGGCTGAGGCGCGGCGGCGAGCATTCGAGCGAGGAGAGCACGTGGACGCGCAGGACATGGGGCAGGACCTGGAGAAGGTGCTGCTGAGCCAGGAGCAGATCGAGGAGCGGCTGACCGAGCTCGCCGCGCAGATCGACGCCGACTACGCCGGCAAGGAGCTCCTGCTCGTCGGCGTGCTGCGCGGCGCGGTCATGGTCATGGCCGATCTCTCCCGTCGGCTGCACCTGCCCGTCCAGATGGACTGGATGGCGGTGTCCTCCTACGGCTCGGGCACCAAGTCCTCCGGCGTCGTGCGCATCCTCAAGGACCTCGACACCGACCTGCACGGACGCGACGTCCTCATCGTCGAGGACATCATCGACTCGGGCCTGACGCTGTCCTGGCTGCTGGCGAACCTCCGCTCGCGCGGGCCGGCGTCGGTCGAGATCGCCACGCTGCTGCGCAAGCCGGAGGCGGCCAAGGTCGCCGTCGACGTGCGCTACGTCGGCTTCGACATCCCGCCGGAGTTCGTCGTCGGCTACGGCCTGGACTACGCCGAGCGGTACCGGCACCTTCCCTTCGTCGGGACCCTGGCCCCGCACGTCTACGGGGGCTGACCCGCCGACCCGCCCCGGTCGTCCCCCGCCGGCCCGCCCCGGTTGACCGCCGAGCCGCCACGGTCGCCCGCCGACGGCCCGACGCGGCCGGAGCCGCGTGCCGAGGCCGCCGGTCCTGGCCGCTCATGCCCTGCGCGAACACGGGCCGTGCGCCCAGCCGACGTCCAGGAATGTCGTATACCGTCAGGGAAACCGTGCGACCAGGAGGGACCGGGCGCCAAGCCCACACTCGATGAACGCGAAGAACTTGCTGCGAGGTCCGCTCGTCTGGATCCTCCTGATGCTCCTGTTCGTCTCCCTGGGGTGGTCCCTCCTGGGGCAGAGCGGGACGCAGCAGATCGACACCTCCCAGGGTCTGAAGCTGCTCGAGGGCGACACCGTCGAGCAGGTCGAGATCACCGAGGGCACCCAGCGTGTGCGCATGACGCTGAGCGAGCCGTTCGAGGTCGACGACGGCGAGGGCAACACCGTCGACAAGGGCACCAGCGTGGAGTTCTTCTACGTCACGCCCCAGGGCGAGACGGTGGCCCAGGCGGTCGAGGCCGCCGACCCCGAGAAGGGCTACAACTCGGTGGTGCCGACCACGTCGGTGTGGACGTCGCTGCTGACGTTCATGCTGCCGATGATCATCATCTTCATCGTCTTCTGGTGGCTGCTCTCGCGGATGCAGGGCGGCGCCGGCGGCATGATGAAGTTCGGCAAGTCCAAGGCCAAGATGGTCTCCAAGGAGACCCCGCAGGTCACCTTCGCCGACGTCGCCGGCGAGGACGAGGCCGTCGAGGAGCTCGAGGAGATCAAGGAGTTCCTCGCCGAGCCGGAGAAGTTCCAGGCGGTCGGCGCCAAGATCCCCAAGGGCGTGCTGCTGTACGGCCCGCCAGGGACCGGCAAGACCCTCCTGGCCCGCGCCGTCGCCGGCGAGGCCGGCGTGCCCTTCTTCTCCATCTCCGGCTCGGAGTTCGTGGAGATGTTCGTCGGCGTGGGCGCCTCCCGGGTGCGCGACCTCTTCGAGCAGGCCAAGTCCAACGCCCCGGCCATCATCTTCGTCGACGAGATCGATGCCGTCGGGCGTCACCGCGGTGCCGGCATGGGCGGCGGGCACGACGAGCGCGAGCAGACCCTCAACCAGCTCCTGGTGGAGATGGACGGCTTCGACGTCAACACCAACGTCATCCTCATCGCCGCCACCAACCGCCCCGACGTCCTGGACCCGGCGCTGCTGCGCCCCGGACGCTTCGACCGACAGGTCGCGGTGGAGGCGCCGGACCTGCACGGCCGCGCGGCCATCCTCCGCGTGCACTCCCAGGGCAAGCCCATGGCCCCCGGCGTCGACCTGGACATGGTGGCCAAGCGGACGCCCGGCTTCACCGGTGCCGACCTGGCCAACGTGCTCAACGAGGCCGCCCTGCTGACCGCCCGCTCCAACGCCCAGCTGATCGACGACCGCGCCCTGGACGAGGCGATCGACCGCGTCATCGCCGGCCCGCAGAAGCGCACCCGGGTGATGAACGAGAAGGAGCTCAAGGTCACGGCCTACCACGAGGGCGGGCACGCGCTGGCGGCGGCCGCCCTGCGCTACACCGACCCGGTGACGAAGGTGACGATCCTGCCCCGTGGTCGTGCGCTGGGCTACACGATGGTCATGCCCAGCGAGGACAAGTACTCGACGTCGCGCAACGAGCTGCTCGACCAGCTCGCCTACGCCATGGGCGGCCGGGTGGCCGAGGAGATCGTCTTCCACGACCCCACGACCGGCGCCTCGAACGACATCGAGAAGGCCACGGCGATCGCCCGGAAGATGGTCGTCGAGTACGGCATGAGCGAGCGGGTCGGGGCGATCAAGCTCGGCCAGACGCAGGGCGAGCCGTTCCTCGGCCGGGACATCGGCCACCAGCGCGACTACTCCGAGGACGTCGCCCGGATCGTCGACGAGGAGGTCCGCCGCCTGATCGAGGCCGCCCACGACGAGGCGTGGGAGATCCTCCACACCTACCGGGACGTCCTGGACAACCTCGTCCTCGAGCTCCTCGAGAACGAGACCCTCAACGAGGCCGAGCTCGCCCGCGTCTTCAGCCCGGTGACCAAGCGGGAGGCGCGGCCGGTCTGGCTGTCCTCCGAGGACCGGCACGTCAGCAGCCGTCCGCCGGTGCTCACCGCCGCCGAGCGTGCCCGCGGGGAGCGCATGCTCCCCGAGGACCAGATCGCCGCGGCCGGCGAGTCGAACCTCGGCGAGCACGGCCCGGGCATCGGGCAGGTGCCCGACGGCGGGACCGTCGGCGGCCCCGCCGAGGGCGCCTGAGCATGGCCGGGGCGCCGCCGTCGCCGGGTGGCGACGGCATCCCCGGGTCACCGGACGCCATCTCCGGGTCACCGGGCGCCATCCCCGAGTCACCGGGCGCCATCCCCGGGTCTCCGGACGCTGCCGCCGAGCGGCCTCACCTTGTCAGCGACGCCGCGCCGCTGCACGACCCCGGCGACGACGCGGCCCGGCGCCCGTACGACCCCGAGGGCGTGCGTCGTGCGGTGCGCGACCTGCTCGTCGCGGTCGGCGAGGACCCGGACCGGGACGGCCTGGCCGGGACGCCTGAGCGGATGGCGCGTGCCTACGCCGAGATGTTCGCCGGGCTCGCGGAGAACCCCGCCGACCACCTCGAGGCCGTTTTCGACATCGGCCACGAGGAGATGGTCCTCGTGCGCGACATCCCGCTGTACTCGATGTGCGAGCACCACCTGCTGCCGTTCCACGGCGTCGCCCACGTGGGCTACATCCCGGCCGTGGACGGGCGGGTCACCGGGCTGAGCAAGCTCGCCCGCCTGGTCGAGGGCTACGCCCGCCGCCCTCAGGTCCAGGAGCGCCTCACCTCGCAGGTCGCGGACGCGCTCGTGGACCGGCTCCAGCCGCGCGGAGTCATCGTGGTGGTCGAGGCCGAGCACCTGTGCATGTCGATGCGCGGCGTGCGGAAGCCGGGCTCGCGCACCCTCACGTCCGCCGTGCGCGGCCACATGCGCCGGGCCGCCACCCGCGCCGAGGCGATGAGCCTCATCGTCGGCCACCGCGGCTGACCTGGACCAGCCGGATAGCCTGGACGCGTGAGCGAGCGAGAGCGCCGTCGGCGCGCCACCACCGGACCGCGGCCCCTGCCCGCATCCGTGCAGGACCCGGGCCGCGCGCTGGTGATGGGCGTCGTCAACGTCACCCCGGACTCCTTCTCCGACGGCGGCCAGTGGTTCGACACCGACGTCGCGATCGCGCACGCTCGGCACCTGCTCGCCCAGGGCGCCGACATCGTCGACATCGGCGGTGAGTCCACCCGGCCCGGCGCCGCCCCGGTCACCCCCGACGAGGAGCGGGTGCGGGTGCTGCCGGTCGTGCGTGCCCTGGTCGCCGACGGTGCCGTCGTCAGCGTGGACACGGTCAACGCGACCACCGCGCGGGCCGCCGCCGAGGCCGGGGCCCACATCGTCAACGACGTCTCCGGTGGCCTCGCCGACCCGGAGATGGCCCCGACCCTGGCCCGCACCGGCCTGGTGTACGTGATCCAGCACTGGCGCGGGTCGCCCGAGACGATGGACTCGCTGGCGACCTACGACGACGTCGTCGGCGAGGTGTGCGCCGAGCTCGAGCAGCGGGTCGCCGGCGCCCGCCGCGCCGGCGTGCGCCCCGAGCAGATCGTCGTCGACCCGGGGCTCGGGTTCGCGAAGAAGGCCCCGCACAACTGGCTGCTCCTCGCTCACCTCGACGCGCTCGCCGAGCTCGGCCACCCGGTGCTCGTGGGGGCTTCGCGCAAGCGGTTCCTCTCCGCCGTCGTCCCGCCGGCGCTCGCGGACCAGCCGCTCGCCCGCGACAACGCCACCTCGGCGATCAGTGCCCTCTCGGCCGCCGCCGGCGCCTGGGCGGTCCGGGTGCACGAGGTCGCGGCTTCGGTCGACGCCGTCCGGGTGGCCGCCGCCTGGCAGGGGCACCGGTGATCCGCGACGCGGACGGGCGCGAGCTCGACCAGATCCGCGTGCTCGGCCTGAGCGCCACGGGCCACCACGGGGTCTTCGCGCACGAGCGCGCGGAGGGGCAGACCTTCGGGGCCGACGTCGTGCTGCACCTCGACACCCGCGCCGCCGGCGGCACCGACGACCTCGCCGCCACCGTGAGCTACGCCGACGTCGCGGAGGACGTCGTCGCGATCCTCGGCGGCGAGCCGGTCGACCTGGTGGAGACCCTCGCCGCCCGCATCGCGGACGCGGTGCTGGCGCGGCCCGGCGTCCACGCGGTGGACGTGACGGTGCACAAGCCGCAGGCGCCGCTGACCGTGCCGTTCGACGACGTCCAGCTGTCGATCCGGCGGTACGCGCACGAGGCCGGTTCGCACATCGCGCACGAGGCTGGTGCGCACATCGCGCACCAGACCGCCGACCAGTCCGGGACCCACGAAGTTGCCGCTGACCGGGCCAGGACCGACGAGGTTGCTGAAGTGGTCGCTATAGCAACCACTTCAGCAACCTCGTCGTTCGACGGCGGTGGCGGCAGTGGCGCGGAGCCCGCCGAGGCGCTGGAGCGGCGACCGCACCGGCCGGCCCACGTGGTGCTCGCGCTCGGGGCCAACATCGGTGATCCGGCGGCGACCCTGCACGCCGCCGTCGAGTCGCTCTCGGCCGCCGACGGGCTCGAGGTCACCGCCGTGTCACCGGTGGCCCGTACCGCTCCGGTGCTCGCGCCCGGGCAGGACGCCCAGCCGGACTACCTCAACGCCGTCGTGCTCGCCACGACCACCCTCGCGCCGCTGGAGCTTCTCGACCTCGCCCACCGTCTCGAGGACGAGCACGGGCGTCGCCGGGAGGAACGGTGGGGCGCGCGCACGCTCGACATCGACATCATCGCCGTGGACGACCTCCGCTCCACCGACCCCGTCCTGACGCTGCCGCACCCGCGCGCCCACGAGCGTGCGTTCGTCCTCGCCCCGTGGGCCGCGGCCGACCCCGGCGCCGTCCTCCCGGGACCGGACGGCGGCCCGGTCGCCGAGCTCGCCGACCGGGCGGCCGACCGGGGAAGCCTGGAATGGGTCCCCGGCGAGCTGCCGGCCAGAGGGGCTGCGGCAGCGCTCAGGGAGACGGTGCCCGCCAAGGTTCGGTCCTCGGCTGCGGCGCCGTCGGAGGTGGCGACCCCGGAGGAGGTTCCCGCAGAGGCAGCGCCTTCGGCGGCCCCAAGCTCGGCACCCGCAGAGTCGTCGGACGCGGCCGAGCCGCACGGTGGTCGTTGATGCAACGGACCTCCTGGCAGGTGCTTCTCCTGCTGGCGATCGGTGGCGGACTGGTCTCCTACCTCGTGCTCTCCGGGCTCGACGGGCGCGGCTACCTGCCGGTGCCGGTGCCGATGAGCACCGCGCTCGGCCCCGCCGCCCTCTCGGTCGTGCTCCTCTGGCTGGGGCGCAACGTCCGCAGGCTGGTGCGCCGCGACCCGACGTCGATGACGCCGATCGGGGCAGCCAGGGTGGTCGTGCTGGCCAAGGCGAGCGCGCTGGTCGGGGCCGTGCTGGTCGGCTACTTCGGTGCGCAGCTGGTCCTCGCCCTCGAGAACCTCGCGGCTCCGCTGCCGCGCGACCAGGCCTGGGCAGCCGGTCTGTCGCTGGTCGCCTGCGTGGTGCTGGTCGGGGTCGCGCTGCTCGTCGAGTGGTGGTGCCGCGTGCCGCCCGAGGACGACGACGAGACACCCGGACGCTCCGGCCACTCGCCCAGCGCAGCCTGAGCCCGGGGCGCTGGGGCGGCGCCCGGCAGTGCAGCTCGGACGGCAGGACGAGCTGCGACGTCGGCGGCCAGGCGACCGGCGACGACGTCGTCCGGCGAAGCGGGGCGACATCGGCAGCGCGGCTGCCTCGGCCGCGGTGAGCCAGGCTGTGGCGTCGGCCGGGCGACGGACAGGGCTCCGACCTCCGGTGGATGGGCCTGACGACAGGATCTGCCAGGCTAGGACCGTGCAACCACCTGAGGAGACACCGATGAGCAGCGCTCCCCTCGAGCAGTCGGGCGCGGCCCCGCGGGGCACGGCGCCGGAGGCCGCCGAGCCCGGTGCACCGTCCGCGAGGAGTCCTTTCGAGCCGGTCGGCGTGACGTTCACACCTGTCTCGGCGGGACTGATCACCGCACGGCTCGTCGTCCTGCTGGTGTCGTTCGCGGTACCCGTGCTCGGTACCGTCGCCCTCGGCGTCATCTTCGGCGGGTGGGTGTGGGTGGCCCCCGTCGTCGTGGTCGCGGTTCTGGCATGGCTCCTGTGGCTCATCCCGCGGCAGGTCCGTGCGATCGGCTACGCCGAGGCGGACGACGACCTGCTGATCCGGACCGGCATCCTCTTCCGCTCCCTGACCGTGGTGCCTTACGGCCGCATGCAGTTCGTCGACGTCAACGCGGGCCCCCTCGACCGCCGCTTCGGCGTCGCCCAGGTGCGGCTGCACACGGCGGCCGCGCAGACCGACGCGACGATTCCCGGCCTGCCGCCGACCGAGGCCGCGCGGCTGCGGGACCGGCTCACTGCCCGTGGCGAGGCGAGGCTGGCCGGGCTGTGAGCAGCGACCGTCCCGCGTCCTCGGCCGGCGGGCCGGGGCTCGGCGACCTGCCCGAGCCGGCTGCCGGACCGGTCGACGTCACCCCCGCGGCAGACGCGGAGAACCCGCCTGTCGACGTCACCGCGGCCGGCGCGGAGAGCCCGCCTGTCGACGTCACCTGGCGCCGCGTCCACAAGATCACCCCGATCCTCAACGCGTGGAAGGTCGTCGTCGCCGTGCTGGCGTTCTTCGCCTGGCAGCTGAGCGACCAGCTCACCGACCTTCCCGACGAGCTCTGGGAGACCGTCACCCGGTACCGCACGATCGCGATCCTGGCGGCGGCCGGGGTGCTGCTCGTCGTCGCGCTGGCGGCCGGCCTGTACTCGATGCTCGCCTGGCGACGCATGCGCTTCGCGATCACGGCCGAGTCGGTCGACCTGCACACCGGCATCCTTTTCCGGCAGGAACGCCACGCCCGCCTCGTGCGGGTCCAGGCCGTCGACGTCGTCCAGCCCCTGCTCGGCAGGCTGTTCGGCCTGGCCCAGGTGCGGGTCGAGACGGCCGGCGGCAGCGAGTCGAACGTCATCATCGGCTACCTCAAGGAGTCCGAGGCCCAGGACGTCCGCAACGAGGTCATGGCCCGCGCGGCAGGCGTCGACGTGCCGGGCCCCACCCGCGAGGGCGCGGGCGGCGAAGGGACCGCCCGCCAGGTCGCGGCCGCCCCGGAGCGTGAGGTTCTCCAGGTGCCGCCGGGCCGGATCGTCGGCTCGCTGCTGCTCTCCGGCGGCCTCGTCGTCTTCCTGCTCGTGATCGCCGGCCTGGTGGTGGCGGCGGTGCTGAGCGGCAGCATGGCTCCGTTCTTCGGTGCACTGCCGGCCATGCTCGGTTGGGGCGGGTACCTGTGGGGCAGGTTCGCCGGCGAGTTCGGCTTCCGTGCGGCGCTCTCGCCCGACGGCATCCGCCTGCGTCACGGCCTGCTCGAGACCCGCACGCAGACCCTTCCCCCGGGCCGGGTCCAGGCCGTCAAGCTCACCCAGGCACTCCTGTGGCGCCGGTACGGCTGGTGGCGCGTCGAGGTCAACGTGGCCGGCTACGGCGCCGCGGACCCAACGGGCCAGCGGACGGTCGAGACGGTGCTGCTGCCCGTCGGACCCAGAGGTGAGGCGCTCAACGCGCTGTGGCTCGTGCTGCCCGACCTCGGCGTGGAGGACGCTCGCGCCGTTCTCGACGCTGCGCTGGAGGGGTCGGGCGAGGGCGCGGGTTTCCACACCAGCCCGCGCCGGGCCCGTCTGCTCGACCCGCTCACCTGGCGACGGAACGCGCTACGCATCACCGACACCGCCCTGCTGATGCGCAGCGGCCGGTTCGGACGTGCCCTGGTCATCGTCCCGCACGAGCGCACCCAGTCCCTGGCGCTCACGCAGGGGCCGCTCGAGCGGTGGCGCGGCCTGGCCGACCTGCACGCCCACTCGGTTCCTGGGCCGATCGTTCCGGTCGCCTACCACCTCGACGAGATGCTCACGCTGGAGATCCTGCGCGAGCAGGCCGGCCGCGCCCGCACGGCCCGTGCGTCGGAGGGTCCAGAGGAGTGGATGAGGCGTGTCGCCGTGCCGACGGCGACGGGTCCCGGCGACCCCGGAGCCCCGGGCGAGAGCAGCGCACCTGGCGGTCCCCACGGCGTCGCGGGCACTCCTGCTGGTCCCGGCGACCCCGGCGCCCCTCGCGCCCCCGGCAGCTCCGGCGACCCCGACGGTCCCGTCGACCTTGCCGAGAGCGGCGTCGCTGACGCCGCCAGGATCCCGGACGCTCCGGATGGTCCCGACGGTCCCGGCGGTCAGACCGGGGACGACGGCGACAAGGGTGGGGTCGGCCCGGTGCGCCCCGGCTGACGGTCCGCCGGGGCGGGGCTCGCCCCGTCCCTGGGATGATGGCCCGGTGAGCACCGCACCCCACCCAGCCCGTCCGCCGGCCCGTCCCGGGCGTCTCGGTCTCGGGGTGGTCGGCGCCGGCCGCGTCGGTGCCGTCCTCGCCAGCGCCCTGCGCAGCGTCGGCCACTCGGTCGTCGGCGCCAGCGCCGTCTCGGCGGAGAGTCGGGACCGGGTCGAGGCCCTCCTTCCCGGAGTGCCCGTGCTGCCGGTCGAGGACGTCGTCGAGCGCGCCGAGCTGGTGCTGCTGACCGTCCCGGACGACGTGCTCGGCGAGCTGACCTCCGGGCTCGCCGAGCTCGGCCGCTGGCAGCCCGGCCAGCTCGTGGTGCACACCTCGGGCCGGTACGGCACCGAGGTGCTGGCACCAGCCCGGGCGGCAGGTGCGATCACGCTGGCGATCCATCCCGCCATGACCTTCACCGGCACGAGCCTGGATCTCGCACGGCTGACCGGCTGCCCGTTCGCGGTCACCGCCGCGGCGCCCGTGCTGCCGATCGCCCAGGCCCTCGTGGTCGAGATCGGCGGCGAGCCCGTGGTGCTCGACGAGGCCGAGCGCCCGACCTACCACGCCGCCCTCGCCCACGGCGCCAACCACCTCGTCACCCTCGTCGCCCAGGCCGAGCGCGCTCTGGCCGCCGCCGGCATCGACGAGCCCGGCGCGCTGCTCACCCCGCTGCTCAGCGCCGCCCTCGACGGCGCCCTCCGAGGAGGGGAGCACGGCCTGACCGGACCGGTCGTACGTGGCGACGTCGGGACCGTCCGCGCGCACCTGGACGCCCTGACCGCGCTCGCCGGTGAAGACCTCGGGGACGTCGCCGAGACCTACCGGCACCTCGCCCGCGCCACCACCGTGCGGGCGCTCGCCAACGAACGGATCGGCGCCGCGACCGCCGCCGAGCTGCTCGACGCGCTGGCCCCCGTCCCGGCCGCGACCGGCCACGGCGCCGCCGGGACCCACGGCACGGCCGCGAACGGTCCGGCTGCCGGTACGGCCGCCCGGACCGGCGTCCGCGCCACGGCGGAGGTGACGCCGCTGGAGCCCGTGGTGGTCCGCACCCGCACCGAGCTAGCCGCCGCGCTCGCGGTCCTGCCGGGCACCCGTGGCCTGGTGATGACCATGGGCGCCCTCCACGACGGTCACCTGGCGCTCGTCCGCGAGGCGCGCGCCCGGGCGGACCACGTGGTGGTCTCCGTCTACGTCAACCCGCTCCAGTTCGGGCCGGGCGAGGACCTCGACGCCTACCCGCGCGACCTCGACTCCGACCTCGCCCTGCTCGCGGGCGAGGGCGTCGACGTCGTCTTCGCGCCCGACGACGCTGAGGTCTACCCCTCGCAGCCGCTGGTCCGCGTCGACCCCGGGCCGGTGGCCACCGTCCTGGAGGGGCGCACCCGGCCGACGCACTTCGCCGGGGTTCTCCAGGTCGTGGCCAAGGTGCTCAACCTCGTCCGGCCGGACCTGGCGGTCTTCGGGCAGAAGGACGCCCAGCAGCTCGCGCTGGTGCGCACGATGGTGCGTGACCTCGATCTCGGCGTCGAGATCGTCGCCGTCCCGATCAGGCGTGACGACGACGGCCTGGCCATGTCGAGCCGCAACACCTACCTCTCGGCGACCAATCGGACCCGGGCGCTGTCGCTCGTGCGCGCCCTGCGGGCGGGTCAGGACGCCGCGGCTGCCGGGGCCGGGGTCGACGGGGTGCTGGCGGCCGCCACCGAGGTGCTCGGCTCGGCCGAGGGCGTGGACGTCGACTACGTTGCTCTGGTCGACCCCGGCACGTTCCTCCCGCTCGCGGAGGGCGACTCGGGGCCGGGGCTGCTCGCCGTGGCTGCCCGCGTGGGGCCCACCCGGCTCATCGACAACATGACCGTCGACCTGCAAGGACCGCGACCGTGACCGACCGTTCTCCCCGCTCGTTGCTGCGCCCGATGATGATCGCCAAGATCCACCGGGCGACGATCACCGCGGCGGACCTGCACTACGTCGGCTCGATCACGGTCGACGCCGATCTCCTCGACGCCGCGGACCTCCTGCCCGGCCAGCAGGTGGACGTCGTCGACGTGACCAACGGGGCGCGGCTGACCACCTACGTGATCCCGGGGGAGCGGGGCAGCGGGATCCTGTGCATCAACGGCGCCGCCGCGCACCTCGTGCACGCCGGCGACCTCGTCATCCTCATCGCCTACGGCCAGCTCGACGACGCCGACGCCCGCAGCTACACCCCGCACGTGGTCTTCGTCGACGAGCACAACAAGATCGTCGACGTCGGCGTCGAGCCCGGGCAGGTTCCCGACGTCGACGCCGGCGAGGCCCGCCACGTGGAGCCGAGCGGTATCACCACCGCGAGCTACCGCGCCGGCCTGGAGTCCGGAGCCGAGCCCGAGCCCGGCGCCTGATGCCCACCCGGCGACTCCGGTCGCCGTCGTCGTCCGTCTCGGCTCTGTTGGTGCTCGCGGCACCGGTGACGTCCGAGTCCTGTGCCGAGTTCCGCAGATGCGGATGGGGACCTCGGGAGGATGCGGACATCGCGAGTGCCGCGGGAGCACGGCCGGGGACATCCAGCCGTGGTCGGGCGCGTCGAGCGGCGCATGTCCGGGCGCGGCTGTCCCCGGCCGCCCGGCTACCCTTGTGCGGTGACCGAGCAGAGCACCGACCAGGACGTGACAGTGACCGTCGAGCACGACGAGGACGAGGCGGGCCACGGCGCCCCGGAGCAGGTGCGCGTGCGCGCCGAGAAGCGCCGTCGCCTCCTCGACGCCGGGATCGACCCGTACCCCGTCACCCTGCCGATCACGAGCACGGTCGCCGCGGTCCGCGCCGAGCACTCCGGCCTCGAGGCCGGTGAGGAGACCGACGTCGTCGTCGGCCTCGCCGGCCGCGTGATGTACCTGCGCAACACCGGCAAGCTCTGCTTCGCCACCCTCCAGGACGGGGCCGGCAACCAGCTGCAGGCCATGCTCAGCAAGGCCGAGGTGGGGGACGAGTCCCTCGCCGCCTTCAAGACCGACGTCGACCTCGGCGACCACCTCTTCGTCCGCGGCCGCGTCATCGCCTCGCGCCGCGGCGAGCTGAGCATCTTCGCCGACTCCTGGCAGCTCGCCGCCAAGGCGCTGCGTCCGCTGCCGAAGACGTACGAGAACGAGGCCGGCGAGCAGGTCGCCCTCTCCGAGGAGGGCCGCGTCCGCCGTCGCCACCTCGACCTGATCATGCGCCCCGCCGCCCGGGACATGGTGCGCACGCGCGCCGCGGTCGTGCGGTCCCTGCGCCGCTCCCTCGACGAGCGCGAGTTCGTCGAGATCGAGACCCCGATGCTGCAGGTCCAGCCCGGGGGCGCCGCCGCGCGGCCGTTCGTGACCCACATGAACGCCTACGACATCGACCTGTACATGCGCATCGCCCCCGAGCTCTTCCTCAAGCGGGCCGTGGTCGGGGGCATCGAGAAGGTCTTCGAGATCAACCGGAACTTCCGCAACGAGGGCGCCGACTCCACGCACTCGCCCGAGTTCTCGATGCTGGAGGCCTACGAGGCCTACGGCTCCTACGACACGATGGCGACGCTCACCCGCGAGCTGATCCAGCGCGCCGCGACGGACGCGTTCGGCTCGACGACCGTCACCCTCGACGACGGCACCGAGTACGACCTGGGCGGCCTGTGGGCGGAGCTCTCGCTGTTCGACTCGCTCTCCGAGGCGCTGCGCGAGGAGATCACCCCGGCGACGCCGATGGCCACCCTGCTCGACCACGCCGCACGGCTCGGGCTCGAGATGGCGCCGCACTACACCCACGGCAAGGTCGTCGAGGAGATCTGGGAGCACCTGGTCGGCGACCACCTCTACGCCCCCACCTTCGTGCGCGACTACCCGGTGGACACCTCCCCGCTGACCCGAGCGCACCGCAGCAGGCCCGGGGTGGCGGAGAAGTGGGACCTCTACGTGCGGGGCTTCGAGCTCGCCACCGCCTACTCCGAGCTGGTCGACCCCGTGGTCCAGCGCGAGCGGTTCGCCGAGCAGGCGCTCGCGGCGGCGGCCGGTGACCCGGAGGCCATGGTGCTCGACGAGGACTTCCTCGAGGCGATGGAGCAGGGCATGCCCCCGGCCGGCGGCATGGGCATGGGGATCGACCGCCTGCTCATGGCCCTCACCGGGCACGGCATCCGGGAGACGATCACGTTCCCGCTGGTCAAGCGCCGCTGAGTCGCGCCGCCGCACCGGTGGCGGGGCACCGTTGAACGACTGGCTCCAGGCTGAGGGTCTGCGCCAGCTCCCGCAGCGGTCGGGTGATCTGGCTGCAGCCAGCCCCGGCACCGGCGTGAGAGCCACGACCCGGCCGTGGCCACCGCTACTGCTCCTCGACGACCGGGGTCGCGGTCGGGGCGCCGGCGCGGCCACGACGGCGGAGCCAGAGCACGACCGCGAGCGGGACACCCAGCACGACCAGCCAGGGCAGCAGCACACCGGTGACGACGAGGATGCTGCCGGCCGCGGCGACCAGGGAGTTCCAGCCGGTCTCCAGGCCGCCGAGGAAGCCCTCCGCCTCGATGCGCGCGTCCGTCGGGGCGACGAGGTCGACGCGCAGGGTCGACATCGCCACCTGGTCGGCGAGGTAGTCCCGCTCGGACTGCAGCGACTCCAGCTCGGACTGCCGCTCGCTGATGGCGGTCTCGGCGGCGATGAGAGCCGCGCTGTCGTCGGCCTCGGCCATGATGCCCAGCAGCCGGTCCACCGACGTCTGCAGCGCGGTGATGCGGGCGTCGAGGTCGCGTGCCGCGCGGGTGACGTCCTCGGACTCCTGGGAGAGGTCACGAACCTCGCCGAGGCCCTCGAGGTCGTCCAGCAGGCCCGTGAGCGAGTCGGCCGGGACCCGGACGACGAGCCAGGCGGAGGGCAGCGAGCCGGAGCCGTCGGCGTCCGCGGCGCGCTCGGTGCGCTGGTCGACCCGGCCGCCGGCGGTCTCCGCCAGCCGCACCAGCTCGTCGGCCGCCGTCGTGGGGCTGTCGACCAGGACGGTGGCCGACGCGGTGGTGATCACCTGCCGGTCACCGCCCACGTCGGAGTCTGCCGCGGCCTGCTCCACCTCGGCCCCTGCCCCTGCCCCGGCGTCCCCGGCGCCCTCCGCGCCGCCGCTGTCCGCACCGCCCTGCCCGGTGCACGACGCGAGCAGCACGACCATCAGCAGCAGACCCAGGACCCGGCGCACGGCTCTCATGCCTGGAACGTAGGCCGTCCGGCGGCGGCTGGAGCCGGTGTTGCAGAGTCGTAGCCCGATCGTGGCCGGGACGTGACCTACCGCGCGAACGTCCAGCCGGCGAGCGTTCGGGCGACGTCGTCGTAGGAGGCGCTTCCCTCGGCTACGGAGATCACCAGCGCATAGGCCGGGTCCTCCGGAGCGTCGAGAACGAGGCCGTTGAGTCCGTAGAGAACGACGGCCGCCACCCAGCCCAGCCGCTTTTTGCCGTCGACGAGCGGGTGGTTGCGGACGATCGACTCGAGGAGGACGGCCGCCTTGGTGTGGATGTCGGGGTAGGCATCGGCACCGAAGAGGCTGCTGGCAGGGCGGTGCGCGGCAGAGTCAAGGAGGCCGAGGTCGCGCACCTGAAGGTTGCCGAGCTCCTCGCACAGGACCAGCAGGTCCTCCAGGTCGAGGTAGCTGATCACTGGGCGAGGCGGTCCAGAAGTGGCCGATAGCGCTCGACGGCGCCGCGCGTCAGGTCGCGCACCTGGTCCTCGTGCCCACGCCGCGCCCAGGCGTCCTCGATAGCACGCAAAGCGGCTTCGTTCTTGCTCACGCCCTGGCTCCGAGCGAGCTCTGTCAGTGCCCGGTCCTGGGCCTCGGACAACCGCAGGTTCAGCGCCATGTCAACATGGTACCGACTCGGTACCATGTCGGTCGAGGTCATCTCGCCGTCAGCAGCAGCGTGCGGATGTCGCGCTCGGCCTCGTCGACGCGGACCTTGCGGCAGCCCTTGGCCTGCAGGTCGCGAATCATGGCCGGCTCGTTGCGCGCCAGGTTCAGCCCGCGCCACACGAGGGTCATCGGCGGCTTGCGTGCCTCGCCCAGGTCACGCATGAGTCGGAACCAGAACGTCTGCGCGCGGGGCCGGAAGATGCACAGCGCGTCGGCGAGGATGTCCTCCTCGCGGCACGCCTCGACGATCTCGGCGGCGAAGATGCCCTCGGCGATGAAGATGGGGAAGCCGTCGAGCGACAGGCTGGTGGTGCCGGTGCGCGCGTTGGTGGGGATGTCGTAGACGGGCAGCTCGGCACTCCCGGTCCGGCTCAGCTCGAGCAGCGCGGACATCGCGGCCGTGCGGTCCCAGGTACGCGGCGAGTCCCAGTCCACGACGCCGTAGCGGCGCGGCAGGTCCGGGTGGTCGCCGTCGAGGTAGAAGTCGTCCAGCGAGACGACCGGCAGGCCCATCCGGCGGGTGAGCGAGGTCTTGCCCGAGCCCGAGGGGCCGGTGAGCAGCACGACTCGCGCAGCCGCGTGACGCGAGCCCGGCGGCAGGTCGAACAGACCCTCCTGCGCGCCGTGCTCGGTGTCGTCCGAGTCGTCCACGCCCAGGGTCATGCCACGTCCTTCCGACCGCCTCCGACCCGGTGCGGGCCCCGACCAGGATAGGCCCCGTGCGATCAGCCGACGACGACGACGTCGAGCGTGCGGCGACGTTACTGGCCTCCCGCAGCCCGGCCCCTTGCCGGGTCAGCCGGCGTAGGGCAGCACCGGCCGCCCAGGTACGTCGACCCGGACCCGGAACACCGCACCGGCCTCCGGCTCCGGGTCCTCGAGCTTCTCCCGCGAGGTGGTCACGAACAGGTCGCGTCCGTCCGCGCCCCCGAGCGTGCACGCCGTGGTCAGGTGCACCGGGAACGAGATCTCGGTGAGGATCTCCGCCGTCGGCGAGTACAGGCGCACGCGGCCGACCCGGTTCAGCGCGACCCAGACGTTCCCGCCCGCGTCGACGCACAGCCCGTCGGCCCGGCCGTCGTCGGCGGAGTGGAACAGGCGGCGGTTCGTCAGCTCGCCGTCGACCACGTCGAAGACGTCGGTGCCGCCGGTCTGGGTGTCGTTGTAGTACGCCCGTGTGCCGTCGGGGGAGAAGTCGATGCCGTTGGAGGTCGTCACCTCCGGCAGGACCACCGCCACCTCGCCCGCCGGCGTGATCCGGTAGAGCTGCGCGGCGCCCGGCGTCTTCACGTAGGGCATGCCGCCGGCGTAGAGGTTGCCGTCGGGGTCGCAGCCGCCCTCGTTCAAGCGGATGCCGGTGTCGGACCAGAGCTCCGGCTGCGGCACCGGGAGCTCGTCGGGGCCGTCCGCGAGCGCGATGCCGCGCTCGAGCCCGACGACGTACCCGCCGGCCGTCCGTGGGCGCACGAAGGCGGCGACGTCGCCGACGTGGAGCCTGTCGACGGTGCCGTCGCCGCGCAGGGTCATCAGGTCGCCGGCGAGCATGTCGACCCAGCGCAGCCCGCCCCAGGACTCGGACCACACCGGGCCCTCTCCGTGGTAGCACAGCGGGTCGGTGATCTGCTCGGGAGTGCTCATGCCCCCAGTCTGGCCGATCCGCCGTCACCGCCCCACCGGGAGCGGGATCTCTGGGGAGGATTCGGTGCACCTGGTGCACCGAATCCTCACCGCCATCGGTGGCGTGGGGCGACCGAGGTGACGGGGACGGGCGTCGGGGTTCGGGGCCGGCCCGGTGGCCACCCGGGGGACACCGGCGGGTCCTCCCCGCGAGCGGAGAGGACCCGTGAGTGCCGCCCGGGACACCGACGGGTCAGTGCCGCCCGGCACACGGACGGGTCCTCCCCGCGTGCGGAGAGGACCCGTCAGGAGCGTCAGGCGGTCACTGCACGTCGTCGTCGACCCAGTCGAAGGTCTTCGTGACGGCCTTCTTCCACAGGCGGTAGGTGCGCTCGCGCTCGGCCTCGTCCAGCTGCGGCTCCCAGCGCTTGTCCTCGGCCCAGTTGTCGATCACGTCCTGCTCGCCGGACCAGAACCCGACGGCGATGCCGGCCGCGTAGGCGGCGCCCAGCGCCGTGGTCTCGGCGACCTTGGGCCGCACCACCGGCACGCCGAGGATGTCCGCCTGGAACTGCATGAGCAGCTCGTTGGCGACCATGCCGCCGTCGACCTTCAGCTCGGTCAGGTCGACGCCGGAGTCGGCGTTCATCGCGTCGACGACCTCGCGGGTCTGGAAGGCCGTGGCCTCGAGCACCGCGCGGGCGATGTGACCCTTGTTGACGTAGCGGGTCAGGCCCACGAGTGCGCCGCGGGCGTCGGACTTCCAGTACGGCGCGAACAGGCCGGAGAACGCCGGCACGAAGTACGCCCCGCCGTTGTCGTCGACCGTCTCGGCCAGCTTCTCGATCTCCGGGGCGTCCTTGATGATCCCGAGGTTGTCCCGCAGCCACTGCACGAGCGAGCCGGTGACGGCGATGGAGCCCTCGAGCGCGTAGACGGCGTCGGCGTCGCCGATCTTGTACGCCACGGTGGTCAGCAGGCCGTTCTTCGACGGGACCGGCTCGGTGCCGGTGTTGATGAGCACGAAGTTGCCGGTGCCGTAGGTGTTCTTGGCCATGCCGACCTCGAAGCAGGCCTGGCCGAAGGTCGCGGCCTGCTGGTCGCCGAGGATGCCGGCGATCGGCACGCCCGGGACGAACCCGCCCTCGCGGCCTTCGCCGTAGACCTCGGAGGAGGACCGGATCTCGGGCAGCATCGACACCGGGATGCCCATGTCGCCTGCGATGTCCTCGTTCCAGGTGAGGGTGTCGAGGTTCATCAGCATGGTGCGCGAGGCGTTGGTGACGTCGGTGACGTGCACGCCGCCGTCCTTGCCGCCCGTCATGTTCCACACGACCCAGCTGTCGGTGTTGCCGAAGATGAGGTCGCCGGCCTCGGCCTTCTCGCGGGCGCCGTCGACGTTGTCGAGGATCCACTTCACCTTGGGCCCGGAGAAGTAGGTCGCGAGCGGCAGGCCGACCTTGTCCTTGTACTTGTCCTGCCCCTCGGAGCCGCCGAGCTCGTCGACGATCTTCGCGGTGCGGGTGTCCTGCCAGACGATCGCGTTGTAGACCGGCTCACCGGTGTTCTTGTCCCACACGACGGTGGTCTCGCGCTGGTTGGTGATCCCGACCGCGGCGATGTCCCTGTGGGTCAGGTTCGCCCGGCTCAGGGCGAGACTGACCACCTCGCGCACGTTCTTCCAGATCTCCTTCGGGTCGTGCTCGACCCAGCCCGCCTTGGGGAAGATCTGCTCGTGCTCCATCTGCCCGGTCTCGACGATCTGACCGGAGTGGTCGAAGACGATCGCGCGGGAGCTCGTGGTGCCCTGGTCGATGGCGAGGACGTACTTCTTCTCGTCAGCCATGGTGTT
Source organism: Georgenia subflava (assembly GCF_009193155.1). GTDB lineage: Bacteria > Actinomycetota > Actinomycetes > Actinomycetales > Actinomycetaceae > Georgenia > Georgenia subflava. Next base: position 243,561 of record NZ_VUKD01000002.1, read on the forward strand.
CCTTTCACATCATCGTGGTCAGGGCACCGGGAGGTTGCCCTGGAGGGAAGGGGGAGGGGCTACAGGGTGGGCATCGCCAGACCGGCGACCCCGGCGAGGACGCCACCGACGATCGGGCCGGCGACGGGGACCCAGGAGTAGCCCCAGTCGCTGCTGCCCTTGCCCCTGATCGGCAGGACGGCGTGCGCGATGCGGGGGCCGAGGTCACGGGCCGGGTTGATGGCGTACCCGGTCGGGCCACCGAGGCTCATGCCGATACCGACCACCAGCAGGGCGACGGCGAGCGGTCCGAGCCCGGAGGGCGACTTGCCGAAGTGGATGATGACGAAGACCAGGACGAAGGTGCCGACGACCTCGGTGAGGAAGTTCCAGCCGTAGCTGCGCAGCTCGGGGCCGGTGGAGAAGACGGCCAGCTTGGTGGCGCCGGGGGCGTCCTCGTCGAAGTGCTTCTTGTACGTCAGATAGACGACGACGGCACCGAGGAAGGCGCCGATCATCTCGCCGGCGAGGTAGACCAGGACGTTGCCGAGCGTCCCGGGGACCGCGGCGTGCGTGTCCGTGGCGGCGACCATGTCGGAGCCGTTGGCCAGCAGACCGAAGGTCACCGCAGGGTTGATGTGCGCGCCGGAGGCGAAGGCGATGTAGACACCGGCGAAGACGGCAAGGCCCCAGCCGAAGGTGATGACGACCCAGCCGGAGTTGAAGCCCTTGGTCTTGGGGAGGATCACGTTGGCGACGACGCCACAACCCAGCAGGGTCAGCATCGCCGTTCCGGCGACCTCCGAGACGAAGATCTGCATCATCGACAGTTCTTCCACTGTGTACTCACTTTCTGGCCCCACGTCGGTGTGGGCCAGTCGGGCGCCGCGAGGCGCGTGGGCGGTCCAGCCGCCCGGGGAGGGCGACGGGGCTGATGATCCTCGTCATGGAGGACTCGTAGTTCGGATTCGGGTGCTCGTGCGTGTCGTGCTCTCGGGCCGCCCCGGACGGGGCAGCGGGTGGACAGGGGGTGTCGGCCGCGGTGGGCGGCCGGGTCCGTCCCGGGTCGGCCCGGGTCAGTCGGCAGGGTCGATCGGCCCGAGGTCACGCACCGGCACCAGGTCGGCGGCCCGCAGCCGGGCTGCCTCGGCGGCGGGGTCGTCCCGCTCGTGCTCCGCGGCGATCTCCGCCTCGGCCAGGCGCCGGTACGCGGCGATCTCCTCTGCGGTCCGGGCCTCGTCCCAGCCGAGGATCGGCGCCGCGACGGCCGCGATCTCCTCGAGCGCGGAGAGCCCGCGGTCGCGGGTCTCGTAGCTCAGGCGGATCCGGTGCAGCAGGATGTCCTCGAGGTGCGCGGCGCCCTCGTGCGTGACGGCGAAGGTCACCTCGGCGGCCAGGTACGCGTCGGCGCCCTCCAGGACCCTTCCCAGCGCGGGATCGGCGTCGATCATCTCCAGGATGGTGGTGATCTCCGAGCCGTAGCGGCCGAGGAGGTGGTCCACACGCTCGGCGGTCCAGCCGCGGCGCACCGCGATGTCCTCCCGGCGGCGCCTCGCGGCGGTGAAGCCCTCGGCGCCGACGAGCGGCGTGCGCGCCGTGATCGAGGGGCGGTCCTTCGCGCGGGCGCCGAGCGCGAAGTCGACGGCGTCCTCGGCCATCTGCCGGTAGGTCGTCAGCTTGCCGCCGGCGATGACCGTCAGCCCCGGGGCCGCCTCGGTGACCGTGTGCTCGCGCGAGACCTTGGTGGAGGATCCGCCGTCGTCCTTCGTGCCCGGCTGCAGGAGCGGGCGCAGGCCGGCGTAGACCCCGATGATGTCGTCGCGGGTGATGGCGGGCTCGAGCACGGCGTTGGCGTGCTGGAGGATGTAGTCGACGTCCTCCCTGGTGGCGACGGGGTGCTGGCGCGCCTCGTGCCACGGGGTGTCGGTGGTGCCGATGATCCAGTACCGGTCCCACGGGATGACGAAGAGGACCGACTTCTCGGTGCGCAGGAACAGCCCGGTCTCGCCGTTGATCCGCTCGCGCGGGACCACGATGTGCACGCCCTTGGAGGCCAGCACCTCGAGCCCGCCGCCGGCGGAGCCCAGCGCCTCGGTCTGCTCGGTCCAGACGCCCGTCGCGTTGATCACGTGCCTGGCCCGGATCTGGTGGGTGGCGCCCGTCTCGAGGTCGACCACGTTCGCGCCGACCACCCGGCCGGTGACGTCCTTGGTCATGTCGGTGACCTGGGCGCGCGAGGCGGCGAGGGCGCCGTACCCGACGGCGGTCCGCACGAGGGCGAGCACCAGGCGGGCGTCGTCGACACGGGCGTCGTAGTAACGGATCGCGCCGACGAGGCTCTCCGGCTTCATCTGCGGGAACACCGCCAGGGCGCCGGCCTTGGAGTAGTGCTTCTGGATGGGCACCGAGCGGCCGCGGGAGCCGAGGATGGACAGGGCGTCGTACATCCCGACGCCGACGGCGCTGTAGGCCCGCTCGATGACCGGCGTCTTCAACGGCCAGAGGAACGGCTGGGCGGAGACCAGGTGCGGCGCCGTGGTGCGCAGCAGGCGGCCCCGCTCGCGCAGCGCCTCGGCCACGAGCTTGAAGTCGAGCTGGTAGAGGTAGCGCAGCCCGCCGTGGACGAGCTTGCTCGACCGGGACGAGGTGCCGCCGGACCAGTCCTGCATCTCCACGACGGCGGTGCGCAGGCCGCGGGTGGCGGCATCCAGGGCGATACCGGCGCCGGTCACCCCGCCACCGACGACCAGGACGTCCACGCCCTCGTCGTCACTCATGGCCGCCAGGGCCGAGGTGCGTGACTCCTCCGTCAGTGCGGTGCTTCTCACGTGCATCCTCCTCGAGAGCGCAGGTCCGGTCCTATGCTGTCGGCGCACGCACAAGCGCGCAACGGGGTTGCACGGATGTGCACAGCGGAGGTGTGAGCATGAGCGGTCGTGAGGACTCCGTGTACGTGGCGGCGGCGATGTACTACCTCCAGGACGAGACGATGGACGCGATCGCCCGGCGGCTCGGCGTCTCGCGGTCCACGGTGTCGCGGCTGATCAAGCAGGCCCGGGACACCGGGCTCGTCCACATCTCGCTCCAGCCGCGCACGGCTGGCTCGGACACGATCTCGCGGGCGCTGCAGGACCTGTTCGGGGTGCGTGCGCACGTGGTCCCGGTCCGCGAGGGGGCGAGCGAGGTCCAGCGCCTCGACCAGGTCGCGCAGGTGGCCGGCCGGATGGTCTCCGGGTGGGTCGAGCCGGGCACCATCCTCGGGATGGCCTGGGGCACCACCGTCTCGGCCGTGGTCCAGCACCTCACGCCGCGCCGCGCCCCGGGCAGCGCCGTCGTCCAGCTCAACGGGGCCGCGAACCCGGTGACCTCGGGGATCCCGTACGCGGGGTCGATCATCACGGCCGCGGCCGAGGCGTTCGACGCGCGCGTGCACCACTTCCCGGTGCCTGCCTTCTTCGACTACCCCGAGACCAAGGCCGCGATGTGGCGCGAGCGCTCCATCCGCCGGGTGCTCGCCGTGCAGGAGCAGGCCGACATCGCCCTCTTCGGTGCCGGCGCGCTGAGCGGCTCGCTGGCCTCGCACGTGTACGCCGCCGGGTACCTCGACCCGGCCGACCTCGACAGCGTGCGCGCGGACGGCGTGGTGGGCGACGTGTGCACCGTGCTGCTGCGCGAGGACGGGTCCTGGGCCGACATCGCGCTGAACCGGCGCGCCACCGGACCGACCCCGCGCGAGCTGGCCCGCGTCGCGCGCCGCATGTGCGTCGCCGCCGGCACGGCCAAGGTCGCGCCGCTGCTCGGGGCGCTGCGCGCCGGCGCCATCACCGATCTCGTCGTCGACGAGGCGACCGGGCGCGCCGTCGTGGAACGCGTGCGCATGCCGCGCAACCACGTGCCAGGATCGGCCCGTGAGTGACCACGAGGCCGCGGGCGTCAGCACCGACGTGGCGGTGCGCCAGGCGCGGCCGGCCGACGTGCGGGCGATCTACGAGCTGGTCCAGCCGTACGCCGAGCGCGGGATCCTCATCGACAAGGAGCTCATCACCTACTTCGAGGCCGTGCAGGAGTTCGTCGTCGCCGAGGTCGTCGACGAGACCGGGACCCGGACGGTGGGGTGCGGCGCGCTGCACGTGCTGTGGGACGACATCGCCGAGGTCCGCACGCTCGCCGTCGACGAGTCGGTGACCGGCCGGGGGGTCGGCCGGCGCCTGCTGGAGACGCTCGTCGGCCGGGCGCGCGGGCTCGGCCTGAAGCGGGTCTTCTGCCTGACCTTCGAGGTGGAGTTCTTCCGCCGGCACGGCTTCGAGGTGATCGCCGGGACGCCCGTCGGCACCGACGTCTACGCCCAGATGCTGCGCTCGCACGACGACGGCGTCGCGGAGTTCCTGGACCTGGCGCGGGTCAAGCCGAACACCCTGGGCAACTCCCGGATGCTGCTCGAGCTCTGACGTTCAGCGGCGCAGCAGCCGGAGCACGACCGCGAGCTGGACGCTGACGAGCGCGCAGGCCAGCACGGCGACCACCGCCGACGGCCGCGCGAGGATCCAGCCGGCCGCCGCCACCGCGAGCAGGGCCACCAGCGCCGTGCTGAGGTGGCCGAGCCGCGCTCGCACGCGGGTCGTCACCTCCCGCGGGGGAGCGCCGGCCAGCACGCGTCGCAGCCCCGTGCCGGCGACGGCGGCGGCCACCAGGGCGACCAGCTGCCCCAGCGCGAGCAACGTCAGCCCGGGCCACAGCGCGGAGCTGTCCGTGCCCGTCAGCAGCGCCAGCGCCAGCCCCATGGCACCGAGGCCGAGGCAGGCGCCGGCGGTGACGAGGAGCGTGACGCGCAGGGCCCGGGCGGCCCGGTCGGCGGCGCCCCCGGGGACTGGCGTGCTCACGTCCGCAGGGTAGTGGTTCACGGCAGCCGGTAGAGGTCGGCGTCCGCGGACGCCGCCGCCACGACCAGCCCGTCAGCCACGAGGGAGGCCAGCGCCCGGCCCGGCTGCGCGGGGTCGGGCAGCGCGGCGGGGTCAGCGCCGCCGGCACCGACAGTCAGCAGGTCACGACCGGTGGCCCACGGCGTGCCGGGAAGCGCGCGCAGGTGGGCCATGATCCGGCCACGGACCTGCCGGTCGGTGCCGTGCCAGGCCTGGGTCCGCCGTCGGGCTGCGTGCTCGTCGGCCGGCCGCCCGGCCGCCAGCCAGGCGCACCGGCTGCGCAGCGGGCAGTCCGCGCACCGCGGCGAGCGCGCCGTGCACACCAGGGCGCCGAGCTCCATGACCCCGACGTTCCATCGCACCGAGGTGGCGGCGTCCGCCGGCACGTAGCCGGCGGCGCGTTCCTGCTCGGCCCGGCCGAGTGTCGGCGGCGGGAGCGCCCGGCCCTCCAGGGCACGTCCGACCACCCGGCGGACGTTCGTGTCGAGCACGACCGCCCGGGCGCCGTGCGCGAAGGCCGCCACGGCGGCCGCGGTGTAGGCGCCGACACCCGGGAGGGTCAGCAGCTCGTCCTCGGTCACAGGCACGGCGCCGTCGTGCTCGGCGACGATCGTGCGGGCGCAGTCCTGCAGCCGCAGCGCCCGGCGCGGGTAGCCGAGCCGGTCCCAGGCCCGCAGCACGTCCGCCGCAGGTGCGCTCGCCAGGTCGGCCGGCGTCGGCCAGCGCTCCATCCAGGCGCGCCAGGCGGGCTCGACCCGCGCCACCGGCGTCTGCTGCAGCATCACCTCGCTGACAAGCACGCCCCACGGCGAGGCGTCGGGACGCCGCCACGGCAGGTCCCGAGCGGCGCCGTCGTACCAGCGCAGGACCGCGGCGTGCACGGTCGGCAGGTCGGCAGGGCTCACCCCGACAGTGTGCCCGGCGTGGGTGCCGCGACGGCGCACGTGGTCGTCGTACGGTCGTGCCGTGGGGACGACTCAGGGCACGACGCGACGCACGACCGACCGGCCGAGGGCCGGCGGCGGTGCCGGCCGGGCCCAGGGCCGCAGGCCGCGTCCCAGCCGGGCGGTGATCTGGCGACGGCGGATCCTGGCCCTGCTGGTCCTGCTCGCGCTCGTCGTCGGGGTGGTCCTGGGCGTGGGAGCCCTGGTGCGGATGCTCAGCGCGCAGGGGGCCGAGACCCTGGAGGCCGGGTCGACGCCCGCCGACGAGCAGACCGGGCCGGTGGACCCCGGACCGTGCACGCCCGCCGACATGGACGCGACCGTCTCGACCGAGGCGGGCACCGCCGGAGAGCCGGTGACCTTCGCCCTGACGCTGACGAACGCCGGGGACGCCGCCTGCCTCGTCGACGCGGGCAGCGCCGCCCTCGTCCTGACCGTGCACTCCGGCGACGACCGGGTGTGGTCCTCGGGCGACTGCGCCGCCGAGCCGACCGTCCGCGAGCTCCTCCTGGACGCCGGCGACGCCACCGAGACGACCCTGACGTGGAAGGGCTCACGATCGGCGGCCGGCTGCCCGTCCGGGCAGGGCGCCGCCACTGCGGGGACCTACCGCGTGCAGACGTCTCTCGACGGCGCGGCGCTCGACGGCGCGCGTGAGGTCTTCACGCTGGGCTGAGGCCGGGGTGCGCGAGAACTGAGGCCCGCGGTCAGGAGAAGCGTTCGAGGATGGAGGACTCGGCCAGCCGCGAGAGTCCCTCGCGGACCGCCCGGGCCCGGTGCGGCCCGACCCCCTCGACCGACTGAAGGTCCTCGGTGGACGCCGAGAGCATCACCTGCAGGCTCCCGCAGTGCGCCACGATGGCCTCCGCGATGGGCGAGGGCAGCCGCGGGATCTTCGCCAGGACCCGGTGCCCGCGGGGTGCGAGCGCGGAGTCCAGCGCGTCGCCCTCCGGGCCACCGATGCCCAGCGCCCGGGCGATGGTCGGCATGTCGATCAGCTCGGCGGAGCTGAGCTGCGAGAGCGAGTCGAGGACCTCGGCGGAGTCGCGCCGGACCGTGGGGCCGAGGTAGTCGCGGACCACGAGGGTGCGGTCGGGGTCCAGCCCGATGACCAGCTCCTCGAGCTGGAGCGAGAGCAGCCGGCCGTCGGTACCGAGCTCGGTGACGTAGCCGTCCACCTCGGCGGAGATCCGCGAGACCATCTCCAGGCGCTGGATGACGGTGACGACGTCGCGGACCGTCACGAGATCCTCGATCTCCAGCGCGGAGAGCGTGCCGGACACCTCGTCGAGGCGGGCCTTGTACCGCTCGAGCGTGGCCAGCGCCTGGTTCGCCCGGGAGAGGATGACGTCGGAGTCCTCGATCACGTGACGGTGGTGATCGACGTAGAGGGCGACGGTCCGCATCGACTGGCTCACCGAGATCACCGGGTACCCGGACTGCTTGGCGGCACGTTCGGCGGTGCGGTGCCGCATGCCTGACTCGGAGGTCTCGATGCGGGCGTCGGGAAGGAGCTGGACGTTGGCCCGTCGGATCCGGTGGTTGGTGAAGTCGACGACGACGGCACCGTCCATCTTGGCCAGCTCGCGCAGCCGGGTCGCGGAGAAGTCGACGTCGAGATGGAAGCCGCCAGAGCACATGCTCTCCACGACGTCGTCGTAGCCGAGCACGACGATGGCTCCGGTGCGCCCACGCAGGATCCGCTCCAGGCCGTCGCGGAGCTCGGTGCCGGGAGCGATGGCCTGGAGCATGATGCGCAGCTTGGTCTCGTCGGGCGGCTCGAGCACGGGACCTCTCACGGTGGGCAGCGGCGGGGTGCAAGAGTGCCCCCGGCGCTCATCCTATGTGCGACGTGCGGCTCTGCCGGTCGATCCGCGTCCGGTGCCCACATGGTGGGCGTCACGATCTGGTCACGGCGGGCGCATCAGGACGAGGGCGATTCCTCCGCAGGCGCTTCCGAGGACCCGCGGCGGTCGGCGCCTGCGCGCTGCAGCCGGGCCTCGAACGCACGGCGTGCCCGCGCGATCGCGGGGGTCGGGGAGTTGTAGGTACCGCTGTCGCCCATAGATCGATCGTGCTACGGACCGGAGGCCGTCCGACTAGGACCTTCGTCATCACCGCGGCCCGGCGACCCGCACGCGTCACATCTGCTTCGCGCCGGTGGCCGCGGCCTGCGCGGCAGCGTCGGCGGCGTCGCCGAGGTTCTCCACCGGCCGGATCGTCAGACCCGGCACGGCCTGCAGGTCCGCCGCTCCCTGGAACGGCACCAGGGCCCGGGTGAACCCGAGCCGTGCGGCCTCGGCCAGTCGACGCTGCACCCCCACGGTCGTGCGCACGTCACCGGTGAGTCCGACCTCGCCGAACGCGACCATCCGCGGGTCGAGGGGTCGCTGGCTCGCGGCGGAGAGCAGGGCCAGCGCCACCGCCAGGTCGACCGCCGGCTCGACGGCCCGGGCGCCGCCCACGGTGGAGACGTAGACGTCCGAGCCGGCCACGTTGACCCCCAGCCGCGACTGCATGACAGCAATCGTCATGGCGACCCGGGCGGAGTCGACGCCCGAGGTGGTCCGGCGCGGCGAGCTCAGGGTCGACGGCGCCACCAGCGCCTGGATCTCCGTCGGCATCGGACGGCGACCCTCCAGAGACACCGTCACGCAGGTACCGGGCACGGGGTGCCGGGTTCCCGACAGGAAGAGCCCCGAGGGGTCGGCCAGCCCCGAGATCCCGCCGTCGTGGAGGTCGAAGCAGCCGACCTCGTCCGTCGGGCCGTACCGGTTCTTCACCGCACGCACCAGGCGCAGGCGCGAGTGGCGGTCTCCCTCGAACTGGCACACGACGTCCACGAGGTGCTCGAGCACGCGCGGACCGGCGATCGAGCCGTCCTTGGTGACGTGCCCGACCAGCAGCACGGGGATCCCGCGGTTCTTGGCCACGTGGATCAGGGCCGAGGCGACCGCACGCACCTGGCTCACACCGCCCGCGGCGCCGTCGACCGCGCCGTCGGCGATGGTCTGCACGGAGTCGACGACCAGGAGAGAGGGGTCCGCGGCGTCGACATGGCCCAGCAGGGTGGCCAGGTCCGTCTCGGCCGCCAGCAGCAGGTGCGGGTCCAGTGCACCGATCCGCTCCGCCCGCAGCCGGACCTGGCTCGCCGACTCCTCGCCGGTGACGTAGAGGACCGGGCGCCCGGACCCGCGGGTGCTCACGTCGGCGGACACGGCCGCAGCCTTGGCGGCGACGTCGAGCAGCAGCGTCGACTTCCCGACGCCGGGCTCACCGGCGAGCAGGACGACGGCGCCCGGCACGATGCCACCGCCGAGGACCCGGTCCAGCTCGCCCACGCCGGTGCTGCGGGCCCGAGCGGCCTCGACGTCGACCTCGTGGATGGGGCGTGCGGGCGCGGAGGGTGCCAGCGCGGAGGTGGTTCGCGACAGGCTCGACGGGGCGGCGCCCGCCTCCTCCACGGTGCCCCACGCCTGGCACTCGCCGCACCGGCCCACCCACTTCGCCGTCGTCCAGCCGCACTCCGCGCAGCGGTAGGCGGGCCTCGTCTTGGTGGGCGTCGGGCTCATGGGGACAACCGTAGGCCGCGGCGCCCACACACCTGCGCAGGGGCCCACGTGCGCGGGCAGGGGCGTGCCGCTCCGGCATAGTCTCGACGTGCGGCTGCTGCGGCCGGGCAGCCGGAGCCGACCGAAGGGACACGCGTCATGAACCACCAGATCCTCACCGACGAGCTGCTCGAGCGGATCCGCTCCCGGGCTGCGCGCCACGACGCCGACAACACCTTCCCGCACGACGACCTCGCCGACCTCAAGGAGTCCGGCTACCTCACTGCGCTGGTGCCCGAGCGTCTCGGCGGCGCCGGGCTGAGCCTCGAGGAGATGACCCGCGAGCAGATGCGGCTCGCCGGTGCGTCCCCGGCGACGGCGCTCGCGGTGAACATGCACCACGTGTGGGTGGGCGTGGCCAAGAGCGTCCACGAGCGCGGGGACGCCTCGACCGACTTCGTCCTGGAGGAGGCGGCGGCGGGCGAGGTCTTCGCCTTCGGCGTCTCCGAGGCGGGCAACGACCTGGTGCTCTTCGGCTCCACCAGCGAGGCTCGGCCCGACGGTTCGGGCGGCTACTCCTTCCACGGCCTGAAGATCTTCACCTCGCTGGCCCCCGTCTGGACCCGGCTCGGCACGTTCGGCGCCGACACCAGCGGTGAGGACGGCCCGCACAACGTGTGGGGATTCATCACGCGCGACGGCGGCGGGGTCGAGACGGTCGGTGACTGGGACGTCATGGGCATGCGCGCCTCGCAGTCCTTCTCCACCAAGCTCGACGGCGCCCACGCGCCGGCGGACCGGATCGTCCGGCGCATCCCGCCCGGCCCCACCATGGACCCGTTCATCTTCGGGATCTTCGCGAACTTCGAGATCCTGCTCGCCTCCGTCTACGCCGGCCTCGCCCGCCGGGCCATCGAGGTGGCGGTCGACACCGTGCGCACGCGCCGGTCGCTGAAGAACCAGGCGCCATACGCCGACGACCCGGACATCCGCTGGCGCCTGGCCGACGCCGCCATCCAGCTCGACGGCGTCTACCCGCAGATCGCTCAGCTCGCGCGGGACGTCGACGAGCAGGTCGACCGCGGCCCGCTGTGGATGCCCCAGCTCTCCGCCGTGAAGTCCCGAGCCACCGAGGTCGCCCTCGACGTCGTCACGAAGGCGGTTCGCGTCTCCGGCGGGTCCTCCTACTCCAACAGCAAGGAGCTCTCCCGGCTGTACCGCGACGTCCTGGCGGGCATCTTCCACCCGAGCGACGACGAGTCCGTGCACGGCGCGTGGGCCAACGCCCTGCTCGGCCCGATCGGCGGCTAGTCGAGCACGCGTCCCGTGGTCGAGCACGCATGCTGTGGCCGAGCACGCATGCTGCAGCATGCGGTTTCGGCCACGGCATACGGTCTCGCCGCAGTCCAGCGGCTGAACCGCCGCTGGGACGCCGCCCGCACGGCCGGACCGCCGCGGCGGGACGCCGGTCGATCCGGCGGCGGTGCCGGGGGATCGTGGCGGGGTCTCGGCTTCTACGGGGCCGTGCGCTCCGGCACCCACCGTGCCGGGTTCTCCAGCACGGTCCGCAGCGCGAGGAGGGCACCGCCGGTGGTCGCGAGCGCGACGTCGTCCCCGGCGCCGCGCACACGCAGGTCCGACCACGGTGCTGCCAGCACCCGCGCGGTGAGCTCCGCCAAGAGGACCGGGCGCAGCCGGTCGGCGAGCGGCGCGAGCTCGCCGCCGAGCACGATCCGGTCGACGTCGAGCGTGTTCACGGTCCCGGCCAGCACGACGCCGAGCGCCCAGGCCGCCCGGTCGAGCGCCTGCCGGGCCCGCTCGCCCGACGGGCCTGCGGTGTGCTCGGCCGCGAGGAGGTCCGCCGGTCGGGAGTCGGCGTCGAGGCCCGCGTTGGCCAAGATCGCACGCTTGCCCGCGTACTGCTCGAGGCAGCCCCGGGCGCCGCAGCCGCAGCGCGGACCGTCCGGCTCGACGCACACGTGCCCGATCTCCCCGGCCCACCCGCGCGGCCCCGTCATGACGTGCCCGTCGAGCACGACGGCGGCACCGACGCCGACCTGCGCCGAGACGTAGACGAAGGTGCGCTGCTCGCCGTGCCGGCCGGGTGCCGCCGTCGCGGCCGCGAGGGCGGCGAGCTTCGCCTCGTTGGCCAGCACGACGGACCCGCCGAGCGCGGCGACGGTCTCGCTCCCCAGGACGTCGGCCGGCACGACGTCGCTCCATCCGAGGTTCGGGGCCAGCATCAGGCGGCCGTTCTCGCCGTCGATCAGGCCAGGCAGGGCGAGGACCGTCCCGGCGAGCGTGGGCCGCACCTCCCCGGCCGGTCGCGTCAGGGCGGCCCCCAGCTCGCCGAGCTCGCCGAGGACGTCGCGCGGGTCCGAGCCCCGCAGGTCGCCGGTGCGGATCTCCTCGGCCACGACCTCGCCGGCGAGGTCGAGCACCCGGCCCGCCACATAGTCGACGTTGGCCTCGAGCCCCAGCCCGACGACCGTCGCCCGGGCGGGTGCCAGCGGGAGGGCGGGTCGTCCGCGCCGGCCCGGCTCGGCGACACCCTCGGTGACGATGCGCGCGGCGACCAGGTCCTCGACCAGCCGGGAGGTCGTCGAGCGGGTCATGCCGGTGCGGGCGGCGAGGTCCGCCCTGGAGAGGGGCCGGTCGCTGGCGAACAGCGTCTGGGCGAGCACGGCGAGGTTGTGCTCGCGCAGGTCGGCCTGGCGCGCACCGCCCGCCGGACCGCGGGGCAGGGGTGCGGCCGGTAGCCGGGACGGCGCGCTGGGCACGGCTTGACCCTAACCGAGGAACCATTAAAGTTGCACCGCACAACAAACTCGACGAGGAGACCTCATGGTGCGCAAGCCCACCCCCGACGACCGTTTCTCGTTCGGCCTCTGGACCGTCGGCTGGACGGCTCGGGACCAGTTCGGCGAGGCGTCCCGGCCCGCTCTCGACCCGTGGGAGTACGCCACGAAGCTGGCCGAGCTCGGCGCCTGGGGCGTGACCTTCCACGACGACGACGTCGTGCCGTTCGGGTCCGACGACGCCACCCGCGAACGGATCCTCTCGACCTTCAAGAAGGCGGTGGACGACGCCGGCCTCGTCGTCGAGATGGTCACCACGAACACCTTCGGCCACCCGGTGTTCAAGGACGGTGCCCTCACCTCCAACGACCGCTCGGTCCGGCGCTTCGCGATGCGCAAGGTCCTGCGCAACGTCGACCTGGCCGCCGAGCTCGGCGCCGAGACCTTCGTGATGTGGGGCGGCCGCGAGGGCAGCGAGTACGACGGCGCCAAGGACGTGGGCGCCGCGCTCGATCGCTATCGCGAAGGCATCGACTCCGTCGCCGCGTACATCAAGGACCAGGGTTACGGGCTGAAGATCGCCCTGGAGCCCAAGCCCAACGAGCCCCGCGGCGACATCCTGCTGCCCACCGTCGGGCACGCCCTCGGCTTCATCGCCCAGCTCGAGAACGGCGACATCGTCGGCCTCAACCCCGAGACCGGCCACGAGCAGATGGCCGGCCTGAACTACACCCACGGCCTGGCGCAGGCGCTGTGGTCGGGCAAGCTCTTCCACATCGACCTCAACGGGCAGCGCTCCATCAAGTACGACCAGGACCTCGTCTTCGGCCACGGCGACCTGCTCTCCGCATTCTTCACCGTGGACCTCATCGAGAACGGGTTCCCGGGAGCCGGCACCGACGGGCCGATGTACACCGGCCCGCGCCACTTCGACTACAAGCCCTCGCGCACCGAGGGGATGGACGGCGTGTGGGAGTCGGCCCGCGCGAACATGGAGATGTACCTGCTGCTCGCCCAGAAGGCGAAGGCCTACCGCGCGGATCCCGAGGTGCAGGCGGCCCTCGAGGCCTCCGGCGTGCTCGAGCTGTCGCAGCCCACGCTCGCGCCGGGGGAGACCCTCGCCGACCTGCTCGCCGACCGCAGCGCCTTCGAGGACTTCGACGCCGACGACGCCGCCGCCCGGGACTTCGGCTTCGTGCGGCTGAACCAGCTCGCCATGGCACACCTCGTCGGCTGACCGGGAGACCATTGCGTGATGTCCGCACAGCTCGTCGCCGGGATCGACTCCTCCACCCAGTCCTGCAAGGTGGTGATCCGTGACGCCGCGACCGGGGCGCTGCGGCGCTTCGGCCAGGCGCCGCACCCGGGCGGCACCGAGGTCGACCCCGCCGCGTGGTGGGACGCCCTGCAGGCGGCGGTCGCGGCCGCGGGCGGCCTCGACGACGTCGCCGCGGTGTCGGTGGGCGGCCAGCAGCACGGCATGGTCGCCCTGGACCACGACGGCGCGGTCATCCGGCCGGCGCTGCTGTGGAACGACACCCGCAGCGCCGGCGCGGCAGCGGACCTCGTCGCCGACCTGGGCCGGGCCGAGAGCGGCGACCCCACGGCCGGCCCGGCCGCCTGGGCGCGCGCCACGGGCTCGGTCCCCGTGGCCTCGCTGACGGTGACGAAGCTGCGCTGGCTGGCCGAGGCCGAGCCGGAGAACGCCGCACGGGTGGCCGCCGTCGCTCTGCCCCACGACTGGCTCACCTGGAAGCTCTCGGGCGCGACGTGCTTCGACACCCTGGTCACCGACCGCTCGGACGCCTCGGGCACCGGGTACTTCGACACCGCGCGCGGCACCTACCGCCGGGACCTGCTCGCCCTCGCGCTGCGGCGCGACGACGTCGAGGGCATCGTCCTGCCGCGCGTCCTCGGCCCGGCCGAGCGGGCCGGCGCCGGGCACGCGGGGGCCGGGCTGGACCACCTGGTGCTCGGCCCCGGCGCCGGTGACAACGCGGCCGCGGCGCTCGGGCTGGCGATGACGGCGGGGGACGTGGCGATCTCGGTCGGGACCTCGGGCGTGGTCTCCGCCGTCGCTGAGCGGCCGGTGGAAGACCCCTCCGGGCTGGTGACCGGCTTCGCCGACGCCACCGGCGCCTTCCTGCCCCTCGCGGTCACCCTGAACGGCTCGCGCGTGCTCGACGCGGCTGCCCGGCTGCTCGGCGTCGACCACGCAGGTCTGAGCGAGCTGGCCCTCGCCGCCGGTCCTGGCGCCGACGGCCTGACGCTCGTGCCCTACCTCGAGGGGGAACGCACCCCGAACCTGCCCCGCGCCACCGGCTCGCTGCTGGGGCTCTCGCTCGCCTCGGCGACGCGCGAGAACCTGGCCCGCGCCGCCGTCGAGGGGCTGCTTTGCGGCCTTGCCGACGGGCTGGACGCCATGCGCGCGCAGGGCGTACCCGTCGACCGGGTGCGGCTCGTCGGCGGTGCCGCCCGGTCCCAGGCGCTGCGGGAGATCGCCCCGGCCGTCCTCGGCCTGGACGTCCAGGTGCCCGCCCCGGGCGAGTACGTGGCCGACGGCGCCGCACGCCAGGCCGCGTGGGTGCTGGCAGGCACGCAGGAACCGCCGTCGTGGAGCGGCACGGACGTGCGCACGTACTCGGCCGAGCCGACCCCGCAGGTGCGCCAGTCCTACGCCGGGCGCCGGCACCTGGTGGCCGACCGTCCCGCGTAGCGTCCGGCGGGGCCGCCGAGGGGCAGGTCCTGGCGCCCGGTGGTCGTGGGGAGGTCAGACGTGGCCGGCCCTGCCCGCGACGAGGCCGGCAGCGGCCTGAAGGACCATGGCGCCGATCAGGAGAAGGAGCGGGGCCGTCCATCCGCCGGTGACCGCCTGCAGGAAGCCGACCCCGAGCGGGCCGGTCGCCGCGAGCAGGTAGCCCAGGCTCTGCCCGGCGCTGGAGAGCCAGGCGGTGTCCCGCGTCGTGGCCGCGCGCAGACTGAAGAACGCCAGCGCGAGCGGGAACGCCCCGTTGCCGACCCCGATCAGGGCGGCCCACACCCACCCGCCGGCGGCCGGGCTGAGGAGCAGACCCGTCAGGCCGGCCAGAGAGGCGCCGGTGACACCGAGGGCCCACCAGCGCTGGTGGCTGCTGCGCGCCGCGAGCGAGGGGATGAGGAAGGAGACCGGGACGCCGACCAGGATGGAGAGGGACAGCAGCCCACCGGCCTCGGTCGTCGAGAAGCCGGCGTCGCGGTAGATCGCCGGCAACCATCCCATCGCGGCGTAGGCCAGGAGCGACTGCGTCCCGAAGAAGACGATCATCGCCCACGCCCGGGGCCGCCCCCAGAGTCGACGCGACGAGCCGCCCGCGACCGTCGTCTGCGCCGAACGGCTCGACGGCTGGGAAGCACCTCGCCGCCCGCCGACGGTGGCGGACACCCAGATCACGACGGCGAGAGCCGCCGGCAGTGCCCAGGCGGCGAGCCCGAGGCGCCAGCCGCCGAGCGTCTCGAGGGGCGCCGTCACCCCCGCCGCGAGCGCCGAGCCGCCGGCGAGCGCCGCGGTGTAGACGCCGGTGACGGACCCGATCCGCAGCGGGAACCGGGTCTTGACCACGACGGGCAGCAGGACGTTGGCGACCGCGATGCCGGCGCAGACGGCCACGGTGCCGGTGACCAGGAACGGCACCCCGCCGAGGACACGGAGCACGAGGGCGACCGCGAGCAGCGCCATCGCCGCCGCGACGACCCTGTCCACGCCGAAGCGTCTGGCCAGCCACGGGCTGGTGGCGCCGAGGGCGGCGAAGGTCAGGACCGGCAGGGACGTCAGCACCCCGGCGCCCGGTCCCGACAGCCCTGTCCCGGCGCGGATCTGGTCGAGGACCGGCCCAACGCTGGTGATCCCCATGCGCAGGTTGGCCGCGACCAGGGCCAGGGCGACGAGCAGCCGGGTGCTGTACGGCGGCCAACGGTGGGTCTCGGCGTTCATACCAACCCTTCCGACGGCGACAGGCCTCGCCGACTCGAGCCAGGCTACGGGCCGCCGCCGCACCGGCGCGCGGTCCGTCAGGGCCGGTGGGCGAACGTCTCCAGCAGCGCGGTGTCCCCGCTGACGATGAGGAGGTCCTCGGCACCGATCCGGGTGCTCTCGGTGGCGTACTCGAACGGCTCGCCCGGGGGCTTGACCCCGATGATCGTCACCCCGTACTTCTCCCGGATCTTCGACTCCCCGACCGTGAAACCCTGGGTCTCGCGCGGCGGGCGCATCTTGACGATCGCGAACCCGTCCTCCATCTCGATGTAGTCGAGCATCCGGCCCGAGACCATGTGGGCGACCCGCTGGCCGGCGTCGTACTCGGGGTAGACGACGTGGTGCGCGCCGATGCGGCGCAGGATCCGGCCGTGCTCGGCGCTGACGGCCTTCGCCCAGATCTGCGGCATCTCCAGGTCGACCAGGTTCGCGGTGATGAGCACGGACGCCTCGAGCGAGGTGCCGACCCCGACGACGGCCACGGGGAAGTCCTCGGCGCCGAGCTGCTCGAGGGCGTCAGGGTTGGTGGCGTCGGCCTCCACGAGCGGCAGCCGGTGCGACCACTGCTGCACCAGCTCCGGGTCCTTCTCGACGGCGAGCACCTCGCGGCCCAGCTTCTCCAGGGTTGCCGCGAGCGCGGCACCGAAGCGGCCGAGCCCGATGACGAGCACCCCGGAGTCCCGGGACTGCTGGTTGTCTGCCATGAGTTCTCCTAGGTCAGCCGATGATCGGGCGTTCGTTGGGCATGCGGATCACCCGGCGGCGCTCGCGCAGCGCGAGGGCGGCGGCCATCGTCATCGTGCCGGTGCGCCCTGCGAACATCAGCGCGCTGAGGACGTACTTGCCGCCGTCGGGAAGGGTGGGGGTGATGCCGGTGCTGAGCCCGACGGTGGCGAACGCGGAGATCACCTCGTACAGGACGAGCTCCAGGTGGTGCTCGGTGAGCGTCAGCAGCAGCAGCGTCCCGATGCCCACGAGGGTGGCGCCGAGGAAGGCGACCGAGACGGCGAGCCGGACCGTGGAGGACCCGACCCGCCGGCCGAACGCCTCGATGTCGCGGTCGCCGCGGGCCTCCGCCACGATCGCCAGGACCAGCACGGCGAACGTCGTCACCTTGATGCCGCCGGCCGTGGATGCCGAGCCGCCGCCGACGAACATCAGCGCGTCGCTGAGGAACCACGTGGCCTCGCGCATCTGGCCGATGTCGACCGTGGACAGGCCCGAGGAGCGCGGGTTCGCGCCCTGCACCAGGCTGGCGAGGATCTTCTCGTCGAGCCGCAGCGGCCCCAGCGTGCCCGGGTTGGTCCACTCGAACAGCCCGATCGCGAGCACCGAGCCGAGCAGCAGGAGCCCGTAGGTGGCCAGGCTGAGCCTGGTGTGCAGGTTCCACCGTGCCCACGGGCGGCGCCGGTTGCGGCTGCGCCAGCTGCGGGCGACGTCGAGGATGACGGGGAAGCCGATCGCACCGATGGAGGTCCCGACGACGATCGGCAGGCCGAGCCACCAGTCGCCCACGTACGGCGTCAGACCGCCCTCGATGACGACGAAGCCGGCGTTGTTGAAGATGCTCAGCGCCATGAACAGCCCGTGCCACAGCGCCGAGCCGAAGCTCTCGCCGAGATCGAGGAACCACGGGACGAGGATGATGGTCAGGACCGCCTCGATCGCCAGCGAGGCGACGATGACGGCGCGGATCAGGGTGCCGACCTCGCCGAGCCGGGTGGTCTTCGTCTCCGAGGCGGCGAGCATCCGCTGCGTCAGCCCGATGCGCCGCGAGACCGCGAGGCCGAGGATCGAGGCCAGGGTCATGACCCCGAGCCCGCCGATCTTGATGCCGACGAGGATGACCGCCTGACCGAACGGGGACCAGTAGGTGGCGGTGTCGACCGTGACGAGACCGGTGACGCAGACCGCCGAGGTGGCGGTGAACAGGGCGTCGACGAACGGGGCACGCTCGCCGGTGGACGTGGCGGCCGGCAGCGAGAGCAGGGCGGTGACGACGGCGATGATCGTGGCGAACACCATCAGCGCCAGGCGCGCCGGCGAGTTCCGGGCGACGTGGTCGACCCAGTCGCGGCCCGTACCGAGCACGCCGGAGATTCCCGCTTGCCGCACGAACCCTCCTGCTCCTCGGCGTCAGCCCGCCGGCCTGTCGCATCTGCGCAGGTCGGCACACACTCTGGCACAGCCCGGGCGTGCCCGCCGCGCACCTCGCTGCTGGCCGTGCGAGGCCTGCGACGAACCGTGTGCCGCGCCTCGGCCACCGGGCGCTACGGTGGGGCGATGGGTGCGCTGATCGTCTGGTCGCCGGAGCTGGTCGGCTACGACTTCGGCGCCGGGCACCCCATGGCGCCCGTCCGGCTCGTGCTCACCCAGGAGCTGCTGACCGCGCTCGGCCTGCTGGAGCTGCCGGACCTCGAGGTCGCCGACGCGCCGCTGGCCGAGGACGCCGACCTCCTGCGCGTGCACGACGCGGACTACGTCCAGGCCGTGCGGCGGGCCGAGGAGGACGGCCAGCCGCGCCCGGAGCGGGGCCTCGGCGACGAGGACACGCCGGTCTTCGGCCAGGTCCACACCGCCTCGGCCCGGATCGCCGGCGCCACCCTCGCCGCCGCCAAGGCCGTCTGGACCGGCGCGGCCGACCGGGCCGTGAGCCTCGCCGGCGGCATGCACCACGCGATGCCGCAACGGGCGTCGGGGTTCTGCGTCTACAACGACATCGCCGTCGCCATCGCCTGGCTGCTGGACAACGGCGCGCGCCGCGTCGCCTACGTCGACCTCGACGCCCACCACGGCGACGGCGTCGAGCGCGCCTTCTGGGACGACGACCGGGTCCTGACCATCTCGGTCCACCAGCACCCCGGGAGCCTGTTCCCGGGCACCGGCTACCCCCAGGACATCGGCTCCGCGGCCGCCCGTGGTTCCGCCGTCAACGTGGCCC
The DNA here is from genome assembly GCF_009193155.1 of Georgenia subflava. Taxonomy (GTDB): domain Bacteria; phylum Actinomycetota; class Actinomycetes; order Actinomycetales; family Actinomycetaceae; genus Georgenia; species Georgenia subflava. The sequence continues at coordinate 262,705 of NZ_VUKD01000002.1, forward strand.
TGCCGCCACGCACCGGCGACGCCGGCTGGCTGCGCGCCGTCGAGGCGCTCGCCGTGCCGCTCGTCAGCGAGCACGCCCCGGACATCCTCATCACCCAGCACGGCTGCGACTGCCACGGCACCGACCCGCTCGCCGAGCTCGACGTCTCGGTCGACGCCCAGCGGGCGGCCGCCGTGATGATGGGCGCGCTCGCCGACCGGTGTGCCGGGGGCCGCTGGGTGGCGACCGGTGGCGGTGGGTACGAGGTCGTCGGTGTGGTGCCGCGGGTGTGGGCACACCTGGTCGCCGTCGTCGCGGGGCACCCGCTCGACCCCGCCACCCCCGTGCCGGACGCGTGGCGGTCGATGATCTGGGACCTGACGGAGGTGGATGCGCCGCAGACGATGACCGACGGCCGCACCACCGAGCTCGCCCGGTTCGCGGAGGGGTACAACCCCGACGACGAGGTGGACCGGGCGATCATGGCCACCCGCCAGGCGGTCTTTCCCTGGCACGGGCTCGACCCCTTCCTGGACTGAGCCTCGCGGCCCACGTGCCCTCGCGCCCCGCGCTCGCCGGCGCCGCGTCGAACCGCCCAGCGACGGACCGACGTGACTGTCCGGCCGTGCTGGTCCGTCGGCACGAATCGGGCTGTCCGGACCGTCCGATGTGCGGAAGCATTTCCGCCCGGGGCCGGTTGGCTCTATATTGCGGTCCTAGGGCCGCCACCGGGGCGGTAGCGATACGAACGGGTGGACATGGCCGAGCAGCTGGGAGCGCCGCGGTTCCTCACCGTCGCCGAGGTCGCCGAGCTCATGCGGGTGTCCAAGATGACGGTCTACCGCATGGTGCACTCCGGCGAGCTGCCGGCCGTGCGGATGGGGCGCTCCTTCCGGGTGCCGGAGCTCGCCGTCGAGAAGCTGATCTCCGAGGGCCTCGGCGAGGAGTGGGGCCAGGAGGTCGGCGGCGCCCGGTAGGGCGCTGCCCGCAGGAGCAGGTAGACTCCACCTGTTCTGCGCGCGGTCGATGCTGCGCGCTGCCACGTACGTACCGATCAGCATCTGCGAGGTCCCCTATGGGCTCAGTCATCAAGAAGCGTCGCAAGCGCATGTCGAAGAAGAAGCACCGCAAGCTGCTTCGCAAGACGCGTCACCAGCGTCGCAACAAGAAGTGACGCGGCGCCCCTGAGGGCGCCGAAGACCACAGGCCCGGCCGAGTGCCGGGCCTGAGTCGTCTCCCGGGCCACCCGACCAGTCGCATGGCTCCTGACGCACCGGGTGGGCGATCTCCCCGACGGCATGGCGTCGCCGTCGCCGTCACGGGCGGCCCTCGAGCCGTGCGCGCAGACGCCGGACCACGGCGCGGACGACGACGGAGACGGCCCACGCGGCGCCCGCCCATCGCGCCGAGCGGGCGCCGGTGCGCAGATCCTCGCGCAGCGAGCGGCGCCGACGGCGGAAGTCGCGCACCGGCCAGCCCGCCTCAGCCGCGTGCAGCCGGAGCCGCGGCTCTGGGTTGATGGCGCAGGGATGGCCGACCGCGGACATGATGGCCACGTCGTTGATCGAGTCGCCGTAGGCGAACGAGCCCGCCAGGTCGATCCCGCGCTCGAGGGCGAGCTCGCGCACCGCGACCTCCTTGCCCGCACCGTGCAGCATCGTCCCGTCCAGCCGGCCCGTGTAGTAGCCGTCGACGGCCTGCACGCGGGTGCCGAGCGCGCCGGTGGCGCCGAGCCGCCGGGCGAGCAGGTCGGAGATCTCGGTCGGGGTGGCGGTGATCAGCCAGACCTCGTGCCCGGCGTCCAGGTGCTCCTGGAGCAGGGCCCGGGTGCCCGGGAAGATGCGGTGGTCGAGGACCTCGTCGTACACCTCCTCGCCGATGGAGATGACCTCCGCCACGGAGTGGCCGCGCATCAGCCGCAGCGCCCGCTCCTGGATCGCGGCGATGCGCCGGAGGTTCTCGCCGAGCAGCGTGTACGCCAGGGACTGACGCGCGGCGAAGAGGATGTCGCCGAGCCCGAAGAAGTCGCGGCGGTAGAGCTCCTGGGCGAGGTGGTACGCGCTCGCGCCCCGGACGATGGTGTTGTCGACGTCGAAGAAGGCCGCCACCTGTGCGCCGGCGGCGGGCTCCTCGGGGGCTGACACCGGGCCAGCGTAGCGGCGGGGACTCCGGGCGGCGGCGTCGTAGGCTCGTCGTCATGGACGACCCCGACCTGCCAGACCCTGCCGGTCACGCCCCGCGCGTGGTGCTCTACGGCCGGGCCGGCTGCCACCTGTGCGACCAGGCCCGCACCATGCTGCAGCGCATGGAGACGGAGACGGGGGAGGCCTTCACCGAGGTGGACATCGACACGGACGACGCGCTGCGCGAGCAGTACGGCGAGCTCGTGCCGGTCGTGACCGTCGACGGGGTCCAGCAGGGCTACTGGCGCATCGACGCCGGGCGGGTCCGGGCCGCACTGGCCTGAGCGGGGGGCGGTGCGGCCGGGGCCCCACGGTCCGTGACGCGCCCGGCGCGACGCTCCGCCACGACCTTCTCCCGTCCGGGCGGGCTCCGGACGCACGACGACGGCGGCACCTGTGGTGCCGCCGTCGTGCGTTCGGGGCGCTCAAGTGCGCCCGGGTGCCGCCGGTGGGCGGCGCGAGGTCGGGAACCTCGCGGGGTTGGGTCAGGCCTGGGTCTCGGCCTCGGCGCTCGCCTCGGCGTCGGCCTGCTCCGGGGTGGCCTCGATCTCGAGGAGGATGCGGACCTTGTCGCCCACCAGGAAGCCACCGGTCTCCATGGCGGCGTTCCAGGTGAGGCCGAACTCCTTGCGCGAGATCTCCGTGGCGGCGGAGAAGCCGATGCGCGGGGACCCGAAGGCGTCCACGACGGAGCCGTTGAACTCGGCGTCCAGCGCGACAGGCTTGGTCACACCGTTGATGGTCAGGTCGCCCTTGAGGGTGAACTCCTCGCCCTCGCCCTCGACGCCGGTGGTGGCGAAGGTCCAGGTCGGCTTGTTCTCGGCGTCCCAGAAGTCGGCCGAGCGCAGGTGGCCGTCGCGGTTGGCGTCGCCGGTGTTGATGGAGCTGGCGTCGATGGTGACGACCGAGGTGGACTCGGCGAAGTTCTCGGCGACGACGATCTGGCCCTCGAACTTCTCGAACTTGCCGCGCACCTTCGAGATGCCGGCGTGGCGGACCGTGAAGCCGACCTCGGTGTGCGACGGGTCGATTACGTAGGTGCCGGCGGGGATGGAGCTCATGGTCGGTTCCTCCAGGAGTAGTTGATAGTTGAACCAGTTAGTTGACGGTTGAACTATATTGACGGTCGCCGGCATGCGCAAGGGGTAGCCGCGGAGCATTCCGGATCCCGGGACGGCCGCGTCCGGCAAAGACCTTCGTCAACGTCCACCATGCGTGAGATCGTGCAGGTCAGCACGCCGGCGCTACGCCTGCCCGCGCCAGGGCCGAGAAGGAAGAGACGATGCCCACAACCACCTCCGCGGAGCCGCGGTGGCTCGACGCCTCCCAGCAGCACGCCTGGCGCAGCTTCCTGCGCGGCACCGCCCGGCTGATGGACGACCTCAACCACGACCTCGAGCAGTCCGCCGGCCTCTCGCTCAGCGAGTACGAGGTGCTCGTGCGACTCTCCGAGGTGGAGGGCCGCACCCTGCGCATGTCCGTGCTGGCCGACGAGCTCGTCCACTCGCGCTCGCGCCTCACCCACACGGTCCGCCGCATGGAGGAGGCGGGCCTGGTGGAGCGCAGCGCCTGCGCGGACGACAGGCGCGGGGTGAACGCCACCCTGACCGACGCCGGCTATGCCCGGCTCGTGGCCGCCGCGCCCGGGCACGTGGCCTCGGTCCGCGCGCGGCTGGTCGACCGGCTCAGCGACGCGCAGATGCGTGAGCTCGGCGAGATCATGTCCGTCCTCGTCCGCGACGACGACGAGCCCGACGCCTGACGCCCCTTCGGCGCGGGCAGGTGTGGCACGGGCAACTCCAGGACGTGCCGGGGCACCCCGCGGAGTTTGCGACACTGGGGCCATGGAGCGAACGACTGTCCACCTCATGCGGCACGGCGAGGTGCACAACCCCGAGGGCATCCTGTACGGCCGCCGGTCCGGCTTCCGCCTCTCCGAGCGCGGCCGGCAGATGGTCGCCAGGGTGGCCGAGGTGCTCCACTCCGGCGGGCACGACATCCGCACGGTGATCGCCTCCCCGCTGCAACGCGCCCAGGAGAGCGCGCTGCCCGCCGCCGAGGCCTACGGCCTGGAGGTCGCGACCGACCCCCGACTGATCGAGGCGGAGAACCACTTCGAGGGCATGGCGGTCAACAAGAACCGCGCGATGCTCGCCCACCCGCGTCACTGGCGCACCTACGTCAACCCGCTGCGGCCGAGCTGGGGCGAGCCCTACGTGGACCAGGTCCAGCGCATGCGCGGCGCGATCAGTGCGGCACTGAGCCGGGTGGCCGGCGGAGAGGCGCTCCTCGTCAGCCACCAGCTCCCCATCTGGGTCACCCGTCTCCACCTCGAGCGCCGTCCGTTGGCGCACGACCCGCGCCGCCGGCAGTGCTCGCTCGCCTCCCTGACCTCGCTGACCTTCGAGGGGCGCCGCCTGGTCGGGCTCAGCTACTGGGAGCCTGCCGGGGAGCTGCTGCTCGGCGCCACCGACATGGTGCCCGGCACGTCGTCCGCCGCGGAGAACGCCGGCGGTCGCCGGCCGTGAACGACATCGACCACGGCGGCGCGGGCCCTCGCCGAGGCCTGTCCCGGCGCTCGCTGCTGACCGCGATGGGCGGCGCCGGTGCGGCGCTGCTGCTCGCTGCCTGCGCCCCGGGCGGCACGACCGGCGACCCCGGCTCCGTCAACGCCGGGTACGAGGCCGGCGACGGGTCGTTCACCATCTGGGAGGTCGCGGAGCGTGGCGACCCGGTCGAGCACACCGGCACCACGTACGACGGCACGGAGCTGTCGCTGGCCGACTGGCGCGGCGACGTCGTCGTCCTGAACTTCTGGTACGCGGCCTGCCCGCCCTGCCGCGCCGAGGCGCCGGACCTGGCGGCCATCCACGAGGACTACGCCCCCGACGGCGTGCACCTGCTGGGCATCAACCCGCGCGACGCCGCCGGCGCGGCGCAGGCGTTCGAGCGCACCTTCGAGGTCCCGTACCCGTCGCTGCACGACGACCGGGCGCGCGGCGTCGCCGCCCTGGAGGGGCTCGTCCCGCTCCAGGCGATGCCGTCGACGGTCGTGCTCGACCGCTCGGGGCGGGTCGCGTCGCGCATCCTCGGCCAGGCTGACCCGCAGATCCTCCGCGACCTCATCGACGACGTCCTCGCCGAGGAGGTCTAGACGAGCGTGTGGGCGCAGATCGCTGACCTCTTCCAGCGCACCGTGATGGATGGCTCGATGCTCGCCGCCCTGCCGGTGGCGGCGGTGGCGGGCGTCATCTCCTTCGCCTCGCCGTGCGTCCTGCCGCTGCTGCCCGGCTACGTCGGCTACCTCGGCGGCATGGCCGGCACGCAGGCGGGGGGCGCGCGGACCTCGTCCGCAGGCCGTGGTGGCGGACGGCTCCTGGCCGGGGTGCTGCTCTTCGTGGCGGGCTTCACCGCCGTCTTCGTCCTTCTCTCCGTGGTGTTCTCGCTCGCCGGGATCGCGCTGCAGCAGTGGATGGACGTCATCCTGCGCGTCATGGGCGTGCTCGTGATCCTCATGGGGCTGGCCTTCATGGGGCTCCTGCCCTTCCTGCAGGGCGACCGGCGCCTGCACGTTGCGCCCCGGGCCGGGCTGTGGGGCGCGCCGCTCCTCGGCGTCGTCTTCGGGCTCGGCTGGGCGCCGTGCATCGGCCCCACCCTGGCCGCCGTGCTGACGCTGTCCCTCGACGGCGCGGACCCCGCCCGTGGCGTCACCCTCGCCGTCGCCTACTGCCTCGGCCTCGGCGTGCCCTTCGTGGTCCTCGCCATGCTGTTCTCGCGCTCCACCCGGGTGCTGGGCTTCCTGCGACGCCACCGGCGCACCATCCAGCTGCTGGGTGGCGGCCTGCTCGTCCTGCTCGGCCTCGCGCTCGTCACCGGGCTGTGGGCGGAGCTCTCGGCGTACCTCCAGGGGCTCGTCGCGAACTTCGAGACGGTGGTGTGAGCGTGGCCCGAGTCAGAGAGATCTCCGACCCGACCAACCTGTCGACCAAGGTCGGCCTCGGTCAGGAGGATGGTTCGGCGCCCGCTCCCGGTCAGCCCGCGCTGGGCCTGAGGGGCTGGCTGCGCTGGACGTGGCGGCAGCTGACGAGCATGCGGGTCGCGCTGATGCTCCTGCTCCTCATGGCGGTCGCCGCCCTGCCCGGCTCGTTCTTCCCGCAGACCCCGCAGGACCCTTCCGCCGTCGCCAACTACCACGACGAGCACCCCGCCCTGGCGCCGTGGCTCGAGCGCCTCGGCTTCTTCGACGTCTTCGGCTCGCCCTGGTTCGCAGCGATCTACCTGCTGCTGTTCACGTCCCTGATCGGGTGCATCCTCCCGCGGGTCGCCGTGCACTGGCGCGCGCTGCGCTCGCAGCCGCCGCGCGTGCCGCGCACCTTCCGCCGGTTCCCGGTCCGCGCGGAGCGCCACCTCGCCGAGGCCCCCGACGCCGTCGAGCGCAAGGTCCTGGCCGCCCTCAAGGGGCGCTACCGCGCCGCCGTGACCGACGACGGCATCACCGCCGAGCGCGGCTACCTGCGCGAGACGGGCAACATCGTCTTCCACCTCTCGCTGGTGGGCGTCCTGCTGGCGATGGCCGCGGGTCAGCTGTACAGCTACCGCGGCCAGGCGCTCGTCGTGGAGGGCGACGCCTTCGCCAACTCGGTCGTCGACTACGACTCCTTCGAGCCGGGCACGTTCTTCGACCCCGGCGACCTCGAGCCCTTCACCTTCACCCTGGAGGACTTCACCTCCGCGTTCACGCTCGACGCGCAGGCCCGCGACTTCGCCGCGCACGTCTCGGTCACGGAGCCGGACGGCGCCGTCCGCGAGGAGACAATCAAGGTCAACCACCCGATGAACGCCGGCGGCGCCAACGTCTACCTCTCCGGCAACGGCTACGCCCCCGAGCTGACCGTGCGCGACGGCGCGGGCGAGGTGGCCTTCGCCGGCCCTGTGCCCTTCCTCCCCGAGGACGGCGTCTACACCTCCCGCGGCGTGGTGAAGGTCCCGGACGTCAGCGGCGACCAGGAGCAGCTCGGCCTCACGGGTGCGTTCCTGCCCACTGCGGTCGTCGAGCCGGACGGCTCCGGCGCCTACTCCATCCACCCGCAGCCCGAGGCGCCGCTGATGGTCCTGACCCTGTGGGCCGGCGACCTCGGCCTCGACGAGGGCGTCCCGCAGAACGTGTACGTGCTGGACTCGGACGACATGCGCCAGGTGTACGAGGAGGCGCCGGACGGTTCGCCGGGTTCCGCCGAGGGCGGGCAGTCGCCGGTGACGATCTTCCTGGCGCCGGGCGAGACGGTCGAGCTGCCCGAGGGCCTCGGCTCGGTCACCTTCGAGTCCCTCCCGCGCTTCGCCGCCCTCGACCTGCGCTACGACCCCTCCCTGCCCTACCTGCTGACCTTCGCGGTGACGGCGATGATCGGCCTGTTCGGCTCGCTCTTCGTACCCCGCCGACGCCTGTGGGTCCGGCTGACGCAGGCCGACGGCGGCACCGACCTCGCGGCGGCGGCACTCGCCCGTGGCGACGACCCGGGGCTCTCGCGGGACCTCGACCGGGTGCTCCAGGCGGTCGGTGCGGAGGAGCACAATGGTTCGACAGACGGCGCACCGCGCGCCGCAGCAGCCGGGACGACGGCGGCGACCCGCCCGCGTCCCGGTCCAGGAAGGACTGAAGAGTGACTGACATCGGCCAGCTGAGCACGCTGCTGATCTACGGCGCGATGGCCGCCTACACGGTGGCGCTCGTCGCCTTCGCCGTGGACCTGTCCGGGCTGCGGGACCGGGGCCCCGCGGACAAGCCGCGTCGCGCGGTCGGCATCGCCATGTCGACCACGTGGGTCGGTGCCGCCCTGCACCTGGTGGGTGTGCTCACCCGCGGGATCGCCGCCGGCCGGGTGCCGTGGGCGAACATGTACGAGTTCTCGATCCTGTTCACGTTCGTCGCCGTCGCCGTCTTCCTCGGGCTGCAGCGCGGGCGGGACATGCGGTTCCTGGGCACCTTCGTCATCGGCGGGGCGTTGCTGATGCTCGGCATCGCCGTCTCCGTGCTGTACGTCCGGGCCGACGGCGTCCAGCCGGCGCTGGACAGCTACTGGCTGGTCATCCACGTCTCCATCGCGACGATCGGGACCGGCGTCCTGGCCGTCGCGGCGACCCTGTCCGGTGTCCAGCTGGTCCGTGAGCGCCAGGAGCTGCGCCGGGCGGAGACCGAGCAGGCCGCCGTCGAGGAGCCGGCCCTGGTGGGCGCTGGTGCTCCGGCCGGCGGCGGTGCGGCGCCCGCGGGTGCGCCCGGGCGCTGGTCGCGGCTGTGGGAGACGGTGCCCTCGTCCGCGGAGCTCGAGAGGCTCGCGTTCCGGCTGAACGCCGTGGGCTTCGTGATGTGGACGTTCACCCTGATCGCCGGCGCCATCTGGGCCGAGCACGCCTGGGGCCGCCCGTGGGGCTGGGACCCCAAGGAGACCTGGACCTTCGTCATCTGGGTCGTCTACGCCGCGTACCTGCACGCGCGGGCCACCCGCGGGTGGGAGGGGCGACGCGCCGCCTACCTGTCGATCTTCGGCTTCGTGTGCGTGCTGGCGAACTACTTCGTGGTCAACCTGATCTTCAACAGCCTGCACTCCTACAGCGGCATCGGCTGACCCGGCCCGAAGCAGCTACTGCCGCGGCTGGTGCGGGGCGGGACCGCCGGCGGACGTCGGGTCGTCCTCGTCCGACGCCGGACGGGGGAGCCCGTCGCGCTCGCCGGATGCGGGGCGCGGGAGACCGTCGCCCTCGGCGGCGGGCAGCTCCGGCGCGGTGTCGTGAGTCCCACCGGTCGCGGCGCCCTCGGCGCCGTCGGTGATCTCGGCCGGCCGGCGGCCCTGCTCGAGCGCCTGCTGCTCCGCCCGGTCCCGCCGGTTACGCTCGCGCTCCGCCCGACGGCGCTCGGACTCCAGCCGGGCGAGGAAGTCGGGGTCGTCGTCCGGCGCCAACGGGCCGTGCCGTCGGACCGGGCGGGGCGGCGTCGGGCTGCTCCACAGCCCGGGGCGCACCCTCGCGGCTGCCGTGGCCTCGGAGCGTGCGACGCGGCTCACGATGATCCAGGCCAGCGCCGCGATGCCCGGGAAAAGGATGATGAGGACGATCCACACGATCTTCGGGATCCCGGCCGGCATCTCGTCGTCAGGTGTGCGCGCGCAGTCGATGAGCGCGTAGATCACCAGCGCGAGGGGAAGAATCACGAGGAGCAGGCGGAGCATGCTCCCAGGGTATCCGCGGACGTGCCACCCGTGCGCTGCGTGGAGCTGACCACCCGTGCGCTGCGCGGAGCCGACCGTTTCGAGGTCCGGTGCGCTGCGTGGAGCCGGCCGCTGCGAGGTCCCGTGCGCGCATACCCTTGACCGCATGCGTCTGCTCGTCTACACCGTGCTGCGTCTGCTCATCGTGCTCGCCGCGGCCGGGCTGCTCTACTGGGTGGGCATGAGGTCGTGGGTCCTGTGGATCACCGCCCTCGTGGTCGGTGCCCTGGTCTCGTTCCTCGTGCTCGGCAAGCAGCGGGACGCCGCGGTCCAGGTGCTGGCCGAGCGCGACCCCGCGCGTCGGCCGCGGCCCCGGTTCTCCCCGACCGTCGAGGCGGATGCCGCCTACGAGGACGCGATCGTCGACGCCGGGACCTCGCCACCCCACCACCCGGCCGCGGACCGGGCGCCGGCCGAGCCGGGTGGGTCAGAGCGCGAGACCGAGCCCGAGCAGCACGCCGTAACCGAGCTCGAGCAGCCCGGTGTCCCTCAGGACCACGATGAGGTCGCGCCCGACGGCACCACCGAGCACGATGCGCGAGAGGCGCACCGCCGCCGGCGCGAGCAGCAGGACCAGTAGCGCCCACGGGGAGGAGAGCGCGCACAGCACCCCCAGGACGACCGGCGCCCACACCATCCCCACGTAGGTCCACCGCGCCCGCCGGTCGCCCAGCCGGACGGCGAGGGTGTTCTTGCCGACCTGCGAGTCGGTCGGGATGTCGCGGATGTTGTTGACCATCAGCAGGGCGCAGGCGATGAGCCCGACGCCGACCGCCCCCGCCCACGCGGGCCACGACAGCTCGAGGGCCTGGGTCCAGGTGGTGCCGAGCGTGGCCATCAGCCCGAAGAAGAGGAAGACGCCGACCTCGCCCAGGCCGAGGTAGCCGTACGGGTTGCGACCGCCCGTGTAGCCCCATGCCGCGAGGACCGCGAGCACCCCGAGGGCCAGCAGCCACCACGAGCCGGTCAGCGCGACGAGGACGACGCCGAGCACGGCGCCGACGCCGAGGCTGAGCAGGGCCGCGCGTCGCACCGCCCCCGGGCTCGCCTTGCCACCGCCGGTCAGGCGCGGCGGTCCGGTGCGGACGTCGTCGGTGCCGCGGACCCCGTCGGAGTAGTCGTTGGCGAAGTTCACGCCCACCTGCAGCGCGAGGGCGACGCCGGCGGCGAGCAGCGCACGCGGGACCGAGGCCTGGCCGAGTCCCGCGGCCGCGCCGGTCCCGATGAGCACCGGCGAGACGGCGGCCGGCAGCGTCCGTAGGCGCGCGCCCTCGAGCCAGTCGGTCAGGGTCGCCATGGTGCTCCGGAGCTCGAGGGGCGCGCGGGACGGGCCGCGCGGGTCCCGGGAAGGATATCGGCGCGCGGCGTGGCGACCGGGCACCGCACCTGCCGTGTCAGCCGAGCCGCTGGGTGCCGCCGCGCCGCCCGTCGGCGAGGGCGGCCTCCGCCTCGCGCGTGAGGGCGATCCGGTCGATCTTCCCCGGGCCGCGCTGCGGCAGGGCCGGCGCGGTCACCACGGCCCGCGGTGCGTGCGCGCCGCCGAGGGCGTCGCGCACGAGCTCCCGGAGCGTCTCCAGGTCCGGTGCCGGCGCCGTGGCCGACGGCACGACGACGGCGGTCACCAGCTGGCCCCACTCGTCGTCGGGGACCCCGACGACGGCGACCTCCGCGACGCCGGGGAGCGCGCCGAGCAGCCGCTCCACGGCCGCGGGGGACACCTTGACCCCGCCGGTGTTGATGACGTCGTCGACCCGCCCGAGGACCTGCAGCCGCGCGGGGCTGGCGTCGCCGGGTCGCGGCCCGCCCCCGGCGTCGTCGGCCGGTCCGTCGTCCGGCGCCGGCAGGGGCGCCAGGACCCCGCGGTCGGAGGTGCGCAGCCACCGCACGCCGTCCTCCGCGACGAAGGTCGCGGAGTCGGCGGCGAGGTCGTCGAGGTAGCCGGTCGCGAGCATCGGCCCGGCGATCTCGATGCGGCCGTGCCCGCCGGCGACCCGGAGCCGGACCCCGGGGAGCGGGGCGCCGTCGTAGACGCACCCTCCGCCCGTCTCCGTCATGCCGTAGGTCGTCACGACCCGCAGCCCCGCGTCCCGGGCGCGGGTCAGTGCTTGCGGCGGCAGGGCGGCACCGCCGACGAGGATCGCCGCCAGCCGGCGCAGCGGGGCGACGGCGTCCGGCCCGGCCTCGAGGACCCGGACGAGCTGGGTGGGGACGAGGGAGAGGTAGCCGGGGACGTCGTCGCGCATCGCCTCGGCGGCGCCGGCGAGGCGGTGGGCGTCGAACCCGTCGCTCGTGTCGAGCAGCACCGGTTCGGTGCCCGCGACCACCGAGCGGACGAGCACCTGGAGGCCGGCGACATGGTGCGCGGGGACGGCGAGCAGCCACTGCCCGGGACCGGCCAGGCGCTCCTCGGTCGCTCGCGCCGACGCCGTGAGGGCTGCGGCGCTCAGTGCGACCAGGTGCCCGGTGCCCGTGGTGGATCCGGAGGTCTGCAGGACCGCGGCCGTGCCGGCCGGGACCGCACGCGCCAGCCGGAGACGGAGCGTGGCGAGCACCTCGTCACGGTCCTCCTCGGGCGCGTGGGGGACGAGTGCCTGCGCGGCGCCGTCGAGAACGTCCCGGACCGCGGCGAGCAGGACCGCCACGTGCTGGGGCCGCGTCCCGCCGGGGAGCGCACGCAGATGCAGCGGGCTGCCGTGGGCCGGCAGAACCGGGGCGTTGGTCACGGATCCCAGGGTAGATCGGAGCTACTCTGACCGGAGCAACGCAGCGACGAGCAGGATGGCAAGGATGCGCGCGAGTACTTCCCCCGGTCGACCACGCCCGACGTCGGGGGCTCGACCGCCGAGCCGCCGTCTGGGCCTCGCCGGCCTCGTGCTCGCACTGGCGCTCGGGCTCGGCGCCTGCACCTCGTCGGTGCCCGCTCCCCAGGTGGGGCCGACGGTCGCGAAGCCGACCGTCGAGCCGACGACCCCGGCGCCCGAGCCGGAGCCGGAGCCTGAGCCGGAGGTGTGGCCGCTGACGGGCATCGTCGGCGACCTCGAGGAGCGTCCGGCGATGTCGGTCAAGATCGAGAACTCCGCCGCCTCGCGCCCGCAGTCCGGCCTGGAGGAGGCCGACGTGGTCTGGGAGGAGATGGTCGAGGGCGGCATCACCCGCTTCAACGCCGTCTACCACTCCGTCGTGCCCGGCGAGCTCGGACCGATCCGCTCCGTGCGGCCGATGGACGCGGCGATCTCCGGACCGCTCGGCGGGCTCATGGTCTTCTCCGGCGGGCAGGCGCAGTTCGTGGCCGACGTCCGTGAGGTCGGCCTCCAGCTGCTCGCGGACGACCACGGCGACGCGGGCTTCTTCCGCAGCCCGCAGCGCCGGGCCCCGCACAACCTCTACGGCACCGGAGAGGCGTTCTGGACGCAGGCGGACGCCTCGCACAGCACCGCCCCGGCCGGTCAGCTGGCCTTCGCCGAGGACGCGGCGACGGCGAGCGCCGTGGTCCGCGGCACCCCGGCCACGGTCCTCGACATCGCCTTCCCGAGCGCGGCACCGGGCTGGAGCTGGGCGCCGGCGGCCGACGTGGGCCGGGGCACCGTCCCGGGGGCGTGGACGCGTGACGAGGGCGGCGTGGCGCAGCTCTCGGCCGACGGCGATCCGCTCCTGGCCACGAACGTGGTCGCCCTGCGCGTCCAGGTGGTGCAGACCGGCACGGCCGACGTCGCGGGCAACCCCGTCCCGGAGACGGTTCTGGTGGGGGAGGGGCCGGCGCTCGTCGCCACCGGCGGCCACGTGATCGAGGGCACCTGGTCCAAGACGGGTGAGCTCGAGCCGGTGGTGCTCACCGACGTCGACGGGCGCACGATCGAGCTCGCCCCCGGGACGACCTGGATCGAGCTCGTGCCCGCCATCGGCGGCACCGTGGCCTACCAGTGAGCACCGGACCTACCGGCGACGGCGCCCGCAGAGGTTGCCCGTCGTCGGCAGCAGGACGGCAAGGTCAGTAGTAGTACGGGAAGCCGGACCAGTCCGGCTCGCGCCGCTCGAGGAAGGCGTCGCGCCCCTCGACGGCCTCGTCGGTCATGTACGCCAGCCGCGTGGCCTCCCCGGCGAACACCTGCTGGCCGGCCAGGCCGTCGTCCGCGAGGTTGAACGCGAACTTCAGCATCCGGATGGCCTGCGGGGACTTCGTCGCGACGATCCGCGCGTACTCGAGCGCCAGCGGCTCGAGGTCCTCGTGGTCGGCGACCTCGTTGACCACGCCCCAGCGCTCGGCGTCCTCGGCGGAGTACTCGCGGGCGAGGAAGAAGATCTCGCGGGCGCGCTTGTCGCCGATCTGCCTGGCGAGGAGGGCCGACCCGTAGCCGGCGTCGAAGGAGCCGACGTTCGCGTCGGTCTGCATGAACCGGGCGTGCTGACGGGACGCGATCGAGAGGTCGCACACCACGTTGAGGCTGTGCCCGCCGCCGGCCGCCCAGCCGGGCACGGCGGCGATGACGACCTTGGGCATGGTGCGGATCAGCCGCTGCACCTCGAGGATGTGGAGCCTGCCGGCGCGGGCCGGGTCGATCTGCTCACGTCGCCGGGCCGTCGGCGCCTCGTCGTCGGCCCCCGCCGCCTCGTAGCGGTAGCCGTCCCGACCACGGATGCGCTGGTCGCCGCCGGAGCAGAACGCCCAGCCGCCGTCCTTGGGGCTGGGGCCGTTGCCGGTGAGGACGACCGCGGCGACGTCCGACGTCATGCGTGCGTGGTCCAGCGCCCGGTAGAGCTCGTCGACCGTGTGCGGCCGGAAGGCGTTGCGCACCTCGGGACGGTCGAACGCGATCCGGACCACCGGGAGGTCGCGCTCGCCGTCCCCGGAACGGTCGACACCGCGGTGGTAGGTGAGGTCGGTGAGGTCGAACCCCTCCACCTCCCGCCACACCGTCGGGTCGAAGGTCTCGGACACGCGGGAGGGGACGCTGCTCACCGGCTCACCCTAACGGCGGTGCGTGCCCGTGGTGATCGGCGGGACCGCCGGTGCTCGGGCCGCTGGTGACCAGCAGCACCACCGGGTGCTCGGGGCCGCTGGTGATCAACGGCACCAGCGGTGGTCTGGTCCGCGCGGTGAACCTGTGCGACCGTATCTGGTACATCCGTACTAGAAACGAGGTATCTGCCATGGCATGGACCGTTCTCATCGTGTCCGGGGTGCTCGAGGCCGGCTGGGCGCTGAGTCTCAAGGCGTCGGAGGGATTCAGCCGGCTGTGGCCGTCGGTCACCTTTCTCGTCCTCGCGGCGCTCAGCTTCGCGGGGCTGGCCTACGCGCTCCGCACCCTTCCCGTCGGCACCGCCTACGCCGTCTGGACCGGCATCGGCGCGAGCCTGACCGCCGTCGTCGGCATGGCCGTCCTCGGCGAGGGGGTCTCGGTGCTGAAGCTGGTCTCCCTCGTGCTGATCGTCGCGGGCATCATCGGGCTCAACCTCGCGGAGAACGCGAGCTGATGGCCGGGCGGACGGTCCCCGGACGCAGCGGCAAGGGCGCGCGCCGGCGGACCAGCATCGTTGAGGCCGCCGCCGCGACCGTGCTGGCCGAGGGCCCCGAGGCCGTGACCCACCGGGCCGTCGCCGAACGGGCCGGATGCTCGCTCTCGGCCACCACCTACTACTTCTCGGGGCTGGACGATCTCCTCGGTGCGGCCGGCTCGCTCGTGGTGACGCGGTGGGTGGAGCACGCCGAGAAGGTGCGCGACAGCCTGCCCGACCCCGCCCGGCGCACGTCGCCGCCCACGCGCGCCGAGACGGTCGCCGCCGTCACGGACGCGCTCCTGCCAGAGTCGGGACAGGTCCGCGGCCACTACCAGCAGCTCCTCTCCGCAGGCGGCGCCCCCGCCGTCGCCAAGGCCTACGGCACGGGGCGCGCCCGCCTGGACGCCGTGGTCGACGAGGTGCTCGCGCGCCTCGGCAGCTCCTGCCCGCCGGCGCTCGCGGTCGCGGTGGTCGACGGCGCGGTGGTCAGCGCGCTCAGCGAGGGGCGGGACGTGCGCCGCACCGTCGCCGCGATGCTCGAGCACGTGCTGTGAGCGCGGCTGCTCCTATCCTGACCTCCATGTCCCTGTCCGCCGGCGCGAGCCTGCTGCCCGACGTGCGCGCCACGTACTCCTTGCCGATGCGCACCCGTTTCCGGGGCATCACCGTCCGCGACGGCGTCCTGCTCCGGGGCGACGCCGGCTGGGGAGAGGTGTCCCCGTTCTGGGACTACGGCCCCGCCGAGTCCGCCGCCTGGCTCCGGTGCGGGATCGAGGCCGCCGAGGAGGGCTGGCCCGAGCCGGTCCGCGCACACATCCCGGTGAACGTCACGGTGCCGGCGGTCGGCCCCGAGACGGCGCGGCGCGTCGTGGCGGAGTCCGGGGGCTGCACGACGGCGAAGGTCAAGGTCGCCGAGCGCGGTCAGTCGCCCGCCGAGGAGCAGGAGCGGCTCGAGGCCGTGCGCGACGCGCTCGGGCCGGGCGGACGCATCCGGATCGACGCCAACGCGGCCTGGGACCTGGACACGGCTCTCGACCGGCTGCCCCTGCTCGACCGGGCCGCGGGCGGCCTGGAGTACGCCGAGCAGCCGTGCGCAGCGGTCGAGGACCTCGCGGCGCTGCGCCGGCGCACCGAGGTGCCGATCGCGGCCGACGAGTCGATCCGCCGGGCGGCGGACCCGCTCGCCGTGCGCCGGGCCGGGGCAGCCGACGTCGTCGTGCTCAAGGTCCAGCCGCTCGGCGGGGTGCGGGCGTGCCTGCGGCTGGCCGAGGAGGTCGCTCTGCCGGTCGTCGTGAGCTCCGCGCTGGAGAGCTCGGTCGGCATCGCCGCCGGGATCGCGCTCGCGGCGGCGCTGCCGGAGCTGCCGTACGCGTGCGGGCTGGCCACCGTCCATCTCCTCGAGGGGGACACAGTGCCCGAGCCCCTGCTGCCCGTCGACGGTGCGATCCCGGTCCGCCGGCCGGAGCCGACAGCCGAGAGCCTTGCCGCCGTGCGGGCGGACGACGACGTCGCCTCCCGCTGGCGGGCACGGCTCGCCGAGATGGCCGCGCACGTGGGCGTCGCCCGATGACCGGCCTCGCGCCGGGCGCCGGCCATGGTAGCGACGCCGCTCCCGACTCGGACGCGGGGCCGGTGCCGCCCCCCGGCCGCCGGCCCGGCGACCCCCGCCGGGCCGAACCGTCCACCGCCGTCGCCCGGGGTCTCGTCGCTGCGCTGGTCGCCGGCGGCGTCCGCCACGTCGTGCTCGCGCCCGGCTCGCGCAGCGCGCCGCTGGCCTACGCGCTGCAGGCCGCCGAGCGGGCGGGCTGGCTGCGGCTGCACGTGCGCGTCGACGAGCGCGTCGCCGGCTTCGTCGCGCTCGGCCTGACTCGTGCCGGGACGGCGGAGGGTGCGACGCCGGAGCCGGTCGCCGTGGTCACCACGTCCGGCACCGCCGTCGCCAACCTCCACCCCGCCGTGCTCGAGGCGGCGCACTCGGGTCTGCCGCTGGTGGTGGTGAGCGCCGACCGGCCCCACGAGATGCGGGGCACCGGCGCCAACCAGACCACCGACCAGGTGGGGATCTTCGGCGGCGCCCCGCGGTACGCCGTCGACGTCCCGGCCGGAGCGCCCACCGGACGCCTGCTGGACCAGATCGCCACCCGCGCGCTCGTGGCCGCCCGCGGCCTCCGTACCGGCGACCCGGGCCCGGTCCATCTCAACGTCGCCCTGCGTGAGCCGCTCGCCCCGGCCGGCACGTGGACCCCGGGGAGGAGTCCCCGGGTCCGGACGGCCGTCGCGCCGCCCGCCCCGGCCGCGCCGGCCGTGCTCGAGCGCGGACCCCGCACCGTGGTCGTCGCGGGCGACGGCGCCGGCCCGGCCGCCCGCGAGCTGGCCGAGGCGGCGGGTTGGCCCCTCCTGGCCGAGCCGACGTCCGGGGCGCGCTCGGGGCCGTCGGCGATCGGGCCGTACCGCCTGCTCCTCGCCGAGCCCGCGCTCGGCGGCGCCGTCGAACGGGTGGTCGTCATGGGGCGTCCGACGCTGTCGAGGCCGGTGAGCGCCCTGCTGGCGCGCACGGACGTGGAGGTGGTCGTCGTCGCGCCGCACGGGGCGTGGACCGACGTCGCCGGCACCGCGTCCGCGGTCGTCACCGCCGTCGTCGTCGACGGCGATGCACGCGGCACCGGTGTGCGCGCCGCCGGCTCCAGTACCCGCGCCGCCGGGGCGCGTGGCGCGGCGGTGGTCTCCGCCGGTGACGTCGCCGGGACCGGCGGCCCCGAGCCGGCCGTCACGCAGGCAGCGGACCACGAGTGGCTGGCTCGCTGGCAGGGCGCAGCCGCCGCCGCCGGGCGCACGATCGAGGAGTACCTCGCCCGTGAGCCCGCGGACGGTCTGCACGTGGCTCGCGAGGTCGCCGCAGCGGACGTGACGCTGGTGGTCGGTTCGTCGAACACCGTCCGCGACGTCGACCTGGTCGCCACGCCGCGGGCGGCTGCCGGGGCGGCGCCACGGACGATCGCGAACCGGGGGCTCGCCGGCATCGACGGGACGGTGGCCACCGCCACGGGCCTCGCCCTCGGCACCGGGCTGCCGGTCCGTGCGGTGATGGGCGACCTCACCTTCCTGCACGACGCCGGAGCCCTGGCCCGGGGGCGCCTCGAGCAGGAGGTCGACCTGCAGGTCGTGGTCCTCAACGACTCCGGCGGCGGCATCTTCGCCACCCTCGAGCACGGCGAGCCCGAGCGGTCCGAGCAGTTCGAGCGGATCTTCGGCACCCCGCAGGACGTGGACCTCGGCGCGCTCGCGGCAGGCTACGGCGCCAGCCACCGCCGGGTCGGCACGGCCGCGGAGCTGCGGGCAGCACTGGCCGAACCGGTGACCGGGCGCAGCGTGCTGGAGGTCACCGTCGACCGCGCCGGCCTGCGCGCGCGGCGCGAGCGGCTCGTGGAGCTCGTGCGGGCGGCGGTGCGGACCGAGATCGCTCGAGCCTGACGGTCCGGCGCTCCCACGGCCCAAACCGTTTCGGCGCCACGCTCCCGAGCATCCCGACGGCACCGCGCATCGCCGAGGTGGCCCGGCGGCGCGCCGCGCCCCGATCGCCCGGCGCCTGCGACGCCGGCCCTCCGCTGTCCCAGGTAACTCCCAGGCTGCGCCAAGGCACACCTCAGGTCGGCGGTGTCTGATGGGCGTCATCGAACGAGGAGGAGGAGACCATGAGCAGCGACGAGCACCGCCCCACCCCGTGGACCACCCCGGGAGGCCACGGCCCGCGCCCCTGGAACGAGCCGCACGGCCAGCACGGCCAGCCGCACGGCCACGGCCCGAGCGCCTGGAGCGGTCAGCCGGGCGGGCCCGGCCACGGCCCGAACGCCTGGAACGAGCAGGCCGCGCCGGACGGCACCGGCCGGACCGGGACCCAGACCGCCGGCGAGGACCGTGGCGCCTACCTCGGCCCGGCCGGAGGGTACGGCTCGGCGCCGGCGAGCCACTCGCCCCTCGGACCGTCCGGACCTGCCGGGAAGCCCGCCGCGCGCGGGAACGGCGGCCGCCGTCCGGGCTGGGGCGCACTGGCCGTCACCGCTGCCGGTGCCGCCCTCCTGGCGAGCTTCGGCACCGCCGGCCTCACCGGCGCGTTCGACGCGGAGGCCCCGACCACGGCGAGCACCAGCGCCGCCGCACCGGACAGCTCGGGCGGCAACGCCCAGCCAGTGGTCACCTCCACCACCGACGACCCCGACTGGGCCAACGTGGCCGCCGCCGTCCGTCCCTCCGTGGTCGCGATCGACGTGCGTACCTCGCAGGGGGCGGGAGCCGGCTCCGGCGTCATCCTCGACGACGACGGCAACATCCTCACCAACGACCACGTGGTGGGCGACGCGGTCGACGGCGGCATCGTCGTGACGCTCGCCGACGGGCGCATGTACGAGGCCACCATCGCCGGCCTCGACCCGGCCACCGACCTCGCCGTCATCACGCTGACCGACCCGCCCGAGGACCTCGCCCCCGCGACCCTCGGCAGCTCGGACGACGTCCTGGTCGGCGACCCGGTCGTCGCGATCGGCAACCCGCTCGGCCTGAGCTCGACAGTGACCACCGGGATCGTCTCCGCCCTCGACCGCCCGGTGACCACCGTCGACGCGCCGCAGATGCCCGGGCAGCAGGGCACCAGCGTGACCACCAACGCGATCCAGGTCGACGCAGCCATCAACCCCGGCAACTCCGGCGGCCCGCTGTTCGACGCCGGCGGCCGTGTCATCGGCATCAACAGCTCGATCGCCAGCATGTCGGGCGGCGGCTCCGGCGCTGCCGGGAGCATCGGCCTGGGCTTCGCGATCCCGATCGACCTCGCGTCGCAGATCGCCGACCAGCTCATCGAGAACGGCGTGGCGGAGCACGCCTACCTCGGCGTGTACATGAGCGACGGCACCGCCGAGGTCGGCGACGCCGTCCGCGCCGGCGCGAAGGTGGAGCAGGTCGAGCCCGGCACCCCGGCCGACGAGGCCGGTGTGCAGCCCGGCGACGTCATCGTGCGGGTGGACGACGACCCGGTCATGGGCGCGGAGTCGCTCACCGGCTACGTCAGGCAGTACACCAGCGGCGAGGACATCACGCTCACCGTGGTCCGCGACGGCGCGGAGGTCGAGCTGACCGCCACGCTGACCGCCCGCGAGGATCAGGGCTGACCGTCCGCGAGGATCAGGCCTGAGCCAGGGCCTCGCGCATCGGCGCCAGCTTCGCCTCGGACTCCGCCAGCTCGGCGTCCGGGTCCGAGGCGGCCACGATCCCGCATCCGGCGAAGAGCCGGATGCGGTGGTCGTCGTCGCGCGAGATCTCGCCCGAGCGCAGCGCGATGCCCCACTCGCCGTCGCCGTCGGCACCGATCCACCCGACCGGACCGGCGTAGCGCCCGCGGTCCATCCGCTCGGCCTCCGCGAGGATCGCCGTCGCCGTCGGCGTCGGGGTGCCGCCCACCGCAGCCGTCGGGTGCAGGGCCGCCGCGAGCGCCAGGCTCGAGGGGCCGCGCCCGTCGGCCGAGTGCGCCGGGAACGTCGACGGGTGCCCCAGCGCCCCGTCGACGACGCCGGTGACGTCGCTGGCTAGGTGCATCACGTTCGGCAGGTGCAGCACGAACGGCGCGTCCGGCACGTTGATCGAGGCGCAGTAGGGGCGCAGCGCCCGCACCAGCGAGGCGACGGCCAGCTCGTGCTCCTCGAGGTCCTTGGACGAGCGCGCCAGCTCGGCGGCGTGCCGCAGGTCGTCGGCGTCGTCGCCGGTGCGCCGGATCGTGCCGGCGAGCACCCGGCACGCGGCCAGGCCCTTCTCGCGACGGACCAGCAGCTCCGGCGTCGCCCCCACCAGATGGTCGACGGCGAACGTCCAGCAGGCCGGGTACTCCGCGGCCAGCCGGCCCAGCAGGTGCCGCACGTCCAGCGGCCGGGCCGACCGGGCGACGACGTCGCGCGCCATGACCACCTTCGTCACGTCACCGGCGCGGATCCGTCGCACGACGTCGGCGACGGCGGAGCGCCACGTCGGGGAGTCCAGCGCGCCGTCCGACCACCTCACGTCCTGGGGGGCGACCACCGGGTCGGGGACGGGTGCGGCCAGGGGCGGCCCCGCGCCGTCGGCGGGCGTCACCGTCGTCAGCCAAGCGACGCCGTCGCGGCGGCCGAGCACGACCTCGGGCACCACGAGCACGCCGCCCGCTCTCGAGTCGGGGGAGAAGGCGAAGGAGCCGAAGGCGACCGGCCCGGTGCCGGGTTCGCGCACGTCGTCGGAGATCCGCATGTCACCCACGGCGCGCGCCCATGCGGCGTCGGCGTCCCGGATCCGGTCGGCACCCGAGGTCTCGATGCGCAGCGCCTCGCCCCAGCCGACCAGGCCGTCACCGCGGCGCACCCAGGAGAAGGTCTCGGACGCGGAGGCGTTGGGCAGGCGGGCGATCAGCTCGCCCGGGTCCTCGATCGCGACGGTGCGGGCGTGCAGCGTCGGCGCCTCCGGGACGGCCGCGAGGTGCACGGCGGCCGCGGCCGGAGCGGGGCCGGCCGTGGGGGTGCGAGGTTTCCTGGACATCGCCGATCACCTTATGCCCGCGGCGCGCGCGGCGCCTGGGACCTGGGAGGATGGCCCCATGAGCCGAGCCAGTCTGGAGAAGGACCCACGCGAGGTCGCGGGGATGTTCGACGGCGTCGCCCGCCGGTACGACCTCACGAACGACGTGCTGTCCCTGGGGCAGGACCGGATCTGGCGGGTCGCCACCCGCAAGGCGGTCGGCGCGCGTCCCGGCGAGCAGATCCTCGACCTCGCCGCCGGCACCGGCACCTCCTCCGAGGAGTACGCCGACGCCGGGATCGACGTCGTCCCGTGCGACTTCTCCACCGGGATGATGGCCGTGGGCAAGCGTCGCCGACCCGACCTGCCGTTCGTGGCCGGTGACGCGACCGCCCTGCCCTTCGCCGACGAGAGCTTCGACGCCGTGACGATCTCCTTCGGCCTCCGCAACGTGGTCGACACGGACCGGGCGCTGCGCGAGATGCTCCGGGTGACCCGCCCCGGCGGCCGCCTGGTGGTGTGCGAGTTCTCCCGCCCGACCTTCGCGCCGTTCCGCGCCGTGTACGAGTTCTACCTCGGTCAGGCCCTGCCGCGGGTGGCGTCGATGGTCTCGTCCAACACCGACGCGTACACCTACCTCGCCGAGTCGATCGTCTCCTGGCCCGCGCAGCGCGAGCTGGGGCGCACCATCGGCCGGGCGGGGTGGCGCGAGGTCGCCTTCCGCAACCTCTCGGGCGGCATCGTCGCGCTGCACCGCGCGGTGCGCCCCCTCTGACGCGCTCCGCGCGGAGCCCGGGCACGGGCCGGGCGACATGTCCGAGTTAGGTCGCCCTAACAAGACGAGGCCGGACGGGATTACTAAACTCATGGCCGTACGGGCCGGTGTGCCCCTCACCTTCTCCTGGAGCGATGACGTTGGGTTCGGCTGTGCATGCAGAGGCTGATGCCGACGTCATCGTCGTCGGTGCCGGGCCCGGCGGTTCGGCCACGGCCCACTACCTCGCCCAGACCGGGCTCGAGGTCCTCCTGCTGGAGAAGGGAACGTTCCCGCGCGACAAGATCTGCGGGGACGGACTGACGCCGCGCGCCGTCGCCGAGATGATCCGCATGGGCGTGCCGACGCCGGAGTCCGAGGGCTGGATCCGCAACTGGGGGCTGCGCACCTACGGTGCCGGGCACCGCATCGAGATCCCGTGGCCCGAGCTGGCCGAGATGCCGGCGTACGGGCTCGCGCGTTCCCGGATGAACCTCGACGAGACGCTCGCGCGCCACGCGCAGGCCTCCGGCGCCGTGCTGCGCGAGGGCATGTCGGTCACCGGCCCCGTCCGGCACGAACGCTCGGGCCGCATCCTCGGCGTGAGGGCACGTCCCGTCGACGCCGCCGGTCGCCGCAGCGGCGACGAGGTGACCTTCCGTGCCCCGCTCGTGGTCGACGCCGGCGGGGTGTCCGCACGGCTGGCCACCTCGATGGGCGTCGAGAAGAACATGGACCGGCCCATGGGCGTCGCGGTGCGGACGTACTTCCGCACCCCGCGCCACGCCGACACGCACATGGAGTCCCACCTCGAGCTGTGGGACGGCAGGCCGGGGGAGTCGAACCTCATGCCCGGCTACGGCTGGATCTTCGCCCTCGGCGACGGGACGGCGAACGTCGGCCTGGGGTCGCTCAGCTCCACCGCCCGGCCCACCGGGCTGGACTACAAGGCCATGTTCCGCACCTGGATGGAGAACGCGCCGGCCGAGTGGGAGTTCACCGAGGAGAACCAGATCGGCGAGCTGCGCAGCGCCGCCCTGCCGATGGCGTTCAACCGCAAGCCGCACTACACCCAGGGGCTGCTCCTGGTGGGGGACTCCGGCGGCATGGTCTCGCCGTTCAACGGCGAGGGCATCGCCTATGCCATGCAGTCGGGGCGCATCGCCGCCGACGTCATCTCCCAGGCGCTCGCGCGCAGCTCGGCGTACGCGCTGGAGAAGACCCTGCGCACCTACCCGAAGATCCTCGCGGACGAGCTCGGCGGCTACTACTCGCTCGGCCAGGTCTTCGCGCGGCTCATCGAGCGCCCCGAGATCATGCGGCTCTGCGTCCGGTACGGGCTGCCGCGCCCCACCCTCATGCGCTTCACCATGAAGCTGCTCTCGGACGGCTTCGACCGCCGGGACGGGGACTGGATGGACCGGCTCATCACGGCGCTGACCAAGATGGCGCCGGCATCATGAGCGTCCGCAGACCGGGCGGGACGAGCGTCCTGAACAGAAGCCCGTACGCTGGCAAGAGGAATGCCGTGACGCAGGTGGACGGCACCCGAGGTAGACCGACGGAGGCACCATGACCAACCCCTATGTCCCGCTGCTGATCATGATGGGTGTCGCCGCGGCGATGGCCATCGGTGGTCTGGCGGCGAGCAAGGTCATCGGGCCGAGCCGTTACAACCGGGTGAAGGTGGCGAACTACGAGTGCGGCATCGAGCCGACGCCGCGCGCCCCGCACGCCGGGCGCTTCCCGGTGAAGTACTACCTCATCGCCATGACCTTCATCATCTTCGACATCGAGGTGGTCTTCCTCTACCCGTGGGCGGTGGCGTTCTCCGAGCTCGCCATCTTCGGGCTGGTGGCCATGCTCGGCTTCATCTTCCTGATCTCGGTGCCGTTCGTCTACGAGTGGCGCCGCGGCGGGCTCGAGTGGGACTGAGGTAGCAACAATGGGTATCGAGGAGAAGGCACCGGCGGGCTTCATGCTCGGCTCGGTCGAGAAGATCGTGGGCCTGGCCCGCAAGTCGTCGGTCTGGCCGGTCACCATGGGCCTGGCCTGCTGCGCGATCGAGATGATGGCCGTGGGCACCCCGCGGTTCGACATCTCCCGGTTCGGCATGGAGGTCTTCCGGGCCTCCCCGCGCCACGCCGACCTGATGATCGTCTCCGGCCGGGTCAGCCAGAAGATGGCGCCGGTCGTGCGCAACGTCTACGACCAGATGCCCGAGCCGAAGTGGGTCATCTCCATGGGCGTCTGCGCCTCGTCGGGCGGGATGTTCAACAACTACGCCATCGTCCAGGGCGTCGACCACATCGTCCCGGTCGACATCTACCTGCCCGGCTGCCCGCCGCGCCCGGAGATGCTGCTCAACTCCATCCTCGCCCTGCACGAGCAGATCCGGAACTCCCCGCTCGGGGTCAACCGCGAGGAGGCCGCACGCAAGGCCGAGGAGGCCGCGCTCGCCGCGACCCCGACCCACCAGATGAAGGGCCTGCTGGCGTGACCGCGGCCGACGACGACAAGACCGCGGCAGCCGACGCCGCCAAGCCGGGCACCTCCAGCAGCGAGGTGGGCCAGCCCGCTACCGCCGCCGCGCTCGAGGCCGGCTCGCAGCACGTGCCGGCCGGTCCGCGCGGCGCCCGCACCCAGCTCGAGGTGGTCGCCACCCGGCACGGGATGTTCGGCGTGCACGGCTCCGGGGACACCTCCGGCTTCGGCGGCCAGGTCACGACGATCGCCATGCCGCCGGCCAGCCGGCGCCCCTACGGCGGCTGGTTCGACGAGGTCGTCGACGTCCTCGTCGAGATCCTCACGGAGCAGGGGCTGGACCCCGACGCCGTGCTGGAGAAGGTGGTCGTCGACCGCGGCGAGCTGACGATCTTCGTCGCCCGCGAGCACATCGAGACCGTCTGCCGTGCGCTGCGCGACGACCAGGACCTGCGCTTCGAGCTGTGCCTCGGCGTCTCCGGGGTGCACTACCCCCAGGACACCGGCCGCGAGCTGCACGCCGTGTACCAGCTGCTCTCCGTGACCCACTCGCGCCAGCTGCGCCTGGAGGTCACCTGCCCGGACGACGACCCGCACATCCCCACGGTCGTCGACACCTACCCCAGCAACGACTGGCACGAGCGCGAGGCGTGGGACCTGTTCGGGATCGTCTTCGACGGCCACCCGTCGCTGGCCCGCACCGCGATGCCGGACGACTGGGTCGGCCACCCGCAGCGCAAGGACTACCCGCTCGGCGGCATCCCCGTGGAGTACAAGGGAGCCACCATCCCGCCGCCCGACACCCGGAGGTCGTACAGCTGATGTCCGCGTCCACCAACACCCGTCCCACCGCCGCCCGCCCGGCCGGCGAGGCACCCGGGGCACCGGAGTTCGTCGCCGAGGGCGGCGACTGGGCGGAGATCGCCGCGGAGGCGGAGCGCCTCGGCGAGGAGCGCATCGTCGTCAACATGGGTCCGGTGCACCCCTCGACGCACGGCGTGCTGCGGCTCATCCTCGAGATCGACGGCGAGACCGTGCGCGAGCTGCGCGTCGGCACCGGCTACCTGCACACCGGCATCGAGAAGAACATGGAGTACCGCACCTGGACCCAGGGCGTGACGTTCTGCACCCGCATGGACTACGTCGCCCCGTTCTTCCAGGAGGTCGGCTACTGCCTCGCCGTCGAGAAGCTCCTCGGCATCACCGAGCAGGTGCCCGAGCGCGCCACCCTCATCCGCGTGCTGATGATGGAGCTCAACCGCATCGCCTCGCACCTCATCGCGATCGGCACCGGCGGGAACGAGCTCGGCGCCACCACGATGATGACCGTGGCCTTCCGCGGCCGCGAGGACATCCTGCGGATCTTCGAGCGCATCACCGGCCTGCGGATGAACCACGCGTACATCCGCCCCGGGGGCGTCGCGCAGGACCTCCCGCCCGGCACCACCGACTACGTGCGCGAGCTGCTCCCCAACATCCGGCTCTCCGTCAAGGAGCTGCAGGACCTGACGGTGGAGAACCCGATCTTCAAGCTGCGCCAGCAGAACGTCGGGTACATCTCCCTGGCGGGCGCGATGGCGCTCGGCCTGACCGGCCCGTCGGTCCGCGCCGCCGGCCTGCCGCTGGACCTGCGCAAGAGCCAGCCGTACTGCGGCTACGAGACCTACGACTTCGACGTCCCCGTGCGCGACCACTCGGACTCCTACAACCGCACGATGGTCCGCTACGACGAGTGCTACGAGTCCATCAAGATCGTCCTCCAGGCGCTCGACCGCCTCGACGCCACCCCCGGCCCGGTGATGGTGGCCGACAAGAAGGTCGCATGGCCCGCGCAGCTGTCGATCGGCTCCGACGGCCAGGGCAACTCGCTCGAGCACATCAAGGAGATCATGTCGACCTCCATGGAGTCGCTCATCCATCACTTCAAGCTCGTGACGGAGGGGTTCCGGGTGCCCGCCGGCCAGGTCTTCACGACCGTCGAGCACGCCAAGGGCGTCATGGGCGTGCACCTGGTGTCCGACGGCGGCACGCGTCCCTACCGGGCCCACTTCCGGGACCCGTCCTACTCCAACCTGCAGTCCACGGCGATGATCTGCGAGGGCGGCCAGCTCGCCGACGTCGTGGTGTCCCTGGCCTCGCTCGACCCCGTCCTGGGAGGGGTGGACCGCTGATGAGCAGCGAGACCTTTGCACCGGAGGCCGACGCGCGCCTGCGCGCCGAGGCGGCCGAGATCATCTCCCGGTACCCGCAGGCCCGCTCGGCCCTGCTGCCGATGCTGCACCTGGTCCAGTCCGAGGACGGCTTCGTCTCCCCGCGCGGCATCACCCTCTGCGCGGACATCCTCGGGCTCACCCGCGCCGAGGTGTCCGCGGTCGCCACGTTCTACAGCCAGTACAAGCGCCACCCCAACGGCGAGTACACCGTCGGGGTGTGCACCAACGCGCTGTGCGCCGTCATGGGCGGCGACATCATCTTCGAGAAGGTCTCCGAGCACCTCGGCGTCGGGCACGACGAGACGACGGTGGACGGCAAGATCACCCTCGAGCAGGTCGAGTGCAACGCGGCCTGCGACTACGCCCCCGTGGTGATGGTCAACTGGGAGTTCTTCGACAACCAGACCCCGGCGTCGACGATCGCCCTGGTGGACCAGATCACCGCCGGTGAGCCGGTGCAGCCCACCCGGGGCGCGAGCACCGTCGGGACCTTCAAGGAGATCTCGCACGTGCTCGCCGGCTTCGAGGACGGTCGTGCGGACGAGGGGGTCGGGGCGGGCGACGCCACGCTGCTGGGCCTGCGGCTCGCGCGGGAGAACGACTGGCAGGCGCCCGGGGCCCGTCGCGGCCGCCGCGAGGACGCCGACGGCGGACCCGCCGGGGACACCGCAGCCGCCGGGGAGGGGGCCGGCACGGCCACCGGCGGCGCCGACGTCACCGGGGCCGAGGCCGCCGGCAAGGCACCCGTCGGTGACACGCAGTCCAGCGCGGACCGCAAGCCGACCACCGAGGCCGACGTCTCCGCCGAGACCGTCGACAAGGACGTCAAGAAGGAGGCCGAGTGAGCACCACCGCTCCGGACCGGCTCACGCCGATCCTCTCCGACATCTGGGACGCCGAGCGTTCCTGGAAGCTCGACACCTACCGCGACCACGGCGGCTACGAGGGCCTCGCCAAGGCCCTGACGATGGCGCCCGCGGACGTCGTGGCCGAGGTCAAGGACTCCGGCCTGCGTGGCCGCGGCGGTGCGGGCTTCCCCACCGGGCTGAAGTGGTCCTTCCTGCCCAAGCCCGACGGCGGACCCCGCTACCTCGTGGTCAACGCCGACGAGTCCGAGCCGGGGACCTGCAAGGACATCCCGCTCATGCTGGCCAACCCGCACTCCCTCATCGAGGGCGTGGCGATCACCTCCTACGCCATCGGCGGGCACCACGCGTTCATCTACCTGCGCGGCGAGACCGTCCACGTCTACCGGCGCCTGCTCGCCGCGGTCCGCGAGGCCCGGGAGGCCGGCCTCATCGGCAAGGGCATGGGCCCGGACGGCGACTACGACCTGGAGATCACCGTCCACGCCGGTGCCGGCGCGTACATCTGCGGCGAGGAGACCGCGCTGCTCGACTCCCTCGAGGGGCTGCGCGGCCAGCCGCGGCTGAAGCCCCCGTTCCCGGCGGTCGCGGGCCTCTACGCCCGGCCCACGGTGGTGAACAACGTCGAGTCGATCGCCTCGGTGCCCGGCATCATCGCCCACGGCCGCGAGTGGTTCTCCTCGATGGGCACCGAGAAGAGCGCGGGCCACGGCCTGTTCTCGGTCTCGGGGCACGTGACGAACCCGGGGCAGTTCGAGGCCCCGCTGGGCATCACCATGCGCGAGCTGATCGAGATGGCCGGCGGGATCCGCGAGGGCCACCGGCTCAAGTTCTGGACCCCGGGCGGCTCCTCGACGCCGATCCTCACCGAGGCCGAGCTCGACGTCCCGCTGGACTACGAGTCCGTCGGTGCCGCCGGCTCGATGCTGGCCACCCGCGCCCTCATGGTCTTCGACGACACGACCTCCGTGGTGCGCGTCATCGCGCGCTGGACGGACTTCTACGCCCACGAGTCCTGCGGCAAGTGCACCCCCTGCCGTGAGGGCACCTACTGGATGAAGCAGGTCATGCACCGGCTCGAGTCGGGCACCGGCCTGCAGTCGGACGTCGACCTGCTCCTGGACGTCTCCTCGAACATCGCCGGACGCTCCTTCTGCGCGCTCGGCGACGCCTCCGCCGTCCCCATCCAGAGCGGTATCAAGCACTTCCGGTCCGAGTTCGAGGCCGGCACGCACACCGCGGCCTGGGAGCTCTTCCCCTACGAGGCCTCGGCCATCTTCAGCGAAGCAGGTGTTCGATGACAGCGACGACGGACCGTCAGTCCGAGGCCCCGGTCGAGCTGCACACGGTGACCATCGACGGCGTCGAGGTCCAGGTCCCGAAGGGCACCCTGGTCATCCGCGCCGCGGAGCAGGCCGGGATCCAGATCCCGCGCTTCTGCGACCACCCGCTGCTCGCGCCCGCCGGCGCCTGCCGCCAGTGCCTGGTCGACGTCTCGACCCCGGACCGCGAGGGCAACCTGCGGGCGATGCCCAAGCCGCAGACCTCCTGCACGCTCGAGGCGACGCCCGGCATGGTGGTGGCCACGCAGCACACCTCCGACGTCGCCGACAAGGCCCAGCACGGGATCATGGAGTTCCTCCTGATCAACCACCCGCTGGACTGCCCCGTCTGCGACAAGGGCGGCGAGTGCCCCCTGCAGAACCAGGCGATGAGCAACGGGCGGGCCACCACCCGCTTCGTCGACATCAAGCGGACGTTCCCCAAGCCGATCAAGGTCTCCACCCAGATCCTGCTCGACCGGGACCGCTGCATCCTGTGCCAGCGCTGCACGCGCTTCTCGGACGAGATCGCCGGGGACCCGTTCATCGCCCTGCAGGGCCGCGGCGGCGGCAGCCCCGCCCGCGAGGTCCACGCGATCCACGGCTCCCAGATCGGCCGGTTCGACGAGCACATCCTCGACTTCACCTCCTCGGGCGAGGAGGAGCCGCTCGTCGTCGCCACCGACGTCACCGGCCCGTTCGGCGAGCCCGGCGCGACGTCGGGCCTGGCGGTCGGTCCCCTCGGGCACGCCGAGCAGGACACCTCCGGGCGTCCCTTCTCCTCCTACTTCTCGGGCAACACCATCCAGATCTGCCCGGTCGGTGCGCTGACGTCCGCGGCGTACCGGTTCCGCTCGCGTCCCTTCGACCTGGTCTCGACCGAGTCCGTGGCCGAGCACGACGCCGGCGGCTCGGCGATCCGCGTCGACCACCGGCGCGGCGTGGTGCTGCGCCGGCTCGCCGGGGAGGACCCCGAGGTCAACGAGGAGTGGATCACCGACAAGGACCGGTTCGCCTTCACCTGGCAGAGCGCCCCGGACCGCCTCACCCTCCCGCTCGTGCGGGACGAGGAGACCGGTGAGCTCGTCCCCACCAGCTGGTCCGAGGCTCTCGACATCGCCGCGACCGCGCTGCGCACCGCCGGCGAGAGCGGCGGGGTGGGCCTGCTGCCCGGCGGCCGTCTGACGCTCGAGGACTCCTACGCCTGGTCGAAGTTCGCCCGGGTCGTGCTCGGCACGAACGACATCGACCACCGTGCCCGCGTCCACACCGACGAGGAGGCGCAGTTCCTCGCGCACCACGTGGCGGCCAGCGGCCTCGGCGTGACCTTCCCCGACCTCGAGAAGGCCGGGCAGGTCCTCCTCGTGGGCCTGGAGCCCGAGGAGGAGTCCGGCACCATCTTCCTGCGCCTGCGCAAGGGGGCGCTGGCCGGCACCGTCAAGGTGGCGACCATCGCCCCGTTCGCCACCCGCGGGACCACCAAGATGCGCGCAGAGCTCGTCGCGGCGGCCCCCGGCACCGAGCCGGAGGTCCTCGAGGCCGTGACGCCCGGCTCCACCGAGGCACTGCTCAGCAGCCTGGCCGAGCGCCTCGCCGAGCCGGGCGCGGTCATCCTCGTCGGTGAGCGCGCGGCCGCGGTGCGGGGCACGCTCTCCGCCGTCGCCGCCCTCGCGGAGCGCACCGGCGCCCGCCTGGCCTGGGTACCGCGTCGTGCCGGCGAGGTCGGCGCGCTGGACGCCGGTCTGCTGCCGGGCCTGCTCCCCGGAGGACGCCAGGTCGACGACGACGACGCCCGGGTGGACGTCGGCGCCGTCTGGGGCGTGGGGTCGCTGCCCGCGGCCCCCGGACGCGACCTCACCGGCATCCTCACCGCCGCGCGCGACGGCGCCCTGGGCGCCCTCGTGGTCGGCGGTCTCGAGCCCCTGGACCTGCCCGACCCGGTGCTCGCCCGCGAGGCCCTCGCCGCTGCCGGGTTCGTCCTGCAGCTCGAGGTCCGTCGCTCGGAGGTCACCGAGCACGCCGACGTCGTGCTGCCGGTCGCGCCGCCCGTGGAGAAGGCGGGGACGTTCGTCAGCTGGGAGGGCCGCATGCGGCCCTTCGGGCAGGTGCTCGTCTCCCGCTCGCTGTCCGACCGGCAGGCGCTGCACGCCCTGGCCGCCGAGCTGGGCGTCGACCTCGGCCTGGACGAGCTGCCCGCCACGCACGCCGAGCTGACCGAGCTCGCCGGGTGGGAGGGGGCGCGCGCCACGGCCCCCGCCGTCGCGCCCGGCCCGCTGCCGGCCCCCGCGCAGGGGCAGGCCGTGCTCGCCACCTGGAAGCTCCAGCTGGACTCGGGGCGCGGTCAGGACGGCGAGCCGCACCTGGCCGGCACGGCCCACCGGCCCGTCGTCCGCCTGAACGCCGAGACCGCCGCCGGGCTCGGCGTCGTCGACGGCGACCGGGTCACCGTGACCGGGCCGGCCGGTGCGATCACGCTGCCGCTGTCGGTGACCACCATGCCCTCGCACGTCGTCTGGCTGCCGGAGAACTCCCCGGGCTCGAGCGTGCGCACGATGCTCGGCGTGGGAGCCGGCGCCGTCGTCGCCCTGTCTGCCGAAGAGGTGTCCCAGTGAGAACGCTCCAGCCGATGGCGGCTGCCGCCCCGACGGCCGACTTCAGCAACGACACCTGGTGGATCTGGGTCATCAAGGCCGTCGCCATCCTGGTGTTCCTGCTGGTGTCGGTCCTCATGGCCCTGTGGGTCGAGCGCCGGGGACTCGGTCGCATGCAGACCCGTCCCGGACCCAACGTGCACGGACCCCTCGGCCTCCTGCAGGCCGTCGGCGACGCGCTCAAGCTGGTCCTGAAGGAGGACTTCACGATCAAGGGGGCGGACAAGTTCGTCTACGCCCTCGCCCCGTTCATCGCGTCCTTCTGCGCCTTCCTCGTGCTCGCCGTGATCCCGTTCGGCCCGGAGGTCTCGATCTTCGGCGTCGTGACGCCGCTGCAGCTGACCGACACCCCTGTCGCCGTGCTGTACTTCCTGGCCGTCACGGCGCTGGGCGTGTACGGCATCGTGCTCGGCGGCTGGGCCTCGAACTCCACCTACCCGCTGCTCGGGTCGGTGCGCTCCGCGGCGCAGATCATCTCCTACGAGCTGAGCATGGGGCTCTCGCTCGTCAGCGTCATCCTCGTGTCCGGCTCGCTCTCGACCTCCCAGATCGTCAGCGCCCAGACGCAGCTGTGGTGGGCGATCGCCCTCGCGCCCGCGTTCGTGGTCTACCTCGTGTCCATGGTCGGCGAGGTCAACCGGCTGCCGTTCGACCTCCCCGAGGCCGAGGGCGAGCTGGTGGCCGGCCACATGGTCGAGTACACCTCGATGAAGTTCGCGTGGTTCTTCCTCGCCGAGTACATCAACATGTTCAACGTCTCGGCGGTGGCGACGACCCTCTTCCTCGGCGGCTGGCGCGCCCCGTGGCCGCTGTCCTCCATCGGGGACGGTGTCCTCAACACCGGCTGGTGGCCGGTGCTGTGGTTCATCGCGAAGATGTGGCTGGTCATGTTCCTCATGATCTGGACCCGCGGGACGCTGCTGCGCTTCCGCTACGACCAGTTCATGAAGCTCGGCTGGAAGATCCTCATCCCGGTCGCCCTCGTGTGGCTCGTGCTGGTCGCCGTCGTGCAGGGCGTGCGTCAGTTCACCGAGACCGACCTGTCGACGATGCTGCTGTGGATCGGAGGTGTCTTCGCCGTCCTCATGGTGGTGCTGCTGCTGTGGCCCGCCAAGAAGGAGGAGGCCGAGGAGCCCCGGACGGCGCACCCCGACCTCATCCCGCCCGGTGGCGAGTTCGACGCGTTCGCCGGCGGCTACCCCGTCCCGCCCCTGCCCGGCCAGACGCTCCCGCCGTCGCCACGGCGCACGCGCCGCGAGTCGGCCGGCGTCGGCGGCCCGCAGTCCACCCCGAAGGAGGGCCACGATGTCTGAGGACCAGCGCACCCCTGAAGAGGAGCGCGCCTCGCTGAGCCGCGCCGAGCGTCGCCGCGGCGAGGTGGACCGCCCCGCGCGGCAGGACCCGCTCGGGCCCGCGCAGAAGGGACCCCTCGGGCGACTCTTCGCACCGGTCGCCGGGTACGGCGTGACCATCTCGTCGATGTTCCGCCCGACGGTCACCGAGCAGTACCCGTTCGAGAAGGTGCCGACGCAGCCGCGATACCACGGTCGCCACCAGCTCAACCGCTACGCCGACGGCCTCGAGAAGTGCATCGGCTGCGAGCTGTGCGCCTGGGCGTGCCCGGCCGACGCGATCTACGTCGAGGCCGGCAACAACACCCCGGACGGGCAGTACTCGCCGGGGGAGCGGTACGGCCGCGTCTACCAGATCAACTACCTGCGCTGCATCTTCTGCGGGCTGTGCATCGAGGCGTGCCCGACCCGGGCGCTGACGATGACCAACGAGTACGAGATCACCGGCCCCACCCGTGAGGGCATGATCTACGAGAAGCAGGACCTGCTCGCCCCGATGCTCGAGGGCATGCTGGCCGCGCCGCACCCGATGGTGGCGGGGACCGACGACGACAACTACTACCGCGACGAGATCTCCGGCCCGACGCAGGACCAGGTCGACTGGGTGCGCGAGAACCGGCCGGCCGACCCCACGCTCGGCACCGCGCGCGTCGTCGAGGAGGCCAGCAAGTGACCGGTCTCGCCTCCCTGCCGACGTCCTTGGCCGAGACCGGCACCGTCTCCACCGGCGAGACGGTCCTGTTCTGGGTGCTGGCCCCTCTCATGGTGCTGGCGGCGCTCGGCCTGCTGTTCGCCCGGCGCGCCGTCTACGCCGCGCTGTGCGTGATCGCCGTGATGATCTCGCTCGCGATCCTCTACATCGCGCAGGAGGCGACCTTCCTCGGGGTGGCCCAGGTGGTGGTCTACACCGGCGCGATCATGATGCTGTTCCTCTTCGTCCTCATGCTCGTCGGCGTCGACGCCTCCGACTCGCTGCACGAGACGGTCAAGGGCCAGCGCTGGGTCGCGGCGCTGGCCGGGCTGGGCCTGGCCCTCGTGCTCGGCGCGGTCGTCCTGACGGCCACCGTTCCGGACCCGGCCGGGCTGGTCGCCGCGAACATCGACACCAACCCCGTGGGCGTGGCCAGGCTGCTCTTCTCCGACCACGTCTTCGCGATGGAGCTGACCGGTGCCCTGTTCATCACGGCCGCGGTCGGCGCCGTGACGCTGACCCACCGTCAACGGCTGTCCGCCAAGGTCAGCCAGCGGGACGTCGCCGACGCCAAGATGGCGGCCTACGCCGCCGGCCGCGGACGGGTCACCCAGCTGCCCGCCCCGGGTGTGTACGCGCGGTCCAACGCCGCCGACCTGCCGGCACTGGCGGCGACCGGTGAGCCGATCGAGGAGTCGGTCCCGCGCGTGCTGCGCATCCGCGGCCAGCAGCGCACCATCGGCGACGTCAGCCCCGAGACGGTCGAGGCCATCGCCCGGGCCCGCTCCGGCGAGCCGGGGGCCGGCCTGCACGGTCCGGAGGCCAGCCGCGGCGTCGGCCAGGCCGGCCTGCCCGCGATGCGCGGCGAGGCACCACCCGTGCCGCAGCTGCCCGGCAGCCCGGAGCCGCCGACCCTCACCGAGACCAGCGACCAGCCCCACCAGGAGGACGAACGATGACCCTGGTCAACTACCTGGTGCTCTCCGGGATCCTCTTCGCGATCGGCGCCACGGCGGTGCTGGTGCGGCGCAACGCCATCATCGCGCTGCTGGGCGTGGAGATCATGCTGAACTCCTCCAACCTCATGCTGGTGACGTTCGCCCGGATGCACGGTGACCTCACCGGCCAGGTGCTGGCGTTCTTCGTGATGGTCGTCGCCGCGGCCGAGGTCGTCGTCGGTCTCGCGATCATCGTGTCCATCTTCCGAACCCGCAGGTCCGCGTCGGTCGACGACGTCAACCTGCTGAAGCACTGACGGGGGCCGGCGACATGTTGGGTTCTACGACTGTGTCCGCGCTGCCCTCCCTGCTCCCCGCGGCCGTCGGGGCGGCCGAGCCGAGCGGTCTGGCGTCCTACGTCTGGCTGCTCGTGGCCGTCCCGCTGCTCAGCGCGGGTGTCCTGCTGGTCGCGGGGCGTCGCTCCGACCGCTGGGGCCACTGGCTCGGGGTGCTCGCCTCGGCCGCCTCGTTCGTCGTCGGCCTCGCCATCCTCGTCCAGCTCCTGGGGCTGCCCGCGGACGAGCGCGTCATCGACGTGCACCTGTTCAGCTGGATCCCCGCGGGCGAGCTCGCCGTGGACGCCGGCATGCGGATCGACCCGCTGTCGATGACCTTCGTGATGCTCGTGACCTTCGTCGGCACGCTCATCCACGTCTACTCCGTGGCGTACATGGAGCACGACGTCGACCGGCGCCGGTTCTTCGCCTACCTCAACCTCTTCGTCGCGGCGATGCTGCTGCTCGTGCTCGGTGACAGCTACGCGCTGCTGTTCGTCGGCTGGGAGGGCGTCGGTCTGGCGTCCTACCTGCTCATCGGGTTCTGGAACTTCCGCACCGACTACGCGGTGGCCGCCAAGAAGGCGTTCATCATGAACCGCGTCGGCGACGTCGGCCTCCTGCTGGCCATGGCGACCATGTTCGCCGGGTTCGGCGCCGTCGAATTCGCCACCGTGCTGCCGGCCGCGGACGGTGCGGACGAGGGCGTGCTCACCGTCATCGGGCTCCTCCTCCTGCTCGCCGCCTGCGGCAAGTCGGCGCAGTTCCCGCTGCAGGCCTGGCTCGGTGACGCCATGGCCGGCCCGACCCCGGTCTCGGCGCTCATCCACGCCGCCACGATGGTCACCGCCGGCGTCTACCTCGTGGTCCGGTCGGGCCCGATCTTCACCGGTGCCCCCACGGCGCTGCTCGTGGTCGCCGTCGTCGGCGCCATCACCCTGCTGTTCGGGGCGATCGTCGGTTCCGCCAAGGACGACATGAAGAAGGTCCTCGCGGCGTCGACCATGTCCCAGATCGGGTACATGATGCTCGCCGCCGGGCTCGGCCCGATCGGGTACGCGTTCGCGATCTTCCACCTCGTCACCCACGGCTTCT
Organism: Georgenia subflava; assembly: GCF_009193155.1. Classification (GTDB taxonomy): domain Bacteria; phylum Actinomycetota; class Actinomycetes; order Actinomycetales; family Actinomycetaceae; genus Georgenia; species Georgenia subflava. The sequence goes on from NZ_VUKD01000002.1 coordinate 298,857, forward strand.
TCAAGGCCGGGCTCTTCCTCGGGGCCGGCTCGGTCATGCACGGCATGAGCGACCAGGTCGACATGCGCCGGTTCGGCGGCCTGTCGAGGCACATGAAGATCACGTGGATCACCATGATGATGGGCTGGCTGGCCATCATCGGGTTCCCCGGCCTCTCCGGCTTCTGGAGCAAGGACAAGATCATCGAGTCCGCGTTCGTCGGCGAGGGCTGGCAGCCCTGGGTGTTCGGGACGATCGCCCTGCTCGGCGCGGGGATCACGGCGTTCTACATGTCCCGGCTGTTCTTCATGGTCTTCCACGGCAAGGCACGCTGGACCACCGCCGAGGAGGGCGACGAGCAGCACCCGCACGAGTCGCCCGCGCTGATGACGGTGCCGATGATCGTCCTCGCGGTCGGGTCCGTGGCGCTCGGGTTCGTGATGAACCTCGGTGGTGGCTTCGTGACCTGGCTCGAGCCCGTCACCGGGCACGTCGAGCACCACGAGCCGGTGCTGTCGGTGCCGGTGATCATGGTGGCCACCATCGTCCTGGTGCTGATCGGCGCGTTCGTCGCCTGGCGCATGTTCGGCGCCGCGGCCGTGCCGACCACCGCCCCGCAGGGCTCGGCGCTGACCCGCGCCGCCCGGCAGGACCTGTACCAGGACGAGGTCAACGAGGGGGTCTTCATGCGGCCCTCGCAGTACCTGACCCGTTCCCTGGTGTACGCGGACGCCAAGGTGGTCGACGGCGCGGTGATGGGTGTCGCCCGGAGCACCTCCGGCAGCGGCAACCTGCTGCGCCGCGCACAGAACGGTTATGTCCGCTCCTACGCCGCAATGATGTTCGGCGGCGTCGTCCTTGCCCTGGTCGTCGTCCTCGCCTCGCGCGTCTAGAGATCTGGGAAGAGGTAGAGGAATCACATGAATGCGATGAACGAGGCAGCCTTCCCCTGGCTGACCGTCCTGATCGCGGTGCCGCTGGTGGCCGCCGCGGTGCTCTGGCTGGTCAAGCCGCTGCACAAGGTCGCCCGCCCCTACGGGCTGGCGGTCTCGCTGCTGGTGCTGGTCGGCGCCGGGGTCATGACCGCCCAGTTCGACTTCAGCGCCCCGGGCGAGGTCCAGCTCAGCGAGCTCGCCGCCTGGATCCCCCAGCTCGGTGCCTCCTACGCCGTCGGCGTCAACGGGCTCGGGCTCCTGATGGTGCTGCTGGCCGTCCTCCTGGTGCCGCTGGTGCTGGCGGCGGCCTGGCGCGAGCAGGAGGTCGTGCCCGACGGCGCCGTCCTCGAGCGCCGGCAGATGGGCTTCGTCGCCCTCGTGCTCGCGCTCGAGGCGCTCATGATCGCCGTCTTCGCCGCCCGGGACGTGTTCCTCTTCTACGTCCTGTTCGAGGCGATGCTGATCCCGGTGTACTTCCTCGTCGGCAACTACGGCGGCCCCCGCCGCCGGACCGCGGCGCTGAAGTTCCTGCTGTACTCCCTCGCCGGCGGTCTGATCATGCTGGTCGGCGTCGTGGCGCTGTACCTGGCCGGCCCGGGCGGCGAGCAGGGCTTCCTGATCGACAACCTCGTCGGCAACCTGGAGATGACGGCGACCGCCGAGCGGCTCCTCTTCCTCTCCTTCTTCATCGCCTTCGCGATCAAGGCGCCGATGTGGCCGGTCCACACCTGGCTGCCGGACACCGCGCAGCAGGCGACGCCGGGCACGTCCACCCTCCTGGTCGGGGTGCTCGACAAGGTCGGCACCTTCGGGATGATCGCGCTGTGCCTGCCGCTGTTCCCCGAGGCCTCGCAGTGGGCGGCGCCGGCCATCATCGTCCTGGCGCTGGTCTCGATCATCTACGGCGCCCTGCTGGCGGTCGGTCAGCGCGACATCATGCGCCTGATCGCCTTCACGTCGGTGAGCCACTTCGGCTTCATCGTGCTGGGCATCTTCGTGCGCGACGAGGTGGCGCTGACCGGTGCCATGGTCTACATGGTCGCCCACGGCGTCTCCACCGCTGCGCTGTTCCTCGTCGCCGGGTACCTCGTCCAGCGCGGCGGCACCCAGGAGATCCCGGCCTACGGCGGCATGCAGAAGATCACCCCGGTGCTGGCCGGCACGTTCCTGGTCTCCGGCCTGGCCTCCCTGGCACTGCCCGGGCTCAGCGGCTTCGTGCCCGAGTACCTGGTGCTGCTGGGCACCTTCCGGGTCTCGGTCGTCGCCGGCGTCGTCGCGGTGCTGGCCGTGATCATCGCCGCCGTCTACATCCTGCTGCCCTACCAGCGGATCTTCACCGGGCCACCCCGGGAGACGCTCGTCGCGATCCCCGACCTCGGCGCCCGGGAGAAGTGGGCCGTCGCGCCGCTCGTCGCGGCGATGCTGTTCCTGGGCTTCTACCCGGCGCCGGTGATCGACGCCGTCACCCCGGTGGCGGCCGAGCTCGCCATCGACCGGCCCAGCTCGATCGACACCGCCGACGGCGCGGACCTCCCGGCCGTCGCCGCCGCGCACGAGGGGAGCGCCAAGTGAACACGTTCGTCGCCCCGGCCGTCGAGTGGGCCGCGCTCACCCCGGTCCTGATCCTCCTCGCGGCGGGCGTCGTCGGCGTCCTCGTCGAGGCGTTCGTCCCGCGGACCTCCCGCCGGGCCGTCCAGCTCGTCATCGGCCTGCTCGCCACCGCCGGCGCCCTCGTCACCGTCGTGTGGCGCTGGACCGTCGTCGCGGACGCCGGACCGATCGAGGTCGTCGGCGGCTCGGTCATCGAGGACGGCCCGGCGCTGGCCGCCCAGGGCATCCTGGCCCTCCTCGGGTTCGTCGGCCTGCTGGTGATCGCCGACCGCACCGAGTCGGGGGAGGGCGCGTTCGTCGCCCAGGCCGCCGCCCGGCCCGGCTCGGTCGACGAGGCCGACGCGACCCGCGCCGGCTTCGCCCAGACCGAGGTCTACCCCCTGACCCTCTTCGCGCTGACCGGCATGCTCGTCTTCGCCTCGGCCGGGGACCTCCTGACGCTGTTCATCGCGCTCGAGGTGCTCTCCCTGCCGCTGTACGTGCTGTCCGGCCTCGCCCGGCGCCGTCGTCTCCTCTCGCAGGAGGCGTCCATGAAGTACTTCCTGCTCGGCGCCTTCGCCTCGGCCTTCATGCTCTTCGGCATCGCGCTGCTCTACGGCTTCTCCGGCACCGTCCGCCTCGACGGTCTCGCCCAGGCGGTCCCCGCGACGCTGGGCATGGACGGGATGCTGCTCGCGGGCGCCGTCATGGTGATCGTGGGGCTGCTCTTCAAGGTCGGCGCCGTGCCGTTCCACGCATGGACGCCGGACGTCTACACCGGTGCGCCCACCCCGGTCACCGGGTTCATGGCGGCCGCCACCAAGCTCGCCGCGTTCGCCGCCCTTCTGCGCTTCGTCTACGTGGTGGTGCCCGACCTGAGCTGGGACCTCACCCCGTTCTTCTGGGCGGTCATCATCCTGACCATGCTGGTCGGCACCGTCGTCGGCATCGTGCAGACCGACGTCAAGCGGATGCTCGCGTACTCCTCGATCGCCCACGCGGGCTTCGTGCTCATCGGCGTCATCGCGCTCACCCAGGAGGGCATCAGCTCGGTGCTCTTCTACCTCCTCGCCTACGGCCTGGCCACGGTGGGCGCGTTCGCGCTCGTGACGCTGGTTCGCGAGCGCGACCCGGCCGGGCACGTCACCGGCGAGGCGACCCACCTGTCCCAGTGGGCCGGGCTCGGGCGGCGCAACCCGGTCGCCGCCGTCGCGATGGTCGTCTTCCTGATCTCCTTCGCGGGCATCCCCCTCACCGGCGGGTTCATCGGGAAGTTCGCGGTGTTCTCCGCGGGCATCGACGGCGGTGCGACGGTCCTCGTGGTGCTCGCGGTCCTCGCCTCGGCCGCCACGGCGTTCTTCTACGTGCGCCTCATCGTGCTGATGTTCTTCACCGAGCCCGACGGCGAGACCACGGCCGTGGTTTCGTCCGAGGGGCTCACGACGGTGGCGGTGGCGGTCTGCGCCATCGGCACCGTGGTGCTCGGTGTGCTGCCCGGACCGGTCCTGGAGCTCGCCTCGCAGGCCGCAGTGTTCCTGCCTTGAGTACCGTGCGTCCTGTGACTACCTCCATGCTGCCCCTGGGCGACGCCGAGCTCGAGGCCAGGCTGCAGCCGCAGATGGCCGACGTCGAGGAGCGCCTCGGTGCGGCGGTCGTCGGTGCCGACGCACTCGTCGACCCGCCCGCGGCGCACCTCGCCGCGGCGGGCGGCAAGCGGCTGCGCCCGCTGCTGACGCTCCTGGCGGCCGAGCTGGGGGAGGGGTCGAACGAGCGGGTGGCCACTGCCGCCGTCGCCGTCGAGCTGACCCACCTGGCGACGCTCTACCACGACGACGTCATGGACTCGGCCCCGCTGCGGCGCGGGGCACCGGCCGCCCACGAGGTCTGGGGCAACTCGGTCGCCATCCTGACGGGCGACCTGCTGTTCGCCCGTGCCTCGCGCATGGTCGCCTCCCTCGGGCCGGACGCGGTGCGCGTGCACGCGGAGACGTTCGAGCGGCTCTGCCTGGGCCAGCTGCACGAGACGCTCGGCCCGGCCGACGGCGAGGACCCGGTGGCCCACTACCTCACGGTCCTGGCGGACAAGACGGGCTCGCTCATCGCCACGTCGGCGCGCTACGGCGCGGCCTTCTCGGGCGCGGGGCCGGAGCTCGCCGAGGTCATCGCCCGCTACGGCGAGAAGGTCGGCGTGGCGTTCCAGCTGGCCGACGACGTCATCGACCTCTCGGCGGACGCGGCCACCACCGGCAAGACGCCGGGCACGGACCTGCGCGAGGGCGTGGACACCATGCCCGTGCTCCTGCTCCGGGAGAGGGCAGCGGCCGGCACGCTGGACGTGCGCGGCGCGGCCGTGCTGGACCGGCTGGGCGCGGACGAGCTCGCCTCCGACGACGCCCTGCGCGCCGTCGTCGCGGACCTGCGCGACCACGAGGTCGTGGACCAGGCGCGCGGGCTGGCCGAGCACTGGGCGCACGAGGCCGTCGCCGAGCTCGCACCGCTGCCGGCCTCACCGGTCAAGGACGCGCTCGGGGCGTTCGCCGGCCTGCTGGTCGACCGGCTGTCCTGAGGCCTGACCGACTGTCCTGGGCCTGACCGGCTGTCCTGAACCCAGACCGGCTGTTCTGGGCCTGAGCGGGCGGCGGCGGACGCCGTCGAGGTCACGCGTCCGGTCGGCGCGTGCGCGGACGCCGGTACCGACAGCACGCGCTGTCGAGATCACGTGCCCCGTTGGCGCCTCTGGGGTCGCCGGTCGTGGGGCACGCCGTCGGCGTCACGTGCTCCGTCGGCGCGTCCGGGGACGTCGGTGGCGGCGGACCCCGTCGACCGTGAGGATCGTGATGGCGACCCAGACGAGCACGAACCCGGCCCACCGCTCGGCGGGCATCGGCTCGGCGAAGACCAGCACGCCCACCAGGAGCTGGAGCACCGGCGTGAGGTACTGCAGCATGCCGACCACGCTCAGCGGCAGCCGACGGGCGGCCGCGCCGAACAGCAGCAGCGGGACGGCCGTCAGCGCCCCGGACGCGGCGAGGAGCACCATGAGCAGGACCCGGTCCTCCCCGGCCGCCCCGAAGGCGCCTTGACCCGTCGCGCCGAGAAAAACGAGGTAACCCACGGCCACGGGGAACAGCACTGCTGTCTCCACCGCCAGGCCCGGCAGGGCCCCGACCGTGCGGCCCACCCGGTTCTTCACCAGGCCGTACATGCCGAAGCTCGCCGCCAGGGTCAGCGAGATCCACGGCAGCTCGCCGTAGCCGATCGCTATCACCGCCACGGCGGCCGCACCCACCCCGGTGGCCGCCCACTGGGCGGGGCGCAGCCGCTCACCGAGCACGGCGACGGCGAGCAGCACCGTGACGAGCGGGTTGATGAAGTAGCCGAGCGCGGCGTCCACCGTGCGGCCGGTGTTGACGCCGTAGACGTATACGGTCCAGTTCACCGCGATGAACACGGCGCCCAGGGCCACCGTGCCCAACGTGCGCGGGTCGCGCAGCACCGGGAGGACCGTGCGCATCGTGCGGGTGAGCAGGAGGACCAGCAGGCAGAAGCCCAGCGACCAGGAGGCGCGGTGGGCGACGATCTCGACGGCGCCGGCGGACTCCAGCAGCCGGAAGTACAGCGGGAACGCGCCCCACAGCAGGTAGCAGCCCAGGCCGAGCGCCAGACCGACCCGGTCCACCTCGGGCGTCCCGGGACCGTCGGGGGCGGAGGTGCGGTCGGCGGGCATGGTCGAACTCTGGCACGGCGCGCACCGGGACGGTGGCGGCGTCCGAACCGTGCGGCTTGCCGACGGCCGCCGGACGACCTGAGCTGAGACCTGCGCGAAGGTCGCGGCCGGCCATGCTCGAAGCCGTGCCTGCCGGCTAGGCTGAACGATTCGTACCGGAACCGGTACGAATCCTTCGGCATCGCCGGCGACGACCGCCGACGGCCCTGAGGAACCGCCACACGCACGGTCTGCGCCCCGGCGCCCGTCGTCCGCCGGCTCGTGGCGACGTACCGCCGCACGCAGGGGCTGCGTCCCGGCGCCCGGTCGTCCGCCGGCTCGTGGCGACTTACCGCCGCACGCAGGGGCTGCGTCCCGGCGCACGGTCGTCCGCCGGCTCGTGGCGACGTACCGCCGCACGCAGGGCCTGGGTCCCGGCGCCGTCGTCCGCCGGCCCGTGGCGCGGTGTGATCTGCGTCCCCGCGCCGGTACCGCGGGCCGTGCACCCATAGACTGGACGGCGGAAAGCCCGACCTGTGCACGCGCTCGAGCGCGCCGTCGGGCATGACGCATCCTTCGACGAGAGGTACAAGTGACCAGCTCCCGCCCGCTGAGCGTGGCACTCGTGGGCGCCGGCCCTGCCGGCATCTACGCCGCCGACATCCTGTCCAAGTCCGGGCTGGAGGTGAGTATCGACCTCTTCGAGCGGCTGCCCGCACCCTTCGGGCTGGTGCGCTACGGCGTCGCTCCCGACCACCCGCGGATCAAGCAGATCATCGTGGCGCTGTACAAGATCCTCCAGCGCGGGGACATCCGCCTCATCGGCAACGTCGAGATCGGCAAGGACGTCTCCCTGGCCGAGCTGCAGAAGCACTACGACGCCGTCATCTTCTCCACCGGTGCCGACCGTGACGCGCCGCTGAACATCCCCGGCGTCGAGCTCGAGGGCAGCTACGGCGCCGCGGACTTCGTCTCCTGGTACGACGGACACCCGGACGTGCCGCGCACCTGGCCGCTCGAGGCGAAGGAGATCGCGGTCGTCGGGGTGGGCAACGTGGCGCTCGACGTCGCCCGCATGCTCGCCAAGCACGTCGAGGACCTCATGCCCACCGAGATCCCTTCCAACGTGGCCGAGGGCCTGCGGTCCAACCCGGTCACGGACGTGCACGTCTTCGGCCGTCGTGGCCCCGCGCAGGTGAAGTTCACCCCGCTGGAGCTGCGCGAGCTCGGCCAGGTGCCCGACGTCGACGTGATCGTCTACGACGACGACTTCCAGTTCGACGAGGGGTCCGAGGAGGCCATCCGCGCGTCCAACCAGACGAAGCAGGTGGTCAAGACGTTGATCGACTGGACGCTGAAAGAGGAGGAGGAGCTGACGGCGTCGCGTCGGATCCACCTGCACTTCCTGCACCGTCCCGTCGAGATCCTTGGCTCCGACCGCGTGGAGGGTATCCGGACCGAGCGCACGGAGCTGACCGGCGACGGCAGCGTCCGCGGCACCGGCGAGTTCGTGGACACCCCGGTCCAGGCCGTCTACCGGGCGGTCGGCTACTTCTCCTCGCCGGTCCCCGACGTGCCGTTCGACGAGCGCAGCGGTGTCATCCCCAACACCGAGGGACGAGTCCTCGGCGACGACGGCGAGTACCTCACCGGCGTCTACGCCACCGGCTGGGTCAAGCGCGGCCCCGTCGGACTCATCGGCTCGACGAAGTCCGACGCACGTCAGACGATCGCCCACGTGGTCGAGGACGCCCAGGCCGGTCGGCTGCACGCCCGCACCGAGGACGAGTCCGACGTCGGCCACGACGCGATGCTGGCCGCGCTCGAGGCCGCCGGGGTGCGGTACACGACCTGGCAGGGCTGGGAGCTGCTCGACGCGTACGAGATGACACTGGGCGAGCAGCACGAGGGCACGGCCCGGGAGCGCGTCAAGGTCGTCCACCGCGAGACCATGACGGCTATCTCGCGCAGCGAGGAGCACGACGGCCGCCTTCTCTGAGGTCCTCCGGTGGCCCTCCCCGGCGAGCTCGGGCTCAGTCGCGCACGGCGCGCGCCCGACGCTCGGCTGCCGTCCGGCGCGGCGACCGGTCTGCCAGCTGTGAGCTGCTCGGGGAGGGCGGGCGTCGGCCCGGCAGGCCGACCTGCGCACCGGTGACCAGCTCGACGCCTCGACGCGTTGGTCGGCGCCGTGGCCGCCGAGAGGGTGGGCAGCTCGACGCCACCACGCGTCGGTCGACCGCGCGACCGCCCGTAGGCCTGATCAGCTCGGCCCGTCCGCGCGATGGCTGACCGCCGAGCCGCCCGTTGGAACGTCTGGGTGGGGTGCCGCGTTGAACCAGGTGACGGCGTCGACATATGCAGGAGGGTCGACGCCGTCACACACGCATCTGGAGGACTGCCCAACCATGACCGACCGTCACCACAACGGCCTGAAGACCACGCTCCTCTTCGCTGGGATGTGGGTGGTGCTGCTGGGCATCGGTGCGCTGGTGGCATCGGGCACCGGCAGCTCGATGTTCATCTGGCTGTTCGCCGGGATCGGGCTGGTCACGACGGCGTACAGCTACTGGAACTCCGACAAGCTCGCCATCCGCGCCATGGCCGCACGCCCGGTGAGCGAGATCGAGGCGCCCGCGCTCTACGCGATGGTCCGCGAGCTCGCGACGAGCGCCCGCCAGCCCATGCCGAGGCTCTACATCGCGCCGACCGCTCAGCCCAACGCCTTCGCCACCGGGCGCAACCCGCGCCACGCCGCCGTGTGCGTCACCGAGGGGATCCTGCGCATGCTCGAGCCGCGCGAGCTGCGCGGCGTGCTCGGCCATGAGCTCATGCACGTCTACAACCGCGACATCCTGACGTCCTCCGTGGCCGCCGCGATCGCCGGCGTCATCACCGCCGTCGCGCAGTTCCTCATGTTCTTCGGCGGCGGCCGGGACCGCGGCGGCAACCCCCTCGCGCTGCTGGCGACCGCCCTGCTCGCGCCGATCGCGGCGATGCTCATCCAGACGGCGATCTCGCGCACCCGCGAGTTCGACGCCGACGAGGACGGCGCCCAGCTCACCGGCGACCCGCTCGCGCTCGCCTCCGCCCTGCGCAAGATCGAGCGCGGGACGGCGGCACGGCCGCTCGAGCCGACCCAGCGCATGGAGAACGTCAGTCACATGATGATCGCCAACCCCTTCCGCGGTGGCGGCATGGCGAAGCTTTTCGCCTCCCACCCCCCGATGGACGACCGCGTCGCCCGCCTGGAGCGCATGGCCGGCTACTGAAAAGCCCGACGCCACCCGTGACGCTCGTCTGCCCCAGGCGGACCGGCCTCGCGACACCGGCACGGCGCATCGGCTGCCGGACCCGACCCTCTGCGACCTGCCGGCCGACTCGCCGGCCCTCGTGCTGTCGCCCGGCTCTCGCACACGCCGCGCAAACCCTCCCTCAGCCGGAACCAGGTCGCTGCTCTGGTCGCTATAGCAGCCATATCAGCGACCGCGCTGCCTCTCGGGAACTCACGCGCCTTGTCGACCGGGGCTCGTGCCTCCGCCGCACGGTCGAGGTGAACATCAGGGATCTGCACCATTTCGCTGTGGATGACGCCGGAGGCACGACGACGTCCCCGGCATGCTGCGGCCATGGAGAGACGAGTGCGTGAGGCCGCCGAGGAACGCCTACGCCGCGCTGCCGTCGTCGGCGTCTTCACGGCCCGCATGGCGAGCGAGGCGGGTCTGACCCGAGGTGCGATCCGACGAAAGGTCGCATCCGGCCAGTGGGTGAGACTCGTCGGCACCGCGTACGTGGATGCGACCGCGCCGGAGCGGACGGTCATGGATCCGGTGCGGCAGCGTGCCATCGGCGCAGCACTCACGTGGCCCGAGGGAGTGCTCTGTCTGCGTACGGCTGCGTTGCTCCACGGGATGCCGATACACGATGACGGGCACGCCCATGTGGCCACTCCCGTCAGGCGCCGTGGCTCCCGCGGATTGGTGCCGCACCTCTTCGGCCTCGACGACAACGACATCAGCCGCATGCTGTCGTTCCGGGTCACCAGCCGGCGCCGAACAGCGCTCGACTGCCTCGCGCTCTTGCCGTACGGCGAGGCCGAGCGGCTGATGGCCTGGGTGCGTACCCGAGACATCCTCAGGCTCGCGGACCTGTCCGACGCCCTGACAGAACGCCGCGGAAGGCCGGGGGTGGCGCAACTGCGCCACCTGCTCGTCGTCACGCGCCGCGGTGCGCTGAGCGAGGTCGAGAGGCGCGTCCACCGGATCTTGGACGAGGCGGGCATCACTGGATGGGTGGCGAACCAGCGCATCGTCGTAGGCGGCCGTGTAGTCGCACGCGCAGACGTCCTGATTACGGCGGCCAGCGTCATCATCGAGGTCGACGGTCGCGCCGCCCACGCAGACTTCGAAGCAGATCGAGAGCGTCTCAACGTGCTCACACTCGCCGGCTACGTCGTCCTGAGGTTCACCTGGCGGCAGATCGTCGACAGCCCCTGGTACGTGCGGGAACAGATTGAGGCGGCCCTGAGACGGGCCGCCAGATGATGTCGATGCCGCAACGGGCCTGACGGCGGCGGCACCGTCGAGATCGCGCCGCGAGGTCGCTGATGTGGTCGCTATAGGGACCACATCAGCGACCTCGTTGTTTGGCCAAGCAGGTGACCGCGTGAGGTGGCACGGACCCCACCAACTGTTGAACGGCTTGGCCGCGGCGGTGAGCCGATGAACTCGGTCAGCGGTAGTTGATGAACTGCAGGGCCGCGTCGATGTCGTCGGCGCCCTTGAGGAGCGCGATGACGGCCTGGAGGTCGTCGCGGCTCTTGGAGCTGACGCGCACCTCGTCCCCGGTGATCTGGGACTTGACGCCCTTGGGACCCTCGTCGCGGATGAGCTTGGTGATCTTCTTGGCGCTCTCCTGGCTGAGGCCCTCCTTCAGCGAACCAGCCAGTCGGTACTCCTTGCCGGAGGGCTTCGGCTCGCCGTCGCCGAGGTCGAGCGCCTTCAGCGACACGCCGCGGCGGATGAGCTTCGTCTGCAGGACGTCCAGCACCGCCTTCACCCGCTCCTCGGAGTTCGCGGCCATGGTGACGACGTCCCCGGACAGGCTCACCGAGGCCCCGACGTTCTTGAAGTCGTACCGCTGCGAGATCTCCTTCGCCGCCTGGTTGACGGCGTTGTCGACCTCCTGGCGGTCCACCTTGCTGACGATGTCGAACGACGAGTCGGCCACTGGTTCTCCTCGGGTCGGGGTGCTTGGGGCTGTGACCATCATCGCGCACACCGTGTGCACGAGCACCCCTCGGATGTTGCTATCGTTGCCTGCGCACCTTCCCGAGGTGCACGGCGAGTTGCCCGAGCGGCCAAAGGGAGCTGACTGTAAATCAGCCGCGGAATGCTTCGCAGGTTCGAATCCTGCACTCGCCACGGACCGGCCCATCAGTGATCGTCTCGCTGATGGGCTGCCGTCATCTCAGGGGTGAATCACTCCATCTCTGAGGAGGAATCTATCAATCTCAGGGGTGAATCACTGGACGACGGTGGCCCGGAGCGACCGTGCCGGACAGTGGGAGAGACGCGGCCACTGGCTGGTGACAGCAGCGGCCGGCGGCTGTGAGAGGCGCGGTCGGCGGCTGTGAGAGGCGCGGCCGGCGGCTGTGAGAGGCATGGCCGGCGGCTGGTGAGTGGCGCGGCCGGTGGCCGTGAGCGGGCCGGCCGGCGGCTGTGAGAGGAGTCACGCGCTCCGTCCCCGTTCCGGATTTCGCACTGGCGGCTCGGGCAGGTAGGCTCGTCCGCGCTGCCCCGATAGCTCAGTCGGCAGAGCGTCTCCATGGTAAGGAGAAGGTCAAGGGTTCGATTCCCTTTCGGGGCTCTGTTCTGGACAGCCGTCGTATGATCGACGACGGCGGTCCGAAGGACGCGGCGGGGTAGCTCAGTTGGTGAGAGCGCACGACTCATAATCGTGAGGTCGCGGGTTCGAGCCCCGCCCCCGCTACCAAGAAATGACGAAGCAGCCGATTGGCCGCTCGCACGAAGCCGAACGTGAGGAACTGCCGTGGCCAGCAAGTCCAGCGATGTCCGCCCCAAGATCACCCTCGCCTGCGAGGAGTGCAAGGAGCGCAACTACATCACCAAGAAGAACCGTCGGAACAACCCCGACCGTCTCGAGCTGAAGAAGTTCTGCCCGCGCGACAACCGCATGACCGTGCACCGCGAGACCCGCTGACTCACCGCGAGACCCGCTGACCGATCCGGTCACCGGCCCCTAGTCTGGGCAGATGACCGAGTCCAGCACCCGCCCCGCCGGCGTCGACACGACGCTCGTGGGGCGTAGCTATGCCCCGAGGGAGATCTACGAGGTCTCGCGCGTGAAGATCGCCGAGATGGCCGAGGCCACCGGGGCCACACACCCCGCCCACACCGACCCCGACGCGGCCTGGGCACTGGGCCACGCCGACGTGGTCGCCCCGCCCACGTTCGCCGTCGTGCTGGCGCAGCGTGCCGAGCAGGCATACGTGGCAAGCCCCGAGTCGGGCATCGACTTCTCCCGCGTCGTGCACGCCGAGGAGCGTTTCGTGCACCACCGACCCATCGTGGCGGGGGACCGGCTGCGGACGACCGTGCACGTGGACAAGATCGTCGAGCGCGGTGGCATCACCCTGGTGACCACCCGCGCCGAGATCGCCGACGACGCCGACACCCCGGTCTCGACGGTCACCTCCGTCCTCGCGGTGCGGGGGGCCGACAAGTGAGCGAGCAGCCCGGCCGCCCCGTCCTGACCGACCTCGAGGTCGGCGCCGTCCTCTTCGAGCGCACCTACGCCGTCGACCGCGGCCGGCTCGTGCGCTACGCCGGCGCGAGCGGTGACTTCAACCCGATCCACTACAACGACCGCTTCGCCAAGGAGGTCGGCCTGCCCGGCGTCATCGCCCACGGCATGGCCACCATGGGCCTGGCCGGCTCCGCGGTAGTCGACTGGGCGGGTGACCCGGGCGTGGTGACCGAGTACGGCGTGCGGTTCACCCGGCCGGTCGAGGTGCCCGATCCAGGGCACGCCGAGGTCGCGGTGGTCGGCAAGGTCGGCGAGGTCGACCTCGCCGCCGGCTCGGTCCGGGTGGACCTGACCGTCACGAGCGGCGGCGTGACAGTCCTGGCCAAGGCTCAGGCGACCGTTCGGCTCGCCTGACCGGCCCCGGGCGCGCTGGTGCTGGTCGCCGCGCCGCTGCCGTCCCCGACGCGCGGACGTAGCCTGGGGGCGTGACCCAGACCTCCGGCACCCCGGTGCCGTCCACCGCCGCACCCGCCGGCCTCACCGGCAGCCCGACCCTCGCCGAGCTGACCACGCTGCGGGTCGGCGGTCCGGCGAACGCCTACAGGGAGGCGGCGACAGAGGACGAGCTCGTCGAGGCGGTCAGCGCCGCCGACGCGTCGGGCACCCCGCTCCTCGTCCTCGGCGGAGGTTCGAACCTGCTCGTCGCCGACGACGGCTTCGACGGCGTCGTGGTCCGTGACGTCCGCCGCGGTATCGACGGTGTGGCGGACTCCTCGTGCGCCGGCGCGAGCCTGACCGTGCCCGCCGGCCAGCCGTGGGACGAGGTGGTCGCCACCGCCGTCGCCGAGGGCTGGATGGGGATCGAGGCGCTGTCCGGCATCCCGGGGTCCACCGGCGCAACCCCGGTCCAGAACGTCGGCGCCTACGGCCAGGAGGTGGCGGAGACGCTGTCCTCCGTGCGCGTGTACGACCGGCTCGAGCGCCGTATCCGGATGTTCGCGGTCGGAGAGCTGGGTCTGGGGTACCGCACCAGCGTGCTCAAGCGGTCGGTGTCCGACGCCACCGCCGGAGGGGGCCGGACCTGGGGACCGACCGGGCGCCATGTCATCCTCGAGGTCAACTTCCAGATGCGCCTGGCGAACCTGTCCGCGCCGGTGCGATACGCCGAGCTGGCGCGGCGCCTCGACGTAGAGATCGGTGCCCGCGTGCCCGTCACCGAGGTGCGGGAGGCGGTCCTCGCGCTGCGCCGCGGCAAGGGCATGGTCCTGGACCGCGCCGACCACGACACGTGGTCCGCCGGGTCCTTCTTCACCAACCCGGTTCTCACCACGGCGGAGGCGGACCGGTCGCTGCCCGAGGACGCACCGCGGTACCCGGTTGCCGACCACACCCGCGTCGCTCAGATCGGCGCCGCCGCCCCGGTCGTCGACGGGCTCGTGAAGACGTCGGCAGCCTGGCTCATCTCCCGCGCCGGCTTCGACAAGGGGTTCGGCGCACCCGGGCCGGCCACGCTGTCGACCAAGCACTCGCTGGCCCTGACCAACCGCGGCTCGGCGACGGCGGCGGACCTGCTCGCCCTCGCCCGGACCGTGCGTGACGGCGTGCGGGAGACCTTCGGGGTCACGCTCGTGCCCGAGCCGGTGCTCGTCGGCCTCAGCCTCTGACCGAGCCCCGGTCGGCCGTCGTCGCGCCGCCGGTGCCCGGTGTGGCCACCGGCGCCTCGTCCGTCACGAGGTCGGACATGAGCGCTCCGCGTACGAGGTCCAGGATCTCCGCGTCGCCGACGCCGGCCGCCCTGGCCTCCTGGACGAACAAGGCCGCGGCCCGGCGCACCGGGTGTGCCGTCGCTGCCGTCGCCACGGTCTCCGCGACGACGGTCCCGACCCGGCGACGGGAGTGCACGGTCCCGGCGGCCTCGAGCTCGCGGTAGGCCCGTTGGACGGTCCCGACGGCGACGCCGAGGTCCGCCGCGAGGTCGCGGACAGTCGGGAGGCGGTCGCCCGGCACCAGGTGCGCGGCGGCTACGAGTGCCGTGACCTGGCTGCGGATCTGCTCGTACGGCGGGACCCCGGAGGCGAGGTCGACGGCGACCCTCACCGGACCGCCGTCACAGCCGGGCGGGCGGGCCGTGCAGGCGCAAGCGCGCGCCCGAGGGTCGCGAACGAGGCGACGGCGGCGACGACGGCGAGCCCCGCCGCCGCCCCGGCGGCCAGGCCCCAGCCGGCGTTGCCGAGCGGCACCGCGGAAACCGTCAGCACGGCCGTGAGCGTGCCGCCGACGAACAGCTGGGTGCCGGCGAGGATCCGGCCCGCGCTCGTCAGCCGTAGGCCCGCATCGTCCTCAGGTGCTGTTCCCGCGACCGCCGGCCGTCGAGCCACCATGCGCACGGCCACGGCAGCACCGACCAGCACGAGGGCGGTTCCACCGAGCAGCGGCAGGCCGTACGGCCAGCCCGGATAGGGGCCGGCCGCCCCGCCACCCATCCCCGCGGCGACGTCCTCCGCCGTGATGAGGCGGGGCACGGCCCTCCCGGTCTCGGTGGCGGTCGCCCCGGTCAGCACGAGGACGACGGCGAGGACTGTCGACGTGGCGGCGAGGAGCCAGGCACGCCGCCCGGCGAGCTCCCGGACCGTGCGGCGGCGCAGCACGGCCGTGCGGACCGCACCCACCGGGCGGGGCCAGGTCCGCTCGCCCACGGCATGGATGCCGAGGTGGACGAGGCCTCCGGCAGCGGGGCCGAGCGCGGCGAGCACGCCCGGGGCGCCCGGACCGGCTCCCGGGGAGGCGGCGGCGGAGATGACGACCGCGCCCGCGACGAGGATGCCGGCGGTCAGCGCGACCGCGGTCGTGACGTCCTCGTGCCGGCGGGCCGCGACAAGGGTCGCCGCCTCGGTGTTCTCCGGGGCGGTCCGCCGGGACGCGGCGACGACGAAGATGGCCGCCAGCCCGATCAGCGCGAGCAGTAACAGCAGCGACATCGCAGCCTCATCTCATTGAGTCAACTAATTGATACAGAGAGCATGACGGGAACGGCGATCCGCGTCAAGAGACGGGCGCGCAGACGGCTTGACGGGGCCACCCGGAGCGACCTTCGGCCGGCCCACCCGGTGCGACCGTGGACGTGGCGGACTCCGCAGAACCGATAGGTCGCGTTCGACCGCTCGGGTCAAGGGCCGACGGGCTCGACCGGACCGTCGGCGCCCAGCTCCGCCACCGCGGTCACGACAGCCTCCACGAGGTCGGCGTCGTCGAGCACCCGGAAGTGCCCCGACCCGGCCAGCCGTACCGTGCGACGGGCTCCCGGGAGAGCCCCGGTTCCGGGGATGTGCGGGTCCCAGGCCGGCGCCACCGCGACGATGCGCGCGTTGATCGCACGCTCGCGAGCGAGCGTGAGGATCTGCGCGTTGCGGGGGGAGAAGTGACGCACCGCCGAGCCCGGTGGGAAGAGCCGTGCGTAGACCGACCCCTCCCACGGGGTCGCGACGGCGACCATCCCGGCGACCCTGGCACCGGCACCGGCACCGGCACCGGCACCAGCGTCGGCGAGCATCAGGGTCTTGCCGATGAGGCCACCCTTGGAGTGTGCGACGAGCACGACCCCGGTGAGGTCGTTCTCCTCGAGATACGTCTGGGCGCGCTCGGCGCCGTCGAGGACCGGACGGCGGTTGATGCCCAGCGAGCTCAGCACGTGGACCGGGTGACCGGCCGCGGCGAGATGGGCGGCGAGGGGCTCGAGGAACCGCCAGGTCTCGAAGATGCCCGGCAGGAGGAGGACCGGAGTACCGGCGGACGAACCCAGGTACCGGCCCGGGTCGGTGCGACGTCCGAGAAGCGCGCGCGCCTCGTGCCGGACCGCGTAGCCGTAGTCTGCCGCCCGGACGCGCAGGCGCAGGTCCGGCCACGGCCGCGGGCGCCAGGTCACGGCGCGGACCGTCGTGACTCGGCGAGGGCGTCCAGGGCTGCCCGGGCCACGTCGTCGGCGTGGTCGAGGACGACGGAGTGCGCCGCCCCGGGGACGGTGCGGTGATTGCGCCGCACGGGACCGGACAGCCGGGAGGCCAAGGCCTCGACCCAGGACGACGGCGACACGGCGTCGTGCTCGCCCCGCACCAGGATCACCGGGGCGGTCACGCCGGCGAGCCGCTCCTCGAGCGGGTACCGGATCATCGCCGGAAGGACCTCGAGGAACCAGCGCAGGCCGCACGCGAGGTAGGCGCGCACGGCGATGCCGCGGACGCGCCACGGCTCGTGCCACGTCGAGCGGGCGAAGCGCACCAGCTGACGGGGCACGCTCCGCGCCTCGGCGTCGACGATGGGTCCGACGAGCACGGCTGCGGCGGCCAGGTCCCGGCGGGTCGCGAGCAGCTCCGTGGCTACCTGGCTGCCCATCGAGTGCCCGACCAGCACGGCGTCCGACACGCCGGCGCGGTCCAGGACCGCGGCCACGGCGTCCGCGAAGTCGGCGATGGTGAGCGCGCGGGCGGGGCGCGGGAGCCTCGCGTGCCCGGGCAGGTCGAGCAGGTACACGGTCCCGTGCCCGGCCAGCTCCTGGGCGAGGGGCACGAGGTAGCGGGCCGAGATCCCGACCCCGTGCAGCAGGACGAAGGCCGCCCCATCGGGCCTGGAACCGCCGTCGGGGAGCCGGTGGGTCCGCAGCCACGTGTCGCCGACCCGTACCAGCGACGTCGGCACGTGGTCCAGGGGCAGCGCGCGGGCCGTGCGGCGCGGACGCAGCGGCACGGCGGCCAGGCGTGGCGTCACGCCGGTCCGTCGGGCGCAGCCAGCCAGGCGTCGACATCGGCGAGCATGGCCGCCTTGGTGCGCTCCGACGCCAGCGAGGCGCGGACGGAGCTGCGCGCCAGCCCCGCGAGCGCCGCGTCGTCGAGCCCGTGCACCTCCCGGGCGGTGCGGTACTGGTCGACCAGCCGGGAGAGGAAGAGCAACGGGTCGTCGGCCCCCAGGGCCACCTGCGCTCCCGCGTCCAGGAGCTGGGGGAGGGGGACCTCGGAGGTGTCGTGGTAGACGCCGAGGGAGACGTTCGACGCCGGGCACACCTCCAGGGCGATGCCGGCGTCGACGATCCGCGCGAGCAGGTCGGGGTCCTCGGCCGAGCGCACCCCGTGGCCCAGCCGCGCGGGCTTGAGGTGGGCGACGACGTCGCGCACGTGGTCCGGACCCAGCAGCTCACCGCCGTGCGGCACTCCCGCAAGACCTGCCCGTCGGGCGATCCGGAAGGCGGACGCCCAGTCGGACGTCTCGCCGCGCCGTTCGTCGTTGCTCAGCCCGAAGCCGACGACCTCGCCCGGGCCGTCGCCGGCGTGCCTGGCCGCCAGCCGTGCCAGCGTGCGTGCGTCCAGCGGGTGCCGGGTGCGCGAGGCGGCGACCACGACGGCGACCTCGACCCCCGTGGCGGCGCTCGCCGCGCGAGCCTCGTCGAGGACGATCTCCAGGGCGGGGGTGATCCCGCCGACGAACGGCGCGTAGGAGGTCGGGTCGACCTGGATCTCCAGGCGGCGCGAGCCCTCGGCGGCGTCGTCCTCCGCGGCCTCGCGCACGATCCGGCGCATCGCCGACTCGGACCGGACCACGGCCCTGGCCGCGTCGTACGAGCGCTGGAACCGGAACCACCCGCGCTCGGAGGCGGGCACGCGCAGCGGGTCGGCGTCCGTGAGCGCTGCGGGCAGCCGGATCCCCGCCTCGGCCGCCATCTCGGCAAGGGTGGAGACCCGCATCGACCCGGTGAAGTGCAGGTGCAGGTGAGCCTTGGGCAGGGTCGTCAGGTCGCGCACCCGGCCGAGTCTGCCACCCGGTGGCGGTGGGAGATCGTCGTGTCAGCCCGCGCCCGGGGCCAGTACGTGATCCACTGTGGCCATGAGCGTCCCTGCCGCCGCGCAGCACGAGCCGGCTGACGTCGCCCTGCTGACCGGGGCAGAGGCCGGTCCGATGCTCGCGGACGCCCTCGCCGCCGAGGGCAGCCGGCTGCTGAGCTGGCAGGTCCACACGGTCCATCACCGGCCCGGCGCCGGGGTGACGGTGGGCTACACGGCCACCGTCGAGCGCGACGTCGCCGGCTCCGGCGTGCCCGCCCGCACCGAGGAGTACCTGTGCGCGACGACGGCGCGGCTGACGCGGCCCGCCGGCCCCGGTCTGGTGCGTCTCGACCAGGGCGACGGCGGCACCGTCGTGCACCTGTGGCGCCACCCGGCCGACCCGGAGCTGCCCGCGCTCGCGGTCGCCTGCGACGCGGGACTGCTCGGCAGGCGCCTCGGCACCCCGGTGAGCGTCGAGCTGCTCGCGTACCGGCCCACGCGGCGTGCCGTGCTGCGCGTGCGCCGCACCGGCGACGAGGGGGCGGGCACCGCCTACCTCAAGGTCGTGCGGCCCTCCGCCGCCGGCGTCTTCGTCGACCGGCACCGCATGCTCACCACGGCCGGCGTGCCCGCGCCGCCGGTGCTGCGGGCCGACGAGGACGGTCTCGTGCTCCTCGGCGAGGGCCACGGGATGCCGCTGGCGAACCAGCTCGCCCGTGGCCTGGGCGGGCGCACCCCGGAGGTCCTCGGCGCGCTCCTGAGCACGCTCGACGCTCTGCCGCGGGCAACCCTGGAGATGCCCCGCCGACCGGCCTGGTCCGACCGGGCGCAGCACTACGCCCACGCGGCAGCGACAGTGCTGCCCGAGCACACCACGCGCACCCAGGTCCTCGCCGACGGGATCGCGTCGCTGATGGCCGCCTCCGACCCCGGCCCGGTCGTCCCGACGCACGGCGACTTCTACGAGGCGAACGTGCTGATGGATCCGCGACCGGACGTCGTCGCGGTCAGCGCGCTCCTGGACGTCGACGCCGTCGGGCCAGGTCACCGGGTCGACGACCTCGCCTGCCTGCTCGGGCACGTGAGCGTCCTGCCCCATCTCGCACCCGCCACCTACCCGCACGTCCCGGAGACGCTCGATGCGTGGACGCGCACCTGCGAGGAGCTCGTGGACCCGGTGGCTCTGAACGCCCGGTGCGCCGGGGTGGTGCTCTCGCTGGTGGCAGGTGCCAGGCGCACGGACGGCGCGCAGTGGCGTTCCGACGCGGAGGGCCGCCTCGCCCGCGCCGAGGCCTGGCTGGCCCGCGGACGCGAGCTGCTCGCGCAGCGCGGCCCTCGCTGAGGCGTACCGGCCGCGGGCGGGGCCCCGCCGCGCGATCGGTGCTCCAGCGCGCCGCGCGATCGGTGCCCCAGCGCGCCGCGCGACCGGGTGCTCCGGCGCGCCGCGCGACCGGGTCTGCCCGGGCGGAGCGGAGATGAGAGGTCTGTCATCTGCTCCTCCTCGTCGTCTCACCATCGGTGGGCAGAGTTGTGGTCATCAGGAACTCGACGGACCACACCCGGTCCGACCACGACAGGAGGAACCATGAAGTCTCGCAAGTTCTGGATCGCCACCGGAACCCTCAGCGCCGTCGCCATCGTCGGCGGCGTGGGCGCGGCCGTGGCCGACACCAACAACCCCGCACCGGTCGACGAGACCACCGAGTCCCCCAAGGCCGAGCTCAACCTGCCCGGCGACGCGCTCCTGACCGACGCCACCATGGACGAGCGCGCCACCGACCCGGCAGCCACCACCGCGGGCTCGGCGACGACCGCCGTCTCGGCCGTCAGCGCCCAGACCGCCGTCAGCGCGGTCTCGGCCCAGAGCCCGATGACTCCGCAGTCGGCCCCCACCCCGGTCTCCGCACCCAGCCCGATGACGCCGCAGTCGGCACCCAGCCCCGTCTCCGCGCCGAGCCCCATGACGCCGCAGTCGGCACCCAGCCCCGTCTCCGCACCCAGCCCCGTGTCCGCGCCGAGCCCGGTCTCCGCCCAGTCCGCCCCGTCGCCCGTCTCGCCGGCGAGCGCCGCCTCGGCGGTCTCCGCCCCGTCCGCCGCCTCGGGCGACTGACGTTCGGCTCGACCCGGGCGACCGAGACTCGGGCTCCTCGGCCCGCCGACGCCGCCGTTCGAGCTCCCGCCCCGCGACCGACACGTCGCGGGGCGGTGGCGTACCCAGCCGGGCCGCCGTGGGAACCCGATGCCGCCGCCGTGGGAACCTGATGCCCGATATCGGCCGGGCGGAGGGAGACAGGATGATCGCCGTCGTGGGGCCGGGCGCCGTGGGTGGGCTGCTCGCCACGCTGCTGCACCGTGCCGGCGAGGACGTGGTGGTGGTCGCCCGGCCGGCCTCCGCGGCACGCATCGCCGTGGAGGGGCTCGTCGTCCGCTCGGAGATGTTCGGCGAGCTGACCACGCGAGTGGCCGTCGCCCCCGCCGTGCCGGCAGGCTCCGCCGTCGTGCTCGCCGTCAAGGCCTTCGGCCTCGCGGACGTCCTGCCGGACCTCGTGCGTGCCCGCCCCGCCGAGCTCCTTTCCCTGCTGAACGGCCTGGGCCACGTCCGGGCTCTCCGAGCCGTGCCAGGGCACGTGATCGCCGGCTCCGTGCAGGTGGAGTCCGCCCGTGAGGACGGGGTGATCGTGCAACGCGGTGCAGCCCTCACGGTCAGCGTGCCCGACGCCGCCGGGAAGAGCCGGCTCGCCGTCGCGCTGCGCGCCGCGGGGGTGGACGTCCGCACGCGCGGCAGCGAGCAGGAGGTGCTGTGGCACAAGCTCGCGTTCCTCGCCCCGACGGCGCTGCTGACCGCGTGGGCCGACCGGCCGCTGGGGGCCGCGCTGCGCCACGACCCGGCGACCACCGAGGCACTGGTCGCCGAGGTCGCCGCCGTCGCCACCGCGGACGGACGAGCCACCGACCCTGCGCGGCTCGCGTCCCTGCTCCACCGGCTGCCCGAGACGATGCGCTCCTCGCTGCAGCACGACGTCGCCGCAGGCGGGCCGACCGAGCTCGAGGCGATCGGCGGAGAGCTGCTGGCGCTGGGGGAGCGGCTCGGCGTCGGCACCCCCGTGCTCGCCCGGGTGGTCTCGGACCTGCGCGCCCGCCTCAGCGGGTGACGTCGGTCAGGCGGTAGCCCATGCCCCGCACCGTGACCACGTGCTCGGCGCCGATCTTCTTGCGCAGGTAGCGCACGTAGACGTCGACGACGTTCGAGCCGGGGTCGAAGTCGTAGCCCCAGACGCGCGAGAGCAGCTGCTCCCGGGAGAGCACCTGGCCGGGGTGGGTCATGAAGGTCTCGAGCAGGGCGAACTCCCGGGCCGAGAGCTCGACCTCCCGGCCCGCGACGGTCGCCCGCCGGCTGCGCAGGTCCAGCGACAGGTCGCCGTAGGTCAGCACCGTCGTCTCGGCGGCGGCGTTCTCGGTCCGCAGCCGCAGCCGGACCCGGGCGAGGAGCTCCTCGAACCGGAACGGCTTGGGCATGTAGTCGTCCGCGCCGCCCTCGAGCCCGGCCACCGTGTCGTCCACGGAGGAGCGCGCGGTGAGGATGATGACCGGCATCGCCGAGCCCTGTCCCCGCACCCGGCGCAGCACCTCGAAACCGTCGATGTCCGGCAGGCCGATGTCGAGGATCATCAGGTCGTAGCCGTCGGTGTGGGCGTGCGCGAGAGCCTCACGACCGGTGGCGACGGCGGTCGGCTGGTGGCCGGCCGCCTTGAGGCCCTTGGTGATGAACGAGGAGATGCCGGCCTCGTCCTCGACGATCAGGATCTGCGCCATGGCACCTCCGCTGTGGTCTGCTCCTGCCGGCCAGTCTGGCAGAGGTGCGGTTCCGGGCGTGGGTGCTGTCCGAGACGGTGAGTCGCCGCTCGCCGGGACCGGGCGTGGCGCTAGGTTCTAGCCTGCGGCTCGCGCGGGAGCGGCCGCGGCACTCGGCAGCGACGCAGGGGGAACTGATGGATGCGGAACGGTTGGCAACGATCTTCGGGGACATCGGCAGCGTGGTGTGGGGGCCCTGGGTCCTGATCCCGCTGCTGCTGGGCACCGGGCTGTACCTGACGATCCGGCTCGGCGGGCTGCAGTTCCGCAAGCTCGGCGCGGCGCTGCGCCTGGCGATCATCAAGCGCAAGGACGAGGGCGCCGCCGGGGACATCTCCCACTACCAGGCTCTGACCACCGCGCTGGCGGCCACCGTCGGCGTCGGCAACATCGCCGGCGTCGCCACGGCCATCCACATCGGCGGCCCGGGTGCCCTGTTCTGGATGTGGGTCACCGGCTTGCTCGGCATGGCGTCGAAGTACTCCGAGGCCTTCCTGGGCGTGCGGTTCCGCACCAAGGACGCCAAGGGGGAGATCTCCGGCGGCCCGCAGTACTACCTCGCCCGGGCCATCCCGAACAAGTTCGGCCTGACGCTGAGCATCGTGTTCGCCGTCTTCGCGGTACTGGCCAGCTTCGGCATCGGCAACATGACCCAGTCCAACACCGTGGCCACGTCCGTGGAGGGCTCCTTCGGCATCCCCGTCTGGATCGTCGGCCTCGCGCTCACGGTCGGCACCGGTGCCGTGCTCCTCGGCGGCATCAAGTCCATCGGCAAGGTCACCGCGGGCTTCGTGCCGATGATGATCGTGCTCTACGTCGTCGCCGCGGTCGTCGTGCTCCTGCTCAACCTCGGGGACATCCCGCAGGCGCTCGCGCTGATCTTCACGGACGCCTTCACCGGCACCGCAGCCGCCGGCGGCTTCCTCGGCTCGACGATGATCCTGGCCCTGCAGTTCGGCGTCGCCCGAGGCATCTTCTCCAACGAGTCCGGCATGGGCTCGGCGGCCATCGCGGCCGCCGCCGCGCAGACGCGCCACCCGGTGCGCCAGGGCCTGGTCTCGATGACCCAGACCTTCATCGACACCCTCATCGTCGTCTCCATGACCGGCCTGGTCATCATCACCACCGGTGCGTGGGACAGCGGCATCGAGGGGGCCGGCATGACCGCGGAGGGCTTCACCTCGGGGCTGCCCGGCGACTGGGGCCACTACGTCGTGACCGTCTCGGTGATCTTCTTCGCCTTCTCCACGGTGCTCGGCTGGGCGTACTACGGCGAGCGCTGCATGGAGCGGCTGGTCGGGATCAGGGGCGTGGTGCCCTACCGGCTCGTGTTCACCCTCGTCGTGTTCGTGGGCTCGACGACGGAGCTGACGGTGGTCTGGAACTTCTCCGACGTCATGAACGGGCTGATGGCCCTGCCGAACCTGCTCGGCCTCCTCATCTGCTCCGGCCTCATCGCCCGGGAGACGAAGGCCTACCTCGCGGCGGACCCGGACCTGATGCACGAGCCGGACGTCTCCACCCTCGAGGGGACGCACGCCCTGGCCCGCCTGCGGTAGCCGATCCCTCGGCCCGCCGGGGCTACGGCGTCAGGCGCGGACGCTGCACCGGGTCGGGCACCGACGGCAGGCTGCCGGGCCCGTCCTCGTCGTCGTGCAGGTCGACGACCAGCCCGCGCGCCGGCAGGTCGAGGACGAAGATCGAGCCGATGCCCAGGTGCGAGTCGACCGACACCCGGCCGCCGTGCGCCTGGGCGATCGCCGCGACGATCGCCAGGCCGAGGCCGGCACCCTCGCGCCGCGGCGAGCCCTCGCCCTGCGCCCGGCCGAAGCGCTCGAAGATCCGCTCACGCTCCTCGGGAGCGATACCGACCCCCTCGTCGCGCACCCAGAGCTGCAGCCGGTCGCCGCGCAGCGCGGAGCCGACGGCCACGGTCGATCCCTCCTCGGAGAACTTCACCGCGTTCGCCACCAGCTGCAGCATCGCCTGGGTGAGCCGCTGGGCATCCACCTCCGCCGTCGCCTCGAGCCGCTCGTCGACGAGCCAGCGGCGCTCGCCGAGCAGCCGGGCCTGGTCGAGCACGTTGTCCGTCAGCTCGCCGACCGACACGGGGGAGGGCTGGACGAAGTCGGGCTGCTCGGTCTTGGCGAGCATGACGAGGTCGTCGGCCAGCCGGTGCATCCGGTCGAGCTCGCTCAGCGCGAGCTCCTTGGTGGCGGCCGCGTCCTCGGGGTCCTGAGGGTCCATCAGCTCGAGATGGCCGCGCACGATCGTGATCGGGGTGCGCAGCTCGTGACCGGCGTCGTCGAGCAGCCGGCGCTGCGAGGTGAAGGCGTCCTCCAGCCGCGCCAGCATGGCGTTCACGGTCCGGGTCAGGTCCGACAGGTCGTCGTTGCCGCGCACCTTGATCCGGCGCGAGAGGTCCGTGTCCGAGATCTGCTCGGTGGCCTCACGCAGCTTGCGCACCGGGCTCAGGAGGCGCCCGGACAGCACCCAGCCGACGACGGCGAGCGCGGCGAAGGCCACGAGGCTCACCAGCGCGTACGTGCGGAACGTGTCGTTCACCGACGCCTGCTCCGCGGCCCGGTCGAAGCCGACCACGAGCGCCCCCACGCCGACGTCGTCGACCGAGACCGGTATCAGGGCGTAGCGGTACTCGGTCGTGGAGGTCTCGAACGAGCTGATGACACCGGTGCCGTCACCCTGCTCCGCCGTCGCCGCCAGGCTGGACGTGAGGTGGGCGACGAGCTCGGCGTCGTCGCCCAGCGGCAGCCCGGAGGGCATCGTGAACTCCAGGGCGCCGTCGACGAAGCCGATCATCCCCTCGTTGGCCGCAGGCACCTCGCGGAGCATCCCGGCATAGATGAGCGAGCGCGGGTCGGTGTACGGCTCCCCGGTGGTGGGGTCGACCGAGTCGGCGGCGTAGGTGCTGAACTCCTGCGCCGTGCGCTGCAGGCTCGCGTCGATCGCGTCGTCCACCCGGGCCCGCTGCAGGGCGTAGGCCGTCCCGCCGGCGACGGCGAGCGTGAGGCCGGTCAGCACGAGGACGAGCACGAGGATCCGGGCGCGCACGGTCATGCCGTGCCCCTGGCCGGTCGCGGCGCTCGCGTGCTCCGGCCCGGTCGCCTCGGGCGCGGCCGGATCAGTCGTCATCGTCGTCGTCGAGGTCGTCCTCGAGCTGGTCGATGTAGTCGTCGAACTCGTCCTCGAGAGCATCGATGTCGTCCTCGTCCACGTCCACCGGCGGGGCGGGGCGCACCTCGGTCGGGTCGGGACCGTCGTCGGCCGGCGCGGGCGCGGGTTCCGTGGGCGTCGGCGTGGGGGCGTCCGGCCCTGCCGGAGCCGCGTCCTGCACGACCTCGACCTTCAGCGCGACGTCCTGGCGGGGCGCGGTGACGGCGTCGACGGCGCTGACCGCCGCGAGACCTGTGACGGCCGTCGCGAGCGTGCCGCCGAGCACCACCTGCCACCTCTTCATGCCCCCCATCGTGGCGCACGAGGATGAGACCGGGATGAGAAGAGCCTGAGGACCACACCGCGCGGGTGCGGTCCTCAGGCTCCCTGTCGGGCGGGCGGCGTCAGCCGAGCAGCTCCTGGATCCGCCCGACGCCCTCGGCGAGGTCGTCGTCGCCGAGGGCGTAGCTCAGCCGCAGGAAGCCGCTGGGGCCGAACGCCTCGCCCGGCACGACCGCCACCTCGACCTCCTCGAGGATCAGCGCGGCGAGCTCGGCAGACGTGGTGGGCGTGCGACCGCGGATGGTCCGGCCGAGCACCCCCTCCACGGAGGGGTAGGCGTAGAACGCCCCGAGCGGCGTCGGGAGCGTCACGCCGTCGATGGCCCGGAGCATGTCCACCATGGTCCGGCGACGACGGTCGAAGGCGGTCCGCATGGCCGCCACCGCGCTGAGGTCACCGCTCACGGCGGCGATCGCCGCACGCTGGGAGACGTTCGCGACGTTGGAGGTGAGGTGGGACTGCAGGTTCGTGGCGGCCTTGATGACGTCGTTCGGGCCGATCATCCAGCCCACCCGCCAACCGGTCATCGCGTAGGTCTTCGCGACGCCGTTGAGCACGATCGTGGAGTCGGCGAGCTCGGGCACCGCCTTGACGATCGGGGTGAAGGCCGCGTCCTCGTAGACGAGGTGCTCGTAGATCTCGTCGGTGATCACCCAGACGCCGTGCTCGTGCGCCCAGCGTCCGATCGCGGCGGTCTGCTCGGGTGAGTAGACGGCGCCGGTCGGGTTGGACGGCGAGCAGAACAGCAGCGCCTTGGTCCGCTCGGTGCGGGCGGCCTCGAGCTGCTCCACGGTGACCAGGTACTCCTGGTCGGCGCCGGCGAAGACCTCGACGGCGGTCCCGCCGGCCAGGGCGATCGCCTCGGGGTAGGTGGTCCAGTACGGCGCGGGCAGCAGCACCTCGTCGCCCGGGTCGATGATCGCGGCGAACGCCTGGTAGACGGCCTGCTTGCCACCGTTGGTGACGAGCACGGCGTCGGGGGAGACCTCGTAGCCGGAGTCACGCAGGGTCTTGGCGGCGATGGCCTCGCGCAGCGCCGGGAGCCCCTTGGCGGGCGTGTACCGGTGGTTCACAGGGTCCTTCGCCGCGGCGACGGCGGCCTCGACCACGTAGTCGGGCGTCGGGAAGTCCGGCTCGCCGGCCCCGAAGCCGATCACGGGGCGGCCGGCCGCCTTGAGGGCCTTGGCCTTGGCGTCCACCGCCAGGGTTGCCGACTCGCCGATGGCGGCGAGTCGGGCGGAGACGCGGGACCTGGGTGCGGAAGGGGTAGGTACGCTCACGTCCCCCATCGTGGCACGGCCGTGCGGCCGCGGTCCTGGGGTGATCGCCCATCGGGCCGGTCCTAGGGTGTTCGCCCATCGGGCCGGTCCTAGGGAGTTCGCCCATCGGGCCGGTCCTGGGGTGTTCGCCCATCGGGCCGATCGCCCCTCGAGCTCGACCGCGTCCGCGACCTCGACGGCGGCACCCTCGACCTCGACGGCCGTACCCTCGACGCCGACGGCCGCACCCTCGACGGCGACTGCCGCGCACCATCGACGGTGTGACGAGGCTCCCGGGGCGGTGAGTTCGACCAACGGGGCCGTGACCACGTACACTCGACGCCGGTGGTTGACGTCCGCCACGCTGGAGCCTGCCCGCAGAGGGCGGCCGAGGCGCCCGGAGGACGGCTACCGCTGATAGGGCAGTGGCGCAATTGGTAGCGCACCGGTCTCCAAAACCGGCGGTTGTGGGTTCGAGTCCCTCCTGCCCTGCCAGGACCCGCACCTCCTCCCGGGAGGGGGCGGTCGTCCTGATGGCTCTGCCGAACGGCGAGCCGGACCCGCCCCGACCAGGGCGGTGTCGGACCTGGCTGAAGACCGAAGGATGGACCTGTGAGCGAGTCTGCGAGCGCGACCTCGGGACGGCCCGAGCGCGCCGCGAGCGCGAACGGCCCGAGCGGCAAGAAGGAGCGCGGCTTCTTCGGGCGCATCGTCCTGTTCGTCCGGCAGGTCATCGCCGAGCTCAAGAAGGTCGTGCGCCCCACGCGCAACGAGCTGGTGACCTACTTCTCGGTCGTGCTGGTCTTCGTGCTGGCGATCATGGCGTTCGTCGGCCTGCTCGACCTGACCTTCGGCCAGCTCGTGCTGTGGATCTTCGGCTGAGCGACATGACGCCGTCCGCCCGCCCCACGCTGGCCGACCACCCGGTAGCCACCCACTGACCAGAAAGCAGGTCCCCTGTGCCTGAGGAGAATCTCGAGCCCACCGACGTCGACGAGACGCCGCTCGAGCCCGCGCAGCCGGAGTCCCCGGCCGCCGCCGAGGACGCAGACGTCGTCGACGCCGCCGTCGAGCCCGAGACCGCCGCAGAGGAGGCCCCTGCCGCCGAGGCCGGGGAGAGCGGTACCGCCGCCGAGGAGACCGGTGCGGCCGCCGACGAGGTGGCCGAGGACGAGGTGGCCGAGGACGAGGACCCCGTCGAGACCTTCCGCAAGGAGCTGCGCCTGCTGCCTGGCGACTGGTACGTGGTGCACACGTACGCGGGCTACGAGAAGCGGGTCAAGACCAACCTCGAGAACCGCATCCAGAGCCTCAACATGGAGGACTACATCTACCAGGTGGAAGTCCCCATGGAGGAGGTCGTGGAGATCAAGAACGCCCAGCGCAAGGTGGTCAACCGGGTCCGGGTGCCCGGCTACACGCTCGTGCGGATGGACCTCACCGACGAGTCGTGGGGCGCCGTGCGCCACACGCCCGGCGTGACCGGCTTCGTGGGCAACACCCACCAGCCCGTCCCGCTCACCGAGGACGAGGTCTTCTCGATGCTGGCCCCGACGATCGCGGCCGCCGCGCCGGCCGGTGCGCAGGCGAAGGCCGGCGGTGGCGGCGCCACGGCCGCCGCGCCGATCCAGGTGGACTTCGAGGTCGGCGAGTCGGTCACCGTCACCGACGGCCCGTTCGAGACGCTGCCCGCCACCATCTCCGAGATCACCCCAGAGAGCCAGAAGCTCAAGGTGCTCGTCACGATCTTCGGCCGGGAGACCCCGGTCGAGCTGTCGTTCTCCCAGGTCGCCAAGATCTGAGGGGACGCACCCCGCTCCGCCGGTCTCCCGGCGGGAACCCAGGAAGAACCGTAAGGACCCGAACATGCCCCCCAAGAAGAAGGTTGCAGGCCTGATCAAGCTCCAGATCCAGGCCGGCGCCGCGACCCCCGCGCCGCCGATCGGCCCCGCGCTGGGACAGCACGGCGTCAACATCATGGAGTTCTGCAAGGCCTACAACGCGGCCACCGAGTCGCAGCGCGGCAACGTGATCCCGGTGGAGATCACGGTCTACGAAGACCGTTCCTTCACCTTCGTCACCAAGACGCCGCCGGCCGCCGAGATGATCAAGAAGGCCGCCGGTGTGGCCAAGGGCTCCGGCACCCCGCACACGGTCAAGGTCGCCACGATCAGCCGTGAGCAGGTCCAGGAGATCGCCCGCACCAAGCAGGAAGACCTCAACGCCAACGACCTCGAGGCCGCCGAGAAGATCATCGCCGGCACCGCCCGCTCCATGGGCATCACGGTCGAGGGCTGACCGACACATCCGACAGGCACCTCACGGTGCCAGTGGCAGGGTCCGCGCGGACCCGCAGACCACGACTGCATCAGGAGAAGCAGATGGCAACGCGCAGCAAGAACTACCGCAAGGCCGCCGAGAAGGTTCACGACGGCGAGCTCTACGCCCCCCTCCAGGCCGTGCGCCTGGCCAAGGAGGGTGCGACCACCAAGTTCGACTCCACCGTCGAGGTCGTCTTCCGCCTCGGCGTCGACCCCCGCAAGGCAGACCAGATGGTGCGCGGCACCGTCAACCTGCCCCACGGCACCGGCAAGACCGCTCGGGTCCTGGTCTTCGCCGTCGGTGACCGCGCCACCCAGGCCATCGAGGCCGGCGCGGACGAGGTCGGTGGCGACGAGCTGATCGAGAAGGTCGCGGCCGGGTACACCGACTTCGACGCCGCCGTGGCGACCCCCGACCTCATGGGCAAGGTCGGCCGCCTCGGCCGCGTGCTCGGTCCCCGCGGGCTCATGCCGAACCCGAAGACCGGCACCGTGACGATGGACGTGGCCAAGGCGGTCAACGACATCAAGGGCGGCCGGATCGAGTTCCGGGTCGACAAGCACTCGAACCTGCACTTCATCATCGGCAAGGCCAGCTTCGACGAGAAGCAGCTCTTGGAGAACTACGCCGCCGCCCAGGAGGAGATCCTGCGCCTGAAGCCGGCCAGCTCCAAGGGCCGCTACATCACCAAGGCGACCATGACGACGACGATGGGCCCCGGCATCCCGCTGGACGCCACCAAGACGCGCAACCTCGTCTCCGAGGACGCGTCCTGACGCACCGCTGAACCACCGCGCCGGCCCGGCCCTCCAGCAGGAGGTGCCGGGCCGGCGTCGATCTGGCGGCGGACGGCGTGCCCGCGTCGTTCAGCGGCGTGTGGGCAACGACACGTCTGTGCAGCGGTCGGCACGTTGCCCGCCCGCGTCGCGACCGTGTAGCGTGTCCTTCGCCAAAGACCGCCGGTCGCCCGTCTGCCAGACGGGGCCAAGTCCGCAGCAGCGGAGCCAGCGCAGGTGAGATACGAGCTTTCAGCCCTTCGTGGTTCACGAGCCCCGTGCCTTCCTGCGCACGGGGCTCTTTCTGTGCCCGGACCCACCGACCGAGCGTCACTACCGGAAGGAGGGCCATGGCGAGGCCTGACAAGGCGGCAGCGGTTGCCGAGCTCGCGGAGCAGTTCCGCGGGTCGAGCGCCGTCCTGCTGACCGAGTACCGCGGACTCAGCGTCGCCCAGCTCAAGCAGCTGCGCCGCTCGCTCGCCGGTACCGCTGACTACGCCGTGGTGAAGAACACGCTGACGGCCATCGCGGCGAAGGAGGCCGGCCTCGACAACCTCGAGGACGAGCTCACCGGACCCACCGCGATCGCGTTCGTGACCGGGGAACCGGTGGACGCGGCCAAGTCGCTGCGTGACTTCGCCAAGGCGAACCCTCAGCTCGTGATCAAGGGTGGGGTCCTGGAGGGCAACAAGCTCTCCGGCGAGGACGTCACCAAGCTCGCCGAGCTCGAGTCCCGCGACGTGCTGCTGGGCAAGGCGGCCGGAGCGTTCAAGGCTGCGCTGTTCCAGGCCGCCTACCTCTTCACCGCACCGGCCACCCAGGCCGCGCGCACCATCGAGGCCCTGCGCGAGAAGCAGGCCGCCGAGGCCTGATCCCGCCCCGGGACCGGCCACGGCACGCATCACCCCCACCCTCTGCTCGCGTAGCAGGACAACCAGGAAGGAACGCCAACCATGGCGAAGCTCAGCACTGACGAGCTCATCGAGGCTTTCAAGGAGCTCACCCTCATCGAGCTCTCCGAGTTCGTGAAGCAGTTCGAGGAGACCTTCGAGGTCACCGCCGCCGCCCCCGTCGCCGTTGCCGCTGCCGGTGCTCCGGCCGCCGGTGGTGGCGCCGCCGAGGAGGCCGAGGAGAAGACCGAGTTCGACGTCGTCCTCGAGTCGGTCGGCGACAAGAAGATCCAGGTCATCAAGGAGGTGCGCGCCCTGACCTCCCTCGGCCTGAAGGAGGCCAAGGACCTCGTCGACGGCGCTCCGAAGCCCGTCCTGGAGGGCGTGGCCAAGGACGCGGCCGACAAGGCCAAGGAGGCCCTCGAGGGCGCCGGCGCCACCGTCACCCTCAAGTGACCGCCCGCCGGCCCCGCACGGACGCCCAGGCGCCCGCCGGGAGCCGGTAAGCAGCACAGCTCGAGGACGAGGCCCGCACCACTCAGGTGGTGCGGGCCTCGTTCGACGCATGACTGCCCGCTGGACCTTGCACCGATCTGCGGGTATGCTGACGCTTTGCGCTGACTTCTGCCTGTCGACAGGCCCCACCGCCCCAGGTATCAGTGCAGTGTGCATTCCAATCGCAGGGAAGGACCCCCTTTGGCTGCCTCGCGCACCTCTTCCGCACCTACTGCTGACGCTATCGCGACCCGGACGGCTTCGCGCCGTGTCTCGTTCGCCAAGATTCACGAGCCGCTCCAGGCCCCCAACCTCCTCGGCCTGCAGACCGAGAGCTTCGACTGGCTCCTCGGTGACGACGCCTGGCGCGCCCGCGTCGAGGCGGCTGCCGCCGTCGGTGACACGAACGTGTCCACCACCTCCGGCCTGGAGGAGATCTTCGCAGAGATCTCCCCGATCGAGGACTTCGGCCAGTCCATGTCGCTCTCGTTCCGCGACCACCGCTTCGAGCCGCCGAAGTACACGGCGGAGGAGTGCAAGGAGAAGGACTTCACCTACGGCGCGCCGCTGTTCGTCACGGCGGAGTTCGTCAACTACACCACCGGCGAGATCAAGTCGCAGACGGTGTTCATGGGCGACTTCCCGCTCATGACCGACCGCGGCACGTTCATCATCAACGGCACCGAGCGCGTCGTCGTCTCCCAGCTCGTCCGCTCCCCGGGCGTGTACTTCGAGAAGGTCGCCGACAAGACGTCCGACAAGGACATCTTCACCACGAAGGTGATCCCCAGCCGCGGCGCGTGGCTCGAGTTCGAGATCGACAAGCGTGACGCCGTCGGCGTGCGCATCGACCGCAAGCGCAAGCAGTCCGTGACGGTGTTCCTGCGGGCGCTCGGCATGACCGAGTCCGAGATCCGCGAGCAGTTCGCGGACTACCCGGTGCTCATGGAGACCCTGGAGAAGGACAACGTCCACACCCAGGACGAGGCCCTGCTCGACATCTACCGCAAGGTCCGCCCCGGCGAGCCGCCGACCGTCGAGGCCGGCCGCACGCTGCTGGAGAACTACTACTTCAACCCCAAGCGCTACGACCTCGCCAAGGTCGGCCGGTACAAGGTCAACAAGAAGCTCGGCCTGACCACCGACCTCACCGAGTCCGTCCTGCGCCTGGACGACATCGTCGCCGCTATCAAGTACCTCCTCGCCCTGCACAAGGGTGACGAGGAGCTGGCCGGCACCCGCAACGGCGAGCCGGTCGACGTCCGCGTCGAGACGGACGACATCGACCACTTCGGCAACCGCCGCATCCGCGCCGTCGGCGAGCTCATCCAGAACCAGGTCCGCACCGGTCTGTCCCGGATGGAGCGCGTCGTCCGCGAGCGGATGACCACGCAGGACGTCGAGGCGATCACCCCGCAGACCCTGATCAACATCCGCCCGGTCGTGGCGTCGATCAAGGAGTTCTTCGGGACCTCGCAGCTCTCGCAGTTCCTGGACCAGAACAACCCGCTGTCCGGCCTGACGCACAAGCGGCGCCTGTCCGCGCTCGGCCCCGGCGGTCTCTCCCGCGACCGCGCCGGCATGGAGGTCCGCGACGTCCACCCGTCGCACTACGGCCGCATGTGCCCGATCGAGACCCCTGAGGGCCCGAACATCGGTCTGATCGGCTCGCTCGCCACGTACGCGCGGATCAACCCGTTCGGCTTCGTCGAGACGCCCTACCGGCTGGTCAAGGACGGCGTCGTCACCGACGAGGTCGTCTACCTCACGGCCGACGACGAGGACCGTCACGTCATCGCCCAGGCCTCGGCCCCGATCGACGACAACGGCAAGTTCGTCGAGGACCGCGCCCTGTGCCGCCTCTCCGGCGGTGAGCCGGCCCTGGTCGCCGTCGACGAGATCGACTACATGGACGTCTCCGCGCGCCAGATGGTGTCCGTGGCCACGGCCATGATCCCGTTCCTCGAGCACGACGACGCCAACCGCGCCCTCATGGGTGCGAACATGCAGCGCCAGGCCGTGCCGCTGCTCCGCAGCGAGGCCCCGCTCGTCGGGACCGGCATGGAGCGCCGTGCCGCGGTCGACGCCGCGGACGTCATCGTCGCGACCAAGCCCGGTGTCGTCACCGAGGTCTCGGCCGACTCGGTCCACGTGGCCGGCGACGACGGCACGAACCAGGTCTACCGGGTCGCGAAGTTCCGCCGGTCCAACCAGGGCAACTCCTACAACCAGCGCGTGCTGGTCGACGAGGGCGCCCGGGTCGAGGTCGGCTCGGTGCTCGCCGACGGTCCCGCCACCGACGAGGGCGAGCTCGCCCTGGGACGCAACCTGCTGGTCGCGTTCATGTCGTGGGAGGGCTACAACTACGAGGACGCCATCATCCTGTCCCAGCGCCTCGTCGCCGACGACGTGCTCACCTCGATCCACATCGAGGAGCACGAGGTCGACGCGCGCGAGACGAAGCTGGGCGCCGAGGAGATCACCCGGGACATCCCGAACGTCTCCGAGGAGGTCCTGGCGGACCTGGACGAGCGCGGCATCATCCGCATCGGCGCCGAGGTCAACTCCGGCGACATCCTCGTCGGCAAGGTGACCCCCAAGGGCGAGACCGAGCTGACCTCCGAGGAGCGTCTGCTCCGCGCGATCTTCGGCGAGAAGGCCCGCGAGGTCCGCGACACGTCCCTGAAGGTGCCCCACGGCGAGTCCGGCATCGTCATCGGCATCCGCGAGTTCAGCGCCGAGGACGACGACGAGCTGCCCCCGGGCGTGAACCAGATGGTGCGCGTCTACATCGCCCAGCGACGCAAGATCACCGACGGCGACAAGCTCGCCGGCCGGCACGGCAACAAGGGTGTGATCTCCAAGATCCTGCCCGTCGAGGACATGCCGTTCCTGCCCGACGGCACCCCCGTCGACGTGATCCTGAACCCGCTCGGCGTCCCCGGCCGTATGAACGTCGGCCAGGTCCTCGAGCTGCACCTGGGCTGGATCGCCGCGCAGGGCTGGGACGTCACCGAGGCCGCCAAGATGGCCGAGGAGTGGACGAAGAACCTGCCCGAGGAGGCCCTGCGGGGCGCCCCCGGCACCACCGTCGCCACGCCCGTCTTCGACGGCATCCACCAGGAGGAGGTCACCGGGCTGCTCGGGCACACCACGCTCACCCGCGACGGTGACCGGCTGGTCGGCACCGACGGCAAGGCGCAGCTCTTCGACGGCCGTTCCGGCGAGCCGTACCCGGAGCCCATCTCGGTCGGCTACATGTACATCCTGAAGCTGCACCACCTGGTGGACGACAAGATCCACGCGCGCTCGACGGGTCCGTACTCGATGATCACCCAGCAGCCGCTGGGCGGTAAGGCGCAGTTCGGTGGCCAGCGCTTCGGCGAGATGGAGGTCTGGGCCCTGGAGGCCTACGGCGCCGCCTACGCCCTCCAGGAGCTGCTGACGATCAAGTCCGACGACGTCACCGGCCGCGTGAAGGTCTACGAGGCCATCGTCAAGGGCGAGAACATCCCCGAGCCGGGCATCCCCGAGTCCTTCAAGGTGCTCATCAAGGAGATGCGGTCGCTGTGCCTGAACGTCGAGGCGCTCGACGCCGAGGGCAACGCCATCGAGCTGCGGGACGCCGACGACGAGGTCTACCGCGCTGCCGAGGAGCTCGGCATCGACCTCTCGCGTCGCCCCGACGCCAGCAGCGTCGACGAACTCTGAGCCCGAGGGGGTCCGCCGTGGCGGTGTCGCCGAGCGAGAGAACACGCTCGGCGACGCCCCCGGCGCCACCAGCCCCACCGGCGCCCAACCTCAAGCTGTACACGGTGTTCTACCGGAGGAAGTAGGAACCCTTGCTCGACGTCAATGTCTTCGACCAGCTCCACATCTCGCTCGCCACGGCGGCGGATGTGCGCGAGTGGTCGCACGGTGAGGTCAAGAAGCCCGAGACCATCAACTACCGCACCCTGAAGCCGGAGAAGGACGGGCTCTTCGGCGAGCAGATCTTCGGGCCCACCCGCGACTGGGAGTGCGCCTGCGGCAAGTACAAGCGCGTGCGCTACAAGGGCATCATCTGCGAGCGCTGCGGCGTGGAGGTCACCCGCTCGAAGGTCCGCCGCGAGCGGATGGGCCACATCGAGCTGGCCGCGCCCGTCACCCACATCTGGTACTTCAAGGGTGTGCCCTCCCGCCTGGGCTACCTGCTGAACCTGGCGCCGAAGGACCTCGAGAAGGTCATCTACTTCGCCGCCTACATGATCACCGAGGTGGACGAGGACGGCCGCCACGAGGACCTGAGCTCGCTGCAGAACGAGATCGACCTGGAGAAGAAGCAGGTCGAGACCAAGCGCGACACCGACATCGAGGCCCGCGCGCAGCGGCTCGAGGCCGACCTCGCGGAGCTGGAGGCGTCCGGCGCCAAGGCCGACGCGCGCGACAAGGTCCGCAAGTCCGCCGAGCGCGAGATGACCCAGATCCGCAAGCGCGCCGACGCCGACCTCGAGCGCCTGGACCGCGTGTGGGACCGCTTCAAGAACCTCAAGGTCGGTGACCTCGAGGGCGACGAGCTGCTCTACCGCGAGCTGAACGCCCGCTACGGCATCTACTTCAAGGGCTCGATGGGCGCCGAGGCGATCCAGAAGCGTCTGGAGAGCTTCGACCTGCAGGCCGAGGCCGACTCGCTGCGCGAGGTCATCGCCACGGGCACCGGGCAGCGCAAGACCCGGGCGCTCAAGCGCCTCAAGGTCGTCAACGCGTTCCTGACCACCGGCAACTCCCCGCAGGGCATGGTCCTGGACTGCGTCCCGGTCATCCCGCCGGACCTGCGCCCGATGGTGCAGCTCGACGGTGGCCGGTTCGCGACCTCGGACCTGAACGACCTCTACCGCCGCGTCATCAACCGCAACAACCGCCTCAAGCGGCTGCTGGACCTGGGCGCGCCGGAGATCATCGTCAACAACGAGAAGCGCATGCTCCAGGAGTCCGTGGACGCGCTGTTCGACAACGGCCGCCGCGGGCGTCCGGTGACGGGCCCGGGCAACCGCGCCCTGAAGTCGATCTCGGACATGCTCAAGGGCAAGCAGGGCCGGTTCCGCCAGAACCTGCTCGGCAAGCGCGTCGACTACTCGGGCCGTTCGGTCATCGTGGTCGGCCCGACCCTGAAGCTGCACCAGTGCGGTCTGCCCAAGCAGATGGCGCTCGAGCTCTTCAAGCCCTTCGTCATGAAGCGTCTGGTCGACCTCAACCACGCCCAGAACATCAAGGCCGCCAAGCGGATGGTCGAGCGCTCGCGCCCGCAGGTGTGGGACGTGCTCTCCGAGGTCATCCGTGAGCACCCTGTGCTGCTGAACCGTGCGCCCACGCTGCACCGTCTGGGGATCCAGGCGTTCGAGCCGCAGCTGGTCGAGGGCAAGGCCATCGCGCTCCACCCGCTGGTCTGCACCGCCTTCAACGCCGACTTCGACGGCGACCAGATGGCCGTGCACCTGCCGCTGAGCACCGAGGCGCAGGCCGAGGCCCGCATCCTCATGCTCTCCAGCAACAACATCCTCAAGCCGTCGGACGGCCGTCCGGTGACCATGCCCTCCCAGGACATGATCATCGGTCTGTTCCACCTCACCTCCGACCGTGCGGACGCCCTCGGCGAGGGCCGCTCGTTCTCCTCGGTCTCCGAGGCGATCATGGCCTTCGACGCCGGCGACCTGGACCTCAACGCCGCGATCAAGGTGCGGTTCCCCGAGCTCGTCCCGCCGCAGGGCTGGACGGCGCCGGAGGGCTGGACCGAGGGCGACCCGTACGTCCTCGACACCACCCTGGGCCGCACCCTGTTCAACGACCTGCTGCCGGTGGACTACCCGTACATCAACGGCGTCGTCGACAAGAAGGTGCTCGGCTCGATCGTCAACGACCTGGCCGAGCGGTACCCCAAGGTCGAGGTCGGGGCGAGCCTGGACGCGCTGAAGGAGGCCGGCTTCCGGTGGGCCTCGCGCTCCGGCGTGACCATCGCGATCTCCGACGTCGTGGCCCCGGACGCCAAGGCCGGCATCCTCGAGAAGTACGAGGGCGAGGCCGAGAAGATCCAGGACCAGTACGACCTCGGTCTGATCACCGACGACGAGCGCCGTCAGGAGCTCATCGACATCTGGACCCAGGCCACCAACGACGTCGACGAGGCGATGCGGGAGAACTTCCCGGAGCGCAACACCGTGTTCCGCATGGTCTCCTCCGGCGCCCGCGGCAACTGGATGCAGGTGCGCCAGATCGCCGGTATGCGTGGCCTCGTGGCGGACCCGAAGGGTGAGATCATCCCTCGCCCGATCAAGTCCAACTACCGCGAGGGCCTGTCCGTCCTGGAGTACTTCATCGCCACCCACGGTGCGCGCAAGGGCCTGGCGGACACCGCGCTGCGGACCGCCGACTCCGGGTACCTCACCCGTCGCCTGGTGGACGTGTCGCAGGACGTCATCGTCCGCGAGGACGACTGCGGCACCCGCATGGGCCTGACGATGACCATCGCCGAGCCCGGCCTCAAGGGCCAGCTGCTGCGCGCCGAGACGGTCGAGACGAGCGTCTACGCCCGCACCCTGGCCCAGGAGGTCAAGGACGCGGACGGCAACGTCCTGGCCCAGGCCGGGGACGACGTCGGTGACGTGCTCATCGCCAAGCTCATCGAGGGCGGCGTGAGCGAGGTCAAGATCCGCTCCGTGCTCACCTGCGAGTCGCACGTCGGCACCTGCGCCAAGTGCTACGGCCGCTCCCTGGCCACCGGCAAGCTGGTGGACATCGGCGAGGCCGTCGGCATCATCGCCGCGCAGTCCATCGGCGAGCCCGGCACCCAGCTGACGATGCGTACGTTCCACACCGGTGGCGCCGCCTCCGCGGAGGACATCACGCAGGGTCTGCCCCGTGTGCAGGAGCTCTTCGAGGCCCGCACCCCCAAGGGTGAGGCCCCGATCGCCGAGGCCGCCGGCCGGGTCACGATCGACGACAGCGAGCGCACGCGCAAGCTGGTCATCACCCGTGACGACGGCCAGGAGGACGCCGTCTACCCGGTGACCAAGCGAGCCCGTCTGCTGATCGAGGACGGCGAGCACGTGGCCGTCGGCAAGCAGCTCATCGCCGGTGCCGTGGACCCGAAGAAGGTCCTGCGCATCCTCGGCCCGCGTGCCACGCAGAAGCACCTCGTCGAGCAGGTCCAGGAGGTCTACCGCTCCCAGGGCGTGGACATCCACGACAAGCACATCGAGGTCATCGTCCGCCAGATGCTGCGCCGCGTGACGGTGCTCGACTCCGGCGACACCAGGCTGCTGCCCGGCGAGCTCATGGAGCGTGCGCGCTTCGAGGTCGAGAACCGCCGCGTCGTCTCCGAGGGCGGCACCCCCGCCTCCGGCCGACCCGAGCTGATGGGTATCACCAAGGCCTCGCTCGCGACCGACTCGTGGCTCTCCGCCGCCTCCTTCCAGGAGACGACGAAGGTCCTCACCGAGGCGGCCATGAGCGGGCGGCGCGACCCGCTGCTCGGCCTGAAGGAGAACGTCATCCTCGGTAAGCTCATCCCGGCCGGGACGGGCCTGCCCCGCTACCACGAGGTGGTCGTGGAGCCGACCGAGGAGGCCAAGGCCCAGGCGTTCAGCCGGCTGGGCTACAGCGACATCGACTTCGCGCCGGCAGGTGGAACCTCCGACTCGATCCTGCTCGACGAGCTGGATTTCGGTCCGGACACGTACGGGCTCGAGTTCCGCTGACCACACGCTGAGCGCGGCGGGGCCGAGAGGCGAGCAGCCTCCCGGCCCCGCCGCGTGTCCGGACGAGGTGCGCGCCCTGAGGTGGCGCACACCACGCCCCACCCCTGTCCCATGCTTTGACGCAGGAAACCGCCGCAGAGTACGCTGGTCGGCGGTGCCCGCGACTATCGGGCTCTCGTGCGTGCCTCTCGCGCCGGTGGGTGACCACCGTGGCGGAGCCGGGGCGCAACGGCGTCACCCGCCCAGTAGCAGCCAGTCACTCCACGCCTTACGGTGGCAGACCAGGCCGCACGGAAGCTGGTCGACACGCCCGACAACGGGGGCAGGGGAGCGAGCCAGGACGGACCGATCAGGTCCGTGCCGGTCGACCCCGTGGTCGGGCGAGCAGAGCAACATCGACACAGCTAAGTACTTCGAGACGGAGATGTAGTGCCCACGATTCAGCAGCTGGTCCGCAAGGGCCGTAGCGTCAAGGTCGGGACCTCCAAGACGCCGGCCCTCAAGGGCAGCCCGCAGCGTCGCGGTGTGTGCACCCGCGTGTACACCACGACCCCGAAGAAGCCGAACTCGGCTCTTCGGAAGGTCGCCCGCGTGCGCCTGTCCTCCGGCATCGAGGTCACCGCGTACATCCCCGGCGTCGGCCACAACCTCCAGGAGCACTCGATCGTGCTCGTGCGCGGCGGTCGTGTGAAGGACCTGCCCGGTGTCCGTTACAAGATCGTCCGCGGCGCGCTCGACACCCAGGGTGTCCGGGGCCGCCAGCAGGCTCGCAGCCGCTACGGCGCGAAGAAGGAGAAGAAGTAATGCCTCGTAAGGGCCCCGCCCCGAAGCGTCCGCTCGTCGTCGACCCGGTCTACGGCTCCCCGGTCGTGACCCAGCTGGTCAACCGCGTGCTCCAGGACGGCAAGAAGTCCACCGCCGAGCGCATCGTCTACGGCGCCCTCGAGGGTGTCCGCGACAAGACCGACTCCGACCCCGCCGTCGTCCTCAAGCGGGCCCTGGAGAACGTGCGTCCGTCCCTCGAGGTGCGTTCGCGCCGCGTCGGTGGCGCCACCTACCAGGTGCCCGTCGAGGTCCGCCCGGTCCGTCAGACCACCCTCGCCCTGCGCTGGCTGGTCGACTACGCCCGGTCGCGCCGCGAGAAGACGATGACCGAGCGTCTGATGAACGAGATCCTCGACGCCTCCAACGGCCTCGGCGCCGCTGTGAAGCGCCGCGAGGACACGCACAAGATGGCCGAGTCCAACAAGGCCTTCGCGCACTACCGCTGGTAGTCCCGGGCCCCCGCGCCGCCGGTGATCCCGGCGGCGCGCACCCCGTCCTCACGACCGACCCGACCGAAGAGAGCCTCACGTGGCACTTGACGTGCTGACCGACCTGACCAAGGTCCGCAACATCGGCATCATGGCGCACATCGACGCCGGCAAGACGACGACGACCGAGCGGATCCTGTTCTACACCGGCATCAACTACAAGATCGGCGAGACGCACGACGGCGCCTCGACGATGGACTGGATGGAGCAGGAGCAGGAGCGCGGTATCACCATCACCTCCGCGGCCACCACCTGCTTCTGGCACGACAACCAGATCAACATCATCGACACCCCCGGCCACGTGGACTTCACGGTCGAGGTCGAGCGCTCCCTGCGCGTGCTCGACGGCGCCGTCGCGGTCTTCGACGGCAAGGAGGGTGTCGAGCCCCAGTCCGAGACGGTGTGGCGCCAGGCGGACAAGTACAACGTCCCGCGCATCTGCTTCGTCAACAAGATGGACAAGCTCGGCGCGGACTTCTACTTCACCGTCAAGACGATCGTGGACCGCCTCAAGGCGACCCCGCTGGTCATGCAGCTGCCCATCGGTGCCGAGAGCGACTTCCAGGGCGTCGTCGACCTCGT
Organism: Georgenia subflava; assembly: GCF_009193155.1. Classification (GTDB taxonomy): domain Bacteria; phylum Actinomycetota; class Actinomycetes; order Actinomycetales; family Actinomycetaceae; genus Georgenia; species Georgenia subflava. The sequence goes on from NZ_VUKD01000002.1 coordinate 340,380, forward strand.
CAACATGCGTGCGCTGACCTGGCGAGGCGACGTCAAGATCGGCGAGGACTACGAGGTCGAGGAGATCCCGGCCGACCTCAAGGACAAGGCCGACGAGTACCGCAACAAGCTCATCGAGCAGGTCGCGGAGGCCGACGAGGAGCTTCTCGAGAAGTACCTCGGCGGCGAGGAGCTCACGGTCGAGGAGATCAAGAAGGGCGTGCGCGCCCTCACGGTCGCCGGCGAGGCCTACCCGGTCTTCTGCGGCTCGGCGTTCAAGAACAAGGGCGTCCAGCCCATGCTCGACGCCGTGATCGACTACCTGCCGAACCCGCTCGACGTCCCTGCCGTGCAGGGCCACGCCGTCGGTGACGAGGACACGATCATCGAGCGTCACCCGAACGAGGACGACGCCTTCGCCGGCCTGGCGTTCAAGGTCGCCACGCACCCCTTCTTCGGCAAGCTCACCTACGTCCGCGTGTACTCCGGTACCGCCGCGCAGGGTGCCCAGGTGCTCAACTCCACCAAGGGCAAGAAGGAGCGCATCGGGAAGATGTTCCAGATGCACTCCAACAAGGAGAACCCGATCGAGGAGGCCCACGCGGGCCACATCTACGCCTTCATCGGTCTGAAGGACGTCACCACCGGTGACACCCTCTGCGCGATCGACGACCCGGTCGTCCTCGAGTCGATGTCCTTCCCCGAGCCCGTGATCCACGTGGCCATCGAGCCCAAGACCAAGGGCGACCAGGAGAAGCTCTCCACCGCGATCCAGAAGCTGGCCGAGGAGGACCCCACGTTCTCCGTCCGGCTGGACGAGGAGACCGGCCAGACCGTCATCGGCGGCATGGGCGAGCTGCACCTGGACATCCTCGTGGACCGCATGCGTCGCGAGTTCAAGGTCGAGGCCAACGTCGGCGCCCCGATGGTCGCGTACCGCGAGACCATCCGCCGCGCCGTCGAGAAGGTCGACTACACGCACAAGAAGCAGACCGGTGGCTCCGGCCAGTTCGCGAAGGTGCAGGTCACCTTCGAGCCCCTCGACACCTCCGAGGGCGAGCTGTACGAGTTCGACAACAAGGTCACCGGCGGCCGCATCCCGCGCGAGTACATCCCCAGCGTGGACGCCGGCATCCAGGACGCGCTGCAGAACGGTGTCCTGGCGGGCTACCCGATGGTGGGCGTCAAGGCCACCCTGCTCGACGGCGCCTACCACGACGTCGACTCCTCGGAGATGGCCTTCAAGATCGCCGGCTCGATGGTGCTCAAGGAGGGCGTCCGCAAGGCCGACCCGGCACTGCTCGAGCCGATGATGGACGTCGAGGTGCGTACGCCCGAGGAGTACATGGGTGACGTCATTGGCGACCTCAACTCCCGCCGTGGCATGATCCAGTCGATGGAAGAGGCGAGCGGCGTCAAGGTCGTGCGCGCTCTTGTGCCACTGTCCGAGATGTTCGGATACGTCGGCGACCTGCGGTCCAAGACCCAGGGTCGGGCGGTGTACTCGATGCAGTTCGACAGCTATGCGGAGGTTCCTCGGAACGTCGCCGAGGAGATCATCAAGAAGACCCGGGGCGAGTGAGTCCCACAGGTCGACCCAGCAAGAAACCCATAACCGACCCGTAGGATCCGCACCGCCCGGGCAGGGGCCGCCAAGCACCTGCCAGAGCTGTGAGACAACTACCCAAGTCCCAGGAGGACCACAGTGGCGAAGGCCAAGTTCGAGCGGACCAAGCCGCACGTCAACATCGGCACCATCGGTCACGTCGACCACGGCAAGACGACGCTGACCGCTGCCATCTCGAAGGTGCTGGCCGACCAGTACCCCGACCTGAACACGTTCACGCCGTTCGACCAGGTCGACAACGCTCCCGAGGAGCGTCAGCGCGGCATCACGATCAACGTGTCCCACGTCGAGTACCAGACCGAGAAGCGCCACTACGCGCACGTTGACGCGCCCGGTCACGCCGACTACATCAAGAACATGATCACCGGTGCCGCCCAGATGGACGGCGCGATCCTGGTGGTCGCGGCGACCGACGGCCCGATGGCCCAGACCCGTGAGCACGTGCTGCTCGCCCGCCAGGTGGGCGTGCCCTACCTGCTGGTCGCGCTGAACAAGTCCGACATGGTCGACGACGAGGAGATCCTCGAGCTCGTCGAGATGGAGGTCCGTGAGCTGCTGTCGAGCCAGGAGTTCCCCGGCGACGACGCGCCCGTGGTCCGCGTGTCCGCTCTCAAGGCCCTCGAGGGCGACGAGAAGTGGGTCAAGTCCGTCCAGGACCTCATGCAGGCCGTCGACGAGAACGTCCCGGACCCCGTCCGCGACATCGACAAGCCGTTCCTCATGCCGATCGAGGACGTCTTCACGATCACCGGGCGCGGCACCGTCGTCACCGGTCGCGTGGAGCGCGGTCAGCTCAAGGTGAACGAGGAGGTCGAGATCGTCGGCATCAAGGAGCACAAGCAGACGACGACCGTCACCGGCATCGAGATGTTCCGCAAGCTGCTCGACACCGCAGACGCCGGCGAGAACGTCGGTCTGCTGCTGCGCGGCACCAAGCGCGAGGACGTCGAGCGCGGCCAGGTCGTCTGCAAGCCGGGCTCGATCACCCCGCACACGAACTTCGAGGGTCAGGTCTACATCCTGGCCAAGGACGAGGGCGGGCGTCACAACCCGTTCTACTCGAACTACCGCCCGCAGTTCTACTTCCGCACCACCGACGTCACCGGCGTCATCACGCTGCCCGAGGGCACCGAGATGGTCATGCCCGGCGACAACACCGAGATGTCGGTCGAGCTGATCCAGCCGATCGCCATGGAGGAGGGCCTCGGCTTCGCCATCCGTGAGGGTGGCCGCACCGTTGGCTCGGGCCGGGTCACCAAGATCGTCAAGTGATCCACCGCCGGATCTGATCCGGCACCCGCGGGGGAGACCCCGACGCCGGCACACGGCCGGCACCGCAGGACCAGAGGGCCCGGCAGCTGCACAGCTGCCGGGCCCTTCTGCGTCCCACCGGGACGGCCCCAGCGAGGTCGCCGAACACCGCCGTGTCGGTGCCCGCACGTCGGCCGCGCAGCCGTACCCACACCTGCACCCACCGCGGGCTTCTGCCGAGCGGCACGTTCGGCACCGTTGCAGATGCCGTCGACGAGCCGGAAGGTGTCCCTCGGCGTCGGGTTCCGCCGAGTGGCACCTTCCGCACCGCTGCGGATGCCGTCGACCAGCCGGAACGTGTCGCTCGGCGTCGAGTTCCGCCGAGTGGCACCTTTGGCACCGTTGGGGGCGCCATCGACCAGCCGGAAGGTGTCGCTCGACGACGAGGCAGCCGTGTGTGCCGGCGCAGGTGATGGGGCGGAACAGTGGTTCGGCGAGAGGTTCGCGGGGGAGCGGACCGTCGAGGGTGTGGGAACGGACCGCGACGGCGTGGGAGACGAACCGTCGGGGGCGTGGGGGGAGCGGGCCGTCAGCCACGGTGGGAGGGCTCGGCCGCGGTGGGCAGGCTCACAGGCGCGTGCACCGGCTGGGGGTCGCGGGCCGCGCGGCCCGGCTGGTAATGTTGCGGAGCCGGGTTGCGCGCACGTGCACCTGTCGGAGAAGTGATCCACTCCTCACCGCGGGGAGCAGGACCTGATTGGCCAAGCGGCCGGTCGCTCTGGCAGACTATTCCGGTTGCCTGGGGTTCGGCCCCAGACGTCACGACTGCTGGACCGGGTACCGACATCCGCGTCCTTACGAGCATCACAACGACCAGCCCCCACAAGGGGATCCCGGTCGGAGCGTGCCGCGAAATGCGACACGCCCGAGTGCGGGGGTCGGTACAGGTAGCGGTACGAGAGAGGTTAGACGACGCCATGGCGGGACAGAAGATCCGCATCCGGCTCAAGTCCTACGACCACGAGGTCATCGACAGCTCGGCGCGCAAGATCGTCGACACGGTGACCCGCGCTGGTGCGACGGTCGTGGGCCCGGTGCCGCTGCCGACGGAGAAGAATGTCTTCGTCGTCATCCGATCGCCCCACAAGTACAAGGACAGCCGCGAGCACTTCGAGATGCGTACGCACAAGCGGCTCATCGACATCGTCGACCCGACGCCGAAGGCCGTCGACTCGCTCATGCGACTCGACCTGCCGGCGGACGTCAACATCGAGATCAAGCTCTGAGGGATCCTGTAATGACTACCACTTCCCAGCAGGCTGCCGGCCGCGCCGTCAAGGCGCTGCTCGGCACGAAGCTCGGCATGACCCAGGTGTGGGACGAGGCAGGCCGCCTCGTGCCCGTCACGGTCGTCCGGGTGGGCACCAACGTGGTGACGCAGGTGCGTTCCGCGGAGTCCGACGGCTACAGCGCCGTCCAGCTCGCCTTCGGAGAGATCGACCCCCGCAAGGTGACCCAGCCGCTGCGCGCCCACTTCGAGAAGGCCGGGGTCACCCCCCGCCGTCACGTCGCGGAGATCCGCACGGCTGACGCCGGCGAGTACGCCCTCGGCCAGGAGCTCACCGTCGAGACGTTCGAGGCCGGCGCGGCCGTCGACGTCACCGGCACCACCAAGGGCAAGGGCACCGCCGGTGTCATGAAGCGGCACGGCTTCGCGGGCGTCTCCGCCTCGCACGGTGCGCACCGCAACCACCGCAAGCCCGGCTCGATCGGCGGGGCCTCCACCCCCGGTCGCGTCTTCCGTGGCCAGCGCATGGCCGGCCGGATGGGCAACGCGCGCCAGACCACCCAGAACCTCACGGTCCACGCCGTGGACGCCGAGAGGGGCCTCCTGCTCGTCGCGGGCGCGCTCCCCGGGCCCAAGGGCGGCGTCGTCGTGATCCGTACCGCCACGAAGGGGGCGTGAGCCGTATGGCAACCACCCAGACCGTGGACGTCCTGGACGCCGCGGGCAAGAAGGCCGGCTCGGCCGAGCTGCCTGCTGAGGTCTTCGACGTCCAGACGAACGTCCCGCTGATCCACCAGGTCGTCGTCGCCCAGCTCGCCGCTGCGCGCCAGGGCACGCACGCGACCAAGACCCGCGGCGACGTCCGCGGCGGTGGCGTCAAGCCCTACAAGCAGAAGGGCACCGGCCGCGCCCGTCAGGGCTCGATCCGCGCCCCGCAGTTCGCCGGCGGTGGCGTCGTCCACGGCCCGCAGCCGCGCGACTACAGCCAGCGCACCCCCAAGAAGATGAAGGCCGCCGCCCTGCGTGGCGCCCTGTCCGACCGGGCCCGCGCCGGCCGCGTGCACGTCGTCTCCGAGCTCGTCTCGGGCGAGACCCCGAAGACCGCCGTCGCGCTGGCCGCCCTGCGCAACGTCGTCGCCGAGCGCTCCGCGCTGGTCGTCGTCGAGCGCACGGACGAGCTGACCGTCACGAGCCTTCGGAACGTCCCCAGCGTGCACCTGCTCTGGGTCGACCAGCTCAACACCTACGACGTCCTGGTCAACGACGACGTCGTGTTCACCTCCGGCGCGCTGCAGACCTTCGTGAGCGGGCCGAAGGCCGAGGAGGAGACCAAGTGAGCGTCGAGGCGAGCAAGAACCCGCGCGACATCATCGTCCGCCCGATCGTCTCGGAGAAGAGCTACGGGCTCATCGACGAGGGCAAGTACACCTTCGAGGTGGACACGCGCTCGAACAAGACCGAGATCAAGAACGCCATCGAGAAGATCTTCGACGTCAAGGTCGCCTCGGTGAACACCCTGAACCGTCCGGGCAAGACCCGTCGCACGAAGTTCGGGCTGGGCAAGCGCAAGGACACCAAGCGCGCGATCGTCACGCTGCGCGAGGGCACCATCGACATCTTTGGCGAGGTCGCCGGCTGACGCCGGTGAGCCGAAGAAGATTGAGGATCGACACCCATGGGAATCCGTAAGTACAAGCCGACGACGCCGGGCCGCCGCGGTTCGAGCGTGGCCGACTTCGTCGAGATCACCCGGTCCGAGCCGGAGAAGTCGCTGGTCCGCCCGCTGAGCAAGACCGGTGGCCGCAACTCCACCGGTCGGATCACCACCCGCCACAAGGGCGGCGGCCACAAGCGCGCGTACCGCGTGATCGACTTCCGTCGTCACGACAAGGACGGCGTCCCGGCCAAGGTCGCGCACATCGAGTACGACCCGAACCGCACCGCGCGCATCGCGCTCCTGCACTACGCCGACGGCGAGAAGCGCTACATCCTCGCGCCGAACAAGCTCAAGCAGGGCGACCGCATCGAGAACGGTGCCGGCGCGGACATCAAGCCCGGCAACAACCTGCCGCTGCGCAACATCCCGGTCGGTACGGTCATCCACGCCATCGAGCTCAAGCCCGGCGGCGGCGCGAAGATCGCCCGCTCGGCCGGTGCGTCGGTCCAGCTCGTCGCCCGCGAGGGTGCCTACGCCCAGCTGCGCATGCCCTCCGGCGAGATCCGTAACGTCGACGCCCGCTGCCGCGCCTCCATCGGCGAGGTCGGCAACGCCGAGCAGTCGAACATCAACTGGGGCAAGGCCGGCCGCATGCGGTGGAAGGGCAAGCGCCCCACCGTCCGCGGTGTCGTCATGAACCCGGTCGACCACCCGCACGGTGGTGGTGAGGGCAAGACCTCCGGTGGTCGTCACCCGGTCAGCCCGTGGGGGCAGCCCGAGGGCCGCACCCGCCGTCCGAACAAGCCGAGCGACAAGCTCATCGTGCGCCGTCGCCGTACCGGCAAGAAGCGCTGATAGGGAGACGACGACATGCCGCGCAGTCTGAAGAAGGGCCCCTTCGTCGACGACCACCTGCAGAAGAAGGTGGACGTCCAGAACGAGAAGGGCACCAAGAACGTCATCAAGACCTGGTCCCGCCGGTCGGTCATCACGCCCGACTTCCTGGGCCACACCTTCGCGGTGCACGACGGCCGCAAGCACGTCCCGGTCTTCGTCACCGAGTCGATGGTCGGCCACAAGCTCGGGGAGTTCGCCCCGACCCGCACCTACCGCGGGCACGACAAGGACGACCGCAAGGCTCGTCGCCGCTGAGGCGACGTCCTTCCACCGAGCACCCGATTTTCGACAAGTAAGGCAGGAACATGGAAGCCAAGGCGCAGGCGCGGTTCGTCCGTGTCACGCCTCAGAAGGCCCGCCGGGTCGTGGACGTCGTCCGCGGTCAGCGCGCCGAAGAGGCAGTGTCCGTGCTGCGGTTCGCCCCGCAGGCGGCCGCCGAGACCGTGCGCAAGGTCGTCGAGAGCGCGATCGCGAACGCTCGCGTGAAGGCCGACCAGGCCAGCGAGGCGTTCGACGAGTCCAAGCTCGTCGTCCTCGAGGCGTACGTCGACGAGGGCCCCACCCTGAAGCGGTTCCGTCCGCGCGCCCAGGGCCGGGCCAGCCGCATCCTCAAGCGGACCAGCCACATCACCGTCATCGTCGGTGAGGCTGAGACCAACGGCGCGGCCAAGCAGGCCGCCGGCACGAAGGGGAGGACCCGATAGTGGGTCAGAAGGTCAACCCGACCGGGTTCCGGCTCGGCATCACCACAGATCACCGTTCGCGCTGGTTCGCCGACAGCACCAAGGTCGGCCAGCGCTACCGCGACTACGTGCGCGAGGACGTGGCGATCCGTCGCCTCATGTCCGCCGGGCTCGAGCGGGCCGGCATCTCCAAGGTGGACATCGAGCGCACGCGCGACCGCGTCCGCGTCGACCTGCACACCGCCCGCCCGGGCATCGTCATCGGGCGCCGCGGCGCGGAGGCCGACCGCCTGCGTGGCGAGCTCGAGAAGCTCACGGGCAAGCAGGTCCAGCTGAACATCCTCGAGGTCAAGAACCCCGAGATGGACGCGCAGCTGGTCGCCCAGGGCATCGCCGAGCAGCTCGCGAGCCGTGTCTCCTTCCGCCGCGCGATGCGCAAGGGCATGCAGTCCGCCCAGCGCGCCGGCGCCAAGGGCATCCGCGTGCAGTGCGCCGGTCGCCTCGGTGGTGCCGAGATGTCGCGCTCGGAGTTCTACCGCGAGGGCCGGGTGCCGCTGCACACGCTCCGCGCGAACATCGACTACGGGTTCTTCGAGGCCCGCACCACCTTCGGCCGCATCGGCGTGAAGGTCTGGATCTACAAGGGTGACGTGACCGAGAAGGAGTACGCCCGCGAGCAGGCCGACTCCGCCTCGCGCGCCCCGCGTGGTCGTGGTGGCGAGCGCCGTGGTGCGCCGCGCCGTGACGGCGCGGGCCGCGGTGGCGAGTCCCGCGCGCCGGAGGCTCCTGCCGCAGCGACCACGGGCGACGCCCCGGCCGCTGAGGCTTCGGCACCGACCGGAACGGAGGCCTGAGCCGTGCTCATCCCCCGGCGGACCAAGCACCGCAAGCAGCACCACCCCACGCGTCGCGGCGTGGCCAAGGGTGGCACCACGATCGCGTTCGGCGACTTCGGCATCCAGGCCCTCGAGCCCGCCTACGTCACCAACCGGCAGATCGAGGCCGCTCGTATCGCCATGACCCGTCACATCAAGCGTGGCGGCAAGGTGTGGATCAACATCTTCCCCGACCGACCGCTCACCAAGAAGCCGGCCGAGACCCGCATGGGTTCCGGCAAGGGCTCGCCCGAGTGGTGGGTCGCCAACGTCAAGCCCGGCCGCATCATGTTCGAGCTCGCCGGCGTGGATGAGCAGCTGGCGCGTGAGGCGATGAGCCGCGCCCAGCACAAGCTCCCGATGAAGACTCGCTTCGTGAGTCGTGAGGGTGGTGAAGGCTGATGGCCATCGGAACCAAGGGTCTGGCCCCGGCCGACCTGGACGCCATGGACGACGACCGTCTCGCGCAGGAGCTCGAGAAGGCCAAGGCCGAGCTGTTCAACCTGCGGTTCTCCGCAGCCACGGGGCAGCTCGAGGACCACGGCCGCCTCAAGGCCGTGCGTCGCGACATCGCCCGCATCTACACGATCGTGCGCGAGCGCGAGCTCGGCATCCGTACCGCGCCGAGCACCGAGAAGTGAACGAGGTCCCAGTGAGCGAGAACACGACGTCGGCCCCCACGGCTGACGAGACCGATCGCAACTACCGCAAGTCGCGCCGCGGCTACGTGGTCAGCGACAAGATGGACAAGACCGTGGTGGTCGAGGTCGAGGACCGCGTCAAGCACGCGCTCTACGGCAAGGTCATCCGCCGCACCGAGCGGGTCAAGGCCCACGACGAGACCAACGAGGTCGGCGTCGGGGACCTCGTCCTCATCATGGAGACCCGGCCGCTGTCCGCGTCCAAGCGGTACCGCGTGGTCGAGGTCCTCGAGAAGGCGAAGTAGTCGCCGAATCGCGAGCGGAGCGAGCTTGGTTCGGCGAAACGAGAGAACAGCCCGGCGCAGCCGGACAACGCTCTTGGTGAAGCGAAGCGAGCTCATGAAAGAGCAGTCCGGCGCAGCCGGTCCATGCATTAACGGAACGAGTTCACCAAGGCTCGCGGACAGCGCGAGAACCAGGTTGACAAGGAGAGACCAGTGATCCAGCAGGAGTCGCGGCTGAAGGTCGCCGACAACACAGGTGCCAAGGAGATCCTTTGCATCCGTGTGCTCGGCGGCTCCGGCCGGCGCTATGCCGGCATCGGCGACACGATCGTCGCCACCGTGAAGGACGCCATCCCCGGCGGCAACGTCAAGAAGGGCGACGTCGTCAAGGCGGTCATCGTGCGCACCACCAAGGAGCGCCGGCGCCCGGACGGCTCGTACATCAAGTTCGACGAGAACGCCGCCGTCATCCTGAAGGCTGACGGCGACCCGCGCGGGACCCGCATCTTCGGCCCCGTCGGCCGCGAGCTGCGCGACAAGAAGTTCATGCGCATCATTTCTCTGGCGCCGGAGGTGCTCTGACCATGGCGAAGATCAAGAAGGGCGACCTCGTCGTCGTCATCGCCGGCCGCGACAAGGGCAAGCAGGGGCGCGTCCTGGAGGTCCAGGCCGAGAAGGACCGCATCGTCGTCGAGGGTGTGCAGCGCGCCAAGAAGCACACCAAGGTCGGTCAGTCCAGCCGTGGTGCGCGCACCGGCGGCATCGAGACGATCGAGGCCCCCATCCACGTCAGCAACGTGATGCTGGTCGACCCGGAGACCAAGAAGGGCACCCGGGTGGGCTACCGCACCGAGCAGGTCGAGCGTGACGGCCGCACCCGCACCACCCGGGTCCGCGTGGCCAAGCGCTCCGGTAAGGACATCTGAGCATGAGCGAGACCACCACCATCGAGCTGCCCCGGCTCAAGCAGCGCTACCGCGACGAGATCATCGCGGGTCTGCGCGAGGAGTTCGGGCACGCCAACATCAACGAGGTCGCCGGCCTGACCAAGGTCGTCGTCAACATGGGTGTGGGGGACGCCGCGCGCGACTCCAAGCTCATCGAGGGCGCGATCCGCGACCTGAGCCTGATCACGGGTCAGAAGCCGCAGGTCACCAAGGCCCGCAAGTCCATCGCTCAGTTCAAGCTGCGCGAGGGGCAGCCGATCGGTGCGCACACCACGCTGCGCGGCGACCGCATGTGGGAGTTCCTCGACCGCCTGCTGTCCCTGGCCCTGCCCCGCATCCGCGACTTCCGCGGGCTGTCCCCGAAGCAGTTCGACGGGCACGGCAACTACACCTTCGGTCTGACCGAGCAGTCGATGTTCCACGAGATCGACCAGGACAAGATCGACCGCGTGCGCGGCATGGACATCACGGTCGTCACCTCGGCCACCACCGACGAAGAGGGGCGTTCGCTGCTGCGTCGCCTGGGCTTCCCGTTCAAGGAGAACTGAGATGGCGAAGACCGCTCTGATCCAGAAGGCCAACCGCAAGCCGAAGTTCGCCGTGCGCGCCTACACCCGCTGCCAGCGGTGCGGCCGCCCGCACTCGGTGTACCGCAAGTTCGGGCTCTGCCGCGTCTGCCTTCGTGAGATGGCCCTCGCCGGTCAGCTCCCCGGTGTGACCAAGTCCAGCTGGTAACGACTACGTCGCAGGTCCTGGCAACGGAAACCGCGACGAGGAAGGGCTGACGCCCGATGACTATGACTGACCCCATCGCAGACATGCTGACGCGTCTGCGTAACGCCAACTCGGCGTACCACGAGACGGTGTCCATGCCGTACTCGAAGCTCAAGGCGAACATCGCGGAGATCCTCAAGTCCGAGGGCTACATCGCCGCGTGGACCGTCGAGGACGCAGAGGTCGGCAAGAAGCTGACCCTCGACCTCAAGTTCGGCCCGAACCGCGAGCGTTCGCTCGCGGGCGTGCGCCGCGTGTCGAAGCCCGGACTTCGCGTCTACGCGAAGTCGACGAACCTGCCCAGGGTCCTCGGCGGCCTCGGGGTGGCCATCCTGTCCACCTCCTCCGGCCTGCTGACCGACCGTGAGGCGCAGAACAAGGGCGTTGGCGGGGAAGTCCTCGCCTTCGTCTGGTGACCGGGAAGACGGAGGAAGCAGACCATGTCCCGAATCGGTAAGAACCCCGTCCCGGTCCCCGCTGGTGTCGATGTGACCATCGACGGCCAGGTGGTGACGGTCAAGGGCCCCAAGGGCACGCTCAGCCACACGGTTGCCGAGCCCATCACCGTGTCCCGTGGTGAGGACGGCACCCTCGTGGTGTCCCGTCCCGACGAGGAGCGCGAGTCGCGCTCGCTCCACGGGCTGTCCCGCACGCTGCTGGCCAACCTGGTCACCGGCGTCACCCAGGGTTACACCAAGGGTCTGGAGATCGTCGGCACCGGTTACCGCGTGCAGGCGAAGGGCTCCGACCTCGAGTTCGCCCTCGGCTTCTCCCACCCCGTCAAGGTGACCGCCCCCGAGGGCATCACCTTCACGGTGGAGAGCCCCACGAAGTTCTCGGTCACCGGGATCGACAAGCAGCTCGTCGGTGAGGTCGCGGCGAACATCCGCAAGATCCGCAAGCCCGAGCCCTACAAGGGCAAGGGCGTGCGCTACGCCGGCGAGCAGGTCCGCCGCAAGGTCGGAAAGGCTGGTAAGTAACCGATGGCTATCTCCGTCAAGGGCAAGGGCAAGCAGGTCGCCCGCACGCGCCGTCACCTCCGGGTGCGCAAGCGCATCACCGGCACCGCCGAGCGTCCCCGCCTCGTCGTCACCCGTTCGGCGCGCCACATGGTCGCCCAGCTCGTGGACGACACCACCGGCCGCACGCTGGCCTCCGCCTCCACGCTCGAGGCCGACCTGCGCGGTGCCGAGGGCGACAAGGTCGCCAAGGCACGCAAGGTCGGCGAGCTCGTCGCCGAGCGGGGCAAGACCGCCGGTGTGGACGCCGCCGTGTTCGATCGTGGTGGCAACAAGTACCACGGGCGGGTCGCGGCGGTGGCCGACGGCGCCCGCGAGGGTGGTCTGACCCTGTGACCATGCAGAGCGTACGAGAGCAGAGGAATATCTGATGGCTGCACCGCAGCGAAGCAGGACCGGCACCGGTCCGGCTACCGGCTCGGGCGAGAACCGCGAGGGCGGCAACCGCCGCGAGGGTGGCCGCCGCAACGACCGTCGCGACAGCAACCGCGGTCGGGCCGAGGAGAAGAACCAGTACATCGAGCGCGTTGTCACGATCAACCGCGTGTCGAAGGTCGTCAAGGGCGGCCGGCGCTTCAGCTTCACCGCGCTGGTCGTGGTGGGCGACGGCGACGGCACCGTGGGCGTCGGCTACGGCAAGGCCAAGGAGGTGCCCGCGGCGATCGCCAAGGGCGTCGAGGAGGCGAAGAAGAACTTCTTCCGCGTCCCGCGCATCGCTCGGACGATCCCGCACGCCGTGCAGGGTGAGGCCGCTGCCGGCGTCGTCTTCCTGCGGCCCGCGTCCCCGGGTACCGGGGTCATCGCCGGTGGTCCGGTCCGCGCCGTCCTCGACTGCGCCGGCATCCACGACGTCCTGAGCAAGTCGCTCGGCTCGTCCAACGCGATCAACATCGTCCACGCCACCGTGGCGGCGCTCAAGGGGCTCGAGCAGCCCGAGGCCGTCGCCGCGCGCCGTGGTCTGCCCCTGGAGCACGTGGCCCCGGCCGCGCTGCTGCGGGCGCGGGCCGAGGGCGAGGCCAAGGACCGCGAGGACAAGGCCGCCGAGCAGGCCGTCGGGGCAGGTGCGTGATGGCGCAGCTCAAGGTGACCCAGACCAAGTCCGTCATCGGCGGCAAGCAGAACCAGCGTGACACGCTGCGTTCCCTCGGCCTGAAGCGCATCGGCCAGTCGGTCGTGCGTGAGGACAAGCCGGAGGTCCGCGGCATGATCACGACGGTGGCGCACCTCGTCACCGTCGAGGAGGTCGACTGACCATGGCCGAGTCCAAGAACACCAACGAGGGGTCCCCGCACACCCTGCGGGTCCACCACCTGCGCCCGGCTCCCGGTGCCAAGTCCGCCAAGATCCGTGTGGGTCGTGGTGAGGGAGGCAAGCGGGGCAAGACCGCCGGCCGCGGCACCAAGGGCACCAAGGCCCGCTACCAGGTTCCCGAGCGCTTCGAGGGCGGGCAGATGCCGCTGCACATGCGGCTGCCGAAGCTCCGCGGCTTCAAGAACCCCTTCCGCACCGAGTACCAGGTCGTGAACCTGGACAAGCTCGGCGCGCTCTACCCCGAGGGTGGCGCCGTCACCGTCGAGGACCTCGTGGCCAAGGGCGCCGTGCGCTCGGGACAGCCCGTGAAGGTCCTCGGCTCCGGCGAGGTCACCACCAAGCTCGACGTCACCGTCGACGCCTGGTCGGGGTCGGCGAAGGAGAAGATCGAGGCCGCCGGCGGAAGCATCTCCGCCGAGTGACTCACCGACGCGGGCGGTCCGGCACTGTGCCGGGCCGCCCGTCGTCGTCCCGGGACACGTGGGTCCTGCGGACGTCCGGCGCACCGATGCGCCACCCATCCGCGATAGTCTGACCGTCGGTCTTTGCCGCCGCGGCGGCCACCAGGTCCCCAGGGGGCCCGATCAGCAGGAGGAAGATTGCTCAGCGCATTCGCCCAGGCGTTCCGCACGCCTGACCTGCGGCGCAAGCTGCTCTTCACGCTGGGGATCATGGCGATCTTCCGGCTCGGTACCTTCATCCCGGCGCCGGGCGTGTCCTACCGCAACGTCCAGCAGTGCCTCGCCGCGGCGGGCACCGGTGACCTGCTCGGCATGGTCAACCTCTTCAGCGGCGGTGCGCTGCTGCAGCTGAGCATCTTCGCGCTCGGGATCATGCCGTACATCACCGCGAGCATCATCGTGCAGCTCATGCGCGTGGTCATCCCGCGCTTCGAGGAGCTGCACAAGGAGGGCCAGGCCGGCACCGCGAAGCTCACCCAGTACACGCGGTACCTGACGATCTTCCTGGCGGTCCTGCAGTCCGCCGTCATCGTCACGGTCGCGAACAACGGCCTGTTCCAGGGCTGCGTGGTCAAGCCCATCCCGAACGACTCCCCGATGAACCTGCTCGTGACGGTCGTCGCGATGACCGCCGGCACCGGCCTGATCATGTGGCTCGGCGAGATCATCACCGAGCGGGGCATCGGCAACGGCATGTCGCTGCTGATCTTCGTCTCGATCATCGCCTCCTTCCCGTCGGCACTCGGCTCCGTCCTGCAGAGCAACGGCGGCGTCGGCCGGTTCATCGTCGTCGTCGGGCTGATCCTGCTGGTGACCCTGCTGGTGGTCTACGTCGAGCAGTCCCAGCGCCGCGTCCCGGTGCAGTACGCCAAGCGCATGGTCGGACGTCGTATGTACGGCGGCTCGTCGACCTACATCCCGATCAAGATCAACATGGCGAACGTGATCCCGGTGATCTTCGCGTCCTCGCTGCTCGCGCTGCCCACCCTGGCCGCGCAGTTCGGGGACCAGACCACCGAGTGGGTCCAGTGGATCATCGCCAACGTCGCCGACCCGACGGCGCCGCTGTACATCGCGCTCTTCGCCGTGATGATCCTGTTCTTCACGTTCTTCTACACCTCGATCACCTTCAACCCGGAGGAGGTCGCCGACAACATGAAGCGCTACGGCGGCTTCATCCCCGGGATCCGGGCCGGACGCCCCACCGCCGAGTACCTCCAGTACGTCATCACCCGCGTCACCACCGTCGGGGCGATCTATCTGACGGTGGTCGCGCTCATCCCGACCGTGATGTTCGCGCAGCTGGGGATCACCCAGATGACGCTCGGCGGCGTCTCGATCCTGATCATGGTCGGCGTCGGCCTGCAGACCGTGAAGGAGATCGAGTCCCAGCTCCAGCAGCGTCACTACGAAGGGTTCCTGCGATGAGTGCACGACTGGTCCTCCTCGGCCCTCCCGGGGCCGGCAAGGGCACCCAGGCCGCCCGCATCAGCGACCGGCTCGCCGTCCCCGCCATCTCCACCGGCGACATCTTCCGGGCGAACGTCGCCGAGCAGACGGAGCTCGGCCGCCGCGCCCAGCGGTACATGGACGCCGGCGAGTACGTCCCCGACGAGGTCACCAACGCCATGGTCCGCGACCGGCTCGGCCAGTCCGACGCGACGGGCGGCTTCCTGCTCGACGGCTACCCCCGCACCGCGGACCAGGTGGCCGAGCTCGACGGCATGCTCGCCGACGCCGGGCAGCGCCTCGACGCGGTCGTGGAGATCACCGCGGACACCGACGAGGTCGTCACACGGCTGCTCCGGCGGGCGGCCGAGCAGGGCCGGCCGGACGACACCGAGGTGGTCATCCGGCGCCGGCTCGAGGTCTACGCGGAGCAGACTGCCCCGCTGGCCGACCTCTACGCCGAGCGTGACCTGCTCGTCCAGGTCGACGGCATCGGCGAGGTCGACGAGGTCACCGACCGCATCATGACGGCGCTCGAGCCCCGGCTCGGCTGACGCCACCCACCCACCAGCACCCGGCGCGGCCCGCGAGGGCCGCGCCGTCGTCGTCCAGGAGCCAGCCATGTTCGGCCGCGAGAAGATCGAGTACAAGAGCCCCGCGCAGGTCGCGACCATGCGCCGGGCCGGCCTCGTCGTCGCCGACATCCACGCCGCCCTGCGTGCTGCTGTCGCACCGGGGATGACGACGGCGGACCTCGACGCCGTCTCCGCCGACGTGATCCGTCGGGCCGGGGCGACCTCGAACTTCCTCGGCTACCACGGGTACCCGGCGACGGTGTGCATCTCGGTCAACGAGGTCATCGTGCACGGCATCCCCGGGGACCGGGTGATCCAGGACGGCGACCTCGTCTCCTTCGACTGCGGCGCCGTCGTCGACGGCTGGCACGGCGACGCCGCCTTCTCGGTCGTCGTCGGTGACGCGACGCCGTCGGACCAGGCCCTCGTCGAGGTCACCGAGGACGCGATGTGGTCAGCGATCGCGGCCCTCGCCGGCGGGGACCGCCTCGGGGTGGTCGGCGACGCCGTGGAGACCGCCGTCGAGCGCGCGGCGCAGGAGCGGGGGGTCGAGCTCGGCATCGTGCAGGAGTACGTCGGGCACGGGATCGGCACGGCGATGCACCAGCCGCCCGAGGTGCTGAACTACCGCACCCGTGACCGCGGGCCTCGGCTCCGGCCCGGGATGTGCCTGGCGGTCGAGCCGATGCTCACCGCCGGCAGCCCCGCCAACCACGTGCTCGAGGACGACTGGACCGTCGTCACGCTCGACGGGTCGCGGGCAGCGCACTTCGAGCACACGGTCGCGATCGGCGAGCAGGGCATCTGGGTGCTGACGGCGCCCGACGGCGGCGCCGAGGAGCTCGGCCGGCGCGGCGTCAGCGTGGCCCCCACGGCCTGAGCCCGTCGGTCGGTCCGGTGGCGCAGAACGGGTGCCGGTCGGCGCCGGAGAGCCTCGCGGAACGCGCCACCGGGTGACGCAGGCGCGGCCCGGAGACTGGCCGCACAGGCGCCGGGAGACCCGCCTCGCGGGCGCCGGAGCCGCAACAAATGGGGTCTTTCATTTTCCCGTGCGCAGCCTCACACTTACGTACAGTTGGCACCCAAGGTCGCGGGCAGTCGGGGGCAGTGTCCTGGTGGTGTGAGGAGTGAGTCTGTGGATGGTGCTGCGCCCACTGTCACGTTTACACGCTCCCGGACCCCGCACGACGTCGTGGTCGACGGCACGGTCCTGGAGCTGCTGGCCAAGCGCGCGCCGCTGACCATCATCCGTGGCCCGCGCGGCTACGGGAAGACGACCACGCTGAGCACCTGGTTCGGTGCCGGTGGCCCCGGGCACCTCACGGTGGCGCTGAGACTGACCCGGGCGAGCAACGACGCCGCGCACTTCTGGTCCGAGCTGGACTCCGCGCTCGTCGACGTCGACCTGCTGCCGGCGAACGGCGCACAGGGCACCGACCACCGCGAACGGGCGATGACCTCGCTCGGCGAGGTGACCGAGCCGTTGACCGTGGTGATCGACGACTACCACCACGCGGGCGGTCCGGACGGCGCGGCGGACATCGACGACGACCTCCTCGAGCTGGTGCGCCAGAACGACCAGCTCTTCCTCGTGGTGTCCACGCGCACGACCCGGGTGATCGAGACCACGGGGAGCCTCTCCGTGGACGTCGCGATGATCTCGCCGAAGGAGCTCCGGCTCGACGGGCCCCAGGTCTCCGCGCTCGCCGCGCGCATCGGGGTCGCGCTGAACGACCGCGAGGCGGGACGGCTGGCGACCGGGTTCGGCGGGTGGCCCGCGGCCATCCGGGACGTGCTCGTCCGCTCCCGCGGCGACGGCGGCCGGCTGAACCTCGCGCTGGCGGACGAGTACATCGCTGCGATGGTGCGCGACCTGCGCCACGAGCAGGTGCGCAGGTTCTTGCTGCACACCGCGGTGCCCGAGCGCTTCGACGCCGAGCTCGCGCAGCTGGTCGCGCCCGGCGACTCCACCCTGACGATCCTGCGCAACGTCAGGTCCGCCGGCCTCCTGCGCGAGGAGATCGACGAGGGGCAGCGGACCTACAGCTACGCACCCTTCGTCCGGCAGGCGCTCCTGCGGCTGCTGAGCGAGAGCCGGCCGGACGAGCTGCGTGCCGTGCACCAGCGCCTCATGGGACGCAGCCTCCAGGAGCGCAACCACCTCGAGGTCCTGGTGCACGCGATCCATGCCGGCGCCTGGTCCACCGCGGAGCAGGTCATGGAGGACGAGTGGCACTTCCTCGTCACCCAGGAGCCCGCGATGCTCATGGCGGCCGCGCAGGCGATCCCGAGCGAGGTGGTCGCCCAGCACGCCCGGTTCCGGGTGGCCCGCGACGAGGTCGACGGCGCCCTCCTGGGGGGCGAGCCAGATCCCCAGCACATCTGGCCGACCGGCGACATCAGGGGGATCACCGCAGAGCTGAGCCCCCGCCGGACACGTTCGGGCGTCGACCCCACGAGCTTCGCCCTGATCCAGTGGGGCGTGGCGGCGGTGATCGCCGGGGACGAGTCGTCGGCGTTGTACGCCTTCGGGCGCGCCCGCACCCTCGCCCAGGAGACCGACGGCTCGGCGACCGCGGTCCGGCTCGCCACGGCCGGGCTGGCGTGCACCCACGCCATCTACGGCGACGTCGGGATCGCCGCGTCCTGGCTCGACGACGAGACGCTGGATGGCGTGGGGGACGAGTCGCACGACGACTACGCCCAGGTGGGCTACTGGGTCCGTCTCGCCCAGGCGATCGTCGCCCTCGACCGGCTCGACCCGGACATGGACGACCGGGTCGCGGCGCTTCCCGAGCGCACCCGACGGGACGAGGTCTGGGGCATGGGGGTGCTCGTCGCCGCCCGCCATGCTGCCATCACCGGCGGTCCGCGCGAGGTCGCACGCTGGGCCGCCAACGTCCGTGCGGCGCGCCACTACCTCCCGCACGGTCGGATGGCCGAGATGGCGCTGCGGACCACCGAGGTCGAGGTGCTGCTGGCAGGCGGGCGGCTCGAGGAGGCCAGGCACGCCGCCAAGGACCTGCCGCCCAACGCGGTGACGATGTCCACCCACGCGCAGCTCGCGCTGCTGGCGGGGGAGTACCGGCACGCCGTGAGCCGGGCCCGGAACGGGCTGTCCGAGCAGTACCTCTCGCACCGGTCCGTCATCGAGTGCCAGCTCGTCCTCGCCGCCGCGCACTTCGCGCTGGGAGAGCGCGCCGCCGCGCGCGCCGCCTTCGCCGAGGCGATCCGCAGCGCCTATGCGTCCGGCCAGCGCAGGCCGTTGCTGATCCTGCGCCACCGGGTGTTCGCCGCGCTCGCCGGCGAGGACCTGCGGGTCCTCGAGCTGTGGCCGGAGGCGTTCCGGCCCCCGGCGGAGGAGTCGCAGGAGGAGGTCGGCGGCGGGCTCGTCGAGCTGCTCACCCCCCGCGAGCTCGAGATCCTCCAGGCGCTCCACCAGCACGCCGGGGCGGTGCCGATCGCCCAGGAGCTCCGGCTGTCCGTGAACACGGTCAAGTCGCACCTGCGCAGCATCTACCAGAAGCTCAACGTGACGAACCGGGCCGGTGCGCTGCAGCGCGCGGACGAGATCGACCGACCGGGCGCCAGGTCCGGCGCCGCGGCAGCAGACTGACCTATGGCCGGACAGGTCCGGAACCCGTCGCACCGGGGCGGGGACGGTCGGGGACTGCCTCGTGTGCCGGCGGCCTTCACCCCGGCCCCCGCGGCGGCACGCGCCCTCGGCGGTCTGCCACCGCTCGTGGTCATCCAGGCGCCGCGGGGCTACGGCAAGTCGACGACGGCGTCGCAGTGGCTGCGCCGGTCCGACCTGCCGGACCACGATCTCGTCTGGCTGGCGGTCTCGCCCCGCACGACCGACAGGGACGGCTTCTGGGCCGAGGTGCACGAGGAGCTCGTCCGGGTCGGCTACAGCGCCCGCCGGCACGACGGCGACGGGTGGGAGGAGCTCGGCCGCGCCGCCCGGGAGCGGCGGCGCCACCTCGTCATCGTCATCGACTCCTACGAGCGGGTGACCGACGAGGGGGTGGACGACGAGCTCGTCGAGCTCGCCCAGCGCCACGAGAACCTCCACCTCGTCCTGCTGATGCGGCGGATGCGGCCCGCGGTGGCGCTAGCGCGCGCCGCCCCCGAGGCCGTGGTCCTCCAGGCGCCGGACCTCGTGCTCGGGCCCGCTCAGACGCGGACCCTGGCGACCGGGCTCGGCCTGGAGATCACCCCGGACGCCGCCGAGCGACTCTGCCACGGCCTGGCCGGGTGGCCGGGGCTCCTGCGGGTGGCGCTCCTCACCTCCTCCTCGAGCGCCGACGGCGACCCGGTGATCGAGACGTCGAGCCTGGCGGCCTACCTGCGCGTCGTCGTGCAGGATCTCGGGAGCGACAGCCTCGAGGAGGTGCTCGGTGCGCTGGCGGTGCCCGAGAACTTCACACCGGAGGTGGCCGAGGCGCTGCTCGACGCCGGGACGATCAAGTCGGCCGAGTCCGTCCTCACGCGCATGCTCCGGGCCGGGTTGATCGTCACCGTCGATGACGGCGTCTTCGCCTACCCGCCGATCCTCAAGGAGGCAGCCAACCAGATCCTGCTCGAGGACGACCCGGCCCGCTACTGGCACCTCAACGCCACGATGGCGCGGATCTGCCGCCGGGAGGGCCAGGCCGAGGAGGCGCTCGCGCACGCCGTGCGCTCCCGGGAGCTGGCGTTGCTGGCCGAGGTCATCGAGGAGTTCTGGCCGCAGCTGCTCGTCGCCGACCGTGCGCGCCTGCGCACCGCTCTGGGACAGCTCGGCCCGCGGCTGCTCGCCGGCTCCCCGACGCTCGTCGGGCTGCGGGACCATGTGCTGCCGGCCGAGCAGCCCAGGTGGTTCCTCGAGCTCCTCCAGTCCGACCTGCCGGTGATCGCACCGGGGGAGAGCACGATCGCGGTGGCGCACGACGACCTCGAGGACCCGGGGACCGCCGCCGTCCTGGTCGAGCTCGGCATGGTGCAGCTGGCGGAGGCGGACCTCGTCGCAGCGGCGTTCGCGTTCCACGAGGCGGTCGGGCGCAGCGTCGAGCGTCGCCCCACGGTGCTGCGCGAGGCCGGGGCCGGCGTGGCGCTCTGCGCCACGCTGCTCGGCCACCTGGGCATCGGCGCCCGATGGATCGAGTGGGTGGGCACGCAGCCCACCGCGAGACCTGGTCCGCTCGAGTCGGTGGCCCGGCTGGCGGTCCCGGCGACGGCGGGCCTGGACCGGCTCCAGGACGTCGCGCTGCCCGACCGGCCGCCGGAGCTCCCGGAGGACCGGAGGTGGCTGGAGTCCGTGCTCGTCTACGTCTGGGCCAGCCACGCGCTGCACCGCGGGAGGACCGTCGAGGTGCTCAGCGACCTCGAGCAGTATCAGGACCGCAACCGCCACCGGCCCGTCACGCGGCTGGGCGAGACCCTGGTGGGCGCCTCGCTCGTGGACCTGTGCATCGCGACCGAGCAGCTCGCGCGCGGCCGTCAGACCCTGCCCCCCGTGACGCCCGGGCATCCCGAGGAGGGGCTGCTGCGCTCGACCAGGGCCCGACTGGCTCTCTACTCGGGCGACGACGAGCAGGCCATGTCGCTGACGGTCGACGTGGCCACCCTCGCCGCCACCAGGCCGCGCGTCGCGCTCAACCTGAGCCTCACGCGCGCGGTGGCGGCTCACCGGATGAGCCAGCGAGCAGCTGCCGCGGAGGCGATGCACCTCGCCACCAGGCTCGCCGAACGGACGGGCATCCTGCGTCCGTTCCTGCTCGTCCCCCGGTCCGACCTCGACGCGGTCGCCGCCTCCCTGCCGCAGAGTCGTGCCGTGCTCGAAGAGGTCGACCAGGCGGCGATGTCAGGTCCGTTCCCGGACCCGGTCCACGTCCAGCCGCTGAGCGGGCGCGAGGTGCAGGTGCTGCGCGAGCTCGGCTCCGGTCGGCCGCTGCCGCTCATGGCACGCAGGCTGTTCGTCTCGGAGAGCACGGTCAAGACCCAGGTCCGGAGCATCTATCGGAAGCTCGGCGTGCACAGCCGCACGGAGGCGATCGAGCGCGGCCGTCTGCTCGGCCTGCTCCCGAGCGAGGACTGAGCCGCACCCGCACCGTCCGGCGACGTGGTGCGGGGGCGGCTCACCCTGGCTCGCCCCATCGCTCTCACCCCGTCACCCTCGCTCACTCGCCTGGAATTCATCCGTGCTGGTGCTGCGCCTGCTCTGGGACGGCTGGTCTGCTGGTCACGGCCGGGGGGCCCCACGGCTGCGGGCCCGCTCTCCTTCCCCCGGGGGAGCGGGTCCGCTGTTGCGAGGTGGCCGCCCTGCTGGGCGGGTCTCGTGAGGCGGCCGCCGGCCCGAGCGGGTCTCGCGAGGCAGGCCGCCCGTTCGTGCGGGTCTCGTGCGAGGCGGCCGCCCGGCCCCAGCGGGTCTCGCGAGGCGGGCCGCTCGTTCGCGCGCGTCTCGTGCGAGGCGGCCGCCCGGCCCGAGCGCGCACCGGCGTAGGGTTGTTACGGACCGCCGAGGCGTGCCCCGCGACGGCGCGCGCACGTGCGTCGGTGACTCCCGTCACTGGGCGCCCGGTTTCCCGGGGCTGCGCGATGCCGTAGGATTGACCGCTGGGCATGGCTTCACCTGTGCGCGCCTGCCGTGCGCACGATCGTCACGCGAGGCCGGCACCAGGTCCACCTGTCACCAACGTTAGCGGGAGTAATGGCGAAGAAGGACGGCGTCATCGAGATCGAGGGCAGTGTTGTCGAAGCGCTCCCCAACGCGATGTTCCGCGTTGAGCTCAGCAACGGCCACAAGGTCCTTGCCCACATCTCGGGCAAGATGCGCCAGCACTACATCCGGATCCTCCCTGAGGACCGGGTGGTCGTCGAGCTGAGCCCGTACGACCTCACCCGAGGTCGCATCGTCTACCGCTACAAGTAACCACCACGATCGAACGCCGTCCGGCGGACCTGGGTCCTGTCACGCGCGGCGGCGGAGGAAACATGAAGGTCAAGCCCAGCGTCAAGAAGATCTGCGACAACTGCAAGGTGATCCGTCGCCACGGCCGCGTCATGGTCATCTGCGACAACCTGCGTCACAAGCAGCGCCAGGGCTGAGTCCCTGAACCGCCGGGGTAGCGCCCCGGCACCGCGCACCGTCAGCGCCCAGCGCAACCCTCGGCTCGGAGGCCGGGGCCCGCAGCAGCGGGATGGCGGTGCGGAAGACCTCCGACCCACAACAGGAGTCAAAGTTGGCACGTCTATCCGGCGTCGACCTCCCCCGCGAGAAGCGGCTCGAGATCGCGCTCACCTACATCTACGGCGTCGGCCGCACCCGTGCGTCCGAGGCGCTGGCCGCCACCGGCATCAGCCCTGACCTGCGCGTCAAGGACATGACGGACACGGACCTCGTCGCACTGCGCGACTACATCGAGGGCAACTTCAAGGTCGAGGGTGACCTCCGCCGTGAGGTCGCCGCGGACATCCGCCGCAAGGTGGAGATCGGCAGCTACCAGGGCATCCGCCACCGCCGCGGCCTTCCTGTCCACGGTCAGCGCACCAAGACCAACGCGCGTACCCGCAAGGGCCCCAAGCGCACCGTCGCGGGCAAGAAGAAGGCCCGCTAGCAGTAGTCCGAGCCGGTGCCCAGTCACGACGGCGGCACCGGGCCGGTCCGACGACCTCACCTGTAGGAGAAAACACGCATGCCCCCCAAGACCCGTACGGCGACCGCGGTCCGCAAGCCGCGCCGCAAGGAGCGCAAGAACGTCTCCCACGGCCACGCCTACATCAAGTCCACGTTCAACAACACGATCGTGTCCATCACGGACCCGACCGGTGCCGTCATCGCCTGGGCCTCCTCCGGCCAGGTCGGCTTCAAGGGTTCGCGCAAGTCGACCCCGTTCGCCGCGCAGCTCGCCGCCGAGGCGGCCGCGCGTCGCGCCCAGGAGCACGGCATGAAGAAGGTCGACGTCTTCGTCAAGGGTCCCGGCTCCGGCCGTGAGACCGCGATCCGCTCGCTCCAGGCCACCGGCCTCGAGGTCGGCTCGATCCAGGACGTCACCCCCCAGGCGCACAACGGCTGCCGCCCGCCGAAGCGTCGCCGCGTCTGAGAGACGTTGCCGGTCGGGGTGTGCGCGCTGTGCGCGCACACCCCGCTCCGTGCCACCAGCACCACCCCGCCGGCCGGACAGATGTCCGGCGGGTCCTCGCCACGGCGTCATATAGCGGACGCCGGCTGAAAGGAAATCAGAAGTGCTCATCGCACAGCGCCCCGCACTGACCGAAGAGGTCGTCTCCGACTACCGCTCGCGGTTCGCCATCGAGCCCCTCGAGCCGGGCTTCGGCTACACCCTCGGCAACTCCCTGCGCCGCACCCTGCTCTCGTCCATCCCGGGCGCCGCGGTCACGTCGATCCGCATCGACGGCGTGCTCCACGAGTTCTCGACCGTCGACGGTGTCAAGGAAGACGTCACCGAGATCATCCTGAACATCAAGAACATCGTCGTCTCCTCGGAGAACGACGAGCCCGTCGTGATGTACCTGCGCAAGCAGGGCCCGGGCGTCGTCACCGCCGGTGACATCACGCCGCCGGCCGGCGTCGAGGTGCACAACCCCGACCTGCACATCGCGACGATCAACGCCAAGGGCAAGCTCGAGATCGAGCTCACCGTCGAGCGCGGCCGCGGCTACGTCTCCGCCGTGCAGAACAAGAGCGCCGACGCCGAGATCGGCCGCATCCCGGTCGACTCGATCTACTCCCCGGTGCTGAAGGTGACCTACAAGGTCGAGGCCACCCGCGTGGAGCAGCGCACGGACTTCGACAAGCTCATCGTCGACGTCGAGACCAAGAACTCGATCGCCCCGCGCGACGCGCTCGCCTCGGCGGGCAAGACGCTGGTGGAGCTCTTCGGCCTCGCCCGTGAGCTCAACGTGGAGGCCGAGGGCATCGAGATCGGCCCGTCCCCGACGGACGCCGCGCTCGCCCAGGACCTCGCGCTGCCGATCGAGGACCTCGGCCTGCTCTCCCGCTCGTACAACTGCCTCAAGCGCGAGGGCATCCACACCGTGGGTGAGCTCACCGCCCGCTCCGAGGCCGACCTCCTGGACATCCGCAACTTCGGCGCGAAGTCCATCGGGGAGATCAAGGAGAAGCTCGCCGGCCTGGGGCTCGGCCTCAAGGACAGCCCGGCCGACTTCGACCTCTCGGCCGCCGCGGGCGCCGAGGAGGACGACGAGGCGTACGGCGACATCCAGTTCAGCGACGAGCAGCCCAGCTGATCTGCTCACCCGACACACCTACTAGGAGACATCATGCCTACACCCGCCAAGGGTTCCCGTCTGGGTGGCAGCGCTGCGCACGAGCGGCTCATGCTGGCCAACCTGGCCTCCGCGCTGTTCGAGCACAAGAGGATCACCACCACGGAGCACCGCGCCAAGCGGCTGCGCCCGGTGGCCGAGAAGCTCATCACCCTCGCCAAGCGCGGTGACCTGCACGCCCGCCGCAAGGTTCTCGCGACCCTGGGCCGCAAGGACGTCGTCGCCGAGCTCTTCGAGCAGACCGCGCCGAAGTTCGCCGAGCGCAACGGTGGCTACACCCGGATCACCAAGACGGCTCCCCGCAAGGGCGACAACGCCCCCATGGCCGTGATCGAGCTCGTCCTCGAGCCGGTCAGCCCCAAGCAGGCGACCGTCCGCGAGGCCGAGAAGGCCACTGCGCGCGCCGCGAAGACCGAGGCCCCCGCGGCCGAGGCGCCCGCCGAGGAAGAGGTCGCCGAGACCACCGCCGAGGCCGTCGAGGCCGAGGCCCCCGGTGAGCAGGGTTCGGTGACCGAGGCCGTCGAGGCCGAGGCGACCGTCGAGGCCCAGCAGGACGCCGCCGAGCAGTCCGCCGCGGCGGAGAACCTGCAGGCCACCGAGGCCGAGGCCGGCCAGGCCGAGGGACCGGTCGACCCGCGCAAGTGAGCAGCGCGCCGCAGGGCTGATGCCTGCCTCGAGAGGCCCGGACCGTTCACGGTCCGGGCCTCTCGTGCACCCGGCGGCGGGACGTCGCGCCGCGGCCCGCCTCGCCCGCCGGCACGGGCAGCCATAACCTGGGGCGATGGAGGTACCCACGGTCGTGCTCGTGCACGGGATCCGGGCCTCGCGATCGATGTGGCTGCGTCAGCTCGCGGCCCTCGAGGCGGCCGGGATACCCGCGCTGGCGCCCGACCTGCCCGGCCACGGCGCCCGCCGCGACGAGCCCTTCTCGATCCCACGCTCGCTAGACGTGATCGAGGACGCCGCCCGGTCCGTGACGGGTCCGCTCGTGGTCGCGGGGCTGTCCATGGGCGGCTACCTGGCACTGCACTGGGCCGCCCGCACCGAGCGCAGGCCGGACGCGGTGCTGGCCGCCTCCTGCTCCACCCAGCCGCAGGGGCTGGCCCTGGCCGCCTACCGCAGGGTGGCGTGGCTGATCGGACGCCTGCCCGACGGTGGCGCCGCTCTCAACGACTTCATGGCGCGCCGGTTCGTCCCCGACCACGCCCGCGAGGACCTGGCGGTCGGTGGCATGACGGTCTCGGTCATGTCCGACGTGCTCTCCGGCATGGTCGACGTGGACACCCGCGCCGACCTGTGCGCGATCGACGTCCCGGTCTGGCTCGTCAACGGGCGCTGGGACCACTTCCGAGGTCACGAGCGCCGCTTCCTCAGCTCCTGCAACGACGGGCGCCTCATCATCGTCCCGCGGGCCAGCCACCTCGTGTCCCTGGTCC
This sequence comes from Georgenia subflava, assembly GCF_009193155.1. GTDB lineage: Bacteria > Actinomycetota > Actinomycetes > Actinomycetales > Actinomycetaceae > Georgenia > Georgenia subflava. The sequence continues at coordinate 366,825 of NZ_VUKD01000002.1, forward strand.
GTCCCGTCGTCTTCAACCGGATCCTGCTCGAGCTCGTCGACACGGTCGCGCACGCCGCGCCCGCCCGTGTCCCGCCGCGGCAGGACGTGCCGGCGGCCGTGGCCGCGTGACCGATCTGCCGCTCGCGGGCCGCACCGCCCTCGTCACCGGGGTGAGCCGCCGGCGAGGGATCGGGTACGCCATCGCCGCACGGCTGGCCGGCATGGGCGCCGGCCTCGTCGTCCACCACCACGTCGAGCACGACGCCGCACAGCCCTGGGGCGCCGACGACCTCGACACCGTCCTGGCCGGCCTGCGGGCACGGCTCGCGCCCGGCGCGCAGCTGACGGACCTCGGGGCCGACCTCGCCGACGCGGCCGCCCCCGCGCACGTCGTCGCCGCCGCCACTGCTGCCCTCGGACACCTCGACATCCTCGTCTGCAACCACGCCCGCAGCGGTGGCGACGGGACGCTCGCCGAGACGGACGCGGCGATGCTTGACGGCCACTGGGCCGTCAACACCCGCGCGACCCTCCTCCTGACCCGGGCCTTCGCCGCCCAGCACGACGGGCGCGACGGCGGCCGCGTGGTGTGGCTGACCTCGGGGCAGCAGCACGGCCCGATGCCCGGCGAGGTCGCGTACGCCACCTCCAAGGCCGCGCTGGCGGGTGTCACCGCCACTGTCGCGGACGAGCTCGTCGACCGGGGCATCGTCCTCAACACCGTCAACCCGGGACCGGTGAACACCGGCTACCTCGACGACGACAGCAGCGACCGCCCCGTCGAGGTGCTCGAGGCCGTCCGCCGGCACTTCCCGCAGGGCCGGCCCGGCGAGCCCGACGACCCGGCCCGCCTCGTGGCGTGGCTGGTCAGCGACGAGGGCCGGTGGGTCGTCGGCCAGGTCCTGAGCACCGAGGGCGGTTTCCGGCGCTGGGGCTGAACGTCAGCCGGCACGCAGCTCCCAGGCCCGCACACCACCGACGATCCCAGCGCTGTTGGGCACGATGACGACGTCGTCACCCAGCCGGGCGAGGACCACGGGAGTGATCCGCCGCGAGTTCCCGCCTCCGAGGTAGAGCCGGTCCCACCGGTACATCGGCCGGAGCGCCTCGACGACGTTCCGTACCCGCCGCGACCACATCGCGTCGCCGAGCCGCAGCCGCTCGTGCTCGCCGATGTAGTCGTCGTAGGTCAGCCCCCACTTGACCGGACCCTGGCTCAGCTCGACGTGCGGGGCGAGGACGCCGCCGTCGAAGACCGCGTTGCCCAGCCCGGTGCCGAGCGTCACGATCATCTCCAGCCCTGCGCCGGTCACCGACCCGGCACCGTGCACCTCGGCGTCGTTCAGGACGAGGGCCGGGATGCCGAGGGCCTCCTCGACGGCGCCGCGCATGTCGAAACCGGCCCAGTGGAGCTCCAGCTCGGGCAGCACCCGGGTCCGCGGGCCCGACCTGGTGATGTAGTGCGGAGTGTGGATGACCACCCCGTGCCGCAGCATGCCCGGCATCCCCACGGTTGCCCGACTCGCGGGCGGGAGCTGCGCGGCGAGGGAGGCGATCGTGGAGACGAGCCGGGACGGGGGGAGCGGGTACGGCGTGGTCGCGCGGACCGGCTGGGCGTGCATCGTCCCGGCGGCGTCCAGCACCGAGGCCTTGATGCCGCCGCCGCCGCAGTCGACGGCCAGCGTCGCGTTCGTGTGCTCCACCCGCGTGACGGTACCCGCCCGCCGGCCGGGACCCGGAGCCATCTGCCGCACGCGGGCACGACGGGGGTTTCACCGCACCGGCGACGACGCTGCCCGCGGTCCCCGGTGCCCGTCGCCATGCTGCCCAGCGCCTGGTGCCGTCCCGCCCGGGAGGGGATAATCGGGGACGGCACGACCGCGCCCCGTCGAGAGAAGTCGTCATGGCCGGCACCCGGACCGCGGTGTTCCTCAGCTATCGCCGCGAGGACACCAAGCACGTGGCAGGTCGGCTGGGCGACCGGCTGACCCAGCGCTTCGACGACGTGTTCATGGACATCGACACCCTCGAACCGGGCGTCGACTTCGCCGCCGCGATCCGCCGGGCCGTCGGCGAGTGTGACGTCCTGCTCGCGCTCATCGGCGAGAACTGGGTCGACGCGGTCGACGACCAGGGGGCTCGCCGGCTGGACGACCCGGACGACTGGATCGTCCAGGAGATCAAGGTGGCGCTGGACCGCAACATCCGCGTGGTCCCGGTCCTGGTGGACTCGGTCCCCATGCCCAGGCGGAGCGAGCTGCCCGAGGTGCTGACCCCGCTGGCCGACCGGCATGCCGCGGCACTGCGGTACGAGTCCTTCGACTCCGACGCCGAATCGCTCATCACGGCTGTCGAGAGGGCACTGGCTCCTCCGGCCGACGACGTCCCCCGAGTCGACCTGCCGGGTGACGACACCTCGACGATCGCCGGGGTGGGGCCCACCGGGGTGCCCGACGGAGATCTGCGGGACGGCAAGCAGGCGCCGGTCGGGACCGATGAGGTCGACGATCCCGCACGACCGCCCGCTCAGGAGGCGCACGAGGAAGCTGCGGTCGGGCAGCCGGACGAGACCGATGAGCTCGGTGATCCCCGACGACCGCCCGCCGAGGAGACACCCGAGGAAGGGGGCACCGATCAACCTGACGACTCAGGACCTGACGGGACAGGCGTGGTCGACGGGCCCACCGAGGCACAGCGCGAGGCAGACGCGCGCCGGCGCCGGCGCCGGCGACGCGCCATGGCAGCTGCCCTTGCGCTCGTCGTCATCGGTGCCGCGGCTGCGGCCTGGGCGCTGCTGCGCGGACCGGAACCACCACCCGGGATCCCCTGGGCGTCGCCCCTACCACTCGAGACGATCGTGGTCCCCGTGGAGGAGTCGTCCGGGTCGTCCGCGCTGTTCCTCGTGGACTCCGACGTCGGGACGGTAGGCGACCGGGTGGACACCGGCGGGCACAAGGCCGGCTCCCCGGTCCTGGCCCCGGGACGCGGCGCGGTCGTGTACCAGACGCAGACGTCGACGCAGCCCCTCGACATCAGGATGCTGCGGGTCGTCGCGGTGGACGGCACGGGCGACCGCGAGCTGTTCGACCGGCCGGAGGACTGCCAGTGGATGCTCCGGCCGTCGTGGAACCCCGTCGAGCTCGACCAGATCGCCGTACCGTGCCTCGACTACAAGGTGGACGGGCAGCCCCTTGAGTTCTCGCTGCGGATCTACACGCTCGACGGCGAGGTCGTCCGAGCTCTCGAGACTGGACGGGCGTGGCTCGACGACGTGTCGTTCTCTCCCAACGGTGAGACGGTCACGTACGCGATGGGGCCCGGCGACGATGCGCCGGTCATCTACTCGAGGCCGGCGGACGGGGGTCCGAGCGAGCGCCTTGCCGAGGGCCGGGATCCCATGTGGTCGCCCGACGGCGCCCGGATCGTCTTCAGCAGCCCGGCGGACCACAGCGATCCCGAGCGACCTCCCTCGACGATCCGGGTGATGGACCCCGACGGCTCGAACGTCGAGGACCTCACGGCCGGGCCGTTCGCCGACCGGAATCCCGGCTGGTCCCCCGACGGGGAGCAGGTCGTCTTCCTGAGCAACCGTGGCTCCGCTGACGGCACCACCCTGCGAGCCTGGCTCGTGGATGCAGACGGCCGCGACGAGCCCCGAGAACTGCTGCCCGGGGAAGCCGGCAGCATGACCAGTCCGCCCGCCTGGGCGAGCCGGTGACGTGACAGGCGAAGCCGGTGCCGGTCGGCGCGCGCCGCGTCACGGGCGCGCTCAGGATCCTGGCCACGGCAATGGCCGGCCATCCCGGTCTCGAGATCTCCGCACCTGAGGACGCCAGCTTCGGCACCACTGGCCGGCCGGACCTCCACCCTGGCGTCTCCGTCCAGGTGGCGGAAGGGCCCTGCCCGGGTGAGAGGGGCGACGGCGCTACCCTCACCCTCGTGGACGCGCCAGGACTCCCTGACCCCGCAGACTCCTCCGATCCTCGGGTCGTGCGGGTGCGCCTCGACCTGGCCTACGACGGCACCGACTTCGCGGGGTGGGCGAAGCAGCCCGGCCTGCGCACGGTCCAGGGTGTCCTGGAGGAGGCGCTCGCCACCGTGCTGCGTCTGCCTGCCGGCGTCCGCCTCACGGTGGCCGGGCGCACGGACGCCGGGGTCCACGCCCGGGGGCAGACGGCTCACCTCGATCTCCCGCGGGAGGTGTGGGCGGCACTGCCCGGGCGGACAGGACGCGATCCGGGCGAGTCGCTCGTGACGCGGCTCGCGGGCATCCTCGGCCGCGGCTCCACGCCCCGGGGCAGCAGCGACGTGGTGGTCCGCCGCGCGGCGGAGGCGCCGCCCGACTTCGACGCCCGCTTCGCCGCGCTCTGGCGCCGGTACGCCTACCGCATCGCGGACGAGCGCGCAGCGCGCGACCCGCTGCGTGCCCGCGACGTGCTCTGGCACAGCCGGGAGCTCGACGTCGAGGCGATGGACCTGGCCGCCGGTCGGCTGCTCGGGGAGCACGACTTCGCCGCCTACTGCAAGCCCCGGGAGGGGGCGACCACGATCCGTCGCCTGCTCGAGATGGAGTGGCGCCGGCTCCCGCCGGGGCGGCCCGACGCCGGTCTGGTGGTCGCCACCGTGCGCGCCGACGCGTTCTGCCACTCCATGGTCCGGGCACTCGTCGGCGCCTCGTTGGCGGTGGGGGAGGGCCGTCGTCCGCCGTCGTGGCCTGGTGTGGTGCTCGCGGGCGGCACTCGTGACCCGGCAGTCGCGGTCGCGCCCGCCCACGGGCTCACCCTCGAGGAGGTTTCCTACCCGGCGGACGGCGAGCTGGCGGCCCGGGCACGCGAGGCACGTGCGCTGCGGACCCTGCCCGGCTCGGGTGGCTGGGCCCAGGCAGAGGGGCCGGGCGCGCCCGCACCCTGATCGGCCGACCCGCCCGCGCCATCCCGCCTCCCAGGTCCAGCCTGCTGGACCGGCGGTCGATGCAGCTCAGACCCGGTCGTCGGGTTCGACCGTGCCGCCCTCGTCCACGGCGACGTTCTCGCCCTCGACGTGCATGGCCGCCTCCTCGGCGCTGAAGCGCCCGCCGGAGAGCCCCGTGTCCTCGGCGAGCAGATCCTGCTGCTCGCCCACCTGGTCCTCGGGGCCGTCGTCGTCCGGCTCGGCGACCAGGCGGCCCACCGACGTCTGGTCGGCACCCTCGGGAGCGTCCTCGCCGCTCGGGCCTGGGGCGGCCAGGTCCGCGGCCTCCGCCGGTGGCTGCTCCTCCCAGACCTCGGGCTCCTCACGTGCGAGCCGGTCGTCCCACGTCTCGCCCTCGGCCTGGCCCTCCTGGGTCAGGTCCAGGCCCGCCAGAGGGTCGGTGTCGGGCGCCGTGAGGCCCTCGTCGAGCACGTCCTCGCTGTCCGTCTGCAGGAGTGCGTCCTCCTTGTTCGGCTGCCAGGACTCGTCGGTCAGGAACTGGTCGTCGCCGGGCGTCGCGCCGGTGGTGGGCTCGTACTCGGGGTTCTCGGTGCTCATACGGCCAGCGTGCCACCGCCGTGCGCGGTCCGCTCGGTCAGCGCCGCCGCCCTGCCAGGCATTGATGTGGACCGGCCCGCCCGGCATGCCGGACCATGGCGTCGTGGCACACCTCGACCTCGCCGGCATCGGCTACGACCTCCCCGACGGCCGGGGTCTTCTCGCCGACGTCTCGGTCCGGGTCGGGGAGGGGGACCGGGTGGCGCTGGTCGGCCCCAACGGGGCCGGCAAGACGACCCTGGTGCGGATCGCCACCGGGCAGCTCGACCCCCACCGCGGCGCCGTCACCAGGTCGGGGGCGCTCGCGGTGATGGGCCAGCTCGTGGGCATCGCCGACGACGACCGCTGCGTCCGCGACCTCCTCGTCGAGCACGCCCCGGCCCGGCTGCGGGGTGTGGCCGAACGGCTCTCCGCCGCCGAGCTGGCGATGATGACCCGCGACGACGAACCCACCCAGCTCGCGTACGCCCAGGCGCTCGCGGACTGGGCGGACGTCGGCGGGTACGCCGCGGAGGCCGAGTGGGACGAGATCACCCAGGAGGTGCTCGCCCAGCCCTTCGACAAGGCGCAGTGGCGCGGCGTGCGCACCCTGTCCGGCGGCGAGGCCAAGCGCCTGGTGCTCACCGCCCTGCTGCGCTCGACGGCGGAGATCCTCGTGCTCGACGAGCCGGACAACTCCCTGGACGTGCCCACCAAGCGGTGGCTGGAGGACCGGCTGCGGACCAGCGCCAAGGGCGTCCTGTTCGTCAGCCACGACCGTGAGCTGCTGGCCCGCACGGCCACGCACGTCGCGGCGCTCGAGCCGGGACCGGCGGGCGCGACCATGTGGGTGCACCCGGGCTCGTTCGCGACCTTCCCGGCGGCCCGGGCGGACCGGATGAGCCGCCTCGAGGAGCTGCGGCGCCGCTGGGACGAGGAGCACGCCAAGCTCCGCCAGCTCGTGGTGATGTATCGGCAGAAGGCGTCCTACAACTCGGACATGGCGGCCCGGCTGCAGGCCGCCCGGACCCGGCTGGCGCGGTTCGAGGCGGAGGGCCCGCCGGAGGTGGTCACCACCGAGCAGCACGTGACGATGCGGCTGCGCGGCGGGCGCACCGGCAAGCGGGCCCTCGTGTGCGAGGGGCTGGCGCTGGAGGGGCTCACGGCGCCCTTCGACCTGGAGGTGTGGTTCGGCGAGCGCGTGGCCGTGCTGGGTGCCAACGGCACCGGCAAGTCGCACCTCCTGCGGCTGCTCGCGGGCGGTGGCACCGACCCCGGCCCGGAGCACCAGCCGGCCGACGGCCAGCCGGTGCCAGCCGTACCGCACACCGGCACCGCGAGGCTGGGGGCCCGGGTGCGACCCGGGTGGTTCTCCCAGGGCCACGTGCGCCACGACCTCACCGGGCGCACCCTGCTCGAGATCCTGCACCGTGGCGAGGGGGAGCGCGGAGGCATGGGCCGTGAGCACGCCGGACGCGTGCTGGACCGCTACGAGCTCGCCCACGCCGCCGAGCAGAAGGTCGAGACGCTCTCCGGCGGGCAGGCTGCCCGGTTCCAGATCCTGCTGCTCGAGCTCTCCGGCGCCACGCTGCTGCTGCTCGACGAGCCGACCGACAACCTCGACCTGCACTCCGCCGAGGCGCTCGAGGCCGGCCTCGCCGGCTTCGAGGGCACGGTCGTGGCGGTGACCCACGACCGGTGGTTCACCCGGGGCTTCGACCGGTTCCTCCAGGTCCGCGCCGACGGGACGGTCCTCGAGACGCCGGAACCGGTGTGGGAGGACGACGGCGTCCGGGTGCGCTGACGCGCCGCCAGACGCCGTCAGGTCGCTGATGTGGTCGTCATAGCGACCGCATCAGCGACCTCGATGCGAGCGGTACGGCCGGGTCAGGGCCGCCGCCGCGTGGCAGGTCTCACGAAGTTCGCCGTCGGGAAGTTTTGACCCTGTGCGTGCCGCAGCGGTAACCTTGGACGTCGCTTGGCATCCCCGTGCGCTCCCCGGCGCTCCCACTCGCCGGTCCGGGGCGCGGATGCCCCTAGCGAGCACCACCTGACCATGGGTACCAGCGCAGCCATAGCTGTACCCGATCGAGAGAACGCTGAAGAAACGAAGGCTACGCCCGTGCGCACGTACACACCGAAGCCCGGCGACGTCACGAAGAACTGGTACGTCATCGACGCTACCGACGTCGTCCTCGGCCGACTGGCGACCCAGGTCGCCACCCTGCTCCGTGGGAAGCACAAGCCGACCTTCGCCCCGCACGTGGACAACGGCGACTTCGTCATCGTGATCAACGCTGACAAGGTCGCCCTCACCGGCAGCAAGCGCGACAACAAGCTTGCCTACCACCACTCCGGCTACCCGGGCGGGCTGAAGGCCACCAACTACACCGAGCTCCTGGCCAAGTTCCCGGAGCGCGCTGTGGAGAAGGCCGTCCGCGGCATGCTCCCGAAGAACTCCCTGGGCCGCGCCCAGATCAGCAAGCTGAAGGTCTACGCCGGTGCGGAGCACCCGCACAGTGCGCAGAAGCCGCAGACCTTCGAGATCACCCAGGTCGCCCAGTAGGCGCACCCGCGCCGCGGCACCGTTGGAACAGGACTGAAGGAGAACTGTGGCTGAGACCACTGCCGACATCGAGCTGGACGACGAGAACGTCCCCAGCAGCTACACCAGCGAGAGCGACGCTCCCGCGACCGGTCAGGGCCAGTCCCTGACCGCACCGGGCCAGGCCCTGGGCCGCCGCAAGGAGGCGATCGCCCGCGTGCGACTCGTGCCCGGCACCGGCGAGTGGAAGATCAACGGGCGCACGCTCGAGGACTACTTCCCGAACAAGCTTCACCAGCAGCTCGTGAGCTCGCCGTTCACGCTGCTCGACATCGCCGGCCGCTTCGACGTCGTCGCCCGGATCTCCGGCGGCGGCATCTCCGGCCAGGCCGGTGCGCTGCGCCTGGGCATCGCCCGCGCGCTCAACGAGATCGACCGCGAGTCGAACCGTGGCACCCTGAAGAAGGCCGGGTACCTCAAGCGTGACGACCGTGCGGTCGAGCGCAAGAAGGCCGGTCTCAAGAAGGCCCGCAAGGCCCCGCAGTACTCCAAGCGCTGACCGGCGCCACCACGGCCCCGCCCGAGCCCGCCTCGGAGCGGGGCCGTCGTGCGTCCAGGCGGCCGGGCCGTGAGCGGAACCACGCACGCGTGGCGCCGCGGACGCGCGTCAGGTGGCACGATTGACGGCGGCAACCGGTGCCCGGTGCTTCGCACGCACCCCGGGCGCACCGTGCGGGGGCACACCCGCGACACTCGGAGGTAGAACATGGCACGACTCTTCGGCACCGACGGCGTGCGAGGCCTCGCCAACCGCGACATCACCGCAGAGCTCGCGCTGGACCTCGGGGCTGCCGCGGCCCGGGTCGTCACCGCCTCCGGCGACTTCTCCGGCCGCCGGCCCCGCGCCGTCATCGGCCGCGACACCCGCATCTCCGGCGAGTTCCTCTCCTCGGCGATCGCGGCCGGGCTCGCCAGCGCCGGCGTGGACGTCACCCAGGTCGGCGTGCTGCCCACCCCGGGCGTCGCGCACCTGACCGCCAGCACCGACGTCGACCTCGGCGTCGTCATCTCTGCCTCGCACAACGCCATGCCGGACAACGGCATCAAGTTCTTCGCCCGCGGCGGGTTCAAGCTCGACGACGCCATCGAGGACGAGATCGAGTCCCGGCTCGGCACGCAGTGGGAACGCCCGCTGGGTGCGGACGTCGGCCGGATCGCCGACGACGTCGCGCTCGCCGACCGCAGCTACGTCGACCACCTCGTCGCCGCCGCGGGCAACCACCTGCAGGGCGTGCGCATCGCCGTGGACTGCGCCAACGGCGCGGCGAGCGACATCGCCCCGCTCGCGCTGCGCGAGGCCGGTGCCGACGTCGTGGTCGTCAACGCCTCGCCCGACGGGCGCAACATCAACGACGCGTGCGGCTCCACGCACCCCGAGCAGCTCCAGGCCGTCACGGTCGCCTCCGAGGCCGCCTTCGGTGTGGCCTACGACGGCGACGCGGACCGGTGCCTCGCCGTCGACCACACCGGCACGCTCGTCGACGGCGACCAGATCATGGGGCTGCTCGCCACCGCGATGAAGGAGTCCGGGACGCTGGCCAACGACACCCTCGTCGTCACCGTCATGTCCAACCTCGGTCTGCTGCTCGCGATGAAGGAGGCCGGGATCGAGACGGTGCAGGCGGGCGTCGGCGACCGCTACGTCCTCGAGGCCATGCGTGCCGGCGGGCACACGCTGGGCGGCGAGCAGTCCGGCCACATCATCAACTCGCTGCACGCCACCACGGGCGACGGCATCCTCACCTCCCTGCTCCTGGCCGCCCGCGTGGTCAACACCGGACGAAGCCTCGCCGACCTCGCCGCGGTGGTCACGCGGCTGCCGCAGGTGCTCGTCAACGTCAAGGGCGTGGACAAGGCGCGCGCCGCGGACGACGAGGGCCTCCTCGCGGCCGTGCGCTCGGCGGAGACGTCTCTCGGAGAGACGGGCCGGGTGCTGCTGCGCCCCTCCGGCACCGAGCAGCTGGTCCGGGTCATGGTCGAGGCCGCCACGCAGGACCAGGCCGAGGTGGTCGCCTACGGTCTCGCCGACGTCGTCCAGGAGCGGCTGGCCCTCTGACCCGTGCGGCCGGCGCCCGGCCGCACCGGCACGCCCTCCGGGGCGGGATCAGGGCGATCCCTGATTCCGGAGGGGCGGTGCGGTGCCGTACCGTTGGAACCCGCGCGACGAGAGGTCGGGCCGGCGGCGCACCCAGCCAGGAGGACGCCCATGATGGAGCTCGTGCAGGGCGTGGAGGAGTTCGTCCTCGGCCTCGCGGGGTCACCGTGGATCCTCCTCGCCGTGGTCGTCCTCGCCACGATCGACGGCTTCTTCCCACCGGCGCCGAGCGAGTCGATCGTCATCGCGGTCGCCGTGCTCAGCGTGGCCGGCGAGGCACCGAGCCTGTGGTTCCTCGTGGCCGCCGCCGCCCTGGGAGCCTTCTGCGGGGACATGGTCGCGTACACGATCGGGACGAAGATCCCCATCGACAACCTCCGGATCTTCCGCGGCCCGCGCGGCGCCCAGGCCCTCGGCTGGGCCCGCCGGACCCTGGCCCGGCGCGGCACGGTCTTCATCCTCTCCGCCCGCTTCGTGCCCATCGGCCGCGTCGCGGTGAACATGACCGCCGGGGCGGTGGCGTTCCCGCGACGGCGCTTCGTCGTCATCGCCGCCGTCGCCGCCTGCGTGTGGGGGGCCTACACCACGCTCCTGGGCGTCGGCGCCGGCCACTTCCTCCACGAGCACCCGCTCATCGCCGTCGCCGTGGGCGTGGCCGGCGGCGTGGTCGCCGGGCTCGCGGTAGACAGGCTGCTCCGGCTGGTGCAGGACCGCTGGTTCCCCGACCTGCCCGACCCCGAGGTACGCATGGGCCTGGAGGACGCCTCGACCCAGCCGGTCACGCCCGGGCCGGCCGCACCGCTGCACCCGTCGTTGCGCGAGGACCCGCCGCAGCTGCTGCCCCGGCCCGCGGAGCGCAGCCCGGAGACAGCACCGCGCACGGACTGAGCGGGCGGAGCACCAGGCGTCAGAGCTTGCGCAAGCGCATCCGGTGCATGCGGTGGTCCTCGGACTTCCGCAGCACCAGGGTGGCCCGGCCCCGTGTCGGCAGGATGTTCTGGGCGAGGTTCGGGGCGTTGATGCTGTCCCAGATGGCCCCGGCCTTCGCCACGGCAGCGGCGTCGTCGAGGTCCGCGTACCTGCGGAAGTACGAGTCCGGCTGCGCGAACGCGGTACGCCGCAGCTTCAGGAACCGTTCGACGTACCAGCGCTTGATGTCCTGGGTGCGAGCGTCGACGTAGATCGAGAAGTCGAAGAAGTCGCTCACCGCGAGCGAGGAGGTGCCGTCCGCCGTCGCCCGGGCGGGAGCGAGCACGTTGAGGCCCTCGACGATCAGGACGTCGGGATGGTGCACCACCTGCCTGCGTCCCCGGACGATGTCGTAGGTGACGTGGTCGTACAGCGGTGCGGACACCTCCGACGCCCCACCCTTGACCTCGGCGACGAAGCGCAGGAGCGCGCGCCGGTCGTAGGACTCGGGGAAGCCCTTGCGCTCGAGCAGCCCGCGCCGCTCCAGCTCGGCGTTGGGGTAGAGGAAGCCGTCCGTGGTGATCAGCTCGACCCTGGGCGTCTGCGGCCACCGGCGCAGGAGCTCGCGCAGCAGGCGGGCCGTCGAGGACTTGCCCACCGCCACCGAGCCGGCCACCCCGATGACGTACGGGGTCCGGGTGGCCCGCTCGCCGAGGAACGTCGACGTGGCCCGGTGCAGCGCCCCGGTCGCCGCCGCGTAGAGCTGCAGGAGCCCGGAGAGCGGGCGGTAGACGACGTCGACCTCGGCCAGGTCGACCGGGTCGCCCAGGCCGCGCAGGTTCACCACGTCCGCCGTCGTCAGCGGCAGCGGGGTCGCGGCGGCGAGCCGGCTCCACGAGGCGCGGTCGAACTCGACGAAGGGGTTGGCTGCGGACGTCGTCGGTCGCGGGGAGTGCACGGCGACCAGTGTGACGTACCTCCACGGGCGCTGCTGACAGCGCAGCGACGGCGGACAGTTATCCTGACGCACATGTGTGGAATCGTCGGGTACGTGGGTCCCGCTGGCCCGAGCAACCGTCCGCTCGAGGTCGCGATGGAAGGACTGGCGCGGCTGGAGTACCGCGGCTACGACTCCGCCGGCGTCGCCCTCGTCACCCCCGAGGGTCTGGCCGCCGCCAAGCGGGCGGGGAAGCTCGCCAACCTGCGCGGCGCGCTCGAGGAGGACCCGCTGCCGCCGGCGACCGCCGCGATCGGGCACACCCGCTGGGCCACGCACGGCCCCCCGACAGACCTCAACGCCCATCCGCACCTCAGCGAGGACGGCCGGCTCGCCGTCATCCACAACGGCATCATCGAGAACTTCGTGACGCTGAAGGCGGAGCTCGTCGCTGCCGGTGTCACCTTCACGTCCCAGACCGACACGGAGGTGGTGGCGCACCTCCTCGCCCGGTCCTACGCCGAGAACGGCGACCTCACCGCCGCGATGCTGGCCGTGACCCGTCGTCTCGAGGGCGCCTTCACCCTCCTCGCCGTGCACGCCGACGCGCCCGGCACGGTGGTCGGCGCCCGGCTGAACTCCCCGCTGGTTGTGGGCCTGGGCGACGGCGAGAACTTCCTCGGCTCCGACGTCGCCGCCTTCATCTCCTACACCCAGGAGGCGCTCGAGCTGGGCCAGGACCAGGTCGTGACCATCACCGCGGACGACGTCCGGGTGGTCGACGGTGAGGGCGCGCCCGTGGAGCCGCGTCGCTTCACCGTGGACTGGGACGCCGCGGCGGCCGTCAAGGGCGGCTTCGCGACGTTCATGGACAAGGAGATCCACGACCAGCCCAAGGCGGTCGCGGACACCCTCCTCGGGCGCACCGACGGCCAGGGCAACCTCGTCCTGGACGAGCTGCGCATCGACGAGGCCGTGCTGCGCAGCGTCGACAAGATCGTCGTGATCGCGTGCGGCACCGCCGCCTACGCGGGCCACGTGGCCAAGTACGCCGTCGAGCACTGGTGCCGCATCCCGGTCGAGGTCGAGCTGGCCCACGAGTTCCGCTACCGCGACCCGGTCGTGACCGAGAAGACCCTCGTCGTCGCCGTCTCCCAGTCCGGGGAGACCATGGACACGCTCATGGCCGTCCGGCACGCCCGCGAGCAGGGCGCGAAGGTCCTCGCGGTCGTCAACACGCACGGCTCCACCATCGCCCGCGAGTCCGACGCCGTCCTCTACACCCACGCCGGTCCCGAGATCGCCGTCGCCTCCACCAAGGCGTTCCTTGCCCAGATCACCGCCTGCTACCTGCTGGGCCTGTACCTGGCCCAGCTGCGCGGGAACAAGTACGCCGACGAGGTGGCCGGCTACCTCGAGGAGCTCGGGAAGCTGCCCGAGAAGATCCAGTCGGTCATCGACGGCGAGGAGGTGGTCCGCGAGGTCGCGCGCTCGATGGCGGACGCCACCTCGGTGCTCTTCCTCGGCCGCCACGTCGGGTACCCCGTCGCCATGGAGGGGGCGCTGAAGCTCAAGGAGCTCGCCTACATCCACGCCGAGGGCTTCGCCGCCGGCGAGCTCAAGCACGGCCCGATCGCCCTGATCGACGAGGGCCAGCCCGTCTTCATCGTGGTGCCGACGCCGCGCCGGCCCACCCTCCACGCCAAGGTGGTCTCCAACATCCAGGAGGTGCGCGCCCGCGGCGCCCGCACCCTGGTCATCGCCGAGGAGGGGGACGAGGCCGTCACCGAGTTCGCCGACGTCGTCTTCCGCGTCCCCCGGACGCCGACGCTGATGATGCCGCTCGTGACCGTGGTGCCGCTGCAGATCTTCGCCTGCGCGCTGGCCACCGCCAAGGGCCTGGACGTCGACCAGCCCCGCAACCTGGCCAAGTCCGTCACGGTCGAATGACGACGGCGCGGCGCGGCCGGGTGGCGGCATGATCGTCTCCGTGGGCATCGACGTGTGCGACGTCGCCCGGTTCATCGCCGAGCTCGACCGCGTGCCGCGCCTGCGCGAGAAGATCTTCACCCCGGACGAGCGCGAGCTGCCCGACGCCTCCCTCGCCGCCCGGTTCGCGGCCAAGGAGGCGATCGCCAAGGCGCTCGGCGCGCCGGCCGGCATGCGCTGGCACGACTGCACCGTGCACCGCGTCGCCGGCGGCCCGCCTGTCGTCGAGATCCGCGGCACCGTGGCGGCCCGGGCGGCAGAGCTGGGCATCACCCGCTGGCACCTGTCGATCTCCCACGACGCCGGCATCGCCTCCGCCATGGTGGTCGCCGAGTCCTGAGCCCGCACCCCACTCACGCCGTCCGCCACGTCGACCGGCACGAACGGGTTCTCGTACGGGTGCTGGGGCGGTGCGGAGGGTGTCGTTCGGCGCACGGTCGGTGAGTGACACGTTGCGGTTGCCAGCGGGCGTCTGGGGCGGTGCGGTAGGTGTCGTTCGGCGGGTGCGTCGTGTCGAGTGGCACGACAGGCTCGTCACGGCACCATGGGGGCATGATCCGCGCCCACACCGCTGCCGACGTCCGGGCGGCCGAGGCGCCGCTCCTCGCCGCGGGGAACCCGCTCATGGCGTCGGCTGCCTTCGCGCTGGCCACCGTCGTGACCGGTGAGCTCCGCAGACGCGGCGGCCGGGTGTCCGGCTCGGTGGTCCTCCTGCTCGTCGGCGGAGGCAACAACGGCGGCGACGCGCTCTACGCCGGCGCCCATCTCGTCCGCCGCGGCTGCCAGGTCCACGCCGCCCTGCTGTCCGCCCACGCCCACCCCGGCGGGACCGAGGCGGCCCGGGCCGCCGGCGTGCGCCTGCACGAGGTCCACCGTGAGAGCGACCCGGCGGACGTCGTCGTCGCCCTGGCCCGGCGGGCCGGCGTATGGGTCGACGCCCTGACCGGCATCGGCGCCCGCGGCCCCCTGCGCGACCCGCTCGGTCCCGTCGTCGCAGCGCTGGCCGCCGAGCGGGCGGCCTGGCCCGACGAGCCGCTCGTGGTGGCCGTGGACGTGCCCAGCGGCATCGGGGTCGACGACGGCACCGTCCCCGGGCCGGTGCTGCCGGCCGACGTCACCGTGACCATGGGCACTGCCAAGCCGGGTCTGCTCCTGCCGCCCGCGGCGGATGTCGCCGGCCGGGTCGAGGTGGTCGAGCTCGGCCTGTCCGGCCCGCTCGCCGCCGGCGACGGGCCCTCGGTGTGCACCCTGACGGGCGCCGACGTGGCCGACCTGTGGCCGGTGCCGGGTCCCGGCGACCACAAGTACTCCCGTGGCGTGCTCGGCCTCGTCGCCGGCAGCCAGACCTATCCGGGCGCCGCCGCGCTCGCTGCCGCCGGGGCGCTGCGCACGGGCCTGGGCATGGTGCGCTACCTCGGTCCGGAGGTGCCCACGGCCATGGTGCGCCAGCACCACCCCGAGGTCGTGGCGGTGCCCGGCCGGGTCCAGGCCTGGGTGCTCGGACCGGGGGTCGACCCGGCGGACGTGGCCCGTGCGCAGCAGCTCGAGGAGCACCTCGCCGGTGCGCTCGACGCGCGCCTGCCGGTGGTCCTCGACGCCGGTGCCCTGGCGCTCGTGCACGAGGACGCCCACCCGGACCTGCCCGCCACCGCCGTGCTCACCCCGCACGCCGGTGAGCTCGCCGCGCTGCTGACGGCCCGCGGCGAGGACACGGACCGGGACGCCGTCGAGGCCGCGCCGGCCCGGCACGCCCGGCTGGCCGCCGAGATCACGGGTGCCACGGTGCTGCTCAAGGGCGCCGTCACCGTGGTCGCCGCCCCGGACGGGCCGCTGTACGCCCAGGACGACGCGACCCCGTGGCTGGCCACCGCCGGTGCCGGGGACGTGCTCGCCGGCGTCCTCGGCGCCCTCCTCGCGGCCTACGGGGACGTCCTGGCCGAGGACGTCCGCGGCGACGTCCCTTCCGACGGCGCCGGGCTGCCTGCCTCGCTCGCCGCGGCGGCCGCGCTGGTGCACGGTCGGGCGGCCCGCCTGGCCGCGGGGGAGCGCGTCACCGAGGCGGGACCGCGCGGCTGGTCCCGGTCCCGGCGCGGGGTGCCGATCACCGCCGGTGACGTCGCCGCCGCGGTGCCCGCGGCGCTGCGCACCGTCCTGGGGTGACGCGGCGGTGGGAGACTGTGCCCCGTGAGCCCTTCCCCGCCATCCGTGCACCCGGCGCGCGCCGTCGTCGACCTCGGCGCGATCGAGCACAACGTCCGGACCCTCCGGGCCGCCGCACCGACGGCCGAGGTCATGGCAGTGGTCAAGTCCGACGCCTACGGCCACGGCCTCCTCCCCGTCGCCCGGGCCACGCTGGCCGGAGGGGCCACCTGGCTGGGCGTCGCCCAGCTCGCCGAGGCGCTCGAGCTGCGTGCCGGTCTCGACGCCGCCCGGCCGCCCGGCGAGCCGCGTCCCCGCATCCTGACCTGGCTCTTCGCCCCGGGTGCCCCGCTGGCCCTCGCGCTGGACGCCGACCTGGACCTGTCCGCGTCGGCCCCGTGGGCGGTGGCGGAGATCGCCGCCGCGGCCCGGGCCACCGGCAGGCGTGCGCGGGTCCACCTCAAGGTCGACACGGGCATGGGCCGCGGCGGCGCCCGGCCGGAGGCCTTCGGCGAGCTGCTCGACGCCGCCCTGCGCGCCCGTGCCGAGGGCACCGTCGACGTCGCCGGCATCTGGTCGCACCTCGCGTGCGCCGACGAGCCGGACCGTCCCGTCACCGCCCAGCAGACCGAGGTCTTCGCCGCTGCGCTCGCCCAGGCCGAGGCCGCCGGGGTCCGACCCGAGGTGCGTCACCTCGCCGCCTCGTCGGGGACCCTGCTCCACCCCGGCACCCACTTCGACCTCGTCCGGCCGGGCATCGCCGTGTACGGGCTCACGCCGGCACCCCAGGTGGCCGGCTCCGCCGAGCTGGGCCTGCGTCCCGCGATGCGGCTGGAGGCCCGGTTGACGGTGGTGAAGGCCGCACCGGCCGGAACGCCCCTGTCGTACGGGCACACCGCCACAACGACGGCCGACACCGTCCTGGGCGTGGTGCCGCTCGGCTACGGCGACGGCATCCCCCGCGCCGCCTCGAACCTCGGCCCGGTCGCCGTGGCCGGGCGCCGCTACCACGTGGCCGGGCGCGTGTGCATGGACCAGGTGGTGCTCGACCTCGGCCCCGAGAGCGCCGGCGTGCGGGTGGGGGACGTGGCCGTCCTCTTCGGCGACGGCTCCGACGGCGCCCCCACCGCCGACGACTGGGCGGTCGCCGTCGGCACCATCAACTACGAGATCGTCACCCGGCTGGGGGCGCGCGTCCCCCGGGTGCACGTGCCCAGCGCCACTGTGGAGGACGCATGAGCCTGACCCTGACAGTCCCCGACGCCGAGGCCGCGCGTGAGCTGGGGCGCCGTCTTGCCACGGTCCTGCGCGCCGGTGACCTCGTGCTGCTCTCCGGCGACCTCGGTGCCGGGAAGACCACCCTGACCCAGGGCATCGGCTCCGGGCTGGGCGTGCGCGGCCAGGTGGCGTCGCCGACCTTCATCATCGCCCGCGTGCACCCCGCGCTCGGCGACGGACCCGACCTGGTGCATGTGGACGCCTACCGCCTGGGCTCGCTCGACGAGGTCGACGCCCTCGACCTCGACACCTCGCTCGAGGACTCGGTCACCGTGGTGGAGTGGGGGACCGGCAAGGTCGAGGCGCTCGCGGAGGACCGCCTCGAGATCGAGATCCGCCGTCCACGGGGCGAGGGCTTCTCGGCTGCGGGGTCGGAGCTGGCCGAGCTCGCTGCGCCGGCGCCGCGGGAGGTCGTCGTGGAAGGGCTCGGCGCGCGGTGGGCGGAGGTCGACCTCGGCCGGCATCTGCTGGCGGCGCCGGCGTGAGCGCGGCCCGGCTGCTCGCCGCGGTCCTCGCGGTCTGCGTCGCGGTCCTCCTCGGTCCGGCGGCGGCAGCGGCGCCGGCGACGCCGGAGCCCGAGCGGCCGGACGAGACCAGCGTCCCCGGGCCGGTCGTCGTCGACGGGGTGCCGGAGGCCGTCGCCGCATGGTTCCGCACCCAGGCGCGTGACGTGGTCTCCGTCCAGGCCGGCGCGGAGCTCGGCCTGGACGCCGCGCAGCGCGAGGACCTCACCCTCGGCGTGGTGCGGCCCGTCATGTGGTGGTCGCCGGCACTGCTCGCCGGTACCGAGCTCGACCCGGCGGCAGTCCCGACGGAGCGCTGGACCGCGCCGCTGGAGCTCGACGGCGCCGGTGTGGGGGTCGTCTTCGCCGAGGCCACCTCCGACGGCGCCGACATGCAGACCACGCTCAGCGACGACCAGGTGCTCGCCGACGCGCTGCTCGCCCTCGCACCCGAGGCGCCGGCCGTCCACGACGTGCCGCTCGACGCCTGGTTCACCGTGCTCGACGGCGAGGTGCGGCCGCTCGACGAGGCCGCCCGCGAGAGTCTCGCCGGCTCGGCGCCGCTGGAGGTCTACCAGCCCTTCCTCGCCGAGCGCTACGCCGAGGCCGACACCACCGAGCCCGGCTCCGCCGTCCCCGAGGAACCCGGCCCGTCGTGGAGCCCGGCCGCCTGGGCCGCCGTCGTCCTGGTCCTCCTCCTGGTCTGGGCCGCCGTGGTGGTGTGGTTGCGCAGGCCGGAGAACGGCGAGCCCGAGCCGCCCGCCGGACCCCGGCGTGCGCCGCCCCGGCGGCCCTCGCGCGGTGCCCGCCGCTGAGCGCACTACCCTTGGCCGGGTGCGGATCCTGTGCCTCGACACCTCCGGCGGCAGCGCCGTCGCCCTCGTGGACACCCCGGCCGAGGGGGTGACCACCGTGCTCAGGCAGGCCGCGGGGACCGACCCGCGCCGCCATGCCGAGTCGCTCGCGCCGCTGATGACGCAGGTCCTCGGCGAGTCGCGCGAGGCCGTCGACGCCGTCGCGGTCGGCACCGGCCCGGCGCCCTTCACCGGTCTGCGCGCCGGGCTCGTGACCGCTCAGGCCTTCGCGCGGGGGCGGGGCATCGACGTGCACGGGGTGTGCTCCCTCGACGTGCTCGCCCGTCAGGCCCTCGACGTGCTCGGCGACGACGGCGAGGTGCTCGTCGCCACCGACGCACGCCGCAAGGAGGTCTACTGGGCGCGCTACCGCTCCCTCGGCGCGGACGACGTCGAGCGGCTCGCCGGTCCGGAGGTCACCACGGCCGAGGCCGCGGCCGCCGCCAACGACCTCGGCGGCGCCACCGCGCCGGTGGTCGTCGGGGCGGGGGCGGCGCTGTACCCCGCGCACCTGTCCGCCGGTAAGGGGATGCCCGCAGCTCCCGACCCCGCGGTGCTCGCCCGGCTGGTCCGTGCGCGGCTCGCCCGGCGGGCCGCGGGCGATGACGTCGAGCTCGGCACCGAGCCGCGCTACCTGCGCCGGCCCGACGTCCAGCTCCCGGCCGCCCCCAAGCGGGCCTCCTGAGATGAGCCCCGGCGAGGTGCGGCTGCGCCCGCTGCGCCGCGACGACCTCGATCGCGTCATGGAGCTCGAGGACCAGCTATTCGGTGCGAGCGCGTGGTCACGCGGCACCTACATCGACGAGCTGGCCGCGCCCGGACGCACCTATGTCGCCGCCGTCGTGACGACGCCGGAGGGGGCCGAGCCGGTGGTCGGCTATGCCGGCCTGGCCGCCGGCGAGGAGGCGATGGTCATGACCGTCGGGGTGGACGCGGCGTACCGCCGTCGGGGGATCGGCGGACGGCTCGTCGAGGCGCTGCTCGACCAGGCCCGCCACGACGGCGCCCGCAGCGTGCTCCTCGAGGTCCGGGCGAGCGACGAGGGCGCCCAGCGTGTGTACGCACGGGCCGGGTTCGCACCGGTCGGGCGGCGCCGCAACTACTACCAGGCCGAGCGGGAGGACGCCGTGGTCATGCGCGCGCTCCTGCGGCCCCGGGGCGGGCCGATCGGTGCCGAGCTGTGAACCACGAGGAGAAGAGCATGGACCCGCGGCAGGACGTGCTGACCACCGTCGACGAGCTCGCGGGCGCACTGGGCGGTGAGCGTCCGCCGGCGGTGCTGGACGTGCGCTGGTCGCTCGCCGAGCCGGACGGCCGGCCCGCCTACCGGGCGGGGCACGTGCCGGGTGCGGTCTTCGTCGACCTCGCCGCCGAGCTGGCGGCACCGCCTGCCGCCGCCGCGGGGCGGCACCCGCTGCCCGACCCAGCCGACCTCCAGGAGGCGGCCCGGGGGTGGGGCCTGCAGGAGGGTGCCCCGGTCGTGGTGTACGACGACGTCGGCGGCACGTCCGCGGCGCGTGCCTGGTGGCTGCTGCGCTGGGCGGGCCTGTCGCACGTGCGGGTGCTCGACGGCGGGCTCGCCGGCTGGCGCCGCGCCGGCCGGGACCTCGCCGCGGGGGAGGAGCGGCCCGCACGCGGCGACGTGGTGCTGCCGCTCGCGGCGGGCACGGCCGGGCCCGGGCTGCCGACCACCGACATCGACGGCGCGGCCGGCTGGCCGGGCCGCGGCGTGCTGCTCGACGCCCGCGCGGCGGTGCGCTACCGCGGCGAGCAGGAGCCGGTCGACCCGCGCGCCGGGCACATCCCCGGGGCGCTGAGCGCCCCGACGACCGACCTCCTCGACGACGCGGCGACGTTCCGGTCCACCGACGAGCTGCGCCGGCGCTTCGCCGCGCTGGGTGCCGGCGGCTCCGCGCCGGTGGGGGTGTACTGCGGCTCCGGCGTCACGGCCGCGCACGAGGTGCTGGCACTGGCGAGCATCGGGGTGCGCGCGACGCTCTACCCGGGGTCGTGGTCGCAGTGGTCGGCCGACCCCGACCGGGAGGCGGAAACCGGCGCCGCCCCGTGAGCCGTCAGCGGGTCAGGACCGCCTGCGCCGCCTCCAGACGGCCCGCCCGGGGACGCTGGGCGGTCGGGTCCGCCGGGTCCGGGGCGTGGCCGAGGTTGAGCACCGCCAGGGTGCGCCAGCCGTTCTCGGCGTGCACGGCGGCGTCGACGCCGAGCGGGTCCAGCCCGCCGATCGGGCCCACCTGAAGCCCCTCGGCGCGCAGGGCGACGATGAGGTAGCCCAGCTGGATGAGCGCGTTGGTGCGGGCCATCGCGTCGCGGCGCTCCGGCTGGCCCTCCAGCTGCTCGCGCAGGCCCTCGCGGTGCGGTGCGAGCACGTCGAGGTGGGTGTGGAAGGCCGGGTCGTAGGCGGCCACGACGCTCAGCGGCGCGGCCAGCGTCTTCGCCTGGTTTCGTGGGCCCAGGTGCGCCACGACCGACTCCCGGGCGGCCCGGCTCACGAGCGCGGTCAGCCGCAGCGGCTGGATGTTCATCGACGTCGGGGCCCAGCGGAGCTGGTCGTAGGCGCGGTGCACCACGTCCGGGTCCACCGGCTCGGGCGTGAACGTGTTCGTCGTGCGTGCGCCGGCAAAGAGCAGGTCCAGCGACGCGGCGTCGAGGCGGGTGGGGGCTGCGAGATCGGTCTGGGTCACGTCAAGGTCAAACCCGTCCGCGGGCCGAACACATCCCGCAGCCTCGGTGAGGTCCCCCACAGAGGAACCAGCAGAAGAGTGTTCGTCCACGGTGAGGACGGTCGCTGAGCGAACAGAATGTCGCCTGACGGTCGAGACGGTGCGATGGTGTGAGGCAGGACTCGGTACGATCGAGACCATGGTCACGACCCCTGTGCCGACGAAGCCACGCCGCGCGAGCTACACCACTGTCGCCCTCAAGTGGGCCATGGCGATCACGGGCATCCTCTTCGTCCTGTTCGTGCTCGCGCACATGTACGGCAACCTCAAGGCCTTCTCCGGCCAGGAGGCGTTCGACGGGTACGCGCACAGCCTGCGCGAGCTCCTCTACCCCTACCTCCCGCACGGCGGGTTCCTCTGGATCCAGCGGGTGGTGCTCGTGGTGGCGCTCGTCGTGCACGCGGGCTCGGCGTTCGCGCTCTGGTCGCGGGCCAAGAAGGCGCGCGGCCACCGTTACGTCCAGCACAAGCGGCTCGTGCAGACCTACTCCGCGCGCACCATGCGGTGGGGCGGCGTGATCGTCCTCGCCTTCGTGGTCTTCCACATCCTGCAGTTCACGACCATGACGATCGAGGTGGGCGGCAGCTTCGACAGCCCCTACGAGCGTCTCGTGGTGGCGTTCCAGCACTGGTACGTCTACGTCGCCTACCTGATCGCCATCGTGGCGCTGACGATGCACGTGCGCCACGGCGTGTGGAGCTCGCTGCAGACCCTGGGCGCCTCGGACCGCACCCGCCAGCGCGCCATCAACGTCGCCGCCTACCTGGTCGCGGCCGCGCTCCTGGTCGGGTTCATGCTGCCCCCGACGGCCATCCTGCTCGGCTTCGTGAACTGAGGAAGAAGAATCGATGACATCCACGACCGAGCCCAAGACCGACGAGCTGGTCGCGGGTCTGTACCGCGAGGGCGCCCCGGTCGCCGACACCAAGGCCCCCGACGGCCCGCTGTCCGAGCGCTGGGAGAAGCGCCAGTTCAACGCCCGTCTGGTGAACCCCGCCAACCGTCGCAAGATGCGGATCATCGTCGTCGGGACGGGCCTGGCGGGCTCCTCGGCCGCCGCCACCCTCGGCGAGGCCGGGTACAACGTGGACGCGTTCTTCTACCAGGACTCGCCGCGGCGGGCGCACTCCATCGCGGCCCAGGGCGGCATCAACGCCGCGAAGAACTACAAGAACGACGGCGACTCGACCTACCGGCTGTTCTACGACACCGTCAAGGGCGGTGACTTCCGCTCGCGGGAGTCGAACGTCTACCGCCTGGCCGAGGTCAGCACGAACATCATCGACCAGGCCGTCGCGCAGGGCGTCCCCTTCGCCCGCGAGTACGGCGGCCTGCTCGACAACCGCTCCTTCGGTGGCGTCCAGGTGTCCCGCACCTTCTACGCCCGCGGCCAGACCGGCCAGCAGCTCCTCATCGGCGCCTACCAGGCGCTCGAGCGACAGGTCGCCGCCGGCACCGTCACGACGCACGCCCGCCACGAGATGCTCGAGATCGTCGTCGTCGACGGCAAGGCCCGCGGCATCATCGTGCGCGACATGGTCACCGGGGAGATCGAGACCCACCTGGCCGACGTCGTCGTGCTGGCCACCGGCGGCTACGGCAACGTCTTCTACCTCTCCACCAACGCCATGGGCTCCAACGTCACGGCCACGTGGCGTGCGCACCGCAAGGGCGCCTACTTCGGCAACCCCTGCTACACGCAGATCCACCCGACCTGCATCCCCCAGAGCGGCGCCCACCAGTCGAAGCTGACCCTGATGAGCGAGTCGCTGCGCAACGACGGGCGCATCTGGGTGCCCAAGGACCCGGCGGACTGCACGAAGGACCCCCGCGAGATCCCCGAGGCGGCCCGCGACTACTACCTCGAGCGCAAGTACCCGGCCTTCGGCAACCTCGTCCCCCGCGACATCGCGTCCCGCCAGGCCAAGAACGTCTGCGACGAGGGCCGCGGCGTCGGCCCCGAGGTCGACGGCGTCCGCCGCGGCGTGTACCTCGACTTCGCCGAGGCCACCGCCCGGATGGGGCGCGCCGCCGTCGCCGCGAAGTACGGCAACCTGTTCGACATGTACGAGCGCATCACCGGCGAGAACCCGTACGAGGTGCCGATGCGCATCTACCCCGCCGTGCACTACACGATGGGCGGCCTGTGGGTGGACTACGACCTGCAGTCCTCCCTCCCCGGCCTGTTCGTGGCGGGCGAGGCGAACTTCTCCGACCACGGCGGCAACCGCCTGGGCGCCTCGGCGCTCATGCAGGGCCTCGCGGACGGCTACTTCGTTCTCCCGAACACGATCAACGACTACCTCGCCGACGCCCCGTTCGAGAAGGTGCCCGCCGACCACCCGGCGGTCGTCGAGGCCGAGCAGGCGGTCCGCGCGCGCATCCAGCACTTCCTGGCCGCCAACGGCTCCCGGTCGGTGGACTCCTTCCACAAGGAGCTCGGCCACATCATGTGGGAGTACTGCGGCATGGAGCGCACGGAGGAGGGGCTGCGGTACGCGATCGGCAAGATCCGCGAGCTGCGTGACGAGTTCTGGCGCGACGTGAGGGTCCTGGGCGAGGCCGACGAGCTCAACCAGGCCCTCGAGCGGGCCGGGCGGGTCGCCGACTTCTTCGAGCTCGCCGAGCTGATGTGCATCGACGCCCTGCACCGTCGCGAGTCGGCCGGTGGCCACTTCCGGGCGGAGTCGCAGACGGAGGACGGCGAGGCGCTGCGCCACGACGACGAGTTCGCCTACGTGGCGGCCTGGGAGTACGGCGGCGACGAGGCCCCGGTCCTGCACAAGGAAGACCTGCAGTACGAGTACGTCGAGATGAAGCAGCGGAGCTACAAGTGAAGATCACCCTCAACGTCATGCGCCAGGCCGGCCCGAACGACGAGGCCCGGCTGGTCGCCTACGAGCTGGTCGGCCTCTCCGAGGACATGTCGTTCCTCGAGATGCTCGACGTCCTCAACGAGCAGCTCACCGAGCGCGGCGAGGACCCGGTGGCCTTCGACTCCGACTGCCGCGAGGGCATCTGCGGCATGTGCGGCATCGTCATCAACGGTGTGGCGCACGGTCCCGAGCGCACCACCACCTGCCAGCTCCACATGCGGTCCTTCAAGGACGGCGACACCATCACCCTCGAGCCCTGGCGTGCCTCGGCGTTCCCGGTGATCAAGGACCTCGTCGTGGACCGGTCCGCGTTCGACCGCATCATCCAGGCCGGCGGCTACATCTCGGTCAACACCGGTGCGGCCCCGGACGCGCATGCCACCCCGGTGCCGAAGGCCGACGCCGACCGGGCCTTCGAGGCCGCCGCCTGCATCGGCTGCGGGGCCTGCGTCGCCGCCTGCCCGAACGCCTCCGCGATGCTCTTCACCGCCGCGAAGGTGACCCACCTCGGGCTGCTGCCGCAGGGACAGCCCGAGCGCGAGGCCCGGGTGGTCAACATGCTCCACCAGCACGACGTCGAGGGCTTCGGCGGCTGCACGAACATCGGCGAGTGCTCGGCGGTGTGCCCCAAGGAGATCCCGCTCGACGTCATCGGCACCCTCAACGCCGACCTCGGGCACGCCCTGGTCCGCAACAAGTAGGCCTCGACGACGGCGCAGGCCCCGGTCCGCGACCGGGGCCTGCGGCGTCCCTCGGGGACCCCTCGCTGTGACGGCCGGTGCGGCTGCACCGTCGGCGGGGCACCCTCGCTGCGGCCTGCGCCGCCCCGTCCGTGGACAGGTCGCGGTCGCACGCCGACTACCCTGGGACCGTGAGCGAACCCCTCATCCTGGGCATCGAGACCTCCTGCGACGAGACCGGCGTGGCGCTCGTGCGCGGCCGTGAGCTGCTCGCCGACGTCACCGCCTCGTCGATGGACGAGCACGCCAGGTACGGCGGCATCGTGCCCGAGGTGGCCTCCCGCGCCCACCTCGAGGCCTTCGTGCCGACCATCGACGCCGCGCTGGCGGCCGCCGACGTGGACCTCGGCGACGTCGACGCGATCGCCGTGACCGCCGGCCCCGGGCTGGTCGGCTCGCTGACCGTGGGCGTCGCCGGGGCGAAGTCCCTGGCACTTGCTACCGGCCGACCGCTGTACGGCGTCAACCACGTCATCGGGCACGCCGCCGTCGACGAGCTCGTGCACGGCGCCTTCCCCGAGCGCTTCGTCGCGCTCGTCGTCTCTGGGGGGCACACCTCCCTCCTGCTCGTCGACGACATCGCCACCGGCGTGGTCGAGCTCGGCCAGACGCTCGACGACGCCGCCGGCGAGGCCTTCGACAAGGTCGGCCGGCTGCTCGGGCTGCCGTACCCCGGTGGTCCCCACGTGGACCGCCTGGCGCGGACCGGGGACCCGAGCGCCATCCGCTTCCCACGCGGCCTGACCGCCGGCAAGGACAAGGCGCGGCACCCCTACGACTTCTCCTTCTCCGGGCTCAAGACGGCTGTGGCGCGCTACGTCGAGGCCTTCGCCGACCGCGGCGAGGAGGTGCCTGCGGCGGACGTCGCGGCCGGCTTCTCCGAGGCGGTGGCCGACGTGCTCGTGACCAAGGCGCTGGCCGCCTGCCGCACGCACGGGTGCGACACCCTGGTGATCGGCGGTGGCTTCTCGGCCAACTCCCGTCTGCGCGAGCTCGCCGCGGAGCGGGCGCAGGAGCAGGGCGTGACCGTGCGGATCCCGCCGATCCGCTACTGCACGGACAACGGCGCGATGATCGCCGCGCTCGGCTCGGCGCTCGTGCGCTCCGGGGCCGCGCCGTCGCAGCTCGACCTGCCGACCGACTCGGCGATGCCGCTCACCCTCGTCCAGGCCTGAGGGACGGCGGGTCGCCTGACCGGGCACCGCACCGCGGGAGAGGCATCGTTCCGGGAGCCGGCTGATGGGCCGGCGCCGGCTATCCCAGGGGATCGGCTGCCGCCTGACCGGCCGAGAAGCTGCTGCACCGCCTGCATCGTGGTCACGGCGTGCAAGGTCAGACTGCTGCGTCCGCGCGGTCGCGGCGGCGCAGCACCCGCCAGGCCCGGGAGCCGACGAGGAAGACGACGGCGAGGAGCGCCAGCCCCACCCACGTCCCGCTCACCACGAGCGAGATCTCTTCCGGGG
Organism: Georgenia subflava; assembly: GCF_009193155.1. Classification (GTDB taxonomy): domain Bacteria; phylum Actinomycetota; class Actinomycetes; order Actinomycetales; family Actinomycetaceae; genus Georgenia; species Georgenia subflava. Next base: position 393,419 of record NZ_VUKD01000002.1, read on the forward strand.
TGTCGACGGCGGTGACCTCAGCCCACAGCAGCTGCGCCGTGACACCGTCCGGGCCGCCGGCCGCGGCGACCTGGAGGAGGGCGGCGACGAAGGTCACGAAGAGGACCAGCCAGACGATCAGCCCGATGCTCACCCAGAAGCCACCGGCTGCCCACCGGGGCCGGCCCGCGGGCAGCGTCGCCCGGTACTCGCGCGCGAGCTCGCGGGGGCTTCCCATGGCCGAGACCGCCGACCTCATGGAGCTGTCCGCGGCGGCGAGGTCCAGCTCGCCGCGCAGCTGGGCGAGGAGCGACTTCTGCTCCCGGGCGGGGTAGTCGTCCAGCCACAGCGACAGGCGGGCCAGGAAGGCCTCGCGGCGCACGACGTCGCGGACGGGGAGCCTGTTCATCGGCGGGTCTCCTTGGGGGAGTGGGTGAGGACGACGGCGACGACGTCCTTCAGCGTCTGCCAGCCGCGCCGCTGGGCCGTGAGGTGGTCCAGACCGGCGTGGGTGGGGGTGTAGTACTTGCGGGCCGGGCCGGCGCTGGAGCTGACGAGGTAGGACTCGAGCAGCCCCTCCTTCTCCAGGCGGGTGAGGACCGGATAGACCGAGCCGGCGGCGATGTCGGTGAGCCCGGAGTCCTGGAGGCGGGTGACGAGCTCGTAGCCGTACGAGTCCTGCTCGCGCAGCAGCGCGACGACCAGCATCGGCAGCACCCCCTTGAGGAGCTGCGGGTCACGCACCGGGACGGGGATCACAAGGACAAGGTATACCGAGTACTCGGTAATGCCAACTAGCAGGCATTCGCGACATGCGGACGCGCGGGTCGCCGGCCACGGCTGCCGAGCCCCTCGGCCGAGCCCTGCCGAGCCCCGTCTGCCGAGCCCTGCCGAGCCCTGCCGAGCCCGTCTGCCGAGCCCGTCTGCCGAGCCCGTCTGCCGAGGAGGACCGTCAGCTGACGGAGACCACGGCGCGTCCCTCGCCGGAGACCCGCCGGTCGCGCAGGGCGATGGCCAGCGAGAGCAGCAGGCAGACCGCCACCGCGGCGAAGCCCGCAGCGAACCCTGCTTGCCAGGCGTCAGCGCCGACGACCGCGAAGAACACGCCGGTGATCATGGCGTTGCCGATCGCGGTGCCGATGCGCTCGGCAGTCGACTTCACGCCTCCGGCGGTGCCGCCGTACCGGGTCGGCACGTCCTCCAGGGAGAGGGTCTGGTTGGCCGAGCCGAGGCCTCCCTGCCCGACCCCGCAGAGCATGAGCGGCAGGGCCAGCCACCAGAAGGCGATGCCGTACCGCTCGATCAGGACCGCGACGACCACGCTGAGCGCGAGCCCGACGAGGACGAAGCACAACGACCTGATCACGATGGTGCGGCCCCGGGTCAGGGCGTGCCGTCCGGCCCGGATCGAGGCGAAGGCCGAGACGACGGCGTTCGGCAGACCGATCAGCCCCGTCTCCAGCGCGCTCGCACCGAGCCCGTTCTGCATGTAGATCGCCACCACGACGAAGATCGAGGTCGAGCCGAGGAAGAACGACCCGGCGACTGCTGTGCCGTGCGAGAACGACGGGAACGAGAACAGGGTCAGGTCCACCATGGGCGCGCGTCCGCGCCGGCGGTAGAGGCGCTCCCACCGGACCCACAGGACGAGCAGCGCGACGCCGGCCGCGAGCAGCAGCCAGACGAGGCCACCGCCGTCGGACATGAACGGCAGCATCACGCAGAGCACGGCGAGGGCCAGGAGGACGGCACCGACCGGGTCCAGGTCGATCCTCTCGCGCAGCAGCGCCGGGGTACCCGTTCGCCGAGCCTCCATGGCCGCCTGCTTCGCGGCGCGGCGACGACGCTCCGTCTCGAACGGGAACCACCGCAGGGCCAGCGCGCAGCCGAGGAGCCCGGCCGGGAAGTTGATGAAGAAGGTCGCGCGCCAGCCGACCTCGGGCCCGAGCACCTCGATGACGGACCCGGCGAGGAGCGGTCCGACGGCGACCGACACGGCGACGACGGTGCCGAAGAGCGCGAACGCCCGGGCCCGCTCCATGCCGCGCCAGTACTGCTGGATCATGCCCATCGTCTGCGGGTTGTACAGCCCGGCCCCCACGCCCTGGACGAACCGGGAGACGTTGAGGACCTGCGGGTCCGGCGCGAGCCCGCACGCGAGCGAGGCGAGCGAGAACACGAGGAGCCCGATGACGAAGAGCCGTCCGCGGCCGAGCACGTCCCCGGCCCGTCCCGCGGGCACGAGGCTGATGCCGAAGGTCAGGGCGTAACCGGAGAGGACCCACTGCAGGTCGGTGTCGGTGGCGCCGAGCGTCTGGGAGATCGACGGCAGCGCCACGTTGATCGAGGACACCGCGACGAGCGCCATCGCGATGGGGATGAGGAGGACGACGAGGATGCGGCTGCGTCGGTAGGCGCGCTCGGCGCCCTCGACGCGGATCAGATCGGGATCGTCGCTCACGAGCAGCAGTTGTATCCCCTGCGCGCGTGGTTCACCAGCGGCCGGCGTCGGTGGGCCCTGGGGGGACCCGGGCGGTATCCCGGTCAGAGCGGGTGGCCCGCGCGCATCTCCGCCACCAGTGACGCCACGACGGCGTCCAGGTCGCCGCGCTCCGCCACCCGGAGCTGGCGCTGGTAGGACGCGCCGTGGTCGAGGATGTCCTGCACCAGGGCGAGCTCGGCGGTGCAGCCCAGCCGATCGGCGACGGGCTCGAGCTCGACCAGCATCTTGGCGACCGTGTCGGTGACGAGCTCCTCCTCGCCGGCCTCGTCGAGGATGAGGATCGCGTCCATGCCGTATCGGGCGGACCGCCACTTGTTCTCCATGACGAACCAGCGCGGGGCGGTCGGCAGCTCCTCGCCGGCGTCGAGCATGGAGGAGTAGTGCTCCACCAGGCAGTGGGTGAGGGCCGAGAGCGCCAGCAGCTCCTGGAGGTTGGTCGCGGCGTCGCACACGCGCACCTCGACGGTCCCGAGCGCGGGGGAGGGGCGGATGTCCCAGCGGATCTCGCTGAAGGTGTCGATGACGCCCGTGCGCGTCATGTCGTCGACGTAGCGCTCGAGCTCGGACCACCTGTCGAACTGGTAGGGCACGCCGGCGGTGGGCAGCTGCTGGAACATCATCGCCCGGTTGGAGGCGTAGCCGGTGTCCTCGCCGCCCCAGAACGGCGACGAGGCGGCCAGGGACTGCAGGTGCCCGAACCGGGTGAGCAGCGCCTGCATGATCGGCAGCACCTTCGCCCGGTCCTCGATGCCCACGTGCACGTGGACCCCGTACAGCAGCATCTGGCGGCCCCACCACCGCGTCCGGTCGATCAGGGTGGCGTAGCGCTCCTTGTTGGTGACCTTCTGGAACGCCGGGCTCGCGAACGGGTGGGTGCCGGCGCTGGCCAGCTCGATCCGCAGCGCGTCGGTGACGGGCCGGAGCTCTTCGATGGCCCGCTGCAGGTCCGCGCCGGCACCGGCGACCGTGCGGCACACCCCGGAGACGACCTCGACGGTGTTGACGAGCAGCTCGGGGTGGACGTGGGGATGCTGCGACCCGTCGGTCGGGGCGATGCGCTCGAGCACGGTGGTGGCCGCCTGACGCAGGTCGCCGGAGTCCGCGTCGACGAGCTGGAGCTCCCACTCGATGCCGACCGACGACCGCTCGGAACGAGCGAAGGGAATGTCCACGTGCCACAGTCTGCCGCCTCGCCAGGCCCTGCGCGACGCCCGTCCCGCGGGGTCCGACGACGGGTCTGGGTACGTTGGCAGGGCCCGCGGTCCGCGGGCTCCGGCCCGGGTCCGGCCGTCGCCGTCGACGCCGGACGGGTTCGGGCTACGGAGCGACCGGTTCGACGACCAGCACGCTCTGGCGTCCGGCGATCCGGGTGAGCACGATCGTCGCGCTCGCGGACCCCTTCAGCGCGAGCTGGCGACGCAGCTGCTCGGGCTCGACGGCCGTGCCGCGCTTCTTGATCGTGACCGGCCCGACGTCCCGCTCGCGAAGGTAGGCGCGCAGCCGCTTGAGGCTGAAGACGAAGTGGTCCAGCACCCGGTACGGCGTCGCGAAGGGCGTCTCGACGAGCCGGTCGGCGGTCAGGTAGGCGATGTCCTCGCTGAGGAGACCGGCGTCGAGGTCCTCGGCCGTGCGCGCGACGAGCCCGGACCGGATGACGGCACCGTCGGGCTCGTAGAGGTAGCTGCCGACCGGCCGCACGGTCCCGGCGCGGGCCGGGGCGTCCGGTGCGGCCGCGGGCGTGCCGCTCAGCGCGGCGGACTCGGACAGCACGTGCGGGCCGTCGGTCGAGAGCACAAGGGCCGATCGTCCCGGGCCCTCGGGCGCCAGCGGGCCGAACCACAGGCCGGCCTCGACGACGTCGCCCGCCACGCTGACCCACTGGGCGTGGGCGTCCGGCGGGAGGAAGGAGTACGGGATGCCGGGGGCGACCTTCATGCCCAGGGCCGGCACCGTGGTGCGCAGCCCGAGGACGGCGTCCAGCGGCGGGGACCAGTCGCCGGGCTCGAACACGCGACGTCCGCCCCTGGTGCGGCGGGCGGGGTCGGCGAAGACGGCGTCGACACCTTCCGCGGCGAGATCGAGCTCGAGGGCGTCGGCGTGACGGACGCTCGCCGTGGGGAAGTGCCGGAGGTTGACGGTGGCCAGGGCCGCCGTCGTCTCGTCGGCCTCGACGGCGAGCACCGGCACTCCCAGGGCCGACAGCGCCATCGCGTCCCCGCCCAGCCCCGAGCCGAGGTCGGCGACCAGGGCCGCCCCGGCGTCGGCATAGCGCCGGGCGTGGTGGGCCGCGACGGACAGCCGGGTCGCCTGCTCGAGACCGGCCGGGGTGAACAGCATCCCCGCGGCGAAGTCACCGAACTTCGCCGCCGCACGGGCGCGCAGGCGTGACTGGGTGAGCGCCGCCGCCACGAGGTCCGGTTCGACGCCCCGGTCCCTGAGGCCGGCGGAGAGACGTAGTGCCGCCTCCTCCGAGTAGGGCGGCAGCTGGTTCAGCAGCGCCCAACCCTCCGGGGCGAGCAGCTTGGCGAGCGAGGCGGGGTCCACCGCTCGATCCTGCCACCCGAGCACCGTGTCCGACCGCCGGCGCTGGCGGCAACACGTTGGCACTCACCTTGACCGAGTGCTAACGCGGGCCTAGATTGATCCCGGGCGCGGCCCCTACGGGGTCGCGGCTGCGCGTACCGGAGACGGAGCGTCCGACCCCCGCGACGGCGGGCGTGCCGGCGAAGGTGGCGCACCCTTATCTGTCCCATCACTCATGCGAAGGGGAGGTCCGCAGTGTCGGTCTCCATCAAGCCGCTCGAGGACCGTATCGTCGTGCAGACCCTCGAGGCCGAGCAGACCACGGCTTCTGGTCTCGTCATCCCGGACACCGCCAAGGAGAAGCCCCAGGAGGGCACCGTCCTGGCGATCGGTCCGGGCCGCGTCGACGACAACGGCAACCGGGTTCCGCTGGACGTCGCCGTGGGCGACGTCGTCATCTACAGCAAGTACGGCGGCACCGAGGTGAAGTACGCCGGTGAGGACTACCTGATCCTCTCCGCGCGCGACATCCTCGCCGTCGTGGACAAGTGATCAGCGACTAGCTGAACATCAGCGACCAGCTGACAGACGAAGCCCCGGCCCTCCTCGTGAGGGTCGGGGCTTCGTTCATGCCTGGGCGGCGTTCATACCGGGGCCGCGTTCACGCCTGGGCGGCGTTCGTACGTGGGCCGCGTTCACGCCCAGGCCGCGTTCATGCCCGGGCGGCCGTCAGGACGCGCGGCGGGCAGGGCGGGCGAGGATCGCCTGGCGGTCGTCCTCGCTGAGGCCACCCCAGACGCCGTACGGCTCACGCACGGCGAGCGCGTGCGAGCGGCACTGCTCGATCACCGGGCAGGTGGCGCACACGGCCTTGGCGGCCTCGTCGCGGCGGCGACGGGTCCCGCCGCGCTCACCCTCGGGGTGGAAGAAGAGGTTGGGGTCCGCCTCGCGGCACGCCCCCTCGTACTGCCACTCCCACAGGTCCATCACCGGGCCGGGAAGCCTCGAGAGCTCAGCCATCAGTCCGTTCCTTCCGTCGTACATCCGTCGAGGGCGTGATCGCCGCTGCTGCTGCACAACCTAGCAACCGATGCACAACTTGTTCAAGACCCTGTCGAAACTGATTCAGAAACGATGCTGCGCGGAATCTCGGGCGCGCCTAAGTGGCAGTAGGGGACCGTTCGCGTCAAGATCGATTCATGATGACGGATCGCGGAGCCGGACCGTCCGCGACCGACGACGGGGCAGCGGGACGGTCGGGCGACGCCGGGAACCACTGGCCACGGGCAGTTCCGACGGCACGAGAGGGCGCAGGCCGGCCGCACGGCGGTGGTGGCGGTGCGCCGCTGACGGTCGCCGCCGTCGCCTCACGCCTCGGCGTCGCCGCCTCGACCCTGCGGACGTGGGACCGTCGCTACGGGCTCGGCCCGACCTCCCACGAGGCCGGCAGCCACCGTCGCTACACGCCCGACGACGTGGCGCGTCTGGAGCGGATGCGCCACCTCACCCTCCAGGGCGTGGCGCCGGCCGACGCCGCCCGCGCCGCCGCCAGCGCCGACCCCGAGGGGCAGGTCGTGCAGCTGCCGACCGACGGCGTCCAGCGCGGCCAGCAGCAGGCCGACCACGGCGAACGGCTCCTCGTGGACCCGCTCTCCCTCGCCGCCGCGGCGGTGGAGCCCGACCTGCCCAGGGTCCAGCGGATGCTCGACCAGGAGGTGCGCGACCAGGGCATCGTGAAGGCCTGGACCGCCGTCGCGAAGCCTGCCCTGGCCATGCTGCGTCAGCGTGAGCGCTCCGACCGTCCCGGCGTCGACCCCGAGGCCGTCGTCACGGCCGCGGTCCTCGGCGCCGTCCGGGACCTCACCGTGAGCCGTCTCCGCGGCTCAGGAGGCGGCGAGACTCTCCCGAACGGGCCGATCGTGCTGCTGTGCGCGGGTGCCGAGCGCCGGCTGCGGGCCCATGTCATCGGCGGGGGCCTCGCCGAGCGGGGAGTGCCCTCACGGGTGCTCAGGGCCGAGAAGGCAGGCGGCGTCGACCAGGTCCTGCAGTCGTTGCGCGAACGGCACGCCCGCGTGCTGGCCGTCCTCGGCAGCCCACCCGGGGTCGAGGACATCGTGCGCGCGGTCTCTGGGCGTGGTGACGTCGAGGTGTTCCTCCTCGGCGCCGACGCCCCCAGCCTGTGGCTGCCGAACGTGCACCGCGTACGTACGCCCGGCGCTGCGGTCGAGGAGATCGCCGAGGTCATGCAGGCCTGACCGGCGTCGCCCCGGCCCTGCGGGCTCGCGTGTGACTCTCGTGTGCTCGTGTGCTCGTGTGCTCGTGTGGCCGGGCTCCTGTGGCCGTGTGGCCGGGTACGCGTGCCCCGTACGGCCGGTCGCCGAGTGCCTTGTGGAGCCGGTCACGTGGGCCTTGTGCGGCCGGTCACGTGGGCCTTGTGGGGCCGGTCACGTGTGACGAGGACCGCCCTGCCACCGGCCCGACGGCCGACGTACTATCGCCGGGTGACCGAGACGAATGCCCCCGCCGCTGACCCGTTCTCCCTCGTAGGTCTGACCTACGACGACGTCCTCCTCCTGCCCGGCGCGACCGACGTGATCCCGTCGGAGGTGGACACCACCGCCCGGCTCACGCGCGAGATCTCCGTGCGCGTACCGCTGATCTCGGCCGCGATGGACACGGTCACCGAGGCCCGCATGGCCATCGCCATGGCGCGGCAGGGCGGCATCGGGATCCTGCACCGCAACCTCTCCATCGAGGACCAGGCCCAGCAGGTCACCGTGGTGAAGCGTTCCGAGTCCGGCATGGTCACCGACCCGGTGACGATCGGGCCGGACGCCACCCTGGCCGAGCTCGACGCGCTGTGCGGGCAGTACCGGGTCTCCGGCCTGCCGGTCGTGGACGCGGACGACGTGCTGCTCGGCATCATCACCAACCGCGACCTGCGCTTCATCCCGGGCGGGGAGTTCGCCACGCGCCGGGTGCGCGAGGCCATGACCCCCATGCCGCTGGTCACCGGCCCGGTGGGCATCAGCTCCGACGACGCCGCGACGCTGCTGGCCAAGCACAAGATCGAGAAGCTGCCCCTGGTGGACGCGGCGGGCAAGCTGCGGGGCCTCATCACGGTCAAGGACTTCGTCAAGACCGAGCAGTACCCCCACGCCACCAAGGACGCCGAGGGTCGCCTGCTCGTCGGGGCGGCCATCGGCTACTGGGGCGACGCCTGGGACCGGGCCACGGCCCTGGCCGAGGCAGGCGCCGACGTCCTCGTCGCCGACACCGCCAACGGTGAGGCGCGGATGCTCCTCGAGATGATCACCAGGATGAAGAAGGACAAGGCGTTCGCCGGTGTCCAGATCATCGGCGGCAACGTCGCCACCCGCGAGGGCGCCCAGGCGCTCGTCGACGCCGGGGTGGACGCGGTCAAGGTCGGTGTCGGACCTGGCTCGATCTGCACGACCCGGGTCGTCGCGGGGGTCGGCGTGCCGCAGGTGACGGCGGTCCACCTGGCCGCGCAGGCCTGCAAGCCGGCCGGTGTCCCGCTCATCGCCGACGGCGGTCTGCAGTACTCCGGCGACATCGCCAAGGCGCTCGTGGCCGGTGCCGACACCGTGATGCTCGGCTCGCTCCTGGCCGGCTGCGAGGAGTCGCCTGGCGAGCTCGTCTTCGTCAACGGCAAGCAGTACAAGCACTACCGCGGGATGGGCTCGCTCGGCGCGATGGCCTCCCGCGGCCGGGTCTCGTACTCCAAGGACCGCTACTTCCAGGCCGACGTCGACACCGACGACAAGATCGTCCCCGAGGGCATCGAGGGGCAGGTGCCGTACCGGGGACCGCTGTCCGCCGTCGCGTACCAGCTCACCGGTGGGCTGCACCAGTCGATGTTCTACGTCGGCGCCCGGACCATCCCGGAGCTGCAGCAGCGGGGCAAGTTCGTGCGCATCACGCCGGCCGGGCTCAAGGAGTCCCACCCCCACGACATCCAGATGACGGCGGAGGCGCCGAACTACAGCTCTCGGCGCTGAGGCTCCCGCCGGGAGACGGCGCCGGCCTCGTTCTCGCCCGGGCGCCGAAGCCGTCGCACCAGGCGGCGGGGGAGGCCACGCACCACGTCGAGGTACCAGGTCGCGCGACGGACGAGGCGGGTGCGGCGTGACGGGCGGGAGGGCGTCGGCCACCCCTGGTCGTCGCCCGGCCAGGGCAGCCCCCGGCGGGCGCGCCAGCGGTTGTAGGAGCGCACCCAGTCCTCGTGCGCGGCCACCTGGAGGACGTGCAGCTGCGCCGGGGTCGACCCGGACAGCTGCGGGTGGCGCCCGGCCATCGCGGCGAGCAGGTCCAGGGTCGCGACGACGTCGACCTCCGCGGTGTGGAGATCACCGGTCGGCACGAGGTAGAGCTCGCACAGGTCCACGAGCTTGCGCGGACCCTTCCGGGCGCCGTCGACGTACCGGTCGAGGACGAGCGGGTCGAGGACCGTCCCGCGGTCGCCGGAGAGTCGTTCGCCCATGCCGGGCAGCCCGTGCCGCGCGAGCTCGTGCTCGAGGATCGCCAGATCGTAGGCCGCGTTGAAGGCGACCACCGGCACCCCGTCGCGCTGCGCCTCGACGAGCTGCGCGGCGATCTCCTCCAGGGCGAGAGCCGGCGCCACGCCCTCGGCCCGGGCGCGCTCGGTGCTGATGCCGTGGATCGCGCTCGCCGGCGCCGGGATCTCCACGCCGGGGTCGATGATCCAGGTGCGCACCGACGTGCCCCGGGCATCCCGACGGACGAGCGCCGCGGTGACGATCCGGTCCGTGGTCACGTCCACGCCGGTCGTCTCGGTGTCGAAGCCGAGCAACGGCCCGGCGGACCAGCTGCTCATGATTGCCTCCTTCTCCGCTCAGCACTGTGCCAGCCGCCGCCCACATCCGGCGGGACCCGGCCGGGTGTGCCACAGGGCAACCGGTGCGGCCGGATGTGGTCCAATGCGGGAGGGAGGCGGTGACGGGCCGCGTACCGGCAGGGAGAGTCAGTGGACGGCAGCAGCGACGCGGAGACGCCCGCCGACGCGGCGACGTCCGTCGAGCGGGGGGAGGTCACCTGGGAAGGCCGCCGGGCGGCCCTGCGCGCCCTCTGCTCACGCGTGCTTGAGGGGACGGCGCGGCCGCTCGTCGGGCTGAACGCGTTCGACGCCGAGGTGGCCCGGGGATTCCGCCCCTCGGCCGTGCTCCTGCTGTTCAGCCCGCCGGCGGACGGTGGCGAGGAGCCGGACCTGTTCCTCGTCCAGCGCTCGTGGGAGCTGCGCCACCACCCGGGCGAGATCGCGCTGCCCGGTGGGCGGCTCGAGGACGGCGAGGACGACGTCGCCGCCGCCCTCCGGGAGACCCACGAGGAGATCGGGCTGCATCCCGAGCACATCGAGGTGCTCGGACGGCTCGCCCCTGTCATGGTGCCGATCACCAGGTACGTGGTCACCCCGGTGGTGGGATGGACCGATCGTGCCGCGGCGGCCACCCGGGTCGAGCCGGGCGAGGTGCTGCACACGATCCGGGTGAACGTCGGCACGCTCGTGGACCCCGGCACGCGCTACACCGTGCGGATCTTCGACCGTCGCACGGCAGGTTTCCGTCTGCCGGACGGGTTGGTGTGGGGACTGACGGGCAACCTGCTCGACCACGTGCTCGCCGAGCTCGGCTGGGCCCGGCCGTGGGACCGGTCCCGCGAGGTCACGCTGCGCCGGGACCCGACCGGGCGGGTCTGGCTGCCGGAGAGCGACTGACCCTCAGGCGAGGTGCACCGCCGGCTCGCTGTCCCCGGGCTGCCGGGTCCGGCGGCCGACTGCCCGCACGGCACCCGTCAGCGCCAGCGCGACGCCCCACCCGAGGGCGACCGCACCCCAGGTGCTGCCGAGGCTGCCGCCGGCGTCGGGGTAGAGCATCGAGAAGGCGCCGAGCGCGCACGCGGCGAGACCGCAGGTCCACGTCGCCATGCGTACCGAGCCCCAGCCCGCCAGCGCCGCCGTCGGGACTGCCACGAGTGCCACCGCGAATGCCGCCTGTGCCGGCCAGTGGTCGATGTTGTTCGTCAGGTACGGGACGCGCTCGCGGCCGTGGGCCGACAGCTCGAGCGCGTACACCGACCACGGCACCGCACCGAGCACCGTCAGGACGCGTACGGAGAGCTGGAGGGGTCGACTCGGGGCCCGGCCCTCGGCGGCCCCGGCTGCCGGCAGGAGCCAGGCGGCGGCGACGGTGACGGCGAGCAGGATCGCCCCGTTGCGTGCCCCGGCGGGGTAGAACTCGCCCGACGTGCGCATGAACCCCACCCACGGCAGGCCGACAAAGACCACGACCGTCACGGCGGCCCAGCACGCGGTGAGTCGCCCTCCGACCGCGGCACCGGGCCGTGCGACCTCGTCCGGACCGAGACGTCGCCGACGACGTCGGCCGCGCAGGGTCGCCGCCTGGACGAGCGTGGTCAGGGCGAGCGCGGCACCGAAGAGCAGGAACGTCGCGTCGAGCGAGAGCGCCGCGGCGGGCACCGTGGCGGCCGTGACCACGGTCAGCTGGCGGGTGGCCGGGCGGCCCAGGCCGGGCCGGAGCATGAGGGCCAGCAGGGGGACGACCACCAGGCAGCTGAGATAGATGCCCCAGCCGGCCTCGAGCATGGCGTCCGCGCCGGCGAAGTCGGGGTGCGCGGGCGGGATGACCACCCACAGGTCCGTCGTCGCGAACCCCACGGTGGACCAGGCCAGGGCGAGGACGAGTGCGGCCGCCCGGCCGGCGGTCGCACGTTCGTCCAGATGTGTCGGCACGGCCGCATTGTGGCGCCGGACGGCACCTCCTGGGGCCAGAACGGGCACGGCAGCCGGACGTCGAGAGCCTCGGCGGGCGGTGCACCGGTAGCCTGCAACGGTGAGCAACGAGATCGAGATCGGCCGCGGCAAGCGCGCACGCCGCGCCTACAGCTTCGACGACGTCGCCGTCGTCCCCTCCCGGCGTACTCGGGACCCCGAGGACGTCTCGGTGAGCTGGCAGATCGACGCCTATCACGTCGAGCTGCCCGTGCTCGCCGCCCCGATGGACTCGGTCATGAGCCCGGCGACCGCCATAGAGCTCGGCAAGCTCGGCGGCATCGGTGTCCTCGACCTCGAGGGGCTGTGGACCCGCTACGAAGACGCCGAGCCGCTCCTCGCGGAGATCGCCGCCCTGCCCGCCGGTGAGGCCACGGTCCGGATGCAGGAGATCTACGCGGAGCCAGTCAAGCCCGAGCTGATCACGCAGCGCCTGCACGAGATCCGGGCGGCGGGCGTGACCGTGGCCGGCAGCCTCTCGCCCCAGCGCACCCAGGAGCACTGGCGGACCGTCGTCGAGGCGGGAGTGGACCTGTTCATCATCCGGGGCACCACCGTCTCCGCCGAGCACGTCTCCTCCCGCGCCGAGCCGTTGAACCTCAAGCGCTTCATCTACGAGCTCGACGTCCCGGTCATCGTCGGGGGAGCGGCCACGTACACGGCCGCGCTGCACCTGATGCGCACCGGTGCCGCGGGGGTGCTCGTCGGCTTCGGTGGCGGTGCCGCGCACACGACCCGTCGCTCCCTCGGCATCCACGCCCCGATGGCGACAGCCGTCGCGGACGTCGCCGCGGCCCGACGGGACTACCTCGACGAGTCGGGCGGCCGGTACGTCCACCTCATCGCCGACGGCGGGGTGGGGCGCTCCGGCGACCTCGTCAAGGCCGTGGCCTGCGGCGCCGACGCCGTCATGCTTGGTGCCGCCCTCGCCCGCGCCGCGGAGGCGCCCGGCCGGGGCTGGCACTGGGGACCCGAGGCGCACCATCCCGAGCTGCCTCGCGGCGAGCGGGTGCACGTGGGCACGGTCGGCACCCTCGCCGAGATCCTCCACGGCCCCTCCTCCACGGCCGACGGCACGGTCAACCTCATCGGCGCCCTGCGCCGCACCATGGCGACCACCGGGTACTCCGACGTCAAGGAGTTCCAGCGCGTCGAGGTCGTCGTCTCCCCGTACAACCCGTTCTGAGCATCCGCCGCGGGCGCTCCTAGCCCAGGCACCCGTCACCCACAGCTTCCGGAAGGACAGTCATGGCCCAGCGCAGCGCCGTCATCGCCTCCAAGGTCGGGCTCCACGCCCGTCCGGCCGCCCTCTTCGTCAAGGCGGTCAGCGCCAGCGGGATCCCGGTCTCCATCTCCAAGGGCGACGGCGACCCCGTCGACGCCGCCAGCATCCTCGCCGTGATGACCCTCGGGGCGGAGCAGGGTGACGAGGTCACGCTCACGGCCGATGGGGACGGGGCCGAGAAGGTCCTCGACGAGCTCGCTGAGCTGCTCGCGCAGGACCTGGACGCCTGAGGCTCGCGCGCAGACTCGGAGGGTTCGCCGTCGGGCGGCTCGGACCGGAAGGTTCGTCGTCGGGCGCCCGGAGCGGAAGGTTTCCCGTCGCCCGGACCGGAGGGTTCGCCGTCGGGCGCCCGGACCGGGAGGGTCGGCGTCGGGCGCTCGGACTGAACGGCGCCGGGCCGTCCGGGACTTGGGAACGTGCCCGAGCCGGCCGGTCGCGGCGGATGGGAAGATGGACGCAGCCGGTGCTACGACGCGCCGGGACGAACGAGAGCATGGAGCAGCAGTGACCCAGCAGCAGCCCGGCAGCGCGGAGGACTTCCGCATCGAGCACGACACGATGGGTGAGGTGCGCGTCCCGCGCGACGCCCTGTACTCGGCACAGACCCAGCGCGCCGTCGAGAACTTCCCCATCTCCGGTCGCGGCCTGTCGTCGCACCACATCGCCGCGCTCGGCCAGGTCAAGCGCGCCGCCGCCCTGGCCAACGCCGAGCTCGGGGTGCTGGCCGACGACGTCGCCCAGGCGATCGTGGCCGCCGCCGAGGAGGTCATCGCCGGCAAGCACGACGTCCACTTCCCGATCGACGTGTTCCAGACCGGCTCGGGCACCTCGTCCAACATGAACACCAACGAGGTCGTCGCGAACCTGGCGAGCACCCGGCTGGGCAGCCCGGTGCACCCCAACGACCACGTCAACGCCTCGCAGTCCTCCAACGACGTCTTCCCCTCCTCGATCCACATCGCCGCCACACAGGCCGTCGTCGAGGAGCTCCTGCCAGGCCTCGACGTGCTCGCCCGCGCCCTGGAGGCGAAGGCGGAGGAGTGGAAGGACGTCGTCAAGGCGGGCCGCACGCACCTCATGGACGCCACCCCGATCACGCTCGGGCAGGAGTTCTCCGGCTACGCCACGCAGATCCGCTACGGGATAGCCCGGGTCGAGGCCGCCCTGCCGCGGCTGGCCGAGCTGCCTCTGGGCGGTACCGCCGTCGGGACCGGCATCAACACCCCCGCGGGCTTCTCCCAGCGGGTCATCGAGCTCATCGCGGAGAACACCGGCCTGCCGCTGGTGGAGGCGCAGAACCACTTCGAGGCTCAGGCCGCCCAGGACTCGCTGGTGGAGATGTCGGGCGCGCTGCGCACCATCGCCGTCTCCCTGACGAAGATCGCCAACGACCTGCGGTGGATGGGCTCCGGCCCGCGCACCGGCATCGGCGAGCTGCAGCTGCCCGACCTGCAGCCGGGCTCGTCGATCATGCCCGGCAAGGTCAACCCGGTGGTCCCCGAGGCCACCGTCATGGTGGCGGCCCAGGTCATCGGCAACGACGCAGCGATCGCGTTCGCCGGCGCCCAGGGCAACTTCGACCTGCTCGTCATGCTGCCGGTCATGGCGCGCAACCTGCTGGAGTCCATCACGCTGGTCGGCAACGTCTCGCGGGTGCTGGCCACCAAGACCGTCGACGGACTCGTCGCGAACGTCGAGCGCTGCCTCGAGCTCGCCGAGTCCTCGCCGTCGATCGTCACCCCGCTCAACCGGCTCATCGGCTACGAGGCGGCGGCCAAGATCGCCAAGCACTCCGTCAAGGAGGGCATCACGGTGCGCGCCGCGGTGGAGGACCTCGGCTACGTCGAGCGCGGCGAGGTCACCCCCGAGCAGCTCGACGCTGCCCTGGACGTGCGCTCCATGACCTCCCCGAAGCAGGCCTGACCCCAGCACTGGCCGAGCGGAGTTCGGACCCAGCCGGCAGACCGACTGCGCGCACCGG
Source organism: Georgenia subflava (assembly GCF_009193155.1). Lineage (GTDB taxonomy): Bacteria > Actinomycetota > Actinomycetes > Actinomycetales > Actinomycetaceae > Georgenia > Georgenia subflava. The sequence goes on from NZ_VUKD01000002.1 coordinate 408,519, forward strand.
AGGAATGGCTCGAGCCCGACCGCCGGGTCAAACTTCCCTGCCGATGTGGTCGCGATAGCGACCACATCGGCAGGGAAGTTCATCCGCACGGCGCTGTTGGTCCGTTCCCGAGCGGCGCGGCGAGCCTGAACCGGCCGGGACGCGGTGAGCCCCGGACACGGATAGTCATGCCGGTCAGAGCAGCGCGACCGCCGGGCCGGGTCAGAGCAGCGAGACCGCCTGGCGCGCGATCGTGAGCTCCTCGTTGGTCGGGACGACCAGGACGGTGACCCGGGCGCCGTCGGGCGAGATCACTCGGGCCTCCTTGGAGCGCACCGCGTTGCGCTCCTCGTCGACCTCGATGCCGAGGAACTGCAGGCCTTTCGCGACCTTGGCCCGCATCACCGCGTCGTTCTCGCCACCGCCGGCGGTGAAGCTCAGGGCGTCGAGCCCGCCCATGACCGCCGCGTAGGAGCCGATGTACTTGCGGATCCGGTGGGCGTAGACGTCCAGGGCGAGGCGGGCGTCGGCGCTGCCGTCGTCGGCCATGCGGTGGACCATCCGCAGGTCGTTCTCCCCGGTGAGTCCCTTGAGGCCCGACCTCTTGTTCACGAGGGTGTCGATCTCGTCCACGTCCATCCCGGCGACGCGTGCGAGATGGAAGATGATCGCCGGGTCCATGTCGCCGGTCCGGGTGCCCATGACGAGCCCCTCGAGCGGGGTCATGCCCATGGAGGTCTCCACCGCCCGGTCGCCGACCACCGCCGAGACCGACGCGCCGTTGCCCAGGTGCAGGACGATCTGGCGCAGGTCGTCCCCGCCACCGACGAGCTTCGCGACCTGGCCCGAGACGTACTGGTGGGAGGTGCCGTGCGCGCCGTACCGGTACACCTGGTACCGCTCGGCGACCTCCTTGTTCAGCGCGTAGTTCCCGGCCGCGGCGGGCAGGCGCCGGAAGAACGCCGTGTCGAACACCGCCACGTGCGGCACGTCCGGCAGCAGCTCGCGCGCCACCTTGATCCCGGCGAGGTTCGGCGGGTTGTGCAGCGGCGCCAGCGGCGAGAGCCGGTCGATCGTGGCGATGACGTCCTCGTCGATGAGCGTCGGGCCGTCGTACTGCTTCCCGCCCATGACGACCCGGTGCCCCACCGCGACGATCCCGGCGTCGGACAGCTGCGGGCCGACAGTGTCGAAGAGCTCGAGGACGGTCCGAAGGCCCTCGCCGTGGTCGGGGACCGGGTCGTTGCGCTCGACGGTCTCGCCGCCCGCCCGGTGCTCGAGGTGGCCCTCGGACTCGCCGATCCGCTCGACCAGCCCGGAGGCCAGCGACGTGCCGTCCGCCGGGTCGAGGAGCTGGTACTTGATCGACGACGAACCGGAGTTGATGACGAGGACGGTGCTGCTCATGCGCGGATCTCCTTGTCGGCGGAGGCGGTGACGTCGGGTACCCGGGCGCCGGCGGAGGCGGCCGTGGCGTCCGGCGCGGGGGCACTGCCGGCGGCCTTGTCGGCGGCGGCCGTGGCGTGAGGCGCCGGGACACCGCCGGCGGCCTTGTCGGCCTGGGCCTGCACGGCGGTGATGGCCACCGTGTTGACGATGTCCTGGACCAGCGCGCCGCGGGAGAGGTCGTTGACCGGCTTGTTCAGACCCTGCAGCACCGGTCCCACGGCCACCGCGCCGGCGGAGCGCTGCACGGCCTTGTAGGTGTTGTTGCCGGTGTTGAGGTCCGGGAAGATGAACACGGTCGCCCGGCCGGCGACGTCGGACCCGGGCAGCTTGGTCTTGGCGACCGAGGCGTCGACGGCGGCGTCGTACTGGATGGGGCCCTCGACGAAGAGGTCGGACCGGTCCTCCCGCACGCGCTCGGTGGCGGCGCGGACCTTGTCCACGTCGGCACCCGCGCCCGACGCGCCGGTGGAGTAGGAGAGCATCGCGACGCGCGGGTCGACGTCGAACTGGGCGGCCGTGGCGGCGGAGGAGATCGCGATGTCGGCCAGCTGCTCGGCGGTGGGGTCGGGGTTGATGGCGCAGTCGCCGTAGACCAGGACCCGGTCCGCCAGGCACATGAAGAACACCGAGGAGACGATCGAGGTGCCGGGCTTCGTCTTGATGATCTCGAAGGACGGCTTGATGGTGTGCGCGGTGGTGTGCGCCGCCCCGGAGACCATGCCGTCGGCCTTGCCCGTGTGCACCATCATCGTGCCGAAGTAGGAGACGTCGCGGACGATCTCGCGCGCCCGCTCGATCCGCATGCCCTTGTGGGCGCGCAGCCGCGTGTACTCGGCGGCGAACTCCTCGGTCAGGTCGGAGGTGGCCGGGTCGAGCACCCGAGCACCCTCCAGGTCCAGCCCCAGCTCGGCGGCGCGGGCGCGGACCTGCGACTCGTTGCCCAGCAGCGTCAGGTCGGCGACCTGACGGGACAGCAGGGTGGAGGCGGCGCGGAGGATCCGGTCGTCGTCGCCCTCGGGCAGGACGATGTGCTGGCGGTCGGCGCGGGCCCGCTCGAGCAGCCGGGACTCGAACATCAGCGGCGTGACGACCTCGCTGCGCGGCACGTCGAGGGTCCGCATCAGCGCGTCGGCGTCGATGTGCTGCTCGAAGGTGCCGAGGGCGAGGTCGCGCTTGCGCTGCGTGCCGCGGGAGACCTGACCGCGGGTGGTGGCCACGATGCGCGCCGACTCGTACGTGTCGTGCGAGGTGGAGATGACCGGCAGGCGCTGTCCGAGGCCCTCGACCATCTTGACCACCTGGGGCGAGGGGCGGTAGCCGCCGTTGAGGACGATCCCGGCCAGCGAGGGGAACGTCTCCGACGCGTGCGCGGTCATCAGGGTGATGAGGACCTCGGGCCGGTCGCCGGCGGCGATGCACAGCTGCCCCTCGCGGAGGCGCTCGAGGATGTGCTCGGTGTTCATGCCGGAGACGAGCATGTGCTCCGCCTCGCGGTCCAGCAGCGCCTCGTCGCCGTGGATGAGCTCACCGTCCAGGGCCCGCATGAGGTCGCGGACGACCGGTGCGGACAGCAGCGGCACCTCCGGCATGACCCAGCCCGGCCGGCCCTCGGCCGTCAGCGCCGCGCGGACCTCCTCGAGCTGCGCCGGCGCGCACCGGTTGGCGAGCACCCCGACCGTCGTCGCGTGCTCCTGGGCGATCTCGACGGCGGCCAGCTCGGCGACCTGCTCCACCTCCGCGGGGCTGCGGTCCACCGCCGAGACGACGAGCAGCACGGGGGCGCCGAGGTTCGCGGCGACCCGGGCGTTGAAGGCGAGCTCGGCCGGGCTCGCCACGTCGGTGTAGTCGGAGCCGACGACGATGACGACCTCGTTGGCGCTGTCCACCGCGCGGAACTTCTCCACGATCGTGGCCAGCGCCGCCTCGGGGTCGGTGTGGACGTCGTCGTAGGTGACGCCGATGGCGTCCTCATAGCTGGTGGTGACTCCGCCCTGGCCGAGCAGCAGGTCCACCACGGTGTCCCGCTCGTCGCCGCTGCGGCTCACCGGGCGGAACACCCCCACCCGTTCGACCCGGCGGACGAAGAGGTCCACCAGGCCCAGCGCCACTGTCGACTTGCCGGTGTACCCCTCGGGTGAGGCGATGTAGATGCTCTGCGCCACAGCGCTGTCCTTCTCTCTCGTGCTGCACCGCGGCGGGTGCTGGGTGTTGTCCGGGGCCAGGCGGCGGGCCCCCGGCGGCCGGAGCACTGCCCCGGCCGCCGAGACGGCCGCCCTACGGAACCCCGTCCGAGACGGCCGCCCTACGGAACCCGTCCGGGTCGTGCCCGCCTCGCGCGACCGGGCGGGCTCGCCGTCCCGCTCGTTGTCCCGCCGGGCGGGCTCGCGGTCCTACTCGTTGTCCCCGCCGGTCACGGCGGAGGCGTTCGGTCCGCCGACCTCGGTCCCGGTCTCGCCGACGTCGGGCCACACCCAGTCCGCCACCACCGGGATGTCCGCCCCGTGCTGGAACGCGTACATCCGGGCCTCGACCCGGGCGTCGATCATCTTCTGCTTGAGTCCGGCGTACCGCTGGCCCAGGCCGGGGACCCGGTCGATCACGTCCATGACGAGGTGGTACCGGTCGAGGTCGTTGCGCATGACCATGTCGAACGGTGTGGTCGTCGTGCCCTCCTCCTTGAAGCCGCGGACGTGGATGTTCGGGTGGCCGTTGCGGCGGTAGGTCAGGCGGTGGATCAGCCAGGGGTAGCCGTGGTAGGCGAAGATGACCTGCTTGTCGGTGGTGAAGATGTTGTCGAAGCTGCGGTCCCCGAGCCCGTGCGGGTGCTCCTTCTCGTCCTGCAGGCGCATGAGGTCGACCACGTTGACCACGCGGACCTTCAGGTCCGGGATGTGCTGGCGCAGCAGGTCCGCGGCGGCGAGGGTCTCGAGGGTGGGGACGTCGCCGGCGCAGGCCAGGACGACGTCGGGGTCCTCGCCGTCGACCTCGGTGCCTGCCCAGTCCCAGATGCCAACGCCCCGGGCGCAGTGCTTGAGCGCCTCGTCGACACTGAGGAAGTTCGGGGCGGGCTGCTTGCCGGCGACCACCACGTTGACGTACTGCTTCGAGCGCAGCACGTGGTCGTACGTGGACAGCAGCGTGTTGGTGTCCGGCGGCAGGTACACCCGGATGATGTCCGCCTTCTTGTTGACGACGTGGTCGATGAAGCCGGGGTCCTGGTGGGAGAAGCCGTTGTGGTCCTGGCGCCACACGTGCGAGGACAGCAGGTAGTTGAGCGAGGCGATCGGTTGCCGCCACGCGAGCTCGTCGGTGACCTTCAGCCACTTCGCGTGCTGGTTGAACATCGAGTCGACGATGTGGATGAACGCCTCGTAGGAGTTCATGAGCCCGTGCCGACCGGTGAGCAGGTAGCCCTCGAGCCAGCCCTGGCACTGGTGCTCGCTGAGGACCTCCATGACCCGTCCGGCGCGGGCCAGGGGGTCGTCGGCGTCCGTGGGCAGGTACTCGGCGTTCCACTGCTTGTCGGTGACCTCGTAGACGTCCTGCAGCCGGTTCGACGCGGTCTCGTCCGGCCCGAAGATCCGGAAGTTGTCCGGGTTGAGCCGCACCACCTCACGCAGGAACTTCCCCAGCACCCGCGTCGCCTCGGTCATCGGCGCACCCGGGGTCTCGACGTCGACGCCGAAGTCGCGCCAGTCGGGCATGCGCAGGTCTTTCAGCACGAGCCCCCCGTTGGTGTGCGGGTTCGCGCTCATGCGCAGGTGTCCCGCGGGGGCGATGGAGGCGATCTCGGCCTCGAGCCGGCCGGTGGCGTCGAAGAGCTCCTCCGCGCGGTAGCTCTTGAGCCAGGACTCCAGGTCGGCGAGGTGCTCGTCGGTGTCCCGGGCGCTGGCCAGCGGGACCTGGTGGGAACGCCAGTGGTTCTCGGTCTGCTTGCCGTCGATGCTCTCCGGCCCGGTCCAGCCCTTGGGGGAGGAGAAGACGATCATCGGCCACAGCGGCCGGTCCATGTCCGGGTTGCCGGCGGCCTCGGCCTTGATGGCCGCGATCTCGTCGAGCACGGTGTCGAGCAGCTCGGCGAAGCGCCGGTGGAAGTCGGCGGGGTCCTCGTCGTCGAAGCCGCCGGAGAAGAAGTGCGGCTTGTGGCCGTAGCCGCGCATCAGGTCCGCGAGCTCCTCCTGCGGGATGCGGGCGAGCACCGTGGGGTTGGCGATCTTGTACCCGTTGAGGTGCAGCACCGGCAGCACGACGCCGTCCCTGGCGGGGTTGACGAACTTGTTCGAGTGCCACGAGGTCGCCAGCGGTCCCGTCTCGGCCTCGCCGTCGCCGACGACGGCGAAGACGAGCAGGTCCGGGTTGTCGAACGCCGCGCCGTACGCGTGCGAGAGGGCGTAGCCGAGCTCGCCTCCCTCGTGGATCGAGCCGGGGGTCTCGGGCGCCACGTGCGAGGGGATGCCGCCCGGGAAGGAGAACTGCTTGAAGAGCCGGCGCAGGCCCTCCTCGTCCTGGGTGATGTCGGGGTACGTCTCGGTGTAGGTGCCCTCGAGGTAGGTGTTGGCGACCAGACCGGGGCCGCCGTGGCCCGGGCCGGTGATGTACATCGCCGAGATCTCGCGCTCGGTGATGACCCGGTTCATGTGGGCGTAGAGGAAGTTCAGGCCGGGCGTGGTGCCCCAGTGCCCCAGCAGCCGTGGCTTGACGTCGTCACGGCTCAGCGGGGTCCGCAGCAGCGGGTTGTCGAGCAGGTAGATCTGCCCGACCGAGAGGTAGTTCGCGGCCCGCCACCAGGCGTCGACGTGCTCGAGCGTCGTGGCGTCGAGCTCGTCGGAGGTGGCGTCGTCGCGGCTGGGCCAGGCGCCGGTGGCAGTGGTCGTGGTGGTCATCAGCTCTCCCTACGGTCTTCGACGCGGTGGCCCCGACGGCGTTGCGCGGGCCGGGCGGCCCCGGTTGCGGCGGGTGTCGGTGGCGCCGGGTCGAGCTTCGGTAACGACGCAGTCAGTCTCCAACAAATATCCGGTTCGCGCGTGTCTGGGCTGCCTCGACAGCCCGGCCGCGAAGGCCTTGTGGCCGAGTGCACAACGGCGGGGCACATCCGCGGGCACGTAACCTGGGTCCGTGGACCCAACCCCCGTGAGCGAGCCCGTGGCCCCGGTCACGCCTGGGAGCGCCCCGCGCCCGGTCGCGGACCGCACCGCCGGGCGGGTGGGGTCCGTGGACGAGCGTCGGCCGGCCGGTCCGGTGCGGGAGAGCGACACCGGTGGCACGGGCGACGACGGCCGGCCCGGCGACCCGGGTGACGACGGCCTGCCCGGCGGGCCCGGCGGCCTGGGTGACGCCGGCCGGCCCGGCGGGCCCGGCGACCCGCCTGACGAAGGCCGGCACGGTGGTCTGGGCGACGGTTCCTCGGGCGGGCCTGCCGGCGGAGGCGCCGACCGGATGACCGGTGGGCGCGGTGACTTCTGGCGGGTCGCCCGCACCCCGAAGATGGTCGGCCTGTTCGTGCTGCTGCTGGTGGCGGCGCTGGTATGCGTGCGGCTGGGGGCCTGGCAGCTGGACCGCGCCACCTCCCGTGGCGCCGCCGAGGCCGAGGCCGAGCACGCCGCCGTCCTGGCGCAGGACCCGGCACCGATCGGGGAGGTCCTCGCCCCCCAGACCTCGTTCCGCGCCGAGCACCTCGCCGTGCCGGTGGAGGTCACCGGCACCTATGACCCCGACCAGCAGGTCCTCGTCCCGGACCGTGCCATCGACGGTCAGGACGCCGTCCTGGTCGTCACGGCGCTGTGGGTCACCGAGGGCCCGCACACCGGGGCGATGCTGCCGGTGCTGCGCGGCTGGGTCGAGCCCGACGCCGTCAGCCTCGGTGACGGCGACCCCGTCCCGGTGGACGCGACGGTCGCGGACGCGCTCGAGCCGCCCGCCGGTGAGCAGACGGTCACCGGCTACCTCAAGGACTCCGAGGCGGGGGTGGCGACGGACCTGGGAGACGGCACGGTCGGGGCGATCAGCTCCGCCGAGCTCGCCAGTCTCTGGGGCGGGCCTACCTGGAGCGGCTACCTGGTGGAGTTCACGACTGCGGACGGCGAGCGGGAGGCGACGTCGCCCGCGGGACTGGCGCACGCGACCCCGCCCGGGATGGCTGAGGAGACCGGGCTGAACATCCAGAACCTGGCCTACGCCGTCGAGTGGGTGATCTTCGGCGGCTTCGCGCTCATGCTCTGGTGGCGCTCGGTGCGCGACGAGACCACCCGTCGTCGCGAGGACGCGGGGATCGTCTGACGGCGAGGACGCGGGAACCGTCTGGCGGCGACGACGCCGGATCGCTTGAGCGCGCCGCCGGGGTCGCCCCGCTTGAGCGCGCCGCCGGGGTCGCCCCGCTTGAGCGCGCCGCCGGGGTCGCCCCGCACTCGACGCCGGGTGGCCCGAGCGCGAGGACCGTTGGACGCCCGTGCGCCGGGACGGTCTGACGGCCCTCCCGCGCCACTGGTGCGGGTGAGCGGAGAAGGTGCTGTCATGGAAGTGCTTCCGGAACGTCCGGGCATGCGGCACGGGATGGGTGAGGTCGATGCAGGTCACGATCGTCGGATACGGAAACATGGGGCGCGCCATCGCCACCCGGGCCGTCCAGGCCGGCCATACGGTGCAGATCCTGGGCCGGGACCCGGAGAAGGCCCAGCAGCTCGCGGCCGAGCTCGGCGGCGACGCCACGGCCGGGTCGCTCGAGGACGAGCTCACCGGTGAGCTGGTGATCCCGACGCTCTACTACCAGCCGCTCCTGGAGCTGCTCGACGGTCTCGGCGACAAGCTCGCGGGCAAGGTCGTCGTCGACATCACGAACCCGGTGGACGTCGAGACGTTCGACGGCATGCTCCCGCCGGGGGACTCCTCCGGCGCGCAGGAGATCCAGCAGCGGCTGGGGAACGCGACGGTCGTGAAGGCGTTCAACACGACGCTGGCCGGTCCCTTGACCGCCGGGGAGGTCGACGGGCAGAAGCTGGACGTCCTCGTTGCCGCCGACGACGACGATGCGCGGCGGACCGTCACCGAGCTCGTCGAGTCGCTCGGCCTGCGGGCACTCGATGCCGGGTCGCTCAAGCGTGCCCGCGAGGTCGAGGCGATCGGGTTCCTGCAGATGGCCATGCAGGGCTCGCTCGGGAACACGTGGAGCACGGCGTTCAAGGTCCTCGGGACCTGACCGGAGGCCGCCTTCGGCGTCGTCGCGGCCCCTACTCCTGCTGCCAGGAGTGCCACAGGGCCGCGTACTCGCCCTCGGCCGCCACCAGGTCCTCGTGCGGCCCGAGCTCGACGATGCGGCCGTCCTCGACGACGGCGACCCGGTCGGCGTCGTGCGCGGTGTGCAGACGGTGGGCGATGGCCACGACCGTGCGGCCCGCGAGCACCGCCGAGAGGGACCGCTCGAGGTGCCGGGCGGCGCGCGGGTCGAGGAGCGACGTCGCCTCGTCCAGCACCAGCGTGTGCGGGTCGAGCAGCACCAGCCGGGCCAGCGCGACCTGCTGGGCCTGCGCCGGCGTGAGCTCGGTGCCGCCCGACCCGACCTCTGTCTCGAGGCCCTTCTCGAGCCGGCCGAACCAGCCGAGCGCGTCGACGGCGTCGAGGGCCTGGCGCATCTCCTCGGGTGAGGCCGCCGGGCGCGCGAGGCGCAGGTTGTCCGCCAGCGTGCCGACGAAGACATGGTGCTCCTGCGTGACCAGGGCGACGTGCGAGCGCAGGTCCTCCTCCGGCAGATCCACCAGCGGGACCTCCCCGACCGTCACCGACCCGCCGGTGGGCGGGTGGATCCCGGCGAGCATCCGGCCCAGCGTGGACTTGCCCGCGCCGGACGGCCCGACGACGGCGAGCCGCTCGCCGGGGACCAGGTCGAGGTCGACGTCGTGGAGGACGTCGGTGCCCGCGCGGTAGGCGTAGCGCACCTTCCGCGCCTCGATGTGCTCGTCGTCGGGCGCCGCGCCGCTGGCGGCACGGTCCGGCTCGACGAGGCTGACGCCGAAGATCCTGGACAGGCTGGCCAGGGCGACCTGCAGCTCGTCCACCCAGAACAGCAGCTCCGAGACGTGCGGGCGCACCTGCATCGCGTACAGCGCGATGGTGGTGACCGCACCCAGGGTGACGGCGTCGCGCTCGACGAGCCACGCACCCCACAGCAGGGCCGCCGCGACCGGCAGCATGAAGGAGACGCCCAGCCAGAAGAACAGGCTCACACGCATGCGCAGGGTGACGACCTCGGTGTCCCACGCCTCGGCGATGGCCCGGTCGGTGATCCGCCGGCGACGGCGGCCGAGGCCGAGCGCGTCCACGGTGGTGGCGTGCTCGACCGACTCCGTCAGGACCCCGTTCAGCCGGGCGAAGGCCTCGGAGTTGCGCAGGTAGGCCGGGGTTGCGACGCGCAGGTAGCGGCGCACCGCCACGACGATGATCGGGATGCCGACCAGCAGGGACAGGGCCGTGACCGGCGAGGCGAGGAGGGCGGCGACCACGGTCAGCAGGATGGTCGAGCTCGTGACCAGCACCCTGGGCACACCGAAGCGCACCATCCACTGGATCCGGTCGACGTCGTTGGTCGTGCGGCCGATGAGGTCACCGGTCCCGGCCCGCTCGACCGTCGAGAGGGGGAGATGGGTGACGGTGGCGAGGAAGTCCTCCCGGAGCCGGGCGAAGATCTCCTCGCCGAGGATCATGGCGTCGCGGTGCGCGAACCGGGTGAGCAGGGACTGGACGAGCACCACCCCGACGAGGACGAGCCCCAGCCGGTTGACGAAGGCGACGGTGGTGCCGGTGGCGACGGCGTCGACGAGGTCGCCGAGCAGCCACGGCAGGGCCAGGGCGGCGACGGCGGCCAGGGCCTGCACGATCACCACGCGGGCGAGCTGGCCTCGGTAGTTCTTCAGCAGGGCCAGGGAGCGGGTCCGGACGGTGCGCGCGTCCGCGGTGGGGAGCAGCATCAGCGGACCTCCTCGGGGGTGGGCTCGGCGGCCGGCTCGTCGGACCCCGCGGCCTGCCGGGTGACGACCTGGTGGTAGGCGACCGCGTCGGGTTCCCCGCCGGCGGCCCGGGCGAGCAGGTCACGGTGCGGCCCGCGGGCGCGCTCGCGACCGCCGTCGAGGAAGACGACCTCGTCGGCGTGCTCGAGGACCAGCGGCGACGCGGAGACGATCACGGTGGTCCGTCCGGCCCGGTGGTCGGCCAGCCGTGCGGCGATGCGGGCCTCGGTGTGCGCGTCGACGGCGCTGGTCGGCTCGACGAGCACGAGCGTCTCGGGCTCGGTCAGCAGCGCGCGCGCCAGGGCGACGCGCTGACGCTGCCCGCCGGAGAGGGAGCGGCCCTTCTCGGTGATCTCGCCGTCGAGGCCCGCCGGCATGGAGGTGAGGACGTCGTGGGCGTCGGCCGCCTCGAGGGCGCGGTACAGCGCCGCCTCGTCGGCCCGGTCGCGCAGGTCGAGCTCGTCGCGCAGCCGGCCGGTGAACAGCTGCGGGGTGGCGCCGGCGACGACGATCCGGTCGCGGACCTCCGCCAGCGGGAGGTCGGTCAGCGCGACGCCGCCGTAGGTGACGGTGCCTGCCGCGTCGTCGAACCGCCCGAGCCGGGTGGCCAGGGCCGCCGACTCGTCGGGGTCCTCGGAGACGATTACGGTCGTCCGGCCGGGACGGATCCGTACGCCCGAGGTGACGTCGACGAGCTCGGCCGCGGGGCGTGCGTTCGCGTCCGGCACGGTGGTGGTGGCGCGGGTTGTGGCCGCTCCGGGCGCAGCGGCAGCGCCGGACGCGGCATCGGCGCCGGGAGTGGCGGCGGCGCCGGGCGTGGCGGCGGCAGACGCCGCACCCGGTGCCCCGATCGGGGCGGCCGGGGCGCGCTCGTCGGCCGCCTCGGACTCGGCGAGGGTGCCGGCCGCCGGCTGGACCTTGAGCACGCCGATGACCTTGCCTGCGCCCACGCGGGCCCGGGTGATCATCTGGACGAACTGGGTGGCGGCGCGCAGCGGCTCGGCCAGGAACGCCGTGTAGCCGAAGAAGGCGACGAGCTGGCCGGGGGTGATCTCGCCCCGCACGGCGAGCAGCGCGCCGAACCAGACGACGCCGGCCACGAAGAGGCCGGGCAGCAGCACCTGGAGGGCGTGCAGGATCGCGGAGGTGGTCGCGACCCCGACGCCCGCGGTGCGCACCCGTTGGGACTGCTCGGCGTACCGGGCGGCGAAGACGTCCTCGCCGCCGATGCCGCGCAGCACGCGCAGTCCGGAGACGGTGTCCGAGCCGAGGGTCGTGAGGCGGCCCGAGGCCTCGCGGTGCGCCGCCTGACGGGTGTGCAGCGGCTTGACCAGCAGGCCGAGGACCGTGGTGGTCAGCGGCAGGCCGACGAGGATGACGAGCCCGAGGGTGACCGACTGCTGGAGCACGACGACGGCGACGACGACGAAGGCCACGACCGAACCGACGAACCGGGGGAAGACCTCCATGACGTTGCCGATGTGGAAGGCGTCCGAGGCGACGGTCGAGACGACCTCGCCCGTGGGCAGCTCGTCCGAGATCGCGTCGCCGGTGCGGGTCACGTGGTGCCCGACGAGCCGGGACGTGCGGAACGCCCCGTGCAGCCAGGCGCCGATCTCCCCGACGTGGCCGTACGCGCTGGCGACGGCGCCCACGAGCCCGACGCCCAGCAGCAGCAGGCAGGTGCGGAGGAGCTCGGTGGACAGGCCCTGCGCCAGCCCCTCGTCGAGGGCGACGCCGAGGAGGTACGGCACCGCGGCGACCGAGACGGCCTCGACGATGCCGAGGGCGACGGCGAAGGCCAGGACCCCGGCCTCGCTCCGGGCGAGCCACCCGAGAAACGCCATCGGGCGGGTCAGCGGAGGATGTCCAGGATGACCCTGGGGCACGTTGAGCACGAGGGACGAGCCTACGCGCCCCCACCGACGTCGGACCATCTCATTTACTGGTCTGGCGGCGCGCCCTGCCGGCCCGTCCTGTCGACCCCTGTCGGCCCGCGCTGGCGGCCGGCCCACCGCGGGCGGCCCCCGTCCCGCGGCCCGCCCGGTGCCTAGTTCGCCGCGCGCCCGATCGACCGCCGGACGGCACCCACCGGCGGACCTGAGACACTGGGGCCAGCGCCCGTCCGCCGTCGAGAGGAACCACCGTGAGCACGAGCAGCACCGCACCTACCGGCGGACCGGTCGCGGAGCGTGAGCGGAAGCTGCGGGGCACGTTCCGCAACTACAAGGTCATGGCCTTCGTCACCGGCGCCATGCTGCTGCTCCTGTGCGTGGAGATGATCCTGAAGTACGGCTTCGGCGTGGAAGAGGCCTGGCTCAACTGGATTCCGTTCGTGCACGGCTGGATCTACGTCGTCTACCTCGTCACGGTCTTCAACCTGTGGTCGGCGATGCGCTGGGACCTCGGCCGCGTCGTCGCCCTCGTCGCCGGTGGTGTGGTGCCGGTCCTCTCCTTCGTGATGGAGCGCCGCGCCCAGCGCTGGTTCGACGCCGACCTGCCCGCGCTGCTCCAGCGGGCCGCGGCCCGGACGCGCTGAGCCGAGCTGTCCGCTGGGCCGCGCTGGGCGCGCTGAGCCGAGCTGTCCGCTGGGCCGCGCGGGACGCGCTGAGCCGAGCTGTCCGCGGAGTCACCCGAGCATGCAGCGTCGCCCTGGACGCCCGGGTGCGGGTGCGGCGCCGCCGTCTATCCTGACCGCGTGAGCACGCCCGAAGAGCCTTCACCCACCGCGACCGAGCCGCAGACCGAGCCGGGGACGACCGCGCCGGCGGCTCCCCGACCCGTGCTGGTGGTCGACTACGGCGCCCAGTACGCCCAGCTGATCGCCCGCCGGGTGCGCGAGGCCAACGTCTACTCCGAGATCGTGCCGCACACGGCCTCGGTCTCGGACATGCTCGCCAAGGACCCTGCCGCGATCATCCTCTCCGGCGGCCCCTCGTCGGTGTACGAGGAGGGCGCCCCGAGCACCGACCCCGCGCTCTTCGAGGCGGGGGTGCCGGTCCTCGGCATCTGCTACGGCTTCCAGTCCATGGCCCGCGCGCTCGGCGGCCGGGTGGCGCAGACCGGTACCCGTGAGTACGGCGGAACCACGGTGCGCGTCCAGTCCGCCGGCGGGCTGCTCGGTGGCTCGCCCAGCCAGCAGACCGTCTGGATGAGCCACGGCGACTCCGTCCAGGCAGCCCCCGAGGGCTTCGAGGTCCTCGCCACCTCCGAGGGGTCCCCGGTCGCCGCGTTCGAGGACCGGGAGCGTCGCCTGTTCGGCATGCAGTGGCACCCCGAGGTCAAGCACTCCGTGCTCGGCCAGGAGGCCCTCGAGCGCTTCCTGTACGACGGCGCCGGGCTCGCCCCCGACTGGACGCCGGGCAACGTCGTCGCCGAGCAGGTCGCCGCGATCCGGGCGCAGGTGGGGACCGACCGCGTGATCTGCGCGCTCTCCGGCGGCGTCGATTCCTCGGTCGCGGCCGCCCTGGTGCAGAAGGCGGTGGGGGACCAGCTCACGTGCGTCTTCGTCGACCACGGGCTGCTGCGTGCCGGCGAGGCCGAGCAGGTCGAGAAGGACTTCGTGGCCGCCACCGGCGTCAACCTCAAGGTCGTCGACGCCGCGGACCGGTTCCTCCGGGCGCTGGCCGGGGTGACCGACCCCGAGACCAAGCGCAAGATCATCGGGCGCGAGTTCATCCGCGTGTTCGAGCAGGCCGCCCGGGAGGTCGTCGAGGAGGCCGGGGAGTCGTCGGCCGAGGTGAGGTATCTCGTCCAGGGCACGCTCTACCCCGACGTCGTGGAGTCCGGCGGCGGTGAGGGCGCCGCCAACATCAAGTCCCACCACAACGTCGGTGGACTGCCCGAGGACCTGCAGTTCGAGCTCGTCGAGCCGCTGCGCACCCTGTTCAAGGACGAGGTCCGTGCCGTGGGTCTCGAGCTCGGCGTGCCCGAGGCGATCGTGTGGCGCCAGCCCTTCCCGGGCCCGGGCCTGGGCATCCGCATCATCGGCGAGGTCACCGCCGAGCGCCTCGAGATCCTGCGCGCGGCGGACGCCGTCGCGCGGGAGGAGCTGACCGCCGCGGGTCTCGACCGGGACATCTGGCAGTGCCCCGTGGTGCTGCTGGCGGACGTGCGCTCGGTCGGCGTGCAGGGCGACGGCCGCACCTACGGCCACCCGGTCGTGCTGCGCCCGGTCTCCTCCGAGGACGCCATGACGGCGGACTGGTCACGACTGCCGTACGACGTGCTGGCCCGGATCTCGAACCGGATCACCAACACGGTCCCCGAGATCAACCGGGTCGTCCTCGACGTGACCTCCAAGCCCCCGGGCACCATCGAGTGGGAGTGAGGCGTGCGGGTCGCGCACGTCTCCGACTGCTACCCGCCCCGGGTCGGGGGGATCGAGACCCAGGTCCGTGACCTGGCGACCCGCCAGGCCCGCGCGGGGCACGAGGTCCACGTCCTGACGGCGACGGCGGACCCCGCACTGCCCGGCGGCGGCTACCGGGCGGACACCGTGTCAGAGGGCGTCCACGTCCACCGCTACGCCTCCCGGGCCACCCTCGGGCTGCCGGTCCACCCGCTCGAGGGCCCGCTGCTGCGCCGCGCCCTGGCCGAGCTGCGACCGGACGTCGTCCACGTGCACGCCGGCGTCGTCTCGCCCTTCGCGTACGCCGGGGCGCGCGCCGCCCGGCGGCTCCGCCTGCCGCTGGCGATCACCTGGCACTGCATGCTCGACGGCACGGTCGGGGTGTACCGGCTCGGCGCCCGGCTGACGGGCTGGCACCGCGCACCGGCGGCGCTGTCCGCCGTCTCGACGGTCGCGGCGCAGCGCGTCGCCGAGGTGTTCGCGCGGCCGCCGGAGGATGTCCTGGTCGTCCCGAACGGCCTCGACGTCGCCGCCTGGGCGCCGTCGACGACCGACGGCGCCGCACCAGGGCACGTGCCGCAGTCGACGACCGGCGACGGCGCAGCCTCCGTCGTACCAGGGCAGCTGCCGCCGTCGACCCCGTTGCGGGTGGTGGCCACCCAGCGCCTGGCGCCGCGCAAGCGCGCCGTCCCGCTGGTGCGGATCATCGGCTCGGTGCACGACCGGCTCGGCCGCGACGCCGACGGACGGCCGCGGGTGCACCTGGAGCTCATCGGTTCCGGGCCGGCCGAGGCGGCCGTGCGGGCCGAGGTGGCCCGATCAGGGCTGACCGACGTGGTGGAGCCGGTGGGCCGGGTGCCGCGTGGCGAGCTGGCCCGCCGCTACGCCGACGCGCACGTCTTCGTCGCCCCGGCCCGGCTGGAGGCCTTCGGGATCGCGGCGCTGGAGGCCCGGGCATCCGGGCTCGCCGTCGTGGCCGGGCGGGGCACCGGGATCAGCGAGTTCGTCACCGACGGCGTCGACGGGCTCCTCACAGCCGACGGGAGCGACGGCCTCGGCGACGCCGCCGCGGACGCCGCGCTCGCCGCCGCGCTCGTGCGGCTCGCCCGGGACCCGGGGCTGCTCGACGGGATCCTCGAGCACAACGCCACCACCGCTCCCGCGGCCGACTGGCGCGACGTGCTCGCCGCTGCGGACGGGCTCTACGCGCGCGCCCGCACCACCACACGGTCGCCCTGACCCGGTCCACGAGCCGGATCGTCCGGTCGTCCAGGGAGCACACAGGCGAGGACCCCGGCCCCGGACCCGATCGGGGAGGCGTTGCCCGGTCGCCTCGGCCGGGCGAGTCCTGCGACCGCCGCGGTGGGACCTTGGACCCCGGGACCTTTGGCACAGAAACGGGCGAAATGTCCGCTCTAGTGTTGTGAGTGTCGAAAGCGGAGAAGGCACCAGATGCCGGATCCCCCAAGCACCCCGGACGGCTCACCGGCCGACCAGACCAACGGTCCTGAAAGGACACTGCCATGAAGTCCACCCCCGCCAAGATCGCCGGCATCCTCGCCATCGTCGCCGGCGTCCTGTTCGTCGTCGCAGGCGGCGTCACCTGGGGCATCGTGACCAGCCAGCTCAAGGCCGAGAACATCACCGTCCCGGAGGACTCCGCGATGCTGCCGGGCGACCGGGTCGACGGCCCGCTGTCGGCCTACGCCCAGGCCAACATCATCAACGAGCACGCCCTCGCCGCGACCGAGGGGCGGACCTACGCCGAGCTCGGCGCCGCGATGAACGAGGTCGAGGAGGGCAGCGAGGAGCACCAGGCGCTCCAGGCCCAGCGCGGCACGATCATGAACGCGTCCTTCCTGCGGGCCTCCCTGTTCACCTCGGTGGTCTCCTACGGCGTGGCCGCCCTCGTCATGGGGCTGGGCGTCCTCTTCGTCCTCGTCGGCTGGGCGCTGACCAGCCTGGTCCGGCCCGCATCCGTCCCGGTGGCGACGTCGACCGGCTCCGACCGGTCGGAGCCGGCCCGGGTCTGACCCGCCGCGGCTGACGGCCGCCACAGCCACGGACGCCGTGGGCGACGATCTCGCCCACGGCGTCCGTGGTCTCGTGCCGCGCCGCGGTCAATCGGTGCCGGCGCGATCCTTCCGCCCACGCTGGGTGAGGGGGACGATCAGCAGGGTGAGAGCGGCGACGACCAGCACCACGATCACCGCGAGCTGCAGGTCGATGCTGTACCCCAGGGCGACCGCGATCGCGCCGATCCCGCACAGGGTGAGGATCAGTCCCAGGATCAGGGTGCCGGTGCGGGCGCCGCGGCGGACGGCGGGGGCAGGGACGGTGGTCGCCGACCACACGGTGTCGGTGGACCCTGTGTCCGCGGCGCCCGGCCCGGGCGCGGACCCGGCGCTCGGTGCGGCAGACCACACCGGCTGCTCCGCGGTGGGTTCCTCGCTCGGCTCGTTCTGCTTGTCGTTCATCGCTGCTCCTCGATGGTGATGTCGCCGGCGCCGGCGGTGATGACGAGGACGATCTCCGCCTCGTCCTCCTGCGCGGCCGGAGAGATGAAGGTGGCGTCGATCGAGCTGCCGTCCTGCCAGGTCGCCGGGCCGAGAGCGCTCGTCGTCTCCTCGATCGGGCCCGACCAGCCCGGGGACGTGCGCCCCTGGATCTGGCCGGCACCGAGCTCGATGTCGAGCCGCACGGCGGGATCCGCGGGCAGGACGACCCGGAGATCGCCGGCACCGAAGTGGACCGGGACCGTGACAGGGTCGCCGGCGGGGTCGAGCCGGCTGAGGTCGACATCGAGGTCCCCGGCCAGGAGGTCGTAGCCCTCGGCCGCCTCCTCCGTGGTGGTCGGCGCGAAGGTGTGGTCACCGAAGGCACCGCCCGGGGTGAACCCGGCGGCCACCGGTCCGACGGTCGTCGCCGAGGTGACGGGGACGACCAGCAACGCGGCGAGGACGCCCAGCACCGACAGTGCGCCGCCGCGCCGCCCGACGGCGCCCGCGATCATGACGCCGAGGCCGAGGAGCGCGAGGACGGCGCCACCGATCGTCAGCGGCAGCATCCAGCCGAGGGGTTCGACGCGGTCCCACAGCAGCAGGCCGGCGGTCGTCAGCAGAGCGAGGGCGAGGATCACCGTCACGAGGGCCGAGCCCGGTCCGGGGGACTTCGGTCGCGGCGGCACCGGCGGCGGGTACGACGCCTGGGCTGGGCCGTACGGGCCCGCCGGTACGCCGGCCGAGCCCGCCGTCGTGGCCGACCACGGGACGCTGCCAGGTGCAGGCGACGGTCCCGCTGCCGGCGTGGCGCCGTAGGCGGCCTGTCCGTAGGCGGTCTGGGAGCGTTCGTCGCGACCGGTGCCGTAAGCCGCCTGACCGTATGCGGTCCCAGGCGATTCGGGACCGGTGCCGTAAGCGGCCTGGCCGTATGCGGTCCCAGGTGCTTCTGGCGCGCTCCGAGGCGCGCCGGCGGCGCCGGAGGCGGCCTGGCCGGGGGCCGTGTGTGCCGGGGGCGTCGTTGTGCCGTGGACGTCGTGCCCGGCGGACGAGGTGTGGAACTCCTGGCCGCCGGACCACACGGGTGCCGGACCCGGGCTCCACGGGGTGCCTCCGTGCGGCGGCGGGGCCGACGCCGCGGCGGACGACCCACGGCGGGCCAGGGCGACGACCCCGACGATCACCAGAGCGACGAACGCCAGGCTCAGGAGGAACCACCCGTCGCCCCAGTAGCCGAACCCGGCCCACCACGTGCCGGGTCGGGCCAGACCGATGATGACGAAGATGACGGCGCCGGCGAGTGCTGCGTCGACGTTGCCGCGCAGCGCCTCCTGCAGGTGGATACGACCGTCGGACTCCTCCGGGAGCAGCGCCCAGCCGATGCCGTAGAGCAGCAGCCCGAGTCCGCCGAAGAAGCTCAGGACCACGAGGATCCCGCGCACGAGCAGCGGGTCGACGTCGAGGCGGCGGGCTATCCCGGCCGCGACACCGCCGATCCACCGGTCCTGGCCACGCCAGATCCCGGTGCGCCGCATCGAGGCGAAGAACCCGGCCGTCGTCGACGGACGTGGCTGTGGCTCGGGGCCGCCCCACCCGGCGCCGCCCTGGGCTGCGCCGTGCTGCGTGCGGTGCGGGGAGCCACCGTGCGCGGTGCCCTGCTGGGTGCCGAAGTGCGTGCCGCCGTGCGTGCTCTCGCCGTGCGTGCCGCCACCGTGGGACCACGTGTGCGGTGCGCCGGTGGATGGGGCGCCGTGCTGGTCGCCGGCGGGCGGGCGCTCGCCCGGTCCGCCAGGGACGGGGCCCGGACTGTCAGGTGTGCCTGTGCTGGTCATGGTGCCAGCCAACCCTCTCCACCGGGCCTGTCACCATCGGGGACGACCCTGGTCGGACCCTGAACTTGGCTGGGGAGAACCCTGGATTGCGTCGGTGCACGAGGGTCCGGAGGCGGTCGCGTGTGACGATTGGGCCGTGAGCGCACCTCCCGTGCCGGCTGTCGGACGCCGGCTCCCGCTGCGCCGTCCCCCACAGGGCCGGTGGCTGGCCGGCGTGTGCCACGGACTCGCCGTGCATCTCGACGTGCCGGTGGCGTACGTCCGGCTGGGCGCCGCCCTGACGGCGCTGGCCGGCGGCGCCGGGGTGCTCATGTACCTCTGGCTGTGGATCACAGTGCCCGCGGGCGACCCGCGCGACGCCGTACGACCCGCCGGACGGACACGTCTCGCCCCGAGGCTGCGGGCGCTGCAGCTCACCGGGCCGGTCCGAGACATCGCGATAGCGCTCGCCCTCCTGGCCGTCGCCGGCATGCTCCTGCTGTGGCGCGCGGACGTCGCGGTGCCCGCGAGCTGGCTCGTCCCTGCCCTCATCGTCGCCGCGGGGGCGGCGCTGGCCTGGGGCCAGCTCGCCACGCTGAACCGTGCGGGCGGCCTCACGCCCGGTGGCCGCAGCGCCGTCGTCCTGCGCGTCGGCGGGGGCGTGGTCCTCGCCGTCGTCGGTGCGCTGCTGCTCGTGGGTCGCGACGAGAGCCCGGTCGAGCTGCTCCGTGGCACCGCGGCCGGGCTGGCCGTCGTGGCCGGGGTGGCCGTGGTGCTCGCGCCGCTGCTGCTCCGGCTGGTGCGCGAGCTCGGCACCGAGCGCGAGGCCCGCGCCCGCGAGTCCGAGCGCGCTGACATCGCTGCCCACCTGCACGACTCGGTGCTGCAGACGCTGTCGATGATCCGCGCCCGCGCCGGGAACAGCGAGGAGGTGTCCCGGCTGGCCCGGGCCCAGGAACGTGAGCTGCGGGAGTGGCTCTACACGGACCGGCCCGCCCCCGGCACCTCCACCGCCGACGCCGTGCGCCAGGTCGCCGCCGAGGTCGAGGACCTGCACGGCGTGGCCATCGAGGTCGTCACCGCCGGCGACACGGAGCCGGACGCGGGCACCGAGATCCTCGTCGCCGCCACCCGGGAGGCCCTCGGCAACGCCGTCGTGCACGGCCGGGCGCCGGTGAGCCTGTACGTCGAGGTGACACCGGAGCAGACCGAGGTCTTCGTCCGCGACCGCGGCGACGGCTTCGACCCGGACGCCATCCCGGACGACCGGCACGGCGTCCGGCAGTCGATCGTGGGGCGGATGGACCGCCACGGCGGCAGCGCCCGGGTGCGCTCGCGCACGACCGGTACCGAGGTCCACCTCGTGATGCCACGGAAGGGGCAGCAATGACCGAGCAGAACCAGCCCATCAGGGTGCTCATCGTCGACGACCACGCGCTGGTGCGCAGCGGGGTGCGGGCCGAGCTGGTCCGCCACGCCCCGGACGTCGACGTCGTCGGCGAGGCCGAGGACGTCGAAGGGGCGGTGGCGGCGGTGCACGCCCTGCAGCCGGACGTCGTCCTGCTCGACGTGCACCTGCCCGGCGGCCGGGGTGGGGGAGGGGCCGAGGTCGTGGCCACGTGCGCCGACTCGCTCACCGCCACCAAGTTCCTCGCACTGTCGGTCTCCGACGCGAGCGAGGACGTCGTCGCCGTCATCCGTGCGGGTGCCCGCGGCTACGTCACCAAGGCGATCAGCGCCGACGACCTCGCGGCGTCGATCCGGCGGGTGGCAGCCGGCGACGCCGCCTTCTCGCCCCGGCTGGCTGGCTTCGTGCTCGACGCCTTCGGCACCGCCGCCGCCGACGTCGCCGTGCACGACGACGAGCTGGACCGGCTGACGGCCCGGGAGCGTGAGGTCATGCGCCTCATCGCGCGCGGCTACACCTACAAGGAGGTGGCGAGCGAGCTGTTCATCTCGGTCAAGACCGTGGAGACGCACGTCTCGGCGGTGCTGCGCAAGCTCCAGCTCTCCTCCCGGCACGAGCTGACGAGGTGGGCGGCAGCGCGTCGCCTGCTCTGAGCCCGGCTCGACAGGCCGACGACCGCGCCTGGACACGACGACCGCTGCTGTCACGCCACGAGCGGTCGTGTCGTCGCACGGTCGCGCAGAGCTGATGCTCCGGGCGGCCGCCGGTGTGAGCACCTTCACCAGGCAGGGCCGGGACTTTGGTGACAGCCTGTCCGTAAACGTTCGTAGGGTGGGTGCATGGACATCGTCTCGGGCATCCTCCTCGTCATCCACATGATCGGCTGGGCCATCGTGCTCGGCGGCGCGCTGACCAGCATGCGCGAGCCGAGAATCGCCAAGGGTGTCACCCACGGGGCGCTGACCGCCCTGGTCGCCGGTGTGCTCCTCGTCGGCATGGCGGAGATGGGCGACGGCGACGTCAACCACATCAAGATCGCCGTCAAGCTCGTGGTCGCCCTGGTGATCACAGCCATGGCCTTCTACGGGTCGAAGAACGAGGAGAAGGTCACCACCGGGTTCCTCGGCGGCCTCGCCGGGCTGACCGTGCTGAACATCGCCGTGGCTGTGCTCTGGCGCTGACGCAGGTGGCTGCCTCTGTCGCGAGCCGGCTCGGCGCGAGCGCCGCGCACCAGGCAGGATGAGGTCCCGTGGATCCCTTAGCTGAGCTGCTCGTCGGCCTCGTCATCGTCGTCGGACTCGTCGGTGCCGTCGTCCAGGTCTACCCGGGCAGCCTCATCGTGCTGGCCGCGGTGGCGGTCTGGGGCGTGGTGACCGGCGGCGTGGTCGGCTGGGTGGTGCTCGTCGTCGCCGCTCTCGCGGTGCTCGGCGCCGGGATCGCCAAGTACTTCTACGCCGGGCGCTACCTCAAGGGCGCCGGTGTGCCCAACCGCACCCTCCTGGTCGGGGCGGTGCTCGGAGTGATCGGCTTCTTCGTCGTCCCCGTGGTCGGGCTGCCGCTCGGCTTCGTCCTCGGCGTCTACCTCTCCGAGATGCAGCGCCGGCGCAACCAGCGCGAGGCCTGGCGGGCCACCATCTCCGCAATGAAGGCCACCGGTCTGACCATCCTCATCGAGCTCTCGGGTGCCATGGTGGCCACCGGTGCCTGGGTCGTGGGACTTCTGCTCACCTGAGCTACCGCCGCGCCTCGAGCTGTGCGAGCGGGCCGTGCGCGCTTGCACCCAGGAACGGACCTCCGCCCGCTCGTGTCGGGACGAGCGGTGGCCAGTGTCGCCTGGTCGGCGCTCGGCCGGCTGGCCCGCTAGTGCCTCAGGGGTGCGTGACGTCGTCGAGCTCGATCCACGCGACGGCGCCGTCCGCGCTGGTGACCTCGACAGGTCCGGCGATCGGGTCGCTGCCGGGGATCCACACCGCCCACCAGCCGTCGGTGACCGAGGCCTCGGCGGTCCTGCCGCTCGCGGTGGTGATGGTGATGCTCTCGACCTCCGGCCCGGCCATGCCGTAGGCGGTGGTCACCGAGCCCTCGCCCGCGCCGTCACCCGCTCCCCACGAGCTCTCACCGGTGGCCAGGGCGAGAAGGCCGGTGCCCGCAGGTGAGGACGGCAGGGGCGCCGGACCCGACATGCTGTTGGCCATGGCGTCCCAGCCGGAGGCGGTGCCGACGCCGTCCGTGATGAAGCACTCCTGGTAGCCGCGCACCCCTGCCTGCAGGACGAAGGTGTAGTCGCCGCGCTGCTCGGCGATGACCGGCGTCACCGCCTCGGTCTCCGTGCCCTCCGGGTTGGCCGGAATCCCGGCGGGGCACCGGGCGGCGCTCTCGGTGGTCGCGGCTCGGGGGAGGGCGAGCGGCACCGGCTCCCAGGAGGCGAAAGCCGGCGGTGCTGCGCTCGGCCACAGTGCCGACGCGACGGCGACCAGCACGGTCGCGGACGCGACGCCCGCGAGCGCCAGCCGTGAGACCCGACGGGGCGGGTTCTGGGTGTCGCGGGGCTGGGCGAGGACCCACGCAAGGGTCGAGTCGCTGTCCGCCGGCGAGGCAGGGGGCTCGCCGACGGACGGATCGAGCTGGGACAGCCGGTGCAGGACCGTGTTCTCGGTGGCGCTCATCGCGCTTCTGTCCTCTCTGCCAGGACCGTGGGCCGGGCGGCCGGGGACTTCTCGGCCGGGAGCCGGTCGAGCAGGTCCAGCAGGTGGCGGCGGGCACGCAGCAGCCGGACGGAGTAGGTGCCCTGGCGGCAGCCCAGGACGGCAGCGGCCTCGCGCGAGGTGAGCCCGTCCCAGGCGGTGAGGGCGATGACCTCGCGCTCGCCGTCGGTGAGCCTCGCCCAGGCGCGGGCCAGGTCCGTCAGGCCCGCGACCTCGGCGGCGATCTCCGTCGGCGCAGGCTCGGGCTCCCGGGCGAGGCGCACGCCGAGCGCCTGCCACCGTCCGTGCCCCCGGGTCATCGTGAGCATCACCCGACGGGCGATCCCGAACAGCCACGGACGCGCCTCGGACGGGAGATCGTCCAGCCGGCGCCAGACGACGAGGAACGTCTCGGCCACGGCGTCCTCGACCTGCGGTGGGGGCAGCCTGCGACGCACGAAGCGTTCGAGGTCGCCGCGGTGCTCGGCATAGACCCGCGCGAAGCGTTCCTCGTCCGTCACCGCTGACCACCCTGTGCTCGAAGCCCTGTCACTGCGTACATTGCCGGGAGCACGGCACTTCTTACACCGCGACCTGCCGCAGACGGCGTCG
Source organism: Georgenia subflava (assembly GCF_009193155.1). GTDB lineage: Bacteria > Actinomycetota > Actinomycetes > Actinomycetales > Actinomycetaceae > Georgenia > Georgenia subflava. Next base: position 432,307 of record NZ_VUKD01000002.1, read on the forward strand.
GAACCGTGTGCCGGCCTTCTCCGGGCTGGTCGGCCGCTCCAGCTCAAACCGGCCGGCACGGTCTGACCACTCGGTGTGGCTGGGCGCCGACGGCTGGGTTCTCGAAGAAACGTCCGTGCGGCTGCGCCGGTGCGCCTGTGGGCCGGTGCCGCCGGTGTCGGTGCGGGCGCTTAGCATGGCTGTCGCCATGATCTCTTTGTTCGACAACCTCCCGCTGCCAGGTCTCGCCGGCGGCGACCATCCTCTGCCCGCCGCCGTCCCGCCCCGGGACGACGACGCGACGACCGGTGCGCCGTCGCCGTCCGCGGCAGGCGCCGCCGAGGACCCGGTCGCCCGGGCCCGTCGGCGCGCCCTGCAGGCGGGCGGCGCGGGCGGCGCGGAAGAACCCGGCGGGCACGGGCTCGACCCCGCGGCGCTCCTCGAGGGGCTCAATCCCCAGCAGCGTGCCGCGGTCGTCCACTCCGGCGGTCCGCTGCTCATCGTCGCCGGCGCGGGCTCGGGCAAGACCCGGGTGCTGACCCACCGCATCGCCCACCTGCTCGCCACCCGCCGGGCCCAGCCCGGCCAGATCCTCGCGATCACCTTCACGAACAAGGCCGCCGCCGAGATGCGCGAGCGCGTCGTCGACCTCGTCGGGCCGGGCGGGCAGCGGATGTGGGTGTCCACGTTCCACTCCGCCTGCGTGCGGATCCTGCGCAAGGAGCACGAGGTCCTCGGCCTGCGGTCGAGCTTCTCGATCTACGACGCCGCCGACTCCCAGCGGCTGATGACCCTGGTGTGCCGGCAGCTCGACCTCGACCCCAAGCGCTACCCGCCGCGGAGCTTCTCCCGCAAGGTCTCGGACCTGAAGAACGAGCTGGTCGACCCCGAGGACTTCGCGGCCACCGTGAGCGAGTCGAACAGCTTCGACTCCGCGCTCTCGCAGGCGTACACGCTGTACAACCAGCGACTGCGTCAGGCGCACGCGCTGGACTTCGACGACCTCATCATGACCACGGTGAACCTGCTCCAGGCGTTCCCCGCCGTGGCCGAGCACTACCGCCGGCGCTTCCGCCACGTGCTGGTCGACGAGTACCAGGACACCAACCACGCCCAGTACGTGCTGGTCCGCGAGCTGGCGGGCGTCGACCGGGACGGCGACGGCCGGGCCGACGGCGACGCGCGCGGGCTTCCGCCGGCCGAGCTGACGGTGGTCGGCGACGCGGACCAGTCGATCTACGCCTTCCGCGGCGCGACGATCCGCAACATCCTCGAGTTCGAGGAGGACTACCCGCAGGCGACGACGATCCTGCTCGAGCAGAACTACCGCTCCACCCAGAACATCCTCACCGCCGCGAACGCGGTCATCTCCCTCAACCCGGGGCGCCGCGCCAAGAACCTGTGGACCGACTCCGGCGACGGGCCGAAGATCGTGGGCTACGTGGCCGACTCCGAGCACGAGGAGGCGCGGTTCATCGCCGAGGAGATCGACCGCCTCGGCGACGACCGCGGCACCCGGCCGGGCGACGTCGCCGTCTTCTACCGCACCAACGCCCAGTCCCGCGCGCTGGAGGAGGTGCTGGTCCGCACCGGGATCCCGTACAAGGTGGTCGGCGGGACCCGCTTCTACGAGCGCAAGGAGATCAAGGACGCGGTCGCCTACCTGCGGGCCGTCGTCAACCCCGACGACGCCGTCAACCTCCGTCGCATCCTCAACGTGCCCAAGCGCGGACTGGGGGACCGCAGCGAGGGCCTGCTCGCCGCGCACGCCGAGCGCGAGCGCGTCTCCTTCGGTCAGGCAATCGCCAACGCCGCCGCCGAGGGCGAGGAGGCCGACACGGTGCCCGAGGTCATCGGCCTGACGACCCGGGCACGCACCCAGGTCCGCGCCTTCCACGAGCTGCTCACCGGCCTGCGCGACCTCGAGCTCTCGGGCGCGAGCCCGGCGGAGGTGCTCGACGCCGCCCTCGACCGCTCCGGCTACCTCGCCGAGCTCCGCGCCAGCGAGGACCCGCAGGACGCCACCCGGGTCGAGAACCTCGCCGAGCTCCACGCGGTGGCCGCCGAGTTCACCGAGCTCGACCCCGAGGGGGGCCTCGGCGACTTCCTCGAACGGGTCTCGCTGGTGGCCGACACGGACCAGATCCCCGACGCCGACGGCGCCGACCAGGGACAGGTCACCCTCATGACCGTCCACACCGCCAAGGGGCTGGAGTTCCCGGTCGTCTTCGTCACCGGGATGGAGGACGGCACGTTCCCGCACCAGCGCTCCCTCGGCGAGGAGGACGAGCTCTCCGAGGAGCGCCGCCTCGCCTACGTCGCGCTCACCCGCGCGCGGGAGCGGCTCTACCTCTCCCGTGCCGCGGTCCGTACCGCCTGGGGCATGCCGCAGGAGCTGCCGGCGTCGAGGTTCCTCGACGACATCCCCGGCGACCTGCTCGACTGGCGCCGCGCCGAGTCCTCGATGGAGACCCTGCGCGCCTCCGGCCGCGGCGGGTACGGATCCGGCGGGTTCGGCAGCCAGCGCACGGGCGGCTGGGGGAGCGGCCGCGGCGGGTCCGCTGCCGCCACGCGCAGCGGACCCGCGCGGACCGGCAAGCTCGGCACGACGTCGACAGCCACGACGGCCCCCAGCTTCGGCTCCGCCGCACCGCGGCCCGCCGGCGACATCCCGGGCCTCGACGTGGGGGACAAGGTCACCCACGACAGCTACGGCGTCGGCACCGTGATCGCCCTGGAGGGCGGCGGGTCGTCCGCGGTGGCGAAGATCGACTTTGGCGGCGGTCAGGTCAAGCGGCTGCTGCTGCGCTACTCGCCGGTGACGAAGCTCTGACCGGCGGGGCAGCGGGGACGACTCCGTGGCCCGCTCGTCCTGCCCGGCTGGTCGGGCACGGGCTGGCGTCGGGCACGGGCTGGCGTCGGGCACGGGCTGGCGTCGGGCACGGGCCAGCCGTGGCAACCTCGGCGAGCACAGGAACAGTCAGGCGACGCTGGGCTCGGAGGTGCGGCCGCGGTGCACCGCCTGGGTGACGGGGGCGGTCCGACCGAGGAGCGCGACGCCGAGGTACATCAGCACCTCCGGGTAGGCGGGGTGCGCCCAGTCGGAGCCGAGCGCGCCGAGGCCGAACGTGAGGACGAAGGCCACGGCCACCCCGGCGAGCAGGGCGGCGCCCGGACGCATCTCGGGCCGGCGCAGCAGGAGGATGCCCAGCACCGCGCTGACAGGGAAGGCCAGCACGAACGCAGCGGTCCCCAGCGCGCCCAGCAACTGTGGGGCGTCATCGATCCGTACGACGATCCCGACGACGAACGGCACTGCGAGCATCACGAGGAGCACGACGAGGAGCCGCCTGGTCCACCGGACCGCGGACCGGCCAACGTCGATCCGCGCGGCGTCCCTGACCAGGACGGCGGCGAGCAGCGCGAACAGCACGCCGTGCGACACCGTAGCGACGTAGTACGCCCAGTCGGGGCCGCCGTCGGTGAAGACGGAAGGTCGTCCGGTCAGGCCGTGGGTGACGGCATCGGTCAGCGCGACCGCCGAGACGGTGGCGGCCGCAGCGAGAGCGGCGAGCGTGAGACGGTTCATGGCTTGCTCCTCGAACGAGGCGCACCCGGCGTGCGCCGACGACCTCGACGCTAGGGACCGGGTGGCACGGGCCGCGTCCTGCCCGGAGGACGTGCTTCTCGCCACGCCGGTCAGTCGTGCGGTCGCCGGCGTACGGCGTGACGGACCACCCCGGGTCGTCCGTGAGAAGGACCCCGCGTGGGCGCTGCGTCACTATCGTCGAGCCCGTGAGCAGGTGGCGACGGGGCGACCTGGGGCTCGCGGCAGCTGCCGTCGCCCTCGGACTCGGCGCGGCGTGGGTGGCCGACCGGCCGTGGGCCGACGGCGTCTTCGTCGCCTGTCTCGTGCTCGCCCTCCTCGTGGGGCTGCGGCAGGTGCTGCGTGCGGTCCGCACCTGGCGCGCGGAACGCGGCGCGGCAGCCGAGATCACCCGGCTCCGACCGCCGGCGGTCGCGCAGGCCGCGGTGCTCGAGGAACGCGCCCGGCTGGCCGCCGAGATCGAGACCGTCGTCCGGGCCGGCCTGGTCCGGATGTGCCGTGCTGCCGAGCGTGCCGAGGAGGCCTGGTCGACCGGGCCCGCCGGCAGGCTTCGGGAGATCCAGCTGGAGGGCCGCGCCGTGACCTCGGAGCTGCGCCGCATGCTCGGGCTGCTCCGGGACGAGGCACCGCCTTCCGAGGAGCAGACCGCGCCCGCCGTCGCCGTAGCCAGGGTGCGGCGGTCCGACCTCGTCCTGGCCGGTGTCGCCGTGCTGGTGGTCGTCGCCGAGACCGTCGCCGCACGTGTCCTCGCGTGGTCGGAGACGGCGGGCACGACCCCGGCCTCCGTCACCCTGACCGTGCTCGCCGCGGCCACCGTCGCGGGCCGGACGCTCGCGCCCGGTGGCTCGACACTTCTCCTGGCCGCGCTCACCGTGACCGGCACGCTGCTCGGGCACCCGGTGCTCGAGGGCCTGTGGCTGCTCGTGACAGCCGGGACTCTCGCCTGGGCCTCCGTCGCCCGGGAGCCGCGCTGGGTGTGGGCCATCGCCGCGCCGGCGGCGCTGGTGGCCGGTCTCGTGCACAAGCACGCCACCGTGCGGCCGGACAACCTCACTATCGCGCTGATCATCGTCGCCGTGGGCTCCCTCGGCGGCCTCGTGGTCCGGCTGCTCCGCGCACGCGCCGAGCAGGCCGAGGAGTCGGCCGCGGAGCGCCGCAGCCAGCTGAGCACCTTCTCCGCGACGGCTGTGCGCCAGGAGCGGCTGACGATCGCCCGCGAGCTCCACGACCTCGTCTCCGGGTCGGTCAGCGTCATGGTCATGCAGGCCGGTGCCGCCGAGGTCCAGCTCGAGACGGACCGTGCCGCGGCCCACCGGGCGCTCGGCGTCGTCCTCGACACGTGCGCCCAGACCCTCGCCGACCTCGACCATCTCGCCGCCGCAGCCGGCGCGCCGCCCGACGACGGTCTGACCGGGCTCGTGGACCGCCTGCGCGCGGCCGGTCTTCCGGTCGAGCTCACGGTCGCCGGCGGCCTCGGCCCCGCCGGCCCGACCGTGCACCGGGTGGTGCAGGAAGCCCTCCTCAACGTCCTGCGCCACGCTCCCGGAGCGTCGGCCCGGGTGAGCGTGACGGCCCGGCCTGGCGGCGTCGTCGTCGAGGTGGTCGACGACGGTCCCGGTCGCGCGGCGGGGAAACCGCCGGGCTACGGCCTGGTCGGGCTTGCCGAGCGCCTGGAGCAGGCCGGCGGCACCCTGCGCACAGGACCCGGGGACGACGGGCGAGGGTTCCTCCTGCGCGCCGAGCTGCTGGCCCCCGGCGCGAGCGCACAGGCTGCTCGGGGCGGCGGCTCGGCGGCGCCGTCCGGTGCGCCAGAGCCGCACCCCGCCGGGGGGTCCGCGTGAGCATCCGCATCCTCCTGGCCGACGACCACGACCTCCTCCGGCAGGGGCTTGCCGCGATCCTGTCCGCCGACCCGGACCTCGAGGTCGTCGGACAGGTGCCCGACGGTCGCGCCGCCGTCCGCGCCGCCCGGACGCTGCTGCCCGACGTCGTCCTCATGGACGTCCAGATGCCCGGCGGGGACGGGATCACCGCCACGGCCGAGGTGCTCGCCGCGGCACCCGGGACGCGGGTGATGGTCCTGACGACCTTCGACCTCGACGAGTACGTCCTCGGTGCGCTGCGTGCGGGCGCGAGCGGGTTCCTCGTCAAGACCACCCCGCCCGTGCAGATCGTCTCCGCCGTCAAGGCGTGCGCGGCGGGCGAGACCACGCTCGGCCCGACGGTGCTGCGGCGCCTCGTGGAGACCTACGTCGACCACGGCGGGCCCGCGGCGGTGCCCGGGATGGACGCGCTGACACCGCGCGAGCACGACGTCCTCGTCGCCATGGCGGACGGGCTGTCCAACGCGGAGATCGGAGCACGTCTCTACCTCGCCGAGACCACCGTCAAGACGCACGTCACCCGCATCCTCGCCAAGCTCCGAGTACGAGACCGGGTCCAGGCCGTCGTCCTGGCGCACCGGGCCGGCCTGGTCCGGCGCGACGGCTGACCGCCCGGAGAGTGGCGCCTGGTTCTCACGCGCGGGTACCGCGCGTCTTCCGCGGAATCGTGCGGATGCGGCCCTAGCCTTCCACCAGGGTCTTCCGCCCGGAGGAGGCTGGCCATGGCGACGCAGGTGCAGGAAGCACGTCCCCGGACCGTCCGTGCGCCCGCGAGCTCGGGCGGCCGCGCCCCGCGCGCCGGTGCACGGCCCACGGCCGGCCGCATCGAGGGGCTCGACGGGCTCCGCGCCCTGGCGATCATCGCCGTCCTCGTCTACCACCTGCGCCCGGAGTCGCTGCCCGGCGGGTTCCTCGGCGTCGACGTCTTCTTCGTCGTCTCCGGCTTCCTCATCACCACCCTGCTGCTTCGCGAGCTGCGCAAGCGCGGCCGGCTGGACCTTCCCCGCTTCTGGGTGCGCCGCGCGCGACGACTCCTGCCGGCACTGGTCAGCGTCGTCGTCGTGAGCATCCCGGTGGCCTGGGCGGTGAGCCCGGACCTGCTCGTCAGCATCGGTCGGCAGGCCCTCGGCGCGCTGACGTTCTCCAACAACTGGCTCGAGATCAGCGCCGGCACCAGCTACTTCACGGCCACGGCGCCCCAGCTCTTCGTCAACTTCTGGTCCCTGGCCGTGGAGGAGCAGTTCTACCTCCTGTGGCCGCTCCTGCTCGTCGCCGTCGTCGCAGCCACCTCGGGCGCGCGCACCCGGGTCCGGCTCGCGCTCGGGGCGGCGGCCCTGTCCGCCGGCGCCATGGCGCTGCTCTACACACCCGGCGAGGACGCCACCCGCGTCTACTACGGCACCGACACCCACGTCTTCGGGCTCATGATCGGCGTCGCCCTCGCCTTCTCGTGGTCCGCACAGCGCGGCGGACCGTTCGCCACCCGCGCCTGGCACCGCCGGCGGCACCTCGTGGCGCTGGTGGCGCTGGCCGGGCTCACTGCGCTCATGCTCACCCTGAGCCAGTCCACGGCCCTGACGTTCCGCGGCGGGATCCTGCTCGCGAGCCTGCTGACCGCGCTGCTGATCGCCGCGCTCCTCGGGCCGGCGAGCCCGTTCCAGCGGTTGATGCGGCTGCGCCCGCTGGAGTGGGTCGGGCAGCGCTCCTACGGGATCTACCTCTGGCACTGGCCGATCATCGTCATCCTCAACGAGGCGATCCCGACGGCGCACGACTCACCGGGCCACTGGGCCGTGCGCGCGGCGGCCCTCGCCGTCACCCTGCTCGTCTCGGCCGCCTCGTACCGCTGGCTCGAGCAGCCGGTCCGGGAGCAGGGCTTCCGGGAGAGCTGGCGGCGCGCCCGCGGGGCGTTCGGGAGCCGGGCCCCGGCTCGACGGCTCCTCGCGCGCGCGACGGCGGCCGCCGGGGTCGCGCTCGCCGTCGCCGCCGTCGGCGCCGTGGCCGTGGCGCCCGAGCGCTCGCAGACACAGGTGCAGATCGAGGAGGCGCAGGCGGCGGTGGACGCCTCCGCCGAGACCGCCGAGCAGGTCGACCTTGTCCAGGCGGACTACTCCATGCCCACCGGCGAGGAGATCACCGGCTTCGGCGACTCGATCGTGGTCACCAGCAAGGACGGCCTCGAGTACCTCCTGCCGGGGATCATGCTGGACGCGAAGTCGATCCGGCGCTGGGCCGACGGCGAGGCGGCCGTCCAGGCACGGCTCGCGGAGGGCACCGTCCGGCGGGCCGTCTTCCTGGACTTCGGCACCAACGCCGGCGTCGACGACCCGGCCCTGGTGCACCGCGTGATCGAGTCGCTGGGGCCGCAACGCATGGTCGTCGTGGTCAACCTCTACGGGGGCAGCGCCTGGGTGCCCGAGGCGAACGCCACGCTCGCCGGGATCGTTTCCGAGCACCCCAACGCGATCATCGCCGACTGGCACGCCGCGATCGCCGCCCAGCCGGAGCTCCTCCAGGCCGACCGCATCCACCCCGGCATCGAGGGGGCCCACCTGTACGCCGAGGTCCTGCGCGACGCGTTCGCCGAGCTCTCCGAGCGGCTCACGGGGGAGCCGGTGCTCTTCGCCGAGGACGCCGGTGCGGGCGTCGGGGCGGCACTGGCCGACGCGCTGCCATAGCTGACCGCGGTCCCGCGTCGTGGGCGCGTGGTCCACGTCGAGCTCCCCCGAGCCCGATCGCCCGTTCAGGACAACGGTCCAGGTCGTGGTGGTGACGTCTCGCACCCTGGCCGCGACGCGACCAGACGTGCCGGCGCGATAGGCTCATCCGCGATGTCTCGATGTCGAGGCATCCTGTGATGTCGACGGAAGGACGCAGCGGGGTGGACCTCTACGAGTACCAGGCTCGTGACGTTTTCGAGAAGCACGGGGTACCCGTGCTCGGCGGAATCGTGGCGACGACACCGGCCGAGGCGAAGGCCGCGGCCGAGAAGCTCGGCGGCGGGACCGTCGTCGTCAAGGCGCAGGTCAAGACGGGCGGTCGCGGCAAGGCCGGCGGCGTCAAGCTGGCCCACAGCCCCGAGGAGGCCGAGGCCCGCGCGAGCGAGATCCTCGGCATGGACATCAAGGGCCACACCGTCCACCGCGTGATGATCGCGGAGGGCGCCAAGATCGCCGAGGAGTACTACTTCTCGGTCCTCCTCGACCGGGCCGAGCGCCGCTACCTGGCGATGGCCTCCGTCGAGGGCGGCATGGAGATCGAGCAGCTCGCGGTCGAGCGTCCCGAGGCGCTCGCCCGGGTGCCCGTCGACCCGACCGTCGGGATCGACGCGGCCAAGGCCGCCGAGATCGTGTCCCAGGCCGGCTTCGCCCCCGAGGTGGCCGACGAGATCGCCGCCGTCCTGCAGAAGCTGTGGACCGTCTACGCCGAGGAGGACGCCACCCTCGTCGAGGTCAACCCGCTGGTGCGCACCGAGGACGGGGCCATCATCGCCCTGGACGGCAAGGTCACCATCGACGAGAACGCCGCGTTCCGGCACCCGGACCACGCCGAGCTCGAGGACAAGGCCGCCGCCGACCCGCTGGAGGCCAAGGCCAAGGCACTGGACCTCAACTACGTCAAGCTCGACGGCGAGGTCGGCATCATCGGCAACGGCGCCGGGCTGGTCATGTCGACGCTCGACGTCGTCGCCTACGCCGGTGAGGAGTACGGGGTCAAGCCCGCGAACTTCCTCGACATCGGCGGCGGCGCCAACGCCCAGATCATGGCCAACGGGCTGGACGTCATCCTCGGCGACCAGCAGGTCAGGTCCGTCTTCGTCAACGTCTTCGGCGGCATCACCGCGTGCGACGAGGTCGCCAACGGCATCGTCAACGCCCTCGGGATCCTCGGTGAGCGCGCGACCAAGCCGCTCGTCGTCCGGCTGGACGGCAACAACGTGGACGAGGGCCGGAAGATCCTCGCCGAGGCGAACCACCCGCTGGTCACGCTGGTGGCCACCATGGACGAGGCCGCCGCGAAGGCTGCCGAGCTCGCGGCCGCGAAGTAAGGACGGAAAGCAGAACATGTCGATCTTCCTCAACTCCTCCTCCAAGGTCATCGTCCAGGGCATGACCGGTGCGATGGGCCAGATCCACACCAGCCGCATGCTCAACGCCGGCACCCAGATCGTCGGCGGCGTCAACCCCCGCAAGGCCGGCACCGCCGTCGACTTCGACGTCGTCCCGGTCGGGCCGGGCGCCGAGTCCCGCGAGGGCGGCGCCGTGTCGGTCCCGGTGTTCGGGTCCGTCGCCGAGGCGAAGGAGGCCACCGGTGCCGACATCTCGGTGATCTTCGTGCCGCCGGCGCACACCAAGGCCGCGGTCGTCGAGGCCGTCGACGCCGGTGTGCCGCTCGTCGTCATTATCACCGAGGGCGTCCCGGTGGCCGACACCGCCGAGTTCTTCACCTATGCCCAGGAGAAGGGCGTGCGTCTCATCGGCCCGAACTGCCCGGGCATCATCACTCCGGGGCAGTCCAACGTGGGCATCACCCCGGCGAACGTCACCGGCCCGGGCCCCATCGGCCTGGTGTCCAAGTCCGGCACCCTGACCTACCAGATGATGCACGAGCTGTCCGACATCGGCTTCACGACCGGCATCGGCATCGGCGGCGACCCGATCATCGGGACCACGCACATCGACGCCCTCCAGGCGTTCCAGGACGACCCGGACACCGAGCTGATCGTCATGATCGGCGAGATCGGCGGCGACGCCGAGGAGCGGGCCGCGGAGTTCATCAAGGCCAACGTCACCAAGCCGGTCGTCGGCTACGTGGCAGGCTTCACCGCCCCCGAGGGCAAGACGATGGGCCACGCCGGCGCCATCGTCTCCGGCTCGTCGGGCACCGCGGAGGCGAAGAAGGAGGCCCTCGAGGCCGCCGGCGTCAAGGTCGGCAAGACGCCGTCGGAGACCGCCCGCCTGGCCCGCGAGGTCCTGCGCGCCTGACGCCAGACCGCCGGTCCCGACCACGAGACCGGACGAGAACGTGACCCGTGGCCGAGACCGTCGAGCGTGACCGACGGTCTCGGCCACAACGGTCTCACCGCCAGCGCACGGACCTGGCGGAAAAGCATCACGACGGCGGCCGTTCCCTCACACCAGGGGACGGCCGCCGCGCTGTCGGACCGACTGCCGACGTCTGCTGCGGGGCGGGCGCCGAGCGTCCCGATCCGGCCGCGCGTCTGGTGCGTGCCGCCGATTCGGCCCGCTGCACGCTCTCGTGGAGTCCACCGCCTCCGGGCCTTGTCGGTCGCCTCGACCGGGCGGATGATGTGCGGGTCAGGGCTTGACCTTCGGGCTGCCCGCTGCCTCAGAGTCGTCGGCACCCCTCCAGCTCAGGCCGCCGCAACCGAGCAAGGACGCTCGTCATGAAGACTCGACCCCGGCGGCTGCTGGCCGCCCCACTCGCTGCGGCCGCCTGCGCCGCCACCTCCCTCCTCGTTGCCTCTCCCAGCGCGGCCGGAGGGCACGGCGACGACATCGCCGACGACCCGGCCGTCGTCGAACGCTGGAGCGTCATCGCGACCCGGACGATCGTCGAGAACGGCCATCGGCCGCCGGTGTCCACGCTGTATTCGGCCTTCGCCTCCCTGGCCGTGCACGACGCGGTCGCCGCAGTGGAGGGTGGCTTCGAGACGTATGCCGACCAGCCGCGCGCGCGCCGGGGCTCGTCGCCCGAGGCGGCCGCCGCGACGGCCGCGTACGAGGTGCTCGTCCACTACTTCCCGGCGTCGGCCACCGCGCTGCGCACCGACTACGACAACGAGCTCGCGGACGTCACCGCCGGCCGGTACGGGGGTGTGCGGGCAGGCCGAGCCGCAGCCGCCACGATCATCGAGCTGCGCGAGGACGACGGCATCGACGCACCGGTCACCCTGCCGCCCGGGGACGAACCGGGGGAGTGGGTGCCGACCACGCCAGGCATGGAGATGTACGCGCCGTGGCTGGGCGGGGTCGACCCGCTGCTGATCCGCGACGCCGACAGGTTCGACCCCGGCGCACCACCGGACCTCGGTTCGCGGCGATACGCGCGAGAGTTCGAGGAGGTCAAGGCCTACGGGGCGAGGACCGGGTCCGTCCGCACGCCGGAACAGACGGCGACGGCGACCTTCTGGTCAGCCAACGCCGTCGTCCAGCTCCAGCGTGCTCTCGGCGACCTCGCAGAGCGGCGGGACCTCGACATCGCCGAGACCGCACGGGCGTTCGCGCTCCTGGACGCCTCCACCGCCGATGCGCTCATCGTGGCGTGGGACCAGAAGCTCGAGCACCGCTTCTGGCGGCCCCAGACCGCGATCAGAGAGGCGGCCGAAGACGGCAATCCCCTGACGACGGCGGATGCGACCTGGGAACCCCTGCTCCCCACGCCGCCCTACCCGGACTATCCGAGCGGCCACGCCACGATCATCGGCGCCGCCACCGAGACGGTTGCCGAGGTGTTCGGTCGACGGCACGTCGTGCTGAACGTCCCGTCGCTCGTCGACGGCGTCGACGGCCGCAGCTACAGCCGGCTCGACGCTCTCGACCGGGAGGCGGAGAACGCTCGCATCTGGCTGGGGTTCCACTTCCGCACGGCCATGGAGGACGCGAACGACCTCGGACACCACGTCGCCGACTGGGCGGCTGAGCGATACCTCGAGCCCACCCACCGGGGGCACTCCGGCCACCGGTGACGCCTGGGCGGGTCTCGTGGTGGCCGGGCGAGCGGACCCAGCTCTGGCCCGACACGCCGCGCCGGGACCGCCGTGCCAGGTCCCGCACGGCGGACCATGGGGGCGATGGCTTCCACGACCGAGACCCGACCGCCGCACGTCATCGACGTACCGACGCTGCAGCGCGGCCGGCGCATGCCCGAGGGGTGGCTGCGCGGCATCGTCGGCGGCGTCGAGGCGGCCCTCCTCAGCTGGCTGACGGTCGTGGTCCCGGCTGTCGCCGCCTACGTCGCCACTGCCGCCGCCCCGGCGCTGGGCGACGCCTCGTGGCAGGCGGCCGCCGGCACCGGGACCGCGCTGTGGCTGCTCGCTCACGGGGGCACCATGACCGTCGGCGCAGGGGCCGCGGTCTCGGTCGCCCCCCTCGGCCTGACGGCGCTCAGCCTTGCCCTCGTCCACGGCTCCACGCGTCGGATGCGCCTGGAGTCGGTGGGCGCCGGCGCGTTCATGGTGATCGGCTTCCTCACCGCCATGGCGGGCTTCTCCCTGCTGGTGGCGGTGCCGAGCGGCCGCGGCCCTGCGCTGATCGGCGGTGCCGTGGTCGCCGTCGTCGGCACGGCCTCCGGCCTCCGCCGCTCCGGGGTGCCCGGACCTGGGTGGTGGAGCGTCGTGCGCCGGCGGCTGCCGGCCGGCGTGACCGACGGGCTGCACGGTGCGTGCTGGATGCTCGCCGGTCTCGCGGTCGTGGCCACCGTGGTCGTCACGGCAGGTCTCGTGATGGGCTGGGACCGGGTCCTGATGGTGCAGGACGCCTACACGCTCGACGCCGTCAGCACGGTGGTGATGGTCCTCGGTCAGGTCCTGTTCCTGCCGACCGCCATGGTCTGGGCGCTGGCCTGGGCCGCCGGGCCCGGTTTCGCGGTCGGGGCCGGGACCCAGTTCGTCCCCGGTGAGGTGGTGACCGCGCCCTTGCCGGCGATCCCGCTGCTCGGTGCCCTGCCCTCACCGGATGCGCCCGGACCGGCCTGGGTCGTCGTCGTGCCGGTCCTGGTGGGTGCCGCCGTCGCGCTGCTCCTGGGCCGCCGTCGCCCGCAGGAGAACCTGTCGGCCGCGGTGCTGGCGGTCGGCGTCGCGTCGGTCGTCACGGCAGCGGTCGCCGCCCTGCTCGTCGTGCTGGCATCGGGCTCGCTCGGCCCCGGGCGCATGGCCGAGGTGGGGGCGGACGCGCCGCTCGTGGCGGCGCTGCTGCTCGCCGAGATCGGCGGTGGCGCACTGGTGGGCGCCGTCGCCATCCATCCGCGCACGCACACCATGGTCGGCGCCAGGGTGGCGGCGCTCCGCACCGGGGCGCAGGGTGTCCTCGAACGACGTCAGGAAGCCCGCTCGGCAGCAGCCGCCGGGCACGAGGGCGACGGGGTCGTGCCCGAGCTGACCGACGGCCACGACACCGACCAGGTGCCGTCCGGCGCGGTCGAGCCTGCAACCGACGAGGCGGCTGAGGTTAGGCCTGGAGCCGGCGGAGCGGCTGAGGTCGGGTCTGCAGCCGGTGGGGCGGCTGAGGTTGGGCCTGGAGCCGGTGGTGCGGCTGAGGTTCGGCCCGGAACCGGCGGGGCGTCAGCCGTCGGGCGTGCAGCCGGCGGGGCTTTCGCCGTCGAGCCGGCGACTGTCGGACCGGTCCCGCAAGTGCCCGACCCGGGACAGGCTGCGGCCGTCGCGTCGGCGCCCGAGGCGTCTGCGCCGGCCGCTGTCACCAACAACGGTGGGAAGCCCGCCCGGCCCCGCGGGACCTCGTGGGTCAAGACACGCGACGCCGGTCACCGGGAGCTGGGTGCCCGGGACCCGGGCACCGGAGGCGCAGGAGCTCGCGGTCGCGACACGGACGGGACCCGACCGGAGGACCCGCCCGCGGCCGGCGCCAGGCCGCGCGGCTGGACCGGTCCCTCGCTCTCCGACTGGGGCACCCCGGAGGACGACGCCGGGCCGAGCGACCGGGCCTGACCCTCCGCGGCTAGTAGCGCCGTCGCGGCCGGTGGCGCCGATGGCCCCCCGCCGAGAAGCCCCAGGACTGAGCGCCCGCTCAGCCCCGCCCGCTGTCCAGCAGCTGCTGCATGTCCTGGACGCGCTCGTCGAGGTCCCGCTCGAGCTGCGAGCGGCACGCGTCCTTCGCCTGCTGGGTGATCGCCGCGCCCAGGCACTCGGAGTAGGTGCTGTACTCCCGCCACAGGACCGCCTGGCTCACGGTGGCCAGGCCCATCACCGCCGCCAGGACGAGGCCCGCGACCAGCACCGGGGTCATCGCGCCGCGCACCTTGGCGCCCCGGACCTTCACCAGTGCCACGATGCCCAGCGCGAGGGCCACCAAGCACAGCACCCCGGAGGCCAGGGGCCAAGGCCAGGGCAGGGCGAACAGCCCGAGCCCCATCGCCAGCAGGAGCACCAGCCCGAAGATGCGCACCCATCGCATGGCGTCGGCCCGGGCGCCGTCGTCTCCGCCGTCCGGGCGACCGCGGAGGTCAGGACCCTGGGGCGAGGACGACGGCGGGCGCCCCGACCGAGGCGCGGGTGGTGGCTGAGAAGCGGGCATGGGACCCATCATCTCGCACCGGCCGGTTACGCTCGCGCAGGTGACCAGTCCCGCACCCGCGCCCCGCGGACCCGACGACCGTTTCGTCCCCGGCCGGCCCGCCCGGCTGGTCGTGCTCGTCTCCGGCGGCGGCTCGAACCTCTCCGCGCTGCTCGAGGCCACCCGGGACCCGGTCTACGGCGCGCAGGTGGTCGCCGTCGGCGCCGACCGCGAGGGCACCGGCGGGGTCGCCGCCGCCCAGGCAGCCGGCATCCCCACCTTCGTCGAACGGGTCGGGGCGTACCCCAGCCGCGAGGAGTGGGACAGCGCGCTGACCGCACAGGTCGCCGCCCACGAGCCCGACCTGGTCATCTCGGCGGGCTTCCTCAAGCTGTGCGGCCGGCAGTTCCTCGAGCGCTTCGACGGCCGCTACGTCAACACCCACAACACGCTGCTGCCGGCCTTCCCCGGGATCCACGGGCCGCGGGACGCCCTCGAGTACGGGGTCAAGCTCGCCGGCGCGACGCTGTTCTTCGTCGACGCGGGCATCGACACCGGCGTCATCCTCGCCCAGGTGGCCGTGCCGGTGCTCGACGACGACGACGTCGAGACGCTGACCGAGCGGATCAAGGTCGCCGAGCGCGCCCAGCTCGTCGAGCAGGTCGGCCGGCTGGCCCGCGAGGGCTGGCACATCGAGGGGCGTCGCGTCCGGCTCGGCACCGACACCGCCGGCTGACACCCGCCGGCTGACACCGCCGGCACCGTCCCGGACCGTGCGGCCGCACGTCTCGTGCCGCTCGGTGCGCGTTAGGATGGCCCCGGTCGTGACTGGCGAGAAGGTGGAGCACACCACCGGGGAGCGGCCGGAAGTCCCCTGCAGAGCACCGCACGCCTGGGTGCCTGGGTCGGGTGCCGCACCGGTGCCCGCGAGCGCCCGCCGTCGACCCAGGAGCACGCCATGAGCCAGCAGACCTTCACCGTCGAGCCCGCCGGGGACTCCGTCCCGCTGCGCCGGGCCCTGATCTCCGTCTACGACAAGACGGGTCTTGAGCCTCTCGCCGCGGCCCTGCACGCCGCCGGCGTGGAGATCGTCTCGACCGGCTCGACGGCCCGGACCATCGCCGCCGCGGGTGTGCCCGTCACGGCGGTCGAGGACGTCACCGGCTTTCCCGAGTGCCTGGACGGGCGGGTGAAGACCCTCCACCCGCGTATCCACGCCGGCGTGCTCGCCGACCGCCGTCGGGCGGAGCACCGCGACGAGCTGGTCGAGCTCGGCGTCGTGCCCTTCGACCTCGTGGTCGTCAACCTGTACCCCTTCACCGCCACCGTCGCCTCCGGTGCGGGCGTCGACGAGTGCGTCGAGCAGATCGACATCGGCGGTCCCACGATGGTCCGGGCCGCGGCGAAGAACCACCCCTCGGTCGCCGTCGTGGTCGACCCCGCCCGCTACGACGACGTCGCGCGCGCCGCTTCCTCCGGCGGGTTCACCCTCGACCAGCGCCGCGCGCTCGCCGCCGCCGCGTTCCGGCACACCGCCACCTACGACGTCGCCGTCGCCTCCTGGATGGGCAACGTCGTCGCCCCCGACGACGAGGTCGACGGCGCCGCCACGGGGTTCCCCGGCTGGATGGGCGCCACCTGGGACCGCTCCGCCGTCCTGCGCTACGGGGAGAACCCGCACCAGCGCGCGGCCCTGTACACCGACGGGTACGGCCCGGACGGCCTCGCTCAGGCCGAGCAGCTCCACGGCAAGGCGATGAGCTACAACAACTACGTCGACGCCGATGCCGCCCTGCGTGCCGCCTACGACCACGACGAGCCCGCCGTCGCCATCATCAAGCACGCGAACCCCTGCGGGATCGCCGTCGGTGCGGACGTCGCCGAGGCGCACCGCAAGGCCCACGCGTGCGACCCGGTCTCCGCCTACGGCGGCGTCGTCGCCGCGAACCGGCCGGTCACTGCGGAGATGGCCGAGCAGGTCGCCCCCGTCTTCACCGAGGTCGTCCTCGCCCCCGGTTTCGAGGCCGAGGCGGTGGAGATCCTCACCCGCAAGAAGAACGTGCGCCTGCTGCGCGTCCCGGGTGGGCCCCAGGGCGCCGTGGAGTCACGGCGGATCTCCGGCGGGCTGCTCGTGCAGTCCGTGGACCGCGTCGACGCCCCGGGGGACGACCCCGCCACCTGGACGCTCGCGGCCGGTGAGCCCGCCGACGACGCCACGCTCGCCGACCTCGCCTTCGCCTGGCGGGCCGTGCGGGCCGCGAAGTCCAACGCGATCCTCCTCGCCGAGGGCGGGGCGAGCGTCGGCGTCGGCATGGGGCAGGTCAACCGGGTCGACTCCTGCCGCCTCGCGGTAGAGCGCGCCAACACCCTCGGTGCGCCGGTGACCAGCGAGGTCGACGGCGCCGGCGGGGCCGAGAACGCCGACGCCGCCTCGCGCGCCGCGGCGCCCGAGCGCTCACGCGGCGCTGTCGCGGCGTCCGACGCGTTCTTCCCGTTCTCCGACGGCCTGCAGGTGCTCCTGGACGCCGGCGTGCGCGCGGTCATCCAGCCGGGCGGCTCGATCCGCGACGAGGAGTCCGTCGCCGCGGCCACGGCCGCCGGGGTGACCATGTACCTCACCGGCACCCGGCACTTCTTCCACTGACCACTCACAACTGACCAGAGCCGGGCCGGGGGGCGGACCCGCCGGCCCGGACGGTCGTGGTCAGGGGCAGAGGGCGGCCTTCTCCGGGCGCACCACGACCTCGGGGAAGGCCCCTGGTCCGGACGTGGCCACGGCCGAGGCGTTCGCGCCGAACTGGGGCCCGAGCGTCTGGGCGAGCTCGGAGACGTTCGCCCCGAACGCGGCGCAGCCCGCCGAGCCGTCCGGTGGGGCGGCGGTGGCGGTCGTGGTGGTGACGATCAGCGTCCCGGCGGTCATGGCGAGGACGGCGAGTGTGCGGCGCATGAGGACCTCCTTGTCCGGACCTGTCACGTTAGGCGGCTCGGGCCGCCCGGGACAAGGGTCCGGCGGTCCTCAGCCGGGGAGCGTGGCGCGACGCAGCGGCACGGCGGGGTCGGCGGCCAGCGCGGGGTCGAGCGCCGGGCGGGCGCCGCCGGCGAGGAGCTTGCGCAGCGGGGAGACGTCCCGCGGCCGGTCGACGGTCGCACCGCCGAGCAGCCGCACCCCGTCGGGGCCGCGCGCGACGTGCAGGGCGGTCCACCCGCGGCCGTCCTCGCGCAGGAGCAGGTCCGCCGCTGCCGGCACCGCCCCGACGGCGGCCAGCTCGCGGCCGAACTGGGTGGAGAAGACGTACGGGGCCGGCACCGGCGGCGCCGCCCGGCCCAGCAGGTCGGCGACGAGCAGGGCCGGGTGGTTGAGCGCACCGTCCCAGTGCCCGCCGGGTACGACGCCCAGGCCGGGGACGGTCATGTCCGCGCAGTCCCCGACGGCGCGCAGCCAGCCCGGCCCGTCGGTCACCCGACCCGTCGCGTCGACCGGCAGCGCGCCGCGGGGGCCGAGCGGGACGACCCCGTCGAGCCATCCCGTGGCCGGGCGCACGCCGGTCGCGGCGAGGACGACCTCCGCCCGCAGGGTGCTCGAGCCGGCCGTCGCGGCGACGTCGACCTCGCCCGGCCGGACCGACACCACGCGCGTGGAGCACCGCAGGTCCACGCCGGCCTCGGCGTACCAGTCCGCGGTACGGGCGCCGACCACGGGGCCGAGCTGGCGCTCGAGCGGCACCGGCGCCATCTCCACGACCGTGACCTCGCACCCGCGCGCGGCCGCGAGCCCGGCGACCTCCGCGCCGATCCAGCCGGCCCCGACGACCACCAGCCGGGTGCCCGGGATCAGGGCGGCGCGCAGCCGCGCGGCGTCGTCGGCCGTGTGCAGGGTGAGGGCACCGGCCCAGGCCGTGGGGATCGACGCCACCGCGCCGAGCGCGAGGACGACGGCGTCGGCGCGGAGCTCGTCCGGACCGTCTCCGGCGTCGAGGTGCACCCGGCCGCCGTCGTCGGCCTGCTCGAGCGCCACGGCCCGGCGGCCGAGCAGCACGGTGTCCGCGAGCTCGTGCAGGTCGCCGAGCCCGTCCTCGGCGAGCCATACCGGCGCGGTCCGGGTGAACAGCTCCTTCGACAGCGGTGGGCGGTCGTAGGGCGGCAGCCGTTCGGCCCCGACGACCGTCAGCTCGCCGTCGAAACCTTGGGAGCGGAGCTCGGCCGCCGTCCGGAGCCCCGCGAGGCCGGCGCCCACGACGACCACCGAGCGCGGGTGCGTGACGCGGTCGGCGGTGCGGGGCAGGAGGTCGGGTCGGTCGGCGGGGAGATCGGGCACCTTGCCACGGTAGTCTCGCGCCATCATGTCCAGCACCTCTCCCTTGCGCATCGCGGTCGCCCTGCTCACCGTGCTTGCCGTCGCCGCCGTCTGTCTGCTGGCGGTGGTCGTCGACGGCCGGACGGCGGTGACGGCGTTCGCAGTGCTGCTCGCCATGGCCGCCGTCGCGCGCGCCGTCGCACCGGAGACGATCGTGCCCGGGGCGCGGTCGCGCGCGTTCGACGTCGCCTTCCTGCTCGTCCTGGCGCTCGCGCTCGGCTACCTCTCCCCGTGGGGCAACGCGACGCTGCCCGCCGACGCCTGAGCACCTGACGACCGCCGACGCCTGAGCACCTGACGACCGCCGACGCGTGAGCACCTGACGACCGCCGACGCGTGAGCACCTGACGACCGCCGACGCGTGAGCACCTGAGCACCTGACGCCCGCCGACGCCCGAGCACCTGACACCCGCCGGACTGGGGTGCGGCGAGCCGGAGAGCACCGGGCGTGCGGCGAGCCGGGCAGCACCGGCGTGCGGCGAGCCCGCGCAGCACCGGCGTGCGGCGAACCCGGGCAGCACCGGCCGGACCGCACCGGGTGTGGTCAGCGGCATCGGTGCCCGTGTTGGGCCACGGCCGAGGATGCCCGATGATGTGGTGGTGAGCGACATAGCACTCAACATCGCCCTGGTCCTCGTCTTCGTCCTGGTCGGTGGGGTGTTCGCGGCGTCCGAGATCGCCCTCGTCTCGTTGCGGGACAGCCAGGTCCGCGCGCTGGCAGAACGTGGCGGGGCCGGCGCGCGGGTCGCTCGGCTCACCCACGACTCCAACCGGTTCCTCTCGTCCGTCCAGGTGGGCGTGACGCTCGCCGGCTTCTTCTCCGCGTCCTACGGCGCCGCCCAGATCGCACCGCAGCTCGCCCCGACCCTGCAGGCATGGGGTCTCGCCGCCGGTGCCGCGGGGACCATCGCGTTCATCGGCACGACGGTCGTCATCTCCTACCTCTCGCTGGTGTTCGGCGAGCTCGTCCCCAAGCGCCTGGCCATGCAGAGCGCGGAGAAGTTCGCCCTGCTGGTGGCGACGCCGCTGGACTGGGTCGCCACGGTCATGCGTCCCGTGATCTGGCTGCTGGGCGCGTCCACCAACCTGGTGATGCGCCTGCTCGGGCGGGACCCGCACGCGCAGAAGGAGGAGATGGACGCCGAGGAGCTGCGGTCCATCGTCGTCGGGCACGAGTCGCTTGGCGTCGAGGAGCGTGACATGGTCGTGGACCTGCTGTCGGTGGGGGAGCGCACGGTGCAGGAGATCATGACCCCGCGCACCGAGGTCGAGTTCCTCGACGCCGACCTGGACGTCGCCGACGCGCGGGACCGGGTGATCCATCTCGAGCACTCCCGCTACCCCGTGTGCGGCGACGACAACGACGACGTGCTCGGCTTCATCCACATCCGGGACCTCATCCGTCCGCCGGCGCACGCCCGCACGGTGGGTGAGCTGGTGCGCGACATGCTCTACTTCCCCACGGGCAAGCCGGTGCTGTCGGCGCTGACCGAGATGCGCGCGGCGAACTCCCACCTGGCGCTCGTGGTCGACGAGTACGGCGGCACCGACGGGATCGTCTCCCTCGAGGACGTCGTTGAGGAGTTCGTCGGCGAGATCGAGGACGAGTACGACCAGTCTGAGCCCGCGGTGGTCACGGCCGGCGACGCCGGCGAGATCTCGGGTCTGCTCGGTCGGGCCGAGATCAGCAAGCTGCTCGGCAAGGAGCTGCCCGAAGGCCCCTACGACACGCTGGCCGGCTTCCTCATGGCCGAGCTCGGCCGGGTGCCTGTCGCGGGCGACGCGGTCACCTGGGACGACCTCGTGCTGACGGTGACCGCGCTGGACGGGTGCCGGGTGGACCGGGTGCGCGTCGGGCAGGCCTGAGCCGGTTACGAGCCTCCGAACGCCCAGCACACCCGACCGAAGTGTTCGTCGCGCTCAGCACAGGCCGACCGACGGGTTGACCGCCCGGCCCAAGCGGGCCGAAGGGTTTGTACCGGTAATCGGTACAAACCCTTCGGTCTGATGCCGGCTGCCGTTTCGGCCTGCGCCCGGCCGCCGTCTCGGGCTGCTGCCTGGCTGTCGCCGCGAGTGCCGGCTGCCGTCTCGGGCTGCTGCCTGGCTGTCGCCGCGGTCTGCGCCCGGCCGCCGTCTCGGGCTGATGCTGGCCGTCCTCCGCTTGCGGGCTCCCAAGATATCTCGACATCGAGTAATCTTGCCGTGGCGCCGGAGCCCCGGCGCGCAGGACGAGGACGCCCCACCGGGCGGACAGGAGTGTGGCGCGACATGGCGAAGATCAAGGTGGCCGGACCGGTCGTCGAGCTCGACGGCGACGAGATGACACGGATCATCTGGCAGTTCATCAAGGACCGCCTCATCCACCCCTACCTCGACGTGGACCTGCGCTACTACGACCTGTCGATCCAGAACCGCGACGCCACCGACGACCAGGTGACGATCGACGCGGCGAACGCGATCAAGGAGCACAACGTCGGCGTCAAGTGCGCCACGATCACGCCGGACGAGGCGCGGGTCGAGGAGTTCGGCCTCAAGAAGATGTGGGTCTCGCCGAACGGCACGATCCGCAACATCCTCGGCGGCGTCGTCTTCCGCGAGCCGATCATCATCTCCAACGTGCCGCGTCTTGTGCCGGGCTGGACCAAGCCGATCATCATCGGCCGCCACGCCCACGGCGACCAGTACAAGGCGACCAACTTCAAGGTCCCCGGTGCCGGCCAGCTCACCGTGACGTTCACCCCCGAGGACGGCTCCGCCCCCATCGAGCACGTCGTCGCCAACTACGGCGAGGACGGCGGCGTCGCCATGGGGATGTACAACTACAACAAGTCCATCGCCGACTTCGCACGCGCCTCCTTCGCCTACGGCCTCCAGCGCGGCTACCCGGTGTACCTCTCCACCAAGAACACGATCCTCAAGGCGTACGACGGCGCGTTCAAGGACATCTTCGCCGAGGTGTTCGCCAACGAGTACAAGGCCCAGTTCGACGCCGCCGGCCTGACCTACGAGCACCGCCTCATCGACGACATGGTCGCCGCGGCCATGAAGTGGGAGGGCGGCTACGTCTGGGCCTGCAAGAACTACGACGGCGACGTCCAGTCCGACACCGTCGCCCAGGGCTTCGGCTCGCTCGGCCTGATGACCTCCGTGCTCATGACGCCGGACGGCAAGACCGTCGAGGCCGAGGCCGCGCACGGCACCGTCACGCGCCACTACCGCCAGCACCAGGCGGGCAAGCCCACGTCGACGAACCCGATCGCCTCGATCTTCGCCTGGACCGGCGGGCTCAAGCACCGCGGCAAGCTCGACGGCACCCCCGAGGTCACCGGCTTCGCCGAGGCCCTCGAGGACGTCGTCGTCAAGTCGGTCGAGTCCGGCAAGATGACGAAGGACCTCGCCCTGCTCGTGGGCAAGGACCAGGAGTGGCAGACCACCGAGGACTTCCTCGCCACTCTCGACGAGAACCTCGCCGCGCGCCTGGCCTGATCTCGCGCCGGTACGCCCGGTCGCCCCGTGCCCGAGAGGCGCGCGGCGACCGGGCGTCGTCGATCTCCGGGCCGCTCACCTGCCCGGTCCCGAGGGCCGTCGTGATCGTCCACCGTGCCCGGTTGACGGACCCGGCGGAGGGCCAGCGGCCACCAGGAGTAATCTTGACGCCGAGATATCTCCCCATCCACGAAGGAGTGCGTCGATGACCACGACCCCGGTGAACGTCACCGTGACCGGAGCGGCCGGACAGATCGGCTACGCCCTGCTGTTCCGGATCGCCTCGGGGCAGCTGCTCGGCCCCGACACCCCGGTGCGGCTGCGCCTGCTGGAGATCCCGCAGGGCGTCAAGGCCGCCGAGGGCACCGCGATGGAGCTCGACGACTGCGCCTTCCCGCTGCTCGCCGGGATCGACATCTTCGACGACGCGACCAAGGGCTTCGAGGGCGCGAACGTCGCGCTGCTGGTCGGCGCCCGTCCGCGCAGCAAGGGCATGGAGCGCGGTGACCTGCTCGAGGCCAACGGCGGCATCTTCGGCCCCCAGGGCGAGGCCATCAACGCCGGCGCGGCCGAGGACGTCAAGGTCCTCGTCGTCGGCAACCCCGCCAACACCAACGCGCTCATCGCCGCCGCGCACGCCCCGGACGTCCCGGCGGAGCGCTTCACCGCGATGACCCGGCTCGACCACAACCGCGCGCTGAGCCAGCTCGCCACCAAGACCGGTGCGGCGGTGTCGGAGATCAAGGACCTCACCATCTGGGGCAACCACTCCGCCACGCAGTACCCGGACGTCTTCCACGCCACCGTCGCGGGGAAGCCGGCCACCGACCTCGTCGAGCAGTCCTGGCTCGAGAGCGCCTTCATCCCCACGGTCGCCAAGCGCGGCGCCGCGATCATCGAGGCGCGCGGCGCCTCCTCGGCCGCCTCCGCCGCCAACGCCGCGATCGACCACGTCCGTGACTGGGTCACCGGCACGGGCGAGGACTCCTGGACCTCGGCTGCGATCGTCTCCGACGGCTCCTACGGCGTGCCGGAGGGGCTCATCTCCTCCTTCCCGGTGCGCGCGAAGGGCGGGAAGTGGGAGATCGTCCAGGGCCTGGAGGTCAACGACTTCTCGCGCGCGAAGATCGACGCCTCGGTCGCCGAGCTCGTCGAGGAGCGCGACGCCGTCAAGGGCCTCGGCCTCATCTGAGCCGGTCACTCGGCCTCATGTGAGCCGGTCACGAGCGCCCCGGTCCCTCCTCGGGACCGGGGCGCTCGCACGTCTCGTCCGAGCTCTCCGCTCCCTGCACCGGTCCCCGCGAACGCGCTGCGCGGGGCCCTCGCAAACCCTTGCTGAAATGCTTGCAAGGGCGTTAGCCTCACCCGCAGAGCTGCGCGAAGGGGCTGCAGCCGGTACCCCGGGGAGTCAACGAAGATGCACCGTCGTGTCAGCGCTGCGATCGCCACCCTGAGCACCACCGGTCTCGCCCTCGCGGGCCTGACCGCCGTGGGCACCACTGTCGCCGCCCCGGCGGCAGCCGCGAACGACCGCCAGGTCGTCCTGGCCGGCTCCCTGCAGACCGAGCTCGGCTGCGCCGCCGACTGGGACACCGCCTGCGCGGCCACGGAGCTCGCCGGCACCGGGACCGACGGCGTCTACGCCCTGGAGACCGAGGTGCCCGCCGGCAGCTACGAGTACAAGGTCGCCCTCGACGGCACCTGGGACGAGGCGCACCCGGGCGAGAACGTCCCCCTGCACCTCACCGCCCCGGCGACCCTGCGCTTCGAGTTCGACGACACCACCGACCGCGTCAGCCTCGAGGTGCTCGACATCGCGGGCGGGTACACCGCCGCCGACGACGACCTGGTCGCCGAGCCGGTGCGCACCGCGGGCTCAGGGGAGAGCTTCTACTTCGTCCTCACCGACCGGTTCGCCAACGGCGACCCGGCGAACGACACCGCCGGCCTCGGTGACGACCGCCTCGTCTCCGGCTTCGACCCGAGCGACAAGGGCTTCTACCACGGCGGCGACATCGCGGGCCTCAGCGAGCGGCTGGACTACATCGAGGGCCTCGGGACCACGGCGATCTGGCTGACGCCGTCGTTCAAGAACAACCCCGTGCAGGGCGAGGGCGCCGCCGCGTCGGCCGGCTACCACGGCTACTGGATCACCGACTTCACGCAGATCGACCCGCACCTGGGCACCAACGCCGAGCTCGAGGCCTTCATCGACGCCGCCCACGCCCGCGACATCAAGGTCTACTTCGACATCATCACCAACCACACCGCCGACCTCATCGACTACGCCGAGGGGCAGTACGGCTACGTCGACAAGGCCACCGCGCCCTACCTCGACGCCGCCGGCGCCCCCTTCGACCCGGCCGACGTCGCGGGCAGCGACGCCTTCCCCGAGCTCGACGCGCAGACCTCCTTCCCGTACACCCCGGTGCGCACCGGCGACGTCGTGCCCGAGGTGCTGAACGACGTCACCAGGTACCACAACCGCGGCAACTCGACCTGGTCGGGGGAGTCCGTCACCTACGGCGACTTCGACGGCCTGGACGACCTCATGACCGAGGACCCGGTCGTCGTCGACGCCATGACCGAGATCTACACCGCATGGATGGACCTGGGCATCGACGGGTTCCGCATCGACACCGCCAAGCACGTGAACTTCGAGTTCTGGGAGGAGTGGACCACCGCGATCGACGCCCACGCCGAGGCGACGAACCCGGACTTCTTCACCTTCGGCGAGGTCTACGACGCCGACGCCCGGCTCACCTCCCCCTACGTGCGCAAGACCGAGATGTCCTCGGTCCTGGACTTCGCCTACCAGTCCGCCGCGCTGAACTACGCCAAGGGCTTCACCGCTGGCGGCCTCGCCGGCCTGTTCGCCTCGGACGACTACTACACGACGGCCGAGAGCAGCGCCGACGCCCTGCCCACCTTCCTCGGCAACCACGACATGGGGCGCATCGGCCACCTGCTCCAGGGCAGCGGCTCCGAGCTCGAGCGCTCCCGGCTCGCACACTCGCTGATGTACCTCACCCGTGGACAGCCGGTCGTCTACTACGGCGACGAGCAGGGCTTCGTCGGGCTCGGCAACGACAAGTCCGCCCGGCAGGACATGTTCGCCTCCGCCACCGACGAGTACGTCGACCAGCCGCTGCTCGACGGCACCACCTACGGCACCGGCGACCACTTCGACACCGGCTCCGACCTGTACACGCACATCGCCGCGCTCGCCGACCTTCGCGACACG
Organism: Georgenia subflava; assembly: GCF_009193155.1. Taxonomy (GTDB): domain Bacteria; phylum Actinomycetota; class Actinomycetes; order Actinomycetales; family Actinomycetaceae; genus Georgenia; species Georgenia subflava. The sequence continues at coordinate 458,111 of NZ_VUKD01000002.1, forward strand.
CACCCGGCCCTGGACGCCGGCGCGCAGATCGAGCTCCACGCCACGGACGGCCCCGGGGTGTACGCCTTCGCACGGGTGGACCGCGACGAGAAGATCGAGCACCTGGTCGCCGTCAACAACGCCACGACCGACCAGGCCGTCACGTTCACCACCCTCACCCCCGGCGCGACCTACAACCCCCTTCACGGCACCGACGTCGCCGTGACCGCAGACGCCGCCGGCTCCGTGACGCTCACCGTCCCGGCGCTGGGCGCGCTCGCCCTCAGGGCCGACCGCACCGTGGGCGCCCCGGCGACGGCCGGGCCGATCACGCTCACCCCGGTCCACGGCGGCAAGGTCGAGGGGCTCGCCCCGGTCACCGCCGACGTCGCCGACGACGTCTGGGCCGAGACCACGTTCTCGTACCGCCTCGTCGGCGAGGAGGGCTGGACCACGCTCGGCACCGCCGAGGACGACACCCCACGCGTCTTCCACGACACGGCCGGTCTCCCCGCCGGCTCGCTCGTGGAGTACCGAGCCGTCACCGTCGACGCCGCCGGCAACAAGGCCGCGGCGTCCACGGTCGGCTCGGTCGGTGTCGACGTCTCCGGCGCCCCGGCCGAGGATCCGGGAACGGACCTCCTCGTCACGGTCCCCGGCAGCCACAACGCCGCGATGGGATGCGCCGGCGACTGGCAGCCGGACTGCGCGGAGGCCGCTCTGACCCTGGACGAGCAGTCCGGCATCTACACCGGCACCTTCGACCTGCCCGCCGGGAGCTACGAGTACAAGGTCGCCGTCGGCGGCAGCTGGGACGTCAACTACGGCGCGGGCGGGGTGCCCGGCGGGGCCAACGTCGCCTACACCCACGCCGGCGGGCCGGTGACCTTCTTCTACGACCCGGTCACGCACGACTTCACCAACACCTCGCAGGGACCGATCGTCACCCTGCCCGGCTCGCTGCAGTCCGAGCTCGGCTGCGCGGGCGACTGGGCACCGGACTGCATGGCCACCTGGATGCTCGACCCCGACCAGGACGGCGTCTTCACCTTCACCACCGACGAGCTGCCCACCGGCTCGTACGAGGTCAAGGTCGCCCACAACCGCAGCTGGGACGAGAACTACGGCGTCGGCGGCGCACCGAACGGCGCCAACTACACCTTCACCGCCACCGCCGGGAAGAGCGTCGAGTTCTCCTACGACATCACCACCCACCTGCTCACCATCGAGGTCACCGACCCGCCGGTCGCCGGCCTCGGGCAGCAGCGCGCCCACTGGCTCGACGCGAGCACCCTCGCCTGGCCCACCGACCTGCTCGGCGGGGTCGACCCCGCCGACCTGGCCTGGTCGCTGCACCACGCGCCCGACGGCGGCCTCGAGCTCGTCGACGGAACCGTCACCGGCGGCGACGAGGTCGCCCTGACCTACCTCCCGGACGGCCTGAGCGAGGACCTGCGTGAACGCTTCCCGCACCTGGCCGGCTCCGTCGCGCTCCAGGTCGAGGGACTCGACCGTGCGGCCGTCGAGGAGATCCTCACCGGGCAGGTGGCAGTCCTGCAGCGTGGTGGCGACGACGTCGCCCAGGCCTTCACCGGCGTCCAGGTCCCCGGGGTCCTCGACGACCTCTACGCCGACGCGGCCGCCGACCGCACGCTCGGCGTGGAGTGGTCCGACGGCGCACCCTCCCTCACGCTCTGGGCGCCGACGGCGAAGGACGTCGACCTGCTGCTTTGGTCCGACAGCGCCGGCGGCGGCGACCCGCAGACGGTCCAGATGACGCGCGGCGCCGACGGCGGCTGGACGGTCGACGGCGAGGCGGCCTGGGCGGGTCACGCGTACCGGTACGCCGTCGACGTCTACGTCCCGGCCACCGGTGCCGTGGAGACCAACATGGTCACCGACCCGTACTCGGTGGGCCTGACCGTCAACTCCACGCACTCGGTCCTCGTCGACCTGGACGACCCCGAGTGGGCGCCCGCGCTGTGGGCGGACACCCCGGCCCCGGAGATCGAGAACCAGGTCGACCGGACGATCTACGAGCTCCACGTGCGCGACTTCTCCATCGCCGACGCCACGGTCCCCGAGGAGCTGCGCGGCACCTACGCCGCCTTCGCGCTCGAGGGCACGGCCGGCACGGACCACCTGCGCGAGCTCGCCGACGCCGGCATGAACACCGTGCACCTGCTGCCCACCTTCGACATCGCCACCATCGAGGAGGTGCGCGGGAACCAAGCCGTGCCGGACATCCCGGCCGACGCCGCACCCGACTCGGACGCCCAGCAGGCGGCCGTGGCCGCCGTCGCCGACGAGGACGGCTTCAACTGGGGCTACGACCCGTTCCACTTCTCCACCCCGGAGGGGTCCTACGCCTCGCCCGGCAACCAGCACGGCGGCGACCGGGTGGCCGAGTTCCGCTCCATGGTGGGCGGCCTGCACGACGCCGGCCTCCAGGTGGTCCTCGACGAGGTCTTCAACCACACGGCCCAGTCCGGGCAGGCCGAGAAGTCGGTCCTCGACCGGGTGGTGCCCGGCTACTACCACCGCCTGAACGCGACCGGCGCCGTCGAGACCTCGACCTGCTGCCAGAACATCGCGACCGAGCACGAGATGGCCGAGAAGCTCATGGTCGACTCCGTCGTCACCTGGACCGCCGACTACCACGTGGACGGCTTCCGCTTCGACCTCATGGGCCACCACAGCCGCGAGAACATGCTGGCCGTGCGGGCCGCCCTGGACGAGCTCACCCTCGCCGAGCACGGCGTGGACGGAGAGTCGGTCTACCTCTACGGCGAGGGCTGGAACTTCGGCGAGGTGGCGGACAACGCCCGCTTCACCCAGGCAACCCAGGGTCAGCTCGGCGGAACCGGCATCGGCACCTTCTCGGACCGGCTGCGGGACGCCGTCCGAGGTGGTGGGCCGTTCGACGAGGACCAGCGCACCCACCAGGGCTTCGGCTCGGGCCTGTCCACCGACCCGAACGCCGTCGCCGCCGGCACGCCGGAGGAGCAGGCCGCCCGGCTCGCCCACGCCACCGACCTGGTCCGCCTGGGCCTGGCCGGGAACCTGCGCGAGTACTCCTTCCTGACGAGCGCCGGCGAGGTCCAGCGCGGCGACGAGCTGGACTACAACGGCCAGCCCGCGGGCTACGCCGACAGCCCCGAGGAGGTCATCACCTACGTCGACGCGCACGACAACGAGACGCTCTTCGACAACCTCGTCCTGAAGCTGCCCGTGGACACGTCGATGGCCGACCGGGTGCGGATGAACACCCTGTCGCTGGCGACGACGGCGCTGTCCCAGACCCCGAGCTTCTGGCACGCCGGCGCGGACCTGCTGCGGAGCAAGTCGCTGGACCGCAACAGCTACAACTCCGGCGACCACTTCAACCTGCTCGACTGGTCCATGCAGACGAACAACTTCGGGGTCGGGCTGCCGCCGGCGGCAGACAACGCCGACAAGTGGGCCGTCATGGCCCCGCTGCTGGCTGACCCGGAGCTGGCGCCGACCCCGGCGGACATCGCCGCGTCCGCCGCCCAGGCGCAGGACGTGCTGCGGCTGCGCAGCTCGACGGACCTCTTCCGTCTCGGCACGGCAGCGGCGATCCAGGAGAAGGTGACGTTCCCGAACTCAGGTCCCGACGCGACCCCCGGCGTGATCGTCATGCACGTCGACGACCGTGCCGGCGCCGACGTCGACCCCGAGCTCGACGGGCTGCTGACGGTCTTCAACGCCTCGCCGGAGGCGGTGACCGAGACGGTCGTCGAGCTCGCCGGGCGGGAGTACGTCCTCTCGCCCGTCCAGGCCGACGGTGCGGACGAGGTGGTCAAGGGCACGACCTACGACGCGGCCACGGGCACCGTCACGGTGCCGGCCCGCACGGTCGCCGTCCTGGTCGAGGCAGGGGAGGACGTGCCGCAGCTCCAGACCCCGACGATCCGGGCGACGGCGTTCGGCCTGCCGCTGCCGTGGGGCACGCTGACCATCGTCGGCGCCTCTCTCACCGGCCCGGAGACCGCCCCCACCGGCACCGTCACGGTGCTCGACGGTGACGAGCCGGTGGACACGGCGCGGCTGCTGCGCACGGGTTCCCGCACGTCGCTCGCCGGTACCACGGTGTGGCTGACGGGGCGGGGGACCCACACGCTCACGGTCGAGTACGCGGGCGACGCCGTCCACCACGGTGTGACCTCCCGGCCGATGGACGTGCGGGTGCGCTGAGCCGAGACGGCGGGCACGGTCCGGTGCCGCCGGCGCGTTACCGTCCACACCGCCTGCGAGACGACTGGACGCCCGGCCTCATCAGCAGATGCCCGGCCGAAAGGCCGGGCATCCGTTCGTGCAAGCCGTATCTGTCAGGCGATGCCGACGTCCTCGAGGCACTCCTGGACCTCAGCCTGGCTACCGTCGGTCATCTCGACGCAATCCTGGAACTCCGGCCCAAGGACGTTGGAGAGCAGCACGGAGCCGAAGATGGTCATCGCGATGCCGAGGAGGATCGCGAGCACGCCGAGGATGATGCCCGCGATCGACGTGCCGCGGTTGGTCGCCTCGCGGCGGGAGACCCGCCGCACCCCGATGGCACCGAGGATCACCGCGACGATGCCACCGACCACACCGACGAGACCGATGAACGGGATCCAGGCGATCAGCAGCGAGATGATGCCGATGATCAGTGCCGCGACGCCCATGCCGTTGCGTGCCTGGACCGGCGGCTGGCCACCGCCGTAGTAGCCCGGACCGCCCTGGTATGCCGGGTCGTAGGAGGGCGTGCCGCCCTGGTAGCCCGGGCCGCCCTGGTAGGCAGGCGGACCGCTCTGGTACCCCGAGCCGCCCTGGTACCCGGAGTCACCCGGGTACCCGGAGCCGCCCTGGTACCCGGAGCCGCCCTCGTACGACGGCGGGCCGCCGGCCGTGCCGCCGTAGCCGGACTCGGACTGCCCGCCGCTCTCCGGAGGGCGGCCGTACGGGTCGTCGTCGGGGTTCTGTCGCGGGGGAGGCGGGTACGAGCTCATGGCAGTTGTCTCCTCGGTTGTGGGATTCTCTGCCCTATCGTGGCACCCGCTGCCGCGGCCGGGCACGCGGGGCGCGCCGGGCGGGCGGCGCTGAGCCCTCGGCGGAGCCCGGCATCAGCCCTTGACCGAGCCCGACATCAGCCCTCCCACGAAGTACTTGCCGAGGACGATGTACACGATCAGCGTCGGCAGCGAGGCGAAGAGCGCGCCCGCCATCGAGACACCGTAGTTCTGCAGGAGCGCGCCGTTGGCGAGGTTGTTCAGCGCCAGCGTCACGGGCCCGTTGGTCGGGCTGGAGAAGAAGACCGCGAAGAGGAAGTCGTTCCACGCCGAGGTGAACTGCCAGATCAGCACCACGACGAAGCTCGGGATCGAGATCGGCAGGACGACCGAGAGATAGGTCCGCAGCATGCCGGCGCCGTCCACCCGGGCGGCCTCGATGAGCTCCTTGGGCACGGACTCGTAGTAGTTGCGGAAGATCAGCGTGGTGATGGGGATGCCGTAGACCACGTGCAGGAGGATCAGCGTCGGGATCCCGTTGGGGATGCCGATGCCGAGCACGAGCTGGTTGAGCGGGATGATGACGGCCTGGTAGGGGATGAACATCCCGAACAGGAGAAGAGTGAAGACGACGTTCGCGCCCTTGAAGCTCCACCGCGAGAGGACGAAGCCGTTCATCGAGCCCAGGAACGCGGATATCAGCGCGGCCGGCACGACCATCTGCAGGGTCCGGAAGATCGACGGCGCGAGGGTGTCCCAGGCCGCCTGCCAGTTCTCGTAGGTCCACAGCGTCGGCAGCGACCACGCGCGGGCCGGGGCCGCGTCGCCCGGTCCCTTGAAGCTGGTGATGACCAGGACGTACACGGGGATCAGGACGAGCACGAGGGAGAGCAGGAGCACGGCGTAGCGCAGGGTACGGCCCCAGGAGTAGCGCCCGGTGACCGGGCGGGAGCGGCGCGCGACGCCGTCGTCGAGGGTTCCGGGCGGTGCCGCGGTGGTGGTCGTGGTCATCTGCCTCGGTCCTTCCGGGACGTGTGCACCAGGTAGGGCACCACGAGAACGGCGACGATGATCAGCAGGATCGCGCCGACGGCGGCCGCGTTGGCGTAGTCGAAGCTGGACTTGAACACGTACATGTCCACCGCGGGGACCTTGGTCTGGTAGTTGGCCGGGCTGGAGATCGACATGATGAGGTCGAACGCCTTGAGCGACATGTGGCCGATGATGATCAGCGCCGACAGGGCGACCGGGGAGAGCTGCGGGAAGAGCACGTGGCGGTAGAGCTGCCACTCGCTGGCGCCGTCGATGCGGCCGGCCTCGCGCAGCTCGTCGGGGATGCCGCGGAAGCCGGCCAGGAACAGCGCCATGACGTACCCGGAGAGCTGCCAGATTGCCGGGATGGCGATGGCCGCGATGCCCCAGGTGACGTTGTTCCACCAGGGGTTCTGCAGGAAGTCCAGACCGATCGTCTGGAACAGGCGGTTGAGTCCGAGGGCCCGCTCGCCCTGGTTGGAGTTCAGGAGCCAGCGCCACACGACGCCGGACGCGACGAACGAGACGGCCATCGGGAAGAGGTAGATGGACCGGAAGATCCCCTCGCCGCGCACCGGACGGTCGAGCAGCCACGCCCACAGGAAGCCGATGGCCATCGTGCCGACCAGGAAGACGGCGGTGTACAGCACCAGGTTCTTCAACGAGTGCTGGAAGTCCTCGGACCCGAGCAGGTCGAGGTAGTTCTGGAGGCCGACGAACGTCGTCGGTGCCCGGCCGGTGGCCTGGGCGATGCTGTGGTTGTCGGAGAACGAGGTGCTGAAGTTGACGGCGAGCAGGCCGTAGACGAACACGGCGATCAGCACGATGGAGGGAGCCAGGAGCAGCAGCGGCGGGCCCCAGCGCTTGACGGTCTTCACTTCGAGCTCCGGAGGTGGCGGCGGATGGTCGGGCCGGCGCGGACAGGCGCGGCGGAGAGACGCGGTCCCGGTCGTGGGTGACCGGGACCGCGTCAGGAGCTCAGCTGCCGGCGGCGGCTGCCAGCTCCTCCTGGAACCCCGCCAGGTCCGAGGCGCCGGTGGTGAACTTGCTCGTGGCGTCGGACACGGCGTTGAGGACCGCGATGGGCGAGGCCGCCCCGTGCGCCAGCGACGGCACGATGGTGTCGTTCGCGTACGACTCGATCGCGCTCTGCTGGTACTCGGAGAACTCGGCCGGGTCGGCGTCGGTGCGGGCCGGGATCGACCCCTTCGCCTTGTTGAACGCGACCTGGCCCTCGAGCGAGCCGACCGTGTCGAGCCACGCCTCCGCTCCCTCAGGGTTCGGGGCGCCGACCGGCAGGGTGAAGGAGTCGGCGAGGAAGCCGAACATCCCGTCGCTGCCCGGGACGGGGAACTCCACGAAGCCCGTCCCGCGCTCGACCTCCTGCTCCTCGAAGGAGGCCACGGCCCAGTCGCCCATGACGTTGTAGGCGGCGGTGCCGTCGATGACCATCTGCGTGGCCTCTGGCCAGTCCAGCCCGTCACGGTCGGTGTTGGTGAAGCCGATGAGCGTCTCGAAGTCCTCGAGCGCGGCGGTCACGTCCGCACCGGTCCAGTCGGTCTCCCCGGTCCACAGGCCGATGTACGCCTCGGCGCCGAGGTCGGCCATGAGCACCGTCTCGAGCAAGTGCACCTGGGTCCAGGTCATGCCGACCGACAGCGGGACGGCCCCGGTGGCCTCGACGGCCTCGAGGTCCGCCATCCACGCGTCGATGTCCGCGGGCGGCGAGGCCGGGTCGAGCCCCGCCTCCTCGAGGACCGTGGGGTTGGCCCACACCACGTTGGAGCGGTGGATGTTCGACGGCACCGAGTAGATGGCGTCGTCGACGGTGAGCAGGTCGATGAGGTCCTGCGGGAAGACGTCGGTGAGCCCGAACTCCTCGTACAGGTACGACACGTCCTCGATCTGCCCGGCGTCGATGTAGTCGGTCAGCTCCTCGCCGGCGTGCGCCTGGAACGTGTCCGGCGGGTCGCCCGCCTGCAGGCGGGTCTGCAGCAGGTCCTTCGCGGCAGAGCCGGCGCCACCGGCCACTGCGCCGTTGACGAACTCCACGTCGGGGTGCTGCTCGGCGAAGACCGCCTCGAGCGCCTCGAGGCCGGCCAGCTCTGAGCCCTGGGCCCACCAGGTGAACACCTCGACCTCGCCGCCGCCACCTCCGCCGCCGGTGGCGTCCGTGTCGCCACCGTCCTCGGTCCCGCCGCCGCCGCCGCACGCGGCGAGGACGAGACTGGCAGCCGCGATGCCGGCCACCGTCGCAATACGTCGCATCAGAGTTCTCCTTCGAACACCTCGTTGCCCGGTGGCCGTGACACGCGTCCCGACCACAGCCGGTCATCCTTGGCCGGTCGGGTCCTTGCCGAGTGTGCGCTCCCACCGCCATTTATGGAAGTCGCTGGATAAATTCGTCGTCAAGTTGTGACCTGACGACGCGCAAGATACCGGTTCCTCAGGCGGCTCCGCCCGGTGCCGACCGGACTCGCTCAGACCCGCTCACCCGGTGGTTCGGACGGTCCGCTCGTGGCGCCCTGCCGCCGTGGCGGACGCGGGAAGACGGGGCTCGGGCGCGGTCTCCAGGGCGAGGGCGAGCGCGCCCAGAACCTCGGTGCGACCGCCCAGTGCCGTCGCCTCGACCCGTACGCGTCGGGATACCGAGGGGATGGCCGCGCGGTGCAGCGCCGCCCTGACGGCGTCGAGGAACGGCTCCCCGGCGGCGACCAGCGGTCCGCCGAGGACGACGAGCTCGGGGTCGACCAGGTTGCACAGCAGGGCGATCCCGCGGCCGAGATGCCGGCCGACGTCCTCCATCATCCGGCGGCAGACGGGGTCGCCCGCCCGTGCCGCGGTGAGGACCTGCTCGACCGTGAGGTCGGGGCCCAGGGCCGGCCGGAGCAGGTCCAGCACGGCCGGCACCGAGGTGACGGTCTCGAGGCAGCCACGGTTCCCGCACCGGCAGAGCGCGCCGTCCGGGACGAGCGGGGTGTGGCCGAGCTCGCCGGCGGTGCCACCGGCGCCGCGATGCAGCCGCCCGCCGAGGACCATGCCCGACCCGACGCCGGTCGAGACCTTGACGTAGACGGCGTCGGAGACGCCTTGTGCAACGCCCCAGCGGGCCTCGGCGAGCATGCCCAGGTTCGCGTCGTTGTCCGCCGAGGCAGGTACCTCGAACCGCCGGCCGAGCGCGTGCGCCAGGTCGAAGCCGACCCAGCCGGACAGGATCGTGCCTGCCCCCACGGTGTGGCTGCTCCGCTCGACCGGCCCGGGCAGCCCGACGCCGATGCTCACCAGGTCGTCCCGGTGGCCGGTCTCGCTCAGCAGGGCATCGATCAGCGCGAGTGCGACGGGGGCGGTGTCGGCGCCGCTGTGACCGAGCGGCAGGCGTTCCTCCCGCTCGGCCACGACCTCGCCGTCGCGGGTGGCCAGCGCCGCGCTCAGGTGCGTGCGACCGACGTCGAGCCCGACGACGGTGCCGTGCGCCCGGAGCGACACGGTCCGCGCCGGCCGCCCGCGACCTCGCTCCACGCGTGCGTCCCACTCGTCCTCCCGGGCCACGCCGGCGCCGACGAGGTCGGCGACGAGGCTCGAGGCGGTGGTGGGTGAGATCGCGAGCCGACGGGCGATCTCGGCGCGCGAGAGCGGACCGTCGCCGAGCAGCTGGACGACAGCGCGCTGCTTACGTTCTCGTGCACGACCGCCCGACGGCGCGGCCGGGCTGGTGGCATCTGTGCGACTCATCCTGACCTCGTTCGTCCAGCAACGGATTAATTGTGCACCAATCGCACTCGGTTTGGACCGGGTTCGGGACGAATTGCGTCACGTCGTCCGAGTGTGTCGGCGCCAGGACCCGACTGCGGCGGGGACCCTGGGCAGGCGGCAGGCGGCAGGCGGCAGGCGGCAGGCGGCAGGCGGCAGGCGGCAGGCGGCAGGGCATCGTGTGCGCGGGTGAGCGGACAGGCGGGTGTCGGCGGTGTGCCCTCAGGGGACCCGAACCGGCCACACGGTGAACGGCGGCCATGAGACCGTCCGGGCGCGTGCGCCGTCGTGCAGCGGCGAGCAGGCGGACGGGCCCTGGGTCAGGGGAAGACGACCGTGCGCTGCCCGTCGACCAGCACCCTGTGCTCGGCGTGCCAGCGAACGGCCCGCGCCAGGACGCGCCGCTCGACGTCCTGGCCGCGCGCCACCATCTCGGCGACGTCGTCGGCGTGGGTGACGCGCTCGACGTCCTGCTCGATGATCGGGCCCTCGTCGAGGTCGGCGGTGACGTAGTGCGCCGTCGCACCGATGAGCTTCACCCCGCGGCCGTGGGCCTGGGCGTAGGGACGGGCGCCCTTGAAGCTGGGCAGGAACGAGTGGTGGATGTTGATGACGTTGCCCGCGAGCTCGGTGCAGACCGTGTCCGAGAGGATCTGCATGTACCGGGCGAGGACCACGAGCTCGACGTCGAGGTCCCGGACCAGGCCCAGCAGCTCGGCCTCGGCCGCGGGCTTGCTCTCCTGGGTCACGGGGATGTGGTGGAAGGGGACGCCGTAGAACTCGGCGAGCGGTTCGAGGTCCGGGTGGTTGGCGACGACGCCGACCGGGTCGATCGGCAGCCGCTGCGAGCGCTGCCGGAAGAGCAGGTCGGACAGGCAGTGCGCGTCCTTGGACGCCATGATCAGCGTCCGGACCGGGCGCCCCACCTCGTCGAGGGCGAACTCCATGGCGAAGTCATGCGCGAGCGACGTCAGAGCGCCCTCCAGCTCGTGCCGGGGCGCGGCGGTCTCGACCTGGACCCGCATGAAGAACAGTCCGGTCGAGGGGTCTCCGAACTGCTGGGACTCGGTGATGTTCCCGCCGTGCTCGGCCAGCACCCCCGAGACGGCGTGGACGATCCCGGGGCGGTCCGGGCAGGAGAGGGCGAGGACCAGGTGCTGGGTCGGGGGCTCGGTGCTCACCTGCGGCAGGGTACTGGCGATCTGTCCGGGTCCGGCCCTCGTGTCCAGTGGGCGGGTCCGTACCGTGCAGGGCGCGGGTGGATGCCAGACTGGGGATATGGACGACGTCAGGATCGACCTCATCACCGAAGACGAGGCTGGAGAGCTGCTCACCGTGCGGCGTGCCGCCTTCGTGACCGAGGCCCAGCTCTACGGCGACCCGCACCTGCCCGCGCTCACGCAGTCGCTCACCGAGCTCATCGCCGACATCGGCAGGGCCGAGGTGGTCACGCTCGGGGCGTGGATCGGGCACCGCCTGGTCGGTTCCATCCGCGTCGAGCTGGAGGCGGAGAAGGCGAACCTGGGCCGGCTCGCCGTCGTCCCGGACCTCCAGGGCCGCGGGCTCGGCACGCAGCTGCTCATGGCGGTCCTGCAGTACCTGCCGGAGCAGACCAAGGAGGTCTGGGTCTTCACCGGGCAGGACTCCAAGCAGAACCTGGCGATGTACACCAAGCACGGGTACGAGCACCAGTACGACCAGCACACCGGCGACCTCACCTACGCCTACCTGCGCCGCATCCTCGGCGAGGACGGCGAGGGCGCGGACGACCTGCTCGGGCTGCCCGACCGCGACGCGTCCCTCTGACGCGCGGGCGGCGACGTCCCGTCACCTGAGGCGTGCGCGGCGACGTCCCACCATCTGAGGCGCAGATGCGACCTCCCACCTGAGGCGGCGACGTCCCACCTGAGGCGACGTCCCACCACCTGAGGCGTTGGGGGAGCGGCGTCCCGCCCACCGTCGGCGGCGACGCGACCGCCCGACGGAGTTGGTAGTCTCGCCCCCGTCGCGACTGGCGCCATCAGGTGGACCACCACCGGGGAGCGACGAGAGCAGGACCCCTGAGGTCGTCCGCCTGGGCCGAGGGTCACCGACGGCAGTGCTCACGCACGCCCTGTGCGTGACCGACAGCGGAGGAAGCATGAGCCAGACCAGCTCGACCGGCGCCACATCGGTGGCGAACCAGACCCTCGCGGAGCTCGACCCGGAGATCGCGGCCGTCCTCGACGGTGAGCTCACCCGTCAGCGGGAGACGCTCGAGATGATCGCGAGCGAGAACTTCGTGCCGCCGGCGGTCCTGCAGGCGCAGGGGTCGGTGCTGACGAACAAGTACGCGGAGGGCTACCCCGGCCGGCGATACTACGGCGGCTGCGAGCAGGTGGACATCGCCGAGAACCTCGCGATCGAGCGGGCCACGTCGCTGTTCGGTGCCGCGTACGCCAACGTCCAGCCGCACTCGGGCGCGCAGGCAAACGCCGCCGTGCTGCACGCGCTGATCAACCCCGGCGACAAGATCCTCGGCCTGTCGCTGCCGCACGGCGGGCACCTCACGCACGGCATGAAGATCAACTTCTCGGGCAAGCTCTACGACGTCGCCGCGTACGGCGTGGACGAGCAGAGCCACCGCATCGAGATGGACGCGGTCCGCGCCGCGGCCCTGGAGCACCGCCCCAAGGTCATCATCGCCGGCTGGTCCGCCTACCCCCGTCAGCTCGACTTCGCCGCCTTCCGCGAGATCGCGGACGAGGTCGGCGCCTACCTGTGGACCGACATGGCGCACTTCGCCGGGCTGGTCGCCGCCGACCTGCACCCCAGCCCCGTGCCCCACTCCGACGTCGTCTCCTCCACCGTGCACAAGACGCTCGGCGGACCCCGCTCCGGCTTCCTCCTCGCCCGGGACAAGGAGGCCTTCGGCAAGAAGCTCGACTCCGCCGTCTTCCCCGGGCAGCAGGGCGGACCGCTCATGCACGTCGTCGCCGCCAAGGCGGTGGCGTTCAAGGTCGCCGCCACCGAGGAGTTCCGCGACCGCCAGCGCCGCACGGTCGAGGGCGCGCAGATCATCGCCGAGCGGCTGAGCGCCCCCGAGGTCCGCGACGCCGGGGTCTCCCTCGTCACCGGCGGCACCGATGTCCACCTCGTGCTCGTCGACCTTCGCAGCTCGACGCTGGACGGGCAGCAGGCCGAGGACCTCCTGCACTCCGCGGGCATCACCGTCAACCGCAACGCCGTCCCGTTCGACCCGCGCCCGCCGCGGGTGACCTCGGGCCTGCGCGTCGGTACGCCGGCGCTCGCCAGCCGGGGCTTCGGGGCCGCTGAGTTCGCCGAGGTCGCGGACATCATCGCCACCACCCTGGTCGAGGGCAGCGGCACGGACGTCGAGGCGATGCGCGGCCGCGTCAAGGCCCTCACCGACGGCTTCCCGCTCTACCCCGGCCTGCAGCAGTGACCGCACGGGTCCTGGACGGCAGGGCCACCGCGGCCACCATCAAGGCGGAGCTGACCGAGCGGGTGGCCGCGCTCGCGGCCCGCGGGGTGACGCCGGGCCTCGGCACCGTGCTCGTCGGCGACGACCCGGGCTCGAAGGCGTACGTCGGCGGCAAGCACCGCGACTGCGCCGAGGTCCGCATCGCCTCGATCCGCGAGGACCTGCCCGCCACCGCGAGCCAGGCCGACGTCGAGGCGGCCGTCCGGCGACTCAACGCGGACCCGGCCTGCACCGGGTACATCGTCCAGCTGCCGCTCCCGGCCGGCATCGACACCAATGCCGTCCTCGAGCTCATCGACCCGGACAAGGACGCCGACGGGCTGCACCCGACCAACCTCGGCCGGCTCGTGCTGCGCGTCAAGGAGGAGGTCACCTCCCCGCTGCCGTGCACCCCACGCGCCGTCCTGGAGCTCCTCGCCCGGCACGGCATCGAGCTGGCCGGCAAGGAGGTCTGCGTCGTCGGGCGAGGCACCACCGTCGGCCGGTCGATCGGGCTGCTGCTGACCCGCAAGGACGTCAACGCCACGGTGACCCTCACCCACACCGGGACCGCCGACCTCTCCAAGCACGTGGCTGCCGCCGACGTGGTGGTCGCCGCGGCCGGGCAGCCGGGCATCATCACGCCCGAGATGGTCAGCCCCGGTGCGGTCGTGCTCGACGTCGGGGTGTCCCGGACCGTCGACCCCCAGACCGGGAAGGCGAAGCTGCGCGGGGACGTGGCCGACGGCGTCGGCGAGGTCGCGTCGTGGCTCTCGCCCAACCCGGGCGGGGTGGGGCCCATGACCCGCGCGATGCTGCTGGCCAACGTCGTCGACACCGCGGAACGGCAGGCAGCCGCCCAAGCCTGAACCCCGCGGCGACACGTGACGGCCCCCTGCTCGGACGACGTCCGGGCAGGGGGCCGTCTCTGGTGGCCCCGGTCAGGCGGCCCGGACGGCGGCGAGGACGTCCATCCGTCCGGCCCGCCGTGCCGGCAGCGCGGCCGCACCGACGGCGGCGACCACGGTCACCGCCGCGTACAGGCCGAGCTGGAGGGCCGGCACGGAGATCCCGACGTTCCAGTCGGCGACGAGCACCTGGGCCAGCACCCACCCGAGGCCGGTGCCGACGGCGACGCCGACCAGCGCGCCGTAGGCGGCCATGAGCACCGCTTCGGTACGCACCATCGTGCGCAGCTGGCGCCGGCTCATCCCGACAGCCCGGAGCATGCCGACCTCTCTGGTGCGCTCGATGACCGACAGGGTCAGCGTGTTCACCACCCCGAGGAGCGCGACGAGGAGCGAGAGGAGCAGCAGGACCGTGATCATCGCGACCGCCTCGTCGATCTGGTCGCTCTTCGCCTCCGCGAACTCGCCGGCCGTGTTCGCCTGCAGGAGCGGGAACGCCTCTGCCAGCTTCTCGTCCAGCGTCCGCTCGAGCTCGCCGGCCCCGACGGCGTCCGCGCCGGTGACGAGGAGCGCGAACGTGGCGGCGTGCGGCGCGACGGCGGCGAGCTGGCTCTCCGTGAGGACCACCGACTCCAGGAGCGCCGTCGACCGGTAGACCCCGGACACCTCGAGGGTGAGCGGCGCCGCCCCTTCCACAGTGAGCGAGACGTCGTCGCCGACATCCAGACCGACCTCGTCGGAGACGAGGACGGAGCCGTCGCGCAGCGCGTCGACCGAGCCGGACACCATGGGCAGCTCGAGTGCGTCGGCCATCGCTGCCGGGTCCATCGCGGTGACCAGGTCGGCCGTGCGGACCGCCTCGAGCTGCGGCGAGGCGACGTCCGCCTCGGCGAGAGTGATCGAGGCTACGGACCCGACCTCGGGCAGCGCCTCGACCGCGTCGGCCGCGTCGGGGCCGAACGGCAGGCCCATGGCGGCGTCGACGACGACGTCGGCCCGGAGGGTGTCGGCCACGTCGTCACCGATGGCGCCGGTCAGGGAGCTACCGAGCACCGTGGTGCCCGAGACGAGGGCGAGACCGATCATGAGTGCCGCCGCCGTGGCGGCGGACCGGCGCGGCGAGCGGCGCACGTTCTGCCGGGCGAGCCGGGCCGGCTCGCCACCCAGACGGGCGAGCGGCCGGCCGAGCACGCGGGTGACAGGTCCGATGGTGAGAGGGCCGAACGTCGTCACGGCGAGCACAGCGAGCAGGGCACCCGCACCGGTCGACCACGTCGTCTCCGTCGCCACCCCGGTGACCAGCAGGCCGGCACCGGTCACAGCGAGGAACGAGCCGACCACGGCCCGGCCCCGGTTGCGCACGACGGGCAGGGCGGCCTCGCGCATGGCCTCGACCGGCTCGACGGCGGCAGCCCGCTGGGCGGGCAGGAGCGCGGCGACGGCGGTGACGACGGGGCCGACGAGGAGGGCCACCACGAGCGTGCGGGGCGCGACGACCAGTGACGTCTCCGGCAGATCGAGACCCAGCGAGCCGAGCAGCCCGGTCAGTCCCTGGGCAACGAGCAGCCCCGCGCCGAGGCCGGCCACGCCGGCGATCCCGCCGACGAGGACCGCCTCGAGAATGACCGTGCGCAGCACCTGGCCCCGGGAGGCGCCGAGCGCGCGCAGCAGCGCCAGCTCCCCGGTGCGCTGGCTGGTGAGCATCGCGAACGTGTTGACGATGAGGAAGCCGGCGACGAACAGGGTGATGCCGGCGAAGACGAGCAGGAAGGTCGTGATGACGCCGGTCTCCGCGCCGAGCGCGTCCACCTGCTCCGCGGAGGTCTCGGAGCCCGTGCGTACGGAGTAGCCGCCCGCCTGGGCGAGTGCGGCGTCGACCCGGTCGCGCAGCTCGGTGTCCGCGACGCCGTCGACGGCTCGGACCCGGACTTCGCTGAACTCGTCGCTGTACCCGAACACCTCTGCGGCCGTGGCGGCCTCGATGCCCAGGACCGAGATGCCGCCGTCGCCGAGGGTGGCCAGGCCGACGACCTCGACGTCGCGGGCGGGTGCGTAGGACACGAGGCGCGTCGTCGAGCCGATGCGCAGACCGAGCGCGTCGGCCGTCCCCGGGTCGACGACGACCTCGTCGCGGCCGGTCGGGGCCCGGCCCTCGAGGAGTGCGAGCGGGTTGAGGGTGTCGTCGGCGAGCCAGCTGACCGAGAGCCCGGTCGTGGCAGGCGGGACGTCGGCGCCGTCGGAGGGACGGAGCTGGGCGAACCCGGAGGTGGCCCCCTCGGCCGCGGCGACGCCGTCGACCTGCCCGATCGTGGCGACGACGTCGGCCGGGACCGTCTCCTGAGTGAACCCGCTGCCGGCAATGGCCGTGACGACGGTGCCGACACCGTCGTTGGAGGCGGCGATGTGCCGGTCGAAGGAGCCCGCGATCGTGTCGCCGAGCGTGAATGCCGAGGTGACGAACGCGACGCCGAGCAGCACGGCCCCTGCGGAGAGGAGGAGCCGGAGCTTTCGGGCGAGCATGCCCTTGAGGATCATCTGGAACACCGCTCAGTCCTCCTTGGACTCGGAGATGGACCGCATGACGGCGAGGACGCCGTCAGCGGTGGGCTCGCGCAGGGCGGAGACGATCTGACCGTCGTCGAGGAAGACGACCCCGTCGGCGTGCGCGGCACCGAGCGGGTCGTGGGTGACCATGACGATCGACTGGCCGAACTCGTCGACGCAGCGGCGCAGGAGCGTGAGCACCTCGGCGCCGGCGCGGGAGTCGAGATTGCCGGTCGGCTCGTCGGCGAAGATGACAGCGGGGCGGGAGACGAGCGCCCTGGCGACGGCGACCCGCTGCTGCTGCCCGCCGGAGAGCTCGGAGGGCCGGTGGGTCAGCCGCGTGCCGAGCCCGACGGCGGCGACGACGGTGTCGTACCACTCCTCGTCGGCGCGCCGCCCGGCCAGGCGCAGCGGCAGGAGGATGTTCTCCTCCGCCGTCAGCGTCGGGACGAGGTTGAACTGCTGGAAGATGAAGCCCAGCCGGTCCCGGCGGGCCCGGGTCAGGGCCTTCTCGGCCAGGCCCGAGAGCGGTCGGCCGGCCAGGTGCACCTCGCCGGAGTCGGCGCGGTCGAGCCCCGCCAGGACGTGCATGAGGGTCGACTTGCCGGACCCGGACGGGCCCATGACGGCGGTGAACTCGGCGGCGGGGATGTCGACGCTCACGCCTCGGAGGGCGTGGACCGCTGCGTCGCCGCTGCCGTAGGTCTTGGTGAGGTGGCGGCCGCTGACGGCGGTGGCGGCCGAGGTGAGCGTCGGTGCGGTGAGCGTGGAGGTCATCGGTGTTCCTTCGGGGACGGTGCTGCTGGGACGGTGGGTGGGGCGGCCGCGGGCCGGCGGAGATGGCGGCCGGGCCGGTCCTGGGCGATGGCGCCGGGACGGTCGTGGGTCAGCGGAGCATGGCCAGACCGAGCGCCATCGGCTCGGGCCGGAAGCTGTACGGGTTCTCGCTCAGGTGCGCGGCGATCGACGACTGCACGGCCTCTGGCTGACGCTCGTGCGGGCGACGGCTGCGGCGGACGAGGCGGTAGACGGTGTTCATGGTGGTGCCCTCCTGGGTTCCGGCCACCGGGTCCGGCGGTCATCTCTGACGCTAGGAACGGCCGGGCCGGCGCGGATCGGCCGTCAGATCCAGCCGGGAGCTCCGCCGCGAGACGGGGCAGGGCGCAGGCTTCGTGCGCGAGGACGAGGCGACGGTTCGTCCGGCGGGACGAGGGTGCGGCGGGACGAGCGTCTCGGGGGACGGGCGACCGGCGCGCCGGGGTCTCAGGCGGGCAGCGGAACGGTGACGGTCACGGTCGTCCCCTGACCGGGTCGACTAACCACAGTGAGGTCGCCGCCGCACAGGCGGGCCCGCTCGCGCATCGTGCGCCGGCCGTGGCCCACGTGGCCGCCGACGCCGGTGTCGAAGCCGCGGCCGTCGTCGCTGACCGTGAGGGTGAGGTGGCGGTGGTCGACGGCGCCGGTGACCGTGGCCGCCGTGGCCCCGGCGTGCTTGACGGTGTTGTGGAGCGATTCTCCGACGATCCGGCACAGGTGCTCCGTCGTCGCGTCGTCAAAGGCGGGCAGGACCTCGCCCGGGAGGGACATGCGCACCGCGAGGCCGTCCCTGTGGCGGACGACGTCGGCCAGGACCGCGAGCTGCTGCCGGAGGTCGCCGGCCGCGACCTGGGGGCGCAGCTCGTCGAGGAGGGCGCGCATCTCCGTCGTCGCCTGCCGGGCCAGGTCCTCGAGATCGTGCGCCGCCTCCCGGGCCAGGTGCGGGTCGTCGCGCTCGAGTGCGCGCCGGACGACCTGGGCGCGCGCCTGGAGGCCGAACAGGGCGTGGTTGACAGAGTCGTGCAGGTCCCGGGCGATGCGCTCGCGCTCCATGAGCGTCGAGGCACGGGAGATCTCGTTGCGCACCTGGTCGGCGCGCAGAGCGGATCCGGCCTGCTCGGCGAGCGACTCCCACAGGAGCAGCTCGGCCTCGTCCGGGGAGGTGATCCGGCTCGGCAGGAGGACGACGAGGCAGCCGGCGACCTCCCCGTCCGCGCCGTGCACCGGGAGCTTGGTGGCCCCGAGCCAGTCGACGCCGTCGAGGGACTCGGCCCACGGCCGGGTCGGCGGGTGCGCGAGGAGGCGCTCGCGGTCGTCGGAGAGGAACCCGCCACGGCCACGCGTGAGCAGCGTCCCGGCGGGGAGGTCGGCGAGCCGGGCGGGGGAGGTGGCGACGGCGGTCCCGAACGTCTCGGGCAGCCCGTGGCTCGCCAGGACCCGCAGCGGACCGTCCGGCCCCTGCACGAGGAGCGACGCGCCGCAGGCCCGCGTCACCTCGACGGCCTCGCGGACCAGCGCGGTCAGGACCTCGCCGGCAGAGCCGCCCTCGGCGAGGCGGGCGGCGCCCGCGCCGAGCTCGGAGGCCTCGCGCTGGGCCCGGCGCACGGACGTCGTCTCGTGGAAGATCGCCGGGGCGAGCTCGACGCCGTCGACCTCGACGCCCGTGCCCGACCAGGTCATCTGCAGCTCGGTGCCGTCGGGTCGCTGCACCGTGTTGACGTAGAAGCCGGCGTCACCCTCGCGCTGCTTGCCCTCGAGGGCCAGCAGGGCGGCCCGCTCGTGCTCGGCGAAGCTGAGGAGGTAGTCGCGTCCGTAAAGCTCCTCGAACGTGGCGCCGATGATGCGTTCGCCCGCAGGGTTGAGATAGGTCCACGTGTGGTTCTCGCCGGTCACGCAGACGCCGTAGCCGGTGTTCTCCAGGATCTCGACGAGGGCGTCCATCCCTAGAGCCCGGAGCACGTCCGCGCTCCGGGGAGGCGCCTGCGGCCCGGCGGGTTCTCCCGACGGGCGCTCCTCCTCGGCCACGAGCTGCTCGCTCACGTGCGAACTTTCTCACGACCGCGGGCTGGACGAGACGAGATTCCGGGGTGAGCGGGAGATCCGTTCCGTCGCGCGACATGCGCACGGCCGGCTCATCGGCTCGGCGACCAGGAAGGTCTCCTCCGTCGTGAGAAGGAGGCGGACCGGCGGTCTCGTCGTTCCGGAGGAGGGACCGCGCGCCGCGGCGCACCTACGGTGAGGCACATGGAAGCCGTGAGCCCGGACTGTGACCGTGTCCCAGCCGGGGATCGGTACGTCGTCGTCGCGGAGATGCACGACCTGGTCACCCACGACCTCGCCCAGCTCACCGTCCAGATGGCGGCGGCACGCCGCCTGCTGGGACATGACCCTGCGCAGGCCGGCAGGCTCCTCGCCGACGCCGAGGCGACGGCCCGCTCCGCCGTAGCCGAGATGCGCCGGACGGCCGAGATCCTCCCGTCTCCGGACCCCGGCACGCACCGACCGCTCCCGGGCCTGGCAGACCTCGACACGCTCGTCGCCGAGGCCGCCGCGGCGGGGGTCGAGCTCGAGATCCGCCGCACGGGCGTGCTGCCACCGCTGCGCGCCGTGACGCAGCTGGCGACCTACCGGATCGTGGAGGCCGCGGCCCGGTGCACGCCCCGTGGCTGGCGCGTCCGAGCCGTCGTCGGGGGCGGGGACCGGTCCGTGCGGATCGAGGTGCGGCACCGGGCGGGGGACGGTGGCACGGCCGGCCGGCCCGAGCTGGACGAGCTGCGCCGTCGAGCGGACCTGTACGGCGGCCGGCTGCGGTATTTTCCCGATGACGACGGCCGTCTCGCCGTCGAGTTCCCGCTGGAGAGGACGCACCCGGCATGAGCACCCAAGAGCACCTGCGTACCGGCACCATCCGGGTCCTCCTCGTCGACGACCAGCCGATGCTGCGCACCGGGTTCCGGCTCATCCTCGCCAGCGAGCCGGACGTCGAGGTCGTGGGCGAGGCCGGCGACGGCGAGGTCGCCCTCTCCCAGGTCCGTGCCCTAGCGCCGGACGTCGTCCTCATGGACATCCGCATGCCGCGGATGGACGGTGTCGAGGCGACCCGGCGGCTCGTCGCCGACGCGACGCTGCCGACCGTGCCCAAGGTCGTCGTCCTCACCACCTACGACACCGATGAGTACGTCGTCGAGGCGCTGCGCGCAGGTGCGTCCGGCTTCCTCCTCAAGGACTCCCCGGCGGAGGACCTCGTCGACGCCGTCCGGGTGGTGCACGCCGGAGACGCGGTCGTGGCGCCGACGGTCACCCGCCGGCTGCTCGACCGGTTCGCCCGGATGCTGCCGGCCGCGGAGCCAGAGCGGCGCACGGAGGTGGCGGAGCTGACCGAGCGGGAGAACACGGTGCTGCTCGCCATGTCGCGCGGGCTGTCGAACGCGGAGATCGCCGCCGAGCTCTTCGTGAGCGAGACGACGGTTAAGACGCACGTGAGCAACATCCTCGCCAAGCTCGGGCTGCGCGACCGGGTGCAGGCCGTGGTGTACGCCTACCAGCGCGGACTGGTCGCCGGCGCCTGAGGCCGGTGTCGCACGGTCCGAGCCGCACGACCGGTGAGCAGGCTCACCTGCCGGGCGGTTCGGGCTCTGTGGGCGGGATCGGCGAGGATGGTCGGCATGCTCACCGTCGCCACCGTCAACGTCAACGGCATCCGCGCCGCCTACAAGCGCGGCATGGGGGCCTGGATCGAGGCCCGCCGACCCGACGTCATGCTCCTGCAGGAGGTCCGCGCCCCCGACGAGATCCTGGCCGAGCACCTGGGGGAGGGGTGGCACATCGCCCACCAGGCGTCGGACCTCAAGGGACGGGCAGGGGTGGCCGTGGCCTCACGGCTGCCCGCCACGGCCGTGCGCGTGGGGCTCGGTGACGGCGAGCCGCCGGTCGACACGGGACGCTGGGTCGAGATGGACCTCGAGGTCCCCGGTTCGACGCGTCCGCTGACGGTGGTGTCGGTGTACATCCACTCCGGCACGGCGCGCACCGAGAAGATGGACCTCAAGTACGCGCACCTGGACAAGGTGGACGCACGCCTCGACGAGCTGGCCCGCGAGGCGTCGGCAGGGGACCGTGACGTGGTGGTCGGCGGCGACTTCAACATCGTCCACCGAGAGGTGGACGTGAAGAACTGGAAGGGCAACCACAACAAGGTCGCCGGTGCGCTCGACGAGGAGATCGCCTATCTCGACCGCTGGTTCGACGAGTACGGCTGGGTCGACGTCGGCCGCCGCCTCGGCGGGGACGGGCCGGGTCCGTACAGCTGGTGGTCGTGGCGCGGCAAGGCCTTCGACAACGACTCCGGGTGGCGCATCGACTACCAGCTCGCGACCTCGCGGCTTGCCGCGGGCGCGACCTCGGCGGTCGTGGACCGGGCACCCAGCTACGACCAGCGCTTCTCCGACCACGCGCCGGTGGTGGCGACCTACGCCTGACTCCTCGACGCGGCCCGAGTGCTGGCGAGCGGCGCTCGTCGCTCTTGTCAGGCGACTCCTGACGACGTAAGGTCCGACCTGACAAGTCAGGAAATTCCTGACGCCGTGGAGGACCTCGTGGAGACCAAGACGCTGCACTGCTCGTTCTGCGGCAAGCCAGAAGAGGCCGTCGCCAAGATCATCGCCGGGCCGGGCGTCTACATCTGCGACGTGTGCGTGGCGCTGTGCCACGACATCCTGGCGGCGGACGCGGCCCGCGCCGACGCCCCTGCCGTGGACGCCCCTGCCGTGGACGCCTCCGCCACTGGCGGCGGCGCCGGAGCAGACGCCGGCGGCGATGCCGATGGCGCCGACAGTCGCGCCGCCGGCGACAGGACCGCGACCGCGACCGACGGTGGACGTGGTGGCGACGACCGCTCAGCTGCCGCCCACCACGTCGACGCCACTGATGGCGAGGCGACCGCGTCGCCTCATCTTGCGGTCTGGAAGGACATGACCGTCGAGGAGATGCTGGAGTTCCTGCCGCGGATGGCGTCCGCATCGGGGCAGGTCGAGTCGGCGCTCCGCGACTGCGTCGGGCGCCTGCGTGAGCGCCGGGTGTCCTGGGCGCGGATCGGCCAGGCGCTGGGGATGACCCGGCAGTCTGCCTGGGGACGCTTCTCCGGGGAGGAGTAGGTCAGCACTCCGAGCCACGGCTCGCTCGTCCCGCCCAGCGCCGAGAGCAGCGCTCAGCAGGAGGGGCACGTCATCGGCGCGAAGCGTGTGCCACGCAGGTCGTCGCGGTGGGCCGGGCGGCGAGCCTGCCCTCGGGGATCGGCTCGCCGCACACCTCGCACACCCCGTAGGTGCCTTCGTCGAGACGGACGAGGGCGGCGTCGACCTCCGCCAGCGTCTGCCGTGCGCGCTCGCTCAGCGCGACGACCTGCGCCCGCTCGAACCCGATGGTCGAGCCCTCCGGGTCGTGCTCGTCGTCGGTGTTGGCACCTTCCGCCGCCGCGACCACGTCCGCAAAGGTGTGGTCGAGCTGTGCCAGCCGCCGTTCGGCCGCGCCGCGCAGCTCCAGCAGTCGTGCCCGGTGGTCCTCAGTCATCGGGCGCGGCCAGTCTCCGACCGCGGTGGGCCGACCCGTCCGGCGGGACCGGCCGCCGTCGCGACGAGGAACGACGGCGCGCGCAGGTCGGCCTCGGCGAACGCGCGAGCCACTGCCGACGCCGTGGCGTCCACGGCGTCGGCGTCCACCAGCGCGATCGCCGACCCGCCGAACCCGCCTCCGGTCATACGGGCACCGTACGCGCCGGCGTCCCGGGCGGCGGCGACGGCCAGGTCGAGCTCCCGGCTGGACACCTCGTAGTCCTCGCGCAGCGACTCGTGCGAGTCGTTCAGCGCCTGCCCGACGACGGACAGCGCCCACCCGCCGAGCACCGGCGCCTGCCGCAGCCGCTGCGCCACGAACCGGACCCGGCCGATCTCCGTGACCACGTGACGCACTCGCCGACGCTGCTCGTCCGTCGCGAGCCGGGCGAGGACTGCGTCGAGCTCGAGCTCGCCGTGCACGTGGGCGTCGGCCACCTCACGCAGCGACGCCGCGCCGAGCAGCGCGGCCGCCTCCTCGCAGACCTGCCGCCGGCGGGCGTACTGCCCGTCGACGAGCCGGTGCTCCGCCCGGGTGTCGATCACCAGCAGCTCCAGACCGGCCGCCGCGAGATCGAGCGGGACGTGCTCGATGCTGAAGTCCCGGCAGTCGAGGAGCAGGGCGTGCCCGTCCCGGGCCCGAAGCGAGGCAGCCTGGTCCATCCCCCCGGTCGGCGCGCCGGCCACCTCGTTCTCGGCCCGCACGCACGCCGCCGCGAGTCGCGCCCGGCCCTCGTCATCAGGGTCGGCGGGCGGTCCGGCGAGACCGAGGTCGAGCAGCTCGTCGAGCGCGACGGCGACCGAGCACTCGAGAGCTGCCGACGAGCTCAGTCCTGCCCCGAAGGGCACGCACGAGTCGACGGCGATGTCGAACCCGGGCACGGGTTCGGTCGCCAGCTGCTCT
This sequence comes from Georgenia subflava, assembly GCF_009193155.1. Lineage (GTDB taxonomy): Bacteria > Actinomycetota > Actinomycetes > Actinomycetales > Actinomycetaceae > Georgenia > Georgenia subflava. Next base: position 482,128 of record NZ_VUKD01000002.1, read on the forward strand.
TGCTCCAGCGCCCAGGCGACCCCCGCGACGTACGCCGGCCAGCCCGGCACCGTGCCTGTGCCGCCCTGCGGTCCGACCGTCACGAGATCGACCTCGCGGGGCGGGCCGTCGTCCTCCTGCGCGCTGACGGCACGCAGCGTCCGGGCCGGCGCCCGTGGACCGTCGGTCGGTCGCACTGCCACGAACGTCCGGTGCGGCAGCGCCACCGGGAGGCACAGGCCGTCGTTGTAGTCGGTGTGCTCGCCGATGAGGTTGACGCGCCCCGGGGCGGCCCACACCCCGGCCGGCTCGACGCCGAAGGCCCGGGTGAAGAGGGAACGGGCGCGTGCGGCACCCTCCTCGTCGGTCCACGCCGGCACGAGCTGCGGCGCCGTCATCGGTTCCGCTCCTCGACGCCGCCGTCGGACGTGATGTCGTCGTCGGACGTGACGTCGTCGGACATGACCTCGCGATAGCGATCCGCGATCCGCTCGGGAGTGGTGTCGGAGATCCACGCCCCCATCGCGGACTCCGAGCCGGCGAGGTACTTCAGCTTGCCCGGGGCGCGCAGGGTCGAGAAGAGCTGGAGGTGCAGACGCAGGTCCTCCCGGCCCTCGCGCACGGGGGCCTGGTGCCAGGCGGCGATGTACGGCAGCGCGATGGGCGTGCCGGCCCGTGGGTCCTCGGCGGGGCGGGTGAAGTACCGGTCGCCGGCCTGCAGCACCCGGAGGTAGAGCCGGGCGAGGTCGTCCCGCTCGGGTCCGGTCAGGGCGGGCAGGTCGGGGACGTCGCGGCGGGGGGCCAGGTGCACCTCGACGGGCCAGCGGGCTGCCGCGGGGACGTACGCGACCCAGTGCTCGGAGCCGGCCACGATCCGGCGTCCGGAGCGCAGCTCCGCGTCGAGGACGTCCCGCAGGAGGTTGTTGCCCGTGCGGGCACGGTGCGCCCGGGCCTGACGCAGCATCGTCGCGGTGCGCGGGGTGACGTACGGGTAGGCGTAGATCTGGCCGTGGGGGTGGTGCAGCGTCACCCCGATCTCCTCGCCCCGGTTCTCGAAGCAGAAGACCTGCTCGACGCCGTCCAGCGCGCCGAGCGTCGCGGTGCGGTCCGCCCAGGCCTCGATCACGGTACGCATGCGCCGCGTGCCCACACCGGCCAGCGAACCGCCGGGGTCGGGGGAGAAGCAGATGACCTCGCAGCGGCCGGCGGCCGGTCGCACCTGCCAGAGCTGCTCGCCGTCCAGCTCGCCGGGCACGTCGGGCACGCCGGGGACCGCCAGCAGCGAGGGGAAGCGGTTCTCGAAGACCACGACGTCGTAGTCGGTGGCCGGGATCTCGCCGTCCGAGTAGGCGGAGCCCGGCTGCGCCGGGGCGAGAGGGTTGGCGTCGGCGGGCGGCAGGTGGGTCCGGTTCATCCGGTGGGCGGCCATGGGCACCCACTCGCCGGTGAGGACGTCGAGGCGCATCTGGGGCGCGGTGACCGGGCGCGGTGTGCCGTCGTCGCCGACGACGTCCGCGAACCGGTCCGGGAGCGGGCGCGGGTCGTCGAGACGCCGGGTGGCGCCGCCGGAGACGTAGGGCTCGGAGTCGTCGAAGTAGATGAGCTCACGCCCGTCGGCGAGCCGCGTGGCGGTGCGCCGGACGCGGGCGTCGGTGCCGGCGTCGCCGGGCCGCGTCCTCATCGGTCCTCCTCGCCCGCGACGTCCAGGAGGATCCCGTGCCGGTCGGCCGCCGCGCGCGTGGCCTCGCCGGGGTCCCGGTCCGTCACCAGCACGGCGAGGTCCTGCACGGGGCAGAAGGTCCGCAGCCCGAGCACGCCCCACTTGGAGGCGTCGAGCACGGCGACCGGGGTGCGGGCGCCGGCGACCATCGCGGTGTTGGTGGCGGCCTCGGCCAGGTTCGGCGTCATCAGCCCGATCTCGGGGTCGAACCCGTGCGCGCCGAGGAACGCCCACTCCACCTGCAGGCCCTGCAGCGCCTCCACGGCCACCAGACCCACGAGGGCGTCGGAGCGTGTGCGCTCCCCGCCGGTCAGGATCACCGTGGGCGCCGGCCGCGACTCCGTCCGGGCCTGCTCGCCGGCGTCGTGCAGCACCTGCGCGGCCGGCAGCGAGTTCGTGATGACGGTGAGAGTGGCGAGGTGGGGCAGCCGGGCGATCGCGTGGGCGACGGCGAGCGTCGTCGTCCCGCCTGAGAGGGCGAGCGAGTCGCCGGGGCGTACCCGTGCCGCCGCGAGCGTGCCGATGGCGGCCTTCTGGTCCGGGTGCTGATCGATCTTGGTGCGGAAGTACGGTTCCTCGGCGGCGCCCGCCGTGGCGACCGCGCCGCCGTGCACCCGGTCCACGAGGCCGCGTGCCACCAGGTCGGTGATGTCGCGGCGCACGGTCATCTCGGACACACCCAGCGCCTCGACGACGTCGGCGACGCGGACGCCGCCGTGCTGGGCGACCTGGGCGAGGATGTGGTCCTGCCGCTGGCGTGCGAGGAGCGGGCCGGCACTGTCCGTGGGCATGGCACGGATCCTGCCAGATCGAACAAGATCAAACAAGGTCAAACAGATCGCGTCCAGGGCGACCTGCTCGGCGCAGGAACGGCCGGGCACCTGCAAGGATGAGTCCCGTGCCGTCGTCGTCCGCCGCGTGTCCCACCCTCCCCACCGTCGGGGGCCGGTGAGGGATGCACCTGCCAGAACGTTCCGCGGGCCAGGTCCGGATCGGTGTCGCACTCCAGATCCCCGCGCCGTACTCCACCGTGCTGCAGGGCGTGCGTGCCCGCCTCGGTGACCCGTTGGCGTACGCGATACCGCCGCACGTGACCCTCCTGCCACCGACGGTGATCGAGGCGGAGCAGGTCGGCGAGGTGACCGCGCACCTGGCCGGGATCGCCGCCGAGCAGTCCCCCTTCGTCATGGGCATGCGTGGGACCGGCACCTTCCGGCCGGTGAGCCCCGTGGTGTTCGTCAACATCGTCGAGGGCGCCGAGCGCTGCGCCGCCCTCGAGCGGCAGGTGCGGTCCGGGATCCTGGCCCAGGAGCTGCGCTTCCCCTACCACCCGCACGTCACGCTCGCGCACGGCCTGGGCGAGGCCGCCCTCGACGAGGCCATGGAGTCGATGGCTGCCTTCGAGGCGACCTACGCAGCCGGCAGCATGCGGCTCTACGAGCACGGCGACGACGGCGTGTGGCGCACGGTGGCCCGGCTGGTGCTCAGCGGACGAACCGCCGGGCACCGCACGGCCTGAGCGCTGCGTCGGGCTGTCCGGAGCGGCGCCGCGTGACCTCTCGCCGCTGCGGTCGCGGCCGCAGCGGCCCTGTCTATACGGCTGCGGCCGTAGCCTCGGCCCCCTCGTCCGCGTGCGGCCGTACGTGGAGCCCTGTCCGGATGCGCGGCCACGCGCCGCCGCTACCGTGAGGGAGCATGTCGAGCCCAGCCCGGAGCGAGAGCCCGGGAGCCGAGAGTCCAGGGTCCGCCGCCACGGGCGACGACGACGGGGGCATCGTCGGCCGGGCCAGGCGGGCGCTGGATTGGTGGAAGGGCACGCGGCTGGGCAGGGCCCTCGCGCGGTACTCGATCGCCAAGGGCGGGCTGCTGGCCGGTGGCATCTCCTACTCCGCGCTGTTCTCCATCTTCGCCGCGCTCGCCATCGCCTGGACGGTGTTCATGGCCGTCCTGGGCGACAACGCCCAGCTGCGCCAGGCCGTGCTCGACGCCGTCGACGACGCACTGCCCGGCATCATCGACGACGGCTCCGGCTCCGGGATCATCCCGCCGGAGGCCCTCGTCCAGGACACCGCGCTGACCCCCGGCAGTATCGCCGCGGCGGCCGTGCTGCTGTGGACCGCGCTCAGTGTGATGAGCGCACTCAAGAGCTCGATCCGCGCCATGTTCGGCATCGTCGCGCCTCCGGAGAACCTCGCCGTCTCCAAGGTGCGGGACCTGCTGGGGTTCCTCGTCCTGGCGCTCGGCGTGGTCCTTACCGCCGCGCTGGGGATCGTCGCCGGGACGCTCGGCGAGGCCGTGCTGGACGCCCTCGGCATCGAGGGGACGTTCGCCGGCGGGTCCCTGCGCGTGCTCGGCTACGCCGTCGCGCTGGTCGTGGACTGGGTGGTGTACGTCATGCTGATCCGCGCGATCGCGGGTGTGCGCCCACCCCGGCGCGACCTGTTCCTGGGGGCGCTGCTCGGGGCGGTCGCCTCCGGTGTCATCCGGGCCCTCGGGACCACCCTCGTCGGCGCCGTGGACGACCCGCTGCTGCAGTCCTTCGCGGCCCTCGCCACACTCCTGCTCTGGGTGAACCTGGTGTCCCGGGTCGCGCTGATGGTCTGCGCGTTCACGGCGAACCCGCCCGCACCGGAGCGGCCCGAGAGCCCCGAGGAGGTGCACCTGACCTCGAGCCCGAACTACGTCACCGTCTCCGACCCGGCGACCACCGAGTGGGAGTACCAGCCGGTGACGGGCACGGTGCTCCCGGACGAGACCCTCCGGCCGGACTACGAGCCGGAACCGGAGCCACGACGGTCCGGCCTTGTCGGCTGGTGGCAGCGGCGGCGGATCTCCCGCCTCGAGGACCGGCTCGCCGAGGCGCGGGCACGCTACGCCGAGGGGGCGCGAGCTCAGCGCTGAGCCGGGATGGGAGAAGGTGCGCCGACCTCATTATCACCGCGCCGACGTCGCCGTCCCCGCGCCGACGTCACTGTCGCCGTGCCGACCGCGCCGTCACCGTGCCGACACCACCCTCACCGCGCCGACCTCGCAGTTACAGTGGCGCGCATGCCGGACCCGACCGCCTCCTTGCACGCCATCGTGCCCGCCGGCGGCGCCGGCACCCGCCTCTGGCCGCTCTCACGGCGCACCGCGCCGAAGTTCCTGCTCGACCTCACCGGCACCGGACGCACGCTCCTCCAGCAGACCCTGGACCGGCTCGAGCCGCTCACCGCAGAGGGTGGCGTGATGGTGGTGACCGGGGTCGCGCACGCCGAGGCCGTGCTCGAGCAGCTGCCGGACCTCGGCGGCGAGAATCTGCTCGCCGAGCCCAGCCCCCGCGACTCGATGGCCGCTATCGGCCTCGCTGCCGCCGTCGCCCGTCACCGGCACGGCGACGTGGTGGTCGGCTCCTTCGCCGCCGACCACGTCATCACGGACGCCGACGCCTTCGGGCGGGCGGTCCGGGAGGCGGTGGACGTCGCGCTCACCGGGTACGTCGTGACGATCGGCATCGAGGCGGACCATTCCTCCACCGCCTTCGGCTACGTCCGCGCGGGTGACCCGGTCCTGCTCGACGGCACGCCGGCACCCAGCGCCCGGCGGGTGCGTGGGTTCACCGAGAAGCCCGACGCGGAGACCGCGGCCGCCTACCTCGCCACCGGCGAGTACCGCTGGAACGCCGGGATGTTCGTGGCCCGGGCAGAGGTCCTGCTCGGGCGCCTGGCCGAGCTCCAGCCGCCCCTGCACGACGGCCTGGTCGAGATCGCCGAGGCGTGGGACACCCCGGCGCGGGGCGAGGTCCTCGAGCGCGTCTGGCCCGGACTGACGAAGATCGCCATCGACCACGCGATCGCCGAGCCCGTGGCCGCACGCGGCGGCGTCGCCGTCGTCCCGGCCGACATGGGGTGGAGCGACATCGGCGACTTCGCCAACCTCGCCGGGCTCGTCCCGGCCGGCGACGACGGCGCCCACGTGCTCGGCCGCGCGGCCGATGTCCTCGCCCTGGAGTCCGACGGTGCCCTCGTGGTCCCGGCCGGCGGCCGGGCCGTCGCGGTCGTCGGGCTGCCCGACGTCGTCGTGGTCGACACCCCGGACGCGCTCCTGGTGACCACGCGCGCACAGGCCCAGCAGGTCAAGCGGGTCGTCGAGAGCCTCGGGCCGGACCGCCAGCACCTGCGCTGACGATCGGTCCGCGGGCGGCTGCGCCGGGGACCGGAGCGGCTGCGCCGGCGATGTCTCGGGCGGCTGCGCCGACGGTCCCTCGGGCGGCTGCGCCGACGGTCCCTCGGCGGCTGCGGCACCGGGGTGCGGCGGCTAGGGTCGGGGCGTGCGACCTGCTCCAGCTCCTGCCGACTCGGCCATCGCCCGACGCATCACCGCTCTGGTCTCCGAGCTCGAGCCGGAGCTGGTCACGTTGCGTCGGCAGCTCCACGCACACCCCGAGCTGGCCCGCATGGAGCACCGGACGACCGACGTCGTCGCCGACCGTCTGCGCGCCGCCGGCCTGGAACCGAGGCTGCTGGAGGGGACCGGTCTGTACGTCAACATCGGCGCCGACCCGAGGGGGCGCGGCCGGCGGCGCATCGGCCTGCGCGGCGACCTCGACGCGCTGCCGGTGCCCGAACGGTCCGGGCTGCACTTCGCCTCCCAGCGCGACGGCGTCGCCCACGCGTGCGGGCACGACATCCACACCACGGCAGTGCTCGGGGCCGCGCTGGTGCTCAAGAAGCTCGACGACGCCGGTGAGCTGCCCGCCGGCGTGCGGTGCATCTTCCAGCCCGCGGAGGAGGTGCAGCCCGGCGGGGCGGAGACATCCATCGAGCAGGGCGTGCTCGACGGCGTCGAGCAGATCTACGCGCTGCACTGCGACCCCAAGGTCGACGTCGGCAGCCTCGGCTCGCGCATCGGGCCGATCACCGCGGCCTCGGACACCGTCACCATCACGGTCAGCGCGGAGGGCGGGCACACCTCCCGGCCGCACCTCACCGGCGACGTGGTCTTCGCCCTCGGGCAGGTCATCACCGCGCTGCCCTCGGTCCTGGGCCGCCGCCTCGACCCCCGTGCGGGCGTCAACCTCACCTGGGGCGCGGTCCACGCGGGCCGGGTCGCCAACGCCATCCCGGCCAGCGGGAGCGTCACCGGGACCCTGCGCTGCCTGGACGGCCGGGCGTGGCAGCGGGCGGCCAAGGTCGTCCAGGAGTCCGTGCCGCAGATCCTGGCGCCCTACGGGCTCGACGTCGACCTCAGCTACGTCCGTGGCATCCCGCCCGTCGTCAACGAGGAGCGGTCGGTCCGCACGATCGACGCCGCGGTCAAGGACGTCATCGGCCCCGACGCGGTGATCCTGACGGAGCAGTCGCTCGGCGGGGAGGACTTCGCCTGGTACCTGACGAAGGTGCCCGGCGCGCTCGTGCGGCTGGGCACCCGCACCCCCGGTGGGATCTCCTACGACCTGCACCGCGGGGACATCGTCTTCGACGAACGGGCGATCGGCATCGGCGTCCGGGTGCTCGCCCGCACGGCGGTCCTCGCCGGCGAGGGGCCGCACACGCCAGGTCCCAATGCCCCTGCGTGAGCTGCGGGTGGGACCTCCGGCCCATGGCCGGCTCCCGGGGAGCTAGCGCAGATGGGCACAAATCGGTAACGCTTCCTAGGTTGGTCTCACGATGCGGCCCACGAGCGGTTTCCCGGCGATAGTGTCTGCCCTGATATCCGCCGATCCAGGACCTGGCGGCCCGGGTGCTCTCCCTGCAGAGCGTGCCACCCCGCCCCAGGAACTCGGCCACTACCTGCAGGAGATACGCGTGAAGAAGAGCATCTACGCGACAGCGCTCGCCGCCACGGCCGCCCTTGCGCTCGCCGCCTGTGGCGCAGCACCCGAGGACGAGGAGCCCGCAGCGGGCGGGGACGAGACCACCGCCTCGGAGAGCACCGACGACGCGACCGAGGGCGCGGACAACTCCGACTTCCTCGCCTGCGTCGTCTCCGACCAGGGCGGCTGGGACGACCAGTCCTTCAACCAGTCGGCCTTCGAGGGCCTCCAGGCCGCCGTGTCCGAGCTCGGCATCGAGCAGGCCGACGCCGAGTCCCAGGCGGACTCCGACTACGGCCCGAACGTCGACTCCATGGTCCAGCAGGGCTGCAACCTCACCATCGGCGTCGGCTTCCTCCTCGAGGACCCGATCCAGGCCGCCGCCGAGGCGAACCCGGACACCAACTTCGCGCTGATCGACTCCACCTTCTCCGACGCCGACTTCAACCCGGTCGAGCTGGAGAACGCCAAGCCGATCATCTTCAACACCGCCGAGGCGGCCTACCTGGCCGGCTACGTCGCCGCCGCCATGACCGAGACCGGCACCGTCGCCACCTTCGGCGGCCTGCAGATCCCGTCGGTCTCCATCTTCATGGACGGCTTCGCCGACGGCGTGGCCAAGCACAACGAGGACAACGGCACCGACGTCCAGCTGCTCGGCTGGGACAAGGAGGCCCAGAACGGCTCCTTCACCGGTGACTTCGAGAACCAGGCCAACGGCCAGACCCTGACCGAGCAGTTCATCGCCCAGGGTGCGGACATCGTCATGCCCGTCGCCGGACCGGTGGGCCTCGGCGCCGCCGCCGCTGCGCAGGCCGCCGGCGACGTCAAGATCATCGGCGTGGACTCCGACTGGTACGAGTCGACCGAGTACGGCGCGATCGCCCTGACCTCCGTGGTCAAGCAGATCGGCCAGGCCGTGCAGGACACGATCACCGAGTCCGTCGAGGGCAACTTCACCAACGAGCCCTACATCGGCACTCTGGAGAACGAGGGCGTGGGCCTGGCCCCGTTCCACGACTTCGACGCCGAGGTCCCGCAGGAGGTCAAGGACGCGGTCACCGCGCTCCAGGAGCAGATCGTCTCCGGCGAGCTCGTGGTGGAGTCGCCGAACGCTCCGTGACCTGAGCAGCACCACCGAACGTGACGGCCCGGCCCAGGCGGCCGGGCCGTCACGCATCCAGCAGGTGCCGCGCCCGTGCTCGTACGGGTACGGTGCCACCCGCACTCGGCGTACGGATGCGCCGGGCAACGACGGACCGGACGGAGTCTTCGCAACGTGAAGCTTGAGCTACGGGGGATCACCAAGGTCTTCGGGTCGTTGGTCGCCAACGACCACATCGACCTCGTGGTCGAGCCCGGGGAGATCCACGCGCTGCTCGGCGAGAACGGGGCCGGCAAGAGCACCCTGATGAACGTGCTCTACGGCCTGTACGACCCGGACGACGGCCAGATCCTCCTCGACGACCGACCCGTGACCTTCGCCGGGCCCGGCGACGCGGTGGCCGCCGGCATCGGCATGGTCCACCAGCACTTCATGCTCGTCCCGGTCTTCACCGTCGCCGAGTCCCTGGCCCTCGGGTACGAGCCCACGGGTGCGACCGGCCTGATCGACCTCGCCGAGTCCCGCCGCCGTGTGCAGGAGATCTCCGACCGGTTCGGTTTCGACGTCGACCCGGACGCCCTCATCGAGGACCTCCCGGTCGGCGCCCAGCAACGGGTCGAGATCATCAAGGCGCTCTCCCGTGACGCCAAGGTCCTCATCCTCGACGAGCCCACCGCCGTGCTCACACCGCAGGAGACCGACGAGCTGATCACGATCATGCGCCAGCTCAAGGAGAGCGGGACCTCGATCGTCTTCATCACCCACAAGCTGCGCGAGGTCCGTGCGGTGGCCGACCGGATCACCGTCATCCGGCGCGGAAAGGTCGTCGGCGAGGCCGAGCCCACCACCACCGAGACCGAGCTGGCCTCTCTCATGGTCGGACGCGCGGTCAACCTCGGCGTCGACAAGGACCCGGCCCAGGCCGGGGAGGAGTCGTTCGTCATCCAGGACCTCACGGTGCTCGACGCCACCGGCAAGGCCATGGTCGACGACGTGAGCCTGAGCGTCCGGCGCGGCGAGATCGTCGCCGTCGCGGGCGTGCAGGGCAACGGCCAGACCGAGCTCGCCGAGGCCATCCTCGGCCTGACCGAGCCCGTCAAGGGCTCGATCGCCCTCGACGGGACGAACCTCGTGGGCCGCGGCGTCAAGGAACGGTTGCGCGCCGGTATCGGCTTCGTGCCGGAGGACCGCTCGACGGACGGGATCATCTCGAGCTTCTCGATCGCCGAGAACCTCGTCCTGGACATGTACGACACCGAGCCCTTCGCCAGCGGCGTCGCCATGCGCCCGTCGGTCGTGCAGGAGAACGCCGAGCGGCGGAGCGCGGAGTTCGACATCCGGCTCACCGCCATCTCGGACCCGATCTCGACCCTCTCCGGCGGCAACCAGCAGAAGGTCGTGATCGCGCGGGAGATGTCCCGTCCGCTCCGCCTGCTGGTCGCCTCCCAGCCCACCCGTGGCCTGGACGTCGGCTCCATCGAGTTCATGCACAAGCGGATCGTCGAGGAGCGGGACAAGGGCACACCGGTGGTCATCGTCTCCACCGAGCTCGACGAGGTCCTCGCCCTGGCCGACCGCATCGCGGTGATGTACCGCGGCCGGGTCGTCGGCGTCGTCGACGGCGACACGGACCGCGACGTGCTGGGCCTCATGATGGCCGGCGTCCCGCTCGAGGAGGCGCAGGCCCAGGCGGCGGAGCACCACACGACGCTCGGTGGCGGGACCGACGCCGCCGGACAGGAGGAGACCCGGTGAGCGACGCCGAAGAGACCCCGAACCCGAAGCCCCCGGCACACCCGGGGGACACGGTCGCCCAGTCCGACGAGGCGGCGACCCGGGGGCGGCACGAACCGGGCGAGACCCGAACCACGCAGTTCTTCCGCGACCTGCTCTCGGGCAGCTGGCTGGTGTCCGTCCTCGCCGTCGTCGTCGCGATGGTCCTCGGCGGCGTGCTCATCGCCGTCGCCGACGCCGACGTGCAGGAGAGCCTCGGCTACCTGTTCGCGCGGCCGAGCGACTTCGTCGGTGCGGCGTGGGACGCCGTCTACGGCTCCTACCGGGCGATGTTCCGTGGAGCGATCTACGACTTCCAGGCCGAGACCTTCACGCGGGCGATCCGGCCGCTGACCGAGACGCTCGTGTTCTCCGTGCCGCTGATCCTCGCCGGGCTCGGCCTGGCCGTCGGCTTCCGCGCGGGCCTGTTCAACATCGGTGGTCAGGGACAGATCATCCTCGGCGGGATCTTCGCCGGCTTCATCGGCTTCACCTTCGACCTGCCGGTCGTCCTGCACGTCACGCTCGCCGCGATCGGCGCCGCGCTCGGTGGCGCGATCTGGGCCGGCATCGCCGGTGTCCTCAAGGCCCGGACCGGCGCGAACGAGGTGATCGTGACGATCATGCTCAACAACATCGCGGTGTACCTGATCGCGTACCTGCTCACCACGCAGGCGTTCCGGCTGCCGAACTCGCCCTTCCCGAAGTCGCCGGACGTGCCGGCCGACTCGGCCACCTACCCGCTGCTGCTCGGTCCCAGCTTCCGGCTGCACGCGGGCTTCCTGCTGGCGATCGCCGCGACGTTCTTCGTGTGGTGGCTCCTGGAGCGGTCGACGATCGGGTTCGAGATCCGCGCCGCCGGGTCGAACCCGAACGCGTCGAGGACGGCGGGGATCTCCGTCAACCGGGTCGTCGTCATGACGATGGTCATCTCCGGCATCCTGTGCGGGCTCGCCGGCTCGGCCCAGGTGCTGGGCACCGAGCGGGCCCTGACCGCGGGGGTGGCGGCGAGCTACGGCTTCGACGCCATCACCGTCGCGCTGCTGGGGCGGTCGCGACCGCTCGGCACGTTCCTCGCCGGCCTGCTCTTCGGTGCGCTCAAGGCCGGTGGCTTCCTCATGCAGTCCACGACCGAGACGCCGATCGACATCATCCTCGTGGTCCAGTCGATCATCGTGCTCCTCATCGCAGCCCCGCCGCTGGTGCGTGCGATCTTCCGGCTCCCCACCCCCGGGGCCCGACCCCGTAGCAAGGCCGCGCCCGTGGCCGTGAAGGAGGCGGCAGCATGAGCGCCGTGACCACCCGCCCCCCGGAGCCGGTCCAGGAGGAGCGCGCGGCCGTCCTGGCGCCGATCAGCTGGCGCTGGCCGATCCTCTACGGGGTGCTGGCGCTGCTCGCCCTGGTCTTCTTCACGCTGCTGCCCGAGACCGGCCAGAGCACCACCTACCAGCTCTCCCGCGGTGGTGACGCCTGGTCCATCCCGAACTTCGCCGTCCCCTCGACCCTCTCGAACTGGGTGCTGGTCGCGATCATGGCGGCCCTGACCGCGTACGTCACCTACGCCACGATGAACCGCCGGTCGGTGGGGAAGTGGGTGCCGATCCTGTTCGGCATCGCGTTCGTCCTCACCTTCCTCACCTGGGTCGGTGCCGGCCGCGGGACCGTCATCCCGATCACCACGCTGCTCTCCGGCGCCCTGGCACTGTCGGTCCCGCTGGTCTTCGGCGCCCTGGCCGGCGTGGTCTGCGAGCGTTCCGGCATCATCAACATCGCCATCGAGGGCCAGCTGCTCTCCGGGGCGTTCCTCGCCGCCGTCATCGGCTCGCTGACCTCGAGCGCATACCTCGGCATGATCGCCGCCCCGCTCGCCGGAGCCCTCGTCGGTGTGTTGCTGGCGTTCTTCGCGGTGCGGTACTGGGTGGACCAGATCATCGTCGGTGTCGTGCTGAACGTGCTCGTCATCGGTGTCACGAGCTTCCTGTTCTCCACCGTCCTGACGGAGAACAAGGCCACCTGGAACGCCAGCCAGCGGCTCCCGGACCTGCCCATCCCGCTGCTCTCGGAGATCCCGATCATCGGTCCGGTGCTCTTCCGGCAGACGCTGCTCGTCTACCTGATGTACGCCGTGGTGATCTTCCTGCAGATCTGGGTCTTCCGGAGCCGGTGGGGACTGCGGATGCGTGCCGTGGGCGAGCACCCCAAGGCAGCCGACACCGTGGGCATCAAGGTCAACCGCACCCGCGTCGTCAACACGATCCTGGGCGGTGCGATCGCCGGCCTCGGCGGTGCGTTCTTCACCGTCGGTTCCGGGCTGGCGTTCGGCAAGGAGATGTCCGCCGGGCAGGGCTACATCGCCCTGGCCGCGATGATCCTCGGCAAGTGGAACCCGACCGGCGCCGTCGCCGCCGCGCTGCTGTTCGGCTTCTCCAAGAACCTGGGCAACGTGCTGTCGACGATCGGCTCCACGGTTCCGTCCGAGTTCCTGCTGATGCTGCCCTACGCGGTCACGATCTTCGCGGTCGCCGGTCTCGTCGGCCGGGTGCGGGCCCCCGCGTCGGAGAACATCCCGTACATCAAGTGAGCTGAGGAGCGTCATGGCCATCGACGACGGCACGTGGGCGGACCTGAAGGCCGCCGCCACGGAGGCCATGACGCGGGCGTACGTGCCGTACTCCGGCTACCCGGTGGGTGCGGCCGCTCTGGTCGACGACGGCCGGACGGTGGCCGGCTGCAACGTCGAGAACGCCTCGTACGGCCTCACGCTGTGCGCGGAGTGCGGGCTGGTCTCCGAGCTGGCCCGCACCGGCGGCGGCCGACTGGTCGCCTTCGCCTGCGTCGATGCCGAGGGCACCCTCCTGGTGCCGTGCGGGCGCTGCCGCCAGCTGCTGTGGGAGCACGGCGGCCCCCGCCTCGAGGTGCAGATGCCCAGCGGGGTACGCACGATGAGCGAGATCCTGCCCGAGGCCTTCGGCCCCGACCACCTGGAGAGCACCCATGAGTGAGGCCTTCGACGCCGTCGACGTCATCCGGACCAAGCGCGACGGCGGACGGTTCACCCCCGAGCAGATCGACTGGGTGATCGACGCCTACACGCGTGAGGTGGTGGCCGAGGAGCAGATGTCCGCCCTCGCGATGGCGATCTTCCTCAACGGGATGGACCGTGCGGAGGTCGCGCGCTGGACCGACGCGATGATCCGCTCGGGCGAGCGGATGGACTTCTCCCGGCTGTCCCGCCCGACGGCGGACAAGCACTCGACCGGAGGTGTCGGCGACAAGATCACGCTCCCGCTCGCGCCGCTGGTGGCCGTCTTCGACGTCGCCGTGCCGCAGCTGTCCGGGCGGGGCCTGGGCCACACGGGCGGGACCCTCGACAAGCTGGAGTCGATCCCGGGCTGGCGGGCGTCGCTGAGCAACGCCGAGATGCTCGCCCAGCTGGAAGACGTCGGTGCGGTGATCTGCGCGGCCGGCTCGGGCCTGGCACCGGCGGACAAGAAGCTCTACGCGCTGCGGGACACCACCGCGACGGTCGAGGCGATCCCGCTGATCGCCTCGTCGATCATGAGCAAGAAGATCGCCGAGGGCACCGACTCGCTGGTGCTCGACGTCAAGGTCGGGTCCGGCGCCTTCATGAAGGACCTGGAGCAGGCGGGCGAGCTCGCGCGGACCATGGTCGAGCTGGGGACGGACGCCGGGGTCCGCACGGTGGCGCTCCTGACCGACATGTCGACGCCGCTCGGCCTGACCGCCGGCAACGCGCTGGAGGTTCGCGAGTCGGTCGAGGTCCTCGCCGGCGGCGGACCCGAGGACGTCGTGGAGCTCACAGTCGCGCTCGCCCGGGAGATGCTCGATGCCGCCGGGCGGACCGACGCCGACCCAGCCGAGGCGCTCAAGGACGGCCGGGCGATGGACGTGTGGCGCAGGATGATCGCCGCCCAGGGCGGTGACCCTGACGCCGACCTGCCGGTGGCCGAGCACACGGAGGACGTGGTGGCCGAGTCCGACGGGGTGCTCACGACGCTGGACGCCTACGACGTCGGTGTGGCCGCCTGGCGGCTGGGCGCCGGCCGCGGCCGCAAGGAGGACCCGGTGCAGGCCGTCGCCGGCGTGGAGATCCACGCCAAGCCGGGGGAGCGGGTCACGGCCGGGCAGAAGCTGCTCACCCTGCACACGGCGACCCCGGAGCGGTTCGACCGGGCGAGGGACGCACTGAGCGGCGGCATCGTGATCGAGGCCGACGGCGCGGTGGAGAAGACCGGGATCGTGCTGGACCGGGTCGCCGGCTGACGCGACCTGCGGCAGCCTGTGGGGATGACCGAAGCACCTCTCGCAGGTGGCCGCGTGGCCGGCGACGCCCCGGCGCGCCACTGGCGGTCCCTGTCGCTCAGCACGCTGCTCGGCGCGCTGACCCGGCCCGTGCGCACCCCGAAGCTGCTGACGGGCCGGATCCCGAAGGTCGGCGACGCGGCCGGTGCCGGTGCGCGGCAGGAGGCTGCGCCGTCGCCGTCGCCGCTGCCCGTCACCCTCGGTGGCGCGCCCGCCCGGCAGGTGGACCAGACCACGTGCGGCTCCGCAGTACTTCTCATGCTCGCCGCCACCGGCGATCCGGTGCTGGCCCGTTGGCTCGAGGACGGCTCGCTGCCGTCGGACCTCCCGCCGCACCGGGTGCCGGTGGAGATTCCGCCCGGGGCGGCCGCAGCCGGGGCGGCGGATCGCCTCGCCGCCGCACAGCAGCACATCAAGTCGCGCACCGGTGCCCGGGCGCTCGGCCCGCTGGAGTGGCCCCCGGCCCTGGGCACGCCGCCGTGGACCGCCGCCCGCGAGGCGCGTTTCCCGAACGTGCGGTACCGCTCCGTACCCGTGGACGACGGCGGAGCAAAGGGGGCAGCGCTGCTCACCAGCGTCCACGGTGCGACGATGGCCGGCGTGCCGGTGCCGCTGTACACGGGCGGGGACCTGGGGCGCGGCGTGACCACTGCCGTGCCTCGGCACGTGGTGCTCGCGGTGCCGCCGCCGGCCGAGGCGCCCCACCGTGGCCACGACGAGGCCGGGAACCCGGTGCTGCACGTCTACGACCCGTCCGCGGCACGCGTGCACCGGGTCCCTGTCGCCGAGCTGCTGGACCGGCGCGATCCGCACCCGGCGCTGGGTGGTTGGAACCATGTCTGCTGGGTGCTGCTGCCGGTGCCGTTCTGATCGGCGTCGTGATCTGCGCCGGTCCGTGAGGTGCACCGCCTGGCCGCCTCGGTGCCGCCCCACACCGTGCCTTGCGCCGCCCCGGGTGCCGGGGCAGGCTGACAGCACGAGCCCGTGACGATCCGAGGAGGAGCCATGAGCATGGAGCATCCTGAGAGCACCGCCGTCGAGCTTGACCCGGAGGCGCTCGGTGAGGAGCACCGCGCCGACGAGGACCCCTCGGCCGCCCCTGAGGAGTACGAGCCCGAGCTCGAGATGGCCGACGCGACGCGTGAGGCCGACAGCGCGGACGTCGCCGAGCAGATCGCCGAGGTGCCCGGCGAGGACGACGAGGAGAGCGACGCGGAGGAGCAGGAGGCCTTCTGACCCCGCGACCTGGCGACGGGCGGATCGACGCCCCGCCGCGACCGCGGGAAGTAGGCTGAGTGACCTGGGCCACGAACGACCGTGGCCGCGGTTCCGGCTGCGGGCAGGCGGACGGTGGCGGCGTTGCCGCGACACCGTCCACGACTGCGGGACGCCGGAGGGTGGACCAGACCGCCGGGGGCCAGACGGCTCGCCGGCGCAGACATGGAGAGAGCGATGACGCTACAGACCGGTACCGCCGGGACCTTGGCGCCGGCCGCCCGGGCGGTGCAGGTGCTCGGTTCCGAGCTGACCGAGAAGAGCCTGCGCCTGCATCTGGAGGGGCTGCCCGGGGTGGATGCGGTGGGCCTGGAGCAGCGTGCTGCCGGGCTCGGGACCCGGTCGATCAAGACGACGTCGAAGGCGTGGGCGATCGACAAGATCATCAGCCTGGTCGACCTGACAACGCTGGAGGGTGCGGACACTCCTGGGAAGGTGCGTTCGTTGGTGGCCAAGGCGGTCACGCCGGACCCGACGGACCTGTCGACTCCGCGGCCCGCGGCGGTGTGCGTGTACGGCGACATGGTGCCTGCCGCCGTCGAGGCGCTCGGTCCGCTCAAGGGGCTCGACGCCGGCGGGGTCAACGTGGCCGCGGTGGCGACGGCGTTCCCGTCGGGACGGGCCTCGCGTCAGGTGAAGCTGGCCGACACCGCCGACGCGGTGGCCGCTGGGGCGGACGAGATCGACATGGTCATCGACCGGGGGGCGTTCCTGTCCGGGCGGTATGGGCAGGTGTTCGACGAGATCGTGGCGGTCAAGGAGGCGTGCCGGCGCCCGGACGGGAGCTACGCGCACCTGAAGGTCATCCTCGAGACCGGTGAGCTGAACACCTACGACAATGTCCGTCGGGCGTCGTGGCTGGCGATCCTGGCGGGCGGGGACTTCATCAAGACCTCCACGGGCAAGGTGTCGCCGGCGGCGACGCTGCCGGTAACTCTGCTGATGCTGCAGGTGGTGCGGGACTGGTACCGCCTGTCCGGGGAGAGGATCGGCGTGAAGCCGGCGGGCGGGATCCGTACGTCCAAGGACGCGATCAAGTACGTCGTGACGGTGGCCGAGACGGTCGGGGAGGAGTGGCTGAGCCCGCACCTGTTCCGGTTCGGTGCCTCGAGCCTGCTCAACGACGTGCTGCTGCAGCGTCAGAAGCTGACCACGGGCCGCTACTCCGGCCCCGACTACGTCACGATCGACTGAGGGATATCGACCATGAGCTTTCTCGACTACGCGCCGGCTCCTGAGTCGACGGCGATCCTGAACCTGCGTGAGTCCTACGGCTTGTTCATCGACGGCGAGTTCGTCGACGGGCACGGTGACGGCTTCGCGACGATCTCGCCGGCGACGGAGCAGCACATCGCCACGGTCTCCAGCGCCGATGCCGCCGACGTCGACCGTGCGGTGGCGGCGGCGCGGCGGGCGTACGAGCGGACGTGGTCGCGGATGAGCGGGGCCGACCGCGGGAAGTACCTGTTCCGGATCGCGCGGCTGGTCCAGGAGCGCTCCCGCGAGCTGGCGGTGGCGGAGAGCCTGGACAACGGCAAGCCGATCAAGGAGAGCCGCGACGTCGACATCCCGCTGGTGGCGGCGTGGTTCTTCTACTACGCCGGCTGGGCGGACAAGCTCGACCACGCCGGGCTCGGGCCGGCGCCCCGGTCGCTGGGTGTCGCGGCGCAGGTGATCCCGTGGAACTTCCCGCTGATGATGCTGTCGTGGAAGATCGCGCCGGCGCTGGCCGCTGGCAACACGGTGGTGCTCAAGCCCGCCGAGACGACGCCGCTGACGGCGCTGCTGTTCGCCGAGATCCTCCAGCAGGCCGACCTGCCGCCCGGGGTGGTCAACATCATCACCGGGGCGGGCGGGACCGGTGAGCTGCTCGTGAACCACGACGACGTCAACAAGGTCGCCTTCACCGGTTCGACGGCGGTGGGTCGGGCTATCGCGCGGTCGGTCGCGGGGACCGATAAGAAGGTGACCCTCGAGCTGGGCGGGAAGGCGGCGAACATCGTCTTCGACGACGCCCCGATCGACCAGGCCGTCGAGGGGATCGTCAACGGGATCTTCTTCAACCAGGGGCACGTGTGCTGCGCCGGGTCCCGGCTGCTGGTGCAGGAGAACATCCACGACGAGGTCGTCGACCGGCTCAAGGACCGTATGTCGACGCTTCGGCTGGGTGACCCGCTGGACAAGAACACCGACATCGGTGCGATCAACTCGGCCGAGCAGCTTCAGCGGATCCGCACCCTGTCCCAGGTGGGGGAGGACGAGGGGGCGGAGCGGTGGAGCGTGCCGTGCGAGATCCCGCGGTCGGGGTTCTGGTACGCGCCGACGATCTTCACCGGGGTCTCCACCAGCCACCGCATCGCGCGGGACGAGATCTTCGGCCCGGTCCTTTCCGTGCTGACGTTCCGCACGCCGGACGAGGCGATCAAGAAGGCGAACAACACCCCGTACGGTCTCTCGGCCGGGATCTGGACCGAGAAGGGCAGCCGGATCCTCGCCGTCGCCGACAAGCTCCGCGCTGGTGTGGTCTGGGCGAACACGTTCAACAAGTTCGATCCCTCGTCGCCGTTCGGCGGGTACAAGGAGTCCGGCTACGGGCGTGAGGGCGGCCGGCACGGGCTGGCGGCCTACCTCGAGCCGGGCGGGCGTGCGCCGGGGTTGGAGCAGGCACCGGCACGTGACCGGAGGAGCATCACGAAGGCGGCCGACGCAGCGCGGCAATCCACCACGACCCGGCGCTCCGCCGCCAAGAAGGGGGCCAAGTGATGTCGCGTCTCGCCATCCCCAAGACCTACAAGCTGTACGTGGGCGGGAAGTTTCCGCGGTCGGAGAGCGGTCGTAGCTACGAGGTCGCCGCGAAGGACGGCGCGTTTCTTGCCAACGCGGCCAAGGCGAGCCGCAAGGACGCCCGTGATGCGGTCCGCGCCGCGCGCACGGCGCTGTCGGGGTGGGCGGGTGCGACGGCGTACAACCGCGGCCAGGTGCTGTACCGCATCGCCGAGTTGCTGGAAGGGCGACGGGCGCAGTTCGTCGAGGAGATCCAGCAGGTCGAGGGCGCGACGGCGGCCGCGGCCGGCGCGCAGGTCGACGCCGCCATCGATGTGTGGGTCTGGTACGCGGGCTGGGTCGACAAGTACGTGCAGGTGGCCGGCAACGGAAACCCGGTCGCGGGTCCCTACTTCAACATCTCCACGCCCGAACCGACGGGCGTGGTCGCGATCGTCGCGCCGCAGGAGTCATCGCTGCTGGGACTGGTTTCCGTGGTGGCCCCTGCGCTGGTGCCGGGCAACACGGTTGTCGTGGTGGCCAGCGAATCAGCTCCGCTGAGCGCCATCAGCCTCTCGGAGGTGCTGGCGACGTCCGACGTGCCGGGCGGTGTGGTCAACGTCCTCACCGGCTCGCCGGCGGAGATCGCGCCATGGCTGGCGGCGCACGCCGACGTCAACGCTGTCGACCTCGCCGGAGCCGGTGCGCTGGACTGGGTGGACCTGCAGGTCACGGCTGCCGAGACGCTCAAGCGGGTACTGCAGCCCGAGACCGGTGTCCCTGCACCATCGCTCGAGCGCATCACCGCCTTCACCGAGACCAAGACCGTCTGGCACCCCAAGGGCATGATCTGACGGACGGCGGGTCATCTACCCGTGGCGCCATGTGTGCAGCTGTGAACTGACGCCAAGACCGGCCGGGGTCCGGGCGATCAGAACGGTGGCGGGTCGCCTTCCTCGGCGTCGCGGCCCGTCCAGGGATCGTGGGAGCGCCCGGGAGCAGCGGCGGTGTCCGAGCCGTTCGCCGTCGAGTCGGCGCGGCTCGGAACTGCCGACCTCCGTCGGGCGGGGAGCATGGTGATGGTGCCGTCGCTCTCGCGTCGGTAGACGTGGCCGGTGGGTGTGGTCCATTCGAAGATGCCGGGCTGTGGTTGGACGACGGTGAAGGCACCGACGGTCTTGAGGGTGTGGTCGCGGGTGCACAGCGGTCCGTGGTTGGTGTCGGCGGTGTGCCCGCCCTGGGACCACGGGATCGTGTGGTCGATCTGGCAGCGCTGGGCCGGGACCGAGCAACCCGGCAGCACACAGGTGGTGTCGCGTAGACGGACGTGCTCTTGGAGGTCCTCGGGAGGCCGGTACCTGGTGCGGCCATGGTCCAGGACGGTCCCGGTGACGGGGTCGGTGATCAGGCGCCGCCAGGTGCCGCCGGCGGCCAGGGCGCGGGCGACGTCGCCGGTGATCGGTCCGTAGCCGTGCAGGACCGCGACCTCGGGAAGGGGGCCGTCGGGCGGCTCGGTGGCAATGGCCGGGCCCTCGCCGCGGTCGCGCCCGTCGACCAACCCGCCGCTGGCGCTGCTGCCGCAGGTGCAGCTGTGGCCGTCGCTGGCGCTGCTGGCGTCGCCCGGGCCGGTGTCGTCGTCGGTCGTGGCGTTCTGGCCGGCGAGGAGGACGTTGAGGGGGACGGTGACCTTGATCTGGGTGTGGGTGGTGGCCGGGCTGCCGCACCGCATCGCTTCGCCGGTCTGGAGGAAGGGCCACCACGGCGGCACCACGTCACCGTGCGTCGGCGGGCCGGTGCTCTCGGGCTCGTCAACGTGCCCGTCGGGCGGTTGACCGGCTACCGGTTCGGCGTCGGCGTCCTCAACCGGGGGCCGTGGTGGCCAGGTGGGCACAGCTGTCCCCTCAGACCCCGGTCCTGGCCTGTCCGCGACGGCTGTGCGCCCGGACCCGGGGCTCTGCCCGGTCTCCTCAGTGTCGGGAGGACTGCCGACAGCCCCCGCGCTGCCGGAGGCGTCACGGTCGGTGCCGCCTGGGGCGTCGGCGTCGACGGGCCTGTCGGAGGCTTGAGGTGGTGCGTCACCGGCTGGCGGGTCGACCGCGGCTGTCGGTGGCGGCGCCGGCGACGCGGCGGGCGGCAAGATCGTGCCGAGACCGGTCGCTGCGGAACTGGTCGGGCCGCTCCGGTCCGGGGCCGTCGTGGTGGCCTGGTGTGGTGGTGGGCCGGTCCAGCCGGTGTGGATGGTGCCGCGGGCCATGGCGGCCATGGCGTCGGCGCGTAGCTGGGACATGGTCCGGGTATCGCCGGCGGCCTTGGCGGTGGTCGCGATCGCGTCCAGGGCCAGGTCGACGGTGACACAGTCCTCGGCCGGCAGGACGGCGTAGAGGGAGGCCATGCCGTCGGGCAGGGCCTTGGTGTGGTTGACGTGCCGGCCCGCCCGGGCCCGGGCATGGCGGTCCTGGGCGTCTTCGGGGTCCACGGCGATCAGGGCCTTGTTCAGGTCGCGCTGAAGCTGGGAGGGGGTGCGCCCGTCGGCCTGGTGCAGGACCTCGGCCTCGACCTCCGCCGCCACCGGACCCGGGGCGTGGGCCAAGGTGGTGACGATCTTGGCCGCTTTGCGGAAGTCGATCGCCCCGGCCGCCAGCGCGGCACCGGTCTGGGTGAACGCCCGGGTCAGGCCGTGCCCGACGGTGACCAGGTCGCTGGCCTCGGTCCTGGAGATCGCCAGCCGCAGCGCGATCTCCTCCCCGGTCGCGTCGACCTTCTCCTTCAGTGACGGGTGGGCGAACGTGGTGGCCTTGTCCGCCAGGGTCGAGGCGGTCCGTGCTGCGGCGGCGGCGGCCCAGGCCTCGATCCGTTTGTACCCGGCCAGGACCTCCAGCGTCGCGAACCGGTCGATCTGGTCCTGGTCCACCCCGGCCAGCAGCGCGGCCAGGACCGGACCCGCTTTCGCCTGACCCAGCACGGTCAGGCTGATCCCGAGATTACGACCCGATTCGGCCTCGACCTGCGCGAAGACCTCCGTCAACGGCCGGTCCAGCACCCGCGACCACGACCCACCGACGTCGCATGTATCGGCGTCGCCGAGGTCGACCTCGATGACGGTGTCGGTGCTATCGCCGGCGGTGTCACGAACGGACGCGGTGTCTGGAGCGGCGGCGGTGTCATCGGCCGAAACGACTGCCACAGAATCAATGCCCTCGACCGCGGTCGGAGCAGGTGAGCCGGCAGAGCCGACACCGTCGACGGCATCGACGGAATGGGCGACATCAGGGGTAGCGATGGTGCCGGTATGGACGGCCCCAGCACCGGCGGCGGCGGCCGGTACCGGTCGGGTGGACCCCGCCGTCGTCGCGGAGCGGGTAGAACCGTTGGTCGTCGGCCAACGGGTCCGCGCTCGTGGGAGGCGGGCCGCCCGCCCCGTCGTCCTCCGGGCCGTCGAGGAGCACCTCAAGCGCCTCCAGCGCGGCCGGGTCGCCCTCGTCCGCCGCCCCGACCAGCCCCGCGAAACCCAGCCGGGACAGTCGCCGCGTACGCTCGACCCGTTCCTGCGCCGCGACCGCGAGCGCGAACTCACGCAGGTGCGAGCACGGGCGGCCACCGTAACCGTCCTGCTCGCAGCAGAACCCACCGGTGTCACCACCTTGCGAACCCGTCCACCTCGACATGTATCGAACCTATGTGCGGCCACTGACATTCGGGCCAGACCGGCATGAACCTGTGGATCTGGCCGTTCTCGTGACCGGAGACTGCGGAGACAGTCGCGAGTTTGGTGCCGGAGAGTGGAGGGACGTCAGACAGGGGGCCGGCAGTGGTGGCCGTCCGCCAGGGGGCCGGGAGGGAGGGCCGTCAGACAGGGGTGCCGGGAGTGAGTGGAACGTCAAAACTGCCGGAGGTGGTGACGACGTCCTGCCGTGGTGCCAGGGAGTGAGCGGAACGTAAGGACTGCCGGGCGCGGTAGCGATGACCGGCCGGGGTGCGAGGGAGTGAGCGGAAGGTAAGGACTGCCGGGCGCGGTAGCGATGACCGGCCGGGGTGCGAGGGAGTGAGCGGAAGGTAAGGACTGCCGGGCGCGGTAGCGATGACCGGCCGGGGTGCGAGGGAGTGAGCGGAACGTCAGGGCTGCCGGGCGTGGTAGCGAGGTCCGGCAGGGGTGCCAGGGAGCGGGCGGAAGGTCAGCCAGGCGCGTCAGAGCCCGGTGGCAGCCGAGACATCTGCCCGGAGCTGCTTCAACCGATCGGCAGCGGTCCGTCGTGCAGCCGCGACATCGCCGGTGACCGGTACGACGACCTCGAGGTACGCCTTGAGCTTCGGCTCGGTGCCCGACGGACGGATGATCACACGGTCGCCGGCGGCAGTGAGATACAGCAGCCCGTCGGTCGGCGGCAGCTCGTCGGAACCCTCGGCCAGGTCCGTCGTCGTGATGACGGGGGAGCCGGCGAGCGTGGTAGGACCGCCCGTGCGCAGCCGCGCCATCGCCTCGCCGATGAGCGCGAGGTCCTCCACACGGACCGACAGCGGGCTCGTCGCGTGCAGACCGTGCCGGAGCGCCAGCTCGTCCAGCGCGTCCGTGAACGTCTGGCCGTCGTCGTGCAGCTGTGCGGCCAGATACGCGAGGCGCAGAGCGGCGGAGATCCCGTCCTTGTCCCGCACGGCCTCGGGGTCGACGCAGTAGCCGATCGCCTCCTCGTACCCGAATGTGAGGCCCTCGGTGCGAGCAATCCACTTGAAGCCCGTGAGAGTGGTGCGGTGCTCCAGGCCGTGGGAGGCGGCGATCTTGGCCAGCAGCCGGGACGAGACGATCGAGCTGGCGAACACGCCACGTCCGGTCAGGGCCGCGGCCACCCCCGTCTGTGCGCCGAGCAGCGACCCGATCTCGTCGCCGGTGAGCTGGCGCCAGCCGCCCTCGACCGAGCGGTCCGGGACCGCCATCGAGCAGCGGTCGGCGTCGGGGTCGTTGGCCAGGACGACGTCGGCATCGACGGCGCGGGCGAGCTCCAGGGCGAGGTCGAGCGCGCCCGGCTCCTCAGGGTTCGGGAACGCCACCGTCGGGAAGTCGGGGTCCGGCTCTGCCTGCTTGGCGACGACGTGCACGTCGGTGAATCCGGCCCTGCGCAACGCCTCCACGGCGGTAGCACCGCCCACCCCGTGCATCGGGGTCAGAACGATCCGGATCCCACGCGTGTGACGCGTCGGGATCAGGGAGGCCACGCGAGCGAGATAGGCCTCGCGCACCTCGTCCCCGAGGACCTCCCAACCGCCGTCGGCGAGCGGCACGTCCACCGCCGGCCCGGCGGCTGCGATCCGCTCGGCGATCTTGGCGTCGAACGGCGGCACGATCTGCGCGCCCTGCCCCGCCCCGGTGACGGCCCGCCCACCGAGGTAGACCTTGTACCCGTTGTCCTGCGGGGGGTTGTGCGACGCCGTCACCATCACCCCGGCGTCCGTGCCGAGGTGGCGTACCGCGAAGGCGAGCACCGGCGTCGGGAGGGGCTCGGGAAGGAGGAAGGCCTTGCCGCCGGCAGCGGTGACGACGGCGGCCGTGTCCTGCGCGAACTGCGCCGAGCCGTAGCGCGCGTCGTAGCCGATTGCCACCGTGAAGTCGGTCGCCACCTCGGCCGCGAGGAACGCGCTGAGCCCGGCGGCCGCCCGGATGACGACCGCCCTGTTCATCCGGTGCGGCCCGGCCCCCAGCGCGCCGCGCAGACCGGCGGTGCCGAACTCGAGCGGGCCGGCGAACCGGTCGTCGAGATCGGCCTGCGCGGTCTCACGGTCGTCCTCGCCCTGTGCCCGCTCGAGAAGCGCGGTCAGCTCGGCTCGGGTGGTCTCGTCCGGGTCGGCGGCGATCCAGGCGCGAACCTCATCGGCGGTGACGGTCATGTCGTGAGCCTCCTCGGCGGTTCAGTGCGGTGGGACGGTGGGACGGTGGGACGGTGGGACGGCGGGGGTGCGGGTGGCGATCGCTGCAGGGCTGCCGGGCAGCGCGCCAGGCGGTCCGGCTCAGAGCCGGCGGACGATGTCGGCCAGCAGGCGGGAGATGCGCGGACCAGCCGCCCGGCCCGCCTCGAGGACCTCCTCGTGGGACAGCGCCTCCTCGGAGATGCCGGCCGCCGGGTTGGTCACGAGCGAGATGCCGAGGATCTCGAGGCCGGCGTGCCGGGCGGCGATGGCCTCGAGCGCCGTCGACATGCCGACCAGGTGGCCGCCCATCCGGTGCGCCATCTGCACCTCGGCCGGCGTCTCGTAGTGCGGGCCGCGGAACTGGACGTAGACCCCCTCGGCCAGCGACGGGTCCACCTGGCGGGCCAGCTCCCGGAGCCGCGACGAGTAGAGGTCCGTCAGGTCCACGAACGTCGCGCCCTCCAGCGGGGACGCGCCGGTCAGGTTGATGTGGTCGCTGATCAGCACCGGCGTCCCCGCGGGCCACTCCGGCTCCAGCCCGCCGCAGCCGTTGGTCAGCACGACCGTCGACGCGCCAGCGGCGGCAGCGGTCCGGACCCCGTGAGCGACCCGTCGCACCCCGCGCCCCTCGTAGAAGTGGCTGCGCGCGCCGAGCACCAGCGCATGCTTGTCGCCGCCCTCGATACGCACGGACCGCAGCGTCCCGCCGTGTCCGACGACGACCGGTGCCGTGAACCCGGGGACCTCGGCGGCCGGCAGCTCGGCGACCGTCTCGCCGAGGACGTCCGCGGCCCCGCCCCAGCCCGACCCGAGCACGAGCGCGACGTCGTGCCGCTCGACCCCGGTGCGCTCTGCGATCACCGAGGCGGCGAGGCGGGCGACGGCGGCCGGGTCGGTCGCGGGGTCGTCCAGGTCGGCGGCGGGATCGGCGGCGTCGTAGGCGGCGTGGCTCATGGTGAGACGTTAGCGCGAACGCTGCTCGGACGGCCCGGCACAGGCGGCCCGCCGGCCCGTCGGGCGCGCCGGACCGGCACGTTCGGCACAATGCCTCAGGTGAGCACCTCATCGACGCCCGTCCCGCCGCCCGCCGTCGAGCAGACGGGGGCCGCCGCCGCCGGCCAGAGCCCGGAGCACCGCCGCGAGCACGGCGCCGGAGCCTCGCCCGTACGAGAGGGCTCGCGGGTGGTCATCATCGGCGGCGGGCCCGGCGGGTACGAGGCCGCCCTGGTGGCGCAGCAGCTGGGCGCGCACGTCCACGTCGTCGAGCGGCAGGGCATGGGCGGCTCCGCGGTGCTCACCGACGTCGTGCCGTCGAAGACGCTCATCGCCACCGCCGAGTGGCTCACCGTCACCGAGCAGGCGGGCGAGCTCGGCATCGGCGCCGACGGCGGACCCGACGGCGACCCCGGCACCCTGCGGGCGGACATGGACACCGTCGACCGTCGGGTCGTGCGCCTCGCCGCCAAGCAGTCCAAGGACATCCGCACGCGCCTCGAGCGCGAGGGCGTCACGATCATCTCGGGCACCGGTCGCATCGACGCCGAGATCAGCGCACAGGGCAGCCGGCGCATCTTCGTCACCACCACTGCCGGTGAGGAGCTCGAGCTGGAGACCGACATCGTGCTCGTCGCCACGGGCGCGACCCCTCGCGTGCTGCCCAGCGCACAGCCCGACGGCGAACGCATCCTGACCTGGGCGCAGATGTACAACCTCACCGAGATCCCCGAGCACCTCGTGGTGGTCGGCTCCGGCGTCACCGGTGCCGAGTTCGCCGGCGCCTACAACGCGCTCGGCGCCCCGGTCACGCTCGTCTCCTCCCGCGACCGTGTCCTTCCCGGCGAGGACGAGCACGCCGCCGAGCTCATCGAGGCCGTCTTCCGCCGTCGCGGCATGACCGTGCTGTCCCGCTCCCGGGCGGCCGCGGTCCGCCGGGTCGACCACGGCGTCGAGGTCGAGCTCACCGACGGGCGCGTGGTCACGGCGTCGCACTGCCTCGTCGCCGTCGGCGGCGTACCCGCCACCGACGGGATCGGCCTGACCGAGGCCGGCGTCGAGGTCAGCGACAGCGGCCACATCAAGGTCGACCGGGTCTCCCGCACCCGTGCCTTCCGCGTCTACGCGGCCGGCGACTGCACGGGCGTCCTCCCGCTCGCCTCGGTCGCCGCGATGCAGGGCCGGATCGCCATGTGGCACGCCCTCGGCGACGCCGTCTCCCCGCTCGACCTCGACACCGTCGCCGCCAACATCTTCACGGCTCCGGAGATCGCCACCATCGGTGTCACCCAGAAGCAGATCGAGTCCGGTGAGATCGACGGCGCCATCACCAGGCTGCCCATCACGCGCAACCCGCGCGCCAAGATGCTCGGCATCAAGGAGGGCTTCGTGAAGCTCTTCTCCGACCGCTCCACCGGCACCGTCATCGGCGGCGTGGTGGTCGCCCCGCGCGCGTCCGAGCTCATCTACCCGATCACCATCGCCGTGACGCAGCGGCTCACCGTCGACCAGCTCGCCAACGTCTTCACGATCTACCCCTCGCTCACCGGTTCCATCGCCGAGGCCGCCCGCACCCTGCACCGCGCGTGAGACGGCGGAGGCGTAGGGACGACGGCGCACCCGGCACGTGCTCGGCCGCGAGAATTCCAGGCGCGACGGCGGTGACCCGCACCTTCCCACCGGTCGACGGCCGCCGGGCCCGGACCGGGCCGTAGGGTCTGGACCCATGAGCACCGCGACGCCCGCCACCCTGCCCGACCTGGCGACGGCCGACGTCGTCGACCTCGCGGCGGCCGTGTGCGACATCGCCTCGGTCTCCGGCGGCGAGACCGCGCTGGCCGACGCCGTCGCCGTCGCCCTCGCCGCCCACGCCCACCTCGAGGTCCTGCGGGACGGCGACGCCGTGGTGGCCCGCACGAGCCTCGGCAGGGAGCGTCGGGTGGTCGTCGCCGGCCATATCGACACCGTCCCGATCAAGGGCAACGTGCCCACCTGGCGCGCCGTCGCGGACGACGGCACGGAGGAGCTGTGGGGCCGCGGCACCGTCGACATGAAGGGCGGCGTCGCCGTCGCCCTGCACCTCGCCGCCGCGCTGACCGAGCCGCGCTGGGACGTCACCTGGGTCTTCTACGACCACGAGGAGGTGGCGTCCGAGCTCAACGGGCTCGGCCGGCTCGTACGGCTGCACCCGGACTGGGTCGCCGGTGACCTCGCGGTCCTCGGTGAGCCCACGGCCGGCGGCATCGAAGGTGGTTGCAACGGCACCCTGCGTGCCGAGGTGTCCACGACGGGGCGCACGGCGCACTCCGCCCGCGGGTGGCGCGGCGTCAACGCCGTGCACGCCGCCGCCGGGATCCTGGACCGCCTGAACGAGTACGAACCGCGCGAGGTCGACGTGGACGGCCTCGTCTACCGGGAGGGTCTCAACGCCGTCCGCGTCACCGGCGGCATCGCCGACAACATGATCCCGGACTCCTGCGTCGTCACCGTCAACTACCGCTTCGCGCCCTCGACGACGCCGGCGCAGGCGGAGGCGCACGTGCGCGAGGTCTTCGCGGGCTACGACCTTCGGGTGACCGACCTCGCCGGCGGTGCGAGGCCCGGCCTCGACGACCCGCTCGTGGCCGGGTTCGTCGACGCCGTCACCGGTGTCACCGGTGGGGCGCCCGGACCGAAGTACGGCTGGACCGACGTCGCCCGGTTCGCCGAGCTCGGGGTCCCGGCGGTCAACTTCGGGCCCGGCGACCCGATGCTCGCCCACGCCGACGACGAGCGCTGCCCGGTCGACCAGATCCGCACGTGCGCCCTGGCCCTGCGCGCCTGGCTCGCACAGGGCGCGTGACAGCGAGGAAGATGAGGACATGACACGCGAGGTGCACACCAACCACGAGCACGCCAACGGCTACCGCAAGGGGCCGGTGCTCCTGCGGCGCGACCAGGTCCCGGAAGAGACCACCGACGCCCGGCTGCTCGCCCCGGAGCAGGACACCAGCTGGCTGCACATGGACCCCTGGCGGGTCATGCGCATCCAGGCGGAGTTCGTCGAGGGCTTCGGTGCGCTCGCGGACCTCGGTCCCGCGATCTCGGTCTTCGGCTCGGCCCGCCTGAAGCCCGGCGAGCCCGAGTACGAGCTCGCCGAGGAGATCGGCGGGCGGCTCGTGAGGGCCGGCTTCGCCGTCGTGACCGGCGGGGGCCCCGGCGTCATGGAGGCCGCCAACAAGGGCGCCTGCGAGGCGGACGGCACCTCGGTCGGCCTGGGGATCGAGCTGCCCTTCGAGCAGGGCATGAACCAGTGGGTCGACCTGGGCGTGAACTTCCGCTACTTCTTCGCCCGCAAGACCATGTTCGTCAAGTACTCCCAGGGATTCGTGGTGCTGCCGGGCGGCTTCGGCACCATGGACGAGCTCTTCGAGGCGCTGACCCTGGTCCAGACGCAGAAGGTCTCGTCCTTCCCGATCGTGCTCGTCGGGTCCGAGTACTGGGGCGGGCTCGTCGAGTGGCTCCGGACGACGATGGTGGAGCGCGGCACGATCAGCCCCGCAGACCTCGACCTGCTGCCGGTGGTGGACACCGCCGAGGAGGCCGTCGACGCCGTCCTGACCGGCATGGCGCACCTCGCCCACGAGAAGGAAGCGCAGGCCGCAGCGGTGGAAGAGGCTGGCGGCGCCCCCGAGTGATCTAAACTGGTGCCAGCGATCACCTCGCACGCTGGCGGGGTCCGCCCGCTCGTGGGCGGTCGAGGATCCATGGAGAAGAGGGGTAAGCCAGATGGCTGCGATGAAGCCGAGGACCGGAGATGGGCCGCTCGAGGTGACCAAGGAGGGTCGCGGCATCGTCATGCGCGTCCCGCTCGAGGGCGGTGGCCGACTGGTCGTCGAGCTGACGCCGGCCGAGGCAGGGGAGCTGAGCGACGCGCTCAGCGCCGTCGCCGGCTGAACTCGCTCCACCTGTAACGCCGGACGGCCGGCCAGCCTCGCTGGCCGGCCGTCTCGTGTCTCCGCCGAGCTGCTCGGCGTCGTCTCTACCGGGCTGCTCGGCGTCGTCTCTACCGAGCTGCCCGGCGTCGTCTCTGCCGACCTGCCCGAGGTCGTCTCTACCGGGCTGCCCGGTGTCCCGGCGGCCGTCCTGGCCGGGACACCGAGAGGCGAGAGGTCAGCGGCGTACCGCCACGAGCACGCCGTCGGGACACCAAGAGACGAGAGGTCAGCGGCGTACCGCCACGAGCAGGCCGTCGCCGGTGGGCAGCAGCGCGGGGACGAGCCGGTCGTCGTCGCGCACCCGCTTGCCGAGCTCGCGCACCGCCACGGTGGCCTCGTCCCGCCGGGCCGGGTCCGCCACCCGGTCGTGCCAGAGCGCGGCGCCGACGGCGAGCACGCCGCCGGGCCGCAGCAGCCGCACCGCCTGCTCGACGTCGTCCCCGGCCTCCGCCGTGTCCCCGTCGACGTGGACCAGGTCGTAGGCGCCGTCCGCGAGGCGCGGGAGCACCTCCAGGGCACGGCCGCCGATCAGGCGGACGCGCGCCGGCCGCACGCCGGCCGCCGCGAACGTCTCGCGGGCCGCGCGCTGGTGCTCCGGCTCGACGTCGATCGTGGTCAGCACGCCGTCGGGGGCCATGCCGCCGAGCAGCCACAGGCCGGAGACGCCGGTGCCCGTCCCGACCTCCGCGACCGCCCGCGCCTGGCAGGCGGCGGCGAGGACGCGCAGCGCGGCGCCCGTGCCCGCCGGCACCGCGGCGACCCCGAGCTCCTCGGCGCGCAGGCGGGCGTCCCGCGTGTGCTCGTCCTCGGCGACGAACTCTTCGGTGTAGGCCCAGGACTGGGCCTTGTCGGCAGTGATGGTGGGCCTCCGGGCGGGTTCGGGCGGCCAGTGCCGCCGGACGGGTAGGACGATGCTACCGGCGGCCGACGCTCCCAGGCGGCTTCCAGGTTCGGTACCTACGATGGGACTCACCGTGACGGAACGAGGACCGCAGATGCCCGATGCCCCAGCCGCCCAGGCCGACGCCGACGTGCCGGCCCCCGGGTCGGTCGTGGAGCCGCCGGTGGACGAGGCGGCCGCCCCGGTGTGGTCTCCTCCCTCGTGGGAGCAGATCGTCGTCGAGCACTCCCCGCGGGTCTACCGGCTGGCCTACCGCCTCACCGGGAACAAGGCCGACGCCGAGGACCTGACGCAGGAGACCTTCGTGCGGGTCTTCCGCTCGCTGCACAGCTACCAGCCGGGAAACTTCGAGGGCTGGCTGCACCGCATCACCACCAACCTCTTCCTCGACCACGCCCGCCGGCGCTCGCGGGTGCGCCTCGACCCCATCGGCGAGGCGACCGAACGGCTGCCGAGCGCGCGCGACACCGAGGAGCCCGAGCGTGGGTTCGAGCACGCCCACCTGGACGTCGACGTCCAGCAGGCCCTGGACGCGCTGCCGCCGAAGTACCGGGCCGCCGTCGTCCTGTGCGACATCGAGGGCCTGTCCTACGAGGAGATCGCCGCGACCCTCGACATCAAGATGGGTACGGTGCGTTCGCGCATCCACCGGGCGCGCGCGATGCTCCGCGAGCAGCTCGAGCACCGGCGCCCCACGAGCAGCCCTGTCGTCGTCACCGGAGGCGCCCGGTGAGGCATCTCGGCGACGACGTCAGCGCGCTCGTGGACGGCCAGCTCCCGCCCGCACGCACCGAGGAGGCGCTCGCCCACCTGGTCCTGTGCGAACGGTGCGCGAGCCTCGTCGCCGTCGAGCGTGCCTCCCGGCACCACCTCGCGCAGGCCCGCGACGTGCCGCCGGACGACGACCTCACCTGGCGGCTGCTCCAGGTCGCCAACACCCCGCCCCCCGTCCCCGCGCACGGCGCCCGAGCGCTCGCCGGCCGCGCCTGGCAGCCGCTGGCCACCGGTCGCGGGCGGCGTCGCGCTCTCGTCCGGGGGACCGCGGCGCTCGCCGGCGCGGCATGCGTCGTCGGGGCGCTGGTGGTCGTCGGTAGCCTCGCCGAACGCACCGGCGACCCGGCCAGCATGCTCGCCGGCGCCTCCGGCCGCGCCCCGGCGCAGGCCCAGCTGCAGATCTCCCCGCAGACGGTCCACCTCGACCGGAGCGCCGGGGCCGACGGGCCGAGGAGCACCACCGAGGCCGCCGTGGCCTGGTTGACCACCAACGGCTGGAGCGCGCCGACCGAGCTGCCCGACGCCGCGACCATCAGCCAGATCGGTATCCGGTCCTCGGGCGCCGGCGTCGAGCTGGTGGAGGTCGAGATCGTCCGCGACGGCGACCTGGTCCGCGTGCTCGAGCAGCCCGGGGTGCTGGACGTCGATGCCCTGGCGCAGCTGGATCCCTCCGCCGACGACGGCCGCCTCGTGCACGAGATCCCCGGCCCCGGCACCACTCTGGTGCTGCAGTGCGAGGGTGTCGTCGTCGTGGTTGCCGGCGGCGACGACGATCTCGCGCGCCAGGTCGCGGCCGCCTTCCCGGCGACGGCGCCCGGTTCCGACGTGACCGATCATCTCGACCGGGGCTGGCAGACTCTCGTGGGGTGGACCGACCTGCTCGTGCAGGCACCATGATCCGCACGGCGGGAAAGGAGCTCCGATGAGCTCGTCAGAGCACACGGCCGGCCCGGGCGAGACAGGCCCTGAGGGTGCCCGGCCGGACGGGCCCCAGCCGGACGCGCCCCGGCCGGACGCACCCGGGCCGGACGGAGCCGGGCCGGATGGACTCGAGCCGGACGCACCCCGGCCCGACGCGCCCCGGTCCGACGCGCCCTGGCCGGACGCACCCGAGCGGCGGACGCCACCGCCCCCCTACGACTACGCCGCGACTCCGGCCCCCCTGTCGGAGCCCTACCACCGGCTCGATCCCACCAGTGCCGGTCCGGGTGACGAGGGCGGACGGGACGACCGCGGACCGCGACGCTCGTTCCTGCCGCACCGCATGCGGCGCCGGGAGAAGCCGGCCTCCGGCGTCATCGTCCCACCGCCGGCCGCCGGCCCCGGCACGGCGGCCACCACTCCGGCCCCCTACGCGACGCACCCTTATCCGCCGCACGGCGCCCAGCCCTCGGCGGGGTCACCGGTAGGTGCTACGCACCCGTACCCGTCGCACACCGCGCAGGGCACCGCTGTGCCGTCGGAGCCCACGACGCAGCCGTACCCGACGCGGCAGGCGTCGAGCGGTTCTCCGTCGACGCAGCCGTACCCGCAGCACGGACCGGGCGGGTTTCCGTCGACGCAGCCGTACCCGACGCACCAGGCGTCGACCGGCTCTCCGTCGACGCAGCCGTACCCCCAGCAGGGACCAGGCGGCTCTCCGTCGACACAGTCGCGCCCGCAGCGTCACGCCCCGGCCGACGGGCCCTCGACTCAGCCGGCGCATGGCGACGAGTCGGGCGGTATTCCGTGGCCCGGGCGGGCGTCCGAGGTCGAGCAGTCGCACTGGGCGCCGCTGGGCGGAGCGCCGCGCAGCGCACCCTCGCCTGGACCGTCCGAGCCTCCCGTCGGTCAGGACACGGCGGTCCTTCCCGCCGGCCCGCGACCGGCCTCCGGCGACCGGCTTGAGGACCTGCTCGCCGCAGGTGCCGCAGATGATGCGCCCCGCAGCCGCACCGCCCGTCGAGGTCTCGGTGCCGGCGTCGTCGCGCTGCTCATGCTCGTATCCCTGCTCCTCGGCGTGCTGGTCGGCGGCCTCGGCGCGCGATCGTTCTTCGTGGTCGGGCAGGACGGCGGCACATCGACGCTCCCGGTCTCCGCCGGGGCCGGCGCCCGGGCGCCGGACTCCGTGGCCGGCATCGCCGAGGCGGTCCTCCCGTCGACCGTCTACATCCAGGCGGGTGGCAACGGCCAGGCGAGCTCCGGCAGCGGGATGGTGCTTCGCGAGGACGGCTACATCGTCACGAACAACCACGTCATCGAGCCGGCGGCGGACGGCGGCCGGCTCGTCGTCGGCTTCGCCGACGGTACGGAGGAGGAGGCGGAGATCGTCGGGCGCACGCCGGACTACGACCTCGCCGTGCTCAAGGTCGACCGCACCGGGCTCGAGCCCCTCGTCCTCGCCGACTCCACGACCATCGCCGTGGGCGACCCCGTCGTCGCGATCGGCGCACCGCTCGGGCTGGAGGGGACGGTGACCTCGGGCATCATCAGCGCTCTCAACCGCCCGGTGCGGGCCGGGTCCGCGGGCCCGAGCACGTTCATCAACGCCATCCAGACCGACGCGGCGATCAACCCGGGCAACTCAGGTGGACCTCTCGTCGACGCCGGCGGACAGGTCGTCGGGATCAACACCGCCATCGCCCAGGCCTCCGGCGCGGGCCAGGCGACCGGCAGCATCGGTCTCGGCTTCGCGATCCCCGCCAACCAGGTGCGCCGCACCACCGACCAGATCATCGCCACCGGTGAGGCCACCTACCCGGTCATCGGGGTCGCCCTCGACACCCGCTACGGCGGCGAGGGCGTCAAGGTTCTCGACGAGGACCTCGACGACACACCGGCGGTCACGCCTGACGGCCCGGGCGACGTCGCCGGGATCCGCCCGGGCGACGTGATCGTCAGCATCGACGGCCGTCCCGTCACCGACCCGGACGAGCTCATCGTCGCCGTGCGCTCCAAGGCGCCCGGCGAAGAGGTCGTCCTGGGCGTCCGGCGCGGCGGCTCGGTCGAGGAGGTCACGGTGGTCCTTGGCGAGAACAGCTCGGGCTGACCGGCAGCGGACGGGCCCGGCAGCCGGCCGACCGACGGGGCCGGCCGGTGTCCAGTGGACAGGATGGACGGTCACCCGGGTCCGGCGGTCGCC
This sequence comes from Georgenia subflava, assembly GCF_009193155.1. Lineage (GTDB taxonomy): Bacteria > Actinomycetota > Actinomycetes > Actinomycetales > Actinomycetaceae > Georgenia > Georgenia subflava. The sequence continues at coordinate 516,524 of NZ_VUKD01000002.1, forward strand.
CTATCCTGTTCGGATGGTGGGGATCAACGGTGGCGAGCTCGTGGTGCTGCTCGTGCTCGCGTTCCTGCTCATCGGCCCCGAACGGCTCCCCGAGCTGGCCCAGCAGCTGGGCCGCCTCACCCGCGAGCTGAAGAAGCTCGCCACAGGTGCCAAGGAGAAGGTCAAGGAGGAGCTGGGGCCCGACGTCGGCGACCTGTCCGTCTTCGACCCCCGCCAGTACGACCCGCGCCGCATCGTGCGCGAGGCGCTGATGGACGACGACGAGCCGCAGCCGGCCAGACCGCCCGCGGCGCGGCGGCGTCCACCACCGCGGACGTCACCTGCACCCCGCGCGGCAGCGTCGGCGACCGGCGCGGGTCCGGTCGCGGCTGCAGCGCCCGGCGCAGCGGGAGCGGTCGGCGCGACCGCGGCTTCCGGATCGGCCTCGGCTGTCACGGCTGCCGGAACGGCCGCGGCCGCGGGATCGGCGGCGACTGCCGGATCGGCCTCGGCCGTCACGGCTGCTGGATCGGCGGCGGACCAGGTCCAGGCGCAGGTCGGTGCAGCCCCGACCGGCGGTCGGATCGCCGGGAACGGCCTCGCCGACCCGGCCGAGCTCGTCGCACGCGCGCGGGCCGGAACGACGACCGCGACCGACGCGGACGACGACGGTCACGACGCCTCCGAGGCCGGAGCCGACGACGGCCCTGAGCAGGAGGCGGTCTACGTGGTGCCGTTCGACGACGAGGCCACGTAGGTCCTGCCGCCTACGGGCGGCCCGGTCCGCCAGCATGCCGCAGCCGCAGCCGCAGCCGCAGCCGCAGCCGCAGCCGCAGCCGCAGCCGCAGCCGCAGCCGCAGCCGACTAGGCGTCGGCCAGCGCCTCGTCGATCATTCGATGACCCTGTTCCTCGAAGGGCTCGTTCCCGACCTGGTAGGCCCAGACGGCGGTGCTGATCGCCTCTCGGATGCGGGCACGCCGCCAGGCGGCCGGATCACGCGGGTCCTTGCCGTAGCCCTCGAGGAACGCGGCCTCGAGCGTCGGGTGATCGCGGAACTGTTGCGCGGAGAGCCGAGTGAGGTCGGTGAAGGCTGGCCGCAGGTCCGCCCGGCCGAAGTCGATCGCGCTCACGATCCCTTCCTGTACCAGCCAGTTGCGGGGCTGCCAGTCGCCGTGGGTCGGCACCACGATGCTCGGCGGCGTGGGCCAGGACTCGACGACCTCACGAAGACGCTGCGCCGTGCCGTCGCCGATGCGATGCGGCTTGTCGAGCCAGAGGAGAGCCTTCCTCTTCTCATGAGCCTCGAACTCGTCGTGATCCGCCGCCAGCTGTCCGTGGAGCTGTGCCAGCAGCGCGCCGGCCTGACGGTAGGTCTCGGGTAGCTGCTCGTAGGTGGTGCCCTGCACCAGTTCACCCGGCAGGTAGCAGGTCACGAGGAGCTTCGCGTCGGTGTCCGCATGCACAAGGCGAGGAACCTTCGCACGTGAAGCCAATGGTGCCAACCACTGTCGATGCGCACGGATCTCACGCGCGAGGTGGTGGTCCTTCGCATCGCCGGCCTTCGCGATGTACCGCCTGCCGTCGTGTGACAGCTCGAGCACAGTGGTGCCGACCAGTCCCCAGCTGTGGTCGTTCTGAACCTCGGCTCCAGGGAGCCATCCGTCCAACAGGTCACGCTGGCGTCGGCTGAGGTGATCGATCGGAGAGGACACGCGACGAGGATAGGGATGCTGGCGGCTGACCCCATGGCGGCGCCCCGTGCTACTCGGCGGGCGACCCGTGCAAAGGCCGCGCCCGTTGTGGACTGTGACGACTCGAGCCGTCTTGGAGGTTTTCGCACAGCGCGGGCAGGGTCACCGGCGGTTACGGCGGCCAGCAGAGACGACCCGAGAGCTGCCCGCTCGTCAACGGCGGATCAGCACTCGCCCGGCGTCAGCCGCCGATCGGGCTGATGCCGAGCGAGCGTCCGGCGAGGCCGCGGGCCCGCCGGGAGAGCGAGCGGGACAGGGACCGCAGCGCCTCGGCCGCCGGGCTCGTCGTGTCGCGGAGGACCAGCGGCTCCCCGGAGTCGCCGCCCTCGCGCAGGTCGACCTCGATCGGCACCTGGGCCAGCAGCGGCACGTCGTACCCGAGGGCCTTGCCGAGCTCGGTGGAGACCCGCTCGCCCCCGCCCGTGCCGAAGAGGTCCACGCGGGAACCGTCCGCCTGCTCGAGCCACGACATGTTCTCCACCACGCCGACGACCTTCTGGTGCGTCTGCTCGGCGATGACACCGGCGCGCTGCGCCACCTCGGCAGCCGCGACCTGGGGCGTGGTGACCACGAGGATCTCGGAGTTCGGGAGCATCTGCGCCACCGAGATCGCGATGTCGCCCGTACCCGGGGGCAGGTCCAGGAGCAGGACGTCCAGATCCCCCCAGAAGACGTCGGCGAGGAACTGCTGCAGGGCGCGGTGCAGCATGGGGCCACGCCACACGACGGGGCGGCCGTCCTGGGTGAACATGCCGATCGAGATGACCTTCACGTCGTGCGCGACGGGCGGGAGGATCATGTCGTCGACCTTGGTCGGCGGGTAGGTCACGCCGAGCATGCGGGGGATCGAGAAGCCGTAGATGTCGGCGTCGACGACGCCGACCTTCAGCCCGTCGGCGGCCATGGCGGCGGCAAGGTTGGCGGTCACCGAGGACTTGCCCACACCGCCCTTGCCGGAGGTCACGGCGTAGACGCGGGTGAGTGAGCCGGGCTGGGCGAAGGGGATGACCGGCTCGGCCGCCCCGCCCCGGAGCTGGCTCCGGAGCGCCTTGCGCTGCTCCTCGGTCATCACCCCCATCTCGACCTGGACGCCGGCGACCCCCTCGAGGGACCCGACGGCGTTGGTCACGTCGCGTGTGATGGTGTCCTTCAGCGGGCAGCCCGCCGTCGTGAGGTCGATCCCGACCACCACCACGCCACCGGGTTGCACCTCCACCGACCGGACCATGTTCAGCTCGGTGATGGGGCGACGGATCTCGGGGTCCATGACATTGCCGAGCTCGGTCTGCACGGCCTCGACGGTGGGAGCGCTCATGCCTCCATCGTAGGTGGCGTGCGCGAGGGGCCGTCTGTGTCCTGCGTCGCACCCCCGGCGGCGCGTTCCGCCATGGCCGCGAGCTCGAGCTCGAGCTCGCGGATGCGTTCGTCGCGCTCCTCCACGATGTCCTCGAGCAGGCCGCGCAGCTCCGAGCGCACGAAGTCGCGGGTGGCGACCTCGCCGAGCAGCAGCCGCACCGCCGCCATCTCCCGGGCGAGGTACTCCGTGTCGGCGAGGTTGCGCTCGGCGCGCTGGCGGTCCTGCTCGGCGCTGACCCGGTCCCGGTCGGTCTGGCGGTTCTGCGCGAGGAGGATCAGCGGTGAGGAGTACGACGCCTGCAGCGAGAGCATCAGGGTCAGCGCCGTGAAGCCCAGTGCGGCGGAGTCGAACTGCAGGTCGGCGGGCCCGAAGCTGTTCCACAGCAGCCACGCGGCGCAGAAGATCGTCAGGTAGAGCAGGAACCGGGGCGTGCCCATGAACCTGGCGATGCCCTCGGAGAAGCGGCCGAAGAACTCGGGGTCCAGGCGGGGGCGGCGCGGGAACCAGCGCCGCTTCGCCGCCAGCGGGGTGTCGAGGCGCTCAGCCATGCGCGCTCCTTGTCATGGCCTCGTCGGTGACGTCGTCGTCGGCGTCGCGCCAGTCGGTGGGCAGCAGGTGGTCCAGGACGTCGTCGACGGAGATCGCACCGACCAGGCGGCCGCCCTCGTCGACCACCGGCAGCGCGGTGAGGTTGTAGGTGGCGAGCAGCCTGGTCACCTTGCCGATGTCGTCCTTCGGCAGGACGGCGTCGATGTCCTTGTCGAGCAGGGCGCCGATGAGCTCGTGGGGCGGCTCGCGCAGGGCGCGCTGGAGATGGACGACGCCGAGGAGCTTGCCCGTGGGGGTCTCCAGCGGCGGGCGCACCACGAAGACCATCGCCGCCAGGGCCGGGGTGACGTCCTGCCGCCGGGCGTGCGCGAGCGCCGTGGCGACGGTGGCCTCGGGCGGGAGGATCAGCGGCTCGGTCGTCATCAGACCGCCGGCGGTGTGCTCGTCGTAGGCGAGGAGCCGGCGCACGTCCTCGGCCTCCTCGGGCTCCATCCGCTCGAGCAGCTCGGTCGCCTTCGCGGTCGGCAGCTCGGAGACCAGGTCGGCGGCGTCGTCGGGCTGCATGGCGTCCAGCACGTCAGCGGCCCGCTCGACGTCCAGGCCGGAGACGATCGAGACACGGTCCTCCTCACCGAGCTCCTCCAGGACGTCGGCGAGACGCTCGTCGTCGAGCTCGGCGGCCACCTCGAGCCGCCGGGTGTCGGACAGGTCGTGCAGGACGTCGGCGAGGTCGGCGGGCTTGAGGTCCTCCAGCGTCGCGAGAAGCGCGGTGGCGCCCTGCTGCTCGGGGGTGCCGGCCAGGCCGAGCACATCGGTGACGTCCACGACGAGCGCCTCGCCGCGACGCAGCCCGAGGCCGCCCCGGCCGGAGGAACGGCGGACGAAGAGCTTGGTGACGAGCCAGTCACGGTTGCGCTGCTGCTCGATCGCGACGTCCTCGACGACGGCGGAGCCAGAGCCGTCGCGCATGGTCACGTGCCGGTCCAGCAGCTCGGCGACGACGAGGGTCTCGGTTGCCCGCTGGGCGAAACGGCGGATGTTGACGAGCCCGGTGGTGATGACGGCACCGGCGTCGATCGCCGTCACCCGGGTCAGCGGTACGAACACCCGACGCTTGGAGGAGACCTCGACCACCAGGCCAACCGCCCGAGGAGCGCCCTTGACCGGCACCAGGACGACCACGTCGTGGACGCGCCCCACCTGGTCACCGAGAGGGTCGAAGACCGCGGTGCCCTTGAGCCGGGCGACGTAGACGCGGCTGGACGTGCCGGGCCGGGCGGTGGGGGTGCTCACGGCCGCCAGCCTAGGACAGCCCTGGGGCCGCGCCACGTAGGACCCGTTCGACATCGGGGTGAGGGGCAGCTTGGTGGGGCAAGCTCGGTGTCGAGGCGCGGGCCGTGTGGGGCGGCTCGGTGCCGGAGCAGCGGGGGCCGCGTGGGGCCGGCTCGCTGCCGGAGCTGCGGGGGCCGCGTTGGCCCGCTTGGCGCTGGAGCGCCGGGGAGAGGAGGATCGGGGTATGTCATTGACCGGCAAGCCGTCGAGCGTGTCCCTGCCAACCTTGCCCACGGGGGTGGAGGTGGCGTCCTACACCACCTACCTGGAGGCCCAGCAGGCGGTGGACCACCTCTCGGACAAGGCGTTCCCCGTCCAGAAGGTGACCATCGTCGGCACCGACCTGCTGCTCGTCGAGCGGATCACCGGGCGCCTGACCTACGCGCGGGTGGCCGGCGCGGGAGCGATGAGCGGTGCGTGGTTCGGGCTGATGATCGCCCTGCTGTTCTGGCTCTTCACGCCGAACGGCGACTTCCCGATCCTCGCCGGCGTGCTCATCGGTGCGGCCTTCGGCATCTTGTTCGCGGTCGTCTCCTACGCCTTCACCGGGGGCAAGCGCGACTTCACCTCCACCAGCCAGGTCGTCGCGAGCCGATACGCCATCCTGTGCGACCCGGAGCACGCCGGGCAGGCCCGCCAGGTCCTCACCGAGGGAGGTCGCCACGGCCAGGTCAGGCCCCGGGCGAGCGCCGGTGCGCCGCAGCAGAACCCGTACGCGGCACCGCCCCAGAGCGGCTACGGCGCGCCGCAGGCCCCGCCCGTCGCCTCGCGGCCCCCGGCCGGCCCGGTACCCGGCGGCACGTCCGCGCAGGATGAGCCGACGGACCGGCGCGGGGAGTCGGGCCCGAGCCAGTTCGGCTCGCGCGCGGACGAGCGGCCCCGCTACGGCGTACGCCTGGACGACGTCGACCGCGACCGTGCCGCGCCCGATCGACGCGACCACGCCGACCCCGGCCGAGAAGGGGCGGACGGCACCACGGGACGCGAGTGACAGTGGGTATTCCGGTCGGCCTGTCGACCTCGTCGGTGTACCCGGGCGGCGTCACCCGGACCTTCGAGCTGGCGAAGGAGCTCGGGTACGACGGCGTGGAGGTCATGGTCCTGCGCGAGCCGGACAGCCAGGACGAGCGACGGCTGCGCGAGCTGTCCGACGAGTACGGCCTGCCCGTGCTGGCCATCCACGCCCCGACGCTGCTGCTGACCCAGGGAGTCTGGGGAAACGACCCCTGGGACAAGATCGACCGGGCCACCGAGCTCGCCCACGACGTCGGGGCCGGGGTGGTCGTGCTGCACCCCCCGTTCCGCTGGCAGCGCTCCTACGCCGAGCATTTCGTCGGTGCCATCGCCGAGCGGGAACGGCTGGACGGGATGAGGCTCGCGGTCGAGAACATGTTCCCGTGGCGCGCCGCCACGAAGCGACGCGAGCGGGAGATGCAGGCCTACCTGCCCGGCTGGGACCCGCTCGAGCACGACTACCGCTCGGTGACCCTGGACCTGTCCCACACAGCCACCGCCGGGCTCGACCACGATGCTGCGCTCGCGATGGCGGACGAGCTCGGTCCGCGCCTGGCGCACCTGCACCTGGCCGACGGCACCAGCAACTTCAAGGACGAGCACATGGTGCCCGGCCGGGGCGACCAGCCCTGTGCTGAGGTGCTGCACATGCTCGGCTCGCAGGGCTTCGCCGGGTCGGTGGTGGTGGAGATCAACACCCGGAAGATGTCCGAGGTGGGCCGCCGTGCCGCTGTGGCGGACTCGCTGAGCTTCGCCCGCGAGCACCTCGCCATCGGTGAGCGGCAGCACACGTACCCCTCGACGCAGACTCCCGAGGACGGCTGAGGCACCCGAACGCTGGCCCCGAGGACGGGTGAAGCGCCACTCGAGAAACGCGGACACTCGAGGACGGCTGAAGGCGACGCTCGAGGAACGCGGACACTCGAGGACGGCTGAGGCGACACCCCAGGAATGCAGGCCCGAGGACGGCTGGGGCGTGCGGTCGTCCATACCCGCACCTATAGCTCGAAGTCGGCCGTCTCAGCAGCACGCTTCGACGCGAACAGCAGGTATGGACGTGACCTGCGGCCCTGCCGCCGCCAGGGTGCCGCGGGGCCGTCCGTCCGGCCCGGGTCGGCCCTGTGGTATGTTCCTTGACGTTCTGCAGGGCAAGGGCACACCAAGTGCCGAGGGTCTGCTGACCATCTCCCGTCCGACGGGTGGTGCGACGCGGCCCGCCGGACCGCAGACCTGTGGTCCGTTCTCCGCCCCGGTGACCACTCCCGGGCGGGGCTGCACCTGCGACGAGCAGCTACCGGACGGTGCGACGCCGACGACGAGGGCAGCCATGCTGCCGCCCGCGTCGCCGGCGTGACCTCGTCCGGACGGTCGTGAGCGACCGAGCTGCATGGCGCCGGATCCCCGGCGCACGGCGGGTGCCCCCGCGCGTCATCGCGCGCCGTGGGGCCGTCGGAGGGCCTTGACGCGCCCTCGTCCGCCGCGGCCAGTGACGAGAAAGAAGGACGTATGGACGGGCTTGAGCTCGCTCAGCTGGGCGGCATCGCCGTCGTGGCACTGCTGGTGCTGTTCTACGGGGGCACCTTCGTGATGTCGGCGCTCATCGGGAAGAAGGACGAGGACGCCGACGCCTACATGACCGCCGGCAACAAGGTCGGCTTCGGTGTGTCCGCCGCCAGCATGACGGCCACCTGGATCTGGGCGTCGTCGATGTACGCGTCCGCGACGTCGGGCTACACCTACGGCATCTCCGGGCCCATCCACTACGGGCTCTGGGGCGCCCTGATGATCCTGTTCATCTACCCCTTCGGCAGGCGCATCCGCGCCGTGGCCCCCAAGGCGCACACCCTCGCCGAGGTCATGTACGCCCGGCACGGCCGTTCGAGCCAGCTCATGCTGGCCGGCTCCAACGTGGTGGGCTCGGTCATCTCGCTCATGTCCAACTTCATCGCCGGCGGCGCGCTCATCGCCCTGCTGTCGCCGTTCAACTTCATCCAGGGTGTGCTCGCCGTCGCCGTCGGGGTGCTGCTCTACACCCTGTGGTCCGGCTTCCGCGCCTCCACCCTGACCGACTTCACGCAGGTCATGGCCATGCTGGGCGCCGTCGCGATCCTCGTCCCGGCCATCTTCTTCGCGGCCGACTTCCCGACGGTCTTCACCACCGGCGCGGACAACCTCACAGCAGAGCAGGGCAACTTCTTCTCCTCGGAGGCGTTCCTCAAGCAGGGCGCCCCCTACATCGCCGCCGTTCTCGCCTACGCCATCGGCAACCAGACCATCGCACAGCGGCTCTTCGCCGTGCGCGAGGACCTCATCAAGCCGACGTTCATCACCGCCACCATCGGCTACGGCGCGATGGTCATCGGGGTCGGCATGCTCGGTGTGCTTGCCCTGTACCTGGGCATCGAGCCCATGGGCGGCGACCCCAACAACCTCGTGCCGCAGATGGCGGCCACCTACCTGCCGCCGGTCCTGCTCGCGGTCTTCTTCATCATGATCATCGGGGCGCTGTCCTCGACGGCCGACTCCGACCTCTCCGCCCTCTCCTCGATCATGATGGCCGACATCTACGGCCAGAACGTCGCCGGCCGGGGCGAGGCCAATCCCCGCACCATGCTGCTCGTCGGCCGCGTCACGATGATCGTCGCAACAGCCCTGGCGGTGGCGTTCGCGAGCCTGCAGCTGAGCATCCTCGACCTGCTCGTGTTCGTCGGGGCGCTGTGGGGTGCGCTCGTCTTCCCGGTGATCGCGAGCTTCTACTGGGAGAAGGTCACCAACAAGGCCTTCACCACAGCTGTCGTCGCGGCGCTCGCCGTCTTCCTCCCGGTGCGCTTCGGGCTGGTCCCGCTCGACGGCGGGCTCGGCATCGTCGTCGACGTGCTCTCGGTCATCGGTATCGGCGTGGTGCTCGGCCTGATGAGCTTCGGCTTCTTCGGGCTGAAGGTCGCCAAGGTCGTGGCAGTGGTCGCCGCCGTGGCGTCCGCACCGTTCGTCATCGGGTTCCTGCACGACTACACGACCCTCAGCGCGTCCCTGGTGGCGTACGCCGTCTCCACGGTCGTCTGCTACGCGATGTCCGCGCGCAGCGAGGAGAACTTCGACTTCGCCCTCATCAAGCAGCGGGTCGGCGACTTCGACGACACCGCCGAGACGACGGTCGAGACCGTCGCCGCCGCCCGCGCCACCGACCCGCGTCCCTGAACCGAAGGAGCAGTCCCATGCAGACCCTGATCCTCACCGGCTACGTCCTCATGTGGCCGGTCATCGTCGCCGTCGTCATGTACGTCATCGCCCGCGGCTTCTTCAAGGACTGGGCACAGGCCCGTCGCGAGGGTCGCGACCTCATCTGAGCGGCACCCCAGAACGGGGAAGTGCAGCACCCAGAACGGGGAAGATCACCGGCTCGCGCGAGGCGGTGACCTTCCCCGTTGTGGTGCGGCGCCCGTCCGTGGTCGGCGCCCGGCCGTGGTGCAGCGTCCGGCCGTGGTGCGGCGCCCGGCCGTGGTGCAGCGTCCGGCCGTGGTGCGGCGCCCGGCCGTGGTGCAGCGTCCGGCCGTGGTGCGGCGCCCGGCCGTGGTGCGCGTCCGGTCGTGGTGCGGCGCCCGCCGGTGATGCGGCGTCGCGGCGGGGCCCGCCCGGTGCCTCAGCCGCGGAGGTCGGCCATCCAGGTCTCGATCTCGTCCGGGGTGCGGGGGAGCGCGGCGGAGAGGTTCTCCACCGAGCCGTCCGGTCGGACGAGGATGTCGTCCTCGATCCGAACCGCGATGCCGCGCAGCTCCTGGGGCACCTTGAGGTCGTCCGCACGGAAGTACAGGCCCGGCTCGATCGTGAAGATCATCCCCGGCTCGAGCTCGGCGTCGAGGTACATCTCGCGGCGGGCCTGCGCACAGTCGTGGACGTCCAGCCCGAGATGGTGGCTGGTCCCGTGCACCATCCAGCGGCGGTGGTACTGCCCCTCCGGGTCGAGCGACTCCTCGGCCGTGCCGGGCAGCATGCCCCAGTCGGCGAGGCGGGCCGCGATGACCTCCATCGCTGCGGCGTGCAGGTCCTTGAACTTCACCCCGGGCTCGCCCGCGCGCACGAAGGCGGCGTCGGCCGCTTCGAGGACGGCGTCGTAGACCCGGCGCTGGGCGTCGGTGAACACGCCGTCGACCGGGAGCGTGCGGGTGATGTCGGCGGTGTAGAGGGAGTCGACCTCCACCCCGGCGTCGACCAGGACCAGCTCGCCCGCGCGAACCGCGCCGTCGTTGCCGATCCAGTGCAGCGTGTTGCCGTGGTTGCCGGCCGCGGCGATCGTGTCGTACCCGACGCCGTTGCCCTCCTCGCGGGCGCGGGCGCCGAACGCGCCCTCGATGACCCGCTCGCCCCGGTGGTGGGCCACCGCCCGCGGCAAGGACCGCACGATGTCCTCGAAGCCGCGGGCGGTCGCCGCGACGGCCTCGCGGACCTGGCCGATCTCGTAGTCGTCCTTGCGCAGGCGCAGCTCGGACAGCGCCTCGGCGAGCGCGGCGTCCGCCTCCGCGGCCCCGGCGGTGAGCCCGGCCTGCTCGCGCACCCTGCCGACCTGCTCCTCGACGGCGGAGTCGGCCTGGGGCACGACGCGCACCTGGACCTGCCCGGCGCCGACATCCTTGGCCAGGGCGTCGCCGAGGGAGTCGATGTGCTCGGCCCGCAGCCCGGTGACGGCCGAGACCTCGGCCAGCGAGGGGCGCTCACCGACCCAGAGCTCGCCGTAGCGCGAGTCGGCGTAGAACTCCTCGGTGTCCTTCCCGGCCCGGGGCCGGAAGTACAGCACCGCCTCGTGGGTAGCGCCGTCGTCGCTGCCGCCGGCGTCCTCGACCGGGTGCAGGACGAGGACGGAGTCCGGCTCCTCGTCTGTGCCGAGCCCGGTCAGGTGCGCGAAGGCGGAGTGCGGCCGGAACCGGTAGTCGGTGTCGTTGCTGCGCACCACCAGCTGCCCGGCCGGGACCACCAGCCGCTCGCCCGGGAAGAGCCGGCCCAGAGCGGCCCGGCGCCCGGCGGCATGGTCGGCGGCGCCGGAGCGCTGGGGCTCGCCCGCGGTCCGCGGGCCCCAGCCGTCGGCGATGAAGGCGCGGAACGCCTGGCTGCTGGGTCGCTGGGAGCGGTTGGAGCCACGGTCGGTCAGGGGCTGCTCGGAGTCACCGGCGGGATCTGTCATGCCGGCAATGATCGCACCTCGGACCCCGCCGGCCCAGGCGGCCGTCGAGCCCTGCGACCGGACCGCCTGCCCGCCCGGGTCACCCGGCCGGTGGTGCTGCGGCCCCGCTGGGAGGCCGTACCCTGGCCCGTGTGCCAGCAGATGAGACGCGGATCGACCCGCACACGCACTCCGCGGTCTCCGACGGCACCGACTCCCCGGCCGGCGTCCTGCGTGCCGCGGCCGCCGCGGGAGTCGACGTCGTCGGCCTGACCGACCACGACACGGTGCGCGGCTGGGACGAGGCGGCGGCCGCCGTCCCCGAGACCGGCGTCGCGCTGCTGCGCGGGGCCGAGATCTCCTGCCAGTCGCGCGGCATCTCGGTGCACCTGCTCAGCTTCCTGCACGACCCGGACGAGCCCGTCCTCGCCGCCGAGATGGAGCGCTCGCGCGCCTCGCGCACCGACCGGGCACGACAGATGGTCGAGCGGATCGCCGAGGACCACCCCATCACCTGGGAGCTGGTGCGCGCCCAGGCGGCCGACGGCGCCACGCTCGGCCGCCCGCACATCGCGGACGCGCTCGTCGCCGCCGGGGTGATGCCGGACCGGTCGGCCTGCTTCGAGACGATCCTCTCCGTCCGCGGGCCCTACTACGTTCCCTACCACGCCCCCGACGCCGTCGAGGCGGTCGCGATGGTCCGCGCGGCCGGCGGGGTGCCGGTGATGGCGCACCCGCGCGCCGGTGTGCGCGGCCGGGTCGTCGGCGACCACGTCATCGAGGCGATGGCCAGGGCCGGGCTCGCCGCCCTGGAGATCGACCACCGCGACCACACCGCCGAGGCGCGGTCCGAGCTGGCTGCGCTGGCGGGCCGCCTGGGGCTGGCACGCACCGGGTCCAGCGACTACCACGGGGCGGGCAAGCCGAACCGGCTGGGGGAGCACACCACGACGACGGCCGTGCTGGAGATGATCGAGAGCGAGGGGTACCTGCCCGTGGTCCGACCGTGAACGAGGTTCTCGACCTCACGCTGATGTCGACGACGTTCTTCACGCTGTTCGTCATCATGGACCCGCCGGGGACGGTCCCGGTCTTCCTCGCGCTGACCTCGACGATGACCGCGCGCCAGCGCCGGACCGCGGCGCTGCAGGCCACCTCGGTGGCCTTCGGCGTGATCCTGGTCTTCACGCTATTCGGTCAGTACATACTGGGCTTCCTGCACATCTCGGTCCCGGCGCTGCAGCTCTCCGGGGGCCTGCTGCTGCTCCTGGTGGCCATGGAGCTCCTCACCGGGAAGTCGGAGGAGCCCAGACCGTCGGGGTCCGGTGTCAACGTCGCGCTCGTGCCGCTCGGCACCCCGCTGCTCGCGGGCCCCGGTGCGATCGTGGCCGCGATGCTCGCCGTGGAGAACTCCGACGGCTCCTTCGCCGACTGGGCTGCGATCGGCGTCGCCCTCGTGGCCATCCACGTGGTGCTGTTCCTCGTCATGCGCTTCGCCGGCATCATCCACCGGGTGCTCGGCGACGGCGGCACCACCCTGGTCACCCGGCTCGCCGGCCTGCTCCTCGCCGCGATCGCCGTCCAGCTGATGGCCGACGCCGTCTTCGCCTTCATCGACGCCGAGAGCTGACGCCTCAGCCGCGCCCGGCCGGGTCGGTGCCCATGGACCCGAGGCGGACCACGCCGCGGAGCTCACGGAGGGCGACGGACAGGGGCGCCAGCCCGGCGGTCTCCAGCTGGTCGATCTCGGCCAGGGCCTGGCGCACGGGCTCCACGACCGGCCGCCGGGCGTCCGTCCACGCCCTGAGCCGGTCCGCGCCGTCGTCCGCCGGTCCCGCCGTCGCCAGGACGGTCCCGGTCAGGGAGCCCAGGACGGAGTAGAGGTCGTCCCGCGCCGCGCCGCGGGCGAGGGTGTCCCAGCGGCCCTCGCGGGGCAGCTGCTCGACGAGGCGGAACAGCCTGTCGATGCCGAAGTGCTCCGACGTCGCGAAGTACAGGTCGCCGACCTCTCGGACGGAGCGGCCGGTCCCGTCGGCGAGCTCGACGATGTCGAGCACGGAGAACAGGTCCAGCAGGGCCGCCGTGCGTGCGGCGAGCTCGGCCGGCACCCCAGCCCGCTCGTACTCGTGGACCTGAGCGCGCAGCCGCTCGAGCTCGGCACCGCGCAGCACCTGCTCCATCGGCGCGAACTCGGCCACCGCCGGGCCGAAGCGGGCGATCTCGGCGCCGACGTCGAGCTCGGGGCGGTTGCGCACGAACCAGCGCACCGCCCGGTCGAGCAGCCGGCGGAAGGCCAGGTACAGGCTCGACTGGACGTCGGTGGGCACCGCGTTGTCCAGGGCCTCGACGTCGTGCACGAAGCCGGCGAGGTCGAAGATCTCCCGGCAGACGACGAAGGCGCGCGTGACGTGCTCGGCGCTCGCGCCCGTCTCCTCCATCGCGCGGTACACGAACGTGATGCCGCCCCGGTTGACGACCGAGCCGGCGACGGAGTTCACGACGATGTCGCGCCGCAGCGGGTGCTCGCCCACGTCCGCCGCCCACGCCTCGCGCAGCGCCGGCGGGAAGTACTCGGTCAGGGTGCGGCCGAACCACGGGTCGTCGGGCAGGCCGGACCGGATCAGGTCCGCCTTGAGAGCGAGCTTGGAGTAGGCGACCAGGACGGCGAACTCGGGGGAGGTCAGGCCGCGCCCGTCCTCGGCGCGCTGGGCGCACTCGGTGTCCGTGGGCAGGAACTCCAGCTCACGGTCGAGCTCCCCACGCTCCTCCAGCCACGCCATCAGCCGCTGGTGCGCGCCGAGCATGTCGCGCTCCTGCGCGCGGGCGTTGCCCAGCAGCACGTTCTGCTCGTAATTCTGCCGCAGCACCTTGGTGGCCACGTCCTCGGTCATCGAGGCGAGCAGCTCGTTGCGGTCCGCCACGCTCAACCGGTCCGACCGGACGGCGGCGCCCAGGAGGATCTTGATGTTCACCTCGTAGTCCGAGCTGTCCACACCGCCGGAGTTGTCGATGGCGTCGGTGTTGATGCGCACCCCGGCCAGGGCCGCCTCGACCCGGCCACGCTGGCTCACCCCCAGGTTGCCGCCCTCGCCGACCACCCGGCAGCGCAGGTCAGCGCCGTCGACCCGGACGGCGTCGTTGGCCCGGTCGCCGATCTCGGCGTGCGACTCCGTCGAGGCCTTGACGTAGGTGCCGATCCCGCCGTTCCAGAGCAGGTCGACGTCGGCGGTCAGGATCGCCCGCATCAGCTCGGCGGGCGTCAGCTTCTCCACGCCCGGGTCCAGCCCGAGACGCTCGCGCACCTGCGGCGAGATCGGCACCGACTTGGCCGAGCGGGCATAGACCCCGCCGCCGGGGCTGATCAGCTCGGGGTCGTAGTCCTCCCACGACGAGCGCGGCAGCTCGAAGAGGCGACGCCGCTCGGCGTAGGAGCGGGCAGGGTCCGGGTCCGGGTCGAGGAACACGTGCCGGTGGTCGAAGGCGCCGACGAGGCTGATGTGCTCCGAGAGCAGCATGCCGTTGCCGAACACGTCGCCGCTCATGTCGCCCACGCCGACGACCGTGAAGTCCTCGGTCTGCGTGTCCGTGCCGAGCTCGCGGAAGTGCCGCTTGACGGACTCCCACGCACCGCGCGCGGTGATACCCATCTTCTTGTGGTCGTACCCGGTCGAGCCGCCGGAGGCGAAGGCGTCGTCGAGCCAGAAGCCGTGCGCCTGGGAGACCGCGTTCGCGACGTCGGAGAACGCGGCGGTGCCCTTGTCGGCGGCGACCACGAGGTACGGGTCGTCGCCGTCGTGGCGCACCACCCGCTCGGGCGGGACGACCTCGCCGGCGGCCCGGTTGTCGGTGACGTCCAGCATCGAGCCGACGAAGAGCTCGTACGCGGCCGTGCCCTCGGCCAGCCACGCCTCGCGGTCGGACGGGTCGGGAAGCTGCTTGGCGACGAACCCGCCCTTGGAGCCGGTGGGGACGATGACGGCGTTCTTGACCATCTGCGCCTTGACCAGGCCGAGCACCTCGGTGCGGAAGTCCTCGCGGCGGTCGGACCAGCGCAGGCCGCCGCGGGCCACCGGGCCGAACCGCAGGTGCACGCCCTCGACGCGCGGGGAGGCGACGAAGATCTCGAACGCGGGGCGCGGTCTCGGCAGGTCGGGCATGGCCTGCGGGTCGAGCTTGAGGGTGACGGTCGGCGGGTGCTCGCCGTCGGCGGTGCGCTGGTAGAAGTTCGTGCGCAGGGTGGCCCGGACCACCGCGAGGAGGGCGCGCACGATGCGGTCGTGGTCGAGGTTGGCCACCTCGTCCAGCGCGGTGTCGATGTCCTGCGCCAGCGACTCCTCGGCCTCCTCACGCTCCGGTGACACCGTGCCGCCGGCACGGTCCGGGTCGAACCGGGCCTCGAAGAGCTCGACCAGCAGCCGCGTGGTGCCGAGGTTCTCGCGCAGCGCGGCCTCGACGTACTCGCGGGAGAACACGGAGCCGGTCTGGCGCAGGTACGCCGCTAGCGTGCGCAGGATCGTGACCTGCCGCCAGGTCAGCCCGGCCAGGAGCACCAGCGCGTTGAAGCCGTCGCTCTCCGCGGCGCCGTCGCGCACGGCCGCGAAGGTGTCCTGGAACCTGTCGCGCGCGTCCGTCCCGCCCCAGGCCTCCTCGGTCGGCGCGCGCAGGCCGAAGTCGTAGACGTGGGCGACCGGGCCGTCGCCCGCCCGCAGCTCGTAGGGGCGCTCGTCGGTCACCTCGACACCGAGGTGGTGGAAGACGGGGAGCACGGCGCTGAGCGTGAGCGGGCGCAGGGCGTAGACCTTCAGGCGGCGCTCACCGGCGGCGGCGTCCGCGCTGCGGTACAGGTTCAGCCGCAGCGCGCCGGGTGTCAGGGCGCCGAGGTGCGTAAGGTCGTCCGCCGCGACGTCGGGGTCGAAGTCCTCCTTGTACCCCTCGGGCAGGGTCTGGCCGAAGCGCGCGAGCAGCTCGGCGGCCGCGGACTCGTCGAACCGTTCCCGCACGGAGACCGCGAGGTCCTCGGTCCAGCTGCGGGTGGCCGCGGCCAGACGCTGCTCGAGCGCGGCGACGTCGACCTCGGGGACCTGCTCGCCGGGGGCGACCCGGACGACCAGGTGGAGCTGTGCGAGCGCGGACTCCGAGAGGAGGGTGTTGTGCTCGACGGCGACCCCGCCGAACGCCTCGCGCAGGATCGCCTCCACCCGGGAGTGCGCCGCGATGCTGTACCGCTCCCGCGGCAGGTAGACCAGGCAGGAGACGAAGCGGCCGTAGACCTCGGTCCGGAGGAACAGCCGGGTGCGGGGACGCTCGCGCAGGTGCACCACGGCGGTGGCCACCTCGGTGAGCGACTCGACGGTGGTGGTGAAGAGCTCGTCGCGGGGGTAGTCCTCCAGGACGCCGAGCAGGTCCTTGCCGAGGTGGCTGCCCGGGGCGAAGCCGCTGGCCGCCATGACGGCGGCGACCTTGTCCGCGACGAAGGGCACCTGGGTCACGGAGGAGCGGTAGGACCCGGCGGTGAAGAGCCCCAGGAAGCGTCGCTCGCCGACGACCACGCCGTCGTCGTCGAAGGTCTTGACCCCGACGTAGTCGAGGTAGAGGGGACGGTGCACGCTCGAGCGCGAGTTCGCCTTGGTGATGATGACGAGCCGCGGCTCGCGCGCCTTGCGCGCCGCGCGGCCCGGCAGCGGCGTGGACCGTGGCGGGCGGGAGGAGTCGGCGCGCAGGAGCCCGAGGCCGGACTCGGGCAGCGGCTCGAGGACGGTCTCGGCGGCGTCGGTGCCCGGATCGGTGAGGCGGTACTCGCGGTAGCCGAGGAAGACGAACTGGCCGTCGGCGAGCCAGTGCAGCAGAGCCTGGGCCCGCTCGACCTCGGGGGCCGACAGCCCGGCGGGCGGGCAGGCGTCCAGCTCGGCGGCGATCCCGGTGGCACGCTCGACCATCGGCCGGAAGTCCTCGACGGCGATGCGCACGTCGGTCAGCACCCGGGTGAGCTCGGCGACGATGCTCGCGTGCTGGTCGGGGTCGTGCTCCAGGCCGACCTGGAGGTGCACCCACGACTCGACCAGGACGCCCGGGTCCTCCGGGACGTCGGCCGGGTCGGCGTCGAGGACCTCGACGAGCTCGCCGTCGGTGTCCCGGCGCACGGCGAGCTGGGGGTGGACGAGCAGGGTGGCGGTGCGGCCCTGGCGGGCCAGCTCGGCCGTGATCGAGTCGATGAGGAACGGCATGTCGTCGGTGACGATCTCCACGACGGTGCGTCCGGTGGCCCAGCCGTCCCCCGCCTCGGTCGGGGTGAAGGCCCGCACCGTCGCGGTGCCGGCGTCGCGCCGCTGGGCGGTTCGCCACTGGGAGCGGGCTGCGCCCAGGAGGTCGGCCGGCTGCTGGCTGAGCAGGTCCTCGGTCATGACGTCCCGGTAGAACAGGCGGAGCAGGCGTCCGGCCTCCGGGGACTCGCTCAGCCCGGCGGCGGCGTCGAGGTGCTCGGAACGGGGGACGTCGACGACTTCGCTGGTCATGACCTGCCTGTCTTCTCGAGGTGCCGCGCGGGTGACGGCCGCTGCCGGCCCGCCACCGGCTGTGGCGGCGGTCCGGACCTCACCCTGCCAGTCACGTCCTCGAGTGTGCCACCGCACACGTCGCCTCGCTCCCGTCCCCGGACGCCACGAAACGCGCGGCCCCGGACGCCACGAAGGCCCGGCCGTGGCGGCCGGGCCTTCGTGCGGGTCGTGAGCTGGGGGTCAGCCCTGCGCGCCCTCGGTGGGTGCGCCCTCGGCGGGCTTGCCGCCCCGGGTGCGGCGACGGCTGCGCGAGCGGCGGGGACGCTCGTCGGCGTCCGGGCGGGCACCCTCGTGCTGCCGGCCGCCCTCGCGGCGGCCGGAGCCCCGGCCGCCGTCGCGGCCACCACGGCCGCGGTCACCGCCGCGCGGGCGGTCGGCGTGGCGCTTGCCGGTCTCCCCGAGGTCCTCGATCTGCTCGGCGGCGAGGCCGGCGCGGGTCCGCGCACCGCGCGGCAGGCGCCCGGTCGTGCCCTCGGGGATGCTCAGGTCGGCGTAGAGGTGCGGGGAGGTGTGGTAGGTCTCCACCGGCTCCGGCGCACCCAGGTTGAGGGCCTTGTTGATCAGCGACCAGCGGGGCATGTCGTCCCAATCGACGAACGTCACGGCGGTGCCGGCGTTGCCCGCGCGGCCGGTGCGGCCGATGCGGTGCAGGTAGATCTTCTCGTCCTCGGGGCACTGGTAGTTGACCACGTGCGTGACGTCGTCGACGTCGATGCCTCGGGCCGCGACGTCGGTGGCGACCAGGACGTCGACCTTGCCGGAGCGGAAGGCGCGCAGCGCCTGCTCGCGGGCGCCCTGGCCGAGGTCGCCGTGGATCGCCGCCGAGGCGAAGCCGCGCTCGGCCAGGTCCTCGGCCACGCGCGCGGCGGTCCGCTTGGTCCGGGTGAAGACGATGGTCAGGCCCCGGCCCTCGGCCTGGAGGATCCGGGCGAGCATCTCGACCTTGTTCAGGGCGTGCGCCCGGTAGACCACCTGGCGGGTGTTCTTCACCGTCGCGCCCTGGTCGTCCGGGTCCTGCGCGCGGATGTGCGTCGGGCGGGACATGTAGCGGCGGGCCATGGCCACGACGGCACCGGGCATGGTCGCGGAGAACAGCATGGTGTGGCGGGTGGCCGGGGTGCGCGAGAGCAGCGTCTCGACGTCGGGCAGGAAGCCCAGGTCGAGCATCTCGTCGGCCTCGTCGAGCACGACGGTGCGCACGTGGCCGAGGTCGAGGATGTGCTGCTTGA
This sequence comes from Georgenia subflava, assembly GCF_009193155.1. Lineage (GTDB taxonomy): Bacteria > Actinomycetota > Actinomycetes > Actinomycetales > Actinomycetaceae > Georgenia > Georgenia subflava. The sequence goes on from NZ_VUKD01000002.1 coordinate 535,445, forward strand.
GCAGGTCGATCATGCGGCCGGGCGTGCCGACGACGACCTCGGCGCCGGCGTTCAGCGCCTCGATCTGCGGCTCGTACGCGCGGCCGCCGTAGACCTGCACCACCCGGATGCTGCGCCGGCGTGCGGCGGTGGTGAGGTCGTCGGCGACCTGCTTGGCGAGCTCGCGGGTCGGGACGATCACGAGGGCCTGCGGCTTGCCGGTCGCGTCGAGCTCGGCCCAGCCGGCCTCGTCGGGACCGACGACGTTCTGCAGCAGCGGGATGCCGAAGCCGAGGGTCTTGCCGGTGCCGGTCTTGGCCTGGCCGATGATGTCGTGGCGGCCCAGCGCCACCGGCAGGGTGAGGGCCTGGATCGGGAACGGGTGCGTGATGCCGACGTCCCGCAGGGCCTCGACGATGGCGTCCTCGACGCCGAAGTCGGCGAAGGACTTCTCCTCGAGGTGGGTGAGGTCGGCGTCGTCGGCGGTGATGTCGGGGGTGACCTCGTCGACGACGACGGCGGTCGGGCCCTCGACGGCGTCGAGCACGCCGGAGGTGGTGTGGTCAGTCATGTGTGCCTTGTCGTTCGTGGCGCGCGGCGCACCGCACCGCACCGGCGTGGCCGGGGTGGGTCGACGTCGCACCTGCTCGTGGCAGCCGATCGTGATCATGTCGCGCCGCCGAGAGGCGGCTCAGGTTCTGGCTTCTACGAGACGACCGGGCAACCGTGTACCTCTCAAGGGTACCGCGTCGCCCTCGCCCCGGGCAGGGGCGGGTACGTGGGGGCCGTCACTGCCCGGCGTCCCCGTGCGCCCGGGCGGGGCGGCTCTACGCTGGGGCGATGCCTCCGAGCTCCGAGACCGTGCCCGTCGCAGCGCCCGCCGTCGTCGAGCTCCTCGGTCTGCATGCCCGGGTCCAGCTCGCGGCGTTCACCCAGCTCGCCGGCGACGCGTGGCACGCCCCCGACCTGCCCGGGCAGGTGACGCTGGCGCGGATGGCGGCGGGGGAGCTGGCGCCCCTGGACCAGCTCGAGCGTCACGTGCGTGAGCTCGACGCCGACCTCTATGCGGTGATGGACGGGTACACCGGCCTCCTCGGAGACCTCGACGTGCGCACGCCGCCGGGCGACTGGTCGGAGCGGCTGGTGCGGACGTACGTCGTCTACGGCATGCTCGCCGACCTCCAGCGCGCGCTGACGGTGGGCCTGGGGCCGACGACCGCAGAGGTCGTGGCGGAGGTCCTCGCGGACAACGGCTACGCCGACTTCGTGGTGGCCGTGCTAGGGCCGGTGGTGGCCCAGGACCCGCAGCTCGGCGCGCGGCTGGGACTGTGGGGCCGGCGCGTGGTCGGCGAGGCGCTCGGGATCGTCCAGCGGGTGCTGGCCGACCACCCGCTGCTGGTCACCTTCCTCGCCGAGAGCGAGACCGGTGACGACGTCGACCGGCTGCGCAACCAGCTCGCCGGCGGGCACGCCCGGCGGATGGAACGCCTCGCACTGAAGTCCTGACGGGTCGGGGCACGCTCGCGCGCGGGCCCCGACGAGCCGCGCGGGCCCGACGAGCGCGGCCTCCTCAGACGAGGCCGAACCCGACCCGGCGCTGCTCGGTGGGACCGAGCTCGACGTAGCCGAGGGCGCCGGACGGAACGACGACGTGGCGGCCCTTCTCGTCCTCGAGCACCAGAGACGTGCCGTCGGCGAGGGCCTTGTCCACCGCTGCGAGCACCTCGTCGGGGTTCTGGGTGGACTCCAGGGTGAGCTCGCGCGAGACGTTCCGGACGCCGATGGTGATCTCCACAGTTTCCTCCTGTACGTGGTGACGGTCCGGACGGTGCCCGCTCGGGCGCCGGACGGACCGGGGTGCTGCTCCCCATCGTAGGTGCCGCCGCCGACAGTGCGCTGCCCGGTCCGCGTCCACGACCGGCGCCAGACCGGTGGTGCCGGACCAACGGTGCCCGGACCGGTGGTGCCGGACCAGCGGTGCCAGGCCGGCGGTGCCGGACCAGCGGTGCCGGACCAGCGGTGCCGGACCGGCGGTGCCGGACCGGCGGTGCCGGACCAGCGGTGCCGGACCAGCGGTGCCGGACCGGCCGTGCCAAGCCAGCGGTGCCAGAATGGAGGGCGTGCGTGTCCGTGACGACCTCCCGCTGGCCCTCGCCCTGGTGGGCGTGCTCGCCGGCGTCCTCGTCGCGACCCCGGGCGCGGCGACGGAGAGCCCGGCGCCGGTGGTCGGTCCGGACACGCAGACCTCCGTCCGGGCGGTACCGGGCCCGGTCCGGGAGGGCGATGGTGCCGATCGCCAGTCGGACGGCGACCGGCTCGACCGCGGCGAGGACGACGGCGACGACGGCGACCGGTCCGACGGCGACGCGGACGACGGCGACCCGTCCGACGTCGCTGCCGACCTCACCACCCCCGAGCTCGCCGGGATCGGGCTGCCCTGGCTCGCGAGCACCCTGGACTCGCTCGCGGCCGTGGAGCGCGGGCGCGCCGGACTCACCGGTCCGACGGTGCCCGCGAGTGCGTCCGGGGAGCTGATCACGGTCCCCGGGTCCCAGGACGCGCCGCGCGAGGCGGCGACGGTCCGTCAGGTCCGGGTCCAGGTCGAGGACGGTCTCCCGGTCGACGCGGAGGTCTTCGCGGACTTCGTGATGGGGGTCCTCAACGACCGTCGCGGGTGGGGCCACGACGACTCGGTGGCGTTCGCGCGCACCGACCAGCCCGTCGCGATCTCGGTGGTCCTGGCCTCCGGCGCCCTGACCGACACCCTGTGCGCCCCGCTGCGGACCCTCGGTGAGTACTCCTGCGGCCGCAACCAGCGCGCGGTGCTCAACGCCGAGCGCTGGTCCGACGGTGCCGAGCCCTTCCTCGGCGGCGGGGGCACCCTCACCGAGTACCGGCAGTACCTCGTTAACCACGAGGTCGGTCACCTGCTGGGCCGTCCCCATACCGGCTGTCCAGCCGAGGGCGAGACAGCCCCGGTGATGCTCCAGCAGTCCCTGCGGATGGAGGGCTGCGTGCCCAACGCGTGGCCGGACGCCGAGCACTGACCCACCCCGCCGGACGGCTCGTCGCGCACTGCGTGTGGGCTGTGCTCCGCGACCGAGCCTTGTGCCCGGCGACCGAGCCTTGTGCGCTCTGCGGCGAGCCACGCGTTCGGCCAAACGCCCTGAAGGGTTCGTACCGATATATCCGGTACGCACCCTTCACCTCGGCTGAGTCCCGACCCGGTCCCGACGTCGGTCCCGACCCGCCCCGACGCGGTCCCGGCTTCATCCCGACCCGCGATGGGACAGGTGTCACGACCGGCAGCGCGTGCCGCTCGCCGCCGATGTCAGTGGCGTGTGATGGCATTCGAGACATGGAGCAACCCGGACGAGGCACCGCGCTGCGGCTGCGGCTGCCCACTCCGGCGCCGGCGGTCCCCGAGCTCGACGCGGAGCAGGCGGCCGCCGTCGCCTGGCCCGCAGGTGCCGGCCACCTGCTCGTCGTCGGCGCACCGGGCACCGGCAAGACGACGACAGCCGTGGAGAGCTTCCTGGCCCGTGCGGGCGGAACCGGACCGGACCGGCCGGGCACGAGCGGCGTCGCGGGTGATCAGGGGGCGGCGCTGCTCGTCCCGACCCGTCGCGGCGCGGCCCGCGTGCGCGACGCCGTCGCCGCGCGCCTGGGGCGCACCACCACCCAGGTCCTCGTGCGCACGCCCGCGTCCTTCGCCTACTCCGTGCTCCGCCTGCGGGCCGCGCTGCTGCACGAGCCGCCGCCGACGCTCATCACCGGCCCCGAGCAGGACCAGATCCTCGCCGAGCTGCTCGACGGGCACCGCGCCGGGCTCGGCGCCCCGGTGCGCTGGCCGGAGTCGATCAGCGCAGAGACCTTGGCGATGGGCGCGTTCCGGGACGAGCTGCGTGACCTGTTCATGCGCGCCGCCGAGCTCGGACTCGGGCCGGCCGAGCTCGCCGAGCGCGGCGAGCGACACGACCGCCCGGAGTGGACCGCGGCGGCGGTGCTGCTCGAGGAGTACCAGGAGGTCACGGCCCTGGGCGAGCTCACCCCGGACCGCGGGGCACGCCTGGACGCGGCCCGCATCGTCGACGAGGCCGCCGCCGCGCTGCTCGCGTGGGAGGACGAGGTTCCCGACCACCCGCGCCCGCGCTGGTCGGCGGTGGTCGTGGACGACCACCAGGACTCCACGCTCGCGACCGCCCGCCTCCTTCGCGTGCTGGCCGAGGACGGCGCCCAGCTCCTCCTTCACGGTGACCCGGACACGGGGGTCCAGGGATTCCGGGGCGGCACCCCTGCCCTGGTCGGACGCGCCGAGACCCGCGACGCCCTCGGCGGCTTCGACGCGACCCGGCACGAGCTGCGCACGGTGCACCGCGGGGACGCGGAGCTGCGCGCGACCACCCGGGCCGTCACCGCCGCGGTGTCCGTCGTCGGCACCGCCAGGCACCGGCAGGCCACGGTGCCTGCACCGGGGACCGACGGCGCCTCGTCGGTGGACGGGGCCCCGCACGGGCTCGACCAGGCCGTGCTGCGCTCTCGCGCCCAGGAGGGCGCGTACGTCGCCCGGGCGCTGCGCGAGGAGCACCTCTACCACGGCACCCCATGGTCGCAGATGGCCGTCGTCGTGCGCTCCGCCGGCCACCTCACGGCGCTGCAGCGCTCGCTGCGGAGCTGGCGGGTCCCCGTGAGCGGCAGCGCCGGGCCGGGGGTGCTCCGCGAGGAGCCGGCCGTGCGCCCGTTCCTCGTGGCGCTCGACGCCGCACTGGCCGGCACCCCCGACGCCGAGCAGGCCGTCGAGCTCCTGACCTCGCCGATCGGCGGCATGGACGCGGTGAACCTGCGCACGCTGCGCCGCACGCTCCGCGGGCTCGAACGTGCCGCCGGCGGAGCCCGGCCGGTGGACGAGCTGCTCGTGCAGGTCCTGGCCGACGTCGAGCTGGCGCAGGGCCTGCCCGTCGGAGTCGTGCGCGGACCCGCGCGGGTGGCCGGCGTCCTCGCTGCCGGACGTGCCGCCCTCGACCGTGCGGGCGTCACGGCCGAGACCGTGCTGTGGGCGCTCTGGGACGCCGCCGGACTGTCCGACCCGTGGCGCGAGCGGGCCCTGTCCGGCGGCGCGGGCGCCGAGCGCGCCGACGCGGACCTCGACGCGGTCATGGCCCTGTTCCGCGCCGCGGAGCAGTACACCGACCGAACCGTCGGCGGGGGCCCGGCCGGGTTCCTCCAGCATCTGCGCTCCCAGGACCTGCCGGCTGACACCCTGGCCGCCCAGGGGCTGCGCGGGGAGTCCGTCCAGGTCCTCACCCCCGCGGCCGCCGCGGGGGAGGAGTGGCAGGTCGTGGTCGTCGCCGGGCTGCAGGAGGACGTCTGGCCGGACCTGCGTCTGCGCGACTCGCTCCTCGGCGCCGGCGCGCTCGCGGACCTCGAGGCCGGCCGGTCCCCGGACGGACGGCGTGCCCACGGGCCCGCCCGCCGGCAGGTCCTCGACGACGAGCTCCGGATGCTCGCCGTGGCGGTCTCCCGGGCCACTCGCCGGCTCCTCGTCACCGCCGTCCTCGACGAGGAGGAGCGACCCTCGTCCTTCGTCGACCTCCTCGCCCCCGACCTCGATCCCACCGAGGTGCGCGCCGTGCCACCGGCCCTGGACCTGCGCGGGCTCGTGGCGCAGCTGCGCTGCGCGGTCGAGGAGGAGGGCAGCGGCGCGGAGGCCGCCGGGCGGCGGGGGGAGGCGGCCGCGCTGCTCGCGCACCTGGCCGGTGAGGGAGTGCCGGGCGCGGACCCGGCATCCTGGTCCGGGCTGGCGCCGATGAGCAGCACCCAGCCGCTGCGAGCCGCGGACGAACAGGTGCCCGTCAGCCCGTCCGGCGTCGAGCAGGCCACCACCTGCGGCCTGCGCTGGGCCCTCGAGCAGGCGGGTGGCCGCGGCGAGGCCAGCACCGACCAGTCAGTGGGCTCCCTGGTGCACGAGATCGCCGCCGAGCACCCGCACGGCACCCATGCCGAGCTCGCCGAGGCCCTGGACGCGCGGTGGGCCGAGCTCGGCATGGGCGACGGCTGGGTCGGCCGCCGGCAGCGGGACCTCGCCGAGAAGATGATCGAGCGGCTGGCCGGCTACGTCGAGAGCGTGCCCGGCGACGTCGACGTCGAGCGGGACTTCGCCGTCGACGTCGGCCGTGCCCACCTCAGCGGCCGGATGGACCGGGTCGAGCACCTCGACGACGGCGAGGTCCGGGTCGTCGACCTCAAGACCTCGGCGAACCCCGTCAGCGCCGAGAAGGGGGAGCAGCACGCGCAGCTCGGCGCCTACCAGCTGGCCGTCGCCGAGGGCACGTGGGAGGGACACGCCCCGGCAGGCGCCCGGCTGGTCTACCTCGGCACCGGGAAGGGCCGCGCGACCGAGCGCCGGCAGCCCGCGCTCGACAACGCCGAGAACCCCGAGTGGGCCCGCGAGCTCGTCACCCTCGCGGCCGAGACCATGGCCGGCGCGGAGTTCGACGCCGTGCAGAACGACCAGTGCCACCACTGCCCGGTGCGCAGCTCCTGCCCGCTGCAGGACAACGGAGGACGAGTCACCCAATGACCACACAGCTCACCGACGCGCCGGCGGCCGCGCACCCCGACCCGCCCGCCCCCCGGTACTCCGCCGCCGAGATCGCCGACGCCCTCCGACGGCCCAGACCGACCGACGAGCAGACGAGCGTCATCGAGGCGCCGCTCGAACCGCTCCTGGTCGTCGCCGGCGCCGGCTCGGGCAAGACCGAGACGATGTCCTCACGAGTCGTCTACCTCGTCGCCAACGGGCTCGTCCGGGGCGAGGAGGTGCTCGGCCTGACCTTCACCCGCAAGGCCGCCGCGGAGCTCGCCCAGCGGGTGCGGGCCCGCCTGCGCGCCCTGCGCTCGGCCGGGCCCGCCCTGCCCGCACCCGAGCTCGGCGCCGACGACGCGACCCTCACGCTCGACGTCGACCGTCCGCACATCGCCACCTACAACTCCTTCGCCGGCAACATCGCCCGTGACAACGCGCTGCGCATCGGCGCGGACCCGGACGCGCGCCTCGTCACCGAGGCCGGGGCGTGGCAGCTCGCCGACGACCTCGTCCAGAGCTGGGCCGAGGACCTGCCCACGGACCGGTCGCCCGGCTCCGTCACGACGGCGGTCCTCGGGCTGGCCGGGGCGCTCGGGGAGAACCTCCTCGACCCGGCGGAGGCGCGCGAGCTCATGGGCGACCTGCGCGCCGACCTGGTCGACAAGGCGCCCGAGGGTCGCCACAAGAAGCCCCTCGCCGACGTCCTCAAGATCGTCGGTGCACTCGACGAACGCATCGCGCTGCTCGACCTCGTCGAGGCCTACCTGCGCCGCAAGCGCGAGCGCGGGCTGATGGGCTTTGCCGACCAGGTGGCGCTCGCCGCCCGCATCGCCGAGGCGGTCCCCGACGTCGGGGCGCAGCTGCGTGCCCAGTACCGCGTGGTCCTGCTCGACGAGTTCCAGGACACCTCGGTCGCCCAGCTCGAGCTGCTGTCGAACCTGTTCGGCGCCGGGCACCCGGTCACCGCCGTCGGCGACCCCAACCAGGCGATCTACGGATGGCGCGGTGCGTCCGCCGCCTCCCTGGCGGAGTTCCCGACCCGGTTCCCGCGGACCTTGGCCGCGGGAGCGAGCGCACCGGCGACGACGCTCGCGCTGAGCACCTCCTGGCGCAACGACAAGGCCATCCTGGCCGCCGCGAACACCGTCTCGGCACCGCTGCGGGCCCCCGGCGCGACGCTGGGGCCCGCCGTCGACGTCCCCGAGCTGCGCGCCCGGCCCGACGCAGGCCCCGGCGAGGTCCTCGGGCTGTACACCACCGGGCAGCACGCCGAGGCCGCGGCGGTCGCCGACTTCCTCGCCGCACGCTGGCAGCCGGCGTCCGAGGAGACTGCCGCCGTGCTGTGCCGCAAGCGCAGCCAGTTCCCCGGCGTCATCCGCGCCCTCCACGAGCGCGGCCTGCCCGTGCGGGTCCTCGGCATGGGCGGTCTGCTCGCGACCCCCGAGGTCGTCGACGTGCGTGCCACCCTCGAGGCTGCCCACGACGCCACCCGCGGCGACGCCCTCATGCGGCTGCTGACCAACCTGCGCCTGGGGATCACCGACCTGCACGCGCTGCAGGACTGGGCCCGCCACCTCGCCCGCCGGGCGGCCGACGAGCTCACCCGGGACCAGGACCGCCGGCTCGACCCGCGCGAGGAGTCCAGCCTCGTCGAGGCCGTCGCCCACCCGCCGGCACCGGGGTGGACCAGCCCACGCGGACACACCATGAGCGCGGCCGGCGCGGCGCGGGTCCGCCGGCTGGGCGAGGTCCTGCGCCAGGTGCGGTCCCTCGGCTACCTCACGCTGCCCGAGCTCGTCGTCGCGACCGAGCAGCTCCTCGAGCTCGACATCGAGGTCGCCGCCCGTGCCGGCAGTGCCGGCGCCGGCTCGGCCCGGGCCGCGCTCGACGCCTTCGCCGAGGTGGCGGCCACCTTCGCCGCGGACGCCGACCGGCCCACCCTCGGCGCCTTCCTCGCCTGGCTGGACGCCGCCGAGGAGCGCGAGCGGGGCCTCGACGCCGCCGAGACGGGCGAGGTCGAGCCCGACTCCGCCGTCGTCCAGGTCCTGACCGTCCACGCCGCCAAGGGGCTGGAGTGGGACGTCGTCGCGGTCCCGGGACTGGTGGAGACCCAGTTCCCCGGCTACGACGGCAAGGCTCGCGACGACGGCGCCGTCGCCAGCTCGGCCTGGCTCACCGACGTCGGGGCGCTGCCCTACCCGCTGCGCAAGGACAGCGAGGCGCTGCCCGGTCTCGAGGTCGCCGGCGCCGCGACGCACACCGAGGTCGAGGAGGCCCGCAAGGCGTTCCGGGCCGCGGCCGGCGCCCACCGGGTGGCGGAGGAGCGCCGTCTCGCCTACGTGGCGCTCACCCGCGCCAAGCACACGCTGCTGCTCTCCGGCTCCTGGTTCCGCACCGGCAAGACGCCGCTGCCGCCGTCGCGGTTCCTGCTCGAGCCGCGCCGGGCCGGGCTCCTGCACGCTCTGGGTGCGGACGCCTGGGCGCCGCAGCCGCCGGACGGCACGGAGAACCCCGACACCGACATGCCGCCGGTGCGATGGCCCGTCGACCCGCTCGGCGTCCGGCGGCCGCGGCGCGAGGCGGCGGCGGCCGCCGTCGTGACGGCCGTGGGCGAGCGGGTCGACCGCCCGCTGGACCTGCTGGCCCGCACCGGCGACGAGACCGTCGACCGGTGGCGCGAGGACGCCCGCCTGCTGCTCGAGGAACGAGCGGCGCGAAGCTCACGCGAGCAGGACGTGACGCTCGCCGGGCACCTGTCGGCCTCGGCGGTCGTCAACCTCGTGACCGACCCTGCGGCCTTCGCGCAGGACCGCCGCCGGCCGGTGCCCACCGAGCCGACGCTGGTGTCGCGGCGCGGCACCCGCTTCCACGAGTGGGTGGAGCACTTCTACGGCCGGGCCGCACTGCTGGACGTCGAGGACGTCGGCGGCAGCGGTGAGGACGCCGACGGCGCGGCCCTGACCGACGCCGCGCTCGCCGAGCTCCAGACCACTTTCGCCGCCTCCGCCTGGGCGCAGCGCGAGCCGGTCGCCGTCGAGGTCGACCTGGAGACCCCGGTCGCCGGGACGATCGTGCGCTGCCGGATCGACGCGGTCTTCGACGGCCCCGACGGCGTCGAGGTGGTCGACTGGAAGACGGGCCGTCCGCCCCGCGACCCGGCCCAGCTCGCCGAGCGGGAGATGCAGCTCGCCCTGTACCGGCTCGCCTGGTCGCGGGCCAGCGGCACCCCGCTCGCCGACGTGGGCGCGGCGTTCTACTACGTCGCCCACGACGAGACCGTCCGGGCCGGCGCGCTGACCGAGGACGAGATCGTCGCCCGGATCACCCGCGCGGTCGAGGCCGGCAGTCAGCCGGCCTGAGAGATCAGCCGGCCTGAGAGATCAGTGACCGGTGGGGCGGTCCTGCTCCTCGTCCTCGACCAGGAAGTCGGGCAGGTCCTGACCGAGGTGCAGCTCCTCGGTCACCGCAGCCGGGTCGGCATGTCGGGGCTCCTCGTCCCCGGGGGCATCGGCGTCACCGAAGGCATCCTCGTCTCCGAGCGCCTCCTCGTCACCGACGGCGTCGCCATCACCGGGCTCCGCACCTACGTCGGGCTCCGGGCCGGCGTCCTCCGCCTCGTGCACGTCCCCGACGGCGGCCGCCGGCTCCGCGGCGGAAGTCTCGGTGGGCGCGGGCACATCCTCGTCCGCATCCTCGGAGTCGTCCCACGAGGTGTAGTCGGGCACCACCACAGGTTCACGGGCGGCGATGTCGGGGGAGTCCTCGACCTCGGCGGCGAGGGTGCGGAGCATCGCGGCGGCGTCCTCGATCACCGGCTGCTCCCCGGTGCGCACGCCGTGCAGGAGCCACCTGGCGAGCGCGAGCTCGGAGACCAGCAGCGCCCTGTCCAGCAGCGTGGCGTCGGCGCCCTCGGTGCGGGCGAGCGAGTACGCCTCCTCGATGGAGTCCAACGACGCCTCCGGGGCCGAGGCCATCAGCCACGCAAGATCCTCCGCCGGGTCGCCCACATGCACCTCGGACAGGCTCAGCAGCGCCGACACCCGCTCGTCGTTGACGAGCACGTGGTCCGGGGCCAGGTCGCCGTGCACCGGCACGGGCCGGAACCGCCACAGCGTCACGTCCTCCAGGGCGTGCTCCCACCGGTTCAGCAGGGACGACGGCACGTGTCCCGTGCGGGCCGCCTCGTCCACCTCGGCCAGGCACCGCTTGCGGTAGGACTCCGCGTCGTAGACCGGCAGCCCGGAGTCGGCCACCACCGAGGCATCCATCTCGTGGAAGGCCGCGATGGCCCGGCCGAGCTCGGCGGAGAGCCCGGGACCGGGCCGGAGCCGTTCGAGGTCGAGCGGCCGCCCGACGAGCGCGCGGTAGACCATCGCGCGCCCACCCTCCGGCAGGGCGGCGAAGCCGGCCGGTCGGGGGAGGTCGAAGGGCAGCCGGCCGTCGTCGACCACCCCGGCGAGGTTCTCCAGCAGGGCGACCTCGCCCTCGAGGGCTGCGCCGGCGGCGGCGTGCAGCGGGGCACGGACCACCCAGTGGCGCCCGCCGGCGTCGAGCACGCCGGTGGTCTGGAAGTCGCTGGTGGTGTGCTGCGGCGGTCGGGTGGCCACCACGTCCAGGCCGGGCACGGCCGTGGTGGCGAGGGCGGCGAGGGCGAGCGCTGAACGGACCACACCGACAACTTAGGCGTGCCGGGGCTCGGTTGCGCGGTGCACGCGCCGCCCCACGACCGAGTTCGGGCCGGCGGGAAGAGTGGCCCGCCCGGTGGCGAAACCGGACGGGCCTGACGCACAACCTGTGGAAGAGGTTGGGCGTCGGCTCAGAGCGTACGCGCCGCGAGCCCGGTGTGGAGACCGGAGAGCCGGCTCTTCTCCACATGGTGCGTTCTTCCCTTCCGCGTCCGCGCAACCTCCTCTAGGTTCGTGGCCAGAGTGCGGCAGTGCGGCCGAGGGCTTCGGCCGCCATGAGGGGGTGGTGGGCGTGGACGACGGCATCGCCATGCTCGAGTCCGAGGTGCGCGAGCTGGTGCGGCGTCGCGGTCTCGACCCGGCACGCGACGCCGAGGGGGTGCGCGCCCTCGTCACGGCCGCGCTCGCGGACTACGACGATCGTTCCGTCGCAGGGCTCGTCCCGCCGCTCGGCGATCCCGATGCCGCGGCGAAGGAGGTCGTCGACGCCGTCGCCGGCCTCGGCCCGCTCCAGCGGTACCTCGACGACCCCCAGATCGAGGAGGTGTGGATCAACGAGCCCGGCAAGGTCTTCGTCGCTCGCTCCGGTCGTCCCGAGCTCACCACCACCATCCTCGACGACGCCCAGGTACGAGATCTGGTCGAGCGGATGCTCAGGGTCTCCGGCAGACGGCTGGACTTGTCCACCCCGTTCGTCGACGCGGCACTGACCACCGGTGAGCGGGTGCACGTCGTGATCCCGGACATCACCAGATCGTCCTGGGCGGTCAACATCCGCAAGCACGTCACCCGGGCGCAGCGCCTCAGCGACCTGGTCCGCCTCGGCTCCCTCACGCCGCAGGTCGCCGCCTTCCTCGACGCCGCAGTTGTCGCCGGCATGAACATCCTGGTCTCGGGGGCGACCCAGGCCGGCAAGACCACCATGGTCGGCGCGCTCGCCGGCGCCATCCCGGCCGGGCAACGCGTGATCACCGCGGAGGAGGTGTTCGAGCTACGTCTGGGCAATCGCGACACGGTCGCGATGCAGACCCGTCAGCCGAACCTCGAAGGTGCGGGTGAGGTCCCGCTGCGTCGCCTCGTCAAGGAGTCGCTGCGGATGCGACCGGACCGCATCATCATCGGCGAGGTCCGCGAGGCCGAGGCCTTCGACATGCTGGTCGCGCTCAACGCCGGTATCCCCGGGATGTGCACGCTGCACGCCAACTCCGCCCGGGAGGCAGTCACGAAGCTCTGCACCCTGCCGCTGCTCGCGGGCGAGAACGTCACGGCCGCGTTCGTCGTCCCGACGGTCGCGGCGGCGATCGACCTGGTCGTGCACCTCGAGCTGGACCGTGAGGGGCGCAGGACCGTCCGGGAGGTGGTCGGCGTGCCCGGCAGGGTCGAGGACGGGGTGGTGGAGACCTCCGAGATCTTCGTCCGCCGCGAGGGCCGGCTCGTCCGGTCCGGCGGCTATCCCGGCGGTGAGGAGCGGTTCCGGCGGGCCGGTCTCGACCTTGCGGCCCTCCTCGCCGACGGGGAGCTGGTGTAGCCGTGGGCGTGGTCGTCGGGCTGCTCCTCGGCGCCGGTCTGCTCAGTATCTGGTTCTCCTTCTTCGAGCGACCGGCGCCGCGCGCCCGCGCCCGACCCACCTGGTCCGAACGTACGCAGGACCGCCTCGTCCAGGCCGGCGCCCCCACGGTCCGGCCGGCGTCGTTGGTCGTCACCTCCGGCGTGCTCGCTGTGCTCATGCTCGCTGTCGCGGTCGTCCTCACCTCCTCGCCGCCGATCGGACTCTGCTTCGCCGTGATCGTGGGAGCGATGCCGTGGGTCCTCGTGCACTCACGTGCCCGGCGCCGCCGGATCGAGCTGCGGTCGGTGTGGCCCGAGGTGCTGGACGACCTCGTCTCGGGCATCCGGGCCGGGCTGTCGTTGCCGGAGGCCCTGATCGCCCTGGGGGAGCGCGGACCGGAAGAGGTCCGCCCGCAGTTCCGCCAGTTCGCCGAGGACTACCGCACGACCGGCCGGTTCCTCGAGGCGATGGAGGCACTCAAGGCCAGGCTCGCCGACCCGATGGCCGACCGGATCGTCGAAGCCCTGCGACTCACGCGGGAGGTCGGCGGCACCGACCTCGGCCGCCTGCTGCGCACGCTCGCCCAGATGCTGCGCGAGGACCTGCGCACCCGCGGCGAGCTCGAGGCACGGCAGTCGTGGACCGTCAACGGTGCCCGGATGGCAGTGGCCGCGCCCTGGGTCGTGCTGCTCCTGCTCTCCACCCGGCCCGAGACCGCGACGGCCTACAACTCCGCCGCCGGTGTGGTCGTGCTCGCGGTCGGCGCCGGATGCTCCGTCATCGCCTACCTGCTCATGGTGCGGATCGGTCGCCTTCCCGAAGAGACCCGGGTGCTGCGATGAGTCCGGCACTGGTGGGCGCCTTGGTCGGACTGATGGGTGGCGTCGGGGTGTGCCTCGTCCTGTGGCGGCTCGCCGCACGGCGGATCACGCTGGACGACCGCATCGCGCCGTACCTCCGGGAGCGCCCACGGACCTCCGGGCTGCTCGCGGAGCGTCCCGGGCACACACCGTTCCCGACGCTGGAGCGCCTGCTCGCCCCATGGGCCGACGATGCCGGCCGGCTCCTCGAGCGCCTCGGGTCCTCCTCGGTCAGCATCCGACGTCGGCTGGAGCTCGCGGGCGGCACCATGAGCCACGACCAGTTCCGCATCGAGCAGCTCGTCTGGGGGGCGGTCGGCCTCGCCGTCGGACTGCTCGGCGCCATCACGCTCGGCGTCGTGCGCGGCACCCCGTTCGTCCCGCTGCTCGCCGGTGTCGTGCTGTGCGCGGTCGGTGCCGCGGTCGCTCGCGACCAGCTCCTGACGCGCAGTGCCCGCCGCCGGCAGGATCGCCTGGCGGCGGAGCTTCCCGACATCGCCGAGCTGCTCGCCCTCGCGGTGGGCGCGGGAGAGGGACCGGTCGGCGCGTTGGAGCGGATCGTCCGGTCGACCCGTGGCGACCTGGCGGCCGAGGTCCGGCGGACCCTGACGGAGGCGCGGTCGGGTGTTCCGCTGGCCCTTGCCCTGGAACGCATGGCGGCCCGCACCGAGTCGGCACCGGTCGCACGCTTCGCCGAGGGGGTCGCGGTGGCGCTGGAGCGCGGGACACCGCTCGCCGACGTCCTCAGGTCGCAGGCGCAGGACGCGCGAGAGAGCGCGCGCCGCGAGCTGATGGAGACCGGCGGGAAGAAGGAGCTCGGGATGATGATCCCGGTCGTCTTCCTGGTACTGCCAGTGACGGTCCTCTTCTGTCGGTTGCCAGCGGCGGTGAGAGTTGGCCAATGAGAACGAGACTCATCCGAGAGTTGTGCGCCAGACTTGAGAACCCGAGCTACATGGCGCTTTGATGTCGGCAGTGAGCGGACGTGGGAATTGGCCAGCGAGCATGGAAGTCGGTTGAGAGCGGTGCTAGCAAATTTGAGAGTGCCGTTGGGTGTCCGGCTCAATTGCACTTAGTCGCAAGAGCCGATTCCCTAAGCGACAGTCATTCGCCCTCGACCACTTCATAGGGAACTCATCATGATCTGGTCCGTGCCGATGCGGCGGCGCCCCTGTGCCCGCGGGTTTTGGGCGGGCTCATCACGTCGCAGGCCAGACAGAGCGTCGGTGGCTGTACCTGCCAGTTGCAGTGATCTGCCCAGAGCCCGCAGTGCAGCGATCTGCTGCCGCTGACGGTGCCCCCGCGCGGTTCTCGCTCGACGTCACCTCGTGCGCACGCACAGCTCGGTGTCCCACCTCGGCGACCGCGGTCGAAGTCGTACCGGTGGGGGTTGGGGTCGAGCGCAGCGCTCACCGGGTGGTCTCGTCCCCCGCATGGCCGCCGCGGGCAGCACGCGGCCTGCGCGGCTCCGGATCGAGTCCGCAACTTCACCAACTACATCGCGAGATACCTGCTCGAGGCTGGCGGGTTCAGACCGCCTACACCCTTAATTCTGAATGGCCGGATATCAGCGGATACGACTTCGACCGCGACGGTCACGTCGTCACTCGGGGAACGCACCACCCGACACCGTCTCGAGCGAGGCGGTGACAGGCAGCACAACCGCGCGCTGCCGTCTGTCAACAGCACTCACCCGGGTGGCAGGGACGCCGTGCTGCCGTTGCCCGTGTGAAGCGTCCAACTCGGGGCTTCATCCGAGTTCAACATCCGCTGAAGTTCACTACAGGGACCTGCTTCGCCGTCTGTCAATCCGTTCCGTCTGCGAGATGCACGACGAATCTCCAACTCATTTTGTTAAGTCCTTGCCGTTAATATTGGTCCACTCTAGCGTTCTGGGCATGCAGTCCATTGGCAGCGTGCAGGCGGCGTCTCGTCGGCCCCATGACGACGATGTCCTGGCTGCCCTGCGTCGATTTGGTCCATTGACGCGCGCCCAGCTGGTGGAGCAAGTCGGGCTCTCCCGCACCACGATCTCCCAGGTGGTGGGCGAACTGTTGCGCAGCGGCGTGCTCCATGCCACGCGTAACTCCGCGCCTGACGGTCCTGGACGGCCGGTCGAACGGCTCTACCTCGACCCCGCATCCGGGCATGTGCTCGGCATCGATCTTGGCCGACGTCTGGCCCGCATCGTGGTCGCCAATGCGGCTCATGAGACCGTTTTGTCCGCACCCGTGCACTATCCAGCAGGTTCAACGTCGTGGCACGGAAGGCTTACGAACACGCTGGCAGCGATCCACCGGCTCGCTGCAACTGAGGGGGTAAGCCTGGTGGCGCTTCGCGGCGTCGGCCTCGGTGTCCCGGGGCCCATTGCGACCGTGTGGCGGCAACAGGCGGAACCGGACGGGTATGCCCCCACCGTCCTACTACACGAGTTGGCCCAGTTTGCCCAGGCGAGTATCCAGCAAACGTTCGGAGCTACAGTCACGATAGACAACAACATCCGCTTCGCTGGTCTGGCTGAAGCGATCTGGGGCGCGGGCCGTGGGAGTGCGGAACAGTTGTTTGTTCGCGTTTCCGAGGGGATGGGTGGCTCGCTCATCACGCGGGGAGAAATCGTCGTCGGCTCGGCCGGCCTTGGCGGAGAAATCGGCCACATAACGGTTGACCCATATGGCCCCCGCTGCCACTGCGGCAAGCGCGGATGCCTCGAAGCGCTGGCCGCTGTTCCGGCGCTACTTAAGCGCTGTGAACTGACGGACGTTGCCGAACTGTTCAGCGCATGGCGGCGCGGTGAGCCGGCCATCCGCGATGCGGTTGGCGCTGCCGCCGTGCACGTGGGGCGTTCGGTGGCGGCCGTCGTAATGGCAACCAACCCCTCCGTAGTCGTCATCGGCGGCGACCTTGTGGAAGGGATCCCTGAGTTCGCACTCCTAGTAGAGGCCAGCGTGCGCGAACACATTATCCCGGGTATGCGGGGATTCGTCGCAGTACACGCCGCGCACCTCGGTCCCGGAGGCGGCGCACTGGGCGCTATTGCGGCGGTGCTGCAGCGGCCAGCCATGCCTATGAATTGAGGCATCGCAGCCTAGTCAACGATTGGCCGCGACTCACAGGTTCTTATCCAACACAACGCAGTGCAGGAAACGAGAAAGGACTCCCTCCAAATGACCTTCACACGTGCCTCCCGCAGCATCAAACTCGCTGCCTTCGCACTCCCACTCGCGCTCGTAGCCGCCTGTAGCGGAGGGTCCAGCAGCGCCGATGAGGTCCCTACCATTCGATTCGGTTACATTGCCGACTTCAATGGTGCCTATCAGCTCGCCCTGGCCGAGGAGCTCGGCCTGTGGGACAAGCACTCTGTACAAGTCGAACCAGTGGTGTTCACTAACGGCCCACTCCAGGTCCAGGCGATGCAGACCGATGACCTCGACCTTGGGAGCATCGGTCCAGGCGCCCTATGGATGGCTTCCACCGGGCAAGCGAAGGTTGTGGCCATCAACGGCCTGGGTGTGAACGACCGCGTCGTCGCTCTCGCGGATTCTGGAATCGACGAGATTCAAGATCTCAAGGGACGCGAGATTGCAGTTCCCGAAGGCACCTCGGGGGACATGATCCTGCGTGTGGCGCTTGCGGAAGCCGGGATGTCGCGAGACGACGTGGAGATCGTCAGCATGGACCCCTCAACCGTCGTGTCCAGTATGACCTCCGGTCAGATCGACGCTGCGGCCATTTGGTACCCCCTGCTCGACACCATCGAGGAGGCCCAGCCAGACCTTGTGGAGGTCGCCTCGAGCGTCGACTTCTATCCCGAGTACACCTTCCCAGGCACAATCGTCGCCCGTAACGACTTCGCTGATGAGGAGACGGAGGCAATCTCCAGGTTCATCCGCGTGCTCCAGGATGCGAACGATTACCGTGAGGAGAACTTTGAGGAAACGATTACGCTGACCGCCGAGTTCCTCGATGTCACCGAGGATAACGTGCGCAGCAACGCAGAGAACATCAAGTACCCGACCACTCAGGAGCTGGTCGAGCAGTCCGGGGACGACACCGCGGCGAATTGGCTGGCGAGTCTGGCCGACCTCTTCAAGGGCATGGGGCAGATCGACGATGCCCTACCGGTCGAGGATTACTACCTGCCGGAACTGTGGATCGAAGCCGATGAGCAGCGCTAAGGCTTTGGGAGCCGAAAAGGAACCCAGCCAGGCAGGCTATGCGAGTACGGATCAGGTGCGCCGTGAGCGCCTGCAAGCGTACGAGTCCCACCTCTTTCAGGACGTGCTGCCGTGGTGGCTCAACAATGCAGTAGACCGCAAGCACGGAGGCGTATTCACGTTCTGGAACACAGACGGCACACGTTTGTACTCGACGACCAAGTACAGCTGGTCACTCGGTCGCTGGATCTGGGCACTGGTTGCCTGCGCCGATCTGGCGGAGGCGCGGGGAGCTGTGGGCATTTTTCCCCCCCAACTGCGCGCACTCGCTGAGACCACAGGGGAATTCTTGTGGTCGCACGGGATGCTCGGCGGCGGCCGGGTAGCGAACTTCCTAACCCGGGAGGGGATACCCACCGCGGGTTTCACCGGCGAGCAGATCTACGCAAGTGTCTTCGCCGACCTTTTCGCTGCACTCGGCTTCGCTGCCTTGGGCCGAGAGGGCGCGACGGCAGAACGGAATGTCTGGGGAGCGCGAGCCGATGACCTCCTTGCCTCCGCAAGCGAGCGGATAGCCCGAGGCCAGGCGCCCACAGCGCCCTACCCTGTGCCGCCTGGGTACGCGGCTTTCGCTCCGCACATGATCCTAGTAAACGCGGCGACGGAGGTGCATAGGGCGACGGGCTCGGAGCGCAGCAAGCGGGTGCTTTCGCAGTCCTGCAAGGCGGTCATTGCCCACTTCGTCAACGGCGCCGACATCTGCGAACTAGTCGACCCGAACTCAGGCGAAAACGAGTCACTGTACGCCCGGCACCGCAACCCGGGGCACGCCCTAGAGGTGCTGTGGTTCCTCCGGGATGCCGCCGACACCGTCCCCGAGGTTGAGGAGGCGATGGAGCAGCACCTGGGCCGACCTTTGAATGATTGGCTAGTGGACGCGGCCTTGCTGGCTCTCGAGCGTGGATGGGATCGTGAGTACGGTGGCATTCTCCGGTTCGTCGACGTTGACGGTGGGCCACCCAGCGGTAACTACCAGGCCAGCGAGTACTGGGAGATGATCGGCCGGACCTGGGACTACAAATTGTGGTGGCCGCACAACGAGGCCCTGTACACCCTCCTGCTGCTGCATGACCGCACAGGTGACCCGCGCATCTGGGACTGGTTTGTGAAGGCCGATCAGTACACCTTCAACCTGTTCCCGGCGGGAGCAGGCAAAGAGTGGAAGCAGATCTTCGACCGCCGAGGTGGTCAGCTGGACACCGACGCCGGCTCTGCCTTGCCAGTTAAGGATCCGTTCCACCTCATAAGGTGCCTTTCGCTGCTCGGGTCGCTACCACACTCCTAGAACCAATAAACCTTGACGGCCTCTTCAGCCCGGTACGCGGAAGACGACGAGTCGCCCCGGCTGTACCTTGTCGCATCACTTGGAGAAACCCGATGACACTCACCCTCAAACAAGTTCAGCGCGCCCTGAAGCGCTGGGACCCGAGGCAAGACACCGTTCTAATGGAGCCGGAGGTGACCGCGCCTAACTACTGGGTGGGCTGTGCCAGCGCCCTGGTGGAGGACGACCGCGTCCTCATCACATTCCGTCGTCGCCGACCTCGTGGAGGCGACGCGGAGCGTGGTTGGCAGATCGGCGTAGCAGAGCTGGGCATTGACCTCGACCCGGCATCGCTGCGGGAGATTGTCACCGTCCACAAAGACGAACTGGGCACTGCCTCGATGGAGCGAGCTTGCCTCGTCCCCGCGCAGGCTGGTGGGTACGAGCTCTACTTTTCTTACGTCGATCCCGCCGATGAACGGTGGCGGGTGGACGTCGTTCAAACCGATGACCCGGCACGCCTCGATATCCGCGACCGACGAACCGTCTTCACTGCGGCCTCAGTCGGAGCGGAGGGGGTGAAGGACCCGCGTGTGGTGTCCACCAGTAGTGGCGATTTCATGATTCTGTCAGTCGCCCGGGCCAAGGTTTCTACCGGCGTCAGCAAGGATGCCCACGCCACCCAGGACATCTACAACACTGATCACGCCATTTCGTTGACCGGCCTGGCGAAACGCGATGAGAGCGGCGCGTGGCAGTACCAGGGCACAACGCTTGCACCGCCGACGACTGGCTGGGACTCCAACGTAACTCGCATCGGCTCGGTGCTCCAGGTTGCCGAGGGGATGCTCGGCTTCTACGACGGGGAGTCCACCTGGGAGCACAACTATGAGGAGCTGGCGGGCCTGGCGCTCTCTGCTGACCTTCAACAGTGGGAACGTCTAACGGTCGATGGGCCCTACCAGCGCAGCGGCGGCGCCACCGACTCCCTGCGGTACATCGATGCTGTGGAGCTCGATGGCGTGCCGCACTTGTTCTATGAGTTCACCCGGACCGACGGCTCCCATGACCTACGGGTCCACCGGCTGGTGGTATAACCATGAAAACCGTAGACGCGAGTGATACGGCTACCGCAGGCGGCAGTTTCGTCGCCCCAACCGACAGACCGCCACACCGCCGGCGTCACGACCGTTCTGGCAGCCAGTTGCCGCGCAGCAAGATGGTCTTCCTCAACTTCCTCGCACTGGTTCTCGGCGTCGTGTTGTGGACGATTGCCGCCGCGAGTACCGCCAACCTGCCCACCCCCGCCGAGGTAATGGCACGCGGCATCGAGTCCGTAACGGATGGCCCGGCCCTCAAAGATCTACTGGCGAGCTTGCAACGCGTGTTCGCTGGATTCCTCCTTGGAACTGGCCTGGCAATCCCGGTGGGCTTCCTCATGGGGTGGTACCCAGTGGTACGCGGACTGCTCGAACCTTATGTTCAGTTCTTTCGTACCATCCCCCCACTGGCAATCATTCCTCTCGCGATCGTTCTGATGGGCATCGGCGAGCAGCCAAAGATCTTCGTCATCTTCCTAGCGGCGTTCCTAGTCAGCGTAATCTCCACTTTCCAGGGCGTGGTCAGCGTGGACAAGACGCTGGTGAACGCCGCGCGCGTGCTCGGCGCGGGGGACGGCACGATCTTCGCCCGGGTGGTGATTCCTGCCTCCACGCCCTTCATCCTGGTCGGTATGCGCACCGGCCTGGGGTCCGCCTGGGCCACTCTCGTGGCCTCGGAACTCATCGCCGCCCAAGAAGGCTTGGGCTTTCGAATGCAGCAGGCGCAACTCTATTACGACCTGCCCACGATCTTCGTGAACCTCGTCATCATCGGCATTCTGGGACTAGTGATGGACCGAGCACTGCTGTGGGCAGAGAAGAAGCTAACCGGATGGCAGGAGCGGCGATGAGCAGTACGACCCAACAACCGAAGATCGACTTTCAGGACGTCACACGGGTCTACGAGGTCAATAAAAGTGAGTTCTACGCAGTCAATGGCGTAAACCTCGCAGTAGCTGACGGCGAGTTCATCACCATTGTCGGCCCCTCGGGCTGCGGGAAGTCCACACTCCTCAACCTTGCCGCCGGTTTGGACGATCCCAGTGCCGGACAGGTGCTTGTAGACGGACTGGCCGTAAAGGGGCCGGGACCGGATAGAGGCGTGATCTTCCAGCAGTACGCCCTATTCCCCTGGCTCACGGTTCGCAAGAATGTGGAGTTCGGCCTCAAAGTGGCCAAAGTGTCGGCCACCGAGCGTCGGCACCGGGCGCAGGAAGTTATCGAGCTTGTCGGCCTGACAGACTTCGCCGAATCCCTTCCCAAGACGCTTTCGGGGGGAATGAAGCAGCGGTGTGCAATTGCGCGTGCCTACGCCGCGAATCCGAACCTGTTGCTGATGGACGAGCCGTTCGGTGCCCTCGACGCCCTCACGCGGGTACGGATGCAGGAACAACTCTTGGAGACCTGGTCGAAGCAGCGGCGCACGGTGCTTTTCATCACCCACGACGTCGACGAGTCCGTCTACTTGGCCAACCGTGTGGTCGTCATGGCGGCACGTCCGGGCAGGATTAAGGAGGTTATCGAGGTTCCACTGCCGTACCCGCGAACCGAGGAGACCCGTCTGTCTCCGGCGTTCGTCGAGATCCGCAATCGCGTCTGGCACGCGGTCTACCACCAAGAATGAGTACGTGATGAGTTCTTCCGCCGCCCGCAACATCCTCTTCCTGATGACCGATCAGCACCGGGTCGATACCTTGGGCTTCTACGGAGGAGTCCCTTCCCACACCCCGGTGCTCAACAATCTCGCTGACCGGAGCAAGGTGTACGACGCCGCTTATACGCCGAGTGCCATCTGCACTCCCGCCCGAGCGAGCCTATTAACCGGCTTACATCCCTTCGAGCACGGGCTGCTAAGCAACTATGAATGGAACTCCGGTCACCGAGAGGAGCTCCAGGAGGGGCTACCGACGTTCTCGTCCGCGCTGGCCGATCAGGGATTTCGGCTTGGCCATGTGGGGAAGTGGCATGTGGGGCGCCACCGGGGCCCGGAGTATTACGGGTTCGATGGCGAACACATCGCGGGGGCTTTGAACAACTACTCCCACCCTGGTTACGTAGCGTGGTTGGAGGACCACGGGTATCCACCTGTGTCCGTCACAGATGCCATCTACACCACTCTCCCCGACGGGAGCCAGGGCCACCTCATCGCGGGGCAACTTGACCAGCCGACCGAAGCCACCTTCGAGGCGTACTTGGCAGACGTGACTATTTCGATGATTCGCCGGTACGCGACGGCGCAAGAGGAGGATGGACGCCCGTTCTTCCTGGCATGCCACTTTTTCGGCCCTCATCTGCCCTACCTGCTGCCGGCGGAGTGGCTCGACCTGCACGATCCGGAGGAGATCGACCTCCCGCGCTCCATGGCCGAGACCTTCGAAGGGAAGCCGGACGTGCAGCGGACCTACTCCCAGTACTGGGGAGTCGACGGATTCACAACTGCCGAGTGGTGCCGCATCACCGCCATCTACCGCGGGTACGTCGCCATGATCGACCATCAGATCGGGCGCATTCTCGATGCCCTTGAGGAATACGGCCAGACTCAGAAGACCGTCGTGGCCTTCACCGCGGATCACGGGGAGTTCACTGGCGCCCACCGGTTGAACGACAAGGGCCCAGCGATGTACGAGGACATCTACCGCATACCAGCTCTACTCCATGTCCCAGGCGAGCCAGCCAAGCGTGTCGGGGATTTCGTGACACTCCTGGACTTTCACGCGACGATCCTCGACGTTGCAGGCGCGGCCCGGGAAACTAGCCGCGGTGCGAGCCTGCTCCGTCCCGCGGAGTTCGCAGGACGGAGTGACGTCTTCGCAGAGTTCCACGGGCATCACTTCGCGTACGCCCAGCGCATGATTCGCGACCGGCGCCACAAGCTCATTGTCAACCCTGAGGGACGCACTGAGTTGTACGACATGATCGAGGACCCCGACGAACTCATCAACGTGATAGATGTCCCCGTCTACGCTGAGGTTGCGGATGATTTGCGCCGCCGCCTTTACCGGGAACTCGTTGCGCGCGGTGACCGGTTCGCACAGTGGATTGCGATGACTCAGGGAATCGAGCCGTCCGAGAGAATCCGGCCGGAGACAGCAGTGGAGAACTTCACGAGCTGATCCGCGTTCGCGCTTACAGGCAGAGCTTCCTGTGCGGCCTGTGGAGTTTCGACGAAGTCGCGGGATGGCACCCGGTGTCCTCCTGTAAGTATCGAGTCGCGCACAGCCTCGTGGCACCGGTTGCGATTGGTGCCATCGCACGGCGCGGCTCCCCTGCGCAGCCTCCTCGAGCCAGCGCTGACCGCCGCAAGTCCGCGACTCTCCTGTAAGTGACGCAGGGAGCAAAGTCGAACGCCCACCGACCGGACGGCGTATAGCCGGCACAGGTCCCGAGATCACTGCCCAGATCAGGCGCCCCAAAAGCCGTTCAACCAAACGACAAGACGGAGGAAATGGATCGATGCTAAGGCAAGTTGCGACCCGGCTTGGTGCGACCACACCGTTACGCCTGTCCTCACCCTCGCGCCCGTCGTTGCCCAAGCGCGATCCGGTTGCTGCCATGAGCATGCGAGACCGGATGATCGAGCTGCCTGGCGGGTCCTTCGAGATGGGCAGCGAGGAACGGAGTGCTCGACTAGGCGACGCTGAGGGCCCGGTGCGCCAAGTCGAGGTAGACGCGCTGCTGGTAGCACCGCTAACCGTGACAAACGATGATTTCGATCGATTCGTCAAGGCAACTGGGTACCGCACTCAGGCCGAGCAGTTCGGTTGGTCATACGTCTTTCACCTCTTCGCCCGCGACATTGAGCCAGGCAAAGTACGCGGTTCGGCGCACGGAACTCCATGGTGGATCGCGGTCGACGGCGCCGACTGGTGCCATCCCGACGGGCCGCGTTCATCACTACGGAATCGTCGCGACCACCCCGTGGTGCACGTCTCACACGTTGACGCTCTCGCATACAGTTCTTGGTCGGGCACCCGCCTGCCCACAGAGCGTGAATGGGAATACGCAGCCCGTGGCGGATTGCATCGCAAACGCTATGCCTGGGGCGACGAACTCACCCCGGCCGGGAAGCACATGTGCAACATATGGCAGGGAGTATTCCCACAGATCAACACCGCCGAGGACGGCTACATCGGGACTGCACCGGCGAAGTCATTCACACCGAACGGGTACGGGCTTTACAACGTGGCAGGGAACGTGTGGGAGTGGACCGCCTCCCCTTGGGACGAAACATCCCGAAACGACGTGTGGGCTATGCGAGGCGGCTCGTATTTGTGTCACCTGTCCTACTGCGACCGATACCGGGTTGCTGCTCGGACGCGGAACACCGGCGACTCCTCATCGGGGAACGTCGGCTTCCGTATCGTCGCCAACATTGAACCCAGCGAGTTCGAAGGCGAGAGATGATCCAAGCACGCTACCCACGCAGTGTCTACGGCACTGGCCAAGAGCCGGACGTCCGCTTTTCGCTCGCCAATGAGAGAACATTCCTCGCGTGGATCCGCACCTCGCTTGCCTTCGTCGCCGGGGCTGTGGCTCTGGAAGCGCTGGCCACGCCACACGACCCGACGTTACGGCTTATCGCCTCGCTGATTCTGGTAGCAACCGGAATCTCCCTGGCGGTCCAGGCATGGTTCGGCTGGACACACATTGAACGGGCGCTACGCAATCAAGAGCCGCTCCCGCCCCCAATATCAGCCCTGCCAGTCGCAATTAGCGTCGGAACCGTCGCCGGGCTAATTGGCGTGGGGCTATTCCTCACACCAGCGTGATCGGCGGCTTGGATACCGGTCAGCAGCCAGAACGGACGCAACTCGCTTGGCGTCGCACGGTGCTGTCGGTTATCGCTGGCACAGTCATCGCAGCTCGCTACATGGGCGGCGCTGGCAACTATGCATTAGCCCTCGTACTTCCGACGCTCGCGATCGCCAGTGCACCGCTACTCTTGTACGCCTGCTCCGTCCGATACCGTCATCTCAACGAGTGCCTGCGCGCCGACTACGACGTTGTCAAGGCCAACAAGACCGTGATGCCAGGAGGGACGCTGCTGTTCGCACTGGCCTGTATGAGCATGCTCATCAGTCTCGCCTCCGGCAGCTTCATCGTCTGCGCCGCGCTGCAATGATGATTCGCTACCTGGTTTCCATCGGTAGTCAGCACCGGCGCCGCGAAATGCCCCAAACGCATGTGGCTCATCGGCCCTTCGGAAGGGCCTAACAGCGTGGGGTCGTGCTCGTAGGCGCGGGTCGCACACAGCCGCGGGCGACGTCACCGTCCTGAACCTGGTACTTCGGGCGCTGCCGGAGAGCTCGCACCGTGGCGCTGAGCGAGTACGAGAATCGGAATGTCCGGTCATGCCGGACGTCGAGCGCTGCCTGCCCGGTGATGCTGCAGGGCTCAATTTCACGGATCTAGAACTTCCGCACAAAGCGATCGCATGGCCACTGTTTTATGCATCCGGTGCACCTCGGTCTGTCCCTGTTTTGTGGCGTTGTGGGGCACAATTGCACTAGTGCCCCATTTCTCGCTCAGGGCCTCCTACTCAAGGGGTGGCTCCTCCAATGACTACGATCGCCGACGTTCCGCCGCATTGACCCAGGCAGCGGAGCGATTCACTGAGTAGCGACCTCCGAACCCGGCAAGGTGCGGTCGACGCTCCTTACAAGCTCGCCTACCTCGCCAGCGCGGACTTCGTCGCTTGGGCGTTCCAGTAGTCGCCGGACGAGCCGCCCGCTTAGGTACGACTCCGAGGCCGGCTTCGCCGATCAGCGCCGCGCGCGCTCCAGCACGATCTGCATGACCGCCGCACCGCCGTTGTCTCCTTCGGCCGTCTCAATTGCCTGCTTGAGTGCGACCGCGACATCGCCGTGCGGGCTCTTGTGCAGCGCCGTCGCGATCCTGCACCAGTCCGGCAGCAACCCACGTTCGACGGCTGCGAGCATTGCCTCCTGTGGCCATGTCTCGACCGGGTCTGAGGGCTCGGCGTCGACGTTGCGGAACCGCAGTGAGGTCGGGACGGCCGGTGCGTTCAGCACAATCGCCCAGACCAGATCAGCGAGCAGTCGGCGAATGGTGTCCCGGATCAGGCCATCAGCGCCAGCGCCGAGCGCGAGCGTCATGACCGTGTCGGTCGCCAGCGCCGACGGCTCGTCCCCACCTCGCGGGAATTGCCAGCACTCATCGGCGCGCGCCAGGGCGGTAGCGGAGTCCTCTACACCAGCGCGGAGGACCTCCTTCGCGAAGAGCCGGAAGTCACCGCGGTGGTTCATGACCGACAGCAGATGTCCGGTAAGGCGTTCGATGTCACACTCTGCCCCCCGTCGGTCACGTTGGACGAGCCCGCCGATTGCACCTTTCGTCTGGCCGAGGTCGCTCATCGTGACCGCGGTGCCGAGGTCGACGCTGTGGTTCGCATAGCTTGCCGTTCGCTAGAGCCGAGAGCGGCTCATGTTTGGATTCGGTGCTGTGAACCGCCGGGCGGCTACGAGAACCCGCCCCGGCGCAACATCGATCAGGTGTAGTGGTGTCTCACCGGAGAGCCATGACGTCGGGGCGAGCCACCAACGCGCTGCCCCACGGGCAGTTAGCCCAGCCGCGGCCAAGAGTTCGTTCACGGCGCCTACGTCGGGGCGCACCTTGCCGCCCTCGAGCTGGAACGGCTGCGGCCTGGACTCTCCCTCGAGGTCGGTGGCGATGAGGTTCTGCGACTCGCAGACGACCCACCGGTAGCCGTCATCCCCGCCAGGGGGCGCCCAGGAGGGCGGAGCCGGTTCGATGTCGGTGATGTAACTGGTCTGCCGGTAGGTGTGGGCCCCACTGCGCAAGCCAGCGAGGACGAAGCTCGTCGGTCGACCGACGACCACCTCGGGGCGGTCGATAAGCGGCAGCGCCTCGTCGTCCCTGCGCAGCAGCACGTGAGGCTGGGCGGTCGCGGCGTACCGGACGACGGTGGAGGAGTCGAGATCCAGCAGGTACCGGCTTCCGTTCTCGGTGGTGATCAACCACTCGCCGGTCGCACCCTCGGGCAACATTTCCATCACCGGATCACCCCGAGCTCGGCGAGGGCGATAATGCCGTGCGCGACGACCAAGAGCACCAGCCCGCCAATCAATGCCAGCCAGGCGGCACTGTCGATCCGTGCATTCCAGCGCGCACGACGCTCCCGCACGCGAAGCGGGACGACCTTCGGCGGCTCCCACGGACTCGAGCCTTTCGCGGTCGCCAGCTTGGTGACCCACGGCGGCGTCTCGTGCTCACGGGCCAGGTCGCACACGATTCGCAGGCGAGCCGCTTCGACCTCTTTGTGCGTCACGCTGACCACCTTGGTCTCCATGATGACTACGGTAGCCCGCGATGCCCGTAAGTAGCTGTGCCCTCCTGCCGTAATCGGCCGCACGTCAGTAGCCTCGCTGTATGGACCAAGCCATGCGCGAGGTGACACTGACGGAGGCGCTCGCGCGCCTTCATGTGCTGGTCCACCATGTGCTGGTCCACGAGGTCGAGACGACGCGCGAGCCGATAGCCATCACCCGGAGTGGACGACGTGCTGCCGTGCTGATGGCGGCACTGGACTACTTGGGCCCTGCGGGAGAAGCTCCGCCTGATTTCGGCGGCCCACACTGGGCAGATCAACGAGGCCATTGAGCGCAGCGGCAAGGATGATGAGGTCACCGACACTGTCACCGAGTAGGGGCGGCGGACGCTCTTGGACAACGACAAGGAGTGGTGAGTCTTGTGACTGCCGATGGTGACGGACTAGAGATCCGTGATCTCGTGCGGATCTTGAACGGGAACGTCGGCCCCACGCTCGTGCAGACGATGACCGGGACGAAAGATCACGGCCTGCCCGCCAAGTGGGCCACGGCGGATGGGCCAATGCCCGGCTCGACCGCTGTGGAGCAGCTCAGACTGGGATACCGCGTCTGGCACCTGCTCTCCGAGGCTGAGGGGAGGAATGTTGCCCTCGCGTGGCTGGTCGGGGCGAACCATCGGCTCGGTGCCACACCGGTCTCGGCGGTTCGAGACCTGAGGAGCGCCGAGGTGATCGGCGCCGCCAGGGCTTTCATCGACGGATCAGCGCCCGCATGACCGGTCCGGGAGACGTGCCATCGTGCGGCCATGCCATGCCCCCGGCGGAAGGTCCTCGAGCCGCTGCCGGGTCTGCTGGCACGAACCACTATGTGCCGAACCCGAAGCTCCGCCGCGAATTGGCCGAGTTCGTCGCAGGGCACTACGCCGCTGGCCAGTCGCTGAAAGACATAGTCGAGCTTAACGACCGCTCGTGGTCGTGGGTGTGCGCAACGAACTAGACCGGCAGGGCAGCGGCTACGAAGCCAACCGGGCCTCGATGGGCCCGGAGTCAAGAGCACGAATGCCAGCGGACAGCGTCGTGCCGGGGAACATCATGGTCGACCCGCGTGCCGACACGATGGCTTGGTCAATTCTCGAAGAGTTCTGGGCCCGGTATCACAGGGGCAAATTGGCGGGATGCCTCATCCGTGAGGGCTCGGCGGTAGGAGATACTCCCCTTTGCGGCACTCACCGCTTCAGGTGTCAAGCGAGCGTGCCTTCGCGATCATCGACATCATCCAGTTGCGCAAAGACCCGACGGTGGTGAGCTGGGCTGGTCCAGATGAAAACCCGTCTTTGATGCCATGCGGGGTTGAAAGACGAAGCCGCCGCCGTTATTGCACTCCGCGCTCAGCAAGAAGCTCGCTGAGTTCCTCGTCGGTCAGCTGCTCGATACTTGAGACCACTCTGGAGGCCCACCAGTGCTCGTTGGGATCGGCCATGCCTCCGGGGTCTGCAACATATGTCGCCCTCCTGCCCACCCGGATGATGCCTGCTTCGGTGGTCTCGCCGTCCGGGGATGAGAAGACCTTTACCAGCGGTGCCCATTGATCGTCCCACCACCCACGCGAGTGCGTCCGCGGCCCGGTCAGGCGCATCACCCTGGGAAGGCTTCGTATGTCGACGAGATAGACGGTGTCGGACTCGGATCGAATCACAAAGATGCCGCGCTCGATCCTCAGGTCGAGGCGCTCCATAGTCCGAGTATCGTGCGCCACTGCGGGTGGACCTGTAGCTGCGAGGTCGCGCAGCACCGAAGCGACCTCGGCCCGGTCCTGCGGGTCGTTCGCGGCCGCTCGGGCGTCGACCTCGGCCTGTCGCCACCATGCCTCGATCCCCATCAGGGTCTCACTGCCGGCGAACGGCGTCTTGGCGCGCCCGGTTCGAGCTCGCGCAGCCGGCGCATCAGCGGCGTTGCCTCGAGCCACTCGATCGGATCACGGGGCAGAGGCTCGGGCTCGGGCGTGCCGTAGGCGATGCTCTCGATCCGGTCACAGAGGATGTGCCGGACCATCGACCCGTGGAAGTTCTCGGCGTGGTCGAGCAAGTGCATGATGGCATTGCGTCTATAGGCATGCCCCATTGCGTCGATCGGGTGCGCAACGGCCCAGCGGTCGGTCCACATCTGCTGCTGGTAGAACACGCCGACGTGGAGGCCGTCGATTCCGAACTCGGTCAGTTGGTCGACGGAGAGATCTCGAAGGCCGCGCGGAATCTCCATACGGCAACTCTGCCACCGGCGACCCACGACTTGAGAAGATCGAGTGCCGCGTACTTGTACTAGCCCTCCCGGGTCCATACACATGCCAGCGACTGAACCGCACCAGGAGGTTGAGGTCGCCTCCGGAGTGGCCCTCACCTCGAGCGACCGAACCGAAGGCGCGGGGGCGAGACGCTCCGTGAGCATGCAGCAACTGTACTTCGAGCAAGTACTTCGAGCAGGTGCGCGGCGAGTGCCTCAGACGGCAGGGGCTGACCCAACGTGTCGTCTGTGTCCATGGGGCCTTCGTGGTGGTGGGCGGCGAAGGCGCCCGCCGCTGTTTCACTATCATGTCGGGGCCTGGCCGCTAGCCTCCGTCGATGAGCACCATGCCCACTTCGGTTTCGCTAGGTGGCCGCGTCGTCGTCGCCGGCGACTTGCACGGCAACCTGGGCTGGGCGACCGAGCTCGTCGACCGAGCCGCGTTTCACGGACTGAATCTCATCCTGCAACTCGGCGACTTCGGCGCGCTGTGGCCCGGTGACGGCGGCCATTTCGAGCGAAAGCTGGACCGCCGACTCGCGGCACGCGGCGTCCACCTGGTCTTCATTGGCGGGAACCATGACGTCTGGCCGGCGCTGAAGAAACTGCCTCGACTGCGTTCTGGCTTCGGGGCGCTGACGGACCGGATCTGGTGGGCTCCGAACGGGCACCGCTTCCCCGCCGGAAACTGCACGTTTGGGGTGCTCGGCGGTGCCTACTCGATCGACCAGGACGCTCGGGAGCTACGCCTCGACTGGTGGCCCGACGAGGAGCCTACCCAGGACGAGGTCGACCTCCTCGGTGAAGAACCTCTCGATGTGCTGCTCACGCACGAGGCGCCGCTCGGTGTGCCACTGCTGTCCGGTTTCGGCCTACCGGCGGGACATCGCGCCGATCGCACCCGGGAGCTGGTCACCCAAGCGGTCAACCGGACCACGCCGTCGCTACTCATGCACGGTCACTGGCACCAGAGACGCACGCACCAGTTTGAGCGTGGCGACGGTGGCACCACCCGCGTGGAAAGCCTCGGCATGGACGGCGACAAAACCGGAGACGCCGTCATCCTCGATCTGGCGACGCTGGAGGTCGTCCCGCTGCCGCGACGTAAGCAGGACTGACGGGTCCGGACGACGGCGCTCTTGCGACACGCGCGACACTCGAACCTTCCACTCGCTACTGCGTCCGACGGCTGCGGTCCAAGTGCCGATCAGCAGCCGTTCGGACCTTCGACCGCCTCTCGAAGGCCCATCCGGCCCCAAGGGTCGCTCCGACGAGCAGACCCAAAAGACTGCCAAGTGCACCCATCTCGACGGTCGGCCGAAATGCCGTGAAGGTCATCCCCAAGACTGTGCCGATTGTGAGCCAGCCACCGATTGCGCCCAAGACCCCTGCGAGGATTGGGTGCATGCCCTTGCGGCGCCCCTGCACTCGGGTGGCGGGGTTTGGGGGCAGCAGCTCTGGATGGAGAGCGGCTGGCGACGGACGAGTTTCAGCCGTCCAGTGGCTTCCCGTCCAGTAGCGCAATCCGATGTCGCTCGCGGGGTCCGGATACCATCCACCACCCGGCGGACTCATCGCCGTCGCCGAAATACGCGAGTGATATGCATACCCGTCATTATCCCAGTAGTCGTCGCAACAGTGCGCATTTCGACTAGAGGGAGCCGTAGTTCCCGACCTGATCGACGCACGATTGCGCGCCCCTGGCACCGCCGGCCTCAGGGCCGTTATGGCTCATGTCGTTCGCCTCGGCCGTCCTGGAAGCGACGTGCGAGTTCACGATCGCCTCGACCGTAACAAGTGTGCCGTCTTGTGCAGCTCCGCGGTATAGCGGCCAGGAATGATACAGCGGGATCCGTCCAGCGTCTGACATCAGCAAGTTGGTAGAAGTTCGCGGGCATAGGCGACGTCGCCGTAGGTCAGGGCGAGGTCGTACTCGTAGGTCACCTCGATGTAGGTGATCGCGTACGCACAGTGGGCTGCACTGTTGGGCGGCTGCCATTCGCCGAGGGTGCTGTCGCCCTTCGATGAGTTCGTCGGCCCATCCACGGCCAGTAGATTGTCCAAGTCGTTGTAGAACGCCCGCCGCTCAGCGTCAGTCCAAGCGTTCGCGCCCAGTCGCCACGCTGACGCGACGGCGACGACGTGGTCGATCTGAACCGCGTTGGATGTGCCGACACCCCGCACGAAGTTGATCGTCTTTCCGGTGTACGGGTCCTGGAGTGTGCCGGTCTCCACGATGCACCCGCTGGTCCCGGCACGGTGGCTGATGTTGATCAGGTCGCGGTTGAGGACACGGTTGCGGGTGTCGCACCCATTAGTGGTTGCCCACCCGGATCCGAACCGGTCTCGGTCGTACCCGCCAGCCAACGAAGTGGCGACGTCGATCCGGTCCAGTGCGGCAAGGGCCTGCGCAGCCTCGGACGACCCACCCGGACCGTCCGGCGGCTGGACAGGCGCCGGCTGGACGTCACGGCGAACTCCGAGGGAGTCGACACCGTCGCCGTTCCAGTCACCGACCATCGTGGTGTCCGTCGACCGCCCATACACGACCGTCCGGTCCGCTTCCCCGGCACGAATCTGGTTGGCGATGAAGTACTGAGCTCCGCGACGGACGGTGAAGGTGTCGAGGGTGTCGCCGTCGAAGTCGCCGACGTACACGCTGTCGCCGGGCCGCCCGTAGACGGCGACCTTGTCCGCCTTGCCGGGGGCGATTGAGTTCTTCACGTGGTACTCGGCGCCACGGCGGACAGCGAAAGTGTCAGTGCCGTCACCGTTCCAGTCACCCACGAGGACCGCGTCACCTGCCCGCCCGTAGACGACTTCCTGGTCGGCTGGGCCACCGGTGAGTGTGTTCTTCACGTGATAGACCGGGCCGCGACGGACGGCAAGGGTGTCGCGGCCGTCACCGTTCCAGTCGCCAGCGAGGACGATGTCACCGGGACGTCCGTAGGTGAACGTGTAGTCGGCACCACCGGTGGTGTTGGTGTTGCGGACATGGAAGGTCGCGCCGCGGCGAATCGCGAGGGTGTCGCGGCCGTCACCGTCCCAGTCACCGACGAACACCTCGTCACCTGGGCGACCGTAGGTGAACTCAACGTTCGCCTTCGTGGAGAACGTGTCTGAGAGGTAGTAGCTGCTGCCGGTGCCGCCGACCTCGCCGCCCTTCGCAGTCGCAGCCGGTGCCCCAACCAGCACACCCGCCATTGCCATGACCGTGGCGGCCGCCGCGACCGCTCCTGCCCGTGCTCTCACGTTCACACTCCCAAATGTTGGCGGCGGGGCACCCACCTGTGAGTGCCCCGCCGTTCCGTTCACTGCTGTCCTGCCAGGTCAGACGTCGAAGTACGACTCGCACGCGATCCCGTCGTTGTCTGCATCAAGCCGATGGACGTCGCCGAGACCCTGGGCCTTCCAGTAGTTGAGGGTGTTCTGCGCCTCTGCCCAGGACGAGAAGTCCGGGCAGTCCAAGTCAGGCGATGACGGCCGCGGTGCATGCGGATCCGGCTCAGGCCGTTCCGGCGTTGGTGCAGGGACCGGGCGGCGAATGCCGAGCGAGTCGACGCCGTCACCGTTCCAGTCACCAACCAACGTCGTGTCGTTGACCCGCCCGTACACCACTGTCCGGTCTGCCTTGCCGGCGCGGATCGCGTTAGCGATGAAGTACTCGGCACCACGCCGGACAGCGAAGGTGTCCTTGTTGTCGCCGTTCCAGTCACCCACGTAAACGTCATCGCCGGAGCGGCCGTAGACGGCCACCTGATCCGCCTTGCCAGGCGCAATGGAGTTCTTCACGTGGTACTCGGCACCGCGACGCACAGCGAAGGTATCTCTCCCGTTCCCGTCCCAATCACCCACCAGGACAGCGTCACCGGCCCGACCGTAGACGACCTCCTGGTCAGCCTTCCCACCGGTCAGAGAGTTCTTCACGTGGTACACCGCACCACGCCGGACGGCGAACGTGTCCGTGCCGTTTCCGTCCCAGTCGCCCACGAGGACGGTGTCGCCCGCCCGCCCGTAGGTCACGACCTTGTCGGCAGGGCCACCGGCGTTGGAGTTGCGGATGTAGAAGGTCGCACCGCGGCGCAGCGCAAGCGTATCCGTGCCGTTTCCGTCCCAATCACCTACGAAGACCTCATCGGACTCGTGACCGTAAGTGAACTCGACGTTCGCTTTCGTGGAGAAGGTGTCGGAGAGGAAGTACTGGTTACCAGTGCCGCCGATCTCGCCGCCTTTAGCGAGGGCCGCTTGTCCGCCGGCGAGCACGGTCGTGGCTGCGAGGGCACCTGTAGCAGCGAAGGCAAGAATTTTGCGTCGCATCGGTCTGATTCCTGATCTTGTGATGGGGGAGGGGTGAGCTGGCGTCTATGCCAGGCCGACACGTAGCACTCTAGGGTGCTGGCGCATCTTCCGGACGGATTCCGCATGAAGGACGCACATGGGTCAGCGAAAGGGTGTCTGGCGCGCAAACCAAGGCGGCCGCGTTTCCGGAGGAAGGGTGTCGAGCGGGCAAGTTGCGGTATGGCAGAAGCGCTTTGATGTCGGACACTCCGCTCCGGACCCGAGCGCGCTGTAGCGTTGTCACCTATGGACTGGTAGTAGCGCGCGAGATTGGGCTCCGATCGCACACGCCCGAATATGGTCAAGATGTTCTACGTGCGCGTTCACGAAGAACTAATGCTGGGGTGCGGGACCTCCTAGAAATCATCGAGCGCCAGCGGCATTAGTCGAGCGCTTCACTGTGTCCCAACACGCGTCGACCCACGCCGCCGCTACCAGGTGAGGATATCCAGCAGGCGCAGGTCGGTGAGCTGCGCCATCTTCCTAACGCGGTGCCGCTTTGCGACGTCGTCGGACTCATAATTCTTAACCGCCGTGCGTAACTCGCTCATCGCTCCGTTGGCCCTTGCACTGATCAGATCACGTCGAACGGCGATCCAGGTGCGCCTCCGCCACCCCAACTCAGGGTGAGTCTCATTGAGTGCCTTCGCGGCGGGCCGGTAGGCAGCCTTTACGCGCTTGTCGATGATCGGGAACGCCGCGGGATGCTTGAGGTGCAGAACCTTAGAGATCTTCGCGAAGGCAACACCTGATGGAGCGTGCTCCTCAAAGTGCCAGAACAAGTCCGTCATGGCGTCGAACAGCCCGCCTCGTTCGTTCGGATCAGCGTCTGCGAGGTCGGCTTCCTGAGCGATCCACGGCGCGTCGGCCGCCCTGTCAATGAAGTAGTCACGCTCCGCGTGCGAGATCCGCGAGCTCACAGCATGGGTCCGAGCGATGTCCTCATTGGAGATTACGCCGTGCTCACCGCGCAATGGGTAGTCGAACCGGATCGGAGTTTTTCGTGGGTAGCCGGCGAACCGCTTCAGCGAAGCGTTGACCGTCCACGTGGTGCCCGCAATGTTCAGGGTTGTGATCGCCATGGCTGGAACCCTATTGGCGTTCCGGACGCCATGGACCGAGAATGACGCTCATTCATTCCACTGGCTGGTTCAGCCGACGTACTCGGCATCGATCCCGAGGTCGTCGAGCCAGTGCCGCTCATCCCCCCGCGAACGATGTTCTCGCCGGCGCCTTCGAGCAGCGCAAGCACGTCGTCACCGGGCTGACCACCGAGCGCCTCGACAATCGTCGGCACGTGCTCCGCGCCGACGCGGAGGCGGTACTTGTACTCGCCGTCCGCGCTCATGAACGCGGCCGAAGGCCCGGTGTCGCGCCTGGCAAAGACGAGGGTGCCCTGGCGAGGTAGGCACACACGGTCAAGGTTGGGGTCTGCCACTGCGGGCGCCCCAACGACGGCGATCGCCCGGTATGCCAATGTCCGCGGCGTGCTCGCCGGCACCTTGCCACCTCGATCGCCTTGACCGCCGCGTGGGGCGACTGCATTGCCAAGTGTTTCGACCCGCGGGTCCGAGCGAGACAGGTGGTGGCCTTCAGGTGCCGAGACATGCTCGCCAGTCTGCGACCCTTGACGCCTTCGCTCGACTCGTCACTTTCCGGGCGGCTTTGCCGATAGTTCTGTAAGCGTCCCTTCCCGGTCCCTTCTCCACCACCGACCGGCTGCGTCTCGAAACGTCACTTCGACCAATCGTCCGCCACCAGGGTTGCCCTGTTGGTGCTCCCAGTCGGTGTGCACGTGCTGACCAGGCAGCAAGGCCGCCTCGTTCCACGTGCGCTCGACCCAATCATCCTCGTCGTGGACGAACGACGTGTAGTAGAACCGCGCGTCGAATACCGGCAGGGCTGAGGTATTAGCCATATGCGTCTTCACGCTATAGACATCCGTGTCGTTATTCGGTCCATCGACGAACACCTCCCGCCACGCGGCGATGTGCTGTGCTTGGTCGCGTCTACGCTCGCCCCGTTCACGACTCCACCGGAAAAGTTCAACGGCACCGAAGGTAAGAGCGACGAGAACGGCCGCGACCGTCCCGAATGCAGTCCAATAGTCGAGCGCATCGGACTGGACGATGACGTCATATACGGGGTCAGCTGGACCGACCACCGTGGATCCAGGGGATGGGGGCTGGAAGGTTTCAGTCGGGACTGGAGATGGTGTGGATGGCGGTGGGGTTGCTTCGGTGGGGCTTGGCTGAGCGGGTGGTGCACCGGGAGGTGATGTCGAGTCGGCTGGGCCGGGCACCGGTGGGACAGAAGATGACGCGGCAAGGATCACCGGCGGTACCCTATCCGGCCGAACACGGTGATGCGGCTGGCGAGCCAAGCACTAGGTTGATGGGCCTTCAGTCACGGAGCCGCGAGGATGCGCCTTCGAGCCGCGACTGGCGGAGTCGATTGCCAACCCCCGGGCTCACTGATCGAGCGCGGGGTGCCCGCATGAGGACCCCCGCGACCGCCAATCTTCGAAGAACGGACACGTCAGGGTGGAAACGTCTCAGGAGGTCAGACCTGGGTGAGACGCTTATCCCATCCCTCCCGAGTGCGGAGGGCTGACGCGCAGCGGCGCGGGATAGAGACCGCGTGGTCGATCGAGGAGTGGTTGTGACAGCACCCAACGCTGGATTCGTGTGGAGCATTGCCGACCTGCTGCGAGGGCCCTACAAGCCGAAGCAGTACGGCACGGTGATCCTGCCGTTCACGGTGCTGGCACGACTCGATGCCGTGCTGCGTCCGGCGAAGCAGCAGGTGCTCCAGGCGGCCGGCGAGGCCGGTGGCAAGCCAGAGATGCTCGCCCAGGCGCAGCTGCGCAAGGCTGCGGGTCAGCAGTTCTACAACACCTCGCAGTACTCACTGCGCAACCTCGGCGACCCCGCGCAGCTGGCGGCGAACCTGAAGGACTACCTCGACGGGTTCGACCCGGAGACGCGCGAGATCTTCGAGAAGTTCGACTTCTACGACACTATTCGCGACCTCGACGGCTTTGACCTGCTC
Organism: Georgenia subflava; assembly: GCF_009193155.1. GTDB lineage: Bacteria > Actinomycetota > Actinomycetes > Actinomycetales > Actinomycetaceae > Georgenia > Georgenia subflava. The sequence continues at coordinate 572,660 of NZ_VUKD01000002.1, forward strand.
GCGATGGTGACCAAGCGTTTCGCCGACCTCGACGTCCACCCGGACCGGGTCACCAACACCGAGATGGGCACGCTCTTCGAGGAACTCATCCGACGGTTCATGGAGTCGAGCAAAGAGACCGCGGGTGAGCACTTCACCCCGCGCGAGGTCATCAAGCTCATGGTCGAACTGCTCTTCACCGCCGACGACGAGGCCCTGAGCCAGCCGCACGTCCTGCGCCAGGTTTACGACCCCACTGCCGGAACGGGCGGCATGCTGTCCGTGGCAGATGAGTGGCTGCGCAACTTCAACCCCGACGCCAAGCTGACCCTCGCCGGACAGGAACTCAACCCCGAGTCCTATGCGATGGCCAAGGCGGACATGCTCATCAAGGGCCAGAACGTCAACAACATCATCAACGGCGACACCCTCGTCAACGACGGCCACGAGAGCCGCACCTTCACCTACTGCCTGTCCAACCCGCCCTTCGGCGTGGACTGGAAGGTCCAGGAGAAGGCCGTACGCGCCGAGCAGGCCCGCGGCGAGTTCGGCCGCTTCGCGCCCGGCCTGCCGCCCGTATCGGATGGCTCGATGCTCTTCCTGCTGCACCTGGTCGCGAAGATGCGGCCCAAGGCCGAGGGCGGCGGCCGTGCAGCCATTGTCCTCAACGGCTCCCCTCTCTTCACCGGCGGTGCCGGCTCCGGGCCGTCGGAGATCCGCCGGTGGCTGCTGGAGAACGACCTCGTCGAGGCGATAATCGGCCTGCCGACCGAGATGTTCTACAACACGGGTATCTCCACCTACGTCTGGGTGCTCACCAACCGGAAGCCGTCCGAGCGTGAGGGCAAGGTCCAGCTGATCGACGCCACGTCGATGTGGGTGAAGATGCGAAAGTCCCTCGGCGCCAAGCGCCGGATGCTCTCCGAGGACGACATCGCCACGATCGTGCGGCTCTACGGCGCGTTCGAGGACGCAGACCCCAAGTTCTCCAAGGTCTACCGAAACGAGGACTTCGGCTACCGGACCATCACGGTCGAGCGCCCGCTGCGACTGAACTTCTCCGCCCACCCGTCCCGGATCGACAAGGCCCTCACAGCCAGGGCGATCGCCAAGCTCGACGGCGGCACCCTGACCGCGCTTAGGGCCGCCCTCGGCTCGGTCGACGCCACGCCGGTCTGGACCAACCAAGCCGCCTTCGAGCAGGTTCTCGGCCCCGCGCTCGGTGCCGCAGGCGTCACGCTCAAGCCGGCGGTTCGCAAAGCCCTAATCCAGGCCCTCTCCGAGCCCGATCGGGAGGCTGAGACCGTCACCGGTGCGCGGGGACGCATCGAGCCCGACCCGTCGCTGCGCGACACCGAGAACGTTCCCCTCGACCAGGACATCGACGCCTACTTCAACCGCGAGGTCAAGCCGCATGTCCCCGCAGCTTGGATCGACCGCGAGAAGACCAGGATCGGCTATGAAATCCCCTTCACGCGCCACTTCTACAAGTACGTCCCGCCCCGTCCGCTCGCCGAGATCGACGCCGACATCCAGCGCGTTATCGGCGAGATCGAGGACCTCTTCGCGGAGGTCAAGGCATGAGCGGCCCCTGCCCCGACGGGTGGCCAGTACTCCCGCTCAAGCGTGTGGCTTCGATCAAGCTCGGCAAGATGGTCCAGCCCCAGCCTGCGAACGAGGGCGATGTCGAAGCTTCGTACCTCAGGGCGGCACACGTTCAACCGGACGGCCGCATCATTGACGTCGACGACAAGACCATGTGGTTCCGCCCGGACGAGCTCGCGGAACTCGACCTGTGCTCTGGCGACGTCGTGGTCGTTGAAGGCGGTGCCGGTTACGGTCGCAGCGCCGTCCTGCAATCGGATCGTCCCGGATGGGGCTTTCAAAACTCCATCAACCGCGTTCGCGCAGGCGCCGACAAGGCCGCGGGCCGGTTCGTCAACTACGTGCTTCAGAGGTCCCTCGCCTCCGGAGAGACCGAACTGCTCGTCAACACAGCGACAATTCCGCATTTCACGGCAGAGAAAGTGGCCGAGGTCAGGGCGCCGTTCCCCGCCGTTGAGGAGCAGCGCACGATCGCCGACTTCTTAGATCGGGAGATCGGGCAGATCGACGCGATGGTCGGCTCACAGCTGCGACTCGTCGCGCTGCTGACGGAGCGTCGCAAGGCTGCTGTCCTGTATGCCGTCACGAAGGGCTTGCGTCCGAATCGAACCCTCAAGGACTCAGGCGAACTCTGGTCCGGCGATATCCCCGGTGATTGGGCGATGCGTCGGATCTCCCTGCTCTTCCGCACGATCGGTAGCGGTACGACGCCAGCGAATGAGGACCTCCTTGACGATGGCGACCACTACTGGGTCACGACTGGAGAGCTTCGCGAATCCGTGATCACCTCAACCGAACGGTCCGTTTCGAGAGAGACGTTACTCGGCTCATCTGTGCTCCGTCTGTACGCCCCTGGCACGCTAATCATTGCCATGTATGGCGCCACGATCGGCCGGCTCGGCGTACTTGGCGTGACTGCTTGCGTGAACCAGGCGTGCTGCGCACTTGCCGAACCGCAGGGTGGTGTCTCACCGGCGTTCGTTTATTACTCCCTGCTCGCTGTGCGGGATCACCTCATCTATCTGGCCTCAGGTGGCGGTCAGCCAAATATCAACCAGGAGAAGATCCGTTCGCTCCGGCTTCCTGTGCCCTCGCACTCTGAGCAGCTTGAAATCGTCGCCCATCTAGATGTCACGACGGCGCGCATTGACGCGATGATCGCGAAGGCGCAGGAGTCCATTGCGCTGATGAAGGAGCGCCGGGCTGCGCTGATCAGCGCAGCGGTAACGGGTCGGCTCGACGTTCGTTCCGGGATCGAGCAGGTCGAGCGCGACCTGGAGGGAGCTCACGCATGACCTCGGCCCATAAGGAGGCGACGTTCGAGACGGAGATGGCCGAGTACCTAGCCCACCAAGGGTGGCTGTACTCGCCTGATGACACCGGATACGACAAGGTTCGGGCAATCTTCCCCGCAGACATCCGCGGCTGGCTGGAGGACACCCAGCGCGAGACGTTCGAGAAGGTCGTGCGCCCGGCCGACCCGCCGGCGAAGCAGGGAAAGGACTTCGAGCGGCTGTTGGACACCATCACCGGCGTCCTGGACACCCCGCTGGACAACGGTGGGGGCACGTTGGCGGTGCTGCGCACCTCGGTCAAGCACGTCTCGGCGAAGTTCGAGATGTGCCAGGCCAAGCCAGCCGACACGATGAACCCAGCTACGCTTGACCGCTACGCCAAGGTTCGCCTGCGCGTGATGCGGCAGGTGCATTACTCCGTCGCGCGCCCGAACCGGTCCATCGACCTGGTGCTGTTCGTCAACGGCATCCCGGTCGCCACTATCGAGATCAAGACCGACTTCACCCAGTCCGTCGCCCAGGGCGAGGTGCAGTACGCCCAATCCCGTCAGCCCACGGACCCGGGCAAGGATCGCAACGAGCCGCTGCTGACCTTCGGCGCCCGTGCGCTGGTCCACTTCGTCCTTACCAACAACGTGGTCTCGATGACGACAAAGCTCGCTGGCGACAAGACTGTCTTCCTGCCGTTCAATAAGGGCTACCAGGACAAGGCTGGCAATCCGCCGGACCTGACCGGCTCGGACACGGCCTACTTCTGGCGGGACATCCTGGATCGGGACACCTGGCTGACCATCGTGACGAAGTACATGATGGTCAAGAAAGAGCGGAAGACCGACCCGGTCACCGGCAAGCCGAAGACCTCCGTCTCCATCCGCTACCCGCGGTTTCACCAACTCCAGGCCGTCGAGAAGCTGGTCGCGGCCGCCCGCGAGGAGGGCGCCGGGAGCCGGTACCTGATCGAGCACTCTGCCGGCTCGGGGAAGACCGACACCATCGCCTGGACCGCGCACCGCCTCGCCGCGCTGCACGATGCGGACAACAACAAGGTGTTCGACTCCGTCATCGTCGTCACGGATCGCACAGTGCTCGACTACCAGATGGCGCAGGCGATGTTCCAGATCGAGCACAAGCGCTCCCAGGTCGTCTCCGTCGGCGACGAAGACAGCCCGCATGCTGCGAAATCGACACAGCTCGTCGAGGCTCTCACTTCACGCACCCCGATCGTGGTGGTGACGATCCAGACGTTCCCCTTCGCGCTGGAAGCTATCCGCAGGTCCAAGGCGCTGGTGGGCCGCAACTTCGCAGTCATCGCCGATGAGGCGCACTCTTCCCAGACCGGGCAGACCGCCGCCAAGCTCCGTGACGTCCTCTCCCCCGAGGAGTTCGACGCCCTGGCAGACGGCGGGGAGGTCGACACCGAGGCGATCCTGGCCGCGGAGATGACCCAGCGGGCCGCGGCGAAGAACATCTCTTACCTCGCCTTCACCGCCACCCCCAAGGGCAAGACGATGGAGCTCTTCGGCCGGCCTGACGCCCACGGCAAGCCGCAGTCGTTCCACCGGTACTCCATGAGCCAGGCCATCGACGAGGGCTTCATCCTCGACGTCCTGAAGAACTACACGCCCTACAAGGTCGCCTTCAAGCTCGTCCATGACGGCCAGGACTACGACTCCGAGAAGGTCGACAAGTCCCGGGCACTGCAGTCTCTGATGCAGTGGGTGAGGCTGCACCCGTACAACATCAGCCAGAAGGTCAAGATCATCGTCGAGCACTACCGAGTCAACATCGCCCACCTGCTCGACGGGCATGCCAAAGCCATGGTCGTGACCTCCTCCCGCAAGGAGGCGGTCCGGTACCAGAAGGCCCTCGAGGCCTACATCACCGAGAAGGGCTACGGCCTCAAGGCGCTGGTCGCGTTCTCAGGCACTGTCGAAGACCCTGAGACCGCCCCGGAGCCGGTGACCGAGACGACCATGAACCCGGGCCTGCGCGGCCGGAAGGTCGCCGACGCGTTCAACGGTCCCGAATACCAGGTGCTCATCGTCGCCAACAAGTATCAGGTCGGCTTCGACCAGCCCCTCCTGTGCGCGATGTACGTCGACAAGCGACTCTCCGGCGTCATGGCCGTCCAGACCCTCTCCAGGCTAAACCGAACCCACCCCGGCAAAGACAAGGTCTACGTTCTCGACTTCGTCAACAACCCCGACGAGATCCTCGCTTCGTTCGAGCCGTACTACCGCGGCGCTTCCCTGTTGGAGAGCACTGACCCCAATCTTGTCCACCAGGTGGCCACTAAGCTGGACCAGTCCGGGATGTACACCGACGAGGAGATCGAGGCAGCCGCTGTCGCGACCATCGCTCAGGGCAGCAACGACGCCCTCGCCTCTGCCGTCTCGCCAGCCCGGCACCGCTTCCAAGACGCCTGGCGCGATGCCCAGTTGGACGAGGACACCGAGGAGCTCGACCGGCTGGAGATGTTCCGTTCGGACCTGAACAGCTACGTCAAGGCGTATGAGTTCCTGTCCCAGATCGTCGATTACGCCGACACCGACCTGGAGAAGCGCGCGATCTTCTACCGCGCCCTCGCCCAGACCATCCGCGTCGAGGCCCGCTTCGTCGGGGTGGACCTCTCCGCGGTCGTGATGACCCACCACCGCATCTCCACCGACGGTGCCGCGACCATCGAGCTGGAGAAGTCCGAGACCACCCCGCTGAACCCGCTTACGGCCCTCGGCGGCGGCCAGCTCCGCGAGTCGGACGGCGCTGGGTGGGAGGAGATCCTCGATCACATCAACACCATCTTCGCCGGCACCGACCTGGCCGAGGAGGACCGCATCGCGGCGATCGAGCATACGCTGCTGAAGTCCAAGCGCAACGATGACCTCGTGGAGAAGGCCAAGCACAACACCGACTCTGACTTCTACGGCGCCGACGACGAGGTGCTCGGCTCGTTCCTCGACTCTGCCCTCGAGGCGCAGAAGAGCTACGGCGAGGCCATGGAGGTGCTGTTCAAGGATGCCAGCCGCGACAGCCTGATGGCGATTCTGAAGCGGATCCAGTACCGCCGGTGGCTCACTGACGAGCTCAAGAAGACGGCATGACAGAGGCACCCGTGAAAGGACGTACGGCAGTTGCTCGCGCCGCGCGCGACGACGCGAACCTTGAAAGCAGAGGCTGGATAGAGCTGGACGCCTCCCTGGTGGACTAGATGCTCGAGTGCTCACGGGAGGAGGGCTAGACGCCGATCGTCTTCTTCAACACCCAGTAGGGCTGCGAGGTCGGTGGAGATGCCATTGGCGACCTCGCCGGCCAGCACGGCTACACATGCGCACTCGACAAGCGAAGGCACGACGCTAGGGCCGTGCCGTACGGGCCCACGTCCGCGACGCCAAGGCTTTGGAGATTGCGATGTGGCTGTCGCGGCCCGCCGAAGACTAACTGACACCGGCGCGCCCGAGCAGGTAGCGGCATCCAACAAGGGCGCACAGTGCCGCCCATCTCTACGCTGTTGTCATGCACACGCGATGGGGCTACGTGCGGGTAGACAGCGTTGTTCCGGCTGAGCCACAGCTCAAGGCTCTCAGAGGGTTAGTCCAAGAGATGTTTGTCGATGACGACGGCGATTGGCCGTCGGGCCGGCACGAATGGCAGAACCTGCTGCGTCGGGTTCCTCCCGGCAGCACCGTCTATGTCTGGCGTGGTGACCGTCTCGGAGCGACATTCCCGGAGATCGCGACCGCCATACACAGCCTTCGAGAGCGGGGGGTCTCATTACGGTCGATCGTCGACGAGATCGACCCGTTCGGTGAAGGGCTGGTACGGCTCTCTCAGATGGCAGCTCAGGACCAGGTTGCTCTTGCTCATCCGAACGGCGCCATCGGCGCTAACGCCGAGGATGTAGAGTTTCACAAGGCGCAGGCGGTGGCGATGTTGATCGCGCTCAAGGGGTGGCCGGTAGAAAAGGCGGGCCAGGTGGTGGGATGGCCCCGATCCACCGCTTATCGCAAGTTGCTGGGGTACCACATCTCTTCGCATGCCCTTCATGCCCGCCACAAGCACAGCACTGCTCGCCGACGAAGGGTGGTCGGCCCCGCTCGAGACCACGCCCTCGCAACGATCAACCGCGTGGTGACAGCAGTCGAGTCGAGTGCGCCTGGGCTACGAGCGACGCTCGCCACCCTCGGACCGTACGCGCGGTTCCCCGCTGACGCTCGCCTGCACGGCGAACGCACTCGACGCTGGGTGCAAGTTGGCGTCCACGGTCCCTCTCTAGACCTTACGGACGCGCCCATCTACCGGCTTCAAATCTGGGACGAGACCGAAGAGGTCGGGACGCTCCTCACGACGGACGTGGGAGTCCTCGAGCAGGCAGTCCGCTTCTTCACGAGGTGCAGGTGACCGCGAGTACGGGCCAGCTCGCCGCTGTGCCTAAGTCAAACGGTGTGAAGTGCTGGCTTCAACTTGCCATCTCATGTTTGGCACCTGTAGTGCGTAGCAGCCCTCGAAGGCACGTGGATTCAGCGACGAGAAACTGCCGCGGTATGGGGATGCGACGTCTCGTGAGACGCCAAGAGCGGTGTGTTCTCGTGCTATTTGACGCCTTCGTGAGACGGCGGGCGGGACAGTGGGCCGTGCGACGCTGGAGTTCCTGAGCCAACCGTCGCGAAGAGGCGGTCCATGGGAGGGAGCAGTGATGTTCCATAGACCAATGTGCATTCACGACCGCGGCTGGTGCCAGCTCCGAGGCGACGGTTCCGGCACCGTCTTCCCACGGCAGCGGGGCGAGGTGCATTACCTGCCGACGCCCGTCGCGATAAGGGCGCGGTGGTCGGTCGGGAGTACGGTGTGGGTGCCAAGGCCGCTCGCTTAACGAGCGCAGAATCGCGACTGCCCGCGATCGAGTGGGAGGACTGGGATCGCGGGAAGTTGGGGCCAGTTCCTCTGACCCGCGCAATGGCACGCGGGTTGCGGCCGGATGCACTCGCGCCAGCGAGGACGCCTAGCGCGGAGTCGTGGAAGATCAACAGGCCGGGGATCGCCTGGTGTGACAGCACCAGGCAGTTGGTGGAGTGCGAGAGCGGCCTGGAGATGCTGGTCGTCCACCAGCTCGACTTCGAGGGAGGGCTACTCTCGATCGCCACGCAGCCCTTCCGCCTGCACATGGCCGTTTCGGCCATAGGGGAGTCATCCGTGGTCCGGCACGTCCCGGACTTCTTTGTCACCATGGCCGACGGCAGTCGAGTGGTGATCGATGTTCACCGGGTCTACCGGCCGGCGGGAGAGCGATCGCGCGAGGTGTTCGATGCCACCGGAGGCCTATGCGACGCGATCGGATGGAAATACCGCCTCATCACGGAACCCTCTGGACACTACCGGCAGAACCTGCTCTTCATCTCCGGTTACCGGGCACGCCCACCCCACGCCGAGCAGGTCCTCACCACGGCAGTGACCGTCCTGGCAGCCGGACCGATGGCGTGGCGGACCCTGGTCGATGCCGTTGCGTTATCGAGCGGCGTACACGCCGCTCTCGTACTGCCCTGCTTCTTCCACGGGATCTTGGTCAGGATGCTGAAGGTTCCCATGGAGCAACCGTTCAGCGCTGCCATGCCAGTCAGCTCGGCCGAAGGTGCGGTATGACGTACTCAGCCAGCCCGCCAGTGTCGTCAGTGGGACAACGGAATGGCGCGTCGTGCGCCTGTAGACCCACCGCGGGTGGCGCTGGGCCTACCGTGCGGTTATCGGTCCCGGCAAGACGGCACCAACGTCGCCCCACGGTCCGAGAGAGGCGCCCATGGCTGTGACGGCGAGGCCACGACCACTTGGCCCGAAGCAACTCATTGGGATCGGTACTCGACTCGATTACGACGGTCGTGACTGGATCGTTGTGGGCATGGAACAAGCGTTCCTACTGTGCCGCTCAGACGTCAAACTGGCGCGCATCGACCTCAATGAAGTCCTCCTCCACGCAACCATTCGAGACGGGTCGGCAGACGGCCGCGATGAAGCGTCGTCTGGCCCATCATTTGAACCGTTCACAGTCTCCCCTCACGCAGCAGCACGGACGGCAGCGCCGAAGCTCCGCTGTGTGTACCTCCTGCTGACGGGATACCCAGACGGGCTCGCCCGAGAGGACGAAACCCCCGACCCGGAGGTCGGCCCGGGCACGGGGCGGCCGCTGACTGAACGCGTCTTGACATTGGCCGCCCGCGAGGGGAAAGGGGCATCAAGTATTTTCCGGTGGCTGAAGGAGTTCCGAGAATTGGGTCCGTCGGGATTGGTTGACCGGCGGTCAGTGCGCATACATCAGCCACTGGGCAATTGCCCCCGCGAGGTTGCTGAAGTGATTTGGCAAGTGCTCGACCGTGAAACCCAACGTTCTAGACATACGAGCAAGTCACTCGTCAATGAGATAAACGAGACGCTTAATGAACGCTACGGCGACAAAGTCCCGCATGTCAGTGAGCGTTCGATGATGCGCCACATCAAGACGCTAGATGAAGAGTTCCACCGCCACCTGGCGAAGAAGACCCTGCGGAGCAATCGTTCGCGACCGCCGACCCCGTTCCACAGTCTGGTGGTCTCGCGACCGTTCGAGGTCGTCGAGATCGACTCGACCCCGTTGGACGTACTTGCGCTCAGCCCGGTAGATGGTTCTCCGATCTCGGTGTGGTTGACGGTTGCCTTGGACGTATACACACGACTGGTCGTTGCCTGGCGCATCACCACCAAAGATCCCAAGGGCTTGGACGCGGCGCTTCTGCTCTACGACATGCTGATGCCCAAGCGCTGGCGTCCAGAGTGGGGAGAACAAGCGCGGTGGCGATACGGCATACCAGAATCCCTCGTTCTCGGCGACGCCGCTAGGGGACCTCTCGCGGGCGTCCCGTTTGGCAGTCCGAGCAGAATCTCCCTCGACAACGGGTCGATCTACGTCTCCGACGTGATGTACGCGGCGTGTGTCCGCCTGGGTATCGACCTGCATTTCGCACGCAAGGGGAGACCGACCGACAAGCCTCACGTGGAGCGATTCTTCGGCACTGTCAAGACGGGCCTGATCCAGTACCTGCCGGGTTACTCCGGTGCCTCTGTTTCCGACCGTGGAACGACGGCCAATGTGGAGGATGAGGCGTACCTGCTACCGGAAGAGATCGGTGATGCCTTTGCCTGTTGGGTGGCGGTGCAGTACCACAACACTCCCCACAATGGTCTCCCGCTGCGTCCCGGCACATCGCGCGTTCTTACCCCGAATGAGGCATACGACCGCGCCATCGCTATCACCGGCTTCTATGCCGTGCCAGCCTCGCCCACGCTCGCAATCGAGCTGTTGCCTGGTGCGGCGCGACAAGTGACCAAGCAAGGGGTCGAGATCTTTGGCTTGCACTACGACTCCGAGCAGCTTGAGCCCTACCGGGAACAGTTGAGCCCTTACCCCGATCACGCCGGTAAGTGGCCGATCAGGTACGACCCACGGGACCTCTCCGGACTCTGGTTCTTTGAACCCGACTACCTCGACCCCGCTCACGGCGCATGGACGCGCGTCCCGTGCAAGAGCGGGGCCTGGCTCCAGCCCTTCGCAGATATCGAACTGGAATGGGTCAAGAAAAGAGTGTCTGATGCCGGCTACAAGTTGCGCCGGTCGGGGACGGAGGCACTCGTCCTGGAGCAGATGCGCAGCTATCTCCGCCGCATCTCCCGTGGGCAGCCCGAGGACGGACGCGAAGCGAAGGTCGCTGCCATTGGACGCGATCGTGTTCGGCTGGCTTTCGCCCACCGGGTCGATGTCGAGGGGGCGCTGATGGTCGAGTCGGGGCGAAGGGTCTTCCTAGAGCCGGGCGAGGGCACGGCCAGTGGGAGGCTCGGTCCCTCCCAGGAACGAGTTGAGGGAGACCGGCCCGCACTCGCCCCCGAAGGTGGATGGGCGCCCGCCACCGCAGACGGGAACGCCGCCGAGCTTGATGCGGGGCGCCACCAAGAGACTGAATCTGGCACCGGCGAAGGGGGACGGCCGAAGCCCGAGCGCAAGGGGGAAGAAGACGAAGACGGTGCAAACACCTCGGATGATGCCGTGTACCGGATGTCCCCTGACGCCTTCTTCGCCGCCGTCCACGAAACCCCTGCGAGCACGTCTCCGATCGGACGGGCGGGCTCGAGGTGAGCGCCTACGACCTCGAAAGAATCACAGGGCTTGTGAGTGGCGCCCCGCACCGGCACAGCGCCATGACGAAGTACGGCTGGCGGCAGTACGTGCAAGGACTAAACATTCAACCGCCCCGGTTTTCGAGGGACCGCTACGAGGCCATGACGGACGACGAGCGCGAGAGGTACGACGGCATGCGCTTCGCCTACACGCACGGGCTCACGAACCTGAAGACTCCCCAGCTGCTTAACGCGCACAGGGCCTTGTCCACGTGCTATGCGGAGTTAGCGGGCGCAAGTTCGACCGCCCGCTGCGGGGTCGTCATCTCCGGAGAGGCGTTCGTCGGAAAGTCCACAGCGATGATGAGCTGGGGCCGTCGCGTGGAGCTGGCGCTGCGAAAGCAAAGAAGTCTCCCACTACCGGACGACCCGGCCGCCGCACCTCCTCGCGTCCCGAGCCACGACGGGGACAGCACCGGAGAGTACCTGCCAGTCGCCTACGCCGCGGTCGGGATATCCGTCGGCGCCACGGTGCGTAACCTCATACGCTTCTACAACCCCGAACTGCCCAACAAAAGTCGCGGCGATATAGACGCGACCATCGCGCTCGTCTGTAGGTACATCAAGGACTGCCAAACCGCTGTCGTCCTCGTCGATCAGCTGCACGAGATCAGTCACGCCGTCCGGGGCCCCGCCGAAACGTCCGAAGTGCTCAAGGCTCTCACCGACCGCTCTCCCAGCACGATGTTCGCGGCCGCAGCGATCGGCATCGACGAACTTAAGATCTTTACCGATGGCTACACCGAGCTGGAGAGAAACCTCGGTCAGACCGGAGGCCGCTTCAGCTTGCATCAGATGAACACCTACAACATTCACGACGAGGATGGGATGTCGAACTGGCAGGAGTTTCTCCTCACCGTCGACAGGGATCTGATGCTTATGCGTTCTGCACCTGGCGACCTCCTCAAGCACGCGGACTACATCTTCGACCGCACCGCCGGGGTCACCGGCGCGGTAATGCAACTCGTCCGCACAGCCGCCGGCATTTCCATCCTGAACCACGATGAGCGCATCACCCAGCGGCTTATGGGCGAGGTCGATCTTTCTTACTTCGCCGAAGTCCAGGCTGGCCGCACGAACCGAACACGCCCGGAGCGCAGTTCATCACGTGCACCAGCACGCGCGCGGAGCCGGAAGCCACGGGGCGCCAGTCTTCTAGCAACCAAGCCCGCCAATCCCCGATCATGACAGGGACATTCGCGCTCATGCCGCGGCTGTACGTTGGAGAATGCTTCACGTCGTGGATCAGCAGAATTGCGGCCGCGAACGCCTGCCCAACTACATGGGTGACCGACCACTTCGGCCTGACTACAGGCAAAGCGCGGCGCCTTCGCGGCTATGGGGTCTACCTTGACGACAACCAAGTCAGGAGGATCGCCTCCGTCACGGGAACCGACGAGGCAGACATACGGAGGTCGCTTCAAACCACATGGATCGGAGGGCCTGCCACCGGATCGACAAAAAGCGGTAGGGATATCACGAACGACGCCCAACAGTTCGCAAACCAGAATTGGTTATACACGAACGCATCGAACTACTGCCCACAATGCCTAGCCGAGTCCAACGGCGTCGTCATGCTGGACTGGACACTCCCTTGGGTTTTCGCCTGCCTTGCCCACGGACGACTCTTGCTCGGACACTGTCCCGGTTGCCGTCGCCGTTCATTCCCCGCGATGAGTTCCGATCGTCGGCCCCCTTATCCTGCGACGGTTCCGGTCCCGGGATTTTGCATGAACCGCAGTGACCGGAAACTGAAACCCTGCATGCAGAATCTGGGGAGCGTCGAGCCCGGGCTACAGCTGCCGCCCCACCTGCTCGACCTGCAGGCTCGGATCCTCGACGCCAAGGCCACGCGGTCCCGCTCCTGGTGGAGCGACCTCACCATGTTGTCCAGGTACGCGCTCCTTACCCTTCCGACCGGAGCTCCCAGGGAACTGGCCACAGGACGGGTACCAGCCGCCATCGAAGGCGCATGGGACTCGACGTGCGCCGAACGGGATCGGCTTCGCAGAGAACGACGTGCGAAGGTGCCAGGGGCCCTCTACCGCCCTCCTGCGGAAACGTACCGACTTGCGCGCGTGCCACCCGCCGATACAGCGCTCATGGCAGCGACTACGCTCTTGGCATACAGTGCATTGACGAATGAACGCGCGCTGGTCACCTTCGTGGACCTCGCCAGACAAGACACGACACGGCTATCCGAGAGGAAGCTGCGGATCTACGGGGCGACGCCCGAACTGAGCCGCCGCACCGCAACCGCGGTGGAGGAACTCCGGTACGGGAGAAGTTTGGACTACGGGCGGCTGCGGCCAACGCAGCCGAAGCTGTTGTGGAACGCCGCCAACGTTCCGCCGCTGCTATGGGCTGATTTGTTCGAAAAGCACCTCGCGCCTCTAGTGGTCGATATGCCGATTAGTACGACCGCCATGCGGAGGTTCGCTTCCATTGCCTTGTACCGGGAGCGGACGCAATGCCTCTGGTCAGAGGCGACCGCGCACTTCTTTGACGACGTCTTCCGAAATCGGACTCTAGCTTTTGGAGTTCGGTACCACGTCGCCGCAGGATTCGGGGTCGCGCGCCTCCATGAGATCCTCAACGCAATAGACCGAGTCTCGGAGGAACTCAACTCTGACGGTCGCATCGACGCATACCCGACGATGCGGGCAGCTGCTACTGAGGCGTTCGCCGAACCAGTGACTGCTGATGTCTTCCAGTTCGTCGCAAACGGTGCTCAACGGGCAACCGTACCGCGGTGCCGGTGGGCCGCAGTGTGGGCATGGACAATGGTTGCCTCTGACCACCTTCTGAACGCGCCCGCCTGGACGAACGGTCGCACACGGAATGAACGTGACAACTACCTTATTTGGGTTAAGCGTGCACCGACGCCCGTGCTTGAGGCTCTGCAGGAATGGGCACAGCTTGAAGCCTTGAAATTCCAAGAGCGGGGCGGCTTAGCGGTCCGCGGGTGTGAGGGCGAGAAGGCGCACCGGACCTTCGGGTCGGATGGGGCTTCGACGTCTCGCGGTTAGCCCAGGCAGCGCATCTTGTCGAAGTTCCAGGAGACCTCGTCGGCCTTATTGCTGGGATCTTCCAGCACCTCGAATGCGGTGTCACCAGGTTTCAAGCCACCGGTGGTTGCAGTGGCGCTGCCGATCACGACGCCGCTACTGCTCAGCGAAACCTCGAGGTATACGCCGTCGGGGCAGCCGAGTTCGGCGTAGACGTACGCGCCAACACAGGTGAACCTCTCGCACACAAACTCACCAGCCTCCGCAGCGCGGACATAGATGTTGCCCGACTCGATAGCCATCCAGGCACCGTCATCCCGGGCGGCCATCTGCGCGTCCATGGCCCGTGCCGCCGCAACCTGGTCGGACTCCATCCAGTCACGATCGAGGGTTTCAAGCCCAGCCCAGGCAGCATCGAACAGGGCGGTGTGCTCAGAACACAGGATCGCCCCGTGCTTCATCTGCGCACGCAGGATCGCCCAGGCGTAGTCGACCAGCATCGAGTCTCCAACGGAGAGGTCGCCCTGGTCGGCAGATTCGCAGTAGTTGAGGCCCTGCTTGATGGCGGTGTGGGGTTTCCAGCCACGACCTTCGGGGGTGTTGCCGACGAGTTCGAGACTGCTGGTCATGAAGGCGTCGAGGTAGGCGCTCTCCTGCTCGCTCAGGTCGTCACCCCACCGGCTCACCGGCGGGGCGGTGGTCGCTGGCGAGGTGGGGGAGGTGGCGGCGATGCTTGTACAGCTGGTGATTAGCAGTAGCAGGAAGGCGGTGATGGCTGTGGCGGCGCGGCGGGAGGGCACGGTCATAGTTTGCCTTCGGGTGGGGAGGGGGCAGGCACGTTTGGGTTGGGCCCTTCACTTGTGAAGTAGCCATCCGGGTCGCACAGCTACCGAGGTCTCAGTGTCGCGCCACGGTGTCACGGCATGCCTCTGCTGGGTCGGCGGTAGTCGATGCTGAGGTGCACGACGCACACCTGCGCGTCGTTCCGCGCGAGCTCCGACGCCTGAGTGCCGAGCTTGGCCTCGACGATCTGGCGGTCGAGTGACGCCAGCGCTCCCCGACGTAAATCGGTGACGTCGGTCCAGCTATTCAGGTCGGGCCAGAGAACTATGAAGATCCCGTCGTTGGCGGCGGCATCGCGCATATAGCGCCCGACGAGCTGGTCGCGCATGGCCGTCAGAAGCTCGGGATTCCACGCCCCCTTGACCTCGATCGGTAGCGACAGGCGGCCCGTCGCGGGTCCGCCAACGGGAGCGGCGTCGACGAGTAGATCGGTGCGCTCGCCGATGCCGCTGGGCCGGTTGCGCCGGACCTGCACCTCACGATTGACGATCACGCCGCGGGCGATCAGGATGCGGTGAAGCTCGTTCGCCAGGTAGTCCGAGATCTCGTCCTCGGACTTCGGCCGCCCCGCGTGGGTGTCCCACAGGTAGTGCGACTCGGGCGTAGCGCCGGTCAGCCGTGACTGAACATCCTCGAGCCCGGACACGACCGCCGCGGTGAGACCGGCCACGTCGTTGACGACGACCGCCCGCCGGTTGCTCCCGAGGCGGAGCAGGTGCGACAGCCGTGTGGGTGCCCAGCTATTGCGCAGCAGCGCTGCTTCGGCGCTCGCCAGCGTACGCAGGAGCCACCGGTCGCTCGGCAGTGCCGCCACGATCGCTCGGATTGCGGCGACCGCCTCCGGCGACCCTTCGTCCTGCAGCCGGCTCAACAACTTGTCGCGCCACTGTCCTATCTGCTCTCGAGGTCCGACCCAGTGGACGTCGTCGAACTTCGGGTCGGACTCCGGCGGGAACTTCGCGCGCAGCCACAGGTAGATATCGGCCAGGACTGCCGCTGACACGTGATCCATCCGCTCGAAGCCGCGAACCGTCAGCGACCGTCCGAACACCTGCTCTGCGACCGTAAGGTCAGACTCGAATGCGGCGGCGACCGCGGGCCAGCTCCGCTCGAGATCGCGGTCGAGGAGCGTCCTCGCCGCCAACTGACGCCGGTCGACGTCAGACGGGTCCTCCAACCACTCCAGCAGCAACTCACGCTGCAGGTTTAGGTCGTGATTGGAGAGCGTGGTGATGAGCTCTTCCCGCGGATCTGCGTCTGCGGACCGAGCCAGCGACAGATACTTGGCCGCGACGGAGTCGTCCCACAGGTAACCGGCTTCGTTCGCTGCGAATGGTCTATTCCCGGCCGCCACGACGGCGCCCACCCGCGTCAGCAGGGCGCGGCGTGCAACGTCATGCGCTTCTGGACCGGCGAGCTCGAAGAGCTGCGCCTTGTCGTCCCAGGAGGCGCCGTTCACCGATGCCGTTGACCAGCAGGCGAGGACCGGCGCCCACTCGATCCACGCGGACGTGGGGAGCCGGTGAAGGCGTTCGGGTGCCACTCTTAGCAGCAGGACCATCGCCCGGTACCCAGCCTCCGCCGGGTGATAGAGAATCTCCGGCTGGTGGAGCCACTCCTCGGGCTGGCAATGGTGGGACCGCAGGTAGCGATCGGCAGCATCGACGAGACGCTCGCGCAGCCCCTCGCTCAGAGTTGGCCACCGCTGCATACCTACGACATCGGGGTCGAACTCGGCACCAAAATGCTTCGAGCCCGGCGCGACGGTCAGCAACCGGGTGCTGTACCAGAACCCCATTGCCTCGCCCGCGTCGAACCGCACGAGCAACTTCGCGATCTGCTCGTTGAGGTCGTCAATGCTGTCTGTGCTCGCTAGCTGTGGGCGGCGGAACGCCTTCCATGACCGACGCATCTCGTCGGCCTCAGGCGAGTCGAGCGCGACCGGCTCCACCCACGCGTGCACGAGGTCAACGTAAAGAGGGTGCTCGGGTGACATGGCCAGCACGAGGTCACGGTGTTCCGGTATCCCGACGTCGTACGTCCATCGGAACAGCGAACGCACGGCATCCCGTATCTCGCCGCCGACCTGCGCGTACAACTCGGCAAGCCACGCGAGGTCGTCGGCGCGCACGATGCCGAACGAGTCGAAGCCGTCACCTAAAAGTTGATGCTGCGCCACCCTGTTCGTCGGGTCCGCCGCAAGCACCGCGGCCGCGACGGCCCGTCGCAGCACCGCGTCGGAAAACGGGTCCTCGCGTTCGTCGCGGCGGAAATCCTCGAACAGCAGACCGCCATGGTGCTTAACCCGGGCCAGAACGACCTGGGTGAGCGCGTCAACGACAAGGCGATCCGCCCCTCTCGATGCGGCCAGCGTCAGGACACGGTTCGCGAGGGCACCGAAGATGTGGTCATCGACCGGGACGTCGAGATCATCGAGGATCCACCGGAGACCGGCGTCGATGTCAGCCTCTTCGATGCCTTCGCGGAAGCTGTCGAGGAACATCGCGTAGGAGCCGAAATAGTTTCGCTGGCGACGCGACGTCAGCACGGAGAAGACCTCCGCATTGGACATCGCCTGCGGCCAAGACGCGAGCAGCGAGACTCCCTTTAGGTCGTCCGCCGGATCTTCGCCGATCGTGACGGTACCGAGCGCGAGTGGGCGCAGCACCGCTGTCCGGAGAGAATCCGGCAGCCGTGTCAGGGCCCAGCCGGCCGCAACGCGGTCGTGCGTCTCGGCGGTGATGTCCATGACGATCGCAGCTAGGTCGTCGTGCAACTCGGTGGCGGCGCACTCATCGGCCAGTTCAATCGCCAGTCGGCGGCGGTCAGCGTCGGTGTCGTACAGATGTGGGCGAAGCTGCGCGGCGATGTCGTGGTGCCGAAGCGCGCGATAGGACCGTTCCCACGGCGCTGCGGTGAGCGTGCTCGCAACAGAGAAGAGCCCGTCGATCACGGCGGCACGCAGGCTGTCTCCCGGCAGTTCCACCTCGCCCTGGAACGCCGCCGGATCGGCTGCGATGAGGAACTCGAACCGGTCCGGTGCGATCGCGACCGTCCAGGCCGCGGCCAGGCGGGTCTGCGGCCAGCACCGGCCATCGGGACCCAGGAACAACGGCCGTACCTGCGCCGCCGATAGATCGTTGGCGACCACCCACTCGGCAGCGAGGAAGTCGGCGAATGTCGCATGGGCCCAGCCGAGACGCTGTCCACCCCGGCTCGTGAAAAGCCCTGTCCGTGCCGCCTCGAGCACCAAGGAGACGGTGACGTCCACCGACCCCATGGGAGACGGTTCGGAGCCCCCGGCGAGATGCTCGACGGCGATGTCTTCGCCGCCGGCGTCAATCTCAGGGCCGGTCCAGAGCGCGGAAGCGCCACCGAAGACCGTCGCCGCAGCGATGCGGCGAGCGACCGCGACGCGCGTATCGAGCGGAACGTCACCGCCCAGCCCAGCGTCGAGGCGGGCAGCATTCTGCTCCGCACAGAGGGAGCGGACCCCGGCGGCGTACAATGCGGCGCCCTGCTCGGGCAGCCTCCCTGACTGGCCGAAGCTGCGGGCAAGGAATCGCAACGTCAGAGGCCGCGCCGCGAGTGGGCCGGCGCCGGCCCGCGCAACCTCGTCGAGAAGTCGGGACGGATCGCACCAAAGGGCCGCGATCGCCGATGCATCGACTCGGCGAAGGGGCAGGATCTCGACGACGTGAACCGCCCCGAAAAGCTCCGTCAGCGACTGCTCGAGGCCCGCCGGCCAGTCCGCCGTTCGGCAGGCGATGCGCAGGAACAGCCGGTCGTACGGGAGCCGGCGGACACAGTCGGCAATGATCGCGCCGATCTGCGGAACGCGAGCCCGTGCCTCGTCCAGCGAGTCAAGGACTAGACACAGCTGATAGGACCCAACGGACCAGGCGAGGATCGACGGGTCGTCGAACACTTCGCGCACCAGTCGGTCCTCGGAGCCGTAAGACGCGAGGTCGAAGGACACGACCGGCACCCCGCTGGCAGCCAATCGAGCCGGCGCGGCGACCGCGGTCGACTTGCCCGCCCCGGGCTCTCCGAGCAGCACCAGACATCGATGCTCGCGGAACTCATCGACGCGCACCGCGGCTGGGTTCGCAGACTGCGTGCCGAGCCAGGTCGCGTCGGGGTCTCGGAGGAAGCCGTCATCATCGACCGAGTAAGCGCCGTCGCGTGGGCACCAGAAGCGCTCCACGCTCGCAGCAGCCGACACGGATCTCCCTGCAGACAGGTATTCAAACCGCCAACGGCAGATCCAATCACAGTGCGACGGAAATGACGACGAGTCGGCGCAGAGACCGCCCCAGGGACTGCCACGGCGGCCCGCAACGAAAACCGGTTCAGGGTCACCGCGCCAAGGCCCTGGGGAACCACACCGACTTGCCTCCTCAGCGTGAACCGGCAGACGATTACCCGTAGCAGTGGCCGAGATACAACGTAGAGATGGCTCACGTCTAGCCAGCGCGCACGCTCTCATATTCACGGGCAACTCCTTGGGCGTCGCCCCCACGTCGTCCGGCAACGCTGCAGGTCAGTGGTTCCCCGCACTCCCTCTTCTATTGGCAGCCGACATCTTCGCGATCTTCCCCGGCCTCGCCGTATTGGCGGTGGGCCTGTGAGCCGGCCGGCACCAGCGCCGACGACGCCTCGGCTGTCCCGTCCCGACGAACCCGAACCGCCTCAGCACTCCGGAGGAAAGACCCATGTTGACCACCCTGCTCACACTCCTCGCCGCCCGACTCCTCCCACCAGACGCCCTCGAGGACCCGGAGCGCGGAGACGTGCCGGGCTGGGTGCTGGTGACGCTGATGACAGCAGGTCTGGTGATCGCGATCTGGGCTCTCGCCGGGCCGGCGCTGGCCGAGGTCTTCGAGACGGCCATGAACCGGGTGCTCACCTTCTGAGGTGGACGGCCGACGGCGGTGGGAGACCTCCCACGAGCCCAGGAGCGGCGGTGGGTCGCTCCCGTCGGGCAGCTGTGGAGACGGTGCTGACCGCCCGCGTGCGGCCACGGTGGCAGGCGCTCCGCGCCGAGGCCGAGCGGGGCTCCGCCGTCGTGGACTTCGTGCTCGTCTCGATCCTGGTCGTGGTGCTCGTGATGGCGCTCGTCCAGCTCACCCTGGCCCTGCACGTGCGGAACACTCTCATCGACGCAGCCTCCGAGGGGGCTCGCCTCGGGGCCCTCGTCGGTTCCAGCCCTGCCGACGGCGCCGAGCGGACTCGTGAGCTGATCGGCCTGACGATCTCGCCGCGCTACGCCGACCGCGTCTCCGCGAGGACCGTCCAGCGCGGGGACCTCACTCTCGTGCGCATCGAGGTCCACGCCCCGCTCCCCGTGATCGGGCTGCTCGGCCCGTCGGCCGTCGTCTCGGTCAACGGCCACGCGGTGGTCGAGGAACAGCTCGTGGACCAGGTGCCGTGATCGCCGTCCTGCACTGTGCGCCGCGCGTGCGTTCGGCGATCGGAGCCCGCATCCGGGACCTGACCGACACGCGCGACCGCGGCAGCGCCGTCGTGGAGTTCCTCGGCGTGAGCCTGCTCCTCCTCGTTCCCGCCCTCTACCTCGTCCTGACACTCTCCAGGGTCCAGGCCGCCTCCTTCGCCGCCGAGGGGGCCGCGCGCGAGGCAGGGCGGATCGTGGCCCAGGCGCAGTCCCTCGAAGAGGCCACGGTCGGGGCCGAGGCCGCCGTCGAGCTCGCCTTCGGAGACCAGGGCTTCGACGTCGACGGCGCGGACCTGCTGCGCGCCGAGTGCTCCGCCGAGCCGTGCCTGACCCCCGGTGCGCAGGTGCTCGTCGAGGTGGCGACCGAGGTGCCGCTACCTCTCGTGCCGTCGTTCCTCACCGACGCGGTGCCGGCGCACGTCCCGGTCAGCGCGAGTCACCTCGTCGTGGTGCCGGAGTTCCGGGAGGCGCCGTGAGCGGGCAGACCCGCAGCTGGGCTCGGCACGGGTGGGGCGGGGGCCGGAGGATGCGTGACCCCGAAGAGGGGCAGATCATGCTGCTGACGCTGGCCTTCACGTCCCTGGTGATCGCGCTCGTCCTGGTGGTCGCCAGCGCATCGGCCGTCCACATCGAGCGCAAGCGGCTCCTCGCGCTGGCCGATGCGGTTGCGGCCGACGCGGCCGATGCCGTCGACGAGGCCACCTACTACGGGACTGGCCACGAGGCTGGGGCTGACCCGGACGGCCCGACCCGGCTCCCGCTCTCGGACGCCTCGGTGAGAGCCGCGGTCGAGGATTACCTCGCTGCCGCCCCGGCGCCGGTGACCGGCGAGTTCGCCCGGCTCCGGGTGGCCGAACCGACCGGGACGCCGGACGGGACGACCGCCGAGGTCACCCTGACGGCGCTCGCACGGCCGGCGCTCGTGCCGTGGGTGCTCGTGCCGTGGAGCGACGGGATCACCCTGCGGGTCACCTCGAACGCACGAGCCGGCTGAACGGGACGGGGTGCGCCGAGCCTGCATGCGCTCGCGGGGGAGCGCGCTCGTCGAGCCTGCACGCGCGTGCAGGGGAGCCCACTCGCTGAGCCTGCACGCACCCGTGGGTGACCGCGCTCGCCGAGCCGCTGCTTGGGTCTCGGGCGGTACTGCGCCGGCCGAGCCGTCGCCCCTCGACAGGCCGGCCGGAGCTGTCAGGCGGCGACCGACGCCTTGCGACGGCTCTCGTTGCGCCCGCGCGGTCCCCGCGGGGAGCGGCCGGCCGGGCGGGTCGAGCCCGGCTGGAGCGGACGGCCCTGCAGCACGTCGGACTCCTCGCCGGCGAGGTGCGGCGCCGTCTCGGCCTCGCGGTCCAGGACCCGGGTGCGCCGGGCGGCCACGCGGGCCCGCGCCGCCGCCATGGCCTCGCGGCGCTTGGCGACCTGGCGGCGCAGGATCATCACCAGGGCCAGGCGGCGCAGCGACAGCAGCGCGAGCACGCCGATGGCGATCCAGATGAGGTTGGCGACAGCGGACGGCCACGCGCCGCTGCTCGCGGAGCTCAGACCCACCGCCATGGCGCCGACGACGTTCAGCCCCTGATAACGCACCGAGACCGCCTCGAGGCGCCCGCGGGTGAGCAGGGCGTAGGCGATCAGCTGCGCGAGGACACCGACCCACCCGAGGGTGGCGATCACGGTGAGCAGGACGTCGTTCATAGACACAATCGTGCGGCCGATTCTCGTAAAGATCAATCGAAGGTTTGAGCATCCGGTATACAGTTCTGCTTCATGGAGATCGACCCACGCCGACTTGGTTTTCTCTTGGCCGTGAGCAGGGCTGGAGGTGTCCTGGCGGCCGCCGACACGCTGCGGATCAGCCCTTCTGCCGTGTCTCAGCAAATAGCGCGTCTGGAGGCCGAGGCCGGCGTCCGGGTGCTCGACCGGCAGCCGACCGGAGCCACGCTGACACCCGCCGGCAAGCTCCTCGCCGAGACGGCCGAGCGCATCGAGTCGGAGGTGGGGGAGACCCGTCGCGCGCTCGCCGCCCTGGAGGGGGACATCTCCGGCGTCGTGGTGGTCGGTGCCTTCCAGACCGCCATCCGCGCCGTCCTCGTCCCCCTGCTCGCCGAGCTCGAGCAGACCCTGCCCGGCGTGGAGCTCGTGGTGCACGAGGTCGTCGAGGAGCACGGTCGCCGCGCGCTGCGCCGCGGCGAGCTCGACCTGCTCGTCATCGAGCACGACATCGCCGCGCCCCCGGCTCCGCAGGGCACGCGGGACGTGCCGTTCCTCGACGAGCCGTGGGTCGTCGTCCTCCCGGCCACGGACCCCGAGCCCACCTCTCTCCTGGACCTGGTCGACAGCACCTGGCTCAGGCCGGAGCCCGGCGGCGCGGCCGACCGGGCGATGGCGCGGCTCGCGACCGAGCTGTCCTTCACCCCCCGGACCGTCCACCGCTACCTCGACTTCGACGTCGCCCTGTCCATGGTCGCCGCCGGCCTCGGCAACGCTCTGCTGCCCTCCCTGGCGCTACGGCGCCACCTGCCCGAGAACGTGCAGTGGGCCGCCATGCCGGGGCTGGGCACCCGGCGCCTATTCATTCGCCACCGGGCGACCCGGAACGAGCCGCGTGCCGCCACCCTCGCGGTCCTCGAGCAGATGGTCGCGGTCGCCGCGGGCCTGGAGCCGACGTAACGCCCAGCCGGCCGGCGTGACCTCCCTCACCCCTTCGGGTTGACTCGCCCGGAATTCGGCCAAGGGCCACCCCGGTCCCCGGAGGCGGCCGGACCCAGCGGTGCCACGATTGCCGCGTGAGCTTCCCGGCGACAGCCCGCCCCCGCTTCTCGTTCGTGCTGCTCCTCGGCTCGATGGCGGCACTGCCGGCCGTCACCACCGACCTCTACCTGCCCTCGCTCCCGGTGGTCGCCGCAGAGCTGGACACCTCCGACGCGCTGGTACAGGCAACCATCACCGGGGTCCTTCTCGGCGGCGCGATCGGCCAGCTGCTCGTCGGCCCGCTCTCCGACAGGTACGGGCGCAAGGCTCCGGTGATGGTCGGTGTCGCACTGCACGTGATCGCATCGGTGCTGTGCATGCTCACGCCGGGCATCTGGCCGCTCATCGTCCTGCGGGTGGTCCAAGGCGTCGGCAACGCCGCCGCCACGGTGTGCGCGATGGCGGTCATCCGCGACCGCTACAGCGGTGCCGGCGCCTCCATCCTGATGTCCCGGCTCATGCTCGTCATCGGCGTCGCCCCGCTGCTCGCCCCGACCGCCGGCGGCCTCATCGCCGGCCTGTGGGGCTGGCGGGCCACCTTCGCCGTGCTCGCCGTCCTGGGGCTGGCCCTCATGGTCGTCGTGCACCGGTCCATGCCCGAGACGCTGCCGCCCGAGCGGCGGCGGCCGGAGGGACTCGTCGGGGCGCTGAGGGGATACCGGGTCCTGCTGGGCGACGGGCGCTTCCTGGCCCTCGCCCTCCTGCCCGGCCTCGGCATGGGCGCGCTCATGAGCTACGTGGCCGGTTCGCCGTTCGTGCTGCAGCAGGAGTACGGACTCACCGAGAGCCAGTTCGCGCTGGTGTTCGCGGTCAACGGTGCCGGGCTCGTGCTCGGCGCACAGGTCAACGCCTCCCTCGTGCGCCGCTTCGCGCCCGTCTCCGTCGTTCGGGTCGCCATCCCGGTGGCGGCCCTGATGGCGGTGACTCTGCTCGCGCTGATGGTGGCCGACGTCGGTGGGCTGCTCGCGCTGCTCGTCCCGCTGTGGCTCCTGCTCGCCGTCAACTCCGTGGTCCCGCCCAACGCCTCCGCGCTCGCGCTGACCCGGCACGGTGAGCGGGCCGGTGCTGCCGCCGCGATGATCGGGGCGTTCCAGGCGGGCGTCGCGGGTCTGGTCAGCCCGCTGGTCGGCGTGCTGGGCGGGGACGCCGTCGCGATGGCCGTGGTGATCCTCGGTGCCGTCCTGGCTGCCCTGGCCGTTCTCGCGATCGCCACCCCGGCCTACCGGCGCGGGGGCTGGGTGGACTGAGGGCCGGGCCGGGCGGGCCGCGGTCCCGGGCGTGGCGGGCCCGGCCGGGCGTGGCGGGCCCGGCCGGTCTGGCGGGCCTGGCCGGTCTGGCGGGCCTGGCCCGTCTGGCAGGCAGGAGGTCGGGGGCGTCGGAGCGGCTTGTCGTCGGCGCTGGGCGGCGAGCATGACGGCCGACGCAGCCCTAGGCGCGATCGCGTAACCTTGCCGATCGTGGCCACCGACTTCTCCCAAGAGATCCAGCACCTGCGCTCCACCTACGAGTCCATCCGCGCCGTGACGGACCCCGAGGCGCTACGGGCCACCATCGCCGACCTCTCAGAGAAGGCCTCCGCCCCGAACCTCTGGGACGACCCCGACGCCGCCCAGGTGGTCACCTCCCAGCTCTCGCACGCCCAGGCCGAGCTCAACCGGGTGGAGAAGATGGGCGAGCGGATCGAGGACCTCGCGGCACTCGTCGAGCTCGGCCAGGAGGAGGACGGCGCGGACGCGGACGCCTTCATGGAGGACGCCGAGGCCGAGCTGACCGCCATCCGCAAGGCGCTCAGCGAGCTCGAGGTCCGCACCCTGCTCGCCGGCGAGTACGACCAGCGCGAGGCCGTCGTCTCCATCCGCGCCGGGGCCGGCGGCGTCGACGCCGCCGACTTCGCCGAGATGCTCATGCGCATGTACCTGCGCTGGGCGGAGCGCAACGGCTATCCCACCCAGGTGCTCGACACGTCCTACGCCGAGGAGGCCGGGCTGAAGTCCGTCACCTTCGAGGTCAAGGCGCCCTACGCCTACGGCACGCTGTCCGTCGAGGCCGGCACCCACCGCCTCGTGCGTATCTCGCCGTTCGACAACCAGGGCCGGCGGCAGACGTCCTTCGCCGCCGTCGAGGTCATCCCGCTCATCGAGCAGACCGACAGCATCGACATCCCCGAGCACGAGATCAAGGTCGACGTCTTCCGGTCCTCCGGCCCCGGCGGGCAGTCCGTCAACACGACCGACTCCGCGGTGCGGATGACCCACATCCCGACCGGGATCGTCGTCTCGATGCAGAACGAGAAGTCCCAGATCCAGAACCGTGCGGCCGCGCTGCGCGTGCTGCAGTCCCGCCTGCTGCTGGTCCGCCAGGAGGAGGAGAACGCCGCCAAGAAGGCGCTCGCCGGCGACGTCAAGGGCGCCTGGGGCGACCAGATGCGCTCCTACGTCCTGCAGCCGTACCAGATGGTCAAGGACCTGCGCACCGAGCACGAGTCCGGCAACCCCTCGTCCGTGTTCGACGGCGAGATCGACGACTTCATCGACGCAGGCATCCGCTGGCGCAAGAACGAGCAGAACGCCGCCGACTGACCTGTTGTGGCGGCGCGCCCGCGGCGTGTCGGCGGCTGCCCGGGGCGCCGGCGTGCCTAACCTCGGGGTGGCCAGGTTTGCCCTTCCCCCATTGCCGAGACTGGCCGCCACGATGATCAGATTCGAGAACGTCTCCAAGGTCTACGCCCGCGGCGCGCGCCCGGCGCTGGACCAGGTGAGCATGGAGGTCGAGCGCGGCGAGTTCGTCTTCCTCGTCGGTGCCTCGGGCTCCGGCAAGTCCACCTTCCTCCGGCTCGTCCTGCGCGAGGAGCGCCCGACGTCGGGCCAGATCTTCGCCCTCGGCCGGGACCTCGCCCAGCTCTCCCGCTGGAAGGTCCCGCACCTGCGCCGCCAGATCGGCACCGTGTTCCAGGACTTCCGGCTGCTGCCCAACAAGAACGTCTTCGAGAACGTCGCGATCGCGCTGCAGGTCATCGGCAAGCCGCGCCACCACATCCTCACCACGGTGCCGGAGACCCTCGAGCTCGTGGGACTGGACGGCAAGGAGAAGCGACTGCCGCACGAGCTCTCCGGCGGCGAGCAGCAGCGCGTGGCCATCGCCCGGGCCATGGTCAACCGGCCGCAGGTGCTGCTCGCGGACGAGCCCACGGGCAACCTCGACCCCACCACCTCGATAGGCATCATGCGACTGCTCGACCGCATCAACCGCACCGGCACCACCATCGTCATGGCCACCCACGACGACGAGATCGTCGACCAGATGCGCAAGCGCGTCGTCGAGCTCGCCAACGGCACCATGGTGCGCGACCAGTCCCGCGGCGTCTACGGCGCGGGCCGGTAGGGGGCAGCCGTGCGACTTCGCTTCGTCCTGTCCCAGACCGGCCAGGGTCTGTCCCGCAACCTGGCCATGACGATCTCGGTCATCCTCGTCACCTTCGTGTCGCTGACCTTCGTCGGTGCCGCGGCCCTGCTGCAGGTCCAGATCGGCAACCTCAAGAACGACTGGTACGACCGCGTCGAGGTCTCGGCCTTCATGTGCCCGCAGAACTCCGCGACGCCGGCCTGCGCGGGTGGTGAGGCCACCGCCGAGCAGATCGACGAGATCGGCGCGCTGCTCGAGTCCGACGCCATGGCGCCCTACGTCGACGAGATCTACGTCGAGTCCAAGGAGGCGGCCTACGAGGCGTTCCAGGAGCAGATGGAGGACACCGTCTGGGCCCAGTCGCTCACCGTGGAGCAGATGCAGGTCTCCTACCGCGTGAAGCTCGTCGACCCCGAGCAGTACCAGATCGTCGCCGACGAGCTCGAGGGCCGGCCCGGTGTCGAGGTGGTCGTCGACCAGCGCGAGCAGCTCGAGCCGCTCTTCCTGATCCTCAACCGCACCACCCTGCTGTCGGTGGGCCTGGCGGGCGTCATGATCGTCACCGCCGTCCTGCTGATCACCACCACCATCCGGCTCTCCGCCATGTCGCGGCGCCGCGAGACCGGCATCATGCGGCTCGTCGGCGCCTCGAACTTCTTCATCCAGCTGCCCTTCATGCTCGAGGGCGCCATCGCCGCGCTGATCGGTGCCGGGCTCGCGGTCGGCGGGCTCTTCCTCGGGGTGAAGTACCTGATCGAGGGCTGGCTCGCGGGGGAGACCCCCTGGGTGCAGTTCGTCGACACCGCCGACGTGTGGTCGGTGGCGCCCTTCCTCGTCCTGGCGGCCATCGTGCTGGCCGGCATCAGCTCGATCGTGACCCTCGGCCGCTACACGAAGGTATGACGTGAGCACCAACCTCGCCCCTGCCCGCAGGACGTCCCGCAGATTCCGCGGGGCGGTGGCCGCCGCGCTCGTCGCGCTCAGCCTGACGGCGGTCGGGACCGTCGCGCAGGCGGACGAGCGGGACGACCTCGTGCGTGAGCAGGAGCAGAACAAGGCCGAGCGCGAGAAGCTGCAGTCGACCCTCGAGGGCGTGGACACCGAGCTCGCCGAGACGTACCTGGCGCTCGAGGACGCCAAGACCCAGCTGCCGATCGCCCAGGAGGCGCTCGCCGCCGCCGAGGAGGCGCTTGCCGCCGCCGAGCGCAAGCAGGAGCAGGTGGCCGGCCGCCTGGACCTCGCCGAGGCGGAGGCGGCCTCGCTGGAGACGGCGATCGCCGAGGGGGAGCAGGAGATCGACACCACCCGCTCGGCCATGGGCGAGCTGGCGCGCAGCACCTACCGGGGCGACAATGCCGTCAACACGCTCACAGTCGTCCTCGACGCGTCCTCCACCGACGACTTCCTCAAGAGCTACGCCGTCATGGAGTCCGCGGTCCGCTCGCAGACGCAGGTTCTCGAGGACCTGCAGACCGCTGCCGCCGTCACACGCAACCAGCGCGAGCGTCAGGTGGCGGTGACGGAGCGGATCGGCGAGCTCAAGGTCGAGGCCGACAACGCCGTCGTCGCGGCCGACGAGGCCCGGGCGGCCGCGGCGGAGCACAAGACAGAGATCGAGCAGATCCAGGCCGACATGACGGTCCTCGCCGACAAGCTCGAAGAGCAGAAGGTCCAGTACAGCGGCCAGCTCGCCGAGCTCGAGGCCGACAACGCCGAGCTCGCCCGGGAGATCGCCGCCATCGACGAGGCGAACCGCAAGGCCGAGGAGGAGCGCCGCCGCAAGGCCGCCGAGGCCGAGCGTCAGCGGCTCGAGCGCGAACGTGCGGCAGCGTCCCGGGGCGACGCCCGGCCCGCACCGCCGGCCCCCGCCCCGCCCTCGAGCAACGGGCTGCTGCGCCGGCCGGTGCCCACCCTGTACGTGACGTCCTCCTACGGCTACCGGGTCTACCCGATCACCGGCGGGTGGTTCATGCACAACGGGGTGGACCTGCGCTCCGCGTGCGGAAACCCGCAGCACGCGTCGGCCGGCGGGACGGTGATCTCAACGAAGCCGCCGTGGGCCACGGGCACCAGCGGCAACCAGGTGATGATCAACCACGGAGTCCTGGGCGGGAGCTCCTACATCACCGTCTACAACCACCTCACCCGCTTCGCGGTGAGCCCGGGCCAGCACGTCTCCCAGGGACAGGTCATCGGCTACACCGGCGCCACCGGCAACGTCACCGGCTGCCACGTGCACTTCGAGGTGTGGAAGAACGGCTCGACCATCGACCCGATGGGCATGCCCGGCTTTTGAGCCGCACAGCGACAAGACCCCCGCCCGGTGTGAACCGGGCGGGGGTCTTGTCGCTGTGCGGGTGCGGCCGGTCAGCCGTGCAGCTCGTGGTTCGCGCGCTGGGCGAGCTTCTCCTTGGTGGACCACAGCCCGGCCGAGGGCGTGGAGATGTAGAAGACCTCCTCGCCGTCGTCCATGGTGTTCCAGCCGTCCTTCATCACGGCCGGGTCGTAGCGCCGCAGCGCATCCTGGAGGTCCATGTACTGGTAGCCGACCGACTCGATCTCTTCCTTGGAGAGCTTGCCGGGCGCGTACGTGATGGTGAAGCGGCCCTCGGAGGAGCCGTGCACGAGGTGCGCGGTGCCGTGCGGGATGTCCTGCATGTCCGCCTCGGTCTTGTACAGCTCGAGGACCTCGTCCTTGCTGATGTAGCCGTACTTGCGGATGAGCGCGTCGACCTCGGGCTGTTCGCCGAAGCGCTCCACCCCGGGTGCGATCACGAGCAGCTCGCCGCCGTCGGCCATCGCCATGCGCGTGCGGTAGACGGCCTTGTTCGCCACCCAGGTGGCACGGAACTCGTCCTCCTGCATGACGGCGACGATCTTCTTGACGGGCTCGTCGAAGGTGGTGAAGTTCTGCTCGCCGCTGGCCCTGGCCGCTGCGAGGTAGGTCTCGAGGTCGTCACCGACGTAGACACCGGTGTGCGCGAGCTTGGCGTCGTCGTCGTAGTCCATGACCACCTGGAAGTACACGTCCGGCAGGTCGGCGAGGAAGTGGTCCTCCGCGTAGTTGAAGCACGCCCGCACCGGGGTGACCAGGTTGCCCAGGTTGTTCTCGATGCCGTAGACCGCCGAGGCCATGTGCGAGGAGCCGATCAGCCGCTTGCCGCCCAGGCCGATGAAGTAGTTCTTGTTGTGGTTGGCGAACCCCAGGACCTCGTGGGGCACCACGTGGCCGACGTGGACGATGAGGTCCCACTGCTCGGTCACGGTCATGGTGTTGAGGTCGACCGGCATCTCCCAGTCGACGGCGCCGCCGGTCATCTCCTTGACGTACTCCGCGGGCACCGTGCCCACGTTCGTCACGCCGCCCTTCCAGTCGTGGGCGTGGATCCGCTCCTCCGGGATGGACCCGAACATCCAGCGGTTGTCCTCCGGGGTGTGCGGCACGTGCTGCCCCAGCGTCGGGATGACGTGCACCTCCGCGCCGGCGTCGTCCAGCAGCTGGTAGAAGCGCTCGGTGATCCAGCCGGAGCCGGAGTGGGCGCGGGTGATGTCCGGCGGGAGCAGCAGGACGCGCTTGAGCTCGGCGATGCCGAGCCGCTCCTTGGCCTCGTCCAGGGTCCGCTGGACCATCTCCTCGATCTCGGGCCGGCTGATGAATCGGGCTTCGCGCTGGAACCAGGTCATGCCGCCAAGATAGTGCGCCGCGCACCGGCCGGGATAGCGGTGGCATCCGGTTGCCGGAGGTTTCCTCGCCCGAGAGCCGCCCGCAACCGGTCGGGCGTCCCGGCGCGGCGGCCCGAGCCTGTGTCCGCCGTCCGGAAAACCGGTCGATCCGCCCACCGGCGCTGGCATAGGCTGGAGGGTCGGCACGACCAGGTCGTGCTCCGCCGTGCGCACCGTGCGCCGGTGCGGACGTAAGGGAGGTCGTGGCGGTGGCTGGCACGAAGGCACCTGGGGCGAAGAAGCCCACCCCCGGGCAGCGGGCCAAGGCCGAGGCCGACGCGCGCAAGGTCGTCGCGCGCAACAAGAAGGCCCGTCACGACTACCACATCGACGCCACCTACGAGGCGGGCCTGTCCCTGACGGGCACCGAGGTCAAGGCGCTGCGCATGGGCCGCGCGTCGCTCGTCGAGGGCTGGATCGAGATCGACCGCCACCACGAGGCCTGGCTGCACAACGTCCACATCCCCGAGTACTCCCAAGGGTCGTGGACGAACCACGGCCCCCGGCGCAAGCGCAAGCTCCTCCTGCACCGGGAGGAGATCGAGAAGCTCGCCGTGAAGTCGCGGGAGAAGGGGCACACGATCGTGCCGCTCGAGCTGTACTTCATCAGGGGGCGGGCCAAGGTCGAGATCGCCCTCGCCCGGGGCAAGCAGGAGTGGGACAAGCGCCGGACCCTGCGGGAGAAGCAGGACGAACGAGAGGCGCAGCGCGCGATGAGCCTGCGCAAGCATCTCTGAGCCTGCGCGGATACCTCGCGGCCGAGCCGAGCCCGAGCGCGAGCCCGAGCGCGGCCCGAGCCGAGTCCGTGCCCGAGCCCGATTCCGAGCGGGTGACGGCACCGCAAAGGCCCCGGCCGGCATCCGGTCCTCGTCGGTCCGATAGGTTCGGTGGGGCTGAGCCCGCACCGCCGACGGGGGAGTACAGATGGTCCGCACGGTCCGCTCGACGACGTGGGCTCTCGCCCTCGTCCTGACGGCCCTGCTCCTCGCGGTCCTGAGCGCAGCCCCTGCGCGGGCCGACGACGAGCAGGCCGGACGCATCTCCCGACTGGACGTCACCGCCGAGCTCACCCCGGAGGGTGGGAGCGCAGACGTGGTGGTCGAGCTCGATCTCGACCTGGGCGAGGAGGAGGCGCACGGACCGTTCCTCGTCCTCGCCGAGCTCCAGGAGATCGTCGGCGACCCCGACCACTACCGACGGCTGACGGTCGGTGACGTCACCGCCACCTCCACCACCGGGGCGCCGGACGCCCTGCGCGTCGAGCGCGAGGACGGTGCGGTCCAGCTCTACGTCGGCGACGAGGACGTCGAGATCACCGGGCTGCACACCTACCGCATCACCTACACGGTGGACGGACTGATCAACCCCGACGTCGACGGTACCGACGAGCTGTTCTGGAACGTCGTGGCGCCCGGTGGCTTCGAGCTCGTCCTCAGCGACGTCTCGGTCACCGTTGCCGGACCGCCCGGCGCGATCGACGCCGCGTGCTACGTCGGTGCCACCGGATCCACCCACGAGTGCGACTCGAGTGTCGCGTCGGAGGCGGCTGCCCACCGGTTCTCGCAGGACCGGCTGGACCCCGGCGAAGGGTTGACCGTCGTACTCGGCTGGCCCGCCGGCACGTTCACCGGCGCCGAGCGGGAGCTGGTCGCGCGCCGGACCTTCGCGAACACCGTCCAGCTGACGCCACTGACGGGCGCGCTCGCCGGGGGCGCCACGCTGCTCGGTGCCGGCGCGGCGGTCGCCGTCGCCTCGCGCCGGGGACGCGACGAGGCCTACCTCGGGCTGACCCCCGGACTCGTGCCGGCCGGCGGCGCCGCGGGCCAGGTCGGCAGGCGCAGCCGGCGCGACCCGGTCGCAGTACGGTTCACGCCACCCGACGGCGTCCGGCCGGGCGAGGTGGGCACCCTCGCCGACGAGGTGGCGGACCCGCACGACGTCGCAGCGACCATCGTGGACCTGGCGGTGCGTGGCTACCTCCGCATCGAGGAGGTCGTGAGCGGCGGCGACGACGAGAGGGTCGACGACGTCGGCGGTGACGAGCGGGGCGACGGGGCCGGCGGTGACGAGCAGGGCGACGGCGGCGGCGGTGACGAGCAGGGCGACGGCGACAAGGACTGGCGGCTGGTGCGGCTGCGCGAGGACCTCGGCCAGCTCGAGGAGTACGAGCGAGGTCTGCTCGAGCGCATCTTCGCCGACGGCCCGTCGGTCCTGATGACCGACCTCGCCGACACCTACGCCCTGACGATGTCCACCGCTCAGCGCGACCTGTACCGCACCGTCACCGATCGTCGCTGGTTCCGCGGCGATCCGCAGCGGGTGCGCCGTCGCTGGCTGGGACGGGGGGCCGGCCTGCTCGCGCTCGGCGCCGTCGCCACGATCGTCCTGCTCGTCCTGCATGCGCCGGTCATCCTCGGGGTGCCGCCGATCGTCGTCGGGGTTGTCGTCATGGTCGCCTCGTCCGCCGCCCCGGCCCGCACGGCCGCCGGCACCGCGGTCCTGGCCCAGGCACTCGGCTTCCGCCAGTACCTCGCGACCGCGGAGGCCGAGCAGATCCGCTTCGAGGAGGGGGAGGACCTGTTCTCGCGGTACCTGCCCTACGCGATGGTCTTCGGGCTCGCGGACCGATGGGCCGGCGTCTTCGCCGAGCTCGCCCGGCACGGCCGCGACGTCCCCGAGCCGGACTGGTACGTAGGCACGGTGACGGCCGCCGCCCTGTGGAGCAGGCCCGAGACGTTCGGCGAGACGGTCGGTGCCTTCGCCGACACCGCCACGACGGCCGTGACATCGGCCTCGGGCGGAGCGGGCGGCGCGTCCGGCTTCAGCGGGTCCGTGGGCGGCGGCGTCGGTGGCATGGGCGGCGGGAGCTGGTAGGTAGGGTCGGACCATGGTTCTCATCGGTGCCCACGTCGACCAGCTGGACCCCGTCGCCGAGGCGAAGGCCCGCGGCGCGGACCTCGCCCAGATCTTCCTGGGTGACCCCCAGGGCTGGAAGGGGGCCGAGGTCGCCTACCCCGGCGGGGCCGAGGCCCTGCGGCAGGCGGCGGCTGCGGCCGGCATCGGTCTGTACGTGCACGCGCCGTACGTCATCAACGTGGCGACGACGAACAACCGGATCCGGATCCCGAGCCGGAAGCTGCTGCAGCAGACCGTGACGGGCGCGGCCGAGATCGGTGCCCTCGGCGTGATCGTCCACGGCGGGCACGTGCTCAAGGACGACGACCCCGAGAAGGGCTTCGACAACTGGCGCAAGGCCATCGACGGGCTGGAGATGCCCGTGCCGGTGCTGATCGAGAACACCGCGGGCGGGACAAAGGCGATGGCACGCGGCGTCGAGAAGCTGACCCGGCTGTGGGAGTCGGTGCTGGCCGCCGACGGAGGCGCCGACGTCGGACTGTGCCTGGACACCTGCCACGCCTGGGCAGGCGGGGAGCAGCTGGCCGGGCTGGTCGAGCGAGTGCGTCAGGCCACCGGCCGGGTCGACCTGGTCCACGTCAACGACAGCCAGGGCGCCTTCGACTCCGGGGCGGACCGCCATGCCAACCTCGGCTCCGGCACGCTCCCGCCGGAGGCGATGGTCGACGTCGTCCGCGAGGCCGGGACGGCGGCGATCGTCGAGACCCCGGGCGGCGCCACCGAGCAGGGCGCCGACATCGCCTGGCTGCGCGAGCGCCTCTGACCCACGCGGTCCGCCACCGGGTCGTCGCACGGGATCGGCGCCCCGGCGCCCGGCGTGCTGCGGTGCTCGGCATCCGCATGCGGGCACGAACGGGCGGGGTTACCGTGACGACTCACGCACGCAATCGGAGGTCTGTCATGGGTCTGCCCGTCAAGCTTCGTCATGTACCCGCCCGACTCGCCGCCGGTGCCTTCATCCTGAACTCCGGACTGGGCAAGCGCGGGCTTCCGGACGAGGCGGCGGCCGGTCTGCAGGGCATGGCCGCGAACGCGTTCCCGCAGCTGAAGGAGATGTCCCCCAAGGACTTCGGCAAGCTCATCTCCACCGCCGAGATCACCCTCGGCGCCGCGCTGCTCGTCCCGCTCGTGCCGACCTGGCTCGCCGCGCTCGGTCTCGGCGGCTTCGCGAGCTCCTTGCTGTACATGTACACCCGCACGCCCGGCCTGACCGAGGAGGGCTCGAGCGTGAAGCCCACCCAGGAGGGCACCGGGATCGCGAAGGACGTGTTCATGCTCGGCATCGCCGGCACGCTCCTGTTGGACGAGCTCACGTCCCGCAAGCCGTCCGCCTGAGCCGGCCGGGAAGCACCGCACGGCTCCGTGCGTTCGCACCATCATGGAACTGGGTATCTACACCTTCGGCGACCTCGACGACCGGCCCACCGCCGAGCCGACCTCGCCGGGGCGTCGCATCAACGAGATCCTCGAGCGGGTGCGGCTGGCTGAGGACGTCGGCCTCGACTACGCGGGCATCGGGGAGCACCACCGGCCCGACTACGCGATCTCCGCGCCGGCCACGGTCATCGCCGCCGCGCTGGCCCAGACCGAACGGATCCACGTGGGCTCCGCGGTCACCGTGCTGTCCACCGAGGACCCCGTGCGCGTGTTCCAGCAGTTCGCCACCATGGACCAGTACTCCGGAGGGCGCGTGGAGCTGCTCGCCGGCCGCGGCTCCTTCATCGAGTCCTTCCCGCTGTACGGCGCGAGCCTGGAGGACTACGACGAGCTCTACGAGGAGAAGCTCGACCTGCTCCTGACACTGGACTCCGGCAACCCGGTCACCTGGTCCGGCAAGCACCGCCCGCCCCTGCGGGACGCGCAGATCCTGCCGCGCCCCACGGACAAGCCGGATCTCGGCGAGCACCTGCGCATCGGTGTCGCCACCGGTGGGTCCCCGGCGTCTTCGGTCCGGGCGGGCAAGCTCGGGCTGCCGATCAACTACGCCGTCATCGGCGGCGAGCCGAGACGGTTCGCCCCGCTGGCCGAGCTCTACCGCCGCGCCCACGCCGAGGCCGGCCACCCGGCGGCGACGCGCCGCGTCGAGGTCTCCGTGCACGGCTTCTTGGCCGAGACCGACGCCGAGGCGCTGGAGTTCTTCTACCCGTATCAGCTCGACGCCGGCACCAAGATCGCCCGTGAGCGCGGCTTCGCGCTGCCCAACCGGATCTCCTACGAGATGCAGTCCGGCCGCCACGGCGCCTACGTCATCGGCTCGCCGGAGACCGTCGCCGAGAAGATCGTGCTGCTGCACACCTCGCTCGGGCACGACCGGCAGAACTTCCAGATGGACGTCTCCGGGGTGCCGCAGCGCGAGTCCCTGCGCGCCATCGAGCTGCTGGGCCGGGTGAAGGAGCTGGTCGATGCCGAGCTCGCCCCCGAGACCACCGGCCACGCGTAAGGCGCGCGGTGCGCCGAGGCCAGCGGCCACGCGTGACGCGTGCGGGCGCGCCGAGGCTGCCAGCCACGCGCATGACCGCTGCGCCGCCCGCGCCCGTGACCCACGTCGCCCGTCGTCGTCGGGAATGAACGTGCCACGGGGCTGGTTGACCACGTAGCATGGACACAACCGGCCGGACCCGTCAGGGCGAGACCGGGGACAACTGCACAGGGGATGATCGGTTTCGACGATGGTCGTCGTTCCAGGAGAAGCGGGTCGAGGATGCAGAGTCATCTCGTCAACGCTCTCTGCAAACCAATAGGTGCCGATTCCAAGCGCACCGACTTCGCCCTCGCCGCCTGAGCGAGTTCCGAAGTCCGTCAGCCTGAGCTAGCTTCCGACTCAGTTCCTGGCGTCATCTAGGAAGCCACTGCTCGCCACCCTCGTTGCCGGGGTGTCGGGGACTTCTAGGTAACTGAGCCCGTCAGCGACTTGTCTGCGTGATCGCTGGGGCCGAGAAAATCAGCAGCAGACTGCACCCGGAGAAGCCCTGGTTCCACGCCGTCGGACGCGGGTTCGATTCCCGCCATCTCCACCATCACCCCAGCAGCAAGGCCGCCCTCGGCGAGGGCGGCCTTGCTGCGTCCCGGGATCAGGCCGGGGGAAGCACGAGCTCCTGCGGGACGACCCGCACAGGGAACGGCACGGCGATGTCGGCCGCCTCGGTCCCCGTGGCCGTGGCGGCGGTGCGGAACGCTCCGTCGACCAGGTCGAGCGCCTCGATCGAGGGCTGCGCCGGGTCGACCAGCCAGTACGACCCCACGCCGGCGTCCTCGTACTTCGACCGCTTGAGCACCTGGTCCTTGCGCCTGGTCGACGGGGAGAGCACCTCGACAGCCAGCGCCATCGGGGCACTCACGTTCTTCACGCCCACGTCCTCGTTGCGCATCACCAGCAGGTCCGGCTGGAGCGAGGTGCGTCGGTCGGGACGCCAGTCCACGGGTGCGAAAAACACCTCGAACCCCGCAGGGCACGCCGCCCGCAGCAGGAGGTACAGGTTGCCGATCGCGCGCTGGTGAACCATCACCGGAGCCGGGGTCACCAGCAGCAACCCGTCGAGCAGCTCGTACTGCAGGCCGTCGTCCGGGAGTCGGTCGAGGTCGTCGACCGTCCAGTCCCGCGACTCACGGGGCATCACCGTCATGATGGCCATGGTCCTCCCTCGGCCGGCTCGTGTCACCGGTACACATCCCGCCAATGTCCTGCTGCTCGCCCGACTGCGCCGCGGTCATCCACAGCCACGTTCGTCCGAGGAATCCGCCACGGGCCGGCGAGGTCACACCGCTCACGACGGCGGACGCGTGCTCCCGCACGCCAGTCACCGTCGGAGAATGGGAACCATGAGCAGAGCACGAGGCTTCACCTCCGACAACGCGTCCGGCGCCCACCCCGCCGTCCTCGCCGCCATCGCCGACGCCAACTCCGGGCACGTGCCCTCCTACGGCGCGGACCCGCTCACGGCCGCCCTCGACGAGCGGGCGGCCGAGGTCTTCGGCGACGACGCGCGGATCTTCCCCGTCTTCAACGGCACGGGCGCCAACGTCGTCGCCGTCCAGGCGCTCCTGCAGCGATGGGATGCCGTCGTCGCGACCGACGAGTCGCACATGGTCAACGACGAGTCCACGGCCCCGCAGCTCGTCGGCGGCACGCGCATCCTCACCGTCGCCTCCCGCGGCGGCAAGCTCACCACCGACGTGATCGCGCCGGTGTTCGACGGCTACGACGGCACGGTCCACCACGCGCGGCCGGCGGCGGTCTCCCTGGCGCAGAGCACCGAGCTGGGCACCACCTACTCCGTGGCCGAGCTCAGTGCTATCACCCACCTCGCCCACACACGTGGTGCGCGCGTGCACCTCGACGGCGCCCGTCTCGCCAACGCCGCCGCCCGGCTCGGCACCACCCTGCGCGCGCTCACCACGGACGTCGGGGTCGACGTGCTCTCCTTCGGCGCCACCAAGAACGGCACCCTCTTCGGCGACGCCGTCGTCACGCTCCAACCCGAGCTCGCCGAGCCGGTGGACCGGCTGCGCAAGGCCTCCACCCAGCTGGCGTCGAAGATGCGCTTCGTCTCCGCCCAGCTCCTCGCCCTTCTCGGCGACGACCTGTGGCGGGAGAACGCCCGCCGCGCCAACGCCGCCGCCGACCTGCTCGCCGCCCGCCTGCGCGGGCTCGGGGTCACCCCGGTCCACCCGGTCGAGGCCAACGCCGTGTTCATCCCCGTCCCGCCGGAGAGGCTGCCCGCCGTGGTGGCCGCGGCACCTGTCCTGGCCTGGGACCGCACGGCCGGCGTCGTGCGCGCGGTCGCCTCCTTCGACACCACAGAGGAGGACGTGGACGCGCTCGTCGCCGAGCTTGCCCGGCACCTCGGCTGAGCTGGTGCCGTTCACCGCCGCGTCAGGCCCCGCCTCTGGCACGCTGACGCCATGACTCGGGCGGTGCACCGGTGCTGAGACCGGGCGAGACGCGGTTCGTGCGTTCGGGCGAGGTGGACATCGCCTACCAGGTGGTCGGGGCGGGGCAGCGCGACGTCGTCGTCGGTATCGGCTGGGTCTCCCACCTGGAGCTGCTGTGGGAGCTGCCCGAGTCGGTGCACTTCCTCGAGCGCCTCGCCGGCCTCGGCCGCCTGATCCTGTACGACGCCCGCGGCACGGGTCTGTCCGACCGGCCGGGCGGCGCACCGGAGGTCCACGACCTCGTCCCCGACCTCGTCGCCGTCCTCGATGCCGCCGGCAGCACCCGCGCCGTCGTCGTCGGCTGGCTCGACAAGGCCGCGCTGGCCCTCGCGCTCGCGGCCACCCATCCCGAGCGGGTCGAGGCACTGGTCCTCGGCGAGCCGATGGCGAGCACCGTCGCGCGCCCCGGCCACCCCGACGGGCTCGAGCCCGCCGTGCTCGAGACCCTCGCCTCGGCGGTCGAGTCCGGCTCGTGGGGAACCGGTGCGCTCCTGCCGTGGATCGCGCCGTCGGTCGCCGACGAGCCCCGCATCGCCGCGTGGTGGCGCCGCTGGGAGCGCATGTCGGCCACCCCCAACACGGCGGCCGGCCTGCTGCGGCTCCTGCTCGACGTGGACGTGCGCGCGCTCCTGCCCCGGGTGCGGGCGCGGACCCTGCTGATCCACCGCGCCGGGACCGCGCTGGTCCCGGCCGCAGCCGTGCGGTGGCTCGCCGACGCGCTCCCGGACGCCCGCTACACGGAGCTCGAGGGGACTGACCTGGCCGCGTTCTTCGGTGACACGGACACCCTCATGGACGAGATCGAGGACTTCGTCTCGGGCACCCGCACGGGCGCGGACGTCGACCGGGCCCTGGCCACCATGCTCGTCACCGACCTCGTCGGCTCCACCGCGCAGGCCGCGGCCCTCGGCGACCGGCGCTGGCGCGAGCTGCTGGACTGGCACCACCAGGAGGTCCGGCGTCTGCTCGCCCGGTACGGCGGGACCGAGATCGACACCGCGGGGGACGGGTTCCTCGCCGTCTTCGACCTGCCCAGCCGGGCGATCTCCTGCGCCCTGGCGCTCTCGGACCACCTGGCGGGCCACCGCCTCGGCGTCCGGGCGGGGCTCCACACCGGCGAGGTCGTCCGGGCCGGCACGGCCGTCCGCGGGGTCGCCGTGCACGTCGCGGCGCGGGTCGCCGCCCTCGGCGGGGCGGGGGAGGTGCTGGTCAGCGGCACCGTCCGGGACCTCGTGCTGGGCTCCGGCGTCATGCTGACGCCCCGCGGCACCCACGAGCTGCACGGGGTGCCGGGCACCTGGGAGGTTCTCGAGGCCGCCCGCACCGGCGTGCGTGTTCCGGCCGTGGACGGTCCGGTGACCCGATAGCATCCGGCCAGGTCGGAGGCGCTCCGGCCGCCAAGGTCGGTGGTTCCCGACCGTCGCCTGCCCCAGGAGCACCGGCATGACAGCGCTCGCGATCGACACCTCCGGCCTGCGCAAGACCTACCGGGGCCACGGTGGCCGGCGCGTGGGTGTGGAGGGCCTCGACCTGAAGGTCCCCGCCGGCGGCGTCCACGGCTTCCTCGGTCCCAACGGGTCGGGCAAGACCACCACGATCCGGATGCTCCTCGGGCTGATCCGTGCGGACGCCGGCACCATGAGGATCTTCGACCACGAGGTGCCCCGGCAGCTCCCCGAGGTCATCGGGCGCGTCGGGGCGATCGTGGAGTCGCCGAAGTTCTTCCCCACGTTCACCGGACGCAAGAACCTCTCCCTGCTCGCCGAGGCCATCGGCGCCCCCCGCTCGAGCGTGCCCGAGGTGCTCGAGGCCACCGGCCTGACCGCGCGCGCCGGTGACCGCTACAAGGGCTACTCCCTCGGCATGAAGCAGCGCCTCGCGATCGCCGCGACGCTCCTGAAGTCCCCGGACCTGCTGATCTTCGACGAGCCGACCAACGGGCTCGACCCCGCAGGAATCCGGGAGATCCGCGACACCATGCGCCGCCTGGGCGACGAGGGCCGCACCGTCCTGGTCTCGAGCCACATCCTCGCCGAGGTCGAGCAGGTCGCGGACACCGTCTCCATCATCGGCCGTGGGCGCCTGCTGGCGTCCGGCCCGGTGGCCGAGGTCATCGGCGAGCGAGGCATCACCGCGGTGCGGGTGGGGGTCGCCGACCCGCAGGCGGCCACCGAGGTGCTCACGGCCGCCGGCCTGCGGGTGCGCGCCGACGGGCCGATCCTGCGGGTGCGTGGCACGGACGACCCGGCGCGGATCACCTACCTGCTCGCCCAGCGTGAGCTGTACGTCCACGAGCTGGCCCCGGTGCGGGCCGACCTGGAGTCGGTGTTCCTGGACCTGACGTCCGGCGAGGGGCTCGGCGAGGCGTCGGCGCCGCGCAACGGGCGCCACGCCGACGGCGCGGGCGCCGGCGGCGCCGACGCCCGTGCGGCTGCCCCCGACGTGCACGCCGGTGGTACGGCCGGCAGTGGTACGGCCGGCGCTGGTGCGGCCGCCGTCGGGGTGGCTGCCCCACCCCAGGACCCGCCAGGCACCCCGTGGGGAACCGGCGACGCCCCGGACGGCGGTGCGGTCCGATGATGCGACTGTCCCGCGTGGAGCTGCGCCGGCTGTTCTCGCGCCGGCTCGTCGTGCTGGCGATGATCGGTGGGCTGGTCGTGTCCGCCCTCTTCCTCGTGGGGGTGTGGCAGTCCTCGCAGCCCATGTCCGCCGCGGACCTGGAGCGTGCCGAGGCCGAGTACGAGCGCCAGCTGGCCGACTGGGAGGAGAACGGCGAGGAGTGGGTCGCCCAGTGCCTGGAGGACGAGGCGCGTGAGGCCGAGCTCACCGGCACGGACGTCGACTTCGGCTGCGAGCAGATGGAGCCGCAGCGGGAGTGGTTCATCTGGGAGTCCCCGCCCATGGAGGACTCGTTCCCCATGGTGCTCGCCGGTCAGTCCTACCTGCTGGTGGCGCTAGCGCTGCTCGTCGGCGCGACGTTCACCGCGGCGGAGATGAGCACTGGTTCGATCAGCAGCTGGCTGACGTTCGAGCCGCGACGGCTCCGGGTCTACGCCTCCAAGGTGCTCGCCACGGGGCTGGGGGTCGTGCCCGTGGCCGTGCTCGCGGTCGCGATCCTGGTGACCGGCGGCTGGGTGATCGCCCGCAGCTTCGGTCTCGCGGGCTCGATGGACGGCTCGGCGTGGTCGTCCCTCGCGGCGATGGCGCTGCGGATCCTCGTCCTCGTCGTCCTCGCCGCCATGGTCGGCTCGGCGCTCGGCGTCCTGCTGCGGCACACCGCGGCGGTCCTCGGCGTCGTCGTCGGCTACGTCGTGGTCGTCGAGACGATGTTCGCCGGCGCCCTCGGCCGGTTCCAGCCGTGGCTGGTGGCCAGGAACATCGAGGGCTGGGTCAACCACGGGACCGTCTACTACGTGCCGGAGTGCACCACCGACTCCTCCGGGACGATGTGCGACTACGTGGAACGCAGCCTCAGCTTCGGGCACAGCACCGCGTACGTCCTGATCTCCGCGGCGGTCGTCGTGGTGGTCGGGGCGCTCGTGTTCCGCCGTCGCGACGCCGCCTGACGGCTGCGCGGCGGCCGGCGCGTAGCGTGTGCGGCATGGGCACCCAGGAACTCTGGCCGGAGCTGGTCCCCGGCGGCGCCCCGGAGGTTCCGGTGACCGGGCCGCGACGGTGGTGGGCGGGCCCGCTCGATGTCGAGGGCCTGGTCGTCGCCGCCGTGCGCAGCTGCGCCGCCGCGGCGGCGGCGCTCGGGGCCGAGCGCGGGGCACCGGTCGAGCTGTCGGTGGACGTCCGGGACGTGGCCGCGGCGGTCGAGTCCTTCCGGCACCTGCGCGTCGACGGCCGGACCGCTGTCGGCTTCGCGCCGCTCTCGCGGTTCTTCCCGACGGCGGACCGCTGGGTCCGCTTCCACGCCAACTACCCCCACCACCGCGCCGCGCTCCTGGCGGCGCTCGACGTGCCCGACGACGACGGCGCCGACCTGCCGGACCGCGTGGCGGCCGTGGTCGCCGCGATGCCGGCGGAGCCGCTCGAGGCCCGGGTGCGGGAACGGGGCGGCGTCGCGGCCGCCCTGCGCACGCCGCAGGAGTGGCTCGCGCACGCGCAGGGCCACGCCGTCGCGCAGGCACCGCTCGTGCAGCACGGCCTCGACCGGGTCGCAGGCGGCACGGCCGCGCTGCCCCGCGGCGCCGCCCTGCCGATGTCCGGGCTGCGGGTGCTCGACCTGACCCGGGTGATCGCCGGCCCGACCGCCACCCGCATGCTCGGCGCACTCGGTGCGGACGTGCTGCGGATCGACCCGCCCGACAACCCTGAGCTGCTCGACCAGTACCTCGACACCGGGTTCGCGAAGCGTTCCGCCGCGGCCGACCTGCACGACCCGGCCGAGCGCGACCGCATCGAGCAGCTCCTGCCGAGGGCAGACCTGGTCCTCAGCTCCTACCGGCCCGGAGCGCTCGCGCGTCTGGGCCTCGACGCGGCCGCCCTGCGCGAGCGGCACCCGCACCTCGTGGTGGTCGAGCTGTCGGCCTGGGGGACCGTCGGTCCCTGGGGGCGCGAGCGCGGCTTCGACTCCATCGTGCAGGTGGCCACCGGCATCGCCCACCGCTACGGGACGGACGACGAGAGCTGGCGGCCCGGTGCGCTGCCGGTCCAGGCGCTCGACCACGCGGCCGGCTACCTCGCGGCCGCCACCGCCATGCGGTCCCTCACCCGGCGCGAGCAGGACGGCGGGGCCTCGGCCCGCATCAGTCTCGCCCGGGTCGCCCACGAGCTCCTCCGCCTGCCGGTCCCGACCGGACCCGCCGAGCACGAACGGCCTCCCGTCCGCACCGCGACGGTGCCGTCGGCGTACGGCCCCGTCGAGCACGTGCCCCCGCCGCTCGGCGTGGGAGGCCGGCCGCTGGGCTTCCCCGGCCCGCCCCAGCCCTACGCGGGCGCCGCGCCCGTCTGGCTCTGAGGGACTGGGACACACCGACGCCCGGCACCTCTGCCGTGTACGGCTCCCGGGCCGCGATGATGTGTCCATGAGCGCGGTGGTGGGGGTCGACCTCGGCGGGACCAAGACGGCCGCCGCGGTCGTCGACCCCGAGGGCCGGGTCGGACCCGTGCGGACCGTGCCGACACCCGCGCACGCCGGCCCCGAGGCGATCCTCGACGCCGTCGCCGAGCTCGTGCGCACGGTCGCCGTCGACGCCCCGGCCGCCGTCCGCGCCGTGGGGGTGGGCACGGCGGGCGTCGTCGACGTCACCACCGGCACCATCGTCTCGGCCACCGACGCGATCACCGGCTGGACAGGGACCGCCGTGGCCGCCGGCCTGCGGCGCCGGCTGACGGCCACCCTCGGCGAGGTACCGGTGTTCGTCGAGAACGACGTCGACGCCCACGCGGCGGGCGAGGCGTGGCTCGGGGCCGGCGCCGGGCGGGACATCGTCCTCATGGTCGCCGTCGGCACCGGCGTCGGCGGGGCAGTGGTCCTCGACGGCCGGCCGCTGCGTGGCGCGCACCACGTGGCCGGAGAGATCGGCCACGTGCCCACCCCCGGTGCGGAGGGGCTGCGCTGCACGTGCGGACGGACGGGGCACCTCGAGGCCCTCGGTGCCGGACCAGCCCTGCACCGGCACTACCTTGCCCTGGGCGGCGACCCGGCCAGCCCGGACACCCGGGACGTGGTCGCCCGTGCCGGAGGCGGTGACGAGCTCGCCGCGCGTGCCGTCCGTGAGTCGGCGGCCGCCGTCGGCCGGGCCGCCGCCGCCGTCGTCACCGTCCTCGACCCGGCCGTCGTCGTCGTCGGCGGCGGGATGGCCGGCGCCGGGCCCATGTGGTGGACGGCGATGGAGGAGTCCCTGCGCGCGGAGCTCATCGCGCCGCTCGCCGACCTGCCGGTCGTGCCGGCGGCACTGGGCGGCTCGGCCGCCGTCGTCGGCGCCGCGCGCGGGGCCTGGCAGCTCCTGGCGGTCACCGAGCAGCAGCCCGTCCCGGCCGCCGGCCGGGGGAGAGGGAGAGAGTGAACCCCATCATCGAGAGCCTGCGCGGCACGCTCGTCGTCTCGTGCCAGGCCTACCCGGGCGAGCCCATGCGGGACCCGCGCACCATGGCGCAGGTGGCTGCCGCCGTCGTCGCCGGCGGTGCGGCTGCCGTGCGCGCCCAGGGCATCGCGGACATCCGGCAGGTCGTCGCAACGGTCGACGTGCCCGTCATCGGCCTGTGGAAGGACGGTGACGACGGCGTGTTCATCACCCCCACGCTCGACCACGCCGTCGCCGTCGCCGAGGCGGGGGCGCACGTCGTCGCCCTGGACGGCACCCGACGGCCGCGGCCCGACGGGCGCACCCTCG
The DNA here is from genome assembly GCF_009193155.1 of Georgenia subflava. GTDB lineage: Bacteria > Actinomycetota > Actinomycetes > Actinomycetales > Actinomycetaceae > Georgenia > Georgenia subflava. Next base: position 617,103 of record NZ_VUKD01000002.1, read on the forward strand.
CGCAGACCGTCGCCGGGCTGCGCGAGCGCGCGGACGCCCTCGTCATGGCCGACTGCGGCTCCCTCGACGACGCCCTGGCCGCGCAGGACGCCGGCGTGGACATCCTCGGCACGACCCTGTCCGGGTACAGCGGCGAGCGGCCGCGCACGGACGGCCCGGACCTCGAGCTCGTCGACCAGCTGGTCGCCTCCTGCACGCTCCCGGTGATGGTGGAGGGGCGGGTGCACACCCCTGCCCAGGCCGCCGAGGCGCTGGCGCACGGGGCCTTCGCGGTCTGCGTGGGCACCGCCATCACCCACCCGACGACGATCACCGGCTGGTTCGCCGACGCCCTGGTGCGCTGACGTCGCCAGGGCCGCCGCTACCAGCGGGCGTTGACCGGTGCCGGGACGCCGCAACGTCCTGCCGCTACCAGCGGCCGTGGACCTGTGCCGGGACGCCGCAACGTCCCGCCGCTACCAGCGGGCGTGTACCTGCTCGCGGATCCGCTCGTCGTAGAGGCGCTCGACGGCGACCAGCAGCTCCTCGCCCAGCTCGGGCAGCTCGGCCGCCGCGGCGTTGGCACGCGCCTGCTCGGCGGAGCGTGCGCCCGGGATGACGGTGGTGACACCCTCCTGCTGGACGACCCACCGCAGCGCCACCTGCGCGGGCGTCGCACCGGCGGGCCCGAGCTCCGCGGCCATCTCGGTGAACGCCGCGGCCGCGTCGACGCCCGTGGCGAAGTCGACGCCGGAGAAGGTCTCGCCGATGTCGAAGCTCTCGCCGTGGCGGTTGTACGTGCGGTGGTCGGTCTCGGCGAACGTGCTCTCGCGGGTGTAGCGGCCGGCGAGCAGTCCCGAGGCGACCGGCACCCGGGCGATGATGCCCACCCCGGCCTCGGCCGCGGCCGGCAGCACCTGCTCCAGCGGCTTGCGCCGGAACGCGTTGAGGACGATCTGGACGCTCACCGGGTGCAGCGACTCGATGGCGTCCAGTGCCTGGTCGCACGTCTCCACGCTCACGCCGTAGGCGGCGATGCGCTCCTCCGCGACCAGCGTCTCCAGCGCGTCGGACACCTCCGGGCTGGTCAGCACGGCCGACGGCGGGCAGTGGAGCTGCACCAGGTCCAGCCGGTCCACCCCCAGGTTGGCGCGCGACCGGTCCGTCCACGCCCGGAAGGCCTCGAGCCGGTAGCTCTCGGGGACCTGCTCGACCCGGCGACCCATCTTCGTCGCCACCGTCAGGTCGGCGCCCGGGTTCTGCCCGAGGAAGGCTCCGATGAGCTGCTCGCTGCGGCCGTCCCCGTAGACGTCGGCGGTGTCGAGGAAGGTGACGCCGGAGTCGACGGCTGCGGCGAGCACCCCCATCGCCTGGCTCTCGTCGACCTCGCCCCACTCCGTGCCGAGCTGCCAGGTCCCCAGCCCGACCACCGAGACCTGCCGGCCCGTCCCGCCGAGCGTGCGCTCCTCCATGCCGTCCGCCTCCTCACTCTCGCGTCGGTCCATCCTGCCCGTTCCCGGCGGTGGTGGCAGGACCGGCGCTCCCGGAACACCGGACCCCGTTGCGGCTTTGGTGAGGATTCGGTGCGCCAGCTGCACCGATTCCTCACCAAGGAAGCTCAGCCGTTGTGGGCACATGCGCGGCCACGCCAGAGACTGTGACAGATGTGACTGACGAGGCTGTGGTTACTCCGTATCGGCGTCGCACGGGGCAGGAACCGCGCAGACACGCGGAAAATCGGCGCGTTAGATGCGACAACGGCACCCGCGTGTGCGTAATGTCGGCGCAGCGGCACCGGCAACAGGTGCCCGGAACCGAACGATGAGAGGGATTTCATGTCCGTCAACCGCACCGAGCTCGTCGCCGCCGTCGCCGAGCGTTCCTCGCTCACCAAGACCCAGGCCGACGCTGCGCTGTCGGCTCTCCAGGAGGTCCTCGTGGACTCCCTCGGCAAGGGCGAGGCCGTCAAGGTCACCGGTCTGCTGAGCGTGGAGCGTGTCGAGCGCGCCGCCCGCACCGGCCGCAACCCCCGCACCGGTGAGGAGATCCAGATCCCCGCCGGCTACGGCGTCAAGATCTCCGCCGGCTCGGCCCTGAAGAAGGCCGTCGCCAAGTGACGATGCGCTGAGCGCACCGCGGAGCGGGCAGGACCGACGCCGGTCCTGCCCGCTTCGTGCGTCTGCACGCGTCGGCCCGCGGCTGCCTGCCCGCATCGTGCGTCCGCACGGGTCGGCCCGCGGCCGCCGGCTCCGGTGGGACGCGGCCCGTCGCGCCGTCGCCGTGCCGTTAGGGTGAGCGGCGGCGGCCCGGCCCGCGGCCGTGCGGACACCAAGGAGGGAACCTCGTGGAGGTCGTCATCCAGCCCGACGCCGGCGCCATCGCGACGCTGGTGGCCGACGAGATCGAGCGGCTCCTCGCGGCGCGGCCGGACGCCGTGCTCGGGCTCGCCACCGGGTCCAGCCCGCTGGCGATCTACGACGAGCTCGTCCGCCGACACGAGGCCGGCCGGATCTCCTTCGCCCGCGCCCGAGCCTTCATGCTCGACGAGTACGTGGGCCTGCCGGACGCGCATCCCGAGCGGTACCGCAACGTCATCGACCGCGAGATCGCCGGGCGGGTCGACTTCGCGCCCGGGGCGGTGCAGGGGCCGGACGGCAACGCCGAGGACCTCGTCGGCGCGTGCGCCGCGTACGAGCAGGCCATCGCCGACGCCGGCGGAGTGGACCTGCAGATCCTGGGGATCGGCACGGACGGGCACATCGCGTTCAACGAGCCGGGCTCCTCCCTGGGCTCGCGCACGCGGATCAAGACGCTCACCTCCCAGACCCGGCTCGACAACGCCCGCTTCTTCGACGACGACGTCGACGCGGTCCCGGTCCACTGCGTCACCCAGGGCCTGGCGACCATCATGTCTGCCCGGCACCTGGTGCTCGTGGCCACCGGGTCGGCCAAGGCCGAGGCGGTGCATCACCTCGTGGAGGGGTCGGTGAGCGCCATGTGGCCGGCCACGATCATGCAGCACCACCCGCGCGCCACGGTGCTCGTGGACCCCGCAGCGGCCTCGCGCCTGCAGCTCGGCGACTACTACCGCGAGGTCTTCGCCGCCAAGCCGGCGTGGCAGGGCATCTGACCCGCGTCGCGCACGACCACCACCGACGACGTCTGCTTAGACTGGTCGCATGAGCTCGACGACCCCCGACGGCCCCGCCGGTCCGCAGCAGCCCGCCTCCCCGTCCGGCCCCGCCGGCGGCACCGGTGTGCTCGAGCGCGAGGAGCTGCGCGAGCAGGTGTCCCCGGGGGACGACGAGCGTTACGCGCACTACGTCCGCAAGGACAAGATCACGGCGTCGGCGGTCTCCGGCCAGCCGGTGATCGCCCTGTGCGGCAAGGTCTGGACACCCGGTCGCGACCCCAAGAAGTACCCCGTGTGCCCCACCTGCAAGGCCATCTACGAGGGCATGAACGAAGGCGCCGGGTCCGGCAAGGGCCGCGGCTGGCCCTTCGGCCGCAAGGGCGGCGACGCCTCGGGAAGCGGGGAGTGACCGCCCCGCACCAGCGCCGGTCGTCGCCGACCCACCCTGCCGGGCCCGCAGCCGTCTCCACGGTCGCGGCCGAGCAGCTGCCGCCCGCCTACCCGGCGCGCGCGGCGTGGGGGACGGCCTCGCGGCTGCGCGCCTGGCAGGCCGAGGCGCTGGAGACCTACCTCACCACCGAGCCTCGTGACTTCCTCGCCGTCGCCACCCCCGGCGCCGGCAAGACCACCTTCGCCCTGCGCATCGCCACCGAGCTCCTCGCCCGCGGCGTCGTGCGCCGCATCGCCGTCGTGTGTCCCACGGAGCACCTCAAGAGCCAGTGGGCCGACGCGGCCGGCCGGGTCGGCGTGCACCTCGACCCCAGCTTCAAGAACTCTCAGGGGCGGCACGGCGCCGGCTTCGACGGGGTGGCGCTGACGTACGCCCAGGTGGCGGCCAACGCCGCGCTGCACCGCGCCCGCACCACCGCCGAGCCGACGCTCGTGATCCTCGACGAGGTCCACCACGGCGGCGACGCCCTGAGCTGGGGCGACGCGGTGCGCGAGGCGTTCGAGCCGGCCCGCCGGCGGCTGTCCCTGACCGGCACCCCGTTCCGTTCGGACACCGCCGCGATCCCGTTCGTGGAGTACGCCCGGGACTCCGACGGGATCCGCCGCTCCCGCGCTGACTACTCCTACAACTACGGCGACGCCCTGCGCGACGGCGTCGTCCGTCCCGTGATCTTCCTCAGCTACTCCGGCCAGATGCGCTGGCGCACCAAGGCCGGCGACGAGGTCTCCGCGACCCTCGGCGAGCCGCTGACCAAGGACATGACCGCCCAGGCGTGGCGCACCGCCCTCGACCCCAAGGGGGAGTGGGTCCCGCAGGTCCTCGCGGCGGCCGACCAGCGCCTCAGCGAGGTGCGGCGCAGCGTCCCCGACGCCGGCGGCCTGGTCATCGCCACCGACCAGAGCGCCGCTCGCGCCTACGCGAAGATCCTCGGTCAGATCACCGGCGAGCCGGCCGTGACGGTCCTGTCCGACGACGACGGCGCCTCGGCCCGCATCGAGGAGTTCGCCGCCGGGGAGCAGCGCTGGATGGTCGCGGTGCGGATGGTCTCCGAGGGTGTGGACGTGCCCCGGCTCGCGGTCGGTGTGTACGCTACCGCGACGGCCACGCCCCTGTTCTTCGCCCAGGCGGTCGGCCGGTTCGTCCGGGCGCGCCGGCGCGGCGAGACCGCCTCGGTGTTCCTGCCCTCGGTCGGCCACCTGCTCGGCCTGGCGAACGAGCTCGAGATCGAGCGCGACCACGCGCTGGACCGGGTGCTCACCGCCGAGGAGAAGGGGACCTTCTTCACGCCCGAGGACAACCTGCTCGCCCAGGCCAACCGCAGCGAGCAGGCGAGCGCCGACCTGCTGCCCGGCTTCGAGGCCCTCGAGGCGCAGGCCACCTTCGACAAGGTCCTGTTCGACGGTGGCGAGTTCGGCACCGGCGCGGCCGTCGGGTCGATCGAGGAGCAGGAGTACCTCGGGCTCCCCGGGCTCCTCGAGCCCGAGCAGGTGACGTCGCTGCTGCGCGCCCGGCAGGCGGAGCAGATCAAGACGCAGAAGCGGCAGGCCCGCGCCGACGCCGTGAAGCACGCGAACTCCGGCGTCGACGACCACCGCCGCCGCGCCGCCGCACGCAAGGAGCTCTCGTCGCTCGTCTCGGCGTGGTCACGTCGCTCGGGCAAGCCGCACGGGGTGGTGCACACCGAGCTGCGCAGCCGGTGCGGCGGGCCGGAGGTGGCGCTCGCCCGGACCGAGGAGATCGAGGCGCGCATCGCGATGCTGCGCAAGTGGTTCGTCGGGCGCGGCTGAGGGTCCGACGGGGCTGCTACCAGGGCCTACGGTCGCCGTTTCAAGATGCGGACCGACTGGGCCGCTGGGACGCTCGGAGCAACCGGCCGGCACCAAGCTCCGGCCCTCAACAGGAAGGACGTGTCATGTCCCTCTGGCTCATCCTCATCATCGTCGGTGTCGTGATGCTCATCCTGGGCGTCGCGACGGAGATCGGTTCGTTCCTCATCTGGCTCGGCGTGATCGTCCTCGTGGTCTCCCTGATCATGACCTTCGTCTCGAGGGGCCGCACGCGCGTCTGACTCGTCCCACCGCCGACAGAGGCCGTCCCCGCGCGGGGACGGCCTCTGCCGTGTGCGGGGTCCGCCTCCGCCGTGGGCGGGAGGGCCTCCGCCGTGTGCGGGGTCGGCCTCGGCCGTGTGCTGGGTCGGCACTCTTTTCGTGTGCGTCCTCTGCCGTGTGCGGGGACGGCCTCGGCGGTTTCCGGTGGACTGCGGGTCGACGTTCAGATGCGGGGGAAGTCGTCGTCAGCCTCGATGTCGATGTGCCTGGTGGGGATCCCCGGCTCGCCCTCGCTCAGGCGCCACGCGGCGTAGGGCAGCTCGGCGCGCGAGGCGAGGTGCCGCTCGGCCGCAGCGGTCAGCGCGTCCGGTCCCCGGTGCTCCTCGACCGGCACCCCGTCGCGCACCAGCGGGAGCTGGAGCGGACGGGCACCTTGTCGCTCGACCTCCGCACGGCCCGCATCGTGGGTCCCGCACGCCACCACCAGCTCCTCGCTGGCGCGTCCGCCGGCGTCCAGCACCCGCCCCGCCACCTTGAGCCCGCCCACCGACATCTTCGAGGCCGACGCCTTCGCCACCTCCTGCATCCGGCCGTCGGCGCCCTCGCGCGACACCAGCTTGTAGACGAGCTCCGCCGTCGGGTGCCCCGATCCGGTCACCAGCTTCGTCCCCACGCCGTAGGAGTCCACCGGTGCCGCGTTGAGAGCGGCGATGGCGTACTCGTCCAGGTCCGAGGTGACGGTGATCCGCGTCGTCGTCGCGCCGAGCGCGTCCAGCTGCTCACGGACCGTGAACGCCTGCGCGACGAGGTCGCCGGAGTCGAGCCGCACCGCGCCGAGCTCGCCGCCGGCCGCCCGTGCGGCGGCGACCGCGCGCTCCACGCCCCGGGTCACGTCGTAGGTGTCGACCAGCAGGGTGGTGCCGGGGCCGAGGGCGGCGACCTGCGCGGCGAACGCGGACTCCTCGTCGTCGTGCAGCAGGGTGAAGGAGTGGGCCGCGGTGCCGATCGCGCGGATGCCGTAGGAACGGCCGGCCTCGAGGACCGAGGTGCCCACGAAGCCGCCGACGACGGCCGCGCGCGCCGCGGCGACGGCGGCCTGCTCGTGGGTGCGCCGGGCGCCCATCTCCAGGCACGGCCGGCCGTGGGCCGCCGTCGTCATGCGGGAGGCGGCCGCGGCGACCGCGCAGTCGTGGTTGAGGATCGACAGGACGACCGTCTCCAGGACGACGGCGTCGGCGAAGGTGCCCTCGACGGTGAGGATGGGGGAGCCGGGGAAGAAGCACTCGCCCTCGCCGTAGCCGCTGATCGAGCCGCGGAAGCGGTACTCGCGCAGCAGGTCGAGGGTCTCGTCGCCCACCACGCCGGCGCTCGAGAGGTAGTCGATCTCGTCGCTGCCGAAGCGGAAGCGCTCCACCGCGTCGATCACGCGGGCGATCCCGGCCACGACGCCGTAGCGCCGGCCGGCGGGGAGCCGCCGGCCGAAGACCTCGAAGACGCTGCGCCGCTGGGCGGTGCCCGAGCGCAGCGAGGCCTCGATCATGGTCAGCTCGTACATGTCGGTGAGCAGTGCCGTGGTGGTCCGCATGGCCACACGCTAGTGCGCGCGCGATGGCGCGCCATCTCCGCCGGCGCGGGCGCCGGTTCGCACCTCGTAGGGTGGAGGACGTGAGCAGCGTGCGACTCGCGTCCGCCCCCGCGGAGCAGGAGTCACGGTCCGAGGCCCCCGAGGCCGCCGTCGAGCGTCCCTGGCGCACGATCGTCTGGGACGACCCGGTCAACCTCATGAGCTACGTGACGTACGTCTTCCAGACCTACTTCGGCTACGACGAGGCGACGGCGACCCGGCTCATGATGCAGGTGCACACCAGGGGTCGGGCCGTGGTGTCCTCGGGCCACCGCGAGCAGATGGAGGTCGACGTGCAGGCCATGCACTCCTACGGGTTGTGGGCGACCCTCGAGCAGGAGGGCGAGTAGGTGCACGCCTTCGTCCCGGTGCGCGGCGGCTTCGCCGCGAGGCTCGAGCAGGCCGAGCGCACGGTGCTCTCCCGGCTGGTGGCCGACACCGCCGAGCTGCTCGGTACCCGGCTGACCGACGCGGGGTCGGGAGCCGGCGCGGCGGAGGGCGGCCCCGACCTGCCCGAGGTCCCGGGCCCGGCCGACGGCCCGCAGAACGGCGACGACGCCGTGCTCGCCGCGCTCGACTTCGAGCCGGCCGCCGACGCGGTCCCGGACGCACCCGCCGACCCGGCACTGGCGCGGTTGCTGCCGCCCATGAGCCACGACGACCCCAAGCTCTCGGCCGAGCTGCGGGCGCTGACCGAGTCCTCGCTCCGTGCCGGGAAGGTGAGCCGGCTCGAGACCGTGTGGCGCGAGCTGCGCGTACCGGCCGGGGCGCAGGGCGCCGTCGTGGTCCGTGCCGGCCAGGAAGGCGCGTGGCTCGCCGCGCTGACGGACGTGCGCCTGGTCCTCGCCGCCCGGCTGGGCATCGAGGACGAGGCCGACGCCGAGGAGGTCTACGCGCGCTCCCGGCCGGGCCGCGACCGGGACGCGGACGAGGACCGCGACGAGGTCGACGACGCGCTCGCCACCATGTACGCCGCCCTGACGTGGTGGCAGGAGTCACTCCTCGAGGCCATGTTGCGCAAGCGGCGCGGCCGTTAGGCTCGACGGCTGTGGACGACGCACCTATCGGCATCTTCGACTCGGGCGTGGGCGGGCTCACCGTGGCACGTGCGGTGATCGACCAGCTGCCCGGCGAGTCGGTCCTCTACCTCGGCGACACGGCCAACACCCCGTACGGGCCGAAGCCCATCGCGCAGGTGCGCGCGCTCGCCCTGGAGGTCATGGACCGCCTCGTCACCTCGGGCGTCAAGCTCCTGGTCATCGCCTGCAACTCGGCCTCGGCGGCGGTCCTGCGCGACGCGCGCGAGCGCTACGCCATCGACGCCGGGGTGCCCGTGGTCGAGGTGATCCAGCCGGCCGTGCGCCGCGCCGTCGCCGCCACCCGGTCCGGCCGGGTCGGCGTCATCGGCACCCGCGCAACCATCGAGTCCGAGGCCTACCGGGACGCGTTCGCGGCAGCCCCGCACCTCGAGCTCACGATGGCGGCGGCCCCACGGTTCGTCGAGCTCGTCGAGCGCGGCGTGACCTCCGGCCCCGAGGTGCTCGACGCCGCCGAGGAGTACCTCGCCCCCGTGCGGGAGGCCGACGTCGACACCCTCGTCCTGGGCTGCACGCACTACCCGCTGCTCACGGGGCCGATCTCCTACGTCATGGGCGAGCAGGTCACCCTCGTCTCCTCCGCCGAGGAGACCGCCAAGGACGTCTACCGCACCCTGGTGGCGCACGATCTCCTCCGCGGCCCTGACGCCGCCCCACCGGAGCACCGCTTCCTGGCCACCGGCGACCCCGACTCGTTCGCCCGGCTGGCTCGCCGCTTCCTCGGCCCCGAGGTCACCGACGTCCACGCTGCCGACGAGCTGGCGGGAGCCCGATGAGGCTCACCGTCGTGGGCTGCTCCGGCTCGATGTCCGGTCCGGCCTCCCCGGCCTCGTGCTACCTCGTGCAGGCCGACGGCGTCGACCCCGGCGGCCGCCGGCGGACGTACTCGGTGCTGCTCGACCTCGGTCCGGGGGCGATGGGCGCGCTGCTGAACCACGTGGACCCGGCGGCGCTCGACCTCGTGGCCATCTCGCACCTGCACGCCGACCACATGGTCGACCTCATCGGCATGCAGGTCTACCGGCGGTGGCACCCCGACGGCGGGCTCGCTCCCCTGCCGGTGCTGGCGCCGTCGGGCGCGCTCGCCCGGGTGCGCGGTGTCGGCGGCGACGACGAGGCAGAGGACTACGCCGGCGAGTTCACCTTCTCCGAGCACGTGCCGGGGACCGCCGTGCAGGTGGGTCCGCTGCGCATCGAGTCCTTCCCCGTCAACCACCCGGTCCCCGCCTACGGCATCCGGGTCAGCGGGCCGAGCTCGCGGCCCGGTGGCCCGGCCGAGGTCAGCCTGGCGTACACCGGCGACACCGACGCCTGCGACGGTGTCGTCGCGCTCGCCTCGGGCGTGGACCTGCTGCTGAGCGAGGCCGCCTTCCAGGAGGGCCGCGACACCGTGCGCGGGGTGCACCTGACCGGCCGGCGCGCCGGGGAGGTGGCCGCGTCCGGCGGGGTGCGTCGTCTCGTCCTCACCCACCTCCAGCCGTGGACCGACCCCGAGGTCGTGCGCGCGGAGGCGCAGGGCGCGTACCGCGGGCCGGTGGACATCGCGGCCGCCGGCGCCGTCTGGACGCTCTGACCGGACGCGCACCCGCGGGTTGGCGGTACCTGTCCGCCTCGCGCCCGCGCGCGCCTCGACGGTCCTGCTCGCGACCCTGCTCGCGACGCCCGTCGACCAGAACGTGGTCCGGATGTCTCACCTACCGGCGGCGTGGGTAGCCTGCCGTCCATGAGCGATGCACCCCAGCACGACTCCGCCCCTGCCCGCGAGCACACCCGCGGCGCGGCCAAGCACGAGATCCCCGACACGATGCGTGACGACGTCCGGCTGCTCGGCGCACTGCTGGGGCAGGTGCTGACCGAGTACGCCGGCGACGGCCTGTTCGACGACGTCGAGCGGCTGCGTGAGCTGGCCATCACGGCGCTCGACCAGCCCGACGGCGAGGCGCTCGCCCAGGCCGAGGAGCTCGTGGCCGGGTTCTCCACCGAGCGCGCCGAGGAGGTCGCCAGGGCCTTCACCTGCTACTTCCACCTGACCAACCTCGCCGAGGAGCAGCACCGGGTCCGCACCCTGCGCGCCCGCGACGGCGAGGTGTCCCTCGCCGACCAGAAGCCGTCGGACTCCATCGCCGCCGCGTTCACGCACCTGGCCGCGGAGGTCGGTCACGAGGAGGCCGAGCGCCGCCTGTCGGAGCTCGAGTTCCACCCGGTCCTCACCGCCCACCCCACCGAGGCCCGCCGCAACGCCGTCGCCTCGTCGGTGCGGCGCCTGGGGTTGCTCCTGGACGAGCGCGACGACCCCCGGATGGGACCGGGCGCCCTGGAGGAGAACCGGCGTCGGCTCCTGGAGGAGGTCGACAACCTCTGGCGCACCGCGCAGCTGCGCCCGGCCAACCCGTCCCCGCTGGACGAGGTCCGCACCTCGCTGGCGATGTTCGACTCCTCGCTCTTCGAGGTCTTCGCCGCCGCCTACCGGCGCCTGGACGACTGGATCCAGGGTGACGACCGCGGTCTGCGCGCCCCGAAGGCGCCGGCGTTCGTGCGGCTGGGCACCTGGATCGGCGGCGACCGCGACGGCAACCCCAACGTCACGGCCACCATCACGCGTCAGGCCGCCGCACAGTCTGCCGAGCGGGTGCTCGAGGCGCTCGAGCGCGTCGCCCGCGAGGTCGCGCTGAGCCTGACGCTGGACGACCGGTTCACGCCACCGAGCCCCGAGCTCACGACCCTGTGGGCCCGCCAGCGCCAGCTCTCGCAGGAGCTGACCGAGCAGGCGGCGGCACACTCGCCGGGCGAGACGCACCGCCGGGTGCTCCTCGTCGTCGCCGGCCGCATCGGAGCCACGCGTCGTCGCGACGCCGACCTCGCCTACGGCGGCGCCGCGGAGCTGCGCGACGACCTCGCCTGCGTCCAGGAGTCCCTGGTGGCCGCCGGCGCCGCGCGCGCCGCCTTCGGGGACCTGCAGCGGCTCGTCTGGCAGGTCGAGACGTTCGGCTTCCACCTCTCCGAGCTCGAGGTGCGCCAGCACTCCAAGGTCCACGTGCAGACCCTCGCGTGGCTCGACGACCCGGACGCCGTCCCGGCGCCCGCCGTGCCGCCCGAGGAGGTGCTGGAGACCTTCCGGGCGATCGCCGCCGTCCAGAAGCGTCACGGGGTGGAGGCCTGCCGGCGCTACATCGTCTCCTTCACCCAGTCGGCACAGAACCTCGCCGACGTGTACACCCTGGCCGAGCGAGCGCTCGGCTCGGCCGAGGCCGCCCCGGTCCTGGACGTCATCCCGCTCTTCGAGACCTTCGACGACCTCCAGGCAGCACCCGGGATCCTCGACGAGATGCTCCGGCTGCCGGCCGTCCAGCGTCGGCTCGAGCAGACCGGGCGCCGCATCGAGGTCATGCTGGGCTACTCCGACTCCGCCAAGGACGTCGGCCCCGTCTCGGCCACGCTGGCGCTGTACGAGGCTCAGGCGCGCATCGCCGCGTGGGCGAAGGACAACGACATCCGCCTGACCCAGTTCCACGGCCGCGGCGGCGCGCTCGGGCGCGGTGGCGGCCCGGCCAACCGCGCGATCCTGGCCCAGCCGCCGCACTCGGTGGACCTGCGCTTCAAGGTCACCGAGCAGGGCGAGGTCATCTCCGCCCGGTACGGCAACCCCGACATCGCCCTGCGTCACATCGAGCAGGTCGCCGCCGCGACGCTGATGTCCTCCGCGCCCTCGGTCGAGCGGCGCAACGCCGACGCGGCCGAGCGATACGCCGCGCTCGCCGCGCGGATGGACGCCGTCTCTCGGAAGCGCTTCTACGAGCTGATCCACGCGGACGGGTTCGCCCCGTGGTTCGCGGAGGTGACCCCGCAGGAGGAGATCGGGCTGCTGGCCATCGGCTCGCGCCCGGCCCGGCGCGGCCTGAGCGTCGAGTCCCTCGAGGACCTCCGCGCGATCCCGTGGAACTTCGCCTGGACCCAGGCGCGCATCAACCTCACCGGTTGGTTCGGGCTGGGGTCCGCGCTGGAGGAGGTCGGTGACCTCGAGCTGCTGCGGGAGGCGTACCGGGAGTGGCCGCTGCTCGCGGCGATGGTCGACAACGTCGAGATGTCGCTGGCGAAGACGGACCGCCGTATCGCCGAGCGCTACCTCGAGCTCGGCGACCGGACCGAGCTCGCGGAGATGGTCCTGGCGGAGCTCGACCTGACCACGCGGTGGATCCTCGCGATCACCGACCACAGCCGCCTCCTCGAGAGTCACCGGGTGCTCGGCCGTGCCGTCCAGCTGCGCAACCCCTACGTCGATGCGCTCTCCCTGCTGCAGCTGCGGGCGCTGCGCGCCCTGCGGGACAGCTCGGCAGAGCTGAGCGAGGCGGAGACGGCGGACCAGCAGCGGCTGCTGCTCCTCACCCTCAAGGGCGTCGCGGCCGGTCTGCAGAACACCGGCTGACGAACCCAGCGCGCCGCCAGCTGCTGTCGACACAGCCCCGGCCGCGCCAACGCGCTGCTGCCCCAGCACCGCCGTCCCTTCGTGCTGCTGCGCCAGCACCGCTGTCCCCACTCGCGTTGCCACACCGTTGCCCAGCCCGCCGAGTGACACGTTCCGGGCGTGTCTGCCGTGCGGAAGCCGCGCGGTTCGTGTCACTCGGCGGACCACTGACGCCCAGTGGCACGTTCCGGCGCACCTCGGCGCCGGGAAGTTGCGCGCTTCGTGTCACTGGGCGGGCAGCGGTGGCCGCGGAGCCGTCCGGTGGCGGTGGACGACGGCGGGCACCGGCACCACCGGCCGGTAGCCTCGGGTGCATGGCTGAGCTGACTCCTTCCGAGACGACCTTCCGAGCCGACGGCCGCCGGCCCGACGAGCTGCGCGAGGTGCGGCTCACCCGCGGCTGGCTCGACGAGGCCGAGGGCAGCGTGCTCGTCGAGTTCGGCCGTACCCGCGTGCTGTGCGTCGCCTCCTTCACCGAAGGCGTGCCGCGCTGGCGGCAGGGGAGCGGGCAGGGATGGGTCACCGCCGAGTACGCGATGCTGCCGAGGGCGACCAACACCCGCAGCCCGCGCGAGTCGGTCAAGGGGAAGATCGGCGGCCGCACCCACGAGATCTCCCGGCTGATCGGGCGGTCGCTGCGGGCGGTCATCGACGTCTCGGCACTGGGTGAGAACACCATCGTCCTGGACTGCGACGTGCTCCAGGCCGACGGCGGCACGCGCACCGCGGCGATCACCGGCGCCTACGTGGCCCTCGCCGACGCGGTGGCGTGGGGCACCGACGCCGGGCACGTCCGGCCGTCGCGGAACAAGCCGGTTCTCACCGACTCGGTGGCCGCGGTCTCCGTCGGGATCATCGACGGCCGACCTGTCCTCGACCTGCCCTACGTCGAGGACGTCAGCGCGGGCACGGACATGAACGTGGTGGTCACCGGGTCGGGCGACTTCGTCGAGGTGCAGGGCACCGCGGAGGGCGCGCCGTTCGACCGCCGCGAGCTCGACTCGCTCCTGGACCTCGCTGTCGCCGGCACCGAGCGACTCGCGCGATTCCAGGCCGACGCGCTCGCGCAGCCGCTGTCGCGACGCGCGTGACGGCGAGACCCGTGACGCCCGTGCCCGTGACCCCGCCGCCCGGGGCCCGGCTGGTCCTGGCGACCCACAACGTCCACAAGGTCCGCGAGCTGCGAGCCATCCTCAGCCCGTTCCTGCCGGGCCTCGAGCCGGCCGCGGTGGTCGGTGCCGGTGATCTGGGCGCTGACGAGCCCGTGGAGGACGGTGTCACCTTCGCGGAGAACGCGCTGATCAAGGCCCGGGCGATGGTGGCCGCGACCGGCCTGCCCGCCGTCGCCGACGACTCCGGGCTCTGCGTCGACGTGCTCGGTGGGGCGCCCGGAGTCTTCTCGGCCCGCTGGGCCGGCCGGCACGGGGACGACCGGGCGAATCTCGAGCTGCTGCTCGCCCAGCTCGCCGACGTGCCCGCACGGCACCGCGGCGCCCACTTCGCGTGCGCGGCGGCGCTGGTGACGCCGGCGGGCCTCGAGGTCGTGGAGGAGGGCACCATGCAGGGCGTCCTGCTCACGGCTCCGCGCGGGACGGGTGGCTTCGGCTACGACCCGATCCTGCAGCCGGTCGGGGAGTCCCGCTCGAGCGCGGAGCTGAGCCCGGCCGAGAAGAACGCCATCAGCCACCGGGGCAAGGCCTTCGCGGCACTCGTCCCGCACGTCGTCGCCACCCTCGCCCGAGCTCCGAGGTAGCGTCGTCGGTCGAGCTCGGGGGACAGCGCCGTCGGCCGGGCTCAGAGGTAGCGTCCCGCGCCGGGGCGAGCTCAGAGGTAGGGGCCGCGGCCAGGCCGGGCTCACAGGTAGGGGCCGCGGCCGGGCCGGGCTCACAGGTAGGGGCCGCGGCCGGGCTCAGAGGTAGCGCGCCTGCTGCTCGTGCCGGCGCTCCTTGATCTCGGGCACCACGCGCCAGCCGATCAGCAGGAGCGCCAGGACGCCGGCCGTGACGAAGGGGAAGGCACCGGAGACGCCACCACCGGTGATCCCGCGGAGGACCAGACCCACGACGGTCGTCACCGCCCAGACGAGCACCCCGCTCGGCCAGATGATCAGCGGCAGGGAGCGCACCCCGGGCAGCGCCCAGGCGATGCCGAGCCCGAGCACGAACGGCCACACCGTCTCGAAGAAGCCGGACGGCGGCGTGCCGTGGGTGAGCATCCCGACGACTGTGAACACCAGGACGCAGGCCAGGTCGAGGGCGAACCACTTCAGCGGGTGGCGGGAGCCGGGGACTGCCGGCTCGGGAGGGGTGTCCATCAGCGCAGCCTCCCCAGGTGGGCGAGCGCCTGCTTCAGCAGGATCGCGTGGCCTTCGATCATGTCACCGAGGATCTCGGGCGTCACGGCCTCCGCGGGCGTGAGCCACGTCAGCTCGAGCGTGTCGTTGTTCGGCTGACAGTCGCCGACCACGGGGACCACGTAGGCCAGCGAGACGGCGTGCTGGCGCGGGTCGTGGAAGGGGCCGCCCGGGGTGGGGAAGTACTCGCCGACGGCGAACGGCACGAGCGAGGTCGGCAGTCGCGGCAGAGCCATCGGTCCGAGGTCCTTCTCCAGATGCCGCTCCAGCGCCTCGCGGACCGTCTCGTGGTACAGCACGCGGCCGGAGACCAGCGCCCGGGACATCGTGCCCTCCGAGGTCGCCCGCAGCAGCAGCCCGATGGCCTCGAGATCGCCGCGGCCGTCCATCCGGGCGGGCACCGCGTCGATGTAGAGCATGGGCACCTTGCGGCGCACCAGGTCGAGGTCCTCGGGGGAGAGCCAGGGACCGAGGTCGCCGCTCGCGATATCACTCACGTGTTCTTTGTATCGTGCCCGGGCCGTCGAAGCGAGACGGCCTCGCCCGCAGCGGTGTTCCGACCGGCCCGCGGACGCTGCGTCGTCCGGGCGAGCGACGGCGTCCCGTCCTCCCACTGACTCGCCAGTTGGCGCGGTGCTGCCCGGCGGACGGCCGAACGGGCCGGCGCGGAGAGGTCCGGCGTCGCGGACGGCCGACCGGGCCGGCGGGGAGAGGTCCGCCGTCGCGGACGGCCGACCTGGCCGGCGGGGAGGGGTCCGCCGTCGCGGACGGCCGACCTGGCCGGCGGGGAAGGCTCCGCCGTCGGGAACCGGATCGGTGCGCGAGAGGGGACTCGAACCCCTACGCCCGAAGGCACCAGGACCTAAACCTGGCGCGGCTGCCAATTACGCCACTCGCGCTCGCGGGAGAGCCTAACGCGGGGACGGATCCGTACCCGCCTCGACCCCCGCTCGTCAGTCCAGCCCGAGCTGCTTGCGCAGCCGGGCGACGTGCCCGGTGGCCTTGACGTTGTACTGGGCGAGACTGACCGTCCCGTCAGGCGCCACCACGACGGTGGAGCGGACGACGCCCACGTAGGTGCGCCCGTAGTTCTTCTTCTCGCCCCAGGCACCCCAGGCTTCCAGGACCTCGTGCTCGGGGTCGGAGGCCAGCGGGAAGGTCAGGCCCTCGGACGCGGCGAAGTCGGCCAGCTTCTGCGGGCCGTCGGGGGAGATGCCGACGACGCTGTACCCGGCGGCCTGCAGCGCCCCCAGCGAGTCGCGGAAGTCGCAGGCCTCGGTGGTGCAGCCCGGGGTGGCTGCCGCCGGGTAGAAGTAGACGATGACGCCCTTGTCGGTCTTCTTCCGGAGCTCGGCGAGCGAGACCGTGCCGCCGTCGGCGGTGGGCAGGGTGAAGTCGGGGGCCGGCTGGCCGACGTCGAGGGTGTTCATGGGTCTCCCGGTGCGGTGAGAGGACAAGGAAGCCTCATCCTCTCACCGCCGGGCGCGCGGCCAGGGGGTGCCGCACGTCTGGTGCGTGGGGTCAGCGGAAGTCGCGGCACCGCCACGCGGCGTAGATGCTCTCGGCCTCGAGAAATGCTCCAGGTCCGACGACGGCGACCGGGGTCGCCCCGGCCACGAGCGGTTCGCCGTCGGCACCGCGTCCGGCGACCTGGCCGGTCAGCAGCCAGGCGCGGTTGCTCTCGCCCAGGAGGTAGGAGTGGCGGACGAGCTGGCGGGCCACCCAGACGGTCGCCCCCGCCGGCCACCACGGCTCGGGCTGCATGGTCCAGGCCGGCAGGCCCGGCAGCGCGTAGCCGCTCTCCGGGTGCCGGGCACCGGTGCGGACGTCCAGGTCCGGCCCGTTGCTCACCCGCAGGAACATCTCACCGCGCCTGCGCTGGAGCTGAACCATCTCGCTCACGGAGTCCAGGACGGGCAGGGGCGGCGAGGCGGCGGCCCTGCGGTCTGCGCCGCCAGGCAGCTCGAACAGTTCGGCGGACGTCATCGTGCGCTCCGTTCGTCATCGGCACCATCAGGTGCCACCGAGGTCCGGAGTGGCAGGGTCCGCCGGGGGCACGGGCGGAGCAATGGAGGAACGTTAACTGCGCACGGGAGGCACCGCAAGAGTGGGTCAGAGCCGCATCCCGACCTTCACGACGGCCTCGGCGACGTCCCTGATCTTGGCGTTGTGCCGGCGCGCGTGCCGGCGGATGCGCTCGAACGCCTCGTCCACGCTCACGGTGTAGGCCTCCGCGATGACACCTTTGGCCTGCTCGATGATCACCCGTGTGTCGAGGGCCTGGCGGAGCTGCTCGTTCAGCTGCTCCTGCTGGTGATGGGTCGAGGCGTTGATGAGGTAGCCGGTGGCGATGTCCGCGAGGACCGCAGCCGCAGCAAGGTCGTCCTGGGGCCATTCTCTGGGCGGCGCGGAGTACAGACTCAGCACCCCGTAGACGTCGCCGTCGAGGGCGAGCGGGATGGCCGCGGTCGCTGCTATCCCGCTCTCCCGGGCGACCCGGCAGTACCCCGGCCACCGGTCGGCGACCTCGCGGAGGTCGTTGACCGCCACGAGCTTGCCGCTCCGGTAGGCAGCAGCTCCCGGACCTTCCTGCGTCTCGTCCTCGTGGTGCTCCAGCGCGGCGAGCTCGGGCGGGATGACGGTGACCATCCTGATGCGGCCCTCCTCGGCGAGGCTCACCCCGCTCCCCGTGATCGTGAGCACGGCGTTGAGCCGTCCGGCCAGGTCGTTGAGGACCGTGTCGACGTCGTAGGGGCGCACCAACGTTCGGACGAACTCGGAGATCGTCTGGACGAACAGCTGATGGTCGTACACGGGCTCTCCACTCCGTCGGCACTCACGGCGGCCTGGTGACATCCCTGCCGACATGGCCGGCAACGTGACTCCGTCGTCCCCACGACCCTAACCAGACGGCGCACGTACCGCCCGCGGGGATGCGGACCGGCTGGTTCCTCGGGGGGCAGGAGCGTGACTGGTTCCACAGGAACCGCGTTGGCTGGGGTCAGCGGCCTGGTGCTAAAGTCTCTATCCGTGCCGGACGCGTGTCGGCCACGCACCGCTAGCTCAATTGGCAGAGCAACTGACTCTTAATCAGTGGGTTCTGGGTTCAAGTCCCAGGCGGTGTACATCTCGGAGGTCCTCGTCCTGCGCAGCAGGGCGGGGACCTTCGTCGGTGTCGGGCTCATGCTCGGCGCGCGGCCTCGTCACGGTCCGGCTGCACGTCGGCCGCGCGCACGAGCACCGAGAGGACGGTCGCCACCAGCAGCAGGCCCGCGACGTCGCCCCAGAGATGGCCCAGATGGTCGCCGCTGAAGGACTGCACCGCCATGATCCCGCCGTGGACGACGCTGGACCACACGGTGAACCGGATCAGGCTGCGACTTGCCCGCGGGTCTCGCGCCGCGTTCAGCAGGAAGACACCCAGCGTCGCGTAGATGCCGACGATCATCATGAAGTACTCGGACGCGTGCGGCGGGCCGGCATGCCACTGCCACCCGGACGGCCAGACCGTCGAGAGCGGGTAGACGAGGAGGAACACCGCGCCGAACACCGCGAGAGCGAGCTGAAGAAGTCTGTACGCCGATGGCATTCGTGCTCCCGTGTGCTGCGGGGGAGGTGCCGTCACGGTGCGCCTCCGCCCTGAGACCCGACGCTCCTTGTCCCCAAGCGTTCCACCGGGCAGCGGTCGTTGCCAGGCCTGACCGAGGAGAACCCAGCGCCGGTGGCTGACGAGGCTCGAGAACCGCGGGAGCTCGTGATCACGGCGCACCACTTCGCGCACCGGTCATAGGGAGACCCGCCTGAGCCGCCCACCCGCCCGGCCGCCCAGCGGGCAGCTACCGGCGCAGCACCCGGCGCGCGAGGTAGTTGCCGAGGAACTGGACGGCCTGCACCATCACCACGATGACGAGCACGGTGATGTACGTGACCGGCCAGTCGAAGCGTTGGTAGCCGTAAACCAGCGCGAAGTTGCCGAGCCCGCCGCCGCCGACCATGCCGGCCAGCGCAGACATGTCCATCACCGCGACGAAGATGAACGTGTAGCCCAGGATCAACGGGGCAAGCGCCTCGGGGATGATGACCGTGAAGATGATCCGGAGCGGCGAGGCGCCCATGGAGCGGGCAGCCTCGATCATGCCCGGGTCGAGCGCCACGAGGTTCTGCTCGACGATCCGCGAGGTCGCGAAGGCGCACATCGTCGCGGCAGGCACGATGAACGCCTCCGTCCCGATCCGTGACCCGGTGATGGCGATCGTCATGGGACCGATCGCGGTCAGGAAGATGACGAACGGGATCGGCCGGACGAAGTTGACCAGCACGTTGAGGAAGTTGAAGACGAACGAGTTCGCCAGCAGCCCGCCCCGGCGCGAGGTGTAGAGGATGATGCCCAGGACCAGCCCGACGACACCGCCGACGCCGAGGGCGACCCCGACGATGTAGAGCGTCTGCCAGAAGGCCTCGAAGAAGACGGGCCAGTTGTCCGCCCAGTCGAACTTCATCGCTGCTCCTCCAGCTCGGGGTACTCCTGGACCGTCGTGAACTCGCGCAGGCCGGCCAGCGCGGCACGGATCGCCGCCTGCTCGCCGGACAGCGCGAGGGTGAGCGAGCCGAAGGGCCGCTCGCCGATCTCGGTGATGCCGCCGTAGACGATCGCACCGTCGACGTCGTGCTCGGCGAGGGTCCGCATGAGCCGGGCGCTGGAGCCGGTGTCCTCCTGGACGCCGACGGTCACCAGCGTGCCCGGGTGGGTCGCGGCGAGCCGGCCCAGCACCTCGGGGCTGGGGCGGTCCCGCAGCGACGTGCCGACGAACCGTCGGGTCGCCTCCTCGCGGGGGTGGGAGAAGACGTCGTAGACCGCGCCGCGCTCGACGATGCGCCCGCTCTCCATCACCGCCACCCGGTGGCACAGGTGCTTGACGACGTCCATCTCGTGCGTGATGACCACGATGGTGACGCCGAGCTCGGTGTTGACCCGGCGCAGCAGCCCCAGCACCTCACGGGTGGTCTCCGGGTCGAGCGCCGACGTGCACTCGTCGGCGAGGAGGATCTTCGGGTCCCTGGCCAGCGCCCGGGCGATGCCGACCCGCTGCTTCTGCCCGCCGGACAGCTCCGCCGGGCGGGCCTGGGCCTTGTCGGCCAGGCCGACGAAGTCGAGCAGCTCGGCCACCCGCGCCTCGCGCCGCTCCTTCGTCCAGTCGTTCGCGGGGTCGTCCTTGGCCCGGCCCGCGACCCGCAACGGGTACGCGACGTTCTCCGCGACGGTCTTGGAGCCGAAGAGGTTGAACTGCTGGAAGATCATCCCGATCTCGGCGCGGACCGCACGCAGGTGCTTCTCCCGCAGCGCGGAGACCTCGTCGCCGTCGACCACCACCGTGCCGGAGGTGGCCGGCTCGAGCCCGTTGATCAGCCGGACCAGGGTCGACTTGCCGGCGCCCGAGTAGCCGATGACG
Source organism: Georgenia subflava (assembly GCF_009193155.1). Taxonomy (GTDB): domain Bacteria; phylum Actinomycetota; class Actinomycetes; order Actinomycetales; family Actinomycetaceae; genus Georgenia; species Georgenia subflava. Next base: position 637,700 of record NZ_VUKD01000002.1, read on the forward strand.
CCGAAGATCTCGCCGCGCTCGATGTCCAGGGTGACGTCCTCGACGGCGTGCACCGCCCTCGGCCCGTCGCCGAAGGTCTTGTGCACGCCGTCGAAGCGGATCATCGCGCTCATGCGCACATCATCCAGGTAGCGCGGGTCACTCGCTCAGGCTCGCCTGGACCTCGGCGAGGATCTCCTGCAGCTCCTCGGCGGGCTGGTCCGCGATCGAGGCGGTGCCGCCGGAGTTCTCCAGCAGGGCGTCGGTGACGGCCTCGTCGTGGAAGATCTCGACCAGCTTCAGGTAGGTCTCGTTCTGGGCGTCCTCGGCGCGGGACACGAAGATGTTGATGTACGGGCGGGCGCCCTCGGACTCGGCGGAGTCCTCGAAGATCGCGTCAGCGGGCTCGAGGCCGGCGTCGGCGACGAAGTCGTTGTTCACCACCGAGGCGTCCACGGAGTCCAGCGCGACGACCGTCTGGTTCGCGTCGACCGGGGTGACCGTGACGCGGGAGCTCGCCTCGTCGATGTCGGTCGGGTCGGGCACCACGCCGGCGTCGTCGTTGAGGGCGATCAGGCCCGCCTCCTCCAGGACGAACAGCGCCCGCGCCTGGTTGGTGACGTCGTTCGGGATCGCGATCTCTCCGCCGTCGGGGATGTCCGCGACGTCGGTGTGCTCCAGGGAGTACACGCCAAGCGGGTAGACGGCGGTGGCGCCGATCGGGGTGAGGTCCTCGCCGTCCGCCTCGTTGTACTGGGCGAGGTAGAGGATGTGCTGGAACTGGTTGAGGTCCAGGTCGCCGTCGGTCAGCGCCGGGTTGGGCAGGGGGTACTCGGTGAAGTCGATGATCTCGACGAAGATGCCCTCCTCCTCGGCGAGGTCGGAGAAGATCTCCCACTGCGGGTCGGAGGCACCGACGACGCCGATGCGGACGGGGTTCTCCTCGGTGCCGCGGGCCTCGCCGTCGCCGGCGTCGGAGCCACCGCAGGCGGCGAGGGTCAGGGCGAGTGCGGCGGAGGCGGCCAGGGCGGCGCCGCGGCGCAGGCGGTGGGACATGTCGTTCCTTAGGTGGTGAGCAGGGCCGGTCCGGGCCGTGGTGCGGCCGGTTCCCGAGGGGGCAGGTGGCGCCGGTGGGCGCCGCCGTCGGGATCCAGAATCGCCGCCGCGCGGGCAGCGGCGGTAGCCCGAATCCGCTGTGTCTCATCATCTGAACGCCATGTCCGCCCATTGAGGCGAGGTTCACAGTGGCGCGGCTCAGGAGGACTCGCGCACCACGAGCTCGGTCGCCAGCAGGTCCGGCTCGGTGCCGCCCGACGAACCGAACTGGCTCAGCAGCATCTCGACGGCGTGCCGGGCCATCTCGGCGGCGGGGTTGACGAGGGTGGTCAGCGCCGGCCGGAGGCTCGTCGCGAGCTCCATGTTGTCGAAGCCGACGAGACGGACGTCGTCGGGCACCCGGCGTCCCAGCGTCTCGAGCACCCGCAGGGCAGCCGAGGCCATGAGGTCCGACGCGACGAAGAGGCCGTCGACGTCGGGGTGTGCCGCGAAGAGCTCCTCGGTGGCCCGAGTCGCGCCGGCGACCGTGTAGTCGGCGTGGACGACGGCGTCGGTCGCGAGCCCGGCGGCCTCCGCACCGGCACGCCACCCGGCGAGGCGGTCGACCGAGGCGCCCATGTCCTGCGGCCCCGCGACGGTCCCGAGCCTGCGGGCACCTCGCGCCACGAGGTGCTCGACGGCGAGCACCCCGCCGGTGAAGTTGTCCACGTCCACCCAGGTGACGGGGGTCTTCGCCGGGTCCCACGGCCGGCCGATGAACACCGACGGCATGGGGGAGTCGGCCAGCACCTCTGCGACGTTGTCCATGCGGTGGTGGGAGACGACGATGGCGCCGTCGGTGTGCCCGTCGCGCAGGTAGTCGAGCATCCGCGCGGACTGCTCGCCCTTGTGCCCGATCAGCAGGACGATCTGCAGGTCGGTGCTGGCCAGCGCCGTCGTGACGCCGTGCAGCACCGTGGCGAAGAAGGGGTCGGTGAACAGTCGCGAGTCGGACTCGGGGATGACGACGGCGATCGAGTCGGTGCGCCGGGTCGCCAGAGCGCGGGCGGCCCGGTTCGGCCGGTAGCCGAGCTCCCGGACAGCCGCCCGGACGGCCTGGAGGGCCTCGGGGCTGACCCGGTCGCCGCCGTTGACGGCCCGCGACGCCGTGGCGCGTGAGACACCGGCGGCCCTGGCCACCTCCACCAGGGTCGGCGCGGGCGCGCGGTCGTCGCCGGCCGGTCTGGTCATGCCTGCCCCTCGTGCCTCGTCGCCATGACCGAATTCTGTCGTAACCGGCGCGCCGCGGCCCCGCCGTCTCGCGGTCGCGGCGCGCCGGTGCCTCACGGCCCCGTGACGTCCGGGCGTGCCGGGCCCTCCAGCGTCCGGGTCCGGGCCACCTCGGCGTACCAGCGAGCGCTGGCCTTCGGCGTGCGCTCCAGCGTGTCGTAGTCGACGCGGACGATGCCGAAGCGCTTGGCGTAGCCGAAGGCCCACTCGAAGTTGTCCAGCAACGACCACACGAAGTAGCCGCGCACGTCGGCGCCGGCCTGCACCGCGTCCAGCACGGCCGCGAGATGGGTCCTGACGTAGTCGAGCCGCTCGTCGTCCTGCACGAAACCGGTGGAGTCGGGCTCGTCGTCGTACGCGGCACCGTTCTCCGTGACGTACAGGCTCGTCCCGGCCGGACCGGTGTACTCCTCCTGCAGGCGGGTCAGCAGGCGGTACAGACCGTCGGGCTGGACCTCCCAGTCCATCGCCGTGCGCGGCAGGCCCCGCGGGAGCGCGCGCACCTGCTCGCTGCCCACGTAGGGGCTGCGCAGCTGTCGGCCGCCCACGGGCGCCGCCGGTTCGCCGTCCGTACCGGGTCCGGCCACCGCCCCGCCGTTGTAGTAGTTGACCCCGAGAAAGTCGACGGGCGCCGCGACGGTCGCCAGGTCGCCGTCGCGGACGAGGTCGGCGGGCCAGTGCGCGGCCATGTCCTCGAGCACGTCGGCGGGGTAGGTCCCGCGGAAGATCGGGTCGAGGAAGATCCGGTTGAACGCGCCGTCGACCCGGCGCGCGGCGTCGACGTCCGCGGGGTCCGCGGGATCCGCCGGGTCCGCGACGGTGAAGTTGAGGGTGATCCCCAGCGCGGCGTCGGCGTCGCGCTCCCGGAGGGCCTCCACCGCCAGCCCGTGGCCGAGCAGGAGGTGGTGCGCCGCGGCGACGGCCTCCGTCGGCTCCGTCCGGCCGGGGGCGTGCTCGCCCGCCGCGTGGGCGAGGAAGGAGGAGCACCACGGCTCGTTGAGAGTGATCCAGCTCCGCACGCGGTCGCCGAGGGCCTCGTGCACCGCGACGGCGTACTCGGCGAAGCGGTAGGCGGTGTCCCGGTGGGTCCAGCCGCCCTTCTCCTGGAGCGCCTGCGGCAGGTCCCAGTGGTAGAGCGTCAGCCAGGGGTCGATGCCGTTCTCCAGGAGCTCGTCGACGAGGCGGGAGTAGAACGCGAGCCCCGCGGCGTTGGTGGGGCCGTCGTCGGGCCGCACCCGGGCCCAGGAGGTGGAGAAGCGGTAGGCGTCGAGGCCGAGCTCGGACATGAGGGCGACGTCCGTGCGGTAGCGGTGGTAGTGGTCGACGGCGACCGAGCCGTCGTCGCCGTTGAGCACCGCCCCGGGTTGCCGGCAGAAGGCGTCCCAGATGGAGTCGGTGCGCCCGTCGGTCCACGCGGCGCCCTCGATCTGGAACGCGGCGGTGGCAGCACCGACGAGGAAGCCCGGGGGCAGCACCCGGCTGGTGGTGGGCGTGGCGGTGGTCAGGTCGGTGGTCATCCCTTGACGGCTCCTTGCATGATGCCGGACACGAGGTGCCGGCCGGCGACGACGAAGACGAGGATCAGCGGCAGCGTCGAGGCGAGGACGCCCGCCATGATGAGTGAGTAGTCCTTGAAGTAGGAGGCCTGCAGCAGCTGGATCGCCACGGGCAGGGTCGGGTTGGACGCTCCCAGGACCACGAAGGGCCAGAAGAAGTTCGTCCACGACCCGACGAAGGTGAACAGCGCCAGCATCGCGGCGGCCGGGCGGGCCGCCGGGAGGGCGACGTGCCAGAAGGTGCGGATCATCGAGCAGCCGTCGACGCGGGCGGCCTCGATGAGCTCGTAGGGGAGCGCCTCCTGCAGGTACTGCGTCATCCAGAAGACGCCGAAGGCGGTGACCATGCCCGGCACGATCACCGCCTGGAGCTGGCCCACCCAGCCCAGCTCCGACATGACGATGAACAGCGGCACGATGCCGAGCTGGGTGGGCACCGCCATGGTGGCGATGACGAAGACGAGCAGCGGTCCGCGGCCGCGGAAGCGCAGCTTGGCGATGGAGTAGCCCGCCAGGGTCGAGAACATCACCACCGACAGGGCCGTCACGGTCGAGACGATCAAGGAGTTGACGAGCGCGGGCCAGAACTTGATGTCCGACTCGACGACGCGACGCAGGTTCTCCAGCAGGTTGCCCTCGGGCAGGAGGCCGGGGACCGGGCTCTGGGCGATCGTCGCGGCGTCGGACGAGGCGAGCAGCACCGCGTAGTAGATCGGGTAGGCCGAGATGAGCAGGACCGCGGCGAGGATCGCGTAGGTGACCCAGCCGGGCCTGCGGTTCGCCGCACCGGTGCCCCGCCGCCGGGCGGCCGCCCGGGCGGCACCGGCGCCGGCAGTCTGCCGGATCATCGGGACGGAGGGGGCGCTCATCGCCTGCCTCGCTTCGGTGCGGAGCCGGTCGAGGCGATGCGGCGGGTGAGCGCGAAGTTGACCAGGCCGATGGCGATGATGATCAGGAAGAGGATCCAGGCGACGGCGGAGGCCCGGCCGAAGCTCTTCTGGGCCCCCCACCCGAGCTCGTAGAGGTACATGGTCACGGTCATCCACTGCCGGTCGGCGCCGCCCATCCCGAGCTGGTCGAACATGCGCGGCTCGTCGAAGATCTGCAGGCCACCGATTGTCGAGGTGATCACCACGAAGATGATGGTCGGACGCAGCATCGGCACGGTGACCGAGAAGAACCGGCGCAGCCGGCCGGCGCCGTCGATCACCGCGGCCTCGTACAGGTCGCGTGGGACCGCCTGCATCGCGGCGAGGAAGATCAGGACGTTGTAGCCGGTCCACCGGAAGTTGACCATCGTCGCGATCGCGACATGGCTGGCCAGGACGTCGGAGTGCCACCCGATCGGGTCGATCCCGACACCGCCGAGGAGGGCGTTGATCATCCCGGACTGGTCGGCGAACATCTTCGAGAAGATCAGCGAGACGGCCACCGGTGCGACCACGTAGGGCAGCAGCACCCCCATGCGCCAGAACGTCTTGGCGCGGAGGTTGGCGTCCAGGACCGCGGCGATGGCGATCGCGGTGACGATCTGCGGCACCGAGGACAGCAGGAAGATGCTGAAGGTGTTGCGCAGCGCCGTCAGGAACCGGGGCTGCTGGACGACGTCGACGAAGTTCTGCAGCCCGACGAACGGACCCTGGCCGCCGATGAGGTGCCAGTCGTGCACCGAGACGTACGCCGTGTAGGCGATCGGGAAGAGTCCGGCGATCGCGAACACCACGAAGAACGGCGAGATGTACAGGTACGGCGAGAGCCTGACGTCCCACCGGCCCACGCGCTGACGCATCGCGAGCCGTCGCACGCGACGCTCGGGCTCGGGAGGTGGTGGCGCGGCGGTGGGCGGTGCCGCGGAGGTGGTGGTGGCCATCGGTGCTCCTCGGACGGGGCGGGCTGGGGGCCGGACGGGGTGGGGCGGGCCCTGGGACACGCCCCACCCCGGGCAGGTCAGCCGAGGCCGAGCTCGCTGAAGGCGGTAACTGCCTTCTCCCAGGAGGAGGCGGCGTCGTCGCTGGCGTTGACGTCCACCCGGACGATCGCGTCGGAGACGGTCTGGTGGATGGCGAAGTAGTTCGCACCCTTGAACGGCGTCACGTCGACGGCGTCGGCACGGTTGGCGAGGATCTCGCCCGTGGGGGCGTCGTTGAAGAAGGTGTTCGTCTGACCGAGCAGCTCCTCGCTCGCCAGGGCCTTGACCTGGCTGGGGAAGGTGCCCTTGGACACGAACGCCTTGATCTGCTGCTCGGGCGCGGTCAGCCACTGCGCCAGGGCCTTCGCCTCCTCCGGGTGCTCGCCCTGCGTCGGGACGGTCAGGAACGACCCGCCCCAGTTGCCGCCGCCGCCGGGATAGACGTCGGCGACGTCCCAGCCCTCGACACCCGCGGCGTTGCCCTCGATCACGCCGAGCATCCAGCCCGGGGCGAGCATCGTGGCGAACCCGTCGTTCTGGAAGGCGTTGACCCAGTCCTCGCTCCACTGCTCGAGGTGCGCGGAGAGGTCGTCCTCGACCGAGGCCGTCACGACGGCCTCGTACAGGTCCTTGACCGCCGCGTTCTCGGCCAGCGCGACCGGGGTGCCGTCGGACTCCTCGTAGGCGTTCGGCAGCTGGTTGACCATGCCCTGGTAGGTGGCCTGCCCGGAGTCGAACCACGGGACGTCCGAGCTCTCGGCGAACTGGCGGCCCACCTCGAAGTAGGTGTCCCAGTCGCCCTCGAGCAGCGCGGCCACCTCCTCGCGGTCGGTGGGCAGGCCCGCCTCGGCGAAGAGGTCGCTGCGGTACGCCACGGCCACCGGCCCGACATCGGTGCCGTAACCGATGAGCTTGCCGTCCGGCGTGGTGGCCTGCTCGACCTTCCAGTCCAGCCACCGACCCTCGACCGCAGGGTCGGCCAGGTCGACGAACTGGTCGGGGTACTGCATGAGCTCGGGCAACCAATCGACCTCGATCGCCTCGATGTCCGCGAGGCCGGAGCCGGCGGCAAGCCGGGTGTTCATGTTGTCGCGGGCTTCGTTGGAGGTGGCGGCCTTCTTGTGCTCGACGACGATGCCGGGGTTGGCGTCCATGTACTCCTCGATGAGCTCCTCGTAGCCGAACTCGTTGAACGTCGCCACGGTGAGCGTGATCTCCTCCGCGGCGGCGCTGCCGTCTGCCCCGCCGGGCCCCGCGTCGGACTCGTCCCCGCCGGCGCCACCACAACCGGTGGCGAGGAGCGCGAGGGCCGCCATGCCCGCCGCTGCCTGGGTGAACCTCTTGGTCTGCACGATGACTCCTTCGTCCACGGCGCTACCGCCGCCGGCTTGTGCGCGTCCGCCGGACCGGGCGGTCCGCCGTTCGCGTGGGAGCGCTCTCACGAACAGGTGGAGCAGAGCGTGGGAGCGCTCTCACGGGATGCGGATATGGTGGCGCGCCGGGACGGGGGCGTCAAGGGCCGGTGATGCCACCCGAGGTCACGGTTCGATCTCGGCATCGGCATCGGCATCGGCATCGGCATCGGCATCGGCATCGGCATCGGCGGCATCGGCGTCGGCGTCAGGGCCGGCGTCGGCGTCGGGGGCGCGTGGGCAGTGCAGGAGGTTCGTGGGCGACGAACTCCCCGCCGGCCACGGTCAGCAGGGCGGAAGGTCGATGGCGCCCCGGGCGGGACGTGCGGGCGTGGGCGCTGGGCACGAGTCGTGGGGCCACCACGGTAGGTTGACCCCTGTGTCGAAGCCGATCGTGACCCTGGCGACCTGCGCGGCGCTGCCGCAGCTCGCCGAGGATGATGCCCCCCTGCCCGACGCGCTGGCCGCCCGTGGGATCGAGCCACGCATCGCCGTCTGGGACGACCCGGACGTCGACTGGTCCGCCGCCGGTGTGGTGGTGATGCGGTCCGTCAACGACTACGCCACCCGCCGTGACGAGTTCGTCCGCTGGGCCGAGTCCGTGCCCCGGCTGGTCAACCACGCCGACGTGGTCCGGTGGAACACCGACAAGCACTACATGATCGAGCTCGAGAAGCGCGGCATGCCCACGATCCCCACGGTGTGGCTCGAGCCGGAGCGCAACCTGTCCAAGCACCAGGTGCACACCCGGTTCCCGGCGAGCGGCGACTTCGTGGTCAAGCCCGCCGTGTCGTCCGGCTCGCACGACACCGGGCGCTACACGGCCGTGGACGCGAAGTCCCGTCAGGAGGCGATCGGTCACGCCATGGACCTCTTGGCCGAGGGGCGCTCCGTCATGGTCCAGCGCTACCTCGAGTCGGTGGATCAGCGCGGCGAGACCGCGCTGATCTTCATGAACGGGCTCGTCTCGCACGCCGTCGAGAAGGACGCGATGCTCCACGGGCCGTTCCGCCGGCACTCGGACGCGCCCGCGGAGGTTGCCCACGCCCGGGAGGCCACCGACGCCGAGTGGCGGCTCGGGGAGGAGGCCCGCGTCGCGATCCACTCCCTCATCAAGGAGCGCATGGGTCGCGACGAGCAGCTCACCTACTGCCGCATCGACGTCGTCGAGGGCGAGGACGGCGGCGTGCGCGTCATGGAGGTCTCCCTCGTGGACTCCTCGCTGTACCTCTCGACCACCCCGGGAGCGGTGGACAACTTCGCCGACGCGATCGCGGTGCGCGCCTTCTGGTGACAGCCGCGGGGACAAGAACGGCCGGCTCCCGAGGGGGCCGGCCGTTCTCGTCTGCCTGGAGGCTCTGGGGTGAGTGACGGGACTTGAACCCGCGACATCCGCGACCACAACGCGGCGCTCTACCAGCTGAGCTACACCCACCATCGCTGCCGCCGCGAAGCCGCGGCAACAGTGGACGAGCATAGCCGATCACCGACCCCGCCCAGAAACCTGTCCGGCGTGGTGTGGATCACGCCCTGCGCGTCGTCAGGCGCGCTCGGGCGCACCTTGGGCGGCCGGGTCGTCCGCCTGCGCGGACACCTGGGCCAGCGCCTCCAGGGCATCCGCGGACGGCGCGGCAGCCACCTCGGCAGCCGCCTTCTTGGCGGCGTCGGAGTCCGGTCCGTCGCCTGCCGGGAAGAGGACGGTGCGGTAGTAGCGCAGCTCGTCGATCGACTCCAGGATGTCGGCCAGCGCCCGGTGGCCGCCCTGCTTCGCCGGCGAGTTGAAGTACGCCCGCGGGTACCACCGGCGGGCCAGCTCCTTGATCGAGGAGACGTCGATGATCCGGTAGTGCAGGTGATCGACCAGCTCGGGCATGTCGCGAGCGAGGAACGTGCGGTCGGTACCCACCGAGTTGCCGGCGAGCGGCGCCTTGCGCGGATCCGGCACCCACTGGCGGACGTAGGCCAGCACCTTCTCCTGGGCGTCGGCCATCGTGAGCCCGGCATCGAGCTCCTCGAGCAGGCCCGAGGTGGTGTGCATGGTGCGCACGACCTCGTTCATCTGCTCGACGCTGCCCGGCGTCGGTGCGATGACGAGGTCCAGGCCCGGATCGAGCGGGCGGAGCTCGGAATCGGTCACGACGACGGCGACCTCGATCAGGGCGTCCCTGCCGAGGTCCAGCCCGGTCATCTCGCAGTCGATCCAGACGATCGGGTCCTTGGGTGCTGTGCTTCGGCTCACCCGCACAGAGTACGTGCGTCACAGACACGCCCGCAGACTCCTCCCCGTCCGAGCATGAGCACAGCGAGCAGCACCTCGGTGACATCGCTGCCTCGAGCGCTGCCACGGGTGACGTTCCCGTGCGGCATACTGGGCGGCGGGCCCGGGGCAGCGGTCGCTGGGCGGTTGCGGAGCTCATCGACTCCGTCCCCACCGGATGCCCACCCTTGCCTCCGTAGCTCAGTGGATAGAGCAGGTCACTTCTAATGACAAGGTCGCAGGTTCGAGTCCTGCCGGGGGCGCGCAGATCGGAGTCGGTCGACGGTGGTCGAGCGGCCACGGACAGCCTCCCCGCTTCAGGCCGTTGTCCGGCCACAATGGACGGGTGACCACGCCCAGCCCCATCGACCTCAGCGAGGCCGACTCGCCGCGACACCCGCGGCTGGAGGTCATCACCGACCTGCAGACAGAGGTCTCGAAGGTCGCCTTCCCCCTGGACCTGCCCGACGCGCCCGAGCTGCGCGAGCTGCGGGAACGGGTGCTCACCCAGCTCGGCGCCCGGCTGCTGCCCCGCCTGCGCCGGGCCGACGCGCCGGCAGTCGTCGTCCTCGGCGGTTCCTCCGGCGTCGGCAAGTCCACCCTGCTCAACTCCCTCCTCGGGGAGGAGGTCAGCGACGCCGGGGTGCTGCGCCCGACCACCCGCCGCGCCGTCGTCGCCGTTCACCCCGACGACGCCGCCTCCCTCGTCGGGCAGCCGCTCGCCGACCTCGCCGACGTGCGCACCCACCCGGCCGTGCCTGCCGGTCTCGCACTGCTGGACGCTCCCGACCTGAACTCCGTCCACGCGGACAACCGCTCGCTCGCGGCACAGCTGCTCGAGACCGCGGACCTGTGGGTCTTCGTCACGACCGCCGCGCGCTACGGCGACGCGCTGCCGTGGCGGCTGCTGACCGAGGCGAACGCCCGGGGCATCAGCACCGCGGTCGTCCTCAACCGGGTGCCGGCCCGGGTTCTCGGGCCGGTGCGCAAGGACCTCCTCTCCCGCCTGGACGGGCTCGGTCTCGGTGAGGCGCCGCTGTTCCTCGTCCCTGACGCCGGACCGCACGAGGGGACGCTGCCGGGCGACCTGGTGACCGAGCTGGACGCGTGGCTCGACCTCGTCGCCGACCGGCACCGAGCCGCCGGTGTGGTGCGCCGGACCACGCGGGGTGTCTGGGCGGCGCTGCGCGAGCAGCTGCTCGTGCTCGCCGCCGGCGCCGACGACCAGGCCGAGGCCGCGGCGGCGCTGCGCGACCTCGCCGTCGCCGCGGCCGGCGTCCCCGCCGAGGCGGTGCGGACCGCCCTGAGCGAGGGACGGGCCGGGCTCGGCGCGCCGACCACCGTCTGGCTCTCGCTCGCCTCGACCGGTGGCCCGCTCGCCCGGCTCGCCCACGACGGCGCCCCGGCGCGCGGCGGGTGGCGGGGCCGCCGCCTGGCGGCCAGAGAGGAGGCCGCCGCGCAGCTGGCCGACGAGGTCGCGGCCGCGCTCCAGATGGTCCTGGCGTCGGCGGTCCGCGCCGCCGACACGGCACTGCGACAGGCGTGGCGGGCGCCCGAGCTCGGCGCGGGCGATCTGCTCGCACGGACGGGCGCGACGGCCGAGCGCAGCGACCCGGCAGCCCGCGCCGAGGACGCGGTCCGTGCGTGGGCCGAGCAGGTCCGGAAGGACACCGCAGCAGACGCCACCCGATCGACCGAGGCCCTCGACGCCGCCGGGCTCGCCGCGCTCGTGCAGGCCGGTGCCGCCGGGGTGAGCGGCGCGTCCGACGCCGCACGCCGGCTGCTCGGTGACGCCACCGCCGTCGAGCGGGCCCGGACCGACCTGCTCGACCGCGCCGAGGACGCCGTGCGCGGCGCCGTCGAGCCGTACCTGGACGCGCTGGACGCCTTGGGCCCAGCCGGAGGCACCGGGCTGCGTCTGCGCGCGTCCGAGCTGAGGGAGCACGCATGAGTGAACCTGACATCGACGCGCTCGCGGCCCGTGCGGCCGAGCTGAGTGCGGCGCTGGAGACCGCCGGTGACCTGGTGGACCCGGCCGTCGCCGCCCGGGCGGAGCATGACATCGCTGCCGTGGCCGCCCGTCTCGAGCTCGGCGCGGACCGCACCGTCGTTGCCCTCGTCGGCGGGACCGGCTCCGGGAAGTCCTCGCTCTTCAACGCCATCTCGGGCCTCGCGTTCGCCGACGTCGGTGAGCTCCGGCCCACCACGGAGGTCGCCGCCGCGTGCGTCTGGGGCGGCGACGCCGAGGCGCTGCTGGACTTCATGGACGTCTCGCACGAACGCCGCATCCAGCGCGAGTCCGTGCTCGACGCCGACCGGGAGCGCGCCCTGCGGGGGATGGTGCTCCTCGACCTGCCCGACCACGACTCCATCGCCGTCGAGCACGCGCAGCAGGTGGACCGGCTGCTGCCGCTGATCGACCTGCTCGTCTGGGTCGTGGACCCCCAGAAGTACGCCGACAGCGCGCTGCACGACCGTTACCTGAAGGCGCTGGCCCGGCGGCGCGAGAACATGCTGGTGCTGGTCAACCAGGCGGACACGTTGCCACCGGCTGCGGGGGAGCGGGTGCGCGACGACGTCGCCGAGCTGCTCGCAGCCGACGGGCTGCCCGGCGTGCGGGTCCTGCTCACCTCGGCGCTCGAGCACACCGGGATCGGCGAGGTGCGCAAGGTTCTCGGCGAGGCGGTCGGCCGGCCCTCGGTCGCCGTGCGCACGGCTGCGGCGGAGCTGGACGCCGTCGCCGCGCGGCTGGAGCCTGCGACCGGACGCGGACCCGGCGAGCTGGACGATCCCGAGCGTGCCACCGCAGCACTGAGCCGCGCGGCGGGCGTCGAGGCCGTCGCCGCCTCGGCCCGGTCCGCCGTCGCCGCGCCGGCGGGCGGAGCGGTCGCGAGCCCGGAGCCGCCGGCCGACGCTGCCGTCGCGGCCGTCCGTGACGGCTGGCTCGCCCGCGCGCAGGAAGGGCTGCCCGCCCGTTGGGCGGCCGCCGTCGAGCGGGCCGTCGCGCCACCGGACCGGCTCGGCGCGGCCGTTGCGCAGGCTGTCGCCGAGGTGCCGCGGCCGCCCTCGCGGAGCACCACAGGGTGGCGCCTGCTGATCGTCGCCGGCGTCCTCACCGCCGCAGCGGTGGCCTACCTCGTCGTCGCGCTGCTGGCCGGGCTCGGCTGGCTGGCCGCGGTCGGGCCCGCAGTGCTCGCCCTGGTGCTGGCCGTCGTCCTCGTGTCCCGGTCGGGCACCGTTCGCGGTCGGGACGCCCAGGCGGCGGCGGAGAAGTACCGCGCCGAGGCCCGAGAACGCACCGCCGGTGTCGTCGACGAGCTTCTCGTGCGCCCCACCGCGGAGGTCCTGGACCGGCACCGAACGCTCCGCAGCGCCCTGGACGCCTGAGATCCACAGGGCCCGGTCGGTGCCACGGCGTCCACAGCCATGGTGTCCGGGGCAACCGCCCGGGTGGTGCGTGGCGGCAGTGTTCCTCGCGAGGCCGGCAGCGGGCCGGCACGGAGCCGAGGAGCGAGCATGAGCAACGAGATCAAGGTCACCGTCCGGGGCTTTGTGGGCAGCGAGCCGGTGCGGCACGTGGTCCCGAGCGGCAAGACGTTCGCCCGGTTCCGGGTGGCGTCGACGTCACGGATCAGGGACAGCGCGACCGGCGAGTTCCGGGACGGCGACACCGTGTGGTTCACGGTCAAGGCGTGGAAGGAGCTGGCCGAGAACATCCTGGCCAGCCTGCACAAGGGCACGCCGGTGGTGCTGTCCGGCACTCTCGTCAGCGAGACCTGGCAGAGCGAGCAGGGGGAGCGTTCGTCCAACGTGGTCAAGGTCGACGCGATCGGTCCCGACCTCAACACGGGCACCGCCAACTTCGTCAAGACGGTGCGGTCCACGGCCGCGGATGGGGACGGTGAGAACGCGTCCGACGACCCGGAGGACGAGAGCGGTGCCGGCGCCGTCGCCGGGCTCACCGGCCCGGACGGCGTGCGCTTCACCGGCGAGGAGCTGCCCGACGAGCCGCCCTTGGAGAGTCAGCAGTCGACCGACTACGAGATGGCATCGACGCTCTGAACACGCGAGCGTCCACGGCCACGGGCGCTCGCGCGCTGGGTGCCCCCCGGACCGATGTGCCGAGCGGGCCCGGCCGCCGAGCGGGTCCGGGAGGCCCGGTCGCCGCGGACCGCGACGGCGGCCCGGCCGGGCCGGACCGGCCGCCTGCGGGGACGACGCCGGGAGGAGGGATCCGGGGCGCGTGTCCTACCCTGGACCCCGAAGCGGCCCGCCCGATCGGCGGGCCGACCCCACGTACGTGATGCGGAGAGCAGTGGCTGAGTACATCTACTCCATGGTCCGGGCGCGCAAGGCGCACGGCGACAAGGTCATCCTCGATGACGTCACCATGGCCTTCCTGCCCGGCGCCAAGATCGGCATGGTCGGTCCCAACGGCGCCGGAAAGTCCACGATCCTGAAGATCATGGCCGGTCTGGACACCCCGTCCAACGGTGAGGCACGACTGTCCCCGGGCTACTCGGTGGGCATCCTCCAGCAGGAGCCGCCGCTGAACGAGGAGAAGACCGTCCTGGGCAACGTCCAGGAGGGCGTGGCCGAGATCCTCGGCAAGGTCCAGCGCTTCAACGAGATCGGCGAGCAGATGGCCGAGCCCGACGCGGACTTCGACGCGCTCATGGACGAGATGGGCAAGCTCCAGACGGAGATCGACGCCGCCAACGCCTGGGACCTGGACTCCCAGCTCGCCCAGGCCATGGACGCGCTGCGCTGCCCGCCGCCGGACGCCGACGTCAGCGTGCTCTCCGGTGGCGAGCGCCGTCGCGTCGCGCTGTGCAAGCTCCTCCTCGAGCAGCCCGACCTGCTGCTCCTCGACGAGCCCACCAACCACCTCGACGCCGAGTCGGTGCTGTGGCTCGAGCAGCACCTCGCCAAGTACCCCGGCGCCGTCATCGCCGTCACCCACGACCGGTACTTCCTCGACCACGTCGCCGAGTGGATCGCCGAGGTGGACCGCGGCCGCCTCTACCCCTACGAGGGCAACTACTCCACCTACCTGGAGAAGAAGGCCGCGCGCCTGGAGGTCCAGGGCAAGAAGGACGCCAAGCTCCAGAAGCGGCTCAAGGACGAGCTCGAGTGGGTGCGCTCGTCCGCCAAGGGCCGCCAGACCAAGTCCAAGGCGCGTCTCGCCCGCTACGAGGAGATGGCCGCCGAGGCCGAGCGCACCCGCAAGCTCGACTTCGAGGAGATCCAGATCCCGCCCGGCCCGCGCCTGGGCTCGGTCGTCCTCGAGGCCTCGGACCTGCGCAAGGGCTTCGGCGACAGGGTCCTGATCGACGGGCTGTCGTTCTCGCTGCCCCGCAACGGCATCGTCGGGATCATCGGGCCCAACGGCGTCGGCAAGACCACGCTGTTCAAGACCATCGTGGGCCTGGAGCCGCTCGACGGCGGCGACCTCAAGATCGGTGACACGGTCAAGATCTCCTACGTCGACCAGTCTCGTGCCGGCATCGACCCGAACAAGACGCTCTGGGAGGTCGTCAGCGACGGGCTGGACTTCATCCAGGTCGGCAACGTCGAGATGCCGTCGCGCGCCTACGTCTCGGCCTTCGGGTTCAAGGGACCGGACCAGCAGAAGCCGGCCGGGGTGCTCTCCGGCGGCGAGCGCAACCGGCTCAACCTCGCCCTGACCCTCAAGCAGGGCGGCAACGTCCTGCTGCTGGACGAGCCCACGAACGACCTGGACGTCGAGACCCTCGGCTCCCTGGAGAACGCCCTGCTGGAGTTCCCCGGCTGCGCGGTCGTCATCACCCACGACCGGTGGTTCCTCGACCGGGTGGCCACCCACATCCTGGCCTACGAGGGCACGGACGAGGACCCCGCCGCCTGGTACTGGTTCGAGGGCAACTTCGAGTCTTACGAGGCGAACAAGATCGAGCGGCTGGGCGCCGAGGCGGCACGGCCGCACTCCGTCACCTACCGCAAGCTCACGCGGGACTGACCTCCGCGGAAGCTCCCAGTCGGCCGCCACCGGGACCCGGTGGCGGCCGACGGCTTTCCCCGGGCCAACGGGCCCGGGTCGGATGCCGGCACACACCCTTGGGAGTGATGCCGCGCCGCGGAGCGATGCCGCACCGCGCGACCGCGGCCGCCGCGATCGTTGCCGACGGCTGCGGTCCGGTGGATAGGCTCGCCGGGTGCGCACGAACACCACGGACACCATGGACACCAGCATCGACACCGCCGCCGTCGCCGCCGCGCTGACGACTGCCGCGGAGCGCGACCACTTATCCGGCGCCGTGCACATCGCTCGTGGCCCGGACGTGCTCTTCGCAGGCGCCTACGGGGTCGCGTCGCGGCGCTGGCAGGTCCCCGTCCACGCCGGCACCCGCTTCGACGTCGCGTCGGTGACCAAGCTCTTCACCTCCGTCGCGGTGCTGCAGCAGGTCGAGGCGGGGACGCTCGACCTCGACGACCCGGTCACGTCGCGCGTCGACCTGACGGGCACGACCGTGCCGGCGACCGTGACCTTGCGGCACCTGCTCACCCACACCTCCGGGCTGTCCGACGACGCCGACGAGGAGGCAGGGGAGTCCTACGAGGCGCTCTGGGCGGACCGTCCGAACTACGCGGTCACCGAGACGGCCGACCTGCTGCCCGGCTTCGCGCACAAGCCGCCGCGCGTGGAGCCGGGGACCGACTGCCGCTACTGCAACGCCGGCTACATCCTCGCCGGCCTGGCGCTGGAGGCCGTCACCGGCACGCCCTACCGCGAGCACGTGACGGAGCACGTCTTCGCCCGCGCCGGCATGACGTCCTCCGGGTTCTTCGACATGCGCTCGGCCGTGCCCGACGTCGCCGAGGGGTGGGAACCGGTCACCGGTGAGGGCGGCGAGGTGACCGGCTGGACGCAGAACATCTACAGCTACCCGCCCATCGGGTCTCCTGACGGCGGAGCCCACTGCACCGCCGCCGACCTGGTCCGGTTCATCGACGCGGTGCGCGGCGGTGAGCTCCTCGGGCCCGAGCTCACCAGCGCATTCCTGACACCGCAGGTCCTGCACGACGCGGACGACGATCGTGAGCTCCACTACGGCTACGGTCTGGAGTTCGTCGTCGAGCCGGGCGGCGCGCTGCGCTGCTACGACAAGGACGGCATCAACACCGGTGCGAGTGCCATCGTGCGCCACTACGTCCGGCCCGGCATCACCGTGGCGATCGTCGCCAACAGCGCCGACGCCGTCTGGGACCCGTTCTCCGCGATCGACGACGCCGTCACTGCCTGACCCGCCGGGGCGGGAGTGCCGGTCGCCCGGGGCGGGGAGCGGTCGGGGCCCCTGTTGTCCGGGCCGGGGAACCTCCGTAGCGTCGCCGTCCATGAGCGACGGCGCACCCGAGTCCTCCGGCCCGCCCGCCCTGGGCAGGGCGCCGGCCCGACGCGAGGCCGTCGTGCAGGGCCCGACCTACCGATTCACGGTCCTCACCTCCCGGCTCGTGCGGATGGAGCACAGCGAGTCCGGGGTCTTCGTCGACGCGCCGAGCCAGCTCGCCGTCGACCGGCAGTTCGACGTGCCGGCGTTCGAGGTGACGGAGTCGGAGGCCTCGCTGGAGATCCGCACCGAGCACCTGCGACTGTCCTACGACAAGAAGGCGTTCACGCCCTCGGGCCTGACCGTGACGATGCTCGGACGCGTCCAGTCCAGCCACCGCTCCACCTGGCACTACGGCAACCTCGACCCCGGGCTGCCCGGACGGCCGGGCAACCTCGGCGGCACGGCCCGGACCCTGGACGACGTCGACGGCCGGACCGACCTGGGAACAGGGCTGCTCTCGGGCAACGGCCACGCGACCGTCGACGACTCCGGCTCCCTGCTGCTCACCGACGACGGCTGGCTCGTCCCGCGCCCCGACGGCGCCGGGCAGGACGTGTACTTCTTCGGGTACGGCCGCGACTACCCGGCCGCGCTGCGCGACTACTTCCGCCTCGCCGGTCCGACGCCGCTGCTGCCACGCTTCACGCTCGGCAACTGGTGGAGCCGCTACCACCCGTACTCGGACGCGGAGTACCTGGCACTGATGGACCGCTTCGCCGCCGAGGGGATCCCGTTCTCGGTCGCGGTGCTGGACGTGGACTGGCACGTGGTCGACGTCGACCCCAGGTACGGCACCGGGTGGACCGGCTACACCTGGAACCGGGACCTGTTCGCCGACCCGGCCGCCTTCCTCGACGAGCTGCACGACCGCGGCCTGCGGGTGACCCTCAACGTCCACCCGGCCGACGGCGTGCGCGGCTACGAGGACGCCTACGCCGACGTCGCCCGTGACCTCGGCATCGACCCGGACTCGCACCAGACGATCCCCTTCGACATCACCTCCCGAGCCTTCGCGGAGAGCTATCTCGCCCGCCTGCACCACCCGCACGAGGAGCTCGGGGTGGACTTCTGGTGGCTGGACTGGCAGTCCGGCAGCTACTCGCGCATCCCCGGGCTGGACCCGCTGTGGCTGCTCAACCACCTCCACTTCCGTGACTCCGCCCGCGGCGGACGGCGGCCCCTGACCTTCTCCCGGTACGCGGGCCACGGCTCCCACCGCTACCCGGTGGGTTTCTCCGGCGACACCGTCGTCAGCTGGGACTCCCTGCGGTTCCAGCCGGAGTTCACCGCGACCGCCGCCAACGTCGGCTACTTCTGGTGGAGCCACGACGTCGGCGGTCACCTGGGCGGGACCAAGGACGACGAGCTCGCCACCCGGTGGGTCCAGCTCGGCGCACTGTCGCCGATCAACCGGCTGCACTCCACGGCCAGCACCTTCAACGCCAAGGAGCCGTGGCGCTACTCCGACCGGGCCGCCGCCGTCATGAGCCGCTTCCTGCGGCTGCGCCACCGCCTGGTGCCGTACCTGTACACGGTGAACTGGCTCGCCCACACCGACGGCGCCCCGCCGGTGCGGCCGATGTACCACGACCACCCCCACGCCCCCGAGGCGTACGAGGTGCCGAACCAGTTCCTCCTCGGACCATCGCTCCTCGTGGCCCCGATCACCGAGCCGGCCGAGCGGCGCAGCCACCAGGCCCGCGTGGACGCGTGGCTGCCGCCCGGGACCTGGTACGACCTGCTCAGCTCGCGCCGCTACGACGGCGGGTCGACCGGACGCCGGCTCGCCCTGCACCGGTCGCTGGAGGCCGTGCCTGTGCTCGCCCGTGCCGGCTCGATCCTGCCGCTCGCGGCCGACCCGATGGCCGACGTCGCCGCGAACCCTGCGGCACTCGTCCTGCGCGTGCACGCCGGCGCGGACGGCGAGCTCACCCTCCTCGAGGACGACGGCGCGGGGGAGGTGACTGCCGAGAACCGGCACGAGACCCCGGTGCGGTGGCAGGAGTCGGGCGTGCGGGCCGAGCTCACGATCGCTCTACCCCGCGGGTCCGGGGTCCTGACCCGACGGACGCTGACCGTCGAGCTCGTCGGGATCGCCGCCGCGCGGGTGCGCGTGGGCACGGGCGAGGACCTCGCCGAGCTCGCCGCGCCAGCAGTGACGCCGTCGCCGTCGGTGCTCACGATCGAGCTCGGCGAGGTCGACCTCGCCGGCGGGTACGCGGTGCGGCTCAGCGACGTCCGGCCCGCCGAGCCCGAGATCCGCAGCGAGATCTTCCGGCTGCTCGACGAGGCCGAGATCGACTACCGCGACAAGGAGATGGCCCACCGCGCCAGCCAGGAGCTCGACGACTCCGCGCTCGCCGGCTCGCTGTACGCCCTCGATCTGCCCGACGCGCTCTACGGCGCCCTGCTGGAGGTGCTCACCGCCGCGCGTCCGTGACGGCCCGGGCGGGACCAGCGCCCGCCGTAGCGCGCCCGTGATGGCCCCGGCCGGGACCAGCGCAAACCCTTGCGCGCACGTGATGGCCCTGGCCGGGACCAGCGCGCCGCCGAGATGTCTAGGCTGAGCACGACCCGACCGGAAGGACCTGCGATGGCACGGCTCACCATCGACGTGCAGATGCGCTGGAGCGACATCGACGGCTACCAGCACGTCAACAACGCCCGGATGTTCACCCTCCTGGAGGAGGCGCGCATCGCCGCGTTCTGGGCCTCCACGCCGGGAGACAAGGGGTTCGAGCCCGTCGGCGGCGGCGTCGACCCCGCGCACGGCGCAGCGGTGCCGGGGACGAAGGTGCTGGACACCGGGCCCGGCTCGGGGACCAACACCTACATCGCCCGGCAGGAGATCGAGTACCTCGCGCCGCTGCCCTACACCCTGCGGCCGGTGCCCGTGCAGCTCTGGATCTCCCACCTCGGCGGCGCCAGTCTGGACATCTGCTACGAGATCCCCGGCCCCGACGGTCCAGCGGCCCGGGCGATGACGACCCTCGTCCTGATCGACGAGGAGACGGAGAGGCCCCGCCGGATGACGGCGGCCGAGCGGGAGAGCTGGTCGCACTACCTCGACGACCCGATCCCCTTCCGCCGTCGCCCCGTCCAGGACACCTGAGCCTCGGCCATCACGGGGCGAGCGCCCTGGTTGCCGACCCTGGCTCAGCACTCGCGGACACGAACCGTGACGCGAGTCCGCACGGCGCCGCCGTCGAGGATCCGCTCTCCTCAGCCCAGCAGGTCGAGCACGGCCCGCTCGACGGCGCCGTGGGTGTCCGGGGCGACCGGTTCGTCCGGGTTGTCGGCGCGCCGGGCGAGAGTGGTGTCGATGGTCTTGCCCCGCTCGGCGAGGTCGAGCACGCGGGAGTCGATGTAGGAGGCCCGGCACACCGCCGGGGTGTTGCCCAGGTACTCGGCCACCGCGCTGACCGACTCGCGCTCCGCGCGCTTGCGCGCCGTGCGGGACGTCGCCCCCGGGATCCGCACGGCCAGCTCGAGTGCGGCCAGCACCGTGCCGTGCCACGTGCGGAAGTCCTTCGCCGAGGCCTCGGGCCCGAGCCGGTCCTTGACGTACTCGTTGATGTCGGCACTGGTGACGTCGCTCCACTCGCCGGAGCGCACGAAGGCGAGCAGCTCCTGCCCGCCCGTGCGCCGCCGACGCAGCCGGGTGAGCGGTGCGACGAGCGCCTCGTCGCGCAGCGTCAGGACCCGCGACTGACCGGACTTGGCGAGGTAGTCGAACGTGATGTCGCCGTCGCGGCCGATCCGGACGTGGTCCTTGCGGAGCGTGGCCAGCCCGAAGCTGCCGTTGTTCTCGGCGTAGCTCTCGCCGCCGATGCGGAAGAAGCCGCGGTCGAGCAGCCGGAAGGCGACGGCCATCGCGCGCTCGCGCGGCATCCCGGGCCGGGACAGGTCCATCGTCACCTGACGGCGGGCCTGCGGCAGGCGGCGGGCGAGGTCGAGGACCCGCTCGTGCTTGGCGGCGTCGCGGCTCTCGCGCCAGGCCGGGTGGTAGAGGTACTGGCGGCGGCCGGCGTCGTCGGTGCCCACGGCCTGGATGTGCCCGTTCGCCGCGGTGCAGATCCATACCTCCCGCCACGCCGGCGGGATGACCAGGGCCTTGCACCGGGCCACCACCGTCGGGTCCGTCACCCGGGCCCCGTCGGCGTCGAGGTAGACGAAACCGCGTCCGGAGCGCCGCCGGGTCAGCCCGGGCTCGTTGGCGCCGACCCGCCGCAGCCTCATGGTCTACCTCGCATGCGGCAAGTGTGGCGGTGGCGTCCCGACGGCGCGCGTGGAAGCTCCCGAGGCATCACCGGGCGGTCAGCGGGAGCTGCGCCGCCATCACCTGTCCCCACCCGCGGGGCTCGACGGTCCGTAGGCCCAGGTGCTCGTAGAAGCCGATCGCCGCCACGTTCTGCGACCCCACCCCGAGGTGGACCCCGGCCGCGCCGCGCGCGCCGACCGCGTCGAAGAACGTCTCCAGCAGCGCCCGGCCGTGCCCGTTGCCCTGCGCCGGCGGCAGCAGGTCGACGTGCAGGTGCGCCGGGTAGCGGGGAAGCCAGTCGCCGGTGGTGCGCAGCCCCCGGTGGATCGTGCGCACGAGGTCCGCGTCCGGGGAGTCATCGGTCTCCGCGGGTAGCGGGTAGCGCGCACGCAGCGGCGGCCACCACACCTCGTGGCACGCCTTCTC
This sequence comes from Georgenia subflava, assembly GCF_009193155.1. Lineage (GTDB taxonomy): Bacteria > Actinomycetota > Actinomycetes > Actinomycetales > Actinomycetaceae > Georgenia > Georgenia subflava. The sequence continues at coordinate 659,195 of NZ_VUKD01000002.1, forward strand.
GAACGCGACCGTGTCCGCGGTGCCGACCACATAGCCGGCGGCGACGCCGTCGACCCCGCGGAGCACCCGGGCCAGCCCGGGCTCCAGGTGCAGGTACGCACCGAGGTAGACGTGACCGAGCAGCGCAGGGTCGTCGTGCCGGCCGCTCGCGTCCTGGCCCGCGTCGCCGGTGCGCAGGCAGATCTCGTACAGGGTGTCGTGGTCGGACGGCCGGTACCGGTCGACGACGTAGCTCTCAGCCACGCTGCACCTCGACGACCAGGTCCGCCGGCTCCGGGGCCGGCCACCCGGCCGCCACCATGGCCAGCCGCAACGCGCCGACCACCGGGGCGGCGGCGTCGTGCACCCGCCACGCGGACAGCCCGGCGACGACGCCGTCCCGGACCGGGCCTGCGGAGGTGAGGACCGAGCCGGCGAGCACCACGTCGGCGACGTCGGACGCGCGGTCCGCGACGACGCCCAGGGCCGCCAGCAGCGCGGTCACCGCGCGGTCGACGATCGCGGCGGCGACGGCGTCACCGTCGTCCGCGCAGCGGCTCACCGCCGACGCGAAGCCGCCGAGCTCGCTGGGGGAACGCGCGTCGACGAGGCGGACGAGGTCCTGGCGCGGGTCGCCGGTCGTCGGACCGAGGTCGGCGGCGAGCCGGGCGGCGGCGTCGGTGAGCGCGGTCGCCGGGCCGCGGCCGTCCAGGTGCGCCGCCGCGGCCCGCAGCCCCTCGAGCCCGAGCCAGACCCCGGAGCCGACGTCCCCGAGGAGCCAGCCGAGCCCGTCGCAACGGGCGACCTCGGCGTAGCTGGCCAGGCGGCACGCGACCGCGCCGGTGCCCGCCAGCAGCAGGGCGCCGTCGGGTCTCGGGGCGCCGGCAGCGTAGGCGACCACGGGGTCGGTGACGACGTCGAGGCGGCGCGGCGCCGGCAGCCCCGCACCCGCGACGGCCTCGCCGAGCACGGTCGCGGCCCGGTCCCGGCCCGCCGGCCCGGCACCGGCGATGCCGGCGGTCAGGGCCTCGACCGCCCACGCGCGCGAGCCGAGCGCCGTCGACGCAGCGTCGGTCGCCTCGGAGAGCGCCGCCCCGAGGTTCGCTGTCACGGCGCCGGGCGAGGAGCGGAAGTTCCCGCCGGGCCCCGTTGCCCGACCGAGGACCTCGCCGTGCTCCGCCAGCACGACGACCGTCGAGGACGTCCCGCCGACGTCGAGCCCGACGACGGCACGCACGGATGACGTCACGGTGTTCCTCACATCACAGTTTGGTGGTAACTTTCCGGCTTGAGACCAATCGGGAAACTTTGTTCCCCGACGGTCCTGGTCCCATCCAACCAGCAGACCCGGCTTCCCACGGTGCAGAGCTGCACCGGGTACGCCACGCACAAGGAGAGAGAGCATGAGACGACGTGTGACAGTGGCGGCGGCAGCCGCGATCGCGCTGACGCTCGCGGCCTGCGGTGGCGGCGGCGACGAAGAGACGCCGGCCGGCGGGGACGGCACCGGCGGCACGGAGGGGGCCGACTACTCGGGCGAGACCCTCGACGTCTGGATCATGGAGGGCACCAACCCCGACGCGAGCGGCTTCTTCGACGAGGTCGGCGCCGCCTTCGAGGAGCAGACCGGCGCCACCCTGAACGTCGAGTTCCAGCCGTGGGCCAGCGCCCACGACAAGTTCGTCACCTCCATCGCCGGCGGTACCGGGCCGGACGTCGCCGAGGTCGGCACCACCTGGACCCCGGAGTTCGCCGAGATCGGCGCGCTGGAGGACCTGACCCCGCGCATCGAGGAGGCCGGGCTCGACGCCGACCTCGTCGAGGGCCTGGTCGAGGCGGGCACGTTCGACGGCGGTCTCTACGGCATGCCGTGGTACGCCGGCGTCCGCTCGATCATCTACAACACGGAGATCTTCGAGACGGCGGGCATCACCGAGCCGCCGACGTCCTGGGACGAGCTCCTCAGCGCCGTCGAGGCCATCAAGTCCAGCCAGCCCGACGTCATCCCGTTCCCGGTGCCCGGCGACAGCCAGTACGGCGCCTACCCGTTCATCTGGGGTGCGGGCGGGGAGATCGCGGAGCAGGAGGGCGAGACCTGGACCGCCACGATCAACTCCCCGGAGTCGGTGGAGGGCCTGGAGTTCTACACCGGGCTCGCCCTCGAGCACGACTCCTCGACGGCCGCCGCCACCACCTGGAACGAGGCCGGCTCGCTCGAGGCCTTCATGCAGGGCAACGTCGGCATGATCGTCTCCGGCAGCTGGACCCCCGGGCGCATCGCCCAGGACGCGCCGGACCTGGCCGAGAAGATCGCCGCCTTCCCGATCCCGGCGAAGGACGGCGGCGTCGCCGGGTCGTTCCTCGGCGGCTCGCACCTCGGCGTGTTCTCCGACTCTGAGAACCCCGACCTGGCGTGGGAGTTCGTCGAGCTCATGACGACCGGCGAGTTCGCCGACGCGTGGGCGAGCCAGACCGGCTACTTCCCGGGTCAGGCGAGCCTCATGGAGGAGAAGGCCGCTACCGACGACCCGCTCGTCGCCCCGTTCGCGAAGCAGATGCTCGAGGGTGGTCGCTCGGTCCCCGTGACGCCGATCTTCGGCCAGATCCAGGGCGCCAAGACCGTCGAGACGATGCTCCAGTCCATCCTGTCCGGCGGCGCCTCGGTGCAGGAGGCGGCGGACACCGCCGCCGCGGACATGGACGAGATCTTCGCCGGCAGCTGATGTCGCAGGAAGCCCCCGCCCAGGCGGTCCTCGGACCGTCCGGGCCGGCACCGGTCGGCCGGAGCACCCGCTCCGGCCGGCCGGCCCGGAAGAACGCGAGGCGCCGGCTGGTACGGACCACCCGGCCGTGGGTGCTGCTCTCCCCGGCCCTGGTCCTGCTCGCCGTGCTGCTACTCGTCCCGCTCGTACGGGTCGCGCAGCTCTCCTTCCAGGACTACGGGCTGCGCGAGCTCGCCTCGGGGACGACGAACTACGTCGGGTTCGCGAACTACCTCGAGATCCTCGGCTCCGAGTTCCTCTGGCGCACGGTACTGCCGAACACGGTCGGCTTCGCATTCGTCTGCGTGGTCCTGACCGTCACGCTCGGCACCGTCGTCGCCCTCTTCCTCAACACGCTCGGCAACACGTGGCGGGTGCTGTGCTCGACGGCGATCATGGTCGCCTGGGCGGTCCCCGCCGTCACCGGCACCTACGTGCTCATCTGGATCTTCGACCCGCTCAACGGCCTGGTCGCCAACGTCCTGGCCGACGTCGGGATCATCGAGGCCGGTACGGTCAACTGGTTCACGGACCGCCTCGGCTTCTACGCCATCGCCACCCTCAACGTGGTCCACCACGGCTTCCCGTTCATCGCCATCACCGTGCTCGCCGGCCTGATGACCGTGCCCACCGAGCTCTACGAGGCGGCGAAGATCGACGGCGCCGGCGCGTGGCGGCGCTTCTGGAAGATCACCGTGCCGATGCTCAAGCCGGTCTTCGCCGTCGTCACGATCCTCTCGACGATCTGGGACTTCAAGGTCTTCACGCAGATCTACCTCATGCCCGGCGGCAACGGCGGGAACCCGGCCGTCTTCAACCTCGGCGTGTGGAGCTACATCGAGTCCTTCGCGCAGGGCAAGTACGGCATGGGCTCGGCCATCGCCGTCCTGCTGACGCTGATCCTGCTCTCGATCACCGTCGTGTACATGCGCACCCTGTTCAAGGAGGAGGACCTGTGAGCCGCAAGGTGCTCGGCCGGACCGGCAAGGTGCTCGGCATCGTCGCGCTGCTGGTCTTCTCGCTCTTCCCGGCGTACTGGATGTTCACCACCGCGATCGACGCCGACGCCGCCACCCGCGGTGCGTCGCTGCTGCCCACCGACCTCACGTGGGCGCACTTCGACCGCGTCCTCGACCAGGGCGGCTTCGGCACCTACATCAAGAACTCGGTGCTCGTCGCCACCGGCACCGTGCTGATCTCGGCCCTCGTGGCGCTGCTCGCCGCCGTCGCCGTCGCCCGGTTCACCTTCTCCTTCCGCAAGGCCGTCCTGGTGATGATCCTCATCGTCCAGATGGTCCCGCTCGAGGCGCTGGTCATCCCGCTGTTCCTCCAGGCGCGCAACCTCCAGCTGCTCAACTCCCTGATCGGCCTGGTCATCGTCTACCTGGCGTTCTCGCTGCCGTTCGCGATCTGGACGCTGCGCGGGTTCGTCGCAGCGGTGCCGAAGGAGGTCGAGGAGGCCGCCTACATGGACGGCGCCTCCTGGGGGCGGATGTTCTGGTCGGTGCTGCTGCCGCTCGTGGCGCCCGGCCTGGTGGCGACAAGCGTGTTCGCCTTCATCACGGCCTGGAACGAGTTCATCTTCGCGCTGACCTTCATGCAGGACTCCGACCGGTACACGGTGGCGATCGGCCTGCAGAAGTTCTTCGGGCAGAACACCGCCGACTGGGGCGCCGTCATGGCTGCCTCCACGCTGATCACGCTTCCGGTGGTCGTCTTCTTCACCCTCGTCCAGCGCAACCTCTCCTCGGGGCTCGCGGCCGGGGCGGTGAAGGGATGACCGGGATGCCTGCCCGCCGGCCCGCAGTGGTCCCGACCGTAGGCGCGGACGACGTCCGCCGCGCCGTCCTCGGCGTGCTGATGCCCGGCTTCACCGGCACCCAGCCGCCGCCGTGGCTGCTCGACGCCGCCCGCGACGGGCTGGCCGGCGTCGTCCTCTTCGCCGGCAACACCCCCGACATCGCCACCACCCGGGCCCTGACCGACGCCCTGCACGCCGCCGGCCAGCTGGTCGTCGCGGTCGACGAGGAGGGCGGGGACGTCTCCCGTCTGCAGGCTGCGACCGGGTCGGCGCTGCCCGGCCTCGCAGCCCTCGGCGTCGTCGACGACGCGGAACTGACCCGCCGGACCGGCGCCGCCCTGGGCGCCCTGCTCCGGACCGCCGGGGTGGACCTCGACCTCGCCCCGGTCCTCGACGTCGCGTCCGAGCCGCGGAACCCGGTCGTCGGTGTGCGCTCCCTCGGCGCCGACCCGGCGCTCGTCGGGAGGCACGGCGCCGCGCTCGTCGCCGGCCTGCACGACGGCGGGGTGGCCGCCTGCGGCAAGCACTTCCCCGGTCACGGGGCGACCACCACGGACTCCCACCTGGACCTGCCGGAGCTCGACGTCGACGCAGCGACGCTGGCCCGCCGGGACCTGCCGCCCTTCGAGGCCGCAGCCGCGGCCGGGATGGACGCCGTGCTCACCGCGCACGTCCGGGTGCCCGTCCTCGGGCCACGTCCGGCGAGTCTCGAGCCGGCCGTGACAGCCCTGGCGCGCGGCCTCGCCGGCGGCTTCGACGGGCCGGTCATCACCGACGCGCTCGACATGGGCGCCGTCGCCCGCGACCCCGGCTTCGGCGAGGCCTGCGTGCAGGCCCTGGAGGCCGGTGCCGACCTGCTCTGCCTCGGCACCACTGCCGGCCGCGACGACGAGCGCCTCTTCCGCACAGCCCTCGGCGCCGTCACCGACGCGCTGGCGACGGGCCGACTCGCGGTGGCGCAGCTGACGGCCTCCGCGGCGCGCACCGACCGGCTGCCCGAGCGGGTGGCCGCCTACCGTGCCGCCGCCGGTGCAGCCGTGCCGTCCGAGACCGCATCGACCCGGCTGGCGGCGGTCGGCGCCGAGACCGCCCGCCGGGCCGTCAGCACCCGCGGCGACGTCGCCCGGAGCGGCACCCCGGTGCTGCTGGACCTGCGCCGCCAGCTCGACCACGCCGCCGGACGGACGTCCACGGCCTTTGCCGACGCCCTCGCAAGGCGCCGCCCGGGCACCGAGGTGGTGGCCACCGGCCGCGCAGCCGCCGCCCCGGTCGGCATGGCGCTGGAGCGGATCGACCCCGGGCGGCCGGTGGTCGTCCTCACCCGGGAGCCGCTGGCCGACGACGGCGAGCACGCCGACCTCGACGCCGTGCTCGCCGCGCGCCCGGACGCCGTCGTCGTCCACGCCGGCACGTCCGCCGCCGCGCCGGACGTCCCCAACCTCGTGCTCGCGCACGGCGTCGGCCGCGCCAACGCCGAGGAAGCCGTCGGACGGATCACGTCGTGAAGGTCCTCGCCCTGTCCTCCGGGACCTCTGTCGACGCCATCGACGTCGCGCTCGCCGAGCTCGACGACGATGCCGGCACCCTGGCGCTGACCCCGCTCGGCCACACCGAGGTGCCCTGGCCCGCCGAGCTGCGCGAGCGGATCCTCGCCGCGCTGCCGCCCGCTGAGATCGGCGTGGGGGAGTGGTGCCGGCTGGACACGCTCGTCGGGCAGACGTTCGCCGAGGCGGCGGCGTACGGGCTCGAGCGGCTCGGCCCGGCGGACCTCATCGCCTCGCACGGCCAGACCCTCTACCACTGGGTCGAGGAGGGCCGCGCCCGCGGCACCCTCCAGGTCGGGGCGCCGGCCTGGATCCACGAGCGCACCGGTGTGCCCGTGGTGCACGACCTGCGCAGCGCCGACGTCGCCGCCGGCGGCCACGGCGCCCCGCTGGTCAGCCTGCTCGACCACCTCTGGCTCGGGGAGCGCCGCACCGCGGCCCTGAACGTCGGCGGCATCGCCAACATCACGGTCGTCGGTCCGGCCGGCCAGACGGCGGGCGCGCGGGTCGTCACCGGAGACACCGGCCCCGGCAACTGCCTGATCGACGCCGCCGTCGCGGACCTGACCGGCCGCCCCTACGACGCCGGCGGCGAACTGGCGGCCGCCGGCACCGTCGACGGGGGCGCCCTGGAGGTCCTGCTCGCCGACCCGTTCTACCGCCGGGAGCTGCCGCGCAGCACGGGCCGTGAGCACTTCCACTCCCGCTACGTCGCCGAGCGGCTGGGCGCCGCCGGCCTAAGGCTGTCCGGCCCGGACCTGGTGGCCACCCTCACCGAGCTGACCGCGCGGACGGTCGCCGACCAGGTTCGCGGCGCCGGCGTCGAGCGCGTCGTCGTCTCCGGCGGCGGCGCCCACAACCCCGTGCTGATGGCACGCCTGCGCGACCTCCTCCCACCGGTGGTCACCGCGACCGAGCTCGGCCTCGACGGTGATGCGAAGGAGGCCTACCTGTTCGCCGTCCTGGGCTACCTCGGCGTCCGCGCTCTGCCGGGGACGGCGCCGCGGACGACCGCCGAGCCGGACGGCCCGCGAGCCACCGGTGCGCGGCACCCGGCGGTCCTGGGGTCCCTCACCCCGCCCGCGCCCGCACCGTGCGCACCGGCCACGGCGGCCGTGCGTCGCCTCGTGATCGTCAAGGAGCACCCATGAGCCGACCGGACAACGACTGGCGGCAGGTCCTGGGGCTGCGCTCACCCACGGAGGACCGCAACCCGCGCACCGAGGCGATCGACCAGCTGCCCGCCGCCGACCTCGTCCGGCTCATCATGACCGAGGACCGCTCCGTCGCCGCGGCGGTGGAGCTCGCCGCCGGGGCCGTCGCGGACATGGTCGATCGCGCGGTTGCCGCGATCGTCGGCGGCGGCCGCGTCCACTACGTGGGGTCCGGCACCTCCGGCCGGCTCGGGGTGCTCGACGCCGTCGAGCTGCTGCCCACCTACGACGTCGGCGAGGAGACGGTCCGGGCGCATCTTGCCGGCGGGCCGAGCGCGATGATGGTGGCCGTCGAGGGGGCCGAGGACGACGTCGACGCCGGCCACGAGCTCGGCGGGTCGGTGGCGGCCGGTGACCTCGTCGTCGGGCTGACCGCCAGCGGCCGGACCCCGTTCGTGGCCGGGGCCCTGGCAGGCGCCCGCGAGGCCGGGGCGACGACGGCACTGGTCTCGACCAACCCCGGCGCCCCGCTGGCGACAGACGTAGACGTCGCGGTCCTGGTGGACACCGGTCCCGAGGTGATCACCGGGTCGACCCGGATGAAGGCCGCCACCGCCCAGAAGCTCGTCCTGAACACCTTCTCCACGGCCGTGATGGTGCGTCTGGGGAAGACCTACTCCAACCTCATGATCGAGGTGCGGCCCACCAACAAGAAGCTCCGCGCACGGACCGTGCGGATGCTCGTCCAGGCCACCGGCAAGAGTCCCGAGACCTGCGCGGCCGTCCTCGAGGGGGCCGACGGCGACGTCCGGGTCGCACTCGTCGCCCTGCTCTCGGGCGCCGAGGTGAGCACCGCGGCGCTGGTCGCCGACGGTTTCCCGCCCGACCCGCGACGGGTGTCCGACCCGGCCGGGGTCCGCTCCGCCGTCGCCGTCATGGCAGAGGCGCAGGTATGACGGTCGCCGCGCCCTGACCGGCGAGGCACCTCGCCCCGAGACGTCCATCCAAACCCGATCGAAGGAGGCCATCCGCGAACAGGGCACCCGCCCGCCGGCCCCGCCACCCGACGACGCGTGGCGGCGCCACCGACGAGACGAGAACGAAGGAGCAGGACATGAGACGACCGACCAGACGGACGATCGCCGCATTGGGGGGTTTTGCACTTCTGCCCGCACTGGCCCTGGCCGCACCGGCCACGGCCCAGTCCACCGACGTCGAGCACGCCGCAGCAGCCCAGGAGCAGTGGCGCGGTTACTGGGTCGACGCGTTCAACGAGGGCATCTACGACGCCGCCGAGGTCACCGAGCTGGTGTCCGAGGCCCAGGATCTCGGGGCGAACGCTCTCGTGGTCCAGGTGGGGCGCCGCTTCGACTGCTTCTGCAACGACGCGCTCTACCCGCGCACGGACGCCGGCATCGACCCGGCACCGTACGACCCGCTGGCCGAGGTCATCGACCAGGCCCACGCCGCCGGGATCGAGGTGCACGCCTGGGTCAACGCGACGACGCTGTGGAACTCCGCCACACCGCCGAGCTCGCCCGAGCACGCGTTCAACGCCCACGGCCTCGACGCCGAGGGCCGCGACCGGTGGCTGAACAAGCGGGTCGACGGCTCCGAGAAGATCGGCAACAACACCTACATCGACCCCGCCAACCCCGACGCCGTGGACTACGTGGTCGACGCCGTCACGTCGATCACGGAGAACTACGACGTCGACGGCGTCAACCTGGACTACATCCGCTACCCCGACTACAACACCGCCGGGGTCTTCGTGAACGACTGGGGCTACTCGGACACCTCGCTGAGCCGGTTCGCCGCCGAGACCGGGCGCACCGACGTGCCCGCACCCGACGACGAGCAGTTCAGCGACTGGCGCCGCGACCAGGTCTCCAACCTGGTGCGCAAGATCTTCGTCGCCATGTACCAGGTCGACGACTCCGACCGGCTCAGCATCAACGGCATCACGTACGCCTACGGGCCGGCGAGCTACGGCGGCTGGGAGGGTACGCGTCCCTACGCCGAGGTCCTGCAGGACTGGAAGGGCTGGCTCGACGAGGGGATCGTCGACACCGTGACCGCGATGAACTACAAGCGGAACTGGATGCCCGAGCAGGCGCGGATGTTCACCGAGTGGAACGACGCGCTGATCGACTACCGCGCGGACCGCCACGTCGTCAACGGCCCGGCCCTGTACCTCAACGACATCGACGACGCCGTCGCCCAGGCGACGGAGACCGTCGAGGCGGGCTTCGACGGCTGGATGGGCTACTCCTACGCCAACCCCACCCAGGACGCGACCGCGTCTGGGGACCCGGCGGTCAAGGACGCCGAGCGGGCGGCCCTGGTCGACGCGCTGCGGGCAGACGTCTTCGCCGAGGACGTCGTCGTGCCGGAGATGACCTGGAAGACCGCGCCCACCACGGGCAACGTCTCGGGCACCGTGACGCTGGGCTCGCGTGACGCGGCCGACCAGGTCGACGTCGTCCTGCACCCCGTCGCCGGGACACCCGGGGAGAAGGTCTTCGTGCGCACCGACGGCTCCGGCTGGTTCGGTGCCGTGGACCTCGCCCCCGGCCGCTACCGCGTCCAGGTGGTCGAGGACGGCGCCGAGGGCACCGCGTCGACCTTTGTCCGCGTGGGCGCGGGCGAGGTTGCCGAGGTCGACGTGCGGGCCGAGTCGCTCAGCTAGCCGCAGGGTCTCGGGGTGCGTCGCCCTCGTGCGGCGCACCCCGGGCGCTGTCCGGCACCCGAGTCGCTCAGGCCGTCGGTGTGGTGTCCGCGTCGGCGGGCACGCGCACCATGCCCTCCTGGGAGATGGTCGCCACGTGGTGCCCGGCGGTGTCGAAGACCTTCGCCAGGCCCAGACCGCGCCCGCCCTGGGCGCTCGGGGACTCCTGGACGTACAGCAGCCACTCGTCCACGTGCACGGGCCGGTGCCACCACATCCCGTGGTCCAGGCTCGCCACGCTCAGGCCCTTGGTGCGCCAGCTCAGCCCATGACGGCGCAGCACCGGCTCGAGCAGCACCTGGTCGCACGCGTAGGCCAGCAGCGCGCGGTGCTGCAGCTGGGTGATGCCCTCGGGCAGCGGCGACCGGGCCCGCATCCACAGCATCTGCGACTCGGCGGGCTCCGAGGAGGGGCGCAGGTAGAGGCTCTCCCCGACGTGCCGGATGTCGAAGGCGGCGATCGAGGACATGAAGGCGGCGACCGGATGGTCGACCTCGCGGAACAGGTCGATCGCGCTGGGCAGCGTCTCCGGGTCCGGCGCCGCTGGCGCCGTCGCCGCGTGCTCGCGGCCCGGCTGGTCCTCCTGGTAGGAGCTGATCAGGGAGAGGATCGGCTTGCCCTGCTGCAGGGCGTGGGTGCGGCGGGTGCTGAAGGAGCGGCCGTCGTGCAGCCGCTCGACCGCGAAGCTGATCGGCAGCTCGAGCTTGCCCGGGCGCAGGAAGTAGCCGTGCACGGAGTGGAGCTGGCGCTGGGAGCCGGGGAGCGTCGCGGCGGCCGCCAGCACCGACTGGGCGAGCACCTGGCCGCCGTAGACCCGGTTGTTCAGCTGGGGCAGCGACGTGCCGGTGAACTCGTCCGGCCCGAGCCGCCGCAGCCGCAGGGTGGCCAGCACCGAGGCCATGGGTTCGACGTCGGTCTCCGGCACGTCGAGGACCTCTGTGGCAGGGGCGTCGGGCAGCTCGGGCATCGTGGTCCTCGGGAGGAGAAGTGACAGGGCGAGGGGGCCGCGCTACAGCAGCGACGACCGACCGCCGGGCACGGGCGAGTTGACCATCATGTGCGCGGCGCGCTCGAGGTAGTCCCAGAGCAGCTCCTCGAGGTCGGCCGCGAGCTCCAGCTCGTCCACGCCGACCCGCATGTGCGCCAGCCACCGGTCCCGGGCCTCGGGGGTCACCGTGAAGGGCAGGTGCCGACGGCGCAGCATCGGGTGTCCCCGCCGCTCCTGGTAGGTGGTCGGTCCGCCCCAGTACTGCTCGAGGAACATCGTCAGGCGCTCCTCGGCGCCCTCCCAGTCGTCCTGCGGGTACATCGGGGCGAGGACCTCGTCCTCACGCACACCCTGGTAGAAGCGGTGCACCAGCCGCCGGAACGTCTGGTGGCCGCCCATGGCCTCGAAGAGGTTGCTCATCTCGTCCGGCTGCGTACTCACCGCTCCATCATCCCTCACAGACCGAGCTCGGCCAGCACCGGCAGACCGTCGCGGACCCGCGTGCGCGCCTCCAGCGCCGACTCTGCGTCGACGGCGGCTCGGGCCAGCCGCCGGCACGTGGCCAGATCCGTCGCCGCCAGCACGGCGGCGACGTCGGCCAGGGCGCGGGGCGTCATGGACAGGCTGGAGACTCCCAGACCGGTCAGGACGACGGCGAGGGCCGGGTCGGCGGCCGCCTCCCCGCACACCCCCACCGGCCGGGACTGCTGGGCGCCGCCGGTGCAGGTGGCCTCGATCAGGCGCAGCACGGCCGGCTGCCACGGGTCGCTGAGCTCGGCCAGCGAGCCCAGCAGCCGGTCCGCCGCCATGGCGTACTGGGTCAGGTCGTTGGTGCCGATGGACGCGAAGGCGGCCCGCGCGAGGATCGGGCCGGCGAGCAGCGCGGCGCTCGGCACCTCGACCATCACACCTGCGGTGTCCAGACCGTGCCGGGCGCACGCCTCGACGAAGTCCTCGGCCTCGGCGACGGTCGCCACCATCGGCGCCATCACCCAGACGTCGGCCTCCTCCGCGGCGGCCGCGGCTGCGATCGCGGCGAGCTGGTTCTCCAGCACGTCCGGCGCCCGCCGCGCCGTCCGCAGCCCGCGCACCCCCAGCGCCGGGTTGGCCTCGTCGACGTCGGTGACGAAGGGCAGGGGCTTGTCGGCGCCGGCGTCGAGGGTACGCACCACGACCTTGCGGCCCGGGAACTCGGTCAGCACGGAGCGGTAGGCGCGCACCTGCTCCTCGAGCGAGGGCTCGGCGTCGCGGTCGAGGAAGCAGAACTCGGTGCGGAACAGCCCCACGCCCTCGGCCCCCGCCTCGGCGGCGGCCCGGGCCTGCGCCGGGTCCCCGACGTTGGCGACCAGGGAGACCCGGTGCCCGTCGGCGGTGCGGCCCTGCCCGTCGAACGTGCGGACGACGGCGGAGCGCTCCTCCGCCTGGCGCACGCGTTCGGCGTCGGGATCGATCTCGACGGTGCCGGCCCCGCCGTCGACGAGCACGACCGTGCCCTCGGGCAGCGCCGCGAGCGCGTCCGGAAGGCCGACGACGGCGGGGATGCCGAGGCCGCGCGCGAGGATCGCCGTGTGCGAGGTCGGGCCGCCCTCGGCGGTGACGATGGCCCGGACCTGGGCGGGGTCCAGCAGGGCGGTGTCCGCGGGTGCGAGATCGGTGGCGACCAGGACGAACGGCTCGGTGCGGTGCGGGACTCCCGGCACCGCTGCACCCGTGAGCTCGGCGATGATCCGGTCTCGCACGTCCGCCACGTCCCGGGCCCGCTCGGCCATGTAACCGCCGAGGGCGCGCAGCTGCTCGGCCACCCCGGCGGCGGCCTCCCAGACGGCTCGCGGCGCCGAGGTGCCGCCCTCGCGCACCTGCTTCACGGCCGCACCGACCAGCGTGGGGTCGGTGGCCATCTGGGCGGTGGTCTCCAGCAGCTCCTTGCGCTCGCCGTCCACGGTCGCCGCCGCGGCCTCGAGGGCGGCGGCGACCGCCTGCGCCGCGGTCGGGATGCGGTCGGCGTCGGCCTCGGCGGTCCCCGGTGGCGGCGGGTCGGCCGGCGGCTCCCCGGCCGGCGGGCTCACCTGTGCGACCCCGCCCGCGGCGAGGCCGGGGCTGACGCCGACCCCCTGCAGCAGTGCGCTTCGCTGCGCGGACTCCCGGGTGCCCGTGGGCGAGGCGTCGGTGCCTCGTCGGTCGGTGCTCATGGCGTGCTCCTGTCCCTGATGCTGCCGCCATCATGCCGCCTGGCGCGCCGGCGGCGCGATGCCGCGCGGCGGAGCCGTGGTTCCGGGTCGGGCGGTGTCCGGTGGGAGCTCTGGTTCTGGCTGGAGCTGTGCCCGGCGGGAGCCTTGGTCCCTGTTGGGGCTGTGCTCCCTCGGCGCCCCTGTTCTCGAGGGGCCAGCGCCTGGTGGACGTCCTCGATCAGGTGGGACGCCGGGTGCTGCACAGGTAGGCTCGTCGGAGGCGGGCAGCCGGGGGACCGGACCCGCACACGCCGCTGAGACCTGTGGAGGAATCACCGATGAGCAAGGCCGAGAGCATCCTGGCCGCCCTGGGAGGTGCGCCGAACGTCGTCGACGTCGAGCCGTGCATCACCCGTCTGCGCGTGGAGGTCCGGGACCCGGCCGTCGTGGGTGACGCGGACCTCAAGGCCACCGGGGCGTTCGGGGTGGTCCGCTCGGGCCGGGTCGTGCAGATCGTCATCGGCCCCGAGGCCGACGGGCTCGCCGAGGAGATCTCCGGGCTGCTGTGAGCCCGCACCGCCGCCGGCGGTGCGTCCGGGGCGGTGCCTGCTCTGGCAGGATCGGCGACTGATGCAGGCGATCGTCGCGGCGGAGTTAGGAGCCCCATGACCTCGACCCCGGTGCCGGCCCCGGCGACCGAGTCACCCACCCCCGCCCTGCGGGAGCTCGCCGACGCCCTGGGTGTGGCGACGGAGTTCTGGGACTTCACCGGTCACCACCGCGTGGTCTCGGCGCCGACGATCCGGGCCGTGCTCGGCGCACTCGGTGTCGTGGCCGGCACGGAGGACGAGGTACGGCTCGCCCTGGTCGACGTCGAGCTGGCCCCGTGGCGCTCGGTGCTGCCGCCCTCCGTCGTCGTGCGGGCCGGGCGTGAGCACGACCTCCGCGTGCACCTGCCGGACGGCGCCGCCGTGAGCGTGCACGTGGCGTTGGAGGACGGCGGACGCTGGGAGCTCACGCAGCGCGACGACTGGGTCGAGCCGCGCGAGGTCGACGGCGTCCGCACCGGCCGCGCGACCTTCGTCCTCCCCGCGGACCTGCCCGAGGGCTGGCACGAGATCGTCGCCGAGGTCGCCGGCGCCGGAGTGAGCCGGGCGCCGCTCGCCGTCACGCCGGACCGGCTGCCCGGCCCGGCCGTGGCGACCGGCCGCGGCTGGGGCGTCATGGCGCAGCTGTACTCGGTGCGCTCGCAGCGCTCCTGGGGCGTCGGCGACCTGGCCGACCTCGCCGAGCTGACGAGCTGCTTCGGCGACCTCGGTGCCGACTTCCTGCTCATCAACCCGCTGCACGCCGCCGAGCCGAGCGGGCCGATGACGCCGTCGCCGTACCTGCCGGTGACCCGCCGATTCGTGAACCCGCTGTACATCCGGCCCGAGGAGGTGCCGGAGGCCGCCTACCTCACCGGCCCGCAGCGTGCCCTCGTGCAGTGGGCGGCCGAGGAGGTCCGGCCGGCCAACCGCACCAACGCGCCGATCGACCGCGACGCGTCCTGGTCCACCAAGCGCGAGGCGCTGGAGGTCGTCCATGCGGCCGGACGCACCCGGTCCCGGCAGCGCTCGCTCGAGCGCTTCCGGGCCGAGGAGGGGCAGGGTCTGGAGGACTTCGCGCTGTGGTCCGCCCTGCACGAGCGCTACGCCGGGCGGCAGTGGCCGGCCGAGCTGTCCGACATCGCCTCGCCCTTCGTGGCCCGCGCCCGCCGTGAGCTCGCCGAGCGCATCGACTTCCACGTCTGGCTCCAGTGGGTGGCCGACGAGCAGCTCGCCCGTGCGCAGCGGGTCGCCAAGGAGTCCGGCATGGGTCTGGGCGTCATGCACGACCTCGCTGTGGGGGTGCACCCCGGCGGCGCGGACTCGTGGACGATGCGCGATGCCTTCGCGCAGGGCATCGGCGTCGGCGCCCCGCCGGACATGTACAACCAGCAGGGGCAGAACTGGTCCCAGCCGCCCTGGCGTCCCGACGCGCTGGCCCGCACCGCCTACGCCCCGCTGCGCGAGATGCTGCGCACCGTGCTGCGGCACGCCGGCGCGGTTCGCGTGGACCACATCCTCGGCCTGTTCCGTCTCTGGTGGATCCCGGACGGCATGGGCGCCGAGGACGGCACGTACGTGCGCTACGACCACGAGGCGATGGTCGGCGTCCTCGTCCTCGAGGCGGCCCGCGCCGGTGCCGCCGTCATCGGCGAGGACCTCGGCACCGTCGAGCCGTGGGTGCGGGACTACCTGGCCGACCGCGGGGTGCTGGGCACCTCGGTGCTGTGGTTCGAGAAGGACGCCCACGGGCACCCGCTCGAGCCGGACGACTACCGCAGGCTCGTGCTCGCCACCGTCGACACCCACGACCTGCCGCCGGTCGCGGGCTACCTCGCCGAGGAGCACGTGGACCTGCGCGAGCGCCTCGGCCTGCTCTCCGAACCGGTCGAGGCGGTCCGCGCCGAGGCGGGCACCGAGCGGCGACGCACGATCGCCCGGCTCCGTCAGCACGGCCTCGTCGGGACAGACCCGACCGAGCGTGAGGTCGTCGAGGCGCTGCACGCCTACGTGGTGCGCACCCCGGCGGTCCTCGTCGGGGTCTCGCTCACCGACGCGGTGGGGGAGCGGCGCGCGCAGAACCAGCCGGGCACGGACACCGAGTACCCGAACTGGAAGCTGCCGCTGGCCGACGGCGCCGAGGAGGTCGTGCTCATCGAGGACCTGCCGGACTCACCCCGGCTGCTCTCGCTGGTCGCGACGGTGCGCGGCGCGCTCGGCGAGGACGACCGGCTGGCCTGAGGCGTCGCCGGACGAGAGGCGCATCGCTGTCCGGCCCGGCCTTGTCCGGCACGGCGCGGTCACGGACATCCGGGCATGGACCCGCCGGACCTTCGGCCGGGACGCGAACGGTGCCCCGGTCCTCCGCTGAGGACCGGGGCACCGTGGCGCCGCGCTGAGCAGGCGTCGGGACCCTGCGCCGATCAGGCCGGCGTGGTCCCGTCACCCTTCTCGCGGTCGCGCCGTCGCTCCTCGTACGCCTTCCCGGTCGCGCGGGCCGGGTCGTCGTAGATGGACGGGTCGGTGGTCTCGACCCGGCCGTGGTGGTCAGTCGCGTCGCCCGGCTCGGGCCGGTCCCGTCGCTGCTCGGGCGCGGCCTTGGAGACGTCCTCGGCGATCGCGCCGGCGGGGTCCGGGCGCCGCGAGGCGGGCGCTTCCGCGTCGGTGGCACGCTTGCCCGTGGAGACCGCGGCCGCCTCCTGTGCCTCGTCGAACACCGAGGGCGCCCCGGAGCCGACGTCGCCGTCCTCCTCACGCCCGGGCGTGCGCAGGTTCCACCGCTTGATCGCGAAGCTGAAGATCAGGTAGTAGATCGCCGCATAGCCCAGGCCGATCGGGATGATCCAGATCGGGCCGGTGGCGATGCCGAAGTTGAGCAGGTAGTCGATCGCGCCGGCGGAGAACGTGAAGCCGTGGTGCAGGTCGAGCCAGTTGACCAGGGCCAGCGACGTGCCGGTGAGCACGGCGTGGACCACGTACAGCGGGAACGCCACGTAGGCGAAGGCGTACTCCAGCGGCTCGGTGATGCCGGTGAGGAACGCCGTCAGCGCGACCGAGACCATGATGCCGCCGGTCACCTTGCGGCGCTCCGGCTTGGCGTGACGCCAGATCGCCAGGGCCGCGGCGGGCAGCGCGAACATCATGATCGGGAAGAACCCGGTCATGAACGTGCCGGCCGTGGGGTCGCCGGCGAAGAACCGGAAGATGTCGCCCTGGGCCACCTGCCCCGTGTCCGGGTTCGTGAACTCACCGAACTGGAACCACGGGAGGTTGTTCAGCAGGTGGTGCAGGCCGAACGGGATCAGCAGGCGGTTGACCGTGCCGAAGACGAAGCCGCCGATGACGGTGTTGCCCTCGTCGGTGACCCACTCGCCGAACCCGCCGATCACGTAGTTGAAGGCCGGGTAGACCAGCGCGAACAGCACGGCGACGATGACCGCGACGAACGCGGTGATGATGGGCACCAGCCGGCGCCCGCCGAAGAACGCCAGGTACGGCGGGAGCTTCGTGCGGTAGTACCGCTGCCACAGGACCGCGGCGATGATGCCGATCGTGATGCCGCCGAGGACGCCGTAGTTGATCGTCTCCTCGCCCTCGGCGCCGGCACCGAAGTACGGCGCGAGCGCGTCGAGGACCGCGGCGAACGTCAGGTAGCCCACGATGCCGGCGAGCGCCGTCGACCCGTCCGACTTCCTGGCGAAACCGATCGCCACGCCGAGGGCGAAGATGATCGGCAGGTTGCCGAACACGGCGTTGCCGGCCGCGGCGAGGACGTCGGCGACCGGCTGCATCCACCCCATGCCGTTCCAGCTCGACACCCCCTCGGAGCCGAGCATGTCGGGCTGACCGAACCGCAGCAGCAGACCGGCGGCCGGCAGCACCGCGATCGGGAGCATGAGCGAGCGGCCCACCCGCTGGGCCTGGGCGAAGCCAGGGATATGGCGCTTCTGCCGGGCGGTGCCGGTTGCAGCTGCAGTGGTCATCGTCGGTGACTCCAAAGGTCGAGGGGCGTCCCGACAGCCCGTGCGCGTGGGACGCGCACCGCCGGGACGCTCCGGCGTCGACGGCGCCGCGCGACGGGCAGCACCCGACGTCCCGGGCCGACGCGCACACTGAAGCGCGGGCCGCAGGACCTGTCAAGGAAGCGCGCCGTCGGACTGGCGGGCCGTTCGCCTTGACAGCACTCGGCGCCGCGCGGTGTCATCAGGATCACTGGACCGGCCCGGTCTGGCGCGAGCGCGCGAGAGCGCACGGCGGGGAGATCCCCGCCTGGAGGATCACGGACACGACCGTGATGACAGGGAGCGGAACATGAGCCAGGCGGAGCAGATCCTCGCGGCGCTCGGTGGGGACGGGAACGTCCTGGACCTGGAGGCGTGCATCACCCGGCTGCGGGTGGAGGTCGAGGACCCGGCCAAGGTCGACGAGGCCGGCCTGCGGGCGGCCGGTGCGTACGGCGTCGTCCAGCAGGGTGCCGCTGTCCAGGTGGTCGTCGGACCGCAGGCGGACACCATCGCCGAGGACATCGAGGACCTGCGGTGACCCTGCGGGTCCTCGCACCCGTGGCCGGCACGGTCCTCGCGCTCGAGGACGTGCCCGACCCGGTCTTCTCCGGGGCGATCGTCGGTCCCGGGATCGCCGTCGACCCCGGCGACGTCGCGTCGGTCGAGGCGCGCTCGCCGGTGGACGGCACGATCATGAAGCTCCACCCGCACGCGTTCGTCGTCCTCACGGGCGAGGGTCAGGGCGTGCTCGTCCACCTCGGCCTGGACACCGTCCAGCTCGGCGGCGAGGGGTTCACGCTCCACGCGGCGGAGAAGGACGCCGTCACGGCCGGCCAACTGCTCGTCACCTGGTCGCCGAAGGACGTCGCCGCCGGTGGCCGCTCCCCGGTGACCCCTGTCATCGCCCTCGAGGGCTCCGCGGAGGCCCTGACCACCGTCGTCGCCCCGGGCGACGCCGTGGCGGCCGGCGACGAGCTCTTCTCCTGGGAGTGAGTGGTCCGGGCGCCCTGACGGCGCGGCTGGACGCCGCGCTGCGGGCGCCCGGCGCTGCGCTGCTCCTGGACCTCGACGGCACGCTCGTCGACTCCGAGCCCACGCACCGGGCGGCGTTCCAGACCTACTTCGCCCGACGTGGGTGGGACGTCACCGACCAGATGCTCCACGCCTTCGCCGGGCGCCGGGGTGCGGAGGTCTTCGCCTCCGTGGAGGGGCCGTGGACGGGTGAGGACCCGATGACGCTGGCCCACGAGGTCATCGCCTGCCTCGACGTCGGCCGCTACCCGGCCGCGCCCGTGCCCGGTGCCGCGGAGTCCGTCGCCGGCTGGCGCGGGGCCGGCGTGCCGGTGGCCGTCGTCACCTCGGCGACCGAGGCCTGGGCGACGGCGGCGCTCGAGCTGCTCGGCGTCGCGGACCTCGGCGTCGCCCTGGTCACCGCCGAGCTGGTCGAGGTCGGCAAGCCCGACCCCGCCCCGTACCGCCTCGGTGCGGAGGTGCTCGGCGTCGACGCGGCCGCCTGCGTGGCAGCCGAGGACACGCCCGCCGGTCTCGCCGCGGCCCGCGGTGCCGGTGTCGGGCTGGTGCTCGGGGTGAGCACCAGCCACGACGACGAGACCCTTCGCAGGGCCGGGGCGCACGCCGTGGTGCCCGACCTCACCGAGCTCGTCCCGCGCTGACTGGGTCGCCGCCCCGCCGCGCGGCCGCCCCGCCGCGCGGCCGCCCCGCCGCGCGGCCGCGCTGCCGGTCTGGCCGCGCTGATACAGGCTGGTCGCGGTGACGGGAGGCCGCCCTGACGAGCTGGTCGCGCTGAGACGGGCTGGCCGTGTTGCGCCCTTGTCGCCCCCAGCTCTGATTCACGTTTACCCGCAAACTTGACTGCCGATCTGGTCGCTATAACGACCACATCAGCAGTCAAATTTGGTGGGTTCGGCCTGAACGGGTCCGAGGCCGGTGGCGGTGGCGGTTGCGGTGGCTTTGGCGCCGTCGGCTGGCTGGCGACTGCTGGCGGTCGGGGCTCGGGGCCGTGGGCACCCTGTGTGTCGGCGGGCCGGTGACTGCTGCAGTTGGCGCTCAGGTGCGGTGGGCCTCCTGCGCGTGGGCGACCGGCGACCGGTGGTGGTCGGGGCTCGGGGCGCGGTGGCCTCCTGCGCGTCTGCGGCTGGCGACCGGTGGCGGTCAGGCTCGGGAGCGGTCGGCCTCCTGGGCGCGCAGGGCGCGGCGCGCGGCGTCGAGGTTCTCCGCGACGAGCCGCCGCAGCGCCGGCGGCGCCGTCGGGTGGTCGTCCAGCCAGGACTGGGTCAGGGCCACGACGTCGACACCGTGCCGATCGGCGAGCCCGGCGAGCTTGCCCGGGTACAGGCCCGTGACGATGTTCTGCGCCATCTCGTTGGTGCGCTGCTCCCACACCTGCTCCAGCGCCGCGAAGTAGCGCTCCGCGAACGGTACGAGCAGGGCGCGGTCGTGCACCTGCCCGAAGCCGCCGATGACGTTGGCCTGGACTGCGTTGGGCAGGGTGTCGGAGTCGACGACGTCGCGCCATGCCTCCGCCTTGTTCTCCGCCGTCGGGACCGCCGCCCGGGCCCGGGCCGCCTGCTGCTGACCCGTGGCGGTGGCGTCGCGCTCCAGCTCGGCGTCGATCTGACCGGTGCCGGCCCGTCCGCCCGCGACCAGCCCCTGCAGGAGCGTCCACCGCAGGTCGGTGTCCAC
This sequence comes from Georgenia subflava, assembly GCF_009193155.1. Taxonomy (GTDB): domain Bacteria; phylum Actinomycetota; class Actinomycetes; order Actinomycetales; family Actinomycetaceae; genus Georgenia; species Georgenia subflava. Next base: position 679,613 of record NZ_VUKD01000002.1, read on the forward strand.
GCGCAGCCCGGGCAGCTCCGCGCTTCCGTCGAGGAGTCCGGCGAGGACGTCGAGGTGCTCGTCCGCGACCGCGTGCGCGGCGAGGGCCCGGACGAGCTGGAGCTGGGTGTCGGAACCGGCGTCGGCGCCTCGGGCGAGCTCGAGTAGCCGCGCGGCGACCGAGTGGCCGACCTCGTCACGGGCCTCGGGCGCCACGTACGAGCCGAGCGCGGTGGCCACCTGCCGCAGCAGCACCAGGACGACCGAGGAGTCGGACTCGCCTGCGACGGCCCGCAGCGCCAGGTCCACGAACTCCCTGGCCGACCACTCCCCGTCCCGGGTCATGTCCCAGGCGGCGGCGAGCACGAGCGCCCGCGGCAGCGAGTCGGTGAAGCCGCCCAGGTGCTCCACCGCCGTCGCCAGCGAGGCCTCGTCGAGGCGAACCTTGGCGTAGGCGAGGTCCTCGTCGTTGACGAGCACGAGGTCCGGCTGGCGGCGGCCCACGAGGTCCGGCACCTCGGTGCGGGCGCCGTCGACGTCGATCTCGACCCGGACCACCCGCTCGAGGCGGGCGGCGGCGCCGTCGCCGACGACGTCGTACCCGCCGACCACCAGGCGGTGCGGGCGCAGGGTCGGATGCTCGGCCGGGGCCTCCTGGACGAGCGCGAAGGAGGTGATGGTGCCCGTCTCGTCGGTGGCGACGTCCGGGCGCAGCAGCGTGACGCCGGCTTCCTCGAGCCACACCTTCGACCAGCTGGTGAGCTCGCGTCCGGAGGTGGCCTCGAGCTCGGTGAGCAGGTCGGACAGCTCGGTGTTGCCGTAGGCGTGCCGGGCGAAGTACCGACGCACGCCGGCGAGGAAGGCGTCCTTGCCGACCCAGGCGACGAGCTGCTTGAGCACCGAGGCGCCCTTGGCGTACGTGATGCCGTCGAAGTTGACCTCGACGTCCTCGAGATCGTTGATCGGGGCGACGATCGGGTGGGTGGAGGGGAGCTGGTCCTGGTTGTACGCCCAGGACTTCTCCAGCGAGGAGAAGGTGGTCCAGGCGCTGGTCCAGCGGGTGGCCTCGGCGGTGGCCAGGTGGGAGGCGTACTCGGCGAAGGACTCGTTGAGCCACAGGTCGTTCCACCAGCGCATCGTGACCAGGTCGCCGAACCACATGTGCGCGAGCTCGTGCAGGATCGTCACCGCCCGTCGCTCGACGGTGGCCTCGGCCACCTTGGAGCGGAAGACGTAGTTCTCCAGGAAGGTCACCGCGCCGGCGTTCTCCATGGCGCCGGCATTGAACTCGGGCACGAAGAGCTGGTCGTACTTGGTGAACGGGTACGGGCAGTCGAACGCCTCCTCGTAGAAGGCGAAGCCGGCCCGGGTGATGGCCATGATCTCCTCGGCGTCGAGGTGTTCGGCCAGCGAGGCCCGGCAGTACACGCCGAGGTCGATCGTGCGCCCGTCCGTGGAGGTCAGCTCGCCGGTGACGCGGTGGTACGGGCCCGCCACGATCGCCGTGAGGTAGGAGGAGATGACCTGGGTGGGGGAGAACCGCCAGGTCGCGACGTCGTCACCGACCGGCTCCGGCTCGGGTGTCGCGGTGTTGGAGACGACGGTCCAGTGCGCCGGTGCCGTGACCGTGAACGTGAACGCGGCCTTGAGGTCGGGCTGCTCGAAGACGGCGAAGACTCGCCGGGAGTCGGCCACCTCGAACTGGGAGTACAGGTAGACCTCGTCGTCGACCGGGTCTACGAACCGGTGCAGCCCCTCGCCGGTGTTCATGTACCGGCAGGTCGCGACGACCTCCAGCACGTTCTCGGCGGCCAGGCCCTCGACCGCGATGCGCGTGCCGTCGAACGCACCCGGATCCACCTCGTCCCCGTTGAGCACCACCCGCTCCACCGACTCGGCAATGAGGTCGACGAAGGTGCTGGCGCCCGGCTCGGCGTCGAACCGGATGGTCGTCGTCGAGCCGAAGGCCTTCGCGCCGCGGGTGAGGTCGAGGACGACGTCGTAGGCCGAGGTGGTGACTGTCGCGGCCCGCTGCCGGGCCTCGGCGCGGGTGAGGTTCTCTCCGGGCATTGCGCTCCTTCGGGTGCGGGCGCGGCGGTGGCCGGACCCGGGCGGGCGGTGCGTCGGTGGCGCACCGGCCCCGATCCTGCCACCGCCCGTAGCAGCGGGCCGAACCAATTCCCACCGGTCCGCGGGGGAGATGACCGACGGTGAGCGAGTGGGGACGGGTGAACTGCCGGCCCACCGTGCCGGGCAGTCCCTGCTGGCCAGTCCCTGCCGGCCGGTGCCCTGCCGGCTCCGTTCCGCAGGCCACGCCGTGGCACCGCGTGCCGCGCCGCGCGCCGCGCCGCGCGCCGCGCAGCGCCGCGCCCGCTGTCCCGTCGCTGCGACGGCACCGTGTGTCCACCAAGCGGTGGGACGGTTCGCGCGCGACGGCGGACCTGACGCAGGATGAGCCCATGACCGACACGAACACCACCACCCACACCGCCGACTTCTGGTTCGACCCCATGTGCCCCTGGGCCTGGATGACGTCGCGCTGGATCGGTGAGGTCGAGCAGGTCCGCGACATCGACGTGCGCTGGCACGTGATGAGCCTCTCGGTGCTCAACGAGGGCCGGGACCTGCCCGAGGACTACGCCGCCCTCATGGACCGTTCCTGGGGTCCGGTGCGCGTGGTCAACGCGGCCCGCGAGCAGCACGGCGCGAACGTCGTCAAGCCGCTCTACGACGCACTCGGCACCCGGATCCACCCCGGGGAGCGCGGCGACGACCTCGAGGCCGTCATCAGCGAGGCTCTCGCCGAGGTGGGGCTGCCGGCCGAGCTGGCCCGCTACGCCGACTCCGACGAGTACGACGAGTCGCTGCGCGCCTCCCACCAGCGCGCCCTCGACCTCGTCGGCGACGACGTCGGCACCCCGGTCGTGTCCGTCGACGGCGTGGGCTTCTTCGGGCCGGTGGTCACGCCCGCGCCGAAGGGCGAGGACGCCGGCAAGCTCTGGGACGGGGCCGTCCTGGTCGCCTCGACCCCGGGCTTCTACGAGCTCAAGCGCAGCCGCACCTCTGGTCCCGTCTTCGACTGACGACAGCGGGGTCCTCGACCGGCGACGGCGGGGCGCTCGACCGTACCGGCGACGGCCGGGCGCTGGACCGGCGACGGCGGGACCTTCGAGACCGAACGACGGCGGGGCGCTGGACCGGCGACGGTGGGGCCTTCGACCGGACGACGGCGCGGCTTTCGATCGACCACGGCGGGTCGCTCGACCGGCGACGGCCAGGCCTTCGATCGGCGACGGCGCGGCACCTGGCACCGTCCCGGGTCTGCTGAGAGGTGCACCACGGAACCGCAGCGGGACGTGAGGTTGCGCGCGTGGCGGCGTAGCGTGTCCGGCGACCTGTATCGCGAACGAGGAGTTGTGGATGGCCCAGGCAGGTAACGGGCGGCTGCGCGGCGGCGAGATCGCGGTCGTCGTCCTTTCCGTCGTCCTGCTCCTCGCCTTCGCCGTCATGCTCGCCCTGCGGCTGGGCGACGGCGCCACCACCGAGGATCCCAGCCCCGCGTCCGCCGCGCCGACGACGCCCACCACGCCCGCCACGCCTGCCCCCACCGTGACCGAGGAGACCACCGAGCCCCCCGGCGAGGACCTGTCCGCCGTCACGTGGGACTTCGTGAGCCCGAGCGGCAACATCGGCTGCAGCATCGACGCGGACCGTGCGCTGTGCGGCATCTCCGCGTTCGAGTACGCCGACGAGATCCCGGAGGCGGAGGTCGAGGAGTGCGACGGCACCGTCGGCCACTTCATCGAGGTCACCGAGGAGGGCGCCGCCCTGGTGTGCGACACCTCCGGCCAGGAGCTGAGCATCGACGCCGCGGGAGTGCCCGCCCTCGGCTACGGCGAGCAGGAGAGTGCCCAGGGCTTCACCTGCGACTCGGACGAGACCGGCATCACCTGCACCCACGACGAGAGCGGCTACTCCTTCGCCCTGCGCCGCGCGGCGTACACCCTGTCGTGACCGCGTGACGACGGCCCCGTCCGCCGGGCTGACCGGTGCGCTCCCGTCCCGCAGGCTGTCGGCGGCGCTGCTCGCCATGGCCGTGGGCAGCTTCGCCATCGGGACCACCGAGTTCGCGACCATGGGACTGCTGCCCCAGATCGCCGACACCTTCTCGGCGACCATCCCGCAGGCCGGCTGGCTCGTCTCCGCCTACGCCCTCGGCGTGGTGGTCGGCGCCCCGGTGATCATCCTGGCGACGCCGCGCGCACCGCGCACCGGGCTGCTCGTCGCGCTCGCACTGGCCCTGGCCGTCGGCAACGCCCTCTCGGCGCTGGCCCCCACCCTGGCGACCGCGCTCGGTGCCCGCTTCCTCGCCGGAGTGCCGCACGGGGCGTACTTCGGGATCGCGGCCGTGGTGGCCTCGGCCGTCTCGCCGCCCCAGCGGCGCGCCCGATCCGTCTCCATGGTGATGGTGGGCCTCACCGTCGCCACGATGCTCGGCGTGCCCGTCTCGACGGCGCTGGGTCAGTCTCTGGGCTGGCGCTCCCTGTACTGGCTCGTCACGGTCGTCGCCCTGGTCGGCGCCGTCGCGGTCTGGCGCCGGGTTCCCGCCGTCCCGGTGCGGGCGGGCGCGACGGCGCGGCGCGAGCTGACCGCCCTGCGCTCGGCCCAGCTGTGGCTGGCCGTCGGCACCGGCGCCATCGGGTTCGGCGGCATGTTCGCCGTCTACAGCTACATCACGCCGACCATGACCGAGGTCGCGGGGATCGCGCAGGGGCACGTGCCCTGGGTGCTCGCACTGTTCGGCGTCGGGATGACCCTCGGCACCCTGCTGGGTGGCCGGCTCGCCGACCGGTCGGTGCACGGCGCGATCCTCACCGGGCTCGCGGCGATGGCGGTGACGCTGGCGGCCTTCGCGGCCTGGGCGACCGCCCCGGTGCCCGCCCTGGTGCTCGTCCTCGCCGTCGCCGTCGGCAGCCAGTTCATCGGCCCCGCGCTGCAGACCCGGCTGCTCGACGTCTCCCGCGAGGGCCCCTCGCTGGGGGCGGCGCTGCACCACAGCGCGCTGAACATCGGCAACGCGCTCGGGGCCTGGGTGGGTGGCCTCGTGATCGCCGCCGGCCACGGCTTCCTCGCCCCGGCCTGGGCCGGTGTTGTGCTGGCGCTGGCGGGCCTGCTCCTGGCGGTCGGTGCGGTCCTGCTCGAGCGCCGCACCGGTACGCCCGGCCCCTCGACCCTGATCGGCTGAGGGGCCGGCCGGTCGGTCACCAGATGCGCACGCGCTCCTCGGCGCCGAGGTACAGCGCGTCGCCGGGCTGAACGTCGAATGCCTCCACGAAGGCGTCCATGTTGCGCAGCACCCCGTTGCAGCGGAACTCTGCGGGCGAGTGGGGGTCGATGCTCAGCAGCCGGATCGCGTCGGCATCGCGAGCCTTCTCCCGCCAGATCCGGCCCCACGAGTAGAAGACCCGCTGCAGCCCGGTGAGACCGTCCACCTCGGGTGCGTCGGCGAGCCCTGACCTACCCTGCTCCCGCAGCGCGATCTCGTAGGCCTTGATGGCGATCGACAGCCCGCCGAGGTCGCCGATGTTCTCGCCGATCGTCAGCGCTCCGTTGACCTTGTGGCTGCCGTCGAGCTGGGTGGGGGAGAACGCGTCGTACTGCTCGATCAGGGCCTTGGTGCGCTGCTCGAACTCGGTGCGGTCCGTCTCGGTCCACCAGTCCGTGAGCCGCCCGGTGCCGTCATACTTCGAGCCCTGGTCGTCGAAGCCGTGCCCGATCTCGTGCCCGATCACCGCACCGATACCGCCGTAGTTCCAGGCGTCGTCGGCCTCGGGGTCGAAGAACGGGGGCTGGAGGATCGCGGCGGGGAAGACGATCTCGTTCATGGTCGGGTTGTAGTAAGCGTTGACCATCTGCGGCGGCATGAACCACTCGTCCCGGTCCATCGGCTTCCCCAGCTTGGCGAGGTCCCTGCGCTCCTCGAACAGGTTCGCGGCGCGCACGTTGCCGAGCAGGTCCTCCTCGGCGATCTCCAGGGCCGAGTAGTCACGCCACTTGTCCGGGTAGCCGATCTTGGGGGTGAACGCCTCGAGCTTGTCCAGGGCGCGCACCTTGGTCTCCGCGCCCATCCAGTCGAGCCCGGAGATCGACTCGCGGTACGCGGCGATGAGGTTGTCCACGAGCCGCTGCATGGCGGCCTTGTGCTCCGGCGGGAAGTGGCGCGCCACGTAGAGCTCGCCCACGGCCTCGCCGAGGGCGCCCTCGACCAGGGACACGCCGCGCTTCCACCGCTCGCGCAGCTCCTCGGCCCCGGTGAGCTCGCGCCCGTAGAAGTCGAAGTTCTCCGCGACGAACGCCTCGGGCAGGTACGGGGCGCGTGCGTGCACCACGTGCCACGTCAGCCACAGGCGCAACGAGTCGGCGTCGAGGGATGCCCAGGCGCGGGCGAAGTCGGTGAGGAACGAGGGCATCGCCACGATCAGCCGGTCGAACGCCCCCGCCGGCACGCCGAGCGCGTCGCGCCAGGTCTCCCAGTCGAAGCCCGGGGCGCTCGCGACCAGCTCGGCCCAGCTCATCGGGTTGTTGATGAGGTCCGCCTCGCGGGACTTGACCTTGTCCCAGTGCCCGGCGGCGAGCGTGGTCTCCACCTGCATGACCCGCTCGGCGGCGCCCATGGCCTCGGCCTCGGTCACCAGGCCGGTCAGCGCGAGCATCGTGGCCACGTGCGCGACGTACGCGGTGCGGGTCGCGGCGTGGGTGTCCTCCCGGTAGTACGACTCGTCCGGCAGGCCGAGGCCGGACTGCCAGAAGAAGACGACGTAGCTCTCCGGGTCGTTGAGGTCGGTGTCGACGCCGTAGCCGACGGCGCCGCCCACACCGGTGGGCTGCAGCGCGCCCATCGCCCGGGTGAGTGCGTCCTTGTCGAGGGCCGCGGTCAGCAGGTCCAGGTCGGCGCGCAGCGGTGCGGCGCCGAGCGTCTCGATGCGCTCGGTGGCCATGAACGAGGAGTACAGGTCGCCGATCTTGCGGGCGTTCTCGGGACTGCCGGAGCTCGACGTGCCGGCCGCGGCCTCCTCGATGATCGTGCGGACCCGCTCCTCGCTGCGGTCGCGGAGCGCGTGGAAGGAGCCGTCCCGGGACCGGTCGGCCGGGATGACGTGGCTCGCCAGCCAGCTGCCGTTGACGTGCCGGTACAGGTCGTCCTGCGGACGCACCGAGGTGTCCATGGCCTCGAGGTCGCTCATCGCAGGGGCGGAGTCGCTCACGTTCGTCGTGGTCATCCTCCGACCCTACGGCAGGGACCGCGACGTGGACACGTCGCTGCGCGGACGGCACCGCGTCGGCGCGAGGACAGGATGCCGGACCGTGCGGAAGGGCGGTGACGTCCCCCGGTGCGCGGCGCGGCGGTGGTGGAGCGCCGCGGGCGGGAGCCGTACGCGGCACAATGACCCCATGCGCATCCACATCGCCGCCGACCACGCCGGGTTCGAGCTGAAGGTCGCCATCGTCGAGCACCTGTCGGCAGCCGGCCACGACGTCGTCGACCACGGCGCGGCCGCCTACGACGCCGAGGACGACTACCCGCCGATGTGCTTCGCCGCCGGCCAGGCCGTGGTGGCCGACCCCGGCTCGCTCGGCATCGTGCTGGGGGGCTCGGGCAACGGCGAGCAGATCGCGGCCAACAAGGTCCCGGGCGTGCGGGCCGCGCTCGCCTGGAACACCGAGACCGCCACCCTCGCGCGCGCCCACAACGACGCCAACGTCATCTCGATCGGGGCGCGCCAGCACTCCGTGGACGAGGCGATCGGGCTGGTCGAGGCCTTCCTGGCCGAGCCGTTCTCCGGCGAGGCGCGCCACCAGCGCCGCATCGACCTGCTGAGCGCCTTCGAGGCCGGGCGCTGACGATCGGGGCGGCGGCTTCTTGGGTCGTGCTGGCGCCGCGTCGGGAAGATGCGATGACCTCGGTCCCGAGAGCGGCCGGGGAACATCACCTGCGCCAAGGCTGAGGTGATCCTCCCCGCTCGCGCGCGCCGTCGTCGCGTCCTGGCAGTGCGGACGCCGCCCGGGCAAGTCATGATCGAGCAGGGGTGGCGTCCCGGCGCGCGGTGCGACGGCTCCGCCACCTGAGGAGGGGCGGACGAGCGGGGGCATGACCACATCCACCACGGCACGGCCGGAGGCGGCACCCAGGCTGTCGAGGCCGAGGGTGCTCTCCTACGCGCTCGGCGATGTGGCGAACAACCTGTCCTTCCTGATGACCTCGACGTTCCTCATGGTCTACATGACGGACATCGCCGGTATCCCTGCCGCCGCGGCAGGCACGATCTACGCCGTCACGAAGGTGTGGGCCGGCGTGACGGACCTTCTCGCCGGCAGCACGGTGGACAGGGCGAACACCCGCTGGGGCAGGCTCCGTCCGTGGATCCTGTGGGGCAGCACGCCGCTCGCGATCGTGTTCGTGCTGCTGTTCAGCGCACCCGCGAACCTCACCGTGACCCAGGCGATCGCCTGGGTGTTCCTGTTCGACGCGCTCTTCCAGCTCGTCTACTCCTTCGTGAACATCCCCTACGGCTCGCTCGCGGCCGCGATGACGCAGGACTCGGTGGACCGCTCACGGCTCTCCGGTGCGCGCTCGATCGCCTCCGCGGTCACCGGGGTGGTGCTGTCCGCCGTCGTCTCGCCTCAGTTCCAGGACACCGCCGCCGACGGCGTCCGCCTGCGGTTCACCCTCACGGCTGCGGCGCTCGGCGTGATCGCGGTGGTGCTCTACCTGCTCTGCTTCCGCAACACGCGCGAGGTGGTGCCGCGCAGTCCCGGCAAGGTCAAGCTCGCGCGGACCCTGTCGATGGTCCGGCACAACAAGCCTCTCCTCGTGCTGTGCGCCGGCGCGTTCTTCCTCCTCGGCGCGATGTTCACCATGAGTGCCGTGGGCATGTACTACGCCCGCGACGTGCTCGGCAACGCCGGGTACTTCACGTTCCTGATGCTCGGGCAGACGGTGGGGACCGTCCTCGCTGCCTCGCTGGTCCCGACCATCACCGTGCGCCTCGGCAAGCGAGGGGGATACGTCACGATGGCGGGCGTGGCCGTGCTCGGGTACGTGCTCGTCTTCCTCGTGCCCGCCGGCGGCCAGGCGCTGCTCATCGCGATCATCGCGTGGTTCATCTTCGGCGTCGGCTCCGGCGGCTCGAACGCGCTGATGTTCTCGATGCAGGCCGACACGGTCGACTACGGCGAGTGGCGCACCGGCGTGCGCTCCGAGGGCGGCAGCTACTCCGTCCTCTCCTTCGTGCGCAAGTCGGGCCAGGGGCTCGGGGGAGCGATCGGCGCCGCGGTCATCGGCGCCTTCGGCTACGTGGCTGCCGCGCCGACCCAGACCGCGGACGCGGTCCTCGGCATCCGGGTCGCCACCGGTGCGGTGCCGGCGGTGCTGGGTGTCGTCGCGGCCCTGATCATGCTCCTCTATCCGCTCACCACGCAGCAGCACCGCGAGCTCGTCGCCGAGCTCACCGAACGGCGGACCCAGGGCGTGGCGGCGACGACCGGCGGCGGGGCGGTGCCGGCGGACGCGCAGCTGGGGGACGGCCGCACCACGATCGTCACATCGCGCGGTATCCGACCGGTCGTCACCTTCTTCGGGGAGTACGGCTCCGGGGCGACCACCATCGCCGCGAGGGTGGCCGAGCGGCTCGACGTGCCGTTCGTGGGGCAGGCCATGAGCTCCGCGCAGGTCGCGGCCACCGCCCCGGCCGGACTGAGGTCGGCCGGGGCCTGGGAGCGTTTCGTGCGCAGCGTCGCGTACACCGCGACGAACGACACGGACCTGGCTCGAGGGGCCGAGGCGACCTCCGACTACGCCATGGTCGTGGAGAACACCCGGAGCGTCATCGACTCTCTGCGCGACGGCGGCGTGCTGGTCGGCCGCAACGGCACCGTGATCCTGGGCAAGGCGGTCGGCGCCCTGCACATCCGCCTCACGGCGCCGACGGAGCTCAGGGTCTCGCGCGTCGCGGCCGACGTCGGAGTGGCGCCAGAGCGTGCGCGCGAGCTGGTGGCGCACGAGGACGAGATCCGTGCGGAGATCTCCCGGCGGCTCTACGGCTGGGACCCGGACGACGAGGAGCACTACGACCTCGTCATCAACACCGGCACGTTCACCTACGGGCACGTGGTGGACCTCATCATCGAGGCCTACCGGCACAAGTACCCGGCCTGATGCCGCGACACAGCGCGCTGCTCCTACCCAGCCCGCTGCTGCCATCCAGCCCGCTGCCTTCTCCTGACCCCAGCACGCTGCATCGCACCAAGAGACCGGGGGAGATCACCCTGGTCGTGGTGATCTTCCCCGCTCCCGCTCCCGGTCCCGGTCTCGGGCGGCGGTCCCGTCGGGGTCAGAACCCCCAGCTGTTGACCGGCGCGACCGGCCACCCGAACGCGGTCGCCGTCGGTGCGAGGCGACCGGGGGTGCGCTCCTCGACGCGTCCCGCCGCGGCGAGCGCCGCGAGTGACGTCCCGCCGAGGTAGGCCGATGCGAGGTCGGCGACGTCGAGGACCAGGTCGGCCGCGTCGGGCGTGGGCTCGGCGGTGGCACCCTCCGGGCCCCCGCGCAGGTGCCAGCGTCCGGCGTTGGCGGGGACGAGCTCGTCACGCACCTCGAGCACGACGTCGACAGGCGCCTGGTACCGGCGCGCGCTCAGGGCGGCAGGGACGTCGAGCAGCCGGATCCAGACGTCGTCCAAGATCCGCACCTTGGCGCCGCGCAGGTCGGTCAGCAGGTGCAGCAGGGCGTCGTCCACCGGCAGGGCCGCCGTCTCGACGCTCGCCATGAGGTCGAGGTCGGTCAGCGTTCCCCACAGCGCCCGCGCCGCGGGCGCGTCCAGCGCCACGGACTCACGCAGCTTCACGATGCCCTCCGGCACGCCCGCGTCGGACCACTTGCCCTGCCGCCGGAAGAGGGCGTAGCCGCGCGGTTCGCCGTCGAGGGTGCGGACCAGGGCGACGCTGACCCTCTCGGCGTCCCGCCGTGCCGACGGCCAGTCCAGCAGGTGGCCGGCACGCAGCGCCTCGGTGTCGCGGTGGATCCAGCCCGGACGGTCCACAGCCGTGTGGACCCGCTGGATCGCCTCGCCGTGCCGGGCGGGGTCGAGCCGGTCGAGCTCGACGACGAGCTCGTCGGCGCCGGGCACGTCCCGCAGCTGCGCACCGCGGCCCACGGTCAGCCTGGCGTGCTGGGTGGCCACGCCGTAGCCGTACCGGCCGTAGATGCCGGTCTCGGCCGCGTAGAGGGCGGAGAGCACCTCGCCACGCTCGATCGAGCGGGCCAGGTGGGTGGTGAGCATCGCGCGGGCCAGGCCGCGCCGACGGTGCCCGGGGTGGACGCCCACCCAGGTCAGCCCGGCGGTGGGCAGCCGTTCCCCGCCGGGCACGGGAAGGGTGAAGGCGAAGGAGGAGTGCACCGCGGCCAGCCGGGGCGCACCGGCGTCGCGCTCGTCCCAGACCCCGACGGTGCGGCCGGGCTCGAGCTCCCACACGGCGACGGCGTCGTCCTCCGGCGTGAGCTCGAAGGCGAAGGCCCACTTGTCGAGCTCGATGGTCGCCGCACGGTCCGCGACGTCGTCGAGCTCGGCGATCCGGTAACCGGCGGGGACCGCCGTCGGCGTGACTGTCGAGGTGGTGCGGTGCAGGGTCGTCATGCGCCCAGCGTCGCAGGTGGGCGCCCCGCGCGGCGACGGATTATCGACTGCCGGGCGACGGGGACCACGAGACGTTTGCCGTGCGACGAGCGTCCCGTGCCGTCGGTCCCGTGCCGTCGGTGCGCGCCGAGAACGCCTGACACGTCCCGCGCGCTGCCGGCCCGTCGCGCCGCCACGGGAGGCGGTGACGGACTATCGCGCCACGGGACGGGCGGTGACGGACTATCGCGCCACGGGACGGGCGGTGACGGACTATCGCGCCACGGGACGGGCGGTGACGGCGGCGAGGGCCACCGCCAGCGGCACCAGGACCACGACGGCGAGGGGCAGCACCCCCAGCAGCCAGGTCGAGGCACCGACCAGGACGCCCTGGGCGAGCCAGCGCGTGAGGTCCCGCGAGCTGTCGCGCTCGGCGACCGCACGGGCGCGGGCGTGCTCGCCCGCCTCGCCGGGGGTGAGCAGGAGCCGACGCCAGGTCCGGGACCGGACGACGTCGGCCACCGCACCGCACAGCAGCCAGGCGGAGCCGGCCACCAGCGCGCCGGACCAGCCGCCACCGAGTGCGGCGACGGCGAGCGCGACGAGCGGGGCCAGACCGGCCGAGACCAGGGCCGCGAGCACGAGGGCCCGGGCGTCCGACGTCCGGGCCCGCCCCACCCCGACGGCGGCGACGGCGACCGCGGTGACCAGCAGCCACCCGAGGACAGCGACGCCGAGGGCGCCGAACGCACGACCCGGGCCGGCGATCGTCACGCCGACCACGGCCGTGACGACGGCGAGACCGCCCGCCACGGCGAGCATGCGCAACGCCCGCGTGCGCGCCCGGTCGGCGGACCGGGTCACCAGGGCCCTGACGTCCAGGTGCTCGTGGGGGACGGAGTCGTCGCAGTGCTCGCAGCGGGTGGAGTGCTGCGGGGTCTCGGTGGTGTGCATGCTCATGGTGCTTGCGATCATAGGCGGGTGGACGAAGAACGGACGGAGCTCGCGGAGCTCGTGCTCGACGTCGCCGACCAGGTCCCGCCGGGTCTGGCGACCACCTACGGGCTGGTCGCGGAGGCCGTGCGTGCGCTCACGGGGCACGGACATCCCCGGCACGTGGGCTCGGTGATGGCCGCGTACGGCGCCGAGGTCCCCTGGTGGCGGGTGGTGCGCGCGGACGGCACGCTCCCGCGCCAGCTGCGGGGCCGGGCGCTGGAGCACTACCGCGCCGAGGGCACGCCCCTGAGCCTGCTCGTGCCCGTGCGGGTGGACCTGGAGCGGGCGCTGTGGGACGCGCCGGCCCGCTGGCACGCGCCGGCGACGACGGGGGAGACGCATGCCTGAGGGGCACACCGTCCACCGGCTCGGCTACGCGTTCGCGGAGCTGTTCGGCGGGACGCAGCTGCAGGTCAGCTCGCCGCAGGGGCGGTTCGCGGCAGGTGCGGCGCTTCTGGACGGGCGCGTGCTCGCCGCGACCGAGGCGCACGGCAAGCACCTGTTCCTGGGGTTCGCCGCACCGGCGGACCTCGCCGACGTCCGCTGGCTGCGGGTGCACCTGGGCCTGTACGGCTCCTGGACCTTCGACGGCGACGAGACCTTCCACGCCCCGCACGCGATCGGGGCGCCGCGCCGTCGCGTCGCCGAGGAGGAGGTCGCCGCACCGCTGCCCGCAGGAGCGGAGGAGTCCGACGCGGCGGGCACCGACGGAGGGGGCCCGCAGGCGCCGGGGTCGAACGGGGTCTGGCACCCGCCCGCGCCGCGCGGCGCGGTGCGCGTGCGCCTGCTCGGCGACAACGGCGTGGCCGATCTCACGGGCCCGACGGCGTGCGAGGTCGTCACCGCGGAGGAGAAGGACGAGGTGCACGCCCGGCTGGGTCCGGACCCGTTGCGGCCCGACGGTGACGAGGCGGCGTTCGTCGCCGGGGTGCGTGCGCGTCGCCGCGCCGTCGGGGAGCTCCTGATGGACCAGGCGGTGATCGCCGGGGTCGGCAACATCTACCGCGCCGAGGCTCTCTACCGCGCCCGCCTGCACCCGCTGCGGCTGGGCCGCGACGTCCCCGCCGCACGGCTGCGCCGCGTGTGGCAGGACCTGGCCGAGCTCATGGCCGACGGCGTGGCCACCGGCAGGATCGTGACGACCAGGCCGGAGGACCGCCAGGAGGAGGACGACCGGTGGTACGTCTACCAGCGGTCGGGCCGGCCCTGCCTGGTCTGCGGGACGAAGGTCGCCGAGGCGCTCATGCAGGGGCGCCGGCTGTTCTGGTGCCCGCGCTGCCAGCGTGCGCCGCGTCGGTCGTGATCGCTGCGCGGACGGGCGCGGCGGTAGCGAGGCCCAGGGGCTGGCCTCAGATGTAGATCGCGGGATCGGCCCACGGGTCGAGCTCGCGGGCTGCCGGGTGGGCGGGGCGCGGGCGGGCCGGCACCCCCACGGCGACGGCGCGGGGCGGCACGTCCTTCACCACCACGGCGTTGGCGCCGACCTTGGCGTCGGAGCCGATCCGCACCGGTCCCAGCACCTTCGCGCCGGCCCCGATGACCACCCGGTCCCCGACCGTGGGGTGCCGCTTCCCCCGGCTCATCGAGATCCCGCCGAGGGTGGTGCCGTGGAAGAGCACGACGTCCTCGCCCACCTCGGCGGTCTCGCCGATGACCACCCCCATGCCGTGGTCGATGAACAGCCGCCGGCCCAGCGTCGCCGCCGGGTGGATCTCGATGCCCGTCAGGGTCCGGGCAGCCTGGGAGATCAGCCGGGCCGGCAGCTTCAGCAGCGGGCTCGCGTGCCACATCCGGTGCGCGACCCGGTGGATCCACAGGGCGTGCACGCCGGGGTACGCCAGGGCGACCTCGAGCAGGGTGCGCGCCGCCGGGTCGCGGCGGCGCGCAGCCTGCAGGTCATCCAGCAGGAGCTGGCGCATCGGCACGCGGGAGTCGTGCACGTCAGTCGGCCAGGCCCTCGAACAGCAGGGTGGAGACGTAGCGCTCACCGAAGTCGGGGACGACGACGACGATCGTCTTGCCGTCGAGCTCGGGGCGCTTTGCCAGCTGTGCGGCGGCGGCGAGCGCGGCACCGGAGGAGATGCCCACGAGGAGGCCCTCCTCGGTAGCGGCGCGCCGGGCGTACTCGACGGCCGTCGCCACGTCGACGTCGACGACCTCGTCGTAGACGTCGGTGTCGAGGATCTCCGGGACGAAGTTCGCGCCCAGGCCCTGGATCTTGTGCGGTCCGGGCTTGCCGCCGTTGAGGATCGGGGACTCGGCCGGCTCGACGGCGACGACCTTGACCTCGGGCTTGCGCTCCTTGAGCAGGCGACCGGCCCCGGTGATCGTCCCGCCGGTGCCGATGCCGGAGACGAGGACGTCGACGCCGCCGTCGGTGTCGGCCCAGATCTCCTCGCCGGTGGTCTTGCGGTGGATCTCGACGTTGGCGGGGTTGGCGAACTGGCGGGCGAGGACGGCGCCCTCGCGCTCGGCGGCGATCTCGTTGGCCTTCTCGACGGCGCCCTTCATGCCGCCGGCGGGGTCGGTGAGGATGAGCTCGGCGCCGAAGGCGCGCAGCAGGGCCTTGCGCTCGTTGGACATCGACGACGGCATCGCGAGGACGACCTTGTACCCGCGCGCGGCACCGACCATGGCCAGCGCGATACCGGTGTTGCCGGACGTGGCCTCGACGATGGTGCCGCCGGCCGGTAGCTCGCCGGACGCCTCGGCGGCGTCGATGATCGCGACTCCGATGCGGTCCTTGACGGAGTTGGCGGGGTTGTAGAACTCGAGCTTGGCGAGAACTGTCGCGCCCGCGCCGTCGGTCAGCCGGTTGAGCCGGACGAGCGGGGTACGGCCGATGAGCTCGGTGACGTTGTTGTAGATCGTGGCCATGGTGGTCCTCTTCCTGGGGTGCGGCCGGACCGGGGACGCCGGCTCCGGAGGGTGGGGGTGGGTACGGCGCAGCGCGCCGTGGGTGGGGCCGGAGCGCCCGGCATGCGGGCCTCGGCCGCACGCTAGAGCCAGGCGCTCTACCGACAGAGGCAGCAGCAGACGGGCAGCACGAGGGCCGGGCGGGCAGCGGACGTGGTGCGCACTGCGGGTCCTCTCTCCTCGATGCGGCCACGGCGTCACGTCTCGATCGGGACGCGAACGTCATCGGCCTTGAAGCCTCAATCACCTTAGCGCGTGAGTCGCGTCACGCGCACCGGCGACCTAGTGCGCGGCGGTCCGGGCCCGTTCGGCGAAGGTGTTCAGCAGCGCCGCGCCGGCGGCGGCGTCGTCGACCGTGACGACGAAGCGCCGGCCCCCGCTGCGCGCGACCGAGATGGCCTCGCCGCGGCGGATGACGACGCCGGTCGCGCCGGTCACGTTCGTCCGCAGCCCCCACCCGCCGAACTCGGCGAACGGGGAGACCTCGATGACCTCGGCCCGCTCGACCTCGCTGGCCGGAACGTGCTGGCGCGGCCAGCCCATGGCGCCGCGGGCGGCGAGTCCGGTGGCATCGACGCGGACGTCCCAGACGAGCATGGTGAGGACGAGAGGCACGATCGCCAGCATGAGCAGGGCGACGAACCAGCTGTCGGTGACGAGCGCCAGCCACAGGCTGAACCCGATGTAGAGGGCGAGGGCCAGCCCGCCCCAGCGCCGCATCGAGCGGGTGGCCGTGACCCGCCGCGTCCAGACGGCGCGCTCGCCCGCACCGAGCGCGGTGCGCGGCGCGTCCCCGGGAAGGGCGGTCGTCGCCGGCAGGTCCGGGTCTCCGCCGGCCAGCGCGGCCGCCAGACCGCCCGCAACCACGGCCGCGACCGTCGTCAGGGTCATCGCGAGGTCAGGCTCGCGGGCGGCATACGGGTCGGTGAGGTCGACCTGCGCGAGCACCTGGGTGAGCAGCAGTCCGGTGAAGAAGACGGCGGAGCCGGTGGCGAGGCCCAGGACCAGGCGGCGGGTGAGCGAGGTGCGGCCGGTGACCACTGCCAGGACGGCGAGGACGACCAGGCTGATGCCGCCCAGGACCGCGTTCACCGTCACCAGCTCGCTGACCGGGCCCACCCGGTCGACGCCGTCGACGCCCCAGTGCAGCGCGACCTGCTCGGGCAGGCGCGGGAGCATCGACGCCACCAGGACCCAGCCCGTACCGGTGATCAGCACGGGGAGGATCACGCCGAGCGCCCAGGCACGGCCGCGGTGGGGGAGTGGCATACGGTCCGTCGGGGCAGTCACTGGTTCTCCTCGGGTCTGGCGATCATGGCGGCAACGGCGGTCAGCGGCAGACCGAGGGCCTCGGCCTCGCTGCGTACCTGGGCGAGAGCGTCGCCCAGTCGTTCGTAGTGCTCGGCCGCGTGCGCGGTGACGACGGCGCCCCGGCCGCGCCGCAGCTCGAGCAGGCCCTCGTCACGCAGCTGCTGGTAGGCGTGCAGCACGGTGTGCTGGTTGACGTCCAGCGACGTCGCGAGCTCGCGGGCCGACGGGAGGCGCTCGCCGCTGTGCAGCTCGCCGGCGACCACCGCGGCGCGCACCTGCCCGGCCAGCTGCTCGAACAGCGGCTGGGGCGACGTCGGGTCGATACGGAGGAGCATGACGCAGAGCGTACTTGTTCTAGCCCAACTAGAGCAAGTTGTGAGCGGCGCTTCAGCGTGGGTGCTCGACGACAGTGGTCCCTACCCGGCGCGGGCTCGCAGCGCCCGAGGTGAGCGTGGCGAGCAGCGAGACGAGGGCGTCGCCGTCGTCGGTGGCCACGGTGACCCGCACCCCGGTTGCGGCGTAGGCGACGTCCTGCACGGTCAGGCCGCGACCGTGCAGCTCGGCCTCGATGCGTCCGGCGTCGGCGTGCTCGAGGTCGACCTCCCACAGGTCGAGGCGCTCGAGCCTGACGACGGGGGCGACGTCGAGGGCGGCCTGCACGGCGTCGGAGTAGGCCCGCACCAGCCCGCCCGTGCCGAGCTTGACGCCGCCGAACCAGCGCACGACCACCGCCGCGACGTCGCTCATCCCCGACCCGCGCAGCACCTCGAGCATCGGCATCCCGGCGGTGCCGGCGGGCTCGCCGTCGTCGGAGGAACGTTCGACCGGGTTGGCGCCGGCGACGTCGACGACGAAGGCCGAGCAGTGGTGCCGGGCGTCCGGGTAGCGGGACCGGGCGTCGGCGACCAGGGCGCGGGCGGCGTCCTCGTCGTCGACGCGACGCAGCAGCGTGAGGAAGCGCGAGCGACGGACCTCGATCTCCGCGCGCACGTCGGCCCCACGGGCGAGTCGCAGGTCGGTCACACCCGTAGTATCGCCGCTCGACCGACCGGGGGTGGCGACCGGGCAACCCAGGTCTGCGCCGGTCCGTGTGGGTCGGCAACGTCACACCCGGGGTAGACTGCTCCGGTTGGCCACGCGACCCCTTCTCGTGGGAAGGTATGCGTCGGCAAGAATCCCCTCTACACACGGAAGGAGCGGCAAGGGCATGGCAGTTCCCAAGCGCAAGATGTCCCGCAGCAACACCCGCTCTCGCCGGTCCCAGTGGAAGGCCGAGCTCACCGAGCTCGTCGCCGTCCGCGTCCAGGGCCGCGAGGTCAAGGTGCCGCGGCGGCTCGCCAAGGCTTACCAGAAGGGCATGCTGGTCGAGGACTGATCCTCGCCGCGCCACTGGTGCACGCAGGCCCTCTCACTTCGGTGAGGGGGCCTTCGTCGTTCTCGGAAAGGGGCCGGTGAGGGGCCATTGTCTTCGCGTTCGCTGCCGGGCACGTCGCGGCGGCGGAAAGACCGCCGCGACGAGGAGGCAGCCGTCGGACGGCGTGCCGGACGCTGCCGGAGCGCGGGCCGCACTCCGAGAGCCGCCTGTAGGCGGGCGACGACCGCAGGTCGCCGGTCGAGGAGGTCGAGCTGGAGCGGGTGACGAGAATCGAACTCGCACCATCTGCTTGGAAGGCAGAGGCTCTACCATTGAGCTACACCCGCGCGGGCCTGAGCCGCACGAGGATTCTAACCAGAGTCGGCCGGCACCCATGACACAGGGGTTGCCCGCACCGCGGTGTGTGCGGCGGGCCGGGGGTGTCCTGGCGAAGCTGTCGCAACCCGTAGAATCCCGGTGGCGCCGCCCGTCCGGCGCGCCGGGATGTGGCGCAGCTTGGTAGCGCGTCCGCTTTGGGAGCGGAAGGTCGTCGGTTCGAATCCGTCCATCCCGACCAGTTCGCGAGGCCGGGACGGAGCTCTCGACCTCGAGGCCGTGGCCGCAGCTTCACGAGGCCGTGGCCGTGGCGGCGCTCTCGACCTCACGAGGCCGGGGCGGAGGTCCGTCTCGATGAAGCCAGGGCGGAGCTCTCCGACGGCGCCGTCGCACGGTGGTTGCCAGGATGGGTGGGTGCCACCCGTCACCCGTCTCGTCACGCTCGAGGACGTCCCGCTCCTGACGGAGCTGCTCCGGACGAACCGCGAGTTCCTCGCCCCGTGGGAGCCGGAGCGTGACGACCACTACTTCACCGTCGACGGACAACGGGCACTCGTCGAGGACGCGCTCGCGCGGTCCGCGCAGGGCGCGATGCTGCCGCACGTCATCCTCGGTCCGACCGGCGACGTCGTCGGCCGGATCACCCTCAACGGGATCGTGCGCGCCGCCTTCCAGTCCTGCAGCGTGGGGTACTGGGTCGACTCCGCCAGCAACGGACGTGGCCTGGCGACGGCGGCCGTGGGCGAGATCACCAGGGTCGCCTTCGACGAGCTCGGGCTGCACCGGGTCCAGGCCGAGACCCTGCTGCACAACCACCGGTCCCGACGGGTGCTCGAACGGAACGGGTTCGCGCAGATCGGCGTCGCCCCCGACTACCTCAAGATCGCCGGCCGGTGGCAGGACTTCGCCCTGTTCCAGCGCGTGGCACCGGGCTGACCCGGACTCCGTCCTGCCCCCGGCCGCGAGGTGCCGGTGTGCCGGCAAGGGGTGCCGTGCCCTAAGATTGGTCGGTCCGTGCGTCTCGGCACGCCGTGCGTACGCCAGAACTTCCCCGCCGCCCCGGGCGGGACCGCACCGAATCATCCGATGAGTGGAGAGCACCGCAGTGAAGAGCGCCGTCGAGAACCTTGAGCCCACCCGGGTCAAGCTGACCGTGGAGGTGTCGTACGACGAGCTCAAGCCGAGCCTCGACCACGCCTACTCCCACATCGCCGAGCAGGTCAACGTGCCCGGCTTCCGCAAGGGCAAGGTCCCGCCGCGCGTCCTCGAGCAGCGCGTCGGTCGCGGCGCCGTCATCGAGCACGCCGTCAACGACGCCGTGCCGGACTTCTACAACCAGGCCGTCGCCGAGACCGAGGTCCGGCCGATGGGGCAGCCGAGCATCAACGTCACCGAGATCCCGGCCGTGACCGGCACCCCCGGCGGCCAGCTGGTCTTCGAGGCCGAGGTCGACGTGCGTCCCGAGATCACCCTGCCCGACCTCGACGGCATCGAGATCACCGTCGAGGACGCCGCCGTCACCGACGAGGACGTCGCCGCCAAGCTGGACGAGCTGCGCGAGCGCTTCGGCTCCCTCGTCGGCGTGGACCGCCCCGCGGCCGAGGGTGACTACGTCGTGATCGACCTCTCGGCGAAGGTCGGCGAGGAGGAGGTCGACTCCGTCTCCGGCGTCTCCTACCAGATCGGTGCCGGCAACATGCTCGACGGGCTGGACGAGGCCCTCACCGGCCGCTCCGCCGGCGAGACCACCACCTTCACCACCGCCCTGGCCGGCGGCGAGCACGCCGGCGAGGAGGCCGAGGTCACCGTGACCCCGACCGCCGTCAAGGAGCGCGACCTGCCCGAGGTGGACGACGACTTCGCCCAGCTCGCCTCCGAGTTCGACACGATCGACGAGCTGCGCGAGGACCTGCGCGGTCAGGCCGCCAAGGACCGCGGCGCCGACCAGGCCGTCAAGGCCCGCGACCTGCTGCTCGAGCGCCTGCACGGCGAGCTGGACATCCCCGTCCCCGCCGGCGTCGTCGACGCCGAGATCGGCCGCCACCTCGAGGCCGAGGGCAAGCCGGCCGACGACCCGCACGGCGAGGAGGTCCGCGAGGAGGTCACCGACCTGCTCCGCGACCAGATGCTCCTGGACACACTGGTGGAGAAGCTCTCCGTCGGCGTCACGCAGAACGAGCTCCTCGAGTTCCTCGTCTCCAGCGCCCAGCAGTACGGCATGGAGCCGAACCAGTTCATCCAGGCCGCCTCGCAGGCCGGGCAGCTCCAGGCCTTCATGGGGGAGATCGCCCGCAACAAGGCGCTCGCCGTCGCGCTGCGCAACGTCACCGTCAAGGACGGCTCGGGCAACGTCGTGGACCTGAGCGAGTACATCGGCTCGGACGAGCTCGACGCCGCCGGTCCTGAGGCCGAGGTCGCCGAGGCAGAGTCCGCCGAGTCCGCCGAGAGTGCTGAGTCCGCCGAGAGTGCCGAGTCCGCCGACTCGCCGGACTCGCCCGACTCCCCGGCGTCCGCCGACTCCGCCGACGAGGCCGAGGACGCCGACGAGAAGTAGGCGGCACCGCACCGCCCGCGGGCCCGGCACCACGTGGTGCCGGGCCCGTCGCGCACCCGGGGGCCGCCGTCGCCCCGGGGCCGTGCGCCGTGAGCGAAAAGCGACGGCTGGGGCGAGGTTTGGCGGCGCCGCGGCGTTAGTGTCGCTGGAACGGACCACAACAGGCCGAGACGGCCGGGGTCGTGCGACCCCGGCGACGAAGGAGCGTGCACGTGAGCGAGCAGATGCCGCAGGCAAGGGTCGAGAACGCCGGGATGGGCCTGAACGACAACATCTACAACCGGCTCCTCAAGGAGCGCATCATCTGGCTCGGCCAGGAGGTGCGCGACGAGAACGCCAACGCCATCTGCGCGCAGATGATGCTGCTGGCCGCGGAGGACCCCGACAAGGACATCTTCCTGTACATCAACTCCCCGGGCGGCTCGATCACCGCCGGGATGGCCATCTACGACACCATGCAGTTCATCCAACCGGACGTCTCCACCGTCGCGATGGGGATGGCCGCCTCGATGGGGCAGTTCCTGCTGTCCTCCGGGGCGAAGGGCAAGCGCTTCGCGACGCCGCACGCCCGCGTGATGATGCACCAGCCCTCCGGCGGCATCGGCGGGACCGCCACCGACATCCGTATCAACGCCGAGCTGATCCTGCACATGAAGCGGGTGCTTGCCGAGCTGACCGCCGAGCAGACCGGCAAGACCGTGGACCAGATCAACGCCGACGCCGACCGCGACCGGTGGTTCACCGCACCCGAGGCTCTCGAGTACGGCTTCATCGACCACGTCGTCGAGCACTCCGCCTCCGTGCCCGGCGGTGGCGGCACCGGCAAGAACTGACGGGCCGCCGCACACCGCCGACCCCCTCGACCACAGGAGCACCCTTGAGCACCAACTTCTTCGCCCAGGCCGGCAGGATGCCGTCCTCCACGGCCCCCGCCGGGCCGAGCGCCCGCTACGTCCTGCCCCAGTTCGAGGAGCGGACCGCCTACGGCTACAAGCGCCAGGATCCGTACACCAAGCTCTTCGAGGACCGCATCATCTTCCTCGGCGTGCAGGTGGACGACGCCTCCGCCGACGACGTCATGGCCCAGCTCCTCGTGCTGGAGAGCCAGGACCCCGACGGTCTGATCACCATGTACATCAACTCGCCCGGTGGTTCCTTCACCGCGATGACGGCGATCTACGACACGATGCAGTACATCAAGCCGCAGATCCAGACCGTGTGCCTGGGCCAGGCGGCTTCGGCCGCCGCGGTGCTGCTCGCCGCCGGCTCGCCCGGCAAGCGGCTGGCACTGCCCAACGCGCGCGTGATGATCCACCAGCCCGCCCTCGAGGGCGGCGGCTACGCCCAGGCGTCGGACATCGAGATCCACGCCAACGAGGTGCTGCGCATGCGCGAGTGGCTCGAGGAGACCCTCGCGCACCACTCGGGCACGCCGGTGGAGCAGGTCCGCAACGACATCGAGCGCGACAAGATGCTCACGGCCGAGCAGGCCAAGGACTACGGGCTCGTGGACCAGGTCCTCGAGTCGCGCAAGGCCGCGGTCCTGCCGCAGGTCTGATCCGGGCAGCCACGCCGGGTACGGTGCCTCGCGGCGCCGCACCCGGCGTGCGCGCGCGTCGGGTGCGGGGGCACGCGCCGGCTCGCCGGCGTGCCGGTCGGCGCCTCGCGAGCGTGCCGGTCGTGGCCCGCGGACAATGCCCGCGCGGCGAGCAGGACAGGACCGCACCTGGTGGTGTGGAATGGGTTGGAGCCGGCCGCAGCGGCCGGAGACGAGACGACGAGACGGTGGTGGAGCCCGGTGGTTCGCACAGGTGAGGGAGCGGACCTGCTCAAGTGCTCGTTCTGCGGGAAGAGCCAGAAGCAGGTCAAGAAGCTCATCGCAGGTCCTGGCGTGTACATCTGCGACGAGTGCATCGACCTGTGCAACGAGATCATCGACGAGGAGCTGGCCGAGGCGAGCGAGCTGGGCCTCGTCGACCTGCCGAAGCCGCGGGAGATCTACGAGTTCCTCGAGGAGTACATCGTCGGCCAGGACCGCGCCAAGCGATCGCTCGCCGTCGCCGTGTACAACCACTACAAGCGGGTCCAGGCGCGCGAGAACAGCGGTCAGGACGACAGCGGCATCGAGATCTCGAAGTCGAACATCCTGCTCATCGGACCCACCGGCACCGGCAAGACCTACCTCGCGCAGACGCTGGCGAAGATGCTCAACGTGCCGTTCGCGATCGCCGACGCCACCGCGCTGACCGAGGCCGGCTACGTCGGCGAGGACGTGGAGAACATCCTCCTCAAGCTCATCCAGGCCGCTGACTTCGACGTCAAGAAGGCCGAGAAGGGCATCATCTACATCGACGAGATCGACAAGATCGCCCGCAAGAGCGAGAACCCGTCGATCACCCGGGACGTCTCCGGCGAGGGCGTGCAGCAGGCGCTGCTGAAGATCATCGAGGGCACGCAGGCCTCGGTGCCCCCGCAGGGCGGGCGCAAGCACCCCCACCAGGAGTTCCTCCAGATCGACACCACGAACGTGCTGTTCATCGTGGCCGGCGCCTTCGCAGGGCTGGAGGAGATCATCTCCGCCCGCTCGGGCCGGCGCGGCATCGGCTTCGGCGCGCCCCTGCGCGAGGCCGACACCCAGGTCGACCTCTTCGGCGAGGTGCACCCCGAGGACCTGCACAAGTTCGGCCTCATCCCCGAGTTCGTCGGCCGGCTCCCCGTGGTCGCCACGGTCGGCAAACTCGACCAGGAGGCGCTCGTGCGGATCCTGACCGAGCCGCGCAACGCCCTGGTCAAGCAGTACCAGCGCATGTTCGAGATCGACGGCGTCGAGCTCGAGTTCACCGACGACGCGCTCGAGTCCATCGCCGACCAGGCCCTGCTGCGCGGGACCGGCGCCCGCGGGCTGCGCGCGATCATGGAGGAGGTGCTCCGCGAGGTCATGTTCGAGGTGCCCTCACGTGACGACGTCGCCCGCGTCGTCGTCACTCGCGAGGTCGTCCTGGAGAACGTGAACCCCACGCTCGTGCCCCGCGAGAAGGCCACCAAGCGCCGCGCGCCGCGCGAGAAGTCGGCCTGACACCAGCTCGACGACGGGCCGGTTCCCCTCGGGGAGCCGGCCCGTCGCTCGTTGCGGCCGACGCCCCGACGGGGACCCGGAGGAGGCCGGCGGCGCAGCTCCTGCAGCCCTGGCGCGGCGAGGACGGGTGCTGCAGAGTGGGACATCAAGATCGTCCCCGACTCAGTGAGGTGCCTGATGCGACTTGACCGGATCACCGCCGACCTTCCGACCGACGTCCCGCTCGTCACCGTCGTGATGGACGCGACCAGGGAGAGCGAGACGGGCAACCAGGCGGTGCTCACGCGGTGGAAGGACCTCCGCCGGGGCCTCGAGGGACAGGGTGCCGACGAGGCGACCCTGGAGGCGCTCGGGGAGCGCATCCGCACGATCAGCAACGCCGCCGGCCAGCACGGCCGCGTGCTCGTGGGCGCCCGCGGCGAGGTCCTGCTGGACTGTGCCCTGGCCACGCCGCCGGCCACGGACGAGGCCCTATACGAGCAGGGCGTCAACGCGTTCGCCCTGGCGCGGGTGGCCGACGAGCACGTGCGCTACCTCCTCGCGTCGGTCGACCGGTCGGGGATGGACGTGACGTTCCACGAGTCGGCCACCGCGTCGACCGCGGACGACGGCGGCACGTCCTACGAGGGCGGGCACGACGAGCTGACCAAGACCAACACCGGGGGGCGCTCGCACAAGCGCTACGAGTCCCGCGCGGAGGACTCGTGGGAGCGCAACGCCGAGGCGGTGGCCCACGAGCTGGACCGCATCGTGACCGAGCGCCGTCCCGAGGTCGTCCTGCTGACCGGGGACGTGCGTGCCCGGGCGCTCGTGGCCGACGCGGTCGGGCAGACGGCGAAGGGGCTGCTGGCCGCCATCGAGGGCGGGTCCCGCTCCGAGGGCGTCAAGCCGGAGACGTTCCGGGCCAACGTGGTGGCCGCCCTCGACGAGTTCCGGCTGCGCCGCCGCGAGGGCGTCCTGGACCGGTTCCGGCAGATCCACGGCCAGGACGGCGCCGCGGTCTCCGGGCGGGACGGCGTGCTCGACGTGCTGCGGCGCGGTCAGGTGGCCGAGCTCGTCATCACCGAGGCGGTCGCCGGGCCGCCGTCGTCGCTCGCGGGCAAGAAGCTGTGGGCCGGCGACGACCCCCTGCAGATCGGCAACCACGCGGACGTCGTCGAGATGGGCGCCACCGCCCCGCACGAGGTGCGGGCCGACCTCGCGCTCGGCCGTGCCGCGCTGGCCCAGGGCGCCGGTATCACCGTCGTCGACGAGGCGAGCGTCAAGCTCGCCGACGGCGTCGGGGCCCTGCTGCGGTGGAACGACGCCGCGACGCCGAACGACCACGTCTTCACGCAGAGCGCCGACCCGCACCGCGAGGGCCGCAGCCGAGTGGGCCGCACCCAGGAGGTCACCGAACCGCGCTCGTGACCGGGCCCGGTCGGTAGCCCGGCTGCGCCCCGGGACGGAGTGCCCGGCGCCGCCTGGCAGGGCCGGCTGGCGGTGCCTGGCAGGGCTGCCGGCGCCGCCGGGCACGGCCCTCGCCAGGTCGCGCACCTGGTGGGAGCATGGCCCCCATGCCCGACCTCAGCCTCGGATCGGCGCAAGGGCGGCGGGTCGTCTTCGTCACGGTCCTGGCGTCGGGGATGGCCCTGCTCGACGGCACGGTCGTCAACGTGGCGCTGCGCCCGATCGGGGTCGAGCTCGACGCCTCGCTCGCCGAGCTGCAGTGGGTGGTCAACGCCTACATGCTCGCGCTCGCGTCGCTGATCCTGGTCGGCGGCTCGCTGGGGGACCGGCTCGGCCGCCGCCGCGTGTTCCTCGTCGGTGTGGCCTGGTTCGCCGTCGCCTCGTTGGGGTGCGGACTCGCGCAGACGGCGAGCCAGCTGATCGTGGCACGGGGGATCCAGGGCATCGGCGGCGCGCTGCTGACCCCGGGCAGCCTCGCGCTGATCCAGGCGAGCCTGTCCCCGGACGACCGGCCGCGGGGCATCGGCATCTGGTCGGCATGGTCGGGCGTGGCCGCCGCGGTGGGCCCGCTGCTCGGCGGCTGGATCATCCAGGCCGTGTCCTGGCGCTGGGTCTTCCTGATCAACGTCCCGGTCGCCGTCGTGATTATCGTCCTGGGACTGCGGCACGTCCCCGAGTCCGGCGGCTCCGCCCGGGAGACACGCCCGCACTTCGACGTCGTCGGTGCCGCACTCGGCGTGGTGGCTCTCGGCGGGATCACCTTCGCCCTCATCCAGGGCGGCTGGCTGCCGCTGGCCGTCGGCCTCCTCGGCATGGCGGCCTTCCTCCTGGTCGAGCGCCGCAGCCCGGCGCCCATGCTGCCGCTGGAGCTCTTCGCCGACCGCACCTTCACCGCGGCCAACCTCGTGACCCTGGTGGTCTACGGCGCGCTCGGTGCGCTCATGTTCTTCCTCATCCTCCAGCTGCAGGTGGTCGCCGGGTACTCACCCCTGGCCGCGGGCCTGGCGACCGTGCCGTTCACGGTCCTCATGCTGATCTTCTCGCCCCGCGTGGGGGCCCTCATGAGACGCACCGGTCCGCGCCTGCTCATGGCGCTCGGGCCCGCGATCGCCTCGGGCGGCGTCGCGCTCCTCGCCGGGGTGACGTTCGACGCCTCCTACGTGCGTGACGTGCTGCCCGGCGTCGTGGTCTTCGGCGCCGGGATCACCCTGATGGTCACACCGCTGACGGCGACCGTCCTGGCGGCGGTGGACGACGCCCGGGCCGGTATCGCCAGCGGGATCAACAACGCCGTCGCGCGCGGGGCGAGCCTCCTCGCCGTCGCCGCGCTGCCCGCCATGGTGGGGCTGGCCGGGGACGACTACGAGCAGCCGGGCGTCTTCGACACCGGCTACCGCGCGGCGATGTGGTGGTGCGCCGGCCTGCTGCTGGCCGGGGCCGTGCTGGCGGCGGTGCTCGTACCGTCCCGACGCGCGATCGAGGTCCGGGCGGCCGAGAGCTCTGCCACCGCCGGTGGACGGGCCGCGGAGCCCGAGCGACCCGAACCGTAGGATCGCGGCATGAGCACCTCGGGGACCCACCGCAGCACCGAGCCCGACGACGTCCCGGCCGGCCTGCGCTCGGCCCGCCTCACCATCGACAACATCGACGCGGCCCTCGTGCACCTCCTCGCCGAGCGGTTCCGCTGCACCCAGCAGGTCGGCCTGCTCAAGGCCCGGCTGGACCTCCCGCCGTCGGACCCCGCGCGGGAGCGCCGCCAGGTCGCGCGGCTGCGGGCGCTCGCGGAGGAGTCGGGCCTCGACCCCGTCTTCGCCGAGAAGTTCCTCGCGTTCATCGTCGAGGAGGTCATCCGGCACCACGCGGACATCGCCGAGGCGCACGCCAGCGGCGACGGCGCGGCGCCCGGAGCGAGCCCCGAGGCCTGACGGGCGCCCGGCCCCCCAGCGCCGCGCGACCCGGCCGCCACCCGGGAGACCCTACGCAGGGCCACGTCGCACGGGGCCGCCGAGCGGTGCGTGCGACGCCGTCGCGGCACCCTCCCGACCGGGTCGTGACCGCCCGCCGTCAGCCGTAGATCTTCTCCACCTCGTCGGCGAAGTCGGCGAGCACCTTGGCACGCTTGACCTTCTGCGACGGCGTCAGGTAGTCGTTCTCGATCGTGAAGTCCTGGGTGAGCACCCGGATCTTGCGGATCGACTCCGCCCGCGAGACGGCCTCGTTCGCGCGGGTCACGGCCCGGTCCAGCGCGGCGAGCACCTGCGGGTTCTCGGCCGCCTCGGCGACGCTCATCGCCGGCAGCGAGTGGTTGGCCAGCCAGCCGGGCAGCATGTCCTCGTCCAGGGTCACCAGCGCGCCGACGAACGGCCTGGCGTCCCCGACGACGACCACCTGCGACACGAGCGGGTGACCGCGGAGCCGGTCCTCGAGCACGGCCGGGGCGACGTTCTTGCCGCCCGCGGTCACGATGATCTCCTTCTGCCGGCCGGTGATGCGCAGGTAGCCGTCCTCGTCCAGGGCGCCGAGGTCGCCGGTGACGAACCAGCCGTCGTCGAACGCCGCGGCCGTCGCCTCCGGGTTGTTGTGGTAGCCGCGGAAGACGTTCCCGCCCCGGACCATGACCTGACCGTCCTCGGCGATGCGCACCGACGTCCCCGGGTAGGGCGGGCCGACCGTGCCGATCTTGACCAGTCCCGGCCGGTTGACGGTGGTCGGTGCGCCCACCTCGGTGAGGCCGTACCCCTCGAGGACGACGACGCCGAGGCCGCGGTAGAAGTGGCCGAGGCGCTCGCCCAGCGGAGCGCCGCCGGAGACCGCGTAGTCCAGGTTGCCGCCCATGGCGGCGAGGATCTTGCCGTAGACGAGCCGGCTCGCCAGGGCGTGCTGGGCCTTCAGCGCGGCCGACGGCCCGGCCGGGCGGTCCAGGGCCCGGGAGTACTCGATGGCGACCTTCGCGCCCCACCGGAAGATGCGCTGCTTCGAGCCGGAGCCGGCCTTGGCGTCGGCCGAGTTGTAGACCTTCTCGAAGACGCGCGGGACGGCGAGGAGGAAGGTGGGCTTGAACGCGTCGAGGTCCGCCACCAGGTTCTTGGCGTTGGGCACGTGGGCCATGACGGCGCCGGAGTACACGCACAGCACCTGCACGAAGCGGGCGAAGACGTGCGCCATCGGCATGAACAGCAGCGTGCGCTTGTCCCCGCCGCGCACCACCTGGGAGAAGTTCGCGTCGTCGGAGCCGTTGACCACCAGGGCGACGAAGTTACCGTGGGTGAGCTCGACACCCTTGGGCCGCCCGGTGGTGCCGGAGGTGTAGATGATGGTGGCGAGGGTGTCCATCACGACCGCGTCGGTGCGTGCGTCGATCTCCGCGTCGGCGACCTCGGTGCCCTCGGCCGCCACCTGGGAGAGGGCGAACTCGTCGATGACTAGGACCTTCTGGAGGTCCGGCAGCTTCTCGACGAGGGGCTCGGCCAGCGCGGCCTGGGCGCGGGTCTCGGCGAAGAGGATCTTCACGCCGGCGTCGGAGACGATCCACTCCACCTGCTCGGCGGAGGACGTCTCGTACACCGGCACGGGCACCGCGCCCGCCGACCAGGCGGCGAAGTCCAGCACCGACCACTCGTAGCTCGTCTGGCTCATGATCGCGACGCGGTCGCCGGCGGCGACGCCCAGCGCGACCAGGCCCTTGGCGACCGCCCGGACCTCCTCGGCGAAGATCCGCGTGGTCACCGGCACGAAGCTGGAGCCGAGCGCCGACTGCCGCTCGAAGATGGTCTCCTCCGGCGCCCGCCCGAGCCGGCCGGCCAGGATCTTCGGTATGGACATCTCCGGGGTGATCGTCCCGGTCCCGGGCGTGTGGGCCTCGGGCAGCCCCGGCGTCGTCCCTGGCGTGTGCGCCATCGGTGTTCCCTTCTCGTCGCCGCGGGTGCGCCGGCCCGGTCGGCCGGCGCGGTGCGGGTGGTTCGTCGGCCGTGCCGCCGGGTTCGCGGCGGCACGGCGGTGGCCGGGCGTCAGCGACGCGGCTCGGCCTCGTCGAGCTCGTGGTCGGTGACCACGGCGCCCTCGCCGTCCTGGCCGCCGAGGATCTCCAGGTCGCCCCGGACCCGGCCGGCGGCGCGCAGGTCGCCCAGGGCCTGCTGGACGGCGGCGATCGAGCCGGCCGGCAGCTGGAGGCGCACCCGCGCGAACGTGGTGCGCTGGGAGACCTTCGCCTCGGACTTGACCTTGCGCAGCGCGGCCAGGGCGTCCCCGGTGGCGCCGATCAGGGCCGGGTCGCCGTCGGCGGCCGCGGCGCGCAGCGGTGCGGCGGTCGGCCAGGCGGCCTGGTGCACGGAGCCGGTGCGGTACCAGCTCCACACCTCCTCGGTGGCGAACGGCAGGACGGGGGCGAACAGCCGCAGCAGGGTGTCCACCGCGATGGCCAGCGCCGCCCGGGCGGAGTCCGCATCCGCCGTCGCCAGGGCGCCGTCGCGGTTGTAGGCGCGGTCCTTGACCAGCTCGAGGTAGTCGTCGCAGAACGTCCAGAAGAACGTCTCGGTCGTCTCCAGCGCCCGGGTGTGGTCGTACGCCTCGAACGCGGCAGTCGCCGCGTCCACGACGTCGGCGAGGCCGGCGAGCATGGCGCGGTCGATCGGCGCGGTCACGGCCGCGGGGTCGAGCACCAGCTCCGCGTCGCCGCCCATCGTCAGCGCGAACTTGGAGGCGTTGAGGATCTTGATCGCCAGGCGGCGGCCGATCTTCATCTGCCCGACCTCGAACGCGGCGTCGGTGCCCAGCCGGGCGGAGGCCGCCCAGTAGCGCACCGCGTCCGAGCCGTGCTCCTCGAGCAGGCCCATCGGCGTGACGACGTTGCCCTTGGACTTGGACATCTTCTTGCGGTCCGGGTCGAGGATCCAGCCCGAGATGGCCGCGTGCTGCCACGGCAGGCCGCCGAACTCCAGGTGCGCGCGGACGACCGTGGAGAACAGCCAGGTGCGGATGATGTCCTGCCCCTGCGGGCGCAGGTCCATCGGGTAGACCCGGGCGAAGAGGTCCTCGTCGCGCAGCCAGCCGCCGGCGATCTGCGGGGACAGCGACGACGTCGCCCACGTGTCCATGATGTCGACCTCGCCGACGAACCCGCCGGGCACGCCGCGCTGGTCCTCGGTGTAGCCGGCCGGGACGTCGATCGACGGGTCGACCGGCAGGGCGGCCTCGTCCGGGGTGAGGACCTGGTCGTGGTCGACCTCGCCGTCGGGTCCGACGGCGTACCAGACCGGGATCGGCACCCCGAAGAAGCGCTGCCGCGAGACGAGCCAGTCGCTGTTGAGGCCGTTCACCCAGTTCTCGTAGCGCACGCGCATGAAGTCGGGGTGGAAGTCGAGCTCCTTGCCCCGCGCGATGAGGTTCTCGCGCAGCTCGGCGCCGTCGGCCTCGGTGTACGAGCGCCCGCCGTTGCGGATGTACCACTGCCGCGAGGTGACGATCTCGAGCGGCTTGTCGCCCTTCTCGAAGAAGTTCGTCTTGCGCTGGGTCGGGACGGGCTCGCCGGCCAGGTCGCCGGACTCGCGCAGCGCGTCCACGACCACCTGGCGGGCGGAGAACGTGGTCTTGCCGGCCATCTGGCCGTAGGCGGCGCGGCCGCCGTCGTCGACGAGCCACTCCGGCGTCTCGGTGAGGATGCGGCCGTTGCGGCCGAGCACCGGCCGGGTGGGCAGGTCGAGCTCGCGCCACCACTGGACGTCCGTGAGGTCACCGAAGGTGCAGCACATCGCGATGCCGGCGCCCTTGTCCATCTCGGCCGCCGGGTGGGCCAGCACCGGCAGCGAGACCCCGAAGACCGGGGACGTGACGGTGGTGCCGAACAGGTCCTGGTAGCGCTCGTCGTCGGGGTGGGCGATCAGCGCGACGCAGGCGGGCAGCAGCTCCGGCCGGGTGGTCTCGATGTGCACGGGGGAGCCGTCCGGCTTGTGGAAGGCGACCTTGTGGTAGTGCCCGGGGTAGTCGCGCGCCTCGAGCTCGGCCTGGGCGACGGCGGTCTGGAAGGTGACGTCCCACAGGCCCGGGGCGGCCGCCTGGTAGGCCTCGCCGCGCGCGAGGTTGCGCAGGAAGGCGGCCTGGGCGACCTGCTGGGCGTCCTTCCCGATGGTCTGGTAGTGGTGCGACCAGTCCACGCTCAGGCCGAGGTGGCGCCACAGCGCCTCGAACTGCTGCTCGTCCTCGGCGGTCAGGCGCTCGCACAGCTCGATGAAGTTCTTGCGGCTGACCGGGACCTGGTCGGCGGCTTTGACCGACTTCCCCTCGCCGCCGTCGTGCGGCGGCGTGAAGTCGGGCTCGTAGGGCAGCGACGGGTCGCACCGCACGCCGTAGTAGTTCTGCACCCGGCGCTCGGTGGGCAGGCCGTTGTCGTCCCAGCCCATCGGGTAGAAGACGGCCTTGCCGCGCATGCGGCGGTAGCGGGCGACGACGTCGGTGTGGGTGTAGCTGAAGACGTGCCCGACGTGCAGCGAGCCCGAGACGGTCGGGGGCGGGGTGTCGATCGAGTAGACCTGCTCGCGCGTGGCCGTGCGGTCGAAGGCGTAGGTGCCGGCCTGCGTCCAGGTGCCGTTCCAGCGGTCCTCGAGGCCGTCCAGGCTGACCTTCTCCGGTACCGACGGGGCCGGGAGGGTCTCGACGTCGACGGAGGTGGTCAGGGATGCATCGCTCATGGTGCCCGATTCTCCCACGACGGCGACGGTGCCTGTCGTCGCGCTCCGGGCTGCCGGCGGGTCAACGTGCCGCGAGGGCGAGGAGCCGGTCCAGGATGTGCTCGCCGTCGGTACGGATGCCGTCGTGGGCGTAGTCGTTGGTGATCCACGGGCGTGCCCCGCGGATCGCCGCGGCGGTGGCCACCGAGAGGTCGTACGGGACGAACATGTCGTCCACGTACACGGCTGCTGCGACGGGTACCTCGTTGGCGGCCAGCGCCGCCGGGTCGTACAGCGGCGGGAAGTCGGCCTTGTCGGCGAGCAGGTCGGCGGCGTCCGCCAGCGGCGCGAGCGACGGGTCCTCCCGCAGCTGCCAGGGGTAGACGTGCTCGCCGGTGAGGTAGTACGGGCGTGCGGCGTCCGTCGGGTCGGCGTCCTCGGCGAACCCGTCCCACTCCTCGCGCAGCCGGTGCGCGGCCCACCGGGTGGGAGCGCCCTGGGCGTAGATCGCCTCGTGCAGGACGGCGTACAGCGGGTTGGTCGCGTGGGAGAGCAGCGTCCCGACGTCGGCGAGGAACGCCCGCGTCAGCCGGCGCGTGCCGCCCACCGTCACGAACGGGTTCTCGAGGACGTAGTGCAGGGCGTCGAAGCCGAGGTCGGCGCCCAGCCGGATGCCGATCTGCCGTAGCCGGCGGGCGGAGAGCCGCTCGCCGGTCGGCAGCAGCTCCTCGGTGCCGGCCAGGTGCGCGGCCACCTCGCGCAGCCGGGCGCCGTCGCCGGGGTAGCGCGCGAGGTACAGCTCGTTGCGGCGCGCCGTCTGGGCGTAGGTGCGGCGGTAGACGTCGTCGGCGCTCGCGGTCAGGCCGGGCAGGCCCCCGGTGACCAGTGCGGCCCGGACGCCGTGCGGCGCCGCGCCGAGGTAGTGCGTGATGACGAAGCCGCCGAACGACTGGCCCAGCAGGGTCCACGGGGCGCTGCCGAGCGCGGCGCGCAGCGCCTCGGCGTCGGCGACGATCGCGTCGGCCCGGAAGTGGGCGAGGTAGCCGGCCTGGGCGACGGCGTCCCCGCGCGCGGGGACGGTCAGGGCGTCGGCCGGGGTGGAGCGTCCCGTGCCGCGCTGGTCCAGGAGCACGACCCGGAAGTCCTCCAGCGCCCGGTCGACCCACCCGGAGACCTGGGCGGGCCGGTCCGCCCGCCCGCCGGGGCCGCCCTGGAGGTAGAGCAGGCGCGGCCGGTCGGTGCCGCCGTCGCGAACGATCTCGCGGGCGAAGACCTCGATGCGCTCGCCGCCCGGCGCGGCGTGGTCGAGCGGGACGTCGAGGACGTGCTCGAGGACGTCGTGGCCGTCGATCCGGTGGCTCTGCGTCTGCACGGTCACCGCCCCCCGTGCAGGGTCGGGGCCGTGGAGCGGGCATCGTCGGCGGTGCCCGCCTCGGACGGCGTCGCGTCGGACAGGCGGGCGATGGTGGCCTCGGCCCGGCGCACCCGGGAGAGGGCGTGCCCGGGCAGGGCGTCGGTGAGGAACTCGTACCGGTCGGCGGTGTCGCGCGCGGCCGGGTCGCCCGTGCGGGCGGCGCCCACGGTGGCGTCCCACCAGTCGGCGATGTCGCCCCAGCCCGGTGCGGCCAGGGAGCCGCCGAAGTGCTGGACCGCGAGCGCGGAGCAGAGCACGGCGAAGCGCAGACGGCGGGTGAGGTCCCACCCCTGGAGTGTGCCCGTGACCAGCGCCGCGGCGAAGACGTCCCCGGCGCCTGTCGCGTCCAGCGCCCGGACCCGGAGCGGCTCGACGTGCACCTCCTCACCGCTGGCGGCGTCGACGGCGAGCGCCCCGTCGGCGCCCAGGGTCACGACGGCGAGCGGCACGTGCTCGGCCAGGACGCGCGCCGCCTCGGCCGGCGTCCGGGTGCGGGTGTACGCCATCGCCTCCACCGCGTTGGGGGTGAAGGCGTGGCACCCCTCCAGCATCGCCAGCCGGGCCGGGTCCCACGTCTGCGACGGGTCCCACCCGCCGTCGGCGAAGACGAGCGAGCCGGCTGCGGCGACCGCCCGCCACCACGGGTCGCCCTCGGTGGGGTCGGCGAGGTCGGCGACGACGGCGCGCGCCGGCGGCGCGGCGGCGATCAGGGCGGCGGCCGGCTCGGGGTCCGCGTGGCCGTGGCTGACCATGGCACGGTCGCCGTCCAGGGCGAGGGAGACGGTCACGGAGGTGTGCCAGCGTCGGTAGCGCCGGGAGGCGCTCAGGTCGACCGCCTCCTGCTCGCCGAGCACCGTCCAGAGCCAGTCGGCGTAGGCGTCGTCCCCGAAGCTCGCGGCCAGGCCGGTCCGCAGACCGAGCCGGGAGGCGGCCACGGCGAGGTTGGCGATCCCGCCCGGCGCCGAGCCCATCCCGTCCGCCCACACCTCGGTGCCGGGCACCGGGCCGCCGGGCAGCCCGGTGAAGATGAGGTCGAAGAACACGGGACCGGCGACCAGGACGTCGAGCGGGGCTGCGGGCGTGGTGGGTGCGCTCATGGTGCTCCCGATCCTGCCACCTTGGATAGCGTGGGCCGGTGATCCTCACCATCCTCGGCGGCGGGGGCTTCCGCGTCCCGCTCGTCTACCAGGCAGTCGCCGCCGCACGTTCCCGGGTGGACGTGAGCGAGGTCGTCCTCCTCGACGCCGACCCCGACCGGCTGACGGTGATGTCCCACGTCCTGCAGCAGCTCGGCCGCGAGCTCGGGGAGCCCGGCGCCGCGCCCGCAGTCCGGGCGACCACCGACCTCGACGAGGCGGTCACCGGGGCGGACGTCATCTTCTCCGCGATCCGGGTGGGCGGGACCACGGGTCGCACGCGTGACGAGCGGACGGCGCTGGCAGAGGGGCTCCTCGGGCAGGAGACCGTCGGCCCCGGCGGGCTCGCCTACGCCCTGCGCACCGTGCCCGAGGTCGACCGGGTCGCGGCCCGCATCGCCGCGCTGGCGCCCGGTGCCTGGACCATCAGCTTCACCAACCCGGCCTCGATCGTCACCGAGGCGATGCGCAGCCACCTGGGCGAGAGGGTGGTGGGCATCTGCGACACCCCGATCGCCCTCGTCCGCCGCGCCCTCCTCGGCTGCGGGCTCGACCCGGCCGCCTTCGACCGCGGCGAGGCGGAGGTCGACTACGCCGGGCTCAACCACCTCGGCTGGCTGCAGGGACTGCGCGCGGGCGGCACCGACCACCTACCCGGCCTGCTCGCCGACGACGCGGCGCTCGCGGACCTGGAGGAGGCGCGCCTCATGGGCGCCGACTGGCTGCGCGCCACGGGTGCGCTGCCCAACGAGTACCTGTACTACTACGACTTCACCCGCGAGGCGGTCGCGGGCATCGCCGCGCAGGAGCGCACCCGCGGCGAGTTCCTCCAGGCGCAGCAGGGCGCCTTCTACGACGCGGCGACGGCGGAGCCGGCCCGGGCGCTGGAGCTGTGGCGTGCCACGCTGGCCGAGCGGGAGGCCACCTACATGGCCACCGAGCGCGAGACGCAGCAGGCGGGGGAGCGGGCCGCGGCCGACCTCGGCGGCGGCTACCACGAGGTGGCGGTGGACCTCATGGCGGCGCTGCTCGGCGGCGAGGAGCACCGGATGATCCTCGACGTCGCCAACACGGCCACCGACGGGCAGCCGCTGCTGACCGGCCTGCCCGCGGACGCCGTCGTCGAGGTACCCGTGCGTGTCGACGCCGACGGCGTGCACCCGTTGCCGGTGGCGCGCCAGCTCCCGCCGGAGCGGCTCGCCCTGGTGGCCGCCGTGAAGGCCTGCGAGCGGCTGATCATCGACGCCGCCCGGACCAGGTCACGGCGCAGCGCCTGGCTGGCCTTCGCGCACCACCCGCTGGTGGACTCCGCGGGCGTCGCCCACCGGCTCGTCGAGGCGTGCTGGCCGGCCGAGGAGTCGGGGGAGCAGTACGGGGCAGACCCTGACGACGCGTAGCGGGGGATGAGCGGAGGCGATCCGGTCGAAGTCCGCGTCCTGCGTCACGACCGGCAACCCGTGGGTGACGGCCGTGGCCGCGATCAGGGTGTCGGTCAGCCTGCCGGCGAGTAGCGACCGGGCGACGCCGGTCTGGCCCTTGACGCACGGGTGGTGCCGGGAAAGCATGATCGCCTTGACCCGACGCGGCGCGGCCATGCCCCGGCCTCACGCACCAACGGCAGAGGAGCCGACCGGATGAGTGACGCGGCACAGCCCAGACCGAAGCTCGACCTTGTCGTCCTCGACTGCCCGGACGCGCTCGCTCTGGGCCGGTTCTACGCCCAGGTGCTCGGCTGGGACGTGGAGGACGGGTCCGATGCCGACTTCACGACTCTCGCCCCGACGGGCGGCGGGCTCACCACGGACAGTCCCGACGGTCGAACGAGTCTCGGGTTCCAGCGCATCGACGACTGGGTCGAGCCCACGTGGCCGGGCGGCAGCCACCCGCAGCAGGTCCACCTCGACCTGTGGGTGCCGGACATCGACGCGGCCGAACCCGCCGTCGTCGCGGCCGGCGCCCGAGTCCACCAGCACCAACCGTCGAAGGACGGCTCCTTCCGGGTGTACCTCGACCCGGTCGGTCACCCCTTCTGCCTCATCAGCGGCTGACCCACGCCACTTGTCACGCTGCGCACCGGCTCGCACTGCGAGAAGGTGGGACCGCACCGGCGCACCCGGCGACCGGTCGTGAGGAGGAACGATGGCCATCAACCTCTGGTCCCGCGAGGCCGAGCCCGAGGAGAGCGAGGACTTCCGACGGGTGCTGTGGACCGGTGAGCACAGCCAGCTGGTGGTCATGACGATCCAGCCTGGCGGGGAGATCGGCGAGGAGACCCACCCCGACAACGACCAGATCCTCAGCTTCGTCTCCGGCGCCGGCAAGGCCGTCGTCGACGGCGAGGAGCAGTTCGTCGCGCCCGGGGACATCGTGGCCGTGCCGGCGGGCGCCCGGCACAACTTCATCAACGTGGGCCCCAACCCGCTCGTGCTCTACACGATCTACGGCCCCGCCCACCACGCGCCGGACGCCGTCCACCCCACCAAGGACGCCGCCGAGGAGGCGGAGGAGTCCGGCCAGGACGAGCCGCCGCCGGGCGGGGCCGGCTGACGAGCACGGGCGACGGCGAGCAGCGCCCTGCGGCCCCGCACCCCGACGGCGGGAGCAGCGCCCAGGGGGACCGCACCTCGACGGCGGTCGGTCCGTCGTCGGCCTCCCGCTGTTGCCGGATCGGTGGCCCGTCCTGCAAGGATGGCGCCATGTCCTTGACGATCGGGTACGCGGCCGCGCTGGAGCAGTTCCATCCCACCGAGGCGGTGGAGTACTCGGTCCAGGCCGAGGAGCACGGCTTCTCGGGGGTCATGGCGGCCGACCACTTCCAGCCGTGGACCCCGGCCCAGGGCCAGGCCGGCTTCGTGTGGAACGTGCTCACCGCCGTCGCCGAGCGCACCGCGGGTGACCTCGGCCCAGGGGTGACAGCCCCGACCTTCCGGTGGCACCCGGCGATGGTCGCCCAGGCCAGCGCGACCCTGGCGGCGATGTACCCCGGCCGGCACTGGCTCGGCCTGGGCTCGGGCGAGGCCCTCAACGAGCACATCCTCGGCCAGTACTGGCCCGAGGCGCCCGAGCGCATCAACCGGATGTTCGAGGCGATCGAGATCATCCGCAAGCTCTTCGCGAACTCCGTCGCAGGCAAGGACACCAAGCACTCGGGGAACTACTACAAGCTCGAGTCCACCCGGCTGTGGACCATGCCCGAGCAGGCGCCACCGATCTTCGTCGCCACCGGCGGACCCGTCACCGCCAAGCGTGCGGGCAAGCACGCCGACGGGCTGATCACCGTCGGGGCGCCGATCGAGAAGATCGCCGGACTGTTCGAGAAGTTCGCCGCCGGCGCCAAGGAGGCCGGCAAGGACGCCGACGCCATGCCCAAGGTCCTGCAGCTGCACCTGTCCTGGGCCGCCACCGACGAGGAGGCCCTGACCAACGCCATGGACCAGTGGCCCAACGGCGGCATGAAGTTCCCCAAGGCGGACATCCGCTCCCCGTTCGACTTCGCCGCCATGGCCAAGCTGGTGCGCGAGGAGGACTTCGCCGGGCGGATGGTGATCTCCGCCGACCCCGACGCGCACCGCGCCGAGATCCAGCGCTACGTCGACCTCGGCTTCGACAGGATCTACCTGCACAACGTCGGGCGCAACCAGACCGACTGGCTGCAGGTCTTCGGCCGCGACGTCCTGCCCAAGCTCGCACGGTGAGCGCGTCCACCCCCGGCTCCGCGCCGGTCCTGCTCGCCCAGGCGCCCGACGGCGTCCCCACCATCACCAGCGGCGACGACCTCGCCGCACTCCTCACCCCGGTGCTCGCCGCCCTGACCTGGCCGGACGGGTCCACCGGGCTCGCGGAGGGCGACGTCGTCGTCGTGGCGTCGAAGATCGTCGCCAAGGCCGAGGGGCGCCTCGTGGCCGCCCGTGACGACGCCGAGCGTGACCAGGTCATCGCGGGCGAGACCGTGCGGGTGGTCGCCGAACGCGCCCGGCCCGACGGCACGACGCTGCGCATCGTGGAGAACCGGCAGGGCCTGGTCATGGCCGCCGCGGGGGTGGACACCTCGGACGTGCCCGCCGGCACAGCCCTGCTGCTGCCCGAGGACCCGGACGACTCCGCCCGGCGACTGCGCCGAGGCCTGAACGCGCGCACCGGCGTCCGGCCCGGGGTACTGATCACCGACACCGTGGGGCGGCCCTGGCGCCGCGGCGTCGTCGACCTGGCGATCGGCGCCGCCGGGGTGCAGCTCCTGGCCGACCTGCGCGGACGCGCCGACGCCTACGGGCGGGAGCTGACCTCGACGGTGGTCGCGGTGGCCGACGAGATCGCCGCCGCAGCGGAGCTCGTCAAGGGCAAGGTCTCCGGCCGGCCCGTCGCCGTCGTGCGCGGCATGGGCCACGCCGTCACCCGCGAGGACGGCGACGGCGCCGCGTCCCTGATCCGCCCGCCCGCCGAGGACCTCTTCCGCCACGGCGGCTGACCGGCCCTCCGCGCCCGACGGGCGCTCGCCGCCCGATGGCTTGCCCGGCGTCCGGCGGTGGCCGTAGGGGGCCCGGCCGTGTCAGTCGCGACGCAGGCTCCGGACGTCGTACGCGTTCGCTCCGCCAGGGGCCAGACTGGGCGGATGGCACTGTCGCTGAAGTACGCGCTCGTCGAACGTGAGCGCAGGTTCCTGGTCCGGTCGGTCCCCGACGGCGTCGAGCGGGTGTCGACGATCACGGACCGGTACATCGAGGGCAGCAGGCTCCGGCTGCGCGAGGTGCGTGGCGCCGACGGCGACGTCGTGCGAAAGCTCGGGCAGAAGATCCGGCTGGGTGACGGCACGGCAGAGGTGGCCTGCACGTCGATCTACCTCGACGACGCAGAGTGGGCGCTGCTGAGCCGGCTGCCCGGCCGCGTCCTGCACAAGCGGCGCCACCATGTCCGCCGCGACGGCATCGACATGGCGGTCGACGAGCTGGCGGACGGCACGCTGCTCGCGGAGATCGACGACGGCGACGGGCCGCCGGTGCCCGTGCCCTCCTGGCTGGACGTCGTCGCCGACGTCACCGCCGACGAGGCATGGACGGGTGCCGGGCTCGCGACCAGGCAGGGCGCCAACTCCTGAGGGGCGCCCCTCGGCCGTCCGGAACGCCTCTCGGGCGTCGGAGGCGCCCCCTGGACTCACGCAACGTCCAATGAGGTCACGCAGGGTCCAGGACCAGGAGCTCGTGCCCGCCCGCGGTGACCCGGTGCGCGCGCACTCCGTAGACCTCGCCGACGAGGTCCTCGCTGAGCACCTCGAGCGGGCTCCCCGTGGCGACGACGCGGCCGGCGGCCATGACGATCACGTGGTCGGCGAACCGCAGTGCGTGGTTCAGGTCGTGCAGGGCCGCGACGACCGTCACGCCGTCGGCGGCCAGCGTTCGAGCCAGGGCCAGGACGTCGAGCTGGGCCGCGACGTCGAGGTGGTTCGTTGGCTCGTCCAGCAGCAGCACGTGCGGCTCCTGGGCGAGCGCACGCGCCAGGTGCACCCGCTGGCGCTCGCCGCCGGAGAGGGTGGCGAAGTCACGGCCGGCCAGCACCGTCGCACCGGCCCGGTCCAGAGCGGCTGCGGCGGTCTCGACGTCGGAGGTCGAGTCCGCGCCCCAGCGCGGCCGGTGCGGGGTCCGGCCCAGCAGCACGACGTCGAGGACCTCGCGGGAGACCTCGGCGGGGGAGTCCTGCTCCACCAGCGCCAGCTCACGCGCGCGGTCCCGGCGCGTGAGCGTGCCGAGGTCGCGACCGCTCAGCAGGACCGTCCCGGCAGCGGCCGGCAGGGCACCGACCAGCACCCGCAGCAGGGTCGACTTGCCGGCACCGTTCGGCCCGACGACGGCGGTGACGGCGCCGGCAGGGACATGGGCGGTGGCGCCGTCGAGAATGGTCACGGCCCCGGCGCGCACCTGCAGCCCGGCGACCTCCACGGCGCTCATGCCGAGGCCCGCCGACGCAGGAGGACGGCGAAGACCGGTGCGCCGATCGCCGCGGTGAGGATGCCGACCGGCAGCTCGCGGGGCTCGAAGAGGCTCCGGGCGCCCGTGTCCGCGAGCAGCAGGAAGATCGCGCCGGCCAGGGCGGCGACGGGGAGCAGGCGGTGGTGACGCTCGCCCACCAGCAGACGCACCGCGTGCGGGACGACCAGGCCGACGAACCCGATCGCGCCCGAGACCGAGACGAGGAGACCGGTGAGCAGCGCGGCGGCCGAGAGCAGGACCCAACGGGAGCGGGTGACGGCGATCCCCAGCGAGGCAGCCGAGACGTCGCCGAAGGTGAAGGCGTCCAGCGTGCGGCCCTGTGCGGCCAGCACTGTGCCGATCACCGCGGTGGCGCCCAGTGCGGTCAGCGCCTCGGGCCAGGTGGCGCCGCCGAGCGACCCCATGAGCCAGGTGAGGATCTCGCGGTAGGAGTCCCCGGTCGCCGACCAGAAGATCACGAAGCTCACCACCGCCGAGCCGACCTGGGCCACCGCGACGCCGGCCAGGACCGTGCGCACCGGGCTCAGTCCGCCGCCGCGCCCGGTAGCCAGGGCGAGCGTGAGCACCAGGGCGGCCATCGCGCCGGCGAACGCCGCCACCGGCAGGGCCGCCGCCAGGCCGAGCACGAGAACCAGGACCGCGCCCACCGAGGCGCCGGATGAGACGCCGAGCAGGTACGGGTCGGCGAGCGGGTTGCGGGTCAGCGCCTGCATCACGGCTCCGGCCAGCGCCAGACCCGCCCCGACGGCGGCCGCCCCCACCACCCGCGGCGCCCGCCCCGCCCAGATGATCGCGTCCTGGATCGTCGTCAGGGGGTTGGCCGGGCACATCCCGCTGCCGGGCTGGGCCACGAGCGAGCAGGCGTGGTGCCAGGCGGAGGTCCACACCTGGGCCGTGCTGATGTCCGCCTGCCCGAGGGTCAGGGCCCAGCCGGCGACGACGACCAGCAGGG
Source organism: Georgenia subflava (assembly GCF_009193155.1). Classification (GTDB taxonomy): domain Bacteria; phylum Actinomycetota; class Actinomycetes; order Actinomycetales; family Actinomycetaceae; genus Georgenia; species Georgenia subflava. The sequence goes on from NZ_VUKD01000002.1 coordinate 721,401, forward strand.
TCAGCAGAACCAGGAGGACGACGACGAGCGGCGCGCGGCGCCGACGCTGCGGCGCGGCCGGGCCGCCGTGGGGCGTCGCCCCGATGTTCCGTGGCGCATCGGCCTGCGCACCGTCAGCCTGCGGCACGTCGGCCTGTGCACCGTCAGTCTGCGGCCTGTCGGTCTGCGGCACGTCGGCCTGTGCACCGTCAGTCTGCGGCCTGTCGGCCAGCGGCCCGTCGTTCTGCGCACCGTCAGCCTGCGGGCCGTCGGTCTGCGCACCGGCCGGCCGGGCGCCCGGGCCGTTCAGGAGCCCGCCTCGAGCTCGTCGAGCTGGGCGGCAAGGTCGGTGATCGCCGGGACGTTGCGCACCCCGGCCTCCGTGGCGGGGAACGGGACAGTGAGGTACCTGCCCTCCTGCACCGCCGGCAGCGCCGCCGTGACGGGGTTGGCCTCGAGCACGTCGATCTTGTGCTCGGCGGTGTTCCAGGCCGAGTCCACCAGCACGATCACGTCGGGGTTGCGCTCGGCCACGGCCTCCCAGGCCAGCGACGTCCAGGTGTCGGCCACGTCGGCGGCGATGTTCTCCAGGCCGACGGCCTCCATGATCATCTGCGGCGCACCGATGCCGGCGCCGACGAACGGGGTCTCGGAGCCGGAGGAGTACCACAGGGCGGTCAGGCCCTCCGTGGACGGGACGACGGCGTCCAGCTCGGCCCGCTGGTCCGCGACGAGCTCGCCGGCGGCGTCCTCCTCACCCAGGAGCCGGCCGACCTCGGTGATCTCGTCGAAGACGAGGTCGAGGGTGAGCCGGTCCGGCTGGTGCTCGGCGCCCTTGCACGCCGACGGCGAGACGTAGGTGGCCACTCCGAGGTCCGCGTACATGGACCGTTCGCCCGCGCCGTCGGCAGAGAGGTTGGACTCCCAGCCGGCGTAGACCAGGTCGGGCTCGAGATCGAGGACGGCCTCGGTGGCGGGGTTCTTCTCCGCCAGGACCGGGACGTCCGCGGCGGCCGACGCGAGGTCGGACGGGACCTCGCCGTCGGAGAACGCGGTACCTACGAGCCGGTCCCCGGCGCCGAGGGCGAGCACCATCTCGGTGGCGGAGGACTTGATCGTGACGATCCGCTCCGGCGGTGCCTCCAGCGTGGCGTCGACGCCGCAGCTGGACACGGTCAGCGGGAACCCGGTAACGCCCGTTGCCGCGGCGGTGCTCCCGGCAGCTGGTGCGGGCGACGTCTCGTCGGCTCCGCCGTCGGGCGCCGCGGCACCGGACCCGGCGCAGCCGGTGAGGAGGACGGTGCCGGCGAGCGCGGCGAGGAAGGGACGGACGTGAGTGCGCACGGCAGGGCTCCGGGGTCGTCGGATGTGTGTCGCCGCAGTCACTGCGCTGCGCCTTGCCGGACCGGCGGGCCCACGTCCGGGCCCGGGCTCCGGGTCAGTGCCGACCCGGGATCCGCCACCATCGTAGTGCCGGCCGACTCCTTCCTGCCGGGGCGACCGGCGGTCTCGAGCCTGGACGGCCCAGCGACGGCTTCCGGTGCAGCTGCCGGCGGCACGCGGCGTGCTCCAGGGTGCCGACCGGTGTCCACCGGCGGGCTCAGGAGTGCCTACCGGTGTCCACCGGCGGGCTCAGGAGTGCCTACCGGCGCCTACCGGCGGCGGCCACGGCGGGCGCGCGCGAGCAGCTCCCTGGCCTTGCGCTGGTTCTCCGGCTTCGCCGCCTCACGGCGGACGATCTGGATCGCCTTCGCGGCGAGGGCGCCCTTGAGCGCCCCTCGGAGGAATCGCATGGTCGCTCCTTCGTGATGCACGGTGGTCGAGAACCTCGACGGTAGGTCCGCCGGGGCCGGCCCGCCAGCGCTGGTCCGGCGTCGAGGTCCTTCACCCGCGGCCGCGCCGAAATACGCTCGCGACCTGCTGCGATGGTCATACACTCGGTGGTCAACCTCACAACGATGTGCAGGACCAAGGCGTGAAACGAACGTGGTTGACCGGCACTTCGCACACCGGCCACCACGGGAAGACGTGGAGGAGAAGTCGATGACGCTCGTCAAGGTCGCCCTCACCCAGACTCCCTGGACGGGCGACAAGGAGTCCATGACCGCCTGGCACGAGGAGAAGACCCGCGAGGCCGCCGCGGCCGGCGCCCAGGTCATCTGCTACCAGGAGCTGTTCTACGGGCCGTACTTCGGCATCACCCAGGACCCGAAGTACTACGAGTACGCCGAGTCGGTCCCCGGTCCCACGACCGAGCGCTTCTCGGCGCTGGCCAAGGAGCTCGGCATCGTCGTCGTCCTGCCGGTCTACGAGGAGGAGCAGCCCGGGGTCCTGTACAACACCGCCGCGGTGATCGACGCCGACGGCACCTATCTCGGCAAGTACCGCAAGCACCACATCCCGAACCTGCCGAAGTTCTGGGAGAAGTTCTACTTCCGCCCCGGCAACCTCGGCTACCCGATCTTCGACACCGCCGTCGGGCGGATCGGCGTCAACATCTGCTACGACCGCCACTTCCCCGAGGGCTGGCGGGCGCTCGGCCTCGCCGGCGCCCAGATCGTGTTCAACCCCAACGCCACGGCCCCCGGGATCTCCAACAAGCTCTGGGAGATCGAGCAGCCCGCCGCCGCCATCGCCAACGGCTACTTCGTCGCGGCGTGCAACCGCGTCGGCGCCGAGACCAACGAGTACGGCGACGATGCCGTGACCTTCTACGGCAGCTCCTACGTGGTGGGCCCGGACGGGAACTTCGTCGACGAGTGGGCCTCCTCGACCGAGGCGGCACTGAAGATCTGGGAGGTCGACACCGACCTCATCCGCGAGGTCCGTGAACGCTGGCAGTTCTACCGCGACCGCCGCCCCGACGCCTACGACTCGCTCGTCGCTCCCTGAGCGCGGCCGGGAGGACTCCCATGACGACGACGCTCATCAGTGGTGGCACCGTGGTCAGCGCCACCGGGCGCAGCCAGGCGGACGTGCTCATCGACGGCGAGAGGATCGCCGCAGTCCTCGCGCCTAGCTCCACGCTGCTCGGCGTGGACCTGGCGACCTCGGTCGACACGGTCATCGACGCCACCGGCAAGTACGTGATCCCCGGTGCCATCGACGCCCACACCCACATGGAGATGCCCTTCGGCGGCACGTTCGCCTCGGACACCTTCGAGACCGGGACGACGGCGGCCGCCTGGGGCGGGACCACGACCATCGTCGACTTCGTGGTCCAGTACGCCGGCGAGCAGCCGCTGGAGCAGTTCGCGAAGTGGCACGAGAAGGCCGCCGGGAACTGCGCCATCGACTACGGCTTCCACCAGATCCTCTCCGACGTCCAGGACTCCTCGCTGTCCGCGATGGACGAGCTGGTCGGGGAGGGGGTGTCCAGCTTCAAGCTGTTCATGGCCTACAAGGGCGTCTTCCTCTCCGACGACGGACAGATCGTCAAGGCCATGCAGCGCGCCGCCGACAACGGCGCGATGATCATGATGCACGCCGAGAACGGCTCGGTGATCGACCTCCTCGTCCAGCAGGCCGTCGGCCGCGGCGACACCGCCCCGTACTTCCACGGCCTCACCCGGCCGTGGCAGGTGGAGGAGGAGGCCACCCACCGGGCGATCATGCTCGCCGACCTCACCGGGGCGCCCCTCTACGTGGTGCACGTCTCGGCGAAGCAGGCCGCCGAGCAGATCATGCAGGCGCGGGACCGGGGCCAGAACGTCTTCGGCGAGACCTGCCCGCAGTACCTCTACCTCTCCCTGGAGGAGCAGCTCGGCGCGCCCGGCTTCGAGGGAGCCAAGTGGGTGTGCTCGACGCCGCTGCGCTCGCGGGCCGAGGGGCACCAGGACCACATGTGGCGGGCGCTGCGCACGAACGACCTGCAGGTCGTCTCCACCGACCACTGCCCGTTCTGCATGAAGGGGCAGAAGGACATGGGGATTGGGGACTTCTCCAAGATCCCCAACGGCATCGGCGGGGTCGAGCACCGCCTCGACCTGCTCTACCAAGGTGTCGTCACCGGCCAGATCACGCTCGAGCGCTGGGTCGAGCTGTGCTCCACGACGCCGGCACGGATGTTCGGCCTCTACGGCACCAAGGGCGTGATCGCCCCGGGCGCGGACGCCGACGTCGTCGTCTACGACCCGAACGGGCACACCAGCATCGGGGTCGGCAAGACCCACCACATGAACATGGACTACTCCGCCTACGAGGGTTTCGAGATCGACGGCCACGTCGACACCGTGCTCTCCCGGGGCACGGTCGTCGTCGACGGCGGCACCTTCCTCGGCCGGGCCGGCCACGGCAGGTACGTCCGGCGCGGGCTCTCCCAGTACCTGCTGTGAAGGAGCGAACCTGATGGACTTCGGCGTCGTCCTGCAGAACGACCCGCCCGCCGCGCGCGTGGTCGACCTCGCCCGGCAGGCGGAGACCCACGGCTTCAGCCACGTGTGGACGTTCGACTCCCACCTGCTCTGGCAGGAGCCGTACGTCGTCTACAGCCAGATCCTCGCCGCGACCCGCCGCGTGAAGGTCGGGCCGATGGTCACCAACCCGGTGACCCGGGACCCGAGCGTCACCGCCTCGGCCTTCGCCACGCTCAACGAGATGTTCGGCAACCGGACCGTCTGTGGGATCGGCCGGGGCGACTCCGCCGTCCGGGTCCTCAACGGGCGTCCGGCGAGCCTGGCGCAGCTGCGGGACGCGGTCCACGTGATCCGCGAGCTCGGCAGCTCGCGTGCCGTGGAGATCAACGGCTCCACGGTGCGCTTCCCGTGGTCGGTGGGCTCCCAGCTCGAGGTGTGGGTGGCGGGGTACGGGCCGAAGACCCTCGCGCTGACCGGCGACGTCGCCGACGGGTTCATCCTCCAGCTCGCCGACCCGGACGTGACGGCCTGGACGATCGCCGTCGTGCGCGAGGCGGCCGAGAAGGCCGGCCGCGACCCTGCCTCCCTGCAGTTCTGCGTGGCGGCGCCGATGTACGTTGGTGAGGACCGCACCCACATGCGCGAGCAGACCCGCTGGTTCGGCGGGATGGTGGGCAACCACGTCGCCGAGCTGGTCGCCCGCTACGGGCAGGACTCCACGCTGCCGCGGGCGCTGACCGACTACGTCGCCGGCCGCACCGACTACGACTACAACGAGCACGGCCGGGCGTCGAACACCCACACCGACTTCGTTCCCGACGAGGTGGTCGACAGGTTCTGCATGCTGGGCACCTGGCCCGAGCACGTCGCCCGGCTGACGGAGCTGCGCGAGCTGGGAGTCACCCACTTCGCCGGCTATCTCATGCACGACAACAAGGAGGAGACCTTGCGGATGTACGGCGAGCACATCATCCCGGCGATGCGCGAGACGGTGGTGGCGAAGGCATGACGGGCGAGCGGGGCCGCGCGTACGAGCTCGACCGGAGCCACGTCTTCCACTCCTGGTCCGCGCAGGCGGTCCTGGACCCGATCACCCTCGTGACCGGGTCCGGCTGTGAGGTGGTCGACGAGCAGGGCCGCACCTACCTGGACTTCTCCTCCCAGATGGTCAACCTCAACATCGGCCACCAGCACCCGAAGGTGGTCGAGGCGATCCATGCCCAGGCCGACCTGCTCACCACGGTCGCACCCACGGCCGCGAGCCTCGCCCGGGGCGAGGCGGCCGAGCGGATCCTCGCACACGCCCCCGAGGGCATCACCAAGGTGTTCTTCACCAACGGCGGTGCCGACGCCAACGAGAACGCCATCCGGATGGCGCGCCTGCACACCGGCCGGGACAAGGTGGTCTCCTTCTACCGGTCGTACCACGGCAACACCGGCGCGGCGATCGTCGCCACGGGGGACTGGCGCCGCATCCCCAACGAGTACGCGCGCGGTCACGTGCACGTCTTCGGGCCGTTCCTGTACCGCTCGGAGTTCTGGGCGAGCACCGAGGCCGAGGAGTGCGAGCGCGCCCTGCACCACCTCGAGCGCGTCGTCCAGGCGGAGGGGCCGGGCACGATCGCCGCGTTCCTGCTCGAGACGGTGGTCGGGACGGCGGGTGTGCTCGTCCCGCCGCCCGGGTACCTCGCCGGGGTGCGCGAGATCGCCGACCGGTACGGCATCGTGCTGATCCTCGACGAGGTGATGGCCGGCTTCGGGCGTACCGGGTCCTGGCTGGCGCTCGACCAGCACGACGTCGTGCCCGACCTCGTCACCTTCGCCAAGGGGGTCAACTCCGGGTATGTGCCCGTCGGCGGGGTGATGATCTCGGCCGAGATCGCCGCCACCTTCGACGAGCGTGTCTTTCCCGGCGGGCTGACCTACTCCGGCCACCCGCTCGCCGCGGCCTCGATCGTCGGGACGCTGGACGCGATGGCCGAGGAGGGGGTCGTCGAGAACGCCGCGCGCATCGGCGCCGACGTGCTCGGCCCGGGTCTGCACGACCTCGCCGACCGTCATCCGCTCGTGGGCGAGGTGCGTGGGGTGGGGGTGTTCTGGGCCCTCGACCTCGTCCTCGACCGGGAGACCCGCGAGCCCGTACCCACGGCCGAGGTCGGTGCCATGAAGCAGGCGCTGATCGAGAACGGCCTGCTGCCGTTCACGGCGGAGAACCGGATCCACGTGGTGCCGCCGTGCGTGGTCACCGACGACGAGGTCGCCCGCGCGCTGAACATCTACGACGAGGTGCTCACCGCCGCGGAAGAGCGCCTCCTGTGAGGTGACCGCTGTGGAGGTGCGCCTGTTGTGAGAGGTGACCGCCGTGGAGTGGCGACTGCTGTGAGTGACCGCTGCGGACGTGCAGCCGTCGCGAGGTGAACCGCCGCGGAAGAGCGCCTGCAGAACAAGTTCCGTGCCCATCAGGGCGGTAGCGAGCCGCTAGCGGCGGCTGGGCATCCGTACGTCCACCCAGACCAGGCGGTGGTCCGATGTGGGGAACGGGTACACCCCGGTGAGCTCGGAGCCAGGCTCGTCGGCGGCCGGCCAGAAGACCCCGGAGCCGCGCAGCGGGAGGTTCCGCGACGGCAGGACGTAATCGACCCGGAGGTTGCCGGGCGCGTCGTCCGCGAAGTCGGCGGTGTCCAGCGCCGGGTCGCCGTCGTGGCGGACGTTCGCCCCCCGTTGGACGGCGCCGGCCTCGACCGCACCGTTCGACGTCGGCTCCGGGTCGCGCACCAGGTCGTGGTCGAGCAGCTGGTCGATTGCACCCCGGTAGGAGTCGCCGTCGACCGGGTCCGCGTTCTGGTCGCCGAGGATCACGAAGAGTGCGCCAGCCGGCAGTCCGCCGGTCTCCCCGGCGTCGTCGTAGATGTAGTCGCCTGCGCTGTCGTCCGCGACGTAGTCGGCCCAGAAGCGGATCTCGTCGTGGTTACGCCGTCCGTTGCGGTCCTCGGGGCCGTCGAAAGTCGGGGGCGTCGGGTGCGAGGCGAGCACGTGCACGGTCCTGCCACGGACCTTGACCGGCACGTCCCAGTGCGACTTGCTCGACAGGCGTACGGCGGCCAACTCGGTCGCGGAGTACCAGTCCCGCGGTGCATCGGTCGTCCGCTGGTCCGGCAGCAGCGCGCCGGGCATGTCCTTCCAGAGAAAGTGCTGGAAGGTGCGCACGTTCTTGGTGTCGATCGGGTACCGGGAGAGCACGACCATCCCGTACTGGCCCTCGAACTCCCCGAACCCGTAAGCGTCGTCCGGGCCCGCGACCTCACCGTCGTTGTCGAGGTCGAGACCTGAGCTCACACCCGTGTTCACCGGCGCCGTGTAGACGTGCGGATACCGGATCGGCGCCTCGCCGTGCTGGGAGACCGCGAGGTACTCGGACCGGAACAGGTCGATCGCCTCCTCGTCGGCGTCGTGGTCGAACTCGTTGAGGAGCACGACGTCGGGCCGGGTGGTCTGCAGCACCTGCGCCACCGCGCGGGCCTGCTCGTCCGCCCCACCGGTGAGGTCGGTGACGAGCTGGCCGGCCTCCGGTCGGTTCAACGAGACGTTGTACGTGGCGACACGGAGCGCCGCAGCCTGGTCCGGTCGCACGCTGACCGTGGTCGCCGGGCTCTCGTCGGCAGACGCCGGTGCGGCAGCGATCGGCAGAACGAGGCCGCCCACGGCGAGGGGAACTGCCGCGAGCCCGCCGAGCACACCCCGCGACCTGCGCATATGTCCACCGTAGCCGCCGTGACAGCACGGGGGAACCCAGTTGACCGTTTCGGTGGGCGGTCCGTCGAACGTCCCCAGCGGCGGGAACCGCGTGGTCATCCTGCTCGAGGAGTGCACCGCAGCCTGAGAGCTGTCGCGCGAGGTCCATTCGATCCTCGGTCGGGCGACTCAATCCCCGGCAGGTTTGGGCGAAGTGCCGGTGTGCATGTCTGCAGCCATGCACACCGCAGTTCGGCATGACGACTCGTCAGGCCGGCCAGACGCGCGCCGCCGAACTCAGGTCAGAACGGGACGTCGTCATCTGGCGTACCCCGGGGGTCGGTTGATCCGCCCGCGGCAGGTGGCTTGTCAGTCGCCGGTGTGCTCCTGGGTGGCCGGCCCGGGGCTGGGCCCGCGGGCGGTCGCCCGGCACCTGGACCCGTCGGTGGTCTAGCAGGCGGCGGGCCAGTAGGTGGCGCCCCGGTCCGTGGCCCGGGCGGTCGGACGGGCTTGCGTGCGTAGCGGTGTCCGGTCGGTGCTCTCCACCAGGTGATACCGGTGGTGGGGTCGCGCGAGGTGTCCCAGAGCTTGGCGGTCTTGACGTCGTGGTGGGAGTGACACTTGACATCGACCTTGTCCTGATCGGTCTGGACGACGCTGTCGGCCAGGGCCCTGTCGTAGGACTTCTGATGGTCGATCTCACACCGCCACGCCGGGATCCGGCACCCCATGAAGACACAGGTGACATCGCGGGCGAGCACGGTGCGGGTCAGGTCCGCACCCGGGCGGTACGCCTTCGTCCCGAGCGCGACGAACTCACCGGTGCCGGCGTCGGTGAACAACGCCTGCCAGGTCGCGTCCTGCGCGATCCGCCGCGCCAGCTCGGCCGGGATCGGCCCGTACCCACCCAGCACGCCCGGCTGGTCGTCCAGCCCGAGCAGGGTCCCACCGGCGACAGTGACCTGCAGGTGCGGGCGGCGGCGCTGCAGCACCGGCAACGCCCGCCCCGAGAAGTCGACGCCGTTGTCGAGGATCGAGGTGAAGACATCGGTGAACGAATCCGCGCGACGCTGGTCCAGCGTGCGGGTGTCCCCGGGGGTCTTCGCGGCCACCGCGAGGGCGTCCAGGGCGGTGCGGGCGGCCATGGCGTGGTCGGCGCGCACGAACGCGCTGACCCAGGCCATCGCGTCCCCGGCCGGCTCGATCGACACGTGCCGGCGGGCCACCGCCTCGGCATGACGCCGGCTGGCCGTCGCCGCGTCCGCCGCGAGGGCGGCCGCGCGGATCCTCTCCCGCAGCTGCGGCACCGTCAGCGTGTCCGCCTCCGGCACCAGCTCGTCCAGGACCGTCCGGCGCACCCGGGCAGGCAGACCCGGCTCGGCGTGGAGGAGGACCTCGGCCTTACGGGCATCGATATGCCCACTGTTCAGCGCGTCGGCCACCACCGGGTAGTCCTCCAGCCCCAGCGCGAGAGAGGTCTTGGACTCCGCGGCGTACTGAGTGACCCCCAACCTGGCCTCGACCTCGAAGACCGCCGACCTCGCCCCCGCGCTGCTGTTCGCCGCCCGCCGCCGCGCCCCGAGCTCGGTGATCGCCCGGGCCTGCTGCGACACCGCCCACGACCCGATCCGCTCCCACGCCGCGACCAGCTCCACCACCGCCGCGTCATCGGCATCGGCGAGCGAGGTCCGGTCCAACCTGTCCACCAACGTCGGACCGGGAGCAGTCGAAGCGAGCAGCCGCGCCGCCGGCGAGGTGAACCCAGCAGCCGCCACCCCCGCCGCCGCACGCACCACCGACGCGTCCGGATCGCGCACCGACAGCCCCGGCTCGCACTCCCACCACGGCAGGCCCATCTCCAGGCGCATCATCTCGCGGGCCACGTCCGCCTCAGGTGTCCCGACCGCGGACTCCGGCACCACCAGCTCCAGCTGCGGACCGTCGTCGCTCGCGCGCACCACGACCGACACCGGGCACCCGTCCCCGATGACTCCCGCGGCGTCGTCCTCGACCATGATCCAGACACTAGTTCGAACCACTGACATCCAGAATCGGGCTGTGGATCATCGCTGCGAGTGCGAGCCAGATCGTCGAGAGACGCCAACGCGGTTGAGCTGCGGATCGTGGCTGCGAGTGGGAGCTGGGCCGGTCAGCCCGCCGCGATCTCCCGGTCCCGGTCGATGACCGCCTGCACGCCGCGCACCACGGCGGGCGAGAAGCCCGCGTCCTCCATCGCCAGGCTCCCGGCGATGGTCGTCCCGCCGGGGGAGGAGACCATGTCCGCGAGCTGGGCCGGCGTCGTGCCACGCTCGAGCATCGTGCGGGCCGTCCCGAGCATGGTCTGCGCCGCGATCCGGGTGGCCAGCATCTTCGGCAGGCCGTTGCGCACCGCAGCGCGGGCAAGGGCCTCGACGAAGTGGGCCGCGAACGCGGGCGCCGAGCCGGCGATCGCCGTGTAGGCGGGAAAGTCGCGCTCCGCCAGCACGATGGCGCTCCCGACCGTCTCGAAGAGCCCGACGACGGCGTCAACCTGGTCCTCGCTGGTGCTCGCGTTGCCGCACACCGCCGCCATCCCGGCGCCGACCAGGGCGTTGACGTTCGGCATCACCCGCACCACCGCCTGCCCGGGCGGGAGGAACGACTCCAGCGTCGCCAGGGGAGTGCCCGCGGCGAGCGAGACGACCAGGGAGTCCTGCTCGGCGAGGAGATCGCCCAGCGGCTCGAGGACCTCGGCGATCAGGTGCGGCTTCACGGCGAGCACGACGACGCCACGCGGCCCGGTCCGCTCAACCAGCTCCTCGTTGGAGCCGGGTGCATCCACCCCGGTCTCCCGAGCCAGCGCCTGGGCCGAGCGCCCGTGCGCGCTCGTGACTGCAAGGTCCTCCGCGGGCAGCGTGCCTTCGGCCACGATCCCGCGCACGATCGCGCCCGCCATGTTCCCGGCACCGATGAATCCGACTCGCATTCCTGCTCCTCGCTCGTCTGTGTTGGCGCCAGAGTATTGCCACGACCGAGTTCCGCTGCGGACCACCGCGGTGCGTCCCACGGAGGGACAAACCGCTTCCCAGGTGTTTGGGGCAGCGCGCTACCGTGGCGGTCACGGCCTGGAAGCCAGGTCGAGGCCAGGCCGTGGTCGGCGCGTGGCTGCGGCGGATCCGCCCGCGCGCGGGCCGGACGACTTCGGCGTAGCGAGCGCTCACCGCCAGCAACGTGCCGACGACGCTAGACTGCTTGGCACAGGCGTCGACCCGGCCATCACCGGCGAGCCTCCGGAAGAACAGGACCCGCCCCGGCGGGCCCTCAGTAGAACCGGACGGGAGGGCCCGTCACAGCCTGCTCGAGCGGTCACGTCCTCACGCGAGGACGCGGCAAGCGGGGTGGTACCGCGGTCGCGGGTCGCCGGCACGGCCGGCGTCCGAGACGATCGTCCTCGCAGCAGTGCACGCACCGCCGCACCGACCGAGGAGCACCATTGGCCGACCAGCCCCAGCGCTACCCCCTGCACCGTCCGGGCGCCCTGGACGCCTCGCCGTCCTTCCCCGCGCTGGAGAAGGAGGTGCTGGAGTACTGGAAGAGCGACGACACCTTCCAGGCGTCGATCGACAACCGCTCGGCCGGCGAGAACGGTGACAACGAGTTCGTCTTCTACGACGGCCCGCCGTTCGCCAACGGCCTGCCGCACTACGGTCACCTGCTCACCGGCTACGTCAAGGACGTCGTCGGACGGTTCCAGACCCAGCTCGGGCGCCGGGTCGAGCGCCGGTTCGGCTGGGACACCCACGGCCTGCCCGCCGAGCTCGAGGCCGAGCGCATCCTCGGGATCACCGACAAGTCCGAGATCGAGGAGATGGGGATCGAGGCCTTCAACAAGGCCTGCCAGGACTCGGTGCTCCGCTACACCGGCGAGTGGCGCGAGTACGTCACCCGCCAGGCTCGCTGGGTCGACTTCGAGAACGACTACAAGACCCTCGACGTGACCTTCATGGAGTCGGTCATCTGGGCGTTCAAGCAGCTGTACGACAAGGGCCTGGCCTACGAGGGCTACCGGGTGCTGCCGTACTGCTGGCACGACCAGACCCCGCTGTCCAACCACGAGCTGCGCATGGACGACGACGTCTACCAGATGCGTCAGGACCCCTCGGTCACGGTCGGGGTGCGCCTGGACACCGGCGAGCTCGCCCTCATCTGGACCACGACCCCGTGGACCCTGCCGTCGAACCTCGCCATCGCCGTCGGGCCGGACATCGACTACGTCACGGTCGCACCCGCGGAGGGGGCCCTGGCCGGCGAGCGGGTCGTCGTCGCCGCCTCCCGGCTCGCGGCGTACGCCCGTGAGCTCGGCGAGGAGCCCGAGGTCCTCGCCACCGTCAAGGGCCGCGACCTCGCCGGGCGGCGCTACGCCCCGATCTTCGACTACTTCATGGGCCGCCCCGACGACGAGACCCCCGGCCCGAACGCGTGGCAGCTCCTCGCCGCGGACTACGTCTCCACCGAGGACGGCACCGGTCTCGTCCACCAGGCGCCCGCGTTCGGTGAGGACGACATGGCCGTGTCCGCCGCCGCCGGCATCGGCACCGTGGTGCCGGTCGACGAGGCCGGGAAGTTCACCGCCGAGGTGCCCGACTACGCCGGCATGCAGGTCTTCGAGGCGAACAAGGCGATCATCGCCGACCTCAAGCACGCCACCGGCCCCGTCGCCCGCCGGCCCGAGGGCGAGCGCGCCGTGCTGGTGCGCCAGGAGACCTTCGACCACTCCTACCCGCACTGCTGGCGCTGCCGCACACCGCTGATCTACAAGGCCGTCTCCAGCTGGTTCGTGCGGGTCACCGAGTTCCGCGACCGCATGGTCGAGCTCAACAAGGACATCACCTGGGTCCCCGAGCACATCAAGGACGGCCAGTTCGGCCACTGGCTCGCCGGCGCCCGCGACTGGTCGATCTCCCGCAACCGGTACTGGGGCACCCCCATCCCGGTGTGGGTCTCCGACGACCCGGCCCACCCGCGCATCGACGTCTACGGCTCCCTCGCCGAGCTCGAGGCCGACTTCGGACGGCTGCCGCTCGACCGCGACGGCAACCCCAACCTGCACCGGCCGTTCATCGACGACCTGACCCGCCCGAACCCGGACGACCCGACAGGCGCGTCGACGATGCGCCGGATCCCCGACGTCCTGGACGTCTGGTTCGACTCGGGCTCCATGCCCTACGCCCAGGTGCACTACCCGTTCGAGAACCGCGAGTGGTTCGAGGACCACTACCCCGGCGACTTCATCGTGGAGTACATCGGCCAGACCCGCGGCTGGTTCTACACGCTGCACGTCCTGGCCACCGCGCTGTTCGACCGCCCGGCCTTCCGCACCTCCGTCTCGCACGGCATCGTGCTCGGCTCGGACGGGCGCAAGATGAGCAAGTCGCTGCGCAACTACCCGGACGTCACCGAGGTGCTCGACCGGGACGGCTCGGACGCCATGCGCTGGTTCCTCATGAGCTCGCCCATCCTGCGCGGCGGCAACCTCGTCGTCACCGAGGAGGGCATCCGCGAGAACGTGCGCCAGGTGCTGCTGCCGCTGTGGAACGCCTGGTACTTCTTCGCCCTATACGCCGGCACGGTGGACGACGGCGCCGGGTACCTCGCGCGGCCGGTCGACCTCCACGACGCCGAGAAGGTCGCCGGCCTGCACGTGATGGACCGCTACCTCCTCGCCCGCACGCGCGACCTCGCCGCCGGTGTGCGCGAGCAGATGGAGGCCTACGACGTCCCCGGCGCCACGCAGGCGGTGCGCGAGCACCTCGACCTGCTGACCAACTGGTACGTGCGCACCTCCCGCCAGCGCTTCTGGGACGAGGACCGCGGCGCCTTCGACACCCTCTACACCGCGCTGGAGGTGCTCACCCGGGTGATGGCACCGCTGGCCCCCCTCGTCAGCGAGGAGGTCTGGCGCGGCCTGACCGGCGGACGCAGCGTGCACCTGACCGACTGGCCCGTCCTGCCCGCCGGGGCCGACCCGGCCGCCGACGACGCCCTGGTGGCCGCGATGGACACCGTGCGCGACGTCGTCTCCACCACCCACGCCCTGCGCAAGGCCGCCAAGATCCGGGTGCGCCAGCCGCTGCGCACCCTGACCGTCGTGGTCGAGGACCCGGCCGCCCTGGCGTCGTTCACCGGGCTCATCGCCTCCGAGGTCAACGTCAAGGACGTTGAGCTCATCACCCCGGCCGAGTCGGACCTGCGCCTGACCACCGAGCTCAAGGTGCTCCCGCGCGAGCTCGACCCGGCCAAGCGCCGGCACACCCAGCAGATCTTCGCCGCCGCACGGGAGGGGCGCTGGTCCGCCTCCGACGGCGAGATCGCCCTGGAGGGGCTGATGCTCGACGGCGCACCGCTCACCCTGGTGGCCGGGGAGTACGACCTCTCCACCCGCATCGACCTGGGGGAGCAGGCCGGCGAGGCGGCCGCGGACGTCCTCGGCGACGGCGGCTTCGTCGTCCTCGACACCGCCCTCGACGACGAGCTCGCCGCCGAGGGGTACGTGCGCGACCTGGTCCGCCAGGTCCAGGACGAGCGCAAGGCCGTCGGCCTGTACGTCGCGGACCGCATCGCCCTGGCCGTCACGGTCCCCGCCGACCGGCTCGCCTGGGTCGAGGCGCACCGTGAGCTCCTCGCCGGCGAGACCCTCGCCGTCGAGCTGGACCTCGCCGTCGACGACGTCGAGGCGCCCCGCGTGGGCGTGACGAAGGTGGAGGCACGATGACCGAGCGCACCCCCGAGGACGCCGACCGGGAGACCCGCGAGCGCCTCGCCGGCCTGGAGGGCGACGACGCGTCGCGCGAGGCCGCCGAGGCGGCTGCCGCGGCGGACGAGGAGCACGACGCCAGCCTGCGCACGCTGCTCTCCTCGGCCCTGTTCACCGGCCCGGACCCCGAGGTGGCCGAGGAGGTCGTGGCCGAGGGGGAGGGACCGGCCGACGACGCCGCGCAGCATGCCGCGGCGGTCGCCGACGCCCAGGCCGAGGAAGAGGTCCGCCGGATCTACAACGACATCCTCGCCCGCGCGCCCGA
The DNA here is from genome assembly GCF_009193155.1 of Georgenia subflava. Classification (GTDB taxonomy): domain Bacteria; phylum Actinomycetota; class Actinomycetes; order Actinomycetales; family Actinomycetaceae; genus Georgenia; species Georgenia subflava. The sequence goes on from NZ_VUKD01000002.1 coordinate 736,525, forward strand.
GCACGACGTCCAGCCCAGCCTCGAGCGGGTCCAGGGTGTCCTGGAGCTCATGGGCGACCCGCACCGCGCCTACCCGGTCATCCACCTGACCGGCACCAACGGCAAGACCTCGACCGCCCGGATGATCGAGCGGCTGCTGCGCGAGAAGGGGCTGCGCACGGGGCGCTTCACCTCCCCGCACCTGCACAGCGTGCGCGAGCGCATCGCCCTGGACGGCGAGCCCGTCGCCCCCGAGGTCTTCGTGGCCACCTGGGAGGACGTCGCGCCCTACGTGGCCATGGTGGACGAGCGCTCGCAGGCCGCCGGCGGGCCGCGGCTGAGCTTCTTCGAGGTCTTCACCGTCATGGCCTACGCGGCCTTCGCCGACGCACCCGTGGACGTCGCGGTCGTCGAGGTCGGCATGGGTGGACGCTGGGACGCCACCAACGTCGCCGACGGGACGGTGGAGGTCCTGACCACCGTCACCCGCGACCACGAGCGCTGGCTCGGCCACGAGCTCGCGGACATCGCCACCGAGAAGGTCGGCATCATCACCCCCCGCTCCACGGTGGTGGTGGCCGAGCAGGACGAGGAGGTCGCGGGCATCGTCATGTCCGCCGCGGCCCAGCAGGGCGCCCAGCTCCTGCGCGAGGGCGAGGACGCCGCCCTGCTCGACCGCCAGCTCGGGGTCGGCGGGCAGCTGCTCACCCTGCGCACCCCGGGCGGGGTGTACACCGACGTCTTCCTCCCGCTGCACGGCGAGCACCAGGCACGCAACGCGCTGCTCGCCCTGACCGCCGTCGAGGCGTTCTTCGGCGGCGGAGCCCTGGACGCGGGCGTCGTCGAGCAGGGCTTCGCCGGGGTGGACAGCCCCGGGCGGCTCGAGGTCGTGCGCCGCAGCCCCACCGTGCTGGTCGACGCCGCCCACAACCCCGCGGGGGTCGAGGCCCTGCGGGCCGCCGTCGACGAGGCCTTCGACTTCTCCCACCTGGTCGGCGTCGTCGGCGTCATGGCGGACAAGGACGCCGACGGCATCCTCGCCGGCCTGGAGCCGATGCTGGCCGAGGTCGTCATCACCCGGGCGAGCATCGACCGGGCGATGGACGTCGACGAGCTCGCCGAGGTGGCGCGCGACGTCTTCGGCGAGGACCGGGTGCACGTGGCCGAGCGACTCGAGGACGCCATCGACACCGCCGCGACGCTGGCCGAGGCGAACGTCGAAGAGGTGGTCACGACCACCGGGGTGCTGGTGGCGGGCTCGGTGCTGCTCGCGGCCGAGGTGCGCGCCCTCATGGGCCGGGCCTGAGGGACGGCGCAGAGGAGGCCACCGAAGCCGTAGCCGCGGCGGGCCGCAGGGGCCAAGATGGGGGCGGGGTCCGGTGCGGACCCCGCCCCGTCCCGAGAGGAGCCCGTCGGTGAAGAAGCTCATCAACGACCCCCAGAACGTGGTCACCGAGTCCGTCCGGGGCTTCGGTCTCGCCCATCCGGACCTCGTGCGGGTCAACGAGGACCCGCTGTTCGTCTCCCGCGCAGGCGGTGCGGTCCAGGGGAAGGTCGGACTCGTCTCCGGCGGCGGCAGCGGGCACGAGCCGCTGCACGCCGGGTACGTCGGGGTCGGCATGCTCGACGCCGCGGTGCCGGGCGCGATGTTCACCTCGCCCACGCCCGAGCCGATCTTCGAGGCCACCAAGGCTGCCGACGGCGGGGCCGGCGTGCTCCACATCGTGAAGAACTACACCGGCGACGTGCTCAACTTCGAGACCGCGGCCGAGCTCGCCGAGGCCGAGGACGTCACGGTGCGCTCCGTCGTCGTCAACGACGACGTCGCCGTGGAGGACTCCCTCTACACCGCCGGCCGGCGCGGCGTGGCCGGCACGGTGCTCGTGGAGAAGATCGCCGGCGCCGCCGCCGAGCGCGGCGACGACCTCGACGCGGTGGTCGCCGTGGCCGAGCAGGTCATCGGCAACGTGCGCTCCATGGGCGTGGCGCTGACCGCCTGCACTGTGCCGCACGCCGGCAAGCCGTCCTTCGACCTGGCCGACGACGAGATCGAGATCGGCATCGGCATCCATGGCGAGCCGGGCCGGCACAAGATCGCGATGGCCGGTGCGGACGAGATCACCGACCGCCTGCTCGAGCCCGTCCTTGAGGACCTGAAGCTCGCGGACGGCGAGCAGGTGCTGCTGTTCGTCAACGGCATGGGCGGCACCCCGCTGTCCGAGCTGTACCTCGTCTACAACCACGCCCGCGACGTCCTGGACTCCCGTGGCGTGGAGGTGACGCGCTCGCTGGTGGGCAACTACATCACCTCGCTGGAGATGCAGGGCGCCTCGATCACCGTGCTGCGCCTGGACTCCACGCTCACGGAGCTGTGGGACGCCCCGGTCAACACTGCCGCGCTGCGCCGCGGCGTCTGAGGAGAAAGAGGACGCATGACTGCTGCCACCCTGGGCACCGCCTGGGCACTGGACTGGATGGCCCGCGCCGCCAAGGTCGTCTCCGCCAACCGGATCGAGCTCATCGAGCTCGACCGGGCCATCGGCGACGGCGACCACGGCGAGAACATGGACCGGGGCTTCACCGCCGTGACGGCCAAGCTGGCCGACGCCCGGCCCGCGGACGCCGCGGAGGTGCTCAAGACCGTGGCGACCACCCTGATGTCCACCGTCGGCGGCGCGGCCGGCCCGCTGTACGGCACCGCGTTCCTGCGCGGGGCGAAGGTGGCCGACGGCGAGCTCGACGCGGCCGGCGTCGCCGGGGTGCTCGAGGCTGCGCTGGAGGGCATCAAGGCCCGGGGCAAGGCCGAGGCGGGGGAGAAGACCATGGTCGACGCCTGGCTCCCCGCCGCCGAGGCCGCTCGGTCCGCCGCCGGCTCGGGCGCCGGTCCGGCCGAGGCGATGCGCGCGGCCGCCGACGCCGCGACCGCGGGCGCCGAGGCGACCGAGCCGCTGGTCGCCACCAAGGGGCGGGCGAGCTACCTGGGGGAGCGGTCCGCGGGGCACCGTGACCCGGGCGCGCAGTCCTCGGCGCTGCTCCTGGTCGCCGCCGCCGAGGCGGCCGAGGCGCAGGCGTGAGCAGTCCCGGCACCGGGCTGGTCGTCGTCTCGCACTCCGCGCGCCTGGCGGAGGGCGTCGTCGAGGTGGCCGCCCAGATGGCGCCCGATGTCGCGCTCCGCGCCGCCGGCGGGACCGACGACGGCGGCATCGGCACCAGCTTCGAGAAGGTCGAGGCCGCCGTCGCCGAGCTCCTGGACGACGGCGGCGTTGCCGGTGTGGTCGTCCTGACCGACCTCGGCTCGGCCACCATGACTGCCGAGTCGGTCCTCGACATGCTCGACGACGACGTCGCGGCCCGGGTGGTGCTGGCCGACGGACCGCTGGTCGAGGGCGCCGTCGCCGGGGCCGTGGCCGCGCAGGGCGGGGCCGACGCCGCCGCGGTGGCACGCACGGTCGCGGAGGCGGCCGGCAGCTTCGGCGGGGGAGCGTCCGCAGCGGCGCCGCCTGGAGCGGCGCCGGCCGGGGGCGAACCTGCTCACGAGGCAGGCGCATCCGCGGGGGCAGGTCCAGGTGCCGCGGCAGCTGAGCCCGGAACGGAACCCGCCGGGGCTGGGCATCCGGAGTCACCCGCGCAGGACGGCGAGGTCCTTGCCCGGTCGCTCACCCTGCACAACGAGGTGGGGCTGCACGCCCGACCGGCTGCGCTGCTCGCCCGGCTCGTCGCAGGTTTCGACGCCCGCGTGACCGTCAACGAGGTGGACGCGGCGAGCGTGCTCGCCCTCATGGGGCTCGGCCTGGAGAAGGGCGACCGCATGGAGGTCCGCGCCGGCGGGACCGAGGCGGCTGCCGCGCTCGAGGCCGTCGAGCAGGCGGTGGCGGACGGCTTCGGCGAGCAGTGACGGCGCGGCGGCCGTGGGCGACGCACCTGGAGGCGTGCGGCAGCCGTGAGCGGCGGGAGGCGTGCGGCAGCCGTGGGCGGGGCAGCAGCAGCGCAGTAGGTAGCCTGGTGCGGTGACCACACCGTCCCCCACCTCCCACGACGAGGCCGCCGGCGACGTCCCCGCACGACCCGCCGAACCCGCCGGCACGGCCGCCGGTTCGGTCCCTGACGCGGCCGCCGGCTCGGCTGCCGCCGGACCGGCAGCGACGACCGGGTCGGCGGCTGCGGGGGCGGCCCGCGAGGAGCCGACGGTCGGAGCTGCTGCGGCGGAGCATTCGCCGGTCGACGGGTCGGCCCCGGCGGAGCAGTCGCCGGTCGACGGGTCGGCGCCGGCAGGACCGCCCCGCCGCCCGGGTTCCGCGCGTCGCATGTTCGCGATGACGGTCCTGGTGAGCGAGGTGCTCGTGGTGCTCTTCGCGACTCTCGTCGCCCACGGGCTCGACCTGGCCGACCGGTCGGCCGTCTGGGGCGTGGGTGGCGCCGCCATGGTGGCCTGCGCCGTCACCGCGGGGCTGCTGCGGCACCGGGTCGGCTACGTGATCGGCTCGGTGGTCCAGGTGCTGCTCGTCGTCGCCGGGCTGGTCCTGCCGACGATGTTCGTGGTCGGTGGCATCTTCGCGGTGCTGTGGGCCGCCAGCCTGACCGTGGGGGCCCGGATCGACGTCGAGCGGGAGGAGCGGTACCGGGCCGAGGTCGAGTACTACGAGACTCACCGATGACACACCGGTGAGCCGGAGCCGAACGATCGGCACCTCACCGACCTGACGTCGTCGGCCTGCCGGCTCCCCGACGACGGACGTGGTCGGCGTCTGCTACCCGATGACCGGGCTGGTCGGCTGCCGGCCACTCGGTGACCGGACGTGTCGACCGCCCGGTAGGCTGGCTCCACGTGAGCACCCCTTCGCAGCCTGAGCGCACCCTCGTCCTGATCAAGCCCGACGGCGTCGCCCGCCACCTCACCGGCGAGATCCTCCGCCGCATCGAGGCCAAGGGCTACACCATCGTCGCCCTCGAGCAGCGCTCCGCGGACACAGAGCTCCTCGGCGAGCACTACGCCGAGCACCAGGGCAAGCCGTTCTTCGACCCCCTGGTCGACTTCATGATGTCCGGCCCCGTCGTCGCCGCCGTCGTCGAGGGCAACCGCGTCATCGAGGGCTTCCGCAGCCTGGCCGGCACCACCGAGCCAACCGCCGCCGCACCCGGCACCATCCGCGGCGACCTGGGACGCGACTGGGGCACCACGGTCGTGCAGAACCTCGTCCACGGTTCCGACTCCGCTGAGTCCGCGGCCCGCGAGATCGGCCTGTGGTTCCCCGCTCTGTGACCTTCGCACCCGACGGCGCGCGCGCAACGGGGTGACCGCAGGGGCCTGCCGTGCGGCGTGACGGCCCGTGCGGATGTCGGCCGGCTGCGGCAGGGTGGCGACATGGGCACCGTCACCGGAGTCGTCTTCCGCCCTCAGTCGCCGCCCGAGCACCTGCGGGCCGTGGTCGAGGCCGCCGACGCCGCGGCCGCCGAGGGCGGCGTCGACGAGCTCTGGGTGTGGGAGGACTGCTTCCTCGAGGGTGGGCTCACCACGGCCGCGGCGGCCCTGGCGTGGTCGACGCACGTCCGGGTCGGCGTGGGGTTGCTGCCGGTGCCGCTGCGCAACCCGGCGCTGGCGGCCATGGAGATCGCGACGCTGGCCCGGTTGTTCCCCGACCGTTTCGTGGTCGCCCTCGGGCACGGCGTGCTCGACTGGATGGCGCAGGTGGGTGCGCGTGCCGCGTCGCCCATGACGCTGCTGCGTGAGCACACGGCATCGGTCCGCGACCTGCTCTCCGGCGAGCGCGTCGATGTCGCCGGCGACTATGTGCACCTCGACGGTGTCACGCTCGACTGGCCGCCGGTGCAGCCACCGCGCCTGCTGGTCGGCGCCCGAGGCCCGAAGACGGTCCGGCTGGCCGGCGAGGTCGCCGACGGCGTCCTGCTCGACGGCGTGGTCGAGCCGGAGGTTGTCGTCCGCGGCCGCGCCACCGCCCAGGAGGGTCGGGAGGCCGCGGGTCGCGCCGGCGCCACCTATGTCGCGGCCTACACCGAGATCGCCACCGCCGAAGTCTCTGCCGACGGCGTCGCCGGGCGAGTCAGCCGGCTCGTAGAGGCCGGAGCCGACTCCGTGATCCTGCAGTCCGACGCAGACGACCCCGACCCGCGCCCGCTTGTCGCCGCGCTCGCCGAGCGGGAGCACGCCGACTGATCACCTCCGCCCACGAGGTGGCACTCAACAGGCGGACGAGGCAGCCGGCAGGTCGGCCTACGGTGTCGCGACGGTGCAGCGCAGGCCGGGGGCACGGCCGATGCCACGGTCGAGGGTCACGAGCACGACGTCGAGCAGCTCGGCCAGGGCGACGTAGCCGGCGTCGTACGTCGTCAGGTTGTGGCGAAGCTGCCATGCTCTGGACGCCAGGAGCTCGTACGGCCATTGCTCGATGGTGAGGTCGAGCAGGTCGGCGTGAGCCTGGGCCGCCTGGTCGGCCGTGATGAGCGCCGCGACCTCGTGTCGGCGGATGATGTTCGCGGCCTCGAAGGCGAACAGGCTGGGCACGGCGAGATCTGCGCCGATGAGAGCGTTGGTGGCCCAACGTCCATCGGCTCCCGCGTCGAGCAGCATCGCGACCACTGCCGAGGCATCGCAGACGACCCGCGGTCTCACCGGCGGTCGATGTCTCGCGCGGAGAGGATCGCCTGGGCGTCGACTCGGACACCGGTGGCCTCAACTCGCGCTCGAGCGCGGGCAATGACGTCATCGACGACCGGACGGGACGCAGTCGCGACGAGCATGCCGCGGAGGTACTCCTGCAGCGACATCCCGGCGCGGGCAGCCCGCGCTGCTAGCTCGTCCCTGACCTTGTCCGGGACGTCCCGAACGGTGACGGCAACACCCATGCAGCTATTCTAGCAGCGTTGCCGACAGGTTGGCAGTAGTCGTCACGGTCGGATCGTCCCGACGGGTGCGGCTCCAGGGCCGGTGGACGACAGGCGCTGCGTCGACGGCGCAGGTGATGGGGTGCCAGGACGGCAGCCCGCCGTACCTTTGCGACGTAGCATGTGAGGCACCCCGGGCACCGACGCCCGGGGCTGTGCCGCGGCGCCCCAGCGCAGCCGCCGCACCTCCGGACACGACGAAAGGTCCGCGCCATGAGTGCGACCATCGAGCACGTCATCGCCGGCCGGCGCTCAGCCGACGGCGGCCGCCGCATCCCGGTGACCGACCCCGCGACGGGTGCGGTCATCGCCGAGGTGGCGGCGGCGACCGCGGAGCAGCTCGACGCCACGGTGGCGGCCGCCCGGACGGCCCAGGAGAAGTGGGCCCAGACGTCCCTGACTGCGCGGGCAGCCGTGCTCTTCGCGCTGCGCGACCAGCTCGTCGCCCGCCGGGACGAGGTGGCCGCGGTGATCTCCCGCGAGCACGGCAAGACCCTGCCCGACGCGCAGGGCGAGATCACCCGCGGCCTGGAGATCGTGGAGTTCGCCTGCGGGCTGCCGCACCTGCTCAAGGGCGAGTACGCCGACCAGGTCTCCACCGGCGTCGACACCTACTCCTACCGCGAGCCCGTCGGCGTCTGCGCCGGCATCACCCCGTTCAACTTCCCCGCGATGGTGCCGCTCTGGATGGCACCGCTGGCCATCGCCGCCGGCAACGCGTTCGTGCTCAAGCCCTCCGAGCGCGACCCCGGGGCCGCCGTCGTGCTCGCCGACCTCTTCGCCGCCGCCGGTTTGCCCGACGGCGTGTTCAGCGTGCTGCACGGCGGTGCCGAGCTCGTGGACGCCATCTGCACCCACCCCGGCATCGACACGGTCTCGTTCGTCGGCTCGACGCCGGTCGCGCAGCACGTCCACGCCCTCGCCTCCGGCGCCGGCAAGCGGGTCCAGGCGCTGGGCGGCGCGAAGAACCACGCGGTCGTGCTGCCCGACGCCGACCTGGACGAGGCGGCCGGGCACCTGGTGGCGGCCGGCTACGGCTCCGCGGGCCAGCGGTGCATGGCGATCTCCGCCGTCGTGGCCGTGGGCGACGACGACCAGGTGGCCCGACTCGTCGGTGCGGTCGCCGAGAAGGGGCGTGCCGTCGTCGTCGGCCCGTCCTCGCGCTCCGACGTCGAGATGGGGCCGGTCATCAGCGCCGAGTCCCGCAGCCGCATCCTTCAGATCATCGACGAGGCCGAGGCGGGCGGCGCCACGGTCGCCCTGGACGGGCGAGAGCTGCGTGTCGACGGTCACGAGGACGGCTACTTCGTCGGCCCCACGCTGCTGGAGGCCACCACCGAGTCCCGGGCCTACCGCGAGGAGATCTTCGGCCCGGTCCTCACCGTCGTGCGCGCACCGGACCTCGCCGGGGCGATCGACCTCGTCAACGCGGGCCCGTGGGGCAACGGAGCGGCCATCTTCACCTCGTCCGGCGCGGCCGCGCGCACCTTCGCCCGCGCCGTCCAGGCCGGCATGGTCGGCGTCAACGTGCCCATCCCGGTCCCGACCGGTGCGTTCTCGTTCGGCGGCCGCAAGGCGTCGCTCTTCGGCGACACCCACGTCTACGGCGTCGAGGGCCTGCACTTCTACACGCGCGCCAAGGTGATGACCAGCCGCTGGCCGGAGTCGGGCCTCGCCGCGGCAGAGCACTCGCTGAACTTCCCGACCGGGTCGTGAGCTGATCGGGGCCGGTGTCCACACGGGTCCCCGCACCACACCACCGATGGCAATAGGCTGCCCTGCGTGCACCTGAAGACGTTGACGCTGCGAGGGTTCAAGTCCTTCGCGTCCGCGACGACGCTGCACCTCGAGCCGGGCATCACCTGCGTGGTCGGCCCCAACGGCTCGGGCAAGTCCAACGTCGTCGACGCCCTGTCCTGGGTGATGGGCGAGCAGGGCGCCAAGACGCTGCGCGGCGGCTCCATGTCCGACGTCATCTTCGCGGGCACGTCCTCCCGGGCGCCGCTCGGGCGCGCCGAGGTCTCCCTCACCATCGACAACACCGACGGCCTGCTGCCGATCGAGTACACCGAGGTCACGATCTCGCGGACGCTGTTCCGCTCCGGCGGGTCGGAGTACGCGATCAACGGCACCCCGTGCCGGCTGCTCGACATCCAGGAGCTGCTCTCCGACACCGGCATGGGCCGGGAGATGCACGTCATCGTGGGGCAGGGCCGGCTCGACTCCGTGCTGCAGGCCAGCGCCGAGGACCGCCGCGGCTTCATCGAGGAGGCCGCCGGCGTCCTCAAGCACCGCCGCCGCAAGGAGAAGGCGCTGCGCAAGCTCGAGGCCATGGCCGCCAACCTCGCGCGCGTGAACGACCTCTCCACCGAGATCCGCCGCCAGCTCGGGCCGCTGGCGCGCCAGGCCGACGTCGCCCGCCGCGCCCAGGTGGTCCAGGCCGACCTGCGCGACGCCCGCGCCCGGCTGCTCGCCGACGACCTGGTGCAGCTCAGCGCGACGCTGGCGCAGGAGGTCGCCGACGAGACAGCGCTGCGGCAGAAGCGCGAGGCCGTCGAGGCGGCACAGGAGGAGGCCCGTGCGCGGCTGACCGCCCTGGAGCAGGCGGCCGCCGCGGCGGCGCCCCGGCTCGGGCAGGCCACCGACGTCTGGTACCAGCTCTCCGGGCTGAGGGAGCGGCTGCGCTCCCTCGGGAACGTCGCCGCCGAGCGGTGCCGCCTGCTCGGCACACCTGCCGCCGAGCGGTCCGGGGGCACGGAGCCGGAGGAGCTCGAGGCCCAGGCCGCCGCCGTGCGCGAGCAGGAGGCGGCGCTGCAGTCCGAGCTCGACGCGGCGCGCACCCGCCTCGAGGGGGCGGTGGCCGGACGCACGCAGGCCGAGGAGGCCGAGCGCGAGGCGGAGCGGGCGCTGGCCGCCGTGCACCGCGGCGTCGCCGACCGCCGCGAGGGGCTGGCCCGGCTCACCGGGCAGGTCGGCGCCCGCCGGTCCCGGCTCGAGGCGGCCGAGGCCGAGCTCGGCCGGCTGCGCGAGTCCCTGACGGCCGCCGAGGAGCGCGGCCGCACCGCCCAGGCCGAGTTCACCGCCCTCGAGCAGCAGGTCGCCGGCGCCGAGGAGGGCGAGGAGGGGCTCGACGAGGCCCACGAGGCCGCGACCGTCGAGCTCGAGACGGCAGAGACGCAAGTTGCCGAGCTCGTCGACGCCGAGCGTGCCGCCGAGGCCGACCGCGCCACCTGGGCCGCCCGGCGCGACACCCTCGAGCTGTCGCTGCGCCGCAAGGACGGCACCGGGGCGCTCCTCGAGTCCGGGCTGCCGGGCCTGCTCGGGCCGGTCCCGGACCGGATCGCCGTCGAGCCCGGCTGGGAGAACGCCGTCGCGGCGGCCCTCGGGCCTGCCGCCGACGCAGCAGTCGTGGAGTCCGTGGACGTCGCGGTCGACGCCGTGCGCCAGGTCCGCGAGAGCGACGCGGGCCAGGTGCGCCTGGTGCTGACCGGTGCACCCGGTGCCGACGGTCCGGCCGGACAGCCGCCCGCCGGTGCCCGCTGGGCGACCGACCTCGTCACCACCACCGACGACGCCCTGCGCCCGAGCGTGGCCCGGCTGCTGGCCGGGGTGGTCGTCGTCGAGGATCTCGCCGAGGCGCGCGCCGCGGTCGGTGCCGACCCGGCCCTGACCGCCGTCACCCGGGCGGGCGACGTCCTCTCCGCCGTCGCCGCCCACGGCGGTGCGCCCAGCGCCCCGAGCGTGCTGGAGCTCCACGCCGCCCACGAGGAGGCGGTCCGTGAGGTCGAGGCCGCGGCCGCCCGCCAGGAGCAGACGCGCTTCGCGCTGGGCCCCGCCCGCGAGCGTGTCGAGGTGGCCCAGGCGCGCGCCCGAGCCACCCTGGACGACCTGCACTCCTCCGACGCGCGCCTGGCCGCGGTGGCGGAGCAGCTCGGGCGGCTCGGCTCCACGCTGCGTGGCGCCCAGGCCGAGGCCGAGCGGGCCCGGCCCGCGATGGAGCGTGCCGAGAGCGAGATCGGCGAGCACACCGCAGAGCTCGCGGCGCTCTCGGAACGTCTCGAGATCGCCCAGCGCGAGCCCGCGCAGGCGGAGGACGACCTCACCGGCGCCACCACCGCCCGCGACGGGGCCACCGAGGTCGCCCGCGCCGCCCGCACCGCCGAGACCGACGCGCGGCTCGCGCTGCGCACGCTCGAGGAGCGGGCCAAGGCGCTCGCCGGCCGGGGCGCGTCCCTGGCCGCCGCGGCCGAGGAGGAGCGCACCGCCCGCCGCCGCGCCGCCGAGCGCGAGGCGCGTCGGGCGGCCCAGGCCGCCGCGGCAGCCGAGGTCCGCGACGGCGCCGCCCGCGCCACCGCCGCCATCGACCGGTCGGTGGCCGCCGCGGCCGCCGAGCGCGAGCAGGCCGAGGCCGAGCGCGGCGAGCGCGAGCATGCCATCGCCGCCGTGCGCACCGAGCTCGAGGAGATCGGCGACCGGCTCGCCGCACTGACCGACGTCGCGCACCGCGACGAGGTCGCGCGCGCCGAGCAGCGGCTACGCATCACCCAGCTGGAGGAGCGGGCCGTCGCCGAGCTCGGCCTCGACCCGCAGGTGCTCGTCGAGGAGTTCGGCCCCGACCGGGACGTGCCGCCCACCGCCCCGGTGCCCGACGGCGAGGAGCCTGCGCCCCCGCGCCCGTACGTGCGCGAGGAGCAGGAGAAGCGGCTCCGCGCCGCCGAGCGCGACCTCGCCCGCCTGGGCAAGGTCAACCCGTTGGCCCTGGAGGAGCACGCGGCGCTCGCCGAGCGCCACAAGTTCCTCACGGACCAGCTCGCCGACCTCAAGAAGTCCCGCGCCGACCTCCTCGAGATCGTGCGGGAGGTCGACGAGCGTGTCGAGCAGGTCTTCTCCCAGGCGTTCGCCGACACCGCCCGGCAGTTCGAGGACGTCTTCCCACGGCTGTTCCCCGGCGGCGAGGGCCGGCTCGTGCTCACCGACCCCGACGACATGCTCACCACCGGCATCGAGATCGAGGCGCGCCCCGCCGGCAAGAAGGTCAAGCGGCTCTCGCTGCTGTCCGGCGGAGAGCGCTCCCTGACGGCCGTGGCCCTGCTGGTCGCCATCTTCAAGGCCCGGCCCAGCCCGTTCTACGTCATGGACGAGGTCGAGGCCGCCCTCGACGACGTCAACCTCGGCCGCCTGCTGGAGATCTTCACCGAGCTGCGCGCCTCCTCCCAGCTGATCGTCATCACCCACCAGAAGCGGACGATGGAGGTCGCCGACGCGCTGTACGGGGTGACCATGCGCGGCGACGGCGTGACCACCGTCATCTCCCAGCGGCTCGAGAAGGAGCCCGAGCCCGCCGCGTGAGCAACCTCACCGCCCCGACGCCGCGCCGTCGGTCCCCAGGGGGTGCCGCGCGCGAGCTGCTGCGGTGATACTGGAAACATGACCGGAGCCTTGATCGGAGCGCTGCTCGCCGCGCTGTGCGCGCTCGTCGTGCTGCTCATGCTCGTCGCGGAACGCCGTCCGGAGGGCGGCTGGGCGGCCTGGCTGCGCGGGTCGCTCGATGCCTGGCGCTCCGACGAGCTCAGCGGCGAGAACCTGCGGGTGCGTCGCTCGGACGTGCGCGACACGCCCGTCGAGGACCTCTTCAGCCTGGGGGAGCCGGTCGACGAGCCGGCCTACACCCGGCCGGAGGAGCTGGTGGCGCGTCTGGAGCACGTCCGCGGGGCCGCCCGCCGCTGAGAAGCGGCTCCGCCCACGTCGCACGGTGCGGGGCGGGCGCTCGCCCCCACGTGCCCGCGTGGGCCAGAATGAGCCCGTGACTGACCTGATCTGGATCCTCATCGCCGTCGGCGCGCTCATCGTCGTGGCGGCCATCGTCGGTGCCGTAGCCCTCACCACCGGCCGCCGTCGCAACCGCGGCCCGTCGGCGACCCTGCCGCCGGTGGACATCAGCCCTTACGACGTCGACCAGCCGCCCGCCGAGGGCGCGACCGCCGTCGCCCTGGAAGAGGCTCCGCAGGCTCCGCCCGCCCCCACGCTGGAACGGCCGGAGCCGGTCGCCGGGCGCATGCAGCGCCTGCGCGCCCGCCTGGCGCGCTCGGGGACCATCGGCCAGACGATCCTGTCCATCCTCTCCCGCGGCGACCTCAAGGAGGAGGACTGGGAGGAGATCGAGGAGACCCTCCTGCTCGCCGACGTCGGCATCGGGCCCACCACCGAGCTGATGGACCACCTGCGCACCGAGACGAAGGTGCTCGGTACCACCGACGCCCAGGCGGTGCGCGGCGTGCTGCGCGCCGAGCTGCTCAAGCTGGTCGACCCGACCATGGACCGCACCCTCCACCTCGAGCCGTCGCTCGGCGACGACGGTCAGCCGCACCCGGCCACCGTGCTCGTCGTCGGCGTCAACGGCACGGGCAAGACGACGACGGTCGGCAAGCTCGCCCGCGTGCTCGTCGCCGATGACCACGACGTCGTCCTCGGGGCGGCCGACACCTTCCGCGCCGCCGCCGCGGACCAGCTCAGCACCTGGGGCTCGCGGGTCGGCGTCACCGTGGTCCGCTCCGAGCGCGAGGGGGCCGACCCGGCCGCGGTCGCCTTCGACGCCGTGAAGCACGGACGCGAGGTCGGCGCGGACGTCGTCATGGTCGACACCGCGGGCCGGCTGCAGAACAAGGCCGGGCTGATGGACGAGCTCGGCAAGATCAAGCGGGTGATGTCCCGCGAGGCGCCCGTCCGCGAGGTCCTGCTGGTCCTCGACGCGACCACCGGCCAGAACGGCATGCGCCAGGCGCAGGTCTTCGCCGAGGTCGTCGACGTCACCGGCATCGTGCTGACGAAGCTCGACGGGACCGCGAAGGGCGGCATCGTCGTCGCCGTCCAGCGCGAGCTCGGCGTCCCGGTGAAGTTCGTCGGGCTCGGCGAGGGGCCGGACGACCTCGCGCCGTTCGTGCCCGAGGAGTTCGTGGACGCGCTCCTGTCCTGACCTGGCGCCGTCCCAGACGGTGGGACGAGGCGGCGCTCGCAACACGATCGTCACACCGGCCGCAGATCTGTCACACGGCGGAAACACTGCGGGTCGGTTCCTGAAACGCGTGCGCAGGACCGTGGGGACCTGGGCCGGCCGAGGGTGCCGGCGAGGGAGGAACCCATGGAACTCGACACCGGAGCGACCGCCTGGATGCTGATGTCGGCGTCGCTCGTGCTGCTCATGACACCCGGGCTGGCGCTGTTCTACGGCGGCATGACCCGCTCGAAGTCCGTGCTCAACATGATGCTGATGTCCTTCGGTGCCATGGCCGTCATCGCCGTCGTCTACGTGCTGTGGGGCTGGTCGATGTCCTACGGCACGAGCGTGGGCGGGCTGTTCGGCAACCCGCTGGACCACCTCGGTCTCGCCGGCGCGGTCTACGGCGCGGACGGGAGTTTCCTCGTCGACGACTACGGCGTCCCGGCGGTGGTCGGCATCGCCTTCCAGGTCACGTTCGCCATCATCACGACCGCGCTGATCTCCGGCGCGATCGCCGACCGCACCCGGTTCTCTACGTGGATGGTCTTCGTCGCCCTGTGGGTGACGATGTCCTACTTCCCGATGGCGCACATGGTGTGGGGCGGTGGGCTCCTCAGCGCCGACGGCCCCTTCGGAGGCATCGCGGCGCCGATCGACTTCGCCGGCGGCACCGTCGTGCACATCAACGCCGGTGTCGCCGCCCTGGTGCTCGCGCTGGTCGTCGGCCGGCGCCACGGGTTCGGGACGGTCCCGATGAAGCCCCACAGCCTCCCGCTGACGATGCTCGGCGCCGCGCTGCTGTGGTTCGGCTGGTTCGGCTTCAACGCCGGGTCCGCCTTCACCGCCGACGGTCTCGCCGGCCTGGCATGGGTCAACACCACCACCGCGGCCGCGGCGGCCGTCCTCGGCTGGCTCGCCACGGAGAAGATCCGCGACGGCCGCGCCACCTCCCTGGGTGCCGCCTCGGGCATCGTCGCCGGGCTCGTCGCCATCACCCCGGCCGCGGGGACCCTCAGCCCGCTGGGCGCCGTCGTCCTCGGTGCGGTCGCCGGCTGGCTCTGCGCGCTCGCCGTCGGGCTGAAGTTCCGGCTGGGCTACGACGACTCCCTCGACGTCGTCGGCGTCCACCTCGTCGGCGGGCTCGTCGGCACCGTCGGTATCGGCTTCCTCGCGACCGACACCGGGCTGCTCTACGGCGGCGGCGCCGACCAGCTCGTCGTGCAGATCATCATCGCCGTCGTGGCGATGGTGTACGCGGGCGCCATCACCGCCATCATTGGTCTCGTGCTCAGGGCCGTGATGGGGTGGCGGGTGAGCGAGGACGTCGAGGTCGCCGGCATCGACAGGTCCGAGCACGGGGAGAGCGCCTACGAGGCGCTCGGGGCAGGTCGGTTCAGCACGGAAACGGCCGCAGGTGCCGAAGCACCCGCGGTACGGTCCACGACGGAGGCAAAGGCATGAAGCTCGTGACAGCAATCGTTCAGCCGCACCGGCTCGACGACGTGAAGAAGGCCGTCGAGGCCACCGGGGTGCACGGCATGACCGTGTCCGAGGCGAACGGGTACGGCCGCCAGCACGGGCACACGGAGGTCTACCGCGGCGCGGAGTACACCATCGAGCTGGTGCCGAAGATCCGGATCGAGATCGTCGTGGGCGACGAGGACGTGGCCGCGGTGGTCGACGCCGTCGTGGGCGCCACCCACTCGGGGCGCATCGGCGACGGCAAGGTGTGGACGGTGCCGGTCGACGACGTCATCCGGGTCCGCACCGGAGAGCGCGGGCACGACGCCCTGTGACGCGCGCCTCCACCGAGGCGCGACGCACCACTGGCCCGGTCCGGCTGCCCCTGCCGGGGGAGTTGGCCCGGGCCGCGTCCGTAGGCGCCCCGGCGACGGGGTGACGGCGCTGCTGGCGTTACCCTGATCCTCAGCCCGCACCGTCCGACGACCAGAGGTACGCCTTGTTCGCCAACCTGTCCGACCGGCTCACAGCCTCCTTCAAGCAGCTCCGCGGCAAGGGTCGGCTCTCCGAGGCCGACATCGACGCGACCGTCTCGGAGATCCGCCGCGCCCTGCTCGAGGCGGACGTCGCGCTGCCCGTGGTCCGCGCCTTCGCGGCCAACGTGCGTGAGCGGGCGAAGTCGGCCGAGGTCTCCGCCGCGCTGAACCCGGGCCAGCAGGTCATCAAGATCGTCAACGCCGAGCTCGTCGAGATCCTCGGCGGCGAGGCGCGCGACCTCCGGTTCGCGAAGAACCCGCCCACAGTCATCATGCTCGCCGGCCTGCAGGGCGCCGGCAAGACGACGCTCGCCGGCAAGCTGGGGCGCTGGCTGCGCGACCAGGGCCACACCCCGCTGCTGGTCGCCGCCGACCTGCAGCGCCCCAACGCGGTGACGCAGCTGCAGGTGGTCGGCGAGCGCGCCGGTGTCCCGGTCTGGGCGCCGGAGCCGGGCAACGGCGTGGGCGACCCGGTCGGCGTCGCGCGCTCCGGCATCCAGCACGCCCACGACAAGCAGTACTCCGTGGTCGTCGTCGACACCGCCGGACGGCTGGGCGTCGACGCGGAGATGATGCAGCAGGCCGCGGACATCCGCGACGCCGTCAGCCCCGACGAGATCCTCTTCGTCCTCGACGCCATGATCGGCCAGGACGCCGTCACTACCGCCAACGCCTTCGCCGAGGGCGTGGGCTTCTCCGGCGTCGTCCTGACCAAGCTCGACGGCGACGCCCGCGGTGGTGCGGCGCTGTCCGTGCGCGGGGTCACCGGCAAGCCGGTTATGTTCGCCTCCACCGGTGAGAAGCTCACCGACTTCGAGCGCTTCCACGCCGACCGGATGGCCTCGCGCATCCTCGACATGGGCGACATCCTCACGCTCATCGAGCAGGCCGAGCGCACCTTCGACGCCGCCCAGGCCGAGGAGATGGCCGCGAAGATCTCCGGCGAGGGCGACTTCACCCTCCAGGACTTCCTCGGCCAGCTCCAGCAGCTGAAGAAGATGGGCTCGATGAAGAAGATGCTCGGCATGCTGCCGGGCATGGGCCAGATGCGCGAGCAGCTCGAGAACTTCGACGAGCGCGAGGTCGACCGGGTCGAGGCGATCGTGCACTCGATGACCCCCGCGGAGCGGGTCGACCCGAGGATCCTCAACGGCTCGCGGCGCCAGCGCATCGCCCGCGGCTCCGGCACCACCGTCACCGAGGTCAACTCGCTCATGGAGCGCTTCGACCAGGCCAAGACGATGATGCGCCAGATGGCCCGCTCCGGCGGCAAGGGCGGTGTGCCCGGCATGGGCATGATGCCCGGCGGCGGCAAGAAGTCGAAGGGCCGCATGGCCCCGCCGCCCAAGAAGGGCAAGAAGGGCAAGTCCGGCAACCCCGCGAAGCGCGCGCAGCAGGAGCGTGAGGCCGCCCAGCGCGCCGCGCAGCAGCCGGCCGCGCCGGCCGGTTCGGCGTTCGGGCTCGGCGCACCGAAGCAGCAGGAGGACGCGATGCCCGACCTCGAGGAGCTGCAGAAGTACCTGCGCTGATCGGCAGCGGCCCTCGTGGTGCGCCCGCTGCCGACTGCTCGGTCGGACCGCCTGCTCGGTCGGACCGCCTGCTCGGTCGGACCGCCTGCTCGGTCGCACGGAGCCGTCGATCCTGATCTCCCTGCCGCAGAGAAACTTCCCTGCCGATGTGGTCGCTATGACGACCACATCGACGGTCAAGTTCGGGCCGCGGCCGCTGCCGGCGGCCGCCCGGGTCCGGCCGTGGCCGGCGGCCGCCCGGGTCCGGCCGTGGCCGGCGACCGCCCAGAGCAACTTCCCTGCCGAGGTGGTGGGGCGGATTCAGGGGCGGGACGCAACGGGATCATCGTCGAGATCGGAGAGTAGCGCTTGGAGTGCTTGTGCCGGTGTGCGCCAGCCGAGGGTCTTGCGGGGTCGTTCGTTGAGCTCGGCGGCGACGGCGGTGAGGTTCTCGATGTCATGGACAGACAGGTCGGTGCCCTTGGGGTAGTACTGACGCAGCAAGCCGTTGGTGTTTTCGTTGCTGCCGCGCTGCCATGGCGAGTGGGGATCGCAGAAGTAGATCGGTAGGTCCTGGGCGATGGTGATCTGACGGTGGGACTTCATCTCGGTGCCCTGGTCCCAGGTCAGCGAGCGGCGCAGCGCCGCAGGAAGGGTGCCGATGGTCGCCGCGATCGCGGCCTGCATGTTCTCAGCGTTGTGTCCGCCAGGCAGATGCATCAGCATCACGAACCGGGTTGAACGCTCCACCAGGGTCCCGATCGCTGACTTGTTGTGCTGGCCCATGATCAGATCTCCCTCCCAGTGCCCCGGGACCGCACGGTCCTCGGCCTCGGCGGGACGTTCGGAGATCGTCACCATGTCGGGGATGCGCCCGCGCCCGCCGCTGGGGACTTCCTTGTGACCTCGGCGTGGTTTGCGCAGCGCCCTACCGGTACGCAGGCATGTCGTCAGCTCGCGTCGCAGGGCGCCGCGGCCCTGGACGTAGAGCGCCTGGTAGATCGTCTCGTGGCTGGCTCGCATCAACCCATCGTCGGGGAAGTCGATCCGTAGCCGGGAACTGATCTGCTCCGGGCTCCACCGCAGCTTCAGCTTGTCCTGGATGTACTCCTGCAGCGCGGGGTTGGTCGCGATCCGGCATAGACGGGCATGCGCAGCCCTGGAGGCACTCTCGGCCCGTCCTTGTGCCGTGACCGCCCGATACTGGCGTGGATTTCCGCGCACACCGCTGTGACGGCGGATCTCTCGGCTGATCGTCGATGGCGCTCGTGCGAGTTCTCGGGCGATCACGCGTAGTGACTTCCCGGCCGCCAGCCCGCGCGAGATCTCCTCTCGTTCAGCCAACGACAGATACCGGCCGGCGGGTTCATCCAGAGTCATCGGTGACATGCCGCCAGCCTCGTTAAACCACAGCCGTCCAGTCTCACGCGACACGCCCACCGCTTCGGCCGCTGGCCGCCAATGCCCACTGGCACGAACCTGACGCCAGAACTCACGACGCGTCTGCCTGGTCAGCCCACGCCTTCCCCGTTTCCCACGAACCACGGCCACAACACCCTCCTCACCACCGGTGTTGCGTCCCGCCCCTGAAGACGAGTCGCTATGACGACCACATCGACGGTCAAGTTCGGGCCGCGGTGGCCCGTGAGAACCTGTGCGCTATGGGCGACCTGCTGCACCTGACCGGAACCGTGGTGGTCGACGACCACACTGAGCTTCCCGAGGCGTGGGTCGCCGACGGCCGGATCGCTCTCCGGCGCCCCGCCGGCGCCGAGCACGCGACCACCATCACCGGCTTTGTGCTGCCCGGGCTCGTGGACGTGCACTGCCACATCGGTCTCGGTGCCGACGGCGCGGTGACCGTCGAGGACGCCCTGCTGCAGGGCAAGGCGGACCGCGACGCCGGCACGCTCCTCGTGCGTGACGCCGGCTCGCCGATGGACAACCGCTGGGTGCAGGACCGGGTCGACATGCCCCGTCTCGTCCGGGCCGGGCACCACCTCGCCAGACCGAAGCGCTACCTGCGCCACTACGGCCTCGAGCTCGACGACGTCCACCGGCTGCCGGAGGCGGTGGCCGAGCAGGCGAGGTTCGGCGACGGCTGGGTCAAGATCGTCGCCGACTGGATCGACCGCAGCGCCGGCGCCGACGCGGACCTCGCGCCGCTGTGGCCGGCAGACGTCCTGGCCGACGCGATCGCCGCCGCGCACGACAACGGCGCACGGGTCACCGCGCACACCTTCGCCCACGAGGCGATCGACCCGTTGCTCGACGCCGGCATCGACGGCATCGAGCACGGCACCGGCATGGACGCCGACCACATCGCCGAGGCCGCCCGCCGCGGGATCCCGGTCACCCCGACTCTGCTGCAGGTCGGGCGGTTCGCCGACATCGCCGACCAGGCCGGCACCAAGTACCCGGTCTACGCCGAACGGATGCGCCGGATGCACGCGCGCCGGCACACCCAGGTCCGTGCCTTCCACGAGGCCGGCGTCCCGCTGCTCATGGGCTCCGACGCCGGTGGCACGATCGGGCACGGCTCGCTGCCCGCCGAGCTGGCCGAGGTGGTCCGCGCCGGGGTGCCGACGGCGGACGTCGTCGCCGCCGCCAGCTGGCGCGGTCGACAGGTCCTCGGTGTGCCCGGCATCGAGGAGGGCGCGAGCGCCGATGTGGTCGTCTACGACGCCGACCCCCGCACGGACGTCTCCGTCCTGGCGCGACCGGCCGCCGTCGTCCTGCGCGGCCGACGCTACTGACGGCACTCCGACGTCAGGCGACCGTCCGCCGTCGTCCGGCGCGGTCAACGGTACTGAAGCGCTTCGTCCTGACCCGACTGTCCGCCGTCGTACGGCGCCCTAGACGGTGCTGAGGGCGTCCCGACGGCAGCCAGGTCGCTGATGTGGTCGCAATAGCGACCATCGGAGCGACCTGAGTGGGGCCACATCCGGCTTCGCTGCACCCGGCTGCGGAAATACTCTTGCCCTCGCCCGAGGTTCTATGGTTCATTAGTCGAGTAATGAACCAGGGAAGGGGTTGGCGTGTTCGAAGGGCGTGAACCCATCTACGTGCAGATCGCCCAGCAGATCCGCGGCGAGATCCTCGCGGGAAGCCTGCTGGAGGAGGAACAGGTCATGTCGACCACCCAGTACGCGACGACGTACCGCATCAACCCGGCCACCGCCGCCAAGGCGTTCGCCGAGCTGGTGGACGAGGGGGTGCTCTACAAGCGGCGGGGGGTCGGGATGTTCGTCGCCACCGGTGCCCGGGATCGGCTCCTCGACCAGCACCGCCAGAGCTTCTTCGCCGAGGTCCTCGACCCGGCCCTCGCCCGCGCCGAGCTGCTCGGCATCACCCCCGACGAGCTCGTCCAGCACATCACCCGCAACCAGACGAAGAGGAACGACCGATGATGACCCAGCACTCCGCCGGGTTCGACGTCCGGGTCCGCGACCTGACCGTGCGCTTCAAGCGCACCACCGCGCTCGACGGTGCCGGCTTCGAGCTGCCCGCCGGCGGCATCTACGGCCTGCTCGGCCGCAACGGGTCGGGCAAGACCACCCTGCTCGCCGTCCTCGCGGCGCTCCGCCGGCCCGACGGTGGCGAGGTGCTGGTGGACGGCGAGGCGCCGTTCGAGAACGCCCGGGTCATGGGCGGCACCGTGATCGTGCGGGAGAGCGGAGACGTCCTCCCGACCGAGCGGGTCTCGACGAACCTGAAGTACTTCGCCGCGATGCGCCCCACCTGGGACGCCGACCGGGCCGGTGAGCTCGCCGACCTCTTCGAGCTCGACCTGCGCAAGACGGTCACCGACCTCTCGAGAGGCAAGCGCTCGGCCCTGGGCGCGGTCATCGGGCTCGCCACCCGCGCCCCGCTGACCATCTTCGACGAGGTCTACCTCGGGATGGACGCCCCCTCCCGGCAGCTCTTCTACGACCAGCTGCTGGCCGAGGTCGTCGCACACCCGCGCACCGTCCTCCTCTCCAGCCACCTCATCGGCGAGATCGAGCACCTGCTCGAGCGCGTCGTGATCCTCGACGCCGGCCGGGTGGTCGTCGCCGCCGAGACCGACGAGCTGCGTGCCCGCGGGGTCACCGTGACAGGCCCGGCCACGACCGTCGCGGCCGCGACGGACGGGCTGCGCGTCGTCGGCAGCCGCGACCTCGGCCCGACCCGCCAGGTCACCGTCTTCGACGACCTCGGCGATGGCGCCCTGACGAGCCTCGGCGAGCACGGCCTCGACCTCGGCCCGGTGCCGCTCCAGGACCTGTTCATCCACCTGACCGGGAAGGACTCCCGATGACTGCCCCGACCTCGCCCCGCACCACCCGCGCGCTGCCCGCACCCTGGCTGCGCACCACCCGCTGGCTGCTGCGCATGCAGCTCACCGTCACCCTGTGGACGTTCGGCGTCATCGCCGTCGTCGCCCTCGGGGCGTTCGCCGTGGTCCAGGCCCGGGGGATCGAGCCCATCCTCTCCGTCGTCCAGTTCATCCGGCACCCCGGCGTGTGGTTGGGGTTCACGCTCAACCTCATCGCGGCGCTGGGCCTCATCGGCCTGCACGTCGCGAGCGGGCTCACCCGCCGGTCCTTCGTCGCGGCGACCGTGGTGGTCGGGCTCATCACCGCTGTGGTCTGGGCGGTGGTGGGCGCGCTCGCCCTCGAGCTGGAAGGCGTGGTCTACGCCGCCCAGGGCTGGCCCCAGGTGGCCGGCGAGGGAGGTGCCGAGTTCGACCCCGGCGCCGGGTTCGCCGCCACGGTCGTCCCGTTGGCCCTGTCCTTCGCCGCCGGCCAGCTCAGCGGCCTCCTGGTGGGGATGGCCTACTACCGGCTCGGTGGCTGGTGGGCGACGCTCGCCCTGCCGCTGACCGTCGCGCCGATCTTCCTCGTCGGGATCGGCGGGCTCGACGACGGCCAGTGGACCCTGGGTGACCTCGACGCCCCGGCAGTCGTCGCGGCTGTGCTGGGCGTCCTCGTCCTGGCCGCCGCCGCGGCGGCCTATCACCTGATCGTCCGCAACGTCCCGATCCGCCACGTGGAGGCATGACATGGACCCCGTCATCGAGATCACCAACCTGCGCAAGACCTACGGCGAGAAGACCGCCGTCGCCGATGTCTCCTTCGCCGTCGAGCGCGGCGAGATCTTCGGCATCCTCGGCCCGAACGGCGCCGGCAAGACGACAACCGTCGAGGCCCTCGCCGGACTTCGTCAGGCCGACGGCGGATCCACCGTCGTGCTCGGCGTGGACACCCAGCGCGACCCCGCCGCCGTGCGTGAGCGCCTGGGCATTCAGCTGCAGAGCTCCCGGCTGCCGGCCAAGCTGAAGGTCGCCGAGGCGATGCACCTGTACGCCTCGTTCTACGCCGAGCCGGCGGACACCGACGAGCTCCTGGAGCTGCTCGGGCTCACCGAGAAGAAGGACACCGCCTTCGCCGACCTCTCCGGCGGTCAGCAGCAGCGGCTCTCCATCGCGCTCGCGCTGGTCGGCAACCCGCAGGTCGCCATCCTCGACGAGCTGACCACCGGCCTCGACCCGCAGGCCCGTCGCGACACCTGGGCGCTGATCGAACGCGTCCGGGACTCCGGGGTCACGATCGTCCTCGTCACCCACTTCATGGACGAGGCCGAGCGGCTCTGCGACCGGCTCGTCGTCATCGACGGCGGCCGGGTCGTCGCCGAGGGGCGGCCGCGCGAGCTCGTCGCCGCCACCGACGAGCGGGCCTTCCGCATGCGTCTGCCCGCGGGCACCGACCCGGCCGTCGTCGACCGCCTCAGCGACCTGCCCGAGGTCTCGTCCGTCACGGAGGACGACGGCGAGCACGAGGTGCGTGGCAACACCCGCGTGCTCTCGGCCGTCATCCTCGCCCTGGCGTCCCAGGACGTCGTCCCGGACGAGATCCGCACCCTGTCCCGCACCCTCGAGGACCTCTTCGTCGAGGTCACCGGAGCCCGACCCATGGAGACCGTCTCATGACCACCATCGCCCCGAGCTCTCGCCGCGGCGCCGCCGTGCCCGGCCGCGCGTGGCTCACCCTGACCGGCACCGAGGCCAGGTTGTTCCTGCGCGAGCCTGGCGGCGTCTTCTTCGCGCTGATCTTCCCCACCCTGCTGCTCGTGGGGATCGGGCTCGTGCTGCCCGGCATGCGCGACCCCATGACCGACGTGCCGGCAGCCATCGCCGGGCTTCGTCCGGTCGACATCTACGCCCCGGTCGCGCTCGCCGTCGCCATCGCGACCCCGGCGCTGACCACGCTGCCGGTGGCCCTGGCCACCTACCGCGAGCAGGGGATCTTCCGGCGCCTGGGGACGACGCCCATGCGTCCGCACGCCGTGCTCGTCTCGCACGTGGTGATCAACCTCGGCGCCCTCGTGGTGGCCGGGCTGCTCGCGCTGGCGGCCGCGGCAGCGGTGTTCGGCACACCCGCACCCCGGCAGGTCGCGGTCGCCGCGCTCGCGTTCCTGCTCGGCGGCGCCGCCATGTTCGGCGTCGGCCTGATCATCGCCTCCCGGGTGTCCAAGGGAGCGAACGCCTCCGGCCTGGGGATGCTCGTCTACTTCCCGATGCTCTTCCTCGCCGGTGTGTGGACGCCCGGTCCGGTGATGCCCGACGTCGTGGAGCGGGTCGCGACCTACACCCCGCTCGGCGCCGCCTCGCAGGCGCTGACCGAGGCCTGGTTCGGCTCCGGCTTCCCGGCCACCGAGCTGGTCGTCATGGCAGGGTGGACGCTTGTCACCTTCCCGCTGGCGGCGCGCCTGTTCCGCTGGTCCTGACGCCGAGGACGGCGCCGGTCCCGCGTGGCGACGCTCACGTTGGGACCGGCGGCGCGCATCTGGCAGAATGACCCGCTGTACTCAGCCCGGCCGGCCCCTCTCTCCGGCCGAGGTTGTGTCCTGCGACCGAGCGAGACGCCGAAACCCACCGGGGTCGGGGCGAGGTCCACCCACACGAAACCAGGAGTGACCACCTAGTGGCAGTCAAGATCCGTCTCAAGCGCATGGGCAAGATCCACGCGCCGTACTACCGCGTCGTCGTCATGGACTCGCGCAAGAAGCGCGACGGCCGTGCGATCGAGGAGATCGGCAAGTACCACCCCACCGAGGAGCCCTCGCTCATCGACATCGACTCCGAGCGGGCGCAGTACTGGCTCTCCGTGGGCGCGCAGCCCACCGAGCAGGTCGCCGCGCTGCTCAAGGTCACCGGCGACTGGCAGCAGCACAAGGGGCTGCCGGGTGCCGAGGGCACCCTGCGCACCAAGGACTCCTCCGAGGAGACCTCGGCCGAGACCAAGGCCGCCGCCGTGAAGGCTGCCGAGGAGGAGGCCGAGAAGCGTAAGGCCCGGGCCGCCGAGGCCAAGGCCGCCAAGGAGGAGGCACCGGCCGCCACCGAGCCCGAGGAGTCGGCCGAGGGTGCAGCGGAGCAGTCCGCCGCGCCCGCTGAGGAAGCCTGATCCCCGTGCTGGCTGACGCTCTCGAGCACCTCGTGCGCGGCATCGTCGACCACCCGGACGAGGTGCGCGTGTCCACCCGTTCCCTGCGCCGCGGGGAGCTGCTGGAGGTCCGCGTGCACCCCGAGGACCTCGGCCGCGTCATCGGCAGGTCCGGGCGCACCGCCCGGGCCCTGCGCACCGTCGTCGGTGCGCTGTCCACCTCCGGCCCCGTGCGGGTCGACGTGGTGGACACCGACCGCCGCTGAGAGACGCCCAACCAGACCCGGCCCGCACCCGTGCGGGCCGGGTCTGCTCGCACCCGGGCACCCCGAGAAGACCCACCGACCACCAAGGAGCCGGCGTGCTGCTGACCGTCGCCATCATCGGAGCACCGCACGGGCTGCGCGGAGAGGTGCGCCTCGACGTGCGCACCGACGACCCCGACCGCCGGCTCGCCGTCGGGAACGTCCTCGAGACCGAGCCGGCCGACGCCGGGCCGCTGACCGTGGCCCGCGCCCGCGTCACCCCCGACGGCGCCGTCTACGTCATCTTCGGCGAGGCCCGCGACCGGACCGCCGCCGAGGCGCTCAAGGGCGTCCGGCTCGTGGTGGAGTCCGACGAGGACGACGCCGACGACGACGAGGGCTGGTACGCGCACGAGCTCGTCGGCCTGCGCGTGCTCCACGTGGACGGCCGCGGGCTCGGCACGGTCGCCGACCTCGAGCAGCTCCCCGCCCACGACGTGCTCGTGGTGACCGAGCCCGACGGCAACGAGGCCCGCGTGCCGTTCGTGGAGGCGATCGTCCTCGGGGTCGACGCCGGGGCCGGCACCGTCACCGTGGACCCGCCCCGCGGGCTCTTCGCCGCCGACCCGGTGGACGAGGAGGACCTCGACGGCCCGGACGGCGACGCCTGAGATGCGCATCGACGTCGTCTCCATCTTCCCGGGCTACCTCCAGGCACTGGACCTCTCGCTGGTGGGCAAGGCACGCCGGGACGGGCTGCTCGACCTGCGGGTGCACGACCTGCGCGAATGGACGACCGACCGCCACCGCACCGTCGACGACACGCCGTTCGGCGGCGGCGCCGGGATGGTCATGCGGCCCGACGTCTGGGGTCTCGCCGTCGACGACGTGCTGGCCGAGGGACCGGCCCGGCGGGTCCTGCTCGTGCCGACACCGTCGGGGGAGCGGCTGACCCAGCGGACGGTCGAGGACCTCGCCGGCGCCGACCAGCTCGTGCTGGCCTGCGGACGGTACGAGGGCATCGACGCCCGGGTGGCCGAGAACTACCGCGCCCGGGGGGACGTCGAGGTTCGCGAGTTCTCCCTCGGCGACTACGTGCTCAACGGCGGTGAGGTGGCCGCCCTCGTCGTCGTCGAGGCCGTCGCCCGGCTGCTGCCCGGCGTCATCGGCAACCCCGCCTCCCTCGTCGAGGAGTCCCACGGCACGGCCGGCCTCCTGGAGTACCCGGTCTACACCAAGCCGCCGAGCTGGGCCGGGCTCGAGGTCCCCGAGGTGCTCACCTCCGGCCACCACGGCAACGTCGCGCGCTGGCGCCGCGAGCAGGCGCTGGCCCGCACGGCCGAGCGGCGCCCGGACATGGTCGCCGCCCTCGACCCCGCCGGGCTCGACCGGACGGACCGGGCCGCGCTGGCCGCGCACGGCTGGTTCGTGCCCGCCGGCGACGGCGGTGCGCCCACCCGCGTGCAGGTGCGACCCGGGACCCCGGACGACGCCGCGGCCCTCGCCGAGCTCGCCGCCGCCACGTTCCCGCTGGCCTGCCCGCCCCACATGGACGAGGCGGACATCGAGGCCCACATCGCCACGCACCTGGGGGCCGAGCACTTCGCCGCCTACCTGGCCGACCCGAGCCGGTACCGGGTGCTGGTCGCCGAGACGGCCGCCGGGCTCGTCGGCTACACCCTCCTCGTGCTGCCGCTGAGCGTCGCGGAGGCGCCGGAGGCCGACGACGTGGCCGCCGTGGTCACGCAGCGTCCCGTCGCCGAGCTGAGCAAGTGCTACCTGCTGCCCGCGTTCCAGGGCACCGGCCTGGCCGGCGTCCTCGTGCGGGAGACCACCACGACCGCCGCCGGGGTGGTCGTCGAGGACCGGCCGCTGTCCGCGGTGTGGCTCGGCACGAACCGGTCCAACCGCCGTGCGCAGCGCAGCTACGCACGCAACGGCTTTACGGTCGTCGGCACGCGCCGATACCGGGTGGGGCAGAGCCTCGAGGAGGACGTCGTGATGACGATGCCGCTCGACGTGCCGCAGACCACAGCCGTCGACGCCGTCGCCCGTTAGCCCGGCCGCGCGGCCTGTGGCAGACTAGGACGGCCCTGCGTCCTTCGAGCAGTGCCGGTCGGACCTGCCACAGGGGGTCCACACGGCCGAGGACGCCGAGCAGACCCGATGACGAGCGGCAGCGAGTGCTGCCCCGACTGTCGCGCGTGACCTGTGGCACGGGCGGGAAGAGATCACACATGCAGACCCTGGACATCGTCGACGTCGCCTCGTTGCGCGACGACATCCCCGCCTTCCGCGCCGGCGACACCCTCAAGGTGAACGTCAAGGTCGTCGAGGGCACCCGTTCCCGCATCCAGGTCTTCCAGGGCGTGGTGATCGCCCGCTCCGGCGCCGGCGTGCGCGAGACCTTCAAGATCCGCAAGGTCAGCTTCGGGGTCGGCGTCGAGCGCACCTTCCCGGTGCACTCCCCGTCGATCGACTCCGTCGAGGTCGTCACCCGCGGTGACGTCCGCCGGGCAAAGCTGTACTACCTGCGCGAGCTGCGCGGCAAGAAGGCCAAGATCAAGGAGAAGCGCGAGAACACCGCGCGCTGACCGCATCTCGCCACGCTGCCCGGCACACCCCGTGTGCCGGGCAGTTGTGCGTCCTGGCCTTGTATCGTCGTCCCACGACCCCGCATGCGCCGGGCCGCAGGACCCGCGAACAAACTGCACGAGGGGAGCTGAACCGTCGAGGTGACCAGCGACAGCACCGACCTGCCCGGCGAGCGCGGCGAGCGACGGCGCGAGGCCCCCGCGCAGGACCCGGCAGGCACCTCGATGCCGCCGAGCTATCCGCCCGGCCGACCGGCCGGCCACGAGGACGCGGCAGGCACCGACCCCCGCGGTGGCGCCGCCGGCCGGGTGCCTCGGACCGAGGAGTCGCGCCGCGGCGGGTGGTTCCGCGAGACCGTGACCGTGATGGTCTCCGCGCTGGTGCTGTCCATCCTCATCAAGACCTTCCTCGCGCAGGCGTTCTACATCCCGTCCGGCTCCATGCAGGACACCCTCGCCATCGGGGACCGCGTCATGGTCAACAAGCTCGCGCCGGGCCCCTTCGAGCTCGACCGCGGTGACGTCGTCGTCTTCGTCGACCCGGGCGGGTGGCTCGGCGAGATGCCCCCCGACAACCGGCCCGCCTGGCAGCAGACCGCCATCGAGGTGCTGACGTGGGTCGGGCTGCTGCCGCAGGACGCCGGCCACCACCTGATCAAGCGCATCATCGGCCTGCCCGGCGACAACGTCGTCTGCTGCTCCGCCGACGGACAGCTCGTCATCAACGGTGAACCGATCGAGGAGCCCTACCTCAAGCCCGGCACGAACCCCAGCGAGATGGAGTTCGACGTCGAGGTCCCGGCCGACCGCGTGTGGCTGATGGGCGACAACCGCTCCAACTCGGAGGACTCCCGGGCCCACCTCGGCGACCCGGGCGGTGGCATGGTGCCCATCGAGCAGATCGTCGGGCGCGCCTTCGTGGTGCTGTGGCCTGCCGACCGGCTCACCCTCCTGAGCAACCCGGAGGAGACCTTCGCCGACGTCCCGGAGGCGTCATGACGCGGACCGGGACGGCGCCCGCCGCACCGAAGGTCCGCCGTCCCGCCCGGCGGACCGTCCCGAGCCGCCGGCTCGAGAACGAGCTGCTCGCCGCCCTGCCCGACGGCGGGCTCGTGGCGGGCATGGACGAGGTGGGCCGCGGCGCGCTCGCCGGACCGGTCAGCGTCGGGGTCGCCGTCGTGGGTGCCACCACGTCGCGACGGATGCCGAAGGGGCTGGCGGACTCCAAGCTGCTGAGCGCCCAGGCGCGCGAGGACCTCGTAGCGCCGGTCCGCCGCTGGTGCGCCGGCTGGGCAGTCGCCCACGCGAGCCCGGCAGAGATCGACGAGATCGGGATCATCGCGGCGCTCCGGCTGGCCGGTCGGCGCGCCCTCGCGGAGCTGGCCGGCGCGGGCCTCGTCCCCGGCATCGTCATCCTCGACGGCGTCCACGACTGGCTGAGCGAGCCGGCCCAGACCGAGCTGTTCGCGCCTCAGCTGCCGGACGTGCTGGTCCCCGGCACCGGCGAGGAGGTGGCGACGCCGCCCGTGCGCACGCAGGTCAAGGCGGACGCCTCCTGCGCCGTCGTCGCTGCCGCCAGCGTGCTAGCCAAGGTCACCCGTG
Source organism: Georgenia subflava (assembly GCF_009193155.1). Classification (GTDB taxonomy): domain Bacteria; phylum Actinomycetota; class Actinomycetes; order Actinomycetales; family Actinomycetaceae; genus Georgenia; species Georgenia subflava. Next base: position 765,771 of record NZ_VUKD01000002.1, read on the forward strand.
ACTCGCTGATGGTCGGGCTGGACCCCGAGCACCCACAGTTCGGGTGGGCGGGTAACAAGGGTTACAGCTCGGCCGAGCACGTGGCCGCGCTGGCCGAGCACGGCGCGTGCGAGCTGCACCGCCGGTCCTGGCGGCTGCCCGGACTGGGCGGCGCGGCGGGCATCGACGGCGCCGGTGGTCTCGAGGTCAGTGGTCTCGACGACGCCGGGTACGACGGCGCCGAGTACGACGACTACGACGGCTCCGGGTACGACGGCGGGAGCGAGGGCGTCACCTACGACGTCGCCGGGAGCGACGGCGGGGACGGGCTCGCCCCGGATCGCGCCGCAGCGGTCGGGGCCGGCGCGACGGTCGCCGCCGGGAGGGCATGATGGACCGGTGAGTGCTGAGGACCTGGAGAACTACGAGACCGAGCTCGAGCTCGACCTCTACCGCGAGTACCGCGACGTCGTCGGACTCTTCAGCTACGTCGTCGAGACCGAACGCCGGTTCTACCTCGCGAACCATGTGGACGTGCAGGTGCGCTCCGCCGGGGGCGAGGTCTTCTTCGAGCTGACCCTCAACGACGCCTGGGTGTGGGACGTCTACCGCTCCGCCCGCTTCGTGAAAAATGTGCGCGTGGTGACGTTCAAGGACGTCAATGTCGAGGAGCTCGCCAAGCGCGAGCTCGAGGTGCCCTGACCGGACCGCTGGGCGCGACCTGACAGCGCCGGGTCCCGGGGCGCCGCCATCGTTCCGTAGGCGAGAACGCTCCACGCGGGCGTTGGGCCGTCTGATCGAACGGTAAGGACGTTCTCGGCGCTGTGGTGACGTCGGTCTGCTGCCGACCGGCCTGCACCGTGCTCAGGCGGCGCTGTGGTGCTGTCGGTCTGCTGGCGACCGGCCTGCTCCTATGCTCAGGCCATGACGGCTCCCGCACCTTCGCTCGCCGCCTCACGCCGACGCACCGCGGTCCTGACGGTGATCATCGCGGTGGCCACCGTCGTCCTGCTCTGGCTCATGCAGGGCATGGAGACCGTCTGTCAGGCCATCTACCCGGCCCCGGCGAGCTGCGCAGCGGACGCGCGACGCGTGCCAGGTCTCGTCTCCGGTGCGGCCACGATCGCGCTGGCCGGTGCCACCTTCGTCACCAACGCCGTCGCCGCGTCGCCACGTGCTCGCACCGTGGCGCAGGTGCTGCTCGGCGGGCTTGTCGTCGTCGCGATACTCGGACTCGGCTGGACCTTGGGCGCTTCAGGGTTCGTCCTGGGGTGGTGAGGGGCGGCTACTCCACCCGCGCCGCTCGTCTCGTCCGCGCCGCTTGTCGGCGCCGTCCGTCTTCCCGGCAGCACCCGGGATCCGCGTCCACAGGTGGCGGGCACCTTCCTGCCGTCGGCTTCACAGGTCGCACCTTCCTGCCGTCACCTCCACGGATCGCACTTTCCTGTCGTCGCCTCCACAGGCCGCACCCTCGTGCCGTCGCCTCCACAGGACGACCACCGAGGAGACCGTCAGGGGCCGTCCCGCAGGCACGGTGTCCGTGGAGGTGATGGTCGTGCGAGCGACAGACGCAGTGGGCCGGTACGGCGAGCGGGTCGCCGAGCGGCTGCTCACCGACCACGGGCTCGAGGTGATCGAGCGGAACTGGCGTTGCCGGGACGGCGAGATCGACCTCGTCGCGCTCGACCGGGGCACTGACGAGATCGTCTTCGTCGAGGTCAAGACCCGCCGGTCGACGACCTACGGCCCCCCGGCGGAGGCCGTCACCCGTGCCAAGCTCGCCCGGCTGCGGCGGCTGGCGGCGCTGTGGCTGCGCGCGCACGACCGGCACGCCGGGGGAGTGCGCGTCGACGTCGTCGCCGTGCTGGCACGCGCGTCCGGGCCTGCGCTGGTCGAGCACCTCAGGGCGGTGGGCTGAGTGGGTCTCGGACGTACGTGGACGGTCTGCCTGGTGGGGCTGACCGGCCATCTCGTCGAGGTGGAGGCCCACATGAGCCAGGGCCTGCCGGCGTTCACCCTGGTCGGCCTGCCCGACACCGCCGTCAACGAGGCGCGCGAGCGGGTCCGCTCGGCGGTGACCAGCTCCGAGGTGGTCTGGCCGAACCGTCGCACGACCGTCAACCTCTCGCCGGCGTCCCTGCCGAAGTCGGGCACTGGCCTCGACCTCGCCCTGGCTGTCGCGGTGCTGGTGGCGGCGGGGATGCCCGGTCAGGACGTGGCGGCCCGCACCGTCCACCTGGGCGAGCTCGGGCTGGACGGCCGGCTGCACCCGGTCCGCGGCGTCCTGCCGGCGGTCGCGGCGGCTGTCGCCGCCGGTCGCACCGAGGTGGTGGTCCCGGCGGGCAACGTCGCCGAGGCCACGCTGGTACCCGGCGCACGCGTGCACGGCATCGAGCACCTGGCCGAGCTCGTCCGGCAGTACGGCGGCGACGCCCGGGTGCCGCAGCTCGTCACGCACACGGCCGCCCGTCCGGTGGCGGCCGAACCCGCCCCGGACCCCGACCTCGCGGACGTGCTCGGCCAGGACGAGGCCCGCTTCGCGCTCGAGGTCGCCGCCGCCGGCGGTCACCACCTCTTCCTCCTCGGCGCCCCGGGTGCCGGCAAGACCCTGCTCGCGGCGCGGCTCCCCGGCCTGCTCCCGGACCTCAGCGAGCCCGAGGCCGTGGAGGTGACGGCCGTCCACTCGGTCGCCGGCACCTTCGATCCCGCCGCCGGCCTGCTGCGGCGCCCACCGTTCGAGGACCCGCACCACACCGCCACTCCCGCTGCAGTCATCGGCGGCGGCAGCGGCATCCCACGTCCCGGTGCGGCCACCCGCGCCCACCGGGGCGTGCTCCTCCTGGACGAGGCGCCCGAGTTCTCGCCGCGAGTGCTCGAGACGCTGCGCCAGCCCCTCGAGCACGGCGAGCTCGTCCTGCACCGCGCGGCCGGCACCGCCCGCTACCCGGCCCGGTTCCAGCTCGTGCTGGCCGCCAACCCCTGCCCCTGCGGCAAGGGCGTCGGCAAGGGCCTGAGCTGCACCTGCACCGCTGCCGAACGCCGGCGATACCTGTCCCGCCTCTCCGGCCCCCTGCTGGACCGGATCGACATCCAGGTCGACGTCGAGCCCGTCACCCGCGCCATGCTGGCTCTCGCGGCCGCCCCGGAGTCCTCCGCCACGGTCGGCGCGAGGGTCGCCGCGGCGCGCCGACGCCAGGCCGCCAGGCTCGCGGGAACCCCGTGGCGCACCAACGCCGAGGTGCCCGGCGCGTGGTTGCGCGGGCCCGACGCAGACCTGCCGGCCGACGTGCGCCTCGCTCTCGAGCGGGCCATGGACCGCGGCGCGCTGAGCATGCGGGGTGTCGACCGCGTCCTGAAGCTCGCCTGGACCCTGAGCGACCTGGCGGGGCACGACCGGCCCACCATCCACGACGTCGGCACCGCGCTGGGGCTGCGCACCCGAGGAGGCACCGATGGCTGACCTGCCGTTCGACACGAGCGACGAGCGCCTCGCCGCGGCGGCATGGAGCCGCCTGGTGGAGCCGGGCGACCCGGCTGCGGTCGGCCTCGTCGCCCATCTGGGCGGCGTCGAGGCCCTCGACTGGCTGCTGCTCGCCGCCGACGGCGGTGTGCGGACGCCGCCGCCGTGGGAGGCCGCAGTGGCCCGGTGGGCGCCGCGCCTCGAGAACCTCGACGTGCGCCGGGAGCTGGAGGTGCTCGACCGACTCGGCGGTCATCTGCTCGTCCCGGGTGACGCCCGGTGGCCGGCGGCCCTGGACGACCTCGAGGACCCGCCCTTCGCGCTGTGGGTGCGCGGCGGGAGCGCCGCACCGCTGGGCGGGACCCTCGCCGTCTCGGTCGTCGGCTCACGCGCGGCGACCTCGTACGGGCAGCGGGTGGCCGCCGAGCTCGCCGTCGGGCTGGCCGAGTCCGGTGCCACGGTCGTCTCCGGCGGGGCCTACGGCATCGACGCAGCCGCCCACCGCGGCACGCTGACGGTGTCGGGGACGACGACGGCGATCCTCGCCGGCGGGGTCGACCGGCTCTACCCGGCCGGCAACACAGCCCTGCTGGAGGCGATCGTCGCGACCGGCGCCGTCGTGTCCGAGGTGCCGCCGGGCTGCGCGCCGAGCCGCTCGCGCTTCCTGGCCCGCAACCGGCTCATCGCCGCGCTCGGCGCCGGGACAGTGGTGGTCGAGGCCGCCTGGCGCTCCGGCGCCCTGAGTACCGCCGGGCATGCCGCGAAGCTCTGCCGGCCGGTCGGCGCGGTCCCCGGCCCCGTCACCTCGATGGCCTCGGCCGGCTGCCACCGGCTCATGCGCGAGCAGGGTGCCGTGTGCGTCACCGACGCCGCGGAGGTCCTCGAGCTCGTGGCGCCGGTCGGGGAGCACCTGACCAGCGACCCGCCGGTCCAGCCCGGGCTGCTGGACGGCCTGGACGTGACGGCGTCCCGAGTGCTCGACGCGCTCCCGGTGCGCGGCTCGGCCCCCGTTGCGAACCTCGCCCGCACCGCTGGCCTGCCGGTGGACCAGGTGCGCGCCGCGCTCGGTCACCTCGAGCTGGCCGGGAGAGCCAGACGCACCGGCAGCACCTGGACGCGCAGCAGCTGAGGGCCGCGTACCGTGGGCGGGTGGGCAACGGGAGCGCAGCCGGCGGCGATGCCGTCGTCGACGCGTTTGCACGCCACCTGTCCCTGCAGCGCGGCCTGAGCGCGCACACGGTGCGCGCCTACGTCCAGGACGTCACCTCGCTGCTGGCCCGTCTCGGTGACACCGGCACCGACCTTGCCTCGCTCGACCTGACCGGCCTGCGCGCGTGGCTCGCCGACCAGCAGCGTCGCGGCATGTCCCGCGCGACCCTGGCCCGGCGCGCGGCCGCGGTGCGCACCTTCTGTGCCTGGGCCTACCGCGCCGGCCACCTCGACGTCGACGTCGGTGCCCGGCTGCGCAGCCCGCGCCCGGACCGTCACCTGCCGGTCGTGCTCGGCGTCGAGGACGCCGCGCACCTGCTCAAGGTCGCCGAGGAGCGCGCGGACGACGGCGACGCCCTCCACGTGCGCGACTGGGCCGCTCTCGAGCTGCTCTACGCGACCGGTGTCCGGGTGAGTGAGCTCGTCGGGATCGACGTCGGCGACGTCGACCTCGCCGAGCGCACCGTCCGGGTGACCGGCAAGGGCGACAAGGAGCGGGTCGTGCCCTTCGGGATCCCTGCCGCACGGGCCCTGTCGACCTGGCTCGACCGGGGGCGCGGGCGCCTCGTCTCGGCCACGACCGGCGCAGCGCTCTTCCTCGGCGCCCGGGGCGGTCGGCTCGACCCGCGCACCCTGCGCGGCATGCTGCACCGGCTCACCGCCGTCGCCGGTGTCCACGACCTCGCCCCGCACGGCCTGCGGCACTCCGCGGCCACCCACCTGCTCGCCGGCGGCTCGGACCTGCGCACCGTCCAGGAGGTGCTCGGGCACGCCTCGTTGGCCACCACCCAGCGCTACACCCACGTCACGCCGGAGCGATTACGCGCGGCCTACACCCAGGCCCACCCGCGGGCCTGAGCCGTCAGCCGGCGAGGTCCATCGTCGCGGGCAGCAGACGGACCACGACGTCGACACCCAGCAGGTCCATCGGGTCGACGTAGGTCCTCGCCGAGGTCCGTGCGCCCCAGTGCAGGCAGGTGGTCAGCTCCCACGGCGGACAATGTCCGGCCTCGAGCTCGCCCAGCACGTCGCCGGCCCGCACCCGCTGGCCGGCGACCACGGCCGGGCTGACCGGCTCGTACGTGGTGCGGACACCGTCCGGGTGCTCCACGGAGACTACCGGCCGGTCCACCACCGTGCCCGCGAAGACCACGACCCCGTCCGCGGCCGCGTGCACGGTCGAGCCGGCCGCGAGCTCGAGGTCGACGCCGCGGTGTCCGGGACCCCACGGAGCCTCGGGGGCGTCAAAGTCGCGTACCAGGTCGGCCTCCGCCCCGGTGGGCCAGCGGTAGTCGCCCGCCGGCGCCGCGCGACGGAGCAGCGCGGACGGGGAGGACGCCCCTGACGGACCGCTCGCCGGTGCAGGCCCCCCTGCGGCCGCACCGGCGGCGTCCGACTCCGCACGCGTGACCGCGGCAGCGGCGTGCCCGGCGAGGAGTGCGCCGGGTGCGGTGCTGGGAGCAGCCCTTCGGGTGGTGTCCCCGACGACGACGGTGCGGGGCAGCGTGCCTGCGGGGCTGCCACCCGCAGCGGGGCCGGCGACGGCGGCCGAGGACAGGGCCAGGCCCGCCACGGCGAGCAGGACCGCAAGGGCCGGGCGCGGCCGTGGTGTCGAGGTCATGACAGGAACGCTGCCGCGCCGGGACGGTGCCGAGCCGCGACGACGTCACTGCCTGTGGACGAGGTGGCATCGCCGTGGCCCTGTGGAGGCGACCCTGCATGCGCGCGGAGCCGGGAAGCGCGCCGTGGATTGCTGTCACGGCAGGTCGGCGGCCTGTCCGCGGACGCTCGCCGTACCCGCCGTACCCGCCGTACCCGCCGAACTCTGGGATCGGGCTCGGGTGGGTGGTCGCGTCGAACGCGCACAGCTCAACTTCCCTGCCGATCTGGTCGCCAGGGCGACCACATCGGCAGCGAAACTTCCAGGGCAACCACATCGGAAGGGAAATTGCGTGGACAGCCACCTCGGCGGCGCCGGTCCGCGTGGCGCTCGCCGCGCCGGTCTGCGCGACGACTGCCGCGCCGGTCCGCGTGACGCTTGCCGCACCGGCCCGCGTGCCGGTGCCCGGGCCGGATCGGATAGCATGGACCCCGCAACCGGCGAGAGTCGGTTGACATCGCGTGCCCGCACGTCGTCGCACCAGCCCCCGGCAGGCCCGGACGGCCTCGGTCGACGAGGCGAGAGAAGCAGCGGTCCCGTGCAAACGGGTGCTCAGCTCGTCGCAGGCACCAGGGTCCCGCGGCCAACCGGTCGCGGGCAGACAACCGGAATACGGGCCACGACGCGACGGCGGAGACGTCGAGCGTCCGCGGGCCCCTTCGCGTGCGGCGAGACCGCACCAGGAAAGGACGAGCCATGGCCGTCGTCACCATGCGCCAGCTCCTCGAGAGCGGCGTGCACTTCGGGCACCAGACCCGACGCTGGAACCCGAAGATGAAGCGCTTCATCTTCACCGAGCGCAACGGCATCTACATCATCGACCTCCAGCAGTCGCTGAAGGACATCGACCGTGCGTACGAGTTCGTCAAGGAGACCGTCTCCCACGGCGGCAACATCCTCTTCGTCGGCACGAAGAAGCAGGCCCAGGAGGCCATCGCGGAGCAGGCGCAGCGCGTGGGCATGCCCTACGTCAACCAGCGCTGGCTCGGCGGCATGCTGACCAACTTCGGCACCGTGCACAAGCGCCTGCAGCGCCTCAAGGAGCTCGAGCAGGTCGACTTCGACGACGTCGCCTCCTCCTCCTTCACCAAGAAGGAGCTGCTCATGCAGCGCCGCGAGAAGGACAAGCTCGAGCGCACGCTCGGCGGTATCCGCGACATGGCGAAGATCCCCTCCGCCGTGTGGATCGTGGACACCAAGAAGGAGCACCTCGCCGTCGCCGAGGCCCGCAAGCTCAACATCCCCGTCGTGGCGATCCTCGACACCAACTGCGACCCCGACGAGGTCGACTACCGGATCCCGGGCAACGACGACGCCATCCGCGCCGTCTCCCTGCTGACCCGCGTGATCGCTGACGCCGCGGCCGACGGTCTCGTCACCCGCCACGGCGGTGGCTCCGCCGAGTCGACCACGGCCGCCGAGCCGCTGGCCGAGTGGGAGCGCGAGCTGCTCGAGAGCCACGAGGCCGAGCAGTCCACCAAGACCTCGGTCGCCGCCGCCGACGCCCCGGCCGAGGCCGTGGCCGCCGCTGAGCAGACGGCCGGCTCCACCCACGACGCCGAGCAGGTCGCCGAGGCCGCCGAGGCCGCCGAGACGCCCGCCCCGGTCACCGAGGCTGACGACGCGAACACCACGCAGGTCGCGGACAACTCCGTCGCCGCCCAGGACGCCCAGGAGGCCGCGACGGCCACCGACGCCCCGGCCGACAACGAGCAGGCCTGACCCACCCACGCTGATCTGGAGAGGATCATCCATGGCGAACTACACCGCCGCTGACATCAAGGCCCTGCGCGAGAAGACCGGCGCGGGCATGCTCGACGTCAAGAAGGCCCTCGACGAGGCCGCCGGTGACCAGGAGAAGGCGCTGGAGATCATCCGCGTCAAGGGGCTGAAGGGCGTCGCCAAGCGCGAGGGCCGCACGGTCGCCGAGGGCCTGGTCGCCGCCGAGATCGTCGCCGACGGCGCCGGTGAGGTCGGTGTCCTGGTCGAGGTCAACTCCGAGACCGACTTCGTCGCGAAGAACCAGTCGTTCATCGACTTCGCGAACTCGGTGCTGGCCGCTGCGGTGGCCTCCGGGGCCGCCGACGTCGACTCGCTGCTCGCGGCCGAGGTCGACGGCGAGACCGTCGCCGCCAAGGTCGACGGCATCGCCGCGACCATCGGCGAGAAGATCGTCGTGCGCCGCGTGGCGCGCGTCAGCGGCGAGAAGGTCTCCAGCTACCTCCACCGCACCGCCAAGGACCTCCCGCCGTCGGTGGGCGTGCTGGTGGCCTCCGACGCCGCCGGCGCCGAGGTGGCGCGCGACGTGGCGATGCACATCGCCGCGTACTCCCCGAGCTACCTCAGCCGCGGTGACGTCCCGGCCGACGTCGTCGACTCCGAGCGTCGCATCGCCGAGGACACCGCCCGCAACGAGGGCAAGCCCGAGGCCGCGCTGGCGAAGATCACCGAGGGCCGCATGAACGGCTTCTTCAAGGAGAACGTCCTGCTCGACCAGGCGTTCGCCAAGGACCCGAAGAAGAGTGTCGGCAAGGTCGTCGAGGAGGTCGGTGGCACCCTCACCGGCTTCGTCCGCTTCCGCGTCGGCTCCTGACGTACCCCTCACCGGTGGCCCCGGTCCGGCAACGGGCCGGGGCCACCGGCGCACCCGGGCGGCGACGACGCACGCCCGACCGACCAGTACCGTCACCGCAGGAGGCCCCATGACCGAGGACGACAGCACGAAGCACCGTCAGCGACGAGTGCTCCTCAAGCTCTCCGGGGAGGTCTTCGGCGGCGGGCACGTCGGTCTCGACCCCGACGTCGTCTTCGCCGTCGCCAAGGAGATCGCGCGGGCGGTCGCCGACGGCGTCCAGGTGGGCATCGTCGTCGGCGGCGGCAACTTCTTCCGCGGCGCGGAGCTCTCCCAGCGGGGGATCGACCGCTCCCGCGCGGACTACATGGGCATGCTGGGCACCGTGATGAACGCCCTGGCCCTGCAGGACTTCCTCGAGCAGGCCGGGGTGCGCACCCGGGTGCAGACTGCGATCACCATGGGGCAGGTCGCCGAGCCGTACATCCCGCTGCGTGCCATCCGCCACCTGGAGAAGGGGCGCGTGGTCGTCTTCGGCGCCGGCGCCGGCATGCCGTTCTTCTCCACCGACACCGTGGCGGCCCAGCGTGCGCTGGAGACCCACTGCGACGAGGTCCTCGTCGGCAAGAACGGTGTCGACGGCGTCTACACGGCCGACCCCCGCACCGACCCGACGGCGCAGCGGCTGGACCACCTCACCTACGACGAGGCCATCCGCCAGGGGCTGCGGGTGGTCGACGCCGCCGCGTTCAGCCTCTGCATGGACAACGACCTGACGATGCGGGTCTTCGGCATGGGCGAGCCCGGGAACGTCACCAGGGCCCTGCGTGGTGAGAAGATCGGAACGCTCGTGACCGCCAACCCCCACAACACCAAGGAGTGACGCCGTGATCGACGACGCCCTGCTCGAGGCCGAGGAGAAGATGGACAAGGCGGTGGAGGTGGCCCGCGAGGAGCTCAGCCACATCCGCACCGGACGCGCCAACGCCGGCATGTTCAACCCCATCCTCGTGGACTACTACGGCGCCCCCACCCCGCTGCAGCAGCTCGGGTCCCTCACCATCCCCGAGGCCCGCACCGTGCTGATCACGCCCTACGACCGCACGGCGTCGAGCGCGATCGTCAAGGCGCTGCGCGAGTCCGACCTCGGCGTGAACCCCACCGACGACGGCAACGTCATCCGCGTGGTGCTCCCGGCCCTGACCGAGGAGCGCCGCAGGGACTACGTCAAGCTCGCCAAGACCAAGGGCGAGGACGCGCGCATCTCCATCCGCGCGATCCGCCGCAAGGCCAAGGAGGAGCTCGACCGCATCAAGAAGGACGGCGACGCCGGCGAGGACGAGGTCGACCGCGCCGAGAAGGAGCTCGAGGCCCTGACGAAGAAGCACGTCGAGGTGGTCGACACCGTCCTCGAGGGCAAGGAGCGCGAGCTGCTCGAGGTCTGAGCCAGCTCACGTGGTGCGATGACCGACGAGGCCGCTTCCCCCGAACGCCCGAGCGCCGTCCAGCGCCTGCGCGAGGCGCGGGACCGTGCGCGCAGCTCGCTGGTGGAGCCGGCGCCCCCGCGGCCGCGGGACCCACGGCCGACCGGGCGCGCCGGCCGGGACCTGCCCGCCGCCATCGGCGTGGGTCTCGCGCTGCTCGCCGTCGTCGGCCTCAGCCTGTTCGTCCGCCGCGAGGCGTTCGTCGTGCTCGTGGTCGTGGCCGCCTGCGCGGCCCTGTGGGAGCTCGCCGGCGCGGTCACGCAGCGCAGCATCCGCATCCCGGTGCTGCCCCTGTGGGTGGGCACCGTGGGCATCATCGTCTCCGCGTGGGTCGCCGGTGCCGAGGCCATGCTCATGGCGTTCACGCTCACGGCGGGCGGCGTCTTCGTGTGGCGGGTGCTCGACGGCGGGGGGCGCCAGGCGGTCCGCGACGCCGCCGCTGGCATCTTCGCCGCCGCCTACGTGCCCTACCTCGCCGGCTTCGCGATCCTGCTGCTGCGCCTCGAGGACGGCGCCTGGATGGTGCTGACCTTCCTCCTCGTCACGATCGCCAACGACGTCGGCGGGTACGCGGCCGGGGTGCTCTTCGGGCGCACGCCCATGGCCCCGTCGATCAGCCCGAAGAAGTCGTGGGAGGGCATGGGCGGCTCGCTCGTCCTCACCGTGGCCGTCGGGGTGGTGATGGTCGCCGTCGTCCTGGACGGCGAGTGGTGGGCCGGGGTGGTGCTCGGCGTCGCCGCCGTCGCCGCCGCGACCACGGGTGACCTCGCCGAGTCGCTGCTCAAGCGGGACCTGGGCCTGAAGGACATGGGCGCCCTGCTGCCGGGTCACGGGGGCATCATGGACCGCCTCGACTCGCTGCTGGTGTGCGCGCCCGTGTGCTACCTCATCCTCCGGACGACCGCCGGACAGTGATCCGCCGGCCGGCGGGATGAGAGGATGGCGCACGTCATGAGCCAGCAGACCCCCGCCCAGCCCCAGGTCCGTCCGTCCCACGAGGTCGAGCCCGGCGGCCGGCCCACCCTGACCTTCGCCGCGCGGCGGCGCGGCAAGCCGCCGCGCCACCTCGCCGACCTCACGACGGCGGAGCGTTCCGCCGTCGCGGTCGAGCTCGGGCTCCCCGCCTACCGCGCCGACCAGCTGTCCCGGCACTACTTCGCCCACCTCACCCGCGACGCCGCCGACATGACCGACCTGCCGGCGGCGGCCCGCGACCAGCTCGCCGAGACCCTGGTCCCCGAGCTCGTGACGAAGGTGCGCGACCTCTCCGCCGACAGGGGCACGACCGTGAAGTCGCTGTGGCGGCTCTTCGACGGCGCCATGGTCGAGTCGGTCCTCATGCGCTACGCCGAGCGCACCACCCTGTGCGTCTCCTCCCAGGCCGGCTGCGGCATGGCGTGCCCGTTCTGCGCCACCGGGCAGCAGGGCCTGACCCGCAACCTCTCCACCGCGGAGATCGTCGAGCAGGTGCGCCTCGCCGCCCGGGCCTCGCGCGACGGCGAGCTCGCCGGCGGGCCTACCAACCTGCGCAACGTCGTCTTCATGGGCATGGGCGAGCCGCTCGCCAACTACAAGGCAGTCATCGGTGCGGTCCGCCGCATGGTCGACCCGGCGCCCGCGGGGCTCGGCCTCTCGGCCCGGCACATCACCGTCTCCACCGTCGGGCTGGTCCCGGCGATCGACAAGCTCACCAAGGAGGGCATCCCGGTCACCCTCGCGGTGTCCCTGCACGCCCCGGACGACGAGCTGCGCGACGAGCTCATCCCCATCAACTCCCGGTGGAAGGTCGGCGAGCTCCTCGACGCCGCCCGCCGCTACTTCGAGGCGACCGGTCGACGCGTCAGCATCGAGTACGCCCTCATCAAGGACATGAACGACCACGCGTGGCGCGCCCAGCTCCTGGCCGACGAGCTCAACGCGCGCGGGCGAGGCTGGGTGCACGTCAACCCCATCCCGCTCAACCCCACCCCGGGCTCGATCTGGACCGCGAGCGAGCGCGACGTGGAGAACGCCTTCGTCGACACGCTGCGTGCGGCCGGTATCCCGACGACCGTGCGGGATACTCGCGGCAGCGACATCGACGGCGCGTGCGGCCAGCTCGCCGCCGAGGTACTGGTGCCGCCGGCACCGCAGACGGGCACGGAGGAGCGAGGAGAGGGATGAGCACGATGTTCCCGCCGGCGGGGCGGACGCGCACCGGCTACGACCGCGCGCAGGTCGAGGAGTTCTTCACCCGCGCGCGGGCCGCCTACGAGTCGGGCGAGCCCGGGGCCACCGGCCCCACCGACACCCTCGACGAGAAGGACGTGCGCTCCGCCGCCTTCGACCTCGTGCGGGACGGCTACGCGACACCCGCCGTCGACGCCGCCCTGGACCGGCTCGAGGCGGCCTTCGTGCAGCGCCGCCGCACCGCCTTCGTCTCCTCCCGGGGGGAGTCGGCGTGGATGGACCACATCGCCGACCTCGCCACCACCCTGTACCCCCGGCTGCTGCGCCCGGCCGGTGAGCGGTTCCGCGCACCGGAGGGCGGCCGCGGCTACGACCGGGACGCGGTCGACGCGCTGCTGGAGCGCCTCGTCGCCTACTTCGACGACGGCGGCGAGCTCACCTCCGCCGAGCTGCGCGCGGCCACCTTCCCCGTCGCCCGAGCCTCCCGCGCCTACCACGAGGGCACGGTGGACGCCTACCTCGACCGTGCCGTCGAGGTCCTCGTCGCGGTCGAGTGAACGCGTGAGCGAACCCACCGACGTCGTCATCCTCGGCTCGACCGGCTCCATCGGCACCCAGGCGCTGCAGGTGATCGACGCCGCACCGGCCGGGACCTATCGGGTCCGCGCCCTCTCCGCCGGCGGCGCGAACCTCGGGCTGCTCGCCGAGCAGGCAGTCGCCCACGAGGTGCCGGCGGTGGCCGTGGCGGACGCCGACGCCGCCGGGCCCCTGTGCAAGCTGCTGGGCGACGAGCTCGCCCGGACGGGGCGCACCGGACCGCCGCCGGAGGTCCTCGCCGGTCCCGACGCGGCCACCGAGCTGGCCGGCTCGCTCGGGGCCGCCGGCCGCGGCGTCGTCCTCAACGGCATCACCGGCTCCGTGGGGCTGGCGCCGACGCTGGCCGCCCTGCGCTCCGGCGCGACCCTCGCCCTGGCGAACAAGGAGTCCCTCGTGGTCGGCGGGGCGCTCGTGCGCGCCGCCCAGGTCCGACCGGGCCAGGTCGTGCCGGTGGACTCCGAGCACTCGGCGATCGCGCAGGCGCTGCGCTCCGGCCGGCACGAGAAGGGGATGACCAGCGAGGTCGTCACCGGCCGCACGGAGGTCCGACGGATCGTCCTGACCGCCTCGGGCGGCCCGTTCCGGGGGCGGACCCGTGAGGAGCTGGCCACGGTCACCCCCGCGCAGGCCCTGGCGCACCCCACCTGGGCGATGGGGCCGGTGGTGACCGTCAACTCGTCCACGATGGTCAACAAGGGGCTCGAGCTGATCGAGGCGCACCTGCTGTTCGACGTCCCGGCCGAGGACGTCGTCGTGGTGGTCCACCCGCAGTCGGTGGTGCACTCCATGGTGGAGTTCCACGACGGCTCGACCATCGCCCAGGCCTCGCCGCCGGACATGCGGCTGCCCATCGCCCTGGGCCTGACCTGGCCCGCGCGTGCCGAGCGGGTGGCTCAGCCGTGCCGCTGGGACGAGGCCACCGCCTGGACGTTCGAGCCGCTCGACGAGGGCGTCTTCGGGGCGGTGCGGCTGGCACGCGACGCCGCCGCGGCCTCGGCCACCCACCCGGCGGTCCTCAACGCCGCCAACGAGCAGTGCGTGGCCGCCTTCCTCGACGGGCGCCTGGACTACCTGGGCATCGTCGACGTCGTCGAGGAGGTCCTCGCCGCGCACGACGGTGCCCCAGGGGAGCGGCTCGACCTCGACGTCGTCCTCGGCGCCGAGGACTGGGCACGCGCCCGGGCGGACGAGCTCGTCGCCCGCCGCGCCTGAGCTGCCTGGCCCCGCGCCCCAGCTGCCTGGCCCCGCGCCGAGCAGCCCGCCCCGCGCCCGGGCGGCCCGCCTCCCGCCCGAGCAGCCTGCCCCCGCGACCGGGCAGCCTGGCTCCGCGCCCGAGCGGTCCAGCAGCCTCCCAGGTTCGCGGAGGATGATGGACCCACCACGTCTGTCCGCCCGACGCGTCCGGCTCCGCCCGACGCCCGCCCGCACCGCAAGCCGAACCGCCCGAAGGAGAGAAGAGCCGTGGACTTCGTCATCGGGGTGCTCATCCTCGCGGTGGGCCTGCTGCTCTCGATCGCGCTGCACGAGATCGGGCACCTGGTGCCCGCCAAGCGGTTCGGCGTCAAGGTCCCGCAGTACATGGTCGGCTTCGGCAAGACCCTGTTCTCGCGCACCGTGAACGGCACCGAGTACGGCGTCAAGGCGCTGCCGCTCGGCGGCTACGTGCGCATGGTCGGCATGTACCCCCCGGCACGCGGGGTCGCGCGCCGGCGCCGGGACGGGCGGGCCACCGTGGTCGAGGAGGCCCGCGCGGCCGCGCTGGAGGAGATCGGGCCGGGTGAGGAGCACCGCGCCTTCTACCGGCTGAGCGTGCCGAAGAAGCTCGTCGTCATGCTTGGCGGACCCACGATGAACCTCCTCATCGCGGCCGTCCTGCTCGGGGCGCTCGCGGTCGGCCTCGGCGTCGGGCAGTACACCACCACCCTCGGCGTCGTGCAGCAGTGCGTGCCCGACGACCCGGCGCAGACCGAGTGCGCCGCGAGCGACCCGGCCGCCCCCGGTGCCGCGGCCGGTCTGCAGGCGGGCGACCAGGTCCTGCTCTGGGGCGGCACCGAAGTCACCGCCTGGCAGGACATCGCCACGGTGATCGCCGACGGCGGCACGGGACCGACCGAGGTCACCGTCCTGCGCGACGGCGAGGAGGTCGCCGTCACCGTGACCCCCGAGGCGGCCGAGCGTCCGGTCGTCGACGACGCCGGCGAGGTGGTCCTCGACGGTGACGGCGAGCCGGTCACCGAGATGCGGCCCTACGTGGGCATCGGGCCGACCTTCGAGCTCGTGCGCCAGCCCGTCACCGAGGTGCCCGGCCTGGTCTGGGGCACCTTCACCGCCACCGTCGAGATCGTCGTGACCCTCCCGCAGCGCCTGGTGGACATCGCCCAGGCCGCGTTCGGCACCGAAGAGCGCGAGCCTGGCGTCGTCGGCCTGGTCGGGGTGGGGCGCTTCGCCGGCGAGATCGCCTCGCTGGAGGGCGAGGGGTACGGGCTGCCCGAGCGCTCCGCCGACATGCTCTCGCTCCTCGTCTCGCTGAACATGGCGCTCTTCGTGTTCAACCTGATCCCGCTCCTCCCGCTCGACGGCGGACACATCGCCGGCGCGCTGTGGGAGGGCGCCCGTCGGCGGATCGCGCTCTGGAGCGAGCGGCCGGACCCCGGCCCGGTGGACACCGCACGCCTGCTGCCGGCGACGTACGTCGTCGTCGCCCTCCTGCTGGGCATGAGCGTGCTGCTGGCGTACGCGGACATCGTCAACCCGTTGAGCCTGACCGGCTGACCTGTGTCGGAAGGGCTCGGCCGGCGGCCGGCGGGGGACCGCGGGGCCGGCTCGTCCCGGCCCCCATGACCGCTCTCACTCCCCGCCGGGTGGGTACGTGACGACCCGGGTGCGATACTGGGGCGCGTGACGACTCCCATCTCTCTCGGAATGCCGACGGTCAAGGAAGCGCCTCCCGTGCTCGCGCCGCGGCGCCCCACGCGCAAGATCCGGGTGGGTTCGGTCGACGTCGGTGGCGACGCCCCCGTCTCCGTGCAGTCGATGACCACGACGAAGACGCACGACATCAACGCCACCCTCCAGCAGATCGCCGAGCTCACGGCGTCCGGCTGCGACATCGTGCGGGTCGCGTGCCCGACCGACAAGGACGCCGAGGCGCTGCCGATCATCGCCAAGAAGTCCCAGATCCCGGTGATCGCGGACATCCACTTCCAGCCGAAGTACGTCTTCGCCGCGATCGAGGCCGGCTGCGGCGCGGTGCGCGTGAACCCGGGCAACATCCGCAAGTTCGACGACCAGGTCAAGGAGATCGCCCAGGCCGCCTCCGACGCCGGGGTCTCGCTGCGGATCGGCGTCAACGCCGGCTCCTTGGACAAGCGGCTGCTGGAGAAGTACGGCAAGGCCACCCCTGAGGCGCTCGTCGAGTCCGCCGTCTGGGAGGCCTCCCTCTTCGAGGAGCACGGCTTCCACGACTTCAAGATCTCGGTGAAGCACAACGATCCGGTGGTCATGGTGCGCGCGTACCAGATGCTCTCCGAGCGGGGCGACTGGCCGCTGCACCTCGGGGTGACCGAGGCGGGGCCCGCGTTCCAGGGCACCATCAAGTCCGCGACCGCCTTCGGGGCGCTGCTCAGCCAGGGCATCGGCGACACCATCCGCGTGTCGCTCTCCGCCCCGCCGGTGGAGGAGATCAAGGTCGGCAACCAGATCCTGGAGTCGCTCAACCTGCGGCCGCGCAAGCTCGAGATCGTCTCCTGCCCCTCGTGCGGACGCGCGCAGGTCGACGTCTACGAGCTCGCCGACTCGGTCACCGCGGGCCTGGAGGGCATGACGGTCCCGCTGCGGGTGGCCGTGATGGGCTGCGTCGTCAACGGACCGGGCGAGGCCCGTGAGGCCGACCTCGGGGTGGCCTCGGGCAACGGCAAGGGGCAGATCTTCGTCAAGGGCGAGGTCATCAGGACCGTGCCGGAGGACCAGATCGTCGAGACCCTCATCGCCGAGGCGACCCGCATCGCGGCCGAGATGGGTGAGCCGGCGGGCGGTCCGACGCCCGGCGCCGCTCCCGTCGTCACGGTCAGCTGACGGCAGGCTCCCGCCGTGGCGCTGTGGCGCAGGTCGGTCCCGACGGTCCGGCCGCTCGACGCCGGTGACCGCGACGCCGCCCTGGCGGTGTGCCTGCGGGACCCGGTCGGCGCCGTCCTGGCGGGCGTGCAGGCCGAGCGGCTCGGCGAGCCCGGCCCGCCCGGCACCGAGTTGCTCGGCATCTTCGGCAGCGACGACCCCGACGCCGGGCCCGCGGGCCTGTGCTGGGCCGGGGCGAACCTCGTCCCCGTGCAGGTGGGCGAGCTCCTCATGGACGACCTCGTCGAGCACGTGCGACGGCGGGGCCGGCGCTGCTCCTCCATCGTCGGGCCGGCCGAGGAGGTGCTGTCCCTGTGGGACCGCCTCGCGCCGGTGTGGACGCGGCCGCGCGAGGTCCGCCCCGACCAGCCGTCGATGGTGATCGACGGCGATCCCGCGGTGCCCGCCGACCCGGCGGTGCGCCTGGCGCAGCGGGACGAGCTGGCCGAGGTGGTGCCGGCCAGCGTGGCCATGTTCACCGAGGAGGTCGGCTACGACCCCACGGTCGTGGGCGGCGCGTACGCGGCCCGCGTGGCCGAGCTCGTCGCCAACGGCCGGACCTACGTGCGCATCGACCGCGACGAGGTGATCTTCAAGGCCGACGTCGGCGCCCTCGCGCTGGGCGTCGCGCAGATCCAGGGCGTGTGGGTCCATCCCGACCACCGCGGCCAGGGCCTGGCGAGCGCCGGCATGGCCGCCGTCGTGGCAGATGTCCGGGCGCGGCTCGCGCCGACCGTCTCGCTGTACGTCAACAGCTACAACACCGCGGCCCTGGCGCTGTACGACCGCGTGGGCTTCCGCCGGGTCGGCACCTACGCCACCGTGCTGTTCTGAGCATCGAACAGCGCTGGGCCCGGGCCCTCTACTGAACGAATGACCGCACGGCCCGCTGCGGCCGGCTCGCCGGATGCGCGGGGTGAGGTCTTCCGGTCCGAGCTGCTCTGAAAGTAGTGATGGCATGAAGGAGCGGGGCCTCCGCTCCTCGGGAGTCCCTCCAGAGGTAGATCCTGGAGGTGGCTTCACTCTCAACGACGATGGAGGCCCCTGATGGAAGGGTACGCAAGTAGTCAGCAGTTC